>NZ_CP109390.1:6810000-9364696 GCF_045040525.1 Kitasatospora sp. NBC_01539
TTTCTTGCCGGAGGTAGAGCACTGGATAGGCGATGGGCCTCAACGGGTTACTGACCTTAGCCAAACTCCGAATGCCGGTAAGTGAGAGCGCGGCAGTGAGACTGTGGGGGATAAGCTCCATGGTCGAGAGGGAAACAGCCCAGAACACCGACTAAGGTCCCTAAGCGTGTGCTAAGTGGGAAAGGATGTGGAGTCGCAGAGACAACCAGGAGGTTGGCTTAGAAGCAGCCACCCTTGAAAGAGTGCGTAATAGCTCACTGGTCAAGTGATTCCGCGCCGACAATGTAGCGGGGCTCAAGCACACCACCGAAGTCGTGTCATTCACAGAATACGCCCAACGGCGCTGTGGATGGGTAGGGGAGCGTCGTGTGCCGGGTGAAGCAGCGGAGGAATCCAGTTGTGGACGGTTCACGAGTGAGAATGCAGGCATGAGTAGCGATACAAGAGTGGGAAACTCTTGCGCCGATTGACCAAGGGTTCCTGGGTCAAGCTGATCTGCCCAGGGTAAGTCGGGACCTAAGGCGAGGCCGACAGGCGTAGTCGATGGACAACGGGTTGATATTCCCGTACCCGCTTTGAAGCGCCAACGTCGAACCTCTTGATGCTAAGCCCGCGAAGCCGGCCCGGAGTCTTCGGACAATGGGACGTGGTGGAGCCGGTGACCCAACGGGGTAGTAGGTGAGCGATGGGGTGACGCAGGAAGGTAGTCCAGCCCGGGCGGTGGTAGTCCCGGGGTAAGGGTGTAGGCCGAACGGTAGGCAAATCCGCCGTTCATTGAGGCTGAGACCTGATGCCGAGCCGATTGTGGTGAAGTGGATGATCCTATGCTGTCGAGAAAAGCCTCTAGCGAGTTTCATGGCGGCCCGTACCCCAAACCGACTCAGGTGGTCAGGTAGAGAATACCGAGGCGTTCGGGTGAACTGTGGTTAAGGAACTCGGCAAAATGCCCCCGTAACTTCGGGAGAAGGGGGCCATTCCTGGTGATGAGTCTTGCACTCTGAGCTGGGGGTGGCCGCAGAGACCAGCGAGAAGCGACTGTTTACTAAAAACACAGGTCCGTGCGAAGCCGTAAGGCGATGTATACGGACTGACGCCTGCCCGGTGCTGGAACGTTAAGGGGACCGGTTAGTCCGATTTCGGTCGGGCGAAGCTGAGAACTTAAGCGCCAGTAAACGGCGGTGGTAACTATAACCATCCTAAGGTAGCGAAATTCCTTGTCGGGTAAGTTCCGACCTGCACGAATGGCGTAACGACTTCTCGACTGTCTCAACCACAGGCCCGGTGAAATTGCATTACGAGTAAAGATGCTCGTTTCGCGCAGCAGGACGGAAAGACCCCGGGACCTTTACTATAGCTTGATATTGGTGTTCGGTTCGGCTTGTGTAGGATAGGTGGGAGACTTTGAAGCCGTGACGCCAGTCATGGTGGAGTCGACGTTGAAATACCACTCTGGTCGTGCTGGATGTCTAACCTGGGTCCGTGATCCGGATCAGGGACAGTGTCTGGTGGGTAGTTTAACTGGGGCGGTTGCCTCCTAAAGAGTAACGGAGGCGCCCAAAGGTTCCCTCAGCCTGGTTGGCAATCAGGTGTTGAGTGTAAGTGCACAAGGGAGCTTGACTGTGAGACTGACGGGTCGAGCAGGTACGAAAGTAGGGACTAGTGATCCGGCGGTGGCTTGTGGAAGCGCCGTCGCTCAACGGATAAAAGGTACCCCGGGGATAACAGGCTGATCTTCCCCAAGAGTCCATATCGACGGGATGGTTTGGCACCTCGATGTCGGCTCGTCGCATCCTGGGGCTGGAGTAGGTCCCAAGGGTTGGGCTGTTCGCCCATTAAAGCGGTACGCGAGCTGGGTTTAGAACGTCGTGAGACAGTTCGGTCCCTATCCGCTGTGCGCGTAGGAGTGTTGAGAAGGGCTGTCCCTAGTACGAGAGGACCGGGACGGACGAACCTCTGGTGTGCCAGTTGTCCTGCCAAGGGCATGGCTGGTTGGCTACGTTCGGGAGGGATAACCGCTGAAAGCATCTAAGCGGGAAGCCTGCTTCGAGATGAGCACTCCCACCTCCTTGAGAGGGTAAGGCTCCCAGTAGACGACTGGGTTGATAGGCCGGATATGGAAGCCCTGTAAGGGGTGGAGTTGACCGGTACTAATAGGCCGAGGGCTTGTCCTCAGTTGCTCGCGTCCACTGTGTTGTTCTGAAACAACGACCCCCATCGCACCAGGCTGTGTCCTGAGTTCGCGGGTGGGTGGTGACAGTTTCATAGTGTTTCGGTGGTCATAGCGTGAGGGAAACGCCCGGTTACATTCCGAACCCGGAAGCTAAGCCTCGTAGCGCCGATGGTACTGCAGGGGGGACCCTGTGGGAGAGTAGGACGCCGCCGAACAATCATTCCAGTCAAGCCCCCTCCCGTCCGGGAGGGGGCTTCACTGCGTTTACGGGACCGAGGGGGAGAAATGGTCGCAGGGCGGCTGCGGATGGTGGCGATCCTGGCAGTTCCGGTGGTCGTGGCCGCCGGTCTGGGAAGCCGGGCGGTCTTCACCGGTGACGTCGCGAAGTACCTGGGCGACGCGCTGTACACCGTCCTCGTGTACACCGTGTGCGTCGCGGTGATCCCGCGGATACGGCCCCGGACGGCAGCGGGCGTCGCCGTGGGATTCAGCTGGGCGGTGGAGTTCTTCCAGCTCACCGGGCTGTCGGCGGAGTGGTCGATGCGGAGCGGGCTTGCGCGGCTGGTGCTGGGTTCGACCTTCAACGCGCCCGATCTGCTCTGCTACGTGGTCGGGGCCGGTGCCGCTTGGGCCGTACACGGTTGGGCCGGGCGCGGGCCCGCGTCCGCTGACGCGGGCCGGCGCCCCTGACGGTTCCTGCGGGCACACCGCGGAATGCGGTGGACACCCCGGCCGCCGGTGGGCAGGCTCTGCGGGTGCAGAACAGCGACTTCCTGGCGGTGTCACCGCGGACCACCTCGACCTCGGTCCTCCTGGCGGAGGCCGCGCAGCGGCGCGGTATGCGGGTCGAGGTGCTGCCGACCGCCCGTCGGGGGAACGCGCACTACTACGGTGGTCCGCTGTACGCCGCGGACATGGTGGACGAGCTGGGGCTGGCGCTGCTGGAGCCCACCGACGCATGGCTGACCTTGCTGCCGGAGGCGTACACCGGGCGCGGGATCAGGGCCGCGACGCTGGCCGAGGCGCGGCGGCTGGTGCGGCCGGCCTTCGTGAAGCCGCCGACCGACAAGGGTTTCCCCGCGGCCGTGTACGCGGACGGCAGCCGTCTCCCTGCACTGCCGGGCCTGCCCGCGGGTACGCCGGTGCAGATCGCCGAGGTGGTGTCCTGGGTGTCGGAGTTCCGGCTCTTCGTCCTGGACTGTGCCGTGGTGACCGGGAGCCGCTACGCGCGCCACGGCCGACTCGACGTGGCACCGCTCGGGGACTGCCCGGACGGCGCCGGTGCCGTGGCGTTCGCGGCGGAGCTGCTGGCGGCGCACCGGGACGGGCTGCCGAGCGCCGTCGTACTGGACGTCGGCCTGCTGACCCGGGCGGACGATCCCACCGGCGCGGAGCGCTGGGCGGTCGTCGAGGCGAACATGCCCTGGTTCAGCCACTCCTACGCGAGCACGCCGGACCGGGTGCTGGACGTGGTGCTCAGGTCGGCCGGGCCCCGGGACCGTCTGGCCGAGCGCGACCGCGCGTTCTGCCGCCACCTGTGAGCGCGCGGGAGCTGAACGACCGGAGCTGAACGGTCCGGGGTCGAACGGTCCGGGGTCGCATGATCAGTCCGGCAGTCCGGCAGTCCGGCAGCCCGGTCGGAAGCGGGATTCCGGCGGGCAGCCGGTGCGCGCCGCTCAGCGTGCGGCGCGGCGCTCCGCCTTCTCGTTGGCCTCGGCCTCGTCGGCGGCCTCGGCCTCCTCCAGGGTGGGGGCGGTCCCGCCGAGGTGCGTGGGGAGCCACCAGGAGTCCTCGGGGCCGGCCGGGGCGCCCGGGTAGTCGCGCTGGGCGCGGTCGAGCATCTCCGTCATGGCTGCGCGCAGGCGGCGGGTGACCATGACGGGCTTGTCCTGCGGGGTGAGCTCGATGGGCTCGCCGATCACGATGGTGACCGGCACATGGCGCTTGGTGAGGGTCTTCGGGCGGCCCTTGGTCCAGAGCTGCTGGGTGCCCCAGAGGATCACGGGCAGCAGCGGGGTGCCGGACTCGGCGGCCATGCGGGCGGCGCCGGTCTTGAACTTCTTCAGCGTGAAGGAGCGGCTGATGGTGGCCTCGGGGAAGACGCCGACGATCTCGCCGTCGCGCAGGGCCCCGACAGCGGCCTCGTAGGCGGGCTGGCCGTCGGCGCGGTCGACCGGGATGTGCTTCATGCCGCGCATCAGGGGGCCGGAGACGCGGTGCTTGAAGACGTCGTCCTTGGCCATGAACCGGGTGAGGCGGCGGCCGCCGCGCCACGGGCCGAGGCCGGCGAAGATGAAGTCGAGGTAGCTGATGTGGTTGCTGACCAGTACGGCGCCGCCGGTGGCGGGCACGTTCTCCGCGCCGATGATCGAGATCCGCACGTCCAGGGCCTTGAACGCGGTCAATGCGGTGCGGATCACCGGCGGGTACACGAACTCAGCCACGGTCAGCCCTACTTGTCGTCGGGCCTGGTGCCCGGTCCGGCGGAACCCGGACTCGCGGGACCGGCCGGGATGGGCGCGGCACGCCGCGACGGCCACGGGTGTTTCAGCCCGATGATCCCCCGAAGATGTGCCCGCTGTCACGCCGCGGGTCGGGCGGGGTCCGATTCGGTGGCGAGTTCTACGTCACGTGAGACCTGCATCTCACCGGCAGGACGGCCGCCCGTCGCGGGGTGTCCGTGGGCGACCACGCCCCGTCGCGGCCCGGGGGCGGAGGCGCCGGACGCGGAGGGCCGCCCGGCGGGCCGTCCGCCGTCCGCCCGGAGGGGGCGTCAGGCTCCCGCGCCGAGCCGGGCGCCGCCGCGGCGCAGGAGCAGGTAGGCCTCGCAGCCGAGGCAGTAGCCGAACGCGGCGTTGAGGAAGGCCGCGGCGAGCGCCAGCGCGGTGGCGGTCAGGCCGAGCCAGTCCGCTCCGGCGAGGTAGCCGACGGTGCCGGTGAGGGCGAAGGCGAGGCCGACGCCCTGGGCGAAGCGGGGCGGCCGTTCGTCCTCGAGTTCGCGGGGCGGGGCGAGCCGCGGCCGGACGAGCGTGCGGTAGATCAGGCCGTACGGGGAGTACTGCAGGCCGGCGAGGGCGCCGACGGCGAAGACGGCGGCCTGGAGGGCGAGCAGCACGCCGCTGCCGGTGAGGAGGACGGCGGCCAGGACGACGGAGGTGAGGGCTGCGGCGAAGCGGGGGCCGCGCGGGTCGACGAGGGCGGCGTTGGCGGGTGGCACGGGGACTCCTGGGCGCTCGGTGGCTGGGCCGGCGTCGGCCGGCGGGTCGCTGGGTGCGGGGCGTGTCAGCGACAGCGCGAGGCGGTGGCCCGGCACAGGTCGACGACGCGGCGGCTGGTGAGCCGGGGCGGTCGGGGGTGCGCGGAGTCCATGCGGCGATGGTAGGCGCCGCGGAGGCTGCCGGTCGAGCCCGGGGGGAGGTGCAGCACACTGGGGGGATGACCGGGTTGGTGGTGTGTGTCGCGGTGCTGGTGCTGGCGAGTGCCTTCGGGCTGCTGCGGGCGCGCCGGGACGGGAGGCTGCGGGTGCGGACGAAGGACGAGGCGGTGCGGCTGTCGGCGGCGGAGCTGGGCGGCGTGCTGGGGGAGCGGGCGACGCTCGTGCAGTTCTCCACGGCGTTCTGCCAGCCGTGCCGGGCGACGCGGCGGGTGCTGGCCGAGGTGTCGGGAATGGTGGACGGCGTGGCGCACGTGGAGCTCGACGCGGAGGCGGAGCTGGAGCTGGTCCGGCGCCTGGACATCCTGCGCACGCCGACCGTGCTGGTGCTGGATTCCGCCGGCCGGGTGATCCGCCGGGCGTCCGGTCAGCCGCGCCGCGCGGACGTCATCGCGGCGCTGGGAGAGGCGGTCTGAGGACTGCTCCGCGGGGTGGCACGGGTTCGTCCGTCACCGTGGGTGTTGTCAAGACCTTCAATCTCACAGCAGATCTGCCGCCAGGTCAGGTGGTAGGGACCGCCGCCTGGGGCAGGATGGGCGCAGACGGTAGTGCAGCCGTCCCGGACGGTCCGCTCCCCCAGGAGGTGCGGCCGGAGCCGGGGCGCTCGGCCGGAGCTCCGCAGCGCTAAGCTACCGGCCAGTAGTGACGGCTAAGCTACTGGCGAGTATGCTGCCAGGAAGTTCCGGACGGGCGCAGGAAAGACGCGGCCCGCGTGGGCTCCGGAGCACATGTTCCGCCCATCTGCACAGCCGCAGCCGCCGGACAGGACCAGTACAGGAGACAGGCCGTGAGCTTGAGGATCGTTGTCTGTGTGAAGTACGTGCCCGACGCGACCGGTGACCGTCGCTTCGCGGACGACACCACCACCGACCGGGAGGGCGTGGACGGCCTTCTCTCGGAGCTGGACGAGTACGGCGTGGAGCAGGCGCTCCGCATCGCCGAGGCCTCCGGCGACGCCGAGGTCACCGTGCTGACCGTCGGCCCGGACGACGCCAAGGACGCGCTGCGCAAGGCCCTGTCCATGGGTGCCGACAAGGCCGTCCACGTGAACGACGACGACATTCACGGCACCGACGTGATCGGCACCTCCGCGATCGTCGCCAAGGCCCTCGAGAAGACCGGGTTCGACCTGGTCGTCTGCGGCATGGCCTCCACCGACGGCACCATGGGCGTGCTGCCGGCCCTGCTGGCCGAGCGCCTGGGCCTGCCGCAGCTCACCCTGCTGTCCGAGGTGTCGGTCGAGGGCGGTGTGGTCAAGGGCCGCCGCGACGGCGACGCCGCGACCGAGCAGGTCGAGGCCGCGCTGCCCGCCGTCGTGTCGGTCACCGACCAGTCCGGCGAGGCCCGCTACCCGTCCTTCAAGGGCATCATGGCCGCGAAGAAGAAGCCGGTCACCGCGCTCGACCTGGACGACCTGGGCATCGACGCGGACGAGGTCGGCCTCGGCGGTTCCTGGACCAAGGTCGAGGACGTCACGGCCCGCCCGGCCCGCACCGCCGGCACCATCGTCAAGGACGAGGGCGAGGGCGGCAAGCAGCTCGCCGCGTACCTCGCCGACCAGAAGTTCATCTGACCCGCCGTTCGCGCATCTCACGATCGATCAGGAGCAAGAATCATGGCTGAGATCCTGGTTCTCGTGGACCACGCCGACGGTGTGGTCCGCAAGCCGGCCCTCGAACTGCTGACCCTGGCCCGCCGCATCGGCGAGCCCTCGGCGGTCGTCCTGGGCGCCGGTTCCGCCGCGGCCGACATCGCCGCCAAGGTCGGCGAGTACGGCGCGGCCAAGGTGTACGTCGCCGACGGCGCCGAGTTCGCCGACCAGCTCGTCGTGCCCAAGGTCGACGCGCTCGCGCAGATCGCCAAGGCCAACGACGCCGCCGCGGTGCTCGTCACCTCCTCCGGCGAGGGCAAGGAGGTCGCCGCCCGCGTGGCGCTGCGCCTCGGCTCCGGCATCATCACCGACGCCGTCGACCTGGAGGCCGGTGCCTCCGGTCCGGTCGCCACCCAGTCGGTGTTCGCCGCCTCGTTCCAGGTGAAGTCGACCGTCACCACCGGCGCCCCGGTCATCACCGTGAAGCCGAACTCCACCAGCCCCGAGGCCGCCCCGGCCGCCAGCGCGGTGGAGAACGTCACGGTGGAGTTCACCGGCAACGCCGCCAAGGTCACCGCCCGCACCCCGCGCGTCTCCTCCGGCCGCCCCGAGCTGACCGAGGCCGCCATCGTGGTCTCCGGCGGCCGCGGCGTCGGTGCCGCAGACGGCTTCGGTGTCGTCGAGGAGCTCGCGGACGCGCTCGGCGCGGCCGTCGGTGCCTCGCGTGCCGCCGTCGACGCCGGCTGGTACCCGCACACCAACCAGGTCGGCCAGACCGGCAAGCAGGTCTCCCCGCAGCTGTACGTCGCCGCGGGCATCTCCGGCGCCATCCAGCACCGGGCCGGCATGCAGACCTCGAAGACCATCGTGGCCGTCAACAAGGACGCCGAGGCCCCGATCTTCGAGCTCGTCGACTACGGCGTCGTCGGCGACCTGTTCGCCGTGCTGCCGCAGCTCACGGCCGAGGTCAAGACCCGCAAGGGCTGATCCCCGCTCCGCTCGGAAGGGCGCGGCTCCCGGACCACCGGGGCCGCGCCCTTCGGCGTTCCCGTCCGGCAGGCTGTCTGCTTGCCCGACCGCCCGGCCGCTTGCCTGCCTGCCCGACCGCCTGGTCCGCCACCGGCCGGTCCGCCGCCTGGCCGGTCCGCCGACCGCCGCCCGGTGACGCGTAGAGTCCCCGGACATGGGACTGCTGACGGCACTTGAGGGCGGGTACGGCGACCGCGGCGACGCGGTGGTGGTCGACGGACGGGCGATGTCACGGGAGGCGCTGCTCGGCGCGGCGGGTGCCGTCGCCGAACGGGTGGCGGGCGCCGGCACGCTCGCCGTGCTGGCGAAGCCCGTCGCGGAGACCGTCGTGGCCGTCGTGGGCGGACTGCTGGCCGGCGTGCCCGTGGTGCCGCTGCCGCCCGACTCCGGACCCAAGGAACGCGCGCACATCCTCCGCGACTCCGGAGCCCGGCTCCTGGCCGTGCCCGCCGGTGACCCGGCGGGCGATCCGGCCGACCGGGCGGACGGGCTTCCGGACGGCGTCGAACTCCTGCCCGTCGACGCGGACGCCCGGAGCGGCGCGGCCTTCACCGGGCCGGAACCTGAGCCGGGGCGGACCGCCTTCGTGCTCTACACCTCCGGCACCACCGGCGCGCCGAAGGGGGCGGTGATCCCCCGGGCCGCCGTCGCCGCCGGACTCGACGCGCTCGCCACGGCCTGGCAGTGGGACGCCGAGGACACCCTCGTGCACGGCCTGCCGCTCTTCCACGTGCACGGGCTCGTGCTCGGCGTGCTCGGCGCGCTGCGCACCGGCAGCCGCCTGGTGCACACCGGGCGGCCCACGCCCGGCGCGTACGCCGGCGCGCGGGGCAGCCTGTACTTCGGCGTGCCGACGGTCTGGGGCCGGGTCGCGGGCGACCCGACGGCGGCGCGGGCACTCGCCGGGGCCCGGCTGCTGGTCTCCGGCAGCGCACCCCTGCCGGTGCCGGTCTTCGGACGGCTCACGGAACTCACCGGACACGCCCCGATCGAGCGGTACGGCATGACCGAGTCACTGATCACCCTCTCCACCCGGGCCGACGGCGAACGGCGGCCCGGCAGCGTCGGACTGCCGCTCGACGGCGTACGCACCCGGCTCGCGGCGGAGGACGGCAGCCCCGTGCCCCGGGACGGCGAGAGCGTCGGCGAACTGCAGGTCGCCGGTCCGACGCTGTTCGCCGGCTACCTCAACCGTCCTGACGCCTCCGCCGAGGCGTGGACGGCCGACGGCTGGTTCCGGACCGGCGACGTCGCCGTGATCGGAGCGGACGGCTTCCACCGCATCGTCGGCCGCGCCTCCGTCGACCTCATCAAGAGCGGGGGCTACAAGATCGGCGCGGGCGAGGTCGAGGCCGCGCTGCGCGACCACCCCGCGGTCGCCGACGCCGCCGTGGTCGGTGCCCCGGACGAGGACCTCGGCCAGACCGTGGTGGCGTACGTCGTCGCCGACGGCCCGGTGACGGGCGAGCAGCTGACCGCGTTCGTGGCCGAGCGGCTCTCCGTGCACAAGCGGCCCCGACGGGTCGTCCTGGTCGACGACCTGCCCCGCAACGCGATGGGCAAGGTGCTGAAGAAGCAGCTGCCGGGGCTCGGCGGGGCCTGACCGGCGCCCCGGACCGGCAGGTCCGGGCCGCGGCCGGGCACGGCCGGGTGCGGCGGGCGACTGCGCCCGGCATGTGCCGGGTGGCCGGTCGGCGACGGTCGCGCGCCGTCCGAGGTATGGGAACGGCGTCCGTGCGGGTACCACCGGGATGGCGTGGGGCCGCTGGTCGGTTCCCGCCGCCCGGTGCGTCGGGCACCGGGGTGGTCCGAGGGCAGGGGATGCTCTGTGATCGTCTGGGTCAATGGCACGTTCGGCGCGGGGAAGACGAGCGCGTGCCGGGAACTGGTGGAGCTCCTCCCCGGAAGCCTGCTCTTCGACCCCGAACTCGTCGGCGAGGGACTCTGCCGGATGCTGCCCGCGGACCGGCTCACGCCCGTCACCGACTTCCAGGACCTGCCGTCCTGGCGGCGGCTGGTTCCCGAGGTCGCGGCCGCCCTGCTGGCGGAGGTGCCGGGGCCGCTGGTGGTGCCGATGACGCTGCTGCGCGAGGACTACCGGGACGAGATCTTCGGGGGCCTGGCCTCCCGCGGCCTGGCCGTGCACCACTTCGTCCTGGATCCGGAAGAAACGATTCTGCTTGAACGGATAGCGACCCGCGAGGAGTACCCCGGCGACGACGCCCACAACGACCGCGTCCGCCGCTGGTGCCTCGACCACCTCCCCGCCTACCGCACCGCCCGGCGATGGCTGCGCCGCGACGCCCAACTCGTCGACACCACCGCCCTCGACCCCCGGCAGACCGCCCGGCACCTCGCCCGCCTCGTCGACGAGGGCACCGGCCGCTGCCCCATCGTGCAGAGCCCCGACACCACCGGCGACACCGTCGCCGCCGCCGTCCTCCTCTTCGACGAACACGACCGCGTCCTCCTCGTCGACCCCGTCTACAAGCCCGCCTGGGAGTTCCCCGGCGGCGTCGTCGAACGCGGCGAGGCACCCACCGACGCGGCGCTCCGCGAGACCGCCGAGGAACTCGGCCTGCACCTGGAGGCCCCCGCGCTGCGCCTGCTCGCCGTCGACTGGGAGCCCCGCACCGGCCCCCGCCGCGGCGGCCTGCGGCTCGTCTACGACGGTGGCCGCCTCGACCCCCGCGACCAGCAGCAACTGCGCCTGCAGGCGGACGAACTGCGCAGCTGGCGCTTCGTCACCCTCGACGAGGCCGCCGACCTGCTCCCCGCCGCCCGGCTGCGCCGCCTCGCCGCAGCGCTTGACGCTCGCGAACGCGGCGAGCTCCGCTACCTGGAGGCCGGCCTGCCCGCCGCCCTCGGGGCGGCGAAGGCGGGCTGACGGCAGGCCACCGGGACCTACGCCCCCAGGAGCCGGGTTGGAGCGGAGCCGGATGCGTTCGCCGGACACACCGCCGACCGGGCGGCGGCAGGGCGGCGGCAGCAGGGCGGTGACTGGGCGGCGGCAGGGGGAGGTCCAGGGTGGGGCAGCCGGAGGACGGACACGTCACGACGGACGAGGCGTCGCCGGTGCGCGCCCGTCCCCGGGCGGCCGGGGACGGCCCCGCGGCGGCGGCCCGTGCACCGGGCCCGGCCGGGCGGCCTGCGCGGCCCGCCCCGGCCGACGCGACGGTGCGGGCCACGCCGCTGCCCGCCGGCTCGGCGCCGGTCGTGGACCTGGCCGGGATCGCCGGGCCCGGCACCTGCCGGCTGCTGCTCACCGAGGACGGGCGGCTCACCCGCTGGGAGAGCGACACCGGCACGCGCCGGGTGCTCGCCACGACATCCGTCACCGTGCCCGCCGACGCCGCGCCGTGGGACGGGCACCTGCCCCGGCTGCACCTGCACGCCTCCGCCGACGGACGGTTCGCCGCGGTGGTGGTCGATCACGGCTCCGCCGGCTCCGCCGGAGAGGTCTTCGACCTCACGACCGGGACTCGCACGATGGTGCTGGACGGAGGCGCGTACCTTCCGGCGACGGTGCCGTTCGCGCTGGCGTTCGCCGAGCACGAGGGACGGACGGTGCTCGTCCACCGGGCCGCCTGGAACCGCCTCGACGCCGCAGACCCCGCCACCGGCCGGTCGCTGACCGCGCGGACGATCGACCCGGACGCCGAGGGACTGCCCGCAGCGCACGACCTCGACTACTTCCACGGCGCCCTGCACGTCAGCCCGGGCCGCCGGACGGGGCGTAGCGGGGGCGTGGCGGCCACCGGGCGTGCGAGGCCTTGGCAGGGGCAGGATGGGCGCATGCCGTTCACGTTGAGCCACGCCGCCGCCGTCCTCCCGGCGCTCGGCCGGCCGTGGTGCCGGCCGTGGACGGCCGTCGGGCTGGTGGCCGGCAGCATGGCGCCGGACGTGCCGTTCTTCGCCGCCTCCCTGCTGCCCGGGGTCTACCGGCACGGCGCGGTCACGCATCGCTGGTGGGCCGTGCCCACCGTCGACGTCGTGATCGCGGCCGGCATGGCCGCCGTCTGGCAGGGGCTGCTGCGCGCGCCGCTGACCGGTCTGCTGCCGGCGCGCCTCGCGGCTGCGGCTGCGTCGACGGCAGGGGCCGGGCCCGTTGCGGCGTCCGGCGGGTCGGTCGCCGGCCTCGCCGCCGGTGCGGCGGTCGGCGCCGCCACCCACGTCGTGTGGGACTCCTTCACCCACCCCGGGCGGGCCGGGGTGCGGGCCGTGCCGGTGCTGTCCCGGCCGTGGGTGGCCGGGGTGCCGGGCTGCACGGTGCTGCAGTACGGCACGTCGCTGGTCGGTCTGGCCGTCCTCGCGGGGGCGGCCGGACGGACGGCGGGGACGGCGCGGACCGGCGACGGTGCCCTGCCGGCGGTGCGGCCCGGACCCGCCGCCCGGCGGGCGGCGACGGCAGGGCTGGCGCTGTGCACGGCGGTGGGAGCCGTCCACCGGCTGCGCCGCCGCGAGCGCGGGGTCGTCGCCGAGCTCTGCTTCGGCGCCGGGGCGGGACTGGCCGTGGGGTCGGTGGGCTACGCCCTCGCCGCGAGGGCGGTGGCCGGTGGTCCGGCGGGGCAGGGCGCGGTACCGCGGACACGCCACGCGAGGGGAGTGACGGCGTACGGCTGCCGGGCCGTCAGGGGCCCGTGGTCCAGGGTGCGGGGCCGATTTGCCGGTCGGCACGACGCGGAGGGTGTCGTCCCTGGTCGCGGTGGTCGGCGGCGGGTCTAGGATGAACGATCGTGACTGACTCCGGTAGCTCTCTCGACCAGAACTCCGACGAGCACGCGGCCACCGAGCACGCTGCCACCGGCCCCGTGGCCGCCGACCAGGAGGCCGCCGACCGCGAGGCAGCCGGGCCCGACCCGCTCGCCGGCGTCTGGGACGTGGTCGTGGTCGGCGCCGGCCCGGCCGGCTCGTCCGCCGCGTACGCCGCCGCGACGCAGGGGCGCCGGGTGCTGCTGCTCGACAAGGCCGAGCACCCCCGCTACAAGACCTGCGGCGGCGGCATCATCGGTCCCTCCCGGGACACCCTGCCCGCCGACTTCAAACTGCCGCTCCAGGACCGCATCCACGCGGTGACGTTCGCCCTCGGCGGGCGGTTCACCCGCACCCGCCGCTCGAAGCGGATGCTGTTCGGCCTCGTCAACCGCGACGAGTTCGACCTGCGCCTGGTGCAGTCCGCCGAGCAGGCGGGCGCCGTGCTGGTCACCGGCGTGACCGCGACCGGCGTCGAGCAGGAGGACGGCGACAGCCGTACGGCGTTCGTCACCACCGCGGACGGGCGGCGGATCGAGGCCCGCGCCGTGGTCGGCGCGGACGGCTCCGCCAGCCGGATCGGCCGGCACGTCGGTGTCACCTTCGACCAGATCGACCTCGGCCTGGAGGCGGAGATCCCGGTGCCGGAGGAGGTCTCGCGCGCCTGGGCGGGCCGGATCCACCTCGACTGGGGCCCGCTGCCCGGCTCGTACGGCTGGGTGTTCCCGAAGACCGATTCGGGCACGCTGACGGTCGGCGTGATCTCGGCCCGCGGCGACGGCGAGCGCACCAAGCAGTACCTCGCCGACTACATCCGGCAGCTGGGGCTCTCGGGCTTCGAACCGTCCATCGAGTCGGGACACCTGACGCGCTGCCGCGCCGAGGACTCGCCGCTCTCCCGTGGCCGGGTGCTGGTCGCCGGTGACGCCGCCGGACTCCTGGAGCCGTGGACGCGCGAGGGTATCTCGTACGCGCTGCGCTCGGGTCGGCTGGCCGGCGAGTGGGCGGCGAAGGTCGCCGAGGCGGGTGGTGCGGCGGACGTGCGGCGGCAGGCGCTGAACTACGCGTTCGCGGTCAAGGCCGGACTGGGGGTGGAGATGCGGGCCGGCAAGGTGATGCTGAACGCCTTCGAGCGGCGGCCGCACCTCTTCCACGCGGCCGTGTGCCTGGTCAATCCGGCATGGCGGGCGTTCGCCCGGACCACACAGGGCCACACCACCTTCGCCCAGGTGATGCGGGAGCACCGGGCGGCGCGCAGGCTGGCCGCGATCGCCGCACGCTGAGGCGCCGGACGCACACGGGCCCCGGAGCGCGGATGCGCGCCGGGGCCCGTGCGGTTTCTCCGAGCCGGGATCGCTCCTGGCCCGAACATCTCTGTGCCGGAGCAGCTCGGCACCGGGATCGCTTGTGCCCGGGATCGCTCCGGACGGGAACATCTCCGGACGGGAACATCTCTGGACCGGAACATCTCGGGCCCGGGTCATGTCGGGGCCGAGGTCTCCGGGGTGCCTCCGGGACCGAGCGTCTCCGTGCCGGAGCAGTTCGATCCCGGTCCAGCCCGGTTCCGCCCGGTTCGGCTACTTCAGGCCGGAGTCGAGCGCGCCGATGAGGGTGCCGGACGGGGTGTCCCCGGACATCTCCCAGATCATCGCGCCGAGCAGGCCCCGGGACTTCAGGTACGCCGTCTTCTGGCCGATCGACCACGGGTCGTCGAAGGTCCACCACTGCCCGCCCGCGCCGGTGTAGGCGTAGGTGGAGATCGACTGGGTGTCGTGGTGGACGGTCAGGTTCGGGACGCTCGCGAGGAGGTTGGCGTAGCCGCGGGTGCCGGCCTCCTCGGCGAACTGGCCGGGTGCCGCGCCGCCCGCCGCCTGCCACTCGCCCGACACGCCGCCGTCGGTGACGGCCTGCCAGCCGCGGCCGTAGAACGGGAAGCCGATGGTGAGCTTGCGCGGGTTGACGCCCGCGTCGAGGTAGGCCCGCACTGCGGCGTCCACCGAGAAGTGGAAGCCGTACGGGTCCTGAGTGTCGGCGTAGAGGTTGGCCTGGTGGCCCGCGCGGTTGGGCTCCCACGAGTTGTCGCTGCCCGCGCCGTGGAAGTCGTAGCCCTGCACGTTGGCGATGTCGAGGGACTGGAAGATCTTCGACAGGTCCCAGCCCTGGGCGATCTTGGTCGGGTCGGCCGGGGTGAAGGCGGTGAGCAGCCGGTGCGGGCCGCCGAGCGCGTCGAGCTGCGTACGGAACTCGGCGAGCAGGGCGGTCAGGTTGGCCTTGTCGTTCGCTGACCAGTGGTTTCCGGCGTGGCCGTCGGGGGAGCCGGGCCACTCCCAGTCGAGGTCGATGCCGTCGAAGATGCCGGCTGCGGTGCCGGGGCCGCCGGCGCCGTTGGAGAGCGGCAGGTTGCCCTTGATCCAGATGTCGATGCAGGAGGAGACGAGCTTCTTGCGGGAGGCGTCGGTGGCGGCCGCGTCGGAGAAGTACTTGGAGTACGTCCAGCCGCCGAGCGAGACGACGATCTTGAGGTTCGGGTACTTCGCCTTGAGCTTCTTCAGCTGGTTGAGGTTGCCGCGCAGCGGGGCCCAGCCGTCGTCGGCGACGCCGTCGACGGACTGGGCGGCGCTGAACGGCCGGGAGTAGTCGGCGTCCGCGTCGCCCGCGCCGGTGCCCTGGTCCGGGTCCTGCGGGTCGGCGGTGGTGCCCTTGGTGACGCCGGCCAGGCAGGTCAGGTTGACCGGGTCGATGTTCTCGAAGGCGTAGTTGACGACGTCGAGCTTGGCGGCGCTGCCGGAGGTGTCGAGGTTCTTGACGAAGTACTGCCGGCCGTAGATGCCCCACTGGGTGAAGTAGCCGACCCGGGCGTACTTCCCGGGGCCGACGATGTCGGCGGTGCCGGCGGTGAGCGGCGCCGAGGCGGGTGAGGCGTTGTCGGCGGCGTCGCGGGCGCGGACGGTGAAGGTGTAGGTGGTGCTGGGGGAGAGGCCGGCGACGGTCGCCGTGGTGCCGGTGACCGTCTGCGCGAGGGTGCCGCCCCGGTAGACGTCGTAGGCGGCGACCCGCTGGTTGTCGGTGGCGGCCGTCCAGGCGAGTGCGATGCTGCTCGACGTGACCGCGGTGGTGCGCAGGCCGCCCGGTGCGGTCGGCGGCACGGTGTCGGTCGCCGGGTCGACGGTGCGGGCGGTGACCGCGGGGCCGACGGGGCCGGTGTTGCCCCGGCCGTCCTTGGCGCGCACGGTGAGGGTGTAGGCCGTCGCGGGGGTCAGTCCGGTGAGGGTGGTCGAGGTGGTGGTGGAGCTGCCGAGCACGGTGCTGCCGGAGAGCACGTCGTACGAGGCGACCGGGAAGTCGCCGGCGGTGGCCGCGGGCCAGCTCAGGGCGAGGGTGTGCGCGGTGCTGTCGGTGACCTGCGGTGCGCCGGGTGCGCCGGGCGGCACGTCCGGGGTGCCGTCGCACTTGTCGCCGTTGATCCGGCAGCCCGTCGGGGCGGCGATCGGCCCGGTGGCGACGAACCAGAAGCTGTACGGCTCGGTGGTGGCGTGCGGCTGCACGGTGCCGTTGTAGTAGGCGTTGACGGCGGTGACGTGCCGGCCGGTGACGGTGGCCTGGCCGTTGTAGCTGCTGCCGATGGTCACACCGGCGGGCAGGTCGAACTCCAGGGTCCAGCCGGTGACGGCGGTGGCGTTGTCGTTGCGGACGACGAGGGTGCCCTTCCACCAGGAGCCGTTGTCGGCGCTGGTGAAGGCGGCGGTGAGGCGGCCCGCGGCGTGCGCCGGGGCTGCGGCGAGGAGCGCGATCGGCAGTGCGAGGGCGGCGAGCAGGGCGAGGATCCTGGCCCTGGCCGGTCGGTGCGACCGGACGTGCATGGTGGGTCTCCCTGTCTGGTGTGGGGGTGCCGTACAGGGGTGCCGGGAAGCCTGCCGGAACTGTAGGTGGACTGGACCACTGCGGTCAACAGGTCCATACCAGAAGGGAACTGACGATCTATCGGAGAAGTTGTTCGCCCAGCGGGCTGAGCCCGTACAGCACGACCCGGCCGTGCCGGGCGCGGGTGACCAGCCGGGTCTCCGCGAGCACCGCCAGGTGCTGGCTGACCGCGCCCGGCGTGACCCCGAGCCGCCGCGCCAGCTCGGTGGTGCTGGTGGGCTCGTCGAGCATCGCCAGCAGTCGGGCCTTGGGTGCCCCGATCAGCCGCTCCAGCGCGCGGGGGCCCGGTACCGGCGGGGCGGCCGCCGTCGCCCCGCCGCGCACCGGGTAGGTGATCACCGGGGGGTGCTCGTCGCTGATGCAGGTGATCGCGCCGCGGGCGAAGAACGTCGGGGTGAAGACCAGGCCGCGGCCGTCCACGGCGATGTCGGTGTCGCCGTCGCCCCAGTCCCGGCGGATCGTCAGCACGCCGTCGCCCCAGAGCAGCCGGCCGTCGAGGTCGGCGAAGAGCGCCGCCGCGCCGCGTTCGGCGAGGATCCGCGAGCGGTGCACGATGTCGGCGTGCAGCACCGACCGGGCCCGCGGCCACCACTCCGGTTCGAGGCAGTGCACCCAGTACTCCTCCAGCGCGTCGGCGATGTCCGCCAGCAGCCGGGCCGGGTCGTCGAGCCCGGCGTCGAGCAGCGGCGGCAGCCGACGGTCGTGCGGCAGGAACGTCTGCTCCAGCTCGCCGCGCAGCCGGTCCGGCGGGAAGGCCCGGACGGTCTCCAGCTCGGCGCGCACGTCGGGGAACGGCGTCGTCGGCCGGGGCGTCAGGAAGTCCGGCTGGTAGCGGTTGGCCGTCGCCACGAGGCTGCGCAGCAGCTCGACGCCGTCGAGCCGTTCGAAGGCCGGCCGGAGCCGTTCGAAGGCGGCGGTCTGGTGCACGTACACACCCGGGTGCACCCACATCCGCAGACTCAGCGTCACCTCCTGCAGCGGCGAGCACGCGAACGACGCGGACGCCAGGTCCTCCAGGCCGAGCCGGAACCGGTGCACGTGACCCCCCATTCGTCAGCCCCAGCCTAAATGAATTCCGCGCCCGCCCCGGGTGCGGTCTGATCGGCGCATGACCACCACCTCCACGGGGGCGTCCACCACGCCCCGGGCCTCGTCACGCCTGCTGCACCCCGACCGCACGGTGCGCCGCCTCGCCGCCGTGACGCTCGTCAACACCCTCGGCAACGGCCTGCTGATGACCCTCGGCGCGCTCTACTTCACCCGCGTGCTCGGCTTCGGCCTCGGCCAGGTGGGCATCGCCCTGACGGCCGCCGGGCTGTGCGGGGTGCTCGTCGGCGTCCCGGCCGGGCGCGCCGCCGACCGCTGGGGCACCAAGCCCGCGCTGCTCGCCCTCGTCGCGGCGGAGGCCGTCGGCACCGCCTGCTACCCGCTGGTGCACGGCTACACGGCGTTCGTCCTGCTCGCCTGCGCCGTCACCGCCGCCGACCGCGGTTCGGCGACCGTGCGCAACGCGCTGTACGCGGAGGTGCTGCCCGCCGACGGCCGGGTCGCCGGCCGCGCGTACCTGCGGGTCGTCACCAACGTCGGCATCGGCGCGGGCACCGCCCTGGCCGCGCTCGCCCTGCAGGCCGACACCCGGCCCGCGTACACCGCGGCGATCCTCGCCGACGCGGTCAGCTTCGCCGTCGTCGGCGTGATGTACGCGGCGCTGCCGACGCCCGTACGCGCCGCGCGTGCCGCGACCGGCCCGGACGGCGGACTCCGCCGCTCGGCCCTGCGCGACCGCCCCTACCTCGCCGTCACCGCGCTCAGCGGCCTGCTCGGCCTGCAGTTCGCGATGATCGAGATCGGCGTGCCGCTGTGGATCGTCCGGCACACGGAGGCGCCGCGCTTCCTCGTCGCCGCCTCCTTCGTCGTCAACACCGCGCTCGTCGTGGTCTTCCAGGTGCGGGCCACCCGCGGCACCGAGGCACCGGCCGCCGCGGCACGGATCTTCCGGCGCGGCGGCCTGCTCGTCGCCGCCTCCTGCGTGGCCCTGGCACTCGCCCACGGCCTGCCCGCCTGGCTCGCCGTCGTGGTGCTGCTCGGTGCCGCCGCACTGCAGGCGCTCGGCGAGGTGCTCGGCCAGGCCGCGAGCTGGGCGCTCGGCTACGACCTCGCCGAGGACGGCGCGCACGGCGAGTACCAGGGCGTCTTCAACACCGGCCTCTCCGCGGCGATGATGCTCGGTCCGGTGCTCGTCACGACGGCGGTGATCGGCAACGGCCTGGTCGGCTGGATCGGCCTCGCACTGCTCTTCGCGGCGGCGAGCGTCGCGATGGTGCCCACCGTGGCCTGGGCGCTGCGCCGGTCCGCGGCCCGGACGGCGGCGCGGCCGTCACCGCAGTCGGCGGGGTAGCCGCCCGGCCCGCCACGGCGGTGGCCGGCAACGGACCGCCACCCCGCCGGGCCCGGTCGACAGCGGGAACGGCCCGCCCGTACGCTCCGCCGCGTGACGCACTCCCGTGACGCCGTCGCCTCGGGCGCGGACTTCGCCGCTCTGCTGGCACGCCTCGCCGCGGCACTCGGGCCGGACGCCCCGGCCGTCGACGACTTCCTGCTGCGCTGGGCGGCCCTCCTCCCCGGCCTGCCGGCCGCAGCACCGGGCTGGCCGGGACTGGCGGCGCAGGTGCGGGCCGCCCTGGCGGCTCCGCCGACCGGGGGCGCCGTGCCCGCGGCGGACGGGCCGACGGACGAGCCGGACGTGTGCGGCCCCGACGACCTCGCCGCCCTGCTGGAGGTCCTGGCCGCCGACTTCGCCCGGCACCGCACGGCAGCGGCGGACGTGGTGCGGCCGACCGCCGGCAGCTGGGCGCACCACACCCTGCCGGACGTGCTGGAGAGCTGGGCGGCCTGGCTGACGTTCGCCCTCGGCCGCCCGCGGCCGCTCGGCCTGCCGCCGGTCGAGCCGGTCACCTGGGCCGCCGTCGCGATGCAGGTGCTGGCGGCCCGCGGCGGCTCCCGGCGGCCGACCGTGTAGCCACCGTGCAGCAGCCGTGCCGCCGCTGCGCCGCCGTGCCGCTGCCGAGCCGTCACCGACCGTGTGCCGCGCGGCCGGAGGTGCACCGCAGACCGGTGCCGGCCCGTCTCACCGGACGACGGTGCACACCGGCCGGACGAACGGCGCGTCCACGGCGGTCAGCAGCTCGGCCGGACCGGCGGCGCGCAGCACCACGTCGAGCACGGCGTCCGGGTCGCAGGCGTAACCTCCGCTCGCCCAGGCCGGATTGGCCTCGACGACGGCCCACCCGTCGGCCGTCCGGCCGATGTCGACGACCACCGCGCCCGGCAGGCCGACCCCACTGCCGACCCCGACCCCGCTCCCGGTGCTGCCGTCGGCCCCGCCGTGCGCGCAGGCCGCCAGGACGTCGGCGGCGAACGCCCGCGCATCAGGGCCGACGGACGGCGACACCGCGAGCGCGCCGTCGACGGCGTACCTGCTCGCCGCGCGCACGGCACCGTCCAGGACGAACAGCCGGAACTCCTCGGTGAACGCCACGATGTCGCTGACCAGCACCGGGGTGTCGTCGTCCAGTGCGTCCGGGCCGGGCAGGCCGCTGCCGTCCGGGTAGATCCGGGCCGGGAAGAGCTTGTCCACCGGTGGCTTGACGAAGGCCGGCCGCCGCAGCCGCCGGGCCTCGGCGAGCGTCGTGCACTCCACCCGGCGGCCGAGCAGATCGGACGGCAGCGTGGTCAGCCAGTCCGCCGGGGGCTCCAGCGGTGCCACGCCGAGGGCCGCCGACGCGACGTCCGCGAAGAGCGGGCCGCCGTACAGGTGCGCCGGGCGCAGGCCGGCCAGCTCGGCCGGCACCTCCCAGCGGGTCGCGGTGTGCGCGCGCAGGCCGCGGCGCCGGGCCGAGGTCAGCAACCGGAGACCGGTCTCGTTGATCCGCGGGGCGAGCAGGAGGAGGGACATGCCGAGCGATGCTGCCGCAGCCGGCCCGTCCCGGCCAGCGGATTTCCCGACCCGCGTCCGACCTGCCGGAGCACCGTGCCCGACCGGGCGGGGGCACTGCGTCCGACCTGCCGGAGCACCGTGCCCGACCGGCCGGGGGCAATCCGCCCGACCGGGCGGGGGCACACTGGCCGACCGGACGTTCGGCGTGCCAGAGTCCTGTGCGAGCCGTCCGACCCACCCTCAGCCGGAAAGCAGGCCCAGGCGATGACACCCCTCGTCCGCATCACCACCGCCGACGCGGTCACCACCCTCGAACTCGACTCCCCGCACAACCGCAACGCCCTCTCCACCCGCCTGATGGCCGAGCTCGCCACCGCGCTCACCGAGGCCGCCGCCGACCCGGCCGTGCGGGCCGTGGTGCTCGGCCACACCGGCCGGGTGTTCTGCGCCGGAGCCGACCTCTCCGAGGCGACCGGCAGCGACCCGACGGTCGGCCCGCGCGGCCTCGTCGACATCCAGCGGGCCATCGTCGACTGCCCCAAGCCGGTCATCGCCGCGATCGACGGCCACGCGCGCGCGGGCGGTTTGGGCCTGCTCGGCTCGGCCGACCTCGCCCTGGCCGGGCCGGCCGCGACGTTCGCCTTCACCGAGGTCAGGCTCGGCCTGGCGCCCGCCGTCATCTCGCTGCCGCTGCGCCCCAAGCTCGACCCGCGGTCCGCCTCCCGCTACTACCTGACGGGTGAGACGTTCGGCCCGGCCGAGGCCGCCAGGATCGGACTGATCACGGAGGCCGTCGAGGACGTCGCCGGCGCGCTGAAGTCCCTGCTGGACGCGGTGCGGCTCGGCTCCCCGCAGGGCCTCGCCGAGTCGAAGCGGCTCGCGAACGCGGCGGTGGTGGAGTCGTTCGAACGGGACTCCGACGAGCGGGTCGCCCAGTCGGCGCGGCTGTTCGGCTCCGACGAGGCCCAGCAGGGCATGCGGGCCTTCCTGGAGCGACGGCCGGCCCCCTGGGCGCAGTGACGTCCGCGCCGCGGCGGCGAGGTGATGCGGGCCCGTGCCGCCGTGCCGCTGCGGCGACACGCCGGCATGAGGCGCTGCCCTGAAAGCGGTGCCGTACCGGGGGCGGGGCGGGGGCGAGGCCGGGCCCGGTGGGCGGACGGGCGGTCAGCTCCAGCGGATCTGCGCGGACGACCGCCACAGCTCCAGCAGCGAACGGTCGCCGGTGACACCGATCCCGTCGACCGGGCGGCGGTTCCAGAGCAGCAGGTAGAGCTCCTGGGCCGGGCCCGTCACCGTGCAGTCGGCGGGCCCCGGCCCGGGCTGCACCCGCAGCGGGTCGGGCCCGATCGTGGCGAGCCAGCTCTCCGGCCGGTCGGTCGGGAGGACGAGCAGGGTGCGGGTGTCCTCGCTGCGCAGTTTCGTCCGCGGCCTCACGAGGAAGCCGTTCAGCAGCTCGTCCAGTCCGTCGGCGGCGAAGGCCGGGTCGACGGGGGACGGCCCGGCGCCGGCCGCGGACTCGGCGTCCACCCGGTGCACCGCCGTCTCGTGGGCCTGCCGCCGCGCCCAGAACGCCAGGGGCGACGGTGCCGGCAGGAAGCTCCAGCACGCCAGGTCGGCGGGGGCGCCGTCCAGGGCGGCGAGCAGCGACAAGTGCCCCTCGCGGAACCACGCGACCAGGTCGGTGTCGGAGGGCTCCTCGCCCCACACGGCGGCGGTGCCCTCCGCGTCGATCGGTGCGGTCAGCGCGTCGCGGACGAGGGCGGTGGCCCAGCGGTGCACCCGGCCGGTGTGCAGCACGAGGTCGCGCAGCCGCCACTCGGGGCAGGTCGGTACGGGCGCGTCCGGGGCCGTCCGGTCGGCCGTCGCGGCGAGCAGGCCGCCCTCTCGGCGCAGCACGTCCACGAGCTCGGGAATCTCCATGCGGGGAGTCTGCCAGGGGCCCGGTGTGATGTTGATCGCCCAACCGCCGTCCGGCGGGCGTGCGGCCGATACGGTGGGCGCATGCCGAGCCTCCGCACGCTCCTGACCGCCGCCCGCGCAGGGGGCCGCCGTGCCGCCGGCCGGGCCGTGCACCGTGCCTGGAAGCTGGTGCAGGAGACCGGTGCGGTCACCAACCGGAGCCCCGGCCCGTACCGGTTCGGCGAGCTCGGCGACGGCACCAAGCTGGCGTTCCCGCTGGGCGCCGTCTTCAACGAGCAGTGGATCACCATCGGCCCCTTCTCGATCATCGGCGAGCGCGTCACCATCTCGGCGGGCTTCCTGCCCGGCCTCGACCTCGGCCCCGAGCCGATCGTGCGGATCGGCGGCGGCTGCGTGATCGGCCGCGGCAGCCACATCGTCGGGCACCAGTCGATCGTGCTCGGCGACGACGTGTGGACCGGCCCGAACGTCTACATCACCGACCAGGCCCACGAGTACCGCGACACCGACCTGCCGATCGGCAAGCAGTGGCCGCGCAACGAGCCCGTCGAGATCGGCGCGGGCTCCTGGATCGGCACCGGCGCGGTGATCCTGCCCGGCTCCCGGATCGGCCGCAACGTCGTCGTCGCGGCGGGCTCGGTCGTCCGCGGGGAGATCCCCGACCACGCGGTGGTGGCGGGCGCCCCGGCCAAGGTCGTACGCAGCTGGACCCCGGACGGCGGCTGGCAGCCGCCGCTGCGCCACGACGCGCCGCAGCCCGTGCCCGAGGGGGTCACCGCGGAGCAGCTCCGCGCCCTGGTCGGCTGGGACCTGCGGATACCGGGCCAGGTGGACGGCACGGAGCTCACCGGCCAGGGCTGACGGCCCCCGGACGCGGCGCGGCGGCCGCGCACCCCCGGTGGCCCCGGGGGTGCGCGGCCGCCGCGTGCCGCGGTGCTGCGTGTGCCGTACGTGCCGTACGTGTTGCAGGTGTTGCAGGTGCCGTGCGTGCGGCCGGTACTGCGGGCCGGTCAGTTCACGTACGTCACGTCGGAGGCGGCGTAGATGCAGTTCGTGCCGTCCGCGCCGCTGCCGGTCTCCTTGGGCTCGCCCGACGTCACGCCGGTGTACTTGCGGCAGATGTCGAGGTCGCGTCCGCTGTCGTTGTAGACCGTGATCTTGGAGAAGCGGGCGGTGTCGCCGTAGTTGGTGTTGATGCCGACCAGGGCCTCGCCCGGCGTGGTGGCCCAGATGTTCTGCAGCTGGACGTGCCGGGCGTACTGGGTGGAGCAGTTGCCGCAGGAGCGGACGAGCTTGCCGAAGTCCTGCACCTGGAAGTTCTTGACGATCAGGGTGCCGGCGCCGTTGTGCTGGAAGACCTTGTCCTCGGCGAGCTTCGCGCCGCCGCCGTCGACGGTGCGGACGAGCGAGGCGGAGCTGCCGCGGAAGGTGGCGGCGTCCTCGCCCACGTCCTCCCACCAGACGTTCTTGAGCGTGCAGGCGCCGGCGCAGTGCACGCCGTCCGCGGCGGGTGAGCCGAGGATGACGTTCTGCAGGGTGGCGCCGTCCGCGAGTTCGAACATCGCGGGCAGGTCCTCGTCCTGGCTGCCGGTGCCGAGGTCGCCGCTGCCGTAGTACCGCTTGAGGCCGCCGTCGAACACCCCGGAGACCGGGATGCTGGCGGTGACCGGCTGGGTGCCGGTGGCGGTGGGCCAGGCCGGGCGCGTGCTCGGCGGGGTGGTGGACGTCGGGGACGCCGTGGGGGAGGCGGTCGGCGACGCGGTCGGGGTGCTGCCCGCGGCGGTGAACGTCCACTGCTTGCTGGTCACCGAGTCGCAGGAGTTCTGCTGCACGAGGGCGCCGGCGGCGGTGGAGCTGTCCTTCACGTTCAGGCACTTGGCGCCGTTGGCGTTGACGACCTGGTAGGTGGTGCCGCTCACGAGGGTGAGCGTCCACTGCTGGGTCGCGGCGCCGCTGCAGGTCTGCTGCTCGACGGCCTTGCCCGCGCTGGTGGAGGCGTCCTTGACGCCGGCGCACTTGCCGCTGTGCGCGGCGGCCAGGGTGTACCCGCCGCCGGAGGCGGTGAGACGCCAGGTCTGCGCGGCCGACCCGCTGCAGGCGTTCTGCGCGAGCTGGGTGCCGACGGCGGTCGACGAGCCGGGGACGTCCAGGCAGAGCCCGCTGGCGGCGTTCCTCAGGTTGTACGAGCCTGCGGCGGGGGCGGCTGCTGCCGGGCCCCCGGAAAGCAGGGCGGTGAGTCCTGCGGCGAGCAGGGCGACGGTGGCGGTCAGCGCACCGGCCGTACGCCGGCCGCGCCTTCTGACGTGCGTGTTCCTCATGGGCACAAGGTCTTCCTTTCACCGCCTGCGGGGGTGGCCGCAGGCGCCAATGGGGGGTTGGCATGGTGGGAAGGGCATCCCTCGGGCGTCGATACGACGTTCCGTATTCTGAACAGCGTTCTGCTGTGAGAACGGCCGTGACGATACGTCAACCCCGATGGCCGGTCAAGGAGATGGGACGGAACCGGTGCGGGCCTGCCCCCGAACCGGCCGCTGGCGGGCGCCGGGCGCCGGTCGCCGGTCGCCGATCGCCGATCGCGGGTCGCCGGGCGCCGTGCAGCTGCGGTGGCGACGGTCAGGGGCTGACCGCGAGCACCAGGTACGCCGCGAGGACGGACAGGTGGACGGCCCCCTGCAGCGGGGTCGCCCGGCGCGGGATCACCGTCAGCGTGCCGATCGCGACCGTCAGCGCCAGCAGCACCATGTGCGTCGGGCCCAGGCCCAGGACGAGCGGGCCGCTGAGCCAGAGGGAGGCCACCGCCACCGCGGGCACGGTCAGCCCGATGCTCGCCAGCGCGGAGCCGAGCGCCAGGTTGAGGCTCGTCTGCACCCGGTTGCCGGCGGCCGCCCGCAGCGCCGCGATCGTCTCCGGCAGCAGGACGAGCAGCGCGATCACCACACCCACCACCGAGGCCGGGAGGCCCGCGTCGGCGACGGCCGACTCGATGGTCGGCGAGACGACCTTCGCCAGGCCCACCACCGCGACCAGGGCGACCGCCAGCAGGCCGAGGCTCGTCAGGGCGGTCCGCGAGCTGGGCAGTTCGCCGTGGTCGTCCTCGTCCAGCAGCTCGCCCTCGGCGGTGACCTGCAGGAAGTAGTCGCGGTGGCGGAGCGTCTGGGTGGCGACGAAGAGCCCGTACAGCCCGAGCGAGGCCACGGCGGCGAAGGTCAGCTGCGCGGTGTTGAACTGCGGGCCGGGCGCGCTGGTGGTGAACGTCGGCAGCACCAGGCTGAGCGTGGCGAGGGTCGCGATGGTGGCGAAGGCGGCGCCGGTGCCCTCGGCGTTGAAGACGGCGATGCGGTGGCGCAGGGCCGTCAGCAGGATCGACAGCCCGAGGATGCCGTTGCACGTGATCATGACGGCCGCGAAGACGGTGTCGCGGGCGAGCGTCGCGTTCTTCACCGGCGCACCGGCCATGAGGGTCACGATCAGCGCGACCTCGATGATCGTCACCGCCACGGCCAGCACCAGTGACCCGAACGGTTCGCCCACCCGGTGCGCGATCACCTCCGCGTGGTGCACCGCCGCGAGCACCGCGCCCGCCAGGAACACCGCCACCACGGCCACCGCCGCGCCCGGCAGCGACCGCCCCCACGTCAGCGCCAGGGCCACCAGCGCCAGCAGCGGCACGGTGACGGTCCATCGGGTGGCGCCTGCACGGATGCGGTCGATCATCCGTCGAGCTTCGCATCCCGGCCCGCGTCGGGCGGGGCGCGCCGCCGCCCGGGGTGTCGGAGTCGCCTCGACGGCCCAGTAGCCGGGCGCCCTCCGCCCTCCGCCTTCCGCCGTCCGTCGCCCGCGGTCAGCCGTTCTCGGCGGACGGCGCCGCCGCCCACCGGCCGAGCACCTGGTGCAGGGCGTCGACGGCCCGGTCGAAGGAGACGGAGACCGGCCGCGGATGGTCGAACCCGGACCGCGCCTCCAGGTCGGCGAAGCCGTGGAAGGTGCTGCGCAGCAGCCGCACGGCGTCGGTGGCGTCCGGCTCGGCGAGCCCGTAGGCGAGGAGCAGCGCGTACGTGGAACGCAGGATGTGCTGCGCGCCCGGGGACGAGGCGACGGCGGCCGGGACCGGCCGCAGCTGGGTGGCGGCGTACCGGCCGGGGTGGTCGCGGGCGAACCGCCGGTACGCGTGGGCGAACGCGCCGAGCGCGTCGCGGCCGGCCCGGCCGGCCACGGCGTCGGTGATGCGTGCCGCGAAGTCGTCGATGGCGAGCAGCGCGACCCGGATCCGGAGGTCCTCCAGGCTTCTGACGTGCGAGTACAGGCTGGCGTCCTTGACGCCGAACCCGCGGGCGAGGGCGGAGACGGTGATCCGGTCGAAGCCGACCTCGTCCGAGAGGTCCGCCGCGGCGCGGACGACGCGGTCGGTCGTCAGGCCTGCTCGTGCCATCGGGTCACTCTCTCCTCGCCCTGCGCCGTAGGGTTCCAACCTACAACCTAGGACCATTAAGAAGTTGCCTGAGAGGTGTAGGTACGTTAGCGTCGCCGGCATGAAGGCGCTGACCGAACAGACCATCCGCAGCTCGTTCCTGAACTGCTCCAAGGGCGAGGCCGGCCGGCTCGCCGTGCCGCGCGACCTCGCGGACCGGCCCTGGGACGACCTCGACTTCCTCGGCTGGCGCGACCCCGCGGCACCCGACCGCGGCTACCTCGTCGCGGAGCGCGACGGGGCGCCGGTCGGCGTCGTGCTCCGGGCGAACACCGGCCGGCGCGGCCTGCTGCGCAGCAACATGTGCTCGCTCTGCCTCACCGTGCACCCCGGCGACGGCGTGAACCTGATGGCGGCCCGCCGCTCGGGCGCGGCAGGCCGCCAGGGCAACACGGTGGGCCTGTACCTCTGCGCCGACCTCGCCTGCCCGCTCTACGTGCGCGGCCTGCGGACGGCCGGGCCGGGCGGCCGCATGAGCGAGTCGCTCACCGTGGCGGAGCAGGCCGAACGCACCCGGGCCAACCTCTTCGCGTTCCTCGACCGGATCGCCGGGTGACGACGCCGCCCCCACTCCCGGCCCGGAGGCGGGGGAGCGGGGGCGGGGGCGGACGGAACGGCCGGTGCCGGTGGTCGGGGACCACCGGCACCGGCCGTTCCCGTGCGGTGCCGTTCGCCGCGCAGGAGTCGTGCGGGCCGGTCAGGCCGTCCGGGACGGGCGGCGGCCGACCACCAGGGCCAGCACGCCGGCCGTTCCGGCGGCCGCGGCCACACTGGTCAGCGCCAGCGGCAGGCCGACGGCGTCCGCGAGGAAGCCGATCACCGGCGGGCCGATCAGCATGCCCGCGTAGCCGAGGGCGGAGGCGGTGGCGACGCCCTGCGGGCCGCCGGTCTCGCCGGCCCGGCCGATGGCCAGCGGGAAGATGTTCGCCAGACCGATGCCGACCAGGACGAACCCGCCGAGTGCCGCGGGGACGGACGGCACCAGTGCCGCGATCAGCATGCCGGTGGCGGCGGTGAGGCCGCCGAGCAGCATCAGCCGGGTCGCCCCGAGCCGGATGGAGAGCCAGGTGCCGCTGACGCGTCCGGCGGTCATCGCGAAGGCGAAGGCGGCGTACCCGGCGGCGGCCATGCCGGCGCTCGCGTGGACGTCGTCCGTCAGGTGCAGGGTCGCCCAGTCGGCGAGCGCGCCCTCGCCGTAGGCGGTGAAGAGGGCGGTCAGGCCGAGCAGCACCACCAGCAGGCGGGTGTGCCGCGGAGTGCCGGACGCCTTGGCGGCCGGCCTGGCCGCGGGGGCGGTCCGCACGGCCGGGCGGGCGGCGGGACGGCTGCGCAGCAGGACGACGCCGGCCGCGGCCGTGACCACCAGGCCCACGGCCCCGCCGAGGGCGAGGGCCCAGGCCGCGCTGAGCGTGCCGGCGAGCAGGCCGCCGACCGCCGCGCCGAGCAGGCCGCCGAGGCTGTAGCCGGCGTGGAAGCTCGGCATGACCGGGCGGCGCAGCTCGGAGACCAGCTCGACCGCGGCGCTGTTCATGCTGACGTTGGCCGCGCCGTACCCGGCGCCGAAGATCAGGAGGACGCCGCCGAGCGCGGCCACCGAGTGGGTGTGCGCCGGGAGCGGCACCGCCAGGGCGACCAGGGCGACCGAGCCGACGGTGACCGGGCCGCTGCCGTACCGCACGACGAGCCGGCCGGCCAGGGCCATGGTGGCGACGGCTCCGGCGGAGATGCAGAGCAGGGCCATCCCGAGCGCGCTGTGCGAGGCGTGCACCTGCAGGCGGATGTCGGGGATGCGGACCACCCACGCGGCGAACAGGAAGCCGTCGACCGCGAAGAACGCGGTCAGGGCGAGCCGGGCGGCGGACCAGGTGCGGGGCGTGCTGCCGGGGGCCGTGCGGGTGATGCGGGGGGCGGAGGCGGGGCTGTCGGCGGCGGAGGACCGGGCGTCTGTTTTGTTCAGTAGCGGCACAAAGTAAGAATAGGGGAGTGCCCACCTCATCCACAAGTGCCCAGCCCCCGACGGGTCCGCAGCGCCCGGCGGATCCGCGCACCCCGCCGGACCCGCAGCCCCCGGCCGGATCCCGCACCCCGGGCGGGCCCCGCCCCACCGGCGCCGAGCACCGCCGCGCGGCGCCCGACCGCGGCCGCACCCTGCTCGGACCGGCCCTCGCGCTCGTCCACACCGGCCGCGCCCCCACCCGCTCCGCCCTCACCACCGCACTCGACGTCACCCGCGCCACCGCTGGGGCCGTCACCGGCGAACTGGAGGCGCTCGGCCTGATCACCGTCGACTCCCGCCCCGCCGGCGGCGGCCGCGGCCGGCCCTCGCACCGGCTCGCCATCGACCCGGCCGGCCCCGTCGTCGTCGCCGCCCAGATCCACGCCGACAGCCTCAGCGTCACCCTCGCCGGCCTCGGCGGCAGCCTCGACAAACCCCGCTACCTGCCGCTGCCCGCCGCCACCGACCCCGTCCGGATGCTGCGCGCCGTGGCCGAGGCGGGCGCCGAACTCGCCCGCAGCACCCACCGCCGCTGCCTCGGCATCGCCCTCGCCCTCCCCAACCCGGTCACCGAGCCGGACGGCACCGCCCTGGCCGCCCTGCACTTCTCCTGGCCCAGCGGCACCCCCGTCGCCGACCTCTTCGACGAGGAGGTGCGGCGCGCCGACTTCGGCCCCCGCGCCCGCACCCCGCTGCCCAGCGCCGTCGCCAACGACGCCAACCTCGCCGCCCTCGCCGAGCACCGCCACGGCGCCGGACGCGACGCCCGCCACCTGCTCCTCGTCACCTCCGGCCACCGCGGCGTCGGCGGCGCGCTCGTCATCGACGGCCGCCTGCACACCGGCAGCGCCGGGCTCGCCCTGGAGGTCGGGCACGTCACCGTCGACCCGCTCGGCCGCCCCTGCGGCTGCGGCAACCGCGGCTGCCTCAACGCGGAGACCGACCCCGAAGCCCTCTTCGTCGCCGCCGGGCTCACCCCCGACCCGCGCACCCCGCTCTTCGAGCAGGCCCGCGCCCTCGCCCGCTCCGCCGCCGCCGACCCGCCCGACCCCGTCGCCGAGGCGGCCGTCGCCCACGTCGTCGACCGCCTGGGCCTCGGCCTGGCCGGCCTGGTCAACATCCTCAACCCCGACCGCATCGTCCTCAGCGGCCTCCACCTCGACCTGCTCGCCGTCGCCCCCGAGCGCCTCGCGGCGGTCGTCGCCGACCGCTGCCTCTGGGGCCGCAGCGGACGCGTGCCGATCGTGCCCGCCCAGGTCGACCACGCAGGCCTCGCCGGCGCGGCCGAACTCGCCTGGGAGCCCTACCTCCAGGACCCGCAGGCGGTGCCCACCGGCCGCGCCTGAGCCCGGCCCTCCGGGACCCGGCCCTGGGACCCGCCGCGCCGGGCGCCCGTCCGCCGCTACCGTGGAGACGTCCCGCCCGGGCGCGGCGGACGGAGAGGTGACCGACCGTGGCGTACGAACTCGACCACGTGGTGCTCTGGGTGGCCGACCCGGTGCGGTCCGCCGCCTTCTACCGCGACACCGTCGGCCTCGAACCCGTCCGCCTCGCCGCGTACGAGGCCGGGGAGGCGCCGTTCGTCAGCCTGCGCATCGGCCCGGGCACGCTCGTCGACCTCGTGCCGCTGCACCTCGCCGACGGCCTGAACGCCGCCCCCGGAGCGGAGGGCAGCGCGGGCAACAAGCACAACCACGTCTGCCTGGCCACCACCGCCGCCGGGTTCGAGGCCCTGCACGCCCGCCTCACCGCCGGCGGCCACCACGTCACCCCCTACACCGCCGACTCCTTCGGCGCCCGCGGGACAGCTCCCCGCGCCTTCTACTTCGCCGACCCGGACGGCAACGTGCTCGAAGCCCGCCACTACGCGGAGACCGACGGCCCCTGAGACGGTGCTCGGTGCCCCGCCCACGCGAGCCGTGGCGTGTCCGCACTCAGGGGCGCAGCCAGCCGCGCTCGCGGGCCGTCCCGGCGGCCGACCGCAGCAGGGCGGCCACCGCGCGGCGGCCCGGCCGGGCGCGGGTGAGGAGGTGGATCCCGATCGTCGGCGTGCCGGCGAGCGGGATCCACACCAGGCCCGCAGGAAGGCCCGGCAGGGCGGACCCGCCGACCACCGACACCGCCTCGCCCCGCGCCACCGGCAGGTGGGCCGCGTCGAACGCGAGCCGCCGCACCAGCAGGTCGGGGGTGGCGCCGGCGTCCCGGAACAGTGCCGTGATCGCGTCGTGGTGCCCCGGATTGGCCTCCCGCGGGTGGAGCAGCACGGTCTCGCCTGCGAGGTCCGCGATGCCGACGGTCCCGGTGCGGGCCAGCCGGTGCCCGGCGTGCACCAGCACGCCCTGCGGCTCCCGCCGGACGAGGGTGCGCACCAGGTCGGGCGTGGGCGGCGCGCACCGTACGATCCCGGCGTCGAGGGAGCCGTCGGCCACCCCGGCGACGATCCCTGCGGCCGGCAGCAACCGGGTGGCGACGGCCACGGCGGGGTGCCGCTCGGCGAAGTCGGCGAGCAGCAGCGGCGCCGTCTCGTAACTGGCGCTCGTGCCGTACCCGACGTCGAGCTCCCCCACCTCGCCGCGGGCCGTCGCCCGGACGTCCTCCCGGAGCCGGTCGGCATCGGCGCACAGCACCCGGCCGCGTTCCGCCAGGACCGCCCCGGCCGGGGTGGCCCGCACGCCCTGCGAGGTCCGTTCGAGCAGCTGCACGCCCAACTCGTCCTCCAGGCGGCGCAGCTGGCGGCTCAACGCGGGCTGCGCGAGGTGGAGCCTGGCGGCGGCCCGGGTGACGCTGCCTTCCTCGACGACGACCAGGAAGTGCCGGAGCAGGTGGAGTTCGGGCATACCGCGCAGCCTAGGACCCCCTGTCGCCTGGCGTGATGCAGGACCGGCATGACGGCTGCCGCAACCGGTCTTTCCGCCCGGACGCCCGGCGCGAATAGCGTTCGGGATGCCGGAGGAACCGGCAGCCGAACTGCACGAGGGGACCGCGGAGATGGACACCCACACCCGTACCGACCGCACCGCCGGGGCCGACCGCGGCACCCGTACGGAGGAGAGCCGCGCCGTCGTCCTCGCCTACCTGGAGGCCCTGACCGAGGGGGACTTCGCGCGGCTCCGGGCGTTCTTCCGGGAGGACTCCACCTGGACCCTCGCCGGCGACCTGCCGCTCTCCCGCACCTGGACCGGCCCGGACGAGATCCTCGGCGAGTTCGTGCCCGCGATGGTCGCCCGGCTGCTCCCCGAGACCATGGAGTTCGAGGTGGACGGCCTGCTCGCCGACGGCGACCGGGTGCTCGCCGAGTGGAACACCCGGGCCACCACCCGCACGGGGCACCGCTACGACCAGCACTGCCTCGCCGTGATCACCGTCCGCGACGGCCGCCTCGCGGACGTCCGCGAGTACCTCGACACCCTGCACGCGCGGACCACGGTGTTCGCCTGAGCACCGACGGCCCGCGCCTCGCACCGCCTCGCACCGCACCGCACCGCACCGCACCGCACCGCACCGCACCGCACCGCACCGCGGCGCGGCGCGGCGCGGGCCCGGGCGTGTGGGACGCCGGTCGGGCCCCGCGATGCCGTGACCTGCTCTGCTGTGAAGCCGAGTCGATCAACGCGGAGGGCGGGTCGCCGACTGGTCGCCGGGGCACACCGGTCGGGATATCGGCTGGCCGTCCGGTGCGGCGGGCTGCTTGGATCCCCCTCATGGACGACACACCCGTACCCCTGCCGGACGGTTTCGAGATCTCCGCCGACCCCGCCCGCCTCGACGCGGAACGCATCCACGGCTGGCTGTCGGGCGACGCGTACTGGGCCCGCGGACGCTCGCGCGAGAAGCAGGACGCCGCCATCGCGAGCTCCCTCAACCTCGGCGTGTACGAGACCGGCACCGGCGCCCAGGTCGGCTACGCCCGCATCGTCACCGACCGGGCGACCTTCGCCTGGCTCTGCGACGTCTACATCGCCCCCGGCGCCCGGGGCCTCGGCCTCGGCACCGCCCTCGCGGCCGCCGTCCGCGAGCATCTCGCGCCGTACGGGCTGCGCCGGGTGCTGCTCGCCACCGCGGACGCCCACGGGGTCTACGCGAAGGCCGGTTTCGCACCGCTGGCGGCGTCCGACAAGTGGATGGTGCTCGGCGAGCAGTAGCCCGCCGGTCCGCCGTTCACCGGTTCACCGGGCCCGGTGCCGCCCTGCCTCCGCGGCCACCGCCAGGAAGTGGGCAGGCAGCGGGCGGTCGTCACCGGCCCGCCACGCCACCGCGACGGAGGTGCGGGCGGCCGCCGGCGAGGTGCGGCGGTAGGCGACGCCGGGCAGCCGCAGCCGGCGGACGCTCTCGGGCGCGAGCGACACCCCGAAGCCGGCGGCGACCAGCGCGGCGACGGTCTGCCACTCCACGGCACGCTGCACGACCCGCGGCTCGAAGCCCGCCTCCCGGCACACCCCGACGATGCGGTCGTGCACGGTCGGCCCGTCGGCCCTCGGCAGCAGCACGAACGGTTCCGCGGCCAGGGCGGCGACCGGCACCACCCGGCGCGCGGCCAGCGGATGCCCGGTGGGCAGCACGGCGACGAACCCCTCGGTGAGGAGCGGCCGGACGGCGAGTCCCGGCTCGTCCGGCGGTTCGCGGAGCAGCCCGACGTCCAGCGCTCCCTCCAGCAGCGCCGCGACCTGCGGGGCCGTGGTCATCTCGCGGATCTCCAGCTCCACCCCGGGGTGGAGGTCCCGGAAGGCCCGGAGCAGCTCCGGCAGCACGGTCGGGGCGAGCGAGGCGGCGAAGCCGATCCGCAGCAGGCCCGCCTCGCCCGAGGCGACCCGCCGGGCCGCCCGCAGACCGACCGCCACGTCGTCCAGGGCCCGCCGGGCGGCGGGCAGCAGTTCCTCCCCGGCCGGGGTGAGCGACACCCGGCCCGGCCCGCGCAGGAACAGCGGATGGCCGACCCTCGCCTCCAGCCGGCGGATCTGCTGGCTCAGCGGCGGCTGGGCGGTGCCGAGGCGTTCCGCGGCCCGGCCGAAGTGCAGCTCCTCGGCGAGCACGGTGAAGGCGTGCAACTGGTGCAGGGCGAGTTCGGGTCCGTCCATACGTCCAGCGATATCACAGGGGCACCCGGGAGGTATTGGACGTATCACCGTAGGCTGCCTAGCGTCTCGGGCATGAGAGAGCGGCGCGCGATCCTGAGCGGATCCACCTTCGAGGAACAGATCGGCTACGCCCGGGCGGTGGTCGACGGCGACCGGGTGCACGTCTCCGGCACCACGGGCTTCGACTACGCGGCGATGACCATCTCCGACGACGTCGTCGAACAGGCCGAGCAGTGCCTGCGCACCATCACCGCGGTGCTCGCCGAGGCGGGCTGCACGCTCGCCGACGTCGTGCGGGTGCGCTACCTGCTGCCCGAGCGCGACGACTTCGAGCCCTGCTGGCCCGTGCTGCGCCGGGCGTTCGGCGCGGTGCGGCCGGCCGCCACCATGATGGTCTGCGGTCTCGCCGACCCCCGGATGAGGATCGAGATCGAGGTGGACGCGCGGCGGCCCGTCACCGGGGAGAGGTGACGGGCCGTCGGGAGAGCCGGGTGCCGGAGGAGGCCGCGGCTCACACCGAGTAGCCGAGGCGGCCCACGGTGCGGCGGCCCAGCAGGCGCAGCAGCGGGGCCCGGCGATGGGTGGGCGGTTCGTCGGCTCCCCGGGCGAGACTGGCGAGCCGGTCGGCCTCGTGGCCGCGCACCGCGGCGGGCGCGCCGACGCCGCGGTCCCGGTCGCCGCCGGACAGCTCGACGAGGGCTGCAACGAGTACGGAGTAGTCGCTCATTTGGAGTTCCTTTCGGCTGATTACCTCTGACCTCAAGGATGACGTGCCGTCATGACATCAGGTTTGCAGGCGGGTCTCACTTTCATGGCCGATCGGCGACCGGAGGTTACGTAACGGTGTCGGCACCGCCCCCGGTGTTACGGCGGCCGGGCGAGGCCCCGCCCGTGGTGCCGGGCGCCGGTGCCGGCGGGCCGCCCGGGCAGCCCGCCGGCCGCGCCTGCGGGAATCCGGAGCCGTCGCGGCACGTTCGGCCGGGTATGACCGTACTGCCGGGCACGCCGCTGCCGCCTTCCGCCGAGATCCTCCGCTACGCCGCCTTCACCACCGACCCGGCCGGAGGCAACCCGGCCGGGGTCGTGCCGGACGCCGCCGAGGTCGACGACGGGACGGCCCTCGCCGTCGCCGCCGCGCTCGGCTACTCCGAGACGGCCTTCCTCGCCCGCACCGGCGAGCGGACCTACGCGGTGCGGTACTTCAGCCCGCTGGCGGAGGTGCCGTTCTGCGGGCACGCCACCATCGCCTCGGCGGTGGCGCTCGCCGAGCGGGTCGGGCCGGGAGAGCTGCTCTTCGAGACCAAGGCCGGTCCGGTGCCCGTCACGGTGGTGGCCGACGCGCAGGGTGTCCTGACGGCGACCCTCACCAGCGTCGAGCCGTCCGTGGAGGCCGTCACGGACGTCGACCTCGCCGAGGCGCTCGCCGCCCTCGACTGGAGCTGCGACGACCTGGACGAGACCCTGCCGCCGCAGATCTCCTACGCGGGCGCCCGCCACCTGGTGCTCGCCACGGCCACCCGCCGCCGACTGGCCGATCTGGCCTACGACTTCGACCGGCTGGCCCGCCTCATGACGCGGCTCGACCTGACCACGCTGCAACTGGTGCACCGCGTGTCGGACCGGGTCTTCCACGTCCGCGACCCGTTCCCGGTGGGCGGTGTCGTCGAGGACCCGGCGACCGGCGCCGCCGCCGCCGCGTTCGGCGCCTACCTGCGCGAGCTGGAGGGACTCGGCCGGGCGGTGCTCACGCTCCACCAGGGCGAGGACCTCGGCCGGCCGGGCGTCCTCACGGTGGAGCTCCGCGAGGGCGACGGGCGGGTGCGGGTCAGCGGCAACGCGGTCCGGATCCCCGACCCGCTGGGCTGACCCGACCGCTGTCCCGCTGGGCTGACCCGATCGCTGATCCGACCGCCGGTCCGCAGCCGGGTGGAAGCCCGCAGCCGGGCGGAGGCGCGGCGGGCGTACTCCGCCGGGAGCAGGCGCGCCAACGCCGTCCGGAGGACGCCGCGGCGGGGTGCCGGCGGTTAGCCTTCCCCGCATGACCGACGACGACGCCGCCGACGCCCTGCCCTGGCGCCCGCCGTGGGTGCGCGCGGCGAAGGCCGGGTGGCCGGTGGCGTCGTCCGTGCTCGTCGCCGTGCTCCAGGTGGCCGGGACCGCCGCGGCGGCCCGCCACCAGGCCGGACGGGTGCCGCTCGACGCGCTCGCGTACGTGCTGCTGCTGCTCGGCCCGGCGCTGCTGGTGTTCCGGCTCCGCCGCCCGGTCGCCGTGGTCGCCGGCACCACCGTGGTCACGGTCGCCTACCTGCTGGCCGGATACGCCTACGGGCCGGTGTTCGTGAGCCTCGTGGTGGCGGTCTGCTCCGCCGTGCAGCAGGGGCACCGGCGGGCCGCGTGGGTGGCGGCCGGCGCCTTCTACACGGCACACCTGCTGACCTCGTTCGTGCTGCCCGACGGGTGGGTGCGGGGCACGGCCGCCGGGCTGAACGGCTTCCAGGAGCTGGGCGTCGCCGCGTGGCTGCTCCTCGTGCTGGCGGTCGCCGAGATCCTGCGCTTTCGCCGCGAGCGGATGGAGGCCGTCCGGGCCGCGGCCGAGGAGGCCCGGCGCAGGCGTGCCGACGAGGAGCGCCTGCGGATGGCCCGCGAACTGCACGACATCCTGGCGCACAGCATCTCCCTGATCCACCTCCAGGCCGGGGTGGCCCTGGAACTGCTCGACGCGCGCCCCGAGCAGGCCCGGGAGGCGCTGACCACCATCAAGGCGGCCAGCAAGGAGGCGCTGGGCGAGGTCCGGCAGGTGCTCGGCACCCTGCGGGGCCCGGACGCCGCCGCCCCGCGCAGCCCCGCCCCCGGGCTGGCCCGGCTCGACGAGCTGGTGGCACAGGCCCGGCAGGCCGGGCTGGCCGTGGCCGTCCGGGTGGAGGGGCGGGCGCGTCCGCTGCCCGCCGGGCTCGACCTCACGGCGTTCCGGGTCGTCCAGGAGGCGTTCACCAACGTCCTCCGGCACTCGGTGGCACGGCGGGCCGACGTCCTGCTCCGCTGGACGTCCGACGGGCTGACCGTGCAGATCGACGACCCCGGGCCGGCCGGCCGCGGCGAACCCGGCGGATCCGGCAGCGGGCTGACCGGCATGCGGGAGCGGCTGGCGGCGGTCGGCGGCACGCTGGAGGCGGGACCGCGGGACGGCGGTTTCCGGGTGCGGGCCCGGCTGCCCGTGGAGCGGTGAGGAGCCGAACGTGATCCGGGTGGTGCTGGCGGACGACCAGGCGCTCGTACGGGCGGGCTTCCGGGCGCTGCTCGACGCCCAGCCCGACATCGAGGTCGTCGGCGAAGCGGGCGACGGCGGGCAGGCCGTCGAACTCGCCGGGGAACTCCGCCCCGACGTCGTCCTGATGGACATCCGGATGCCCCGGCTCGACGGCCTGCAGGCGACCGCCCGGATCGGCGCCGACCCCGGCCTCGACGGCGTGCGCGTGGTCGTGCTGACCACCTTCGAGCTCGACGAGTACGTCTTCGAGGCGCTGCGCGCGGGCGCGGCGGGCTTCCTCGTGAAGGACACCGAACCCGCCGAACTCGTGCGGGCCGTCCGGGTCGTCGCGGCCGGCGACGCCCTGCTCTCCCCGGGCGTGACCCGCCGCCTCATCGGGGAGTTCGCCGCCCGCTCGAAGGCCCCGCGGCCCGGTGCCCCCGGACCGCTCGACGCCCTCACCGACCGCGAGCGCGAGGTGCTGGCCCTCGTCGGCCTCGGCCTGACCAACGAGGACATCGCCCGCCGGCTGGTCGTCAGCCCGCTCACCGCCAAGACCCACGTCAGCCGGGCGATGGTGAAGCTCGGCGCCCGCGACCGCGCCCAGCTCGTCGTCACCGCCTACGAGTCCGGCCTCGTCCGGCCGGGCTGGCTGGGGTAGGCCGCGGCACCGGAAGGGAGCGGACGGGAGGTCACACGTCCCACGCCCGCGGCCGGTCCTGGGCCTCCCACTCGGGGCGCAGCAGGCCGAGCACGGCGATGTCGTGGCGCCGTCCGCGGTGCATGCACGCCTCCCGCCGGACACCCTCCCGCGTGAAGCCCGCCGCGGCGAGCGTGCCGAGGGCGGCGGCGTTGGTGGTGTGGGTGTTCGCCTCCAGCCGGTGCAAGGGGAGTTCACCGAAGGCGAGGTCGGTCAGGGTGCGCAGCGCGTCCACGGCCAGCCCGCGGCGGCGGTGCTCGGGGGCGAGCATCAGCTCCAGCTCGGCGGATCCGTCGGCGAAGTCCTGCTCGAAGACCGCGCAGTGGCCCACCGGGGTGCCGTCGGGCAGCAGGATCAGGAAGTCGTCACGGTCGTTGTTGTCGACGTCCCGTTCGACCCGGGCGCGCAGCGCGGAGAGCGGGCGCGGCCAGATGCCGATCTCGTGCACGGCCGTCGCGTCGGAACGCCACCCGTGCAGGAGTTCGGCATCGTCGACGTCCAGCGGCGCGAGGGCGACGAGCCGGCCGTGCAGGGCGGTCGGACGGCCCGTCCCGGTGCCGTGGGTGCCGTGGGTGCCGTGGATGTCGTCGGTGTCGTCGGTGTCGGACTCCGCGGCTGCGGCGGTGGTCATGGGTGGCTCCCGTTCGTCGGTCGGTCCGAGCTCGATCCGTGCGGATGCTACGAGTACGCCGCCGCCGCGGCCAGCGGATTTCGCACGGCGGCCGCGCGGTCCGGGCCCGCCGGGAGCGGTTCACCCCGCCGGCCGTACTGCGCCGGGAGTAGCCGCGGAGCCGCTGCCCGGAGGACGCGCCGCACGGGGACGCCGCGGGAGGCTCGGAGCATTCCGAGACACCCCCGCACCCGAGGAGTTGGACGACATGGACGTCCTGTTGGCACACGCCGACGGCCGGTGGGCCGGCCCCGGCCCGTGGATCCTGCTGGTCCCGCTGTTCTGGGCGGCCGTCGTGCTGCTGGTCGTGCTCGTGCTGCGCCGCACGGCCTGGCGCCGCGGCGGCTGCGGACGCGGCACCGGCCCGCTCGCCACCCTCGGCGACCGGTACGCCCGCGGCGAGATCGACGCCGACGAGTACCGCGCGAAGCGGACCGTCCTCACCGAGCGGCCCGACCGCGCCGACCCGTCCGGCGGTGCGGTGTGAGCACCGTCGTCGACCTGCACGCGGCGGCGCGCGTCGCCGACGCCGTCAAGGTGTACGGCACCGGGGAGACGCGGGTGCGGGCCCTGGACCACGTCACGGTGGAGTTCCCGGCCGGTCGCCTCACCGCGATCATGGGCCCGTCGGGCTCGGGCAAGTCCACCCTGATGCACTGCGCCGCCGGCCTGGACACCCTCACCGCCGGCAGCGCGTACATCGGCGGCACCGAGCTCGGCACGCTCGACGACCGCCGCCTCACCGAACTGCGCCGCGCCCGGATCGGCTTCGTCTTCCAGGCGTTCAACCTGGTGCCCACCCTCACCGTGCGGGAGAACATCACCCTGCCGCTCGACCTGGCCGGCACCGCACCCGACCGCGCGTGGGTGGACGCGCTGATCGACGTGGTCGGCCTCGGCGACCGGCTGCGCCACCGCCCCTCCGAACTCTCCGGCGGTCAGCAGCAACGCGTCGCCGTCGCCCGCGCACTCGCCGGGCGCCCGCGGGTGGTGTTCGCCGACGAGCCGACCGGCAACCTCGACTCGCGGTCCGGCGCCGAGGTGCTCGGCCTGCTGCGGCAGGCCGTCGACACCATGGGCCAGGCCGTGGTGATGGTCACGCACGACCCCACCGCCGCCGGGTACGCCGACGAGGCGCTGTTCCTCGCCGACGGCCGGCTCGTCGACCGCATGCGCGCGCCGACCGCCGACCGGGTGCTCGACCGGATGAAGGCCCTCGACGGCGCCGCCGCCCGCCCCGACACCGCAGGTCGCCGGGACACCACCGGCCGCCCCGACACCGTCGGCGGTGCGTCGTGAACACCGCTCTGCGGATCGGCCTGCGCTCCGCCCGCGCCCACCGCCGCCGCCTGGCCGGCACCGTGCTGGCCGTGCTGCTCGGCGTCGCCTTCCTGACCGGCACGATGGTGCTGGGCGACACCCTGCGGGCCAACTTCGACACCCTCTTCGCCGACGCGAACGCCGGCACCGGCGCCGTGGTGCGCAGCGCCGACGTGCTGCCCGCCGAGAACATCCCCGGCGGCGTCCGGGCGCCGGTCGACGCGGCCCTCGCCGACCGGCTGCGCACCGTGCCAGGGGTGAGCGCCGCGGAGCCCTCGGTGCAGGGCGCCGGACAACTCGTCGGCCACGACGGGCAACCGGTCGGCGGCAAGGGCCCGCCGACCCTGGCCGGCAACTGGCTGGCCGACGCCACCCTCAACCCGTACCGGCTGGTGGAGGGCCGGGCGCCCGCCGCGTCCGGCGAGGCGGTCGTCAACCGGGGCGCGGCGAAGGCGGGCGGCCTGCACCTCGGCGACACGACGGTGCTGCGCACCCCCGACCCGGTGCGGATCACGGTCGTCGGCATCGCGACGTTCGGTGCGGACGCCGACGGCATGGGCCCGTCCACCTTCACCGCCCTCACGCTCGCCGACGCGGAGCGCCACCTCACGCCGAAGGGCGCGGGGCAGGCATCCGCGATCAGGCTGCGCTCGGACACCCTGACGCAGGCGCAGCTGGTGGCCCGGGTGGCGCCGCTGCTGCCGGACGGCGTCGAGGCGCTGACCGGGCAGGCGGCGACCGCCGAGTCGACCGCGGACGTCTCGGGACGGTTCCTCACGATGTTCACCACGCTGCTGCTGGTGTTCGCCGGGATCGCGCTGCTGGTCGCGACGTTCACGATCCACAACACCTTCGCCATCGTCGTCGCCCAGCGCACCCGGGAGAACGCCCTGCTGCGGGCGCTCGGTGCGAGCCGCCGCCAGGTGCTCGGCGGCACCCTCGCCGAGGCGGCCGTGGTGGCGGTGCTCGCCTCCGCGGCCGGACTGCTCGGCGGGCTCGGCGTGGCGGCGGGTCTGAAGGCGCTGTTCGCCGGGCTCGGCTTCGCACTGCCGGCGGGCGGCATGGTGGTGGCCGCCGGGTCGGTGATGCTGCCGCTCGCGGTGGGCGTCGTGGTCACGCTCGGGTCGGCGCTGGTGCCGGCCGTCCGGGCGGGCCGGACGGCACCGCTCGCGGCGCTGCGCGAGAGCGCGGTGGACGGTGCGGCGACCGGCCGGGCGGGCGCCGTCCGCGTCGTGCCGGGCGGTGTGCTGCTCGCGGGCGGGGTCGCGGCGGCGGCCGTCGGAGCCACCGGCGGGCCGTCGGTCGTGCTGACGGCGGCGGGGGCGGTGGCGGCGTTCGCGGGCACGGTGGTGCTCGGTCCGGTCGCGGCGGTGCCGGCCGTCCGGTTGCTCGGTGCGCCGGTCGCGCGGCTGCGCGGGGTCAGCGGGGTGCTGGCCCGGCGGAACGCGGCCCGCAACCCGTCGCGGACGGCGGCGACCGCGACCGCCCTGATGACGGGCGTGGCCGTGGTGACGCTCTTCACCGTCTTCGGCGCCTCGATCCGCGCGACGCTGGACGACACCGTCGACCGCTCGTTCGCGGGTGATCTCGCGGTGACGGCCCCGTCGTTCGGCGCGGGCGGCAGCGGGGTCAGCCCGCAGCTCGCCGCCGCGCTCCGGCAGCTGCCGGAGGTCGGGCAGGCCGTCGGGCTGGGCCGCGGCGTCGCCCGGATCGACGGGCGCGGTCGCGAACCGGCCGTCACCGACCCGGGCCGGCTCGCAGGCGTGGTCGACCTCGGCCGGGTCGACGGCGACCTGGCCGCGCTCGGCACGGACGGCCTGGCGGTCTCCCGCACCGAGGCCGCGGCCCGCGGCTGGCGGGTGGGGACGGTCGTGCCGGTGGCGTTCACCGACGGCACGGCCCGCTTCACGGTGCGCGCGCTGTTCGAGGGCGGCGGCGTCGCCGGCGACTACCTGATGACGCGTGAGGCGTGGGCGCCGCACCGCGCGCAGGACAGCGACGGGATGGTCGCGGTCGCCCTGCGGCCCGGGGTGGGCCTCGCGGAGGGCCGGGCGGCGGTCGAGCGGGTCGCCGCGGAGTTCGGCGGCCCGCAGGTGCAGGACCGCGACGCGTACGCGGCGAGCGCCGCCGGGGGCGTCGACGTCATGCTGTCGGTGGTGTACGCGCTGCTGGCGCTGGCGGTGCTGATCGCGCTGCTCGGCATCGCCAACACGCTGACGCTGGCCGTGCACGAGCGCACCCGGGAGCTCGGCCTGCTGCGGGCCGTCGGGCAGACGCGGGGGGCGCTGCGGGCGATGGTCCGCTGGGAGTCGGTGCTGGTGGCGGCGTTCGGCACGGTCGGCGGCCTGGGCCTGGGGGCGTTCCTGGGCTGGGCGCTGGTGCGGGCCTCGGACGCGGCGGGCACCGGCTCGTTCGCCCTGCCGCCGGGCCGCCTCGCGGTGGTGCTGCTGGCCGGGCTGGTCGCGGGGGCGGTCGCGGGGCTGCGCCCGGCCGGGCGTGCGGCGCGGCTGGACGTGCTGCGGGCGATCGCGGCCGACTGACCCCCGCCCCGCCCCGCCCCGCCCCGCTCCGCCCCGCGGCGAGGCGGTGGCGGAGGGCGCGGGCGGGGTGTCGGTGGGGCGCGGACGGGTCGTGGGGCCCTCGCCCGGCACCCGCGCCGACCTGGCCTCCGGCACCCGCGCCGACCTGGCCTCCGGCACCCGCGCCGACCTGGCCTCCGGCACCCGCGCCGACCTGGCCTCCGGCACCCGCGCCGACCTGGCCTCCGGCACCCGCGCCGGCCTGCCAGCCGGCACCCGCGCCGGCCTGCCAGCCGGCACCCCGCCGATAAGGGTTCACTGGAGATGCGGTAACAGTCACTTATCGTAGTTGCCTGTTACACTCGGTGGAGGTGGTGCCGCAGGGACACGGGTGCCCCGTCCGACCCAGGGTGCCGGAGCGGCACCCGCCCGAGGGAGGCTCGTGATGGCCCTGCACACCGTGGACGTGGACCGGTCCGACGCCGCCTACCGGGCCTGGCTCAAGGAGGCCGTCCGCCGAGTCCAGGCGGACGCCAACCGCTCCGCCGACACCCACCTGCTGCGCTTCCCCCTCCCCGAGGAGTGGGGCATCGACCTCTACCTCAAGGACGAGTCGACCCACCCCACCGGCAGCCTCAAGCACCGCCTCGCCCGCTCGCTCTTCCTCTACGGCCTGTGCAACGGCTGGATCAGACCCGGCAAGCCGGTCATCGAGGCGTCCAGTGGCTCCACCGCCGTCTCGGAGGCGTACTTCGCCAAGCTGATCGGCGTGCCGTTCATCGCGGTGATGGCCCGCACGACCAGCCCCGCGAAGATCGAGCTGATCGAGTTCCACGGCGGCCGATGTCACCTCGTCGACGACCCCTGCGAGGTCTACGAGGTCTCCGCGCGGCTCGCCGAGGAGACCGGCGGCCACTACATGGACCAGTTCACCTACGCCGAGCGCGCCACCGACTGGCGCGGCAACAACAACATCGCCGAGTCGGTCTTCGCCCAGCTCCGCCTGGAGCCCCACCCCGAACCGGCCTGGATCGTCGCCACCGCCGGCACCGGCGGCACCTCGGCCACCATCGCCCGCTACGTGCACTACATGCAGTACGACACCCGGATCTGCGTCGCCGACCCGGAGAACTCCTGCTTCTTCGACGGCTGGATCGACCACGACCCGGACGCCGTCTGCACCACCGGCTCGCGCATCGAGGGCATCGGCCGGCCCCGCATGGAGCCCAGCTTCGTGCCCGGCGCCGTCGACCGGATGATGCGGGTGCCCGACGCCGCCTCGATCGCCGCCGTCCGCGTGCTGGAACGCGTTCTCGGACGGAAGGCAGGCGGCTCCACCGGCACCGGCCTGTGGAGCGCCCTGCGGATCGTCGCCGAGATGCGCGCCGCGGGCGGGCGGGGCAGCGTCGTCACCCTGATCTGCGATCCCGGCGACCGCTACCTCGACAAGTACTACGCCGACGGCTGGCTCGCCGCGCAGGGTCTCGACATCGCGCCGTACGTCGCCGAGCTCGACGCCTTCCTCGACGGCACCGCGATCGGCCTCCGCTGACGCCGCATCACCGGATCCCTGCGGTACGGGTGGTGGAGGCGCCGCACCGGATGGTAGGCATACGGCCATGGACGATCTTCTGACCGAACGCCTGGCCCTCCACCCGCTGACCGCGCCGGAGGCCGCCCGGATCGCCGCGGGCGATCGCACCCCCGACACCCGGTGGGCGGCCGACTACCCCGCCGACGGCGAGCGGACCGGCGCCCGGATGTTCCTCCGCGCCTGTGAGGCGGTCGGCGACCCCCAGCCCTTCGGCGGGTACGAGATACGGCTGCGCGCCGACGGCCTGGCGGTCGGCGGCATCGGCTTCCACGGCGGACCGGACGAGCACGGCACCGTCGAGGTCGGCTACGGCCTCGCCGAGTCCGCCCGCGGCCACGGGTACGCCACCGAGGCGCTGCGGGCCTTCGTCGGCCTGGCCGCCGCCCACGGCGCCGCGCTGGTGACCGCCAACACCACGCACGACAACGTGCCCTCACAGCGCGTCATGACCGCGGCCGGCATGGTCCTCGTGCGCGAGGACGACGAGCTGAAGTACTACGAGGCGCCCTCGGCCCGCTGACCACCGGCGGCCACCGCCCCTGCCGGCCGCCGCGCCTGTCGGCCACTGCCCCTGCCGGCCGCCGCGCCTGTGCACCGCTGTGCCGCGCGCCCGCAGGCGGCCGTGGCCGGTGGCGGCCGGTGGCGGCCGACGGGGCGGCCGACCACCGCGCGCTGATCGCGGTGTGTCCGTGATCGTGACGGTCCGTCGACTGCCCGGCCCGTCGACGGTTCGCACCGGCGGCCCTCCACGTGAGTCCTTCCGTGGCAGGCCTGCCGGTGCCGTGCGGGTCCCCGTGCTCCCCGTCCGAGTCCCGAGGGCGTGCGGGCGCGCCGCGGGCGGGCCGTGAGCCCCTGACCGGCTCCTGGCCCGCCCGTGGTGCCGTGCACCGCGCAGCGGTCGTCCCACCGTTCCGCCGCACCCGTGGCAGTCGTCCGGCGGCCGTTCGGCCGGCCGTCCTCGTGCCCCGGTCCCTCCTGTGCCGTTCCGGGCGCGCGTCGGTCTCCGCGTCCTGGTCCGGCCGTGCCCCGGTGCGGGGGCGGCCCGATCGTAGGACAGTCCGAGAGTTTCGGCCAGTACCTGGGCAGACATCGCCCGGACCCGTCCGATTGGTGTGGCCGGAACCGGCGCGGCGGTTGACCGGAGCGTGCGTCAACTCCGCACGGAATCTGTACGCAGGGGGATTGACCCCTTCGAAAATCTCCCCGTAGGTTGCCGTGAAACTTCCGGAACTTACTCCGAAATGTTTCGAAAAGCTCTCACCCCCACCCGAAGGGACACCTCGTGTCCGGATCGACCGTCACCACGACGCTCAAGGCCGCCCGCACCGCCCTGGCCTGTACCGCCGCAGGAGCCGTGGCCGCGACCGTCCTCGGCCTGCCCGCCGCCTCCGCCGCCCCCGAGGGCGGCGCGAACCGGTCGAAGGCACCCGCCTCCCGCACCCTCGGCGAACTCGGCGACCGCGCCGGCGTCCGGATCGGCACCGCGGTCGACATGGCCGCCCTCGCCGCCGACCAGACCTACCGCGAGAAGGCGGCCACCGAGTTCGGCTCCGTCACCCCGGAGAACGTCATGAAGTGGGAGGCCGTCGAGCCCACCCGCGGCACCTACGACTGGGCCCCCGCCGACGAGCTCGTCGCCTTCGCCCGCACCAACCACCAGCTCGTGCGCGGCCACACCCTGGTCTGGCACAGCCAGCTGCCCGCCTGGCTCACCGCCGGCGACTTCACCACCGCCCAGCTGCGCGACATCCTGCACCGCCACATCACCGACGAGGTCACCCACTTCAAGGGCCGGATCTGGCAGTGGGACGTCGTCAACGAGGCGTTCAACGACGACGGCACCATGCGCGACAGCATCTGGCTGCGGAAGCTCGGCCCCGGCTACATCGCCGACGCCTTCCGCTGGGCCCACGAGGCCGACCCGAAGGCCCGGCTCTACATCAACGACTACAACGTCGAGGGCGTCAACGCGAAGAGCACCGCCCTCTACGACCTCGTCGTCCAACTCCGGAAGCAGCACGTGCCGATCGACGGCTTCGGCGTCCAGGGCCACCTCGACGTGCAGTACCCGGCCCCGCACGACATCGCCGACAACCTCGCCCGCTTCGACGCCCTCGGGCTGGAGACCGCGATCACCGAGGCCGACGTGCGCATCACGCTGCCCGCCGACGCCACCGAGATCGAGGCCCAGGCCCAGGCGTACAGCGTGCTCCTGCAGGGCTGCCTGCTCACCGAGCACTGCACCGACTTCACCGTCTGGGGCTTCACCGACAAGTACTCGTGGGTGCCCGGCGTCTTCACGGGCCAGGGCTACGCCAACCTCCTCACCGACGACTACCGCACCAAGCCCGCGACCAACACGGTCCGCCAGGACCTCATGCTCGCCGCCCGCCGCCGCTGAGCCCCGGGCCCCGGCGGGCCGCAGGACGCGCCGCCCGCCGGGGCCCGGCACCGCACCCGCCCCACCACCCCCACCCCACGGGAGAGAACAGCCATGGACCGACCAGCCCAGCCCCGCACCGGCCGCCGCGCCGTCCTGGGGCTCGGCCTGGGCCTCACCGCCCTCGCCGCGACCCCGCTCGGCCCGCTGCTCGGGCTGACCGGCGAGGCCCACGCCGCCGACGCCGCGGCCCGCCCCGCCGGGGACGCCGCAGGCACCGGACGGCCGACCGACCCCGGCAACTGGATCTCCTTCACCCCCCGCCCCGGCGCCCTCGCCCTCGTCGAGAACGGCCGGGCCGCCCCGATCGTCGTCAGCGGCGCCGACCACCCGGGCGTCGTCCGCGCCGTCGGCGACCTCCAGGCCGACGTCGAACGCGTCACCGGCGTGCGCCCCGCCGTCGTCCGCGACACCGTGCCGCGCGGCCGCACCGCCGTCATCGTCGGCACCATCGGCCGCAGCCCGCTGATCGACGCCCTGATCGCCGCCGGCCGCCTCGACGTCACCGGCATCACCGGCCGGTGGGAGACCTCCCTGCAGACCGTCGTCGAGCGCCCGCTGCCCGGCGTCGACCGCGCCCTCGTCATCGTCGGCAGCGACCAGCGCGGCACGATCTACGGCGCCTACGACGCCTCCCGCGGCATGGGCGTCTCCCCGTGGTACTGGTGGGACGACGTGCGGCCCCGCCGCCGCGAGGCGGTGTACGCGCTGCCCGGCCGCCACAGCCAGGGCACGCCCGCCGTGAAGTACCGCGGCATCTTCATCAACGACGAGAACCCCGCCCTCGGCACCTGGGCACCCGCCTTCTTCGGCCCCGGCAAGGCCCCCGGCTTCCCCGGCGGCTTCAACGCCGACTTCTACGCCAGGGTCTTCGAGGCGATGCTGCGCCTCCGGGCCAACTACCTCTGGCCCGCCGTCTGGGGGCGCGCCTTCGCCGAGGACGACCCGCTCAACCACGCCACCGCCACCGCGTACGGCATCGTCATGGGCACCTCGCACGAGGCGCCCATGATGCGCGGCATCGAGGAGTGGAACCGGCACGCCGTGCCCGCCGTCCGCGACGGCTCCGGCGCGATCACCACCCCCGGCCACGACCCGTACGGCGGCACCGGCGAGTGGTCGTTCCGCCGCAACGCCGAAGCGGTGAAGGCGTACTGGGCCGACGGCGTGCGCCGGATGGCCGAGCAGGGCATCGAGGGCGTCGTCACCCTCGGCATGCGCGGCAACGGCGACGTCGGCCTGCCCGACGGCGACGGCATCGAGCTGATGACCGAGATCATCGCCGCCCAGCGCACGATCCTCGCCGACGTCACCGGCCGCGACGTCACCGGCATCCCGCAGGTCTGGACGCTCTACAAGGAGGTCCAGCGCTACTGGGACCGCGGGCTGCGGGTGCCCGACGACGTCACCGTCGTGCTCACCGACGACAACTGGGGCAACGTCCGCAAGCTCCCCGACCTCGCGAACGACCCGCGCGGCGGCGGCTACGGCCTCTACTACCACTTCGACTACGTCGGCCAGGGCCGCAACTACAAGTGGGTCGACACCACCCCGCTGCCCAACCTGTGGGACCAGCTCCGCCAGTCGCACGCCTACGGCAACCACGGCCTGTGGGTCGCCAACGTCGGCGACCTCAAGGGCAACGAGCTGCCCACGCAGTTCTTCCTCGACTACGCCTGGGCCCCGGACCGCTGGCCGCTGGAGAGCCTCCCCGAGTGGGAACTCGGCTACGCCCGCCAGCACTTCGGCGAGCAGCAGGCCCAGGAGATCGCCGACCTCCTCGCCGCGTACGGGCAGCTGCAGTCGGTGCGCAAGCCCGAGCTGCTCAACCGCCGGATCACCCTCGACCCGGCGAGGAACCCCGCCGACCCGGCCGCCGTCGTGTACGACGACCGGGCGACGCCGTTCAGCCTCACCGACCACCGCGAGCTCGAACGCGTCACGGCCCGCTGGCAGGAGCTGGCCGAGGACGCCGACCGCATCGGCCGCCGCCTGCCCGCCGCCGCCCAGGACGCCTGGTTCGAGCTGGTCGGCTACGAGGTCGCCGCCACCGCCAACCTCTACGCCCTGCGGGAGGCGGAGTTCACCAACCTCCACTACGCGCCGCAGGGCCGGGCCCTCACCAACGACCTCGCCGCCGCGGCCGAGGCCCGGCTCGCCGACGACCTCGCCCTCGCCGACCGCTTCAACACCGCGGTGGCGAACGGCAAGTGGCGGGGCTTCCAGACCCAGCCGCACATCGACTACGGCGACGTCGACCGGTACGGCCCCAACGCCCCCTGGCAGCAGCCGGAACGCGACAACGTCGCCATCGCCGACGTGATCTTCCCCGCCGTCACCCGGATCGAGCTGCCCGACACCGCGGAGATGGGCGTGGCCGTGGACGGCTCCGCCGCGTGGTGGCCGCACGAGCAACGGCCTGCTGTGCTGCCGGAGTTCAGCCCGTACCGGACCGGGCCCGCGCCGTACGTCGAGGTGTTCAACCGCGGCCGGCGGCCCTTCGACTACCGGATCACCACCGGCGTGCCGTGGCTCACCGCCGACCGGCCCCGCGGCCGGGTCGACGCGCAGCAGCGCGTCACCTTCTCCGTCGACTGGGCGCGGGCCCCGAAGGGCACCACCGAGCTGCCCGTCACGGTCACCGGGGCCGGCCGCACCGTCACCGTGCAGGCCGTCGTGCGCCGCCCCGCGGTGCCGCGCGGCGGGCTCGCCGGGCACGTCGAGGCGGGCGGCCACATCTCCGTCGAAGCCGCGCACCACACCGGGGCCGTCGGCCGCGACGGCATCGCCTGGCAGCGCATCCCCGGCATCGGCCGCACCGGCGACGGCATGACGCCGGTGCCCGTCACCGCGCCGCGGCAGACCCCGGGCGGCTCCTCCCCGCACCTGGAATACCGGGTCAGCCTGTTCACCCCGGGCCAGGTCAGGGTCTGGGCGTACCTGTCGCCGCGCAACGACGCCCTCCCCGGCAAGGGGCTCGCGTACGCCGTCTCCTTCGACGACGCGTCGCCGCAGACCGTGGACACGGTCGCGGTGAGCGGTTCCGACGCGGGCACGATGAACCCGCAGTGGGCCCGCCGCACCTCCGACAACGTCAGCCTGACCGCCACCACCCACACCGTCACCGGCGCGGGCGTGCACGTGCTGAGGTTCTGGATGGTCGACCCGACGGTGGTGCTGCAGAAGCTGGTGGTCGACACCGGCGGCCTGCGGCCCAGTTACCTCGGCCCGCCGGAGAGCCACCGGATCGGCTGAGTCCGGCCCCGCACGACGTCCCGCCGTCGCCCGTCGCCGCCCGCCGTCCCGGCCGGGCGGCGGCGGGCGTCAGTCGTCGCGGCCGGGTGGCGGCGGGCGTCAGTCGTCGCGGCCGGCCAGCAGGACCTCGCCGATGTACTCGCGGGCGGTCTCCGCCGCCGCGGCGGGCAGGCCGGAGTCCGTCACCCAGGTGTCGACCTCGGCGAGACCGGCGAAGGTCGACAGGCCGACGGTGCCCCACTTGGTGTGGTCGGCGACCAGCACCGTCCGCCGGGCCGAGGCGATCAGGGCCCGGTTGGTCTCCGCCTCGGCGAGGTTCGGCGTCGACAGCCCGGCCTCCGGCGAGATCCCGTGCGTGCCGAGGAACAGCACGTCGAAGCGGAGCGAGCGGATCGCCCGGTCGGCGACCGGCCCGACCAGCGCGTCGGAGGGCGAGCGCACCCCGCCGGTCAGCACGACCGTCGACGCCGGGCCGCCCGCCCGGTGCGCGGCCTCGAAGACGTCGGAGACGGGCACCGAGTTGGTGACGACGGTGAGGCGTTCGACGGCGGCGAGCTCCAGCGCCAGCGCGTACGTCGTGGTGCCGCCGGAGAGCGCGACCGCGGCGCCCGGCGCGACCAGGGCGGCCGCCACCCGGGCGATCTGCTCCTTCGCGGAGAGCTCCAGCGCCGACTTCGCCTCGAAGCCGGGCTCGTGGGTGCTGGCGGCCCCGGCGGGCACCGCCCCGCCGTGCACCTTCTCGATCGCGCCGATCCGGGCGAGCGCGTCGAGGTCGCGGCGGATCGTCATGTCGGAGACGTTCAACTGCCGGGTGAGCTCGTTGACCCGGACGCCGCCGCGCCGCCGCACCTCGTCGAGGATCAGCGCACGGCGCTGCTCGGCGAGCAGGTTGGCGTTGTCGGCCACGGGTCCTCCTCCGGTCGGGTGCGGGGCCCATCCTCGCACGCGGTCGCCCGGCCCCGGTGCCGCCGGGTCAGCCGGGCAGGTCCGCCGGGACGAGCAGTTGCAGCTCCTCCGTCGACGGGTCGTCCAGATGCGCGATCCGTACGGCGTGCCGCTCCACCATCGTCTCGAACACCTGGCGGGCGGTGCGGCCGTTTCCGAAACCCGGGCCGCGCTCCAGGGCGGCGAAGTGCACCAGCAGGGCGTCCTCGGTGGCGTCGGCGAGCGCGTACTCGTGCTCGGCGCACTGGGCCCGGGCGATCTCCAGCAGCTCGTCGGCGCTGTAGTCGGGAAAGGTGACCGTCCGTGAGAAGCGGGAGGAGAGGCCCGGGTTGGCGGCGAGGAAGCGCTCCATCTCGGCGGTGTACCCGGCGACGATGACCACCACCTCGTCGCGGTGGTCCTCCATCAGCTTCACCAGGGTGTCGATGGCCTCCCGGCCGAAGTCGCGGCCGCCGTCCTCCGGGGCGAGGGCGTACGCCTCGTCGATGAACAGCACCCCGCCGCGGGCCCGGTCGAAGGCGGCCGCGGTGCGGATCGCGGTGGAGCCGATGTGCTCGCCCACGAGGTCGACCCGGGCCACCTCGACGAGGTGGCCGCGCTGCAGCACCCCGAGCGCGGCCAGGATCTCGCCGTAGAGCCGGGCCACCGTCGTCTTGCCGGTGCCGGGGGCGCCGGTGAAGACCAGGTGGCGGCGGAGCGACGGTGCCTTGAGGCCGGCCCGGCGGCGGCGCCGGCCCACCGTGATCAGGTCGATCAGGGTGCGCACCTCCTGTTTGACGGTCGCCAGGCCGACCAGGGCGTCGAGTTCGGCGAGCGCCTCGTCGGCGGGACGGCAGTCGGGGATCGGCGCGATCGCGGTGCCCGCCGCGGCGGGGCCGGCGCTGGTGAGCCGGGCGGTGGCCGCGACGAGCTGCGGCGCCGACGGCGGGAAGGCCGCCGGGGGAGCGGCGGCGGGGACGGCCGCCGGGGGGAGCGCGGGGCGCGGCACCGGCAGCGCCGGCGGCGGCGCGACGTCGTCCGACACGCAGCCCTCGGTGACCGGCCCGGCCTCGGAGAACTCGAAGCCCGCCCGGCCGTTCTGCTCGGCCCGGCAGCGGGTCAGCACCGTGCGGCAGCCGTCGATGACGTGGAAGCCGAAGCCGCGGCCGTGCGACACCCTGCAGTCCTCGAAGCTGCCGCGGCCCTGCGCGGAGACGTACACGCCGGCGTCGCCGGCGCCGCGCACCGTGCAGTCGCGCAGGACGGGGTCGGCGCCCTTGGCGATGATCACGCCGGAGGCGACGTCGGCGATCTCGCAGCCGGTCAGGAGGCCGCCGCTGCCGTGGTCGCGGAACCACAGGCCGGTGCCGGCCTCCTGGATGCGGCAGCCCGTCAGGTCGGCGGTGGCGCCGCCGCTCACGGACACCGCGGACGACCGGATGCGGCTGAAGGAGCAGTCGACCGCGGAGGCCCGGGAGTCGCGGTCGAGCACGAAGAGGGCGTCGGGCAGGTCGTGCAGGCTGCAGTCGGTGAGGGCGATCCGGGCGCCGTCGCTGACCCAGAGCGCCGGGTAGTCGCCGCCCGCCGAGTGGATCTCGGTACCGGTGGCCTCCACCTCGGTGCCGGTATCCCACACGGAGAGCGCGCCGCGGCCGAAGCCGTGCAGGGTGCTGCGGTCGAGCCGCAGGCGGGCGCGGCCGCGCAGGTCGGCGGCGTTCTCCGGGAGTTCGTGGATCCGGCAGCCGGTGAGCGAGAGCTCGGCCCCGGTGTCGAGGGTCAGGCCGTTGCCGGTGACCCGGTGCACGGTGCAGTCGGTGAGCCGGCCGACCGCGCCGTCCTCCGCCTGCACGCCGCTGCCGCGGATCTCGTAGATCTCGCAGCCGGTGGCCTCGGCGCCGCTGCCGTGACCGGTGATCAGCAGGCCGGCGCCGCCGGTGTGGTGCACCCGGCAGCGGTCGAGGACGGCGGCGGCGCCGCCGAGCACGGCGATGCCCGCCTGGCCGGCGGCCGACACCTCGCACTCCTGGAGGCCCGCGCGGGAGCCGGCGCGCAGCCGCACGCCGAGGCCGGCCGGGTTGGCGACGGTGCAGGACCGCAGGACGGCGGAGGCGCCGTCGGCGATCTCGACGCCGACGGAGGCCTGGGTGTCGATGCGGCAGCCGGAGAGCCGGGCGCCGTCCGCGTCGACGAGCACCGCGGGCAGCGCGCGGTCGGAGCCCTCGACGACGAGGTCGTGCACGGTGGCGGCGGCCGTGAGCGTCAGCGGCACACCGGAGGGCGGGCTGATCCGTACGCTGCCCGGCCCGTCGGCGGCGAGCAGGGTGACGGGCTTGTCGACGAGGAGGTTCTCGCGGAAGGTGCCGGCCCGCACGGTCACGGTGTCGCCGGGTTCGGCGGCCTCCAGGCCCTCCCGGAGCGTCTCGTACTCCCCGGCGCGGCGGCGCCAGCGGGATCCGCTGTCCTGCGTGACCCGGACCCTGTGCTCAGCCATGCGGTCTGTGTTCCCACCTTCGTCGAGGCCCTGCGATGGTTGGCCGCCCGTCCGGTGCGGCCGCCGTCCGGCGGGCGGCGGCCGTCTCCGTCTCCAACGAGCGGGCGACGGCACGGTGCCGGTCGGCGGTGCCGGTCAGCGGCGCCGGTCCGGTTCGGGCCGCGGGCCCTCTTCCAGCACGGTGACCTCGTCGCCGAGGCGGACGGTGCCCAGGTCGTCGCCGGCGACGCCGTCGGGGCGTTCGGGCACGAGGTTCTGGCCGAAGACGAGCTTCTTGCCGAAGCGGCGGTGCCGGCCGAGGGCGAGCAGCGGCTCGGGGCCGCGTCGTTCGCCGCTCTCCTGGTCGGTGGTGGTGACCACGCACCGGCCGCAGGGCTTGGCCACCCGGAACTCCACGGCGCCGATGCGGATGCGGTGCCAGCCGTCCTCCGCCCAGGGCGCGGTGCCGGAGACGACCAGGTTGGGGCGGAAGCGCTCCATCGGCAGCCGTTCGGCGCGCCGGTCGTCCCCGGGGTGGTCGGCGGCGAGGTGCCGGTTGAGCGCGTCCAGCGAGGCGGTGGTGGCGAGCAGCAGCGGGAAGCCGTCGGCCATGCTGGTGGTCTCGCCGGGGCGGGCGTGCGCCAGGTCGATCTGCCGGCTGGTGGCGGGCTCGTCGAGGTGCAGCAGCCGTACGTCGCCGAGGCGGTCGGCGAGCCAGACCTGCACCTCCTTGGCGGCCTCGACGGCGGGGAAGAGGGTGCCGAACACGTCGCCCTGCGCGGCCTGGTCGCCGGCCGCGGCGGAGGCGGCGGGCACGTGCACCCGGGCGCCGGCGGGGTCGGTGATCGTGAGCGAGCCGTCCTCGTGGGGCCGGACGCGGTACTGGCCGAGCGTGGGCTCGTCACGCTGGGTGACGGCGCGGCCGGTGGGGCCCGCGAGCATCCAACGCCGGTCGCCCGCGAGTCCCCAGGGCTCGACCCGCGCGTCGGTCGGGCTGAGCCGGTAGGTCGACTTGACGGGGTAGACGTGGAGTCCTGTCAGCTGCGGCATGCCACCATCCTGCCAGTCGGCGGCGGATCCCCGGTGCGGTGCCCGGGAATGCGCGGAGGCCGCCCGGTCCGCCGTGGTAGGCGGTCCGGACGGCCCCGGAGAGACCTTGCCCTGCGCTGGCCGGCGCGCGCTCCGCCGGATGGACGGGTACGGTCAGCCGGCCTGCGGGTAGTAGGCCTGACCGGGGTACTGCGGCACGGGGCGCACCGGCGCGACGGGCGCGGCCGGGCGCAGCTGGTTGCCGCCGAAGCTCTGGTCGGGGAAGCCCTGCGGCTGGCCCTGGGCGCCGAAGCCCTGCGCGCCGAACGGCTGGCCGGTCATCCCGGTGGGCGCCGACGAGAAGCTGTTCTGGCCGAAGCCCTGGCCGCCGCCGAACTGTCCCTGACCACCGAACTGTGCCTGGCTGCCGCCGAACTGTCCCTGACCGCCGAACTGGCCCGGGTTGCCGCCCTGCTGCTGCGGGGCGTACGACTGCGGGGCGCTGCCGTAGCCCGGCACCGCGGGCTGCGGGGCGGACTGGTACATCGCCGGGCCGGTCTGCGCGGGGATGTACGAGGTGGCCGGGCCGCTGCTCGGGCCGGGACCCAGGGCGAGGCGGGCCGGGGGCAGCGCGGGCAGGTTCGACGCGGGGGAGTCGAAGCCGCTGCCGTAGCCGGTGGCGTAGCCACCGGTGTAGCCGCTGCCGTAGGAGGAGGCCGGGGGCAGGGCCGCCGGCACGTTGATGGGGGCGATCTGGGGCACACCGCGTTCTGCGACGAGGCTGTCGTAGATGGGCGTGCCGGAGGCAAAGGACGGAGAGGGGTAGCCGACTCCGTCGTAGGAGCGGGGCGAGGTCATGGGGCATACCGTAAGCCCACAACATGCCTGCTGAGGAGAGTGGAAGAGGTGGGATTTCGACTGTTTACACAGTCTTCGCTCGATCCGACGGCTCGAAAGTGTTCATATCCGACATATTGTCGGCGACTTCCGGCCAACCTGCCCTGCCGACGGCCCGTCGAACGCGGGGCGAACCCCCGCCGTCGGCCGGCCGACCCTCCGCCGTCCGAACCGGAGGCGTGCGCACCGGCTGCACGTGCCGTCCGGCCCGGCCCCGCGGTGCGGAGCCGGGCCGGAGGAACGAAACCGCCGGTCAGTGCACCTGGAGGGGCTGCGAGGGAAACCCGGGACGGCCGGCCAGCCCGCTCGTGCAGTGCGCGCATCGCACAGCCGCCGCCGGCACCGTGCTGAGGCAGTCCGGGCAGTCCGTCTTCGCGACCGGCCGGTCCTTGACCGGTTCGAACCGGGCCTGCAGCCGGCCGACCGGCACGACCACCGCGAAGTAGATGACCGCGGCCACGAGGAGGAAGCCGATCAGCGCGTTCAGGAACGCCCCGTACGGGAACGTCGTGCCCGCGACGCTGAACGCCTCCTTGCTGAAATCACCCACCGCGCCCGTCGCCACGCCGATCAGCGGGGTCAGGAACGCCGTGACGAAGCCGGTGACCACGGCCGTGAAGGCCGCACCGATCACGATGCCGACCGCGAGGTCGACGACGTTGCCGCGCAGCAGGAAGCTGCGGAATCCCTTGAACACCGGGTGACTCCTCGAAACGTACGTCAGGCCGTACGGGCCTGGGCGGGCCGGGCCGACGGAGGCCCGGCCCGCCATCCTGCCGACGCAAGCTCCGTGCGGTCCAGCCGAGTTCACCTGTTCCGGTGAGTTGTCGTACCGCACGGGCCCGCCGACGGGAGAGGCGTCAGATCCCGGCCGCGCGCAGCGCCCCCGCGTGCGCCTGCACCTTCAGCACCGCGCCCGCCACCCCGCGCACCGCGGCCTCCTCCATGTGCGACCAGAGCGGCACCGTCAGCACCGAGCCCGCCAGCCGGTCGGTCAGCGGCAGCGCCTCCGCCTGCCCCAGATGCGCGTAGGCCCGCTGCCGGTGCACCGGCGGGTGGAAGTACCGCCGGCTGTCGACCCCCTCCGCCTTCAGCGCCCGGCCGAGCTGCGCCGCGTCCAGGCCGAACGCCTCCGCGTCGTCGACGATCAGCGTCAGGTCCTTGAACGTCGAGGTGTCACCCGGCTCCGGCAGGGCCAGCCGCAGGCCCGGCACACCCGCCACCTCCGCGGCGAACGCCGCCACCAGCGCGCCGCGGTGCGCGACCCGCTCGGGCAGCCCCGCCAGCGAGGCCAGGCCCACGGCCGCGTGCAGCTCGCTCATCCGCGCGTTCAGCCCGGGGAAGAGCGTGTCGTAGTCGCCCGGGTTGCCGTAGTCGCGCGCGGTGCGCAGCGTCGCGGCGAGCGCGGCGTCCCGGGTGGCGACCAGGCCGCCCTCGCCCGCCACCGCCACCTTCGTCGGGCTCATCGAGAACACCTCGGCCAGCCCGAACCCGCCCAGCGGCACCCCGCCGCGCGCGCTGCCGAAACCGTGCGCGGCGTCGTAGACCAGCGGCACCCCGGCGGCGTCCGCCACCTCCTGCAGCCGCTCGACCTGGCACGGCGTGCCGTACACGTGGGTCGCCATCAGCGCGGCCGGGCGGTCGGCGGCCTTCAGCCGGGCCTCCGCGTCGTCCGGGTCGAGGGTGATGTCCTGCGCGCGGGCCTCCGCGAAGACGGGCGTGCCGGCCGCCCAGTGCGCGGCGTGCGCGGTCGCCGAGAAGGTGAAGCCGGGCATCACCACCGGCCGGCCGCCGTCGACGCCGGCCGCCTGCAGCACCAGCATCAGGCCGGCCGTGCAGTTCGACACCGCCACCACGTGCTCCACCCCGAGCAGTGCGGCGGCGCGCTCCTCGAGCTCGGCGACGGTGCGCCCGTTGGTGAGCTGCCCGCTGTCGAGCACGGCGGCGATCCGGGCGAGCACCTCCTCGCGGTGCGGCACCCGGACCCGGGTCAGCGGCAGGCCGTCGGGGAAGGCCGGACCGCCGCCGAGGGCGGCGGGCGCGGGGTGGCCTGGAGCCTGGCCGGAGGCGTGGTCGGAAGTCTGGTCGGTGGTCGTCATGATCGGGTCGAACCCCCCTGGGTCGGTGTGGTGCCGGAGCGCGGCGCGGAGCCGGGCCCGGGTTCGGTGCCGGCCTGCGCGGCGGCGCCGGCCGGAACGGGCAGGGCGGCCGCCCGCTCGCCCCACTGCCCGGGCTGCACCCGCCACAGCGGCGGCCGGGAGTGCGCGCGGAGCTTCGGACGGTCGCCCTCGGGGCGCGGTACCGCGAGCAGCACCAGCACCAGCGGCAGCACCTGCACGCGCTCGCGCGACAGGATGCCCATGTTGTTGATCGTCGAGAACGCCCAGCAGAAGAGCAGTGTGTAGACGATCGCGAAGGCCACGTACGAGCGGTTGACGAAGAGGCGGGGCAGCCGGCTGAGCCGCGGCCAGCTCCGCACGAACATCACCAGCAGGGCGAAGCACTCCACCGACTGCACGAGGTTCTGCACGTTGGACGCCTCGAACGGGAACGGCCGGAAGAGCACGCTCACCACCGCCACCGGCAGGCCCGCCGGGTTGAGACTGAACTGCGGCGAATCGTCGTCCCCGGTCGGCTGGTTGATCACCGACCCGCCCTGCGAGGTGCGCCGCGAGGTCTCCGACAGCACCTGGTTGACGCTGTCGCCGCCGGTGCCCGTCGTGCCGAAGAACGTCGACACCTGCTGCAGCATCAGCATCACCATCACCCCCAGCACCACGACGGTCAGCACCGTGCGCAGCGGCCCCAGCGCACTCACCTGCCGCGGCCGCCTGCGCAGCACGTACGCCACCGTCAGGCCCGCCCCGGCGAGGACCGTCACGTGCGGGCGCACCATCGCCGTGCCCAGCGAGCCCAGCGCGATGCACGCGAACGCGCCGAAGCGCCGGTCGAGCAGCCTGGCCACGCCGTACGTGGTGACGCCCAGGCAGAGCATCATCCAGGCGTCCTTGCCGATGCTGGACGGCCAGAAGAGCAGCGACGGCAGGAAGAACACGAGCTTCGCGTAGCGCCGGGAGTCGGCCTCCGGGAAGGCGATCTGCAGGGCCCGCCAGAAGAGCAGCAACCCCCAGAAGCCGAACCACGAGAACACCAGGAAGCCGCCCACCAGCGACGGACCGGTGATCGCGTAGACCACGCCGGTGACGATGATGACGAAGCCGGTGCCGGCGACCTTCATGCCCAGGTCGTAGTGGAACGCGCCCGACAGCGGGCTGTGCGTGTCGAGGAACAGCGCCAGCTCGCTGCCGCGCTCGTGGTACATCTTCGCGTCGGCGGCGCCGCCGTACAGCACGAACGCCATGAGGTACCGCGGGAACGCGCAGAGCAGCTTCAGCGCCATCGCCAGCATCAGCAGCCGGAAGACGTCCTTCTCCGGGTTGGCGGCCGCCACCCGGGAGAGGATCGGCGTGCCGATCGCCATCAGCGCGGGCAGCACCAGCAGCGCCCCCCAGGTGTCGTAGCCGGTGTGCACCATCGCCAGCACGAACACCGTCACGTAGCCCGCCACCAGCGAGAACGCGACCGCGGTCGGCCAGTGCGCCCGGCGGGCGAACGAGGCCGCGGCGGCGAGCGCGGCCATCAGAAGACCTCCAGGTCGCCCAGGGCGAACCGCCAGTCCGCGGCCGACCGGCCCTCCGGCAGCGGACCCGACGGCGTACGGGCCGCCAGCACCATGCCGGTGCGCGGCGCCGTCAGGTAGCCGCTGCGCAGCGCCGCCGCGGCCGCCTCGGTGCCGGTCGCGAGGTGCCCGGCCACGTGGTCGCAGCCCGCCCGGGCGGCCTCCTTCAGCAGCCGGGCGGCGCTGCCCCGGTCGCCGGGCCGGACGATCACGTCGGAGAGCGTGAACTCGGTGAGCGGCCCGCGCCGCCGGGGCCGCCCGACGGCCAGCCCGGCGAGCTCGCCGCCGCGGTGGCACGTCAGCACCCGGTAGTCCAGGCCCGGTGCGTCGCCGTACCGCCACTGCAGGAACGCGGGGGTGCGGCGCACGGCGAGGCGGGTGTCGGCGGCCTCGGCGCCGGCGCGCTCGCGCAGCAGCTCGCCGAGGCCGGTGCGCGGCCCGGCGAACCACGCCGCGGCGCTCTCCAGCCCGCAGTGCACCGGCCGGGCCGGGCCGGACGCCCGCCGGGCCAGCGCCGCCCGCGCGCCCAGCGCGAACGCCCCCGGCCGGGCCACCCGGACGGCCACCGGCACCCGGCCGAGCTCGCGCCAGCCCATCTTCAAGTAGCCGGGCAGGCTGTTGCCGTTCGGGGTGTTGAAGACCAGCTCGGCCCCGGGCGAGACCTCCTCCAGCAGGCGCAGCGTCAGGTCCCGGAAGATGCCGCGGCCCTGGAAGTCCGGATGGGTGGCGGTGTCGACCGGGCGCACCGCCGGCACCGGCCGCCCGCCGGTGCGCCACTCCCAGCGCAGGAACAGCCGCACCCCGGCCAGCCGCCCGTCCCCCGCCTCGGCGACCAGCCCGGGGCTCGCCCCGAACGGGTTGAGCCGGTGCTTCCAGTCGAAGAACTCGGCCGTGCGGGTGCCCGTCGGCCCGCCCGCGAGCGAGGCGGTCAGCAGGCCGAGTACGGCGGGTGTGTCGGCGTCCGTCAGCGGACGGTAGGTCAGCCCGTCGTGTGGCGTGGTCATCGGGGTCATCGGCTCCGGGGAGAAGGGTCCGTGGAGGAGGGTCCGCGGGAGGGGAAGCGGGAGGGGAAGCGTGGGCAGGCAGGCGGGCGGGCGCGGGTCGGCGGGGGGCGGGCCTCAGCGGGCCAGGACGCGCGCGTACACCTGCTCGATCGTCCGCTGCGCGCCGGCCACGTCGAAGCCGCGGGACCGCTCCCGGGCCGCCGTGCCGAGGCGCTCGCGCAGGGCCGGGTCGGCCGCCAGCCGGCCCAGCGCGGCGGCCAGCGCGGCCGGGTCGCCCGGCGGCACGAGCAGGCCCTGCTCGTCGTCGGCCAGCACCTCCGGCATGCCGCCGACCCGGGTCACCACCGACGGCAGGCCGCTCGTCATGGCCTCCATGAGGGCGACGGGCAGTCCCTCCTGACGGGAGCTCAGTGTGAAGACGTCGAACGCGGGCAGCAGGGCGGGCACGTCCGCGCGGGAGCCGGCGAAGACCACGCCGCCGCCCGCCGCGGCGCGCAGCTCCGCCTCCAGCGGCCCGGCGCCGATCAGCACCAGGGCCGCCGACGGGTGGTCGCGGCGCAGCCGGGCGAAGGCGTCGAGCAGACCGGCCTGGTCCTTCTTCGGCGTCAGGTTGCCGACCGTGCCGACGACCAGGGCGTCCTGCGGCAGACCGAGCGCCTCGCGGGCGGCGGCCCGGGCGGCCGGGCCCTCGGGGGCGCCGCCCAGGTCGGGGCCGTGGTGCACCACCGTCACCCAGTCGTCGCCCGGCCGGCGGCGGCCGATCGTCGCGGCGACCGCGTGGGAGACCGCGACGACCGCGTCGTTGCGCCGGTAGGTCAGCGCGTTCGCCCAGCGGGTGGCCGTCCGGTAGCGCTCCCACACGTTGTGCTCGGTGTGCACCAGCCGCGGCCCGCGCCGCCCGAACGCGACGAGCCGGGCCGCCACCGCGGGGATCGGCATGTGCGAGTGCACCAGGTCGTAGCGGCGCTCCGCGACCAGGCGGCGCAGCCGCAGCGGCCACAGCGCGCCGGGCGGCCCGCCGAGGCAGTGCACCCGGACGCCGGCCGCCTCCAGCGCGGGCACGAGCGCGTCCTTGTACGGCAGCACGTACGCGACCTCGACCTCGTACCGTGCGGAGTCCGCGTGGCGGGCGCAGTTGAGCAGCAGCTGCTCGGCGCCGCCGCGGCCCAGCCCCTTCGCGAGCCAGAGCACCCGCCGGCGGGCGCTCACAGGTCCTCGATCTCGCGCAGCTGCAGGGTCGTCTCCACGACCGGCTCCGCCGAGGGGGCCGGGCGGCGGGCCCAGCTGGGCGCGGAGCGGTGGTGCTCCTCCGCGACGGGCACCGGTGCGGGACCGGCCGCCGCCGGCGGTGGCGGGGGAGCGGCCGGGGCGGGCCTCGGCTGCCGGTCGGCGGGGGGCCGCGGACCGCTGCCGCCGGTGCGGCCGGCGAGCAGGGCGCCGGTGCGCAGCCCGTCCCGCTTGAGGCGGCGGCCGGACGGGCCGACGGTGCCGAGCAGGGCGACACCGGCGACCGGCACACCGGTGCGCGCGAGGAGCTCGGAGACGCGGTCGGCCTGCTCCGGCGTGACGTTGCCGGCGAGCGCGGTGACGAGCACCGCGTCGGAGTGCTGCACGAGGTCGTACGCGTCGTTGGCGTGCAGCAGCGGAGAGGTGTCGATGAGCACGACGTCGGCGTGGTCGCGGGCGCGGCGCAGCACCTCGCCGGCGCGCAGCACCAGCGCCGCCGGGTAGGCGGTGGTGTTGCCGCCGGTGATCAGGCGGACGCCCTCCACGCCGGTGTCGCGGATCAGGTCGTCGAGTCTGGGCAGCCGTTCGCCGCTCAGCAGTTCGGCCATGCCGGGGCCGTCGCCCACCCCGAAGTGCAGGTGGGCCTGCGGGTGGCGGAAGTCGCAGTCGAGCACGAGGACGGCACGGCCGGTCTCGGCCAGCGCCGCCGCCAGGTTGGCGACGGTGGTGGTGCGGCCGTCGCCGCTGCGGCCGGACATCACGAGGATCACCGGGGCCGGGCCGTCGGCGGCGCGGTGCCCGCCGTGGTCGGCCCGGCCGGGCCGGCCGGAGAGCGACTCGGGACCGGTCAGCAGCAGCGTCGAGCGCAGCGAGCGGAACGCCTCGGCGCCCGGGTCGGACGGCCGGGCCACGACGAGCGGCTCGCGCAGCCGCCGCAGCCGCCGGCCGAGCTGCGGGATCTCGCCGATCACCGGCAGGTTGAAGGCCTCCTCGGTGGTGTTGCGGGTGCGCAGCCGGGTGTCCATCCGGCTGAGCATCACCGCGGCGACCACGCCCAGCGCCAGGCCGAGGACGACCGCCAGGCTGAGCCGCATGCCGCGGCTCGGCGAGCTGAGCAGGCTGCCGCCCGCCTCCTCGGCGTCGATGCTGCCCCACTGCTGGATGGCGTCGGTCTGGCTGTAGTTCTGCAGGGTGCTGATGTCGGTGAGGGTCTTGGTGAGGGCGTTGATCGCGGCCGTCAGCTGCGGCTGCAGCTTCGGCTGGTCGGGCGCCCCGGCCTTGTTGAACGCGTGCTGCAGGGTGTTGACCTGCTCCTGCTGGCTGTCGGCCTGCGTCTGGAGCCGCTTGATCGAGTCGTCGGCGCTCTTCTTCGACGCCTGGCTGTAGCCGTTGATGGTCGACTCGGAGAGCGCTGCCGCGAGGTCCGTGCACGACTGCTGGGTCGGTCCGGTGACGGTGAACACCAGCATCTGGGTGGAGGCCGCGGCGACGGTGCGCCGGGCGGTCAGGGCGGCCACGTCGGTCATGCCGAGCTTCTTCGCGGCGGCCGTGCTGACGTCCGACCCCTGCGCGTAGCTGAGCACCTGGTCGGCGCGGACGGACTCGCCGGCGCCCGCCACGGGCGTTATCGCGACCTTGCACTGCCACTTGCCGACGTCCACGGCGTCCCCGGCCGGTGTGAGCAGGAATCCGATGAGCAGCGCGGCGGCGGTGCACCCGGCGAGCAGCCGCCAGTAGCGCCGCAGGACCGTGACGTGGTTTGCCGGTTCCACCGGTGGGTTCCCCTCGTGTTCGTGGTGCGGGCAGGCGGTGTGCCCGGCGGCGCGTGCCCGCCGTCGCAGCGGCGGCACGCCCCGGTACGGCCTGGTGTGCTCGTGGTGTCGAGACGGGAGCGGCCCGGAGGCCCGCCCGGACCGGTGGTCGTCAGCGGCGCGCCGGTAAGGCGGCCGGACCGCGCCGTGGCACCGCCGCGGCCGGGCCGCGGACGGATCCCGGCAGGCCGGCGCATCGCGGCTGTCGCTGTGACATCAGGCCCCCTGACGGCGTCGCCCACCCGGGCCCGCCCGGCCCGGATGCCTCGCGCGGGCCGCCGTTCCCCCCGGCCACCCGCATCCCCCTGCGATGCTTGCCGCCACGGACCTGCGGCGCAAGCACTTTGGCGATTCTCGGGAGGGCGCATTTCGGCACTCCCGCGCGCCCTGCGGTGGTTGCGGAGGCAATGTCCCCGTTTGACGTGCATGTCTGACGACCCGTCACGGGTGTGCGCCCTTCGGCCCGGCAGGGGCCCGGCGCAGCGAGCGCTCGTAGAACCCCACCATCTGCCCGCACACCTGCGGCAGCGTGAACGTCGCGAGGAACCGCGCCCGCGCGGCCTTCGCCCGCACCCGGGCCGCCGCCGTGTCGTCGAGCGCCGCGACCAGCGCCGCGGCCAGCTCGGCCGGACGCTCCGGCGGCACCAGCAGGGCGTGGTCCGGCGAGCCGACCGTCTCGCGCAGCGCCGGCACGTCCGCGCACACCAGCGGCACGCCCACGCCCATCGCCTCCATCGCCGCGCTGCCCAGGCCCTCCCAGCGGGACGGCACCGCGAACACGTCCGCCGCGGCCATCAGGTCGTACACGTCGCCGCGCGGCCCCAGGAAGCGCACCTGCCCGGCGCGTCCGGCCAGCGCCTCCAGCCGCGCCGTCTCCGTGCCCGGGCTGCCCGCCAGCAGCAGCACCGCCTCCGGCGCGTGCGCGCGCACCGCGGCGAACGCCTCCACCAGCACGTCCAGCCCCTTCTGGTACTGCTGCCGGGCCGCGGCCAGCACCACCGGGGTGTCCTCCGGCAGGCCCAGCGCGGCACGGACGGCCGCCCGCCGCTCCGGCGTCACCGACCCCAGCGCCTGCGGGTCGCGGCCGCGCGGCACCACGTCGATCCGGTCGGCGGGGATCCGCAGCCGCCCGGCCATCGACGACGCCACGTGCCGGGTGAGCGCATGGAACCGCCGGGCGCCCTGCGCGGTCGCCGCGTCCACCGCCTGCGCCGCCCGCACCTTCCACGGCGACAGGCCGCGCGCGTGCAGGTGCTCCGGCCCGTACGAGGAGTTGACCAGGCTCGACACCACCGGGGTGCCCGCCGTCAGCGCCGCCGCCCGGCCGAGCACGTCGGCCTCGTAGAGCGTCGTGTGCACCAGGTCCGGGCGGAGCTCGCGGACCAGCCGCCGCAGCGCCGCCGCCGTGCCCGCCCGCCCCGGCCGGTGCACGCCGAACACCCGCGCGCCCGCCGCCGCCAGCTCCGGCTGGAAGCCCCCCGGCGACTCCTTCAGGTAGGCGACGTCCAACCGCACCCCGGAGCGCACCAGCAGCGGCGCCATCGCCACCAGGCCCTGCTCGGCACCGCCGATCCGGTGCAGGCTGTCGATCACATAGAGCACGTGCACGGCGGCGACCCCCCGGGAACCGGGCGCGCGGCCCGTCCCTCGTGGCTCCCGCGCCCTGACAGGCGCTCAGCATCCCAGGCCCGGCCGAGTGTCCGCCAGGGAATCGCCGAGGAGCCCGCGCACGCCCTTCCGCGGAACCGCTGCGCCGCCCCGCCGGGCTGTGCCAGGGTCGCTCCATGCCCGACCCCGTGCCCGCGCAGCCCGCCGGCCCGCAGCCCGCCGCCGCGCCGCCCGCCCCGCAGCGGGACGTGCCGCAGCCCGCCGTCCTGCACCTGGTCACCGACCCGCGCCGGCGCGGCGCCCAGAACCTCGCCCGCGACCTGCACGCCGAACTGCTCCGCCGCGGCCAGCGCTCCGACCTGCGCGCACTCCAGCCCCACCCCGACGCCCCGGCCGACGCCGGCGCCCCCGTGCTCGGCCCGGCCCGCTTCCACCCGCGCACGCTGCGCGCCCTGCGGGCCGCCGCCCGCCGTGCCGACGTCGTCGTCGCCCACGGCTCGTCCACGCTGCCGGCCTGCGCCCTGGCCCTGCTCGGCACCCGCACCCCGTTCGTGTACGTCAACATCGGCGACCCCCGGCACTGGACGGCCTCCGCCTCCCGCCGGCTGCGGGTCGGCGCCTTCCTGCACCGGGCCGCCGCCGTCGCCGCGATCTCGGACGGCGCCCGGCAGGTGCTCGTCGACCGCTTCCGGCTGCCCGCGCAACGCGTCCGCACGATCCCCAACGCCCGCCCCGCCGACCGCTTCCCGCCCGCCGCCGACGACGCGGACCGGCAGGCCGCCCGGGCCGCGCTCGGCCTGCCCGCCGACGGCCCGCTGCTCGCCTGGGTCGGCGCCGTCGCCCCCGAGAAGCGGCTCGACCTCGCCCTGGACGCCCTCGCGCTGCTCCCCGCCGCCCACCTCGCGGTGGCCGGCGACGGACCGCTGCGCGCCGCCCTCGCCGCCCGCGACACCACCGGCCGGGTCACCTTCCTCGGTGACCTCGCCGACCCGGCACCGCTCTACCGCGCCGCCGACGCCCTGCTGCTCACCAGCGACAGCGAGGGCGTGCCCGGGGTGCTCGTCGAGGCCGCGCTCGCCGCCCTGCCCGCCGTCGCCACCGACGTCGGCTGGGTCGGCGAGGTCGTGCAGGACGGCGTCACCGGCACCCTCGTGCCGCCCGGCGACGCCGCCGCCCTCGCCGCCGCCGTCGACCGGCTCCTCGCCGACACCCGCCACGACCTCGGCGCGGCCGCCCGCCGGCACGCCCTCGCCCGCTTCGACCTCGCGGTCGTCGCCGACGCCTGGCAGCAGCTCCTCGCCCGCGCGGCCCGCGCGCCCCGCGGCTGACCGCGCCCCTCCCGCCGACCGCCCGCCCTCCGGCCCGCCGCAGGGCTGTCCGCCGCCGGGCCCGGCGCGCATACTGTGCTCCGCGGCCCGCACCCGCGCGACAGGGCCGCCCCCGGCCCGGCCGGGCCGGCCGCGACGGGGGTGTGCGATGGCGGTCCTCGCGGTCGTCGTGGGACTCGGACTGTTCTGGCTGGTCACCGGCCTGCGGGTGGTCCAGCAGTACGAGCGCGGCGTGGTCTTCCGGCTCGGCCGGGTGCGCGGCCGGATCCGCGGCCCGGGGCCGGCGCTGCTGATCCCGGTCGTCGACCGGATGCGCAAGGTCAACATGCAGGTGATCACGATGCCGGTGCCCGCTCAGGAGGGCATCACCCGCGACAACGTCTCGGTGCGGGTCGACGCGGTCGTCTACTTCCGGGTGATCGACCCCGTGCGGGCCACCGTCGACGTGCAGAACTACACCTTCGCGATGTCCCAGGTCGCGCAGACCTCGCTGCGTTCCGTCATCGGCAAGAGCGACCTCGACGACCTCCTCTCCGGCCGCGAGAACCTCCACCGCGGCCTCGAACTCATGCTGGAGAGCCCGGCCGTGGGCTGGGGCGTGCACATCGACCGGGTCGAGATCAAGGACGTCGCGCTGCCCGACTCGATGAAGCGGTCGATGGCCCGGCAGGCCGAGGCCGACCGCGAGCGGCGGGCCCGGATCATCACCGCCGACGGCGAGTTCCAGGCCGCCGCGAAGCTCGCCGAGGCCGCCACCGTCATGCAGGCCACCCCCGCGGCCCTGCAACTGCGGCTGCTGCAGACCGTCGTGGAGGTCGCGGCGGAGAAGAACTCCACCCTCGTGCTGCCCTTCCCGGTGGAGCTCCTGCGGTTCTTCGACACGGCCGCCGGTCAGGCCGCCGGTCAGGCCGCCGCAGCGGCCCCGGCAGCCGCTCCCGCCCAGACGCCCGCCGCTGTTCCGGCCCAGGCGCCCGCGGCTGTTCCGGCCCAGGCCGTCGCCGCTCCCGTCCAGGCCGCCGCTCCCGTTCCGGCGGTGGCTCCCGTTCCGGCGGTTGCTCCCGCCGACGTCAACGCCCACGCCGCGCCGGTGCCGCCGAAGCCCGGGCGGGCGCCCGACACCGTCTGACACCGTCCGGCCCCCGCGCGGCGGCCCCCGTCCGGCCCGGCCCGGTATCGTCCGATCGGGCGAATCCGCGTCCGCCGCAGCCGACCTGACTGGCCGTCCGATCCGCGGCGCTGGCACGCTACGGCCGTGAACGCCAAGCTGCTGCGCACCGCCCCCGTCCTGCTCGCCCTCGCCGCGGGCCTCACCTCCGGTCTCGCCCCGGGCGCCGCGGTGGCGGTCGCCCCGGACGTCCCGCGGGACGGTGCGCACCTGGCGCTGCCCGGCCACCCGCCGCGGGCCGCCGCGCAGCGGCAGGAAGCCGTCGAGTTCTTCTGGTACGACTGCGTCCACTCCGCGCAGTTCGAGGCCCCGCTGGAGCGGTGGGCGGCCGGGCACCGCGACGACGTGCTGCTGCGCCGGGTGCCCGCGGTCTGGCCGGGCTCCCCGGACGAGCAGGAGCAGCTCGGCCATGCGCGCCTCTACTACGCGCTGGAGCGCCTCGGGCAGGTCGACCGGCTGCAGGCCGCGGCGTTCCGTGCCGTCCGCGAGCACCGGTCCGACCTGTCGGGCGAGGAGGGTGCGGCGGCGTGGGCGGCCGGGCAGGGCCTGGACGCCGCCGCGTTCCGGGCCGCGTACCGCTCGCCGGAGGTCGACCGGGCGGTCGCCGACGCCCCGGGGCTGCTCACCCGCCACCGCATCACCGAGATCCCGACGGTGCTCGTCGGCTCCGGGCGCACCTCGCCGACCGCCGCGGGCGGGGTCGACCGGATGCCGGACGCCCTGGACGGGCTCGTCGAGCGGGGCTGACCGCCCGGCGCCGTACCGGCTGCCGCGCGCCCGCCGGTACGGCCGCTGAGCAGCTCCACCTTCACCGAACCAGCCCCTGGCGCGCACACCTTGTGCCAGAGTGGTCGCCCGGGCCGCACCTCCTGAGCAGCGGCCCTCCGGCAGCCACATGCGAGAGGGCGGGGGCCCGTGGGGGGACACAGCGCGCAGGTCATCGGCGACGAGCGCGACCAGCGGACGGCGGGCCGGCCCGCACTGCCCGACGGCCCGCCCCCGGAGCTGGTGTTCCGGCGGCGGCTTCGGCCGGTGCAGACCGCACGCGACCTGTGGGCGGCCCGCGAGCTGGTGCGCGCCCTCGCCGAGCGCGACCTGCGGGCCCGTTACAAGCAGGCGGTCCTCGGCTTCGCCTGGGCGGTGCTGACCCCGCTGGCGCTGTGCGCGATCTTCACGCTGGTGTTCCACCGCGCGGTGAAGATCGACACCCAGGGCGTCTCGTACCCGCTGTTCGCCTATGTCGGCCTGATCGTCTGGCAGTTCTTCAGCAACACGATGAACCAGGGGGCGCTGAGCCTCGCCAACAACCTGAGCCTGCTCAACAAGGTGTACTGCCCGCGCGAGGTCTTCCCGCTGGCGACGATGCTCGTCGCCGCGGTCGACATGCTGATCGGCACCGCCGTGCTGGGCCTGCTGTTCCTGGCGACCTGGACGGCGCCCGCGGCGACCTTCCTGTGGGTGCTGCCGCTGCTGGTGATCCAGTTCGCGTTCACCTACGGCGTGGCGCTGATCCTGTCGGTCGCCGTGGTCTACCTCCGCGACGTCCGCCACCTGCTGCCGATCATCACGCAGATGGGCGTCTTCGCGACCCCGGTCGCCTACCCGCTCGCGAAGATCCCGGTGCGGCTCCAGGAGATCTACTGCGGGGTCAACCCGCTGGGCGCCGTCATCGAGGGCTACCGCCGCGCGCTGCTGTACGGGCAGGCGCCCGACCTCGGCCTCACCGCGATCGCGGCCGTCTCCTCGCTGGTGTTCCTGGCCGGCGGCTACCTGCTCTTCAAGAAGCTGGAAACGGGGATCGCCGATGTCGCGTGAGCTGCCGCCGGGGACGATCCGCACCGAGCACGTCTGGAAGCGCTTCAAGGCCGACCAGCAGCGGATGCTGCTGCGCGACAAGGTCGAGGCGATGGCCCGCCGACTGCGCGGCGGCCGCGGCGAGGACTGGCGCTGGGCGCTGCGCGACATCAACCTGCACATCGAGCCGGGCGAGTCGGTGGGCCTGATCGGCTCGAACGGCTCCGGGAAGTCCACCCTGCTGAAGATGCTGACCCGTGTCATGTACCCGTACGGCGGCATCATCGACGTGCGCGGCCGGATCGGCGCGCTGATCGAGATCCGGGCCGGCATCCACCCGGACCTCACCGGCCGCGAGAACATCTACCTCTTCGGCGCGCTCCTCGGCCTGAAGCGCCGTGAGGTCGCCGGCCGTTTCGACGACATCGTGGAGTTCGCCCGGCTCGGCGGCGCGATCGACCGGCAGGTGAAGTTCTACTCCTCCGGCATGCAGATGCGCCTCGGCTTCGCCGTCGCCGCCTACCTGGAGCCGCACGTGCTGCTCGTCGACGAGGTGCTCGCGGTCGGCGACGCGGTGTTCCAGCAGCGCTGCCTGGACCGCATGCGCGAGGTCGCCGAACAGGGCACCACCATCGTCTTCGTCTCGCACGACCTGCCCGCCGTGCAGTCGATCTGCCGCCGCGGCATCTGGCTGGAGCAGGGCACGGTGCGGGTCGACGCGGGCATCCGCGACGCGCTGTCCGGCTACCGCGACTCCATCGAGGCGCAGTCCGAGGCGGGCGCCCGCACCGGTGAGCCGCTGCAACTGCTCAAGCACGAGCTGCGCGGCGAGGACCGCGAGAACCTCACCACCGACGAGCCGATGACCGTGGAGCTGACCCTCGGCGGCGACTACCGCGGCGACGCCACCCTGCACCTCGGCGTCAGCGAGGGCACGTCCAGCCCGATCTTCCAGATCAGCCACGAGATCCGGCTCGGCGGCGATGACCACCACGTCGCGTGCGTGATCCCGAGGCTGCCGCTGCCGCGCGGCCGGTACACGCTGTGGGCGGGCGTCTACTCGATCGGGAAGACCGACGGCGGCACCCTGATGAGCTGGCACTCCGTCGGCCAGTTCGACGTGTTCGGCCCGATGCTCGACACGCCGCCGCGCGCGGTCGTGCTCGCCGCGCCGGTGTTCGTCCCGCACCACTGGGAGGAGTGACCGCGTGAGACCGGTCCGGGTGCTCGTGCACCTCAACAACCTCGCCCTCGGAGGGGCGCAGCTCAACGCGGTCGACATCGCCCGCACCCTGCGCGACCGCGGGCACGAACCGGTGCTCTTCGCGCAGGGCGTGTCCGGTGACGCGCCGCTGGTCGGGGTCGCCGCCGGGCACGGCATGGAGGTGGTCGTCGCCGGCGGCCCGGACACCCCGCACCCGGAGGTACGGCGGCGCCTCGTGCGGCTCGCCGGGGAGCACGGCAGCGACCTGGTGCACGCCTGGGAGGTGCGGGCGGCACGCAACGCCTTCTTCGGGCCCGGCCGGCTCGGCCGCCTCCCGGTCGTCACCACCTTCTACGGCATCCGGATGCTCCGCGGCCTGCCCCGGCACCAGCCGCTGGTGCTCGGCCTGGGCGCCCTGCTCGGCGAGGGCCGGGCGTTCGGCCACCGCGACGTCCGGCTGGTGGAGCCGCCGGTCGACACGGCCACCGACGCCCCCGGCACCGCGGACGGCACCGCCTGGCGGCGCGGGCTCGGCATCGCCGACGACGAGCTGGTGCTCGGCATCGTCACCCGCCTGGTGCCCGACCTGGAGAAGGACGCCGGGGCCGCGCTCACCGTCGAGGCCGTCCGCCGGCTCGACGACCCGCGGGTGCGGCTGGTGATCGTCGGCGCCGGCCCGAGCCTGGAGGCGCTGCGCGCCCGCGCGGCCGACGCCAACCGCGCGCTCGGCCGGGAGGCCGTCCTCGTGCCCGGCCAGGCGGCCGACCCGCGGCCCGCGTACGAGGGCTCCGACGTCGTGCTCGGCATGGGCGGCTCCGCGCTGCGCGGCCTCGCCTTCGCCCGGCCGGTCGTCGTGCACGGCGCGGCCGGCTACACCGCGGTCCACCGGCCCGGCCCGCTGGTGGAGCCGCACGCCTCGCGCTGCATGTACGGCTTCGGTGACGGCGACCGCGACCCCGGCCCGCTCGCGGCGCAGCTGCGCGAGCTGCTCGACGACCCCGGTCTGCGGGCCGAACTCGGCCGCTGGGGACGCGAGTGGGTGGTCGGACGCTTCTCCCTGGAGAGCGTCTCCACCGCCTTCGAGGAGATCTACCGGGAGGTGCTGGCCGCCCCGCCGGGCCCGTCCCGCTGGCTGCGCGACCTGGAGCAGATGAGCCGGTACGAGTTCACCAAGCCGACCGCGCTGCGGCTGCTCGGCCGCTGACCGCGGCCGCTGCCGTCGACCGCTGCCGTCGACCCCGGCCGCTGCTGCGCCAACACCGGGCGACCGCACGGTCATTCCGAGTGATCGGACTCACCGATCCGCCGTTGTGGGGGCGTCGCCGGTGCTGCGAGCATCGCCAGGGTAGGGCCGGTGCGCGGCGCACAGCCGCAGCTCCGGCCGGCCCGACCCTCCTCCTACGTAAGGGATCTGACAGCATGTCTCGCGAGATCAGCGTCGCCATCGCCTACCACAGCGGCTACGGCCACACCGCCCGCCAGGCCGAGGCCGTCCGTCAGGGCGCCGCCGAGGTCGCCGAGAACGTCCACCTGATCGCGGTCGACGAGATCACCGACGAGCAGTGGGCCCAGCTCGACGCCGCCGACGCCATCATCTTCGGTTCCCCCACCTACCTGGGCGACGTCTCCGCCGCGTTCCGCGCGTTCGTGGAGAAGTCCAGCGGCCGCTGGATGAAGCAGGAGTGGAAGGACAAGCTGGCCGCCGGCTTCGTCAACTCCGGCGCCAAGAGCGGCGACAAGCTGCACAGCCTGCAGTCGCTGTCGCTGTTCGCCGCCCAGCACTCCATGACCTGGGTCAACCTGGGCCTGCTGCCCGGCTGGAACAAGTCCACCGCCTCCGAGTTCGACCTCAACCGCCTCGGCGTCTGGCTCGGTGCCGCCGCGCAGTCCAACGGCGACCAGGGCGCGGAGGCCATGCACAAGTCCGACCTCGCCACGGCGGAGCACCTCGGCCGCCGCGTCGCCGAGCAGGCCAAGCGCCTCTCCGCCTGACCCGCACCCGCAGGGGTCAGTAGGTCCGCCCCTTCCACGCGGCGCCCCGCCCCCGCCAGTGCTGCACCGCCGAGTCGACCGTCATGAGCAGGTACAGCCCGGCGGTGAACGGCAGCAGCAGCGCGGCGGGGGCGGGCCGCCCGTAGTACCGCAGCATCGGCACGTACGACCCGGCCATCAGCGCCCACGCCGCGCCGCCGAGCACCGCCGCCCCGGTCGACCCGGTCGCCACGCCCGCGACCAGCGCCACCGGCGGCACCAGGTAGACGAGCGCCAGCCCCGCCACCGTGCCCGCCAGCAGCACCGGCGAGTGCCGCAGCTGGGCGTACGCGCTGCGCGACACCATGCGCCACAGCTCGGCGAGGTGCGGGTAGGGCCGCACGCTGTCGGCCTGCTCGGCCAGGCCCAGCCAGGTGCGGCCCCCGGTGCGCTTGACCGCCCGGGCCAGCGACACGTCGTCGATCACCGCCCCGCGGATCGCCGCGACCCCGCCGGCCCGCTCCAGCGCGCTGCGCCGCACCAGCGTGCAGCCGCCCGCCGCGGCCGCCGTCCGCGCCCCCGGCCGGTTGCTCCACCGGAACGGGTACAGCTGCGCGAAGAAGTACACGAAGGCCGGCACGACGAGCCGCTCCCAGCCGGTCGCCACCCGCAGCCGGGCCATCTGCGAGACCAGGTCGAGGCGGTTCGCCTCCGCCGCGGCGACGAGGTCGGCCAGCAGCGAGGGGCCGTGCGCGATGTCGGCGTCGGTCAGCAGCAGGTAGTCGGCGCCGCCCGCCAGCTCCACGCCGTGCCGCAGCGCCCACAGCTTGCCCGTCCAGCCCGCGGGCAGCGCCGGGGGCACGGCCACGGTGAGCGGCAGCCCGCCGCCGTCGCCGAGCCGGGCGGCCAGCGCGCCGGTGCCGTCGGAGCTGTGGTCGTCCACGAGCACCACGCGGGCCGTGCCCGGGTACTTCTGGCCGAGCAGGCCGGGCAGCGAGAGCGGCAGCACCGCGGCCTCGTCCCGGGCGGGCACCACCACCGCCACCGACGGCCAGCGCCGCGGCGCCGGACGCGACGGCAGCCGCTGGTCCGTCCGCCAGAACAGCCCGTGGCAGCAGACCAGCCACACCCACGCGGACAGGGACAGCGCCGACACCCAGAGCAGCAACGTCACCCCGGCAGTCTGCCGCACCCGACCCCTCCGGAGGGGTTCGGTAGAGTCGTGCCCCGTGAAGATCGCACTGGTGGACTCCGGACTCGGACTGCTCGCTGCCGCCGCCGCCCTGCGCCGGCTGCGGCCCGACGTCGATCTCGTGCTGTCCTCCGACCCCGACGGCATGCCGTGGGGCCCCCGCACCTCCGAGGACATCGCCGGGCGCGCCCTGGACTGCGCACGCGCCGCCGCCGCGCACGCCCCGCACGCCCTCGTCGTCGCCTGCAACACCGCCTCCACGCACGGCCTCGCACTGCTCCGCGCCGAGCTGGAGCCCGCCCTGCCGGTGATCGGCACGGTGCCCGCCGTCAAGCCCGCCGCCGCCGCGGGCGGCCGGGTCGCGATCTGGGCCACCCCGGCCACCACCGGCAGCGCCTACCAGCGCGGCCTGATCGCCGACTTCGGCGGCGCCGCCGAGATCACCCCGGTCGCCTGCCCCGGCCTCGCGGACGCCGTCGAGCGCGGCGACCGCGACGCGATCGCCGCGGCCGTCGCCGACGCCGCCACCCGCACCCCCGCCGGCACCTCGGCGATCGTGCTCGGCTGCACCCACTACGAACTCGTCCGCGACGAGATCCGCGCCGCCGTCGCCGACCGCGCCACCGCCGACCTGCGGCTGTACGGCTCCGCCGACGCCGTCGCCGCCCAGGCACTGCGCCGGCTCGACGCCGCGGGCCTCGCCCCCGGCGGCGGCACCCTCACCGTGCTGCACACCGGCCGCACCTCCGCGCTCGGCCCGGCCGCACTGCGCTACCCCGAGGGCACCCTGATCGCCTCCGCCGTTCCGGCCCGCTGAGCCCCGCCGGTTCGTACGCTGGCCGGATGACCGCCACGCCCGCCCTCGACGGCCTGGACAACCTCCGCGACCTCGGCGGACACCGCACGTCCGACGGCCGCACCGTGCGCCCCGGCCTGCTCTACCGCTCCGACTCGCTCGGCAAGCTGACCGGCCCCGGCCTCGCCGGGTTCACCGCGCTCGGCATCCGCACCGTCATCGACCTGCGGTACCCGTGGGAGATCGCGCAGACCGCCCGCGTGCCCGACCTGCCGGGCCTGGCGTTCCACAACCTCTCCGTCGAGCACCGGCCGTACGACCAGGCCGCGCTCGGCGCCGGCGTCGACCCCGGGCCCTACCTCGCCGCGCGGTACACCGAGGTCGCGGAGGACGGCGCGGCCGAACTCGCCGAGGTGCTCCGCGTCGTCGCCGCCGCGGACGGCCCGCTCCTCTTCCACTGCTACTCCGGCAAGGACCGGACGGGCATCGTCGCCGCCCTCGTGCTGACCCTGCTCGGCGTCGGCGAACACGACGTCGTGGCCGACTTCACCCTGACCGGGCAGGCCACCGAACGCCTCGTCGACGGCTACCGCGCCCGGCACGGCCGCACCCCCGACTGGCCGGGCTACGGCCGCGCCCCCGCCGCGGTCATGGAGCTCTTCCTCGCGGACCTCACCGACCGGTACGGCTCCGTCACCGGCTACGCCGCCACCCGCCTCGGCGCCGACGGCGGCCTCGTCCGCGCGCTCCGCGGCCGGCTGCTCACCCCCCGACCCGGAAGGACCGCCCGATGACACCCCGCCCGCCGGCCCGCACGCCGCGGCGCACGGCCGTCCTGCCCTGGCGGCGGACCACCTCCCGGCTGCTCCTCGTCGACGGCCGGGACCGCCTGCTCCTCCTCTGCGCCCGCGACCCGCGCGGCCGCGGCGCCCGCTGGTGGTTCACCGTCGGCGGCGCCGTCGAGAAGGGCGAGGACCACGTGCAGGCCGCGCTGCGCGAACTCCGCGAGGAGACCGGCCTGCGCGTACCCGCCGACCGGCTCGGCCCCGTCGTCTGGACCCGGCGGGCCCGCTTCCGCACGACCTGGCGGCGCATCGACCAGGACGAGGAGTACCGGCTCCTGGTGATCACCGACGACGAGGCCGCCGGCCTGCGCATCGACCCGCACGAGGCCCGGTACGGCCACCGCTGGTGGAGCGCCGCGGACCTCGCCGCCACCCGCGAGACGGTGCGCCCCCGGGGGATGGACGTGCTGCTGCCCGCCGTCCTCGCCGGCGCCGGAGCCCCGCTGCACCTGGGGGACGTCGACGAGGACACCGAGCCCGACCGCGCCGCGCGCCCCTGACACGCCCGGGTCAGGCGACCGCGCCGCGCCACCGCTGCATCGCCGGCTCCAGACCCGACAGGATCGTGTCGAAGCGCCGCGTCCCGGTGGTCGAGTCGACCTGCAGCCGGCTGATCCGCAGCGGGTGCACGGGCAGCCGCGGCCCGAGCCGGTGGTCGGACAGGAACCCGAGCCGGTAGCCGAGCCGGCGCAGCACCGCGTCCGCCCGCGGGTCGTAGCCGCCGTCCGGGTAGGCGAACGCCGTCGGCGCCTCGCCGAGCCACTGGGTGAGCGCCAGGTGCGCCGCGGTGATCTCGGTGTGCACCGTCGAGTCGTCGCAGCGGCTCAGGCAGGGGTGGCCCAGCGTGTGGTTGCCGACCGCGATGTCCGCGGAGCGCAGCGCCCGCAGGTCCTCCGGCCGCAGCTGCTCCTGATGCGGCGGCCGCCGGTCGGCGCTCACCCGCAGCTCGTGCAGCGACCGGCGGCGGTCCGGGTCGGGCAGTTCCCGCAGCCGGGCCAGCAGCCGCCCCGGGTGGCCGCCGGGCAGCAGCCGGGCCCGCCCGCCGTGCCGGGCCAGGTACGCGGCCTCGTGCCACCAGAACGGCCGGTCGGTGCCGATCAGCTCGGCGATCACGAACGCCGCCGCCGGGATGCCGCGGGCGGCGAGCACCGGCATGGCATGGGTGCGCACCGAGCGGTCCGCGTCGTCGAAGGTGATCAGCACCGAGCGCGGCGGCAGCGGCCGCCCCTCGGTGACGGCCCGCTCGACGGCCTCCAGCGACACCGGGTTCGCCAGCCGGCGCAGCCGGTCGAGCTGGGCGCCGAACGAGCGCGGGTCGGTCACCCCGTGGTAGGCGAGCACCGCGAGCCGCTGGGCGGCCCGGGCGCGGAAGAGCGGCTGCGCAGGCGTGAGCCGCAGCCAGCTGCCCCGGTTGCGGGTGCCCCGGCAGGGCACGGCCGCCGGCGCGCCGCGCCGGACGGTGGTGGGCGGCGGAGTGCTGACGGTCGTCGATTCGGAGTACGGCACGCGGTTCCCCCTCGGTCGCCGCAGAGCGGCGTGGCGGTACCGTCGGCAGGCGGAGCCCGGCCTCCGACCCCGGGAACGGCGGCTCCGTCCCGGTGTGATCCGGTCCGCGACGGGGACTCCCTGCCCGCGCGGACGGCTCCTGGATCGCTCAATGTAATGGAGACCCCCGGGCCCGGCGGATGGTTGTACGGCGCTCGGCGAATTTTCGACGGGCGCACGGAAGGGGCCCTTCCGGCGCGCCGGGGCGCATCACGGGGTATGCCTTGGAAGGGGAGCCCGGTTAGCGTGGAGGACATGGTGCACACGGACGGTCACACCCCGCTCACCCGCTGGGCACGGGCCTGGAGCGGCTGCGCCCTGGAGCGCCACAAGCTGCTGCTGGCCGTCGTCGGTGCGGCGTGCGTCGCCGCCGGCATCCTCGTGGCCGTCCTCGTCCCGGAGAGTGACGGCCCGGCCTGGGTGATGGCCGTCGCCGGATGCCTGGCCGCGGGCGTCGTCCTGCTGGCCCGCGTCGCGCTGGCCTGGCTGCGCGGGCCCGCCCGGATCGGCTGAGACCGACACGCCGCGCCCGGTTCCGGTCAGGACCGGTCCGACCGGCCCCTTTTCGGCCCATCTCCGCGCTTCTTTCACATTTCCGGGGCAGCAACCCCACACTTCCCCCTACTGTGGGTCCCGCCCGGCACCCGGACGCCGCCGGGCGGGGCCGGTACGGCGCCGGGGAGGGCGCCGCGGAAGGGGAGAACGATGGGGACGACCGCCGCGCCCGCGGCCGGAAACTTCCGCAGCACGCTCAAGCGCGGCCTCGCCCGTGCGGCGGGCCGTGCACCCGGAGAGGGAGCCACCCTCCTCATCTACCACCGCATCGGCGGCGGCACCGCGGACGAACTCGACGTCCCGACCGCCGCCTTCACGGCCCAGCTCGACCTCCTCGCGGACCTCCCGCCCGGCCGGGTGGCCTCCCTCGACGAGGCCACCGACCGGCTCGCCGCCGGCCGCCGCACCCCGAGCGCCGTCCTCACCTTCGACGACGGCTTCGCCGACGTGTACGACCACGCCTGGCCCCTCCTCAAGGAGCGCGGCCTTCCGTTCACCGTCTACCTCGCCAGCGGCCACGTCGGCGGCGCGATGCGCTGGGAGGGCTCCACCGCGAAGGGCGCCCCCGCGCAGGGCCTCGACTGGGACCAGCTGCGCGAGATGACCGCCTCCGGCCTGTGCACCGTGGCCAACCACACCCGCACCCACGCCCGGCCCGTGCTGCTCACCACCGCCGAACTCGACGGCTGCAACGACGACGTCGAGGAGCACCTCGGCGTCCGCCCCCGGCACTTCGCCTACACCTGGGGCGTGCCGGTGCCGCACATGGCCGCCGCGCTGCGGGCCCGCTTCCGGACGGCCGCCACCGGCGAGGTCGGCCGCAACCTGCCGGGCTCCGACCCGGTCCGGTTCTGCCGGGTGCCCGTCCGCCGCACCGACCCCATCGACTTCTACCGGGCCAAGCTGCACGGACGGCTCGTCCCGGAGCGCGCCTACGCCCGCATCGTCGCCACCGCCAAGGCGGTGGGCGCCCGTGCCTGAGACCGACGGCACCCCCGTGCTGCCGCTGCGGCTGCGCGGCCCCGGCGGCCGCCCGCTGCGCGTCGCCCACCTGACCACCGTCGACATGAGCCTGCACCTGCTGCTCGCCACCGAGCTCGCCGTCGACCTGGAGGCCGGCTTCGAGACGTACGGCCTCAGCGCACCCGGTCCGTACGTGCCGCAGCTGGAGGCCATCGGGGTGCGGCACGAGCCGCTGCACGCGCTCACCCGCGCCTGGCAGCCGCGCGCCGACGCGGCCGCCGGGCGGGAACTGCTCGCGGCGCTCCGCCGCATCCGGCCGGACGTGCTGCACACCCACAACCCGAAGACCGGCGTGCTGGGCCGCGTCCTCGGCCGCCTCGCCGGGGTGCCCGTCGTCGTCAACACCTGCCACGGCCTCTGGGCGCAGGCCCACGACCCGTTCGCCAAGCGGGCGTTCGTGCTCGGCGCGGAAGCCGTCGCCGGGCGCTTCTCGCACGCCGAGCTCTACCAGAACGCCGAGGACCGCCGCACCCTCGCCCGCGCCGTCCCGCGGTACCGCTCCCGGGTCGTCGGCAACGGCGTCGACCTCACGCGCTTCCGCACCCGCCCCGGCGTCCGCGAGCGGGTGCGCGCCGAACTCGGCGTCGCCGACCGCGAACTGCTCGTCGGCGGAGTCGGCCGACAGGTCGCCGAGAAGGGCATCCGCGAGTACGCGGAGGCCGCCGCGGCGCTCGCGGGCAAGGCCCGCTTCGTCTGGATCGGCCCGCCCGACCCCGACAAGCCGGACGCGCTCGACGGCACCGCCGACGGCGTGGACTTCCTCGGCGCCCGCTCCGACATGCCCGACCTCTACGCCGCACTCGACGTCTTCGTGCTGCCGTCCCACCGCGAGGGGTTCTCGCGGTCCGCCATGGAGGCCGCCGCCGCGGGCCTGCCGATGGTGCTGAGCGACATACGCGGCTGCCGGGAGATCGGCATCCACGGCGAGCACCTGCTGCTCGCCCCGCCCGGCGACGTCCGGGCGCTCACCACGGCGCTCGACCGGCTCCTCACCGAGCCGGCCCTGCGCCGGGACCTCGGCGCGGCGGCCCGCTGCCGCGCCCTGGCCGAGTTCGACCAGCGCGCGGTCGCCCGGGTCTCGCTGGAGACCTACGCGGCCGTGGCCAGGGCACGAGGGCTGCCCTGGACGGTCGGCTGAGGCCGCACACCACACACCCGTTGGGGGAGACATGCAGCCTGCTGGGGGAGGGATCGGGCGCGGAGGCGACCTGCTGATCGCCGCGCTCGCCGGGATCGTCGCGGTACCGCTGGGCCTGCTGATCGCCGTGCTCGTCCGCTGCACCACGGGCGGCCCGGTGCTGTTCCGGCAGACCCGCACGGGCCTGCACGGCAAGGAGTTCGACATCCTCAAGTTCCGCACCATGCGGGACAGACGTTTCGCCGACGAGCCGGACGCCCCGCGCATCACCCGGCTCGGACGGCTCCTGCGCACCACCAGCCTCGACGAACTGCCGCAGCTGTGGAACGTCGCCCGCGGCGAGATGGGCGTCATCGGCCCCCGGCCGACCCTGCCCGAGCAGGTCGTCCACTACACCGACCGGCAGCGCGGCCGCCTCGCCGTCCGACCCGGCCTCACCGGCTGGGCCCAGGTGCGCGGCCGCAACTCGATCAGCTGGCCGCAGCGCATCGAACTCGACCTCTGGTACATCGTCCACCGCTCGGTCCCGCTCGACGTCCGCATCCTCGCCCTGACCGTCGGGGTGCTGCTGCGCCCGCACGGCGTCACCGCCGCCGGGGGCGTCAACCCGGGGTTCCCGGTCCCGGCCGGGGCGCCCGCCGGGCCCGATCCGGCGGTGGCCGAACTGCCGACCGCCCGGGTCGTCCTGCCGCGCCACGCCGCCGCGGCACGGCTCGGCCGGACGGCCGTCGAGGAGGCGTCCTGACCACGGCCCGCGCCCTGTCCCCGGCCCGCCCCCGCGGGTCTGCCTCCCGGCCCGCCCGGCCCGCCCGGCCTGTCCCGCCGCCCCGGAGGGCCGTGGGCCCGCACCGCGGCCGTGACCCGATCATGGAGCCATGACCGACGCACCGCTCTGGATCGCCGGCGCCGGGGGCGTCGGCCGTGAGGCCTACGACACCGCCCTCGCCGCCGGCACCCCGGTCGCCGGGTTCCTCGACGACCGGGCCCGCGGCACCACCGTCCGCGGCCTGCCGGTGCGCGCCCCCGCGGACGTGCCGCCCGGCGCCCGCTACCTCGTCGGCATCGCCGACCCGGCCGTCCGGCTGCGGCTGGCCGCCCTGCTCGACGCGGCGGGCGGCACGCCCGCGGTGCTCGTCCACCCGCGCGCCCTGATCGCCCCGGAGACCGAACTCGCCCCCGGCTGCCTGGTCATGGGCGGCGCGTACGTCTCCAGCAGCGTCCGGCTCGGCGCGCACAGCCAGGTGCACTACAACGCGACGGTCGGCCACGACACGGTGCTGGGGGAGCGGGTCACCGTCTACCCGGGCGGCAACGTGTCGGGGTCGGTGCGGCTGGAGGACGGCTCCACCGTCGGCTCCAACGCCGTCGTGCTGCAGGGTCTCACGGTCGGTGCGGGTGCCTTCGTCGGGGCCGCCGCCGTGGTCACCCGGGACGTCGCGCCCGGCGCGGTGGTGGCGGGCTCACCCGCCCGTCCGCTCGTCCGGCGGACGGGGAACCGAGACCCCGGGCCCGGGCCGGCGGCCGACCCGGGCCGGCCGGTCTAAGGTCGGGAGCATGGCCATTCCGACCTTCCTCGCCGAACTCCGTGCCGTCGTCGGCACCCGCCCGCTCTGGCTCTCCGGCGTCGCCGCCGTCATCGTCGACGACCGCGGCAGAGTGCTGCTCAACCGCCGCAGCGACAACGGGAAGTGGGCGCTGATCGGCGGCATCCTCGACCCGGGGGAGCAGCCCGCCGAGGGCCTCGCCCGCGAGTGCTTCGAGGAGGCCGGCGTGACGGTCGAGCCCGAGCTGCTCACCTCGGTCAGCGTCTCCCCGGAGATCCACTACCCGAACGGCGACCGGGCGACCTACCTCGACCTGACGTTCCGCTGCCGCGTGGTGGCGGGCGAGGCGCACGTCAACGACGACGAGTCGCTGGAGGTCGCGTGGTTCGGGCCCGATGCCCTCCCCGAGCTCGACGACTACACCCTGGACCGGCTGAAGACCGCCCTGGCCGGCGCCGACCGGACGGTCTTCGCGTTCGCGCCGCCCGTCAGCGGGAGCTGAACCACTCCGCCGTCCGCTCCAGGCCCTCCCGCAGCTCCACGGGCCGGACGTCCGGGAACAGCGCCCGCAGCCGCCCGTTGTCGGCCTGCGAGTCCCGGACGTCCCCGGCCCGCGGCTCGGTGTGCGCGGTCTCCAGCGGCCGTCCCAGCACCGACCCCAGTTCCGCGACCAGCTCCATCAGCGTCGTCCGGGTGCCGAACGCCAGGTTGACCGGGTCCGGGTGGACGACCCGGCGCAGCACCGCCTCGGTCAGCACCTGCGCCACCGTGCCGACGTACGTGAAGTCACGGCTCTGCCCGCCGTCGCCGTGCACCGTGAGCGGCCGGCCCGCGATCGCCGCGTCGAGGAACGCCGGCACCACGGCCGCGTACGCGTGCCCGGCCGGCTGCAGCGGGCCGAAGACGTTGAAGAACCGCAGCGGCAGCACGCCCAGCCCGTAGCAGTGGTGATAGGCCGCCAGGTACGCCTCCGTGGCGAGCTTGCTCACCGCGTACGGGCTCATCGGGGCGGTGCGCATCGTCTCGCGCTTCGGCAGCTCCCGGTTGGCGCCGTACACCGAGGACGAGGAGGCGGCGGCGACGTAGAGGCCGCCCGCCCGGCGGGCGGCCTCCAGCACCTGCAGGGTGCCGGTGGCGTTGGCGTGGTGGCTGGCCAGCGGGTCGGCCACCGAGCGCGGCACGGACGGCAGCGCGGCCAGGTGCACCACGGCGTCGGCGCCCGCGAAGGCGGTGTCGAGCAGGGCCGGGTCCAGCACGGTGCCGTGGTGGAAGGAGAGGTCGAGGCCGTCGAGGTTCGCCTTGTCGCCGGTGGACAGGTCGTCCACCACCCGGACCTCCTCGACCTCCGGGCGGGCCAGCAGGGCCCGCGCCAGGTTCGCGCCGATGAAGCCGGCCCCGCCGGTGACGACCACGCGCATGCTGGGATCCCCTTCGCACGGCCGGAGCCTCCCCGCCCCGGCACCGCCCCGATGCTAGCGGCGCACCCGGCCGTGCCGCGGGCGAACCTCACATGTGGGGCCCACCCGTCTTGTGCTGCCGGAACGTCTCCTCCGCCGCGTCGAGCACGGCCGTCAGATCGCCGCCCGCGGTGGCCGTCGCCACGGCCGCCACCGCGCCCTCCACGAACGGCGCGTCGGCGAAGCGCACCGGGAACGGCAGCCCGTGCTCGTCCGCGTCGGCGATCAGCGCGAGGACGGTGGAGACCGCGCCGTCCAGGTCGGAGAGCACCGCCACCCCGTGCCCCTGGTCGACCCGCCGGGCCGCGGCCGCGACGAGCACGGCGCTGGTGCCCAGCCCGTCCGGGCTGCCGCCGGTCGCCGCGACGGGCGACGGGTCCTCGCTGCGCGCGAGCGACAGCGCGAGCGTCCGTACGGCCAGGGCCAGTTCCTCGCTGTGCGACACCAGCACCACACCGACCCGGCCGAGCCCCGCGGGCCGGCTGGGCCGCGGCACCGGAGCCGGGGCGGACCGGGTCGCGGGCGCGACGCCGGTGGGTGCCGACGGTGCGTCGGAGATCGGGATCACATCACGCGTGCCGGCCCGGCGGTCCATCGGCGGCTCCCTGGGGCTGCGGTTCCTGAACGGATCCGAAGGCTCGAAGCAACCACTCTGGCAGCCCGGCGCGCCCATCCCGGCCAATGGGCGGCCGTGTCTACCACAACGGCCCGGTGTCGGACGGGCGATCCGCGGAATCCGGCCCCCCGGGCGGGAAGCCGGCGCCCCGACGGCGGCCCGCTGACTACGCTGGAGGCCGGACGACGTCGGGAGGAGCACGGCATGACGGCCAACACCGTGACGGGCGCGGGGAACACCGCGAAGCACCGGCCCGATCTGGGCGGCGCGGAGTGGCTCTCGGGGAGCCGGGGATCGGGCGACGTGCAGATCGCGTTCGTCGACGGCTGCATCGCGATGCGGGACGGGCGGCAACCGGACGGGCCGGCCCTGATCTTCACCCCGGCGGAGTGGCGGGCCTTCGTCCTCGGCGCCCGGGACGGCGAGTTCGACCTCGGCTGACGCGTACGCGGTGCCGGCGGACGGACGACACGCCGCGGACCTCGGGCTGAACCGGCGGTGACGGCCGGGAGGTCACAAATGAATTCTGATGGTCCGAAACTCGTTGACTGCTGCACGAGCAGCGGCTCACAGTATGGAGCAGGCAGACGCCGTGCCGACCGCCCCCACGCGGTCGTGCACGGCGCCCGCTGTGCTGCCCGCCACCGGCTACGGCGACGAGCTCCTCCCGATGTGTCCCCACGCACCGGAGTGCGTCGGCCGGCCCGGCCCCGTGGAGGGCCGGTGTCGCCGGGAGGCAGGCACCGCGTCCGAGAGCTACTCGGTCGAGGTGCCGGTGTGTCCGGGATCCGCACGCCCCCACGCGGCGGTGTCCCGGACAGGTCCGCGGAAGCGACGGGCCTGGGGCCCCGCGAACCTGGCTCTTGGTGTTGTCCGGTCACGACCGGCCGGGCCGGATCCGGCGTCCTGGCGGACGGCGGTGCCGACAACGGTCGATCAGGTCTGTTCGCACGACGGTGTGCTGGATGAGGTACAGCGTGGCATGGCACGCCTGAACAAGCCGCCCCCCGGTGGGACGTGCCCACAGCGGTTGTCGTGCTGAACCGAACGTAGCCCGGACGGTTGCTCAGAGTCAACATTGGTCTCTGAGCGTCGATGCCGGTCGACGGCCGCCACGCGCCCGCGTACGCCGGGGCACCCGCGCGCCGTCCGGACGGCAACGGCCACGTACGATGGTGCCATGTCTTTCCTCCGCCGTCGCTCCGGCTCCCCCGCAGGCCCGGACTTCGACGTGCTCGCGATGGACCCGGGCGACTGGCCCGGCCACTTCGGGGCCATGACCATGACCGGCCAGGACGGCTCCTGTCAGGGGATCTTCCTGCGCTACGACCTCTTCGGCGGCCGGGGCCCGGCCATGTTCATCGGCAACCTGCCGGACGGCTCGCCGGCCCGCGAGCCCGAGGACGGCGTGCCCTTCGAGATCCGGCAGCTGCTCGCCGCGCTGGAGAACGACGAGCCGGTGGACCTCGTCTCGACCGAGGACTTCCCCGTGCTGCTCGGCGACGACCTCCTCATCGTGAAGAAGGTCAAGGTCAGCGAGGAGCGGGTGTTCTGCTCGCAGTTCGACCGCAGCGACGGCGTGCTCGTCACCATCGCCTCCTGGGACAGACCGATCGCGGACGACCTCTACCAGCTGCTCAAGCCGCTGCCCGCGGAGATGTTCCAGCAGGGCTGAACGCACCGGTACGACCGCGCTTGACGGTGTCGATCAATGCTTCGTACAGTCACGGGCATGCCGTGCCGCCCCCTGCTCACCCGCCGCAGAGTCGTCGACCTGCGCCGTGACGCCGGCGGGACGTGTCCGGGCCGCTGATCGGGGGCCCCGCCTCCTCACCGTCCCCACGGCACCGGGACCTCTCCGGCCGCCGCCCCCCCCACGCGGGACGCCGGTGCCCGCCCACCGCCGGGGCCGTACCGTCGGCCCCCGCGTGCCGCCCGCACCCTGCCGCGTCCCCAGCCCGGAGGCACCTCCATGACCCCGACGCCGCCGCCGGCCGACGACCGCGCCGCCGTCTCCGACGCCCTCGCCCGCCTGCCCCGCGTGGCCGACCTCCTCTCCGCCCGCGCCGAGGAGCACGACCGCGACGGCACCTTCCCCTACCAGGGGATCGAGGCCGTCCACGAGGCCGGGCTGCTCACCCTGACCGTCGCCCGCCGCCACGGCGGCGCCGGCGCCGGACTGGCCGACACCGTCCGCGTCCTCGCCGGCCTCGGCCGCGGCGACGCCTCCGTCGCCGTGCTCACCGCCCACACCCTGCTGCTCCACGCCGAACAGGCCAGGGCCGGCCTCTGGCCCGCCGCCGCCTACCGCCGCCTGCTCACCGAGTCGCGCCGGGGCCCCGCCCTGCTCGGCGCGCTCCGCACCGAACCCGGCGGCCCGGCGGGCGCACCGCCCGCCACCGTCGCCCGCTGGGACGGCGAGGCCTGGGAACTGACGGGCCGCAAGACCGACTGCAGCGGCGCCGAGGCGCTCTCCTGGATGGCCGTGCACGCCCGCACCGACGAACCCGTGCCCCGGACGGGCGTCTTCCTCGTCCGCGGCGACAGCCCCGGCCTGGAGATCGACCCGGTCTGGGACCAGCTCGGCCTGCGCGCGAGCGCCGGGCACGACGTCCTCCTGGACGGCGTGCGCGTCGCCGCCGACCACGCCGTACGCCTCACCGCCGCCGGACCGGCCGGCCCCGACCGGCACGCCGCCACCGACACGTCACGCGCCTGGCACCTCCTCGCGCTGTCCGCCGTCCACCTCGGCATCGCCCGCGCCGCACAGGACTGGCTGATCCGCTTCCTCCAGCAGCGCACCCCGGCCAACCTCACCGAGCCGCTCGCCACCCTGCCGCGCTACCGCACCGCCCTCGGCGGCATCGAGGCCTCGTTGATCGGCGCCGAGGAACTCCTCGACGCCCTCGCCGCCGGCGTCGACCGCGGCGACCCCGCCGCCGCCGAGCGGGCCGCGGCCGGCCAGCTCCTCGCCAACCGGGCCGCCACCGACGCCGTGCAGCAGGCCGTCACCCTCACCGGCAACCCCGGCCTGAGCCGCCGCCACCCGCTGGAGCGCTACCTCCGCGACGTGCTCAGCGGCCGGATGCACTTCCCCGCCGAGGAGACCGTGCTGGAGGCCGCGGGCCGCGCGGCACTCGCCCGGGGCGGACCCCGCCGCGCCGGCTGAGAGACCCAGCCGGCCGGGACCCGGCCGGTCAGCGGGTGCCGACCGCCGTGCGGACGGCCCGGCGGGCGAGCCCCGCGTCGTCGTACAGCCGGCGGATCATGATGCGCTGCTCCTCGCCGGCGCCCGGCACGTCGTGCAGCCGGATCTCCCGCATCAGCACCAGCACCAGGTTGACCAGGAAGGCGTCCCGTGCCAGCGTGCCGCCGGACTGCGCGAGCTGGCTGATCTGCCGCCGGGCCGCGGTGTCGCCCGAGAGCACGCTCCACAGCACCGCCAGGTCGTAGCCCGGCAGGTACCAGCCGGCCTCCTCCCAGTCGAGCAGCACCGGCCCGGACGGCGCCAGCAGCAGGTTGCCGAGCAGTGCGTCTCCGTGGCAGAGCTGCCGGGGGGTGTTCGACAGGCCGTGCATCAACTGGCGCAGGTCGCTCGCGTCCCGGTCGGTCAGCTGGCCGACCGAGTGGAACCGCGCGATCTCCGTGCCGTAGTCGAGCGGGCGCCCGAAGACGTCCGCCGGCGGGCGCCACAGGTTGAGGGTGCGCACCGCGCCCAGCACCGCCCGCACCTCGCCGGGGGTCGGCGGGTTCACCGGGTGGCGCTCGCGCGCGGCCGGCCGGCCCGGCACCCGCTCCAGCACCAGCACGCAGCGGTCGTGGTCGGCCGCCACCAGCCGCGGCAGCCGTACCGGCGGACGGTGCCGGACGAACGCCCGGTACACCGCCACCTCGTGGTGGAAGCGCGCGATCAGCTGCTCGTCCCTGGCCGCCTGCGGGGCCAGGCACTTGGCCACCACCGGGGCCCGGCCGATCGTCCCGGCGATGATGATGTGGCGGCTTCCCTCCCGCAGCACCTGCCGCGGCAGGAAGGCGGGACATATCCGCGAGATCGAGGCGAGCGCCGCCTTCACGGCGGGCGTCTGCAACGCCGCCGGATCGACCCGGTCGACGAACCCCTCCGCGGTGCGCGAGGTCAGCACACGGCCGCCGAGCGGCCGGGGCGCGGCCTCGCCGGGCCGGGGCCCGACCACGGTGCGCGCCAGGGCGGCGCGGGGGTCGCGGACCTCGGCGCCGCGGAGTGCGGGCCGGCCGCCGGTCGCGGTCGGGGGGCGCAGGCCCGGGCGGGCCTGGCCCTGGGGGTGGCGGGCCGTACCCGGATCGGCGGCCGGGGCGTTACGGGTGCCGGTGCTGGCTGTGGAGTACATGGGCTGGTGAGGGTCCCTTCCTGGCGACTGGGGTGCCGTCGTGCCCGGCGGCGCCTGCTCTCTCCGCGGTGCCGTGGGCGGGCCCGGGTGGAGTGCGGGCGTCGGGCGCGGTGCCGGCGAGCCCGTTCCGTCCGCACCCTGGGGAATGCGGTCGTCCCGTACTGCCGCGCCGTGCCCGACGCCCCCGCGCCACCCGGCTGCGCCACCCCCTCCACGGGGCCCCTCGCGGGGGCCCCGCCCGGTGCTCCTGACGGCCTGTCGGGCCGGAATCGTGGACGTTCCGGCACCGACCGGTCCGAAGTCGGGGTGGCGCATTCCTACCTGACACCCCGTCGGTACTGGCACACCATGTGGCGTGCCCTGGCGAAGCCTGGCGAATGGTCGCCTGGCATGTGACAGAGCCACTACTGTCGAAAGCAAGCCGAGGAACCTGGGGGCTTCACGTGAGCAAGGGGCCGAACACCAGACTCGCCGACCTCTTCGCCCTGACCGGATGGTCCAAGGGCGAACTGGCCAGGCTGGTCAACCGGCGCGGTGCGGCGATGGGTCAGCAGCAGCTGTCCACCGACACCTCGCGGGTGCGGCGCTGGATCGAGCAGGGGGAGATCCCCCGCGATCCGGTGCCGAGGGTGCTCGCCGCGGTGTTCACGGAGCGGCTCGGTCGTGTCGTCACCACGGAGGACCTCGGTCTGGAGCGACACCGGCCCACCAGGGCTGGCACCCCCACGGAGACGGCGGCGGTGGTGCCCTGGCAGCCGGATCGGACAGCGGCGGTCCTCACCGAGTTCACGGGAATGGACCTCATGCTGAACCGCCGCGGACTGGTCGGCGCGGGCGCAGCCCTCGCCGCCGGCACCGTCATCGCCGACAACCTCCACGACTGGCTCACCGGCGACGGCGTCGCGTACGCCGCCGAACGCCCCGGGCCACGCCACGTGCTCACCCGTGGCGGCCCGCAGCCCGTCGTCGACGTCTACGACGCCGGCCCCGTCGGCAACGACGAGGTGACGGCCCTCGAACGGTCCGTCGACGTCTTCCGAGCCTGGGACGCCTCCCGCGGAGGCGGGCTCCAGCGCAAGGCCGTCGTCGGCCAGCTCAACGAGGTCGGCGGCCTGCTCACCCACCGCCACGCCCCCGCCGTCGAGCGCCGGCTGTGGACGGTCGCCGCCAACCTCGCCGTCCTCGCCGGCTGGATGTCGCACGACGTCGGCCTGGAACCCACCGCACAGAAGTACTTCGTCATCGCCGCGCAGGCCGCCAAGGAGGCCGACGACCGGCCGCGGGCCGGCGAGGCCATCTCCCGCGCGGCCCGACAGATGCTGCACCTCGGCCGCGCCGACGACGCCCTGGAGCTCATGCAGCTCGCCCAGGCCAGTGCCGGCGACCGGGCCCAGCCCCGCACCCGCGCCATGCTGCAGACCGTCGAGGCCTGGGCGCAGGCCTCGCTCGGACGCTCCGAGGCCACCCGGCGGGTCCTCGGCGAGGCCGAGGACCTCTTCGTGCAGGAGGCCGACGAGGCGCCGCCGAGCTGGATGCAGCTCTTCAACGAGGCCGAGCTGCACGGCATGCAGGCCCTCGTCTACCGCACCCTCGCCGAGCACGACCCCGGCGCGGCCCGGCTCGCCGAGCACCACGCCCAGCGGGCCATCGCCCTGCGCCCCACCGGCGGCCGCGAGCGCTCCGCCCTGCTCGACCAGATCACGCTGGCCTCGGTCTACTGGATCTCCGGCGAGCCCGACGCGGCCTGCCTGCAGGCGAAGCTGGCGATGAACGCGATCAACCAGACGTCCTCCCTGCGCACCTGGGACCGGCTGCGCGAGATGTACCGCCTGGCCGGCCGCTACCAGGCCCTGCCGGAGGTGGCCGAACTGCGCGCGGAGATCGACTCCGTCATGCCCGACCGGCGCCGCCGGGTCTGACCCGCCTGTCGCCCGCCCGCCGCGGTCCCGCTACGGTGCTCCCGGTCCGTGGCGGCCGGCGCTCCCGCGCCGGTCCGGTGGGTGGGGAAGGGCGTGGGGCGTGCGAGGGTTCCGGAGTTCCGTCGGGGTGGCGGCGGCCGCCGTCCTGGCGCTGGCGGGCTGCACGTCGACGGGCGGCGGCCCCGCCGCCGCACCGCCGTCGGCGCCGCTCCCGGCACCGACGGCCGACCGGCTGCCCCCGGTGGCCCCGGCGGCGGTCGGCGAGGCCCGGCGGATCACCCGTCCCGGCCTCGCCGAGCGGATGGGCGACCGGCTCGGAGAGCTCGTCCCGTTCCCGGCCCGGCTCGGCGAACCCGTCGCGGCGGCGTACGACATCAACCGGCCGTTCTACGTCGCGGCCGTCGGCATCGCCCGGCCCGCTCCGGAGGATCCCGCCGCGCGGGCCGATCTGGCGCTGCAGGCCGCGGTCGGTGCGAGCTCCGCCGGGTCGCGGCCGCGGCTCGCGGGGGTGCGCACCGTCGGCGCGGCCGGGGGCGGGGCCGTCGTCGTGCGCTGCGCGGCGCTGGTGCTGCAGGGCTCGTCCGGGCCGTGGGAGATGCCGGCCTGCGGCTGGGCCGACGACCGGAGCACCGGGGTGGTGCTGGACGGCCGGACGGTCTCGCCCCGCACGCCGGCCGACCTCGACGCGGCGGCGGAGCTCGTCGCCCGGGTGCGTGCCGCGCTGGCGGCGCCGTAACGGCCGGACACCTCCGCGCGGGGCCCCTGTCCGGGGCCGCTGTCCGGGGTTGCGGGGCCCGGCGGGCCGTGCCCGGTCCGGGGGGATCTGCACACATCGGTGAAGATTTCTCCTCCCGCGCGGGCGACCGCCCCGGCGGACCCCCGGAGGAGGGGCGTGCGGCGGGCCGCCGGGGCCGGGTGCGGGGGCCGTTCTGCCTTGCCCTGTGTGCGGACCGGGCGGTCAGGCGGTAGCCTTCGGTGATTCCGGCGCCCGGGCGCCTGTCCAGGACATTCCACCCCCGGCGACGGAAATCCCGTTGCCACGACGACCGCCGCAACGGATGCTGACCTCATGTTCGAGCCAGTGATAGCGCCCAGTGCCAGCCTTGTCGGCCTCCTCCAGAGAGGCCGCGGCGACGGGCAGCTGCATGCCCTGGCAGCCGACCGGGCCGAGGCCGTCACCGCGCTGGAGACCTGTGTCACGCAGGACCCCCGGGTCGACTGGCAGGTCGAGAACCGCTCCCTCTACTACGCGCGCCTCTACATGGAGCTGGAGGCGCCGCTCACGGGCCTCCGCAACCATCTGCACTCCGCCGACGACGCCCTCGACCAGGACGAGTCCCGGACGGGCCTCGCGCTCGCCGTCCTCGGCCACCTCGCCGCCTACGGCCGCCGCGACGCCCTCGACCTGCTGCGCGGCTACGCGGCCGCCGGCTGGAACTGGGCCTGGGCGCTGGACGAGCTGGCGCTGCGCGACGACGACCGGTCGCTGCTCGACCTGGCCCCCGCCGTCCTCGACCGCTTCCCCGCAGGCCCCGCCGGCGACGCCGAGCTGCGCGCCGCCATCCGCGGCGCGTACGAGCCCCGCCCCTGGCGGCTGTGGGCCGCGCACCACCCCCGGGTGGCCTCGGCCGGCGAGCAGTCACCCTTCGACCTCTGGCAGCGCCAGCTGAACCGCGGCGGGGTCACCCCCGGCTGGAGCACCGCCGACGTGCTCGCCTGGGCCGACCGGCCCGACCCGGACGCCGCCGGCGAACCCGACACCGCGGCCGCCGCGCGCCGGGCCGCCGCGGCCGCCCGCTGCCTGGCCGCCGTCGTCCGCCCCCAGGACCGCGAGACGGTGCTGAACGCCGCCCGGCACGGAGAGCCGGGGGCCCGCAGAGCCGCCCTCCGCTACCTGGTCGACCAGAGCGATCCCGCGGCGGCCGGCCTGATCGAGGCGGCCGCCGCCGACGTCGACGAGCGCATCGTCACCGGCGCCCTGGAGGTGCTGGGCCGGATGCGCGGACCCGAGGCCCTCGGGCACGCCCGCCGCTGGGCCGACCCCGCGACCGGCGGAGCCGACAGCGCCCTGGGCGAAGCAGCCGTGCAACTCCTCGCCGACGCCGGGGAGCCCGCCGACGGCCCGATGGTGGTGGACGCGCTGCGCCGCTGGATCTCCGCCCGCGGGGTCGAGGGCGCCGGACTGGCCACCCTGGTCGACGGTGTGGGGCGGCTGGCCGCCGCCGGTGCCGTACCCGCCCTGCGCCACGTGTACGGCGAGACCGTCTCCTCCGAGCTCCGCGGCCGTGCCGCCCGTGCGCTGGCCGTCACCGACCCGCACTTCGCGCAGGGGCCTGCCGTCGAATGCCTGTGGGACTGCGAGGAGTCGACCCGTGAACTGGCCGCACGGCACGTCACCACGACGGGTGACGTGCGCGTGCTGGAGCGGTTGCGGCGGCTGGCCGCCGATCCGGCCGAGGAGGCCGAGGTGCACGCGGCCGTACGCGTGCGGCTGACCGCCCGGGAACGGCCCTAGATCATCGAAGGCGGCGATTCCGGACGGTGCGCGCCCGGCCGTGCGGGATGATGGGTCGGCCCACCGTCAGCTCGCCCTTTTGGAGCACCGGCGCATGAACCGACCCCGTCTCCTCGCCCGCCTCGCGACAGTGCCGGCCGCCGTGCTGGGCGCGCTGGCCCTGGCCGGCCCGGCCTCCGCCCACGTCGAGGTCGAGTCCGCCACCGCGCGGGCGCTGGCCGTCGACGCCGTGATCGCCTTCGACGCCGAGGGGGAGTCCGCCACCGCGGGGATCGACAAGGTCACCGTCGCGCTGCCGACCGGGATCGCGCCCGCGGACGTGACCCTCGTCGAGGCGCCGAAGGGCTGGACGTTCACCCCGACCCCGGACGGCTACCAGGTGGCGGGCACCGCGCTCGCCCCGGGGAAGAGCGCCGCGTACACGGTGAAGGTCCGCCAGCTGCCGAACGCCTCGTCGGTCGCCTTCAAGTCGCTCGTGACGTACTCCGACGGCCAGGTCGACCGGTGGATCGAGCTGCCGAAGAACGGCGCGGCACCGGCGCACCCGGCGCCCGTGCTCAAGCTGGCGGCGGCCTCGCCGGGGGCCACTCCGCTCCCGGCCGCGCCCGCGTCGCCCTCCGCCTCGCCGCCGGCGCCGGCCTCGTCCGCGCCCTCCGGGGAGCCCTCCCCGTCGGCGTCCGCGGGCACGACGCCGTCCGACTCCTCCGACGACTCCTCCGGCGGCCTCTCCGGGGGCGGCATCGCGACGATCGTCGGGGTGGGCGTCCTGGCGGTGGCGATCGTGGCGGTGCTGGTGCGCCGCCGCCGGACCGGCGGCCGGGACTGACCGCGGACGTGCCCGGGGGCCCGTCCGTGCGGACGGGCCCCCGGGGTGCGGCCGGTGTCGCCGGGCGGGGAGGGGCCGGTTACTCCACGGCCCCGGCGTCCGGTGCGAGCACGCCCGCGGTGACCAGTCCGATGATCAGCAGGCCCAGCAGCACGCGGTAGACCACGAACGGCATGAAGCTGTTGTGCGAGATGTACTTCAGGAACCACGCGATGGCGGCGTAGCCGACGACGAAGGCGATCACGGTGGCCAGCAGGGTCGGGCCCCAGGCGGGCGCCGGGCCCTCGCCGATCTTGAAGAGCTCCAGCGTGCCGGAGGCGAGCACCGCCGGGATCGCCAGCAGGAACGAGTACCGGGCCGCGGCCTCCCGGCTGTAGCCGAGGAGCAGGCCGGCGCTGATGGTGCCGCCCGACCGTGAGACACCGGGGATCAGCGCGAGCGCCTGCGCGAAGCCGTACGTGACGGCGTGCGGCAGGGTGAGGTCGCTGATCGGACGGGCGTTGCGCACCGCCCGGGAGCGGTCCGCGACGGCGAGGATCAGGCCGAAGACGACGAGCGTCGTGCCGATCACCCGCAGGTCGCGCAGCGAGGTCTCGATGGTGTCCTGGAACACCGCGCCGAGGAGGCCGATCGGGAGGGTGCCGACGATGACGAACCAGCCCATCCGGGCGTTGGGGTCGCTGCGGCGGGCCGGGTCGAACAGCGAGGCGAACCAGGCGCCGATGATCGCGGCGATGTCCTTGCGGAAGTAGATGAGCACCGCCGACTCGGTGCCCAGCTGGGTCACCGCGGTGAACGCCGCTCCCGGGTCGTCCCAGCCCAGCAGTGCCGAGGACACCCGCAGATGGGCGCTGGAGGAGACGGGGAGGAACTCCGTGAGTCCCTGGATGAGGCCGAGGACGGCCCCGTGGAACCAGTCGATCACCGGGCACCCGCCAGGGGTGTCCGTCGGTGGGTGCGCATCGGGTCGGGTGTTTCCTGTTCTTGTGGTGGCGGCCGTGCGCGCCGGGGTGCGGCCGCGGTCGCCGCGGCGATCCGCGCCGTCCGGCGCAGCTGGAGGATAAGCAGTCAAGATGGCCGGGACCTGTCCGCACGGTCAAGGTCCGGTATCGGGAGCCCCTCCGGGCCGTGGCCGCTCCCGAACTGACGGCATGTCAGCCCTGCCCCGGAGCGGGCGCCGCGGCATGCTGGGCGGGGCACACCACGGACGGGAGCAACGGCATGGGCGAGGGCACGGGCGGACGGCTGGCGGGCAGGTCGGCCCTGGTGACGGGCGCCGCCCGCGGCATCGGCCGGGCGACGGCCGAGCTCTTCGCCGCCGAGGGCGCACGCCTGGTGCTCGCCGACGTCGACGGCGAGGCCGTCACCGCCCTGGGCGGAGCCCTCACCGAGGGCGGCGCCGAGGCCCGCACGGTGACCGGGGACGTCTCGGTGCCCGCGGACGCCCGGGCGATGGTCGACGCGGTGGTGGACGCCTACGGGCGGATCGACGTGCTCGTCGCCAACGCGGGCGTCCTCCCGCTGCACACCGTCGCCGAGGCCACCCCCGAGGACTGGGACACCGTGATGGCGGTCGACGGCCGGGGCATGTTCCTCACCTGCAAGTACGCGATCGAGCGGATGACGGCGGCCGGCGGCGGCTCGATCGTCTGCCTCTCCTCGATCTCCGGTGTCGCGGGCCAGGCCGGCCAGGCGGTGTACGGCCCGGCGAAGTTCGTCGCCACCGGGCTCACCAAGCACCTCGCGGTCGAATGCGCGCCGCAGAACATCCGGGTCAACGCGGTGGCCCCCGGCACGATCCGCACCGACCGGGTGATCCGCCTCGCCGACGAACCGGGCGGGCCGGAGTACCTCGGCGCGATCGTCGGACGCCACCCGATGGGCCGCCTCGGGGAGCCGGCCGAGGTCGCGCGGGCCGTCCTCTTCCTCGCCTCCGACGAGGCGTCGTTCGTCACCGGCGCCGTGCTCCCGGTGGACGGCGGCTACCTCGCCCAGTGAGGCGGGCGTGCGGCTACCTCGTACGGTGACGCGGGCGTGCGGTCAGCGCGCCCGGCGCACCGGCAGGAAGCGCAGCGGCGTACCCGGGCGGGCCTGCGCGGCCGCGGCGAGGTCGGCCCGCGGCACCACCCCCACGACCGGGTAGCCGCCGGTCGTGGGATGGTCGGCGAGGAACACCACCGGCAGGCCGTCCGGCGGCACCTGGACGGCGCCCAGCACCATGGCCTCGCTGGGCAGTTCGCCCGGCCGGGCGCGGTGCAGCGGCGGGCCCTCGGTGCGCAGGGCGATCCGGTTGGACGCGGCGGCCACCGTGTAACCGCCGCGAGGCGGTGCGTCCTCGAACCAGTCGTCGTGCGGGCCGGGCAGCAGCCGCAGCAGCAGCTCCGCGGGCGGGCCCGGCAGCGCGACCGGGCCGGCCGCCGGAGCGGCGCCCGGCGCACCGACCGGCAGCCGGTCGCCGACCGCGAGCGGTGCCGGGCCCAGCCCGGAGAGCAGGTCCGCCGAGCGGCTGCCGAGCACCGGCGGCACGGCGACCCCGCCCGCCACCGCCAGGTAGCCGCGCACGCCGTGGGTGGCCGTCCCGACCTCCAGGACGGACCCGGTCCCGACCCGGACCGCCGCACCCCACGGCACCGGGCGCCCGTCGACGCGCACGGGTGCGGGAGCGCCGGTCACGGCCACCACCACGGGCGCGGTCACCCGGACGGCGACGCCGCCGAGCGTCGTCTCCAGCGCCGCGGCCCCCGGCGCGTTGCCGAGCAGCCGGTTGGCGGCGACCAGCGCGGGCTCGTCCAGCGCCCCGGCGCGCGGCACCCCGAGATGGGCCACGCCCCGCCGCCCGAGGTCCTGCACGGTGGTCAGCGGCCCCGGCCGCACCACCACGAGCTCAGCCATCCGGTGCCCCCGCCGTGAAGCGCACCCGGGTGCCCGGCGCCAGCAGCGCGGCGGGCTCGCGGGCCGCGTCCCACAGGGGCAGCGCGGTGCGTCCGAGCAGTTGCCACCCGCCGGGCGACGACCGCGGGTACACCCCGGTGTACGGGCCGGCCAGCGCCACCGACCCGGCCGGTACCGCGCTGCGCGGCGTCGACCGGCGGGGCACCTCGTACCGCGCGGGCAGACCGGTGAGGTAGGCGAAGCCCGGGGCGAAGCCGCAGAACGCCACCCGGTACTCGGCCCCGGTGTGGATCCGGACGGCCGCCTCGGGGGAGACCCCCCAGAGACCGGCGACCTCGGCGAGGTCGGCGCCGTCGTACACCGTCGGCACCGTCACCAGCGGTCCCGCCGCGGGCGGGTGCCCGGGCAGCGTCCAGCCGTCCAGCACGCGGGCGAGCGCGGCCCGGTCGGCGACGCCGTCCAGCAGCACGGTGCGTGCGGCGGGCACGATCTCGGCCACCTCCGGGAGGTCGGCGCGGTGCTCCAGCAGGGCGGCGTACAGCGCGGCGACCTGCTCGGCGGAGCCGGCGCCGACGAGCAGGGCGTCCTCGCCGACCGGACGGAACGTCAGCCGGCCCGCCATCAGGTGAAGGCCTCCACCCGGACACCCGCGGTGGCCAGGGCGCCCCGCACCCGCCAGGCCAGCTGCGCGGCCCCGGGCGTGTCACCGTGCACGCACAGCGAACGGGCCCGCACCGCCACCCGCTCGCCGCCGGTCGCGGTCACGGCGCGGTCCCGGGCGATCCCGACCGCCCGGGTGATCACCGCCTCCGGGTCGTGCACCACGGCGTCCGGCTCGCGGCGCGGCACGAGGGTGCCCGCCCGCGTGTAGGCCCGGTCGGCGAACGCCTCGGCGACGACCGGCAGGCCGACCCCCTCCGCGACGGCCAGCAGCCGCGAACCCGGCAGGCCCAGCACCGGCAGCGGGCCGTCGCAGACCGCCCCCGCCCGCAGCACCCCGGAGACCACCGCCTCCGCCTGCTCGTCGTCGGCGACCACGCGGTTGTAGAGCGCGCCGTGCGGCTTGACGTAGCTGACGCGGGAGCCGGCCGCCCGCGCGAACACCTGCAGGGCGCCGATCTGGTAGGCGATCTCGTCGGCCAGCTCGTCCGGCGGAACGTCCATCGCCCGCCGCCCGAACCCGGCCAGATCGCGGTACGAGACCTGCGCGCCGATCCGCACCCCGCGCTCCGCGGCGAGGGAGCAGACCCGGCGCATCGTGGACGGGTCGCCCGCGTGGAAGCCGCACGCGACGTTGGCACTGGTCACCACCGACAGCAGCGCCTCGTCGTCGGTCAGGGTCCAGCGCCCGAACCCCTCGCCGAGGTCCGCATTGAGATCGATCACCGCGTCCGACACGCGTCGCCCCGCCTTCCAGCCGCTCCTGGGGGTGATCGTAGGGCCTGATCGTTTGCCCGGGCGCCGGGCCGGTTGGCGCGGGGCCGCGTTTTGCCGGACGTTCGTCGTCCGTTCGCGACCGCCCGGCGCCGTCGGGTGCCGGACGGCTCTGGGCCGGACGGCTCTGTGCCGGAGGGGAGCTGGGCGGCGAGGGCCGTGGAAGCCGTCCCGCCGTCCGGCGCGGTCATCCGGCGGGCGCCGTCCGCGTGAGGCTCGGGCGTGCGTCGTCGGGGTCGGGGCGGGTGCCGTCGAACAGTGCGACGGCGAACGGCGGCGCGGCGACGGCCTGGGCCCACTCCAGGCGGCGGATCGCCCGCAGGACGATGAGCAGCGGGACCGCGCCGACGACGCCGAACGACATGTCGATGAATCGCCACATGAGCGGGATCTCGCGCAGCGGACCGCAGATCAGGGCGAGCGGGACGACACCGGCGCAGGCGAGCAGGGCCCAGCGGATCACCCAGACGTTGCGGACGGGGTCGCGGAGTGGTCCCAGGAAGGCGGTGGCGATCACCAGGTGTGCGAAGGCGAGCCAGTCGGTGCCGTACGCGAGGAAGGGGTGGCGGAGGTTCGTGTCGGCGACGCCGTCGCGGACCCGGTCCGTCCAGAGCGTGAGCCCGGGCCAGTGCTCGCCGAGGCCGCCGCGGTGGACGGCGTCGGCCAGCCAGCGGGTCTCGGTCTCCAGCGGGAAGGCGGTGAGGCCGCTGAGCACGAGGCAGACGATGAAGATCCACAGCCAGGTGCGGATCTTTCGGAGCTCGGCGCGGGGGCCGGGTTCGGTGATCATGGGGCACTCCCGGGACGGCGCGTCGAAGGGGGCGGCCCGGGTGTCCGGGCGGCGCAGGATCACTGTAGACCTCGGTATTGAACATGTTCAAGATGAGAATTGAACGCGTTCAGCGTCTTGCCCGGGGGAGGGTCGGCGGACCTCCGCGACGCCGCCCGGACTCCCGTCGGCGGACCCCGCAGGGTGTGGCGGCGCGGGCGCCCGCCATGGCCCGCAACATGCTGAAACTGTGCCGCAACACCCACTCCCACCAGGCGAGATGGCGATTGACAGCAGTACGGTCGGGCCGCCAGCATGATGCCGTCGAACCCGCCGCGACCCAGAGGAGGACGCCGAACCATGAGCCGTGTCAGCTGTCCCCCGTGTCGCCGCGCGACCGCCGTCTGAGCGAGTCGCCACCCCTCTTCCGGCGTTGACCGCCGTTCCCTGCCCCGCGTCGCTCCGCGACGCCCCGCACCGTTCTGCGACGCCCTGCGCCGCCGCGCCTCCGCCGAGCCCCGCCCTGCCGGCGGCCCGGACGCGCCGCCGTGCTCCGTCGTGCCGAGAAAGCCGAGGATCAGCCATGACCGCTGTCGCCACCGAGACCGTCACCGAGACCGCCGTCGACACCGCCGTCGAGAACGACACCACCGCCCCCGCCGGGCTCCGCCTCACCCCCGTCGCCGGGCGGATCGGCGCGGTCGTCCACGACGTCCGCCTGGGCGGCGACCTCGACGCCGTCACCGTCGCCGCGGTCGAGACCGCCCTCCACCGCCACAAGGTGCTGTTCTTCCGCGGCCAGCACCACCTCGACGACGCCGGCCACGAGGCCTTCGCCCGCCTGCTCGGCCACCCCGTCGGCCACCCGACCGTGCCGAGCGCCGACGGCCGGTACGTCTTCGAGCTCGACGCCACCAAGGGCGTGCGGGCCGACAACTGGCACACCGACGTCACGTTCGTCCCGTCCTACCCGAAGGCGTCGATCCTGCGGGCCCTGGAACTGCCCGAGGCGGGCGGCAGCACGGTGTGGGCCAACACCGCGACCGCCTACCAGGACCTGCCCGCGCCGCTGAAGGCGCTGGCCGAGAGCCTGCGCGCGGTGCACACCAACGACTACGACTACGCGGCCGACCGCGCACTCGCCCCCGCACTCGCGGACGACGCGGAGACCGCGAAGCTGTTCCGGCAGGTCTTCGTCTCCACCACCTTCAGGACCGAACACCCGCTGGTGCGCGTCCACCCGGTGACCGGCGAGAAGAACCTGCTGCTCGGCGCGTTCGCGCAGCGCGTCCAGGGCGTCTCCGGCGCCGACAGCAAGGCGCTGATCGGGCTCTTCCAGCGCTACGTGGAGCGCCTGGAGAACACCGTCCGCTGGAACTGGCAGGTCGGCGACGTCGCGATCTGGGACAACCGCGCCACCCAGCACTACGCCGTGGCCGACTACGGCGACCAGCCCCGCCTGGTCCGCCGGATCACCCTCGACGGCGACCTGCCGGTGGGCACGGACGGCGTGCCGAGCCGTCTGCTGGAGCCCGCCGACCCGCCGGCCGTGGCGGGCCTGGTGCCGGCCGAGCAGCTGGAGGCCGAGCCCACCCGCGGGTGACACCCGCCCGCCCTGACCGGCACCCTGACCGGCACCCCCGCCGGCCCTGACCGGCACCCCGACCGGCCCCGGCGCGCGCCCGCGCCGGGGCCGGCGGAACCGGGGCAACCACGGCCGTTTCGGATGTTGTCGGTGCGAACCTCTAATCTTGTCCACCGTGACCGCGATCGCTGACCAGCCCACCAGGCCCGCACCCGGCCCGGCCGCCGACGAGGGGCTCGCCCGCCGGCTCAAGGCGCTGGCCTGCACCGCCCCGCTGCACGACCTCGACACGCGCAAGGTCAACCTCGCCGGCGAGTACAGCTCGTACACGATGGCCGAGATCGGGCTCGCCGCGATCGACCTCGTCACGCTCAACATGGACTTCGACACCGGCGCCGACCGCGACATAGTGCTCGCCCGGCTGCACCCGCGGATCGCCGCGCAGAACCCGGGCCGCGACCCCGCCGAGCACACCCGCGTCGGACGCTGGGTGATGGAGTCGCTGATCAACGTCGGCAGTGTCGACCGCGGGTTCCGCGCCGTCTACGGCACCTTCGGCGCCGACGGCGGGTACGTCCGGCGCGACTACGACTTCAAGCTGATCGAGGAGGTGCCGGGCCCCGACGGCGGCGTCTACCTGCGCACCACCGACGAGGCCGTCAACGTGCTCGTCGGCGCCCTCGACACCGACGTCACCTCCGCCCAGATCGCCGCCGAGGTGAAGCTGGAGGTGCTGATCCGCCGCGGGCGGCTCGCCGACGCGCAGCTCGCCGCCGAGCAGGCCCGCTACCGCACCGTCCAGTACGCGGAGACGCTGCGCCGCGCCCTGGAGGCCACCCGCCGCAACGTCCGCGCCGTCGACTGGATGGAGACCGTCCCCGACCTGATCGACGAGGCGCTCGACCACATCGCCGACCGGTACCGGCACGAGAACGCCATCCTCACCAACATCCGCCGGGCCCGCGACGAGGCCGTCGACCCCGAGCACAAGCGCCGGGCCGCCGAGCTCGTCGACATCGTCAAGGACTGCATCCGCCGCCACACCCAGCTGCAGACCCGGCTGCTGGAGGCCGGCCCGCTCTTCCGCGCCGAGCAGGACCGCCAGGCCTTCGCCGCCCCGGGCGCCCGCAGCGGCATCGACCTGTACGGGCACCTGCTCGCCCCGCTGCTGGAGCTGCCGCTGGAACGCGCGGTGCGGCCCACCGACGCGTTCTTCGCCCGCGGCGCCGGCCTGCGCGTCGCCGCGTCCGTCCGCGTCGCCGACCTCGTCGACCTGCTGCTCACCCCGCCCGTCGAGCGCGAGCACCTCGGCGCCGAACTCCCCGAGCCCGACCTCGTCGCCACCCCCGACGACAGCCGGTTCACCGAGGCCCAGCTGGAAGCCGCGCTCGACCTGCTCGACCTGCCCGCCGACGCCCCGCGACGCCTCTCCGGCCTGCTCGCCGACGCCCGCCGCCAGGACCCCGACCTGCCGTACCTCGTCGCGCTGCTCGCCGTGCACGCGGCCAGCCCGCCCGTCGGCACGGCCTACCGGCAGGGCGAGGAGCGGCTGCTCTTCGCCGTCGACGACGGCACCCGCCTCGACGACCCCGAGTTCGGCGGTGCCGACCTCATCGTCGGCAGCGCCCTGCTCGACGCCGCCGGTATGGCCGCCGACCGCAAGGAGGCGACCTGATGTCCCACCCCTCACCGCGCAAGGAGCCCCGCCCGTGACGAACCTCCACGAGCCGGCCCGGGCGTCCGAGCCGGAGCCCGCCCCCGCACAGCTCACCCCCGCGGACGTCGCCGACGCCGCCCGGCTGGTCTCCTTCGGCCTGCAGGCCAAGCTGCTGCCCGCCCGCGACGCCGAGTACGCCGAGCTGGTGCGCCGGCACCGCGAGGACCCGTCGTTCGCCCGGCTCGCCGACGCGGTGGCCACCGGCATGGGCCTGGTCGTCCTGGAGGTGTCGCCGCGTGCGGGCATGGCCGTCGCCGCCGCCGAGGACTCCGTCTTCGCCGTCCGCATGGGCGACTACTCGCGGCGCGCCGCGTCCGAGTCGACCGACCGCTTCCTGCACGGTCTCGCGCACCTCGCCGTCGCCGCCCTGGCCTTCCCCCGCCCGGAGGACCTCGCCGACGACGGCTACCTCGGCCGCGTCACCGTCAACGGCGTCGACGCGTTCGTCCGGCAGGCCTGCCGCCGCCTGGAGGAGCGCGCGGAGGCCGAGGGCGCCGTCACCGACCCCGCCACCGACGCCCCCGGCCTGGAGGCCGCGTGGCGCGTCTGGGCCCGCCGCTCCGCCACCGGCGCCACCAAGGACGCCCGCCGCCTGGCCGGCTCCACCACCGGCATCGTCTCCAAGGCCGTGCTCTTCCTCGTCGACTCCGGCTTCCTCCAGAAGACGTCCGACGACTCCGGCGGCACCTACCGCACCACCGCCCGCTACCAGTTGCAGGTCCGCGACCTCGCGGGCAGCGCCGCCATGGCCGAGCTCACCGACCTCGGTGTCGTCCCGGTCACCGACGGCACCGCCACCCTGCTGCCACCCGACCACAGCGACGAACTGGTCGCCGACGCGGGACTGCCGTTCCACGCCCTCTGACCCGCCCGGCACCCCGCCCCGCCCGGCCACCACGCCGCCCGGCTGCCACACCGACCGGCCACTGCCCCGAGCGGCCCACGCGGCCACCGCCCCGACCGGCCCACCGTCCCCCGCCTGACCCGCCCCAGGAGAACCGCCGCACATGTACGAGCTCAACCGGGTCCGCCTGTACTCGATCGGACCGGCCGGTGCCCGCTATGCCGACACGGTCCTCGACCTGCGCGGCGTCGGCGAGCCGGTGGCGGAGCCCGCCCCGCAGCAGATCGGCCTCTTCGGCGAGGAGCCGGAGGGCCCGCGCCGCCGTCCCGCCCCCGCGGGCGTCCTCTTCCTGGAGAACGGCGGCGGCAAGTCCGTCCTGCTCAAGCTGATCTTCTCGGTGATGCTGCCCGGCCACCGCAACACCCTGGGCGGCGCCAGCTCCGGCGTGCTCCGCAAGTTCCTCCTCGCCGACGACTGCGGGCACGTCGCCCTGGAGTGGCAGCACACCGTCACCGGCGAGCTCATCGTCGTCGGCAAGACCAGCGAGTGGCGCGGCCGCCAGGTCTCCTCCGACCCGCGGAAGTTCGCCGAACTCTGGTACTCGTTCCGCCCCGGCCCCGGCCTCACCCTCGACTCGCTGCCCGTCGCCGAACGCCTCGCCCTCGCCCCCGAGGGCAGGGCCCGCGGCCGCCGCCGCACCATGAAGGGCTTCCGCGACGCCCTCACCGAGGCCGGCAAGGCCCACCCCTACCTCGACCTCACCTTCGAGGAGATCCACGACCGCTGGAACGAACACCTCGGCGCCCTCGGCCTCGACCCCGAACTCTTCCGCTACCAGCGCGAGATGAACGCCGACGAGGGCGAGGCCGCCGGCCTCTTCGCGGTCAAGCACGACTCCGACTTCACCGACCTGCTGCTGCGCGCCGTCACCGACACCCGCGACACCGACGGCCTCGCCGACCTCGTGCACGGCTTCGCCGCCAAACTCGGCCGCCGCTCCGAACTCGCCGCCGAACGCGACTTCACCGCCGGCTCCCTCGACCTCCTCCAGCGCATCGTCGACGCCACCGCCGCCCGCGAGACCGTCCGCGAGACCCACCGCGCCGCCGAACGCCGCACCCGCCGCCTCGTCCAGGCCCACCTCGGCCGGGCCGCCGCCGAACGCGACCGCGCCCAGGACCTCGCCGTCGAGGTCGCCGCCGCCGCAGGCGCCGTCACCGCCGCCGAGGCCGACCGCACCCGGCACTCCCTCATCACCGCCGAACTCACCCACCGCCACGCCACCCTCGGGCTCGCCGCCGCCACCTCCGACGCCGCCGCCCTGCGCCGCGAACTCGTCGAGGCCCGCACCCTCCACTCCGCCTGGCAGGCCGCCGAGGCCGCCCTGCGCCACCGCGCCGCCGCCGACCGCGCCGCCCGCGTCTCCGCCGCCATCCGCGAGGCCGAACTCGACGCCGCCCCCGCCCTCGCCGCCCGCGCCCGGGCCGCCGGCGCCCTCGCCCGCGCCCTGGAGACCGCCGCCCTCGCCGCCGAGGCCCGCGCCGACCAGGAGGAGCTGCGCGCCGGCGAACTCCAGGAGGACGGCTCCGCCGCCCAGACCGAGGCCACCGCCGCCGCCACCGCCGCCCAGAAGGCCCGCAGCGAGGCCGAACACCTGCGCCAGCGCCTCGCCGAGGTCGAGCAGGAGACCGAGGCCGCCGTCGACGCCGGCTGGATCGACGCCACCGAGGACCCGGACCCGGCCCGCGCCGCCCTGCACGCCGCCGACGCCGAGAAGGCCGCCGCCGCCGCGCTCACCCAGGTGCGCGCCGCCGCCGAACTCGCCGCCGCCCGGCTCCGCGAGACCGCCGCCGCCGAGGCCCGCGCCGAACTCGCCGCCGCCCGCGCCTCCGACGCGCGCGCCGCCGCCGAACGCGCCCTCGCCGCCGAGCACCGCACCGCCGCCCTGCTCGCCGCCGAGGCCCGGCTCGCCGACCTCCTCTCCCTGACGGCCTACCAGGAGACCGCCGACGAGGGCGAGGGCTTCCTCACCCCCGCGCTCCTCGACACCAACGCCGAAGCGCTGCGCGAGCAGCTCGACCAGGCCGTCGCCACCGCCGAACGCACCCTCTTCGACCTGCGCACCGCCGCCGCCGACGACTCCCGCATCCTCGCAGCCCTCGGCGACGGCGGCCTCCTGCCGCCCGGTCCGGACGTCCTCGCCACCGTCGAGTACCTCGGCGAGCACGGCATCCCGGCCCTCCCCGGCTGGCGCTACCTCGCGCAGTCCGTCGACCCCGCCGACCACGACGCGATCCTCGCCGCCCGCCCCGAGCTCGTCGACGGCGTCGTCGTCACCGACCCCGCCTCGCTCGACCGGGCCCGCACCGCCCTCGCCGCCGCCGCCCTGCTGCCCCGCTCCACCGTCGCCGTCGGCACCGCCGCCGCCCTCATCGCCCCCATCGAGGGCGAGCCCGCGTTCTTCCTCGTACCGCCCAACCCCGCCATGCACGACGAGCGCGCCGCCGACGACGAGCGCCGCGAGCTCCGCACCCGGGCCACCGCCCGCGAGGAGCACATCCGCGAACTCGCCGCCCGCCTCGGCCACGACCGCGCCCTCGCCGCCCGGCTCGCCTCCTGGCACGCCCAGTGCCCGCCCGGCACCCTCGCCGAACTCGCCGCCGCCGCCCGCGCCGCCGGCGAACAGGCCGAGACCGCCGCCGCGGTGCTCGCCACCGCCCGCGCCGAGCACACCGAGGCCGAGGCAGACCACGCCGCCGCCGCCGGCGCGCACGAGGAGCGCCGCGAGGCCGTCCAGCAGGCCCGGCGCCGCGCCGACGCCCTCGCCGGCCTCGCCTTCCGCCTGCGCGAGCGCACCACCTGGGCCCGCCGCCGCCGCGAACTCGCCGACGACGCCGCCGAATGCGACCAGCGCCAGGCCACCTGCGCCGACCGCGCCCGCACCTGCGACGAGGACCGCCGCGCCGCCCAGCGCGCCGCCGACGACGCCCGCCGCACCGCCCGTACGCTCCGCGCGGAGCGCGCCGAGCTCTCCGCCCTCGCCGAGGACGCCCCGGAACCCGACGGCGCCGCCTCCTCCCTGCCCGCCCTCCGCGAGGCCTACCGCGCCGCCTCCCAGGTCTACGAGAAGGTCGGCGTCGGCGCCGACCTGCGCGCCGAACAGGCCCGCGCCGAAGGCGAGGAGGCCGCCGCCGCCACCGAGCTCGACCGCCTCACCAACAAGGTCCGCACCCGCGCCGAGGAACTCCTCGCCAGCCCCGACGGCGCCGACGGCCCCGCCCGGCAGGCCGCCGCCACCCGCGCCGAGGAACTCGTCGCCACCATCGAGGCCCGCTCCGCCGCCGCCAGCGAACAGCTCGGACGGCTCCGCGGCGAGGTCGAACGCTCCGCCCCCGCCGACGGCGAGGCCCACACCGAACTCCCCGACGAGCTCGTGCCCACCGACCCCGAGCACGCCCAGGTGCTGCTCCGCACCGCCACCACCCTCCTCGCCGAGCGCCGCGAACGCCTGGAGACCGCCCGCACCGAGCACGCCGACCTGCTGCGCACCTCCGACGCGGCCCAAGGCGCCGCGGCCGACTTCGAGGAGATCGCCGCCCAGCTCCGCGACGGCCTCCGCGACCACGCCGACGAGCCCGAGCAGAGCGCCGAACCGTACCTCGGCGGCCTCGCCGAGGCCCGGACCGGCGCCACCGAGACCCGCCGCACCCTGCGCGCCGCCGCCGCGGAGCTCAGCAGCGCCGAACTCGCCGTCCGCGACGCCTCCGACGCGCTCATCCGGCACGCCAACGCCGCCCGCTACGAGGCCGTCCGCACCCCCGCCCGGCAGCAGATCCGCGAGCTGCCGACCGCGGCCCTGCCCGAGCACGCCGCCGCCTGGGCCGCCGCCTTCGCCCCCCGGCTGCGCGTCCTCACCGACGAACTCGCCCAGCTGGAACGCAACCGCGGATCCATCGTCGACCGCCTGCGCGGCCTGGTGGAGAGCTCGCTGACCACCCTGCGTGCCGCCCAGCGGCTCTCCCGGCTGCCCGAGGGCCTGGGAGAGTGGTCCGGCCAGGAGTTCCTCCGGATCCGCTTCGAGGACCCGGACCACGCCCTGCTCGTCGAGCGCCTCGGCGAGGTCATCGACGAGGCCACCCGCGCCGCCGTCCGCAAGAACAGCGACCTGCGCCGCGACGGCATGTCGCTGCTGCTGCGCGGCGTCGCCGCGGCGATGGGCCCCAAGGGCGTCAGCGTCGAGATCCTCAAGCCCGACGCCGTGCTGCGGGCCGAGCGCGTCGGCGTCGGCCAGATGTCCGACGTCTTCTCCGGCGGCCAGCTCCTCACCGCCGCCATCGCGCTCTACTGCACGATGGCCGCGCTGCGCGCCAACGACCGCGGCCAGTCGCAGCTGCGCCACGCGGGCACGCTCTTCCTCGACAACCCGATCGGCCGCGCCAACGCCACCTACCTGCTGGAGCTCCAGCGGGCCGTCGCCGACGCGCTCGGCGTGCAGCTCATCTACACCACCGGCCTGTTCGACACCACCGCGCTCGCGGAGTTCCCGCTCGTCATCCGGCTGCGCAACGACGCCGACCTGCGGGCCGGCCTCAAGTACATCTCCGTGGAGGAGCACCTGCGCCCCGGGCTGCCCGCGCCGCAGGACCCGGACGGCCCGGCGATCCACGGCGAGATCACCGCCACCCGGATGTTCAAGCGCCCGGCCGAACCGATCGGACCCGTCGAGCCCGTCGAGCCCGTCGCGGCGGAGTAGCGCCCGGTCGCCGGCCTGACCGCCCGGCCCCGCCGGACCCTGACGCCCGGTGACCCGGTGGCCCGAAAACCGTTCGCGCCGCCGGGCCGTGGCGACCTACCCTGCGCGCCATGACCCCCCGAGAGCCCGAGCACGCCGACCGCCCCGCCGTCCGCGCGGAGAGCGGAGCCGACCGCGCCGCCGTCGCCGCCCTCCACACCGCGGCGTTCGGCGACGACGGCCACGTCGCCGCCCTCGTCGAGGCGCTCCGGCCGGCCCCGCTGTCGTTCGTCGCGACCGACGGCGGCCGCGTGGTGGGGCACGTCGTGCTCAGTCCGGCCCGCCTCGACGCGCCCCGGCGCCTCGTCGACGTGCTCACCCTCTCCCCGCTGGCCGTCCTCCCCTCCCACCAGGGCCGCGGCCTCGGCAGCCGGCTGATCGCCCACGCCCTCGCCGCGGCCGACGCCACCGGCGCACCCCTGGTGTTCCTGGAGGGCCCGCCCGACTACTACGGCGCCCGCGGTTTCGACCGTGCCGACGAGCACGGCTTCCGCAGCCCCTCGCTGCGCATCCCCCCGGCGGCGTTCCAGGTGGCACGGCTCGGCGGCCACGAGCCGTGGATGACCGGCACCTTCGTCTACCCGGACGTCTTCTGGGCCCTCGACTGCGTCGGCCTGCGCGACCCGGACGCCTGAACCGACCCGGACGCCCGACCCGAACGCCCGACCCGACGCGCCCGCCGGGCATAGAGTCCGAGCCCCGGCCCCGCGCCGGGCCCGACGACCCGACCCGAAGGGAACGCCCATGCCGGTGCTCGCGCACCTCAGCGACATCCACCTCGGCCAGGACCACGGCGGTGACGGCGGCGCCCGGGCGGAGGCGCGCGCGGCGCGGGTCATGGCGTACCTGGAGGCGCTGCCGGGCCCGGTCGACGCGGTGCTCGTGACCGGTGACATCGCGGACCACGGCCGCCCGGAGGAGTACGCGGCCGCCGCCCGCGTGCTGGCGTCGGCCCGGCACACGGTGCTGACGTGCCCCGGCAACCACGACGTGCGGGAGGCGTACCTGGCGGGCCTGGCGGGGGAGGAGCCGTCCGCCGGGCCGGTGAACCGGCTGCACGAACTCCCCGGCCTGACCGTGCTGATGCTCGACTCCTCCGTGCCCGGCCGGGACGAGGGCCGGTTCGACGAGGAGACGCTCGCCTGGCTGGACACCACGCTCACGCACGCCCGCCGCGACGTGCCCGCCGTGGTCGCGCTGCACCACCCGCCGGTGCCGTTGCACCAGCCGACCGTCGACCGGATCCGCCTGCAGGACGCGGAGCGGTTCGCCGCGGTGCTGCGCTGCCACCGGCAGGTGGCGGCGGTGCTGTGCGGCCACGCGCACACGGGTGCCGCGACCCGGTTCGCGGGCCTGCCGCTGGCGGTGGCGCCGGGGGTGGTGTCCACGGTGACGCTGCCCTGGGAGGGCGGGCCGGGCATCGCGTTCGACCACCCTCCGGTGATCGCGTTCCACGTGCTGGACGAGGACGGCCGGCTGACGACCCATCAACGGGTGGTCGTCGGCTGACGGCCGGGTGCGGCGCCCGCGCGCAGGCGCCGTCGGCCGGGGCCCTGTGAACTCTGGGTTAATCGTTTCGCCGAGATCGTTTCCGCACGGGGAGGCGCTCGTTGGGCCGGTCATGATCACTCCTCCCCCCGGCGGCCCGGACGGCCGCCCCGGGCACAAGGCCGTGCTGACGGCCCTGACCTCAGCCCTGTTCGACGAACCCGCACCGGGCCACGACCCGGGCCACGAGCACTGGGCACACCTCGTGTCGCGCCCCGAGTTCGCGTACCGGGCCGGCCTCGGCCACCAGGAGCGGGCCGAACTCGCCTACGACCGGCTGCGGTTAGTCAACGACTCGGTCGCCGACCCGCGGGCGCTGGCCGGCGACGTGCACCGGCTCGCGGCCCTGCACGAGTGGACGGCCGTCGTCGACGGCTCCCTCGCCACGGTCGCCGGCATCCACTACAACCTCTTCCTCGGCAGCCTCCTCGACCACGACCCGCACCCCGCACGGCGGCGCCACCTCGACGACCTGCTGGCGATGCGCCGCATCGGCACGTTCCTGTGCACCGAGCTCGACCACGGCAACGACGCAGCGGCGCTGGAGACCACCGCCACCCTCGACCGGGAGACCGGCACGTACGTGCTGCACACCCCGCACCCCGGCGCCCGCAAGTACATGCCCAACACCAGCCCCGCGGGCGGCCCCAAGAGCGCCGTCGTCGCGGCGCGGTTGCTGGCCGACGGCCGCGACCACGGCGTGTTCCTCCTCCTCGCCGAGCTCGCCGACGCCGACGGCCCCCGGCCCGGCGTGCACGTCGAGCTGCTGCCGGAGCGCACCGGCAGCCCGGTCGACCACTGCCTCACCTCGTTCGACCGGGTGCGGCTGCCCGCGTCCGCCCTGCTGACCGGCGACCACGGCCGCCTCGGCCCGGACGGCTCGACGGTCTCCGGGCCCGGCAGCCGGCGCAAACGTTTCCTCCGGTCCATCGGCCGGGTCACCGAGGGCAAGCTCTGCATGAGCGCCGCCGGGGTGGGCGCCTCCCGCGCCGCCCTCGCGATCGCCGTCCGGTACGCCGGGCTCCGGCGCATCAGCGGCACGTCCGCCGGCAGCCGCGTACCGCTCAGCGCCCACCGCTCGCACACCGACCGGCTGCTCGCGGCCTGCGCCACCGCGTACGCGACGACGTTCCTGCACCGCGCCGCGACGCGGGCCTGGGCCGGCCACGCACCGGAGGACCGGGCCCGCGCCGAGCGGCTGGTCGCCGTGACCAAGGCGTGGAACACCTGGCGCACGCGCGACGTGCTCGTCGAGTGCCGCGAGCGGTGCGGCGCCCAGGGGCTGTTCCCGGCGAACGGCCTCGCGGAGCTCCCGCTGAACGTCGAGGGCGCCATCACGGCCGAGGGCGACAACCTGGCCGTCTGGGTCAAGGCCGCCGCCGAGCACGTCTTCGCCCACGAGGAGCCCCGCCCGATCCGCGCCACCGGCGCCGACCCCCTGGCCGACCCGGAGGCACCGCCCGGTCCGGGTGTGCTGCGCGACCCGTACGTGCTGCGCGACCTGCTCGCCGCCGACGAGGCCCGGCTGCGCCGCCACGCCGCCGCGCGGATCCGCTCCGGTCCGGCCGGCGACCCCCTGGCCCGCTGGAACCACGCCTCACCGGCCGCCCAGGACGCCCTGGCCGCGTACGCGCTGGTGCAGGCGGCGGACGCCTTCCTCGACGCCGTCGGGACGGTCGGCGACCCGCGGGCGCGGGCGCTGCTCGCCGACCTGTGCCGGCTCTTCCTGCTGCAGCAGGTGCACCCGCGCAGCGGTGACCTGGCCGCGGCGGGGCTGCTGTCCGTGCCGCAGGCGGGCGGGATCGCCACGGAGGCGGAGGCCCTGCGGGCGCGGCTCACGCCGCACCTGGAGACCCTCACCGAGGCCTTCGCCCTGCCGGCGCCGCTGATGGACCGGCTGCCGCTGATGGACCGCCCACCCGCCGGTCCGGTGCCCGCCGACCGCTGAGCCGTACGGCGACGGCCCGCCGCGCCGCGGGATCGCGGTACGGCGGGCCGTGCGGGCGGTGCTGGTCGTCCGGCCCGTGCGGGCCGTCTGAGCCGTCCGGGGCGGCCGGTCAGGCGGCGGCGAGTTCGCCGCTGAGGGTGCCGTGCAGGTGGGCGCTGGGGGCGTTGAGGCCCGTGATCTCCAGGGTCTTGCCGCGCTGGGCGTAGCGCGCCGCGACCGCGTCGAGCGCGGCGACGGTCGAGGCGTCCCAGATGTGGGCGGCCGACAGGTCGACGACGACCCGGTCGGGGTCGTCCGCGTAGGCGAAGTGCGCGGCGAGGCCGTCGGCCGAGGCGAAGAAGAGCTGGCCGGTGACCCGGTACACCACGGTGGTGCCGTCGGGGGAGGTCTCCGAGGTGATCCCGGTGTGCCGGGCGACGCGCCGGGCGAAGAGCGCCGTCGCGGTGACCGAGCCGACGACCACGCCGACGGCCAGGTTGCCGGTCGCCACCACGCAGACGACGGTGACCACCATGACGGCGGTCTCCCCGGCGGGCATCCGGCGGAGCGTCGCGGGCGACACCGAGTGCCGGTCGAACGTCGCCCAGGACACCATCACCATGACGGCCACCAGCGCGGCCATCGGCATCCGCGACACCACCGGGCCGAACAGGACGCACAGCACCATCAGGAACGATCCGGCGAGGAAGGTCGACAGGCGCGTGCGGGCGCCCGACACCTTGACGTTGATCATCGTCTGGCCGATCATCGCGCAGCCGCCCATGCCGCCGAAGAGACCGGTGACGATGTTGGCGATGCCCTGGCCGACCGCCTCGCGGGTCTTGTCGGACCGGGTGTCCGTGAGGTCGTCGACGATCCGGGCGGTCATCAGCGACTCCATCAGGCCGACCAGCGCCATCGCGAAGGCGTACGGGGCGATCGTCAGCAGGGTGTCGGCCGTGAACGGCACGTCGGGCAGGCCCGGGTGCGGCAGCGAGGAGGGCAGTTCGCCCTTGTCGCCCACGGTCGGCACGGTGATGCCCGCCGCGACCGTGACGGCGGTCAGGGCGACGATCGACACCAGCGGGGCCGGCACCGCCGTGGTGAGGCGGGGCAGGAGCACCAGCAGCGCGATCCCGGCCGCGAACAGCGGGTAGACCGCCCACGGCACGTGCTCCAGCTCCGGGAGCTGCGTCAGGAAGATGAGGATCGCCAGCGCGTTGACGAAGCCGACCATCACCGACCGCGGGACGAAGCGCATCAGCCGCGCCACCCCCAGCGCACCCAGGACGATCTGGAACACCCCGGCGAGCAGCACGGCCGCGACGAGGTAACCGAGGCCGTGCTCCCGGTTGAGCGGGGCGATGACCAGCGCGACCGCACCGGTGGCGGCGGAGATCATCGCCCGTCGCCCGCCCACCACCGCGATGGTCACGGCCATGGTGAACGCCGAGAACAGGCCGATCTTCGGGTCGACCCCGGCGATGACGGAGAACGAGATCGCCTCGGGGATCAGCGCCAGTGCCACCACCAGGCCGGCCAGCACCTCGGTGCGCCACACCGCCGGGTCGGAGAGCCAGTCGGGACGCAGGCCGCGGAGCCGCGCGGCGGCGGACGGGAGGGGGAAGGGCACGGGGAGCGGCTGCCTGTCGTGAGGACGGCCCGCCGGGCGGGCCGGAAGCGTGCGGAGCGCTGCGGAGGGCGGCGGCCCTGCAGGTCGCCCGGGGGCGTCGTCGGACCCGGGCGCGGGCGGAGCGGTCCGGCGCGGTGGCCGTCAGGTGCGCTGTGCCCCCGAAGACCTTACCGGCCCGTTCGGGACGGCCCGCCCGCGGCCCGGTCCGGTCCGAGGTGCGGACCCCGGTGCGGAACGCGCTCTCCGGCGCCTAGGATCATCGTCCCCCCACAGCTCACACCGGCCCCCTCCGTCCCTGGAGTAGACATGCCCCGCACCCTGCACGCCGAGCTCGCGGTCGCCGACCGCCTGCACCTCGCCGAGAGTCCGCTGTGGGACGACCGCGTCCAGCTGTTCCGCTGGGTCGACATCATCGCCGGTCACGTCCACAGCTGGGACCCGGTGACGGGGGAGCGCACCCGCTTCGAGGCGGGCCTGCCGGTCGGCGCGGTCGCCTTGCGCGCGGCCGGCGGCCTCGTCCTCGCGGTGGCCGACGGTTTCGCCGTCCTCGACGAGGACGGCGCGCTCACCCGGATCGCCGACCTCGACTCCGCGGGCGGCACCCTGCGCATGAACGACGCCGTCTGCGACGCCGAGGGCCGCCTCCTCGCGGGCACCATGGCGTACGACCACACGCCCGGAGCCGGCACGCTGCACCGCCTCGACGCCGACGGCACCGTGCACACCGCGCTCGACGGCGTGACGATCTCCAACGGCCTCGACTGGTCGCCCGACGGCGCCACCGCCTACTACGCGGACAGCCCGACCCGCCTCGTGCACGCCTACCGCTACGAGGCCGGCCGGCTGCACGACCCGCGGCTGTTCGCCGAGATCGAGGGCGGCGTGCCGGACGGCATCACGGTCGACACCGAGGGCGGCGTCTGGGTGGCCGTCGCCTTCGGCGGCGAGATCCGCCGGTACCTGCCCGACGGCACGCTGGACACCGTGGTGCGGGTGCCCGCGACCATGACGACCAGCTGCGCCTTCGGCGGCCCCGGCCTGGACACCCTCTACATCACCACGGCCACCGAGAACCTCACGTCGGCCGAGCTCGCCGAGCAGCCGCTCGCGGGCGGGATCTTCACCTGCACGCCCGGTGTCACGGGCCGCCCGGCACACCGCTTCCGCGGCTGAGCCGGAGGCCCGTTACACCCTTCGGCAGGCGTTGTGTCCCAGTCGGTCGGAAACTTGAAGAAGTCTTCCCAGTCTTGGATGCTGGACCCTCCCGGGTGTGCCCGGGCGGCGGCCGGCGCAGCTGCCGGCAACGGAGGTCAGCGTGACGGACCTGTTCCGCGAGGAGCTCGGGGCGCAGTTGGCCCGGGCCCGCGGCGACCTGGCCGCCGCCCGCGAGGCGGGTGACGAGGACGGCGTCCAGGCCTACCGGGGGCGGATCGCGAGCCTGCTGCGGATCGCCGCGCGGCACGGCATCGACCTGCCGCACGCGCCGGACGAAGAGGAAGACGAGGACGACTGAGCATGCCGGTCCCGCTCTACCAGGCCAAGGCGGAGTTCTTCCGCACCCTCGGTCACCCGGCCCGCATCCGCGTCCTCGAACTCCTGCAGGACGGCCCCCGCCCGGTCCGCGAGCTGCTGGCGGAGATGGACATCGAACCGTCCAGCCTCTCCCAGCAGCTCGCGGTGCTGCGGCGCACCAACCTCGTCACCGCGACCCGTGAGGGCAACACCGTGGTCTACGAGCTCAGCACGCCGGACGTCGCCGAGCTGCTGCGGGCCGCGCGCAGGATCCTGACCGAGATGATCACGGACCAGGAGGTCCTGCTGGCCGAGCTGCGTGGCGGAGGGCGGGCCGTTCCGGCGCCCTGACCCGTCCGGCGCCCTGACCCGTCCGGCACCCTGGCCCGTCCGGCGCTCGCCGTGTGCCGAACGGCCCCGCGGTGTGTCAGTCCTCCGGCACGGCCGTGGTGGCGGCAGTGGCGCGGTGGCCGGTGACGACGCTGTCGAGCAGGCCGGGGAAGCGTGCCGCGAGGTCGTCGTGGCGCAGCGAGTTCATCTTGGAGGTGCCGCGGCGCACCTGCCGGATCACCCCGGCCTCGCGCAGCACCCGGAAGTGGTGGGTCAGCGTGGAGCGCGTCACCGGCACGTCGAAGGCCACGCAGTTGACCTCGGCCTCGTGCTGCGCCAGCGAGGCGACGATCCGCAGCCGGACGGGATCGGCGAGCGCGTGCAGCACGCACTCCAGCCGGATCTCGCCGACCGCGGGTTCGGGGAAGACGCCGGACTCGGGGCCGGTGGCGGTCGCGGTGCTGGTGGCGGTCACGCCTCATCGTACGACGGATATCGTAGTTTGACAGACTTCGTCGTACGAGAGTTATCGTCGTAACCCCGAACCGCCCCGGCCGGCTCACCCCGGCCACCGCCCGAGGAGCCTCTGTGAGCGCCCTGTTCGAGCCGATCACCCTCCGCTCGCTGACCGTCCCGAACCGGGTCTGGCTCGCCCCGATGTGCATGTACTCGGCGGCGCCGGACGGCCCCGAGCAGGGCGTGGCCACCGACTTCCACCTCGCCCACCTCGGCTCCCGCGCGGCCGGCGGCGCCGGCCTGGTGATGACCGAGGCGGCCGCGGTCCGCCCCGACGGCCGGATCTCCCCGTACGACCTCGGCCTGTGGAACGACCGGCAGCAGGAGGCGCTCGCCCGGATCGCCGCCCTGATCACCGCGCACGGCTCGGTGCCCGCGATCCAGCTCGCCCACGCCGGCCGCAAGGCGTCCACCGGTGGCCCGACGGGCGGTTCCGCGCCGCTCGGCCCCGAGGCGGGCGGCTGGCGGACGGTCGGCGCCTCCCCGGTGGCGTTCGGCGCCAACCCGACGCCCGACGAGCTGACGGAGGAGCAGATCGCCGTACTCGTGCAGGACTTCGCGGCCTCGGCGGTCCGCGCCCGGGAGGCCGGCTTCCTCGTCGCCGAGGTCCACGGGGCGCACGGCTACCTCGTGCACTCCTTCCTCTCGCCGCACTCCAACCACCGCACCGACGGCTACGGCGGCAGCTTCGCGGGCCGGGCCCGCTTCGCGCTGGAGGTCGCCGCGGCCGTCCGCGCGGTCTGGCCGGCCGACCTGCCGGTCTTCTTCCGCGTCTCGGCCACCGACTGGCTCGACGGCGAACCCGGCTGGACCGTGGACGAGACGGTGCTGCTCGCCAAGGAGCTCGGGGCGATCGGCATCGACCTGGTCGACGTCTCCAGCGGCGGCATCGCCCCGCACGCCCGCATCGAGACCGGCCCCGGCTACCAGGTGCCCTTCGCGGAGCGCATCCGCAGCGACTCGGGCGTCCCGGTCAGCGCGGTCGGCCTGATCACCGAACCCGCCCAGGCGGAGGAGGTCGTCACCGCGGGCCGGGCCGACGCCGTGATGCTCGGCCGGGAACTGCTCCGCGACCCGTACTGGCCGCTGCACGCCGCCCGGGCGCTCGGCGCCGAGCGCCGCTGGCCCCGGCAGTACGGCTACGCGGTCGGCCCGCGCGGCTGACTCGGCTGACCCGGCGGGGCCGACGGCCCTGTCGGGCCGTCAGCCCTGCAGCGGCGCCCGGTGACCCGCCGGGCGCCGTCCGCGTTCCCGGCTGCCGTCCAGCGGCGACGCGGAGTTGGGCCCCCGGCGTCTCTGCGCGGCGATCTGACGCGACACCAGGATCTCCAGCAGCCCCCACGCCGTGCCGAACACCCCGATCGCCATCACCACCAGGGCGGGCGTGAGCAGCGTGGTGCCCGCGTACGAGGCCAGGACGGCGACGATCAGGGCCACCAGCATCAGGGAGAAGGAGAGCCCCGCCCGGACGGCGGCGGCCCGCACCTCGTCCGGAAGGCGGCGGCGAACGGTGGACATCGGCGACCCCCAGCGCTGACGTTCGGAGAGCTGAGCCCGGCGTACGGGCCGGCGGTCGGGCCGGTGGGTGCACGGGCGGGCAGGTGCGTGCGTGCAGGTACAGGTGCGTGCAGGTGGGTACAGGTGCCGGCGGCGTGCGCTGGTGCGCACCCCCCGACACCCCCACCCTGCCCCACCAAGGGCCCGTCATGCGGCGGAAGTCCACGATCGGGCCCGGAATCCGGCAGGCGTTCAGGTACGAACTCAGTCGAGCGTGGCGTTCAGTTCGTCGAGCGCCCCCGTCACGATGGTGCGCATCGCCCGTTCGGCGAGCGCGGCGTCGCCCGAGCAGATCGCGTCCGCGACCTCGCGGTGCAGCTGCACGGCGTACGGCCGCGGCCGGTGCGGCATCAGGTGGTGCTCGGTCCGCCCGGTCAGCACGGCGCCCACGGTGTCGTGCAGGTGCGCGAACATCTCGTTGCCGGAGGCGCGCAGCACCGTCGCGTGGAAGGCGATGTCGTGCTGCAGGAAGGCCTCCAGGTCGGCCGCCCGGGCGGTGACCGTCAGCTCGACCGCGAGCGCGGCGAGGGCCCGGCGGTCGTCGTCGGTCGCCTCCACCGCGGCCAGCGCCGCCGCGGCGGGTTCGACCGCGACCCGCAGCGAGCCCAGCGAGCGCAACTGCGCCGCCCGGTCGGCGCCGGCCAGCCGCCAGCGGATCACCAGCGGGTCGAAGACGTCCCAGCCGGCCCGGGGCTGCACGGTGATGCCGACCCGGCGCCGCGGGGCGACGAGCCGCATCGACTCCAGGATGCGTACGGCCTCGCGGACGACGGTGCGGGAGACCCCGTAACGCTCCTCCAGCTCCTCGGCGCGCAGCACCGTGCCCTCCGGGATCTCACCGGAGGCGATGGCGGGGCCGAGGTCGGCGAGCAGGCGGCCGGGCAGGCCCTGGATCTCCATCCGGCCAGACTAGCGGGAAGCAAAAGTATGACGATTAAGTTTCAAGGGCTTGAATAAGTCATACCTTTACGCGACAGTGGGCGCGGATCAGGCAGAAGAAGGAGCACCACCCATGGCTCTCAGCGTCGAGGACCAGCCGCCCGTCATCGTCGTGATGGGCGTCTCCGGAGTCGGCAAGACCACCGTCGCCCGGCAACTCGCCGACCGGCTCGGCCTCCCGTACGCGGAGGCCGACGACTTCCACCCCGCCGCCAACATCGCCAAGATGAGCGCCGGCACCCCGCTCGACGACCACGACCGCGAACCCTGGCTGCGCGCCCTCGGCGCCTGGCTGGGCGCGCAGGCCGCCGACGGCACCGGTGGCGTCGTCACCTGTTCGGCACTCAAACGGCGCTACCGCGACACCCTGCGCGCGTCCTGCCCCGACGCCTTCTTCCTGCACCTCAGCGGCAGCCACGAGCTCGTCCGCGACCGCCTCGTCCACCGGGCCGACCACTTCATGCCGCCCTCCCTCCTCGACTCCCAGTACGCCGCGCTCGAACCTCTCGGGCCCGACGAGCGCGGAGCCGTGCTGGACGTCGGCCCCACCCCGGAAACCCTCGTCGAGAAGGCCGCAGCACTGCTCGGCCACGTCAACGGAGACCTCGCGTGACCACCCCCACCCTCCTGCTCGCGGCGGCCGCCCCGGCCCTCCCGCACACCGACAGCGACGGACGACTGCTCGTCGCCGTCCTGCTCAGCATCGCCACGATCGTCCTGCTGATCACCCGGCTGAAGCTGCACCCCTTCCTCGCCCTCACCCTCGGATCCGCCCTGCTGGCCGTCGTGGCGCAGGCACCCTTCGACAAGCTGCTCACCAGCTTCGCCACCGGCTTCGGCGCCACCGTCGCCGGCGTCGGCCTGCTGATCGGCCTCGGCGCGATGCTCGGCAAGCTGCTCGCCGACTCCGGCGGCGCCAACACCATCGCCGACACCGTGCTCGCCCGCACCGGACGCCGCGGACTGCCCTGGGCGATGGCCCTCATCGCCGCCCTCCTCGGCCTGCCGCTCTTCTTCGAGGTCGGCGTCGTCCTGCTCATCCCGATCGTGCTGCTCGTCTCCCGCCGCGGCAACGTCCCGCTCATGCGGATCGGCATCCCCGCCCTCGCCGGACTCTCCGTGCTGCACGGCCTGGTGCCCCCGCACCCCGGCCCGCTGGTCGCCGTCGACGCGCTCAAGGCCGACCTCGGCGTCACCCTGGCCTTCGGCCTGCTGATCGCCGTGCCCACCCTGATCGTCGCCGGCCCGCTCTTCGGCCGCGTCGCCGAACGCTGGGTCGGCCCGCTGGAGCCGCCCGCCGAAACCGCCCCCGCCGCCGACACCGTGCCGCACGAGCGCAGCCCCCGCTTCGGCGCCGTACTCGTCACGATCCTGCTGCCCGTCGTGCTGATGCTCGGCAAGGCCCTCGTCGACGTCGTCGTCGACGACCCGAAGGCCGTCCTCCAGCGCGTCTTCGACTTCGTCGGCTCGCCGCTCATCGCGCTGCTCGCCGCCACCCTGCTCGGCATGCTCACCCTCGGCCGGGCGGCCGGCTTCACCAAGGCCGAGATATCCCGCACCGTCGAGAAGTCGCTCGCCCCGATCGCCGGCATCGTCTTCATCGTCGGCGCCGGCGGCGGCTTCAAGCAGACCCTCATCGACGTCGGCGTCGGCGACGCCGTCAGCACCTGGGCCGGCAAGTGGCACATCTCCGCGATCCTGCTCGGCTGGCTGATCGCCGTCCTCATCCGGCTCGCCACCGGCTCGGCGACCGTCGCCACGATCACCGCCGCCGGCATCGTCGCCCCGCTCGCCGCCGACCTGTCGACCAGCCACGCCTCGCTGCTCGTCCTCGCCATCGGCGCCGGATCGCTCTTCTTCTCCCACGTCAACGACGCCGGCTTCTGGCTCGTCAAGGAGTACTTCGGCCTGAGCGTCGGTCAGACGGTGAAGTCCTGGTCGGTCATGGAGACCGTCATCTCGGTCACCGCGATCGCCCTGATCCTGCCGCTCAGCCTGATCGTCTGAGCCCTCCCGCCTCCGCAGGCCCGCTGACCCCGCAGCCCCGCTGACCCCGCAGCCCCGCTGACCCGCAGGCCCCCCGACCCCGCAGGACCCCGGCCACCTCCCCGCGCCGGGGTCCTGCGGCATTCCCACCCGGCGGAGCGGCCGCGGTGCCGGACGACCGGCGCGGCGCGCCGGAGGGCGGGCACCTCCCCCGTGGGTGCCCGCCCTCCGCCGACCTTCGCCCTGCCGCGCCCGCGCTCCGCGAGGCTGTGTCTACCTGGTCCCGCGCTCCGCGAGGCTGTGTCTACCTGGTCCCGCGCTCCGCGAGGCTGTGTCTACCTGGTCCCGCGCTCCGCGAGGAAGGCCTCCACCTTGGCCCGCACCTCCGGGGTGTCGAGGCCGCGCACGGTCATGGTGGTGCGGCGGCGCAGCACGTCGTCGACGGTGTAGGCCCACTCGTTGTCGGCGGCGTAGGCGACCTGGGCCCACACGTCGGGGCCGTCGGGGTGGACGGGTTCGCCGAGCTGGGGGTTGTCGGCGATGAGGTGGGCGATCTCGAAGGAGAGCGTGCCGTAGTGGCTCGCCAGGTGGCGGGCGACCAGGGGTTCCATGCGGGAGCCGGGCTCGCGGTCGACGAGCAGCCGGTGGGCGACGGCGTTGGGCGCGCCGACGCCGGGCAGTGGCACGGTCGCGGGGAACGAGGACATGTCCTCGGCGAGGCCGGTGCCGGGCACGCGCTTGAGCTTCTCCAGCACGGCGCGGCCGATGTGACGGTAGGTGGTCCACTTGCCGCCGGCGACGGAGAGCATGCCGCCGCGGCCCTCGGTGACGACGGTCTCGCGCTTGGCGGCGGCGGTGTCGCCGGGGCCGCCGGGCAGCACCCGCAGGCCGGCGAAGGCGTAGGTGACGAGGTCGCGGTCGAGGTGTTCGTCGCGGATGGCGTGCCCGGCCTCGTCCATGATCTGGTCGATGTCGGCCTCGGTGGCGCGGACGTCCGTCGGGTCGCCGGTGTACTCCTCGTCGGTGGTGCCGAGGAGGACGTGGTCCTCCCACGGGATCGCGAAGGAGACGCGGTACTTGTCGATGGGGATGGTGAGCGCGGCGCGCCACGGCGTGCGGCGCTTCACGACGACGTGCGCGCCCTTGGAGAGGCGGATCGACGGGGCGGCGCCGGCGTCCTCCATGGTCCGCAGGTGGTCGACCCACGGGCCGGTGGCGTTGAGGACGAGGCGGGCGGAGACACCGAACTCGGTGCCGTCCATGCGGTCCTTCAGTTCGGCGCCGCTGACCCGGCCGCCGGTGAAGCGCAGGCCGGTGACCTCGGCGTGGTTGAGCACGACGGCGCCGGACTCGACGGCGGCGCGGACGGTCATCACGGCGACCCGGGAGTCGTTCATCTGGTGGTCGCCGTAGACCGCGACGGCCTGCAGGCCCTCGGTGCGCAGGGCCGGCACCTGCTGGGCGGCGTGGGCGGCGGTGGAGACCCGGCCCATGCCGTCGCGGAAGGCGGAGAGGGCGGAGTAGAGGAAGACGCCGGCGCCGAGCTTGGGGGCGCTGTGCGGGCCGCCCTTGTAGACGGGCACGAAGAAGGTCAGCGGGTTGACCAGGTGCGGGGCGACGTCGGTGGCGAGCGCCCGGCGCTCCTTGTGGTTCTCGGCGACGAGCCGGACGGCGCCGGTCTGCAGGTAGCGCAGGCCGCCGTGGACGAGCTTGGAGGAGGCGCTGGAGGTGGCGCCGGCGAAGTCGCCGGCGTCGACCATGGCGACCTTCAGCCCGGCCTGGGCCGCCGTCCAGGCGGTGGCGGTGCCGAGGATGCCGCCGCCGATCACCAGCAGGTCGTAGGTGGCCCTGCCGAGGAGTTCGCGGGTCTCGGCGCGGGAGGCGGTGTGGCCGGTGGTGTAGCCGGCGCCCAGGGTCGGGATGGTTGCCATGGTGTGTGTACGGCGGCCCCGGTCGGGGCTGCCGTGTCTCCTCTCGGTGTGCGGTGCGGTCTCGTGGGAGACCGGGTCCGGCCCGGTGCGGGCGGGCCGGGGAACGGCCGAGCCGGCCGGGGCGGTCATGCCCCGGCCGGCGTACGCGTCAGCCCTGCTCGTCGTCCTCCTCCACCCAGCCCATCGTGCGCTCGACGGCCTTGAGCCACTTCTTGTACTCGCGCTCCCGGGTGGCGTCGTCCATCCGCGGGGTCCATTCGGCGGCGCGGTGCCAGTTGGCCCGCAGGGTGTCGAGGTCGTTCCAGAAGCCGACGGCGAGGCCGGCCGCGTAGGCGGCGCCCAGGGCGGTGGTCTCGGCGACGAACGGGCGCTCGACGGGGGCGTCGAGCACGTCGGCGATGTTCTGCATGAGGAGGTTGTTGGAGGTCATGCCGCCGTCGACCTTGAGGGCGGTGAGTTCGACGCCGGAGTCCTTCTGCATGGCGTCGACGACCTCACGGGTCTGCCAGGCGGTGGCCTCCAGCACGGCGCGGGCGAGGTGGCCCTTGGTGACGTACCGGGTGAGGCCGGCGATGACGCCGCGGGCGTCGGAGCGCCAGTACGGGGCGAAGAGGCCGGAGAAGGCGGGCACGAAGTACGCGCCGCCGTTGTCCTCGACGGTGGACGCGAGGGTCTCGATCTCGGCGGCGGTGGAGATGATGCCGAGCTGGTCGCGCAGCCACTGCACGAGCGAGCCGGTGACGGCGATCGAGCCCTCCAGGGCGTAGACCGGCTTCTGGTCGCCGATCCGGTAGCCGACGGTGGTCAGCAGGCCGTGGTAGGAGTTGACGATCTTCTCGCCGGTGTTGAGCAGCAGGAACGTCCCGGTGCCGTACGTCGACTTGGCCTCGCCCTCGTCGAAGCAGGTCTGTCCGAAGAGGGCGGCCTGCTGGTCGCCGAGCGCGGAGGCGACGGGTACGCCGGCGAGGTCGCCGACGGCGTGCCCGTACACCTCGGCGGAGGAGCGGATCTCCGGGAGGACGGCGAGCGGCACGCCCATCGACTCGGCGATCTTCTCGTCCCACGCCAGGGTGTGGAGGTTCATCAGCATGGTGCGGCTGGCGTTGGTGACGTCGGTGACGTGCCGGCCGCCGTCGACGCCGCCGGTGAGGTTCCAGATGACCCAGGTGTCCATGGTGCCGAAGAGGATGTCGCCGGCCTCGGCGCGCTCGCGCAGGCCCTCGACGTTGTCGAGCAGCCAGCGGATCTTCGGGCCGGCGAAGTAGCTGGCCAGCGGCAGGCCGGTCTCGCGGCGGTAGCGGTCCTGGCCGACGTTGCGGCCGAGCTCGCGGCAGAGCGCCTCGGTGCGGGTGTCCTGCCAGACCAGCGCGTTGTGGACGGGCTTGCCGGTGTGGCGGTCCCACAGCACGGTGGTCTCGCGCTGGTTGGTGATGCCGATCGCCCGGATGTCGTCCCTGGTCAGGCCGGCCTTCTCGAGTGCGCCGCGGACGACCGACTGCACGCGGGTCCAGATCTCGGCGGCGTCGTGCTCGACCCAGCCGGGCTGCGGGAAGATCTGCGAGTGCTCCTGCTGGTCGACGGCGACGATCCGGCCGTCCGCGCCGAAGACGATGCACCGGCTGGACGTCGTGCCCTGGTCGATCGCGGCGATGTAGTTCCCGGTGGGCGCGGTGGTGCCTGAAGTCATGGGGTCCTCGGCTCTGGATGAGGGTTTCAGGGGCGGGCGGTCCTGACCATGGGTCAGTCCCCGTGGGTGGGTGGCGGGCAAACCAGCGCCCGTCCGGCCCGGAGGGTCAGAAGGCGACGTTGTACAGGCCGCCGGCGAGGAGCGCGCCGATGACGGGGCCGACCACCGGGATCCACGCGTACGACCAGTCGGAGCTGCCCTTGTGGGGGATGGGCAGCAGGCTGTGCGCGATGCGCGGGCCGAGGTCGCGGGCCGGGTTGATGGCGTAGCCGGTCGGGCCGCCCAGGGAGAGGCCGATGCCGACGACGGTGAGGGCGACCATCAGGACGCCGGTGCCGGAGAGGCCGAGGCCCTTGTTGAGACCCTGGGTGAGGATGGCCAGGCAGAGCACCAGGGTGCCGATGATCTCGGTGAGGAGGTTCTGCACCGGGTTCCGGATCTCGGGGCCGGTGGAGAAGATGCCGAGGGTGGGGTCCTCGTTGGCCTGGAACTGTCCGAGGTAGGTGACCCACACCAGGACGGCGCCGATGACCGCGCCGAGCATCTGGGAGCCGATGTAGAGCGGCACCTTGCTCCAGTCGCCGGTGTCCGTGGCGATGGCGACGGTGACGGCCGGGTTGAGGTGGGCACCGGACTTGGGGGCCGACATGTAGGCGGCGACGAGGACGGCGAAGCCCCAGCCGAAGGTGATGGCGAGCCAGCCGGCGTTGATCGCCTTCGACTTCTTGAGGGTGACCGCGGCGCAGACGCCGCCGCCGAGGAGGATCAGCGCGGCGGTGCCGAGGGTTTCGCCGACGAAGATGTCGCCGTTGGAGAAAGCGGACACAGAGACTCCCTTGTCCTGGTGGCCCGGAGGAGCGGGTGGGGGCAGGTGGCCCGGGCGATCCGTTGCGTGGTGAGCGCATGGGGAGTGGATCTCCGGCCGCCGTTCGACAATGTCGACCGACATGCGGAAGCTTCCACCGCGCCCGCCCTCCGCGTCAAGGCAGGGTTACGCACTCGTGACGGACGGGTGCGCCCCGACGCGCCCGTCCGGCCGCCGGGCCGGCCGCCCCGTCCGGACCCACCCGGACCCACCCGGACCAGGGCATGCGAAAGGGCGCGGACAGGCTCCCGCCCGTCCGCGCCCCGCGCCGTACCGTCGCCCCGGGGGCGACCCGTCAGAACCGGCCGGCGCCCAGGTCCCGCGAGATCGCCCGCGCCGCGCTGCGCACCGACGCCACCAGGCCGGGCTTCACGAACCCGTCCTCCGTGACGGTCTCCACCGCCCCGGTCACGCAGACCGCGCCGACCGGGTTGCGCCGCCGGTCCTGGATCAGCGCGCCGACCGAGGCCACGCCCTCCCAGGTCTCCTCGACCGAGTCCGCCCAGCCCCGCTCGCGGACCAGCGCGCACTCCGCGTCCACGTCCGCCGGGTCGGTCAGGGTGCGCAGCGTGTACGACTGCAGCGGGCCTTCGCCCAGCTCACCGCGGGCCACCGGGTCGTACGCCAGCAGCACCTTGCCCAGTGCGGTGGAGTGCAGCGGCTGCATCGAGCCGACCTCCAGCACCTGCCGGGAGTCGTCGGGGCGGAAGACGTGGTGCACGATCAGCACGCCCCGCTGGTGCAGGACGCCCAGGTACACCGTCTCGCCGCTGGCCCGCGCGAGGTCGTCGGCCCACACCAGGGCGCGGGCGCGCAGCTCGTGCACGTCGAGGTAGCTCTGGCCGAGCCGCAGCAGCTCGGCGCCCAGCTGGTACTTGCCGCTCTCCGGGTCCTGCTCGACGAACCCCTCCTGCTGGAGGGTGCGCAGGATGCCGTGGGCGGTGCCCTTCGCGAGATCCAGGGAGGCCGCGACCTCGGAGAGGCCGAGCCGCCGCTCGCCGCCGGCCAGCAAACGCATGATGGCGGCGGCCCGGGAGAGCGACTGGATCGGGCCGGGCATGAGCTACCTCCCCTGACAGGCGGTCGACAATGTCGACCGGAGTGTGAACGCAACGAGTCTGCCAGGCCGACGGCCGGGCGTGCACCTTTCGGATCAGTCCGCACCGTGTACGGCGCGTGCCACATCCGCGATCTCCTGCTCCCCGACCCGGCAGCACCCCCCGATCAGCCGGGCCCCGTCCGCCAGCCAGCCGGTCACCCGGGCCGGACGGAACGCCGGCGCGCCCCGCCAGCCGCGGGCGGCGGCGTCCCACCGCTCCCCGCTGTTCGGGTACACCACGACGGGCTTGCCCGTCACCTCCGCCGCCAGGGCGACCGCCCGGTCGGCGTCGGCCGGGGCGCAGCAGTTCACCCCCACCGCCACCACCGCGTCCACGTCCGCGGCCAGGGCGAACGCCTCGGCCAGCGGCTGCCCCGCCCGCGTCCGGTCGCCCGCGGCGCAGAACGACAGCCAGGCGGGCACCCCCAGATCCTCGACCACGGCCAGCACCGCCTCGGCCTCCACGGCGTCGGGGATCGTCTCCACCGCCAGCACGTCCGGCCCCGCGGCCGCCAGCACCTCCAGCCGCGGCCGGTGGAAGCGCTCCAGCGCCGCCCGGCCAAGCCCGTACCGGCCGCGGTACTCCGAACCGTCCGCCAATACCGCGCCGTACGGACCCACCGAGGCCGCCACGAACAGCGGGCGCCCCGCGCCCCCGCCCGGTCCACCTGGTTCGCCCGGTCTGCCCGGTCCGCCCGGCTGCGGGGCCGCCGACCGCAGTTCGGCGGCCTCGCGCGCCGCGTCGCGGGCCAGCCGCACGCTCAGCGTCAGCAACCGCGCGGTCTCGGCCCGGCCCAGCCCGCGGCGCGCGAAACCCTCGAAACTCGCCTGGTAGCTCGCCGTGGTCGCGACCTCGGCGCCGGCCAGGAAGTAGCCCAGGTGCGCGGCGGCCACCGCCTCCGGCCGGTCCGCCAGCAGGCGGGCGCTCCACAGGGCGTCGGAGAGGTCGTGGCCGGCGGCCTCCAGCCGGTTGGACAGGCCGCCGTCCAGGACGAGCGGCCCGGCCGCGAGCGCAGCGGCGAAGCCCGGGGGAGTCGTGGTCACGGCGCACCTCCTGTTCCGCGGGCCGGTGCCAGCACTGTAGAGCCGTGCGCGGCGCGCCGGGACGCCAGGGGCGGCGGGATCCCGCCCGGCCCGCCCCTGTCCCGCGACGTCCTGCCCGTTCCCGCGGCGTCCTGCCCGGTGCCGCCCCGTCCCGCCCGGTGTCGTGCCGTCGCGCACCGCCGGCCGGGGCGGCGGGAGCCTGCGAGGTCAAGTCCACCCGTACGAGTGATCGAAACGCACTGGCGGCCGTCCGAGGCGTGCGCTACGTTCTTCTCAGAACGAGAACAACCGGCCGAACGGAGCGAGGTACGGCATGGCAGCCGATCACGACGACGCGGAGCGCGCCTGGCTTCAGGCGTACGACCCCCGCGCCTACACGCCGGTCGCCGTCACCGTCGACGTCGTCGCCCTGACGCTCCGCCGGGGCGAGCTCCACGTCCTGCTCGTCGAACGCGGCGAACCCCCCTACCAGGGGAGCTGGGCCCTGCCCGGCGGCTTCCTCCGGGCCGGCCAGGAGGACCTCCTCGGGGCGGCCACCCGCGAACTCGCCGAGGAGACCGGCCTGGAGGGCAGCCTGGAGATCGCCGCCGCGCTCAGCCGCACCCACCTCGAACAGCTCGGCAGCTACGGCTCACCGGACCGCGACCCGCGGATGCACGTGGTGTCCGTCGCCTACCTCGCCTTCGCCCCCGACCTCCCCGACCCGCAGGCAGGCACCGACGCGGCGGCCGCGGCCTGGCACCCGGTCACCGCGCTCGACCTGCCCGCCTCCCGTACCGCCGGGCCGCCCGCCGACACCCACGGGGGTGGCGTCGGCGAGCGGCCCGGCATCCGGCTCGCCTTCGACCACGGCGTGATCATCGCCGACGGCCTCGACCGGGCCCGCGCCAAGATCGAGTACAGCCCCCTCGCCACCGCCTTCCTCGGCCACGACTTCACCATCCCCGAGCTGCGCGCCGTCTACGAGGCCGTCTGGGGCGAGCCCCTCCACGCCGGCAACTTCCATCGCAAGGTCCTCTCCGTGCCCGGCTTCGTCGAGTCGACCGGCGCCACCACCCCCCGCGGCGGTACCCGCGGCGGCCCCCGTGCCCGCACCTACCACGCGGGCGACGCCCACCTGCTCCACCCGCCGCTGCTGCGGCCCGCACAGGAGGACGGCATCCGGTGACCGCACCCCGCGCGGCCCGGCCGCCGACCACACCACGGACCTTCACCGAGGCGCTCGCCGCCGTCACCGCCGCCGTCCGGCCCGAAGAACTGTTCACGGGGGATCCCGCCGACGCGGCCCGCCGGTACCGGCGGCTCGCCCGGCTCCTCCACCCCGACACCGCGCCGTCCGATCGGAGGGCGGAGGCCGGCACCGCCTTCGTGGCCCTCGGCCGCCTCTGGGAGCAGCACCACCGCGGCGGCAGCGGGGACGAACTCCGCACCGCCCGCCACACCTACCGGCTCGGTCCGGTCATCGCCCACGGCGACATCGCCGTCCTCCGGGCCGCCACCACCGAGCACGACGACCCGGTGCTGCTCAAGATCCCCCGCAGCCCCGCCGACAACGACCTCCTCGAACGCGAGGCGACCGCCCTCACCCGGCTCGCCCGGCACGGCGACCGCCGCTTCCACGCCTACGTCCCCACCCTCGTGGAGAGTTTCGAGCACGAGGACACCACCGACCCCACGGACCGCCCGCGCCGGATCAACGTGCTCCGACGGACCGACGGACTCCGTCCCCTCACCGACGTCCTCCTCGCCCACCCCGACGGCCTCGACCCGCGCGACGCCGTCTGGATGTGGCGGCGGCTGCTCGTCGCCCTCGGCCACGCACATCGCGCCGGCGTCCGCCACGGCGCCGTCCTGCCCGAGCACGTCCTCATCCACCCCGCCGAGCACGGCCTCGTCCTCGTCGACTGGTGCTACGCCACCACCGGCAGCCCCGCCGCCGCCCCGGCCCTGGTCGAGCGCCACCGCGCCCGGTACCCGCCCGAGGTCCCCGCCCGCCGCCCCGTCACCGAGGCCACCGACATCCACCTCGCCACCCGCTGCATCGAGGAGCTCATGGGCCCCAAGGCGCCCAAGCCCCTCCGCGCGTTCGTCGCCGGCTGCACCCTGCCCGCCGAACCCCGCCGACCGCACGACGCCTGGCGACTGCTCGCCGAGCTCGACGACCTGCTCCACACCCTCTACGGCCCGCGCACCTTCCGGCCGTTCCACCTGCCCGCCACCACCTGAGGAGAACCCATGGGAAGCGGCTCCTGGTCCACCAACGTCTACGACGCGGCCGCGCACTACCGCGCCGGCACCGGCGCCAGCGCCTTCGCCTACAGCGACTCCACCACCCGCGGTTCCCGCTCCACCTGGAAGGCCCACCCCAGCCTCGACCCGCACGGCCTCACCATCCGCGAGAGCCGCGACTCCGACGAGCACCCCGTGTCCCTCGCCGTCGCCGTCCTGTTCGACGTCACCGGCTCCATGCAGACCGTGCCGCGCGTCCTGCAGACCAAGCTCCCCGAGCTCTTCGGCCTGCTCCTGCGCAAGGGCTACACCGAGCACCCGCAGATCCTCTTCGGCGCCGTCGGCGACGCCACCTGCGACCGCGTCCCGCTCCAGCTCGGCCAGTTCGAGTCCGACAACCGCATGGACGACGACCTCGGCAACATCCTGCTGGAGGGCGGCGGCGGGCAGATGACCGAGTCCTACGAACTCGCGATGTACGCCATGGCCCGCCACACCGCGCTGGACTGCCTCGAACGCCGCGGGCGCAAGGGCTACCTCTTCCTCATCGGCGACGAACTGCCCTACGGCAAGGTCAAGGCCCGAGAGGTGCGGGCCGTCCTCGGCGAGGAGATCCCCGAGGACATCCCGCTCCCCGCCCTCGTCGCCGAGCTCCAGCGGCTCTACCACGTCTACTTCATCCTCCCGGCAGGCACCGCGTACGCCGGCAACGCCGAGGTTCTCGGCACCTGGCGCAAGCTGCTCGGCCAGAACGTCATCGAGCTCGACGACCTCGACGCGGTCTGCGAGACCGTCGCGCTCACCATCGGCCTGGGGGAGGAGGCCATCGACCTCCAGGAGGGCCTCGCCGACCTCGCCGACCTGGGATCCGGCGCGGTCGCCACCGTCGGCAAGGCCCTCGACGGACTCGCCCGCGCCTCCCGTACGGTCGCCGTCCCGGGCCCCTCCCTGCTCGGCCCCGACGACCGCTCGGCCACCGGCACCACCCGGCTCTGACGGCCCGCACCTCCCACCGGGGTGCGGGGCCGCCACGGCCCGCACCCCGCCGTCCCTGCTGTCATCCCGCCGCCCCGCCGTCCTGCCGTCCGACCCCGCCGTCCCGTCCCGTCGCAGAGAGGCAGACCACGCCGTGACCGACCTCCTCCCCGAGAGCCACGTGATCGTCTGCGACCTCGGCTTCGGCGACGCCGGCAAGGGCACCGTCGTCGACTACCTCTGCCGCCGCCCGCCCGGCCCGGACGGCCGACGCCCGGTCCGGGCGGTCGTCCGGTACAACGGCGGCGCCCAGGCCGCCCACAACGTCGTCACCGACGACGGCCGCCACCACACCTTCGCCCAGTTCGGCTCCGGCACCTTCTCCGGCGTCCCCACCCACCTCTCCCGCTTCATGCTCGTCGACCCGCTCGCCCTCGCCGCGGAGGCCCACCACCTCACCACCCTCGGCGTGCCCGACCCCTTCGCCCTGCTCACCGTGGACCGCCGCGCCCTCCTCACCACCCCGTACCACGCCGCCGCCAACCGCCTCGGCGAACGGCGCCGCGGCGCAGCCCGCCACGGCTCCTGCGGACTCGGCATCGGCGAGACCGCCCGCTACGCCCTCGACCACCCCGACGACGCCCCGACCGCCGGTGACTGCACCAGCCGCGGGCGGCTCCTCGCCCGGCTCACCCTCCTGCGGGACCGCCTCGCCCACCGGCTCGGCCTCGCCCCCGACCGGCTGCCCGCCCCACCGCCCGCCGACTGCGTCGGGGCCTTCGCGGCCTTCGCCGGCCGCGTCCGCCTCACCGACGAAACGGCCCTCCCGCAGCTCCTCCGGCAGGGGCCCGTGGTCTTCGAGGGCGCCCAGGGCGTCCTGCTCGACGAGCACCACGGCTTCCACCCCTACACCACCTGGTCGACGACCACCTTCGCCAACGCCGAGACCCTGCTGGCCGAGGCGGGCCTGCCGTCCGCCGCCCTCCGGCTCGGAGTGCTGCGCAGCTACACCACCCGCCACGGCCCCGGCCCGCTGCCCACCGAGGACAAGCACCTCGCCGTCCCCGAACCGCACAACAGCACCGGCCCCTGGCAGGGCCCCTTCCGGATCGGCCACTTCGACACCGTCGCCCACCGGTACGCCCTGGCCGTCGCCGGCGGCGCGGACGCCCTCGCCCTGACCCACCTCGACGCCCCCGCCCGCCACCCCGCCCTGCGCCTGTGCGACACGTACGACCTCGACGACGCCCCCCTGCACACCCTCACCCCCGGACGACCCGGAGACCTCACCGCACAGGCACAGCTCACCGAGGCCCTGACCCGCGCCCGCCCGGGCCGGCTCACCGACCCCGGCCCCGACCCGCAGACCTGGTCGGCGGCGATCGCCCACCGTCTCGGCACCCCGGTCCTGCTGGAGTCCCACGGCCCGACAGCCCGTCAGAAACACCTCCGCCGGGCCCCCGTCGACAGCGTTACCATCCACCCCATGACCACACACGACGCCGACCGCACGTCCTACGGGCCCGGCTCGCACTGCCACTGGTGCGGTGCGGCGTACGCACCCGGCACCACCGGCTGGCCGCGGGCCTGCCCCGGCTGCGCCGAGATCACCTACCGCAACCCGCTGCCCGTGGTGGTCACCCTGCTGCCGGTGATCGCCCCCGAGGCCAACGGCCTGGTGGTCATCCGCCGCACCATCGAGCCCGGCTACGGCGAGCTCGCCCTTCCGGGCGGATACATCGACTACGGCGAGAGCTGGCAGCAGGCCTGCGTCCGCGAGCTCCGCGAGGAGACGGGCATCGAGGCCGACGCCGGCCGGGTCGCCCTGGTCGCCACCGACTCCGACACCTCCGGCGGATTCCTCTGCCTCTTCGGCATGCTCCCGCCCCGGCGCATCGACGAACTCCCGCCGTCCGTCCCGACCGACGAGACCGAAGGCTGGCAGTTCCTCCCCAACCCCTCCCAGCTGGCCTTCCCCTTCCACACCCGGGTCAGCCACGCCTGGTTCAACGGCGAGTACGCACACCTGGCCTGACCGGCCCGCACGGGCACGCCCCGACCCCGCCGTGGGCCGCGCCGGGGGCCCGTACCGGCCTGCGGCGCGCCACGGGCCCGGGCCCTGGCGCGCCCGACGATCACATGGCATGGTCTGCTCGTCAGCGACCACTCGGGCGGGCGCCCGCCACAAGCAGCCCCGTCCACCGCCCCCGGCCCCCGGGCGGGGGCGCCCCACCCCGGGAGACCACCACCGTGAGCACCCCACCCGCCGACCGCCCGCTCTGGCGACCCGACCCCGCCCGCGCGGCCGCCTCCCGGCTCGTGGCCTTCCAGGCCTGGGCCGCCGAACACCACGGCGCCCCCGCCGCCCCGCTCGCCCCCGTGGCCGACGACAGCGAGGCCGCCGCCCGCTACGCCGCCCTCCACGCGTGGTCGACCGACGACCTCGACCGGTTCTGGACGGCCGTCACCACCTGGTTCGACGTCCGCTTCAGCACCGCCCCCGACGCCGTCCTCGCCGACCCCGCGATGCCGGGCGCCCGCTGGTTCCCCGGGGCCCGCCTCAACTACGCCGAGCACGCCCTGCGTGCCGCCGAGGACCCGGACCGCGCCGACCTCCCCGCCGTGCTGCACGTCGACGAGACCACCGACCGGCCCGTCACCCTCACCTGGGCCGAGCTCCGCCGCCAGGTCGGCTCCCTCGCGGAGGCCCTCCGCACGCAGGGCGTCCGCCCCGGCGACCGGGTCGGCGCCTACCTGCCCAACATCCCGCAGGCCGTCGTCGCCCTCCTCGCCACCGCCGCCGTCGGCGCCGTCTGGACCTCCTGCGCCCCCGACTTCGGCGCCCGGAGCGTCCTCGACCGCCTCCAGCAGATCGAGCCCGCCGTCCTCTTCGCCGTCGACGGCTACCGCTACGGGGGCAAGGAGCACGACCGCACCGACGTCGTCGCCGAGCTGCGCCGCGAGCTCCCCACGCTGCGCGCCGTCGTCCACGTCCCCCTGCTCGGCTCCCCGGCCCCCGAGGGCGCACTCGGCTGGGACGACCTGGTCGCCGCCGACACCGACCCCGTCTTCGAGGCCGTTCCCTTCGACCACCCGCTCTGGGTGCTGTACTCCTCGGGCACCACCGGCCTGCCCAAGGCCATCGTGCAGAGCCAGGGCGGCATCCTCGTCGAGCACCTCAAGCAGGCCGCGCTCCACCTCGACCTCGGTCCCGAGGACCGCTTCCTCTGGTACACCTCCACCGGCTGGATGATGTGGAACTTCCTCGTCGCCGGCCTGCTCGTCGGATCCACGATCGTCACCTACGACGGCAGCCCCGGACATCCGGACACCGGAGCCCTCTGGTCCGTCGCGGCCCGCACCGGGGCAACCGTCCTGGGCACGTCCGCCGCCTACGTCATCGCGAGCCGCAAGGCCGGGCTCCACCCGGGCCGCGACCTCGACCTCTCGGCCGTCCGCTGCATCGGCACCACCGGCTCCCCGCTGCCGCCCGACGGCTTCCGGTGGATCTACGACGAGGTCAAGTCCGACGTCTGGCTCGCCTCGGTCAGCGGCGGCACCGACGTCTGCAGCTGCTTCGTCGGCGGCGTCCCCACCCTCCCCGTCCACCTCGGCGAGATCCAGGCCCCCTGCCTGGGCGCCGCCGTCGAGGCCTGGGACGTCCAGGGCCGCCCGCTCGTCGGCGAGGTCGGCGAGCTCGTCGTCACCAAGCCGCTGCCGTCCATGCCGATCGGCTTCTGGAACGACCCGGACGGCACCCGTTACCACGACAGCTACTTCGACATGTACCCCGGCATCTGGCGCCACGGCGACTGGATCACCACGACCGACCGCGGCACCGTCGTCATCCACGGCCGGTCCGACTCCACCCTGAACCGCCAGGGCGTGCGGATGGGCTCCTCCGACATCTACGAGGTGGTCGAACGCCTCCCGGAGATCGCGGAGTCCCTGGTCATCGGTGTCGAGGAGGCGGACGGCGGCTACTGGATGCCGCTCTTCGTCGTCCTCGCCCCCGGGGCCGAGCTCGACGACTCCCTGCGCACCCGGGTCCGCACCCGGCTGCGCACCGAGCTCTCCCCGCGCCACGTCCCCGACGAGATCATCGTGGTGGAGGGCCTGCCGCACACCCTCACCGGCAAGCGCATCGAGGTGCCCGTCAAGCGCCTGCTCTCCGGCACCCCGCTCGACCGCGCCGTCAACCCGGGCTCCGTCGACAACCTCGACCACCTGCGGTTCTTCGAACGCCTGGGCCGCGAGCGCCGCCGGGCCTGAGCCCCGGAGCCGGGCACGGGTCAGGGGCGCTTCCAACCCCCACGGTGGAAGCGCCCCTGCAGCCCCGGCCCTGCCCGGGGCGTCTACTCGCCCGACAGCACCTGGTGGGCCGCCGCCCTGGCGTCGGCCGCGTTGTCCGCGGCCCTCGCCGCCGCGGCGGCCCGTCGGCACTGTGCGAGCGTGTACTTGGCGAGCGCGGTGCGCACGTACGGGATCGACGCCGCGCCCATGGACAGGCTGGTCACACCCAGCCCGGCCAGCACACAGGCGAGCAGCGGGTCGGAGGCGGCCTCGCCGCACACCCCGCAGCTCTTCCCGAGCGTCTGCGCGGCCTCCGCCGACACCGCGATCAGGTCGAGCAGCGCGGGCTGCCACGGATCCTGCAGCCTGGCGAGCGCACCGACCTGCCGGTCGGCCGCGAAGGTGTACTGCGCCAGGTCGTTGGTCCCCAGCGAGATGAACTCGACCTCCTGGAGGATCGACCGCGCGCGGAGCGCAGCCGACGGGATCTCGACCATCGCGCCGAACTTCGCCTGCAGACCGGCCTCCCGGCAGGCCTCGGCGAACGCCCGGGCGTCCTGCCGGTCCGCCACCATCGGCGCCATGACCTCCAGGTGCACCGGCAGCCCCTCGGCCGCCTTCGCGAGCGCCCGCAGCTGGCTCGACAGCACCTCGGGGTGCTCCAGCAGCGTCCGCAGCCCGCGGACCCCGAGCGCCGGGTTCGGCTCGTCGACCGGCGTGAGGAAGGCCAGCGGCTTGTCCGCGCCGGCGTCCAGCACCCGTACGACCACCCGGCTCTCCGGGAAGGCCTCCAGCACCTTCCGGTACGCCTCGTACTGCTTCTCCTCGCTCGGCGCCTGCGCCGAGTCGTCGAGGAACAGGAACTCCGTACGGAACAGCCCGACGCCCTCGGCGCCGGCCTCCAGCGCGGCCGGCAGGTCGGCAGGCCCGCCGATGTTGGCCAGCAGCGGCACCCGGTGCCCGTCCGACGTACGGCCCGGCCCGGACGACGCGGCGAGGACGGCCCTGCGCTCCGCCGCCTTCTGCCGGAGCTCCTCCTGCTTCTCCTGCGCCGGGTCCACCAGGACCTCGCCGCTGCTCCCGTCGACGGCGACCACGGTGCCCTCGGCCACCTCGGTCGCACCCGGCAGCGCCACGACGGCCGGCACACCCAGCGCCCGCGCGAGGATCGCACTGTGGCTGGTCGGCCCGCCCTCCTCGGTCACGAACCCCAGCACGAGCGTCGGGTCGAGCAGCGCGGTGTCCGCCGGCGCGAGGTCGTGCGCGAAGAGCACGTACGGCTCGTCGCTGTCGGGCACACCCGGCATCGGCACGCCGAGCAACCGCGCGACGATGCGGTTCCGCACGTCGTCGAGGTCGGCGACCCGGCCCGCGAGGTAGTCGCCGGCCGCGGCCAGCAGCGCCCGGTAAGCGGCGAACGCGTCGTAGATGCCGCGCTCGGCACTGCTGCCCACCGCGATCCGCCGACTGACGTCCGCCATCAGTTCCGGGTCCTGCGCCATCAGGGCCTGGGCCTCCAGCACGGCCTGCGCCTCGCCGCCGGCGAGGTTCCCCCGGGCGATGAGGTCGGCCGCGACCGCGTCCACCGCGGCCTGCGCCCGCGCCTGCTCGTGCGGTGCCTCGTCACTGGGAATCTGGGTGGCGGGCGGCTCCAGGACCGCCGTGCCCATGTGTCGCACCGGGCCGATGGCGACTCCGTGGCTGACCCCTACGCCGCGCAGCATCGCTTCCACGTTCTGACTTTCCTTTCACCCGGCAGGTTCGTGCCGTCCGCAAGGTGCGCGCCGTCCCGCCGGCGCGCACCGGTCGATCTCAACTCCAGGTGAACAGTGCGCCACCCGGCGCGACGTCGCCGCTCTCCGCCACGGCGGAGAGCGCGTCGGGAGTGGCTTCCAGCGCCACGATCGGGGAGATCGGGGACTTGCCGGCCTGCTCCACCGCCGCCGGGTTCCACCGGATGACCGGCTGGCCCCGCCTGACCTCGTCGCCCTTGGCGACGAGCAGTTCGAAGCCCTCGCCGTTCAGCTGCACGGTGTCGATACCGAGGTGGGTCAGCACTCCGTGACCGGCGGCGTCCACCACCACGAAGGCGTGCGGGTGCATGGAGACCACGAGGCCGTCCACCGGGGCCACGGCCTCGGTGGGTTCGCGCACCGGGTCGATGGCCGTGCCCGGGCCGACCATCGCGCCGGAGAACACGGGGTCGGGCACGTTGGCCAGCCCGACGGCCCGCCCGGCGAGCGGCGAGGTCACAGTGGTCATGGGGGAGCCTCCCAGGTGCGGAGTTGCAGCGTGCGCGGCCGCAGGAGAGCGGCATGGGCATCAGCTGAAGCCTAAATCATGTCAACTTCGGACATACCGGTCTCGAATCACCGGCTGCGCCGAGTGGGGTCAACACCCACGGCCGGCACGCGGAACCCCTTGCGGCCGACCGGGACCCCAGTAACGGCGGGCCCGCGGTGCATCAAGTGGTCTAGTCCTCTGGTCGATGCGCCGCACTCTACGCCATGCCGTAGGCAGCCGCCGAGCCCCTCCGCAGCTGGTCCGGGATGCCCGTGCGCCGCAGACCCCTGCCGGCGGGCCGCGCCCCCGTCTACGCCGGACGAGTGACCCGCCCGTGGCCGATTAGGCGCCTGGCCGGGGAAGGGCTATCGTTGCTCAGGTCGCCGCGAGGCGCTGGTTAACTCCGCGAGTCGGGAACGAAAAGTTCGGGTTAAGAGCCCGAAAACGTTCTGATAAGCTGGGAACACGAAAGAGCGAAACACCCGGAGGGTCCGCTGGAAGGCGGTCCGAAGGAAGTGTCCGTTCCTTGAGAACTCAACAGCGTGCCAAAAGTCAACGCCAGATATGTTGACATCCCCGGCCTCAGGTTTCCTGGGGTTGGAGATTCCTTTTGTAGTAAATAACACAGCGAGGACGCAGTGCGCGGGGCTCCCTATTCCGGGGGTTGCCGTGCCGCTCAACGCGGGTGTGAACCCGATTGCGGGTAATCATTCACGGAGAGTTTGATCCTGGCTCAGGACGAACGCTGGCGGCGTGCTTAACACATGCAAGTCGAACGGTGAAGCCCTTCGGGGTGGATCAGTGGCGAACGGGTGAGTAACACGTGGGCAATCTGCCCTGCACTCTGGGACAAGCCCTGGAAACGGGGTCTAATACCGGATATGACCGTCTTCCGCATGGTTGACGGTGTAAAGCTCCGGCGGTGCAGGATGGGCCCGCGGCCTATCAGCTTGTTGGTGGGGTAATGGCCTACCAAGGCGACGACGGGTAGCCGGCCTGAGAGGGCGACCGGCCACACTGGGACTGAGACACGGCCCAGACTCCTACGGGAGGCAGCAGTGGGGAATATTGCACAATGGGCGAAAGCCTGATGCAGCGACGCCGCGTGAGGGATGACGGCCTTCGGGTTGTAAACCTCTTTCAGCAGGGAAGAAGCGCAAGTGACGGTACCTGCAGAAGAAGCACCGGCTAACTACGTGCCAGCAGCCGCGGTAATACGTAGGGTGCGAGCGTTGTCCGGAATTATTGGGCGTAAAGAGCTCGTAGGCGGCCTGTCGCGTCGGATGTGAAAGCCCGGGGCTTAACCCCGGGTCTGCATTCGATACGGGCAGGCTAGAGTGTGGTAGGGGAGATCGGAATTCCTGGTGTAGCGGTGAAATGCGCAGATATCAGGAGGAACACCGGTGGCGAAGGCGGATCTCTGGGCCATTACTGACGCTGAGGAGCGAAAGCGTGGGGAGCGAACAGGATTAGATACCCTGGTAGTCCACGCCGTAAACGTTGGGAACTAGGTGTTGGCGACATTCCACGTCGTCGGTGCCGCAGCTAACGCATTAAGTTCCCCGCCTGGGGAGTACGGCCGCAAGGCTAAAACTCAAAGGAATTGACGGGGGCCCGCACAAGCAGCGGAGCATGTGGCTTAATTCGACGCAACGCGAAGAACCTTACCAAGGCTTGACATACGCCGGAAACGTCTAGAGATAGGCGCCCCCTTGTGGTCGGTGTACAGGTGGTGCATGGTTGTCGTCAGCTCGTGTCGTGAGATGTTGGGTTAAGTCCCGCAACGAGCGCAACCCTTGTTCTGTGTTGCCAGCATGCCTTTCGGGGTGATGGGGACTCACAGGAGACTGCCGGGGTCAACTCGGAGGAAGGTGGGGACGACGTCAAATCATCATGCCCCTTATGTCTTGGGCTGCACACGTGCTACAATGGTCGGTACAAAGGGCTGCGATGCCGCGAGGCGGAGCGAATCCCAAAAAGCCGGCCTCAGTTCGGATTGGGGTCTGCAACTCGACCCCATGAAGTTGGAGTTGCTAGTAATCGCAGATCAGCATGCTGCGGTGAATACGTTCCCGGGCCTTGTACACACCGCCCGTCACGTCACGAAAGTCGGTAACACCCGAAGCCGGTGGCCTAACCCTTGGGAGGGAGCCGTCGAAGGTGGGACCAGCGATTGGGACGAAGTCGTAACAAGGTAGCCGTACCGGAAGGTGCGGCTGGATCACCTCCTTTCTAAGGAGCACATAGCCGGTTGCGAGCGAATGTCTCGCACGGTTGCTCATGGGTGGAACGTTGACTATTCGGCACATCGAGTACGGCTCTGTAAGTACTGCTTCGGCGTGGAAAACAGGGATACGGCTTGGTGGGTCGGGCACGCTGTTGGGTCCTGAGGGGACGGCCGTCTGGTCTGTTGCCTCTGGATGCCGGCCTCACGTGACTGCACCGTTCGGTGTGGGAGGGTGGGTGTCTGGTCGTTGTTTGAGAACTGCACAGTGGACGCGAGCATCTGTAGGCCAAGTTTTTAAGGGCGCACGGTGGATGCCTTGGCACCAGGAACCGATGAAGGACGTGGGAGGCCGCGATAGGCCCCGGGGAGCTGTCAACCGAGCTTTGATCCGGGGGTGTCCGAATGGGGAAACCCGGCAGTCGTCATGGGCTGTCACCCATACCTGAACACATAGGGTATGTGGAGGGAACGCGGGGAAGTGAAACATCTCAGTACCCGCAGGAAGAGAAAACAACCGTGATTCCGGGAGTAGTGGCGAGCGAAACCGGATGAGGCCAAACCGGCATGGTGTGAGACCCGGCAGGGGTTGCCATGACGGGGTTGTGGGAAAGTTCTTCAGTCGTCTGCCGGCGGCTGGGCGAGTCAGAAACCGTATGGGTAGTCGAAGGACATGCGAAAGGTCCGGCGTAGAGGGTAAGACCCCCGTAGACGAAATCTGTACGGCTTGCTTGAGCTTCTCCCAAGTAGCACGGGGCCCGAGAAATCCCGTGTGAATCTGGCGGGACCACCCGCTAAGCCTAAATATTCCCTGGTGACCGATAGCGGATAGTACCGTGAGGGAATGGTGAAAAGTACCGCGGGAGCGGAGTGAAATAGTACCTGAAACCGTGTGCCTACAAGCCGTGGGGGCATCTCCTTGTGGGGTGTGACTGCGTGCCTTTTGAAGAATGAGCCTGCGAGTTTGCGGTGTGTAGCGAGGTTAACCCGTGTGGGGTAGCCGTAGCGAAAGCGAGTCCGAATAGGGCGGTCATAGTTGCATGCCCAAGACCCGAAGCGGAGTGATCTAGCCATGGGCAGGTTGAAGCGCGGGTAAGACCGTGTGGAGGACCGAACCCACCAGGGTTGAAAACCTGGGGGATGACCTGTGGTTAGGGGTGAAAGGCCAATCAAACTCCGTGATAGCTGGTTCTCCCCGAAATGCATTTAGGTGCAGCGTCGTGTGTTTCTTGCCGGAGGTAGAGCACTGGATAGGCGATGGGCCTCAACGGGTTACTGACCTTAGCCAAACTCCGAATGCCGGTAAGTGAGAGCGCGGCAGTGAGACTGTGGGGGATAAGCTCCATGGTCGAGAGGGAAACAGCCCAGAACACCGACTAAGGTCCCTAAGCGTGTGCTAAGTGGGAAAGGATGTGGAGTCGCAGAGACAACCAGGAGGTTGGCTTAGAAGCAGCCACCCTTGAAAGAGTGCGTAATAGCTCACTGGTCAAGTGATTCCGCGCCGACAATGTAGCGGGGCTCAAGCACACCACCGAAGTCGTGTCATTCACAGAATACGCCCAACGGCGCTGTGGATGGGTAGGGGAGCGTCGTGTGCCGGGTGAAGCAGCGGAGGAATCCAGTTGTGGACGGTTCACGAGTGAGAATGCAGGCATGAGTAGCGATACAAGAGTGGGAAACTCTTGCGCCGATTGACCAAGGGTTCCTGGGTCAAGCTGATCTGCCCAGGGTAAGTCGGGACCTAAGGCGAGGCCGACAGGCGTAGTCGATGGACAACGGGTTGATATTCCCGTACCCGCTTTGAAGCGCCAACGTCGAACCTCTTGATGCTAAGCCCGCGAAGCCGGCCCGGAGTCTTCGGACAATGGGACGTGGTGGAGCCGGTGACCCAACGGGGTAGTAGGTGAGCGATGGGGTGACGCAGGAAGGTAGTCCAGCCCGGGCGGTGGTAGTCCCGGGGTAAGGGTGTAGGCCGAACGGTAGGCAAATCCGCCGTTCATTGAGGCTGAGACCTGATGCCGAGCCGATTGTGGTGAAGTGGATGATCCTATGCTGTCGAGAAAAGCCTCTAGCGAGTTTCATGGCGGCCCGTACCCCAAACCGACTCAGGTGGTCAGGTAGAGAATACCGAGGCGTTCGGGTGAACTGTGGTTAAGGAACTCGGCAAAATGCCCCCGTAACTTCGGGAGAAGGGGGCCATTCCTGGTGATGAGTCTTGCACTCTGAGCTGGGGGTGGCCGCAGAGACCAGCGAGAAGCGACTGTTTACTAAAAACACAGGTCCGTGCGAAGCCGTAAGGCGATGTATACGGACTGACGCCTGCCCGGTGCTGGAACGTTAAGGGGACCGGTTAGTCCGATTTCGGTCGGGCGAAGCTGAGAACTTAAGCGCCAGTAAACGGCGGTGGTAACTATAACCATCCTAAGGTAGCGAAATTCCTTGTCGGGTAAGTTCCGACCTGCACGAATGGCGTAACGACTTCTCGACTGTCTCAACCACAGGCCCGGTGAAATTGCATTACGAGTAAAGATGCTCGTTTCGCGCAGCAGGACGGAAAGACCCCGGGACCTTTACTATAGCTTGATATTGGTGTTCGGTTCGGCTTGTGTAGGATAGGTGGGAGACTTTGAAGCCGTGACGCCAGTCATGGTGGAGTCGACGTTGAAATACCACTCTGGTCGTGCTGGATGTCTAACCTGGGTCCGTGATCCGGATCAGGGACAGTGTCTGGTGGGTAGTTTAACTGGGGCGGTTGCCTCCTAAAGAGTAACGGAGGCGCCCAAAGGTTCCCTCAGCCTGGTTGGCAATCAGGTGTTGAGTGTAAGTGCACAAGGGAGCTTGACTGTGAGACTGACGGGTCGAGCAGGTACGAAAGTAGGGACTAGTGATCCGGCGGTGGCTTGTGGAAGCGCCGTCGCTCAACGGATAAAAGGTACCCCGGGGATAACAGGCTGATCTTCCCCAAGAGTCCATATCGACGGGATGGTTTGGCACCTCGATGTCGGCTCGTCGCATCCTGGGGCTGGAGTAGGTCCCAAGGGTTGGGCTGTTCGCCCATTAAAGCGGTACGCGAGCTGGGTTTAGAACGTCGTGAGACAGTTCGGTCCCTATCCGCTGTGCGCGTAGGAGTGTTGAGAAGGGCTGTCCCTAGTACGAGAGGACCGGGACGGACGAACCTCTGGTGTGCCAGTTGTCCTGCCAAGGGCATGGCTGGTTGGCTACGTTCGGGAGGGATAACCGCTGAAAGCATCTAAGCGGGAAGCCTGCTTCGAGATGAGCACTCCCACCTCCTTGAGAGGGTAAGGCTCCCAGTAGACGACTGGGTTGATAGGCCGGATATGGAAGCCCTGTAAGGGGTGGAGTTGACCGGTACTAATAGGCCGAGGGCTTGTCCTCAGTTGCTCGCGTCCACTGTGTTGTTCTGAAACAACGACCCCCATCGCACCAGGCTGTGTCCTGAGTTCGCGGGTGGGTGGTGACAGTTTCATAGTGTTTCGGTGGTCATAGCGTGAGGGAAACGCCCGGTTACATTCCGAACCCGGAAGCTAAGCCTCGTAGCGCCGATGGTACTGCAGGGGGGACCCTGTGGGAGAGTAGGACGCCGCCGAACAACTCTTCATGGCAAAGCCCCCACCCGCTCGGGTGGGGGCTTTGTTGTTGTAAGGTCAATGCCGCACACAGTCGCAGCGCGGTACAGGTATCAGGAGGGCCCTCGGTGGAGGTTCAGGAGACGCGCGTACAGACCGACCGCGTCCTCACCATCCCCAACCTGTTGAGCATGGGCCGGCTGGTCGGAGTGCCGATCTTCCTCTGGCTGATCCTCTGGCCGGTGTTCGGCGGGCCCGAGAACGACGGGTGGGCCATCCTCGTCCTGATGCTGAGCGGCATCAGCGACTACCTCGACGGCAAGCTGGCCCGGCGGTGGGGCCAGATCAGCCGGCTCGGCCAGATCCTCGACCCGGCCGCGGACCGTCTGTACGTCCTGTCGACGCTCGTCGGTCTGACCTGGCGCGAGATTCTGCCGTGGTGGGTGACGGCGCTGCTGCTGGCCCGCGAGGTCTTCCTGGGGCTGCTTCTTCCCATTCTGAGTCGGCACGGTTACGGGCCGTTGCAGGTGAGTTTCCTGGGCAAGGCGGCGACCTTCAATCTGATGTACGCCTTTCCGCTTCTTCTGCTGGGCAGCGGTGACGGATGGCTGGCCACGGTTGCCGAACCGGTCAGCTGGGCATTCATCTGGTGGGGCACGACCCTCTACTGGTGGGCGGGCATCCTCTATGCCGTCCAGGCTCGTCAGCTCGTGAAGGCGGACCGCGTCGCGGTTTGAGTGCTGCTGACAGGATCTCCACGTCCGATTCGCCGTCCCCCGGTGAGTCGGACGTTTTTATCCGGGTAGAGAAGCCCTGGAACGGTTTGATGGATCTGCAGGGTTCACCACCGCGAAGGAGGACGCACCCGAAATGAAAGCCGTTGTGATGGCGGGCGGCGAGGGCACCAGGCTCCGTCCGATGACGTCGAGCATGCCGAAGCCGCTACTGCCGGTGGTCAACAGGCCGATCATGGAACACGTACTGCGGCTGCTACGGCGGCACGGTCTCACGGATACCGTGGTGACCGTCCAGTTCCTCGCATCCCTCGTGAAGAACTACTTCGGGGACGGCGAAGAGCTGGGGATGCACCTCACCTATGCCAACGAAGAGACCCCGCTCGGTACCGCGGGCAGTGTGAAGTTCCACCCTGCGGTTGGACACCGATCTTCTACGCCGCGAGGGTATGACCTTGCTGGTGTCGCTGCCGGATCTCGAGTGGCGTGAGGTAGCCCCACTCCGGGTGCCTGCGTAGGCGCCTGCGGTTGTAGAAGGTCTCGATGAACTCGAAGACCTCCGCGCGGGCACTGGCGCGGTCAGGCCAGACCCGGGTGCCGATCTCCTCCTTCAGTACGGCGAAGAAGCTCTCGGCAGCGGCGTTATCGTAACAGGAGCCGACTCGCCCCATCGACTGCCTCATCTTCAACTTGCCTATTTCGGCTCGGAATTCAGTCGACGTGTATTCGCTGCCGCGGTCCGAGTGAAAGATGCAGCTGCGCTCGAGGCCGCCGCGTCCGGCCGCCATCCGCAGTGCGGCCACCGGCAGCTCGGCGCGGTGGTGGTCGGCCATCGCGTAGCCGACCACCTCGCGGGTGGCCAGGTCGATCGCGGTGGCCAGGTAGAGCCAGCCCTCCTCGGTCGGCAGGCAGGTCATGTCGCCGACCAGCCGCACTCCAGGGCGGGGCGCGGTGAAGTCGCGCCCGATCAGGTCCGGAACATGCACCGGCTTGCGGGCCTGACGAGTCAGGTTGCGGCGCCGGCGGCGGGTGACGCCCGCGATCCCACGCTCGCGCATGATCCTCTCCACCCTCTTCCGGTTGACGAGTCGGCCCTGGCGGCGCAGTTCCGCATGCACGCGCGGCACCCCGTAGGAGCCCCTGGAGGCGAGGTGGATCACGGTGATCTCGGCGGCGAGCAGGTCCTCGGCCCGCATGCGGGCGCGGCGGTCCTGCTCGCCGGCCCGCCAGGCATAGAAGGAGGAGCGGGCGATCCCCAGTACTCGGCAGATCCGCTTGACGCCCCAGGCGCCGTGGTGGTCATCAACGAAACGGAAGCGGATCACCGTATCGTCTCGGTCGCGAAATAGGCGGCCGCTTTGCGCAGGATCTCGATCGTCTTCTGCTGCTCGACCGTCTGCCGCCGCAGGCGGGTGAGCTCCTCGCGCTCGGCACTCGTCAGCTCGCCCGGTCGGCCCTCACCCCGGTCGGTCTTGTCCTGCTTCACCCAGCCCCGCAGCCCCTCCGGACTGACCCCGAGCTCCCGGGCGATCTCGGTGACGTTCCGATGCGGCGAGGACCGGACGAGCGCGACCGCGTCCCGCTTGAACTCCGCCGTGTAGCGCTTACTCATGTTGCTCTTGGTTCCCACCTGGCACTGCTTCCTCTGGGCTCACACGTCCCAGTGTCCAGGTGTCCAACCGCAGGGTGGAACTTCAGTGTGAAGAACGCGGAGGACGCGCTCAAGGACGACTCGTTCCTCGTGATCTCCGGTGACGCGCTCACCGACTTCGACCTGTCCGAGCTGGTGGCGTTCCACCGGGAGAAGGGCGCCCTGGTCACCGTCTGCCTGACGCGGGTGCCGAACCCGCTCGAGTTCGGGATCACGATCACGGACGACGAGGGCAAGGTCGAGCGGTTCCTGGAGAAGCCCACCTGGGGGCAGGTCTTCTCGGACACCGTGAACACCGGCATCTACGTGATGGAGCCGGAGGTCTTCGCGTACGTCGCGGCCGGCGAGTCCGTAGACTGGTCCAGCGACGTCTTCCCGCAGCTGCTCAAGGAGGGCAAGCCGGTCTACGGCTACATCGCCGAGGGCTACTGGGAGGACGTGGGCACCCACGAGAGTTACCTCAAGGCGCAGGCCGACGTCCTGGAGGGCAAGGTCGACGTCGAGCTCGACGGGTTCGAGATCTCGCCGGGCGTGTGGGTGGCCGAGGGCGCCGAGGTGGACCCGGAGGCCATCCTGCGCGGCCCCCTCTACATCGGCGACTACGCCAAGGTCGAGGCCGGGGTGGAGATCCGCGAGCACACCGTGCTGGGCAGCAACGTCGTCGTCAAGCGCGGGGCGTTCCTGCACAAGGCCGTGATCCACGACAACGTGTACGTGGGGCCGCAGAGCAACCTCCGCGGCTGCGTCATCGGCAAGAACACGGACGTCATGCGGGCCGCGCGGATCGACGAGGGCGCGGTGATCGGGGACGAGTGCCTGATCGGCGAGGAGTCGCTGCTCGCGGGCAACGTGCGGGTGTACCCGTTCAAGACCATCGAGGCAGGCGCGGTCGTCAACACGTCGGTGATCTGGGAGTCCCGCGGGCAGGAGCACCTGTTCGGCGTCCGCGGCGTCTCGGGCATCCTCAACGTGGAGATCACGCCGGAGCTCGCCGTGCGGCTGGCCGGGGCCTACGCCACCACGTTGAAGAAGGGCGCCACCGTCACCATCGCGCGTGACCACTCCCGTGGTGCCCGTGCACTCAAACGAGCGATGATCTCGGCGCTGCAGACGAGCGCCATCGACGTGCGCGACCTGGAGAACGTACCCATGCCGGTCGCCCGGCAGAACACCGCGCGGGGCAGCGCCGGAGGGATCTTCCTCCGGACCACCCCCGGTGTGCCGGACTCGCTGGACATCCTCTTCTTCGACGAGACCGGAGCGGACCTCTCGCAGGCCGGGCAGCGGAAGCTGGACCGGGTCTACGCCCGCCAGGAGTTCCGCAGGGCGTTCCCGGGCGAGATCGGCGACCTGCTGCACCCGTCGAGCGTCTTCGACTCGTACGCGCGCAACCTGCTGCGGTCGATCGACATCTCGGGGGTCCGCGAGGCGGGCCTCAAGGTCGTGGTCGACGCCGCGCACGGCAGTGCCGGGCTCGTGCTGCCCAGCATCCTCGGCCGCCTCGGCGTCGAGGCGCTCACGGTCGACAGCGGCCTCGACGAGGCCCGGCCGACGGAGGACGCCGACGAACGGCGCGCGGCGCTCGCCAGGCTCGGCGAGCTCGTGTCGTCCTCGCGGGCGGCTTTCGGCGTGCGTTTCGACCCCGTCGGCGAGCGGGTCTCGTTCGTCGACGAGCTCGGCCGGGTGATCCAGGACGACCGGGCGCTGCTCGTGCTGCTCGACCTGGTCGCCGCCGAGCGCCGCAGCGGTCAGGTGGCGCTCCCGGTGACGACCACCCGCATCGCGGAGCAGGTCGCGGCCTACCACGGGACGCAGGTCACGTGGACGACCACCTCGCCGGACGACCTGGCGAAGGCCTCGGCGGCCGAAGGCACCGTCTTCGGCGGTGACGGGCGGGGCGGCTACGTGGTGCCGGAGTTCAGCGGGGTGCTGGACGGCCCGGCCGCGTTCGTGCGGCTGGTCGGCCTGGTGGCCCGTACACAGCTCACGTTGAGCCAGATCGATGCGCGGATCCCGCAGGCGCACATCCAGCGCCGGGACATCGCGACCCCGTGGGCGGCCAAGGGCATGGTCATGCGCTCGGTCGTCGAGGCGGCCGGCACCCGGAAGCTGGACACCACGGACGGCGTGCGCGTGGTCGAGCCGGACGGGCGCTGGACGCTGGTGCTGCCTGACCCGGCCGAAGCCGTCACGCACCTGTGGGCGGAGGGGCCGGACGAGCAGGCCACGGAGCAGCTCCTCGACGAGTGGGCGGCCGTGGTGGACTCGGCCGGCCGCTAGGCCGGAGGGCACCGCGCGGATCCGACCCGTCGACGGGCCGGGGTGAGACGGCAGCAGCCGCCTCACCCCGGCCCGTGCTGCGTTCCGCATGTCGCTCGGACGGGTGATTGCGGGGGCTGTGCGTACGCCGCCGCAGCGACGTGCGACGATGTCCGGCATGCCAGCAACTCCGACACCGAGCAACCGGAGCGGGCGGTTCGACCGTCCGGACGCCTCGATGTCCCTGCTGACCAACGTCATGGACCACAGCCTGGACGAGGGCTACGCGGAGGCCGCGCGCGGCGCCGACGGGCCGCGCAGGCTGCCGACCACCCAGCGGGGCCGAATGGTCCTCGCGCTCGGGCTCGCGCTGGCCACGACCGTGATCACCGTGAGCGGGGTGAACGCCTCCAAGGCGGAACCGGCCCTCGCCAAGGAGCGTGACGCCCTCGTGCACCGGGTCGGCGATTCGACGCGCGCGGCGGACGACCTGCAACGGCAGGTCGAACAGCTGCGGCAGGAGGTCGACCGCGCGCAGCAGCAGGCGCTGCCCTCGGACGGCGACGGCGGGCTCGCCCAGCTCCAGGCCCGTACGGGCACGGGAGCCGTCACCGGTCGCGGTGTGAAGCTCGTCCTCGACGACGCGGCGGACACCGCCGCGGGCGGCTCGGTGAACAAGCCGCGCGAGGCCGAGGGCTTCAGCGACACCGGGCGGCTGCGCGACCGCGATCTTCAGCTCATCGTGAACGGGTTGTGGTCCGTGGGCGCCGAGGCGGTGTCGATCAGCGGGCAGCGGCTGACCACGCTGTCCGCGATCCGCGCGGCCGGTGACGCCGTGCTGGTGGACAACCGTCCGCTGGCGCCGCCGTACACGGTGCTGGCGATCGGCGACGGGGAGCGGTTCAAGCAGGCCTTCGAGGCGAGCTGGGCCGGCCGGTACCTGGGGCTGATCGGGGACAGCTACGGGATCAGGTCGAACCTGTCGGTGCAGAGCAGGCTGACGCTGCCCGCCGCGGTCGGCGTGACCCTGCGCACCGCCCGGCCCGGCGGCGCGGAGCCCTCGCCGAGTCCCTCACCCAGTTCTTCGCCCAGCCCCGCGCCGAGCGGTAGGGCCTCGGGCAGCCCCACGCCGCGTCGCACCGCCGCCACGGCCGACAAGTCGTCCGCCACCGGGACAGGAGTACCTTCACCGTGATTGCCGTTCTGGGCCTTGTGATCGGCGTCGTCGTCGGTCTGTTCGTCCAGCCCGAGGTGCCCGACGCCGTGGTGCCGTACCTGCCGATCGCGGTGGTCGCGGCGCTGGACGCGGTGTTCGGCGGGGTCAGGGCCATGCTGGACGGGATCTTCGACGACAAGGTCTTCGTCGTCTCGTTCCTCTCCAACGTGGTCGTCGCGGCGCTCATCGTCTTCCTCGGCGACCAGCTCGGCGTGGGGGCGCAGCTCTCGACGGGCGTCGTCGTGGTGCTCGGCATCCGGATCTTCTCCAACGCTGCCGCGATCCGGCGGCACGTGTTCAGGGCGTGAGGGGAACAGGCGTGGAACAGGACGACAGGGCCGCAGGCAGGCCGGAACCGCAGGAGCCGCTCGGCGGTCCGGCGGACCTGCCGGCCCCGATGCCGATGCCGATGCCGATGGGGGAGGAGCCTGCGGAGGCGCCCCGTCCCGGGCTGCCCGGCATGCCGCCCCCGCCCGATGAGCCCCGGGATCCGGCCGGGACCGCCGGTCACGGAGCAGCCGAGGACGGGGCCGCGGATCCCGGCACCGAGCCCGTCGGTGCCGTCGATGGCGGTGCCGTCGGCGGCGGTGCGGCCGTGGACGGCGCCACCTCGGTGGAGACCGTGCGCGCGGACGACGGCTTCGACGCACGACGGAGGCTCCGGGCGGCCCTGTGGCCGCTGCGGGTGTCCCGCGGGCAGCTGGTCGTGGCGGTGCTGCTCTTCGCGCTGGGCCTCGGCCTCGCCATCCAGGTGCGCTCCACCAACGACCACAACCAGCTGCGCGGCGCCCGCCAGGAGGATCTTGTCCGTATCCTCGACGAACTGGACAGCCGCCAGCAGCGTCTCCAGCAGGAGAAGACGCAGCTGGAGCAGTCCCTGATCCAGTTGGAGAACAGCTCCAACCAGGCCAGGGAGGCCAAGGAGCAGACCCTGAGGAAGGTGGCGGAGTTGGGCGTGCTGGCGGGCACCGAGCAGGCGACCGGACCTGGCATCATCCTGACGATCAATGATCCCCAGGGGCAGGTGAAGGCGGATATGCTGCTGGACACCCTGCAGGAACTCCGAGCGGCGGGAGCGGAGGCGATTCAGATCAACGACGTGCGCGTGGTGGCCGGCACCTACTTCACCGACGGCACCGTCAGCGGTGTCCAGATCGACGGCAAGGACATCGCCCAGCCGTTCCGCTTCACCGTCGTGGGCAACCCGCAGGACCTGACGCCCGCGCTCAACATCCCGGGCGGTGTCGTCCGGACCCTGGAGAAGCAGCAGGCGACCGCCGTCATCACGCAGCAGCAGAAGGTCGTCGTCGACGCGCTGGCCTCGCCGGCGCCGCTGCAGTACGGCAAGCCGGCGGCGAAGTGACGGGCCGACCTCCTCACACCCCGTCAGGTCTGCGCCGCCCCCGGTGGGCCGTTCCCACCGGGCCTGATGCACACTGGGATGTTCCACCCCGGCGGTACGCCCCGCCGGCTGCTCGGGCCCGGCCGGATGCCGGGCACGCTGTCTGTCCGAGCCTGTCACCCTGCCCCGCGGGCGGGTCTGTCACACGCAAGGGGATTCGCCCGTGAGTCTGTTCTCGAAGCTGTTCGGTCGCAACAACCGCCAGGGCGCCGCGGAGGCGCCCACCGCCCGCCACCGTGCGGGCGACGAGGCGGCGGTGCCCGGCATGCGTCCCGCCCCCGAGGCGGACCGGTACGCCGAACGCCCGACGTACCTCGACGGCCGGGTCGCGGCTCCGTACGAGGGGAATGCGCCGGGCTACGGCGCGTCGGTTGAAACCGGTGGCGCGCCGCGCATAGGTTTCCCGGCAGCACCCTCAACCCCTGGTGGAGGGTTTTCCCCGGACCCCTACGCGGGGCACGTCCAGCAGGGTGTGCCGAGCCAGGAGGCTGTGACGATGGCCGGCACCTTCCCGTGTCCGCACTGTGGCAACCAGAGCCCGGTCACGGCCCGGTTCTGCTCGAACTGCGGGTCTGCGCTGCGTACGGCACCGCAGCCCGAGCGTGCGGCCGAGACCACCTCGACCATCTCGATCTCCGGCATCGAGTCGTACGACCCCAACGCCACGTCGACCGGCGCAACCCCCGCGCTGTCCGCCGAGGTGATGGCGGCGATCGACGCGCTGCCGATGGGTTCGGCGCTGCTGATCGTGCAGCGCGGGCCCAACTCCGGCAGCCGCTTCCTGCTGGACTCCGACGTCACCACGGCGGGCCGGCACCCGCAGGGAGACATCTTCCTGGACGACGTGACGGTCTCCCGTCGGCACGTGGAGTTCCGGCGCCTGCCCGGCGGCGGCTTCTCGGTCGCGGACGTGGGCAGCCTCAACGGCACGTACGTCAACCGGGAGCGGATCGACGAGGTGACGCTCAGCAACGGCGACGAGGTGCAGATCGGCAAGTACCGGCTGGTGTTCTTCGCCGGCCACGTCCGGGGGTACTGAATCCGACTTCGGCAGGAGCCCGAGTGACCGCGAATCCTCCCACCACTCTCGGGGCCTCCCCCGTGCCCGCCACACGCCGTGCGGCCGAGGTGCGGGGGAGGGGCGACGAACTGCTCTCGATCGGGGCCGTCCTGGCCTTCCTGCGGGACGACTTCCCCGAGGTCACGATCTCCAAGATCCGTTTCCTGGAGGCCGAGGGCCTGGTCGATCCGCAGCGCACGCCCTCGGGCTACCGCAAGTTCAGCGCCGGTGACGTGGAGCGGCTGGCGTACGTGCTGCGCATGCAGCGCGACCACTACCTGCCGCTGCGGGTCATCCGGGAGCACCTGGACGCCATCGAGCGCGGTGAGGCACCGCCCGCGCTGCCTGCGCCGGAGGCCCGTCCGGGGCCGCTGGAGGAGGCCGACCGGGAGCTGGTCGCCGCGGCGGGCAACGCCGCCGCCGGGGTACGGCTGGGACGGGCCGAGCTGCTGGCCGCGGCCGAGGCCGGGGAGACCGAGCTCGGCGAGTGGGAGGCGTACGGCCTGGTCGTGCCGGGCCCGGACGGCGGCTACGACGGCGAGACCCTGCAGATCGCCCGGCTGGTCGCCGAACTCGGACGGTACGGGCTGGAGCCGCGGCACCTGCGCGCGATGAAGGCCGCGGCCGAGCGCGAGGTGGCCCTGGTCGACCAGGTGGTCGCCCCGCTGCGGCGGCACCGCAACCCGCAGACCCGCGCGCACGCCGAGACGACGGCGCGGGACCTGGCGACGCTCTCCGTGCGGCTGCACGCCGCGATGGTGCAGGCGGGGCTGCGCGCCCGCCCGAGCTGAGCCGGCCGGCGCCCTCCGCAGCCGAACGCCTCCGGACCGGATACCGCCGGTCGTGCCGCCGCGCGGTCCGTCGTGGCCCCCGTTCGCCGGGCCGCCGTCGGCCGGCCCGGAGTGGTGCCGAGCCCGGCCGGCCCCGCCGGGTGGTGCGTACCTGAGGCTGCGACACCCCCGGGACGCGGCCCTGACCAGCGGGTGAGGGGCTGCGCTTTCCTATCGGCGGCGTGAGCCATAGGGTTGCGAGTGTGAATGAGCTCGACGTCGTGGGTGTCCGGGTGGAGATGCCTTCCAACCAGCCGATCGTGTTGCTCCGGGAGGTCGGGGGCGATCGGTACCTGCCGATCTGGATCGGCCCCGGCGAGGCGACGGCGATCGCCTTCGCCCAGCAGGGCATGACCCCGGTCCGCCCGCTCACGCACGACCTCTTCAAGGACGTGCTCGACGCACTCGGCCAGCAGCTCACCGAGGTGCGCATCAGCGACCTGCGGGACGGGGTGTTCTACGCGGAGCTCGTCTTCTCCGGCGGCGTCGAGGTCAGCGCCCGCCCGTCGGACGCCATAGCGCTCGCCCTGCGGACCGGCACGCCGATCTTCGGCAGCGAGGACGTGCTCGCGGAGGCGGGGATCGCCATCCCGGACGAGCAGGAGGACGAGGTCGAGAAGTTCCGCGAGTTCCTCGACCAGGTCTCGCCGGAGGACTTCGGCGGCGGCCAGCAGTAGCGGGGACGGCAGGGCCGGGGGACGGCACGAGCGGTACCGGCCCCGGGCGGACCGCGGAGGCCGTCGGCGTCTTGCGGATCGGATGAGGCCGCGCGTGCCGCTTTGCAAAAGCGTCGTTCCATATCCACACTAAGGGCACGAAAAACCACTCTCCGGAGTGACTTTCAGCGGGAGCCGCGGCGTGGCGATCGTTGACGGGCCATGGGTGACTGCCTACCGTCAAGGGTGACTGGGGTCGAAAAGCGCCGTTCGGCGCCCGGAGACCCGCAGGCCGAGTGGACGGAGGAAGGCATGAGCGGTACGGGCGACGACGCTGCCGCCGGGGCCCTGTGCGCCGTACACCTGCCGCGGGCCGCCCGCAGCAGTCGCATCTGGGACGCACCGGCCGAGCCCGTCGAGAGCGATCTGCCCCGGGTCGGCCGCTTCCCGGCCGTCCAGGCGGGCCAGCCGGCCATCGAACGCATCCCGCCGACCTCCGCGCTCGTCGGCTACCGCGGCCCGACCGCCTGCGCGGCGGCCGGCATCACGTACCGTCAGCTCGACTACTGGGCGCGGACGGGCCTGCTGGAGCCGAGCGTGCGCACCGCGTACCCGGCCGGTACGCAGCGGCTGTACAGCTTTCGCGACATCCTCCTGCTGAAGATCGTCAAGCGGCTGCTCGACGCCGGCGTCTCCCTGCAGAACATCCGGGTCGCGGTCGCCCACCTGCAAGCCGTCGAGCCCGGCGACCTGACCGGCCTCACGCTGATGTGCGACGGCGCCACCGTCTACGAGTGCACGAAACCACAGCAGGTCGTCGACCTGCTCGGCGGCGGCCAGGGCATGTTCGGCATCGCGGTCGGAGCGGTCTGGCTGGAGCTGGAGACGACGCTCGGGCGGCTGCACGCCGAGCGGACCGACACCGGCGAGACACTGCCCGGCCACGACCCGGCCGACGAGCTGGCACAGCGCCGCAACCGGGCCGTCTGACCCCGCCGCCGCCGGCTCCCGGCGCGACCGGGAACCGCACGGCAGGCCGTCGGCGTCCCGCCAGGTGTGTCGATCAAGGATGTGAAGGTGCTGCGCCGGGCGAAGCGTGCCGCCGCGGCGGGGTTGCTGCGGACGCCGGGGCCCCGGCGGGCGGTGCGGGCGCTGTCAGGACCTCGGCGGGCGCCGGCCGGTGCTCGGCGGGCGTGGGCCGGGCTGCTGCGCGGCCGGCGGGTGCCGGGTCCGGGGAGCCGCGCCGGCCGTCGGCGGTGGTTCCAGGCCGCGGTGCTGCTGACGGCGGTCGCGCTGCTGCCCAGCGCCTGGCTGTGGACCGGTTCCGACAGCCGGGTGCGGACGGTCGCCGACGCGCCCTCCGCCCCGGTGGCGGTGGTGTTCGGGGCGGGCCTCTTCGACGGCGAGCCGTCGCCGTACCTCGCGCACCGGCTCGATGCGGCGCTGACGCTGTATCGGCAGCACAAGGTGCGGGCCATCCTCGTGACGGGCGACAACAGCCGCACCGACTACGACGAGACCGACGCCATGCGGGGCTATCTGACGGCCCGCGGAGTGCCGGAGGTGCGGGTCGTCGGCGACTACGCGGGCTTCGACACCTGGGACTCCTGCAGTCGGGCGCGGCGGATCTTCGGCGTGGACCGGGCGCTGCTGGTCAGTCAGGACTTCCATGTCCGCCGGGCCCTGGCGCTGTGCCGGGCCGCGGGCATCGACGCGTACGCGGTGGCGGTGGCCGAGGCGCACAACGCCACCTGGTACTACGGCGGCCTGCGGGAGATCCCGGGCGCCGGCAAGGCGCTGATGGACGCGCTGCTCCGTCCCGACCCGCAGTTCCTCGGCGTCCGGGAGACCGGGATCGGCCGGGCCCTGGCGGACGGGCCCACCGGCTGAGGAGGCCCGTCCGACCGGTCGCCGTGCCGTCCGGTCGTCGTGCTGCCGCGGCGCGGCGGGTCGCCTCGAACGCATTGTCAGAGCCGTGCGCGATGATCGCCCTGTGCGGACTGTGCCGAGCATCATCCACCTCGACATGGACGCCTTCTTCGCCGCGGTGGAGCAGGCGGCCAAGCCCAGCCTGCGCGGCAAGCCCGTCGTCGTGGGCGGCCTCGGCGGTCGCGGCGTCGTCTCCACCGCCTCCTACGAGGCCAGGGCCTTCGGGGTGCACTCGGCGCTCCCGATGGCCCAGGCACGCCGGCTCTGCCCGAACGCCGCCTTCCTGGCGGGCAGGTTCGCGGCCTACCGGGAGAACAGCGACATCGTGATGGGCCTGCTGCGCGAGCGTTCGCCGCTGGTCGAGCCGCTCAGCCTGGACGAGGCGTTCGTCGACCTGGAGGCCGGCCCGTACGCTCCCGCGCTCGCCGGTGCGGGCCCGGCCGAGGGCGCGCAGCTGGTGCTCGCGGTCGCCGAGGACCTGCGCGCGGACATCCTGGCCCGGACCGGCCTGACCGCCTCGGTCGGGGCGGCTGGCTCGAAGCTGATGGCCAAGATCGCCTCCGAGCAGGCGAAGCCGGACGGCCTCGTGCTGGTGGAGATCGGGTCGGAGCGGGCCGTCCTGAGCCCGATGCCCGTGCGGGCGCTGCCGGGCATCGGTCCGGCGACCGAGCAGGCGCTGCGGCGGGCCGGTCTGACGACGGTGGCGGACCTGGCGGACGCGGGGGAGGCGGAGCTCGTCCAGCTGCTCGGGCGCGCGCACGGCAGCGGTGTCCACCACATGGCCATAGGGCTGGACGGGCGCCCCGTGGTGCCGGACCGGGACGCGAAGTCCGTCTCGGTCGAGGACACCTTCGAGGTGGACCTCGCCGACCGCGACCGCATCCTGCGGGAGATCGACCTGCTCGCGGCGCGGTGCGTGCGACGGCTGCGCGCGGCGGGCCGCTCGGGGCGCACGGTGGTGCTGAAGGTCCGCCGCTTCGACTTCTCGACGCTCACCCGCTCGGAGACGCTGCGCGGCCCGACCGACGACGAGGCGGTGATCGCGGACACGGCCCGTCGGCTGGCGCTCCAGGTGGACACGACGGGCGGGGTCCGGCTGCTCGGTGTCGGGGTGGCGCAGCTGGCCGACTACACGCAGGAGGACCTCTTCGCGCAGGCGGCGCACGCCGCCGAGGGGGCGGTGGAGGCCGAGGCCGGTCCGGCGGTGGAGGTCGAGCCGGTGCTCCCGGCCGGACCCGCGGCGGCGCGCCGCTGGCTGCCGGGCCAGGACGTGCTGCACGCGGAGCACGGGCCGGGCTGGGTGCAGGGCAGCGGGGTCGGCCGCGTCACCGTCCGCTTCGAGACGCCGTACGGGCCGCCGGGGCGGGTGCGGACCTTCGCGATCGAGGACCCCGCGCTGGAGCCCGCCGACCCGCTGCCGCTGCGCCCGCCGCCGTAGGCCGGGCCGTGGTGGTGCCGTTCGCGGAAAGGCCGAGTGGCCCGCACCGTCCCTGGTGCGGGCCACTCGGCAAGCCGGACGGGTGCCGTGGGGCGATGCCCGTCGTCCCCACGGTGCCCGGCCGTTCCCGCGCCCTGTCCCCGGGCGCGAGCGGGGCGCCTCGTCAGGCGCCGGTCGTGGCGGGCTCCCCGACGGCGGCCGCGGTGCCGGCACCGTCGAGGGCACCGGGGGTGGTGCTCTCCGCCGCGTCGGCCTTGATCCGGCGGATGCCGAACGGCACCAGACCTGCGATCAGGCACATGACGGCGGCCGTCCAGTACGCGTGCTCGTACGCGGTGAGGGTGGGCAGGGAGACCGGGATCGGGAGCTTCATGGTGTCGCCGGTGAGGATCGCGGCCATGACGGCGGTGCCGATGGCGCCGCCGACGGTGCGCAGCACCGCGTTCATGCCGTTGGCGATGCCGCTCTGCTCGGCCGGGACCGCGCCGTTGATGTACGCGGGCATGGCGGCGTACGCGAGGCCGACGCCGAGGCCGAAGACGGCGGACGCGAGGTAGAAGTCGATCTCGGAGCCGTGCCGGAGGGCGAGGTAGACCATGCTCGCGCCGCCCAGGACGCCGCCGAGGACGAGCGGCAGGCGGGGCCCGCGGCGTGCGATGAGGAGGGCGCCGATCGGTGCGGCGGCCATCGAGCCGAGGGCGGACGGCAGCAGCATGACGCCGGCGTGCAGCACGGTGGCGGTGAAGCCGTAGTGGGCGAGCTTCTCCGGGGTCTGCGCGAAGTTGCTGATGACCATGAAGGAGCCGTACATCCCGAAGCCCATGAGCAGGCCGGAGAGGTTGGTGAAGGCGACCGCGGGGCGCGCCATCATCTTCATGTCGACCAGCGGGTGCGCGACCCTGGCCTCGACGGCGACCCAGACGAGTGCGATCACGGCGGCGACGGCGAAGAGGCCGAGGGTGCGGTTGGAGGTCCAGCCCCAGGTGTTGCCCTGGCTGACGGCGACCAGGAGTGCGGAGAGCCAGCCGGCGAGGGTGACGGCGCCCAGCGGGTCGGCTCCGCCGGCCTTGTCGACGACCGGGTCGGTGGGCACCCGCAGGGCGACCAGCAGGACGGCGAGCAGGCCGAAGCCGAGGCCCATCCAGAAGATCGACTTGTAGCTCCAGTGCTCCAGCAGCAGGCCGGTGACGACCAGGCCGAGGCCGCTGCCGACGCCCATGGAGGCGCTGATGGCGGCGACGCCGCCGGTGACCTTGGCCTTGGGCAGTTCGTCGCGGACGATGCTGATCGCCAGCGGCAGCACACCGCCGCCCGCACCCTGCAGCACCCGGGCGATGACGAGCCAGGTGAAGGAGTGCGTGCCGACGGCGATCGCGGAGCCGGCGACCAGGCCGCCGAGGGCGACGAGCAGCATCGGCTTGCGGCCGCGCAGGTCGCCGAAGCGGCCGAGCATCGGGGTGAGGACGGCGGCGGACAGCAGGTTGGCGGTCATCAGCCAGGTGATGCTGGAGCCGGAGACGTCGAGTTCCCTGGCCAGCGACGGCAGGATCGGGACGACCGCGGTCTGCACCACGCTGAAGGCCAGCATGGCGAGGACGAGCGCGGGGAGTACGCGCGCACTGCTCGGCCGGTGTGCCGTGGTGGCGGGCTGTGGGGCCTCACTCACGGGGGTTCCTCCTGTCGTGCTGCCCGGAGCCGACTGCTTCAGGCATGCGATAGTGAATCAGCTGAAGTAACGATGCAGGTAGATACTTCAGCCTGTCAAATATCGACTGGCCAACCTTTGGGGAACGCCCCGGCCCCGGCCCGCAGAAGCGGACCGGGGCCGGGACGGCGACCGAAGGCGGGGCCGGGAGACGACCGGAGGAGCGGCCGGGACGGCGACCGGAGGCGGCGACCGGAGGAGCGGCCTGGGCAGGCGCCGGAGGCGCGGTGGCTCAGGACGGGAGCAGCGGCTCCGGACGCACCGGGCCGGAGGCCGTCCGCGCCGCGAGCGGCGTCACGACCGGCCCCGTCGCCAGCCCCGCATGCCCGGCCATCGCCGCGCTGCGCATGCCGCCCGAGGTCTCCGCCGTGTTGACCTGCGGCGACTCGGACGGCTGCTGCGCGGTGCCGTCGTGGACCTCGACCTGCTCGCGCCGCAGCTCCTCGCGGACGAGCTCCTCCTCGGTGTAGCGCTCGACCACCAGGCGGACGCGCTCGATCGGCGCCAGGTACTTGCGGACCACCGGACGCTCCTCCCGGAGCGTCACCTCCTCCATGGCCTCGGCGATCTCCTGCTCGCTCAGCGCGGCCCGCTCGGCGTCGCCGACCGGCACCCGCTCCACCCGGACGCGCTCGCGCACCACCGGCACCCGCCGCTCGACGGCCTCCGACGTCACGTACTTGCGCAGCCGCGCGGTGCCCAGCACGTGCCACTCCGTGCTGATGTCGAGGCGCTCCTCGCGGCAGGTGATCTCCACCGGGCCGCTCGGCCCCGCCTCGGCGGCCTGCTTCGGTGCGAGCTGCGCCGCCGACGGGCCGTGCTGCGCCGCGGGCGGCTGCACCAGGTGGCGGACGTTGTTCGACACCGCCGGAGGAGCCGGTGCCGTCGCCGCCCGCTCACCGTCGCCGCGGTCGTGGCGGTCGTGGCGGTCGGTGTGCCCGCCGTCCCGGCCGGCCCGCCGGGCCCGCTCGTGCGCGTCCGCGGCCGGGCCGGTGCGCACCGCTTCGCCGGCCGCGACGGGCACCGCGCCGAAGTCGGCGTCCGCGGGCGCCGCGGCACCGGCCGCCGGTGCGGTCGGGCGGCCGGGGCCCGAGGTGTCGAGGCCGTAGTAGCGGTAGAGCTGGAGCTCCTGGGCCGGTGAGAGGTGCTGGCCCACCCCGAAGTCCGGGGACTCCTTGATCAGGGACTTGTCGTACGGGACCTTGAGCTCCTCGCCGGAGAACTCGCTGGTCGTCAGCGGGACGAAGGCGTCCCTGCCGAAGATGCCGGTGCGGACCGCGGCCCACTCGGGCTCACCGGTCGCGTCGTCGAGGTACACCTCGTCAACCGTGCCGATCTTGTCACCGTTCCGGTCGACCGCCTTGTGTCCGATCAGGTCTCGCGGATCGATATCGGTCTGCACGCTGTTCTCCTCCAGTGCAACTGCTCCTGTGGCGCTCGGTTGTGGGGACGGCTGGAGGAGCTGGCCAGACGCCATCTCACACGAAACGGCATGAACCGGACACCCGCGAGCCGGAGAGGGCCGTCCGGGCGGCGGTTGATCCGTCCGGCGGACAGCCGTCCGGGCGGCCGCCCCGGCGGAGGCCCGTGCGACGGCCGTCACAGCGGCCGTGATCCACGGCCCTCCCGCTGGTATCCTGGGCGGCGACCGCCGAGCCCGCGCGGGAGAGTCCCCGACCCCGCTGAGCTGGGAAAGGGGCGCCGAAGGAGCAACTCCTCCCCGGAATCTCTCAGGCATCCGTACCGCGTGGGATAGGTCACTCTGGAAAGCAGGGCAGGGCCGATGGCGCAGGAGCCGCCGGCACCACTCTCACCGACGGTGCAAGTCGACAGGATGCCTCCGGGCACCGATGCGGCGAAGCTCTCAGGTACCGATGACAGAGGGGGAGGCCTGACGGGTTCGTACGTCTCCGGCTCCCCATGGCGGCCGACCGGCGTGCGCACCCCCGCCGGTCCGTGACCAGGAGGCCTCGACCCCCATGAACGCCCAGCCGAACCTCACCGAGCTCGAGCAGGCCAGTCCGTTCGAGACCCGCCACATCGGCCCCGACGCCGCCGCTCAGGAGAAGATGCTGGCCCACGTGGGCTACGCCTCCCTGGACGAGCTCTCCGACGCGGCCGTGCCCGAGGCCATCCGCAGCCTGGAGGCGCTCGGCCTGCCCGCCGGCCGCAGCGAGGCCCAGGTGCTCGCGGAGCTGCGCGACCTGGCCGACCGCAACGAGGTCCTCACCTCGATGATCGGCCTGGGCTACTACGGCACCTTCACGCCGCCGGTGATCCTGCGCAACGTGCTGGAGAGCCCCGCCTGGTACACCGCCTACACGCCGTACCAGCCGGAGATCTCGCAGGGCCGCCTGGAGGCGCTGCTCAACTTCCAGACCGTCGTCTCCGACCTGACGGGCCTGGCCACCTCCGGCTCCTCCCTCCTCGACGAGGGCACCGCCGCCGCCGAGGCGATGGCGCTGGCCCGGCGCGTCACCAAGGTCAAGGGCGGCGTCTTCCTGGTCGACGCCGACACCCTGCCGCAGACCGTCGCGGTGATCGAGACCCGCGCCGTGCCGACCGGCGTCGAGGTCGTCGTCGCCGACCTGTCGGGAGGCATTCCCGCGGAGATCGCCGAGCGCGGCGTCTTCGGCGTGCTGCTCCAGTACCCGGGCGCCTCCGGCGCGGTCCGCGACCTCGCCCCCGTCATCGAGCAGGCGCACGGCCTCGGCGCGGTCGTCGCCGTCGCGGCCGACCTGCTGGCCCTCACCCTCCTGAAGTCGCCCGGCGAGCTCGGCGCCGACATCGCGTGCGGCACCTCGCAGCGCTTCGGCGTGCCGATGGGCTTCGGCGGCCCGCACGCCGGCTACCTCGCCGTGCGCGCCGAGTACGCCCGCAACCTGCCCGGCCGCCTCGTCGGCGTCTCCGTCGACGCCGACGGCACCCGCGCCTACCGCCTCGCGCTGCAGACCCGCGAGCAGCACATCCGCCGCGAGAAGGCCACCAGCAACATCTGCACCGCCCAGGTGCTGCTCGCCGTGATGGCCTCCATGTACGCCGTCTACCACGGCCCGGACGGCCTCGCGGACATCGCCCGCCGCACCCACCGCTACGCCGCGGCGCTCGCCGAGGGCCTGCGGGCCGGCGGGGTCGAGGTCGTGCACGGGGCGTTCTTCGACACCGTCACCGCCCGGGTGCCGCAGCGCGCCGACGCGGTCGTCGGGGCGGCCCGCGCGGCCGGCGTCAACCTGTACCGGGTGGACGCCGACACCGTCTCCGCCTCCTGCGACGAGACCACCACCCGCGAGCACCTGACCGCCGTCCTCGGCGCGTTCGGCGTCACCGGCACCGAGCTGGCCGAGACCGCCGACACGCTGCCCGCCGCGCTGCTGCGCGAGGACGAGTACCTCACCCACCCGGTCTTCCACAGCCACCGCTCGGAGACCGCCATGCTGCGCTACCTGCGCCGCCTGTCGGACCGCGACTACGCGCTGGACCGCGGCATGATCCCGCTCGGCTCCTGCACCATGAAGCTCAACGCGACCACCGAGATGGAGCCGGTGACCTGGCCGGAGTTCGGCCAGCTGCACCCGTTCGCCCCGGCCGACCAGGTGCAGGGCTACCTCAGCCTGATCCATGGCCTGGAGCAGCAGCTCGTCGAGGTGACCGGCTACGACGCCGTGTCGATCCAGCCGAACGCCGGCTCCCAGGGCGAGCTCGCCGGCCTGCTGGCCGTCCGCGCCTACCACCTGGCGAACGGCGACGGCGGGCGTGACGTCTGCCTCATCCCCTCCTCCGCGCACGGCACCAACGCCGCCTCCGCGGTGATGGCCGGCATGCGGGTCGTCGTGGTGAAGACCCTCACCGACGGCGACGTGGACGTCGAGGACCTCAAGGCCAAGATCGCCCAGCACCGCGACCAGCTCTCCGTGCTGATGGTCACCTACCCGTCGACCCACGGCGTGTTCGAGACCGAGATCACCGAGATCTGCGCCCTCGTCCACGAGGCCGGCGGCCAGGTCTACGTCGACGGCGCCAACCTCAACGCGCTGGTCGGGCTGGCCAAGCCGGGCAAGTTCGGCGCGGACGTCTCGCACCTCAACCTGCACAAGACCTTCTGCATCCCGCACGGCGGCGGCGGCCCCGGCGTCGGCCCGGTCGCGGTGCGCGCGCACCTCTCGCCGTACCTGCCGAACCACCCGCTGCAGCCGGAGGCCGGCCCGGCCACCGGCGTCGGCCCGATCTCGGCCGCGCCGTGGGGCTCCGCGGCGATCCTGCCGATCTCCTGGGCGTACGTCCGGCTGATGGGCGGCGAGGGCCTCAAGCGCGCCACCCAGGTGGCCGTGCTGAACGCCAACTACATCGCGAAGCGGCTCGCCCCGCACTTCCCGGTGCTCTACACCGGCCCCGGCGGGCTGGTCGCGCACGAGTGCATCATCGACCTGCGCCCGCTCACCAAGGAGACCGGCGTGACGGTGGACGACATCGCCAAGCGCCTCATCGACTACGGCTTCCACGCGCCGACCATGTCGTTCCCGGTGGCCGGCACGCTGATGATCGAGCCCACCGAGTCCGAGGACCTGCACGAGATCGACCGCTTCTGCGAGGCCATGATCGAGATCCGTGCGGAGATCGAGAAGGTCGGTTCCGGCGAGTGGCCCGCCGCGGACAACCCGCTGCGCAACGCGCCCCACACCGCGGCCCGCCTGGCCGGCGACTGGGAGCACGCCTACACCCGGCAGGAGGCCGTCTTCCCGGCCGGAGTGAACCCGGCGGACAAGTACTGGCCGCCGGTGAGCCGGATCGACGGCGCGTACGGCGACCGCAACCTGGTCTGCTCCTGCCCGCCGCTCGACGAGTACGGCGTCTGACGCCCCTCGCCCCGCACGGGGACGGCCCCGGAGGATCACTCCTCCGGGGCCGTCCCGCTGCCGTCGGGCGGTGCGGGCGTCAGGCCACGACGGCCAGCGGGCGCCGCGGCGCGATCACCCGGCCGTCGGGCAGCAGCTCGCCGGTGTCCTCGAAGAGCAGGACGCCGTTGCAGAGCAGGCTCCACCCCTGGTCGGGGTGGCGCGCCACGGGGACGGCCGCCTCGCGGTCGGCGGATTCCGCTGAAGGGCATTCAGGATGGTGCTGGCACATGGCTCGTACCCTCGCTTCGCTTGCGATCCCGCCCCGCCGCACGGCACCTCACGGGCGTGCCGCTCTGCCGGCGGATCATCCTCTTCGCCGGCCCGGGTGTGAACCGACGCTCCAGTGGGTACGACATCCCCCCACTCCTGGTGGTTCCCAGTGTCGGTGTCCCAGGTCACTTCCGCAGCCGTTTCGTGACATGCGCCACAACCTGTCGGCCCGGACCACCCGTTCAGGCGGTACCGGGCCGGGCGGACAGCCGGAAGGGCCACCGGCGGCTGACCCGAACGGGTCAGTGCCGATGGCCCTTCCGGCCGTCCGTCGCGTCAGCTGCGACCGAGTGCCATCGCCGCCCCGCCGAGCGGCGGCCGCTCCAGCGCGGTCAGCAGCTCGGCGGCCTGGTAGATGCGGTGGGCGGTGACGCCCAGTGGCGCGGGGGAGAGCGGGATCAGCAGGTCGTCGGCGGCGTCGGGGTCGCCGCCGCTGAGCCAGAGCGCCGTGGCGTAGTGGCCCGGCATCGACAGCAGCCGCGGCCGGCGCGGGGTGCGCGAGCCCTGGGCCAGCTGCCAGGCCTGCCGCAGGGCGTGGACGGTCGAGTCGAGGTAGGGGCCGGCGGCGAAGTGCGAGAAGACGTGGCCCTGGCCGGCCGCCTCGACGACGTCCGCGGCCGCGACGATGTCCGCCGGGCCGTGCTTGATCAGGAACCGCCAGCCGGTGCGGCGTGCGGTGGCGAGAGCGGACCCCTCCAGGACGTACACGGCCAGTGGATGCGCGGGCAGCAGCGGACCGGGGGCATGGCGCAGTGCTGCCGCTGCGGGCTTGCTCAGTGCGCTCTCGTCGTCGAGGGCGGCGAGCACGGCGCGCAGGGCGCTGGGCGGGGGCTGAGGGGTCTGCAGGGTCATGGTGGGTCGCCTCTCCATGCGAGATCGGCGTGCGAGTGCGGCATACCGGCGTGGCGTGACCTGGGCCGTGTCCGGTTGGGCATGATCGCGGTGCGGGCGCGGCCCCACACGACACGGCGGAGCCGTGCGGCGGGGGGACCGGGCATAAGCGCAGTGCGAATTCTACTCGAACAGGTGCGCAGGGTGACCTTCTTATCACGTTCGGTTCCGAGCGGCAAGTCGGATATCGGCTGAGGGGCAGTCAGAATCCCCGCCCGTCGGCCCGTTCCGGTGCCGGGCTATCGATCTTCCGGATGGGCATGATGCTTGCACGGTCGACCTAGGGGAGGAGGACGCTCATGGGTGAGAAGGTCGTTGCCACTCGCGCTGAACTGTCCGACCGGCAGTTGTACCGACGCAAGCTCCAGTCCTGCCTGGACGTGCTGGAGCGGATGCTGCGCGAGGACCGCTTCGACCGCCCGAGAGCGATGATGGGCCTGGAGATCGAGCTCAACCTGGCCGACGAGCAGGGCATGCCGGTCATGCGCAACGCCCAGGTGCTGCAGGCGATCGGCTCCACCGACTTCCAGACCGAGCTGGGCCGCTTCAACATCGAGGTCAACGTCGCCCCGCGCCGGCTCGGCGGCCACGTGCTGGAGGAACTGCACGAGGAGATCGACACCTGCCTGCGGTACGCCGACCGGCAGGCCGCCGAGGCGGGCGCCCGGATCGTCATGGTCGGCATCCTGCCGACCCTCGACATCGACCACACCGGCCTCGACAGCATGTCCGTCAACAACCGCTACAGCCTGCTCAGCGACCAGATACTCGCCGCGCGCGGCGAGGACATCGCCCTCGACATCGAGGGCGTCGAGCACCTCGCCGTCGAGTCGGTGTCGATGGTCGCCGAGGCCGCCGCGACCTCGGTGCAACTCCACCTCCAGGTCACCCCCGAGCGGTTCGCCCCGGTCTGGAACGCCGCGCAGGCGATCTCCGCGAGCCAGGTCGCCCTGGGCGCCAACTCGCCGTTCCTGTTCGGCCGGGAGCTGTGGCGCGAGACCAGGCCGGTGCTGTTCCAGCAGGCCTGCGACACCCGTTCGGCGGAGCTCAAGGCGCAGGGCGTGCGCCCCATCACCTGGTTCGGGGAGCGCTGGGTCGACTCCGCGCTCGACCTCTTCGCCGAGAACCTCCGCTACTTCCCCGCCCTGCTGCCGATCTGCGACGACGAGGACCCGGTCAAGGTGCTCTCCTCCGGCGGCATCCCCAAGCTCGCCGAGATGCGCCTGCACAACGGCACCGTCTACCGCTGGAACCGGCCGGTGTACGACGTCGCCGGCGGCGTCGCCCACCTGCGCGTGGAGAACCGCTGCCTGCCGGCCGGCCCGACCGTCGCGGACACCCTCGCGAACGCCGCCTACTACTACGGCCTCGTCCGGGTGCTCGCCGAGCAGTCCCGCCCGGTCTGGACCCGACTGCCGTTCGAACGCGCCGACGAGAACTTCCACACCGCCGCCCGCCACGGCATCGACGCCGTCCTCCACTGGCCCCGCCACGGGCGCACCGGCCGCGGCACCGCCCCCGTCGCCGTCACCGACCTCGTCCTCGACGAACTGCTGCCGCTCGCCCACCAGGGCCTCGACGCCTGGGGCGTCGAGCCGGCCGACCGCGACCGCTACCTCGGCATCATCGAACAGCGCTGCCGGCGCCGCACCAACGGCGCCTCCTGGCAGGCCGCGACCGTCCACCGGCTGCGCGACCACTTCGGCATGGACCGCACCGCCGCCATCGCCGCCATGACCAGGAGGTACGTCGAGTACATGCGGACCGGCGAACCCGTCCACACCTGGCCGGTCGGCTGACCGGACCGTCGCGACGGCACCGCGGACGCGGTGTGGAAGGATGATCGGCCCGGAGCCGTTCCACGGCGCCGGGCCCCCGGCCGGCCGGCCGCGGGAGCACGGCCCGCGGGCGGGAGACCAGGTGACCACCGTTTCGACCGAGCCCGAGACCGGCACCCCGGCACGCCGCCTGCTCGGCGTCGAACTCCTCATCGTGCTCGGGCTCTCGCTCGGCGCGAGCGGCATCGGCGCGCTGATCAGCTTCGCCGACTCGCTCACGCAGCCCGTGGCGCTCGGCCAGCAGGTCGCCACCCTCAACGGCTCGCGCGCCCCCGGCCGCCCCTGGATCGACCTCGCCTGGCAGCTCTACTACATCGCCCGCGGCCTCATGCCCGTCGTCCTGGTCGGCTACCTGCTCGTCCGCGAGGGCACCTCGCTGCGGGTGCTCGGCTTCGACCTGCGCGACAAGGCCCGCGACCTCGGCCGCGGCGCCGCCGTCGCCGCCGTGATCGGCGGCACCGGCCTCGGGCTCTACCTCGCCGCCCAGGCCGCCGGGTTCAACCTCACCGTGGCACCGTCCGGGCTTCCGGAGGTCTGGTGGCGCATCCCCGTGCTGATCTGCTCGGCCTGGCAGAACGCCATCCTGGAGGAGGTGGTCGTCCTCGCCTACCTGCTGCGCCGGCTCGGCCAGCTCGGCTGGTCGTGGCCCGCCGCGGTCGTCGCCAGCGCCGTGCTGCGCGGCTCGTACCACCTCTACCAGGGGGTCGGCGGCCTGGTCGGCAACATGGTGATGGGCCTGGTCTTCTGCCTGCTCTACCGCCGCTGGGGCCGGGTGATGCCGCTCGTCGCGGCCCACGCGCTGATCGACACCGTCGCCTTCGTCGGCTACGCGCTCCTGGCCGGCCACGTCGGCTGGCTGCCCACCGCCTGAGCCGCCCCACGGCCGGGGCCTGAGCCGCCCTACCGCCGGGGCCGGACCGGCAGCGGTCAGCCGAGCGCGGCGGCCTCCCCGACCAGGGTCCCGTCCAGCACGGTGACCGCCCGGCCGGACAGCAGCACCCGGTCACCCGCCACCTCGCACGCCACCACCCCGCCGCGGGCGGAGAGCTGGCGTCCGGTCACCGCGGACCGGCCGAGCCGCTGCGCCCAGTACGGCGCCAGGACGGTGTGGGCGCTGCCGGTGACCGGATCCTCCGGGATGCCGACCGCCGGACCGAAGAAGCGCGAGACGAAGTCGTGGCCGCCACCGGCCCGTTCGGCCCGGGCGGGGCCCCCGGCACGCCGGGCGGCGCCGGCGGTGACGATGACGCCGGGCGCCTCCAGCCGGGCGACGGCGGCGAGGTCCGGGGCGAGCCCGCGGACGGCCTCCTCGTCGGCCAGCAGCACCAGCAGGTCGCCGAGCGGTCCCGTGTCGTACACGGCCACGACCGGTGCGCCGAGCGCCTCGGCGAGGCCGGGCGGCACCGCGACCGGGACGGCCGGCGCGGCGGGGAGGTCGAGGGTGATCGCGCCGTCCGCCCCGACCGCGACGGGGAGGACGCCGCTGCGGGTCGTGAAGCGGGCCCGGCCGTCGGTGAGGAGGCCGTCCGCGTGCAGGGCGTGCGCGGTGGCGAGGGTGGCGTGGCCGCAGAGGCCGACCTCGGCCGTCGGGGTGAACCACCGCAGGCCCCACGCGGGGTCGCCGCCCGGTCCGGGCGGGAGGGCGAAGGCGGTCTCGGAGAGGTTGAGCTCGCCGGCGATCCGCTGCATCGGGGCGTCCGCGGGCCAGTCCGGCCCGTCGAGGAGGCAGACCGCGGCCGGGTTGCCGGCGAACGGCCGGTCGGTGAAGGCGTCGATGGTCCTGATCCGCATGAACCGACTGTAGGCGCGCCCGGCCCGCGGGCGCGCAGGCCGATCGGTGACCGGTGGCCCGGTCGTCAGCGCCGCCGCCACCGCGGGGCGGGCGGGCGCCGCAGCAGGCGGTCCACGTGGTGGCGCTCCAGCCCCTGGTGCGGATCGGTGCGGAGCAGCAGCCGGTCGCTGCGCAGCAGGGAGTTGCGGACCAGCCGCGGCGGGATCACGTCGTCGACCCAGGCGAACGGCCGGCCGGCGGCGTGGCGCAGGAGCGGCGCCCACTTGTGCCCGGAGATCAGCTCCGCGAGCCGGATCCGCGGGTCGCCCGCCCGCCGGGTGTACTGGTTCACGGTGACCACCGGGAGTTCGGGCAGGCCCAGGAGCGGGCCGAGGTGCTCGTTGGCGGACTCCTGCCAGGTGGTCGCCCAGCAGAGGTCGTACGTGCTGGCGAGTTCGCGCAGCCAGTCGCCGTGCACGGGGGAGAGCAGCACGTCGTGCCCGAGCAGGCGGTGCCGGCCGTAGCCGTCGGCGGGCCAGGGGGCGGCGGGGTTGAGCACGCCGTCGACGTCGACGAAGAGCAGTGGTCGTCCGGTCATGCGCGCCCCCCGGCGTGTCGGTGTGCCCGGGGGGACGCCCTGACGGCGGGCGGCGGTTGCCGTCAGGCGGTGACGGGCTCGTCGACGGGGGCCGGTCCGGGTGCGGGCCCGGTGGTGGGCAGTGCGCGGGTGAGCCGGCGGACCTCCGGTACGGCGAGGACGGCGGCGGCGAGCGCGAGGGTGCCGACGGCGCACGTCCACAGCGCGCCGTCCAGCCCGAGGGCGTCGGCGGCAGGGCCGGCCAGGGCGGTGCCCAGCGGGGTGAGGGCGATCGAGCCGAGGTGGTCGTACGCGGAGACGCGCGAGAACATCGCGGCCGGCACCTCCTGCTGGAGCGCGACCATCCAGTTGACGCCGAAGACGGTGACGCCGGCGCCCGAGACGAACATGGCGGCGACGAGCACGGGCAGCCCCGCGCGCAGGGCGAGGGCGAGGGCGGGGAGGGCGAAGAGGAAGACGCCCCAGTTGCCGACGAGCAGGATCCGGCGGGGTTGCCGGCGGGCGGTCAGCACGCCGGAGACGAGCATGCCGATGCCGAACGCCGCCATGGCCGCGCCCCAGGCCCGGGCCCCGCCGAACCGCTGGGCGGCGACCACGGGCCCGTACACGGTCTCGACCGCGCTGATGCACGCGACGACGACGGAGAACTGCAGCACCACCGCCCAGAGCCACCGCCGGGAGGCGAACTCCCGCCAGCCGAGCCGGAGTTCGTGCACCATGCCGGGGCGGGCGGTGTCGTCGGTCCGCCGTTCGACGCGGAGGAGGACGCGGAGCGCGCCGGCGAGGGCGAAGCCGCCCGCGTCCAGGAGCAGCACCCAGCCCGGGCCGATCGCCGCGGTCAGCGCCCCGCCGAGGGCGGCGCCGCCGATCTGCGAGCCGTTCATCGCCATCCGGTACACGGAGAACGCCCGGTCCGCGTGCTCGGCGGCGACGCTCGACATGATCATGCCCTCGGAGGCGGGCGCGTAGAACGCCTGCCCGGCGCCGCCCGCCGCGGAGAGCGCCACCAGGGCCCACAGCGAGGTGCTGCCGGTCAGCACCAGCAGGGCGAGGACGGCCTGGGAGACGGCGTTGAAGAGGTTGGCCGCGACCATCACGTGGTGGCGCGGCATGCGGTCGGCCAGCGCCCCGCCGACCAGCAGGAACACCACCAGCGGCACCGTGCGCGCCGCCGTGACGTAACCGACGTCGGCGGTGGAGCCGCCCGTCTCCAGCACCGCGAACGCGGTGGCGATCGGCGCCGCCGCGTTGCCGAGACCGCTCACCACGGTGGCGGCGGTCTGGATCCGGAAGTTGCGTCCCGCCCAGGCGAGCGGGCGGGGTGCGGCGGGGGCGGGTGCGGCGGGGGCGGGTGCGGCGGTCACCCGGAGACTATGCGGGCCCGGTGCGGCGGTTGTCCATCCGGTTTCCGGAGCCCGGTGTCCGATTCCGGCCCGCCGGTCGGCGCCGGGCCGGTGCGGGGGACGCGGCGAGGGCCGGCGCCCCGGTCGGAGCCGCCCGGCGGGCCGGCCTCACCCCAGGTGGCCCCAGAGGAAGCTGAGGGTGCGCTGCCAGGCGATCCGCGCCTGCAGCGGGTCGTACGTGCCGTTGAGGTTCTCGTCGTTCATGAAGGCGTGTCCGGCCGGGTAGAAGTGGATCTCCGGCTGGACGTCGGTGGCCTCGCCGATGAGCATCGCCGCCTCGTCGACCCGCTGCTGGTCGATCGAGCGGTCCTCCTCGCCGTAGTGTCCGAGCACGTGCGCGGTGAGGCCGCCGTACGCGAAGCCGGGGATCCTCGGCAGGCCGTAGAAGGGCACCACCGCGGCGATCCGGTCGGCCTCCTGCGCGGCCAGGACGAGGGCGAGGCCGCCGCCCATGCAGAATCCGACGGCGCCGACGGCGTCGCCCACGACCTCGGGCCGGCCGAGCAGGTAGTCGACCGCGCCGTGCAGGTCACGGGCGGCCCGGTCGGCCGGCAGCGCCGCGAGCATCCGGGCGGCCTCCTCGCGGTCGTGCGTGGTGGCGCCGCCGTACAGGTCGGGGGCGAGTGCGACGAAGCCCTCCGCGGCGAAGCGGTCCACCATCGACACCATGTGCGTGGTCAGGCCCCACCACTCCTGGACGACGATCAGGCCGGGGCCCGCTCCCTGCGGCGGGAGCGCGAGGTAGCCGTGCGCCGTGGCCCCGTTGCCGGGGAAGGTGACGTTCTGCGGGGGGCTGCTGCCCATGGCCTCTCCGAGGGGCGGGCCGCGTGCGCGCGGCGGTCGGCCGGCGCGGATCGGGTGCGCCGGGCAGGTGCGGGAGCCGAGGTTGCGGGGCGGGGCCCGGTCGCCCGGGGGCCCGGCCCCTGCGGGGCCCGGCGGTGCGGCGGCGGCCGCGGCCGCGCTCCTCGCGGCCCGCGGGGACGATGGTATGCGGGCCGTCACGCCGCCGCCCGTTCCGGCGCCGCGCCGATCGGGTGAGCGGAACCGGCGGCGGGCGGAACGGGCGGTGCGACCCTGACGGGTGGTGGGCCGGGCGGTGGGCGGATCGGGTGGTGGGCGGTCAGCCCATCTCCTCCAGGGCGCGCCCCTTGGTCTCCTTGATGCAGAGCGCGACGAAGGGGATCGACAGCAGGGCGAAGCAGGCGTAGATCACGTACGTCGCCGACAGGTTCCAGTCCGAGAGGTCGGGGAACGACACGGTGATCGCCCAGTTGGCGATCCACTGGGCGGAGGCGGCGACCGACAGCGCCAGCGCCCGGATCGCGTTGGGGAACATCTCGCCGAGCAGCACCCACACCACCACGCCCCAGGAGAAGGCGAAGCAGAAGACGAAGACGTGTGCGGCGACCAGCGCCACGGTGGCGTAGGTGTCGTCCAGGGTCGCGTTGTCGCCGGTGCCCTGCCGGAAGGAGAACGCCCACGCGGCGGTGCCGAGTGCGAGCGCCATGCCGACGGAGCCGGCGAGGGCCAGCGGCTTGCGGCCGATCCGGTCGACCAGGGCCATCGCGACGACGGTGCCGACGACGTTGACGATCGAGGTGGAGAGGCTGATCAGCAGCGAGTTGGACTCGTCGATGCCGACCGACTGCCAGAGGAACGACGAGTAGTAGAAGATCACGTTGATGCCGACGAACTGCTGGAACACCGAGGCGCCGATGCCGACCCAGACGATCGGCAGCAGACCGAACCGGCCGCCGGTGAGGTCCTTCGGCCGGGGCTTGTGCGAGGTGTGGAGGACGGCGCGGATCTCGGCGATCCGGGCGTCGAGGTCGACGTCCGGACCCTCGACCTCCGCGAGCACCGCGCGCGCCTGGTCCTCGCGGTGGTCGGCGATCAGGTAGCGCGGCGACTCGGGGATGGCCAGCGCCATCAGCCCGTACACCAGGGCGGGGATCGTCTCCACGCCGAGCATCCACTGCCACGCCTGGATCCCGCCGAGGTGGTTGGTGGACTCGCCGCCGGCCGCCTGGTTGAGCCCCCAGTTGGCCAGCTGGGAGATGGTGATGCCGAGCACGATCGCCAGCTGCTGGAACGAGGCCAGGCGGCCGCGGTAGGCGGTCGGCGCGACCTCGGCGATGTACGTCGGCGCGATCACCGAGGCGATGCCGATCGCGACACCGCCGACGACCCGCCAGGCGGCCAGCACGCCGATGGTCGGGGGGAACATCGAGCCGACGCCGCTGATCGCGAACAGCACGGCGGCGAGCAGCATCGTCCGCACCCGGCCGAGGTGGTCGGCGAGCCGGCCGGCGACGACGGCACCGGCGGCCGAGCCGAGCAGCGCGATCGCGACGACGAACGCGGTCTCGCCGTTCCCCACCTCGAAGTGCTTCTGGATGCCCGTCACGGCGCCGTTGATGACGGCGCTGTCGTAGCCGAAGAGGAAGCCGCCCATCGCGGCGGCCGCCGAGATGAAGACGACGTGGCCGAGATGGTCCTCGGCGTGCGAGGGGGAGGAGGTGGTCACGGTGAGCGGCTCCTCGCGGCTCGGGCCCGCCTGCTCGGCCGGGTGGACAGGGTACGTCCCACAGTCCATCAGCCCGTCCGGGGCTCCGCCCTCCGGGCGGGCCGACGGAGCGACAGACCGTCCGGCGGCCGGGTCAGTCGCGGGTGCGCAGCGCGTTGCGGCGCAGCAGCTGGGTGCGGGCTCCGGCGTCGGGTGCCGCGCCGCGCTCGGCGAGGCGGTCGGCGATCGCGGCCTGTTCGGCGGCGGGCTTCTTGTCGTCGTACTTGAACTTCGCGCGGACCTCCTGCACCGTCAGCCGCAGTCCGCGGATCCCGCTCAGGAGCGGGCCGAAGGGCGCCTCGCCGGGGGTGACGGTCCGCGGGTCCTCCGGCTGGAAGCGGGCGAGCTGCCGGGTGAGGATCGCGGCCTTGCCGGCCGGGTCGTCGACGATCTCGGCGGTGCAGGCGAAGTGCACGGACGCGTAGTAGCTGGTGGGGGTGCCGGGCGGGCCGCGCCAGCGTCCCGGTGCGAAGGCGTGGTCGTCGGTGACGGCGAGGGTGGCGTGCGGGTCGGCGCGCAGGGCCGCCCAGACCGGGTTGGGGGCGGCGAGGTGCAGCAGGACCTCCCCGCGGTCGGCGTCGAGGAGGAAGTGCGTGGGCACCAGCACGGGGCCCCGGCCGCCGGTGCCGTTGGCGGCGAGCAGGCCGAAGTCCCGGCCTTCGGCCAGCCACCGCCGCCACTCGTCCTCGGTGCCGCGGTCCCAGGGGCGGATCAGCACGGCTGCTCCGTGCGGCCGAGCCGGGTGAGGTGGTCGGGGACGGGCACGTCCGTGGAGGGGTCGGGCTCGGGGGTGCCGTAGACCGTCCGCACCGGCACGACACCCGACCAGAAGGGGAGGGCGAGGTCGGCCTCGTCGTCGTCCGCCCCGTCGGCCCGGCTCTTGAGCGAGACCTCGTCGAGGTCGAGCCGGACGACCGCGGTGGCGGCGAGCTCCCTGGCGTTGGCCGGGCGGACCTCCGCCGAGCGGCCGGGCACCGCCTGGTCGACGAGCGCGTCGAGGGCGACGGCCAGCTCGGCCTCGTCGGTGACCTGGAAGGCCGTGCCGTGGGCGACCACCGAGCGGTAGTTGACGGAGTGGTTGAACGCGGAGCGGGTGAGCACCAGGCCGTCGACGAGGGTGACGGTGACGCAGACGGGCAGGCCGGCGTCGGCCCCGGCGGCGCGCAGCGGGCGGCTGCCGGTGGAGCCGTGCAGGTAGAGGCGGTCGCCGACCCGGGCGTAGATGGTGGGCAGGACGACGGGGGCGCCGTCGGCGACGAAGCCGAGGTGGCAGAGCCAGGTGGCGTCGAGGACGGCGTGCACGGCCTCCTTCTCCCAGCTCGCCCGGTCGCGGTAGCGGGTCGGGGTGGTCCGCGCGCTGCGGTGGTAGGCGGTCTCCGACATGGCTGTCCTTTGAACTAGTGCATAATTTATTTTGCGCTAGCATGGTATCGGATGCGTGTGCGGGCGGCCAAGGGGATTGCGGGGGCGCAGCACGACGGCCGCCGCCCCGGGGAGCACCCGCCGGACGGCGGATCCCCGGGACGGCGGCCGTCGGCCCGCCGTCAGCGCACCGCGCCGCGCATCAGCTTGCCCTCCGTCGACAGCAGGCCCGAGCGGTAGTCGAAGCGCGGCGCCGCCGCGAACATCAGGTAGAGGTACTTCGGGTTCTCGGCGAACCAGTACCCCGGCGTCAGGTCGCCGCGCCGCAGGGGCGACGCCGTGACGTCCTCTGCGACGGTGTAGCCCCCGGGCACCCGCAGGTGCTCGCGCAGCCCGGCGAAGTACGTGTACGCGGTCTCCTTGAAGCGCCGCTCCCCGGTGAGCATCCACAGGTCGTAGGCGGCGTTGACGTACTCGGGCCGCAGGTCGTTGCGGGCCGAGCGGACGCTCGCGCTGCCGTAGTCGATCGCCTCCGGCACCACCGGGTTGTTGGCGAGCAGCATCGACCAGGTGTCGTAGTAGGCGACGGCGGCGTCCATGTCGCCGCCCTTGCCGAGCAGGCCCGGGTAGAACGAGCCGAGCTCGGAGGCGGTGCGGCCGGTCGTGCGGCCGGTGGCGTAGTCGACCTGCCGGTACCAGGTGTAGCCGCCCTGCACCTCCAGCTGGTGACGGAGCACGGCATCGGTCAGCAGCCGGTACCAGTCGCCGAGTTCGCGGTCGCCGAAGAGCTCGGCGCCCGCCCACAGGTACTCGTAGTACGAGTCGACCGGCGGGTTGGGGGCGCAGGAGGTGGTGTCCGTCCAGCGGCCGGTCTCGACGTCGAGCGTCGTGCCGAGCAGGCCGAGCGCGGAGCGCCGGTCGAAGACCGCCCGCATCGCCCGCTTCGCGGCGTCCCAGTACTTCTGGTCGCCCGTCAGCTGCGAGAGCAGGCCGAACTCGACGATGTTGGAGCCGATCTCGGCGAGCGGGCTGGTGTTGCCGCCGACCGCCCCGCTGCGCAGGTTGACGTACCGGTAGGGCATGCCGGTGGGGGACCGGGTGAAGGCCGGCAGCAGCCGGTCCGCCAGCTCGCGGCAGCGGTCGAGCAGGACGGTGCGCCCGGTGCACAGGTGGCCCGCGAGCAGTCCGCCGACCAGGCGGATGACGGCCTCGAAGACCTGGACGTCGGCGTCCTGCGCCGGATCGAGGTGCTCCTCGATCCAGTCCGCGGAGAGGGCGACCTCGTCGTCCAGCTCCATCAGCCACAGGGTGTCGAGGGCCTCCACGATCGACAGCCCGAAGGTGCGGCCGCTCGCGAAGAAGTCGTTGCGGCCGCCGGAGACCGGCCGGACCTCGTCGTAGCCCCAGGCGGCCCGCTTGTACCCCTCCCAGCTGTGGACGAACTCCTCGCGGATCTCCCCGGCGGCCGCCGCGTCGCCGGGCAGGTCGACGGCGGGCGCCGCGGCGGCGGCGGAGGGTCGGGCGAGCGCGGCTCCGGCGGTGGCCACGGCAGCGGCGGAGAGCACGGTACGGCGGCGTGGCAGGGAGAGTGATCGCATGCCGCCGGACGGTAGTGGGGGTGACCCCCTGTGGTCCGACAATCACGGAAGACGCGTGTCGGCGCTACCGCCCAGGTCAGGGCGGTAGCGCCGGGGGCCGGACGGCGGCGGGATCCACCCTGCGGGTGACCCCGGCGGTCCGTCAGGTGGCGGAGCCGCGGGCCAGCAGCGACCGGGCGTGCTCCCGCACCTGGTCCCGCGTCAGGTACGCGTCGGTGTACTCGAAGTCCTCCAGCCGGGCGGGCTGCCGGGCGAGGAAGCCGGTCCGGACGAAGTCGTCCCCGGCGGTCGCGTTGAGCAGCCAGTTCGCGCCGACCCGGAACTTGCCGGCGTTGGTGCGCATGGCCATCAGGTGGTAGCCGCGGGCCACCAGCTGCGCCGGCAGGCCGTGGAGTTCGACACCGACCGGCCTGGAGACGGCGTCCCGGCCGCCGAGGTCCACCACCAGGCCGAGGTCCTTGTGGTAGTAGGGCTCCAGCGGCTGGTTGCGCATCGCGGCGACCACGTTGTCGGCGGCCGCCCGGCCCTGGCGGGCCGAGTGCTGGGCGGTCGGCGGGCAGACCGCGCCGTCGCCCTTGGCGAGGTCCGGCACGGCGGCCGCGTCGCCCAGGGCGAACACGCCGTCGAACTGCGGCACCCGCATCTCCGCGGTCACCGCGACCCGCCCGCGGACGGTCTCCGCGTCGAGCGTCGCGATGAGCGGGCTGGCCGTGACGCCCGCCGTCCAGATCAGGGTGCGGCTGGGCAGCACCCGGCCGTCGGTGAACTTCACGTTCTCCGCGCCGACCTCGGCCACCGACACGCCCAGCGACACCTCGACGCCGCGGCCCCGCAGGATCTCCAGCGCCGTCGTGCCGAGCTTGTCGCCGAGCTCGGGCATGAGCTTCGGCGCGATGTCGATCAGGTGCCACTTGATCAGGCCCGGATCGAGCCGCGGGTAGCGGCGGATCGCCGCGGTGGTCAGGCGCTGCAGGCAGGCCGCCGTCTCGGTGCCCGCGTAGCCGCCGCCGACCACGACGAACTGCAGCCGCGACTCGCGTTCGCGCTGGTCGAGCGTGGTGGAGGCGAGGTCGAGCTGCGCGATCACGTGGTCGCGGATGTACGTCGCCTCGGCGAGCGTCTTCATGCCCCGCGCGTAGTCCTTCAGCCCGGGGATGTCGAACGTCCGGGTGACGCTGCCCGGTGCCAGCACCAGGTAGTCGTACTTCTGGGCGACCACCTCGTCGGTGATCTTGCGGATGACGACCACCTTGGACCGGGGGTCCACGCCGATCGCCCCGCCCGGCACGATGTGCGTCCGGCGCAGCGTCCGGCGCAGCGACACCGCGACCGACTGCGGGGTCAGCACCCCGGCGGCGACGTGCGGCAGCAGCGGCAGGTACAGCTGGTAACTGAACGGTGTGACCAGCGAGATCTCCGCCTCCGCCGGTGCGAGCTTGCGCTCCAGACGGCGTGCGCACTCCAGGCCGGCGAAGCCGGCGCCCACGATGAGGATTCGGGGTCGCTCCATCGTCCATCCCTTACGTGCCGGTCCGTGGCGTGTCAGGACAACTGCCCCGCCACACTCGCACGGACCAACGGGGGCTGCCACCGCAGCGCGGCGCGGCGGCCCCGGCGCCGTCGGTAGGCTGGCCGGATGCTCCCCGAGGTGACGGCGGTCCGGTACGTGACGCCACTGCGAGAAGGCGGCTCGATGCCGGGCCTGGTCGAGGCGGACGACCGCCGCCTGTACGTCCTGAAGTGGGCGGGCGCGGCCCAGGGCCGCAAGGCGCTGGTCGCCGAGGTGCTGGCCGGCGAACTCGGGCGCGCCCTCGGGCTGCCCGTGCCGGAACTCGTCCTGCTCGACCTCGACCCGGTGCTGGCCCGCAGCGAGCCGGAGCCGCAGATCCAGGAGCAGATGCGGGCCAGCGGCGGCGCCAACCTCGGCATGGCCTTCGTCAGCGGCGCCCTCAACTTCGACCCGCTCTGCTTCGAGGTCGACCCGCTGCTCGCCGGCCGGGTGCTCTGGTTCGACGCGCTGATCGGCAACGTCGACCGCTCCTGGCGCAACCCCAACATGCTCGTCGCGGCCGGCGGGCTGCGGCTGATCGACCACGGCGCCAGCCTGATCTTCCACCACGCCTGGGCCGGCGCCGCCGCCTGGGTCACCCGCCCGTACGACGCGGCCGGCCACGCGCTGCTGCCCGCCGGACCCGACCTCAGGGCCGCCGACGCCGAACTCGCCCCGCTGGCCGGGGCGGCCGTCGAGGCGGCCGTCGACGCGATCCCCGAGGTGTGGCTCACCGACGAGCCCGGCTTCGACTCCGCCGACGCGGTCCGCGCGGCGTACCGCAGCCGGCTGACGGCCCGTCTGGCGGGCCCCCGCGCCTGGCTCCCGGAGGTGGCCGCCTGATGGACGACTACGAGTACGCGGTGCTGCGGGCCGTCCCCCGGGTCGAGCGCGGGGAGTTCGTCAACGTCGGGGTGCTGCTCTACTGCCGGCAGAGCGGCTACCTGGGCGCCCGCACCCACCTCGACCAGAGCAGGCTGCTGGCGCTCGACCCGGTCGCCGACGTCGCCGGGGTGCGCCGGGCGCTGCACGGCGTGGAGTCGCTCTGCGGCGGCGGCGACGGGCCCGGACCGGCAGCCGGCGACAGCCCCGGGCAGCGCTTCCGCTGGCTGACCGCGCCGCGCAGCGCCGTGCTGCAGCCGGGGCCCGTGCACACCGGGCTGACCGCCGACCCGGACGCCGAACTCCGCCACCTCTTCGGCCAGCTGGTGCTCTGACCGCCCCTGCCGGCCGGGCCCGTGACGGGACCTCCCGCCGGAGCCGGGGAAGGCGCGCGACCCGTGCCGGGGGCGAAGCTTGAGCCGGTGAAGCATCCGGGCGTACCCTGCCCCCATGGGCACGACAGCGACCACCACCGCACCGTCTGCCGCCGACCTCATGGAGGCGGTGGCGGCCGTCGGCGCCGCGTACTTCCAGGACTTCGCGGCCGCGGCCGCCGGGCACGGGCTCAGCCCGTCCCAGGCGAAGGCGCTGAAGGCGGTGCAGGAGCCGGTGCCGATGCGCGCCCTGGCCGGCCGGCTCGGCTGCGACGCCTCCAACGTCACCGGCATCGTCGACCGGCTGGAGTCGCTCGGCCTGGCGCACCGGGAGGCGGCCGCCGGCGACCGCCGCGTGAAGATCGTCGGCATCACCGGGCAGGGACGCGAGGTGCTGGACCGCATCCGCGCCGACATGGTGCGCACCCGCGACGCCTTCGCCGGGCTCGACCCCGAGCAGCGGACCGCCCTGGCCGACATCTGCCGCCGGGTGCTGCCGGTGCCGGCCGTCCGGTAGGCGGGACGGTCCGGCCTGCGCCCCGGCCGGGGACGGCCCGGCCGACCTGGACTGTTAGGCTTGCGAAGCGTGAGCGCGAAGCCCCAGATCCCCAATGTCCTGGCCTCCCGGTACGCCTCGGCGACCCTGGCCCAGCTGTGGTCCCCCGAGCACAAGGTGGTCCTCGAGCGCCACCTGTGGCTCGCCGTCCTGAAGGCCCAGCAGGACCTCGGCATCGAGGTGCCCGCCGACGCCGTCGCCGACTACGAGCGCGTCATCGACCAGGTCGACCTGGAGTCGATCGCCGCGCGTGAGCGCGTCACCCGGCACGACGTGAAGGCCCGGATCGAGGAGTTCAGCGACCTCGCGGGCCACGAGCAGATCCACAAGGGCATGACGTCCCGGGACCTCACGGAGAACGTCGAGCAGCTGCAGATCCGGCAGTCCCTGGAGCACGTGCGCGACCGCACCGTCTCCGTCCTCGTCCGCCTGGCCCGCCTCTCCGCGCAGTACGGCGACCTGGTCATGGCCGGCCGCTCGCACAACGTCGCCGCGCAGGCGACCACCCTCGGCAAGCGGTTCGCCACCGTCGCCGACGAGCTCCTGGTGGCGTTCGCCCGCCTGGAGGAGCTGATCGGCCGCTACCCGCTGCGCGGGATCAAGGGCCCGGTCGGCACCGCCCAGGACATGCTCGACCTGCTGGGCGGCGACGCCGACAAGCTCGCCGAGCTGGAGCAGCGGGTCGCCGGCCACCTCGGCTTCGACAACGTCCTCACCAGCGTCGGCCAGGTCTACCCGCGCTCGCTCGACTTCGAGGTCGTCACCGCCCTCGTCCAGCTCTCCGCGGCGCCGTCCAGCCTGGCCAAGACCATCCGCCTGATGGCCGGGCACGAGCTGGTCACCGAGGGCTTCAAGGCCGGCCAGGTCGGCTCGTCGGCGATGCCGCACAAGATGAACACCCGCTCCTGCGAGCGCGTCAACGGCCTCGCCGTCATCCTGCGCGGCTACGCGTCGATGACCGCCGAGCTCGGCGGCGACCAGTGGAACGAGGGCGACGTCTCCTGCTCGGTCGTCCGCCGGGTGGCCCTGCCGGACGCGTTCTTCGCGTTCGACGGCCTGCTGGAGACCTTCCTGACCGTGCTCGACGAGTTCGGCGCCTTCCCCGCCGTGATCGAGGCCGAGCTCGACCGCTACCTGCCGTTCCTCGCCACCACCAAGGTGCTGATGGGCGCGGTGCGGGCCGGGGTCGGCCGCGAGACCGCGCACGAGGTCATCAAGGAGCACGCGGTGGCCTCCGCGCTCGCCATGCGCGAGGGCGCCCGCGAGAACGCGCTGCTCGGCCGCCTCGCCGACGACGCGCGCATCCCGCTCGACCGGGCCGCGCTGGACGCGCTCCTCGCCGACCGCCTCTCCTTCACCGGTGCGGCGGGCGCCCAGGTCGCCGAGATCGTCCGCCGGGTCGAGGCCGTGGCCGACGCCCACCCCGAGGCCGCGAAGTACGCCCCGGGCGACATCCTGTAGGACCGGCCGAGGCCGGCACGGGAGTGCGGGGGCGGTGCGCTCGCGGCGCGCCGCCCCCGTCGTCCCTCACGGCTCCGGGGCGTGCCGGTGGTCGACCCGGTGGCCCGGGTCCATGGGCGGGGTGGTCGTGTCGCAGCGCCACGTGCAGCTCGGCTCGGCGACCTCCCGCGCCGGCTCGGGCGCCAGCACGTCGCCGCGGACGGTGGCCGCCGCCAGCAGGCCGCCCGCCGCCAGCAGGCCCGCGCAGATCAGCATCGCCGTGCCGAACGCGTCGTCGACCTCCGCGGGCACCCGGTACGCGTCGCCGCTCAGCCCCGCCAGGGCCGGCAGGGCCGCCACCGCGAGCAGCCCGGCCGCGCGGGCCGCGGCGTTGTTGACGCCGCTGGCGATGCCGGCCCGCCGGACGTCCACCGCGGCGAGCACGGTCGCCGTCAGCGGGGCGACCAGCAGCGCCATGCCCGCGCCCAGCACCGTCACGGCCGGCAGCACGTCCGTCCAGTACGAGGCGCCCGGGCCGATGCGCAGCATCAGCAGCACCCCGCCCGCGCAGATCAGCGGGCCGAGGCTGAGCGGCAGCCGCGGGCCGATCGCCCGGCCGAGGCGTCCGGCGCGGGCCGAGAAGGCCAGCATCAGGACGGTGATCGGCACCAGGGCCACGCCCGCCGTCAGCGGGCTGAACCCGGAGACGACCTGGAGCTGCACGGTCAGCAGCAGGAAGATCCCGCTGAAGGCGCCGTAGACGCAGAGCGTCACCAGGTTGACCGAAGTGAACAGCCGCGAGGAGAAGAGCTCCAGCGGCAGCATCGGCGCCGCCGCCCGCCGCTCCACCAGGACGAACGCGACCGCGCACAGCACGCCCAGCCCGGCCGCCGCGGGCGCGAGGGCGGCGGAGCCGTCGGTGAGCGCGTACGTCACCCCGCCCAGCGCCAGGGCCGCGAGGACGGCGCCCGGCACGTCGAACCCCTCCGGCCGGACCGGGTCACGGGTCTCCGGCACGTGGCGGGCCGCCACGGCCACCACCACGGCCGCCACCGGCACGTTGAGCAGGAAGATCCAGCGCCAGCCGGGCCCGTCGACCAGCCAGCCGCCGAGGAACGGCCCGATCGCGGCCGCGACGCCGCCCAGCCCCGACCACGAACCCACCGCGCCGGCCCGGTCGTCGGGGTGGAAGACCGCCTGGAGCATCGCCAGCGACCCCGGTGTCAGCAGTGCCCCGCCGACGCCCTGCAGGGCGCGTGCCGCGATCAGCACGCCGATGGTCGGCGCGGCCGCGCAGACCGCGGAGGCCACGGCGAACCAGGCGACGCCGATCACGAAGACCCGACGCCGCCCGTACCGGTCGCCGAGCGAGCCGCCCAGCAGGATGAGCGAGGCGAGGGTCAGCAGGTAGGCGTTGACCGTCCACTGGAGGGCGGCCAGCGAGGCGTCCAGGTCCTCGCCGATCCGTGGCAGCGCCACGTTGACCACCGTGCCGTCCAGCATCGCCATGCCGGAGCCGAGGACCGTCGCCAGCAGCACCCAGCGCCCCCGCGCCGTGCCGAGGCGGATCGCCTGTGCCGTGCCGTCGCCGCTCATTCTCCGATCCTGCGCCGCCCCGGCCCCCCTCCGCACCCCGCCGGGCGGCGGGCGTCACCGCCAGGTGTCGGCGAGCTGCTCCGTGCCGGACGCGCCGGTGGTGTGGCTGCGGTTCGGGCCGCTCTCCCACAGCACGGTGCCCTGCTCGTCCTCGACCAGGTACTTGTAGGCGAACGCTGTGCCGGCCGGCAGCGGCACGACGGTGCGCCAGGCGGGGTGGTCGTCGGCCGAGAGCGGCAGCGCGGCGTCCGGCCGCCAGCCGCCGAGCGCGGGCAGGTCGCCGACGACGTACACCCGCTGCCCCCAGAGGGTCGGGCGCTGCTCGGTGAAGGCGACCTCGACGGGCTCCCAGGTGTCGTGCACGATCATCGGCCGCTCGGACCCGGTGGCGAGTGTGCGGTCCGCGCCGGGGCTCCACACCAGGCCGCCGTTCGGGTCGCGCAGCTGGTACTTGTACGTGAACCGGGTGCCCGCGGGCAGCGGCAGGGTGACCCGCCAGTGCAGGGCGTCGGTGGAGTCGAGTGCGACGGCGTGCACCGGCTCCCAGCCGCCGAGCTCGGGGACCGACCCGGTCAGGTAGAGGTTCTGGCCGTACTGCGCGGGTGCCTCGACCTCGAAGGTGGCCGGGACGGTCCGTGCGTCGGCGGCGCCGGCGGACGGCGCCAGGGCGAGGACGGGCAGCAGGGCGAGCAGGGCGGCGGCGCGCAGGCGTCGGACGGTGCGCATGGTGGGTCCCCCTCCAGTGGTGAAATCTCTTGCTGATACTTGCAGCAATAGTTTTCACGCCGGTGAACTCCCCGTCAACGACACACCGCGATCGGGCCGTCCCCCAGCGTCACCGCCACCCCGCCCTACGCTGGGCGCATGTCCCTCCCCGGCCCCGACTGGGCCCGCATCGCCCCGGGCTGGGACCCGGCCGCCCGCACCGACCGCGACGACGAGGCCGCCGAAGCCGAGCTCGACGCACTCGGCCGCACGGCCGACCGGGTCGCCGGCGGCGGCATCCGCGCCGCCGTCCTCGGCGTCAACGACGGCCTCGTCACCAACCTCTGCTTCATCCTCGGCATCGCCGGCGCCTCGGTGGACGCCGCGACCGTGCGGCTCTCCGGCCTCGCCAGCCTCATCGCCGGCGCACTCTCGATGGCGGCCGGCGAATGGGTGTCCGTCCGCGGCCAGCGCGAGGTCGCCGAGGGCATGGAGGGCGCCCTCCGGGACGCCTGGCGGCGGTCGCCGCCGGTCGTGATGGCCCACCTCGCGCAGAGCATGCGCCGGCGCGGACTCGACGCCGAGACCGCCGCCCGCGCCACCCGCGGCGTGGTCTCGGCGGGCCGGTCGGCACGCCGGACCAGCCTGCGGATCCTCTTCGGCGTGAGCGCCCAGGACGCCGGCTCCCCGGTGGTGGCCGCGGTGAGCTCGCTGCTGCTCTTCGCCGTGGGTGCGCTCGTGCCGCTCGTGCCGTGGTTCGTCACCGAGGGGGCCGCCGCGGTGACCGCCTCGGCCGTGGCGACCGCGCTCGCCTCGCTCGCCGTCGGCGGCGCGCTCGGCCGCGGCTCGGGCCGCAGCGCCGTCCGCACCGCGCTGCGCCAGCTGCTGATCGTCGCCGCCGCCTCGGCCGTCACCTACGGCCTGGGCACCCTGGCCGGCGGCGCCGTGCCGTGAGCCGCCGCCGGCGCCTCAGGCGAGCAGGCCGGCCCGCCGCCAGCGCGGGGCCGTCCGGCGGTCGATCACCCCCAGCTCGGTGAAGAACTCCACGGCCTTGCGGGCCCAGTCGATCCGGGCCTGCCGCCAGTGCGGGTTCTCCGCGGCGGCCTGCCGGGCGGCCCGCGCGTCGAGCCCGGCGAGCGTGTAGACCCGCGGGTGGACGAGCTCCGCGACGGCCAGCCGGGCCAGCACCAGAAGGCCCCGCCGGAACACCGCCCGCCGGGCCGGGCCCATCGCCGCCCAGCGGCGCTCCAGCTCGGGCCGGGCGTAGCCGATGTGCCGGGCCTCCTCGATCACGTGGATCCGCGCCACCGCGCGGGCCAGCGGCTGCAGGGTCTCGTCGCGCACCATCTCGCGCTGCATCGCGTCGGTGAACTCCTCGACGAAGACCGCCCCGGCGAACGTCAACGTGGTGTCGTTCAGCAGGAAGTGGAGCTTGCCGCGGCGGTGCGCCTGCGGCGTCGGCCGGGCCGACGGGTAGCCCGTCGCGGTGATGTAGCGCGCGAACATCGTCGAGTGGCGGCACTCGTCGGCGACCTCGGTGAGCGCGTACTGCGCGTGCCGGGTCGTCAGGTCGCCGTCGTACACGTGCCGGATCAGGCCCTCCATCAGCACCAGCTCGAACCAGATGCCGGCGGACGTCACCGAGGCCAGCTGGTGCACGCTCAGCTGCGCCTGCCGCCGGGCGTCGAGCGACTCCCACAGCGGTGTGCCGTAGAGGGCGACCCGGTGGGCGGGCAGTGCGAAGAGGTCCGGGTCGATCGGGGCGGCCCAGTCGATCTCGGTCTCCGGGTCGTAGGAGTGGCGGGCGGAGGCGCGCAGCAGCCGGGCGGCGTTCTGTTCGCGGTCCGGGATGCGGGCCGGGGCGCGCTCGCGGACCGGACGGGCGGGGGTGTCACGCATCGAGGGCTCCGGGTGGGGGCGAGAGGGCACCGACGGGAGCAGTGAACCAGTTAGACGAGATGTCAACAAGGGGCCCCGTCGCACCTTCCCGGGACGCGCACCGCCGCCCGTGCGCCCACACTGGGCGCATGGAGCCGGTCGCCGCCCTCGAACGCATCGCCTTCCTCCTGGAGCGCGAGGACGCCTCGCCGTACCGGGCCAAGGCGTTCCGCACCGCGGCCGAGGCCGCGCACGGCCTGCCCCCGGGCCCGGTCGACGCCGCGGCGGCCGCCCGGCTGCCCGGCGTCGGCCCCAAGACCGCGCAGGTCATCGCCGAGGCCTCGGCCGGGCGCACCCCCGGCTACCTCGCCGAGGTCGAGGCCCGCGCCGACCCGCTCGCGGAGGGCGGCGAGGAGTTGCGCGCCGCCCTCCGCGGCGACTGCCACCTGCACTCGGACTGGTCCGACGGCGGCAGCCCGATCGAGGTGATGGCCCGCACCGCCCGCGACCTCGGCCACGCGTGGGCCGTGCTCACCGACCACTCGCCCCGGCTCACCGTCGCGAGCGGTCTGAGCGCCGAACGTCTCCGCGAGCAACTCGCCGTCGTCGCCGGCCTCAACCGCACGCTCGCGCCGTTCCGGCTGCTCACGGGCATCGAGTGCGACATCCTCGACGACGGCTCGCTCGACCAGGAGGACGAGCTGCTCGCCGGGCTCGACCTCGTCGTCGCCTCCGTCCACTCCAAGCTGCGGATGGAGCGCGCCGCGATGACCCGGCGCCTGCTCGCCGCCGTCCGCAACCCGCTCGTCGACGTGCTCGGCCACTGCACCGGCCGCCTGGTGACCGGCCGCACCCGCCCGGAGTCGCAGTTCGACGCCGCCGCGGTCTTCGCCGCCTGCGCGGAGTCCGGCACCGCCGTCGAGATCAACTGCCGCCCCGAGCGCCGCGACCCGCCGACCCGCCTGCTGCTGCGGGCCGTCGAGGCCGGCTGCGTCTTCAGCATCGACAGCGACGCCCACGCACCCGGCCAGCTCGACTGGCAGGCGTACGGCTGCGCGCGGGCCGCCGGGGCCGGGCTCGGCCCGGAACGGATCGTCAACACCCGGTCGGCGGACGACCTGCTCGCCCGGGCCTTCGCGGTCTGAGCGCCCCCGGGGCCGCCCGGCCGAGGACGGTCAGGCGACGAGGTTCTCGCGCAGGTGGCCGATGGTCTCGTCCTTGAGGCCGAGGCCCGCCCGGGCGTAGCTCTCCACGTCGCCCCAGCCGTCCGCGACCGCCTGGAGCGCCGCCCGCAGGTAGGCCGGGCGGACCCCGACCACCGCGTCCGCGATCTCCGGGTCGCCGCCCGCGGCGGTGAAGGCCGCCACCAGCGTGGTGAACTCGGCGCGCACCGCCTCCCCGACCGCGAGGTACTCGGCGGTCACCGTGGACTCGTCCGCGCCGAGCAGCAGCAGGACGAGCGCCGCGCCCCAGCCCGTGCGGTCCTTGCCGGCGGTGCAGTGGAACAGCACCGGGCCGCCGTCGCGGTGCGCGAGCGCGGTGAGCAGGTGACGGTACGACTGCCGGGCCGACTCGGCCGTCACGAACGCGCGGTAGTCGGCCGCCATCGCCGTCGCCGCCCGCCCGTCGCCGAACTCCTGCTCGGCGAGCCGCGGGTCGGCCAGGGCGGCGGCGAGCCGGGCGACGGTGCCGGTGCCCGCCGGATCGGCGAGGACGTCCGCCACCAGCAGGTGCGCGCCGCCGGGCATCCGGTCGGGCCGCACGGCGCGCTCGCGGGCCGTGCGCAGGTCGACGACGGTACGGATGCCGAGCGCGGCGAACGCCGGGTCGGCGCGGACGTCCAGCCGGTGGAGCCCGCCCGAGCGGAAGGCCAGCCCGGGGCGGACGCGGCCGCTGCCGGAGAGCGCGACACCGCCTAGATCGCGCAGGTTGGCGACGGTGCTGGAGCCCACGATCTGCGAGCACTGCATGGCTACCTCCAGGGCCGGGGACGCGACTCACCTGCACGCTAGGCGCTGGGGTGACCGGCCGCTCGCGGAGCGCGTCCGGGCGGCGCACCCGGGGCGGCGCAACCCGGCGCACGGTCGCACAGGAGGCGCACAACGGCGCACCCGGCGCACGGGGTGCGTGCTTCGCGCGCCGCATTGTCCGACGGGCCGTCAGGCGGCAGTGTGTGTCCGGGCTCACACCGGGTGGGCCGAACGAAGGGCGGTACCGCCGGACATGGCAGCCAAGATCCTCATCGTCACCGGTGACGCGGCGGAGTCGCTGGAGGTGTTCTACCCCTACCAGCGCCTGCGCGAGGAGGGCTACGAGGTGCACATCGCCGCCCCCACCAAGAAGACCCTGCAGTTCGTCGTGCACGACTTCGTCGACGGCTTCGACACCTACACCGAGAAGGCGGGCTACACCTGGCCGGCCGACCTCGCCGTCGCCGACGTCGACCCCGCCGACTACGTGGCGCTGGTCATCCCCGGCGGCCGCGCGCCCGAGTACCTGCGCAACAACGCCGACGTGCAGCGGATCACCGCGCACTTCTTCCAGGCCGACAAGCCGGTCGCGCAGATCTGCCACGGCCCGCTGATCAGCCTGGTCGGCGGCACCCTGGCCGGCCGCACCACCGCCGCCTACCCCGCGCTGGAGCCCGACGTCACCTCCGGCGGCGCCTCCTTCGTCGACAGCGAGGCCGTCGTCGACGGCGTCGTCGTCTCCGCCCGCGCCTGGCCCGACCACCCGGCGTGGATGCGGGCCTTCGTCGAGGTGCTCCGCGAGAAGGCGCCCGTCGAGTAGGCCGCGCCGCCCGGCCGGCCCGCGCCGCGTCAGACCTGATCCGCCCAGGGCGGGTTCGGGCCCGGCGCGGCGCAGGTCAGCGCCGCCACGCGGACCGCGTACCGGCACGCCTCGGCGACCTCCGCCGAGGTGAGCCGGTCCGGCCGGCCGCCGAGCCGGCCGAGCCCGCCGAGATGGTGCAGCAGCCCCGCGGTGAAGGCGTCCCCCGCACCGACCGTGTCGACCACCGCGACCCGCCGGGCCGCCACGGTGATCCGCTCGCCGTTCAGCGACGCGAGCGCCCCGCCCGGGCCCAGGGTGACCACCACCAGCGGCACACCGTCCGCGTGGAACCGGTCGACGACGGCCTCCACCGGCTCGTCCGGGAAGACGTGCTCGACGTCGTCCGCACTCAGCCGCAGGATGTCCGCGAGCGCGCACCACCGCGGCAGCCGCGCCCGGTACACCGCCGGATCCACCAGCAGCGGGCGGACGTTGGGATCGATCGACACCGTCGCCGCGACACCGGCCCGCGCCAGGTACGCCTCGATCGCCCGGCCGCCCGGCTCACGCGCCAGCGCCAGCGACCCGGTGTGCAGACAGACCGACCCCGCGAGGTCCACCGCGTCCAGCTCCGCCGCCGACCACTGCCAGTCCGCCGTGCCCTCCGCGTGGAACGAGTACGTCGCCCGGCCCTCCCCGTCGACCTGCGCGACCGCCAGCGTGCTCGGCTCCCCGGCCGCCACGCACCCCGACAGGTCGACCCCCGAACCCGCCAGCTGCGCCCGGAAGAGCCGCCCGAAGACGTCGTCCGCCAGCCGCCCCCGGAACCGCACCGGCGTGCCGAGCCGGGCCAGCGCCACCGCCGTGTTCGCCGGCCCGCCGCCCGGGTGCACCCGCAGGGCCAGCTCGCCGGGACCGCTGCGGGCGGCGTCGGTGAAGGCGTCGGCGACACACTCGCCGATGACGGTGACCGGACTGTGCGGCACGGGGCACGACCTCCTGGGCGCGTGGGGCGGAACGGCGTCCATCATGCCCGCCCGGCAGGCGCCCGCACCCGCCGGGCCCGGGGTGCTGGGGCGGTCGATCGGGTGAAGGCTGGAGGCATGGCAGAGCGAACCGACACGCTGCTGCGGCTGCACGCCGCCGCGCAGGACGAATTCGGCCGCCACGTGCGGCGCGCCGCGGCCGACGGCAGCTGGCAGGCCGCCACCCCGTGCACCGAGTGGACCGTCCGCGACCTGGTCAACCACCTCGCCGCCGAGCAGCTCTGGGTGCCGCCGCTGCTCGCGGGCCGGACGATCGCCGAGATCGGCGACCGCTTCGACGGCGACGTGCTCGGCGACGACCCGCCCGCCTCCTGGGCCTCGGCCGCCGCCGGGGCCCGCGCGGCGTTCGCCGCCCCCGGAGCCCTCGACGGCACCGTCGGACTCTCCTACGGGGAGCGGCCCGCCCGCGAGTACTGCGGCGAGATGACCGTCGACGCGATCGTCCACACCTGGGACCTCGCCGTCGGCGTCGGCGCGGACCCGGCCATGGACCCGGAGGCCGTCGCCTTCGCCCTCGACGCCCTCGCCCCGTACGCCGACGACCTGGCCTCCTCCGGCGTCTTCGGCCCGCCCGTCCGCGTACCCGCCGGCGCCGGAGACCAGGCCAGGCTGCTCGGTCTGACCGGCCGCGACGCCGCCGACCCGCTGCGCGGCCGGCACCGCGACGCCTGACGCGGCGTCGGGACCGCGGCCGGCCCGCCCGGCAGCGGTCGCGCGCCGCTCCGCCCGTTCCTAGGCTGGGGAACGAGGAGGTGCCCGGTGGACACGCAGACGAGTGGGAGCACGGACCGGCGGATTCTCGACCGGATCGGCGAGATGGTGGCCGCCGAGCGGGAGCTGCGTGACCTGCTCGCGGACGGGCGGATCGACCCGGAGAGCGAGCAGCGCCGCCTGCGGGAGCTGGAGGCCGAACTCGACCAGTGCTGGGACCTGCTGCGCCAGCGCCGGGCGCGGGCCGACGCCGGTGACGACCCCGACCAGGCGGCCGTGCGCAGCGTCGAGGAGGTCGCGCGCTACGAGTCGTGACCGGCCGCCGCCGCGGGCGAGGGGGTCGCGCGGGCTACGAGTCGTGACCGGCCGCGGGCAAGGGGGTCGGGGGCCGGGCGGATCTCCGGGCGGATGGTCAGGCGGGCGGGACGGAGCGGTCGCCGAGCAGCGCGGCCAGTGCGTCGGTGGTGGCGCGGACGTCCTCCGCGAGCGACTCCAGCAGCGTCCGGCTCGCCGGGTCGCGCTCGCCCAGCCAGCCGGCGATCTCCTCGTACGAGGCGAGGACGATGTGCTCGGCCCGCAGGTTGCGGGCGATCGTCGCGTGGAGGGCCGCGCCGCCCGGCACGGAGTAGTCGGTGTGCGCGCGCTGGGCGAGGGTGTCGGGGTCGAAGTTGGCGTGCCCGCCCAGCTCCACGATGCGGTCCGCCGCGGACACCGCGTGGCGCATGCCCCGCTCGGCGCGGTCCGAGAGCAGGGCGGCGGCGCGCGTGTCGCCCGCGCCCCGGGCGGCGACCGCGTCGCGGGTGTAGCGCAGCCAGCCGACGACCTCGGTGGCGACGACGTCGTTGAGCACGCTGATCACGCGCTCCTCGTCGAGCCGGGGCGCGTCCGCGGCGTCCACGGCCATCGTGCGGTGGGCCTCGCGGCTGATGCGGGTCACGTCGACGGCGAAACTGTCGGCCATGGCTGCCTCCTGCGGACGGGGATCCGTACGACCGACCGTATGCCGCTCCGCGGCGCGCCGAAACCCGGCGGGTGTGCGCGGTGTCGATCCCGGACGGGCACGGCGGGCCGCCTCCGGACGGGCCGAGCGGGCCGGCCCGGCGCGCGGCGGCGCCGGGCCGGGTGCGCTCAGAGCGGCAGCAGGTCGGGGCGCTTGGCCTCGACGTGGTCGCCGGACGACTCGCCGCGCAGGCGGCGGCCGACCCACGGGATGAGGTACGCGCGCGCCCACTGGAGGTTCTCTCGGCGCTGCTCGGCCGAGCTGGGCTCCGGGCGCCGCGGCCACGGGGCCTCCGGGTCGCCCTCGACGGGCAGACCGAGCGCGCGGGCGGCGAGCAGGGCGACCCGCTGGTGCCCCTCGGGGGAGAGGTGCAGCCGGTCGTCGCTCCAGGCGCGGCGGTCGTGCACCGAGCGCAGCGACCACAGGTCGGCGACCCGCAGGCCGTGGCGGTCGGCGACGGCCCGCAGGTGGCCGTTGTACGTGGCGATCTTGCCGCGCAGGTGGCGCAGGACGGGCACGGTACGGGTGTCGAAGCCGGTGCAGACGAGCACCGTGCCGGCGTGCGCGAGCAGCTCCACCACGGCGGCCTCGAAGCGCTCGGCGACCTCGTCCGGGTCGCTGCCGGGGCGCAGGATGTCGTTGCCGCCCGCGCAGAAGGTCACCAGGTCGGGGCGGATGCGCCGTACCTCGGGCACCTGCTCGGCGACGACCTGGTCGAGCAGGCGGCCGCGCACCGCGAGGTTGGCGTAGCGGAACTCGCGGTCCGGGTGGCCGGCGGCGAGCATCCCGGCGAGGCGGTCGGCCCAGCCGGCGAACCGGCCGTCCGGGCCGGGGTCGTTGAGGCCCTCGGTGAACGAATCGCCGAGAGCGACGTAGGAGGTGGGGTCAAAGGGCTCCAGGAGATCAGGCATGTGGTGCATGTTTCACCCTGTGAAGTGACCTACGCCACCGTAGGTGAGCCGTTGCAGAGCGTGATTCTCGCCACCCGCGGAGCGGGAATGCGGGCCGCGGTCAGGCGGGGGCGGCGGTGCCGGACGCGCAGGTGTCGAGGATCACCCGGCCGACCAGCGCCGGATCGTCGCTCATCGGCACGTGGCCGCAGCCGGGGAGCCGGACGAGCCGGGCGCCGGGCAACTGCTCCAGGGCCCGGACACCCTGCCGGCGCAGCAGGATGCGGTCGCGGGTGCCCCAGGCGACGGTGACGGGCACGCCCCCGAGGTCGCCGGCCCAGCGCACCCGGCGCCCGGCGGCGAGGGTGGGCGCGAAGCCGGTGGCGCCGCGCAGCGCCCGGGTCTCCTCGGCGGCGCCCTCCGCGGAGCGGCGGCCCGGCCGGGCGTAGATGCTGCTGACGAGCAGGGCCCGGCCGGCGGTGGAACGGGCGAGACGTTCGACGGCGGGCTGCGGCAGGAGCCGGGCGCCGAACCGCATGCCGCCGAGGACGGCGAAGGCGTAGCGGCGTTCGGCCTCGGACCAGAAGCCGGCCGGGGCGAGCGCGGTGACCGAGCGGGCCAGCCCGGCGCGGCCGAGGCCGAGGGCGAGCAGGCCGCCGAGCGAGTTGCCGGCCACGTGCGGCCGGTCCAGGCCGAGGGCGGCGCACAGCGCGCCGAGGGCGGGGACGACGGCCTCCAGGTCGTACGGGACGCCGTCGGGCAGGGCGGGGGAGGTGCCGAAGCCGGGGAGGTCGACGGCGACGACGTCGTGCCGGGCGGCGAGGGCGGGCAGCACGGGCTGCCAGCCCTGCCAGTGGTGGCCGATGCCGTGCAGCAGCAGGAGCGGGCTGCCGGTGCCCTCGCGGTGGTAGCGCACGGTGGCGGTGCGCGGGCCGTGCGGGGCGGGGAGCGGGAAGGTGACCTCGGCGGGCATGCGGCTCCTCTGTCAGACGGTCTGTCAGCAAGCATTACCGAGCGGTAGCCTGCGGGCAAGACCCCCGCCGCCGGGGCGCCCGCCCGCGGGGCCGCACCGCCGGGTTGCGGGCTGCGGCGGATGCCTGCGGGCGGGAGCGCGCGCCAGCCGGGGCCGTCCGTCAGAACAGCGCGTGCTGGACGTCCGGTGCGGGCGGGCGCCGGTGCTCCCGCAGCTCGACGCCGCTGCACGGTCCGGGCGGGGCCGCCGCCAGGCCCCAGCCGGTCAGCCGCAGGGCGTCCAGCAGCAGCGGCTCGCCGCCGTCCGGCGGGTCGAGGAAGAGCCGGCGCCCGATCGGCGGCCGCAGCGTGCCGGAGACCGTCGCGCCGTCGGCCAGCGCCACCACCTCGCGGTACGCCGGCGGCGGGCCCGCCGTGAGACCGAACAGCGCCACCTGGTCGACCACCGGCCCGTCGGCGAACGTCTCCACCGGGTGCCCGGCGAGCACCGCCAGCACCGCCACCCGGGCCTCGGCGACGGTGGCGGCGCGCTCCGCCGCCGCGGGCAGGTGCCACCACTGCGCGGCCTTGGCCCGGGCCCCGAACCGCTCCCGGGCGAGACCCGACCCGGAGACCGTCAGCTCCGCGCGGCGGACGGCGGGCAGCGGCCCGCGCGCCACGAAGGTGAAGACCGGCGCGCCCTGCTCCAGCAGCCGGGCGCGGCCGCGGTGCTCGCCCGTCAGCCCGACCTTGAGCAGGTCGCCGCCGAACCACGCGAGGTAGAGGAGGTAGGTGCGGCCGTCGTCGAGGATCTGGTCGCGCGCGAGGGCCAGGCCGCCGTCGACGGTCTGGCAGGGCGCGCACAGCACCGCGCCGCCCGCGGGCTCGATCTCGGCGTGGTGCGGGCACGGCCGGCGCTCCGGCTCGCCGCTCAGCCACGGGCCCGAGCACAGGCGCGGCCCCCGCACCTGCCAGCTGACCGCCGTACCGGCCTCCACCACCCGTTCGTGCCGGAGCGCACCCCGTACGGCGCCGAGCACCGGCCGCCCGTCCTGCCACTGCAGCCCGGTGCACCGCCACGGTGCCCTGTGCGTGTCCACGTCCCCGGACCTCCCGACCGTCGTGCCCCGGACCATCCCACCAGGCGCCACCGACAGGCGGCCCCGGCCGCCCGCCCGCCGCGGGCGCACCGGTGTCAGTCGCCGACCGCCAGGCGCACGCCGAACGCCGCGACGACCCCGCCGGTGACGCGGTCGAGCACCCAGCGGGCCCGGTCGCCGGCCAGCCAGTGCCGGACGGCCCGCGCGAACGCCACCAGCACCGCGGACCACGCCAGGCCGAGCGCGATGTGTTCGCAGGTCAGCAGCGTGCCGAAGGCCAGGTGCGGCGCGCCGGGCGGGATGAACTGCGGCAGCAGGGCCACGTAGAAGACGCCCACCTTGGGGTTGAGCAGGTTGGTGAGCGCTCCGCGGCGCCAGCCGGCGAGGAGGCCGTCACCGCTCCCGGCGGCCGGGGCAGGGCCGTCGGCGCGGCCGTCCGCCCCGGTGTCGGCCTCGGGAGCGGCCGCGGGGGAGCGGCGCCACGAGTCGCGCAGCATCCGGCCGCCCATCCACACGAGGTACGCCGCACCGGCCCACCGCAGCACCTCGTACGCCAGGTGGGAGGCGGTCAGGACGGCCGTCGCGCCGGCCGAGGCGAGCACGCCCCACGCCAGGGTGCCGGTCTGGATCCCGAGGACGACGCCCCACGCGCGGCGGCGCCGGCCGAGGACGGCGGTGCGCAGGATGAGGGCGGTGTCGAGGCCCGGGGTGATCGTCAGCAGGCCCACGAGCAGGGCGAAACCCCACAGGGCGGTCGCGGTGTCCATGGACGGCGAGCCTATCGCGCGTGCCGGAGCCCGCCGGTGGGGGCCGGGGCCGGGGCCGGGGTCGGAGTCGCGTCGTGGGCGGGGCCATTGGTGGGGGCGGGGCCGTCGGTGGGGCGCGGCCAGCTGCGGCCCTCGACGCGTTCGATGCTGGTGTTCAGGCGGGTGAGGGCGCGGGCGAGGGCCGCGACCTCCTCGGCGGGCCAGTCGGCCATCACGGAGGCCAGGCCCGCGAGGGACCGGTCCCGGTCGTCGTGGAGGCGGCGCAGCCCGTCCTCGGTGATGCGGAGCTTGCGGGCGATGCCGCCGTCGGGATCGGGGATGCGCTCCACGAGGCCGTTGCGCAGCATGGCGCCGGTCTGCCGGTTGACGGTCGAGGTGTCGAGCGAGAAGGCCTCGGCGAGCTGGCCGATCGACATCGGGCCCTCCGCCTCGATGCGGCTGAGCAGGGTGTAGGCGCTGCGCTCCAGGCGGCCGGTGGGGACGGCGCGCAGGGCGCCGATGGCCTGGTGGCGGCCGACCAGCATGAGCTCGCGTTCGACGTCGGTGATCCCCTGGAGCACGGCTCTCCTCCCTCGTCCACGGATCGGAAGGGTCCAGTGAAGCGCATGTGCATGGTGCATTCCATATGTGCCATGCACAACGCCCGGGCCGGGGTGCCCGCGGCCACCGCCCCGGCCGACTGCGGGGCGGCGGCCCGCGTCAGGTGCCGGCGGGGGCCGTCCCGGTGGCGGCCGCCGCGGCGGAGCGCCCGCCGGGGTGGCGGTCCTGCCACAGCCAGAAGACCGCGGTGCTCAGCGCCAGCCACCCCAGCAGCACGAGGTACGGGAAGGCGTACTGGTCCTGGCGGAAGTAGATCGCGGTGTGCTGCGCGTTGACCGAGGCGCCCGGCGGCAGCCACCGCCCGATCAGCCCGAGCGGCTGCGGCAGCAGCGGCCAGGAGACCGCGCCGCCCGACGACGGGTTGCCCAGCAGCACCATGAGCCCCCACGTCGGAAGGATCGCCCAGCGCCCGATGAGGGTGTTGAACATCGTGAAGACCATGCCGGTGGTGCACATCGTCAGCGTGAGGATGCCCCACGACTCGGCGAACGGCAGGTCGAGCACCCCGAGGCCCCAGTCGACGGTGGCGGCGACGGCGAAGCCTCCCAGCACCGCGTACGCCGCCGTGAAGGCGATCCGCTCCGGCGGGTCGAGGGCGCGGGCGTGCACGCTGAGCTGCACGGCGCCGACGAAGCCGATGATGACCGCGGCCAGGGAGATGTAGAAGACGGCGAGGCCCTGCGGGTCGGTCGACTGCAGCGGGCGGATGTCCGTCACGGCGACCGGCAGCCCGGCGGCCTGCCCGGCCGGGGGTCCGGCGACGGCCAGCACCCGGGCCGTCGAGGCGCCCGCGGCCGGCACCAGGCCCAGCACGGCGCTGCGTTCCCGCAGCCGCAGGACGGCGAACACCCGCTGTTCGTCGACGGCCTGCCCGGCGGACGCGTCGTCGGGGTAGACGTGCACCTGGAGCGCCGAGTCGAGGCGCTTCTCCAGCTCGTCGACGAGCTGGGGGCCGCGCGGTGAGCTGCCCACCACGGCGACCGGCAGCCGGTGGGGCGTGGGGTTGGCCATCGCGACGCAGTACGAGCCGGCGAAGAGCGCGGCCGCGGCGGCCAGCAGCACCACGAGCACGACCGGGGCGCGGAAGACCGAGAGCCGGTCGTCCGGCGGCGTGGGGTCGGGGCGTCCGGGGTGGGGGTGTCCGGGGTCGGCGGGCGGTGCGGCGTCGGCCATGGGCCCACGCTAGGGCGTGTCCGGCGATTCGCGGCGGATCAGCGCGCGGCGTTGGGCACCCGGGCGGGCGGGCCGGCGGTGCTGCGGGGAGGCGGCGCCGCAGGACAAATCATTCACGGGTAAAACACTTGCTAAACTTTCCCTGTGAGCACCGCACCGAGCCCCCTCGCCGCCCACCGCGTCCGACCCCTCCCGGTCGTGGCGGCGCTCAGACTCGGCCGGCCGTCCGACATCTGGTTCAAGCCCGCCCTCAGCGTCGTCGTCGCCACCGCGATCCCCGACGGCGCACTCCTCGCCGCAGGCCGCCTCGACCTCGCCACCGCCACCACGGCCGGCTCGCTCTGCGCGCTCTACGGCCACCACCTGCCCTACCGCGCCCGCAGCCGCGCCGTCGGCGGAGTCGTGCTCGGCATGCTCGCCGGCAGCGCCGCCGCCATGGCCGCCGCCGCGCTCACCACCTCCGTCGTCCTGCTCGTCGCGATCGGCGCCCTGCTCGCCGCGGTGCAGAAGGCCCTCTGCGACGCCACCCGGACAGGCCCGCCCGGCCACGTGATCCTCGCCTTCGTCAGCTCCGCCACCCTCTTCGCCCCGATCACGGCCGACCGGATCCCCGGCCGGCTCGCCCTCACCGCCGCGGCCGGCGCCCTCGCCTGGCTGGTCTGCCTCGCCCCCGCCCTCGTCCGCCGCGACGGCCCCGAGCGGTACGCCGTCGCCCGCGCCCTCGACGCGGCCGCCGCCCTCACCCTCGCCACGGACGCCCCGGCCCGCGACCGCCACCGCGCCGGCCTCGCCGCCGCCGTCCACTCCGCCTGGCAGTGCCTGCTCGCCGCGGGCCCCCGCACCCCCGACCGGGCGTCCCCCGACCGCGCGTCCCTCGCCCGCCTGGTCGTGCACGCCGAGAACGCCCTCGCCGACGGCCACGACACCCGGGCCACCCGCCTGCCCGCCGCCGCCCTCACCGCGCACGCCCGTACGCTGCGCACCGGCCGCCCCGTGCCGGCCACCGGCGGCGGCGAGGACGAACTCCTCGGCCTCGCCGCAGAGTTCGCCGGACATGCCAGGCCCGCCCGCTCTCCGCTGCGCGCCCTCGGGCCCGGCTCCCCGCTCCTGCCGATCGCCACCCGCACCTTCCTCGGCTGCGCCCTGGCGGGCTGGGCCGCCGCCGCGCTCGGCGTCGGCCGCCCCTCCTGGGCGATCGTCACCGCCGCCTCGCTGTACCAGGTCAACCTCACCCTCACCTGGAACCGCACGCTCCAGCGCGTGGTCGGCAACCTCCTCGGCGTGCTGCTGTTCGCCGCCGTCGCGCCGATCGCCCGTCAGGGCGCCGTCCCGCTCGTCCTGTGCTGCCTCGCCGCGGGCTTCGGCGCCGAGGCGCTGATCGCGCGCAACTACTGGCTCGGCAGCGTCTGCGTCACCCCCATGGCGCTGCTCGTCACCGAGTTCGGCCGCACCCAGCAGACCGGCGAGCTCATCACCGACCGGGTCGCCGACACCCTCACCGGCGCGCTCGCCGGCCTGGTCGCCGTGCTGCTCGTCACCAACCGCCGGGCCGGCGCCCGGCTCGAACACGCCCTCACCGCCGCCGCCGGCGCCCGCACCGCCGCCGACCGCCTGCTCACCGGCCCGGCTCCCGCCCTCCAGCCGGCCACGCTCGCCGCGGCCCGCCGTACCCTCACCGGCGCCCTCGTCGACCTGCGCACCGCCGCCGACGCCGCCACCGGTGAGTGGTGGCAGCGTGCACTGCCCGAACAGCAGGTGGTCGCCGAGGAACGTGCCGGACACCGTACGCTCGCAGCGACGGTACGACTGCAGGGCCCGCCGGCCCGGGAGGGGACGACACGGTGACGCAGCCGGCCCACATCGACACGGTCTCCGCGGTGGTCGGGCAGTGGCGGAGCGTCCACCCCGGCCTCGACACCGGCCCGATGGAGATCATCGGACGGATCAACCGCTGCGCCGCACTGCTCCAGCAGGCCGAGGACGCCCCGCTGCGGCGTGCGGGCCTCAACCGCGCCGAGTTCGACCTGCTCGGCGCACTGCGCCGCACCGGCCACGAGCTGACGCCCGGAGAGCTCGCCCGGGAGACCTTCTCCTCCGGCGCCGCCGTCACCAAGCGCCTGCGCCTGCTGCAGGACCGCGGGCTGGTCGAGCGGCGCGCCGACACCCGGGACCGCCGGGTCGCCCACGTGCGGCTCACCGCCGACGGGCAGGAACTGGTCGACCGGATCCTGCCCGACCAGCTGGCGTTCGAGCGTGTCGCGCTGGCCGGGCTCACCGGTGACCGCCACGACGAACTCGCGGCGCGGCTCGCCGAGTTGCTGGGCCAGCTGGAGGGCCGCCTCGGCGGCTGAGCCCGACGGCCGATGCCCGATGCCCGGGCGCCGGGCGCCGGGCGGGTACGGCCGGGGTCAGGCGTCCGCGCCGAGCCACAGGTCGGGGCCGAACACCTCGTAGTGCACGTCCGCCGGCCGGACGCCCGCCGCGATCAGCTCGCCGCGCACCGCGCGCAGGAACGGCAGCGGGCCGCAGAGGTACGCGGTGGTGCCGGCCGGCACGTCGACGGTCGAGAGGCCGACCAGCCCGGTCCGGTCGGCCGGGTGGTCGCCGAGCGGCCGCTCGTAGAAGACGTGCGCCTCGGCACCGGGGAGCTTCGCGACGAGCTGGTGCAGCTCGGCGCGGAAGGCGTGGGAGAGCTCGTCGCGGTCGCCGTGCACGGCCGTGACGCGCCGCCCGGAGCCGGTGGCGGCGAGGTGGGCGAGCATGCCGATCATCGGGGTGCACCCGATGCCGGCCGAGGCGAGCAGCACCGGGCCGTCGCCGTCGTCGAGGGTGACGTCGCCGAACGGCGGGCTCAGCAGCAGCACGTCGCCCGCGGTGACGTGCGCGTGCAGGTGGTCGGAGACCTCGCCGTCCGGGGTGCCGGCCACCCGCTTGACCGAGAACTGCAGGGCGCCGTCGGGCTGTCCGGAGAGGCTGTACTGGCGGATCTGCCGTGCTCCGTCGGGCAGTTCGACCTGCACGGAGACGTACTGGCCGGGCCGGACGGCCGGCACCGGCCCGCCGTCGGCCGGGCGCACCAGGAAGGTGGCGACGTCGGAGGTCTCCAGCAGCCGTGCCACCACCGTGTACGGGCGGCGCGGTGCGCCGGGTGCGCTGCCCGCGGCCGCGTACAGGCCCTTCTCCAGGGCGATCAGGGCGTTGGCCATCAGCCAGTACACCTCGTCCCACGCGGCCGCGACCTCCGGGGTGACGGCCTCGCCCAGCACGTCGACGATCGCGGCGAAGAGGTGTTCGTGGACGACCGGGTAGAGCTCCGGGGCGACGCCGAGCGAGGCGTGCTTGTGGGCGATCCGGGCGAGCATGCCGTCCGGCCGCTGGTCCGGGTGGGCGACGAGGGCGGAGGCGAAGGCGGCTATCGACCCGGCGAGGGCCTGCTGCTGGCTGCCGTTCGCCTGGTTGCCGCGGTTGAAGAGGTCGCGCAGCAGTTCCGGGTGGGCGGCGAAGAGCCGCTCGTAGAAGCGCTCGGTGATGTCGCCGACGGCGGCGCCGACGACCGGCAGCGTGGCTTCGACGACCGGCGCGTTCTGCGGGGAGAGCATCGCGTGAACTCCTAATAGGTAAATGATCTTCGTATTTTGATGACTGCCGCAGCCCGACGGCCGCACTGCGGCAGGAGTTGCGGCAGGAGTCGTGCCCGGAGTGCTCAGTGCGGCGGGCGGGCCGACAGCCCGAGCAGCACCGGGCCGGTCGGCGACGCCACCAGGTCCTCGACCGACAGCGGGTCGAGCACCGCGTAGAACGCCTCCTGTGCCTGCCGCAGCACACCGCGCAGCCGACAGGCCGCCCGCAGCGGACACGGCGGATCGTCCTCGCAGCCCACCACGTCGCCCACGCCCTCCAGTTCGCGCAGCAGGGCGCCGAGCGAACCGGTGCGCCCGGCGAGCGTGAGCGCCAGGCCGCCGCTGCGCCCCCGCCGGGCCTCCACGACGCCGAGGCGCTGCAATCGGCTGACCACCTTCGCCGCGTGCGTGAACGGCACGTCCACGGCCGCCGCGACCTCGCGGGTGGTCGGGTTGGACGCCTCGTCCAGCACGGCCAGCCGCATGGCGATGCGCAGGGCGATGTCGGTGCTCTTGGTCAGCCTCACGTCGGCGAGCCTATCGAATGCGCATCCTGGACTCGTATTCGGGGGGTCCGGTTCCTGTCGGACGGTTCGCGTCGGATCAGCGCGCGACGCCGCGCGCGCGGCGGGGATCGTCGGACAGGCCCCGGCGGCGGTGCGCCGCCGTGGCGGCCGTCAGCTCGGCCAGCAGCTCCGCGCCGCCCAGGGCGGGCAGCCGCTCCGGGCCCGCGGCCTCCGCGGCGCGCACCAGCTCGATCAGGCGGGCGTTGGCGGGCGCGGCCAGGCCGTGCCGCGCCGCCATGGCGACGACCTCGCCCTGCAGGCTGTCGATCTCGGTACGCCGCCCGCGCCGCAGGTCTTCCCAGGTCGACGACCTGGCCTCGGCGTCGACCCGCAGCGTCGCCGCGGCCAGCCGCCGGAAGACGCCGTCGGGCAGCGCCAGCAGGCGGGGCAGGAGTGCCGTCGGCAGCGCGCCGAGCCGGGCCGGCCGCACCCCGTCGGCGCGCATGGCGGCGAGCGCCTCGCGCTGGCAGAGCGCCAGGCAGCGCCGGTAGGCGCGGTGGCCGAGCTCCTCGCGCAGGGGCAGCCCGGAGAGCGCGTTGACGGCGTTGTTGAGGTTCATCAGCAGCTTGCCGTGCTGCACCTCGCGCATGTCGGCGCGCTGTTCGAGGGCGAGGCCCGCGGCCCGGGCCGCGGCCGCGAGCGGGGCGCCGGCCGGCTGGTCGTCCGTCATCAGCGTCCCGCCGGAGCCCTGGTGGAAGACGCCGGGCCCGGTCTGCAGCACGTTGTAGGGCACCATGCCGGCGATCACCGGGCGGTCGCCGACCGCGGCGCGGATCGCGGCGGGGTTGTGCAGGCCGTTCTGGAAGCTGACCACGGCGGTCCGCGGCCCGAGCCGGTCGGCGACGGACGCGGCGGCCTCCGCGGTGGCGGCCGACTTGACCGTCACCAGCACGAGGTCGGCGCCCTCGACGGCGTCGGGCGCGGTCGCCAGGTGCAGCCGGTCGGCCGGCACGGTGAGGGTCGCCCGGCCGCCGCCGGTGAGGGTCAGGCCGTGGGTGCGCAGCTCGTCCATCGCGGCCGGGCGGCCGATCAGGGTGACGTCGGCGACGGACGCCAGCAGCCCGCCGAGGTGGCAGCCGATGCTGCCCGCGCCGAGCACGGCGACGCGCAGGCGGGTGTCCGGCCGGTGGCCGGCGGGGCGGCCGGCGGGGTGGGCGTCGTCGGTCGGGTCGGACATCGCACGGCCTTCCTGGGGGTGGGTGGCAGCACCCTAGCGCCCGGTCGCGGCGGGCCGGCACCGGGCGTCCGGTGCGAGCGACGGCACCGGGTCCGACTCCAAGTCCGACTCCGGGTCCGGGTCCGGCTTCGGGGTCGGCGCGGGACGTGCCGGGGCGGTGCCGGGGTGGGCGCGGCCGGTCGGGATGTCAGGCGACCGGGGGCAGCGGTCCGACCAGGGCCGTCGCGGCCTGCGCGATCCGGGTGCGGGTGCCGGGGCCGTCGAGGTACCCGCCGACCATCGCGCCGTCGCGCAGCAGGAGGAGCGTGCCGGCGCCGGCCGCCGGGTCCGGGTGGCCGCAGGCGGTGAGCAGGCCGGTGAGGGCGTCGAGGAACCAGCGGCGGTGCGCGGCGACCAGGAGCCGTACGGGGTGTGCGGGGTCCGGGTACTCGGCGGCGGCGTTGATGAAGGGGCAGCCGCGGAAGCCCGGCCCGCACACCTCGGCGGAAAGGGCCTCGACCAGCACGGCGAGGGTGCCGCGCGGGTCGGGTGCGGCGGCGGCCGCTTCGGCGAGCCGCTCGCGGACCATGCGGTCGCGGGTGTCGAGGTAGGCGAGGACGAGGGCGTCCTTGCCGGGGAAGTGGCGGTAGAAGGTGGCCTTGGTGACGCCGGCGGCGGCGATCAGCCGGTCGACCCCGACGGCCTGGACGCCCTCGGAGTAGAAGAGTTCGGAGGCCGTCGTGAGGAGTCGCTCGCGGGCCGCCGACCGTGGGGGAGCGGGATCGGTGCGGGCTGTTCGAGCGTCCATGCGACCACACCCTACCGCCGGGGGTGCGGGGCGGACCGCCGCCCGGGCGGCGGCCGGGTGCGGCGGGGGGAAGGTGCGGGGCCGGGCTGGGTGTGGTGTTGGTCGCACCCTGCGGGCGGTCCTGTCGGGTCTCTTGCGCCGGCCGCCCCCGCGCCACTTAACTATCACTGCTAGTTAAAGTCGGGGCGGACAGCGAGGAGCATCGGGTGCAGCACTACGCGGACCACTACATCGGCGGCACATGGCGGCCGGCCACCGGCCCGGACACCATCGAGGTGATCGACCCGGCGACCGAACAGCCGCTGGCCGCCGTCCCCGCGGGCACCCGCGCCGACGTGGACGCCGCCGTCGCCGCGGCCCGGGCCGCCGCCCCCGGCTGGGCCGCCACCACCCGCGAGGAACGGCTCGCCGCTCTCACCCGGCTCCGCGACGGGCTGGTCGCGCACCGCGCCGAGATCGCCACCACCGTCACCGCCGAGCTCGGCACCCCGATCGGCTTCGCCGACGCCGTCCAGGCGGGCACCCCCATCGCCGTCGCCACGGCCTACCTCGACGTGCTGGCCTCGTACGCCTTCGAGGAGAAGGTCGGCAACTCCACGGTCTACAGCGAGCCCGCGGGCGTCGTCGCCGCGGTCACACCGTGGAACTACCCGCTGCACCTGATCGTCGCCAAGGTCGTCCCGGCGCTCGCCGCGGGCTGCACCGTGGTGCTGAAGCCGTCCGAGGAGACGCCCCTGGTGGCCCGGCTCTTCGCCCGGATCGTCGACGGCGCGGACCTCCCGCCCGGGGTGTTCAACATGGTCACCGGCCTCGGCACGGTGGTCGGCGCCGCACTCGCCGACCACCCCGGCATCGACCTGGTCTCCTTCACCGGGTCGACCGCCGTCGGCCGCGCCATCGGCGAGAGCGCCGGACGCGGCATCAAGCGGGTCGCCCTGGAACTCGGCGGCAAGTCGGCCAACGTGGTGCTGCCCGGCGCCGACCTCGCCCGCGCGGTCAACGTCAACATCGCCAACGTCTTCGCCAACACCGGCCAGACCTGCACCGCGTGGACCCGCCTCCTCGTCCACCGCGACCAGTACGAGGAGGCCCTCGCGATCGCCGCCTCCGCCGCGGCCAAGTACACCCCCGGCGACCCGGCCGACCCGGCCACCCGCCTGGGCCCGCTGGTCAGCGCCCGCCAGCGCGAGCGCGTCCGCGGCTACATCACCGGCGCCGTCGAGGGCGGTGCCCGGCTGGTCGCCGGCGGCCCCGAGCAGCCCGAGGGCCTGGAGCGCGGCTACTACGTCCGCCCCACCGTGCTGGCCGACGTCGACCCGGACTCCGCCGCCGCCCAGGAGGAGATCTTCGGGCCGGTGCTCGTGGTGCTCCCCTACCGCGACGAGGCCCACGCCCTGGAGATCGCCAACGGCACCGAGTACGGCCTCGCGGGGGCCGTCTGGGCCGCCGACGACGAGACCGCCGCCGCCTTCGCACGCCGCATGGACACCGGCCAGGTCGACATCAACGGCGGCCGCTTCAACCCGCTCGCGCCGTTCGGCGGCTACAAGAACTCCGGCGTGGGCCGCGAGCTCGGCCGGTACGGCCTGGAGGAGTTCCTGCAGACCAAGTCCCTCCAGTTCTGACCGCTCCGACCGCTCCGGCCGGGTCCGATTCCGACCGCTCCGGGCCCGGCCGGGCCGCCTCCCTCCCCAAGACCCTCCCGACGACCCTCCCCAAGACCTCTCCCGAAGACCACCGAGACCACCGAGGTGACCGCCATGGTCCGTGCCGTCGTCCTGCGCTCCGCCGGGGCCCCGCTCGAAATCGTCGACATCGACCTCCCCGAGCCCGGCCCCGGCCAGGTACGGGTCCGGCTGACCGCCGCCGGCGTCTGCCACTCCGACCTCTCCATGACCCGCGGCATGCTGCGGGCCGCCGTGCCGCTGGTGCTCGGCCACGAGGGCGCCGGCACCGTCGCGTCGGTCGGCGAGGGCGTCACCGGCGTCCGGCCGGGCGATGCCGTGGTGCTCAACTGGGCACCCGCCTGCCGCTCCTGCGCCTGCTGCGCGGCCGACGAGCCGTGGCTGTGCGAGAACGCCGCCGCAGCCTCCACCGGGCTGTACGCCGCCCTGCCCGACGGCACCGGCCTGCACCCCGGGCTCGGCGTCGGGGCGTTCGCCGAGGAGACCGTCGTCGACCAGCGCGCCGTCCTGCCGCTGCCCGCCGGGGTGCCGCTGGACTCCGCCGCCCTGCTCGGCTGCGCGGTGCTCACCGGATACGGCGCCGTGCACAACGCGGCCCGGGTGCGGGCGGGGGAGTCCGTCGTGGTCTACGGCCTCGGCGGCATCGGCCTGACGGTCCTGCAGTCCGCCCGGATCGCCGGTGCCGTCAGGGTGATCGCCGTCGACGTCTCCCCGGAGAAGGAGGAGCTGGCGCGCCTGCACGGCGCGACCGACTTCCTGCTCGCCGACGACAGCACGCCGAAGGCCGTCCGGGAGATCACCGGCGGCCGCGGCGCCGACCACGCCTTCGAGTGCGTCGGCCGCGGTGACGCCATCCGTTCCGCCTGGTCCGCGACCCGGCGCGGTGGCCGGGCGACGGTGGTCGGCATCGGCGGCAAGCAGGACATGGTCTCCTTCTCCGCGCTGGAGCTCTTCCACTACGCCCGCACGCTGACCGCCTGCGTGTACGGCAACTGCGACCCGGTCGAGTCGGTACCGGAGATCGCCGGCCACATCCGGTCCGGCCGCCTCGACCTCGACGCGCTCGTCACCGACCGGATCGGCCTGGAGGACATCCCGGAAGCGTTCGAGCGGATGGCCGCCGGCCGCGGCGGCCGCTCGCTGGTCCTCCTCGACCGCTAGCCCGGGACATGCCGACGGGCCTGCACCCCTGAGGGAGTGCAGGCCCGTCGGGCCGGGCTCAGGTGGGGGTGCAGGCCCGTCGGGCCGGGCTCAGGTGGGGGTGCAGGCCCGTCGGGCCGGGCTCAGGCGGAGGGCTTCCCCGCGGCGGGGGAGGTCTGCGCGGGGGCGGCGGGCTTCGGTGCGGAGCCGCCCGGCTGCCACAGGAACAGCGCCAGCGTCGGCACGAGGTACGCGGCCCAGGCGACCACCTGAAGCCAGCTCGGGTCGGGCTGGAAGTTGAAGACGCCCTTGAGCAGGGTGCCGTACCAGCTGTCCTTCGGGACGGCACCGGAGATGTCGAAGGGCTGGGCGTGCAGGCCGGGGATCCAGCCGGCCTCCTGCAGGTCGTGCACGCCGTACGCGAGGACGCCGGCGGCGACGACGACGAGCATCGCGCCCGTCCAGGTGAAGAACTTCGCGAGGTTGATCCTCAGCGCGCCGCGGTAGAACAGCCAGCCGAGCAGGACGGCGGTGAGCAGGCCGAGTGCGGCGCCGACGAGCGGCCGGACGCCGTCGCTGGTGGCCTGCACGGCCGTCCAGATGAACAGCGCGGTCTCCAGGCCCTCGCGGCCCACGGCGAGGAACGCGGTGAGGACGAGGGCGAAGGTGCCCATCGCCAGTGCCGCGTCGAGCTTGCCGTGCAGCTCGGCCTTCAGGTGCCGCGCGGTGCGCCGCATCCAGAAGACCATCCAGGTGACCAGGCCGACGGCGATGATCGACAGCGAGCCGCCGAGCGCCTCCTGCGCCTCGAAGCTCAGCTGGGTCGACCCGTACTGCAGCACCGCGCCGAACGCCATGCTCAGCACGACGGCCGCCGCGATGCCCGCCCACACCGGGGCGAGGCGGTCGCGCCGCCCGGTCTTGACGAGGTAGGCGATCAGGATGCAGACGACGAGGCTGGCTTCGAGGCCTTCGCGCAGTCCGATCAGGTAGTTGCCGAACACAGGGGCTCCCGGGGGTGGAGGTGGTACGAGGGCAGGGTCGGGGCTCAGCCGAAGAGGGCCTGGCCCCACCACTCGCCGGGCTTGCGGATGCCGGGCGGGCACGCGAAGTGCCCGGAGCCGACGTGCACGATGTACTCGTTGAGCGCGTCGTTCGCGGCCAGCCGCGCCTGCAGCGGCACGAACGCCTTGCGGGTGTCGCGCTGGTACGCGAGGAAGAACAGGCCGGCGTCGAGGCGGCCCAGGCCGTCCGTGCCGTCGGTGAAGGAGAAGCCCCGGCGCAGGATCATCAGCCCGTCGTTGCTGTCCGGGTGCGCGAGGCGGACGTGGGCGTCCTTCTTCATCGCGGACAGGTCCGGGGTGTCCCGCTCCTTCTGCTTGCCGACCGGGGCGCCCTCGCCCTTGCTGCGGCCGAACACGTCCTCCTGCTCCTGCAGCGCGGTGCGGTCCCACGTCTCGATCGTCATGCGGATCCGGCGGGAGACGAGGTACGAGCCGCCGGTCATCCACTCGGGGCCCTCGCCGGCGGCGGCCCACACGTGCGCGGCGAGTGCCGCGTCGTCGGTGCCGGCGATGTTGTGGGTGCCGTCCTTGAAGCCCATGAGGTTGCGCGGGGTCTGCGCCTCGGGGGTGGTCGAGGAGGTCTTGCCGAAGCCGAGCTGCGACCAGCGGACGTTCACCACGCCCATGCCGATCCGGGCGAGGTTGCGGATGGCGTGCACGGCGACCTGCGGGTCGTCCGCGCAGGCCTGCACGCAGATGTCGCCGCCGGTGCGGCCGGGCTCCAGCCGGTCGCCGGGGAACTTCGGCAGGTCGACGAGGGCCTCGGGCCGCCGCGCCCTGAGGCCGAAGCGGTCGACGCCGTCCTTCTCGAAGAGGGTCGGGCCGAAGCCGATCGTCAGGGTGAGGCGGGAGGCGGGCAGGTCGAGCGCCTCGCCGGTGTCGTCCGGCGGCGCCTCGGGGATGCCGCCCGTGGCGCCAGTGCCGACCTCGCGGCCGCCGGTCATCGCGGCGGCGGCCTTCGTCCACTCCTTCAGCATCTTCACCAGGGCCGCGCGGTCCGTGGTGGTGACGTCGAAGGCGGCGAAGTGCAGGCGGTCCTGGACGGGCGTGGCGATGCCCGCCTGGTGGTCGCCGTAGAACGGGATGTCGACGGTGGAGTCGATGCCCGGCGCGGCGGGGCCGGCCTCGTGCATCGTGGCGGCGGCGACCGAGCCGGCCGCTGCGGCGCCGAGCGCCAGGCCCGCTCCGGCCCAGCCGATCACGGCCCGGCGGCTGGGGGCGGCCGCCTCGACGGCGGTGTCCCGGGGGGTGGTGTCCTGGGCGGTCGGCTCGGGCGTTTCGGCGTCCACGGGCGTGTCCTTCGTCCTGACTCTGCGGGTGCCGTGGCGGCCGGGTGGGCCGCCACGGCGGGGCGCGGGTGCGGGGTGCCGGGTTACTTGGCGACGACCGCGGCGGCCAGCTTCGACAGCGGCTCGCCCAGGGCGTTGACCGCGGTCGCGAAGACCTTGCGCTCCGGCTCGCCGACCTTGTCGTACGAGGTGTAGACGTCGCCCTGCTTGTACTTCGCGAGCAGGGTCCTGATCGCGGCGAACTCGGTGTCCAGGGTGGCGGCCAGCGCGGCGTCCTTCTCGGCGACGACGGGCTTCAGCAGCTCGTAGGCCTTCTCGGCGCCCTCGACGTTGCCCGCGAAGTCCGACAGGTCGGTGTGCGAGTAGCGGTCCTCCTCGCCGGTGACCTTGCCGGTGGCGACCTCGTCGAGGAGTTCCTTGGCGCCGTTGGCCATGGAGGTCGGGGTGATCTCCGCGGTCGGGACGCGCTTCTGCCAGTCCTTCAGGTCGGTGACCAGCTGGTCGGCGAGGGTCTTCTCCTCGTCGCCGATCCGGTTGTCGGCGAAGAGGGACTTCTCCAGGCGGTGCCAGCCCGTCCAGGTCTGGCCGGGCTCCAGGCCGTCCTCGCGGACGTCGGTCTTCGGGTCGATGTCGCCGAAGCTCTCGGCGATCGGCTCGGTGCGCTCCCAGCCCACGCGGGACGGTGCGAACAGCGACCTGGCCTTCTCCGTGTCGCCGGCCCTGATCGCGGCGGCGAACTGCTCGACGACCGGGATCGTGGCGTCGGCCTGCTCCTGCGCGTAGGTGCGGTAGGCGGTGACCGCGGCCTCCAGGCGGGCGTCGGCCTTGGGGGCGGCGGCGTCGCCGGCGCCGGTGACGGTGATCTTCTGGCGGATGCCGTCGCCGGTCATGCCGGGCTTGCAGGCGACCTCGTACGCGCCGGCCTTGATCTCGGCGTGGATGGTGACCCTGGTGCCGGGGCCGATGTTCTCACGCTCGGTGACGATCTTGTCGCCGGCGGCGTAGACGTAGACCTCGGTGCTCTTGGAGCCCTTGTTGTGCACGGCGAACTCGACGGCGCCGGCCGGGAAGGTCGTCTTCGAGAGCGCGCAGGCGTCGTCCGAGGCGTCGACCCGGACCGCGTCGGCCGAGGCGGCCTCGTCCTTCGTGGAGCAACCGGCCAGCGCGGCCCCGGCGACGGCGAGGATCAGGAGGGTCGCGGCGGTCGAACGGCGGCGGGCAGACATGGCGCACTCCGAGTGAGCGGGGACGGGCTTCCAGCACGCAGACAGTAGGGCAAGAAAGCCTAACCTAACAACCTTTCGGACCGTCAGACGGGGGACCGGAACCCTCCCGTGACCAGGGTGCTTCCCCCGCCCGCGGGGAGTGCCGCGGAGCCCCGCACGCCCGGTGGCGGAACGATCGTTCGTCTGCCCTCCGTGCCGGTGGACGGGCGTCCCGCCGCCACCCGTCGGCGCCGCCGGCCCCGGCCGGGGTTACCAAGGTCATACCGCGGTCGCGCGTACGCTCGGAGACTCCGACGCCCGGGAGGCCACCGATGGACAGTCAGGCATGGGACGACCGCTACCGCGCGGAGGATCCGGTCTGGGGCGCCGCCCCCAACCGCTGGGTGGTCCGCGAGTGCGAGGATCTGGCTCCGGGCCGCGCCCTGGACCTCGCCGCGGGGGAGGGTCGCAACAGCATCTGGCTGGTCGGCCGCGGCTGGCAGGCCGTCGCCGTCGACTTCTCCCAGGTCGCCCTGGAGCGCGGCCGCGCCCTCGCCTCCGGCCTGTCCGCGGACACCGCCGACCGGATCGCCTGGGTCGAGGCGGACGTCCTCACCCACCCGCCGGTCCGGGACGGCTTCGACCTCGTGCTCGTCGTCTACCTCCACCTGCCCGCCGCCGACCGGCGCACCCTGCTGCGCCTGGCCGCGGCCTCGCTGGCGCCGCGCGGCACGCTGCTCGTCGTCGGCCACGACACCTCCAACCTCACGGAGGGCGTCGGCGGCCCGCAGGACGCCCGGGTGCTCTTCACCCCGGAGGACGTGCTCGCCGACCTCGACGGCCTCGGCCTGGAGACCGTCCGTGCCGAGCGGGTGCGCCGCGCCGTTCCCGCCCCCGACGGGCACGGCACGGCGGGCGAGGCGGTCGACGCCCTCGTCCGGCTGCACCGCCCGGCGGCGGGCGGCCTGTTCTGACGCCGGTGCCCGGTGTCCGGGGCGTGGTGCCCGGCGTGCGGCGTGCGGTGCCCGGTGCCCGGCGTCAGTGCGGCGGCCGGGCGCCGCGCGGCGACGACTCCAGGGCGAGCAGGCCGCCCGCGCGGTAGCGGTCGCGCCAGGCGGCGACCAGCTCCGCGGAGTGCCCGAGCCGTCGTGCCGCCTCCGTGGCGGAGGCTCGTTCGCAGGCCAGCACGATCCGGGCGCGCAGGGCGAGCCCGCGGTCCGGCGCGTTGGGCGAGGCCCACGACTGCAGCACCGCGCGGTCGGGTTCGCCGATCCGGTACGCCCCGGCGGTCGGGCGCGGCGGCCGTTCGCCGGCCAGGATCGCCTGGCTGTCGGCGTACCGGAGTTCGACGTCCTCGTCGCTGATCCGGAAGACCGTGCCGACGAGGGGCCGCCCGTGCTGGTCGGCGACGGTGCGCCGGACCTCCAGCCGGGCGGGCGGGGTGCGGGTGCCGGCCGCCCGGGCGAGGTGGACGGTGTCGGCGGCCCGCAGCCGCAGTCCGGCCATGGCGGCCCACACGTAGAGGTCGCCGAGCCGGGCGCCGGCGTCCTCCTCCTCGCGGCTCTCGTCGAGGGCGAAGGCGGCCCGTCCGAGCTGGGGCAGCAGCATCACCAGCGCGGGGGCGAACCAGCAGGCGGCGTCCTGCAGGGGCCGCCCGTCGGGGTCCTGCAGCCGGTGCTCGTAGGTCAGGGCCGCTCGCCCGACCGGGAGTTCCAGGGCGGCCGCGGCCCAGGGCTCCGGCGACCGGCGCAGCAGCCGGCCGCGGCCGTCGACCGCCCGGGCGGTGCCGAGCAGCGAGCCGGGGAACCCGTGCGCGGGCGCCCGGCTCAGCGAGGGCCGCACGGTGCGCCCGTCGCGCTCCGCCAGCACGTACGTGCCGAGGCGGTCGCCGGCCACGCAGCCCTGGGCCCTCAGGTGCTGCAGGGCGGAGCGCACCGTCTGGCGGTTCACCCCGTAGGCGGCGGCGAGCTGGCGTTCGGAGGGCAGGTTCCGCCCGGCGGGCAGTCTCCCCGCCCTGATGCCCTCGCCGAGATCGTTCGCGATGTCCAGGTACGCCGCCGGGCGGCGCGTCGTCCGTTGTCCAGGCATGCCGAGCAGACCCCCACTGGCCCGTACCGTAGCGCTACCTCATGACCGTGCACCGTCAGCATAGGGCATTGGTCTGGACCACTGGTCGACGCCCGGTGAATCTCCGGTGCAGGTCCGCCGAGGGCGGGCCGCCCGACCCGCGGCCCGCGGCGGGTACGGCCGAACGGGCGATCTTGCGGGGCACATTGGCCCAGCCGGTGTCGCGGCACCGGTGGAACGCTCGCAGACTCGGAGCCGGGGGTGAGATCGAGTGAGAGGCTGTCCAGTGAAGCTCGTTGTCCGTCAGCTCGTCATCGCCGCCACGGCGGCCTCCGTCGGTCTCGGCATGGCCGCCTGCGGAAGTGCCAAGGAGTCGACCGGTTCCACGTCGTCCGGGTCCGCCGCAGCCGGCGGCACCGTGAAGGTCGGTCTGCTGCTCCCCGAGTCCAAGACCACCCGCTACGAGCAGTTCGACAAGCCGCTGCTCGAGTCGAACATCAAGAAGCTCGTGCCCAACGCGCAGATCGACTACTACAACGCCAACCAGGACGCGACGCTCCAGCAGACCCAGGTGGACACCGCCCTCACCAAGGGCAACACCATCCTCGTCCTCGACGCGGTCGACTCCAAGTCCATCCAGGCCTCCGTGCAGAAGGCCCACGACGCCGGCGCCAAGGTCATCGCCTACGACCGCCTGGCCCAGGGTCCGGTCGACGCCTACGTCTCGTTCGACAACTACAAGGTCGGGCAGCTCCAGGGCGAGGCCCTCGTGTCGGCGGTCGGCGACAACGCGAGCAAGGGCTCGATCATCATGATCAACGGCTCGCCGACCGACCCCAACGCCGGCCAGTTCAAGGCCGGCGCGCACAGCGCGATCGACGGCAAGCTGAAGATCGGCAAGGAGTACGACACCCCCAACTGGGACCCGGTGACCGCCAACCAGGAGACCGCCGCCGGCATCACCGCGATCGGCGCACCCAACCTGGTCGGCGTCTACTCCGCCAACGACGGCATGGCCGCCGGTGCCGCGACCGCCCTCAAGGCCGCCAACGTCAGCGTCCCGCTGACCGGCCAGGACGCCCAGCTCGACGGTGTCCAGCGCATCCTCGTCGGCACCCAGACCATGTCGATCTACAAGCCGTACGGCCCCGAGGCCGAGGCCACCGCGAAGATCGTCGCGGCGTTCGCCAACGGCACCTCGCTCACGCCGACCGACGTCCCGACCACCGCCACCAGCGGCAGCGGCCAGAAGGTCCCGGCCAACCTCATCACGCCCATCGTGCTCACCAAGGACAACATCAACGACACCGTGGTCAAGGACGGCCTCTACACCGTCGCGCAGATCTGCACCGCCGACTACGCGGCCGCGTGCAAGGAGGCGGGCCTCCAGTAACCGCCCCCCGAACTGGTCGACCCAGAAGGAGTTGATGTTCCGTGGAAGGCCCACCCGTCCTGGCGTTGCGCGGGGTCTCCAAGCGGTTCGGTGCCGTGCAGGCACTGACCGACGTCGAACTGGAGGTGCGAGCCGGAGAGGTCGTCGCCCTCGTCGGTGACAACGGTGCCGGCAAGTCCACCCTGGTCAAGGCGATCGCGGGTGTCTACGTGCCCGACGACGGCGTCATCGAGTGGGAGGGCAAGTCGGCGAGCATCCACCGCCCGCAGGACGCCCAGCAGCTCGGCGTCGCCACCGTCTACCAGGACCTCGCGCTCTGCGACAACCTGGACGTGGTGGCCAACCTCTTCCTCGGCCGCGAGATCAAGAGGATGGCGATCCTCGACGAGGTCGCGATGGAGAAGCGCTCGCGCGAACTGCTCAGCACCCTCTCCATCCGCATCCCGAGCGTGCGGATCCCGATCGCGTCCCTCTCCGGCGGCCAGCGCCAGACGGTCGCGATCGCCCGCGCCCTGGTCGGCGACCCCAAGGTCGTCATCCTCGACGAACCCACCGCCGCCCTCGGCGTCGAGCAGACCGCCCAGGTGCTCGACCTCGTCGAGCGCCTGCGCGACCGCGGCCTCGGCGTCATCCTCATCAGCCACAACATGGCCGACGTCATGGCGGTCTCCGACAAGGTCGCGGTGCTGCGCCTCGGCCGCAACAACGGTGTCTTCGAGCGCGACGGCACCAGCCAGGAGGAGATCATCTCCGCCATCACCGGTGCCACGGACAACGCCGTGACCCGTCGCAGAGACCGTGGACAGGAGGGACAGCAGTGACCGACGACCCCACCGGCGGACCCGGCCGAGAAGGACACGAACGCGGTCCGCTGCCCGAGGACAGCATGCCCAAGGGCGGTGTCAACGCCCCCGTCGAGGTGGCGGCGGCCGCCACCCCGGTGGTCGACCCGCGCCTGATCGTCCGGCAGCAGGGCCTGGGCGGATACGTCCAGGAGTTCCGCCGCCGCATCAGCAGCGGCGACCTGGGATCGCTGCCCGTCATCGTCGCCCTGATCATCATCTGGGCGGTCTTCGGCAGCCTCAACTCCAGCTTCCTGTCGGCGCAGAACCTCTCCAACCTCTCGCAGCAGATCGTCGGCACGGGCATGATCGCCATCGGCGTGGTGTTCGTGCTGCTGCTCGGCGAGATCGACCTGTCCGTCGGCTCGGTCAGCGGCCTCTGTGCCGCGATCTTCGCCGTCATGAGCGTCACCAACGGCGTCAACCAGTGGGTGGCGCTGCTGTGCGCGCTCGCCGGCGGCGCCGTCGTCGGTCTGATCCAGGGGTTCTTCTTCGCGAAGGTCGGCGTGCCGGCCTTCGTCGTCACCCTGGCGGGCAACCTCGGCTGGAACGGCCTGATGCTGCAGATCCTCGGCAGCCAGGGCACGATCAACCTGCCCGGCACGGACATCGTCTCCAGGCTCTACTCCACCATCTACGGCCAGCAGGCCGCGGCCTACGGCGCGGCCCTGGCCGGCGTGCTGCTCTTCCTCGGCGCCTCGCTGTACGACGCGCGGCGGCGGCAGGCCGCGGGCGTGCCGTCCCGGCCGATGATGGACATCGGCGTGCGCACCGGGCTGATCGCGATCGTGGCGTTCCTCGCGGCGTACACCCTCAACCAGTACAAGGGTCTGCCGCTGGCGCTGCTGATCTTCCTGATCTTCATCATCGTGCTCGACTTCGTCCTCCGGCGCACCACCTACGGGCGGCAGATCTTCGCGCTCGGGGGCAACATCGAGGGCGCCCGGCGCGCCGGTATCAACGTGTCGTGGATCCGGATCTCGGTCTTCATGATCACGTCGACCATGGCGGCCGTCGGCGGTCTCTTCCTCGCCGCCCAGATCCAGTCGGCCAGTCAGACGTCCGGCGGCGGCAACCTGCTGATGAACGCCATCGCGGCGGCCGTCATCGGCGGCACCAGCCTCTTCGGCGGCCGCGGCAAGACGTGGTCGGCGCTGCTCGGCGCGCTGGTGATCGGCTCGATCCAGTCCGGCATGAACATCCAGGGCCTGAGCAACGCCCTCCAGTTCATGATCACCGGTGCGGTGCTGCTCGCGGCGGTCGTCATCGACTCGCTGTCGCGCCGCACCCAGCAGGCGGCCGGCCGGGCCTGACCTCCGGCCGTCGCCCTACGGCCCCTCCCGCGGCGTCCCGGCGGACGCGGCGGGAGGGGCCGTCCGCCGTGCCCGGCCCCGGCGGGTGGTCAGGGGCCGGTGGCGAGGTGCTTGAAGAAGAACGTGCTGCCGCGCAGGGTGCCGCCCGGGTCGGTCGCGTAGCCGGGCACCGTGCCCAGCGGCGTCCAGCCCGCGGAGCGGTACAGGTGCTCGGCTCCGCTGCCGGTCTCCGTGTCGAGGAGGAGCAGGGTGCGGCCGTGCGCGGCGGCCGCCCGCTCGGCCACCGCGAGCAGCGCGCGGCCCAGGCCCCGGCCCCGGGCCCCGCTGTGCACCAGCAGCTTCGAGACCTCGGCGCGGTGCGCACCGTTCGGCAACTGCTCCAGCGCCAGGCTGACCGTGCCCGTCGGACGGCCGGTCTCCCCGGCCGACCAGACGAGCAGCCGGCCCTCGGCGACGGCCGGGGCCCGGCCGCGCCACCAGGCGGTCGCGGCCTCGGGGGTCAGCCCGGCCGGGAAGCCGACGGAGGCGCCACCGCGGACGGCGTCCAGCAGCAGCCCGGCGAGGGCCGGGGCGGCCGCCTCCAGCCCTGATGCGGTGAGGCGTTCGGGTGCGGGCACGGGTCACGCTCCTTGCGGGGGTGTCGTCACGGCAGGATCAGGGCCAGGACGTACCGGGCCGGCTCCGGCCCGGGGCAGTGGAACGCCGACCGCCCCCAGAGGCGGAAGCGCAGGCAGTCGCCGGCGTCCAGACGGTGGGTGGTGTCCTGGACGGTCAGCTCCAGCCGCCCGGAGAGCAGCCACAGGTGCTGCTCCAGCCCGGCGACCGACGGGCCGTCGTAGGCGATCCGGGCGTCCGGCGGAAGGACGCCCTCCACGAGTTCGCCGCGCATCCCGGCGAGCGGCGGGGAGAGCGAACGGCGGACGAACCCGGAGTCCGGATCCGTCCACACCGGCTGCTCGCCGACGCGGACCGGGCCGCCGAGCCCCTCCTCCACCTCGGCCAGCAGGTGGGACATCGTCCGCCCGTACGCGCGGCAGAGCCGGCCCAGCACGGCGGCGGTCGGGCTGATCTCGGCGCGCTCCAGGCGGGACAGGGTGGAGCGGCTGACGTCGGCGCGCAGCGCGAGCTCGTCCAGCGACCAGCCCTGCCCGGTGCGGAGTTCGGCGAGGCGGGCCGCGAGGCGCAGGTCCGTCGAATCGGATCTCATATTCGGGATGCTATCCCGAATTCGGGATAGCTCCTCCCGCGGGGCCACGCCGGCCCGGCCGACCTATCGTGGAGGGGCGCGGGGCCGGGTGCGAGGAGTGCGAGATGGCAGGGGATGGCGGGCAGCTGACCGTGGTGGTGCAGCGGTCGGCGCACGGCGTGGTCGTCCGGCCGGAGGGCGAACTCGACCGCGACGGCGAGGGCCCCCTGCGCGGCGCCCTCGAACAGGCCGTCGCGACCGCGCCCGGCCTGCTGGTCGTCGACTGCAGCGCCCTGACCTTCTGCGACACCGCCGGGCTGGACCTGCTCCTGGGCGCCCGCTCGGTGATCGAGACGCTCGGCGGCTCGTTCGTGCTCGCCGCCGCCGGGCCGGCCGTCGCCGGGCTGCTCTCCCTCGCCGGCGTCGAGGAGGTGCTGCGCGTCTACGGAACCGTCGCCGAGGCGCTCGCGGCGGCGGACGGCTGACCGCCCCCCGCCCGGAGTCGCCGTCGCGGCGGGGATACCCTCGTGCCGTGAGCGAGGAGATGTCGGTCGGCCCGCTGCCCGCGTCCGGTGCGGGCTTCGAACGCGGCACCGACGGGCCCAGGGTGATCGTCGCGGGGGCGGACGGCTCAGAGGCGTCCTGGCGAGCCGTCGCGTACGCCGCCGGCCTCGCCCAGCGGCAGAACGCCCTGCTGGCCGTCGTCTTCGTGCAGCCCGTCCTCGGCGCCGCGGCCGCCTTCGGCCTCCCCGTCGCCGAGGCCACCAGGGCCGTCGCCGACGAACTGCTCGCCGAGATCCACGCCGGGGCCGAGCGGCTCCGCGGGATCCACCGGGTGCGCTGGCAGTTCGTCACCTTCCCCGGCGACCCGTACACCGGGCTGGTGCGGGCGGCCGACGAGCTCAAGGCCGACGCCGTCGTGGTCGGCGCCTCCGAGCAGGCCGGGCACCGGATCATCGGGTCGGTCGCCATCCGGCTGGTCAAGGCCGGCCGGTGGCCGGTCACCGTCGTGCCCTGAGCCCTGAGCCCTGAACCCTGTATTTTGAAGCCTGGGCTCTGGGCTCTGGGCTCTGGGCCCTGGGCCGAGCTGCTGCCTGCCGGAACCGCGTGCCCGGGCCGGTCGGCCGCTGTCGGCCATGGTCGACCGCGGTGGGGCGGTGGTTCAGGCGGTGCGCCGCACCCGCAGCGCCCACAGCACCAGCGGCACCTGGAGCGGCAGCCGGGCGACCGCGGCCGTGCGCCACGGCTCGGGGCGGTTGCGCCAGTCGTACGCCATCTTCACGTTCGCCGGGAACACCGCCGTGAACAGGCCCGCCGCCGCGAGTGCGCCGACCGCCCGCGTCCGCGGGGCCAGCACGGCCGCGCCGACCGCGAGCTCCGCGACCCCGCTCGCGTACGTCCAGGAGCGGCGCGAGCCCGGCAGCGAACGCGGCACGATCGCGTCGAACGTCCGGGGGGCGGCGAAGTGCGCCGCGCCGGCGGCTACGAGCAGGCCGCCGAGGAGACGGGCGGACAGGGGGCGGCCGGGCATCACTGCACCTCCGGGGCGGACGGACTCGGTTACCCGACAGTAGCGTCCGGAGCGGCGCCGGCGGAAGGGCGAGCCGCCGCCCGGTGCGGCGCGCCGGACGGCAGACTGCGGACGTGCACCTCGTCCTCGTCTCCGACACCCACGTGCCCGACCGCGCCCGCGGGCTGCCCGACGGCCTGCTCGCCGCCGTCGACACCGCCGACCTCGTGGTGCACGCCGGCGACTGGACCGACACCGCCACCCTCGACCTCCTGGAGGCCCGGGCCCGCCGCCTGCTGGCCGTCCACGGCAACAACGACGGACCGGACCTCCGCGCCCGGCTCCCCGTGACCGCCCGCGCCGACCTCGACGGGCTGCGCCTCGGCGTCGTCCACGAGACCGGGCCCGCCCGCGGCCGCGAACAGCGCTGCGCCGACCGCTACCCGGACCTCGACGTGCTCGTCTTCGGCCACAGCCACATCCCGTGGGACACCACCGCCCCCGGCGGCCTGCGGCTGCTCAACCCCGGCTCGCCCACCGACCGGCGCCGCCGGCCGCACCGCACCTACATGACCGTGCGGATCACCGGGGGACGGCTCGCCGAGGTCACCCTCCACCCGCTGCCGCCCAGGACCTGACACCGCGTCGGCGGGGACGTCCGGGGCAGCGGCGGGTGGCCGTCGGGTCGGCCGGAGTCAGCCGGAGTCAGCCGATGAAGCCGAGTGCCGCCACCGCGCCGAGCGCGCCCAGCCCCATGAAGACCGGCATCAGGACCTTGATCTCCACCCAGCTGCCGGCGCGGAACCGCATCATCTTCGGCGGGCCCAGCGGGTACCAGCGCCGGCGCCCGATCGGGATCGGCCACAGCACCGGGCAGCCCGACACCGTCAGTGCGTCGCCCAGGCAGTGCACCAGGGAGCCGAGCGCCACCGGCAGGCCGATCCACAGGTACTCCTGGCCCGGCTGGTCGAACAGCCAGTTCGAGCCGTTGCCCGCCTTGTCGAGCACGCTCGCCAGCGTCCACGCGCTCGTCGCACCCAGCAGCCACACCAGGATGTCGCTCGACATCCGGGCCTGGCGCCACAGCAGGCCCTCGACGGCCAGCACCATGTGGATGAACAGCACCACCAGCACACCCCAGCGCCCGCCGTACGCGGAGAAGCCGGCCGCCACCGCGCCCGACAGCGCCGCCCACAACCAGGTGTGCGTCAGCGTGCGGTGACCGCCGTTGCGCCGCGGGTCGCCCTTGCCGCGCGTCGCCTTGTACGTCGCCGCACCGAGCTTGTCGATCACCTCGCACAGGGCACGCGACAGCGGGCCGAAAGCCCGCGACACCGTCGCCGCCTTGTGGTCGAGGTCGGGGGCCAGCGCCGCGCCCGCGCATATCAGGGCACCCGCGAGCAGCACCGGCCACGGCATCGGCCGGTCCAGGGTGTACGCGGCCGCCCCAGCGGCCAGCCAGGCCGTCGCGCCCGAGAGCGCGTGTGCCGGTCCCATCATGGTGCTTCCCACCCCATCGCCGCAGTTCGGACGCATCCTGCGCCCGGTCGGGGCGCAGCATAGCCGAGGAGGTCAAGCCGGTGGAGAGGGCCCCCTGACAGCCGTTCAGCACCCGTCGGCACGGCCTCACCTCCCCGGGGTCACCCCACCGGCGCGCGGGCCGGCCCGTCGAGCACCGGCGTCACCGCGCCGCGCGCCGGGTGGCTGCCGGGTGGGTTCCAGGAGCGGCGCGAGGGGCGGCGCGAGGGGCGGCGTCAGCCCGTGCGGCCGGTCCTCCGGCGGAGCTCCGCCCGCTCCTCGCGCCAGTACGCGGCAGCCTCCCGGACGTCCGGCGCGGGGTCGGCCGCCAGGACGTCGGTCAGTTCGGCGGCGCCCGGCGTGGACCAGCGGCCCACCGCCCAGGCGAGGGCCTCCCGGACCGCGGGGTCGGGATGGCCGGCCAGCGGCGCGACGGCGTCCACCGGTCCGCGTCGGCGCCTCGCGAACCAGCGAAGCACCTCGCGGAGTTCGGCCGGGTCGCCGTGCGTGCCCGCGGCGGCGAGCCGTCCGAGCAGGACCCGCGGCGGGGGCGGCGGCCCGTCCAGCTCGTGCGGGCGGCGCTCGCGCAGCCGGCGCGAGCCGTACTCGCCGCGGACCCGGCAGCCGTCGCAGGTGCACGGCACCCGGCCGTGCGCGTTCGGCATGTACCGCCAGCCGGCGACCTGCGGCACCGCGCGGACGCGGTGCACCTCGCGGGCGGTCACCGCCCGCGGCACGAAGACCTCCCAGCCGCGCGGGTCGTCCATCGCCGCGAGGATCCGGACGGCCTCGGCGGCGGTCACCTCGCGCGGCTGCCGGCCGTAGTGGCCGACGGTCACCGGCTCCGTGTCGGGCAGCCGGATCTGCACGGCGACCATGCCGCCGCGGGTGCCATGCCGGGCGAGCTCGCGCAGCCACTGGTGGGTCAGCGTCCAGGAGCGCAGGACGGGGAAGCAGAACACGCCGTCGCGGGAGTCCGCCCGGCCGCGGCTCTCCGCGCGGATGCCGGCCCGCCGGATCCGCGGTGCGGACGCCGCCTGGGTGAGGTGCACGAAGGTCGCCATGGGCGGCGATCCTAGCCGTGCCGCGGGTCGGCGCCCGGCGGCCTTCCCGCCGTCCGCCCGGCGCCCCCGGTCACCGGCCCCGGCCCCGGGCGGGTGCCGGGTGGATGCCGGGGCCGGGGCCGGACGTCAGCAACTGCAGTCGCACGCGCAGCAGTCGCAGCCGTCGCAGCAGCCGTCACCGCAGCAGTTGCAGCCCTCGCCGCAGCAGTCGCACCCGTCGCAGCAGTCGCTGCACTCGCAGTTGCGCTGGCAGAAGCCCTCCCGGCGCTGCCGCGAGAACGGGTCGTCGTGGTCGCAGCAGAGCAGTTGGCACGTGCAGGCCATCGCCGCCCACACCGCGCAGCCGACCAGCGGCGAACGGCGCTGCGGCGGCGGGGGAGTGGGCGGTTCGTCGGTCAACGGCCCGCCCGGGTGCGGGCCGTGGGCGCCGGACGGGCCGGACGCGACCGCGCAGCCCGCGCCGTGCCCGAACACCCGGTCGACCGCGAGCCCGGTCTCGTGGGCCAGCAGCCGGTGCACCAGCGCGCGGTCGGTGAACTCGACGTCCTTCAGGGCCAGTCGGATGCCGTGCACCGCGTCCCGGCAGAGGCGCTCCGCCTCGGCCCGCGACGTACCGGTCGCGGTCAGCGGGTTCCACAACCCGGCTGCCGCGTCGGCCTGCTGGTCCTCCGCGGCGTCCACCAGGTGCGCGAGCCGGCCGAAGAGGCGGCCCGCCTCGGCGAGCGGCCCGGCGTGGGAGGGCCGCCCCGCGAGGACGGCGGTGTGCGCGAACGCCGCGGCCGTGGCCGTCTCCGTGGGCTCGGTCACCAGCAGGACGGACGACCCCGCCACCGCCGAACGCTCCAACCCGTCCTGCCGGGACGCCGCGTCGAGCAGCACGGCGGTGTCGAAGCCGAGGCCCGCGCCGCCGCCCGCGCTCTGCCGGTCCCACCGGCGGGCCACCGCCCGTGCGCCCGCGGCGACCGGCCGGCGGGCGAACACCCCGTCCGCGTCGAGCACGTGGTCGCGCATCTTCACCGACGCCAGCGCCAGCGACACCGCCGCGGCCAGCCGCGCTCCCTCGCCCCTGGCCACCTCCGCCGTCCGCATCCCGCGCAGCGGGCACGGCCCGGCCGTCCGCCGCCCGCCCGCCGACCGGGGGCTCTGCGCCTCGACGAGGACGGAGATCACCAGGCCGTCGTAGTTGGTCGCCGACCGGGCGAGCTGCCCGTGGTCGTCACGCAGGGCCAGGCACAGGCCGCACAGGTGGGCCGTCCAGGCGGTGCGCAGCCCTTCGGACAGGCTGTGCCGACAGGGTCTGATGATTCCGAACACGCTTCCCCCTCGATCCCCCGCCCGGCCGGTCGGCCGGGATTGAACGCGCGTCATCCTAGGCAGTGGGACCGGGTCGCCGGTACCCCGGCCTGCGGGTTCCCCGCATGCGGTGCGCCGCCGTCCGGGTTAGCGTGGGTCGGCCGGTCGACCGCCGTACGCGCCGGGCCCTGCCGCGGCGGACGCGCCCGCGTCGCACCCGGCCGGCACCCCGGCGGCGCCCGTGCCCCGCTCCTCACCCGCCTCCCCCGGAGCCGACCCCGCGGCCGCCCGCCGCCGTCCCTCGTCGCCCCCGACCGGAAGGACGTCCCCATGAAGGCCGCCGTCGTGCGTGACTTCACCGCGCCGCTCACCATCGAGGACCGTCCCCTTCCCGAGCCCGCGCCGCACCAGGTGCGCGTGCGCATCGAGGCCTCCGGGCTGTGCCACACCGACATCCACGCGGCGCGCGGCGACTGGCCGGTCAGGCCGTCCCCGCCGTTCGTCCCCGGCCACGAGGGCGTGGGTGTCGTCGAGGAGGCCGGTGCGCTGGTGCGGCACGTACGCGTCGGCGAACGCGTCGCCGTCCCCTGGCTCGCCGACGCCTGCGGCCGCTGCGACCACTGCGTCTCGGGCTGGGAGACCCTCTGCACGGAGCAGCACAACTCCGGCTACTCGGTGGACGGCGCGTACGCGGAGTACGCGCTCGCGCACGGCGACTACGTGGTGCCGGTGCCGGACGGCATCGACCCGCTCGACGCCGCCCCGCTCTCCTGCGCGGGGGTCACCACCTACAAGGCCGTGCGGGTCGGCGGGGCACGGCCGGGCAGCCGCGTGCTGGTCTCCGGCATCGGCGGCCTCGGGCACCTCGCCCTGCAGTACGCCCGCCTCGCGGGTGCCGAGACCGTCGCCGTCGACGTCACCGACGAGAAGCTCGCCCTCGCCCGCGAGCTCGGCGCCGACCACGTCGTCGACGCCCGCGGCACGGACGTCGCCGCGGAGGTGCAGCGCCTCGGCGGAGTGGACTCCGCGATCGCGCTGGCGGTCAGCAACGAGTCCTTCCGGGCGGCGTACGGCGCGCTGCGCCGCGGCGGCACGCTGGTGCTGGTCGCGCTGCCGGCGGGCGGCACGCTGGAGCTCCCGGTCTTCGAGACCGTCCTGAACGGCACCCGGGTGGTGGGGTCGATCGTCGGCACCCGGCAGGACCTCGCGGAGGTGTTCCGCCTGCACGCGCTGGGCCGGACCCGCGTGATGCGGGAGTCGCGGCGGCTGGAGGAGGTCAACACCTGCTTCGCGGAGGTGCTCGCCGGCACGGTGGCGGCGAGGCTCGTCTTCGACCTGCGGTGAGGGCTGCGGCGGGGGCTGCGGTGGGGGCTGCGGTGGTCCTGCGGTGTGGTCGGCCCGCGGTGGGGTCGGCCCGCAGCGGTCCGAGTGCCGGGCGCGGGGCGCCCGGTGCTCAGACCGCCAGGTAGCCGCCGGGTTCGGCGGTGAACAGCGGCCCCTGCGGGCCGGACACCCGCCAGGCCCCGGGGCTGCCGGGCCCGGCGGTGTCCGGCGGCACGGAGAGCGTGCGGCCCCGGTCGAGGGCGAGCTCCAGGCCGCCCGAGCGGGTCACGGAGGCGCCGTCGACGTGGGCGCCGACCAGGGCGGCGAGCGCACCCGACGGCGGCAGGGTCAGGCCGGGGTAGAAGTGTTCGACGTCGGCGGTCGTACGCAGCCGGAAGTCGTTCTCCACCGTCACGACGACGCCGCCGGAGAGCGTCACCGTCAGCCGGCCGGTCGCCGTCACGGCCTCCACCCGGCGGCCGGTCAGCACGGACCCGATCTCGTGGACCACGGAACCTCCTCGGCGCGGCGGTACTGGCCGGTCCATTGTGACGCCCCCGCTTGTCGGCGTCATGCCGATCCGTGCGGAGCCACGCCGTCGACCAGCTCGATCGGGCCACGGGCGGACCCTCGGCGCGCCAGGCAGGCGGCGGCCCGTGCCCCGGTCGCGGGTACGGCACCGTTGGCCGGACCTGCCGGACCTGCCGGACCTGCCGGACCGCCGTCGAAGACGAACACGAGCCGGGTGCGGCCGGTGCCGCCCGGCAGCCAGTCCAGGCCCAGCAGGCGGCCGGGCGGCGGGCCGCCCGAGGCGGTGCCCAGCAGGCGCGCGGCGGCCCCGCGCGGGGTCTCGCGGTCGGCCGCGACGGTGGTGCGGGCGACGAGCGCGCGGCCGTCCGGGCCGGTGGTCAGCACCTCGGCCTCGGCGCGGATCCGCGGCCGGGTGGCGATGTAGGTGTCGTGGTCGAGCGGCGGGACGACGGGCGGGCGGTCGCCGCCCGCGAGGGCCAGCCCGGCGGCCTTGGTGTACGCCGGGACGGGGCCGGGCGGCAGCAGGGCGGCGCTCTGCCCGGCGGGCAGGCTGTCCTCCAGCTCGACGGGGCCCGTCCCGGCGGGCGTCCGCAGGCAGGCCATGACACGGCGGGAGAGGTTCGGCGGCAGCGCGGACGCGGCCTGGTCGGGTGTCACGAAGGCGTAGCCGCCGAGCTCGTCCTCCTGGAGGCGGACCGTGGCCAGCTCGTCGGCGCCGGGCGCGGTCGCCCAGTAGAGGAAGGAGACGATCGGCGGGCGCCGGTTGCCGAGCGACCAGTCGACGCAGGCCAGTGCGCGGAGTTCGGGGCGCAGCCCCATCTCCTCCAGCAGTTCGCGGACGGCGGTGTCGCGCGGGGTGGCGTCGGCCGTCTCCCAGCCGCCGCCCGGCACCTCGACGGGGTGCTCGGCCTCGTACACCGCCCGGACGATCATCAGCCGTCCGGTGTCGTCCCGGAAGAGCACGCCCGCTGCCGCCAGCGGATCGGAACCGGTGCCTGCCGCGCCCATACCGTGCCCCCTTCGGTGGTCCGCACACCGACGGTGCGGACGGCAACCAGGACACTCCGCAGCGTACGCGCGGTTCCGCGGAGCGGGCCGCGGTCAGCGCCGGGCGGGGCCGCTCAGGTGCACCAGAAGAGCACCGGCTTGCAGCTCGCCGACGGGCTGTGGCCGGGGGAACGGCCGGGTGTCGCACTGGCCGTGGCGGTCGGTGCCGGGCTGGGGACGCCGGTGGTGGCGGACGGCCGCGCGGAGGAGGGGGCCGACGTGGCGGAGCGGGAGGGGGCCGGCCGGGAGCTCCGGGCCGGGGCCGGGGCCGAGGGCGGGGGCGCCGCCGAGGTGGTGGCCGGTGCGGCGGAGGGGGTGCTGCCGGCGGTCGGCACCGTCGCCTCCACGGGCACGGTGTCGGGGCGGGCCGCACCACTGCCGTCGGGTGCCGCCAGGGCCAGCACGCCCGCCCCGCCCAGGGCGAGGCCGGCTGCGGTCAGCAGGGCGGCCCGGCGCCGGCCGGTCGGCCGGCCGCGGCGGGAGCGCCGGCCGCGCCGGTCGGCGGCGGTGGACGCGTACGGGGTGGCGGCGGGCAGCACGGTCGTGGCGTCCAGGGGCTGCGCGCCCGCGGGCGCTCCGCACCCGGGGCACGACAGTGCGCCGTTGAGGTGGCGGCGGCACGGTGCGCAGTAGTCCATGGGATCGTCTGGATCTTCCGGTTCGGTTCTCGCGCGGGTCGGCGCGACCTTGCTCAGGACCCTACGCACGGCACCCGAACGCCCGACAGGTGCCAGGTGTGAGGCTTTCGGGGAGATCCCATGCGGCCTGCCGGGGCCGGTGCGACGCACACGGACGGGCCGGCCGCCCCGAGGGGTGACCGGCCCGTCCGTGTGCGTCGGGCTCAGCCCTGCGCGCCGGCCGGCTCCGCGAGCTGCGCGTACGGTGCGAGCTTGCGCAGCGACTCGATGCTCTTCAGGCACTGCTCGCGAGACTCCTGCGGGTCGCCGGTGACGACGACCGTGCCATTGCTCGCCTTCAGGCGGAAACGGTGGTTGCCCGACTCGTCGACGTACAGCTCGAACTTTCCTGCCATGACCGTCTTTCACCTCTCGCTCGGTTGCGCCCCCTCCCGATGCACCGTAGGCCGGGCTGCGGGCGGCCGCATGCCGGGCCGGTCGTCCGTGTGGCGGGCGGAGCGGGGAGCGCGAGGGCGGCGCGGCTTTCGGGAGGAGGCGGAGCGGCGGGCGGAGCGTCAGGGCTTCCAGGTCTCGCCCTTGGCCGGGGCGGGCCAGGTGGTGTCCTTGCGGATCGCGGCGAAGAGCTCGGCCGACCGTGCGGAGTCGAGCAGGACGACGCTCTGCTTCCCCTTCCATCCCGTGCCGGTGGTGGGCACCGTGCGGAAGTCGAGCCGGGAGGTCCGCACGTCCTTCAGGCTGCTCGCGAGGCCGAGCATCTCGGTGAGGCCGAACCCGCTGTCGACGGTCATCGTCCGCGTCATCGAGTCGAGCAGGCTGCGGGTGCGCAGCGGGTGGGAGAGGACGCCGTCGTCGAGGGTCTTGCCGGCGATCGCGGCGAGCAGCTGCTGCTGGCGGACGACGCGGTCGAAGTCGCCGCGGGCGAGCCCGTGGCGCTGGCGGACGAACTGCAGGGCGCGTGCGCCGTCGAGGTGGTTCACGCCGGCGGCGAAGTCGACGTTCTGGGAGGGGTCGTGGGCGGCCTGCTTCAGCGTCACGTCGACGCCGTCGAGGGTGTCGACCATGGCCTTGAAGCCGTCGAAGTCCACGGCGACGTAGTGGTCGACCCTGACGCCGGTGAGGCCCTCGACGGTGGCGACGAGCAGCCGCGGGCCGCCCCAGGAGAAGGCCGCGTTGATCTTGGCCTCGCCGTGGCCGGGGATCGGCACCCACGAGTCGCGGGGGATCGACACCGCGTGGATCGCCGAACGGTCCGACGGGATGTGCAGCAGCATCATCGTGTCGGTGCGGTTGCCGCGCTGCGACTCGAAGTCGGCGTCGGCCTCGCTGCCGGTGGACGCCGGGCCGCGCGAGTCCGAGCCGACCAGCAGGATGTTCACGGCCCTGCCCGCCGCCGCGTCGGCCTCGGGCCGCGGACCGGCGTCCGGCAGGGCCGTGCGGTCGAACACGCCGTCCTCGTGGCCGATGTTGGACTCCAGCCCGTGCACCGTCCACCAGGCGGTCCCCGCACCCGCGACCAGCAGCACGCACAGCAGTGCGAGCGCGATCAGCAGCGGCCTGCGCCGGCGGCGGCGCGCCCGGCGCGGGGCGGGCTCCGGCCGGTCGCCGCCGTCCGGGCCGCCGCCGGGCGCGGGGACGGCGGCGGACATCAGGTCCGCGAGGGGCAGGGACGGGTCTGCGGGGGAACGCGTGGTCAACGGGTGTCCTTGTAGTAGATGCTGGCCAGTCTGGTCTTGCCGTCCCGGATGGAGGCCAGACCGAACGCGAGCCGCGGCCCGTGACGGGCGTCGCCGCCGGGAAGCAGGACGGCCATACCCTCGGGCTCGCGGAACGGCAGGTCGGCGGCGTCGGTGAGGTGACGGGAGGCCACCACCCGTCCGCCGCGCACCGACAGGTCGGTGCAGGTCACGTACGTGTTGCCGGTCGGGGCCTCCGAGTCGGCGGTGCCGTAGGGGCCGCCTTCGAGCGTGTAGAGGTACCGGCCGAAGAGCGCGAACCCCTGGGAGTACGGCGTGGGGTTCGCCGTGGTCGCGTGCCGCCGCGGGGCGGGCACGTCGACGGCCGGGGTGCGGCCGCCGCCCGTGACGTGGTCGAGGTCGTAGACGCGGAAGCGCTCCTCGCCGTCGAGGGTGAACCGCACGGCCAGGCGCCGGTGGCGGGAGTCGACCGTGCACGTCGTCCGGCTCGCACCGGGCACGAGGTCGAACTCCTCGACGGTGTCCGACGTGGCGTCGGCCTCGTCGCCGTCCGCGAACCGCACCCGGGCCACCCGGGTGCCCCAGGCGGCGTCGCCCTCGGTGCGGGGGGCGGCCTCCAGCCAGACCTCGCTGGCGGTGCCGTCCGACACGACCCCGATCTGGCCGCCGTGGCCGAAGCCGTACAGCATCATCTCGCCGTCGAGGTCGCCGTCGAGGGTGAGCCGCGACAGCCGGAGGTCGCCCTCGGCACGGTCGCGGATCTGTGCGGCGACGACCCACCGGTTGTCGTTGTCGAAGGAGAACGACTGCATGACGGTGCCGGTGCCCGCCAGCTCCGCCTCGCGGAACAGCGCGCCGGAGGGCCCGTCGACGTCGAACGGGCCGCCGTCGGCGGGCGCGGGGGCGGGCTCGCGCCGGGACGCGTACGCCGCACCCAGCCCGACCCCGCCCGCCGCGCCGAGCGCGCCGAACGCCAGGAGGGCCCGCCGTCGCCGGTCCACCGGGACGGTCACGGGCGCACCCCGTCCACCGACCAGCGCCCCGCGCCGTGGTGGCGCAGCGTCAGGCCGAGCGCGGCCGGCTTGGTGCAGCCCTCCGGGCGGACGTGGACCTCCCAGGCCGTCGCGGTGCCCGCCGTCAGGGCGTCGGCCGGGACGGCGAACTCCAGCGCGGCGAGCTCGGGTCCGCCCAGCGGCGTGACCCGCCCGGCGACGTGCACCGCGGGTGCGGGCTCCGCGAGCAGGGCGACCACCACGGGGACGGGCCGCTCCAGCGGCGCGAGTTCGACCGGCACCCGGGCCGTGACCGTGCCCCCGGTCTCCCGTGCGGCCGACCGGTCCGGCTCCCGGACCGCCTGCCGGAGGCCGGTGGGCGCCGCCGGGGCGATCCGCACGCTGAGGTTGCCGGTCTTCGTCCAGTACGGCGCCGCGAACGTGCCGTCCGCCAGGAACGCGGGACGCAGCAGGCCGTCCGCGACCGGGCTGCGGTTGTCGCCGATCCGGCGCGCCCGGCTCCACCCGCAGGTCTCCACCAGGACGTTGAAGTCCCACAGCCCCGTGACGGCCCGCCCGTGGTCGGCCGCGGCCGGGTCGAGCTCGGACGTCGCCTCCACGCGGACGGAGACCGTCGGCAGCCCCTCCGCGTTGCGGCCCAGCGGGATGCTCACCAGCCGGTGCTGCCCGGGCAGGTACACGTCCGTGTTGTCGGCCCGCAGCCGCGCGTACGCCCGCAGGTCCGTGGACGCCAGCGCCTCCGTGACGTCGGCGGCGGCGGCCACGTCCGGCAGGGCCAGCAGCGCGGCGGGCAGGTCCCAGCGCATGCGCGGCCCGTCGACGACGAAGCGCACCGGCTGCACCGTCCCGTCCCGGCCCTGCCGGACCAGGTCGGTGGTCGTCATCAGCGTGAACCGTCCGCCGCTCCACCCCACGGCCTCGACCCGGGTGTGGTGCGTGACCCCCGCCTCGTGCCGGGCCAGCGCGCGGACGTGCTCCGCGGTGCCGGAACGCAGCACCGCCGAGCGGACCCGCAGTGCGGCCGGGAGGTGGGCGTCGACGGTCGGCGGCACCTCCTGCCGCACCAGGTCGAGGAGCGCCCGGTGGGTCTTGCGGAACGCGGCGTCGGCCTGCGCGACGACCCGCTCGTCCAGCCGGTTGAGCACCTTCACCTGGTACCAGCGGGCGATCAGCGCGTCCTGCAGGGGGCCCGGCGGAACGGCCCGCCGGATGATGCCGAAGAGCGTGGCGACCGACCGGCAGTACTCGGCGATGCCGGTGCCGGCGTGCGGCGGCGGCGTCGGCTGCTCGCGCCGCACCCAGTGGTAGCAGGTGTAGTCGTGCACGACGCTCACCCGGCGGGCCGCCAGGTACGCCTGCAGGGTGAAGATGTGGTCCTCCAGCGGCACCCGGCCCTCCGGGAACCGGAGCCCGTGGTCGAGCAGCAGCGAACGGCGGAACAGCTTGAGCGCCGTCATCGACCGCAGCAGGACGGGGTGCGTGAGGAGGTGCCCGCCCTCCAGCGGGGCCGCGGTGGCCTCGCGCGGGGCGGACCGCCCGTGGCCCGCCGTCCGCGGCACGACGATGTCGGCCCCGGTGCGCACGGCCTGGGCGTACATCCGCTCCAGCGCCTCCGGCGCCAGGTGGTCGTCGTCGTCCAGGAAGAACACGAACTCGCCCTGCGCCGCGTCGACGCCGAGGTTGCGCGGCCGGCCCGGACCTCCGGTGTGCTCGGTCTCCACGATGCGGATCCACCGGTCGAAGGCGGTGTCGCCGCGCAGCGACTGCACGGTGGAGTCGGTGGACCCGTCGTCGACGAAGATCACTTCGAAGTCGGACCGCGCCATCGTCTGCGCGCGCAGCGACTCCAGGGCGGGCCAGTAGCCCGACCCGCAGTTGTACACGGGAACGATCACGCTGACCCTGACCGTCATCTTCTTCTCTCCTCCGGGGATGCGCCTGCCCGTCGCACCCGGCTCCGGGTGCGGCGCAGGACGCGGGGGCGCGGGCCGCGGCCGCCTCGGCACCGCAGCGGGTGCGGGCGCGGGGCGGCCGGGCGGTGGGCCGCCGTCGGCGGCGGGATCGCGCGGGGCCGCTACCAGTCGAAGTACGCCGGGTCGCGGTCGCGCTGGAACCAGCCGAACGCGGCGCCGCCCGTGACGTGCTCCTCCGGGTCGGCCCAGTGCCGGGTGAGGGGGCCGTCCAGCCCCTGCTCCCACTGCTCGACCTCCGCCTTGCCCGCGAGGGTGTTGACGGCGGCGTTGAACCGCTCCATCGAGGTGGGGTGGTCCGGCCCGAGCACGTACTCCTTCAGCGACCGCCGGTGCTGCACCGCGGGGTCCTGCCACGGCGCGCGCACCGAGTCGAGGATCGACGGCAGGCGGGTGCACTCGCGGTCGAGGAGGTAGGCCCCGCCGGCGGTCGTGTACGCCGCGCGGAACTCCTCGTCGGGCAGGTTCTCCGCGTTGGTCAGGACGTACGGCTTGAGGCTCGCCACGAAGTCGGCGACCACGCTGGACACGTCGCTGATCAGGATGTCCGCCTGGTTGAAGCACTCGTAGAGCGTCGGCAGCGTCTTGAGGATGACGTTGTGGCGGACCGGACCGCGGGACTCCCAGAAGATGCGGTGCCACTCGGCGTGCAGCGCGTGCCACTCGTCGGCGCCGGCGTCCGTGGCGACGTGCGCGGTGCGGGTCTGCTCGGCGTCGTCGCCCGTACGGAACCGGCCCGACAGCTCGTCCAGCCGGGCCTGCACGGCCAGGAGTCCGGGCTTCGAGGCGGCCACCGCGGCGGCGGTGGCCCTGGCGTCGCGTTTGCGGTTGTCGGTGCGCAGCAGGGTGCGGATCGCCTCGTCCGCCGCGGCGGCCTTCGCCGAGCGGCGGCCGGTCAGCGGGTGCGGCTTGTAGATGACGCGGACGTCCTGCGCGAGGAGCATCCTGACGAGCCGCACGCCCATCGGGATGAGCGAGGTGTGGCAGTCGTCGTCGCTCCAGCCCTCCCAGGTGGGGGCGTACAGCACGACCGGCCGCGGGCCCGGCACGTGCTCGACGTGCATGCGGATCGGCGCGAGCTGCGGCCGGCCCACCTCGACGATGCTGTCGTTGCTGATCGCGTGGCGCACCCGCTGGTACCGGTCGCGGCCGGCCCGGCCGGCCACCCAGATCTCGTCGAAGACCTTGCTGACGCGGTTGCTGGAGGCGAGCTTGTCGCTGTCGCCGTGGCCGATGAAGACGTGCTTCGCCTCGGCGACGCGCAGCATGTGCACGTTCTTGCCCGCGTTGCCCGGGTACAGCACGACGCGCAGGTGCGGCATCTCGAGCTCGGCGAGGTCGTCGGCCTTGGGCACGCACACGACCGGCAGGTGCGTACGGCTCAGGAAGCGGAACGCGCCGCGCTCACGGAGCACGATCAGCGGTCGCAGGTCCAGCCGCTCCAGGGTCTCGATCCACATGTTCACCTGGTACATGAAGTCCTGGGACACCGCGGCGAAGCTGAAGTAGAGCACCACCTGGGGGCGGTACCGGTCGAGTTCGAGGTTCACCGCCTCGATGATCTGCTCGCGGCGCGGCATCCGCCGGGCCCGGCGGAACTGGCCGAGCAGGGCGAGCAGCATCAGCGCCGGCAGCAGCACGCTCAGCACGTACCCGGCCTCGGTGATCCGCCAGACGCCGGTGGCCAGGCCGGCCAGCAGGCCCGCGTGCATCGGCAGGTCGAGGTGCAGGACCTTGCGCAGGTAGCGGTCGTAGAGGAACTTCGGCGGGCTCTTGGGGATCTCGACGGAGCTCAGGTGCAGGTTGCGCACCACGACGGGCAGCACGCGCCCCAGCCGGATGCTGCGGTGCACCGCCGTGTACAGCATCAGCAGCGCGGACTGCACGGCACACATGATCAGCCCGGTGATGACGAGCGCGTCGGGGGCGTCCAGGCGGTCGGCGAGCACCAGCAGCATCGCCGTGCGCGCCAGGAAGCGCAGGATGCGGTTCAGACGCAGCTGCGCCATGCGGCCGATGAACTCGGGCTCGCGGCTGTGCAGCCACTCGTCGGCCACGTAGGTGACGGCCGAGGCGGCGACGAAGCCCCACAGCGAGGGCAGCAGCGCGCACACCGGGATCGCCGCGAACGCGACGCCGAACACCAGCGCCAGCAGGAAGCCGGACCCGGTGCGGATGCGCAGGACGGCGCGGAGACGACGGATCACGAGGCGGCCTGCCGGAGGCCGTCCGACGCCAGCACGGCGGCCGTGCCGGTGAGCGTGGGGTCCTCGCGCCGCACGTCGATGACGTGGCCGGTCAGCTCCGACACCAGGGTGTCGACCGAGGTGCGGGCGACGGTCGCGGACTCCAGCAGCGAGTCGCTCGGCTCCGCGCCGAACGCGCGCTCGCGCATCGGCGTGCGGGTGCGCTCGGGGTTGACGCAGTTGACCCGCACGCGGTGCGGGGCCCACTCCTCGGCCAGGGCCTGGGTGAGGTTGACCACGGCGGCCTTGGAGGAGGAGTAGAGGCTGTAGTCGGCGCGCCCGCGGGTGTACGAGCTGGAGGTGAAGAGCAGCAGCTGCCCCTGCGTCCGGCTCAGGTACGGGAAGGAGGACCGGGCGATGTGCACGGGCGCCAGGTAGTTGACGCGGATGGCCTCGTCGATCGCGGTGTGGTCGGTCTCGGCCAGGGCGCCGATCCGCAGCACGCCCGCGGTGTTGATGACGTAGTCGATCCGGCCGGTGGCGGCGTGCGTCTCGGCCAGCGCACGCTCCACGGCGGCGGGTTCGGCGACGTCGACGCCGTTCATGCTGCGGCTGAAGCGGAAGACCTTCGCGCCGTGCTGCTCCGCCAGGTCGGCTATGTCGGCGCCGATGCCGTAGCTGCCGCCGAAGACGACGATCGTCTTGTCGCGCAGGCCCTGCTCGTAGGCGCTGTCGTCGCCGTGCGCGGGGGCGGTGCGGGAGACCAGCTGGAAGAGCTTGTCGGCGATGAACAGGTCGACGGGCTCGGTGACCTTCATGTTCTGCTCGTCGCCGTGCACGAGGGCGATCGGCACCTCGGGGAGGTAGCGCAGCACGACACCGCAGTCGTCGGTGGCCGCGAAGTCCGGGTCCTCGGAGGCGACCTTGTAGGCACGGCGGATCGTGGAGGCCCGGAACCCCTGCGGGGTCTGGCCCCGGCGCAGGGTGGAGCGGTCGGGGATGCTGCTCAGCACGTCCCGGTCGGCGACCACGATGGTGTCGGCCGAGGGGATGACGACGTCGACAGCCTCGTGCTCGGCGAGTGCCTCGGCGCAGTCGCCGATGATCGCGTGGGTGACGAAGGGCCGTACGGCGTCGTGGAAGAGGACGTTGCACTCCTGGTCGCCGATGGCCTCCAGGGCGCGGACGGTCGAGTCGTTGCGGGTGGCCCCGCCCTGGACGACCTGGGTGACCTTGGAGAAGCCACCGCGACGGACGATCTCCTCGGTGGCCGCGATGTGGCCGGCCGTCATCACCACGATGATCTCGTCGACGTGGGGCGACGACTCGAAGACTTCGAGGGTGTGCTCGATGATCGGCTTCCCGGCGACCTTGACGAACTGCTTCGGAAGCGGAAGGCCGATTCGCTGGCCCACCCCACCTCCGAGGACCACGGCCACAGTGCGCACAGCGGTCTTCTCTTCGAAATTCATCGTTACCTGTCGGGAAACTTGAGGTGAATGGCGAGCGAAAGGTTAGCAGGCATATGTTTCGTGATGGTCACGAATGGATTGGGTGCGCACCCCCCCTCACGACACCTCCCGACAAATCGGGCGGTCCATCCCTTTCGGTGCCACGAGGGGCATCTGGGGGCAGAGCTCCCATGGCTCTGGCCAGGCGATGTGGTGGGTGATCGCGCGGCGGGCGGTCGGTGCTGCGTCTGCGGAGCATCTTGGTCGTGTCCAGATCAATCGCGTGATTCAGGCCGGGGCGTGCCCGACCTGAATGGGTGGATCAATCCGCGCATCAATCGGCGGAAATGTCGGATTCGGCGATGTTCTTTCCCGGCTTCGGAGATGACGGGGTGACATGTACGCCGGTGCGGCCCGGGACGGCCCCCCCCGGGGGGGGGCGTGCCGCGGCCGGGCCTTGTGTGGCCCCGGGGAGGGCGTGCCGTGGGCGGTGCGGGCGGTGCGTGCCGTGGCCGGGCGCGGGACGGCCCGGGACGGCGGCGCGGTCCTGCGCGGTGCGCTCAGTGCGGGGGCGGTTCCGGCGGGTCCTCGCGCACCACGTCCTCGGCTCGCTTGTCGGTGCGCAGCCCCTCGAAGCGCGGGGCGCGCAGCCGCCCGTCGCGGGTCCACTCGGTGAACGCGACCCGCGCCACCAGGCGCGGCCGCACCCAGTGCGCCCGGGGCTCCTCCTCCGGCGGGTCGGCGAACGGCGGGTCGGGCCGGGCCAGGGCGTCGAGCTCCGCGCGCAGCCGGTGCAGGCCCTCGGTGTCGAAGCCGGTGCCGACCTTGCCGGCGTACCGCAGCAGGCCGTCCCGGTAGTGCCCGACCAGCAGGGCGCCGAAGCCGGCCCTCCGGCCACCGGGGTCGGTGAACCCGCCGATCACCAGCTCCTGCCCCACCGTGCACGGCAGCTTCAGCCAGTCCGGCGAGCGCCGCGGCACGTACCGGCTGTCCGCCCGCTTCGCGACCAGACCCTCCCAGCCGCGGGCGCAGGCCTCGGCGAGCGGGACCGGGCCGTCCGCGCGGACGTGCTCGGCGAAGCGGAGCGGATCGTCGAAGTCGATCGACTCGCGGAGGAGTTGCTTGCGCTCCAGCAGGGTGAGGCCGGTGGTGTCGTGGCCCATCAGCGCGGTCAGGTCGAAGAGGAAGTACGACACCCGGACCCCGCTCGCCGCGGCCCGCCGCGGGTCGCGCAACTGCATGCGGCGCTGCAGCCGGGCGAAGCTCGTCCGGCCCGCCTCGTCGAACGCGACGATCTCGCCGTCGACCGCGAACCGCGGGACGGGCTGCGCCGCGAGGGCGGCCACCAGCTCGGGGTAGCCGCCCTCCATCGGCCGGCCGGAGCGCGACACCAGGCGGACACGGTCGCCGTCACGCTCGGCGACGGCGCGGACGCCGTCCAGCTTGCGCTCCAGCAGCCATCCGGGATCGAACACGCGGCGCCCGCTCGGCGTCGCCAGCATGGGGCGGATCAGCACGTCTGCGCAGGTACCCGGTCGCCGCCCGGGCGGAAACCGCCTGCGCCGCCCTGCCGCCGGGACGGCCGAGTGCGACAGTGGAGGACGGGGGGACGGCCGCTGGAAGGAGCACGCCGATGGAACCCACACCCACGCCCCGCAGCGCACGGACCGGTGCGGCGCCGCAGTCCACCGGGTCACCGGCCACCGGGTCGCGGTCCGCCGAGGCGCGGGCCGGCAACGGGGCCGGGCCGTCCAGGCCGGGCCGGGCGACCCGGTTCCGCAACTGGATCCTCGGCACCAGCATGTCGGCGGTCATCTTCCTGGTGTCGCTCTCACTGGGCCTGCTGATGTGCATGGTGCAGGTGACGTCCAACTGGATGACCGCGTTCTGCTCGCTGGTGTGGGCGATCACCGCGGTCGCGCTCCTCGGCCGCTTCTTCGGCCAGCGCGCCATGAACACCTACCGGATGGCCTGAGCCCGGGCCGGCCCCGCACCCGCCGTCCGGACCGCACCCGGCGTGCCGTGCCGGGGCCGACCCGGCCCCGGACCGGCCCCGGACCGGCCCCGGACCGGCACGGAGTGGCCTACGGCGCCGTCAGCGCCCGCGCCAGACGGTGGTGATGTTGCAGAACTCCCGGATGCCGTGCGCGGAGAGCTCCCGGCCGTACCCGGAGCGCTTGACGCCGCCGAACGGGAACGCCGGGTGCGAGGCGGTCATGCCGTTGAAGAAGACCCCGCCCGCCTCGATGTCGCGGACGCAGAGCTCCTGCTCCTCCGGGTCGGTCGTCCAGACGTTCGAACTCAGCCCGAACGGCGTGTCGTTGGCGATCGCCACGGCCTCCTCCAGGCTCCCCACCCGGTACACCGTGGCGACCGGTCCGAACGCCTCCTCGCGGTGGATGCGCATCGCCGCTGTGATGCCGCTCAGCACGGTGGGCAGGTAGTACCAGCCGCCGTCCAGGTGCTCCGGCAGGTCCTTCGGCCGGGAGCCGCCGCACTCCACGACCGCGCCGTGCGCCACCGCGTCGTCGACGAGCTCCTCCAGGTCCGTCCGCCCCTGGGCCGTCGCCAGCGGGCCGATCTCGGTCTCCTCCGCCAGCGGGTCGCCGACGCGCAACGCCCGCATCCGGTCGGCGAACGCCGAGGTGAACGCCGCGTACACGTCGGCATGCACGATGAAGCGCTTCGCCGCGATGCACGACTGCCCGTTGTTCTGCGTACGGGCGGTCACCGCCCACTTCACCGCGCCCTCCAGATCGGCCGAGGGCAGCACGAGGAACGGGTCGCTGCCGCCCAGCTCCAGCACCGACTTCTTGATCGCGTCACCCGCGATCGCCCCCACCGACCGGCCGGCCCCCTCGCTGCCGGTCAGCGTCACCGCGGCCACCCGGTCGTCGCGGACGACGTCCTCCACGGCGCCCGAACCGACCAGCAGCGTCTGGAAACAGCCCGGAGGGAACCCGGCGTGCCGGAAGACCCGCTCCAGCGCGAGCGCGGTCCGGGGCACGTTCGACGCGTGCTTGAGCAGACCGACGTTGCCCGCCATCAGCGCCGGAGCGGCGAACCGCACCACCTGCCACAGCGGGAAGTTCCACGGCATCACGGCCAGCACCACACCCACCGGGCGGTAGCGCACGAACACCGAGCCCGCGCCGGAGTCCGCGACGTCCTCGTCCGCCGGGTGCTCGTCGGCGAGCATCCCGGGCGCGCGGTCCGCGTACCAGCGCATCGCCTTCGCGCACTTGGCGACCTCCGCCCGCGCCGCCCCGACGGGCTTGCCCATCTCCACCGTCATCGTGCGCGCGAGGTCCTCCTGCTCGGCGTCCAGCACGTCCGCGGCACGGCGCAGCAGGACGGCCCGCTCCGCGAAGCCCGTCGTCCGGTACGTGCGGAACGCCGACTCGGCCAGGGCCAGCCGCTGCTCCACCGCATCGCCGTCGTACGCGGTGAAGGTCTCCACAGTCTCCCCGGTGGCCGGGTTGACGGTTGCGATGGCCATGGCTGCACACTCCTCTGATCGGATCGGCTTCCTCTCACCCTGCCCCGGATCGCCCGCAGGGTGTTGCCGCCACGCGCACGGGGGCCCGGCCGGGCGCACCCTCGGCGCCGCCCGGGCGCACCTCCGGCCGGACCCGGCCGGACCCGGGCGCACCCTCGGCCGGACCTGCGCCGACCCGAGTGGACCCGCCCGGGTGCGGCCCGGGAGCCACCTCGGGCGGGTCGGCGCAGGCGGGACCGTCAGCGCGCGGCGAGCGGGTAGTGGTCGGAGAGGTCGGTGTAGGTGTAGCTGCGCCCCCAGCTGCTCACCGTCCAGGGAGCGCTGTGGAAGCGCACGACCTCGTTGGTGTACTGCTGCGGGCGGGCGTGGTCGGCCCGGTAGAGGACAAAATCGAGGTCCTCCTTCGGCTCGCCCGGGTACCGGTAGGCCGCGACGGAGTTGTCGACGGTGTCGAAGGAGTGCGGCCATCCGGTGCGGGAGGTGGCCGGGGCGAGGTTGCCGTTGGCGAGCAGCGCCGGGTACTCGCTGCCGTGCGCGTCGATGTTGAGGTCGCCGGCGACCACGATCGGCTCGTCCGCCGGGATCCGCTCGGCGTCGAGGAACGCCCGCATCGCGGTGAGCTGCGCCGCCCGGACGGCGGCGGCCTCGCCGCTGCCGCACCCGCTGTCGGTGGACTGCAGGTGGGTGCCGACCACGTGGGTGCGGACGCCGTTCACGTCGAGCACGGCGTGGACGAAGCCCTTGTTCGACCACCGGTCGGCGCCGCAGGCGTCCTGGAAGACGTACTGCTCCTTGTGGAGGATCGGCCACCGGCTGAGCAGCATCACGCCGCCGTCCTCCGGGGTGACGGAGCTGTAGCTGCCCGAGGTGGCGTCCCATCCGGAGGTCGAGCGGCCGACCACCGGCGTACGGAAGGGGTAGGCGGCGGAGGCCCGGGCGGCGAGCGCGTCCGAGGTCGCGTTGTCGAACGCCTCCTGGAGGACCACCACGTCGTGGCCCTGGAAGAAACCGGCCGTGGCGATGGCCTCGGCGCGGTGGCGCTGGCCCCAGTTGGGGTAGAGGGAGGTGCTCATCAGGAAGACGTTGTACGACAGCACGTCGAGCGCCGGCACGGTGGCGGCGGCAGTGGTCGTGGCACCGGCCGTGGCGCCGGCCGTGACGGTGGCCGCGGGGCCGACCGCGGCCGCGCCCGCCGGGGTGGCGGCGAGCGGGCCGAGCAGGGCGGCGGTGGTGCAGGCGGTGGCACAGACGGTGAGCAGACGGCGCAGGCCGGCGGAGGACGACAGGGGCATGGAAGCTCCGTGAGGGTGTGAAGCTATGTCGTGAACGCGTCGAGTGACGAGATGTCGTGCAGTCAACTCGGCGGCCGGCACGGCCTGCAAGACGTCGGACGGGCATGCGGTGAACTCGGCCGGAACACTACTGTCCGGCGACGGACGCCGACTCCGGGCGGCCCGCCGGCGCCGCACCCGGGAACCGGTCGGCGACCAGCCGCGCCGCCCAGTCGCCGACGAGCCGCTCGACCGGCGGGTGCGCCAGGCCGGCGGCCGCGGCCAGCAGCTCGGCCGACTCCGTGTCGTAGACGTCCTCGGACAGGAAGGAGAGCGTCTCCGGCTCCACCCCGGTCAGCGCCCGCGGCAGCCTCCGGACGAGTCCGACGGGCAGCAGCAGCCGCGGTGCGCGGACGCCCAGGCGCCGGGCCGCGATCGCCACCAGCTCCGGCAGCGGGGGAGTGGCCGGGTCGAGCACGGTGTGCACCTGCACGGCGGCGGTGTCGTGCACGGGCGCGGCGGCGAGGAACGCGGCGAGGTGGTCCACCGCGACCACCGGCACGACCGTGCGCCGACTGCCCGCGAGTGCGGGGAGGCGACCCGTCCACAACTGCTCGACCAGCGTGGCCAGCCCGAGGTACTGGCCGGCCTCGCCGGTGCGCGAATGCCCGATCACCGCACCCGGATTGACGACGGTCAGCGGCACGCCGAGCTCCGGCGCCAGGGTGCGCACGGCGATGTCACCCTCGGTCTTCGAGGCCTCGTACGCGCCGAGTTCGCGGTAGAGGCGGTCCGCGTCGGACGGCGGCAACGGGTGCCGGAGCCCGGCGGAACGGCCCACCCGGTAACCCGACAGGTGCACCACGCGGCGCAGCGCCGGACGGCCCGAGGCCCACCGCAGCGGATGGACGGCGCCGTCGAGGTTGGCCGCGCGGGCCTCGGCGCGGGAGAGGCCGAAGGCGTAGCGGGCCGCGAGGTTGACGACGTCGCGGACCTCGCCGAGGAGGTCCTCGTCGGCCGCGGAGAGGCCGAGGCCCGGGCGGCTGACGTCGGCGTCGACGGTGGTCAGCGCGGTGGTGTCGGCGCCGTGCGCGGTGAGCCACGTGCGCAGCGCCGTGTCGCGGGCGCCGCCGCCGCGGAGCCCGGCGGCGACGGGGTGGCCGCCGCGCAGGAGGTCGAGGGCGAGCCAGCGGCCGAGGAATCCGTCGGCGCCGAGGAGCAGCGTGGTCGGCCGCGGAGCGGGCGATGGGTGGGCGGACGGGAGCGGGGCGGGGCTGGGCATGGGGTCTCCGTACGGTGATTGTGTGGACCGGTCTGCATATTTTTTGCTGCCGAAGGTCCGCGGGCCGGGTGATTCGGGTGCGGTGGTCCAGGTGTGGGTGGTCCGGATGTGGGTGGTCGTGGGGGTGCTCGGTCAGCGGGCCGGTGCGGTCGCCCCGAGCAGGATGTCGGCCGCGCGGGCGGCCTGGTCGAGCGGGGTCCGGCTGTGCCGCACCCGGGCGAGCAGCAGGGCGCCCTCGACGAGGGCCAGCACCGCGCCCGCCGTGGCGTCGGCGTCCGCGCGGTCGTGCCCGTGTCGCACCAGCATCCGGGTCAGGGCCAGCTGCCAGGTGTCGTACGCCGCCGCGCAGACCGTGCGCAGCTCCTCGTGGCCGGCCGCCGTTTCGAGCGCGACGGTGGCGATGGGGCAGCCCGTGGCGTAGTCGGATTCCGCCATGCGGTCGCCGAGGATGTCCAGCAGGCCGCGTACCACCTCGGCCGGGCCGAGGTCGCCGCCGGTCATGCCGGCGATCAGCGCGCCCACGTCCTCGCCCGCCTCGACGAGGGCCAGCGCGACCATCTCGTCCTTGCCCAGGGGGAAGTGGAAGTAGAGCGAGCCGCGCGGTGCACCGCTGGCGGCCAGCACCTGGTTGAGGCCGGTGCCGTAGTAGCCCTGCGCCTCGATCAGCGCGCGGGTCGCCTGCACCAGCCGGGCCCGCGTCTCCTCGCCCTTGGCTCCCATGGTGGCCAATGTAGACCGATCGGCATAATCCTGTCCAGGCGGCAGGCGGCAGGCGGCAGGCGGCAGGGGCGGTAGGTGCCGGGGGCGGCAGGGTGGCAGGGGTGGCAGGTGCCGGGGGCGGCAGGGTGGCAGGGGTGGCAGGTGCCGGGGTGCGGACGGGCGGAGGGCCCGTCCGCACCCCGGCCGTGCGTCAGCCCACGCCGTGTGCGGCCCAGAAGTCGCCGCGGGCCAGCACCGAGGTGTCCGTGTTGTCGGTGAAGAAGCCGTCCACGCCCTCGTCGTACAGGCGGCGGGCCCAGCCGATCGCGTCGCCGTAGGCGTTCGGGTCACTGCCGCGGCGGAAGTCGAGCGGCAGGAAGCCGTTCTCGTTGCGCACGGTGTACGGGTGCAGCACCAGCCCGGCCCGGTGGGCGTCCGCCACCAGCGTGGTCGGGGCGAGCAACTTGCCCGCGGCGTCCGTCGGCAGGATCAGCGCGGTCGTCGGTCCGAGGCCCTGGGCGAAGGAGGAGATCCAGCGCAGTCCGTCCGGGGTCACCAGATCGGCCACCGTGCGGCGGTCACCGGCGAGTTCGAAGTCGTACGGGCGGCTGGTCGCGCCGCTCAGCAGCTGCACGCGCGGGTTGTCGACCAGCTTCGCGAGCCGCTGGAGGCTGCTCGGCTCGAACGACTGCAGGATCGCCCGGCCGTTGCGGCCCGCCAGCCCGGCTCGCTTCAGCTCGTCGGCGAGGCGCTCCTCCAGGGGCAGCCCGATCGACCGGAAGTAGCTCGGGTGCTTGGTCTCCGGGTAGAGCCAGACGTCGCGGCCGAGGCTGCGCGCCCGCTTGCGGGCGAACTCCGCGACCTCACGGAAGGTCGGCACCGGCCAGCGCGCGTCGTACAGGGTGTTGCGCTGGCGCTGCTGCGGCAGCCGCTCCTTCGCGCGCAGGGTGCGCAGCTCGGCGAGGGTGAAGTCCTCGGTGAACCAGCCGGTGAGCGCCACGCCGTCGATGGTCTTCGTGGTGCGGCGGGCGGCGAACCCGGCGTGGTCGGCGACGTCCGTCGTCTCGGCGATGTTGTTCTCGTGGCGTACGACCAGGTGACCGTCCCTGGTGGGCACGAGGTCCTGCTCGATGACGTCCGCGCCCAGCTCCAGCGCCAGTTCGTACGCGCCGATCGTGTGCTCGGGCCGGTACCCGCTCGCGCCGCGGTGGGCGACCACCAGCGGGTGGGGCAGCCGGTCGAGCCCGGTGCCGGTGCGGACCGGCGACCGGGTGCCGGCGGCACGCCGGGCGTCGGTGCCGTCGGCGTCCCCGGCGTGGGCGGGGGTCGCGGCTCCCGCCGCGGCCAGGGCGGAGGCGCCGAGGCCGACGGCCCCGGTCGCCCGCAGGAAGGTACGCCGTGAGGAACCGTCACCGAGCGGACGCTGTGTCATGTGGACTCCTGACCGGGATGCCGTGACTGCCGCACGGCACCCTAGGCGCCCGGGGCGGACCGAACGGTGAACCGCGGACGAAGCGACCGCCAAGCGCAGCCGAACGCGCGAGTGCACGGCCGCGGCCCGGTCCGCCGCGGCCCCAGGGGCGTCGGCGCGGGGGCGTCGGCGTGGGAACCTCCGCCCGGGAACCCCGCCTGGGAACCCCCACCCGGGGTGTCGACGCGGGCCGTCGGCGCGGTCAGCCGTCCGGCGTCCGGTCCGTCACCCAGCCCCTGCGGTGGGCCTGCCAGCCGAGCTGGATGCGCGTCTCGGCGCGGGCCAGCGCCATCAGACGGCTGATCCTCCGCTGCACCGTGCGCAGGCCCAGCCGCAGTTGGTTGGCGACGGCCTGGTCGGTGGCGCCGGCCAGCAGCAGGGCGAGGATCCGGCGGTCCACGGTGTCCGGTTCGCCGGCCGGGGCCGCGCCCACGGCGAGCGCGCCGTCGTCCGCGGTGAGCGGGTGCGCCCACTCCCAGGTGTGCTCGAACAGCACCGTCAGCACGCCGACCAGGGCCGGTGCCCGGACGACCAGTGCGACCGGTTGGGCGCCGTCACCGGGGTCGGTCAGCGGGACGAGCGCGGCGGACCGGTCGGCGACGATCAGCTTCGTCGGCACGCGGTCGGCGACGCGCACCTGCTGCTCCCGGTCCATCGCCTCGAAGAGGGCCTCCGCCGCGCCCGGCTCGTCGAGCGTCTGCCGTTCCATCACCACGCGGTACCTGACGCCGCGGGTGACCGCGTCCGTCTCCGCCCCGGTCGCGTCGGCCCGCACGACCTGGTGGCGGCCCGTGACGAGCGCCAGCAGTTCGTCCACCGCACCGAGCTGGAGCTGGGCGACGCGATGGCTGATCGCGGCACTGCCGGAGACCACCTCCACCAGGTCGCGGTGGCCGCCGTCCGCGCCGCTGGTGCGGTACGCCTCCGCGAGGGCCGCCACGGCGAGTTCGGCCTGGTCCAGGGCGTGCCGGCGCCCGGTGAGCAGGGCCTCCAGCGCGACCGTCGGGGGCGCCGCCGCGAAGCGGGTGCTGCCGTCGTGCTGCGGTGCGATCAGGGCGTGCCGCTGGAGGGCGTCGAGCGCGGCCAGGGTCTCGTCCTCGCCCGTGGCACAGCGTGCGGCGAGCTCGGCGGGCGTGCCGGACCCGTGCACCACGAGGTCGGTGTAGAGCCGTTCGGCGCCCTCGTCCAGGCCGATCGCGGCGAGCACGACGCCTCTCCTTCCGTCCGTGCCGGGACGGGCCGCGACCGGCGGCCCCTGCCCGGGCGGTTGTCCGCCGGCCGCCATCATGACCGGTCAGGAGCGGTTCGGGCCAGGCCGGCAGTACGCGGAACCGTCAGGCCCGGTCACGGCGTCCCCCGGACGGAACGGCGCCGGACGGCCCCGGCCGGCCGCCGGAGGACGCCGTCGCGGGTAACGGTCCCGGCACCTGACCCGGCACCGGGCTCGGCGACGGACCCGACGGCGGACCGGCAGCGGGCACCGACAGAAGGGCGGCGGAGTGGCGGACGGCCGGTGGCGGGTACGCGCGCCCGTCGTGACGGGTACGGCCTGCGCGGTCGCGCTGCTGCTGGCCGGACACCGCCTGGTGCCCGACGCGGGGCCGCGGCCGGGCAGTCTGCTGGAGGCGTTCCTGCCGTGGATCGGCCTCGCGGTGCCGGTGCTCGCGGTGGTGGCGCTCGTCCGGCGTTCGCGGTTCGCGGCGGTGTCGGTGCTGCTGCCGGCCGCCGTGTGGGCGGGCGTGTTCGGGCCCCGGCTGCCCGGGGGCGACCGGCGGGCGGGCGATCTGACGGTGGTGCAGCACAACGTCGCCGAGGAGAACACCGATCCGGCGGGTACGGCCGCCGCGCTCGTCGCGTCGGGTGCCGATCTCGTGGCCGTCGAGGAACTGGTGGAACCCGCGGCCGCCCGCTACGGGCGGATCCTCGGCGCGGCGTACCCGTACCGGGCCCGGTCCGGCACGGTCGGCCTCTGGTCGCGGTACCCGCTGGCGGACGTCCGCCCGCTCGATCTCCGGCCCGCCGGCGTACCCGCGACCTGGCAGCGCGGTGTCCGGGCCACCGCCCGCACCCCCCGCGGCGACCTGGCCGTGTACGTCGCCCACCTGCCCTCGGTGCGCATCACGGCGACGGGCGGGTTCGCCACGGCGCGGCGCGACAGCAGCGCGGCGAAGCTCGGCGCGCTCCTCGCCGCGGAGCCGGAGCGGCGCGTCCTGCTGCTGGGCGATCTCAACGGCGGCCGGGACGACCGCGGGCTCGCCCCGGTGTTCTCCCGGCTCACCACGGGCCGTCAGGGTGTGGGCCTCAGCTGGCCCGCGGCCCTGCCGCTGGCCCGGATCGACCAGGTGCTGGGCCGGGCCGTCACGCCCGTGGCCGGGTGGACCCTCCCGCGGACCGGCAGCGACCACCTGCCGGTGGCGGCACGTGTCCGGCTGTGAGTCCCGGCCCGCACCCTGGCGGCCCTGGCTCCCCCACCGCGGCCCTGCCCCTGCCCTGCCCTGCCCCTGCCGCGGCCCTGCCCGGCCGTCCGCGGCTGCCGCGTTGACGCGCGTAACCCGGGCTCGGCCAGCGCGGTTACCGCTGCGAAAGTCCGGCGTAATCCGCCTACAACAAAGTGTGGATCGAATGGCCCCCTCGCCACCGTCCGACCTCCCACCCCGAGGTGCGCACCGATGAAACTGTCCCCCCACGAGCAGGAACGCCTGCTCATCCACGTCGCCGCCGACGTCGCCCGCTCGCGGCGGGCCCGCGGCCTGCGGCTCAACCATCCGGAGGCGGTCGCCCTGATCACCTCGCACGTGCTGGAGGGCGCCCGCGACGGCCGTACGGTCGCCGAACTCATGGAGTCCGGACGGAAGGTGCTCACCCGGGAGGACGTCATGGACGGCATCCCCGAGATGATCCCGGACGTGCAGGTGGAGGCCACCTTCCCGGACGGCACCAAGCTCGTCACCGTGCACGGGCCGATCCTGTGACGGCCCGGCCCCCCGGCGCGGTCGTCCCGGTCGTCCCGGCCGTCCGGGCTGTCCCGGTCGAGCAGGTCGAGCAGGTCGAGCAGGTCGAGCAGGTCGAGCCGGTCGGCATCGTGCCCGGCGAAGTCCTCTACGGAGAGGGCGACATCGGCCTCAACGAGGGCCTCCCGGTGACCCGGCTGACGGCCGTCAACGGAGCCGACCGCCCGATCCAGGTCGGCTCGCACTACCACTTCGCCGAGGCCAACCCCGGCCTCGACTTCGACCGCGCGGCCGCGTACGGCCTGCGCCTGAACATCCCCGCAGGCACCGCCGTCCGCTTCGAGCCGGGCATCCCGGCGGAGGTCGAGCTGGTGCCGATCGGCGGCCTGCGCGAGGTGCACGGCCTGCGCGGGGAGACCGGAGGAGCGCTCCATGCCTGACCGCCACGCCCTGCGGCTGACCCGCGAGCGCTACGCCGACCTGTACGGCCCCACCACCGGCGACCGGATCCGGCTGGCCGACACCAACCTCCTCATCGAGGTCGAGGAGGACCGCAGCCGCGGCGGTGACGAGGCGGTGTTCGGCGGCGGCAAGGTGATCCGCGAGTCGATGGGCCAGGCCCGGACGAGCCGCGCCGAGGGCGCGCCCGACACGGTGATCACGGGCGCCGTCGTGCTCGACCACTGGGGGGTGGTCAAGGCCGACGTCGGCATCCGCGACGGCCGGATCACCGCGCTCGGCAAGGCCGGCAACCCGGAGACCATGGACGGCGTGCACCCCGAGCTGGTCATCGGCCCCGAGACCGAGGTGATCTCCGGCAACGGGCGGATCCTCACCGCCGGGGCCATCGACGCCCACGTGCACTTCATCTGCCCCCAACTCGCCGACGAGGCGCTGTCGTCCGGCATCACCACGCTGATCGGCGGCGGCACCGGCCCGGCGGAGGGCACGAAGGCGACGACCATCACGCCCGGCAGCTGGCACCTGGCCCGGATGTTCGCCGCGATGGACGACCTGCCGCTCAACATCGGCCTGCTCGGCAAGGGCAACACCGTCAACACGGCGTCCATGCACGACCAGTTGCGGGCCGGTGCGCTCGGCTTCAAGATTCACGAGGACTGGGGCGCCACGCCCGCCGCGATCGACGCCTGCCTGCGGGTCTGCGACGAGACCGGCGCCCAACTCGCCATCCACACCGACACGTTGAACGAGGCCGGGTTCGTCGCGGACACCCTCGCCGCGATCGCCGGCCGAGGCATCCACGCGTACCACACGGAGGGGGCCGGCGGCGGGCACGCACCCGACATCATCACCGTGGTCTCGCAGCCCAACGTGCTGCCCAGCTCCACCAACCCGACCCGCCCGCACACCGTCAACACCGTCGACGAGCACCTCGACATGCTGATGGTCTGCCACCACCTCAGCCCGCACGTGCCCGAGGACCTCGCCTTCGCCGAGTCCCGGATCCGCCCCTCCACCATCGCGGCCGAGGACATCCTGCACGACCTCGGCGCCATCTCGATCATCAGCTCCGACTCCCAGGCCATGGGCCGCATCGGCGAGGTCGTGATGCGCACCTGGCAGACCGCGCACGTCATGAAGAACCGCCGCGGCAGCCTGCCCGGCGACGGCCGCGCCGACAACGCGCGCGCCCGCCGGTACGTCGCGAAGTACACCCTCAACCCGGCCGTCGCGCAGGGCCTCGACCACGAGATCGGCTCGGTCGAGCCGGGCAAGCTCGCCGACCTGGTGCTGTGGACCCCGGCCTTCTTCGGCGTCAAGCCGGACCTCGTCGTCAAGGGCGGGCAGATCGCCTGGGGCCAGATGGGCGACGCCAACGCCTCCATCCCCACCCCCCAGCCCGTCATGCCCCGACCGATGTTCGGCGCCATCGGCCGCGCGCCCGCCGCCAACTCCTTCAACTTCACCGCACAGGCCGCCATCGACGACCGCCTGCCCGAACGCCTCGGCCTCGGAAAGCAGTTCAGGGCGATCCGGTCGACCCGCGGGGTCACCAAGGACGACATGGTCAACAACACCGCCCGCCCCGACGTCCGGGTCGACCCGGACACCTTCACCGTCACCATCGACGGAGAGACCGTCACCCCCGCACCCGTCGCCGAACTCCCGCTCGCCCAGCGGTACTTCCTCTTCTGATGAACGCCGCGATGCTGCTCCTCGCCGACGGGCGGTTCCCGGCCGGCGGCCACGCCCACTCCGGTGGGGCCGAGGCCGCCGTCCGGGCCGGACGGGTGCACGACGCCGGCACCCTGGCCGCCTTCCTCACCGGACGGCTCCACACCACCGGCCTCACCACGGCGGCACTCGCCGCCGCGGCCGCCGACGACGGCGCCGACCTCGCCGCCCTCGACGAGGCCGCCGACGCCCGCACCCCCTCGCCCGCCCAGCGCGCCACCAGCCGCCGCCTCGGCCGCCAGGTGCTGCGCGCCGCCCTCGCGGCCTGGCCCCACCCGGCCCTCGACCGCCTGCGCGCCGCCCACCCCCGCGGCGCCCACCAGCCCGTCGCCCTCGGCACCACCGCCCTCGCCGCCGGCCTCACCCCGGCCGAGGCGGCCGCCGTCGCCGTGTACGAGAGCGTCAACGGACCGGCCACCGCCTGTGTCCGGCTGCTCGGCCTCGACCCGTACCAGGTGGCCGCCGTGCTCGCCCGGCTCGCCCCGCAGCTCGACGCCGTCGCCGGCGCCGCGGCGGAAGCGGCCCGCCGCGGTGAGCTGCCCGCCGCCTCCTCCCCCCTGCTCGACGTGTATGCCGAGCAGCACAGCTCCTGGAAGGTGCGTCTCTTTGCATCGTGACCACGTCGACCCTTACGACGCCCCCGCCCGCCACACCTTCGCCGAGCCCGCCCCGCACCCGCACCCGCACGGCCCGCGCCGGGCCCTGCGGATCGGCCTCGGAGGGCCCGTCGGCTCCGGCAAGACCGCCACCGTCGCCGCGCTCTGCCGCGCGCTGCGCGAGGAGCTCTCCCTCGCCGTCGTCACCAACGACATCTACACCACCGAGGACGCCGAGTTCCTGCTGCGCAACGCCGTCCTGCCGGCGGAGCGGATCACCGCCGTCGAGACCGGCTGCTGCCCGCACACCGCGATCCGCGACGACATCTCCGCCAACCTGGAGGCCGTCGAGGAGCTGGAGGAGGCGGTGGGCCCGCTCGACCTCGTGCTCGTCGAGTCCGGCGGCGACAACCTCACCGCGACGTTCAGCCGCGGCCTGGTCGACCACCAGATCTTCGTCATCGACGTCTCGGGCGGCGACAAGATCCCCCGCAAGGGCGGGCCCGGCGTCTCCACCTCCGACCTCCTGGTGATCAACAAGACCGACCTAGCGCCGCTCGTCGGCGCCGACCTGGCGGTGATGGCCCGCGACGCCAGGGCGCAGCGCGGCGACCTGCCGACCGTCTTCACCGCCCTCACCGCGCCCGACGGCATCGCCCCCGTCACGGCGTGGGTCCGGGAGTGCCTCGCCGCCTGGGCCCCCGAACGGCTCGCCGCCCGGTGACCGCCGCCCCGCCCGCGGCCGCGCCGGGCACCCGTGGTCCGGCCGCCCCCGGCGCAGCCGCCCCGCGCGAGAGCGGCCTGCACACCGTGGCCCTGCACACCCCGGCCCTGCACACCGCGGCCCTGCAGGCCGCCGCCCGCATCACCGCCGCCCCGGACGGACGCGGGGGCACCGCGCTCCCCGTCCTCCGGGGCGCCGGCCCGCTCGCCCTGCGCCGTACCCGCGGCGACGCCCGCTCCGCGCACGTCTGCGTGATCGGCTCGATGGCCGCGCCGCTCGGCGGCGACCGGCTGGCCCTGCACGCCGAGGTGCTGCCCGGTGCCGTCCTCACCGTCACCAGTGCCGCCGCCACCGTCAGCCTGCCGGGCGCCGACCCCGGCCCGGCCCGCTACGAGGTGCACCTGGACGTCGGCGAGGACGCCGAGCTCGACTGGCGGCCCGAGCCGGTCGTCGCCGCGTCCGGCAGCCACCTCATCCTCACCACCGTGATCACGCTCGCCGCCGGGGCCCGCCTGCGGTACCGCGAGGAGCAGGTGCTCGGCCGCCACCACGACTGGACGCGCGGCGCCCCGCCCGGGCGCCTCACCTCCCGCCTCACCGTCCGCCGGGCCGGCCGTGCGCTGCTCGACCAGCAGACCGACCTCGGCCACGGCGCCCCCGGCTGGGACGGCGCCGCCGTGCTCGGCCCGCACCGCAGCACCGGCCAGCTCCTGACGGTCGGCCTCCCCGCACCGCCCCCGCCGCCGGACGGCGCCGACGCCGCCCTGCTCGCCCTGCCCGGCCCGGACGCCACCCTGCTCGCCGCCCTCGCCCCCGACGCGCTCGTGCTGCGCCGGCTGCTGGACGGCGCGCCCGGCCCCGGCGCTGCTCCGGCACCGGACCGGCGCAGCCCGGACGACACCCGCGGGGCGGCGCTCCCAGGGCGTGTCTGACCATTCCCGACGGGCGCGCGACGCCGGGCATCCCGGCTGGACGCACCGGCGAATCGCCCGAGTACGACCCGGTACGAGGACGATCCGCCGGCACGCCCGGCCGGGCGCCCGACGCCGCGCGCTGATCCGCCGCGAACTGTCGGACACGCCCTAGCCTGAGGGGATGACGGACAGTCGGCCCGCACCCGCCCGCCACCGTGGCCGGCTGCGGCCGCTGTCACCACTGCGGGAGTACCTGCGGGAGGCGTTCTGGTTCGCGCCGCTGCTCGGCTGCGCCGGTGCGGTCCTGCTCGCCGGCGTCACGCTGTGGCTCGACGAGCAGGCCGTCCGGGTGACCGTCCGGGAGACCGGGTCCGCCGACGACCTGGTCAACTTCACCACCGCCGCGCAGAGCATCGTCTCCACCGTCAGTTCGGCGATGCTCACCTTCATCGGCGTGGTCTTCTCGATCTCGCTGGTGTCCCTGCAGATGGCGGCCAGCCAGTTCAGCCCCCGGGTGCTGCGCCTGTACGTGCGCAGCCGGCTCACCAAGGCGACGTTCGCCTCCTGCCTGGCCACGTTCGTCTTCACCCTGCTGGTGCAGCTCGGCTACGAGGACACCGACGATCCGGCCCTGGTGATCTCCGTGCCGGTCGCGTCCACGCTGGTCGCGCTGCTGCTGGTGTTCCTCAGCCTCGGCCTCTTCGTGCTGTACGTGCAGGCGACGCTGCGGCTGCTGCGGGTGCCGCACGTGATCGACCGGGTCACCCGCGAGTCGCTGTCGGTGCTCGCGGGCTACCGCCTGCTCGGCCCGGCGACGGGCCCGGCGGCGGGGCTGCTGCCGCCGGACGGGGCGGCCGTCCAGCTGCCGCACGAGGGCCACCCCGGGGTGCTCCGCGGCATCGACATCACCCGGCTCGTCCGGCTGGCCCGCCGGAACGGCGCGGTGTTCCACCTGGTGCCCCGGATCGGCGACTTCATCGCGCCGGGCACGCCCACCGTCCTGGTGGCGGGCGGCACCGCGCCGCGGCCGCGCCGGGTCGCCGCGGCGCTGAGCATCGGTGTCGACCGCACGATGCACCAGGACCTCAGCTTCGGCTTCCGGCAGCTCGTCGACATCGCGATCCGGGCGCTCTCCCCGGCGGTCAACGACCCGACGACGGCGGTGCAGGCCGTCGACCGGATCCACCAGCTGCTCGCGCTGCTCGCCCCGTACGAGATCGGCGAGCTGCGGCACCGTGACGCCGCGGGTGACGTCCGGCTGGTGCAGCCGGTGCCCGAGTGGCCGCGGACGGTCGAGCTGGCCTTCACCGAGATCCGGCTCTGCGGCGCCGACCAGCCGCAGGTGACCCGCCGCCTGGTCGCCGCGCTCGGTGACCTGCTGCGGATCGCGCCGGAGGCCCGGCGCGCCCCGCTGCTCGTCCAGCGCGCCCTGCTGCAGCGGGCCGTGGAGGAGCACGTCACCGATCCCGCCGAGCGGGCCTTCGCACTCGAACCCGACCGCCAGGGCATCGGCTGAGCCGCGGCCGCCGTCACATCGCCGGTACCCCGTACGTCAGGGTGACGACGGACGGACGCGACGGACGGACGCGACGGACGGACACCACGGAGGACGGGACCGATGGACGACGACCTTCTGGCGGAGGGCTTCGAGGCCCACCGCGGACACCTGCGCGCGGTGGCCTACCGGATGCTCGGCTCGCTCGGCGAGGCCGACGACGCGGTGCAGGAGTCGTGGCTGCGGCTCAGCCGCTCGGACGCCGCCGCCGTGGACAACCTGGGCGGCTGGCTCACCACCGTCGTCGGCCGGGTCTGCCTGGACATGCTGCGCTCCCGCCGCTCGCGCCGGGAGGACCCGGTGGGGGAGCACCTGCCCGATCCGGTCGTCGGCCGGGCCGACGGCGCCGCCGACCCCGAGCAGCAGGCGCTGCTGGCGGACTCCGTCGGCCTGGCCCTGCTCGTCGTGCTGGAGACCCTCGCCCCCGCGGAGCGGCTGGCGTTCGTGCTGCACGACATGTTCGCCGTGCCGTTCGAGGAGATCGCGCCGATCGTGGGCCGCACCCCGGCGGCCTCCCGCCAGCTGGCCAGCCGGGCCCGGCGCCGGGTGCGGGGCTCGGGCCCCGCACCCGAGCCCGACCCGGTGCGCCGCCGGGAGGTCGTCGACGCCTTCCTGGCGGCGTCCCGCGGCGGCGACTTCGAGGCGCTGCTGGCGGTGCTCGACCCGGACGTCGTGCTGCGCGCGGACGACGGCACGGTGCCCGGCGGGCTGCGGGTGGTGCGGGGCGCGGCCGCGGTGGCCTCGCAGGCGCTTCGCTTCCGGCAGGCGGCCCGGTCGGAGCGGCGGCACGTGCTCGTCAACGGCAGTCCCGGTCTGCTCGCGCTGGTCGACGGCCGTCCGGTGTCGCTGCTGGCGTTCACCGTCGCGCGGGGCCGGGTGGCCGGGATCGACGTCATCGCCGACCCGGACCGCCTCGCGGGCCTCGGCCCCGTCCTCCTGGGCGGCTGACGGAACGCCGCGAGCCCCGGCCGGTACCTCCGGCCGGGGCTCGCGCGGGTCGTCCGCGGGCGGCGTCAGCCGGCGTCCGCGGCACGGCCGCGCCGGTCGAGCGAGGCCAGGTACGCGTTGTACGCGACGAGCTCGGCGTCGCCGTCGCGGTCGGCGGCCCGGTCGGCACGGCGGGCCTGCCGCTCCTCGGAGCGCGCCCACTGCAGGGTCAGCGCGATGAGCACGATGGCGGTCGGGATCTCGCCGAACGCCCAGGTGATGCCGCCGGCGATCTTCTGGTCGTCCAGCAGGTGGGTGCCGGGCGGGGCGGTGGCGGCGCCGAACGTCGTGACCAGCTGACCGGTCGCCATCATGACCGCCACGCCGAAGAACGCGTGGAAGGGCATCCCCATGAACAGCTCCAGGATGCGCATCACGAAGCCCGGCCGGTGCGGGCCCGGGTCGACACCCATGATCGGCCAGAAGAACAGCAGGCCGACGGCCAGGAAGTGCACCATCATCGCCAGGTGCCCGAGCCGGTACTGCATGAGGAAGTCGAACAGCGGCGAGAAGTACAGCGCGTACAGGCTCGCGATGAACAGCGGGATCGTGAACCCCGGATGCGAGACCACCCGCACGTACCGGCTCTGCAGCAGTGCCACCAGCAGCTCGCGCGGGCCCTTGCCGTTGCCCCGGCCGGCGGGCCGCAGCGCGCGCAGCGCCAGGGTGATGGGGGCGCCGAGCAGCAGCAGGATCGGCGTGAACATCGACAGCACCATGTGCTGGATCATGTGGGCGCTGAACAGCACCATGCCGTAGTCGTTGAGACCGGTACAGGTGACCAGCACGAGGGTGCCGGTGCCGAGCGTCCAGGCGACCAGCCGGCCCACCGGCCAGCGGTCGCCGCGCCGCCACAGCCGCACCGCGGCGGCCGTGTACAGGGCCAGGGCGAGCACCGCGCCGATCAGGAAGGGCCAGTCGGGCGACCACTGCAGGGCCGCGGAGGGGGTGTACGGGCCCAGCGTCCCCCCGTGGTGGTGCATCCCCGTCATGCCGTCGCCCATCGGCGCGTCCTGCTTTCCCTGGCACCGCCCGTGCCCGCCGCGGGCCGGTCCGGTTTCGTCCGTTTTGCTTCGGCCAGACTAGGCGGCGCCCACGGGCCGCCGGCAGCCGCCCCCCGGCCGTCCCCGACGGCCCGCTGCCGGTCGCCCGTCCGTCCTGCGTCCGTCCCGCGTCCGTCCCGCGCCCGTCGCGCGCCCGGCCGTCGTCCGGCCGTCGTCGGGCCGGGCCCGTTCGCCGCGGGAGGGCGTGCCGGTCAGCGGCCGCCGTCCTTGCCGGCCACCAGGGTGTTCTCGTTGCTGCGCCCCGCCGCGAAGTCGTCGACGTTGCGGACGGTCGCCCCGATGATCTGCCCGACCGCGGTACGGGTGAAGTACGCCTGGTGCGAGGTCACGAGCACCTGCGGGAAGCTCATCAGCCGGGCCAGCACGTCGTCGGTGATGCCGCGGACCGACCGGTCGGTGAAGAACACGCCGGTCTCCTCCTCGTACACGTCGAGTCCGACCCCGGAGAGCCGGCCGGCGCGGAGCGCCTCCACCAGGGCGGCGCTGTCGACGAGCCCGCCCCGACTGGAGTTCACCAGCAGGGCGTCGGGCTTCATCCGGGCGAGGGCGGGGCCGTCGATGAGGTGCTCGGTGTCGGGCAGCAGCGGCACGTGCAGGCTGACGAGGTCGCTGCGGGCGAGCAGCTCGTCCCGGTCGACGTACGTCATGCCGAGGTCGAGGCAGTCCTGGTTCCGCGCGATGTCCCAGCCCAGCAGCTCGGTGCCGAAGCCGTGCGCGATCCGGGCGAAGCACTCGCCGATCTTGCCGGTGCCGATGACACCGACGGTCATGCCGTGCACGTCCCGGCCGAGCAGGCCGTCCAGCCGGAAGTCGAACTCGCGGGCCCGGCTCGCGGCCCGGGTGATCCTGCGGTTCACGGCGAGCGCCAGCGCCCAGGCGTGCTCGGCCACCGCGTAGGGCGAGTAGTACGAGACCCGGGCGACGGTGAGGCCGAGCTCGCGGGCGGCGTCCAGGTCGATGTTGTTGAATCCGGTGGACCGCTGGGTGACGAGCCGGGTGCCGCCCGCGGCGAGCCGGGTCAGCGCGGCCCGGTCGAGCACCGCGTTGACGCTGCTGCTCACCACCGGCACGCCCTCCGCGAGCGGGGCGGTGTCCTCGGTGAGGAAGACGTCGAGCATGCGGAGGTCGTGTCGGCCCTCGAAGGCCTCGCTCAGCATCGGTCGCTCGTCGGCCTGCACGCCGTAGGCGAGGATCTCCATCGGGTGCTCCCTCCTGCTCGCACGTTCACCGGTCCGGGCGTGCCCCGGGCCACCTCCGTACGGTATGCCCGGGGCCCGCCGCGCAGGGGCGCCGGCGGACGGCGTGTCAGGCGGAGGCGCCGCCGTCGACGACGAGGTCGGTGCCCACCACCGACGCCGCGTCGGCGGAGGCGAGGTAGAGCACGGCGGCGGCGACCTCGGCGGTGCTGGAGACCCGGCCGAGCGGCGACTGCTCCTTCATGCGGGCGGCGCGCTCGGTGGGGCCCTCGCCGGGCCGCAGCGACATCGCGGTGTCGGAGGCGCCGGGGCTGACGGCGTTGATCCGCACGCCGTCGCGGATGTGGTCGAGTGCGGCGGCCCGGGTGAGGGCGGAGACGGCGGCCTTGCTCGCGGCGTAGCCCGCCAGGCCGGGGAGCCGGGTGTGGGCGCCGATGTTGGACGAGACGTTGACGATCGCGCCGCCGCCGTGCGCCCGCATGTGGGAGATCTGCGCCTGCATGGCGAGGACGGTGCCGAGCACGTTGGTCTCCAGCAGGGCCCGCCAGTCGTCGGGGTTCTGGTCGGCGAACGGGCGGCCGCCGCGCAGGATGCCGGCGTTGTTGACGGCGACGTCCAGGGCGCCGAGCCGGCCGACCGTGTCGGCGACGAGCGCGGTGGTGCGCACGGCGTCCGTGGTGTCCGTGGCGATCGCCTCCGCCGTGCCCCCGGCCGCCCGGATCATCGCGGCGGTCTCGGCGAGGGTGGCCGGGGTGCGTCCGGCCACGGCGACCGCGGCTCCTTCGGCGGCGAAGGCCAGGGCGATGGCACGGCCGAGGCCGCTGCCGCCCCCGGTGACGAGGGCGGTGCGGCCGGCGAAGCGCTGGGACGTCATGGTGGTGCTCCTGTGCTCGGTGCGGGTGGCGCTGTGACTTCGTGGACGGGGCTGTGGGAGTGGGCTGCGGGCGGTGGGCTGCGGGGTCGGCCCGCGGGTGTGCCGCGGGGTCGGGCGGCGGGGTGCCCGGGTGGTCCGGGTGCCCCGCCGCCCGGGCGGGTCAGCCGCGGCGGGCGGTGAGGCCGCCGGCCAGGGCGGTGAGGGCGAAGAGGGCCGCGGCCGCGCCGAGGGCGGATCCGCCGGACCCGACCGTGAGCAGGGCGGTGAGGAGCACGGTCGGGCCGAGCTCCATCGCGGTGTTGAGGACGCCGCCGGCCAGGCCGATCTGCGCCTCGGGCACGCCGTCGGTGGCGAGCACGGCCGCACCGGCGAAGGCGAGGGCGGCGCCGAAGGGCAGCAGGAGCAGCCCGGGCAGCAGGCCCGGCAGGTAGGCGGTGTGGGTGTCGAGGCCGGCGAGGGCGAGGAGGCCGGCCGCGCCGGTGGCGAGCCCGGCGACGGTGACGGTCCGCGGGCCGAACCGGCCGACGAGCGGCCCGGCGAACCGGCCGCCGGCGAGCAGGGCGGCGGCGTACGGGAGGAAGGCGCCGGAGGTGGCGAGGGGGGTCCAGCCGAGGTCCTGCTGGAGGTGCAGGGTCATGAGCAGGAAGACGGTGGCGGTGCCGCCGGCGCTGAGCAGGGTGGCGCCGAGGCCGAGGAGGCGGCGGCCGCCGCGGAGGAAGCCGAGGGGCAGCAGCGGTTCGGCGGCGCGGCGCTCCCGCAGGACGAAGGCGACGAGCAGCAGGAGGCCGGCGGCGAACGGCGGCACCCAGCCGCCGGTCTCGGTCAGCACCAGGCCGTAGCTGACGAGCACGGTGCCGGCGGTGGCGAGCACGGCGCCGGGCAGGTCGAGGGCGGGGCGCCGCTCGCGGGGCGGGTCGGCGGGCAGGAGGCGCGGGGCGAGGACGAGGGCGGCGGCGGTGACGATCACCGGCACGACGAACATCCACCGCCAGGAGAGCCAGTCGGCGACGGCACCGGAGGCGAGGTTGCCGGTGGTGGCGCCGAGCACGGAGAGCCCGCCCCAGGTGGCCATGGCCCGGCCGTACTCGGCGGCGCTGGGCAGCAGGGCCCGCAGCACGGCCATGCCGGCCGGGGCGACGAGGGCCGCGCCGACGCCCTGCAGGAACCGCAGGAGCAGCAGGGCGGTGAAGCCGGGGGCGAAGGGGGCGGCGGCGGAGGCGAGGCCGAGCACGACGAGTCCGCCGGTGAGCACGCGGCGGCCGCCGTAGCGGTCGGTGAGGCGGCCGCCGAGCAGGAGGAGGGCGGCGAAGGAGAGTCCGTAGGCGGCGTTGAGGAGGACGAGGTCGCTGTGGTCGAGGCCGAACTCGCGGCCGATGTCGGGCAGCGGTACGGAGATCGCCATCAGGGTGAAGATCAGGGTCGCCTGGACGGTCCCCAGCAGGGCGAAGCCGGCGGTGGTGCGTGGCGGGCGGGCGGTGGACGTCGGAGCGATGGCGTTGGCGGTCATGATGGTCCCCCTCTTTCTGTACCGTTCGTTCCATTATATGGTCATGCGAGGATCCGCGCAGGGATTTTCGCGAGGACCGCCGGGGCGGTCGCGCGGGCGGTGCGGCGGCGCCGCTCAGTCCAGCAGGGACAGGGCGAGCCGGGTGGCGTCGGTGATCCGCCGCGGGTCGTCGCCGGCCTTGCCGACCACCCGGATGCCCTGCATCACCGTGAGCAGCAGCCGGGCGAGGGCCTGCGGCTCCTTCTCGGGGCCCAGTTCGCCCTGGGCCTGGGCCCGGGTGAGCGCGCCGGCGGTGAGCGTCTCCAGGTAGTCCCAGCTGGCGCGGACCCGTCGGGCGGCGTCCCTGTCGTGCGCGGCGAGTTCGGTGGCGGTGTTGGTGACCAGGCAGCCGCGCAGCCGCTGCTCGCGCAGTGCTTCGTCGGCGAAGCGCCGCACCACGCCCCGTACGGCGGCCAGGGCCGGGCCGGGCTGCGACAGCTCGGTGAGCAGGGTGGCGTCGGTGTTCTCGCGGTAGCGGTCGAGCGACCGCAGGAACAGTTCGTGCTTGCTGCCGAAGGTGGCGTAGAGGCTGGCGCGCCCGAGGCCGAGGCGCTCCGTGAGGTCGGCCATCGAGGTCGCCTCGTAGCCGCGCTCCCAGAACAGCTCGACGGCTGCCTGCAGCGCCGCGTCCGGATCGAACTCCTTGGTCCTTGCCATGGGAAGACCGTACCTCTATCTGGATCGATCGGTCAAGAAAGGCGGGCGAAAAGAACCCCGTCCACGGCAGCGCGGACGGGGTCCTGTCGTACGGCGGCGCTCAGATGACCGTCTCGGCCTCGACGTAGCGCTCCTGCGGCACCGTCTTCAGCTCGGCCACGGCCTCGGCCAGCGGCACCAGCTTGATGTCCGTGCCCTGCAGCGCGGTGATGTGCCCGAACGCACCCTTGTGCGCCGCCTCCACCGCGTGCCAGCCGAAGCGGGTGGCCAGCACCCGGTCGTACGCGGTCGGGGTGCCGCCGCGCTGGGTGTGGCCCAGGATCACCGGACGCGCCTCCTTGCCGAGGCGGTGCTCCAGCTCGCGGGAGAGCTGGGTGGCGATGCCGGTGAACCGCTCGTGGCCGTACATGTCCTTGGTGCCCTCCTCCCACGGCATGCTGCCGGGCTCGGGCTTGGCACCTTCGGCGCAGACGACGATGGCGAACTTCTTGTGGCGGTCGAAGCGCTCGCGCACGACCTCGGTCAGCTTGTCGATGTGGAACGGGCGCTCCGGCACCACGATGGCGTGGGCGCCGGCGGCCATGCCCGCGTTCAGCGCGATCCAGCCGGTGTGGCGGCCCATGACCTCGACGACCATGACCCGCTGGTGCGACTCGGCGGTCGTCTTCAGGCGGTCGAGCGCGTCGGTGGCCACCGAGACGGCGGTGTCGAAGCCGAAGGTGACGTCGGTGCACGCGATGTCGTTGTCGATGGTCTTCGGCACACCGACGACCGGCAGGCCGCCGTCGCTCATCAGCTTGGCCGCCTTGAGCGTGCCCTCGCCGCCGATCGGGATGATCGCGTCGATGCCGAGGTCCTTGCAGTGCTGCTTGGCGCGTTCCACGCCGTCCCGCAGGTGGCTCGGCTGCACGCGCGAGGAACCGAGGATCGTGCCGCCCTGAGCGAGGATGCCGCTCACCGAGTCGAGGGTGAGCGGGCGGTGCGCGCCTTCGAGGAGGCCGCGCCAGCCGTCCTGGAAACCGATGATCTCGTCGCCGTGGTCGACCACCCCCCGGTGGACCACGGAACGGATCACCGCGTTCAGGCCGGGGCAGTCACCGCCGCTGGTCAGGACACCAATACGCATTGCTTTGCAACTCCCCTGGGGGCACCTCCCAGCCGCCAGGCTGGGGGGAAGAACCGGAGGCCGGACTACCACCGCGGTGTCGCCACCGCGGGCCGGTCGCCGTCGGACGTCATCGACCTGGGGCGACCTGAGGCACAGCATACGGTCCCTGCGTCCGGCCGGGCAGGAGCCGAGCGGGAGCGGCATCGTCGACGCGTCCGCGCAAAACTGCAGCCGGACGCCGAGGAGGGTGGTGCGTCCAGCGTTCCTATTCTCTTATGCAATCCGCCCGCGGGGCACCGGCTGACCGCCATGCGGTCAGCCGGGCACCCTCGCGGTGGTCAGCCCGGCACCCTCGGGTGGTCAGGCGGGCTGGCTGGTGGCGGCGATCCGCTCCGCACGGAGCGCGTCGTACCACGTGGTGTCGGCCGGCGGCAGCGCGTTCACGTCGAGCGCCAGCTTGAGCAGCATGTCGGCGACCGCGGGGTTGCGGGCCATCACCGGGCCGTGCAGGTAGGTGCCGAAGACGGTGTCGCGGTACGCGCCCTCGGTGCCGTCACCGGTACCGTTGCCGCGCCCGACCTTCACGCTCGCGAACGGCTTCACGCCCGCGCCGAGCTCCGTCACGCCCTGGTGGTTCTCGAACCCGGTCAGCTGCGGCAGGCCGAGCTGCGGGTCGACGTCGGCGAGCACGTCGCCGACGCAGCGGGCGCCCTCGCCGCGGACCGTCCGGACGTCGAGCAGGCCGAGGCCCGCCTCGCGCTCGCCGAGGTCGTTGATGAACTCGTGCCCGAGGATCTGGTAGCCGGCGCAGACCGAGAAGATGATCGCGCCGTTCTCGGAGGCCCGGACGAGCCCGCCGTCGTTGCGCAGCCGCTCCGCGGCCAGGCGCTGCGGACGGTCCTCGCCGCCGCCGATCAGGTAGATGTCGCCGCTGGTCGGCACCGCCTGGTCGGAGCGGACGTCGATCCGGGTGACCCCGAGGCCGCGCTGGCGGGCCCGGCGCTCGACGACGAGCGCGTTGCCGCGGTCACCGTAGGTGCTCAGCAGGTCGGGGTAGACCCACACCAGGCGCAGGCTGCTCTCACTCATCCTCGAAGGCCTTCCGTACGACTGCTGCTGCGGGGGCTGCGGCTCGGTGGGCTGCGCCATCAGACGGTCACCGCCTTGCGCAGCTGCTGGAACGCGGTGTAGTTCGCGATGGCCTCGATCCGGCCCGGGGGCGCGGCCAGGACGGCCTGCTCCAGCGTGTCGACCACCTGGAACTGCAGCCCGGCGACCTCCAGGCGCACCGCGAGGTCGAGCTTGCGCTGGCCCATCACGAAGATCGGGTGGCCGGCGAGGCGCTCGTAGTCGACGTCCCACAGCCAGGAGGTGTCGGTGCCGTCCGCGTCGAGCGCGTTGACGGAGAGGATGACCGGTGCGGGCGGACCGTCGATGAGGGTGAAGGTCTCCAGCCAGCCCGCGGGGTTCTTGGCGAGCAGCAGGCGGACCTCCCGGCCGCGGTACTGCACCACGTCGTAGCGGCCGGCGACGGCGGCGACGGTCTGCATCCGCTGGAGGGCGACCTGCGGGGCGACCCCGAAGACCGCGGCGACCGCGGCGGAGCTGGTGGCGTTGGCGAGGTTGGCGCGGCCGGGCAGCTGCAGCTGGATGGGCCAGGCGCCGCGGTGCGGGTCGATGACGTGGGTGCCCTGGAGCGCCCAGTGCGGGTTCGGACGGCGGAAGCCGCACTGCGAGCAGAACCAGTCGTCGCCGGGCCGCTGCATCACGCCGCCGCAGGACGGGCACGACCAGGCGTCCTCCTTCCACGCCTGCCCGGCGGCCACCCAGACCACCTTCTTGCAGGAGGAGGCGGCCCAGGTCACCAGCGGGTCGTCGGCGTTGGCCACGATCACGGCGTCGCTGTCCTTCAGGCCCTCGCGCCACTTCTCGGCCATCATGCGGGTCTCGGCGGCGCGGTCCAGCTGGTCGCGCGAGAGGTTCAGCAGCGCTATGGCCTTCGGGCGGGTGTCCCGGGCGACCATCGCGAGGTACTTCTCGTCGACCTCGATGACGCCGAAACGGGCGTCGGAGCCGCCGGCCAGGGCGGCGGTGATGCCGGCCGGCATGTTGGCGCCCAGGGCGTTCGACACGACCGGGCCGACGGCGCGCAGCGCCTCGGCGATCAGGCGGGTCGTGGTGGTCTTGCCGTTGGTGGCGCTGACGAGCACGACGTCGAGGTGCTCGGAGAGCGTGGCGAGCAGATCGGGGTCGAGCTTGAGCGCGATCTTGCCGCCGATCACCGAGCCGCTGCCCCGGCCGGCCTTCTGGGAGAGCGCGGCGGCCATCTTCCCGGCCGTCACGGCGATCTTGGCGCGGGCGGGCAGCGAGGCGTCGCGTGCGGCCGTGGCTTCCGAATCGGTGCCTGCCATGCTCAGTGGTTCCTCCTTGCTGCGGCACCGCCCGGGTTGTGGTGACCTTCGGACGGCGGGGACGTGGGCCAGCCTACCCACTCCTTGTGCACGCTTTGAGCGCCGGACCCCCGCGCCGCCTGCCGGAACCCGCCGCACGGGGGCCGTTCGGGGCCCTCCCCGGTCCCGGGGCGGGTCGTCGGCCGGGCGGTGACGGTCCGTCCGTGACGCACGCCACCGGCCCGGCCGCTCGGGGAGCGGCCGGGCCGGCGACGGTCGGTCGGCTGAGGTCGGGGTGCGGGCCCGGAGCGCGGTGGGGCGGAGCGCGCGGGTCCGGGGGTGCGGGCCGGGTGCGGTCAGCGGCCGGGGCGGGTGGTCCAGGGGGTCGGCAGCTTGTCGGCCGCCTCCGCGAGGTGCGCGGTGATCACCAGGGTGCCGTCCTCGACCTGGTAGTCGAGGGGGGCGGAGAGCTTGCGCATGGTCGAGATCAGCCCGGTGTTGGAGGAGTGCGTGACGGCGTAGACCGTCTGCACCTGCGACTCCAGGGCGAGCGCGGCCATCCGGCGCAGCAGGTCGACGCCGAGGCCCTGGCGCTGCCAGGCGTCCTCGACGAGCAGCGCCACCTCGGCGCCCTCGTCGTCCCACATGAGGTGGGCGAGGGCGACGATCCGCCCGTCGGCGGCCTCGACGGCGAGGGTCTGGCCGTGCCGGGGGTCGAGCAGGTGGTGGAGGTACCGGTCGGCGTCGCCGACGGGACCGTGGTAGCGCTTGCGCAGGGTCTCGGGGGAGCAGCGGTGGTGCATCTCCAGGGCGGCCTGCCGGTCGGCGGGCTCGGCGCGGCGCACGGTCAGGTCGGCGCCGGCGGACCGGGCCAGCCGGGCCTCGACCTTGGGCACCCGGGGGCCGAGCAGGCTGTCGAGTTCGACGAGGGCCTGGCCGCGGGCGAACTCGGTCGGCGTGAAGGGCAGGTGCGGCCGGGTGAGTTCGACGAGGTCACCGCCGGGGACGGGCAGGCGCATGACGTGGCCGTCGACGCCGGCCGGGGTGGAGCGGCCGCGGTCCGGGTACTGCCGGATCGTGCAGCGGCCGAAGAGCTGCCGCAGGGCGACGGGCAGCTCGGCGGCGTCCAGGGCGGTGCGGGTGGCGAGGGCGAGGACGTGCGTGGGCGCGTCGACGAGTTCGTGGGCGTCGGCCCGGTCGGTCCAGATGTCGTGGCCGCCGGCGGCGGCGACCGCGCGGGTCAGCTCGGCCCGGTCGAGGGCCTCCGGTGCGCGGACGAAGAACTCGTCGACGGCGCCGGACGGCAGCGGGTGCGACTGCATCGAGATGATGTTGACCCGCAGCCCGGCCAGCGCCGTGCAGACCCGGGCCAGGCTGCCGGGGGAGTCCTCGACGGTGGTGCGCACCCGCCACAGGACGGTCGCCTCCAGTCCGTCGAGGGGGCCGCTCACGGGCTCCTCGCCGGGTGGGGCGTGCGTGCCGGGGGCGGGAGGTCCGTGCGGCCGCCGGTGTGCCCACCATCCGTGGAACACCGCGGTGGCGAACAGTGCGACGGCGGACACGACGAGCACCACCGGGCCGTCGTGGCCGTGCACGACGACGTTGGCGACGAGGTCGGCGGTGGCGACGGCGAGGAAGACCGCCGCGAGTTCGACGGTCTCCCGGCGCCAGCGGTGGGTGCGGACGGCGCGCCGCTGGGCGCGGGAGGGGCCGGTGGTCGTGGTGACTGTGAGATCGTCCATGCACACATCGTGTCGTGCCGGTGTTTCGCGATCACGAATCTCCCGTGACCTGTCGGTAAATGTCTCCGCATTCCGGGACCTGACATGATCAGGGCAGGTCAGTCCCGGCGGTCGGTGCCCGGACGGTCCGTCAGCTCCGCTCCGGCCGCGCGCACTTCGTCCAGCAGCAGGCGGACGTCGTCCTCGGTGGTGGTGGCGTTCAGGAGGCAGGCGCGGAGCATCTCGTGTCCGCGGAGCACCGCGCCGGTGACGAACACCCGTCCGCGCAGCTGCACGGCGACGGGCAGCTCGCGGTTGACGCGGTCGGTCCCGGCCGCGTCCAGCCCGGCCGGGCGGTAGCGGAACGCCACGATGGAGGTCTCCACCGGGGCGAGCAGCTCCAGGTCGGGGGCGGCGTCGACGAGCTCGCCGAGCCGGCGGGCGAGCGCCGTGGTGTGCGCGATGTCGGCGGCGACCCCGGCCCGGCCGCGGTGCGCGATCGACGCCCACACCTTCAGCGAGCGGAAGGGCCGGGTCTGCTCGGTGCCGTACTCGGAGAACCAGCCGAGCGACCCGGCCGCCTCGTCGCGCAGGTAGGAGGGGACGAGGCTGAACGTGCCGCGCAGCTCCTCGGTGTCGCGGACGAGCGCGCAGCCGCAGTCGACCGGCACGCCGAGCCACTTGTGCGGGTCGAGGGCGAGCGAGTCGGCGCGGTCCATGCCCGCGTACCGGTGGGCGATGGCCGGGTCGAGCACGCCGAAGGCGCCGTACGCGCCGTCGACGTGCAGCCACAGGCCCTCGCGTCCGGCGAGGTCGGCGATCGGGCCGAACGGGTCGACGGCGCCGGTGCCGACGGTGCCGGCGGAGGCGACGACGAGGAACGGCAGCCGCCCGGCGGCGCGGTCCTCGGCGACGGCGTCCGCCAGGGCGCCGAGGTCGAGGCGGCCCTCGCCGTCGGCGGCGACGGTGCGCAGGTGCCGGCTGCCCAGGCCGAGCAGCTCCCAGGCCTTGCGGACGCAGGAGTGGGTCTCGCCGGTGACGTAGCCGACCATCGGCGGCAGCGCGGCGACGCCCTCCGTGCGGACGTCGACGCCGGCGCGGCGGGCCGCGCGGTTCCGGGCGGCGGCGACGCAGACGATGGTGGCCATCGAGGTGCCGGAGGTGAGCAGGCCGCCGCCGGCCGGGTGGGGGAAGCCGACGAGCTCGGCGATCCAGCGGACCACGGCCCGCTCCAGGTGCACGTCGGCGTGGTCGCCGCCGGCCGAGCTGGGGTTCATCGCCGCGGCGGCGAGGGTGGCGAGCACCCCGGCGGGCTGCGGGGCGGAGTTGACCCAGCCGAAGAAGCGCGGGTTGCCGTTGCCCATCGGGGCGGGCATGACCTGCTCGCCGATGGTCTTCAGCAGGGCGTCCAGCGGGGCGCCCTCCTCGGGCAGCGGCAGGTCGAGCAGGGCCTGCCGGTCGGCGACCGGCATCGGCTGCCAGACCGGCCGGCCGGGCAGCCCGTCGAGGTAGTCGGCGACCAGGTCGGCGGTGGCGCGGGCGGCGGTACGGAAGTCGTCGGACGTCATGGTGGAGCGCTCCAGCGGAGTGACGGGGGAGACCGGGCACGACGTCCTCGGCGCACCTGCGTGCAGATCGTACGCCTCCGGTCCCCCCGGCCGGTCCGCGGGCCCGTCTAGTCCAGGGTGGCGGACAGGCCGCCCGCGGACCGGCAGTACCCGGCGATCTCGGCGTCGGTGATCTGCTTGCAGAGCTTCGCGGCGGCACCGGACTCGGTGTAGTTGACCGTCCAGTAGCTCACCAGTCCCTGGGCGCACGCCTTGCGCTGCCAGACGTCGGCGGCGGTGGCGCACTGCTGGGCGGCCCAGTCGGGGCGGTCGAGGTTGTACTTCATGATCCGGGAGCCGGCGCCGCGGCTGCAGTCGGGCCCGCCGCCGCTCGCCTGGGCGTTGAGGCACCACTTCAGGGCGCCCGCGAAGGCCTCCGGGTGGTGGGCGTAGTCGTGCGAGCTCAGGTAGAAGGTCGGCGCGTAGAAGAAGCAGGCGGACTGGAAGAGCGCCGGCTGCTCGGGGCACGGGTAGAGGGGGTCGGCGGCGAGCTTGTCGGCGGGCAGGTTCGCCTTGGCCTTCTCGTCCTCCTCGTCCGGCGCGAAGAGCTGCATGAACACGCCCTCGGAGCAGGTGATCCGGCGGCTGGTGGTGGGGAACTTGCTGCACAGGTCGCGGGCGGCCGGGATGTCCTGCTTGGTGACGAACATGATGCCGTGCCCGACGCCGTGGATGCACGGGCCCTTGTTGGCCGGGGCGCACAGCGTGAGGATGTCCTCCTTCGGCTTCTTCGACGCCGCGAGCATCTCCTCGACCGCGCCGTGCAGGTAGCCCGCGGCGCAGGTCTCGTGCGGGAACGAGATGACCTTCTGGAAGTCCTCGTGGTAGCGCTTGACCGCCGCGTGGCCGAGCTCGTGCGCGATCGGGTGGCAGAACCGCACGGTGTACGGCTTGTCCTTGCTGATCCTGTCCAGGTCCGCCAGGGCGATGCCGGGGTCGGTGGCGTCCATCTCGGCCATCAGCTTGTTGCGCAGCGTGGAGCGCGTCCAGACCGCGGGATCACCGGTGGGGGAGGCGGAGACGGCGGCCGCCGCGCCGGGAGCGGCCTGGGTCGTCGCCGGGGCGCCGACCGCGGCGGCCGCCCCCGGGGGCGTCCACTCGGTCACCGAGACCGCTCCCAGGCCGAGCACGGCGAGCAGGACGGCGGTGACGATCGCGAAGAGCCGCGGTTGCATGCGTGAATCCCCCGGTGGTCGGCGACGGACGGGTGGCTCCACCCATCCTGACGGCGGCACGGCCGAATGCACGGACCGGCTGCCGCCGAACGGTGATGTGTCGGCGCCGCCGGACGCACGCGGCACCCGGACGGCGGAACGGCCCCCCGCGCCGACACGCCGGCCCCACCGTCTCACACCGCGTCCGCCGACCGCCCGCGGGCCGCCGCAACGCCGCCGCCCGGCCCCGCGCGTCCGTGCCCCCGCGCCGCCGGTGCGCCGAATGCCGGATCACCTGCCCGATTTCGGGCAGGAATCTTGGGTTTCCGGCCGACCCGCGCATAGGCTCCCCACTCGTGCCTGCCTCACCCCACCCTCACGAAGACCTCCTCGCGCACCTCACCCGCACCAGCCCGCTCGGGCCGGGCGAGGCCGCGCGGGTCGTGGCGGAGGTGCTCGCGTACTTCTCGGAGACCACCGAGGAGTACGTCCGCCGCCGCCACGGCGAGCTGCAGGCACGCGGCCTGACCAACGAGCGGATCTTCGCCCGCCTCGGCGCCGAACTGGCGTCCCGGCGCGTCGCGGCACCCGAGCTGTCCACCCGGCAGCTGCGCCGCATCGTGTACGGCTGAGGCGGCCCACCCGCAGCGCGCAACCGAAGGAGTCCCACCCCTATGTGCGGAATCGTGGCCTACATCGGCCCCAAGGACGCCACCGCCTTCCTCCTGGAAGGCCTGCAGCGACTGGAGTACCGCGGCTACGACTCGGCCGGCGTCGCCGTCACCGGCAAGCCGGGCGCACTGAAGGTCTGCAAGGTCAAGGGCCGCGTGGCCGACCTCGCGGCCGCCGTGCCCGCCCGCTTCAAGGGCACCACCGGCATCGGCCACACCCGCTGGGCGACCCACGGCGAGCCCAGCGACGCCAACGCCCACCCGCACACGGACAACGCCGGCGGCATCGCCGTCGTCCACAACGGCATCATCGAGAACGCCGACGAGCTGCGCGCCAAGCTCACCGCCGAGGGCGCCGTCTTCACCTCCGAGACCGACACCGAGGTGCTCGCCCACCTCGTCTCCGCGCACGCCGTCGACGGCGTCGAGCTGGAGGACGCCGTCCGCGCCGCCCTCAAGCACATCGTCGGCACCTACGGCATCGCCGTCGTCGACGCCCGCCAGCCCGACCGCATCGTCGTCGCCCGCAACGGCAGCCCGATCGTGCTCGGCCTCGGCGAGAAGGAGATGTTCGCCGCCTCCGACGTCTCCGCGCTGGTGCGCTACACCCGCCAGGTCGTCCACCTGGAGGACGGCGAGCTCGCCGTCGTCCGCGCCGACGGCTTCAGCACCTTCACCGAGGACGCCCGCACCGTCACCCGCCAGCCGTCCACCGTCGACTGGGAGGTCGGCGCGTACGACACCGGCGGCTACGAGCACTACCTGCTCAAGGAGATCCACGAGCAGCCCGCCGCCGTCGAGCGCACCCTCTCCGGCCGGCTCGACGAGCGCTTCGCCACCGCCCACCTCGGCGGCCTCAACCTCGACGCCCGCGAGCTGCGCGAGATCCGCCGCGTCAAGATCCTCGGCTGCGGCTCCGCCTACTACGCCGGCGAGATGGGCGCCCAGCTGATCGAGGAGCTCGCCCGCATCCCCGCACACAGCGAGCCCGCCTCCGAGTTCCGCTACCGCAACCCGGTCATCGAGGCCGACACCCTCTACATCGCGGTCAGCCAGTCCGGCGAGACCTACGACACCCTGGCCGCCGTCCAGGAGATCAAGCGCAAGGGCGGCCGCGTCCTCGGCGTCGTGAACACCGTCGGCAGCGCCATCGCCCGCGAGTGCGACGGCGGCATGTACCTGCACGCCGGCCCCGAGATCTCGGTCGCCTCCACCAAGGCCTTCACCTCCACCGTGATCGCCTTCGCCCTGCTGGCCCTGCACTTCGGCCGCATCCACGACCTCTCGCCCGCCGACGGCCGCCGCATCGTCGCCGCCCTCAAGGCACTGCCCGGCCACATCCGGCAGATCCTCGAACAGCAGGACGAGATCGCGAAGCTCGCCGCCGAGTACGCCGACAACACCGGCATGATGTTCATCGGACGCGTCCGCGGCTACCCGGTCGCCCGCGAGGGCGCCCAGAAGCTCAAGGAGATCAGCTACGTCCACGCCGAGGCGTACCCCGCCAGCGAGCTCAAGCACGGCCCGCTCGCACTGATCAGCCCCGAGCTGCCGACCGTCGCCCTCGTGCCCGACGACGAACTCCTCGACAAGAACCTCACCACCCTCGGCGAGATCAAGGCCCGCTCCGGCCGCGTCCTCGCCATCGCCCACCGGGCACCCGACGCCAAGCTCGCCGACCACTGCATCCTCGTGCCGAAGAGCGAGCCCGAGCTCGACCCGCTGCTCCTCAACATCCCGCTGCAACTGCTCGCCTACCACGCCGCGGTCGCCCTCGGCCGCGACGTCGACAAGCCGCGCAACCTCGCCAAGAGCGTCACCGTCGAGTAGCCGCGCCCCTGCCGTCCCGCCCCGCCGTCCGTCACCGCCGCCCTGTTCCGGCGGCGACGGACCGCGGGGCGGAGCCCGTCCGTGACCGGCGGCCCGGACCGGCCGCGAGAGGCGCCCACCGAGGTGATGTCCCGTCAGCTCCCCGGAGGTAGGGTGCGATCATGGCACTGGAATGGGAGCAGGTCGTCGTGGACGCCGCCGATCCGGAGGCACTCGCCCGATGGTGGGCCGCGGCGCTGGGCTGGACGGTCGTCGACGTGGACGTCGACGAGGCCGAGATCCGTTCCGCCCCGGACCGCACGCCCGGCCTGCTCTTCGTCTTCGTGCCGGAGCGCAAACAGCTCAAGAACCGCCTCCACCTGGACTTCCGCCCCGACGACCAGCAGGCCGAGGTCGACCGCCTGCTGGCACTCGGCGCCCGCCGGGCCGACGTCGGCCAGCGGGCCGCCGGGTGGGTCGTCCTGGCCGACCCGGAGGGCAACGAGTTCTGCGTGCTCGGCCGGCCCGGCGCCGCGAGCGAGGCCCCCCGCACCAGCGCGGACACATCCGGCAGCGATTCCTGAACGGGAGAAGAACGATGCGATTCGGGATCATCGGCACAGGCACCGTCGGCCGCACCCTGGCGACGAAACTCGTCGCCGTGGGGCACGAGGTCACCCTGGGCTCACGCACCAGGGACAACCCGGCGGCCCTCTCCTGGGCCGAGCAGGCCGGACCGCAGGGCCACGCCGGCACCTTCGAGGAGGCCGCCGCCTTCGGCGAGGTGATCGTCAACGCCACCGGTGGCACCGTCTCCCTCCAGGCCCTGCGACTCGCGGGTGCCGACAACCTGGCGGGCAAGGTCGTCGTCGACGTCTCCAACCCGCTGGTGTTCTCCGCGACCGGCGACGTCAGCCTCAGCCCGGTCAACACCGACAGCATCGGCGAGCAGATCCAGCGGGAGTTCCCCGAGGCCAGGGTGGTCAAGGCGCTCAACACCCTCTCCGCCCCGCTGATGGTCGACCCCGGCCGGGTGCCCGGCCCGCACCAGCTGTTCGTCGCCGGCGACGACCACGGGGCGAAGACCCTGGTGCGCGGCGTGCTGGAGCAGTTCGGCTGGGCGTCCGCGGACGTTCTCGACCTCGGCGGGATCGACGCCGCGCGTGGCACCGAGATGCTGATGCCGTTCTGGCTGAAACTGATGGGGCACTACGGCCACACCGACTTCAACTACTCGATCCGGAGCGCTGACTGATCATGGCGGACCAGGCACCGACCCCGTACGAACCGCTCGGCGAGGACTGGCTGACCGCCCTCGCCGTCGTGGCCCACCCCGACGACATGGAGTACGGCGCCGCCGCGGCCGTCGCCCGCTGGACGTCCCAGGGCAAGCGGATCGTCTACGTGATGGCCACCAGCGGCGAGGCCGGCATCGACGGGATCGACCCCGAGACGTGCCGGCGCGTCCGCGAGGAGGAGCAGATCACCTCCGCGGCCCTGGTCGGCGTCGACACCGTCGAGTTCCTCGGCCACCCGGACGGCGTCGTGGAGTACGGCCTGCCGCTGCGCCGCGACATCGCCAGGGCCGTCCGCCGGCACCGGCCGGAGATCGTGATCACGACCAACTTCCGTGAGACGTACGGCGGGAGTTGGCCCAACCAGGCCGATCACATCGCGGTCGGCCGGGCCACCCTGGACGCCGTCCGCGACGCGGGCAACCGCTGGGTCTTCCGGGAGCTCACCGAGGAGGGCCACGAGCCGTGGGACGGCGTCCGCGCGGTCTGGGCGGCGGGCTCGCCGGACGCCGCCCACGCGGTCGACACCACGGACTTCTTCGACGCCGGAGTGGCCTCCCTGAAGGCGCACCGCGCCTACCTCGACGGGCTCGGCGGCGACATGGCGGACGCCGCGGGCTTCCTGGGCACCTTCGGCCGGATGGCCGGCGAGCGCCTCGGCACGCGCTACGCGTCCTCCTTCGAGGTCGTGCCGCTGCGCTGACCGTCCCGGAGGTGACCGTCCCGGAGGGTGCGGCGCCGTCGCGCGACGGCCCGCACCACCAGCGCCGCGACCAGCGCGGCGAGCGCGGCCAGCAGGTAGACCTGGTAGCGCACCGCCCGCTCGTACAGCGGCCCGATGTTGTCGCCCAGGACGTACCCGAGGGCCGCCCAGACGCCCACCCAGAGCACGGCCCCCGCGATGTTGGCGGGCATGAAGCGTCGCCACGGCATGCCGGTGGTGCCCGCGATGATGCCGTTGGTCTGGCGGAGCCCGTCGACGAAGCGGGCGACGGTCACGACCTTGCCGCCGTTGCGGGTGAAGAAGCCCTCGGCGCGCTCCGCGCGGGCGGGCGTGAGGCCCGCGTAGCGGCCCCAACGGTCGACGAAGGAACGGCCGCCGGTCCGGCCCACGAGGTAGCCCAGGCAGTCGCCGACGACCGCGGCGACGACCGCCACGGCGACGACGCCCGTGATCGACATCCGGCCGGTGCCCGCGTAGACGGCGGCCAGCACCAGGATGGTCTGGCCGGGCACGGGGATGCCGCCGCTGTCGAGCAGCACGAGCAGACCCACGGCCGGGTAGCCGTAGTCGTCCAGCAGTGGGGACAGGTGGGCCAGGGGGCCCGGCAGCGGTGGCACCTACCTCAGCGGCGTTCCTGCTGGTGCTCGACGACGCAGTCCGGGCCGGGATAGACCAGCCCTTCGTGGCCGTCCTCGAAGTGGACCAGGTAGGGCGGCTGGCCGTCGGTGCCGCGCACCTCGACGATCTCGCCCTTGCGGTCCACCATGCCGACGGTCTTGCCGTGGATGTGGAGCTGGTCGCCTACGGTGGCCTGCATGATCACGCTCCTCGGGGGGAGTCCGGCGCTGAGCTGTGCTTCCACTCTGCGGTGTGCCCGGGGCGGGCGCAATGGGGGGCCAGTGATCGTCTTGTTACTTCGATGTCGACGATAACTTGCAGGTTTCAATACGGATTTTGCGCAGGGGTATGGACTTCGTGCGACCCGTCCTCGTAGTCTCACCACGCCCGACGGAAACCTGCGCGTCACTCTGGCGAAGCGTCAGCGCAACACCCGTGCCGGGCACTTCCTCCACCCCGGAGCCACCCCCACGACCCGGCAAGGATGTGCATCCGCAGATGCAACGACCCCCCACCACGCGTGGTACCCGTACCGTCGCGGCCCTGACCGCGACCGCCCTGGGCACCGTCGGCCTGCTGACCGCCGTGCTCGCCAACGCCGGCGCCGCGCACGCCGCGGGCGTCCCCGCACTCTCCCCGCTCAGCGTTCCCGGCCGCGGCGCCACCGTGCCGTTCGTGGAGCAGGAGGCGGAGTACGCCGCCACCAACGGCACCGTCATCGGGCCGGACCGCAAGTACGGCAACCTGCCCTCCGAGGCGTCCGGCCGCCAGGCCGTCGCCCTCAGCGGCACGGGCCAGTACGTCGAGTTCACGCTGACGCAGCCCGCCAACTCCGTCGACTTCCGGTACAGCCTGCCGGACTCCCCGGACGGCAAGGGCCGCGACGCCTCGATCGACCTGCAGGTCAACGGCAGCACGGTCAAGAGCGTGCCGGTCACCTCGAAGTACAGCTGGTACTACGGTGGTTACCCGTTCAACAACAACCCGGGCGACAACAACCCGCACCACTTCTACGACGAGACCCGCACGCTGCTCGGCCAGACCTACCCGGCCGGCACCAAGATCCGCCTCCAGGTCTCCTCGACCTCGCAGTCGCCGACCTTCACCATCGACCTGGCCGACTTCGAGAACGTCGCCGCACCGATCGCCAAGCCGGCCGGCGCGCTCGACGTGGTCGCCGACTTCGGGGCCGACCCCACCGGCGCCACCGACTCCACCGCGAAGTTCCAGGCGGCGGTCAACGCCGGTGCGGCGCAGGGCAAGACCGTCTACATCCCGCAGGGCAACTTCACCCTGTACAGCCACGTCGTCGTCGACAAGGTCACCCTCGTCGGCGCCGGCCCCTGGTACTCCGTGCTCGGCGGCCGCGACCCGAACAACCGCGCCAACGCGGCCGGCATCTACGGCAAGTACGTCAACAACGGCGGCAGCACCAACGTCAACCTCAAGGACTTCGCCATCATCGGCGACATCCGCGAGCGCGTCGACGAGGACCAGGTCAACGCCATCGGCGGCGCCATGTCCAACTCCACCATCGACAACCTGTGGCTGCAGCACACCAAGGTCGGCGCCTGGATGGACGGTCCGATGGACCGCCTCACCATCAAGAACAGCCGGATCCTCGACCAGACCGCGGACGGTGTGAACTTCCACACCGGCGTCACCAACTCGACGGTCACCAACACCTTCGTCCGCAACACCGGTGACGACGGCCTCGCCTCCTGGCCCGAGAACAAGCCGAACACCAACGACAGCTTCACCCACAACACCGTCGTCCTGCCCATCCTGGCGAACAACATCGTCACCTACGGCGGCCGCGACTTCACCATCTCCGACAACGTCATGTCGGACACCATCTCCAACGGCGGCGGCCTGCACATCGCCAACCGCTACCCGGGCGTCAACTCCGGCAGCGGCACCGCCGTCGCCGGCACCATCACCGCCGCCCGCAACACCCTGATCCGCACCGGAAACTCCGACTTCAACTGGCAGTTCGGCGTCGGCGCCGTCTGGTTCTCCGGTCTGAACGAGGCCATCTCCGGCGCCACGATCAACATCACCGACACCGACATCCTGGACTCCTCCTACGAGGCCATCCAGACGATCGAGGGCCCGGCCAGCGGCATCAACTTCACCAACGTGAACATCAACGGTGCCGGCACCTACGCCGTCCAGGCCCAGGCCGCCGCCACCATGAAGTTCACCAACGTGAAGGCCACCAACATCGGCCAGTCCGCCACCCCGATCCACAACTGCGTGGGCAGCGGCTTCGTCATCACCGACGGCGGCGGCAACTCCGGCCTCACCGGCTCGACCTGCTCCGGCACCTGGCCGAACCCGATCTGGACCTACAACGGCGTGCCGTCGAACCCGGGCACCTCCAGCCCCTCGCCGAGCCCGTCGCAGTCCTCCTCGCCCTCCCCGTCGCCCTCCCCGTCCGGCTCGCCCACGCCCACCTGCCCCACCGGCACCGGCAACGTCGCACAGGGCCGCACGGCGACCTCCTCCAGCTCCAACCAGAGCTACACCGCGGCCAACCTCGTCGACGGCAACGCCGACACCTACTGGGAGAGCGCCAACAACGCCTTCCCGCAGTGGGCACAGGTCGACCTCGGCTGCGCGGTGAGCCTCTCCAAGGTCACCCTGAAGCTCCCGCCGGCCACGGCGTGGAACACCCGCACCGAGACCCTCGCGGTGCAGGGCTCCACGGACGGCAACACCTTCTCCACCCTCGTCGGCTCGGCCGGTTACACCTTCGACCCGGCCACCGGCAACACCGCCACCATCACCCTGCCGACCAACTCGACCCGCTACCTGCGGATCAGCGTGACCGGCAACACCGCCTGGCCCGCCGCGCAGTTCTCCGAGCTGCAGGTCTTCCTCGGCGCCGGCAGCACCAGCTCGCCGACCCCGAGCCCCAGCCCCACCACCACCCCCACCTGCAACCCGGGCACCGGCAACATCGCCCAGGGCAAGCCGGCGACCTCCTCCAGCTCCACCCAGAACTACGGTGCGGGCAACGTCGTCGACGGCAACGCCGACACCTACTGGGAGAGCGCCAACAACGCCTTCCCGCAGACCCTGCAGGTCGACCTCGGCTGCGCGCTGCCGCTCTCCAAGGTCACCCTGAAGCTCCCCCCGGCGAGCTCCTGGGCCACCCGCACCGAGACCCTCGCGGTGCAGGGCTCCACGGACGGCAACACCTTCTCCACCCTCGTCGGCTCGGCCGGCTACACCTTCAACCCGGCCACCGGCAACACGGTGACCATCACCCTGCCGGCGACCCCCACCCGCTTCGTGCGGCTGAGCTTCACCGGTAACACGGGCTGGCCTGCCGGTCAGCTCTCCGAGTTCCAGGTCTTCGCCTCCTGACACCGAGGACCCGGAAGGATGCCCACCCCGCAGCCGCGGGGTGGGCATCCGCCTTTGTGCGGCCCGCTTTTGTCCTGCCCGGTGCGTGCGGCTGGGTGCGTCCTGCCCGGTGCGTCGGGCGGGGTGCGTGCAGTGGTGTGCGTCCGACCCGGTGCGTGGGGCCGGGGTGCGTCGGGCGGTGCGGGCCCGGGGTGTCCGTGGGAGGTCAGGATGCCGGGTGTTCGGCGAGGTAGCCGCACAGCAGGCGCTTGCACTCCGCGATCAGCGCCGGGTCTCCCGCCGGGTCGGCCCGGAAGGCCAGCTTCAGCACGGCGTCCGCCGACTCCAGCGCCACCCGCAGGGCGAGTCCCCACCCGGGCCGGGCGAAGAGGTCGCCGCCCAGGGCGCTGATCCGCACGGCCACCGCCGCGTTGTTGTCGAGCCGCCGGTCCAGCAGGTGCAGGCCGTCGGGCTCCTCGCGGGGCTCCTCGCCGTGCTCCTCGCCGGGCGGTGCGTCCGGGCGGTCGTCCAGGACCGCGGGGGCCGCCGTCACCAGGCCGAAGTCGATCTGCCCGAAGCCGGGCACGTCGCGCTTCATGGCGACGAACTCCTCCACGGCCAGCTCGACGAAGGCCGGCACGCCGACCGGCGCCGCCGCGTCGAGGTGCACGGCGAGCCGGTCGAGGTAGTGCGTGAGGTTCCGCTCGGCGAGCGCCGAGAAGAGGCTCTCCTTGCCGGAGAAGAACTGGTAGAGGGTGCCGATCGGCACGTGCGCGCGCTGCGCGACCTCCTTCGTCGTGAGCGCGGCCGGGCCCGCCTCGTCGAGCAGACCCGCGCACGCGTCCAGCAGCCGCTCGTACCGCTCCTGGCTCCGCTGCTGCACGGGCATGCGACGGGCCGGGCCGTGCGGGCGCCGACCACCGCTCCCCGTCTGCGCGTTCATGACCTCACTCTGCCCCATCCGGAGTTCGCGGCGCGAATCACCGGGACGGGGACGGCCGCCGCCCGTCCCCGTCCCGGTGATCCGCGGGGGAGCGGCCAGTGCCGTGCCGCGTGCCCGCCGTCGCAGCCCGCCGCGAGCGGTCCGCCCGGTCAGAAGTCGCGGAGCCGGCCGAACGGGACGACGGCCGACCAGGCGCCCTTCTTGACCTGGTAGATCGAGGCGACCTGGTTGCGGGTGTCACCGTACTCGTCGAAGGCCACGTCGCCGGTGACCCCGAAGAAGGACACCTGCTGGAGGGCGTCCGCCACGGCGGTGCGCAACTCCGGCCCCGACAGGTCCGGCTGCGCCTGCCTGACACGGCCGACCGCCTGGATCAGCGCCCAGGTGGAGTCGTAGGCGTACGGGCCGAACGGGCCCGGTTCCTCCTTGAGACCGGCCTGGCCGTAGGCGTCGAGGTAGGCGAAGGCGGAGGCGAGGCCCTCGACCGAGATGCCGGGCTGGCTGGCGATGTCGCCCTCGGACGACGCACCGGCGGCCTTGACGTACCCGTCGGTGTGCAGGCCGTCCCCACCTGCCAGCGGCACCTTCACACCGGCCGCCTTGAGCGCCGCGGACAGCGGTCCGCCCTCGGGGTGCTCGCCGCCGTAGTACACGATGTCGGGATGGGCCGCCGCGACCTGCGTGGCCAGCTTCGTGAAGTCCGTGGTGCCGGACTGCACGGTGGTCCGGAACGCCACGTTGCCGCCGACCTCCTCGAAGGCCGTCGCGAACTCCGCGGCGAGGTTGCTGCCGTAGGCCTTCTTGTCGCTGATGACGGCCGCGCGACGGGCCTCCAGCCGCTTGTACGCGTACCGGGCGAGCAGCGGGCCCTGGACGGCGTCGGTGGTGACCGTGCGGAAGTAGGTGGCGTACTGGCGCTTCTTCCCGTTGGCGCGGTAGTCGGCGCCCCAGGTCAGCGCGGGCGAGGTGTTGGACGGGGAGATCACGGCGAGGCCGGCTCTGGAGAGCACCGGGGCCATCGCGAGGGCGCCGGACGAGGTCAGCGGCCCGACGACGCCCATCACCCGGCCGTCGGCGACGAACGCCTGACCGTTGGCGAGCGCGGTCGCCTCGTCGGCCTGGTCGTCCTTCGCGTCCAGCACGAACGTCACGCCCGGCACGGTCTTCTTGGCGTTGGCCTTGGCGACCGCGAGCTCGGCGGAGTTGCGGATGCCGAGGCCGAGGTCGGCGAGCTTGCCGGTCAGCGGCCCGTCCACGCCGATGACGACCGTGAGAGTCGATCCGGACCCCAGGAAGCCCGACCCGCAACCGGAGAGCAGCACTGCACAGACCACGCCCACGGCAACAGCCGTGGGCCGCGAGAATCGGGTCACCGGTACATCCCTTGCTGAGTGGGTTTGCTCATGGGACGCCGGACTACGCCGAGGGATCCGCTAGGTGGCGGACGGCGTGGAGGGAGACGCGGCAGCCGTCACGGACCGGTGAACCCGGCACACGGACACGGCAGATGACACCCCCGTGGACTGCCCGGCGAGGGACGGCGACCCGGAGTTCGGCGGCGTTCCGCCCCGTCCGGGATCACCGACCGGCGTCCACTGGGCCGCGACCCTACGGCGTGTCACCGGGAGCGTCAATGGTTTGCCGGGCCGCTGCGCCTCGGTTCCACCCTGGACATGCCAGGGCGGTACGACGCCCTCGGCCGCCCCGGCGGCGCCGCTCTCCGGCAGGCGCCCACCGCCCGGCGCGCACCTCCGTCACCCGGGCGGCGACGAATCGTCCACGGATCATCGGATGCGCGTCGCCGCCCGCACGGAATCCGGCAACCGTGCACGGCTCACCGTCGCGGCGACCGATTCGTGATCACGTGAACTCCGCCAGGGGTGGCGGTCCTTGAGGCCGGAGAGCAGTGCCGTGGCCGGCGTCATGGCCGCTGGTGAAAACGAAGTTGACGGTACGTCAGATTCCTGTCGCCCCCGATGTCCCGTCGGTTGCGCGGCGGGGCCGCCGCATCACGGTGATCTCCCCGTGTCCGGCGGACATCGGGTCGTACGCGCTGTACGTCCCGGGGGAAGGGGCTGTTCCCGTGGGGCGACACCACCACGGCGAGCGGGTGCTTCCGGCTCGCCGGCGATGGTGATCCGGCGGTGGTGATCCGGCGCGGTGGCCGATCGCCCTCCGCCCGGAGGGGGAGGGCCGGCAGGAGGTCCGGATGTCGTCCACCGAGTTCGTCCACCGAGTTCGTCCACCGAGTTCGTCCACCGAGTTCGTCCACCGAGTTCGTCCACCGAGTTCGTCCACCGAGTTCGTTCACCGGGTACTGGCCGGCCCCGGGTTCGAGGTCGGTATCGCCGACTTCGCGGAGCGGCCCTTCGTCGAGTTCCACTGACGACGGCACCCCCCGGCCCTTCCTTCTCCGGGAGGGGCGCCGGGCGCTGCCGCTCGCAGACCTCGCCGCCTGCTCCAATAACTGGCCTGGCGCAGAGCTTTGGCGGGCCCGGCCCGGTGCGACGGTGGCCCGTCCGATCGAAGCCGCCCCTCGTGGAGGGTGATCGTCTTTCGGCATCCGCCAGGGGGCGAGGGCCTGCACCTGGTGTTTCGACGGCAGCGCACTAATATGAGCCCTCCTCGGGTTTTCGCGCTCTCATTCATCACCGTCGTGAGCAGGGAGTCAGACCATGCCGAACCGACTCGACCTCCCGGTGGGATTCCGCTGGGGAGTCTCCACTGCCGCCTACCAGATCGAGGGCGCGGTGGACGAGGACGGGCGCGGGCCCTCCGTGTGGGACGTGTTCGCGGCCCGCCCCGGCACCGTCCGCGACGGCGACACCGGAGCAGTGGCCTGCGACCACTACCACCGCCACCCCGAGGACATCGCGCTGATGCGCGGCCTCGGCCTCGACACCTACCGCTTCTCCATCGCCTGGCCCCGCATCCGGCCCACCGGCACCGGACCGGTCAACCCGGCCGGACTCGCCTTCTACGACCGGCTGGTGGACGACCTCCTGGCGGCCGGGATCACCCCGCTGCCCACCCTCTTCCACTGGGACCTCCCGCAGGCCCTGGAAGCCCCGTCGACCGGCGGCTCCGACGCGGGCGGCGGCTGGCTGAACCGCGACACGGCGTACCGGTTCGCCGAGTACACCGAGGTGGTAGCGGACCGGCTCGGCGACCGCGTGCCCGCCTGGATCACCCTCAACGAGCCCTTCGTGCACATGGTGTACGGCTACGCCCTCGGCATCCACGCACCCGGCCGTGTCCTCATGCTGGACGCCCTGCCGGCCGCCCACCACCAGTTGCTCGGCCACGGGCTGGCGGCCGCGGTGCTGCGCGAGCGCGGCCTGGACGTGATGATCGCGAACAACCTGACCCCCGTCCGGCCGGCCACCGAGGCGCCCGCGGACCTCGCCGCCGCCGAGGCCTACGACGCCCTGCACAACCGCCTGTTCACCGACCCGATCCTCCTCGGCCGCTACCCCGACCTGTCGGCCTTCGGCCTCACGGCCGACCTCGGCGGCACGGTGCACCCGGGCGACCTCGACCTCATCGCCGGCCCCGGCCTCGACGGCCTCGGCGTCAACTACTACAACCCCACCCGCATCGCCGCCCCGACCGAGCCCGGTCTCCCGTTCGCCGAGGCCGAGATCGAGGGCGTCCCCCGCACCGCGTTCGGCTGGCCGGTCGTCCCCGACGGCCTGCGCGAACTCCTCGTCGGTCTCCGCGACCGCTATGGCACCGCACTTCCGCCGATCACCATCACCGAGAACGGCTGTTCCGTCGCCGACGAGGTCGGCCCGGACGGCACCGTCGACGACCCGGACCGGATTGCCTACCTCGCCGGCCACCTCGACGCCCTCGCCGCAGCCGCTGCCGAAGGCGTCGACGTCCGCGGGTACTGCACCTGGTCGCTCCTCGACAACTACGAATGGGCCGAGGGCTTCAGCCAGCGCTTCGGCCTGGTGCACGTCGACTTCGAGACGCAGCGCCGGACGCCGAAGGCGTCGTACGGGTGGTACCGGGACCTGATCGCGGCCCACCGGGTGCAGCATGAGAGGCAGGCGTTGTTCCTGGAAGAGCAACAGAACTGCCAGGAAAGCTAGTTGGTTACTACTCCAAGGCGCATCTCATGACCCGGCTGGCCTGGCGTTAACCTCCGACCGTGCTGGTTGTCAGTGAGTGCTGCTGCCTGTGGCGGCGTGACCAGCGACGACAAGGGCGCTGACCCGCAGAGGTTCGACATCGTGCTCGGGCCGGAGAACGGCCCGTACGCCTGCCCGTGCTGCGGCTGCCCGACCTTGGAAACACGCGGGGTGAACGAGACGTGCCCGGTGTGCTGTTGGGAGGACGACGGGCAGGACGAGCACGACCGTGACGAGGTCCGAACGGGCCGCTGAGCCTTGCCGAGGCACAGCGCAACTACGCGACGATCGGCGCCTGTGCGCCTCAGCGGGGCAAGTACGTTCGTGTGCCCTTCCCGGAGGACCCGAAGTACAAGGACCCGAAGTACAAGGGCCCGAAGTATCGCCGGCTCCAGCTTGATCTTTGACCGGTGCGGTGCGGTTCGGGGTTGCCGGCCTGGGATTTCTGCTTCGCGGCCCCGGATCCGGGCCTGCTCCGGTTCGGTCCGGTTGCCCGGTCGGGCCGTCGGAGGGCGGTACTACAGTGACGCCATGTCACACGGCCCCTCTGTCCCCCCGGACGCGCGGTCCTCCCCTTCGGGGCCCCGGACGTCCGGGGAGGGCGACTGGAACCGGCAGCTGGCCGACGCCTTCGCCGTTCTGCTCGGCCGCCCCCTGCGGGAGTACGACCCCGACGCGGTCTACGCCGCCTGCGTCGGCGGCAATCTGCTGTACGAGACCGGCTTCCGGCAGGATGCCCTCTGGGTGAGCCCGGCCGCCCTGAGCGGCGCCGAACCGGTCGTCTGGGACTGCTGCCTGTTCGACGAGTCCGACCGGACCCCGGTCTTCGACGCGCGCGGATCGCTCTTCGAGTTCCCGCCGCCCGAGGGCGCGGGTGCGGCGCTTCCCCGGGACTTCGCCGCCGCCCTCGACGCCGTCGGCTCCGGGCGGGGGCTCGTCCGGGGCGCCGATCTCGCTCCGCTGGTGGCGCGGTACGGCGTCGATCTCGCCGCTCCCGCCCTGGCCGGGACGTGGAGCGTGTACTGCCCCCGGCTCGCCTCCGACGGCACCCTCCTCGACGCCCTGCGGACCGCTCTCGACACCGGCCACGGACCCGAGAACCTGGTGCCCTTCACGGCGCAGCCCGGCGAGGAGTGGGAGGAGGCGCTGGCCGTCATCGGCCACACCGGACTCCGCACCCACATCGGGTACTTCTGCACCGACGGCGACGAGGGCCTGATGCCGCTCTCCGGCGATGCCATGGCGGGCGGCCCGAAGGACGCGGGGTGTGAACCGGTCGCGGGCTGGGAGGACGGGTACGGCCAGTTCGATCTCACGGTCGTCCGGCTGGGCGGCCGTGCCGGTGGTGGGCGGTGACCTGCCGGGGCCCGGGTGGATCCGACGGGATCGCCTGCGGCCCTGTCCGCGCACCGTTCGGCACGGCCGTGCGAGAGCTGCTCCTGAAAAGCGGCCCGGCGGCTGCCGGTCTTGACGGGGTGTGACGTTTCCCGGGGAGCGGGAGCGCACGCGAACAAGTCGAAGCCCGCAGGCACGGAGTCGGACCCGGTGCAGTCCACGGCGCCGTCGCCGTCGGTGTCCACGGCCGAACAGAGGTGCTTCCACGGGTCTCGAACGCGGCGTGGAGCAGGTCCTTCCGCTCGGCGGGGAGTCCGAACTGCCGGCAGATGTCGTGGACCACGGCCTGGGGACCGGGTTACGAGGGCGCGGTCGAGGACGGCGGTGCGGCCGGTGGCGGTGTCCGTGCCGTCGGGGGGTGCGCCGAGCAGGTGAATCGGGGCGGGCGGGGCTGCAGGGCGGCCTCGGGCGGACGGTGGCGGGGGAGGATTGCCGCAACGTGCGCTGTCGCGCTGCCGCGCTGTCGCGTGGGGAAGGGCGGACCTGGATGGACTTCGACCGGGAAGGTGCCGAGGAGGGGCCGCGGCTGGGGGCCGCTTCGCGGTGGGGGACGGCGGTGCTGGTGGCGGCCGCGGTGGTGGCGCTGGTCGTCGCGCTGTGCGTGCTGCTGCGGGCGGCGGTGCTGCCACTGCTGATCGCGGTGCTGATCACCGCGCTGGTGGAGCCGATCAGTCGGCGGCTGACGGTGCGCGGGCTGCCGCGGGCCGCCGCGGCGGCGGCCGGGTGCCTGGTGCTGGTCGTGGTGGTGGGGGCCGCGCTGTGGGTGGTGGTGCGGTTGATCTCGGACGCGGCGTCAGGACTGACCGCCTCGTTGCGGGCGGCCGCGGACCGGGCGTCCGGGACGGATCCGCTGGCGCAGGCGGTCCGGGGGGCCGCGAGCGGGGTGGAGCAGCTCGGGGAGAGCCTGGGCAAGGGGATCGTGTCGGGCGTGCTGAGCGGGGTGGGTCTGGCCGCGCAGGTGCTGGCGTGCGGGGTGTTGACGCTGGCGCTGGCGTTCTTCCTGCTGCGGGACCGTCCGCTGCTGGTGGAGGGTCTGCGGCGGGCGGCGCCTGCGGGCCAGGGGGAGCGGGTGGTCGCGGTGGCCCGGACCGGGTACGGCGCGATGTCCGGTTTCATGCGCGGGACGACGATCATCGCGGGTATCGACGCGGTGTTCATCGTGGTGGGCCTGACGATCCTCGGGGTGCCGCACGCGCTGGGTCTGGGCGCGCTGGTGTTCGTCGGGGCGTACGTGCCGTACGCGGGCGCGTTCCTGTCGGGGCTGACCGCGGTGGTGGTGGCGTTCGCGGACGGGGGCCTGGCGGAGGCGCTGTGGGCGTTCGTGATCGTGCTGGCCGTGCAGGCCGTGGAGGGGGCGGTGCTGCAGCCGGCGGTCCAGAGCCGGACGGTGCGGCTGCACCCGGCGGTGGTGCTGCTGGCCATCGTGACGGGTGCCTCGCTCGGCGGGCTGCTCGGCACACTGCTCGCCGTCCCGCTCACCGCCGCCGCGGTCGGCATCGTGCACCAGGTGCGGCAGTGGTGAGCAGCGAGCGGACGGGCAGCGGGCCGACGGGAGTACGCCGTGCCGGCCGGGCCGAGATCTGCGCCACCGGTAACGCCGCCGACTCCGTCGTGCTGACCACCCGCTCCGCCGCGGCCCGGACCTGGCAGGGCTACCGCTCGTGGACGGGCAGCCCGTCCGGGCCGCGGACCTCGATGCGCAGGCCGAACCCGTCCCTCTCTGTCAGCCTTGGGTGAGACATCCCGCTTTGTCGGGTTAGCCTGAGAGGGCCCCGAGTAGGAGTTCCACCCCTGATGACCAGCACCAATCCGTCCGCTGCCAGCCCGGCTCCCAAGCCGAAGCGCCGCACGTTCAGCCCCGAGTACAAGCTGCGGATCGTCGCCGAGTACGACGCCGCGCCCGAGGGTGAGAAGGGTGCGGTCCTGCGCCGCGAGCGCCTGTACCACTCCCACGTCACCGAATGGCGGGCCGCGCGCGATGCCGGCGCCCTGGAAAACCTGGCCGACCGCCGCACGAGCCCGGTCCGCCCGAAGAAGTCCGCCGCCGAGGCCGAGAACGAGAAACTGCGCCGGCAGGTGGAACGGCTGGAGAAGGAACTCGCCCGGAACAAGGCCGCATTGGAGGTCCTGGGAAAAGCGTCGGCGCTCTTGGAAATGATCTCCGAGAGCGCGGACTGAGGCACGCCGCCGATCCCGTCGTGGACGAGGCCTTCACCGCCGTCGAACACGAGCTGGGCATCACGGCAGCGTGCCGGCTGACCGGCCGCTCCCGGGCCACCCACTACCGCAGGCTGAAGCCGCCGCCCGCGCGCCAGCCCAGGTCCCCGCAGGTCCAGCCGTCGGCCCTGACAGCCGAAGAGCGTGATGCGGTACTGGCGTTGATGAACAGCCCCGAGTACGCCGAGCTGCCGCCCGCGCAGATCTGGGCCCGTGAACTGGACACCGGGCGCTACCACTGCTCGGTCTCCACGATGTACCGGATCCTGCGCGAACGGGGGCAGTCCGGTGAGCGCCGCCGCCAGGCCACCCACCCGGCCAAGACAGTGCCCGAACTCGTCGCCGACGGCCCATCCCAGGTGTTCACCTGGGACATCACCAAAGCAGCCGGCCCCGGCAAGGGCATCTGGTACCACGCCTACGTCATCATCGACATCTTCAGCCGCTACATCGTCGGCCACACCGTCGAGGCGGCCGAATCAGCCGAACGGGCCGAGGAGCTGATCCGCGAGACCATCGCGCGCAACGGCATCGTCCCCGAGACCGTGCACGCCGACCGCGGCACCTCCATGACCTCCAAGAAGGTCTCCCAGCTGCTGATCGATCTCGGCGTCACCCGGAGCCACTCACGCCCCAGGGTCTCCAACGACAACCCCTACAGCGAGGCACAGTTCAAGACCACCAAGTACATGGCCGACTATCCCGAGCGGTTCGACTCCCTGGCCCACGCCCGCGAATGGTTCGACGCCTTCATCTCGTACTACAACCACGAACACCGGCACTCGGGCATCGCACTTCACACGCCCGCCAGCGTCCACTTCGGCACCGCCGAGGAGATCCGCGACCAGCGGGCCGTCACCCTCGCCCAGGCCTACGCACACCACCCCGAACGCTTCGGCCGCCGCCCCAGACCACCCGAGATCCCGCCGACGGCGTGGATCAACGACCCCGCCAAGCGCCGCGAGCCCGCACCACAAACCTCATAGCCTCACGACCGTCTCACTGGACTTGAAATCTTCCGCGTCGCGCAGCGCCGCCGCCTGCCCGGGGGTGGCCAGCAGGTAGTGGTCGTCGGCGCAGACGCCCCTGCCGGGGACGCGGTGGAAGACCCGGGGGTCGCCACCGCCCGGGACGAGGTCGCGGATGCCCTCCCGAACGGCGTCCAGGTCGAGGTAGTCGTCGGACTCCTGCTCGATCCACCAGGACTTCGGCTCGCCGTTGACCTTGAAGCCGAGGGTCCGGGGCGAGCCGATCGCACCGACCAGCCCCACGTCTGTGACGGTCACCGCACCGCCGGTCATCCGCTCCGCGCTTTCGAGGATACCGGTGTAGGCGTCCTCCGCGAAGTCGACGTCCTCGCCGTGGACCTGCAGGGCCACCTCGCACACCTCGAGTACCCCGGCCAGCCCCTCGCTGCGCCGGTCCGGTCGGGGCTCGCCCCAGTCGGCGGTGCACGTGACCGCCTCGTCCGCCTTCCGACGGGTGATCATGCCGAGCTCGTGCAGCCGGACGGCCAACCGCTGATAGGTGTTCATCCCCGTGTTCTCGACCACACGCGGGATTCTGACATGCCGTCCCGACAGCGCCGTCCCGACAGTGCGGCCGGGACTCTGCGGGAGCGGGACCGGCGGCGGGCACGGCGGTTCGCGGCAGGTCGTCGACCGTCCACGGGATGCCGACCGGATCACGACGTCCACGCGCGGCTGACGTGCCCTCCGTCGCCGGCGCATGTGAGACGGAGCCGTTGGCCGGGCCGGCCCTGTTCCGGCGCCTACAGCCGGCGGAACAGGGAACTCAGCGTTTCGATCTCCTGCGCGGAGAGCCTGTCGGTGAGGTGGCGGCGTACGGCGGTGTCCAGGCCGGGGTGTACGGCGGTGATGGCCGCGCGTCCGGTGTCGGTGAGGGTGACGGTGACACCGCCGGCGCGTTCGCGGGCGACGAGTCCGCGCTTGCCCATGCGGGTGAGCTGGTGGGAGATGCGGGTGCGGTCCCAGCCGAGTGACGCGGCGAGCTCGCTCTGGCGCAGGCTGCCTCCCGCCTTGTTGAGGTTGGCGAGGATCGTCAGGTCCGGTTCGGACAGGCCCGCCGCCTCGGCGGTGTCCGCGATCACGCGGGCTCGGACGACCTCGTGGGCGCGCTTGAAGGCGCTCCAGAAGTCGACGGGCTCGTACGCGGCGTCGGTCACGGCCTCGTCCGGTGCGGCGGCCCCTCCATTGGATGTTGACATATCAACGCGCCTCTTCTTAGTGTTGAGATGTCAACGCTAACAGGTGGATGCGCCCTCAGCAGCCCCCTGTCGGTCGCGTCCACCCATCTCGCCCCGCAGGAGGCACCGTGCAAACCCGACCCCTCGGAACCGGCGGCCCGCAGGTCCCCACTCTCGCGCTGGGCTGCGCCGGCATGTCCGACCACACCGCCCCCGCCGACGATGCCGACGCCATCGCCACGATCCACGCGGCCCTCGACGCGGGCGTCACCCTCCTCGACACCGCCGACTTCTACGGCATGGGTCACAACGAGGACCTCATCCGCCGCGCCCTGCGCGCCGGCGATCGCGAAAAGGCGCTGCTGAGTGTCAAGTTCGGCGGTCTGCGCGGCCCCGACGGATCCTTCGTCGGCATCGAGGGCCGCCCCGCCCACGTGAAGAACGCGCTCGCCTACTCGCTGCGCCGCCTCGGCACCGACCACGTCGACATCTACCGCCCCGCCCGCCTCGCCCCCGACACCCCGATCGAGGACACGGTCGGCGCCATCTCCGAGCTGGTCCAGGCCGGGTACGTGCGGCACGTCGGGCTCTCCGAGGTGGGGCCTGAGACCATCCGCCGTGCCCACGCCGTGCACCCGATCTGCGATGTGCAGATCGAATACTCCCTGTTCAGCCGTGATCCCGAGGCCAACGGCATCCTGGACACCTGCCGCGAGCTGGGGATCGGCGTCACCGCCTACGGGATCCTCGCACACGGCCTGCTCACCGGCGCCCACCGGCAACCCGCCGGAGACGACCCGCGCGCCCACTGGCTGCCCCGCTTCCACCCCGACAACCTCGCCACGAACCTCACCCTCGTCGAACGGCTGCGACCGCTCGCCGACGCGCGCGGCATCAGCGTGGCGCAACTCGCCACCGCCTGGGTCATCGCCCAGAGCCGTGAGCGCGGCACCATCGTGGGCATCCTGGGCGCCCGCCGACCCCACCGCATCGCGGAGGCCCTGGCCGCGGCCGACGTCGCCCTGACCGACGCGGACCTCCGCACGATCGACGAGGCCGTCCCGGCCGATGCAGTGGCTGGAACCCGCTACGCCGCACCCCTGATGGCTCTGCTGGACAGCGAGCGCGCCCCGAATCCGTCTGTCAGCGCACGGAACTGACCGCCGACGGCCGGCCGGACTTCGCGGCCTCCACCGACATGGTCTCCGTCGGCATGCCCGGTGAAACGGGCCAGAAGTTCCGGGGCGCCTGCGACACCACCGTGTCCCTCACGCCCATCTGCGGCGTCACCCGCCGGCCCACGCACTGCGATCCCACGCACTCCGATCCCACGCACTCCGATCCCGCACCCACCGGGCGCGGGTCTCCTGCCCCTGTGAGGGGCGCCGGTTCCATCTGCACAGAGGACAGGCTGAAAATCGTGAACACATCCACATCACTGCTCACCGAGCTGGTCCGGTCCGAGAAGCCGATCGGAGTGGGGATCATCGGACTCGGGGCGCACGGTAGTTGGGCCGAGCGATCTCACCTGCCGGCTCTGCGCGCCGTCGCGGGTTACGAGTTGAAGGCCCTGAGCACGAGTTCGAAAGAGTCGGCGGAGCTCTCCGGGCAGAGGCACGGTGTCTCTCGCACCTTCGGGACGGCGGCCGAACTGGCCGCCTGCGACGAGGTGGACCTCGTGGTCGTGGCGGTGAAGGTGCCGCACCACCGGGAACTGGTGCGGGCGGCGCTGAGCGCGGGCAAGAGCGTGCTGTGCGAGTGGCCGCTGGGCAACGGGCTCGCGGAGGCCGAGGACATGGCGCGGCAAGCGCGCCGCCGCGCCGTGCCGACCGTCGTCGGACTCCAGGCGCGGTCGCACCCGGCCCTCGCCCGTGCACGGGATCTCGTGGCCGACGGCTACGTGGGGGAGGTGCTGTCCACGACGGTCGTCGGTTCCGGCGGTGCCTGGGGCGCCACCGTCGGCCCCGGTGATCACTATGTGCTCGACGCCGCCAGCGGCGCGACACTGCTGACCATTCCCTTCAGCCATACCCTCGACGGTCTCGCGTCCGTCCTGGGAGAGCCCGAGGAACTGCGGATCCACCTGGCGTCGCGGCGTACGTCGGCCGTGGACACCGAGAGCGGACAGCCCGTGCCCATGACCGCCGCGGACCAGGTGGTGGCCTCGGGACGGCTGCCGGGCGGCGCGGTGGTCACCTTCCACTACCGCGGAGGCATGTCGCGGGGCACCAACTTCCGCTGGGAGATCAACGGCACCGAGGGCGACCTCGTCCTCACCGCCCCGGTCGGTCATCTCCAGCTCAGCCCGGTCACCCTCGAAGGCGGCCGCGGAACGTCCCCCGGACTCGCCCCCCTGACGGTGCCGGAATCGTACGTTCGCGTCCCGCAACTGGACCCCCGAGCCGACGCGCCGGTCTACGCGGTCGCTCACGCCTACCAGCAGTTCCTGGACGACCTGCGCGAGGGCACGTCAGCGGTACCCGATTTCGCGCACGGCGCCGCCCGGCACCGCAGCATCGAATCCGCCATGACGACGGCCTGACCGGATGTGCGGGCCTCGGCCCACCGGGTGCGGCACGGGAGGTGGCCGGGCGGTCTTCCCGCACGAGGCAGACGCGGATCGGCACCGCTTGGCAGGAACCCGGCCGGCTTCGGGCCATCTGTCGTGGCAGGACGGCGGACGGAGATTCCGGCGGCACCGGACGGCCACCCGGGCAGGACGGCCACCCGGGCAGGGCCGTCCGGTGCGGCCGTCAGGCCCCTGCCGGCAGCGGGGGAGTCGTCACCGGGAGACCGCCGGCTGCCGTGCGGCGGCGGTGATCCGGTTCTCCGGCCGGGGCAGGCCGTAGTGCTCGCGCAGGGTGCGGCCGGTGTACTCGGTGCGGAACAGCCCGCGCTCCTGGAGGATCGGCACCACCCGGTCGACGAACACTTCGAGGCCGGACGGCAGCACGGCCGGCATGATGTTGAAGCCGTCCGCCGCGCCGTTGGTGAACCAGTGCTCGATGGTGTCCGCGACCTGAACCGCCGTACCGGCGAAGGTCCGATGGCCGCGTCCACCGCCGAGCCGTCCGATCAGCCGGCGAACGGTCAGCTTCTCGCGCCGGGCCAGTTCCACGATCAGGGTGAAACGGCTCTTGGAGTCCTCGATCTCGTCCTCGCCGGGCAGGTTCGGCGGCAACTCGGCGTCCAGGTCGAGCTGTTCGGGATCGAGGCCGAGGAACCTCGCCAGCTGCTGCCTGGCGTACTCGGGGAGGATCAGCCGCTCCAGTCCGGCCTCCAGCTCCAGGGCTTCGGCCTCGGTGTCGCCGATCACCGGCACGATGCCGGGCAGGATCAGCACCCTGCCCGGGTCGCGGCCGGCACTCCGCACGCGCGCCTTGAGGTCCTGGTAGAAGGCGAGGGCCTCCTCGAAGGTCTGCTGCGCGGTGAACACCGCCTCGGCGTACCGGGCGGCGAATTCCTTGCCGTTCTCGCTCGATCCGGCCTGCACCAGCAGCGGGTAACCCTGCGGTGAGCGGGGCACGTTCAGCGCTCCGGCCACCTTGAAGTACTTGCCGACGTGGTCGGCGGCGAACACCCGGTCGGCCTCGGCGTGGACACCGCGCTCGCGGTCTCCGACGATCGCGTCGTCGGCCCAGCTGTCCCAGAGCCGGGTGGACACCTCGACGAACTCCGCGGCCCGCTCGTAGCGGTCCCGGTGCAGCGGGGTGTCGTCGAGGCCGAAGTTGCGCGCCGCCTCGGCTCCCGCTGTGGTGACGATGTTCCAGCCGGCCCGTCCGCCGCTGACGTGGTCCAGCGAGGCGAACCGGCGGGCCAGGTTGTACGGCTCGTTGTAGCTGGTCGACGCGGTGGCGATGAGTCCGATACGGCTGGTCGCCCCGGCGAGGGCGGTCAGCAGCACGGTCGGTTCCAGCTGCCCGCTCGGCCGTCGGCCGGGGTCGCCCCACTGGACGGGGGCGTCCGCGAGGAACAGCGAGTCCAGCTTGCCGCGTTCGGCGATCCTGGCCAGGTTCTTCCAGTGCTCGACGTCGGTGGTGGCCAGCACGTTGCTCTCGGGCAGCCGCCAGGCCGCCTCGTGATGGCCGACGTTCATCAGGAACGCGTTGAGGTGGAGCGAGCGGTCGTCGTTGTCGGTCATGATGTCCCTCCGTCTGCCGGGTTCTCCAGCGAGTGGTAACGGCCGTCGTGGTAGACCAGCGGGCTGGGCGTGGGGGAGAGCCAGGAGTCCTCGACCCGGCCGATCACGATGCGGTGGCCGGCGGCCGGGACCACGTTCTCCACCCGGAGCCGCAGCCACCCCGACACGTCGTCGAGCACCGGACCACCGTCGGGCAGCCGCCGCCAGCGGGTCGGCTCGGCGAAGCGGTCGATGCCGCTGGTCGCGAACCGCCGTGCCACCGCTTCCTGTTCGGCCCCGAGGAAGTTCACCACGAGGGTGTCGGAGTCTCTGACGTGCGGCCAGCTGGACGAGGTCTCGGAGACCGAGAAGGAGACCAGCGGAGGGTCGAGCGACAGCGAGGCGAGCGAGGTGGCGGTGAAGCCGACCGGTCCCCGGCCGGCGTCGAGCGTGAGCACCACGACGCCCGCCGGATAGCGCCGGAACACCTGTCTGAAGCGGTCCGGGGCGGCGCCCGGCTGTGCGTACGTCGAAAGATCAGCAGTCATCACGACTCCTGTGGGTGAAGGGGACGGAACGGGCCGGAAGGCGGCATGCCGGGCCGCGCGGACGCGCAATGCGCGGTTACAGGGAATTCACAGGGAATTGACCCGAAGGTGGCGGCCGGTCACGCCTGACAGCGGACTCGACAGGAGCGCTCTGCGGGCGCTTCCTGGATTCCGTGCCGCCGGTCGGTCATGAATCCATCCTTGCCACTGCGTTCGGCGTCCGTCAACAATTTAACCCTCTGAATTAACTCGGTTTCGCCGCCACGACACGTCGGATAGCCTCGCCGACATGCCCGTCGGGTCGGCGTACGGCGAGTCGGGCACCACCGCGCCCCCGGCAGCACTCCTGCCGCGAAACTGCCCGTCGGTACCGTCCGTTCCGGCTCCTCGCACACCCGGGAACGCGCCTCGGCCTCCGATCCGGGTTCCACCGGGCACGTGCGGCAGCCGGCACCGTCCCCGGCCCGACGACCACCAGCACCTCCGGACCGAGGACGTCCGGCGGCCCGTCGTGCCGGCCTCGCCCGTTCCCGGAACATCTCCACCGCTCCGGCGTGTCCGCCCCGCGCGGCCCTGGCGGTCGCAGCCGCGGACCGCGGTGGGGGGAATTGATTTCACGTCTGGAACAAACATTGCAGGGCCGAAGTCGGTCTGGTTAAAGTCCGGGCATGGAATCGATTCGGCATCTCGGTGAGCGGGCGCGACGCGCCGGCATCGGCGCCGTGCGATGTAACCGCCGCTGTCGGCGTAATTCCGCCTGACCTGGCTCCGCCAGGCTCGTCTCCGGCTCTGTCGTCCGGATTCTCCGGCACGGCGTCGACCCATCTGCGGGGCGTTTCCCCCTGACAACCGGCGCCTTTCGCCTGCACCCACATCCTGCTGCCGTCGTGCGCCCCTTCAGCCCGAGGGCTGCACGGCCGTCGGCGAATTCCCGAGCACCGTACGTGTTTCACCGCGCCGCCGCGCGGTGGTCACGTGTGCCGACCGTACCTAAGGACCTTCACGTGCCGAGCTACAGATCGACGTCCACCTCCGGCCCGAACCGCCGACTCTTCCTGCAGGCCCTGCTCGGGACGGGCGCCGCCCTCGGGCTGAGTGCCTGCGCGAGTGCCGCCGCGAACGGGCCCGCGCTGTCGACGTCCGCACCACTGCCGAGTGCGGTGCCGTCCGGCACCGCACTGAGCATTGCCTCGGCGACCGGCGCCCAGGAACTCCAGCTCAAGCTCGCCGGGCTCCTGGACCACCTTCCCTTCACCGCCTCCGCGTGGCCGAACATCGGAGCCGGCCCGGACGTCATCAACGCCTTCCGCGCCCACTCCCTCGATGTGGCCAACAACGCGGGGATCCCGCCGATCCAGGCCCACTACCAGGGCTTCGACGCCCGGATCGTGGCCGTGGCACTGACCCGCAAGCCCACCTACGTGTTCGCGACCAAGCCGCACAGCGACATCCGGTCGGCCGCCGACTTCCGGGGCAGGAAGCTGGCGTTCTCGCAGGGCCAGGCCCAGGGCGTCGTGCTGCTGCGCGCCCTGAAGAAGGCGGGGCTGAAGGCCTCCGACGTCACCCTCGTCCCGCTGACCAGCAACCAGTTCCTCACCGCGCTCCAGGCCGGCCAGGTGGACATCGCCCCACTCGCCATCTCCCAGGTGCCCGCCTACCTGTCCCGGTACGGCTCGGACGGCGCGCACACCATCACCACCGACGTCGTGGACCTGCTCAACGTCCTGTGGGCGCCGTCCTCGGTCCTGGCCGACCCCGGGAAGGCGGCGGCCGTCGCCGCGTACATCCCGCTCTGGGCCAAGGGCCTGGTCTGGGTGTACGAGAACCCGGACACCTGGAACCAGGAGTACTACGTCAAGACCCAGAACATCACGCTGGAGCAGGCCAAGGGCATCACCGCGCTGACCAACAAGCCGCTGTTCCCGCCGACCTGGGACGAGGCCCTCGCCTGGGAGCAGGAGACGGCCGACCTGCTCGCTGAGGGCGGCTTCGTCAAGCCCTTCAAGGCCGACGCGCTGTTCGACCGCCGCTTCGAGTCGATCGCGGCCGGCGCCGTCGCGGCAGAGTACCGGAGTTGAGCTCCATGACCGACACCGCCTCCGCGGCACTCGCGCCGCCCGCCGCCGCTCCGTCTGCCGCCGCTCCGTCCTCCTCCGCTCCGTCCTCCGCCTCTTCCGGTTCCGCCTCTTCCGGGACCGCCGCCGGTACCCCGACCGGGCCCGGACCCCGACGGCTCAGGCGTCTCGGTCCGGGCCGTCGCCTCCCCTACGCCCGCCTGCTGGGGCCCGCGGCACTGGCGCTGGTCTGGTCGATCGCAAGCCTGGCCGGTGTGCTCGACCCACGGGTCCTGCCCGCGCCCTGGACGGTTGTGCAGACCGGCGTCCAGCGATGGACGGACGGGCCGCTGGCCACCGACATCGCGGATTCGCTGTGGCGCGCCACCCAGGGATTCGCCATCGGCCTGACCCTCGGTGTCGTGCTGGCACTGCTGGCCGGGCTCAGCCGGATCGGCGAAGCCCTCATCGACGGCTCGGTCCAGATCAACCGGGCGGTCCCGACGCTCGGTGTGATCCCGCTGTTCATCCTCTGGCTCGGTATCGGGGAGACCTTCAAGGTCGCGATCATCACGATCGTGGTCTACATCCCGATCTACCTCAACCTGTACTCGGCGCTGTCCGGCATCGACCAGCGCTTCGTCCAGCTCGCCGAGGTGCTCGGGCTCAGCCGACCGCAGTTCGTCCGGCAGATCGTCATCCCCGGCGCACTGCCCGGATTCTTCGTCGGGCTCCGGCTGGGCGTGACCGGCTCGTGGCTCTCGCTGGTCGTGCTGGAGCAGATCAACTCCACCAGCGGCCTGGGCTACATGATGTTCCAGGCGCAGAACTACGGCCAGACCGACGTGATCGTGCTCGGCCTGCTGATCTACGGGATCTTCGGCTTCGTCTCGGACTCCATCGTCCGCATCCTGGAACGGAGGGTGCTGTCATGGCGGCGCTCGTTGAACGGCTGACCCCACCCGCGGTCCGGATCAGCGGGCTGACGCGGGGCTTCGCCGAGCGCGTCGTCCTGGACGGGATCGATCTGGACATCCCCCCTGGGCAGTTCGTCGCACTGCTCGGACACAGCGGCTCGGGCAAGAGCACCCTGCTGCGGGCCATCGCCGACCTGGACCACGAGGTCACCGGCTCCGGCGAGTTGGAGGCGCCGCAGCGCATCTCGGTCGTCTTCCAGGACTCCCGGCTGCTGCCCTGGCGCCGAGTGCTCGACAACGTCCTGCTCGGTGTCCAGGGCAAGGACCCCGCCGAACGCGGCCGCGCGGCCCTGGCCGAGGTCGGCCTGGCCGGCCGCGAACGGGCCTGGCCCAGTGAGCTGTCCGGCGGCGAGCAGCAGCGGGCGGCACTCGCCCGTTCCCTGGTCCGGGAACCTGAACTGCTGCTGGCCGACGAGCCGTTCGGCGCCCTCGACGCGCTGACCAGGATCAAGATGCACACCCTGCTCCGCGAACTGTGGGAGCGGCACAGGCCCTCGGTGCTTCTCGTCACCCACGACGTGGACGAGGCGATCGTGCTGGCCGACCGCGTTCTGGTGCTCGACGAAGGCCGCTTCAGCCTGGACCTGACCATCGACCTCGACCACCCGCGGTCCTACCGGGACCCGCGCCTCGCCGAGTTCCGGGAGCAGTTGCTCGCTGCACTCGGCGTCGCGGAGCACGCCGAACCGCGGACGGCGCACGACGCCGTGTGACCCGGGCGACACGCCCCGCCGGGCCAGGGCCGGCCGCCCGTCGATCCTCGCGGCGACGGGCGGCCGGCATCTGCGGTGTCGGCCCGGTGCCCGGTCGAGCGGCGGCAGCGGGGCAGGGACGGGAGGCCACGACAAGGTCTTCAGCGGTCTTTCAGCGGTGGCGGCCGGGCAGGCGGGCGAGCAGGAGGTTGGGGTCCTCGGCCGTGGTGTAGGCGGCGTTGAGGACGTACACCTCCTTGCCGCGCAGTGCGACGGAGGTGGGGTTCTGGAGTCCGTCGTCGGCGTTCAGAACGGTGCTGTGGGTGCCGTCGGGCCGGATGAGCACGACCTCGTTGGGGGCGTTGAGGGCGGCGAGCACCTCGTTGCCGCGGCCGGTGAAGGCGAAGTCGTCGATACCGGCCAGGCCGGACGCCCTCACCTGCGGCACTCCCGCCCGGTTTCCGTGACGGATCGGGATGCGGACGAGGGTGCCCTTGTCGAGGTTGGTCACCCAGAGCGCGCCGTCGTGCACCTTCGCGCCGTTGGCTCCGAGGAAGCCGGTCGGAGCGAGCTCGGGCGCAGTCGACCAGGCGGTGGGCCGGCCCCCGGAGAGGGGGACGGTCCACACGGTGCCGAGCACCGAGTCGGTGATGTAGAGCTGCTTGCTGTGCGGGTCCAGCGCCAGGCCGTTGGGCAGGCCGTCCGGGGGCAGTGCGGCGATGCGCTCCGGTGCCCGGCCGGGTGCCAGCCGCCACAGGCCGGTCAGGTCGGCGGTGCCGGTCGCGTACAGCGCGTACGTGCTTCCGTCCGCGGCCTGGACGATGCCGGTGGCCAGGGGGAATCCGAGGACAGGGGTCCTGACTCCGCCGTCGGCGGGCGCGGGCAGGGTCGCCAGGATGCGGGTGCCGCCCCCAGGGGTGATCCGGGCGATCTGGCGGCTGCCGGCGAACGTCACGTCGGCCGTGCCGTCGGGCAGCAGGGCGATGTTCTCCGGCATCTGGCCCGCGGCCAGGTCGAAGTGATGGGTGATCCGGACGTGGCCCAGGGGTTCCTTGGCCGTCGGGGCGGCGTGGGCGGCGTGGGCGGGGAGGGCCACGGCGATGGCCGCTGCGACCGTCGCCGCGGCTGTTGCGACGAGGCTGCTTCGCTTGAGCATGGGTTCCTTCTCTGTTTTCCAGCATGCGGGCATGCCGCAGCCAGGGGGTGTCGGGGGTGTGCGGAGCCCGGCAGGTGCTGGAGAGGGGGCTTCTCGGGTCAGGAGGGACGGGAGCCGGCGCCCCTGCGGGGCCGGACCGCCTCGCTCGGCCCGCAGGCCTGGGCGAGGAGGCTGAGGGCTGTCGCGGAGGGGGATCCCGGGGCGGCCGTGGCGATCACCACGGCGGGTCCGGTTCCCTGCGGACTCTGGAGCGTCTGCTGGGTGACGGTCAGGGTCCCGACCGTGGGGTGGTGCATCTCGTAATCGGCGACATCGCAGGCCAGGATCCGGTGATCGGCCCACATGGCCGCGAACTCCGGGCTGCGCATGGTCAGCTCACCGACCAGCCCGGCCAGCAGAGGATCCTCCGGGTACCGGCCGGCGGTGAGGCGCAGGTTGCCGACCACGGCCCTGGCCTTGGCGGGCCAGTCGGCATAGAGGTCCCGGGTGTGAGCGTCGAGGAACACCAGCTTCGCCATGTTCGGCCGACGGCCCGGTTCGGCGGGACCGCCCCGGTCGAAGTGGCCGGCGAACAACGCGTGGCCCTGCGTGTTCCAGGCCAGAACGTCACCACGGCGGCCCACGACGATGGCGGGTGTGCCTTCGAGAGCCGCCAGCAACGCGGCGGTGGCCGGGGTGACGCGCTCGGGACGGGGACGGGGTGTGGCTCTGCCCCGCTCCGGCGCACGGGCGAGTTCGTGCAGATGGGTCCGCTCGGACTCGTCCAGGCGCAGGGCAGTCGCGATGGCGTCGAGCACTTCGCGCGAGGCGTTGCGCGACCGGCCCTGCTCAAGCCGGGCGTAGTACGGCGAGCTGATGCCCGCGAGCATCGCCAGCTCCTCCCGCCGCAGTCCCGGCACCCGGCGCCGCTCGCCGTAGGTCTGCAACCCGATGTCCTCGGGACGCAGGAGGCCCCGGCGTGCCTGGAGGAAGTCGGCGAGCTGCCCGTGCTTGTTCATGGAACCGAGTATGGGCAGCACGACCGAGCCGCGCCTCACCCTGCCGGGGTGCGGATCAGCAGGGCCCGGCTGCTCCCCGCACCGGCCGCCGCGATGGGCGGTATCGCCCCTGCGCCGTCCTCACTCTCGGGAGGACCAGCCGTCCTCACCCTCGGGAGGACCATGAGCACCGCAACGTCCCGGAGCACCGCCGCCGGCCCGCGAAATCCGCTGGTCGGCCTCGATCTGACGCCCTTCACCTTCGCCAGGGACACCGGCGGGGCCTCGGGCGCCGTCCCGCCGCGAAAGAATCGTGCGAGATTACCGGCGGGGGATGTCAAGACGGCGACGGCGGCTCCGACCAACCGGTCGAAGGGCCCCGGCCGGGGCTCGCGAACGACGAGGAGCACGAGATGAAGTTCCTGATCAGCCTGTACATCAACCCGGCCGTGCTGGACGCGCTGACCGACGAGGAGAGGGCGGCGATCGGCGACGGCCACGGCACGTTCATCGAGGCGCTGAAGACGTCCGGCGAGCTGATCACCACGCAGGCGCTGGTCGATCCGTCACAGGCCGCCGTGGTGTTCGTGCGCAACGGCCGGCCGGTGGTGACCGACGGCCCGTTCCTGGAGTCCAAGGAGTACCTGGGCGGTTTCTACCTGATCGACTGCGAGAACCGGGAGCGGGCGGTCGAGCTGGCGGCACGGATCCCGGACGCCGCGATCGAGGGTCTCGGTATCGAGGTGCGCCAGGTGATGTTCGCCGACGGACACCTGGAGGCATGACGGCACCGGGCTTCGAGGACCTGCTGCGCGGGCTCGCGCCGCAGGTCCTCGGCACGCTGGTACGCCGGTACGGCCAGTTCGAGGAGTGCGAGGACGCCGTCCAGGAGGCCGTCCTCGCCGCCGCCGTGCAGTGGCCGGCCGAGGGCGTGCCGAACAACCCGCGCAGCTGGCTGGTGACCGTCGCGACCCGGCGGCTCATCGACAGGATGCGCAGCGACCGCGCGCGCCGCGAGCGGGAGTGGGCGGCGGCCGCCGAGGTGGTGCCCGGGGACGTGCCGGACACCGACGACACGCTCGTCCTGCTGTTCCTGTGCTGTCATCCGACGCTGACCGCGGCGTCGCAGACCGCCCTGACGCTGCGGGCGGTCGGCGGCCTGACCACGGCCGAGATCGCCCGTGCGTTCCTGGTGCCGGAGGCCACGATGGCGGCCAGGATCAGCCGCGCCAAGCAGCGCGTCAGGGCGGCCGGCAGCTCGTTCGGCCTGCCGGACGGCGCGGATCGCGAGGAGCGGCTGCGGGTCGTCCTGCACGTGCTGTACCTGATCTTCAACGAGGGCTACACGGCCTCCTCCGGCAGCGAGTTGCACCGGGCCGACCTCGCGCAGGAGGCGATCCGGCTGGCCAGGGCGGTGCACGCGCGGCTGCCCGAGGACACCGAGGCGACGGGGCTGCTCGCGCTGATGCTGCTGACCAACGCCCGCCGGGAGGCCCGTACGACGGCGGCCGGCGATCTGGTGCCGCTGGACGAGCAGGATCGCGGGAAGTGGGACCGCCGGCTGATCGACGAGGGCACGGAGCTGGTCAAGGCGGCGCTGGCCGGCCCGGCGCTGGGGCCCTACCAGCTGCAGGCCGCCATCGCCGCCACGCACGCCGACGCGGTCACGGCCGGGGAGACCGACTGGCCGCAGGTGCACGCCCTGTACCTGATCCTGGAACGGATCGCGCCCAACCCGGTGGTCACCCTCAACCGGGCGATCGCGCTCGCCGAGACGGAGGGCCCGGCGGCCGGGCTGGCCCTGCTGTCCACCCTGGACGGTGACGAGCGGATGGCCGGGCACCACCGGCTGCTGTCCGTGCGGGCGCACCTGCTGGAGAGGGCCGGCGACAGGGCCGGGGCGTACGAGCACTACCGGCGGGCCGCGAAGTCCACGGGCAGCATCGCCGAGCGGCGCCACCTGGAGTCCCGGGCGGCCCGGGTGAGGCCGTGCGGCCCAGGGCCCTCCGGCCCAGAGCCCTCCGGCTACGGCACCGGGAGGTGAGCCCGCGCGCCGTCACCGAACGACGGGCCGTTCACAGCTCGGGGCTGGCGAGGTGGTCGGCGCTGCCGCCGCGCCACTCGACCAGGAAGAGGCTCGCGTCATCGGTTGTGGTTCCGCCCCGCTCCCGCATCAGTGTGTGCGAGAGGCTTCGTACCATCTGCTGCACTCCTCCACCGGCGGGTCCGACGCGCTCGATGGTGGCGATCAGGCGTTCCTCGCCGAACTGTTCCCCGCCGGAGTCGTGTTCCTCGACGAGGCCGTCGGTGTAGAACAGCAGCCGGTCACCGCGCCGGAGCCGGCGCGCACTGATCTGGGGCGTGTCACCGCCGAAGCCGACCGGCAGGGTTCCGGGGCTGTCCAGGGCCTGGACGACCCGGTGGCCGCGGATCAGGAGCGGTGCCGGGTGGCCGGCGTTGACCCATTGCAGCTCGCCCGTTGCGATGTCCAGGCGCATCATCTGTGCGGTGACGAACTGGTCCGGGCCGAACTGCTCGTCGATCGCGGCATCCATGAACGCGTAGAGCTCGGCGAGCCCGACACCGGCCCGCCTGGCATGCCGGTAGGCGCCGACGGCGACGGTCGCCAGCACGGCGGCGTTCAGTCCGTGGCCCATCGCGTCGATGACGGCCAGGTGCAGGACTTCGTCGTTGAGGGCGTAGTCCAGGCTGTCGCCGGCGACGTTGTAGGCGGGCTCCAGGATTCCGGCGACCGCGACCTGCGGGGTGTTCATCGACAGGGGCGGCAGCAGTGACCACTGGATCTCCGCGGCCACACTCATCGGCTCGCGGCGCCGCGCCTGGAAGAACTGGTCCGTGTAGCCGTTCTTGGTGACCAGCATGTCGGCCACGAGCCCTGCGAGGCGCCGCAGCAGCCGGCGGTCGTCGTCGTCGACGTCGTCGAGGGTGACCACGAGCACCCCGACCTCGTCGCTGCCGTCCAGCAGTGGCAGGAACATCCGTGTCCCGTCGGCCCGGGGGTACTCGGCCGCGGTCGCGCGGAGGAAGACGTCGCCGGCCCGCGAGCCGTCGATGGGCATCGGATCTCCGGTGGTGAGTCCTCTCCCCGGGAGCGGTACCAGCATGAGCTGGCCGTAGTCCTGCAGGAGGATCGAGACGTCCCGGCCGCCGATCGCGCGTATCTCCTCCGCCACCAGCGGAGCGATGAGCTGCGGCGGCATCTCGTGGGCCCGGTCGAGCAACTGGCCCAGCAGCCGTTCACCGAAGCCCTCCGACCGGTTCACCGCAGCCCTGCGGTTCTCCTGCGCGAATTCCGGCATGGGTACCTCGGTTCCCCGCAGCAGCCCTCCGGTCGGCTTCCCTGCCCTGCTCCACGCAGATACGCGAGGGCCTCACCGGCGTCTTCTCCGTCTCAGCATCGCACCGGCTCCCACCCCGCGACACCCGGACGGTACTCGTGCGTCCGGCGGGCCCGGACGCGCGCTTTGCGGAGTAGCCTGGAAGGCGCCGGAGCACTAGCCGGCAGGGCGATCGCGAGGAGGTACATGTGCAGATCAGAGAAGCAGGAGCCCTGATTCTGCGGCTCGTGATCGCGAACTCCCGGCCCGCCCTTTCGGCCGGGGGATGACGGGACCACGCAGGCGTGGGGGGCCGCGGGTACACATGCTGCTGTTCGAATCAGCGTTCATTCAGGGCGTGGGCCGTTTCCGCAGAGATGCGGGGGCGGCCTTTTCCTGCACCTCGTGAACATCGGTGCCGTCCATGACCACTGCCAGCGCGTCGTGGCGGCCGCGTTCTTCCGGGGGCATACGGCTCGAAGCGGTGGGGAGTTGCGGTCACGGGTGTGTCTCCCGGGGATTGTTCGGCCGAGGTGCCCGGGTGGTGCGCAGGTGGTGGGCGGCCTCCTGCGTGAGGGTGTCGGCGGGCCAGCCGGCGAGGGTGGTCAGCGCGGTGCGGCGTACTTCGGGCGTGCTAGCGGTGAGTGCGGACCGCAGCAGGGGCCAGCCGTGTCCGGGGTGGCGTCGCAGGAGATGTGCGAACAGCAGGAGGGCGTGGTCGCGCAGGAGGGCGTGGTCGCGTTCGGGGAGGGGAGTGGTGGCGAGGCGTTGTTCGGCGAGGTCGAGGATGTGTGCGGCGCGCCGGTGGTCGTGGTTGCGCAGTGCATGGGCCCAGGTCGGGTCGAGCAGGGACGGGCCGGTCTCCAGACGTGCCAGGAGTTGGGCCGTGGGGCTCAGGTGCAGGACCTCGGCAGGTCGCAGGGCGAGGTGGAAGTCGGGGCGCCGGGGGTCGGCGAGGTGGTCCAGGACGACGGCACGCCAACGGGGTTCGTGGAGCAGGCGCTCGTAGCGTGCCGTCAGGCTCTCGATGGCGGTGGGCGTCCAGGGCAGTTCCCGGGGCGGGTGGCGGAAGAACATGGCGATGCTGATCAGGTCGCACAGCCGGGTGACGGTGGCCGTCCGGACCTGGATCAGGTCGGCGTAGCGGTGCAGCACGGGTACGGCGTGCGAGTAGTCGGCCAGGCCGGGTGCGGGGCCTCCCTGGCTGTCGGCCATCGCGGCGAGGATTCCCCCGCCGCCGTTCAGGAGCGCGCTGTCGACGTGGGGGCGGCTCAGCGCGCTGTGCAGGCCGCCTGTGGTCGCGGCGAGGTGGGCGAGGTACTCGTTCATGACGGTGTTCCGGAAGCCCTCGCGCAGCAGCCACGCTCTGATGCCGGGGTCGGTGGTGTCGCGCAGTGTTCGGACCGCCTGGATGCGTCCCCAGCCCGCGACCTGTCGGGCCAGGGCGTGGACTGCCGGGTCTCCGTCGGGCTGGGAGCGGTGGAGTGCGACGGCGGCGTAGAGGGTGAGCTCGTCCAGGGTGCCGAGCAGGAGCAGCAGTTCCCGGTCGCGGCTGTCTCCGCCCAGGCCCAGGAGCACCAGGCCGATCTTCACCGGGGTCCGGTGGGTACCGTGCTCCGCCAACTGCCGGCCCAGTCGGCGCAGGCCGTCGGACGGCAGGCCGCGGCGGCGGACCTCGGTGCTGAGCCCGTCGGCGACCTCGACCGGTGAGCAGATGGCCAGGAGGTCGTGGAAGCACCTGAGTTCGTCGCCGCCGGGGCTGGGTTCCGAGGACAGCAGCAGGTGTTCGAGGTGGTCGGCGAGTTCGATGCCGGTGGGAGGCGCGACACCGTCGCCGTCCGGTACGTGTCGTACCAGGGCGTCTTCACCGCCGCCGACGAAGACCGGACGAGTGCCGCCCGGGCGTACATCGGGAAGCGGATCGCCGAACCGCGGCCACGGGCCGGGACCGTGGCGACGACGGAGGGCCCGTGCATGGTCGAAGAGGGTGGGATTCACGCCGGCGACATCGCCGTTGCGCACCCACCACGAGCCGGTCAACGACAGGAGGGCCTCGCGTAGTCATGACGTGGATACTGCCCAACACGGCCGGTCCTGGCAACCGTGAAATCGTCGGCGGGCTCCGTTGCGCCGGGCCCGGCGCTCGTGCGGCATGCCACCCGGCGCTTCCCGTCCCTGTCCGACCGCGGCGCCCGCTCCCCGGTGCGGGCGCAGCGGTGCGCCCCGGCGGGCCGGTGCACGTCGATCGTGCGACCCGGCGCCCCGCTCCGAGCGCGTCGTGCGCCCGGCATCCTGATCTGATGGTCATTCATGAGGTTGGAAATGTACGGTGGTTGGGCGCCGGGTCGGGTGCGATGTCCTCGTCGGGCTCGGTGTGGATTCCGGGCGGAAGGCCGGTCCGCGGCGGAACGCTCAGGTGAGGAACGGGGCAAGAGTGCCGATGGCGCCTACGGCAAGGGTGAGGACGGCGGCGAAGGCGCTGGCGCCGCGCATCAGTGCGGCGGGGTGGGAGGCGCCGTCCAGGCGGGCGAGCTTGCCCGCGACGGCGGCCGCCAGGAGCGCGAGCACGACGACGATTGCGGCGGTGAGCAGGATGGCGGAGGTGCGGTTCACGACGGTCTCCTCTGCAGGGGCGGACTGTTGACGTGACCGAGGGTCGTGCAGAGGGTGTCCGCCGTGGTTCGGACCGAACGATGACGAACATCGTCGGACACCAACGGGCCGGTGGCCGCGTGGGTGGGGTACGGCAGGACGGGGACCGGGAACGGGCACTGGCCGTCCTTCGTGAGAGGCTGACCGACCGCCTGGCCGATGCCCGGTTGAGCAAGACCCAGCTTGCCGCCCGGGCGGGTCTGGGCCGTACCACCGTCCACGAGGCGCTGCGCGGCGAAGCGGGCGCGCCGTCGGCGGAGACGGTGGCCGCGCTGGCGGGCGCGCTCGGCCTGCCGGAGGTGGAGCGCCGGGAACTTCTGGAGCTGCGGCGGACGGCAGCGGCGCATCCCGGTCCCGGGCCAGCGTCCGTGCCAGCGCCGGCGCCAGCGCCAGCGCCAGCGCCAGCGCCCGTGCCCGTGCCTGTGTCGGAGCCGGGCCCGGGCTTGCCCATCCGTGGTTGGGACCCGCACGCCCTGGAGGTCCATCCCGCCGGAACCGTCACCAGGCCGGCCGGGGCTCGCCGGCCGCGGGCACTGCCCGGCTACGTGCGGCGCACCCACGACGGCATCCTGGCGGACGCGGTGAGGGCGGCACAGGACGGCCTCAGCCGGATGCTGGTCCTGGTCGGATCGTCCTCGACGGGCAAGACCCGGGCGTGCTGGGAAGCCGTGCAGCCCCTCGCTGACCGGGGATGGCGGTTGTGGCATCCCGTCGACCCGACGCGGGCCGAAGCCGCGCTCGCCGGTATCCGGCACGTCGGGCCGCGCACGGTGGTGTGGCTCAACGAGGCCCAGCACTACCTCGGCGACTCCCGGGTCGGCGAGCGGATCGCGGCCGCCCTCCACACTCTCCTCAGCGAGTCCGGCCGCGCTCCGGTGCTCGTTCTGGGCACGTTGTGGCCGGAGTTCGCCGACCGGTACACGGCGCTGCCCGCACCCGGCAGCCCGGACCCGCACAGCCGGGTGCGCGAACTGCTGGCCTTCCGCACCCTCACCGTCCCCGAGATCTTCGCCTCCGACTCGCTGGCGGCCGCCGAGTCCCTCGCAAGGGCGGGTGACCGGCTCCTGGCCGACGCCCTGACCCGGGCTGCCGGGCACGGGCGCCTCGCCCAGGATCTGGCAGGGGCTCCGGAGCTCCTTCGCCGCTACGAGCACGGGAGCCCCCCGGTCCGAGCTCTGCTGGAGGCCGCGATGGACGCTCGCCGCCTCGGCGTCGGTCTCCACCTCCGGCAGGACTTCCTCGTCGTCGCCGCCGCCGACTACCTCGCCGACGAGGACTGGGAGGAACTCGCCGAGGACTGGGCCGAATCCGCCTTCACCGACCTTGCCCGCCGCGTCCACGGCAAGCTGGCACCGCTGCGCCGCAACGCCGCGCGCCCTTCCGGCCTGCCGCCGGACCGGCCGACGCCCGGCGCGGAGCCAGGGCCACCGGGAGGGGCCGCGGCGGGTCCGGTGTTCCGCCTCGCCGACTACCTCGAACAGCACGGCCGCGCGACCCGCTGGAGGCTCTGCCCGCCTGCCTCCTTCTGGTACGCCGCGTACAGGCACCTCACCGACCATGACGACCTCAGCTGCCTCGCGGACGCCGCTGAGAGCAGGTACCGGCTGGAGTGGGCCTCCCTCCTCCGGTCGCGTGCCGTCGGCCCCGACGAGGGCCTGACCGGGTCGGCGCGGTCGGGCGAGCCGCACAGGAGCCCGGCTGCCCCCGAAGCGCTCGCTCGTGAGGCCGCCGGCCCTGGCCGGAGCGTCGTCCTGTCCGCCCTGGCGCGGCTGCGGGTGCAGACGACGAACTGGAAGGGCGCGGAACTCCTCTACCGGCTGGCCGCTGACGCCGGGTACGGCGCCGCTCTGGCGGAGCTGGCGCGGCTGAGGGAGCTGTACGGGGACCTGAGGGGCGGGGACGTGCTCGCCCGGCAGGCCGCTGACGCCGCATACGACACGACCTTGGCGGAGCTGGCGCGGCTGAGGGAGCAGGACGGCGACCCGGAGGGCACGGAGGTGCTCTACCGGCGGGCCGCCGAGACCGGGTACGGCGCCGCCCTGGCGGAGCTGGCGCGGCTGAGCCGGCAGGACGGCGACCCGGAGGGTGCTGAAGCCTTCGCCCGGAGAGCGGTCGACGCCGGGTACGGCGCCGCCCTGGCGGAGCTGGCGCGGCTGAGGGAGCTGTACGGGGACCCGAAGGGCGCGGAACTCCTCTACCGGCAGGTCGCTGACGCCGGATACAGCGCCGCCCTGACCGAGCTGGTACGGCTGAGGGACCAGGAGGGGGATCGGGAGGCCGCGGACGTCTCTGCCGCCGGGCCGTCGACGCCGACGTCCCGTTCTCCGGTGCAGCCGGGTGGTCGTGCGGAGCGGGCCCGAACGGGGCGCCCGCTCCAGCCTGGACCTGAGCTGCCGTCGGCAGCGGCGAGCACCGTTGACGGCTCGTCCGACCACGTGCGACCAGAGCCGGCCAGGGGAGAATCGGGTGGGAGCGTTCCGAGAGACGGAGAGCGTTCCGGAGTGCCCGTCCGGGTCTCCGTGACGCGTGCGGGTGGGGAATGAACGCTCCGCGTTCACGGCCCGCCGGGACGACACCCTGATCGACGGTCGAGGGCTCCGGCCGGCGGCTCGGCCTGGTGCGCGTCGACTTCGAGACGCGGAGGCGGACGCCGAAGGCCCCGTACGCCTTGAGCTTTCGAAACTTTCGATGGCCTCTGTCGTCTTCTGTGCCCTGTCGTAGCGGTGATCGCGGAGAGTCGGCTGACTGGTGGTCGGGTTTCCCCGGCTCGCGACGGCGGCCGAGCATCCGGCCAGCGCACTTGCTGGAACGGGTGGGCTTGGGGGGAGTCGACCGTTTCGCTGTTTCGTCCGAAAGTATTGACGGCCTGTCGAGCGTCGGTCGACACTGTCGCCGTCGACACGTCCGAACGACTCCGGAGCCGACTCCTGTGCGCCAACAAGCTTCGGGCGAAACGACAGTGATGACCCATCGTTCCTCACCGCTGCTCGTCGCCACCGATGACCGCCCCGTCCCGTCGCGGTCATCGGTGGCGCAGGGCGGCACCCGCCCCACCCATCCACCCCACCCATCCACCCCAACCCCCACCCGGACCATCGACAGGACGGATCCTCCCGGTGCATTCTCGTCGCCTCAAGGGCGCCAGGATTGAACGTCTCTGGCGGATCGTCAGCCGGGCTCACGTTCTCGCGTCGACTCTCGCAGTCGTCCTGATCCTGCCAGGCGTAGCCGTCGTGAACTGACGTCGGTGGAGGCTCGGAGTCGAGGGCGTTCGTGCGCCATGAATTGTTAGCGTTAACAGTCTGGGTGGGAGGCCCGGTCGATCCCTCCCGCCCGCCGGATCCCGCCCCGGGGGTGCGGCCCACCCGGGGTCGCAGCCCGGTCTGACGAAGTCGGCGGAGCCGGGCAGGCGTGCCGGTCAGAGCCCGGGCGGCACTGTGGGCCCCCGCAGGTCGGGGGCGAGGACTCCTGTCCGGGCCGGTCGGCGGCCATGCATGCGCGCGCTCACGGCGGCGCGCCTATGTGAGCGATAACAAAGCCGTGTGACAGCTCCATCCGTTCACAGAGGAGGTACCCATGCTCGAACAGAGTTCCCCCCGCAGGCAGTTGTCGGTGGTGCTCACCGCCGCGGTTGCGGCCGTGGTGGCGCTGGCGGCGATGCTCGTCGCCGGCCCGGCCCAGGCGGCCACCAGCGGCGCCCTGCGCGGTGTCGCTTCCGGCCGGTGTCTCGACGTGTCGAACGCCGGCCAGAGCGACGGCGCGCTGCTGCAGATCTACGACTGCTCGGGCGGCGCCAACCAGCTGTGGACGTCGACGTCCGGCAACCAGCTGACCGTGTACGGCAACAAGTGCCTGGATGTTCCGGGCCACGCCACCACGGCCGGCACCCGGGTGCAGATCTGGGCCTGCAGCGGCGCCGCGAACCAGCAGTGGCGGGTGAACTCCGACGGCACGATCGTCGGCGTGGAGTCCGGACTGTGCCTGGACGTCACGGGCGGTGCCACGGCCAACGGCACGGCCGTGGAGATCTGGACGTGCAACGGCCGCAGCAACCAGCAGTGGACCGGCCTGTCCGGGACCCCGACCACGCCCCCGCCGACGGGCGGCACCTGTGCCCTTCCGTCGGCCTACCGCTGGACGTCGACGGGCGCGTTGGCGCAGCCGGCGAACGGGTGGGCCGCGGTGAAGGACTTCACCGACGTGGTCTACAACGGCAAGCACCTGGTCTACGCGTCGAACGTGTCGGGATCCTCGTACGGCTCCATGGCGTTCAGCCCCTTCACGAACTGGTCGGACATGGCCTCGGCCGGCCAGAGCGGGATGAGCCAGGCCGCGGTGGCGCCCACGCTGTTCTACTTCGCGCCCAGGAACATCTGGGTGCTGGCCTACCAGTGGGGCGCGTGGCCCTTCATCTACCGCACGTCGAGCGACCCCACCAACCCCAACGGCTGGTCCTCGCCGCAGCCGCTGTTCACCGGCAGCATCCAGGGCTCCGGTACCGGCCCGATCGACCAGACCCTGATCGCCGACGGCCAGAACATGTACCTGTTCTTCGCCGGTGACAACGGCAAGATCTACCGGGCGAGCATGCCGATCGGGAACTTCCCCGGCAGCTTCGGCTCGTCGTACACGACGGTCATGAGCGACACCACGGCCAACCTGTTCGAGGCGCCGCAGGTCTACAAGGTCCAGGGCCAGAACCAGTACCTCATGATCGTCGAGGCCCAGGGCGCGAACGGACGCTACTTCCGGTCCTTCACGGCCACTAGCCTGAGCGGCTCGTGGACCCCGCAGGCGGCCACCGAGAGCAACCCGTTCGCGGGCAGGGCCAACAGCGGTGCCACCTGGACCAACGACATCAGCCACGGCGACCTGGTCCGCAACAACCCCGACCAGACCATGACCATCGACCCCTGCAACCTGCAGTTCCTCTACCAGGGCAAGTCCCCCACCGCGAGCGGCCCCTACGACCAGTTGCCGTGGCGCCCGGGCGTCCTCACCCTGCAGCACTGACCCGCCCGACCCACCGTGACCGCCATCGGGTGCGGCCCGCCTGCGCGTCGACGGACGGTCCACGGCACGGGTAGCTCCACCTGCTGACCGTGCTCACCCTTCGAGGAGCCCCGGCCGTACGTCGGCCGGGGCTCCTCTCCTCCGTGGACTTTCAGCGCGGGTGCGGACTCAAGCGCCGCGGCGCGATCGGCGGTGGGCGGCGGGCGGCCAGCGGCCGGCGGACCGTCGCCGGTGCCCGCCCGCAGCCACCCCACGTGCTCCGAGCTCCCGCGCGTCAGGAGGATGACGTGCCGTCAGCAGGGGGCGGGTGGGGGCCGCGGGGGTGGTCCGGTCATTGCTATCGTGCCGTTGGTCCAATGGTCCGGCGGTCGCGGAGTGTGCCGCGGTGCGTCGGCAGACTCGGGGGAATCCATGACTCATCCGCCGTTGCCCGACCACCAGCCCGACCACTCGTCCGGTCACCAACCCGACCACCAGCCCGGCTACCCGTCCGGTCACCAACCCGGCTACCAGCCCGGTCACCAGCCCTGGCCGCCGCACGCACCCGTCCCGGCGGGGGCCGGCGGGAGATCGAACATGAAGCTCTGGGGAGTGGTGGCCGCAGCGGTCAGCGCGTGCGCGGGAGTTGCCAGCGCGATCGCCGCGTTCACGGGCGGTACGGCACAGCCGTCCGCCGCTCCCGTCACCTCGGCGGCGGTCACCGTGGCGCCGCCGCCCGGTGCGGGTCCCGCCGGGACGAGTACCGCCGTGGCCCCGGCCCCGACTCCCACGGTGGCCTCGCCGGTGCGCTGGACGGGCAAGTGGGTGCTGGGCCTGGAGGGTATCGATCTGACGAAGGTGCCGCCGGCGCGAAGTACCTCGTTCACGTTCTTCCGGCCGGCCGCGGGCCGCAGTGGCAGCAGCGGGATGATGGTCAAGGGCACGGTCGCACGGTGGACCGGGCCCGGGGAGCCCACCGCGCAGGGCTGCCGCGACCTCCTGCTGACCCAGCCGCACGACCAGGTCGACGTGGTCGGGGGCGACACCGTCTGCGTCGTCAACGAGAACTCGCCGATCGCCGTACTCAAGATCACCGATACCCACTACGACCAGGGCAGCTACGGCGAGCTGGATACCGAGGTCACGATCTGGAATCTACGGATGACGAGCTGACGAGCTGACGAGCTGACGAGCTGACGCACCGGCCGCCGCACGGGTCGGACGCCGGGCCGGGCCGAAGCCGGGCGGACCGCCCGGGCCGGTGTGCCCGGGCGGTCCGTTCAGGGGCCGTGCGGTCTAGCCGGCGGCGGTCGGCTGGCGGACGGCGGGGGCGGGGGCGTCCTGGGCCGGGCCGGTGAGGGCCTGGAGGATCGCGTCCACGCTCTGCTTGGCGTCCCCGAAGAGCATGCTGCTGTTCTCGCGGAAGAACAGCGGGTTCTGCACCCCCGCGTAGCCGGACGCCATCGAGCGCTTGAAGACGATCACGTGCTCCGCCTCCCAGACCCGCAGCACCGGCATTCCGGCGATGGGGCTGGAGGGGTCGTCGAGGGCGGCCGGGTTGACGGTGTCGTTGGCGCCGATGACGAGGACGACGGAGGTCTCGGCGAAGTCCTCGTTGATCTCGTCCATCTCCAGGACGATGTCGTACGGCACCTTCGCCTCGGCCAGCAGCACGTTCATGTGTCCCGGCAGGCGCCCGGCGACCGGGTGCACGCCGAAGCGGACGTCGACGCCGCGCTCGCGCAGCCGCCGCGTCAGCTCCGCCACCGGGTGCTGGGCCTGGGCCACCGCCATCCCGTAGCCGGGGGTGATGACCACGGAGCGGGCCCGGCCGAGCAGCGCCGCGGTCTCCTCGGCGCGGATCTCCTGGTGCTCGCCCTGTTCCTCGTCGCCGCCCGTCGGCGCTTCGATGCCGAAGCCGCCGGCGATGACGGAGACGAAGGAGCGGTTCATGGCCCGGCACATGACGTACGAGAGGTAGGCGCCGGAGGAGCCGACCAGCGCCCCGGTGACGATGAGCAGGTTGTTGTCGAGCAGGAACCCGGCGGCGGCCGCGGCCCAGCCGGAGTAGCTGTTCAGCATGGAGACGACGACGGGCATGTCGCCGCCGCCGATCGAGGCGACCAGGTGCCAGCCGAGGACCAGCGCCAGGACGGTCACCGCGATCATCAGGCCCGGGCTCGGGCTCACCGTGAACCAGACCGTCAGCCCCGCGAACGCGGCCAGCGCGCCCAGGTTGAGGGCGTTCTTGCCGGGCAGCGTCAGCGGACGCGAGGCGATCCGGCCGGACAGCTTGAGGAAGGCCACGACGGAGCCGGTGAAGGTGACCCCGCCGATGAAGATGCCGATGACCACCTCGGCGTGGTGGATGCCCAGCAGGCCGCCGGCGACCACCGTCTGGGCCGAGCCGTGGGCCTCGACCTCCAGGTAGCTGTTCCAGCCGACCAGGACGGCGGCGAGGCCGACGAAACTGTGCAGGACGGCGATGAGTTCGGGCATCTGCGTCATCTCGACCCGCCGCGCCCGCCACAGCCCCGCCGCCCCGCCGAGGACCATCGCGAGGACGATCAGGGCGACCGCGCCGGCGGTGATGCTCCGCGACGCCAGGACGACGGTGGCGACCAGGGCGAGGGCCATGCCGGCGATGCCGTAGACGACGCCGGCGCGCGAGGTCCGGTGCTGGGACAGTCCGGCGAGACTGAGGATGAAGAGCAGGGCGGCGACCAGGTCCGCGGCGTGTGAGGCCGTCGTGGAAGTCATCGGGCTCAGCGCCTTTCGGGGGCGGTCGAGAACATGCTCAGCATGCGGCGGGTGACGGCGAAGCCTCCGAAGATGTTCACGCTCGTCAGCAGCACCGCCACGAACGACAGCGCGGTCACGACCCAGCTCTCGTGGCCGATCTGCAGCAGGGCGCCGATCACGACGATTCCGGAGATCGCGTTGGTCACCGACATCAGCGGGGTGTGCAAGGCGTGGTGCACCTTGCCGATGACGTAGTAGCCGATGACCACCGCGAGCGCGAACACCGTGAAGTTCTCGGCGAGTTGGGCCGGAGCGAAGGCGATCAGCAGGAAGACCGCCAGCATCCCCAGACCGATCAGGCCGAACCGCACCGCAGGAGTGGTCCGGGACGGCTCGGGCCCCACCGGTACGGCCGGGGCCGCGGGCGCCGCCCCGGGGGCGGCCGACACGGCGACGGGCGGCGGCGGCCAGGTGACCTCGCCGTCCCGGACCACCGTCACGGCCCGCTGCACCACGTCGTCGAAGTCGATGGTCAGCCGGCCGTCCTTGCCGGGCGTCAGCAGCTTCAGCAGGTTCACCAGGTTGGTGCCGAACAGCTGCGACGCCTGGGTGGCCAGCCGGCCGGCCAGGTCGGTGTAGCCGATGATGGTGACGCCGTTGTCGGTGACCACCGCCCGGCCGGGCACGGTGCCCTCGACGTTGCCGCCCTGGGCGGCGGCCATGTCGACGATGACACTGCCCGGCTTCATCGCCGCCACGTCCTCCGCCGTGACCAGCCGCGGGGCGGGCCGGCCGGGGATCAGCGCGGTCGTCACGATGATGTCCACGTCCTCGGCCTGCTCGTGGTAGAGCGCGGCCGCGGCACGGTCGTAGTCGGCGGAGGTCGCCTTGGCGTAGCCGTCGGTGCTCGCCTCCTGCGCGACGTTCACGCCCAGGTACTCGCCGCCCAGCGAGCGGACCTGGTCCGCGACCTCGGGCCGCGGATCGGTGGCGCGGACGATCGCGCCCAGGCTGGACGCCGCGCCGATGGCGGCGAGCCCGGCCACGCCGACGCCCGCCACGAGGACCTTCGCCGGCGGCACCTTGCCCGCGGCGGTGACCTGGCCGGTGAAGAAACGCCCGAACACGTGGGCCGCCTCGATCACCGCCCGGTACCCCGCGATGTTCGCCATCGAGCTGAGCACGTCCATCGACTGGGCGCGCGAGATCCGCGGGACGGCGTCCAGGGCGAGCGCCGTGACACCGCGCGAGGACAGCGCCCGCACCAGCTCGGGCCGCTGCGCCGGCGCGAGCAGGCCGACGACGGTGGCGCCCGCGCGCAGCCGGGCGATCTCGTCGTCCGACGGTGCGTTGACCTTGAGGACCACCTCGGCCGCCCAGGCGTCGCCGATGCTCGCACCGGCCTCGGTGTAGGCCCCGTCGGTGAATCCGGAGGCCGTGCCGGCCTCCGACTCGACGACGACCTCGTAACCGAGGCCGAGCAGCTGCCGCACCGTCGCGGGCGTCGCCGCGACGCGGGTCTCCCCGGCGGTCGACTCGGCGACGACACCGATGCGCTGTGGTGGGTGGTGGGTCGGGACCTGTGCAGACATGTCTGGTGTCTCTCTCGTCGGAGGCGCTGCTGACCGGGCATCTGCGAAAGCGGCGGGAGTGCTTCACCCACTGGTCGCAGGAACGTACACCTACCCGGCGGTGCGGACCGATACCGTGAGCCAGTGATTAGCCTCACTGCGTGAAGGGGCGCGGCCCGTGCGGGGCAGGCGCGTACGACCCCGGCGGAGGCCGCCGCCAGGTGGGCCACGGTGCCGGGACGGCCGGCAGGGCCGGCCGACCGCCGTCAGGACCGTGGCTGCGGCGACGGCGGGTTACTCCGTTCGATGATCCGGGCGGCCGGTCGGTCGGCACTGCGCGGGGCGCGGTGTGACGTCCGGCCGTCCCGGTGGCGCGGCACCGGCGATGTGGCGTGCCGTCACACCGGCCTGCGGGCGGGCCTGGACGGGGTGACGGCGGGCGGCGCGGCGGCGCGGCGGCGGATCTGCGGGTCGGCCGGGCCGCTACAGGACCGGACCGGTGAGGGTCTCGACGGGCAGGGGCGGCGACGTCCGTACTCTCCTGGTGAGGTTCGCCGGCTCCTCCGGTGGCTCGGCGCCAGTTCGGACGGTCGTGACGTAGGCCCTCGCCTGCTGCGGGCTCAGCCGCGGGGCCTGCTTGCGCAGGTGGCTCATCGCGGCCACGAGCCCGGCGGAGTGGGCGAGCGCGCGGACGGAGGCGGCCGGCGGGTCGGGCGGTCGGGTGCCCCTGGTCTGCAGGAGGTAGTCCTCCTGCCGGCCCTCGTCCTGCCACCAGGCTGCGGGGACGTGGTGGATGCTGCCGTCGTGCCGGTCCACCAGGTAGTGGCTGCCGCCCATGACGCCTCTGTGCTCGGCGCCGGGGCGGTCGCACGCCGCGGTGCTCCAGCGGACGAGCCAGCCGACCGCGAATTCCTCCACGTGACGGACGACCAGGTCGGGGACGGGCCCCTTCCGGGGCCATGCCAGCCGCTGGTCGGCCAGAAGGGACTCGACGAGTTCGACGGCGCGCTCCTCGGGGATCACGAGGTCATCCTGCACCCCGGGTCAACCGGATTCCGGCAGGCCGTCGCCGTCCGCGTCGTGATCCCGGCAGGGCCGTGGACCGTCGGCCGGGGGCGCGGGCGGTGCGCGACGGCGAGGGCGCCCGAGGAGCTCAGGCCGATCAGGGACGGCGGTTCGGCGACGATGCCCGCGGCGGTGACCGAGCCCTGCCCGGGCATCCTCGGGCCCAGGCATCCTCGGGCAGGTCGGGGGCCGAGCACGGACTGTCGACCGTCCGGATGTGCCTGCCCGGCGTGCTGCGCGACCACGAGCCCGGGATGGGCTGGGTCCGGACCGGGTGCCGCCTGCACGCCGTCCGTGCCGGGCCCGGACCTGCGCGGGCCCGGACCTGCGCGGTTCCGGAGGAATCGGAGGAGCATGTGGTGCTGGGGGGCGCGCACGGCGTCACGGACCGCCGAAGGGCGACGGGCGGCAGCGGGGGTGGACGCGAGGAGGAAGGCCATGATCGTCGACTGCGCGCACTACCGCGACGGACGCCGGCAGCACCAGGGCGCGATGCCGCTGGAGGAGGCGGCCGCACGCTGCACCCAGGACGGGTTCGTCTGGCTCGGCATGTTCGAACCGACCGCCGGGGAGCTGGACAAGGTGCGCGAGAGCTTCGGCCTCCACGAACTCGCCGTCGAGGATGCCCAGGCCTTCCACCTGCGACCCAAGGCCGAGCGGTACGAGGACGGCACGGAGCTGGTCATCCTGCGCACCGCGAGGTACGACGACGAGCGGGAGGAGGTCGACACCGGCGAGATCAGCGTCTTCCTCGCCGAACACTTCGTGATCACCGTCCGCCAGGGCGTCGCCAGCGAACTGGCCGACGCCCGCAGCAGGCTCGAACACCGGCCCGAACTGCTGCGCACCGGCAGCACCTCGACACTCTGGGCGATCCTCGACCAGGTCGTCGACGGATACGCGCCCGTCGTCGCCGAACTCGAACGCGACATCGAGCAGATCGAGGCCACGGTGTTCTCCGGGGCGGTCGCTCCGACCGAGCGGATCTACTTCCTGCGCCGCGAGGCCACCGACTTCTACCGCGCCGTGCACCCGTTGCTGGCGGTGCTCGGGCGGCGCCTCCAGCCCGGCAGGTCGCCGACCGGGCTCCTGCCGTACTTCCGCGACGTGCACGACCACCTCCTGCTGGTCGACGAGGAGGTCGCCGCCCAGCGCGACCTCCTGACCACCGTGCTGGAGGCGAACATCGCCGTCATCTCCGTCGAGCAGAGCCGGATCAACCTCCGGCAGACCGCCACGATGGAGCGGCTGACGATCATCGCGACGGTGTTCCTCCCGCTGTCCTTCGTGGTCGGCTTCTTCGGGCAGAACTTCGAATGGCTGGTCGCGCACATCACCGGCTTCACGCGCTTCGTCGTGCTCACCGCCGTCGGACTCCTGCTGCCGTGCCTGCTCCTGACCGTCTGGCTCCGCCGGGAGCGCCGCGCCGCGGAACCGCCGGCACCGACGACGGACGGCACCGACGCCGCCGACGGGAAGAACTGACGTTCCGGCCCCGGGCCCCGGCCGCCGCCGCGGACTGCGCGGTCGTCCTCCCCGGTGCGCGGCGGCCGCCGGACCGCGGTGGCGCACCCCGTGGCACGCGCCGGCGCGGGCGTTCGGCCGATCGGCCGCGGTGGTCCGTCCGGTGGTCCGTACGGATGGACTCGCCGTGCGTGCGCCGGGTGCGCGGGGTCAGGGGCGGTGGCGGGTGGTGACGTGGGCCTCCCGAGGTCCGCCCACTGCTGGAGGAGACATCCCGTCATGCGCCGTGCGCCCGCCCGCCGACTCGCCACCGCCCTGCTCGCCATCTCGACCCTGGTACCCCTCACGCTGATCGCGCCCCAGGCCCAGGCCGTCCAGCCGCGTCCGGCGGCCGCCGCCCCGGCCGACCCGTACGCCGACGACTGTCCGCCCCACGGCCTCGACCCCGCGCTCGTGGCCCGCCTCGACGAGGCGATCGAGGGCACCCGTCAGGAGACCGGCACCCCTGGCGTGATCGTCGGCCTGTGGATGCCGGGCCGGGGCAGCTACATCCGGGCGACCGGGGTGGCCGACACGGCGACGGGCGCGCCGATGACGCCCCGGATGAACATGCGGATCGGCAGCGAGACCAAGACCTTCACCGCGACCGCCGTCCTGGAGCTGGTCGACGACGGGCTGGTGGGGCTGGACGACCCGATCTCCGACTACCTCGACGGTGTGCCCGACGGCGAACACATCACCGTGCGGCAGCTCGCCGAGATGCGGAGCGGCCTCTTCTCGTACAGCGCCGACCCGGATTTCGTGCAGGCCCTGCTCAGCGACCCGACCCGTCCCTTCACGCCGCAGGAGCTGCTGGCCTACGCCTTCGACAACCCGAACGTCTTCCCTCCGGGCACGCGGTTCCAGTACTCCAACACCAACTACATCCTGCTCGGTCTGCTCGTGGAGAAGCTGAGCGGGATGCCGCTCGCCGACTTCCTCCGCGAGCGGGTCACCGGACCGTCCCACCTGCACCGGACCTTCCTCCCGCAGGGCGCGGAGTTCCCGGAACCGCACGCGCACGGGTACACGAACCAGACGCTGTCCGGCGCGGTCGCCGACACGACGGACTGGAACCCGAGCTGGGGCTGGGCGGCCGGTGCGGTGATCTCCGACCTGCACGACCTGCACCGCTGGGCCAAGGTGGTCGCCACCGGCACCCTGCTCACCCCGGAGACCCAGGCGGAGCGGGAGAAGTTCATCACCGTTCCGGGCTTCGACGGCGCCGGGTACGGCCTGGGCCTCTTCAACACCCATGGCTGGATCGGGCACAACGGCTCGCTGCCGGGCTACGAGAGCGTGACGATGTACCTGCCAGAGCAGGACGCCACCATGGTGATCCTCATCAACACCGACATCCTCCACGACGGCTTCGAGCCGAGCACCCTCTTCGCCCGGGCGATCACCTCGATCATCACCCCGGACCACGTCTACGAGCTCCCCGCCGAGGGCTGAGCACACCGCACCGCCGGACGGCCCCCCGCCGTCCGGTGGTGCGGCAGGGGCGGCGGCGTGCGGGGCCGGCTGTCGGAGGGGGACCGTACGCTGGACGCATGACACCGGAGGACCTCGCCAACCTCGGCCACCTGCGACGGGCGCGGGACCTCATCGACCGCGAGTACGCCCGCCCGCTCGACGTGCCGACGATGGCCCGCCACGCGCTGATGTCCCCCGCGCACTTCTCGCGGCAGTTCCGCGCGGCCTACGGCGAGACGCCGTACAGCTACCTCATGACCCGCCGGATCGAACGGGCGATGGCCCTGCTGCGTGCCGGGATGAGCGTGACCGACGCCTGCATGACGGTCGGCTGCACCTCGCTCGGCTCGTTCAGCTCGCGCTTCAGCGAGGTGGTGGGCGAGACGCCGAGCGCCTACCGGGCCCGCGAGCACTCCGCGGTGCTGGCGATGCCGGCGTGCGTGGCGAAGCTGCGCACCCGGCCGAGCAGGGCCGGTTCACCGGCGAGCAGGAACGGAGAAGCAGGCGACCCGACCGCCGCCTAGCGTTGCTCCCATGGACATCGCCCTTCAGTACTGCAACATCACCGTCAACGACGTCGACGACTCGCTCGCCTTCTACCGCGACGCGCTGGGCCTGGAGGTCCGCAACGACGTGGCCTCGGGCGAGTACCGCTGGGTCACCCTCGGCAGCGCGGCCCAGCCGGGCCTGGAGATCGTGATCTCCGAGCCGCACGCCGGCCGGTCGCAGGCCGACGGCGACGCCCTCCAGGCGCTGCTGACCAAGGGGGTCCTGCCGACGATGGTCTTCCGTACGGACGACCTCGACGGCACCTTCGAGAAGGTCCGGGCCTCCGGTGCCGAGGTGCTCCAGGAGCCGATCGACCAGGCCTGGGGGCCTCGGGACTGCGCGTTCCGCGACCCCTCGGGCAACATGGTCCGGATCTCGCAGGCGGCGAAGTAGCGCCGGCCGCAGTACGCACCGGGAGCCGCGGCGGCTCCGGAGGGCACGCACCCTCCGGAGCCGCCGCGGCTCTTCCGTGCGGGCGGACGCCTTCCGGAACGCCCGGGTCGGCGGTCCCGGAGGTCCCGGAGGTCAGGGCGGTCCCGGCGGTCAGGCCGGTCAGGCCGGTCCGGGGTGTCGGAGGTCAGGCGCAGGACGGACAGAGCCCGCGGTAGGTGACCTCGACGTTCGCCACCGTGAACCCGAACCGCTCCTCCCGGGGGAGGTCGGCCAGCGGGTCGCCGGTCGGGTGGACGTCGCGGATGGTGCCGCAGCGGGAGCACACCAGGTGCTGGTGCGGGTGGTGCGCGTTCGGGTCGTAGCGCTTGGCGCGGCCGTCGGTGCAGACCTCTATGACCTCGCCGAGGGAGACCAGCTCGCCGAGCGTGTTGTACACGGTCGCCCGGGAGATCTCGGGCAGCAGCTGGGCCGCTCGGGCGTGCACCTCGTCGGCGGTGAAGTGCACGTGGTCGCCGTCGAGGACCTCCGCAACGACACGCCGCTGGGAGGTCATCCGCCAGCCGCGTCCGCGCAGTCGCTCCAGTAGGTCACTCATATCGGTTCACCTATTCAGGCTCATGGGGGATGTTCGGACTTTACCAGCGGTCTCTGCCGATCCGATCTGCTACAGCTCTGATGCGCTTCTTGACTTGGACGGTGTCCATCGTAGGATCGGTTCCAGCAATAGCCAAGGGGCAGGAAGCGCCCGGTACGGCAGGAGAGAGTGACGTGACGGCCACCGCGGGGAAGGCGGGCGGTGTCGGCCTGCGGGTGACGGGCACCCGCGTCGTGCTGACCGGAGCCGTCCGGGAGGGTGTCCGGGCGGTCCGGTCCGGGCCGTACGCCCCGGTGGCCGCGGCCCGCCCGTACGTCGCCGGCCGTCCGTACGGCGTGCCGCCGTCCGTGTCGGCCGCGGCGCCCGCACGTCCCCTGCCCGAGCGTCCCCAAGGGCCACGGCTGCGGCCGTGGCCCCCGGACGGACGGGGTCGAGGCCACCGGCACGGTCGGCTTCCCCCGCTCGTCCACCGCCCGCAGATTTTCAGCACCGATGTCCGCCAGGTCCGGAGGGATTCCCATGTCCGACAACCATGACGCAATCGTCGTCGACGCGAAGACGGAGGAGAGCGGGGGTGGCTGCCCGGTCGCGCACGGGCGCGCCCCGCACCCGACCCAGGGCGGCGGGAACCGCCAGTGGTGGCCGGAGCGCCTCAACGTGAAGATCCTGGCCAAGAACCCCGCCGTGGCCAACCCGCTCGGCGAGGAGTTCGACTACGCCGAGGCGTTCCTCGGCCTCGACCTGCCCGCCGTGAAGCGCGACATCGCCGAGGTGCTGACGACCTCGCAGGACTGGTGGCCCGCCGACTTCGGGCACTACGGCCCGTTCATGGTCCGCATGGCGTGGCACAGCGCCGGCACCTACCGGATCAGCGACGGCCGCGGCGGCGCCGGCGCGGGCCAGCAGCGCTTCGCCCCCCTCAACAGCTGGCCTGACAACGGCAACCTCGACAAGGCCCGCCGCCTGCTCTGGCCGGTGAAGAAGAAGTACGGCCGGAACCTCTCCTGGGCCGACCTCATGATCCTCGCCGGCAACGTCGCCCTGGAGTCGATGGGCTTCGAGACGTTCGGCTTCGGCGGCGGCCGCGCGGACGTCTGGGAGCCCGACGAGGACGTCTACTGGGGTCCCGAGACCACCTGGCTCGACGACGCGCGCTACACCGGCGACCGCGAGCTGGAGGAGCCCCTCGGCGCCGTCCAGATGGGCCTCATCTACGTCAACCCCGAGGGCCCCAACGGCAACCCGGACCCGATCTCCGCGGCCCGCGACATCCGTGAGACGTTCCGCCGGATGGCGATGAACGACGAGGAGACCGTCGCCCTCATCGCCGGCGGCCACACCTTCGGCAAGACCCACGGTGCGGGCCCGGCGGAGAGCGTCGGCGCCGACCCCGAGGCCGCGCCGATCGAGCAGCAGGGCTTCGGCTGGGCCAACTCCTTCGGCACCGGCAAGGGCGGCGACACGATCACCAGCGGCCTCGAGGGCATCTGGACCAACACCCCGACCACCTGGGACAACACCTTCTTCGACATCCTCTTCGGCTACGAGTGGGAGCTGTTCAAGAGCCCCGCGGGCGCCCACCAGTGGCGGCCGAAGGACGGCGCCGGCGCCGGCACCGTGCCCGACGCCCACGACGCGTCGAAGAGCCACGCCCCGACCATGCTCACGACCGACCTCTCGCTCCGGTTCGACCCGGCCTACGAGCAGATCTCGCGGCGCTTCCACGAGGACCCGGCCGCGTTCGCGGACGCCTTCGCCCGCGCCTGGTTCAAGCTGACGCACCGTGACATGGGCCCGGTCGTGCGCTACCTCGGCCCGGAGGTCCCCTCCGAGACCCTGCTCTGGCAGGACCCGCTGCCCGCCGTCACGCACCCGCTCGTCGGCGCCGCCGACATCGCCGCCCTCAAGGAGCAGGTCCTCGCCTCGGGCCTGTCGGTCTCCGACCTCGTCTCCACCGCGTGGGCGTCGGCCTCGTCCTTCCGCGGCAGCGACAAGCGCGGCGGCGCCAACGGTGCGCGCATCCGCCTCCAGCCGCAGAGCGGGTGGGCGGCCAACGACCCCGACCGCCTCGCCACCGTGCTGCGCACCCTGGAGGGCATCCAGGAGTCCTTCAACACCGCCCACGCCGGCGGCGTGCAGGTCTCGCTCGCCGACCTGATCGTGCTCGCCGGTGCCGCGGCGGTGGAGAAGGCCGCGAAGGACGGCGGCTCCGCCGTCGAGGTCCCCTTCACGCCGGGCCGCGTGGACGCGTCGCAGGAGCAGACCGACGTGGAGTCGTTCGCCGCGCTGGAGCCGGTGGCCGACGGGTTCCGCAACTACCTCGGGAAGGGCAGCCGGCTGCCGGCCGAGTACCTGCTGATCGACCGGGCGAACCTGCTCAACCTGAGCGCCCCCGAGCTGACGGTGCTCGTCGGCGGTCTCCGCACCCTCGGTGCGAACCACCAGCAGTCCTCGCTCGGCGTCCTCACCGCCACCCCCGGCGTGCTGTCCAACGACTTCTTCGTCAACCTGCTCGACCTGGGCACGGTGTGGACGGCGACGTCCGGGGACGCCAACACGTTCGAGGCCCGCGACGCCGCCACCGGCGAGGTCCGGTGGACCGGCAGCCGCGCCGACCTGGTGTTCGGCTCGAACTCCGAGCTGCGCGCGGTCGCCGAGGTCTACGCGAGCGACGACGCGAAGGAGAAGTTCGTGAACGACTTCGTCGCGGCGTGGGACAAGGTCATGGGCCTCGACCGGTTCGACCTCGTCTGACCACGACGTCCCGGCACGACGTCCCGGCACGACGTCCGGTGATCACGACGTCCGGGCCGGCCCTCGCCGGCCGGCCCGGACGTCCGCGGCCCTCCCGGCCCGTCCGCCTCCGGCGCGGCGCCGGGAGGGCCCTCGCCGTACGGGCCTACGGGTGGATCGTCCGGCCCTCGGCCAGCATGGCCACGTACGTCGCGATCCGGCGGGCCCGGGTCTCCGGCCGCTTCGCCTCCTGCACGCGGTACAGGATCGCGTAGCGGTTCTGCCGGTCGATCGCCTCGAAGGCCGCCGCCGCCGCGGGCTCGGCCCGCAGCGCCGCGGAGAGGTCCTCCGGCACCTCGGCCGTCCGCGCGCTGTCGTACGCGGCCTCCCAGCGGCCGTCCGCCCGGGCGCGCTCCACCTCGGCGAGCCCGGCGGGCCGCATCCGGCCCTGCTCGATCAGGGCCAGCGCCTTGTCCCGGTTGATCCGGGACCACCGGCTGCGCGCGGAGCGCGGGGTGAAACGCTGCAGCCACCACCCGTCCTCCTCGGACCGGGCCTTCCGGCCGTCGATCCAGCCGTGGCACAGGGCCACGTCGAGCGCCTGCGCGTAGTCGAGGGAGACCACCCCGGGGGTCTTCCGGCGCAGCTTCAGCCAGATGCCCGGCGAGGAGGCGTGATGCCCGCCCAGCCACGCGTCGAAGTCGTCCGCCGAGGCGAAAGCGATGATGTCCAGCTCCTGAGCCACCCCGGCAGTCAACCACAGCCCGCCGACAGCTGAGGCCGCCCCACCGGACACCCGGTGACGGCGCGTCGGCGCGCCCGGCGTCCCCGGAGCCGGGACCCTCAGGTGCCCGGGGTGCCCGGGGTGCCCGGGGTGCCCGGGGTGCCCGGGGTGCCCGGGGTGTCCGGGGTGTCCGGGGTGCTCAGAGGGGGAGCCGCAGGCCCTCGGGGCCCGGCCCGTCGAGCGCGAGCGCCGCGGACACGTCCTCCGGCAGGCCGCGCAGGCCCAGCAGTCCCGCGGTGAGCGCGGCCGTCGCGCGGTGCCAGGCGGTGGCGCGGCGCAGCATCGCGTGGCCGCTCCCGGCGACGAGGTACCCGGCGGTGCGGGCCCCCGCCGACCTGGCCAGTGCGGCGAAGCGGACGGTGTCGTCCGGGGCGGTCACCCGGTCGCGGTCGCCGTGCAGCACCACGACCCGGCGGCCGCCGAGGTGGGCGTACGGCTCGCCGGCGGGGCACCAGGGGGCCAGGGCCACCACGCCCGCCACGCACGGGTGCCCGCCGGCGGCCAGCGCGGCCCGGCCGCCCATCGAGTGGCCGACGAGCACGGTCGGCACCGGACCGAGCTCCTCGGCGAGTTCCTGCAGCGCGGCGGCGGCGTCCCGGGCGGCGTCCGCCCGGTCGCCGTTCCAGCCGCGGCAGCGGTACCGGACCACGCCCACGGCGACCTCGCGTCCGGCGGTGACCCGCTCCACGGCCCGGGCGAACGGCCGCATCCGCTGGCCGGGCAGGTTCGGCGTGCCCGGGCCGCGCAGACCGTTCTCCTGGCCGCCGTGCAGCACCAGCACCGCCGCACCCGCCGTCGCGGGCCGCTCGCGCCACACCAGCGCGCGGTGGCCGGCCGGTCGCAGCACCGCCTGTGCCTCCATCGCCGTCACTCCTGTCCGTCGGGGCTGTCACTGTACGCGGCGACGTCCGCGGACCGTAAGCGTGCACGGAAGGCACACCCGGCCACCGCTCTCGTAGGGTGGCGACGGCGCACCGGTCTTCAGGGCGCCGCACCACGACACCCTTAGGAGAGGCCATGCCTGACGCCCCCTCGACCCCTCGCACCGCCGGCGTCCCGCCGCGGGCCGAGATCGGCGTGATCGGCGGCTCCGGCCTGTACGCGCTCCTCGACGACGTCACCGAACTCACCGTGGAGACGCCGTACGGGCCGCCCAGCGACTCCGTGTTCCTCGGCGAGGTCGCCGGGCGCAGCGTCGCCTTCCTTCCGAGACACGGACGCGGCCACACGCTGCCGCCGCACCGCATCAACTACCGTGCCAACCTGTGGGCGCTGCACGCGCTGGGGGTGCGGCAGGTGCTCGGCCCGTGCGCGGTGGGCGGGCTGCGCGCCGAGTACGGGCCGGGCACGCTGCTGGTGCCGGACCAGTTCGTCGACCGCACGGCGGGCCGGGTGCAGACCTACTACGACGGGCTGCCGCTGCCGGACGGCTCCGTGCCCGAGGTCGTGCACGTCTCGATGGCCGACCCGTACTGCCCGGACGGCCGGGCGGCGGCGCTGGGCGCGGCGCGCGACCACGCGTGGGAGCCCGTCGACGGCGGCACGCTGGTGGTGGTCGAGGGCCCGCGGTTCTCGACCCGCGCGGAGTCGCGGTGGTTCACGGCGAACGGCTGGTCGGTGGTCGGTATGACGGGGCATCCGGAGGCCGTCCTCGCGCGCGAACTCGGCGTCTGCTACACCTCGCTGGCGCTGGTGACGGATCTCGACGCGGGGGTGGAGACCGGTGAGGGGGTCACGCACGCCGAGGTGCTGGAGGTGTTCGGGCGGAACGTCGACCGGCTGCGCACCGTGCTGTTCAAGGCGTTGGCGAGCCTGCCGGCGACCCGTGACTGCGTGTGCGCGCACGCCCTCGACGGCCTGGAGACCGGGCTGCACGGCGTCTGAGCCGCCCCGGCGGTCGTGCGGGACGGTAAAGACGGCGACGGCGGCGGAGACGGCGGCGGTGGGTGCGGCGGTGGGCCGGCCCCGGATCCGCCGGGGCCGGCCCACCGCCGTACTGCGCGCTGCCGTTGCCGGCGGATGCCGTCACCAGTAGTGGTTGCGGCCGCCCACCGCGTGTCCCACGGAGCCGAGCACCCACAGGATGAGCCCTACGACCAGCAGCAACGCTCCGATGCTCCACAGCACCGCGATTCCGGTGAGGAATCCGATGACGAGCAGGACGACTCCGAGGACTATCACGGGGTGCCTCCTTCGGTGAGGTGGTCCGTCGCCCGGCGTCTGCCCGGTGGGGACGTGTCCAACCGCGGTGCCCGGTGCGGGTTGTCGGGCCGCGGCAGGGCGCGCGCGGGGCGCCGGGCCGCGACGGCCAGTGCGACGGCGAGCAGCACGGCGGCGACGGCGAACGTGACCCGGGTGCCGGTCGCGACGGCGCCGGGCGCCGCCGTGGCGGGGTCGGCCGATCCCGAGGCGAGCGCGAACACCGCGCCCATGGCGGACGCGCCGGTGACGAGCCCCAGGTTGCGCGACAGGGTGAGCAGGCCGGAGACGACACCGCGTCCGTCCGCGGGCGCGCCCGCCATGACGGCCGTGGTGTTGGCGGTCTGGAACACCGCGTACCCGGCGGTGACGACGGCGAGGGGGACGAGGTACCCGGCGATGCCGAAGGAGGTGGGCACGACGGTCAGCGCGAGGGATCCCGCGGCCGTCGCGGTGAGCCCGGCGGCGGTCGTGCGCCGCGTGCCGAAGCGGTCCGCCACCCGGCCGGCCGGCACCCCGGTCAGGGCGGCCACCAGCGGACCGGCCGAGGAGGCGAGGCCGACCAGGGCCGCGTCCAGCCCGAGCGCGCGGGAGAGGTGGAACGGTCCGACGACCAGTGTCGCCATCATCACCGCCGAGACGAGCGCGCTCGGGACGAGGTACCCGAGGAGCACCGGATCCCGGAGCACCGCCGGCCGGACCAGCGGGGACGCGGACCGTGCCTCCGTGCGCAGGAAGAGGACCGCGCCGACCGCGGCGGCCAGGAGCAGCGCGGCGCCGAGCGGGCCGCCGCCGCTGCCGGTGGTCATGGCGAGCGCGTAGGCGCCGAGCGTCAGGGCGAGCAGCAGGGTGCCCGGGTGGTCGAAGCCGGGTCGGCGGCCCGCGGGTCGGTGCGGGTCGGCGGGCAGGTGGCGGCGGGCGAGGACGAGGGCCAGGAGGCCGAGCGGTGCGTTGACGAGGAAGACCGTCCGCCAGCCGGGGCCGGAGATCAGGGCGCCGCCCAGCGACGGGCCGAGGGCGGTGCCGACGGCGGACACCGTGCCGAGGAGCCCCATTGCGCGGCCGGTCCGCGCGGCCGGCACCGCCTCGGCGACGAACGCCGTGGTGAGGGCCGTCATGACGGCCGCGCCGAGGCCCTGCACAGCCCGGGCGGCGATCAGCAGCGGCAGGGTGGGGGCGAGGCCGCACAGCACCGAGGCGGCGGTGAAGAGCAGGATCCCGGCGAGCAGCAGCCGTCGGCGGCCGGTGAGGTCGCCGAGCCGTCCGGCGCCGACGACGAGGGTGGTGACGGCCAATAGGTAGGCGAGCACCACCCACTGGACCTCCTGGAAGGAGGCGCCGAACTCCTTCGCCAGCGTCGGCAGGCCGACGTTGGCGATGCCGGTGCCGAGCGAGGGCAGCAGCACGGCGAGCGCGAGCGCGGCGAGCGCCCACCTCGCGGAGGCGGCCTGCTCGGGGCGGCCGGTGGGCACGGCGCTGCGTTCGGTGCGGAGGGGCTTCACCAGGGGTTCCTCTCTCCGATGGGGAGTCGTGCGGGCAGCGTGCTTCCCGGTGTGCGACTCCGGCAACATTCGTTGCCGTTTCCGGGACGGCGCGGTGGAATGCCCGTATGGACGAACCACCGACCCACCAGGCGGTCCTCGACGAGGTCGCGCCGCGGCTGCGACGGCTGCGTGCCCGGAGCGGGCTCACCCTGGCCGCGCTCTCCGAGGCGACCGGCATCTCCCGGAGCACCCTCTCCCGGCTGGAGTCGGGTCTGCGCCGCCCGAGTCTGGAGTTGCTGCTGCCGCTCGCGGCCGCGTACCGGGTGCCCCTGGACGACCTGGTCGGCGCCCCGGAGACGGGCGATCCGCGGGTCCGGATGAAGCCGCGTCCGCTGGCGAGCGGGGGCACGTTCGTGCCGCTGACCCGGAGCCCGGGCCCCATCCAGGCGTACAAGCTGGTCATCGCCGACCGGGGCGCCGAACCGGACCTCCGGACGCACGAGGGCTACGAGTGGCTGTACGTGCTGGACGGGCGGCTGCGGCTCGTCCTCGCCGGGCACGACCTGGTGCTCGGAGTGGGCGAGGTCGCCGAGTTCGACACCCGGCTGCCGCACTGGTTCAGCAGCGCGGACGGGCGTCCCGTCGAGGTGCTCAGCCTCTTCGGACGGCAGGGGGAACGCATGCACGTCCGCGCGAAGCCGCGCGGCTGACACCGAGGAACCGGTGTGCGCACGGGCCCGGACCGGATGCGCGGGCCCGGACCGGAGCGCAGCATGAGGTCATGCACGAGACGGTGGACGCGGCCACCCGGGTCCGCTGCGGGGCGCGCACGGTGCCGGGACGGGCCGGGCCGCCCCGCAGCGGGCCGGGGTGCCGTCCGGCGATCCCCCGTCACCCGCCGACCCCGCCCGCAGCCAGGGCCGACCCGGGCTGCACCGGGACAGGAGATCAGAGCCATGAACCTCGCGGTGAACCTCGCGGCGGACTACCCGCTGCTGAACATCTTCTGGACCACGTGCTGGATCTTCCTGTGGATCCTCTGGCTCGTCCTGCTCTTCCGGATCATCGTCGACCTGTTCCGTGACGACGACCTGAGTGGCTGGGCCAAGGCCGGCTGGGCCGTGTTCCTGGTCCTGCTGCCGTTCCTCGGCGTCTTCGTCTACCTCATCGCCCGTGGCCGGGGCATGGGCGAGCGCGAGCTCCGCACGGCGCAGAAGAGCGACGAGCGGTTCCGCGCGTACGTCCGGGAGACGGCGGCGAGTTCCGGGCAGAGCTCCACGGCGGACCAGCTGGCCAAGCTCTCCGAACTGCGTACCGCCGGCCAGATCACCGACGAGGAGTTCGCCAAGGCCAAGGCCAGGATCCTGACCTGACCCGGTCTGACCCGACCCCGGCCCGCGCGGGCCGGGGTCAGGTCAGGTCAGATCGGCGACGGCGACGGCGCCGGGCGGCGGCCAGGACCGCCCAGGCGGCGGTCACGACGGCGAGCGCGGCGAGGGTGAGGAGCCAGTTGCGGAGGTAGGGCAGCGGCAGCACCGAGGAGTTGCCGCCGTCGTCGCCGGAGCGGAGTACGGCGGGGAGGGCGACGGCGGTGACGGCGGCGGCGACGACGAGGCCGGTCCGCACGGGGGTGGTGCGCGCGAGGGTGGCGCCGAGCAGGCAGAGCAGCGGCACCCAGAGGCCGTCGTGGAGGAGGACGCCGCCGACGGCCCACCGCAGCACGCCGAGCGGGTCGGTGACGTAGGCGTCGGTGAGCAGCCCGTACAGGCCGTAGCCGGTGAGGGCGAGGCCGGCGGCGCCGAGCAGCAGTCGCAGGGTGCGCATCAGAGGATCTCCATCCGGGCGACCCACTTGGTCTGCAGGACGCCCGGCCGGTCGGGGGCGATGATGCGGGCGGGGTAGCCGTGGTCCGGGTCCAGGACCTCGCCGTTGACGCGCAGGGCGAGCAGGGTGAGCGGGTCGCGGGCGTAGGCGGCGGGCATGTCCGTCACGCGGTACGGGCCGTCGGCCTCCAGCGAGGTGACGCGCAGCCGGGCGTCCTCGGGGGCGCCGGCGAGGTCGAGCAGGTCGCGGACGCGGACGCCCGCCCAGCGGGCGGAGGCGCTCCAGCCCTCGACGCAGGCGATCGGGAGGTCCGCCTCGTACTGCGGCATGGCGAGGAGCCGGCTCATCGTCAGCTCGTAGGGCCTCGGCCCGTCGACCCGCAGGCTCCAGTCGGCGGGTGCGGTGGTGGTGCCGGCCTGCGCGGCGGTGCGGTTGACGGGCAGGCCCTGCGGGCCGATGTCGGGGCGGCGGGGCGCGAAGAGGGTGAGGGCTCGCAGCCAGGGCACGGTCTGGCCGGCGGTGGTGAGGGTGACGACGGCGACCGAGGCGGTCACCCCGGCGAGGAAGGCCCGGCGCTGCGCGAGGGCGGGCCCGGTGCGTCGCCAGTGGGCGGCGACGAGCGGCGCCTTGGCGGCCAGGTGGAGGAGGAGCCCGCCGGTGGCGAGCCAGCCGAGCCAGAAGTGCGTCTGCCGGAACGGGAACGGCCACGGGTACCACTGCACGGTGTTGAGCAGGCCGGTGAAGAGCTCCAGCAGCATGGCGGCCACCAGCACGGCGATGCCGAGCCGTTCGAGGGCGTGCGCGACGCTGCGGGCGGGCGGCCACTCGAAGAGCTTTGGGTAGACCGTCCAGAGCTTCGCGCCGAGCAGCGGGATCGCGGCGATGCCGCTGATCACGTGGAGGCCCTGGGTGACGCGGTAACCCTGCACCGGACGGCTCGTGAGGTGGTCGCGCAGCCAGGTCGGCGGTTCCTGGAGGAGGTGGCTGAGCAGGCCCGTCGCGAAGCACACCAGCAGGGCCGTGCCGAGCCGGCGGCCGACCACCACGGCGGTGCGCGGGTCGTGCAGTTTCGAGGTGAAGGCGCCCTCGCGCAGCGGCCCGCGGCGCAGCGCCTGCGGCGGGGTGGGCAGCGGGAGGTCGTACGGCGCTCGGCGCGGGGCGGGGGTGTCGTCGTCCACCTCCCCATCAGACCCCGTGCCGGGCCGCGCGGAGCGCTTCGACGTGCTTACGGAAGTCGTACGGGCACCGGACCGCACCGCCCGGCCCGGCCCTCGCGCGCGCAGCCGGGGCCCGGCCTTACGGAAGTCGTACGCCGGGCCCGGTGGGCGGTCCGGCGGCCCGGTCCGGTGGCAGGGTGGCGGTGTGCGCCTCGCCGTCGTTCCCGCCCTGATCGCCCTCGTCGCGGCCCTCGCCCGCACCGTGACGGGTGGCGGCACCCTCGGCCACCCCGGCCCGCTGTACGGCTGGTACCCGGCCGACCTCGCGCTGTTCGCCCTCGCCGTCGCGCTGCTGCGGTACGCGCCCCGGGGGCACCGGACGGCGCTGGTGCTGGCCGGTGCGGTCGCCGTCGCCGCCACCGGCCTGCTCGCCCCGCCGCGCACCAGCGACGACGCCTACCGCTACGTCTGGGACGGCCGGGTGCAGGCCGCGGGCCTCCCGCCATACCGCTACGCACCGGACGACGCCGCCCTGGCCGGTCTGCGCGCCGCCTCGCCCGACCTCTTCCCGCCCGGCGGCCCGTGCACCGGCTGGGACGAGCGCCGCACCGCCGAAGGCGCCTGCACGCACATCAACAGGCCCGCCGTGCACACCGTCTACCCGCCGGTCGCGCAGGGCTGGTTCCGCGGGCTCGCCGCGGTCGGCGGCGGTGTCCGCGCCGTCCAGGCGGGCGGCGCGCTGCTCGCGGTGGCCACCACCGGTCTGCTGCTCCTGCGCCGCCGACCGGTGCACGCCGCCCTGTGGGGGTGGTTCCCGGGGGTCGCGCTCTGGGCGGTCAACGACGCCCACGTCGACACCCTGGGCGCCCTGCTGATGACCGCGGCCCTGCTCCTCGCCGCCCGCCGCCGACCGGTCGCCGGCGGCGCGCTGCTCGGCGCGGCCGCCGCCGTCAAGCTCCTGCCCGCCCTCGCCCTGCCGGGCGCGATGTCCGGGGTGCTGGCCCGCCGCCCGGCCCCGCGCGACCTGCTGCTCCCGGCGGCCGCCGCCGGCGCCTTCCTGCTCGCCTACCTGCCGTTCGTGCTCGCCTCCGGCGCCGGGGTGCTCGGCTACCTGCCCGGCTACCTCCAGGAGGAGGGCTACGAGGGCGAGCCGGCCCGGTTCGGCCTGGTGCGGCTGCTCCTCCCGGGGGCGGCGGCTCCGTACGGCGCGGCCGTGCTGCTGCTCGCCGTCGTGCTGCACGTGCTGCGCCGTGGCGATCCGGCCCGGCCGTGGGCCGGGGCCCTGCTGGTCACCGGCACCGCGCTGCTGCTGGTCACCCCGGCCTACCCGTGGTACGCGCTGCTGGTGGTGGGGCTGGTCGGGCTGGACGGCCGGTGGGAGTGGCTCGCCGTGCCCGCTGCGGGACAGGCCGTCTACCTGCTCGGCGGCGACACCCAGCAGGCCTGCTACGGGGTGGCGGCGGCCGTGGTGCTGACCGGCGTGCTGCTCCGCCGCCTGCTCGGGCCGGGGCGGGCGGCCGTGCCCCCGGGCCCGGGGCGGAGCGGCGCCCCGCCGGACCGCGGCCGTCCCGGCGGGCGTGAAACGGCCGGGCCACCGGCAGGTACGGCCCGGCGGCGGGCGGGTTCACGCCGTCAGGACGCGCGCCGTGGGGCGGCAGTCCTGGCTCTCGTAGCCCTTGGCGACCCCGCCGTACGGCACCTCCACGCCCTCCCCCTCGCAGAACCGCTTCTGCCGGACGCGGGCACCGTCCTTCACGTGCACCTGGTGCAGCGCCGGGCCGCCGTGCTCCTCGGTGGCGGCGTACAACTCACGGGCACGCCGACCGGCCCGAACGTGATGACGCCTTTCCAGGTGACCTGGGGCATGAGCCGTCCCTTTCCTGGGGATTCACCACGGTATGCCGGAGCGACAGGTCACGGAAGTCGAGGGCCGTCGCCTGGTCCTCTCCCACCTCGACAAGGTGCTCTGGCCGGTCACCGGCTGGACGAAGGGCCAGGCGCTCTACTACTACGCCCAGGTGGCGCCCCACCTGCTGCCGCACGTCCGGCGCCGCCCGGCGACGCTGCTGCGCTTCCCCTCCGGCGTCGGCGAGGAGGGCTTCTTCGCCAAGAACCCGCCGCCCGGCCTGCCCGACTGGGTGCGCACCATGGTCGTCGACAGCCACGAGGGCCCGCGCGACCGCGTCACCGTCGACGACCTCCCCACCCTCATGGCCCTCGCCAACGGCTACGCCCTCGAACTCCACGTGCCCCAGTGGAGCGCCGACACCGGGCGGGACGCCCACGACCGCCTCGTCATCGACCTCGACCCCGGCCCCGGCGCCGACATCACCCTCTGCTGCCGGGTCGCCCTCCTGATCCGCGAGCGGCTCGCCGCCGACGGCCTGCCCGCGTACCCGAAGACCTCCGGCAGCAAGGGCCTGCACCTGTACGTGCCGCTGCGCCCGGCCGACGCGGCCGCCGTCGTCGGCTACGCCCGCGGCCTCGCGGAGAGCCTCGCGGCCGCGCACCCGGCCCACGTGGTGCACCGGATGTCCAGGAACCTGCGGCACGGCAAGGTGTTCGTCGACTGGTCGCAGAACACCAGCGCCAAGACCACCGCCGCCCCCTACACCCTGCGGGCGACCGCGCGCCCCGGCGTCTCCACCCCGCTGACCTGGGAGGAGGTCGACCGGTGCCGGTCGGCGTCCGCGCTCGCCTTCACCCCGGAGGACGTGCTCGCCCGCGTCGCCGAGCACGGCGACCTGCTCGCGCCGCTGCTCGGCGAGGCGGCGGAGCTGCCCCCGCCGGGCGGCTGACGGCCCCGCGCCACGGCCTCCGGACGCGCCCGGTCAGGCCGCGCCGCCCTCCTCCGCGGGCCCGGCGATCAGTGCGGTGCCGATCCGCCGGAACCCCACCCGTCCGTACAGCCGGGCCTGGTCGTCGCCGCCCGCGGTCAGGAAGACGGTCTCCGCGCCGCGCGCCCGCGCGTCCGCCGCCAGCACCGCGGTCACGGCCCGGGCGAGGCCACGGCGGCGGGCGGTCGGCAGGGTGCCGATGCCGACGAGCTCGGCGACCGCACCGACCGGCTGGTACTGCCCGGAGCACTCGGCGGTGCCGTCCGCCGCGAGGGCCGCGGCGGTGACCGTCAGCCCGGCCCTGGCCCGTGCCGCGGCCCGGGCCACCGAGCCGTCGGCGGCCATCCCGGCGGCCGCGGAGGCGAGTTCGGCAGGCCCGGCGGTGCCGACACCCGTGCCGGGGTCGGCGAAGGCCAGGTACGGCACGGCCAGCGCACTCGTGAACGCCGGATCGTCCGGGCCGACCGGCCGCACGTCCGGGCCGCCGGGGGCGTCCGGACCGTCCGGGTCGGCGGCCAGCACCATCAGCGGATAGGCGTGCACGGCGAGCCCCGCCTCCTCGGCGGCGGCGCGCAGCGCGGGGGCCGTCTCCGCCACCCACTCGAAGCTCTCGGGCAGACCGAGCGCGCGCTGCCGTTCGCGCACCCGCCGCACGTCCGCGGCCGTCACGCCGTCCGCCGCGGTGCAGCGGCCGAGGCCGGGCCGGGCGTAGTACGGCATGCCCTCGTCCTCGCGGACGAAGAGGGTGAGCGGGCCGAGGTCCTCGGCGCGGGCGGCGGACCGCGGCACGGCGTCGTAGAAACGTTCGATCCGGTCGAGGGCGGCGGCGCGGTCGGCAGCGGGGCCGAACAGGGCGGTGCGGTCGGTCTCGTGTGAAAGGGGCACGGGGCATCGAAGCATCCGGGGTGGCGGCCCGCCACCGGATTGACCGGGCCCGCAGCGGCCGGCCCCCACGGCCGGCACCGGATCGCGGACCCCGACGGCCCCGCACGGCCGCCCGGTCACGGCGCCCACAGCTGCCGGGCCCCGGCGACCGCCTGCCGGGTGACCTGCCACTTCCGGTGGCCCGTCCACGGCCCCCACCAGTCCGGCGCGAGCGGGCCGCCGGGCCTGGACGCCGGCTGGTCGGGGTGCAGACCGAGGCGGCGCAGCGCGTCGGCCCGGATCCGGAGGGTGTGCCATCCGCGCCACCGTCCGCCGCGGGCCGGGTCCGGGCCGCAGGAGAGGTCGCCGCGCAGGTCGTCCTCCTCGAAGGGCCACCAGTCGATACCGCGGTCGCGCAGTCAAACGGTGAGTGCGAACCCCGGCTGCGGCAGGCCGGCGGTGTTCTCGACGCTGAAGATCCTCACCCATTCCTCGTCCATGTGCGCAGGATGCCATGCCGGGTGACGTCGCGTCGCCCGGATTCCCGGGCGTTGCGGAGCACTTCCGTCCGACCGGTAGGGTCGGGTCCATGACACAGGGGTTCGATCTCGTCGAGGGTGTCGCGGCCGGTCTTGAGGACCGCGCCGAGGCCTGGTGGTTCGTGGAGGACTTCGCCCGGCACTGGGTGGCGCCGCTCACCGACACCGACGGCTGGAGCGAGGCCGATCTGGTGGCGGCCGAGCAGCGGCTCGGCCTCCGGCTGCCGGCGGCCCTGCGCGAGGCGTACGGGCTGTTCGGCCGGCGCCGCGACCTGACGGCCAGTCACGACGTGCTGCTGTGCCCGGCCGACCTCCACGTGGACGACCTCGGTGTGGCCCTGGTGTTCCGGCACGAGAACCAGGGCGCCGCGGCCTGGGGCGTCCTCCTCACCGAGCTGCACCGGCCGGACCCGGCCGTCGCCGTCCGGATGGACGCGACCGGCGCGCCCTGGCAGGGCTGGCTCGACCGGCTCTCGGTGGCGTTCGTCGAGCTGGTCCTCTCCGAGTCGCTCCACGCCCCGGCCGACCGCAGCGACTTCCTCGACGCGCTCGACGAGAAGGCGCTGCGCCTCGTCGAGGAGCAGTACGTGCAACTGCCGTTCCCCGCCTACCCGACGTCCGCCGTGACCGGCGGCAGCCGCTGGTTCGCCGGCGCCGACGTCCTGCTGCGCGAGGACGACGGCGCGGTGCTGCTCGTCCGCACCCGCACCGTGCCGGCCCTGGACGAGCTGCGGGCCGCCGTCCCGGGGGACTGGCTGAACGCGTGAACGGCGGGGACGCGTGCGGGATCGTGGGCCACAGCGTGGGCCGCAGCGCCCGGGCGGCGGGCGCCGTCGTCGGCTCGGCGGTCGGTGACGCCCTCGGCGCCCCCTTCGAGTTCGGCCCCGCGGACGCGTTCTCGGAGCGCTTCCCGACGCCCGGCGCGGGCGGCGAGATGTGCGGCGGCGGCGGATGGGACCCGGGCGAGGCCACCGACGACACCCAGATGGCGGTGCTCGTCGCCGACTCGCTGCTGGCACACGGCGGGCTCGACCTGCCGGACCTCTTCGCCCGGTTCCGGCACTGGGCGGCGTCCGGGCCCAAGGACATCGGCCTGCAGACCGAGGACGTGCTCACCAACGGCATGCCGTGGGACCTCGCGGCCGCCGTCCACTTCCAGGTCAACCTCCGTGCGGCGGGCAACGGTTCGCTGATGCGCGCCGCCACCTCGGCCGTCGCGTTCGCCCGTACGGGCCGGACGGGGACGATGGACGCCGCCCGCCGGATCGCCGCCCTCACGCACGGCGACCGCGCCGCCTGGGAGGGCACCGCGCTCTTCCACGACCTCGTCCGGGTCGCCCTGGACGGCGGCGACCCGCTCGCCGTCCTGCCCGAGGCGCTGGCCGCCGTGCACCCCGACCACCGCATCCGGTACGCCGTCGTCCTCGCCGACGGCTGGCACCCGGCGGACGCCACCGAGTCCAACGGCGCCGTCTGGCCCTGTCTGGGCTCCGCGGTGTGGGCGCTGCGCACCACCACCGGTTTCGAGGAGGCGCTGCGGGCCGCGGTCGACCTCGGCGGCGACACCGACACCGTCGCCGCGGTCACCGGCGGCCTCGCCGGAGCCGTGTACGGCCTCGACGCGATCCCGGCCCGCTGGACGGATCCGCTGCACGTGCCGCTGCCCGGTTCCGACGGCCGGGTGCTCCGGCTGCCCGACCTCCTCGGCCTCGCCCGCCGCCTGGACGGCGGCACGACGGCGGTGTGACCCGCCGTCAGGGGCGCCGCAGGGCGAGGAACCGCCGCCCGTGGGACACCCACCGCTCGGCCTCGACGAGTCCGGCGGCGGCCGCGCGGGCGGAGGCGGCGGCCGCCCCCAGGCGTGCCCAGGCGAACTCGGGTCCGGAGCGGCCGCCCGGACCCTCCACACGGACGAGCAGCCGCTCGTCGACCTCGGCCGGCTCGACCTCCACGAGCAGGGTGCCGCCCGGGGCCAGGAGGTGCGCGGAGCGGCGGAGCAGGACGTCCGGGTCGCCGCCGATGCCGAGGTTGCCGTCGGCCAGCAGGGCGGTGCCCCAGCGGCCCTCGCCGGGCACCCGCTCGAACACGGACCGGCAGAGCGCCGCCCCGCCGAGCCCGGCCGTACGGGCCACCGCCGCGCGGGTCACGTCCACCCCGAGCGCGGGCACGCCGAGCGCGAGGAGCTCGGTGACCAGGCGGCCGGGGCCGCAGCCGATGTCGAGCACCGGCCGACCGGCCCGTACGCACCGCTCCAGCAGGCCGTGGTCGGCGCCGGCGGCGGGCGCGCACCAGCGCTCCACGTCGAGCACGACGCGTCCGCCGTCCGAGCGGCGCAGCCAGAGCGGGCCGCGGCCGGTGCGCATGGCCTCGGCGAACGGGTCGTCGACCCAGGGCAGGGTCAGCGTCACCCCGTCACCCCGTCACCCCGGCCGCTGCGCGGAGCGACCGCAGGCGGGCGGCGAACCGGCCGTGCGGGGCGAGCGCGGCGGCCGCGTCGGCGTCCGCGGCGGTGTCGACGTCGCGCAGCACGGGCAGCCGCGCGACGGACAGGCCGGCGGCCGCGAGCCGCCGCTCCAGCGTGCTGCCGGTGTGCGGGGCCGACATCGGCACCCCGACCAGCAGGCGGCGGGCCAGCTCCGGCGTGGGCCGGGCCAGGCCCAGTGCCCAGAAGCCGCCGTCCGCCGCCGGGCCGTACCAGGCGTCGACGCCGGCCCGCCGGGCGGCGGCGAGGGGCTCGGCGAGGGTGCGGGCGGTGAGCTGGGGGGTGTCCATGCCGACCAGCACGGCCGGGGCCTGCGGCCCGGCGTGGGCGAACGCGGCGGCGAGGCGCTCGTCCAGCCCGCCCGCGGTCTGCGGCACCACCTCCCAGCCGGGCGGCAGCCACGGCCCGGGGGAGCCGTCCAGCACCAGCAGCCGGCGCCCGGCCGGCACGGCGGCGAGGGTGCGCAGGGTGTCGGCGAGCGCGTCGGCGGCGAGGGCGGCCGCCTGGTCGGGCGTGAACGGCGGGGTGAGCCGGGTCTTGACCCGGCCGGGCACCGGCTCCTTCGCGATCACGAGCAGGGTCGGCGGCGGCGCGGCGAGCACCGCCCGCATGTCGCGGACGGCCTGCCGGACGCCGCGGACGGTGCCGGTCACCTTCGACCGTCCGGCGCGCGGCCGGTAGTCGACCGGCACCTCGGCGATCCGCAGGCCCGCGGCGGCCCCGGCGAGCACCATCTCCAGCGGGTAGCCGGAGCGGCGGTCGCCCAGCCCGAGGGCGAGCAGCCGTTCGCGGCGGGCCGCCCGCATCGGGCCTAGGTCGTGGAGCGGGGCGCCGGTGCGGGCCCGCAGGCGGCGGGCCAGCTCGGCGTTGGCGAGCCGGACGTGCAGCGGCCAGGCCCCGCGGGCGGTGGGCCGGCGCCGGCCCAGCACCAGATCGGCGGTGCCGTCGGCCACCGGGTCGACCACGCGGTGCAGCTGGCGGGGGTCGAGCGAGGCGTCGCAGTCCATGAAGCACACCGTGTCGGCGGTGGCGGCCAGCAGCCCGGCGTGGCAGGCCGCGCCGAAGCCCCGGCGCGGCTCGACGACGACGGTGGCGCCCAGCGAGCGGGCGAGCTCGGCGGAGCCGTCGGTGGAGCCGTTGTCCACGACGACGGCCCGCCAGCCGGCCGGCATGCGGTCCAGCACCCAGGGCAGCGCGGCGGCCTCGTCGAGACAGGGCAGCACCACGTCGACGGCGGCCGCCACGTCGGCGGCGGAGGGAGGAGTCACGTCACCGAACGTACCCGCGGCGGGGCTCCCGGCCGTGCTGCCCGCACCTTACGGAAGTCGTACGGAGCAGCGGCGGCGGCTCCGCGGGGGCCTGCGGGTTTCCTATCCTCGACGGTGTGAACACCACCCCACCGCCCGGCCGCATCCTGGTGGTCGACGACGACCCCACCGTGGCCGAGGTCGTCACCGGCTACCTCCGGCGGGCCGGCTACGACGTCGACCGCGCCGCCGACGGGCACCAGGCCCTGGCCGCGGCCGCCCGCCGGCCCGACCTCGTCGTGCTCGACCTGATGCTGCCCGGCATCGACGGCCTGGAGGTCTGCCGCCGCCTGCGCGCCACCGAGTACGGCGCCGCCCTGCCCGTGGTGATGCTCACCGCGAAGGGCGACGAGGCCGACCGCATCCTGGGCCTGGAACTCGGCGCGGACGACTACGTGACGAAGCCGTTCAGCCCGCGCGAGCTCGTGCTGCGCGTCCAGTCGGTGCTGCGCCGGGCCGGCGCGTCGGTGCCGGCGGCCGGGACGGTCGCCCGCGGCGACCTCACGCTCGACCCGCAGGCCCGTCGTGCGTACCGCAGCGGGCGCGAACTCACGCTCACCCTGCGCGAGTTCGACCTCCTGGCGTTCTTCCTGCGGAATCCGGGCGCGGCGTTCGGCCGGGAGGAGCTGATGCAGCGGGTGTGGGGCTGGGACTTCGGCGACCTCTCGACGGTGACCGTCCACGTGCGGCGGCTGCGCGAGAAGATCGAGGACGACCCGGCGGCGCCGCTCCTGATCAGCACGGTGTGGGGCGTCGGTTACCGCTTCGACCCGGTGGGGAGCTGACCGCCGTGAACGACATGCTGCTGATCGCCCTCTTCGCCGCCCTGGGGGCCGGCGCCGCCGGTCTGGTGGGCTGGCCGGCGGTGCGCCTGCTGCGCCGCCGCTCGGTGGCGCTGTCGCTGCTGTGCGTGGCGGCCGTGACGGTGCTGGCGATGACCGCGGGCACGGTGTCCGTGGCGCAGGCGATGTTCCTCTCCGACCACGACCTCGGCGTGGTGATCACGGTGACCTGCATGGCGGCGGTGGTCTCGCTGGTGACCGCGGCGCTGCTGGGCCGGCAGGTGGTGGCGGGCAGCCGGGCGCTGGCGGTGGCGGCCCGAACGGTCGGCAGCGAGGCGGGCTTCGCCGCGCCCGCGCAGCCGCTCGGCAGCGAACTGGCCCAGCTGAGCGGTGAACTGGCGGCGACGAGCGCGCGGCTGGCGGAGTCGCGGCAGCGCGAGCAGGCGCTGGAGCACTCCCGGCGGGAGCTGATCGCGTGGATCTCGCACGACCTGCGGACCCCGCTGGCGGGTCTGCGGGCGATGGCCGAGGCGCTGGAGGACGGCGTCGCGGAGGACCCGGCCCGCTACCTGGTGCGGATGCGCACCGAGGTCGACCGGCTGAACGGCATGGTGGACGACCTGTTCGAGCTGTCCCGGATCCAGGCCGGTGCGCTGACGCTGTCGCCGTCCCGGGTGTCGGTGTACGACCTGGTGGGTGACGCCATAGCGGGCGCCTCGCCGCTGGCCCGTGAGCGCGGGGTGCGGCTGGAGGGCGGCCTGGTGGCGCCGGAGCCGGTGGAGGTGGACGGCCGGGAGATCACCCGGGTGCTGGCGAACCTGCTGGTCAACGCGATCCGCTGCACCCCGGCGGACGGTGTCGTCGCGGTCGCGGCGCGCCGCGAGGCGGACGAGGTGCTGGTGTCCGTGACGGACGGCTGCGGCGGCATCCCCGAGCCCGATCTGGGGCGGGTCTTCGAGACGGGCTGGCGCGGTGCGGCCGCGCGGACCCCGCGGCCGGCGGCCGGCTCCGGCCCGCACCACGGGGACACCGGGGCGGGCCTGGGCCTGGCGATCGTCCGGGGCATCGTGGAGGCGCACGCGGGGCGGGCGACGGTGCGCAACGTGACCGGCGGCTGCTGCTTCGAGATCGCGCTGCCCGCCACGGCGGGCGCCCGGGCCTAGGCGGCCCGGCCCGGCCCGGTGTCGGCGACGGGGATGGGGCCCCGGGCCTAGGCGGCCCGGGGTCGGAGGGCGGCGCACCGGCGGGGTGGCGGTGACCGGTGGGGCCGGTGTTGGCGGTGTTCCGCCAACATATTTGTCACCGCAGTGACCGAATCCATTTACAGGTGTCCGGGGTCGCGCTACGTTCCGAATGGGAGCGCTCCCATCCTTCGTCCAGCACCACCCCCCACCCGTCGAAGGGACACCCGCCCCATGAAGAGGTTCCGTCACCGCTTACACCTGCTCAGCCTGCTCACCCTCCTCGCGGCCCTGCCCGCGCTGGTGATGGTGTTCACCACCGGCCCGAAAGCGGCTGCCCACGGCGCTCCGATGACGCCCGGCAGCCGCACGTTCCTCTGCTGGCAGGACGGCCTCACCTCCACCGGTGAGATCAAGCCGCAGAACCCCGCCTGCGCGGCCGCCCAGGCCGTCAGCGGCACCACGCCGTTCTACAACTGGTTCTCCGTGCTGCGGTCCGACGGCGCGGGCCGCACCCGCGGCTTCGTCCCGGACGGCGAGCTGTGCAGCGGCGGCAACACCAACTTCACCGGCTTCAACCTGCCCCGCACCGACTGGCCGCTCACCCACCTCACCTCGGGCGCGACCTACGGCTTCACCTACAACTCCTGGGCGGCCCACCCCGGCACGTTCATCCAGTACGTCACCAAGGACGGCTTCGACGCCTCGAAGACGTTCACCTGGGACGCGCTGGAGAGCACGCCGTTCTACTCGGTGACCGACCCGCCGAAGACCGGCTCGGTCGGCACCGTGGAGGGCAAGTACTCCTGGACGACCAAGCTGCCCGCCGGCAAGTCCGGGCGCCACATCATCTACACCGTGTGGCAGCGCTCGGACAGCACGGAGACCTTCTACAGCTGCTCCGACGTGACGTTCGACGGCGGCAACGGCGAGGTCACCGGCGTCGGAGGGACGGGCACCCCCACCTCGCCCGCCCCGAGCTCCCCGGCACCCAGCTCGCCCGCGCCCAGTTCCCCGGCCCCGGGTTCGCCCGCCCCGAGCTCCCCGGCCCCGGGTTCGCCGTCGCCGACGGCTCCGACCACCGATCCCTCCTGCTCCGCCGTCTACCGGACGGTCGGCAGCTGGAACGGCGGCTACCAGGGCGAGGTGACGGTGAAGAACACCGGCAGCCACCCGATCCTGGGCTGGATGGCGCACTTCACCCTGCCGGGCGGCCAGACCGTCGCACAGGTCTGGAACGGCGTCTCCACCGGCACCGGCGCGGAGACGACGGTCGACAACGCGTCCTGGAACGGCTCGCTCGCCGCCGGTGGCACCACCACCTTCGGCTTCCTCGTGAACGGCGGGGCACCGAGCGCGTCGGTGACGTACAGCTGCATGGTCATGTGACCCGGGCCCTGCCCGGATGACCCGGCCGGCCCGCCGTCCCCCACGGGCGGCGGGCCGGTCCCCGTGCGGCCGCACCGCGCGGCCCCGCTGCGCGGCGGCGGCGTGCGCCGGTCAGCCGCCGCCGCGCAGCGGGGCCGCCGCGAACTCCCGCATGCCCGCGGCGAACCCGACCCGGGCCCGGACCCCGAGCTCGGTCCGCAGCCGGCCGGAGTCCGCCGTGACGTGCCGGACGTCCCCCAGCCGGTACGCGCCCGTCACCACCGGGGCGGGACCGCCGTACGCGTCGGCCAGCGCGTGCGCCATCGCGCCGACCGTCCGCACCTCGCCGCTGCCGACGTTGTAGACCCGGGCGCTGCCCGGCGCGGCCGACCCGACGGCGTCGAGGGCCGCCGCGTTGGCCTCGGCGACGTCGGTGACGTGCACGAAGTCCCGCCGCTGGCCGCCGTCCTCGTACACCTGCGGCGCCTCGCCGCGGGCCAGCGCCGAGCGGAAGACCGAGGCGACCCCCGCGTACGGCGTGTCGCGCGGCATGCCGGGCCCGTACACGTTGTGGTAACGCAGCGTCAGCACCCGTCCACCGCAGGCGCGGGCCCAGACGGCGGCGAGGTGCTCCTGGGCGAGCTTGCTCGCCGCGTACACGTTCCGCGGGTCGGGCCGGGCGTCCTCGCCGACCGGAGCCGCCGTCAGGGGGGCGCCGCAGCGCGGGCAGGGCGGATCGAAGCGCCCGGCGTCGAGGTCGGCGACCTGCCGCGGTCCGGGGGCCACCTCGCCGTGCACCGCGCAGGCGTACCGGCCCTCGCCGTAGACGACCATCGACCCGGCGAGCACCAGATCGCGGAGCCCGGCGCGCGCCATCGCGGCGAGCAGCACGGCGGTGCCCAGGTCGTTGCACCCCACGTAGGCGGGCGCGTCGTCGAGATCGAGCCCCAGGCCCACCATCGCGGCCTGGTGACAGACCGCGTCGACGCCGTGCAGTGCCCGCTCCACCGCGTCGCGGTCGCGGACGTCGGCGCGGACGAACTCCACGCCGTCCGGCAGCTCCGGCGGGCACCCGTCCGGGTGCACGGCGGGCAGCAGCGCGTCCAGCACCCGCACCCGGTGGCCCGCCGACGCCAGCCGGCGCGCCACGGCCGACCCGATGAACCCGGCACCCCCGGTGAGAAGAATCTCCATGCCGCCGACGCTAGTCCGCCCGCGGTCGCTCCGGGCCGCGGCGTGGCGTGCCGTCAGCGTCCCGTAAGACCCGGGGTGCGGGCGCACGGGCCCGCGCGGTGTGCCGCACTAGGCTGGGCGTCATGAGAGCACTGCGCACGCTCGACCGCCGTCTGTTCGCCCGGGTCGCCGAGAGCCGGCTGCGCGGCGCGCACCCGGTACTGCCGCGGCTGAGCACCGCGGCGAACCACGGCGTGCTGTGGCTCGGGGCGGCGGCCGTGCTCGCGGCCTCCGGCAGCCGGACGGCCCGCCGGGCGGCCCTGCGCGGCGTCGGGTCGCTCGCGCTGGCGTCGCTGGTGGCGAACCTCCCGGCGAAGTCCGCCACGCGCCGCCCGCGACCGCTGCTCGACACCGTGCCGCTGGCCCGCCGCCTGCGGGTGCAGCCGCTGACCAGTTCCTTCCCGTCCGGCCACTCGGCGTCGGCGGCGGCGTTCACCGTCGGCGTGGCCCTGGAGTCGCCGGCCCTCGCGCTGTGCGTGGCACCGGTCGCGCTCGGCGTGATGGCCTCCCGCGTGTACGTCGGCGTGCACTACCCGGGCGACGTCCTCGCGGGGGCCGCGTTCGGCGCCGGTGCGGCCCTGCTCACCACCCGCTGGTGGCCCCGCGCGGCGGAGGCGCCCGCGCAGGCGGCCCCGCCGCAGGTGCACGCGCCCGCACTGCCGCGCGGCGCGGGGCTCGTGGTCGTCGTCAACGCCGACTCCGGCCCGGACGGCCCCGACACGGCCGTCGCCGAGCTGCGCCGCCTGCTGCCGGACGCCGACCTCGTGCTGCGCGGGCCGGGCGACGACCTGCCCGCCCTCGTCGAGGAGGCCGCCCGCCGGGCCGCGGCGGACGGCGGCGCCCTCGGCGTGTGCGGCGGCGACGGCTCCGTCAACCTCGCCGCGGACGCCGCCCGCCGGGCCGGCCTGCCGCTCGCGGTCTTCCCCGGCGGCACGCTCAACCACTTCGCCCTCGACCTGGGCACGGCGAGCCTCGCCGGCACCGCGAGCGCCGTCGAGGACGGCAGCGCCGTCTCCGTGGACATCGGCCGCGCGCAGGGCCCCGACGGCACCGACCTGCACTTCCTCAACACCTTCAGCATCGGCGTCTACCCGGACCTCGTGCGGATCCGCGAACGGCACGAGAAGCGGATCGGCAAGTGGCCAGCCCTGGGCGTCGCCCTGGTGGAGGTGCTCTCCCGGGCGGAGCCCGTCCGGGTGTCGGTCTCCGGGGTGCCGCGCAGCCTGTGGCTGCTCTTCGCCGGCAGCGGCGCGTACGACCCGCCGGGCTTCGCGCCGACCCGGCGCGTCCGGCTCGACGACGGCATCCTCGACGTGCGGATCGTCGACGGCAGCCACCCCTTCGCCCGCACCCGGCTGGTGCTGGCGTTCCTCACCGGCACCCTCGGCCGGTCCCCGGTCTACAAGGAGGCCCGGCTGCGCGCCCTCGACGTCTCCGACCTGCGCGGCGTGCCGCACGCGGCGATCGACGGCGAGGTCGTCGACGCGCCCGACCGCCTGCTGCTCGGCAAGCGGCCGGGCGGGCTCACCGTCTACCGGCCGCACCCGGCCGGCGCGGGCGGCGCATGACCGCCCCGCCCCCGGGACGGGACCCGAGCGCCGGGTGAAGCGGCGGCCCGCGCGGGCCGCCGGGCGGGCATGATGGGGGAGTGCCCGAAGGCGACACCGTCCACCGCACGGCCGCGAGCCTCCGCGAGGCCCTGGCCGGCCGGCGGCTGACCGCGGCCGACCTGCGGGTGCCGGCGCACGCCACCGCCGATCTGACGGGCCGCCTGGTGCTCGACGTCGTGCCGCGCGGCAAGCACCTGCTCACCCGCTTCGACGGCGGCCTCACCCTCCACACCCACCTGCGGATGGACGGCCGCTGGTCGGTGTTCCGCCCGGGCGAGCGGTGGAGCGGCGGCCCCGCGTACGAGATCCGGGCCGTGCTCGCCACGGCCGGGCTCACCGCGGTCGGGTTCCGGCTGCCGGTCGTCGAACTCCTGCCCACCGCCGACGAGGCCCGGGCGGTCGGCCACCTCGGCCCGGACCTCCTCGGCCCCGACTGGGACGCGGCCGAGGCACTGCGCCGGCTCACCGCCGACCCGGCCCGCCCGGTCGGCGAGGCGCTGCTCGACCAGCGCAACCTCGCCGGGATCGGCAACGTGTACGCCAACGAGCTCTGCTTCATGGCCGGGACCACCCCGTGGACCCCGGTCGGGGAGGTCGCCGCGCTCGACCGGGTCGTCGCCAAGGCCCACCACCTGCTCGACGCCAACAAGCTGCGCACCGAGCGCCTCACCACCCGCGAGGACGCCCCCGGCCGCCGCACCTGGGTGTACGGGCGGGCCCGCCGTCCCTGCTCGCGCTGCGGCACGACGGTGCGCACCGCACCGTACGCGCAGGACCGGCCGGCGTTCTGGTGCCCGCACTGCCAGCGCGGACCGGCCCCGGGCTGACCGGCGGCACTCCGCTCCCGCGGGCCCGGCGGCCGGTCAGACGTCCTCGACCAGCGCCGGATGCCGCGGGTCGTCCACCTTCACCGTCAGGTCGGCGAGTTCGCGCGGCCGGGTCTCCTCCTCGTACCGGGCGAACGCGGGCAGCGTCCAGCGGTCCGCCTCCGCCGTGTGCCGCGCCAGGGCGGGCCCGCCCATCGCCAGGTGCACCGTCAGTTCGAAGGGCAGCCACCGGCCGAGCAGCAGCGGGCCGTCCAGCAGCAGCACCCCGCCCGGCGCGAGCTCGGTGTACGGTGCCCGGGTGGCCCGGTCGGCGGCCGCGTCCCACAGCGAGGGCAGCACCCTGCCGCTCCCGCCCGGGTCGAGCGGCGCCAGCACCTCGCGCAGCAGCGCGCCGTCGTCGAGCCACAGGTCGTGGAAGGCGTCGGCGTCGTGTCGGCCGTACTCCAGGCGCAGCGAGGCGGGCCGCAGGAAGTCGGCCGCGGAGACCCGGACCACCGGGTGGCCGCGCAGCCGGAGCGGACCCACCAGCGCGTCCGCGAGCACGTGCGGGCGGGCCGCCGCGGCGCCGTCCACGGCGACCCGGACCCAGGGGGCGCCCGCGCCGAACGCGTCCGCGACCCGGTCGGCGGCCAGCCCGGCCAGCCGTTCCGCGGAGATCGGGGTGACCCGCACGTTGTGCTCCCTTCCCTGGGCCGACACCACTGTAGGGCGCCCCGACCGACGGGCCGCCGGAGACCGAGGAGGACCCCGCCGTGCCCGAACCGACCCTTGCCGACGTCGATGCCCTCGCCGCCGCGGCGCACGCCGGGCAGGTCGACAAGACGGGCGCCCCGTACGTCACGCACGTCCGCGCGGTGGCCGCCGGCATGGCGCCGTTCGGCACCGGCCTGCAGATGGCCGGGCTGCTGCACGACGTGCTGGAGGACACCGACCTGACCGCCGACGACCTGCTGCGCGCGGGCGTGCCGTCCGCGGTGGTCGCCACCGTCCGCCGGCTCACCCGGGACGAGGGCACCCCGTACGACGTGATGGTGCGGGAGGTCGCCGCCGACCACGCCGCCGTCCTCGTCAAGATCGCCGACAACGCGCACAACTCGCTCGCCTCCCGCAGCGCCCTGCTCGACGCCGACGACCGCGCCCGGCTCGCCGGGAAGTACCGCGCCGCCCGGCAGGTCCTGTGGCCGGCCGCCGGTGCGGACGACGTCCGGGCGATCGTGTCGATCGTCAACCCCGCGCTGCTGGACGAGCTCGCCTGACCGACGCCCGGCCGGGTGTGTGGCAGCAGCGCCGGGGCAGGAGCACGCTGGATGCAGGAACGCGGCCGTGCCGGCCGCGCCCGCACCGGCGACGGCCCCCACCCGCCGAACCCGGCCCGGGCGCCCGCCGACCGCCCGAACACAGGGAGCCGGTCATGTCGGACATGTACGAGCGGCTGAACGACAAGAGCGAACGCGACGACGAGAACGTGCGCTCGCGCGACCCCGAGGAAGGCATCACCTCCTACCAGACCGCCCACGCCCAGGACGAGTCCATGGCGGAGGGCGACCGCCTCGACGACACCGTGCAGGACCTCCAGCGGTGAGCGGCCCGCTCGCCGGAGGCGGCCCGCACACCAGCGAGTGGCAGGTGAGGCTGCTGGTCACCGAGGACGGCGACCTCACCCGCGCGCACGCCGTCCTGGAGCCGGGCACCGCGCTCGGCGGCACCCCCCTCGCGGCCGACGCCGAGGCGCGCCGCAGCGCCCACGACCCGGTCGAACCGGTGATCGGCGACGAGCTCGCCGTCGGCCGGGCCCTGCTCGACCTCGGCCACCGCCTCGTGCACGCCGGTTCGGTCGCGGCCGAGGCCGCCGAGTCCGCCCGCCGTCGCGACACGGAGTGACCGTGCACGATCGATCCCGTGACGCCCGGCCCCCGGGGACGGGCCGCGACACGTAGTGTGCGAAACAGCCGAATCGTGACCTTCCACCGCCCGCGCGCCGGAACCCTCCGGCCCGCGGGCGCGTCACTCCGGGTGGCCGTACGACCGTACGGTGCGCGGACACCAGGGCGGCGGGAACGGTGGAAGACAACAGAGGCACGAGCGGCCGGCAGCCTCCGACGGCGCCGCAGGACGCACGCTGGGAGCTGCCCGGCTACACCCACGAGCGGGAGCTCGGCGCAGGAGCGGCCGGACGCGTCGTCCTGGCCCGCCACGACGCCACCGGCACCCCCGTGGCGGTCAAGTACCTCACCGGCGAGCACGCCGACCACGCCAACTTCCGTACCGAGGCCGAACTCCTCGCCGGACTCTCCTCGCCGCACGTCACCCGTCTGTACGAATACGTCGAGGGCCCGCGCGGCGCCGCCATCGTCATGGAGCTCGTCGACGGCCTCTCGCTGCGCGACCTGCTCCGCGCCGAGGGCGCCACCACGCCGGAAGCCGCCCTCACGGTGCTCAAGGGCTCGCTGCTCGGCCTCGCCGACGCCCACCGGGCCGGCGTCGTGCACCGCGACTACAAGCCCGGCAACGTCCTCGTCACCACCGAGGGCGTCTCCAAGCTCGTCGACTTCGGCATCGCCCTGCCCAGCGGGGCGAAGGGCGACATCGCCGGCACCCCCGCCTACATGGCGCCCGAGCAGTGGGCGGGCGAGCCCGCCACCCCGGCCGGCGACGTCTACGCCGCCACCGCCACCTTCTACGAGTGCCTCACCGGGGCGAAGCCGTACGGCGGCACCACGCTCATGGAGCTCGCCGTCCAGCACAACGAGGCGGACATCCCCGACGAGCACGCCCCCGAGGCCCTGCGCCCGCTGATCCGCGCGGGCCTCGCCAAGGCCCCGCACGAGCGCCCGGCCGGAGCCGCCGCCCTCGTCACCGAGCTGGAGTCGATCGCCGTCGGCGCGTACGGCCGGGAGTGGGAGGAGCGCGGCCGCGGGCAACTCGCCGGGCTCGTCGCACTGCTCCCGCTGCTGCTGCCGTACCCGCACGGCCACGCGGTCGGCAACACCTCGCTCGCCACCACGACGATGCCGGCGCTGCCGCCCCCGCCGGCCGTCCCCGTCGCCGTGCGGCGCTTCGGCCCGCGCGCCAAGCTGCTCAGCGCGGCGGTCGGCCTCGTCCTGGTCGGCGGCGCCCTCGCCGGTGTCGCCGCCGCCGGGGCGTCCGACGCCACCGGCACCACCGCCCTCGCCTCGCCGGAGGCGACCACCACCTTCGGCTCCGGCGCGCCGGAGGGGGGCTCGCCGAGCCCGTCCGCGCCGGACTCCCCGTCGGCCTCGCCCTCCGCCTCGCCCTCCGCGAGCGCGAGCCCGTCGGCCTCGCCCAGCGCGTCGCCGAGCAGCTCGCCGACGAAGAAGCCGAGCCCCAGCGCGTCGAAGACGACCACCGCCCCGTCGCCGAGCCCGTCCGTGACGACGAGCGTCCCGCCAGCCCCGGTGCTGCACGTCTCCCTGGTCGCCGTCTCGCCGGTCTGCGGGGTCAACGGCGCATCGTCGGCGAACGTGACCATCCGATCGGACAACGCGGGCGCCGGTACGTTGACCGTCACCTGGTACAACGCGGCCGGTGCACCCGCGGCCACCACCTCGGTGCCGTTGGCGAAGGGCCAAGCGACCGGAGCCCGGTCGGTACCCGCGCCGGTGAGCCGGATCCGGTTCTGGGCCGTCAGCGCGGGTACCGACCCGGCGGCGAGCAAAGGCCAGAACAACATCGTGAACTGCCCCCCCGTCATCGGCTGAGCCTGGAACTGATCACATGACCGCACCGCAGCAGCCCGACGACGACCGCACGATCCACCTGGGCCCGCCCGCGACGCCGCCGGACGACGACCGCACCGTCCGGCTGGGCCCGCCCGCGGCTCCGCAGGCGGAGGAGACCGTCCGGCTGGGTCCGCCCGCCGTGGCGCCGGACGACGGGACGGTACGGCTGCCGCAGGCGCAGCCCGGCCCCGACCCCGAGGGCACCGTCCGGCTCGGCCCGGTCGCTCCGGCCCCGCATCCGGACGCCACCGTGCGGCTGGGCGTGCCGCCCGCCGACCCGGACGGCACCGTCCGCCTGCCGCTCGCGAAGCCCGCGCCGGACGTCGAGGGCACCGTCCGGCTCGGCCCGGTGAAGGGGCGGCCCGCCTCCGCGCCCGTCCCGCCGCCGTACGCGCCGCAGTCCCGGCCGCCGCAGGAGGAGGGTTTCGAGAGCGCGACCTTCCTCGACCCGCAGGTGTGGCCGACCCCGCCGCTCGGCACCCAGGTGCCCGCCACGGCGCCCCAGCCGTACCCACAGCCCCAGCCCCAGCCCTACGCCCAGCCGCACCCACGGCCCGCTCCCGCGGCCGGCCCGTCGGACGGGCTGGAGCGGTTCGGTCCCGGCGTGCCGCCGCAGGCCGCCGCCGTCTGGCACGGCACGGCGGCGGAGCCGCCCGGGCCCGCTCCGCGCAAGCGCCGCCGGCGCTGGATGATCCTGCCGCTGGTCCTGCTGCTCGCCGTGCTGGCGTGGCTGGCCTGGGACCGCTACGGCCGTCCGGTGGCGGTCACCGGGGTGTCGGTCCGCACGGACGCGACGCAGGGCCCGGGGTGCGACGGCACGGCCGTGATCACCGGAACCGTGCGGACCGAGGGGGGCGCGGGCACCGTCCGCTACCGCTGGCGGCGCAGCGACGGCACCGACTCGGGTGTGCTCACCCAGCCGGTGCCGAACGGCCGGCGCAGCACGGACGTGGTGCTGCGCTGGACGTTCCAGGGCAAGGGCACCATGCAGGCCACGGCGACGCTGGAGATCGTCGGGCCGGGCAGCGGGTCCGCCACGGTCGCCTTCCCCTACACCTGCCGCTGACGACCGCACCCGGCTGATCGCCCGTCAGCGGATCATCGGGGAGACCCTGTTGGCCGCCGGGCCGGGTGCCCTACGCTGCCGTCATGATCCGGTCCGCGATCCGCTTCGTGTTCGTCCTGCCGCTGCTCGCCATGGGCTCGGCCTTCCTGACCGTGTGCGGGATCCTGCCGATCGCGCTCTTCGCCGACGACCCCGAGGCCGACAGGGCGCTCGCCGAGAGCGGTGGCCAGTGGCTGGTCATGCTCGCCGTCGCGCCGTGCGTCGCGCTGTTCATCGCCTGGTGCTACCGGCCCGACCGGCGCCGCCGACTGGCCCGGCGGAGGCTCGCGGCCCGGGCCGCCGCCCTCATGGCGGCGGCCGGGCTCGGCATCGTCCTGGCCTACGCCTCCGGGGTGGAGTCCCTCTGGTCGTTCCCCGTGCTCGCCGGCGTGACCACCCTGACCACCGCACTGTGCGTGATCGCCTGGGGGGTGCTCAACCGGGGGCCGCTGCAGGGCCCGGCGGTCGCCGGTGCCGCTCTGGCGGCCGCGGCGGCCGCTGCGGTCCGCGCCCCCGCCGACTCGCGCGTCGCCGTGGCCGCGGGTCTGGCCTGCGCGGTGGCGGCGGCGACCGCGCTGGTCGCCGTCTGGCGCATCCCGGCCGTACGGCTGCGCGTCGGCCTGCCGCCGGTCGACTGGACGCGCGGCGGCGTCCACCACCCGCAGCGGCAGCCGGTGCCCGGGGAGATCTGGTGGGCCGACGTGCCCTTCGCCAACGGGCCCGGGTCCAAGGACCGGCCGGTGCTCGTGGTGCGTGTCCTCGGCGACCGGCTGGAGACGCTCAACAGCACGAGTCAGGACTGGCTCAGCCGCAGCGACCACATCCGGCTGCCCACCCGGAGCTGGAACCCGGAGGCCGACCACGACAGCTGCCTCGACCTGCGGTTGCGCACCCTCGACACCGGCCGGCTGCGCCGTTACGCCGGGCCGTGCCCGACCGGCGTGTGGCGGGTGGTGCGCGGCCGTACCCTGCCGCTGGTCCGGACGGCGGCGTCCGACCCGCGCGGACCGCGTGACCGGCAGGGCGGCGAGCGGCCGGGCGGCGGCCGGGACGAGGCGCGGACCGCCGGGGGAGCGGGCCGGTGGACGCCGGTCGAGCAGGTGCCGCGTCCGGTGTCGGGCGGCTCCGGGCACCCCGCCGCGGACCGTCCGGAGCCCCCGGTGGAGCGCATCCCCACCCGCGCCCCGGGCGGCAGGCCGTGGGGGCGCCGCCGGACCTAGGGCGCCGTTCGCCGTCGCGGGCCGGGGCGCAGGTCCGCCCCCGGGGCCGGTGGGCGTTCCGGGGGCGGACCTGTGGGGCCGGTCAGCAGCGGCCGATGGTCTCGCAGTCCTCCCAGCGGGTGCCGCCGGTGGCGGTGCCCGCGGCGTCGCCCCGGGCGGGTGCCTGCTGCGAGCGCAGCTTCGGCGTGACGGCGGTGGTGGCGGGCGCGGCTGCCGCGGCGGCCGGGTGTCCGGCGGCGAGGCGGACGGCGATGGCGTCGATCACCGGGCGGGGGCTGGTGCCGGCGTAGTTGCTGACCATGACGGTGAAGATCAGCTTGCGGCCGTCGGGCGCGGTCACGTAGCCCATGAGGTTGTCGACGCCGCTCATCGAGCCGCTCTTGGCGTGCACGTTGTTCTCGGCGGCGGTGCCGCGCATGCGGGCCGCCAGGGTGCCGCCGACCATGCGGGCCGGGTTGCCGGCGACCGGCAGGGCCTCGTACCAGGCGGAGAACCAGGGCTTGTCCTGCGCGGTCTTCAGCAGGGCGGCCATCTTGCCCGGGGTGATGAGGTCGTAGCGGGAGAGGCCGGAGCCGTCGACCTGGCGTCCGGCGGGGCCGGCCAGGTTGTTGGCGGTGAGGAAGCCCTTGATCTGGTTGATGCCGGTGCCCCAGTCGCCGGAGCCGCCCCTGACCTTGCCGATCTCCTTGACGAGGTGCTCGGCGATGCCGTTGTTGCTGATCTTCAGCATCGGCACGATCAGCTCGGCCAGGGTCTTCGAGTCGTGAGAGACGAGCGTCTGGGAGGTCTCGGTGCCGGTGGCGGCGCGCACCTCGTGGCCCACGGTGACGCCGTGGCGGGCCAGCGCGCCGGCGAAGACGCGGGCTGTGTAGGTGGCCGGGTCCTCGACGGTCAGCCAGGTGGTGGTGGGGGCGGCGCCCTGGGCGATGCTGCCGGAGAGCCGGAGCTCGTTGACGCCGCGGCGGCGCTGGACGCCCGCGGTGGCGGCGCTGCCGGTGGCGCCGGTGGTGATGGTGCCGGTGAGCTTCATCGGTGCCTCGGCGGGCACCAGGGTGACGGCGGCGGGGCTGCCGGCGGTGCCGGGGGTGACGGTCACCTGCACGGTGTCCATCGTGTACTCGGTGTCGTTGGCGACGGTCAGGCCGGATATCTGGGGGCTGTAGGAGTACGGCTCGTCGTCCCAGGCCCAGCCCGGGCCGAGGGGGGTGGTGTCGTAGCGCGTGCCGTCGGCCAGCACCCGGCCGGTGACGGTGGTGATGCCGGTCGCGGCGACCTTCGCGGCGAGGTCGTCGAGGTCCTGGACGAGCAGGCTGGGGTCGCCGCCGCCGCGGAGCACCAGGTCGCCGCGGAGCCGTCCGGCGGCGACCGTGCCGGTGGTGCGGACCTCGGTGGTGAAGCGGTGGTCGGCCCCGAGCAGGTCGAGGGCGGCGGCCGAGGTGACGGTCTTCATGGTGGAGGCGGGGGTGAGGAGCGCGCCGGGCTGGCGGGAGTACAGGACGTCGCCGGTGGTGGCGTCGAGCACCTGCACGCCGGTCTGGGCGTTGGCCAGGCGGGCGTCGGCGAGCAGCGTGTCGAGGTCGGCGGTGAGGGTGGCGTCCGCCGGGGCGGGATCGTCGGCCTGGGCCGAGCCGGCCAGCAGGGAGGCGGCGAGTGCGGCGGCCGCCAGGGGCAGGGCGCGGCGGTTCAGGCGTGCGGGCACAGGTGCTCCAGAAGTCGGGTGCGGCGGAGGCACGCGCGGCACCCCGCGCCCCCCTTGACCTGTACGTTATCACCTGATGGACCATCAGTTGATCTTGGAGTGGGGCGGAGCCTCCCCCCTTCCCCACGCCTCGACGGCCGCGAAGGTTGCACACCGACGAAAAAAAGAGCGGGCCCGGCGGACGCGCCCGTCCGCTGAGCGGCACCCGGGCGTGTCCCGGGTGCCGCCTGCGTCCGTGCGTCCGCCGGGCCCGCCTGCGCCTGCGCGTTCGGACGGCCCCGCGGTACGTCCGCGGGGCCCGCCTGCGGCAGCGTCAGTCCGGCGCGCCCGCGCCGCCGCCCGCCTTCACGGCCTCCACCATCCGCTGGTGGAGCTCGCGGGCCGTCGCCTCGTCCCCGGCCTTCACCGGGCTGCCCTCGACGGTGAACCAGTCCAGCGCTCCGCTGTACTGCACCGTGAGGCGGACCTCGCCGTCGATCCACGTCGTGTGGACCGTCAGGTCGCCCTTGATGACGCCCAACTCGACCGTTCGCACCCCTCCGGTGCCGGCGAGAATGCCCTGCGTGGTCCAGGTCGCCCAGGTGTTCACGGAGCCTCCCCGATCTGCGGCCGACAGTACGAACACGTCATGCCCCAAGACATACCGGGTGACACTCCTCTTTCCGGCCGAATCACCCTGCCGTGGGCATGTCCGCCCCGACCTGCGGCCGGACGGCGGCACCGGGCAGGGCGAGCGGGGCGCGGCTACCATCGGCGGTATGGGAGAGCGACCCGCCGCGCTCACCGCGCCGCAGCTGGTACTCGAGACCGAGAGCGACTCGCAGGTCATCAGCCCGAGCCGCACGTATCACCTCGGTCGTGACCCCGCCAGTGAAATCGTCCTCAGCGACCCCCGGGTCTCCTGGCACCACGCGGTGCTGCACGCCGACGGCACGCACTGGATCCTCGACGACTCCGGTTCCACCAACGGCACCTTCACCGACGGCCACCGCGTCGAGCACCTCGACGTCGGCCCCGGCAGCGTGATGCGCTTCGGCAGTGCCGCCGACGGGCCGTGCTGCACCCTCCACGAGGTGCCCCAACGGGTCACGCCCGAACGCCGGCCCTCCGCGCTGACCTACATCACCGGGTCGATGCGGCCGCCGACCACCGTGCGGCCGCTGCCCGCCAAGGTCGTGCGGATCGGCAGGTCCCTCGACAACGACCTCGTCGTCGGCGACCTCTCGGTCTCCCGGCGGCACGCCGAACTCCGGGCCCGCCCCGACGGCCGCTACGAGATCGCCGACGTCGGCAGCCACAACGGCACCTACCTGAACGGCAGCCCGGTGCTGAACGCCCTGGTCGGCGAGGGCGACCTCATCGGCATCGGCCACTCCGTGTTCTGCCTGGTCGGCGACGAGCTGCAGCAGTACGTCGACACCGGCGACGTCGACCTCGACGTCGACGGCCTCACCGTCACCGTCGCGGGCGGACGCCGCCTGCTCGACTCCGTCACCTTCCCCGTGGGGCAGAAGACCCTGCTCGCGGTGGCCGGCCCGTCCGGCGCGGGCAAGTCCACCCTGCTCAACGCGCTGACCGGCCTGCGCCCCGCCGACCAGGGCACCGTCCGCTACGACGGCCGCGACCTCTACCGCGACTACGCCGAGCTGCGCCGCCGCATCGGTCTCGTCCCGCAGGACGACATCCTGCACACCCAGCTGCCGGTGCGCCGCGCCCTGCGGTACGCCGCCGAGCTCCGCTTCCCCGACGACACCGCCGCCGCCGAGCGGGAGGCCAGGGTCGAGGAGGTGATCGCCGAACTCGGCCTGGGCAAGCGCGCCGACCAGGTCATCTCCAGCCTCTCCGGCGGTCAGCGCAAACGCGTCAGCGTCGCCTTGGAACTGCTCACCAAGCCGTCCCTGCTCTTCCTCGACGAGCCCACCTCCGGCCTCGACCCCGGCATGGACCGCTCGGTCATGCAGATGCTCCGCAACCTCGCCGACGACGGCCGCACGGTCGTCGTGGTCACCCACAGCGTGCTCAGCCTGGAGCTCTGCGACCGGCTGTTGCTGCTCGCCCCCGGCGGCCGGATCGCCTACTACGGGCCGCCCGGCGAGACCCTGGACTTCTTCGGTTTCCAGCAGTGGCCGGACGCCTTCGACGCGTTCGAGAACGACACCGACCGCGACTGGGCCGGCGACTACCGCGACTCCGCGCCGTACCGGCGCTACGTCACCGGGGCGATGGACCACCCGCGCCCCGCCGGGGTACCGGCCCCCGCCGCGGAGACCAACGCGCCGCCGCCCAGGCCGCCGCAGCGCTGGACGAAACAGGTCTCCACCCTCGTCCGCCGCTACGCCACCGCGCTCACCGCCGACCGGACCTTCCTGGCCGTCATGATCGCGCTGCCGTTCGTGATGGGCGCGATGGCCCGGGCGCTGGCCGGCAGCAGCCTCGACGAGAACAGCGTCTTCAACGCCCTGCTGATCCTCTGCGTCGGCGGCGTGCTCACCGGCGCCGCCAACGCCGTCCGCGAGCTCGTCAAGGAACGCGTGATCTACCAGCGCGAGCGCGCCGTCGGGCTCTCCAGATCGGCGTACCTCTGGTCGAAGATCATCGTGCTGGGCACGGTCACCGTCGTGCAGGCCGTGGTGCTCACCATGGTCGCCCTGCTCGGCGTCGACATCAGACCCGACGGCGGCAGCGGCGTCTTCCTGCCACCGCTCGTCGAGATCACCCTCGCCGTCGCGCTGCTCTCCTTCACCGCCATGATGCTCGGCCTGCTCATCTCCGCCCTCGTGAAGAAGGAGGAGGTGACGATGCCGCTGCTGGTGCTCGTCGCGATCGTGCAGGTGGTGTTCTGCGGCGCGCTCATCCGGCTCGACGCCACGCCCGTCCTCGCCCAGCTCTCCTGGCTGGTGCCCTCCCGCTGGGCGTTCGCCGCCATGGCCGGCACCGTCGAGCTGCACAGCACCGTGCCCAAGCCGCTCACCGCCGACCCGTTCTTCGCCCCCACGGGCGCCGCCTGGCTGCTCAACATGGGCATGATGGTGGTGCTGTCCGTCGCGTACGGCCTGGTCGTCGCGCGACTGCTGCGCCGCCACGAGCCCGCCGTGATGCGGAGGTGACCGCCGGATGACCGCACCGCTCGCGTTCCACCCGACGCACGTCGCGCCCGCCGACGGCCTCCAGACCTGGGCGAGCCCCGACCCGTCGCGCCCGTCGGTGCGCCTCGACCCGCTCCTGCCCGTCCGGCTCGCCGACAGCAGCGGCAACTGGGCGCGCGTCGTGTGCTCCAACGGCTGGTCGGCCTGGGTGGACGGCCGGCTGCTCGTCGCCCTGCCGCACCCGCCGCCCGGCACCGACCGGCCGCTCGGCGGCGCCGACGACCCGCGCCCCCTGCTCGCCGCCCTCGAACAGGCCCTCGCCTCCTACCGCCGCCTGGTCGGCGAGTACGCCGACGGCCTGATCGACCTGGAGACCTTCCGCGACCGCACCCGCAACCTGCGGCTCGGCGCCGTGCTCGACGGCCCCTCCGCCTGGCTGCTCGACCTCGACAAGGGCCGCTGGTACTACAGCGACGGCACCGGCCTCCAGACGTACGCCACCGTCGAGCCGCCCGGCGCCGCCGCCTCCGGCGCGGGCACCCGGGGTGAGGGCGGATGACCACCGCGGCGCCGGCCGACCTGACCGGGCGGGAGCTCGCCGGCTACCGCCTGGAGCAGCTGATCGGCCGCGGCGGCATGGCCGTCGTCTACCGCGCGGAGGACCTCCGGCTCGGCCGCACCGTCGCCGTCAAGCTGCTCGCCCCCGACCTCGCCCGCAACGACGTCTTCCGCGAGCGCTTCGCCCGCGAGTCGAAGATCGCCGCGGCCATCGACCACCCGCACATCGTGCCCGTCTACGAGGCGGGCGAGGCCGACGGCCTCCTCTACATCGCGATGCGGTACGTCCGCGGCCGCGACCTGCGGGCGCTGCTCGACCGCGAGGGCCCGCTCTCGCTGCGCCAGACCGTGCGGATCACCACGCAGGTGGCGTCCGCGCTGGACGCGGCGCACGCCCACGAGCTCGTCCACCGCGACGTGAAGCCCGGCAACATCCTGGTCGCCGAGGGCACCGACGCCGACCACCCCGAGCACGTCTACCTCACGGACTTCGGCCTGACCAAGAAGTCGCTCTCGCTCTCCGGCCTGACGACGGTCGGCCAGTTCGTCGGCACCCTCGACTACGTCGCGCCCGAGCAGATCAACGGCAAGCCCGTCGACGGCCGCTGCGACGTCTACAGCCTCGCCTGCGTGGTCTACGAGATGCTCTCCGGCGAGCCGCCCTACCGGCGCGACGACGACCTCGCCCAGCTCTGGGCCCACCTCAACGACCCGCCGCCGCTGATCGGCTCCAGCCGCCCCCAGCTGCCCGACGCCCTCGACGCGGTGCTGGTCCGGGCGCTCGCCAAGACCCCGGACGGACGCTACGACAGCTGCCTGGCGTTCGTCGGGGCGCTGCACGGGGCCGAGCACGTCGCGGCGATCCCGGTGCCGACACCGACCGAGCTCGTGCCGCTCGTCCCCGACGGCGCGCTGCCCGACGTCCAGCAGCTCCCCGGCGCCCCGGCCCCGCCCGAGGCCCAGCTGCCCCCTGAGGCCCGGCTGACCGGTGCCCCGCACGTCCCGGAACCCTCCCCGCCCCCGGCGGCCTCGCACCCCCGGCGGCCCGCGGCCCTGCCCGGCCCGCCGTCCTGGGCGCTGCCGGTCTACGACGCCTCCTGACGCCCCTCCCCGTCCTGCTCGGGACGCTGGTGGTCGGGACGGGGGTGGGCGCGCCGCACCCGGGCGGCCGTCAGGCCGCCGAGCAGCCCGGCCACCGCCCCCCACAGCGCCCCGGCCGGCACCAGGGTCACCAGGTCCGGCCTCAGCACCGCCGACCCGCTGCCGCCGAAGCCGAGCAGCGTCAGCCCGTACGCGGCGGTGATCCGGGTCAGCAGGCCGACCAGCAGCATCGCCACCGCCAGCGCCGCCGCCAGGTGCAGCGCGTGCCGCAGCGGCCTCACCTCGGGCGGCGCGTGCATCGCCATGCCGACCCCGGTGACCAGCAGGGCCACCACGGCCAGGGCGACGAGCAGCCAGGCCCGGGTGTCCTGGGCGGTGAGGGTGCCGATGTCGAGCCGCACGTCGCGGTCCTCGCGGAGCACGTCGGCCAGCGGCTTCGGCATCGGCAGGCCCAGGCTGCCCCCGACGTGCCCGTGCCAGGACCCGCCCATGCCGATGCCGAGTGCCAGCCAGGCGAGGTTCGGCAGGCCCAGGAAGATCACGGCGAGGGACTGCCGGGCGTGGCCGCCGACCGCGGCCTCCACCAGACCGGCCGGCACCGCCAGGCCCGCGTAGACCAGCAGCAGCGTCAGCGTGGCGTGCGCGGCCGGGCGCACCGCCGTGTGGAAGCGCAGCAGCGGCAGCGGCAGCGGGGTGCGCCGGGACACGGCGAGCGCCAGCGCCAGCACCACGGCCAGCCAGAGCAGGCCGTACCCGACCGCCGGGCCCGCGTCCACCGCGAACCCGACCGTGGGGGAGGCGCCGAGCAGCCCGCCCAGCTCGTCGACGATCGGTTCCCCGGTCACGACGGTGAAGCTGTGCCGGGCAGCCCACGAGAGCAGGAGCAGTACCACCGCCCACAGCGCGGCGACCCGGGCCGCCCGGGCGGCGAGCTCCCGGCCGCCGACGGTCGCGTGCAGCCGCATCGGCCGCAGGAACAGCCAGCCGAGGAGGAGGGCGCCGACCACGCCGACGGTCAGCGGCAGCGCGGTGATGCCGCCCTGGGCGCCCGCCACGAAGGCGGCGCCGCCCTCGATCCGGGCGGGCGCGCCGAACGCCATCAGCACGGTCGCGGCGACCACCGGGCCGAAGCCGCCGGACGGCAGGTCGTTCGCCCCGGCGAACAGCAGGCCGAGGACGGCCGTCACGAGCATCGCCGCCAGAGCGGCCGCGACGGCCGTCAGCGCCTCGCCCCAGCGGCGCAGCTCGCCGCCGCCGGGGCCGGTCGTCCGGGCCCCGGGCCCGCCAGTGGTTCCCACACCGATCTCCTGCCGGGTCGCGCCCCCTGCGGATCTCCTCCCAGACTCCGTCAGCGGCCGGGGATCGGCGACTGGTCGTGCGGCCGGGGATCGGCGACTGGTCGCGCGGGTGGCGGCGGGCGCGCGGAGAATGGGGCGGGGATGCCGAGGACGGGAGGATCACCCGTGAGCCCGCAACCGCCGTCAGCCGACCGGCCGTCCGGTCCGGAGCCGGAGGAGCCCGCCGGCCCGCCGTCCGGACCGCTCTCCGGCCCGTCCTCGCAGGGCCCGCCGCCGTCCGACTCGCACCCGGGAACCACCTCCGGCGCAGCGCCGGCAGGCCCGCCCTCCGGGCCGACCTCGGGCCCCGGCGCGCACCCGGGCGGCCCCGCCGCACCCGGTGGCCCCGGCGGCCCCGCCGCACCCGGTGGCCCCGGCGGTTCGTCCGGGCCGCCCTCCGGTCCGCGCACCGTCGTCACCGGTGGTGCGGGCGGCGGTGAGGGTGGCGGTGCGGGTGGCGGCGCCGGCGCCGGCGGCGGGGCTGCTGCCGGTGCGGGCGGCGGGGCGCACCGGCGCCCGGCCTGGTACCGCAGGCCCCGGACACTGGCGGCGGTCGCCGTCGTCGCGGCCGGCGGCATCGCGGCGGGCGTCCTGCTCACCGCGGGCGGGGGAGGCAGCGCGCAGGCCGCCCAGCGGGTCGCCCTGCAGCCGGTCGCCGCCGAGGGCAAGGACCCGTTCACCGGCTCCGTCGCCCAGCAGACCGCGACCCCGACCGCGGCCGGGGCCACCGCCTCCTCGACCGGCGGCACCCGCGGCGGCGGCGACGCCGGGCTGTACGGCGGCACGCTCAACACCGCCAGCTGCGACGTGCCCAAACTCAGCGGCTACCTCAAGGAGAACCCGGAGAAGGCCGGCGCCTGGGCCGGGGTCGAGGGCATCCCGACGGACTCCGTCGACGGCTACCTCAACGGCCTCACCCCCGTCCTGCTGCGCGTCGACACCCGCGTCACCAACCACGGCTTCGCGGACGGCAAGGCCACCCCGTACCAGGCGGTGCTGCAGGCCGGCACCGCCGTGCTGATCGACGGCCACGGCGTGCCGCGGGTCCGCTGCGCCTGCGGCAACCCGCTGCTCCCGCCGGTCGACCCGCAGGGGCCGGCCACGTACTCCGGGACGGCGTGGCCGGGCTTCGACGGCACGGACGTCGTCGTGGTGTCGCCCGCGCCGAGCCCGGTGCCGACCGTGGTGCTGGTCGACGTCGGCAACGGCGGCATGTTCGCCCGGCCCACCGGCGGTGCCGCGAGCGGCGACAACACGGCGGTGCCGTCCACCTCGCCGTCGGCCGCGCCGTCGTCGGGTGAGCCGTCGTCGCCGGGCGCGACCTCCGGTGAACCGTCGTCCGGCGAGCCGTCCTCGGGCGGGCCGTCCTCCGGGCACCCGTCGTCCGGCCCGTCCTCGGGACCGTCCGAGCCCGCGTCACCGCCGTCGTCGGCCCCCTCCTCCGGGGGCGCGCCGGAGAGCGGGTCGAGCGACTCGTCGGCACCCGCGCCGAACAGCCCGGCCGGCGGGTCCCCGGGCGGGGCGAGCGCCCCGCCGTCCTGACCGTCCGTCCCGCCGTCCAGGCCCGCGGGCCGTGCTGCTCCGCACGCGACCGAACCGCAACCTCCCGGGCCTGGACCGGCCCTCCCGGCACCGGCCATAGTGGCCGTCATGCCGACGAAGCGCCTTGCCCGCCCGCAGACTGACGCACCGTGAGCAGCGGACGCGACCGGTACGTCGACCTGCTGCGCGCCCTCGCCATCTGCCTGGTCGTCTCCGGCCACTGGCTGATCACGGTGCTCGCCCACCGCGACGGCGCGCTCGTCGCCCCCGAACTCCTCGCCACGCTGCCGTGGACCCGGTGGCTCACGCTGCTCTTCCAGATCATGCCGGTCTTCTTCCTCGCCGGCGGGTACGCCGCCGCCGGCTCGTGGGACCGGCACCGCGCGGCGGGCGGCACCGCGGCCCGCTGGGTGCGGCAGCGCGCCGTCCGCCTGCTGCTGCCCACCGCCGCGTACGCGGCGCTCGCGCTCGCCGGCCTCGCCCTCGCGCGGACCGCGGGCGCCGACCCCGGGCTGCTCGGCATGGTCGGCTGGGCGCTCGCCATGCAGTTCTGGTTCCTGCCCGTCTACCTGCTGATCACCGCCCTCACCCCGCTGCTGGCCGCCGCCCACCGGCGGTGGGGTGCGGCCGTGCCGGCCGTCCTGGCGGCCGCGGCGGCGGCCGTCGGCCCGACCCCGCTGCGCGACCTCGACCACCTGCTGGTCTGGGCGGTGGCCTACCAGCTCGGCCTCTGCTGGCGGGACGGCCTGCTCGTGCGCCGCACCGTCCTCGCGGCGCTCGCGGCAGGCGGCGCGGCGGCCTTCGCGCTGCTCGTCGCGTACGGGCCGTACCCGGTGAGCCTGATCCTGGTCACCGGGGAGGAGGTGAGCAACACCGATCCGCCGTCGGCGGCCATGCTCGCGTGGGCCGTCGCGCAGTGCGCGGTGTGCCTGCTCCTCGCGCCCGCCGCCGGACGCGCCCTGCGACCGGCCCGCGCACGCCGGGCCGCCCGGGCGACGGCCGCGGCGAGCATGGCGCTGTACCTGTGGCACATGGTGCCCGTCCTGGTCCTCGCGGCCGCCCTCTACCTGCCCGGCCTCGCGCCGGAGCCGGCCGTCGGGTCCGGCGGGTTCTGGGCGCTGCGGGCGGTGTGGATCGCGGCCCTGGCCGCCGTCCTGGTCGCCGTGCTGCGCGCCCTGCGCCCGCTCGACCGGGTGCTCCGCCGCCTGCACGCCGTGGCCCGCACCGAGGCGGAGCCGCGCAGCCCGCTGCCGCTGGTCCTCGGGTACGCGGCGGTCGTCCCCGCGCTCGCCTACTGGGCCGGGCACGGCTTCGCGCACGGCGGGGTGCTGCCCGGGCTCGCCTTCGCGGCGGGCACCGCGCTCGTCCTGCTGCCGCCGGCCGCGATGCCCGCCGGGCAGGCGTCGGCGGAGTCCGCGGAGGCGGTCGCCTGAGCCCTGCCGCACCCGTGCGGTCCCTGCTCCGGCCCGCCCGTCGCCACCGGCTCCGTGTGACGGGGGCCATGTCGGGGGTGGTGGTGTGGTGGTGGGTGGTGGGCGGGGGGTGGGGTGGTGGTGACGTTCTGTCGATGGTGTGGGCGGGGTCACGGGGGTTTTTCGGTGACGGGGGCCACATCGGGGGGTGGTGGTGGGTGGTGGGTGGCTCAACGGTGGGGGCGGGTGGGGTGTCGTACCGGTGGTAACGGTGCTCTGGCCTGCGGTGAAACCGAAATGCTGGATTTGTCCGGTTCGGCCTCGTAGCTTCGAAACCAGTGCAGCGAGCCACCGCGGCCCCCGGGCCGAAGGAGCGGGTTCCGCAGCACCGAGGAACGCAAGGCCCATCGCTGGGCCTGTCGCAGAGCCCGTCGACGCAGGGTCCGGCCGTACGGTCGTGGCCCGCCCGGAACCGCCCGGGACACCGAGAGGAACCGTATGATCTTCCGTCGCGAGACCGCCACCGCCGGCACCACCACCGCCACTCCGGGCAAGCGCCGGGTGCGGATGGCGGTCATGGGCGGCGCGCTGGCCGTCCTGCCGGTGGCCGGCCTCGTCACGGCGAACACGGCCTCCGCCGCGCCGGTCTCCACCTGGGACAAGGTCGCGCAGTGCGAGGCGACCGGCAACTGGGCGGTCAACTCGGGCAACGGCTTCTACGGCGGTCTGCAGTTCACCTCGCAGACCTGGGGCGCCTTCGGCGGCCACGCGTACGCCGCGAACGCGCACCAGGCCAGCAAGGCCCAGCAGATCGCCGTCGCCGAGAAGGTCCTGGCCGCGCAGGGCCCCGGTGCCTGGCCGGTCTGCTCCGTCAAGGCCGGCCTCACCCGCTGAGCCCTCACCCGCTGAGCCCTGACCCGCTGAGCCCTGACCCGGCGCACGGCTGACGGCTGTACCGCGTGCCCGTGGGCCCGCATCCCCGGACCGGGGGTGCGGGCCCGCACCGCGTTCAGCCGAGGAACCCGCGCAGCAGTGCCGCCGTCGCCGCCAGGTGCTCCTCCGTCGCCCGCCGGGCGGCGTCGCCGTCACCCGCCAGGATCGCGCCGGCCATCGCCCGGTGCTGGTGCGCCGCGTGGTCGATGTTGCGCTCCAGCATCGGGATGGCGTTGAGCAGGTCGTTGAGACGCATCCGGGCCTGCGCGATGCTCGCCGCGAGCGAGGGCGAGCCGGTCAGCTCGGCGATCGCCAGGTGGAACCGCGAGTCCAGCGCGCGGTACTCCTCCGGAGGTGCGGCCTCCAGGTCGGCGAGCCTCCGCTGCAGGTAGGCCCGCTGCTCGCCGGTGAGGGCGCGGCGGGCCGCGGTCTCGGCCGCGCCCGCCTCCAGGACCAGCCGGTAGGTGAGGGCGTCCTCGAGTTCGCCGCCGAGGTCGCGGGCGGCCCGGCGCAGCTCGCCGACGTCGGGCGGCGGCATCCGGTAGGTGACGAACGTGCCGCCGTACCGGCCGCGGCGGGATTCGACGCAGCCCGCCTGCTGGAGCGAGCGGATCGCCTCGCGCAGCGTCTCGCGGCTCACGCCGAGCCGCACGGCGAGGTCGCGCTCGGCGGGGAGCCGGTCGCCGTGGCCGAGGACGCCGAGCTTGATCGCCTGCAGCAGCCGCTCGACCGTCTCCTCGAAGGCGTTCCCGGTCCGTACCGGCCGGAAGATCGCCTCGGCCTGCAGGTTCATCGGTGCCTCGTCCACGCGGGCATCGTACCGACGGGCCGGCCGGGGCCCGCGGCCGCGGGAGGCCGGTCCGCCCCGGGCGATGCCCCCGGCGATGCCCGGGCGACGGTCCGGCGGTGTCCCGGTGACGGTCCGGCGACCCGCCGGGGGCCGGCGCTCTTGACGGCCCGCGACGGAGGGTGAACGATGCTGACCGGCCCAATGGTCTGTTTCCGGGCCATTGGGTGCTCGGAGGCGCACCGCACCGCCGCGTGTGCGCGTGTCCCGGCCCGCCTCACTCCCCAGGGGTGCCCATGTCCGCCGACCCCGACGCCGGCAGCACACCGACCGACCCGGCTGCCGCCGCCCGCCACGCTCCCAGCGCCGTGTTTCCGCCCGCCGCCGCGCCGGTTTCCGCCGACGAACAGCGCCTCCACGAGCTCGGCTACACCCAGGAGCTCGCCCGCTCCATGTCGGGCTTCTCCAACTTCGCCGTCTCGTTCTCCATCGTCTCGATCCTCTCCGGCTGCCTGACGCTGTACGGGATGGGCATGAACACCGGCGGCCCCGCGATGATCGTCTGGGGGTGGCCGCTGGTCGGCCTGCTCACCCTCTGCGTGGGTCTGGCCATGGCCGAGATCTGCTCCAGCTACCCCACCGCGGGCGGCCTCTACTACTGGTCGGCGAAGCTCGCCCGCAGCCGGGTCGCCGCGTGGAGCTGGTTCACCGGCTGGTTCAACTTCCTCGGACAGGTCGCGGTGACCGCGAGCGTCGACTACGGCGCGGCGTTCTTCACCAACGCCTTCCTCTCGCTCCAGTTCGGCCTCTCCGCGACCCCCGGCCACACCGTCGCGATCTTCGCCGTCATCCTGCTGCTCCACGGGCTGCTCAACACGCTGGGCGTGAAGCTGGTGGCGCGGCTCAACGACGTCTCCGTCTGGTGGCACCTGATCGGCGTGACCGTCATCGTGGGCGTCCTCGCGCTCGTCCCGGCGAAGCACGCCTCCGCGTCCTTCGTGTTCACCGAGTTCGTCAACAACACCGGCTTCCACAACCAGTTCTACGTCGCCATGCTCGGCCTGCTGCTCGCGCAGTACACCCTCACCGGCTACGACGCCTCCGCACACATGACCGAGGAGACCCGCGACGCGGCCCGCTCCGGTCCGCGCGGCATCGTCAACGCGATCACCGTCTCCCTCGTCGCCGGCTGGGTCCTGCTGCTCGGCATCACCTTCGCCGTGCAGGACTACGCCGGGGCCCTCGACGGCCCCACCGGCGTGCCGCCCGCGCAGATCTTCATCGACGCCCTCGGCACCACCGGCGCCGAACTCCTCCTGCTCATCGTCATCGGCGCCCAGTTCTTCTGCGGCATGGCCTCGGTCACCGCCAACTCCCGCATGATCTACGCCTTCTCCCGGGACGGCGCACTGCCGGGCTCGGCGCTCTGGCACCGGATCTCCCCGCGCACGCACACCCCGGCGAACGCCGTGTGGCTCGCCACCGGCGGCGCCCTCCTGCTCGGCCTGCCCGCCCTGTGGAACTCCACCGCCTACACCGCGGTCACCTCGATCTCCGTCATCGGGCTGTACCTCTCGTACGTCATCCCGGTGTACCTGCGCATCCGCCAGGGTGACGCCTTCCCGCGCGGCCCCTGGCATCTGGGCCGCTGGAGCAGGATCATCGGGACCGTCGCGGTCTGCTGGACGGCCGTGATCACCGTGCTGTTCATGCTGCCCACCGCCAGCCCCGTCACCGCCGCCAGCTTCAACTACACGCCCGTCGCGGTCGGCGTCGTCCTCGGCTTCGCCGGCATCTGGTGGCTGGCCTCCGCCCGCCACTGGTTCACCGGCCCCCGCATCCAGGGCACGCCGGAGCAACTCGCCGCCCTCGAAGCCCACCTGGAGGACCGATGAGCAGCCCCCGGCTCACCCTCGACCGGCTGCGCACCCTGATCGCCGACGGCGCCGTCGACACCGTCGTGCTCGCCATGACCGACATGCAGGGCCGCCTCCAGGGCAAGCGGCTCGCCGCCGACTTCTTCCTCTCCGACGTCGTGCCCGGCGCCGCCGAGGGCTGCGGCTACCTGCTGACCGTTGACACCGACATGAACACCGTGGACGGCTACGCCCTCTCCTCCTGGGAGAGCGGCTACGGCGACCTCGTCCTCACCCCCGACCTCGCGACGCTGCGCATGGTGCCCTGGCACCCGGCCACCGCGATGGTCCAGTGCGACGTCCACCACCACGACGGCCGCCCGGTCACCGTCTCCCCCCGGCAGGTCCTGCGCCGCCAGCTGGAACGCCTGGCCGGCTACGGCTGGCAGGCGTACGCGGGCACCGAGCTGGAGTTCATCGTCTTCCGCGACAGCTACGAGCAGGCCTGGGACCGCGCCTACCACGGCCTCACCCCGGCCAACCAGTACAACGGCGACTACTCCATCCTCGGCACCTCCCGCGTCGAACCGCTGCTGCACCGGCTGCGCAGCGGCATGGCGGGCGCCGGGCTCACCGTCGAGTCCGCCAAGGGCGAGTGCAACCTCGGCCAGCACGAGATCGCGTTCAAGTACGCGGAGGCCCTCGCCACCTGCGACAACCACGCCGTCTACAAGACCGGCGCCAAGGAGATCGCCGCGCAGGAGGGCTGCAGCCTCACGTTCATGGCGAAGTACGACGAGCGCGAGGGCAACTCCTGTCACATCCACCTCAGCCTGCGGGACGCCGCCGGCGCACCCGTCATGGCCGGGGACGGCCCGTACGGCTTCTCCCGCACGATGGAGCACTTCCTCGCCGGGCAGCTCGCCTGCCTCGCCGAGTTCTCCCTGCTGCTGGCGCCGACCGTCAACTCCTACAAGCGGTACGTGCCGGGCAGTTTCGCGCCCACCGCCGTCGCCTGGGGCCGCGACAACCGCACCTGCGCGCTGCGCGTCGTCGGCCACGGCTCCTCCCTGCGCTTCGAGAACCGGGTGCCCGGCGGCGACGTCAACCCCTACCTCGCGGTCGCCGCCCTGATCGCCGCCGGGCTGCACGGGGTCGAGCACCAGTTGCCGCTGGAGCCGGAGTTCACCGGCAACGCGTACGCCTCCGACGCACCCCGGGTGCCCGCCACGCTGCGCGACGCGGTCGACGCCTTCGAACGCAGCGAGGCCGCCACCGTGGCCTTCGGCAAGGACGTCGTGCGTCACTACGCGCACGCCGGGCGGGTGGAGGTCGCCGCGTACGACCGGGCGGTGACCGACTGGGAGCGGCGCCGCGGCTTCGAGCGCCTGTGAACACCGACCGCCGTCGCAGACCCCTGATCGGCATCACCAGCTACCAGGACGACGCCGCCTGGTCGGTGTGGCGCCAGCGCGCCTCCCTCGTCCCGCAGACCTACGTCGACGCGGTGTCCCGTGCGGGCGGCACACCCGTGCTGCTGCCGCCGCAGCCCGGCGGCACCGCCCACCTGCTCGACGCCCTCGACGGGCTGGTCCTCGCCGGAGGCTCCGACGTCGACCCGGCACGGTACGGCGCCGCCGCCGGACCGCACACCGGCGATCCCCACCGGGCTCGCGACACCTGGGAGTTCGACCTGCTGCGGGACGCCCTGGCCCGCGACCTCCCGCTGCTCGGCGTCTGCCGCGGGCTCCAGGTGCTCAACGTGGCGCTCGGCGGCACGCTCGTCCAGCACCTGCCGGACGGCAGCCACCAGCAGGTGCCCGCGGTGTTCGTCCGCCGCCCGGTCCGGATCGCCCCGGACAGCCGGCTCGGGGCCGTGCTCGGCACCGCCGCGGACGTCGCCTGCTACCACCACCAGGCCGCCGACCGCCTCGGCGCCGGCCTGCGGGCCACGGCCTGGAGCACCGACGGCACCGTGGAGGCGCTCGAACTGCCCGGCCGGCGCTTCACGGTGGGCGTGCAGTGGCATCCCGAGACCGACCCGGACGACCTCCGCCTCTTCGCGGCGTTCGTCACCGCCAGCTGCAAGGAGGCAGCCCGATGACCCAGCCCGACCTCTTCGAGGTGCTCAACCCGGCCACCGAGGAGGTGATCGCCACCGTGGCCATGGCCGGCCTCGCCGAGACCGACGCCGCGATCGCCCGCGCCCGGGCCGCCTTCGGCCCGTGGCGGCGGATCGCCCCCGCCGACCGGGCGCGGCTGCTGCGGGCGTTCGCCGCCGCGGTCGACGCCGACCGCGAGCACCTGGCCGCCTTGGAGGTCGCCAACGCGGGCCACACCGTCGGCAACGCCCGCTGGGAGGCCGGCAACGTCCGCGACGTCGTCGAGTACTACGCGGCGGCCCCCGAGCGGCTGTTCGGCCGGCAGATCCCGGTGGCCGGCGGCATCGACCTCACCTTCAAGGAACCGCTCGGCGTCGTCGGCGTCATCGTGCCGTGGAACTTCCCGATGCCGATCGCCGCGTGGGGGTTCGCCCCCGCCCTCGCCGCGGGCAACACCGTCGTCCTCAAGCCGGCCGAGCTGACCCCGCTCACCGCCCTGCGCCTGGGCGAACTCGCCCTGCAGGCGGGCCTGCCCGCGGGTGTGCTGGAGATCCTGCCCGGCCGCGGCCCGGTCGTCGGGCAGCGCTTCGTCACCCACCCGGACGTCCGCAAGGTCGTGTTCACCGGCTCGACCCGGGTCGGCCGGGAGATCATGGCGGGCTGCGCGGCCCAGGTGAAGCCCGTCACCCTCGAACTCGGCGGCAAGAGCGCCAACATCGTGTTCGCCGACGCCGACCTCGCGAAGGCCGCCGCCACCGCGCCGTACGCGGTCTTCGACAACGCCGGGCAGGACTGCTGCGCCCGTTCGCGGATCCTCGTCGAGGAGTCGGTCTTCGACGACTTCATGGCGCTGCTCGAACCGGCCGTCCGCGGCGTGCGGGTCGGCGACCCGGCCGACGAGAAGACCGAGATGGGGCCGCTGATCTCGGCCGCGCACCGGCAGCGGGTCGCCTCGTACGTGACGGAGGCGGCGTTCCGCGGCAGCGCGCCCGAGGGGCCCGGCTTCTGGTACCCGCCGACCGTGCTGGCGCCGGTGCGGCACGACGACCGGGCGTTCACCGAGGAGATCTTCGGCCCGGTCGTCGCCGTCGTGCCGTTCCGCGGCGAGGAGGACGCGCTGCGGATCGCCAACGCCTCCGACTACGGCCTCTCCGGCTCGATCTGGACCCGCGACGTCGGCCGCGCCCTGCGGGTGGCGCGCGGCGTGGAGGCGGGCAACCTGTCCGTCAACTCGCACTCCTCGGTGCGCCACACGACGCCGTTCGGCGGGTTCAAGCAGTCCGGGCTGGGCCGCGAGCTGGGCCCGGACGCCCTCGACGCCTTCACCGAAACCAAGAACGTCTTCATCTCCACGGAGGAGTGACCAGCATGACCAAGCGACTGGACGGCCGGGTGGCGGTCATCACCGGCGCCGGCAGCGGGATCGGCCTGGCCACCGCGCGGCGGTTCGCCGCCGAAGGGGCCAAGGTCGTCTGCGCGGACATCGACGAGGAGTCCGGCGCGAAGGCCGCCAACGAGGTCGACGGCCTGTTCCTGCGGGTCGACGTGACCGACGAGGCGGCCGTGCGCGGCATGTACGAGCGTGCCGTCGCGGAGTACGGCAGCCTCGACATCGCCTTCAACAACGCGGGCATCTCCCCGCCGGACGACGACTCGATCCTCACCACCGGCCTCGACGCCTGGAAGCGGGTGCAGGACGTCAACCTCACCAGCGTGTACCTCTGCTGCAAGTACGCGATCCCGCACATGCAGCGGCAGGGCAGGGGATCGATCATCAACACGGCGTCGTTCGTCGCGGTGATGGGCGCGGCGACCTCGCAGATCTCCTACTCGGCGTCCAAGGGCGGCGTGCTGGCGATGTCGCGCGAGCTGGGCGTGCAGTTCGCCCGGGAGGGCATCCGGATCAACGCGCTCTGCCCCGGCCCGGTCAACACCCCGCTGCTGCAGGAGCTGTTCGCGAAGGACCCGGAGCGGGCGGCCCGCCGGCTGGTGCACATCCCGCTCGGCCGGTTCGCCGAGCCGCAGGAGATCGCCGCCGCGGTGGCCTTCCTGGCCAGCGACGACTCCTCGTTCATGACCGCCGGCACCTTCCTGGTGGACGGCGGCATCTCCGGCGCGTACGTCACCCCCCAGTAGCGGGGGCCGGACGGCGCGACGGCCGGGCCGCCCCTCTCGGGCGGCCCGGCCGTCGCGCTGCCGGGAGGTCAGGAGGAGGAGTCCCCGCCGACCGCGAGGCCGAGGCCGGCACCGTCCGCGTCGCCGCCGACGGCGAGGGCCGGGCCCTCCTCGGAGAAGGCGTCGCCGCCGACCGCGAGGGCGTGCTCGACGATCGCCTCGGCGTCGCCGCCCACCGCGAGCGCACCGCCCTCCGTGGCGTACGCGTCGCCGCCGACGGCGAACGCGCCGTGCGGGTGGTCCATGTGCGCGGACGCGGTGCCCGCGGCGCCGAACAGCGCGAGGCCGGAGACGAGGGCGGCGGTGGTGATCCTGGCAAGGCTGGAACGCATGAGGTCCTCCTGGTCGGAATGCCGGACGCCACCGATCCTCCGGTCCGCGGTGGCCCGCACACGAACCGACACGGCCGCCCGGCCGCGGGCCCCACCCCGACGGGGGACGCCGCTGCTCCGGTCGGGTGAGGCGCACCCGCCCCGCCAGGACGCCCGGCAGGACGCCCGGCGCGACCGCCGGCAGGGCGTCAGAACCGGGCGCCCGGCGGCAGCTCCAGCTCGAACCAGACGACCTTGCCGTCCTGGCTGCCGCGCACGCCCCAGCGGTGGGCCAGCTCGTTGACCAGGTGCATCCCGCGGCCGCCCTCGTCCTCGGCGCGTGCACGGCGCAGCCGCGGTTCGTGCCGGTCCCGGTCGGCGACCTCCACGGTCAGCAGCTGGTTGCGGAACAGCCGCAGCTGCACGGGCGCGCCCGCGTGGACCAGGGCGTTGGTGATGAGTTCGCTGGTGAGCAGCTCGACCATGTCGGTGAGCCCGGCGAGCCCCCAGCCGGTCAGTGTCTCCCGGGCGAACCGGCGGGCGTGCCGCACCATGGCCCGGTCCCCGGCGAGCTGCAGCAGGGCCAGCTGGTCGGTGCCGATCGGCCGGGAGTGCGCCATGATCACCGCGATGTCGTCCTGCCCGGCGGAGGCTCCGAGCGCGGCGAGCACGGCGTCGCAGGTCTGCTCCAGCGAGCCGCGGCGCTCGGCGACGGTGCGGCGCAGCAGGTCGATGCCGTCGTCGATGTCGCGGTCGCGGCGCTCCACCAGGCCGTCGGTGTAGAGCACCAGGATGGCGTCCTCGTCGAGGGTGGCGCGCACCGAGTCGAACGGCACGCCGCCGACGCCGAGCGGGGCGCCGGGCGGCAGCACCAGCAGTTCGGTGGAGCCGTCCGCGCGGGCGATGACCGGGGGCAGGTGTCCGGCGGTGGCGGCGATGCAGCTGCGGTCCACGGGGTCGAAGAGCACGCACACGCAGGTCGCGAACTGGCTCTCGCCGATCGCCGCGGCCGCGTCGTCCAGGCGGCGCAGCACCCGGGCCGGGTCCATCTCCAGGGTGATGAGGGTCCGGGCGACGGTGCGCAGCTGGCCCATGGTGGCGGCCGCCCGGATGCCGTGGCCCATGACGTCGCCGACGATCAGCGCGACCCGGCCGCCGCTGAGCGGGATGACGTCGAACCAGTCGCCGCCGACCTCGCTGATCACGCTGCTGGGCAGGTAGCGGTGGGCGATCTCCAGGCCGGGGGTGCGGTGCACGTCCTGCGGCAGGAGGCTGCGCTGCAGGGTCAGGGCGGTGTCGCGTTCGCGCCGGTAGATGCGGGCGTTGTCGATGCAGACGGCGGCGCGGGCGGCGAGCTCCTCGGCGAGCGCCACGTCGGCGTGCGTGAAGGAGTCCGGGGTGCGGGTGCGGACGAACTCCACCCCGCCGAGCACGGTGCCGCGGGCCAGCAGCGGCACCATCAGGTAGGAGTGCACTCCTGCTTCCAGACTGGGCCCGATGCGGCCGGGGTGGGCGACGATCCGGCGCAGGGCCTGCTCGTCGACGTGCGGCACGAGGACGGACCGGCCGGTGCGCAGGCTCTGCGCGTACAGCTGGGCGGACCGCGAGGTGCCGCCGACCGGGTCGGCCGCGCTGACCATGCCGCCGTGCTCGTCGAGTTCGCCGACGGCGACGGCGCGCAGCAGGACGGAGCCGTCCCGTGGCACCGGTTCCGGTTCGTCGCCCTGCAGCAGCGACTCCAGCAGGTCGACGGTGACGAAGTCGGCGAAGCGCGGGATGACCACGTCGATGAGCTCCTGCGCGGTGCGCTGCAGGTCGAGGGTGGTGCCGATGCGGCTGGACGCCTCGTTGAGCAGGGCGAGGCGGGCCTGGGCGGCGCCGGCGGCCTCCAGTGCGCGCTGCCGCTGCTCGGAGGCGTCGCGTTCGCGGGTGAAGAGCAGGGCGTTGTCGATGGCGACGGCCGCGCGGGAGGCGAGTTCGCGGGCGAGGCGCAGGTCGTCCTGGTCGAAGGGACGGTCGGTGACGTTGCGGTAGAAGGCGGCGATGCCGACGGCCGCGCCGCGGGCGATCAGCGGGACGACCATGACCGAGCGCACGTGCTGGGCGCGGACGGCGGTGGCCCGCTCCGGGTCGTCGTTGAACCAGCCGAGCGCCTGTTCGTCCAGGTGCGGCAGCAGGACGGGCCGCCGGTGCGCCAGCACCCAGGCGTACGGCGTCGACGGGTGGAAGCGGTGCACGCTGCCGGGCGGGGAGACCGGGGACATGCCGCTGCCGGGCACGGTGTGGAACGCCATCCGGCGCAGGACGGCGGACCGGTCGGCCCGGTCGGTGCTGGTCTCCGCGCCCCGCACGAGCGCGTCGAGCACCTCCACGACGACGGTGTCGGCCAGCCGGGGGCTGGCGGTCTCGGCGAGTTCGCGGGCGGTCTGGGCGAGGTCGAGGGTGGTGCCGATGCGGGCGGAGGCGGCGTTGACGACGGCGAGGCGCTCCTGCGCGGCGCGCGCCTCGGTCAGGGCCTGTTCCCGGGCCTGCGCGGTCTGCTCCTGGTGCAGGTAGAGGCGGGCGTTGTCGATGGCGACGGCGGCGCGGGAGGCGAGTTCGTCGCCGAGGGTGCCGTCCTCGGGGCCGATCGCGGCGCGGTCGGGGCTGCGCGCGTACACGACCATGCCGAGCACGCTGCCGCGGGCGACGAGCGGGGTGACCCGTACCGTCCGGGCCCGGCCGTCCAGGTAGTCCCGCACCCGGTCGACGGTGGCCTCGTCGGCCAGCAGTGGCAGTCCGCCGGTGGTGGTGACCACGCTGCGGCCGCCGGTGAGGGCCTCGGCGTAGGCGGAGCCGGGCGGCACCGTGTACACCTCGTCGGTGGGCAGGCTGCCGAACGGGTGTCCGGGGTCGGCCGTGGCGACGGCGAGCCTGCGGACGCGCAGGTCGGCGTCCCCGGCGGGCGGGTCGGTGTCGGAGACGAGGTGCTCCAGCGCGAAGACGCCGGCGGTGTCGGCCAGCCGCGGCACGATGGCCTCGGCGAGCTCCCGGGCGGTGCGGCGCAGGTCGAGGGTGGTGCCGATGGAGGCGGTGGCGTCGGCGAGGGCGGTCAGGCGTTCCCGGGCGACGGCCGCCGCCCGTTCCGCCCGGTGGCGTTCGGTGACGTCGACGATGGTCGAGCTGACGCCGAGCACGTCCCCGCCGGGTTCCTCCAGCCGGAAGTACGAGGCGGACCAGGCGTGGTCGTGGGTGGGGTCGCCGGGGGTGCGGCCGTGCGACCGGGAGTCGACCACCGGCGGCCCGCCCTCCAGGACGCGCCGCATGGCGGCCTCGATCTCCTGGCCGTTGATGCCGGGCAGCACCTCGGTGATGCGGCGGCCGACGGCGTCGGAGGCCGGCACGCCGTTGATCCGGGCGAGGGCGTCGTTCAGCCGCAGGAACCGCAGGTCGGTGTCGTAGACGGCCATGCCGACCGGGGACTGCGTGAAGAAGCCGTCCAGCACGGCCAGGTCGGCCTGGAGGCGGCGCAGCGCGGTGACGTCCGAGGCGATGGCCAGTACCAGCGGGCGGCCGTCGGGGCCGACGACGGGGTGGGTGCGGAATTCGAGGTTCACGTGGTGGCCGTCGCGGTGCTTGACGGGGAACACCCCGGACCACGCCTTGCCGCCGAGGATGGCGTCGAAGAGGTCGAGGACCTCGCCGAGCTGGTCGTCGGTGATCAGCAGGTGGGTGGCGTAGGTGCCGACGGCCTCCTCGGTGGTGTAGCCGAGCAGGGCCTCCGCGTCGCGGCTCCAGTGCAGGATCCGGCCGTCGTCGGAGATCAGCGCGGTGGCGATCGGCACGCTCATCAGGCCGTCGGGTGCGTGGCCGCCGGGACCCTCCGCAGCCGGATCCCGGCGGTCCGGTGGGTCCGTGCCCTGCTCGTGGGTCTCCATGCCAGGCACCGTCCAGAGATCGGCGTTCCGCCCTGCCATCCTCCCATGCGGGCCGGAGGCTGCGCAGGGCAGCGGGGTGCGGGACGGGCGACCGGTAGGGTTCGCCCGGTGAGACGCAGGCGAGGTGGTCCGGCGGGTCCGCTGCCGCAGCGGGACGGTATCGACGCGGTGCGGCTGCGGCTGCCCGCGGACGGCGGGTGGCCGACCGCCGCCGCGTACCTCGCGGAGCGGTACGGCCGGGTGATCGGCGCCGAACGGCTGACGGCGATGCTCCGGGAGGGCGTGTTCGTCACCGCGGACGGCCCCCTGACGGCGCTGACCCCGTACGAGCCGGGCGGGTCGGTCTGGTTCCACCGCGACCTCGCGCCGGAGACCCCGGTGCCGTTCCCGGTCACGGTGCTCCACCGCGACGAGCGGATCGTCGTCGCCGACAAGCCGCACTTCCTGGCCACGACGCCGCGCGGGCGGCACGTCACCGAGACGGCCCTGGCCCGGCTCCGCCGCGAGCTGGACCTGCCGGGGCTCGGCCCCGCGCACCGGCTGGACCGCCTCACCGCGGGCGTGGTGCTGTTCGTCGTCCGCCCCGAGCTGCGCGGCGCCTACCAGAGCCTGTTCGAGCGCCGCGAGGTCCGCAAGGAGTACGAGGCCGTCGCCGCGCACGCTCCCGGTCTGCCCGCGGTCCGGCGCAGCCGGATCGTCAAGGTGCGCGGTGAGCTCGCCGCGTACGAGGAGCCGGGGGAGCCCAACAGCGAGACCGGGATCGAGCCGGTCGGGTGCCGCGGAGGTCTCGCCCGCTACCGGCTGTCCCCGCACACCGGCCGCACGCACCAGCTGCGCCTGCACATGTCGGCGCTGGGCGTGCCGATCCTCGGTGACCCGCTCTATCCGGCGGTGCTGCCCGACCCGGCCCCGGACGACTTCCGCCGGCCGCTGCAACTGCTCGCCTCGGTGCTGGAGTTCACCGACCCGGTGACGGGTGTGCCGCTGCGCTTCGAGACCCGCCGCACCCTGCTCGCGTGGCAGGACGAGGCCGCCTGGCGGGCGGGCTCAGACACCGTCGGCGGCGAGTGAGCGCACCGTGGCGACGGTGTCCGCCTCCGCGGCGGTCTTGTCCTCGCGGTAGCGCACGACCCGGGCGAAGCGCAGCGCCAGCCCGGCGGGGTAGCGCGGACTGCGCTGCAGGCCGTCGAAGGCGACCTCCACGACGAGCTCCGGCCGCACCCGCACCTCGTACGCGCCGCGCCCGGTCTCGCGGGCGAGCAGCTCCCGGGTCTGCCAGGCGAGCAGCTCGTCGGTGAGGCCCTTGAACGTCTTGCCGAGCATCACCCACGCGGGCAGCCCCTCCTCGCCGCCGGAGCGGGCCCCCAGGTGGAGGTTGCTGAGCAGGCCGCGCCGCCGTCCGCTGCCCCATTCGGCGGCGAGCACGACGAGGTCGAGCGTGTGGTGGGGCTTCACCTTGATCCACCCGGCGCCGCGCCGTCCCGCGGCGTACGGCGCCGCCGGGTCCTTGACGACCACGCCCTCGTGGCCGTGCGCGAGGGCGTCGTCGAGGAAGGCGGCGGCCTCCGAGGGCCCGGCCGTCACGATCCGCGGCACCTGCTGCGCCGGGTCGACGACCTCCGCGAGGGCGGCCCAGCGGCGGTCGGCGGGCTCGTCGACGAGGTCGGTGCCGTCCCGGTGCAGCAGGTCGAAGAAGTACGGGTGCAGCGGCACCTCGGCGCGCAGGCGCCGCGGGTCCTGCCGGGAGGCGGTGCGCGCGGCGGTCACCTGGAACGGCCGGGGGCGGCCGTCCGGGCCGAGGGCGATCGCCTCCCCGTCCAGGACGGCCGAGCGGACCGGCAGCGCCCGTGCGGCCTCGACGAGTTCGGGTACCCGCGCGGTGATGTCGTCGAGGCCGCGGGTGAACACCGCGACCGCGTCGCCGTCCCGGTGCACCTGCACCCGGATGCCGTCCAGCTTCCACTCCAGGGCCGCGGGGGAGACCTTCGCCAGCGCCTCGGCGACGCCGGGGGCGGAGGACGCCAGCATGGGCCGCACCGGCCGTCCGACCTCCAGCCCGAAGGCGTCGAGGGCCGCGGCGCCGCCGCTCAGCGCGGCCTGCGCGACCGCCCGCGCCGACCCGCGGAACATCAGGGCGCGCCGCACCGCGGCGGCCGGTACCCCGGCGGCCTTCGCGACGGCCTCCGCCATCACGCCGTCCAGCGCTCCCTGCCGGAGCTCGCCGACCAGCACGCCCTGCAGCAGCCGCTGTTCGGCCGGGGTGGCGCGGCCGAACAACTCGTCCAGCAGGTGCCGCCGCCCGGCCTGCGCGCCGCGTCCGCGCACCGCGGCGATCCCGGCGAGGAGGTCCTCGGTCTCGGTGACCCCGAGCGAGGCCGACCCGGCGGGGGAGGGCGGTTCGCGCAGCGCCGCGTACCCGACGCCGATCCGCATCCGGCGCGACTCGCCGGACAGCAGGGCGACCGCGGCCGGTCCGTCCTGCGGTCCGAGCTCCCGGAGGCAGGCCGCCAGCAGGGCGATCTTCGCGGTCCGGCCGGGTTCGGCGGCGACCGCCTCCGACACCCGTGCCACGCGTTCCAGCACGACGGACCTCCCGACCCGAGGCGGCGACTCGCGGCCATCCTCCCCGCTCAGCCCGGCAGCGGCACCGTGGCGCCGGTGGTGCCGTCGTAGCTGCGCGCCGCGTCGAACACCCCCGTGAGGTCGGGCATCCGCCCGAGCACGTCGTGGGCGAGGGCCAGCTCGGCGGGCTCCAGACGGCGGGTCAGGCCGAGGTGCGGCGCCCACCGGCCGGGCAGGTAGAGCGGGTTGGGTTCGTCGGCGCCGTCCAGCAGCTCCCAGACCCGCCGGTGCAGGCCGAGCAGGTCGACGGTCGGCACGACCGACCAGCTCAGCACCCGACGGCGGCTGCGCGCGGAGAACGACAGCAGCCCGGTCAGCCGTACGGGCAGCGGCAGCACCCCCGCGACCAGCTCGCCGATCGCGGTGAGGGCGTCCGGCGGGGCCGTGCCGCACGAGGCGAGCGTCAGGTGGGGCCGGTGCCCGGGATGGGTGTTGCGGGCCAGGCTCGGCACCCCCGCCTCGGAGAGCCGTTCCCAGACCTCCCGCACCGCCGTGTCGAGGGCGGGCGCGCAGGTCAGCTCCACGGTCTGCATGGCGTCACGCTACGCGCCGGCACCCGCCGTCCGGCCGCCGGGTTCACCGCGGCGGCTGCCAGCGCGGGCGCCAGGCCGCCGCCCGGGTGACGATGCCAGGGTGACTACCAGTGAGACCGGCCCCGCACCCGCGCCCGCCGCAGCGCCGCCCGTCCTGGACCGGCGGCAGCGCAACGTCGTGTTCGTCACGATCATGCTCGGCATGCTGCTCGCCGCCCTCGACCAGACGATCGTCGGCACCGCACTGCCGACGATCGTCTCCGACCTCGGCGGCGCCGAGCACATGTCGTGGGTGGTGACGTCGTACCTGCTCGCCGAGACGGTGGCGACCGCGCTGGTCGGCAAGTTCGGTGACCTGTTCGGCCGCAAGGTGGTCTTCCAGGTCTCGGCGATCGTCTTCATCACCGGCTCGTTCCTGTGCGGCCTCGCCACCAACATGTCACTGCTCATCACCTGGCGCGCCATGCAGGGCGTCGGCGCGGGCGGTCTGATGGTGACCTCGATGGCCCTGATCGCCGACGTGATCCCGCTGCGCGAGCGCGGCAAGTACCAGGGCGCGATCGGCGCGGTCTTCGGGGTCGCGACGGTCATCGGCCCGCTCCTCGGCGGGCTGTTCACCGACCACCTGACGTGGCGGTGGGCGTTCTACGTCAACGTGCCGATCGCGATCGTCGTGGTGATCGCCGCGGCCCGCACCATCCCGTCGATCCGGGTGGCCGGGCGGCCGGTGATCGACTACCTCGGCATCGCCCTCGTCGCGGTCGGCGCGAGCTCCGTCATCCTCGCGACCAGCTGGGGCGGCGTCGAGTACGCCTGGGCCTCGCCCACGATCATCGGCCTGTTCGTCCTCGGCGTCCTCGCCCTCGGCCTGTTCTGCTGGGTGGAGACCAGGGCCGCCGAGCCGATGCTGCCGATGCGGCTCTTCCGCAACCCGGTCTTCAGCGTCTGCTCGGTGCTCAGCTTCATCGTCGGCTTCGCCATGCTCGGCGCGATGACCTTCCTGCCGACGTTCCTGCAGTACGTCGACGGTGACTCGGCGACGGTCTCCGGCGTGCGCACCCTGCCGATGGTGTTCGGCCTGCTGGTCGCCTCGATCTTCAGCGGCACCGTCGTCAGCCGCACCGGCCGCTACCGGATCTTCCCCATCATCGGCTCCGCGGTGATGGCCGTCGGCCTGTTCCTGCTCTCCCTGATGGACGCCCACACCGCCGCCTGGCTGCAGTCGCTGTACATGCTCGTGCTGGGCGCCGGCATCGGCCTGTGCATGCAGGTGCTGACCATCGCCGTGCAGAACACCGTCGACTACGCCGACCTGGGCACCGCCACCTCCGGCGTCACGTTCTTCCGCACCCTCGGCAGCTCCTTCGGCACCGCCGTCTTCGGCACCATCTACACGAACTCGATCGACGACGGGCTCGCCCAGGGCATCGCCACCTCCGTCCGCACCACCGGCGCAGACCCCGCGGTGCTCGCCGCGGCCGCCCGCAGCCCGAAGGCCCTGCACGAGCTGCCCGCCGACCAGGCCGCGCCGATCATCGACGCCTACGCGGACGCCCTGCACACGGTCTTCCTGTGGACGGTGCCGGTGGCCGCGATCGGCTTCGTCGTCGCGCTCTTCCTCAAGCAGGTCAAGCTCCGCGACTCCGCCCGCGCCACCTCCACCGACATGGGCGAGGGCTTCGCGTCGCCCAACTCCGGGAACTCCGCCCGCGTGCTGGAGCTCGCCGTCGCCACGATCATCCGCGGCACCGACCAGGAGGCCGCCCGCGGGATCGTCGCGGCGTCCGGCACCCGGCTCGACATCGCCGGGGCCTGGGCCGTCATGCAGGTCGAGCTGTTCACCCGGACGGTCGGGCACGCCAAGCTGAGCCTCATCGCGGGCCGCCGCCGGCTTCCCCCCGAGGTGCTCGCCCCGGTCTTCGAGCGGGCGGCGAACGACGGCTACCTCAGCCGGATCGACGGCTACTACACGCTCACCGGGGCCGGCCGGCAGGAGGCCGACGTGATCGGCCGGGCCTGGGCCGGCTGGCTCAACGACCGGCTGGAGGCCGAGGTCGGCCGCCCGCGCAGTGCCGAGCTGCGGGCCGCGGTCGACGCCATCGCCAAGCGCCTCATCCTGGAGGACCTGGAGGCCGGGCTGCCCTCCCGGGAACTCACCGGCGCCCGCGCCGACTGAGACCGACCGGCCACAGGCCCGCGGCGTCGCGGCAACCCGAGCTGCTACCGTCCCCCGCATGCCACCCCTCGACGGATCATCACCTCCGGGCCCGGTCACCGCCGACGACGTGGCCGAGGCCGTCCGCCTCGGCACCGCCGCCCTGCGCGGCGCCCTGGACGCCGACTGGTCCGTCCCGGCCGGTCCGCTCACCTGGGACTGCTGGGAGACCGCCGAGCACCTCGCCGACGACCTCTTCGCGTACGCCGCGCAGCTCGGCCCCGCGCGGCCGCCGCTCGACCGCGAGGTGCCGTTCCTGTGGCGCCGCGACCGGCCCGGCGGCCCGGCCAACGTGATCTTCGCCGAACGCGCCGCCGGCCCCGCCGGCCCCGCCGGGCTCGTGCAGGTGCTGGAGGCCTGCGGGACGATGCTCGCCGCGGTGGTGCGCACCACCGGGCCGGAGGTCCGCGCGCACCACGGCTTCGGCGCCGCCGACCCGGAGGGCTTCGCCGCGATGGGCGTCGTCGAGACGCTCGTGCACCTCGACGACCTCGCCCGCGGCCTCGGCTTCGCCTGGGAGCCGCCCGCCGCGCTCTGCGCCCGGGCGCTGCACCGGCTGTTCCCCGACGCCCCGGCCGACACCGACCGCCGCCTCACGCTCCTCTGGGCGACCGGCCGCGCCGACCTCCCCGGCCGCCCCCGCCCGACCACCTGGCGCTGGTACGGCGAACCGCGCGCGTAGCCCCGGCTCAGCCCGCCCGCGGCGAGGCGGCCAGCATCGCCACGTCGTCGTCCGCGGTCGGCGCCAGGCCCGCCAGCACGGCGTCCAGGAGCTCCTCGGCGTGCGCGCCCGGCGGCAGCCGCAACCGGGTCAGCCGGGCCAGCGAGGCGTCGATCGACTCGTCGCGCCGCTCCACCAGCCCGTCGGTGTACAGCAGCAGGTGGTGCCCGGGCGGGCACAGCGCCGTGGCCTCCGGGAAGCCGCCGAAGCCCGTCGCGAGCGGCGGCCCGGGGTCGACGGGCAGCAGCGTCACCGTGCCGTCCGGCGCCACCAGGGCCGGCGGGAGGTGGCCCGCGCTGGCGTACACGCACCTGCCGGTCGCCGGGTCCACCACCACCGCCAGGCAGGTCGCCGGGCGGCCCGGGTCGAGCGGCGACATCAGCCGGTCCATCCGGTCGAGGATCGGGCCGGGCGACAGGCCCTCCGCCGCGACCATCCGCAGCATCGCCTGGTAGTGGCTCATGTCGACGGCGGCCTCCAGACTGTGGCCCATCACGTCACCGATCGCCAGCAGCGCGGTGCCGTCCGGCAGCGCCACCGTCTCGTACCAGTCGCCGCCCACGAGTGCGCTCGTACCGGCCGGGCGGTAGCGGAACGCCACCTCCAGGCCCGGCGGCGGCGCGCCCGGCTCGGACAGCAGCGCGCGCTGGAGGTCGAGGGCGATGCTGTGCTCCCGGGTGAAGCGGCGGGCGTTGTCGAGGGTCATCGCGGCACGCAGCGCGAGGTCGGCGGCCACCACGGCGTCGTCCTCGGTGAACGGCGGGGACGCGCCCGCCCGCAGCAGCGTCGCCGTGCCCAGCCGGCGGCCGCGCGCCACCAGCGGCGCCACCAGCTCCGAGTGCACGCCCGCCGCGCGGTACGCGGCGGCCCTGCCCGGATGCGACACGGCACGCCGGACCCGGTCCGCCCCGGGCAGGTTCTCGATCACCGGGCGGCCGTACTCCAGTGCCCGCCGGGTCGGCGACCCGGGCCGGTAGTCGAGGTACTCCCCGGCCGGGCCGATGTCGCGGGCCAGCGCCGCCAGGTGCGGGGCGACGACCAGGGACGTCCGGCGCAGCCGCAGCAGGCCCGGAGCGGCGCCGTGGGCGGCGGACGTGTCGTCCGGCGGCAGGATGTCCACCGTCGCGGCGTCCCCGAGCACCGGGACGAGGAACTCCGCGAGCTCCGCGCAGGTGGTGTCCATGTCCAGGGTGGTGCCGATCCGTGCGGAGGCCCTGTCGAGCATCGCGAGCCGCTCGCGGGCCTGCTCCAGCTCGTGCTGCTGCTGCCGCGAGGCCGTGACCTCCAGCAGGATCCCGGCCACGCCGACCACCTTCCCGTCGACCTCCAGCCGGTGGTACGCGCCGTGGAAGTACCGCCGGGCGAGCGGTGAGCGCGCGCGGGTGTGCCCGCTGGACGTCGTCTCGCGGGGCACACCGTCGTCGAGGACGGCCCGGAGCACGTCCACCCGGGCGTCGATGCCCGGCACCATCTCGGTGATCGTCCGGCCGATGTGCGCGTCGGCGGGCGCGCCGTTGATCCGGGCGAGCGCCGGGTTGACGTACACGTAGCGCAGCTCCGGGTCGAGCACGCCCACCGCGCCCGGAGTGCCCTCCAGCAGCTCGCGGAGCGGTGACGGAAGCCGCTGCCACGCGCCGTCGTCCGGCACGGCGTCACCACCTTCCCGCCCGGGACCCCGCCCCCATCCTCGCGGCATCCGCAGGACGCTGCACCCCCGCGCCCGCGCCCGGCCGAGTTGCCCCCCCGGGCCGCACTGGGAAGGTGGAGACCTGGCCCGAGCACGAAAGCCCGAGCACGAAAGGAGGGCGCCGTGCAGCGGACCGACCGAGAGAGCACCGACGACGCGCTGCTGGAAGCGCTGTTCACCCGCGCCCCGGCGGGCCTGTTCGTCCTGGACACCGAACTGCGGGTGCTGCGCTTCAACACCGCCGCGCGCGGCATGCGCGGGCGGGCGCAGGACTCCGTGCTCGGCCGCACGGTGGAGGAGTTCGCCCCCGGATTCCCCGCCGAGCAGGTCACCGCGCTGGCCCGTACCGTGCTGGCCACCGGCAACGCCGTCCGCGGCCAGGTGTTCGACGGCTACATCCAGGGCGAGCCCGACTTCCGGATGGTCGTCGCCGTGTCGATGTTCCGCCTCCAGGCGCCGGGCGGACGGGTGCTCGGCCTCGCCGCCATGGTCGACGACATCACCGCGCAGCAGGCCGCCGTCGGGCGGCTCGGCCTGATCCACGACGCCCAGCGGATCATCGGCAGCACCCTCGACGCCACGGTGACCGCCGAGGAGCTCGCCGAGGTCGCGACGGGCCGCTTCGCCGACACCGTCGTCGTCGAACTCCTCGACGACGTCGTCCGCGGGCGACGGCTCCGCCCCGGCCCGCTGCCGCCGCACGTGCCGCTGCGCCGCGCGGCCTTCCGGTCCGCCGACGGCCGCACCGGCACCGGGAGCGGGCTGAGCTCGCTCTCGTTCCCGACGCCGTTCACCCAGAGCCTCCAGGACCGGCGCCCGAGGCTGGTCGGCCGCCTCACCCCGGACGAGCCCTGGCTGGCGACCGACCCGGAGAAGGCCCGCTGCCTCGCCGACGCCGGGGTGCACTCGCTGATCGTCGCGCCGCTCACCCTGCACGGCATCGCCCTGGGCCTCGCCGTGTTCCTGCGCACCGGCGACTCGCAGCCCTTCGACGCCCAGGACGTCGAACTCGCCTCCGAACTCGCCGACCGCACGGCCCTGAGCATCGACCGCGCCCGCCAGTACGTCGGCGAGCGCACCGTCGCGACCGCACTGCAGCGGCGGCTGCTGCCCGTCCGGCCGCCCGACCTGCCCGCCGTCGAGACCGCGTTCCTGCACCTGTCGGGCGACGCCGGCGCCGACTGGTTCGACGTGGTGCCGCTCTCCGGGGCGCGGGTCGCCCTCGTCTGCGGCACCGTCGCCGGGCGCGGCGTCGAGTCCGCCGCCACCATGGGGCAGCTGCGGACCGTCGTCCAGACGCTGGCCCGCCAGGACCTCCCTCCGGACGAACTGCTCGCCTGCCTCGACGAGACCGTGGAGCGCCTCGCCGCCGAAGCCGTCCTCGAACCGGGCGAGCCGCCCGTCGCCGCGACCTGCCTGTACCTGGTGTACGACCCCGTCGGCGGGCGGCTCACCGCCGCGACGGCCGGCCACCCCCCGCCCGTCGTCACCGCCGCGGACGGCGAACCGGTGCCCTTCGCCGTACCCGCCGGCGCCCCGCTCGGCCGCGGCGGCGGCGGCGGGTACGAGGTCGTCGGCGCCGAGCTCGCACCCGGCACCCTGCTCGCCCTGCACACCCGCGGCCTGGCCGCCGGCAGCGACGCCGACCTGCTCGGCGGCGGCGAACGGCTGCGCCGGGTGCTCGCCCACCCGGACCGCACCCTGCAGGAGCTCTGCGACGACGTGGCGTACGCCGCCGTGCCGCAGCGGCTCGACGAGGACGCCCTGCTGCTGCTCGCCCGGACCCGGGTCTTCGGCGCCGACCGGGTCGCCCTCTGGACGCTGCCCGCGGACGCCGCCGTCGTCGCCACCGCCCGCACCCTGGCCGCCCAGCAGCTCACCGCCTGGGGCCTGCCCGTCCTCGTCGACGACACCGAGCTGATCGTCAGCGAACTCGTCACCAACGCCATCCGGTACGGCGAAGGGCCCGTGCGGCTGCGGCTGATCCGCGACCGCGGCCTGGTCTGCGAGGTCACCGACGGCAACTCCGCCTCGCCGCAGATGCGCCTCGCCCGCAGCGGCGACGAGGGCGGCCGCGGACTCTTCCTCGTGATGCACCTCAGCCGCCGCTGGGGCACCCGCTACGGCGGGCGGGGCAAGACGGTCTGGTCCGAGCAGCCCATCCCGGCAACCGAGGGCCCCGAAACCATCGCATGATCCACTCGTTGGATGATCTGCAGTCCGACCCCGGCTGCCGTCGTCCCGCGAGTCACCGGAGCGTGCGCCCATGGACCGCCCCACCCTGCGCCGGGCCGCGCCCGCCCCCGCCGGCCGCGCCGTGCAGAGCGACGCGGAGGAGGTGCTGGTCGTCAACTACCGCCGCCTCGCCCGGATCGCCTACCTCGTGCTCCCCGCCGGCAGCGACCGCGGCCGGCGCCTGCTGCTCGCCCACGCCGTCACCCAGCGCGCCCTGGCCGGCCGCCCCTGGCACTCCGCCCGGCGCGGCCCCGCCGAGGAGCTGTACGGGCTGCTGCGTGAACGCGTCGTCCGCGGCGCCCTCACGGCCGCCCGCCGCCCACCCCGCCCGCAGACCCTGCCCCAGGTGTGGGGCCTGCGCCTGACCACCGCCGACGGCGGCGGCGAAGCCCTCGCGCTCGACCGCGCCCTCGCCCGGCTCAGCCCCTCCGGCCGCGCCGCGTACGCGCTGCGCGTCGTCGAGGGACTGCAGACCGCGGAGGTCTCCTCGCTGCTCGTCCGCGCCGGAGAGAGCAGGCCCGCCCGGGCCCGCCGCGAGGCCGCCGCCGTGCCCGCGGACCTCGCGGACGGATGGGAGGAGGAACGTTTCGACCCCTGCACGGTGCGGGTCCAGCCGGGCGACCTCATCCGCCGCCGCCGCGCCGCCCGGCTCACCGGGGCCGCCGCCCTGCTCGTCTCCCTCCTCGCCGTCGCCGCGGCCGTCACCGGTGAGGCCCAGGCCCCCGCCACCCGGCTGCCCTCCTCCGACAGCGCCGCCCACCACGCCACCGCCCGCATCCCGGACCCCTCCGTGCTCGTCCGCGTCGACCCCGACGCCTGGACCCGCAGCGCCCGCCTCGACCACGGCGTCTGGCCCGCCCGCGGCGACCGCACCACGGACACCGCCCTCCTCGCCAGGGCCCTCGGCACCTGGCGGTCGGGCACCGCCGCCCACCTGGAGCCGGGCACCCCCGACGGACCCCCCGCCGCACCGCCGCACCTCCTCTACGCCGGCACGGTCGACGGCACGCCCGTCGTCCTGCTGTACGACGGCACCCGGATCGCCCACTGGGCCGACGGCGCCGGACTCACCCTCGCCCGCGCCGACGACGCCGACGTGACCACCGCCGCCGCCCTCACCCTCCACCGCGGCGACGGCACCGTGCGCTACCTCCTCGCCCCCTGGGTCGACACCGCCGAACTGCGCGAACTGCGGGAGCCGGACCGCCCGGCCCGCGAGCTCGACCGCCGCGACGGCGTCACCGGCCCCGTACCGCTGCCCTCCGGCGACTGCGGCCGGCAGCCCGTGCTGCAACTCCGCTCCGCCCCCACCGTCGCCGAGAAGCACGCCTTCCTGCTCGCCGACACCGGCGGCCTCGCCCCGGCCCACCTCACCTACCTGCCGCCGCCCTCCGCCGGGATCGCCCGCACCCCCCGCGAGGCCACCGGCGCCGACGCCCTCACCACCTGGGCCCGCAGCGTCTGCACCCTGCCCGCCCCCGTCCCCGGCGTGAAATCCCTCAACGCGTGGGCCTTCGCCGAGCAGCCGCTGCCCGCCCGGGCCGGCACCGCCGCCTGGGTCTGCCTGCGCACCGACCGCTGGAACGGCACCGGCGCCGCCACCACCGCACTCCTGCTGCCCGGCGCCCCCGAAGCCGTCCGCACCGGCGCCGCCGAAGGACGCGCATGCAGCCGCTTCGACCAGGACGCCGTGGCCTGGAGCCGCTGGCACGCCCCCGACGGACGCGACCTGCTGCTCGTCGCGAGCAGCCGCCGCATCACCCGCCTCACCGTGCACGGCGACGCCGGCCTGGCCGACCGCACCGCCGCCGACCACACCCTCGCGCTCGACCGGCCGCCGACCGGCCGGCCGGACGTCGAGGGCGCGCGCGAGGACGGCACCGTCGTCCGCCCGCTGCCCTGACCCCGCCCCGTCCGTCCATCCGTCCGGCCCAGCCGCCCGCCGTGTCGCCGTCCCCGGCCCGCTCACCCGCTCACCCGCCCACCCGGCTGCTCACCCACCCGGCCGACCGCTCACCCACCCGGCCGACCCGGCAGGCCCGGCCGACCGCGCACGCATACGGTCGTCGCGATCGGTGGCGTGCGACGGCGGGAGGCACAGGGTGGCGACGACGACCCGGACGGACCCGGCGCCGGAGACACCCCCGCCGGTGCCCGAACCGGGCCCGCCACCCCGGACGGCCCTACGGGCCTCGCTCGCCGGGGCCGCCGTCGCCGCCCTGCTGACCGTGGCGATCGTGCTCGGCAGCCGCGGACTCCGCGACTTCGACTCCGCCCTCGTGCCCTACGCCGTCGCGACCGTCTTCCTCGCCTTCGGCGTCGCCTACCGGTACACCGTCTGGGTCTCCGCCCCGGCGGCCCGCCGCCTCTTCCGCCGGGGCTGGGCCTCCGTCCTGTCCTGGCAGAACCTCCGCCGCGCCCCCACCGCGCTGCCCCGGCTCGCGCTCACCTACCTCGGCTTCCAGAAGTTCCTCGGCGCCCGCTCGCACGCCCGCTGGGCCGCGCACCAACTCGTCTTCTGGGGCTGCCTGCTGGCCGCGGCCATCACCTTCCCGCTGACCTGGGGCTGGTTCACCTTCACCGCCGTCGGACCCGACGGCCCCGGCTACCGGATGCGCCTGTGGGGCGTCGCCGTCCTCGGCTTCACCTACGACAGCCTCCTCGGCTGGGTGCTCTACCACGGCCTCGACCTCGCCGCCGTGATGGTCGTCGCCGGCAGCGGCTACTTCCTGTGGCGCCGCCTGCACGACCGGCAGGCCACCACCGGCCAGCGCTTCGGCTACGACCTCGTCCCGCTGCTCGCCCTGATCACCGTCTCCGTCACCGGCCTGCTGCTCACCTTCTCCGAGATCCTCCTGCACGGCGGCGGCTACGCGTTCCTCTCGGTGCTGCACATGGCATCCGTCGTGCTCACCCTGGTCTACCTGCCGTTCGGCAAGTTCTTCCACATCGTCCAACGGCCCGCCGCCGTCGGCATGCAACTCTTCAAACTCGTCTCCCGCACCGACGGCGAGCCCTTCCCCTGCCGCAACTGCGGCCGCCCGGTCGACACCGCCGCGTACGTCGCCAACCTCCGCGGCACCATGCGCGACCTGCACCTCGACTTCGACGCCTGGGCCGAGACCTGCCCGCGCTGCAAACGCGTGCTGCGCGGCAGCGCCTACCTCACCCAGGTGAAGCGGGGGTTCCGGTGAACCGGCCGCCCGCCGAGGCCGGACGCCTCGACCCCGTCCTCGCCCCGCCCGGCACCCGGCTGTTCCACGACGCCGGAAGCCCCTCCACCGCCGGCTGGCGCGCCGGCCTCGCCGAGCAGACGCTCGTGCCCACCCACTGCTGCTTCTGCGGCGTGCAGTGCGGCATGTACCTGCGCGTCGACGCCGGCGGCAAGGTCTTCGGCGTCGAACCCCGCAACCACGACATCAACCGGATGCGCCTGTGCCCCAAGGGCATCAACGCCTACCAGCAGGTCAACCACCCCGACCGGCTCACCGCCCCGCTGCTGCGCCGCACCCGCGACGAGCCGTTCCGCGAGGTCGGCTGGGAGGAGGCGCTCGACCACACCGCCGACCGCATCCGGCAGATCCAGACGGAGTACGGCCGGGACGCCTTCGGCATGCTCGGCGGCGCCAGCCTCTTCACCGAGAAGACCTACCTGGTCGGCAAGTTCGCCCGGGTCGCACTGCGGACCCGGCACGTCGACTACAACGGACGCCTGTGCATGGTCAGCGCGGCCGGCGCCAACAAGCTCGCCTTCGGCATCGACCGGGCCGCCAACCCCTTCGCCGACATCCTGCAGACCGACTGCCTGCTGATCGCCGGAGCCAACGTCGGCGAGTGCTTCCCCGTGATGACCCAGTACGTGTGGGGCGCCCGCGACCGCGGAGCCGTGCTCATCGTCGTCGACCCCCGCGAGACGGCCGTCGCCCGCACCGCCGACGTGCACGTGGCCCTGCGCTCCGGCACCGACGCGGCCTTCTTCAACGCGGTCCTCAACGTCGTCGTCCAGGAGGGCCTCACCGACGAGCCGTTCCTCGCCGCCCACACCACCGGATGGGAGGAGGTCAGGACGGCCGTCGCCGCCTGGACCCCCGGACGGGCCGCCGAGATCTGCGGCATCCCGGCCGAACAGGTCGTCCGGGTGGCCCGGTTGTTCGCCGGCGCGTCGCGGGCGATGGCCTGGCACGCGCGCGGCATCGAGCACCACACCCAGGGCGTGGAGAACTGCCTCTCCGTGATCAACCTGTGCACCGCCACCGGCAACCTCGGCAGGCCCGGCCGCGGCTACGGCACCATCACCGGCCAGGGCAACGGCCAGGGCGGCCGCGAACACGGCCAGAAGGCCGACCTCCTGCCCGGCGGCCGCTCCATCCTCGACCCCGACCACCGCCGCCGCATCAGCGAGATCTGGGGCATCGACGAAGCCGAACTCCCCACCGCCGGAACGTCCATGATGGAGATGGTGCACCAGATGAGCGGCCGCGAGATCCGCGGCCTGCTCGGCGTCTGCAACAACCCCTTCGTCTCCCTGCCCAACTACGCCGTGGTCAAAGAGGGTTACGACACCCTCGACTTCCACGCACAGTGCGACTTCTTCCTCTCCGAGACCGCGGCCAACGCGCACGTCGTCTTCCCCGTCACCACCTGGGCCGAGGACGAGGGCGTGATGGCCAACGCCGAGGCCCGCGTCGTCAAGCACAACAAGGCGCAGGAGCCGCCGCCCGGCGTCCGCACCGACACCTGGGTGCTCTGCGAACTCGCCCGGCGGCTCGGAGCCGGCGACAAGTTCGACTTCGCCGGCTCCCGCGAGGTCTTCGACGAGCTGCGCCGCGCCTCCGCCGGCACCGTCATCGACTACGCCGGCATCACCTACGAGCGGCTGGAGGAGACCGGCGGCATCGCCTGGCCCTGCCCCACCACGGAACACCCGGGCACACCAAGGCTGTTCGAGGACGGCCGGACGTACCACCCCGACGGCAAGGTGCACCTCCAGGTCGTCGGGTGGCACCCGCCCGCCGACCCGTTCGACGACGACTACCCGATGCGGCTCACCACCGGGCGCACGGTCGCGCACTTCCTCTCCGGCAACCAGACCCGCCGCCTCGACGGCCTCGTCGAGCAGACCCCGCGGCCCTGGGTCGAGGTGCACCCCTCGCACGGCTTCCGCAACGGCGACCCGGTGCGGGTGGTCACCCGGCGCGGCAGCACCGTGCTGCCCGCCCTGGTCACCGAGGCGATCCGCGCCGACCACGTCTTCGTGCCCTACCACTGGCCCTTCCCCGTCGCGGCCAACCAGCTCACCATCGACGCCCTCGACCCGCGCTCCAAGATCCCCGAGTACAAGGTCTGCGCCGTCCGCATCGAGCGCGCGGACGCCCCGGACGGCGCGCCGGCCCCGCCCGAGCCGCCCGTCCCGCCCGGCCACGGCACCCGCCCGGGGGCCCGGACCCCGTCCACCGACCCGCTGCCGCCGACCGCCCCGCAGGGCCGCGGCACCGCCGAGAGGGGCTGAACCGGATGCTCGGCAGGACCATCTTCATCGACCCCGGCCGCTGCATCGGCTGCCAGGCCTGCGTCTCCGCCTGCCGCGAATGCGACTCGCACCGCGGCACCTCGATGATCCACCTCGACTACCCCGACGAGGGACACTCCGTCGCCTCGCTGCCCACCGTCTGCATGCACTGCGAGGACCCGGTCGCCCCGTGCGCCCAGGTGTGCCCCGCCGACGCCATCCTCGTCACCGCCGACGGCGTCGTCCAGGAGGCCGACCCCACCCGCTGCATCGGCTGCGGCAACTGCGTCAACGCCTGCCCCTTCGGCGTTCCGAAGATCGACCTGGAGGCGAAGCTCCAGATGAAGTGCAACTTCTGCTACGACCGCACCTCCTACGGGCTCGCGCCGATGTGCGCCACCGTCTGCCCGACCGGCGCGCTCTTCTACGGCACCCTGGAGGAACTCCAGAACGAACGACCGGGCGTGGACGTCTCCGCGTACTTCGCCTTCGGCGACACCGGGATCGCCACCGGCGTCGCCATGGTGGTGCCCGCCGACCACGGCGCCCCCGTGCCCGGCGGCCTCCTGCCGCTCGTCGAGGTCAACGGGCGCGCCGTACCGGGGAACGGGGCCGCCCGATGAGCACGCCCGACCCCCGGCCGGCCGACGACGCCCCCGGCAGCGCCCTGCCGGCGGAGCACGCGGCCCTGGTCGACCGGATCGCCGCCGACTCCCTCACCACCCGCCGCGACTACCTCCGCATCGTCGCCACCGTCTCCGGAGGCCTGGCCGTCGGCTCCACCGCCGTCGCCGCAGGCGTACTGCCCCGGCACGGCGACGGCGCCGCCACCCCCGTCCGGATCGCCGACCGGATCACCCGCGGCCAGGCCGTCGCCTTCGCCTACCCCGGCGAGGACGACCACGCGGTGGCCGTCCGCCTCGCCGACGGCACCCTCGTCGGCTGGTCGACGATCTGCACCCACCTCGCCTGCGGAGTCGTCCGCCGACCCGACCACGGACCCGACGGCGACCTGTACTGCCCGTGCCACGAAGGCGAGTTCGACATCCGCACCGGCGAGGTCACGGCCGGTCCGCCCCCGCGGGCACTGCCCCGGGTGCTGCTCGTGGAGGACGCCCGCGGGGCCGTCTGGGCGGTCGGCACCGCCCGCTCCGGCGAGAGCGACCGCGCCGGACTCTGCCGCGGGCTGCGCGAACGCGACCCGGACCTCGCCGACCGGATCGACTGCGGGAGCGGATCATGACCACGCCCGGGGACGGACCCGGAGAGCCTGACCCCGCGCCCGCGGGCGGAGGACTCCACGGGCCTGGCGGTGGTCACGGGACGGGCAGCGCTCACGGGCCTGGCAGTGCTCACGGGCCTGGCAGTGCTCACGGGACAGGCAGCGCCTACCACCCGGGCAGTGCCGAGCCCGCGCTCAACCGGCCCGTCCACGAGCGGTACCCGCAGATCCGGGCCACCAGTGGCTACGCCGACCCCCGGATCCGCGCGACCGGGCCCGGCCCCGGCGCGGGCGGGGAGCACGAGCCGGAGCGCTCCGCGATGCTCAGCGCCCGGGTCGTGCTCGCGGCCACCGTCGTGATCGGCCAGCTGTGGGCCCTGACCGTCGCCACCGACGCCTTCATGGCCGGGCACACGGCCACCGCCTGGTGGTGCACGGGCTTCTCCGCCCTCTCCTTCCTCGTCGTGCTGGCCGTGTGGCTGGCGGTGCCGCGCCGCGAGCGGTGAGTTCGCCCGGGCCCTCGGCGGGCCCGGTGATCCCCGGTGCGGAGGTGCTGGTACGGCACGCGGCGGAGCCGTTCGTGCCCTACCCGACGGCCGGCCGGACGAGGCGCCGACGGGTCGCTCGGCCGCGAACGTGCGGGCCCGATCGGCGCCGCCGGCCGGCCCTGCGGGCGGTGGCGGCGGCGGATCCTGGACAGCCGTACGGGAGGGGGGCGTCGCGGCGGTGTGCGCAGGAGGTATAACTGCTGCGTGACCACCGATCTCCCGCCGTCCACCCGACCTGTGACCTTGGAACACGTCGCGAAGGTGGCCGGCGTGTCCCGCGCGACCGTCTCGCGGGTCGTGAACGGCAAGTCCACCGTCGATCCCGAGCTGCGGCGGGTCGTCGAGGAGGCCGTTGCCGCGACCAACTACGTGCCGAACTCCGCCGCCCGCTCGCTCGTGACCCGGCGCACCAACTCGGTGGCCCTGGTGGTCTCCGAGGCCGAGCGCCGCAACCAGCCGCTCGACCCGTTCGTCGGCCGGATGTTCACCGACCCGCACTTCGGCCGGGTGGTGAGCGGTGTCATCCAGGTGCTGCGCCCGCAGGGGATGCAGATGGTGCTGATGCTGGCCGACGACAGCGAGTCGCGCAGCCAGCTCCTCGGGTACCTGCGGCAGGGGCACGTCGACGGCGTGATCCTGGTGTCCTCCAACACCGTGGACCCGTTGCCGCAGTGGCTCACCGAGGCGCGCATCCCGGCGGTCCTGGCCTCGCGCCCGGCCTCCTCCTGCCCGATCGCCTACGTGGACGTGGACCAGCGCGAGGGCGTCCGGCTGGCGGTGGACCACCTGGTGGGCCTCGGGCGCCGGCGGATCGCGACGATCACCGGCCCGCTCGACATGCCCGCGAGCCGGGAGCGGCTCTCGGGCTTCCGTGAGGCGCTCGCCGCGCACGGCCACGGTGAACCGGTGCACGTGGAGGGCGACTTCACCCAGGACGGCGGCGGCGCGGCGATGCGCCACCTGCTGGACCGCTGCCCGGACCTGGACGGCGTGTTCATCGCCTCCGACCTCATGGCCCTCGGGGCCCTGCCCGTGCTCTCGCGCAGCGGGCGGCGGGTGCCGGAGGACGTCGCGGTGATCGGCTTCGACGACAGCAGCGCCGCGCTGGCCTGCGACCCGAAGCTGACCACGGTGCGGCAGCCGGTGGAGGACATGGCCTCGGAGATGGCCCGGCTGGTGCTCCGGCAGATCGCGGAGCCGGCGAAGACGATGCCGATGGTGGTCTTCCGCCCGACGCTCGTGGTGCGGCAGACCGCGTAGCGGCCCTCCCCGGCTGCCTGCCCCCGGCTGCCCGAAGCCCCGTCCCGTGCCCGTGCGCGGGGCGGGGCTTCGGGCTGCTGCCGGGGCCGACGGGCCCGTCTCCGGGGCCCGGGTGCTCCGAGGCGGCTCTCGGGGGGATTCTCGGGGATCGGTCCTCGGGAGTCGGTCCTGGGGACGGGCCTGCAGGCAGGTACACAGGCGGCCCGGGCAGGCCTTTCGACGTGGCGGTTCACGCGCTCGGAGGAGAGCGCTCTCTGTGATCGGTGTTGGCGGTCGCGTGGAGATCGCCGCCAATTGATGCGCGCTCATTGACACGGGCGGGGCCGCGGGGGCAGTCTCTGAGCGCCAGTTGAGAGAGCGCTCTCTCATGGCGGCGCGGTTGCCGCCGGGCCCGACCCGCACGGAGGGAGTACCCGTGGAGCTGACCGCCCTCGACCGGCACCGGCCGACCCTGGAGGACGTCGCCGAGCTCGCCGGCGTGTCGCGGGCCACCGCCTCCCGGGTCGTCAGCGGTTCCCACCCCGTCAGCGAACGGCGCCGCTCGGCCGTGATGCGGGCCGTCGCCGACCTGCAGTACGTGCCCAACCAGGCCGCGCGCTCCCTGGTCACCCACCGCACCGGCTGCTACGCGCTGGTGCTGCCCGAGGGCATGTCGCAGGTCTTCTCCGAGGGCTTCTTCCCGACGCTGATCCGCGGTGCCACCGAAGAACTCGAAGCCTCCGACGAGCAGTTGGTGATCCTGCTGGCGGGCTCGGCGGCCGGCCGGCGGCGTATCGAGCAGTACGCGCGCGCCGGGCACGTCGACGGCGTGGTGCTCGCCTCGCTGCACGGCCCCGACCCGCTGCCGGAGTTCCTCGCGCGCACCGGCGTGCCCGTGGTGTGCAGCGAACGCCCCGTGCACGGGCCGGACCTGCCCTACGTGGCGGTGGACAACTCCGGTGGCGCCACCTCCGCCGTGCGCTACCTGCGGGCGCTCGGCCGGACGCGGATCGCGACCGTCGCAGGGCCGTCCGACATGCCCGCCGGTATCGAGCGGCTCGCCGCGTACCGGCGGGAGGCCGCCCGGGCCCGCTTCCGGCCGCTGGTCGCCGAGGGCGACTTCACCGTGGAGGGCGGCCGGGCCGCGATGGCCCGGCTGCTGAAGGAGGAGCCGCGCATCGACGCGGTGTTCGCCGCCTCCGACCAGATGGCGGTCGGTGCGCTCGACACCCTGCGGCGGGCCGGCCACCGGGTGCCGGAGGACGTCGCGGTGGTCGGCTTCGACGACGTCGACTGCGCCCGCCAGTGCGACCCCCCGCTCACGACCGTGCGGCAGCCGATCGACGAGCTCGGCCGCCAACTCATCCGCAGTGTGCAGCGGTTGGCGGCAGGCGAGCCGGCCGCCCCGGCGCTGGTCCTGCCCACCGGCCTCGTCGTGCGGGGGTCCGCCTGACCGACGGACGACCGGCCACCCACCGACCGGGTCACCGCCTCACCCCCCACCCGAGGACGGCCATGGATCCCGAGTACCGCCGAACGACGGCCCGCGGCCCGCCCCGCGCGATGCCGGACCGTCCGCCGTGCCCCGTGCCCGGCACCCTGATCCGCCCCACGCGCCCCACCCCGCAGTACCGACTCCGCACCACCCCCACCCAGCTGGAGTTTCCATGACAACGGCACCGACGGGCGCAGCCGTGCGCCCGCAGCGCCACCACCGCCGGGTCCTGACCCGGCTCCTGACGGCCCTCGCCCTGGCCGTCGGTGCGCTGCTCGTCCCCTTCGCCTCGGCCGCCCCCGCCGCGGAGAGCCTGCTCTCGCAGAACAAGCCGGTCGTCGCCACGTCCGCGGAGAACGTCGCGTTCCCCGCCACCGCGGCGGTCGACGGCAACGCGGGCACCCGCTGGTCGAGCACCTTCTCCGACCCGCAGTCGATCCAGGTCGACCTCGGCGCCACCGCCACGGTGAGCCGGGTCGTGCTGCAGTGGGAGGCCGCGTACGCCACCGGCTTCAAGCTGCAGACCTCGCCCGACGGCAACGCCTGGACGGACATCTACGCCACCACCACCGGCACCGGTGGCACGCAGAACCTCACCGTGAACGGCACCGGCCGCTACGTGCGGATGTACGGCACCGCGCGGGCCACCCAGTACGGCTACTCGCTCTGGGAGTTCCAGGTCTACGGCACCCCCGGCGGCGGCAACCCGGGCGGCGGCGACGTCCAGCTCTCGTACAACAAGCCGGCCTTCGCCTCGACCAGCCAGAACGACGGCGGGTGCGGCAACTGCCTGCCCGGCAAGGCCGTCGACCAGGACCCGGCCACCCGCTGGGCCACCAGCGCGTGGAGCGACCCGGCCTGGATCTACATCGACCTCGGCGCCACCGCGACGATCCACAAGGTGATCCTGCAGTGGGACCCGGCGTACGCCACGGCCTACAAGCTGCAGGTCTCCAACGACGCGGCGAACTGGTCCGACATCTACTCCACCACCACCGGCAAGGGCTTCAAGGAGACCATCTCCAACCTGAACGGCACCGGCCGGTACGTGCGCATGTACGGCACCACCCGGGTGAGCCAGTACGGCTACTCGCTCTGGGAGTTCCAGGTGTTCGGCACGGGCGGCGCCCCTGCCACGCCGCCGGCGCTGCCCGCGAACCCGTCGTTCCCGGCGACCCGCCTGGTGTTCAGTGACGAGTTCAACGGCACCAACGGCACGGCGCCCGACGCCTCGAAGTGGACGACCGACCCCGGGGCCGGCGTCAACAACGAGCTGGAGTACTACACGACCGGCAACAAGAACCTCTACCAGGACGGCACCGGCAACCTCGTCCTGGAGGCCCGCAAGGAGGTCACCCCGGGGTCGGCCTGCCCGCGCGACCCGCTGTCCGGCAGCACGACCTGCCAGTACACCTCGGGCCGGATCAACACCTACGGCCACTTCGACTTCGCGTACGGCCACGCCGAGGCGCGGATCAAGGTGACCGGGACGCAGGGCCTGTGGCCGGCGTTCTGGATGCTCGGCTCGAACTTCAAGAACGGCACCGCGTGGCCGTACTCGGGTGAGATCGACATCATGGAGCACGTGGGCAAGGTCGCCGACTCGGTGTACTCCACGCTGCACGCTCCCGCCTACAACGGCGGTGGCGGCTACGGCGCGCCGTACACCCTGGCGGGCCAGAACTTCGCCGACGCGTTCCACACCTACGCCGTCGACTGGGACTCCACCCACATGACGTTCTACGTGGACGGCAACGCGTTCTTCACCGTGGACCGCAACGTGCTGGAGACCACCCGCGGCCCGTGGGTGTACGACCACCCGTTCTACCTGATCCTCAACAACGCGGTGGGCGGCGACTGGCCGGGCGCGCCGGACGCGACCACCGTGTTCCCGCAGAAGATGCTCGTGGACTACGTCCGCGTCTACCAGTAGGAAGCGGGCCGGCCGGCCGCACCCGTCAGGGGTGCGGCCGGCCGTGCCGTGCACGAGGCCGTACGTGGCCCCGGGGCGTCCGGGTCAGGGCTTGTAGACCCGGCCCGGCTCCGGCTTCGCGGGGGAGAGCAGCTGCGAGACCGTCACGACGGTGTAGCCCGCCGCCTTGAGGTCGGCGAGGATGCCCGGCACGGCGGGCACGGTGCCGGGGTAGATGTCGTGCAGCAGGATGATGCCGTCCCGCTTCACCTGCTCGCGGACGCGCTTGCGGATGAGCTCGGAGTCGTCGGTCGCGTAGTCCTTGGCGGTGACGCTCCACAGCACCTGGGCGACGCCGAGCTCCTTGCAGATCGCCGAGACGTCCTCGTCGGTGCGGCCCTGCGGCGGGCGCATCAGGACGGGCCGGCGGCCGCTGATCCGCTCGACGGCGTCCTCGGTCTGCTCGATCTCGGCGCGCGCCTCCGCGGGCTTCACCTCGGTGAGGATCTTGTGCGTCCAGGTGTGGTTCGCCGGTTCGTTGCCCTCGGCGACCAGCCGCCGGACGGTGTCCGGGTACTTCATGACGTGGTTCTTGCCGAGCATGAAGAAGGTGGCGTGCGCGCCCTGCTGCTTCAGCACGTCGAGCAGCTTCGGGGTGTACGGGCTCGGCCCCGCGTCGAAGGTGAGGGCCACGCAGGAGGCCTTGCGGCAGTCGACGGTCTGCGCGGCCGCGCCGTCCCCGGAGACGCTGCCCGAGGCCTTGTCGCGTGCGCTGCGCGGCGTGGTGGTGTCGTACGAGGCGCAGCCGCCGAGCAGGGCCGCGAGGGCCGTGCTCGCGGCCAGCGCGGATATGATGCGTCTGCGAACTCCCGGTATGCCGATCGGCATCGAGTCTCCCCCCGTGGCGTCTTCCTCCGCACGGGAGGCTGGTTCGGACGCGACTATATCGAGGGGCCATACCGGGTATGCATGCGGGGTCCGGTCCGATCCGGTCCGGGGCGCAGCCGCGGTCGGGTCATCCGGCGGTCCGGTCATCCCGGGGTGTGTGGGCATCCCGGGTTGTGCGTATCCCGGGTGTGGGGTCGTCCGGAGGTCAGGCCATCCAGAAGAAGACCGCCGTCATCCGCCGCTCCTCCAGCGATCCGCCCCAGTAGCCGGTGGCGGTGTGGATGATGTTGGCGCTGTAGAGCAGCAGCCGGTTGAAGCGGTGCGGCACCCGGACGTCCTCGACGAAGGAGTCCGCCGGGACGAACCGCGTGCCGAGGGCGTCCACCAGGTTGTTGTGCGGGGCCGCCACGATGTTGCCGCCGAGCGCGCCGCCCGGCATCTGCTGGCGGTAGAAGCTCGTGCCGCAGTCCTTCGGCGCGTCCGGGCTGAGGTACAGCACCGCGGCGTAGCGGCACACCGCGCGCGAGTCCGTGTGCGGGCGCGGCTCGCACTCGTCCGCGCCGACCACCTGGATGCAGTTGTGGTTGACGGTCGCACCCCCGGCCGAGGTCTCCGCCCAGATCCGCCGGGCGCCCGTCGCCTCCCTCACGAGGCCCTCCACGTGGGCCAGTTCGTCCGGCTCCAGGCCGGGCATCGTCCGCAGGCCGGGCCAGGTCTCCGGCCGGTGCGGGTAGCCCTGGCTCCAGTCGGAGCGGGCCAGCACGCGGGCCCGGACGGCCGCGGGGTCGGGCAGCACGTCGTCGATGACCCAGTAGTCGCGGCCGCGGGTGGGCTTGCGGTAGGGGAGCACCGGGACCGTCGGGGTCGCCGGCGTTCGGGGGAGAGGTGACATGGACCCGACGGTAGTGACGCGCGTTGCGCCGCTTCGCCCGTGAACCGGTCAATTGTGCGTCAAGGCGTGGCCAAGGCGGCCCGGGTGGGCGACGGTGCCGGTCGGCTACGGTGTGGCGGGCCGGGGGTGCCGCGCCATGAACACGTCGATCGGGTCCTGGTGTTCGAGGACGAAGCCGTGACGCTCGTACAACCGCCGTGCCGCGCTGCCCTGCAGGACGATCAGGCGGACGGTCCGGGCGTCGGCGTCCGTCCGGGCGAGGAGTGTGCGCAGTACGGCCGTGCCGATCCCGCTGCCGTGCAACTCCGGTGCCAGGTAGAAGTGTTCGAGCCACCATCCGTCGTCGCCGGGACGCAGGGTGACCGAGCCGGAGACGGTGCCGCCGACGGTGATCGCGGAGGTGTGCCCCGGCGAGAAGGTGTCGCGCATCCGCTGCCGCACGCGGTGCGGGTCGAACCGGCCCAGGCGCTCAAGGTCCGGGCGCAGCGCCGCGGCCCGTACCTCGGCCATCGTCTCGATGTCGGCGGGCTCGGCGGGGCGAAGGGACCAGGTGGCAGGGGGTGACATCATGGCCTCATGATCGCAGGGGACCGGTCGGGCGGTCGTCGGCGGGGGATCAGAACTGCCGGACGAGGGTGACGGCACCGAACACCATGAGCCCGCAGGCCGCGAGGAGCACCAGGACGACCACGGTGCAGCCCAGGACGCCCGGCCAGTCCGTGCCCGGTTTCGCCTCCTCCTCGTCCTCGTCCTCCTCGGCGGCGCCCCAGGCGAGCGGCCGACCGGCCGCGGCCGAGGCGGCCGTGCGGACCGCCGTCAGCCGCTCGCGGGCGGTGCCGGTGGGGGCGCTCTCCTCCGGGTCGCGCCAGGCGAGGGCGGTCATCCGGGCCTGCGGGTCCGCGTACGCGGCCTCGAAGGCGGCGGCCTCGGCCTCGTCCCGGTCGTCGTCGAGGTACGTCCAGCGGCCGGCCTGGGCGGGCTCGCCGTACAGCCGGTAGACCGCGCCGAGCCGGCTCCGCACCGTGAGGTCGGCGGGGCGGCTGCCGACCAGCCCGCGGAGGCGCTGCCGTGCGAGCGGCACGCGTCCGGCCCGGAGGTCGGCCTCGGCTCTGGCCAGGGTCGTTTCGATGGTCACCCCCGCATGGTGTCGGGACGGACGTGCCCGATCAACGCGGTTTCCGGGGGCACGGCGGCCGGTCGTCGGGATCGGGCGGGAAGCCGTTCGGCAGCGGGAGGAGCAGGTCGGTGCGCCGGGTGGCGCCGGGGCGGCGGATCTCGTCGTGGTGGCCGTCCGGGAAAATTGCGCATCCAGAAATATTGCTTAGTGCGCACTATTGCGCATCACGCAGATTCGTCGGTACCGTCGTCCCATGGACACCCCCCGGACGCCGCCCGCCCCCGGACTGCGCGAGCGCAAGAAGCAGGCCACCCGCCAGGCGCTCAGCTGGGCGGCCGTCCGGCTGACAGTCGAACGCGGCCTGGACAACGTCCTGGTGGAGGACATCGCGGCCGAGGCCGGAGTGTCCGCCCGCACCTTCAACAACTACTTCTCCAGCAAGGCCGAGGCGATCGCCGCCCGCCACCTCGACCGCTCCCGGCGGGTCGCCGACGCCCTCCGGGAACGCCCCGCCGCCGAACCCCTCTGGCCGGCCCTCCTCGCCGCCGTCCTCGCCGAGGCCGGGGGCGAGGCCGTGCCGGACCCGCAGTGGGCGGCGGGCGTCCGCCTGATGGTCGCCGACCCCACCCTGCAGGGCGAGATGCTCAAGGCCGGGGCCGAAGCCGCCCGCGAACTCGCCGTCGCGGTCGCGGAGCGCACCGGCGCCGACGCCGAACGCGACCTCCACCCGCAGCTCGTGGCGGCCGCCGTCGGCGCCGCCGTCCAGGTCGCCACCGCGCAGTGGCTCCGGGAGGACGCCGCGACCTCCATGTCCGCACTCCTGCGCGAGGCGCTGGAGCTGCTCGCCGCCGGGCTGCCGGCACCCTCCGCGCCGTAGCGGTCCGTACCCGTCGTAGCCGTTCGCACCCGCCGTAGCGGCCCGTACCCGCGGTAGCCGTCCGCGCGCGTACACCTCGACCCGGCCCTCGCCCCGACCCTTCCCGGTCCCACGCCGCCTCGGCCCGGGCGCCGCGCTCGCCGCGCCCGGGCCGTCCCCGGCATGCCCTCATCCCTTCCGGAACCCGTAGGAGCACAGCCATGACCCATGACGTCGTCATCGTCGGAGGCGGGCCCAACGGCCTGCTGACGGCCTGCGAACTCGCCCTCGGCGGCGTGCCGCACCCGGTCGTCCTGGAGGCCGGCCCCGAGCCGTCCACCGAGCCCCGCGCCAACGGGCTGGTCGGCCGGGTCGTCGAGGCGCTCGACCGGCGCGGACTGTACGGGCTCTTCAGCGGCAGTGCCGAACCCCCCGCGCCCGCACCGTACTTCCCCTTCGCCGGACTGATCCTCGACATGGCGGGCTGGGCCGGCAACGCCCTCCACACCCTGCCCCTGCCTCAGGCGCGGATGGTCGAACTCCTCACCGCGCGGGCCCTGGACCTCGGTGTCGAGATCCGCCGCGGCCACCGGCTCACCGACCTCCGGCAGGATCCGGAGGCGGTCACCGCCGAGGTCGACGCGCCCGACGGCCCGTACCGGCTCACCGCCCGGCACCTCGTCGGTGCGGACGGCGGACACAGCCTCGTCCGCAAGCTCGGCGGCATCGGCTTCCCCGGCACCACCGACCACGGCTTCGTCTCGATCAGCGGAGAGGTCGCCATCCACCCACCCGTCGCGGTGCCCGGCGGCGGGGACCTCGACATCGGCGGCGACGTCGGACGGCTGCACCCGGCGTCCTTCACCCGCACCGAGCGGGGCGTCTTCGCGTACGGGATGTTCCGGCCGGGGGTGTACCGCGTCTCCGTCCTCGAATGGGGCCGGCCCCCGGCGGAGAGCCGTACGGACCTCCCGATCGCCGAACTCCGGGACGCCGTCGAGCGGGTGCTCGGTAGGGACGTGCCGATGAGCGCGCTGCCCGCCGACACCGCGCCCGCCCACGTGCGGGCCGTCACCGGCGTCAACTCCCGCGTCGCCGAACGCTACCGGGACGGCCGCGTGCTGCTCGTCGGCGACGCCGCGCACGTGCAGTCCGGTGTCGGCGGCCCCGGGCTCAACCTCGGCCTGCAGGACGCCCTGAACCTCGGCTGGAAGCTCGCCGCCGTCACCGCAGGCTGGGCGCCGCCCGGCCTGCTCGACACCTACGAGCAGGAGCGCCGCCCCGTCGCCGAACGCGTCATCATGCACAGCCGCGCCCAGATGGCCCTGCTCTCGCCCGGCCCCGACGTCACCGCCCTGCGCACGCTCATGGGCGAACTCCTGCAGGACCAGAGCACCGTGCGGCACATCTCCGACCTGATGTCCGAGGCCGACACCGTCTACCGGGCCGACGGCGGCACGGGCACCGGCACCCACCCGCTCACCGGCCGCTGGATGCCCGACCTCATCCTCGACCTCGCCGGCCGGCCCACCCGGATCGCCGAACTCGCCCGCTCCGCCCGCCCGCTGCTCCTCGACCTGGCCCCCGGGGACGGCGGCGGCGAGGCCGACCTCGCCGCCGTGGCAGGCGCCTGGGCCGACCGGGTGGACCACGTACGCGCCGATGCCGTCGCCGCGCCCGCCGGTGCCCCGGCCGCAGGCGCCGCGCCCGCCGCCGCGGTGCTCGTCCGGCCCGACGGGTACGTCGCCTGGGCCGCGGACGCCCGCACCGCCGAGGCCGCGGACGGCCTGCGGCGGGCGCTCGCCGCGTGGTTCGGCACCCCCGTCGGGTGACGCCACCGCCCCGGCCGGCACCCGGCGCTGTCCCCCCGGCCGGTACCGGCCGCACGAGCGGGCGCCGGCCGGGGGGGTGAGGTGCGGTGCGGTCCGGTGCCCTGCGATGTCAGTGCCGGTCGGGATGATGTTCGACATGAAGGACGCAGCCGCCCCGGCCACCCCCGCCGCCTACGCCGATGCCGTCGCCACCGCCGTCTCGGCGTCCGCGGCCTACTACGCCGACGGCTCCACGCCGCTGGGCGACGACGAGTACGACGCGCTGCTGCGCGGCATCGAGGCGTACGAACTCGCCCACCCCGGTGAGGTGTTGCCGCAGTCGCCGACCGGCAAGGTCGCGGGCGGCGCCGCCGTGGGCGACGTGCCGCACTCGGTGCCGATGCTCAGTCTCGACAACGTCTTCTCCGCCGAGGAGCTGGAGGCATGGGCCGCCGGTCTGGAGCGGCGGCTCGGCCGGCCGGTCGACGGCTGGTGCGTCGAGCCCAAGCTCGACGGCCTGGCCGTCGCCGCCCGCTACCGGGCGGGCCGCCTCGAACGCCTCATCACCCGCGGCGACGGGCTCGCCGGCGAGGACATCGGCCACGCCGCGGACGCCGTGCTCGGTCTCCCCGCGCGGCTCACCGAGCCGGTCGACGTGGAGCTGCGCGGCGAAGTGCTGCTGACGCAGAGTCAGTTCGAGCAGGCCAACGCCGTCCGGGTGGAGCACGGCGCCACGCCGTTCGCCAACCCGCGCAACGGCGCCGCCGGCACGCTCCGCGCGAAGGACCGCCCGTACCGCATCGAGCTCACCTTCTTCGCGTACGGTGCCGTGGGCCTGAGCGGCCTCGGGCACGACGCGCTGCTCGGCCGGCTCGCCGAGTTGGGCGCCAACACCGCCGCGAGCACCGCGGCCGCGCCGGTCCGCTGCACGGGCGTCGCGGGCGTGCGCGAGCGGATCGCCGGGATCGCCGCCCTGCGGGCGTCCCTGCCGTTCGGCATCGACGGCATCGTCGTCAAGGCGGACTCCGTCGCCGACCAGGAGCAGGCGGGCGCGGGTTCCCGCGCACCCCGCTGGGCGGTCGCGCACAAGCTGCCCGCGGTGCACAAGGTGACCCGCCTGCTCGGCGTGGAGTGGAACGTCGGCCGTACCGGCGTCATCGCCCCGCGCGCCGTGCTGGAGCCGGTCGAGGTCGACGGCGTCACCATCACGTACGCCACCCTCCACAACCCCGCCGACATCACCCGGCGCGGACTCCTCCTCGGCGACCAGGTCTTCGTGCACCGCGCGGGCGACGTCATCCCCCGGGTGGAGGCGCCGCTGGTGGACCAGCGCACGGGGGCCGAGCAGCCGATCGAGTTCCCCGCGGTGTGCCCGCGGTGCGGCGACGCCATCGACACCTCGCAGCAGCGCTGGCGCTGCGTGCGGGGTCGCGGCTGCCAGGCCGTCGCCTCGATCCGGTACGCCGTCGGGCGCGACCAGCTCGACGTCGAGGGGCTCGGCGGCACCCGGGCGGTGCAACTCGTCGAGGCGGGGCTGGTCACGGACGTCGCCGACCTCTTCGCGCTGACCCGGGAGCAGTTGCTCACCCTCGACCGGATGGGCACCACCAGCGCCGACAACCTGCTGGCGGCCCTCGCCGAGGCCCGCGACCGGCCGCTCAACCGGGTGTTCTGCGCGCTCGGCGTGCGCGGCACCGGCCGGTCGATGTCCCGCCGGATCGCCGCGTACTTCGGCAGCATGGCGGCCGTCCGGGCCGCGGACGCCGCGGCGCTCGCCGGGGTCGACGGCATCGGCCCGGAGAAGGCCGCGGTGATCGTCGCCGAACTGGCCGAGCTGGCACCCGTCCTGGACAAGCTCGCCGCGCACGGTGTCGGCCTCACGGTGACGGCGCCCGCACGGCCCGCCACCGACGCGGGCACCGCCACCGACGCGGGCACCGGTACGGACGCGGGCACCGGTACGGACGGCGCACCGACCGCCGCCGCCCCGGCCCGCGGCCCGCTGGCGGGCGAGGCGGTGGTGGTGACGGGCAGCATGACCGGGCGGCTCGCCGAGCTGAGCCGCAACCGGATCAACGAACTCGTCGAGCTGGCCGGCGGCAAGGCCTCCTCGTCCGTGTCGAAGCGCACCACACTGCTGGTGGCGGGCGAGAAGGCCGGCTCCAAGCGGTCCAAGGCGGAGGAGCTGGGCATCCGGGTCGTCACGCCGGACGACCTCGCGCTGCTCGTGGCCGACCTGCTTCCCTGAGCCGGAGCCACCCGGCCGACTTGCCCCGGCCGCCCCTGCCCCGGTCACCCCGACGGCTGTGGTTCCATGGCCTCGGACATCCGATGACTGAGGGGCAGGGCGTGGCCGTCACCGACGAGGCAATCGGCAGGATCAAGGCGATGATCGTCTCCGGGGAGCTCCGGCCCGGCGACCGCCTTCCCCGGGAGGCCGATCTGGCGGCCCTGCTCGGCCTTTCCCGCAACTCCCTGCGGGAGGCCGTGAAGGCCCTCTCGCTGCTGAACGTGCTGGACGTCCGCCAGGGCGACGGCACGTACGTCTCCACCCTGGAGCCCACCCGGCTGCTGGAGGCGGTGAGCTTCCTCCTCGACCTGCACCGCGACGACACCGTGCTGGAGGTGTTCCAGGTGCGGGCCATCCTGGAGCCGGCCGCCGTCGCGCTCGCCGCCCGGCGGATCGGCGCCCCGCAGGTCGCGGAGCTGCGGGCGCTGCTGGCGGGGCTCGGTGACCACCCCACCGTGGAGGAACTCGTCGCCGCCGACGTCGAGTTCCACCGGCGCATCGCCGAGGCGGCGGGCAACTCGGTGCTCTGCTCGCTGATCGACTCGCTGTGGGGCCCGACCGCCCGGGCCCGGATCTGGCGCGGCATCACCCAGCGGGGCGCCGTCGAGCGCACCATGGCCGAGCACACGGCGATCCTCGACGCGCTGGCGGCCGGCGACCCCGAGACCGCCCGCGCCTGGGCCACCGTGCACATCGACGGCGTCGCCCAGTGGCTGCGCACCGCGCTCTGACGGCCACCGGCGCAGGGCGGCGGCGCCCGTCCGGCCGTGCTGCCCGACCGGCTGCCCGACGGCGGTGCCGCCCGCGGTGGCCGACAGCGGACAATCCGGCCAGACCTCCGATGAATGCCTGGTGCGGCCGCCGGGTCGCTGCGTAGGGTGCAGCCGAACCGCCGGGCACCAGCCGGCGCCCGTACGCCGGGGAGGCCGCCGCCTCCCGGTCAGGAGTCCACCCCGTGAAACTGCTGCGCGTCGGCCCCGCCCGCGGTGAGCGCCCGGCGGTCCTCGCCGCCGACGGCCGCCTGCTCGACCTCTCCCCGGTCACGGACGACATCGACGGGCGGTTCCTCGCCGACGGCGGCGTCGAGGCCGCCCGCGCCGCCGTCGCGGCCGGTGCGCTGCCCGAGCTCGACGCGGACGGCCTGCGCCTCGGGCCGCCGGTCGCCCGCCCCGGCAAGGTCGTCTGCATCGGCCTCAACTACCGCGACCACGCGGAGGAGACCGGTGCCGCGATCCCGCCCCGTCCGGTCGTCTTCCTGAAGGACCCGTCCACCGTCGTCGGCCCGTACGACGACGTGCTGATCCCGCGGCGGTCCGTCAGGACCGACTGGGAGGTGGAGCTCGCCGTCGTCGTCGGCCGCCGCACCCGCTACCTCGACTCGCCGCAGGAGGCGCTCGGCGCCGTCGCCGGGTACGCCGTCAGCAACGACGTCTCCGAGCGCGAGTTCCAGCTGGACTTCTCCGGCCAGTGGGACCTCGGCAAGTCCTGCGAGACCTTCAACCCGCTCGGCCCCTGGCTGGTCACCCCCGACGAGGCCGGCGACCCGCAGGCCCTCGGCCTGCGCCTCGACGTCAACGGCCGCCGCCGCCAGGACGGCAACACCGAGAACATGATCTTCGATGTCGGGTACGTCCTCTGGTACCTGAGCCAGTACATGGTGCTGGAGCCCGGCGACGTCATCAACACCGGCACCCCCGCGGGCGTGGCCCTCGGCCTGCCCGACCACCCGTACCTGCGGGCCGGCGACACCGTCGACCTCGCGATCGACGGTCTCGGCAGCCAGCGCCAGACCTTCGTGCAGGCCTGAGGGGCTGCCGCCGTGAGCGCGCTGATCACCGCCGTCGACACCTACGACATCCGCTTCCCGACCTCGCGCGAGCTCGACGGCTCGGACGCGATGAACCCCGACCCCGACTACTCGGCCGCCTACGTCGTGCTCCGCACCGACGAGCCCGGCGGCCCCGCCGGGCACGGGTTCACCTTCACCATCGGCCGCGGCAACGACGTGCAGGTCGCCGCCCTCGACGCCCTGCGCCCGTACGTTCTCGGCCGCCCGGTCGACGCGCTCTGCGCCGACCCCGGGAGCCTCAGCCGCGACCTCGTCGGCGACAGCCAGCTACGGTGGCTCGGGCCCGAGAAGGGCGTGATGCACATGGCCGTCGGCGCCGTCGTCAACGCCGTCTGGGACCTCGCCGCGAAACGGGCCGGCGTGCCGCTGTGGCAGCTGCTCGCCGACGCCGACCCCGCCTGGCTGGTCGCCCAGGTCGACTTCCGCTACCTCACCGACGCGATCACCCCGGAGGAGGCGCTCGGCCTGCTGCGCGCCGGGCGCGCGGGCCGCGCCGACCGCGAGGCCGACCTGCGCCGCCGCGGCTACCCCGCCTACACCACCTCGCCCGGCTGGCTCGGCTACAGCGACGCCAAGCTCACCCGGCTCGCCCGGCAGGCCGTCGCCGACGGCTTCACCCAGATCAAGCTCAAGGTCGGTGCCGACCTCGCCGACGACGTCCGCCGCTGCCGGGCGGCCCGCGCCGCGGTCGGCCCCGGCATCCGCCTCGCCGTCGACGCGAACCAGCGCTGGGACGTCGCCGAAGCCGTCGCCTGGACCACCGCCCTCGCCGAGTTCGACCCGTACTGGATCGAGGAGCCGACCAGCCCCGACGACGTGCTGGGCCACGCGGCCGTCCGCCGGGCGGTCGCCCCGATCCGGGTCGCCACCGGCGAGCACGTCCAGAACCGCATCGTCTTCAAGCAGTTGCTGCAGGCAGGCGCCGTCGACATCGTGCAGATCGACGCGGCCCGGGTCGGCGGCGTCAACGAGAACCTGGCGATCCTGCTGCTCGCCGCGAAGTTCGGCGTGCCGGTCTGCCCGCACGCCGGCGGCGTCGGCCTGTGCGAACTCGTCCAGCACCTCTCGATGTTCGACTACCTCGCGCTCTCCGGCACCACCGAGGACCGCGTCGTCGAGTACGTCGACCACCTGCACGAGCACTTCCTCGCCCCGGCGGTCGTCCGGGACGGCCACTACGTGGCACCCACCGCGCCCGGGTTCTCCGCTGAGATGCACCCCGACTCCATCGCCGCCTACACCTACCCCGGCGGCACCTTCTGGGCCGCCGACCTCGCCGCGCGGGGCACCGAGCCCCGCCGCGCCGAAACCCCTCGCGCCGAAACCCCCTGCGCCGAAACCCCCTGCGCCGTACCGGAGGAGACCGCACCATGAGCCAACTGACCGGCCTGACCGCCGTGGTCACCGGCGGAGCGTCGGGCATCGGGCTGGCCACCGCCCGGCTGCTCGCCGCCGAGGGGGCAAAGGTCGCCGTGCTCGACCTCGACCCGTCCGGCGCCGAGCCCCCGCTCACCGGCATCACCGCGGACGTCGCCGACGACACCTCTGTCCGGGCCGCCGTCGCCCGGGCGGCCGAGGCGCTCGGCGGCCTCGACATCCTCGTCAACAACGCGGGCATCGGCGCCGTCGGCACCGTCGCGGACAACGACGACGCGCAGTGGCACCACGTGCTCGACGTCAACCTGCTCGGCACGGTCCGCACCAGCCGCGCCGCCCTGCCGCACCTGCGCCGCTCCCGGCACGCGGCGATCGTCAACATGTGCTCGATCGCCGCCACCGCCGGGCTCCCGCAGCGGGCCCTCTACTCCGCGAGCAAGGGCGCCGTGCTCTCCCTCACGCTGGCCATGGCCGCCGACCACCTCCGCGAGGGCATCCGCGTCAACTGCGTCAACCCCGGTACCGCGGACACCCCGTGGATCGGCCGGCTGCTCGACGCCGCCCCCGACCCGGCCGCCGAACGCGCCGCCCTCGGCGCCCGCCAGCCGCACGGCCGGCTCGTCACCGCCGACGAGGTCGCCGCAGCCGTCCTCTACCTGGCAGGCCCCGGCGCGGGCTCCGTCACCGGCACCGCCCTCGCGGTCGACGGCGGCATGGCCGGGCTGCGGCTGCGCCCCGCCGGGACGTGACGCCGTGACATCCGTGCGCCGCGTGCCGCTCGGCCGGAGTGACGCCTGGGTCACCCGGCTCTCCTTCGGCGCCGCCCCCCTCGGCAACCTCTTCACGCCCGTCACCGACCGGGACGCCGCCGGGGCCGTCGACGCGGCCTGGGCGGTCGGCATCCGCTCCTTCGACACCGCGCCGCACTACGGCCTGGGCCTCTCCGAACGCCGCCTCGGCGCGGCCCTCGCCGACCGCCCGCGCGAGGAGTACACCGTCTCCACGAAGGTCGGCCGGCTGCTCGTGCCGCTGCCCGCACCGGCCGGCGACGACCTCGCGCACGGCTTCGCCGTACCCGCCACCCACCACCGCACCTGGGACTTCAGCGCCGACGGCGTACACCGCAGCCTGGAGCAGAGCCTCACCCGGCTCGGCCTCGACCGGGTCGACACCGTCTACCTGCACGACCCCGACGACCACGCCGGACAGGCCCTCGCCGAGGCCTACCCGGCGCTCGAACGGCTGCGCGCCGAGGGCGTCGTGCGGGCGATCGGCATCGGCATGAACCGCAGCGCGCTGCCCGCCCGGTTCGTCCGCGACACCGACATCGACGTCGTGCTGCTGGCCGGCCGCCACACGCTGCTCGACCGCTCCGCCCTCGCCGACCTGCTGCCCGAGGCCGAACGCCGCGGCACCTCCGTCGTGGTCGGCGGCGTCTTCAACTCCGGCCTGCTGGCCGACCCCCGGCCCGGCGCCGGCTACGACTACGCGCCCGCCCCGGACGCCCTCCTGGAACGCGCCCTGCGACTGGAGGAGGTCTGCGCGCGGTACGGCGTGCCGCTGCGGGCCGCCGCGGCACGCTTCCCGCTCGGGCACCCGGCGGTGGCCGCCGTCCTGCTCGGCCTGCGCGACGCGGCCCAGGTGCACGACGCCGCCGAGCAGTTCGGCCGACCGCTGCCGACCGCCCTGTGGGCCGGCCTCCGGGCCGCCGGCCTGCTGGAGGCCGACGCGCCCACCCCCGAAGGGAGTCCGACCGGATGGACGTGACCCCGCAGCCGCCGGTCGTCGACGCGCACCACCACCTGTGGCAGCTCGCCGTGCGCGACCAGGAGTGGATCACCGGCCCGGAACTCCGGCCGCTGCGACGAGACTTCACCCTGGAAGACCTCCGCCCGGCAGCTCGCGCGGCCGGTGTCGTGGCGACCGTCGTCGTGCAGACCGTCACCGTGGCCGCCGAGACCCCCGAGCTGCTCGCCGCGGCGGACGGCGACCCGCTGGTGGCCGGGGTGGTCGGATGGACGGACCTCACCGCGCCCGGCGTGGCCGACACCCTCGCCGCACTCCGCGAACTCCCCGGCGGCCGAAGGCTGGTGGGAATCCGCCACCAGGTGCAGTCCGAGCCCGACCCGGAGTGGCTGCTCCGGCCGGACGTGCTGCGCGGCCTGGCCGCCGTCGCCGCCGCGGGCCTCGCCCACGACCTCGTCGTGCGCCCGCACCAGCTCGCCGCGGCGGCCGCCGCGGCGGCGAGGCTGCCCGGCCTGACGTTCGTCCTCGACCACCTCGGCAAACCCCCGGTCGCCGCGGGCGGGTTCGAGCCGTGGGCCGGCCGGCTGCGCACCTTCGCCGCCCTGCCCAACACGGTCGCGAAGCTCTCCGGTCTCGTCACCGAGGCCGACCTGCGGCACTGGACCGTCGCCGACCTCCGGCCGTACGCCGACACCGCCCTCGACGCGTTCGGCCCCGGCCGTCTCCTCTACGGCTCCGACTGGCCGGTCTGCACCCTCGCCGCCACGTACGGCGAGGTGCTGGCCGCCGCACGGGCACTGACCGCGGAGCTGAGCCCGGCGGAGCAGCAGGCGGTGTTCGCCGGGACGGCCCGACGGGTCTACGGGCTCGCCTGACGGATCGTCAGGTCCTGAATCCGAGGTGCACGTGGTCGTGGTGGGTCTCGTCGGAGAAGAACTGGTTCGGTGTCCGCCCGCCGGAGAGTCGGCGGGGGCCGCCGACGTTGTACGAGCCGGCGGCCGCGGCCTCCCGCATGAAGCCGTCGACCAGCGCGTGCGGCGTCTCCGGATCCACCACCGCCCGGCCGTCGATCTGCCAGACGTCGACCGCCCGGCCCGGCGGGTGGTCGCTCGGCCGGGTGGTGCCGAAGACGTCCAGCGGATGGCCCGAGCTCAGCACCGTCACCGCGAAGGTGTGCGAGCGCGCGAGCGTCAGCATCGACTCCAGCACGCTGTCGTGCACGACGCCCGCCCGGACGTCGGCCGCGGCGGCGGGCGGCAGCTGGATCCGCGGCTCCGCCAGCACCCGCTGCGCCGCCGCGGACAGGGCTGCGGCCGGCGGCCCCGGCTCGGCCGGGTGCAGCGAGGTCACGTTCCAGCGCGGCGAGGCCTGCCGCAGCCGCACGTCGACGGTGGTGCCGCCCGCGGTGGTGCCGCCGCCCGGCGCGGCCGTCCACTGCCGGCAGACGACCATCACGCTCGCGGAGTCGAGCAGCAGGCCGCCGTACTGCGCGTTGACGACCTGGAGCGCCGCCTGCGTGCCGGGGCCGAGCAGGGCGGCCGCCGCCTGCTCGGCGAGCGCGGGGTCGAGGCCGAGGGCGGACACCCGGGCGCGCGCGGCCCCGACGCCCTGCTGCCCGGGCGGCCACGCGCCGATCGCCTCGACGAGTTCGACCGCCCGCAGTTTGATCTCGGGCCGCACCTCGCCCGGTCCCGGCCGCCACACCGTGGTCGCCGGCAGCGCGGCCCCGGACGGTGCCGCGGAGCCGGAGGACCGGCCCGATCCGGAGGCCGAGGCCGAGGCCGGGGCCGGGCCGGACGCCGTGGACGGCCCGGACGACCCGGACGGCGGTGCTCCGGTGCACGCGCCCAGCAGCGCCCCGCCGAGCCCGAGCAGCACGGCCCGCCGGGGGAGGGCCCGGCCGGGGCCGCTGGGCGGAGGCGTCGGCGTGGTCACAGCTCCCACGGTAGGACGGCCGCGGGCGATCCCGGCGGATCCCGGCCGGGCCGGTCGCGCCCGCGGCCCGTCCCTGCGCCCGTCCTGGCGCCCGTCCCTGTGCCTGTCCCGGCGGCCCCTCCCGCGACGCGGCCCCGGCGCCGGTGGGATCGGGGCGGGCCGGTCGGGTCACCACCGGACGGCGGGACTCCGCGGGCTCTCGCGTCCCGCGCGGTCGAGCGCGGAGGCGGTCCACCAGGCCCCGGCGGCCGGAACCCGGTGCAGGCCGTCCCCGCCCGCCGGGAGGACGGCCGTCAGCACACCGCCGGTCGCGTCGCCGGTCGCGTCGCCAGCCGCGTCGGCGTCGTCGCTGCGCCGGAGCGCGTACGTGAACGGCGCCGGGCGGCCCGCCCCGGCGCCGGCGGTGACCCGTAGCCCGTCGCCGTCCGGCCGCAGCACCGGTCCGGCCGGCGCCGGGCCGCCCGCGAGCCGGGGGAGCAGCGGGGCGAGCGCGGGCCGCCGCCAGTGGTCGGCGGTCAGTCGCGAGACCGAACCGATCCGGTCGGCCCGCAGGTCGCGGGCGCCGAAGAGGATGTCGCCGCCGATCCCCGGGAGGCCGTCGGCCAGCGCCAGGTGCCGTGACAGCTCGGCCGGGTCCTGCCAGGCCGCGGGCTGCCCGGCGGCGCCCGCCTTGTAACCGGCCTGCCCGATCCACAGCTGGGTGTCGCCGCCCGCGGTCTGCGCGGCCCACCAGCGGGCCAGCACGCCGTAGTCGGCCTGCGGATGCCCGAGGTGCCAGTAGAGCTGCGGGGCGACGTAGTCGAGCAGGCCGTCCCGTACCCAGCCGCGGGTGTCGGCGTACACGCCGTCGTACGACTGGAACGCCTCGGTCGCCGAGCCCGCCGGGTCGGACGACGCGTTGCGCCACACCCCGAACGGGCTCACGCCGAACGCGGCCTCCGGCCTGGCCGCCCGTACGAGGTCGCGGAGTCCGCGGATCATCAGGTCGACGTTGCGACGCCGCCAGTCGCCCCGGCCGCCCGCCGTGCGGGCGTACGCGCCGCCGTACGCGGCGAACGACGCGTCGTCCGGGAAATCCTCGCCGGCCACCGGGTACGGGTAGAAGTAGTCGTCCAGGTGCACGCCGTCGAGGTCGTAGCGGGCCACCGCGTCGAGCACGGCCTGCTGCACGAACGCCCGTGCGGCCGGCACCCCCGGGTCGTAGTAGAGCCGGCCGCCGTACGCGACCGCCCAGTCCGGGTGCCGCCGCGCCGGGTGCCCGGGCACGAGCGCGCCCGGGTCGGCGTGCGTGGCGATGCGGTACGGGTTGAACCAGCCGTGGAAGGCGAGGCCGCGGGCGTGCGCGGCCGCCACCATGAACGCCAGCGGGTCGAAGCCCGGGTCCCGGCCCTGCACGCCGGTCAGCCACTGCGACCACGGCTCGAAGGGGGACGGCCAGAAGGCGTCCGCGGTGGGCCGGATCTGCACGAACACGGCGTTGACGCCCGCCGCCCGCGCCGCGTCCAGGTGCTCGGTGAACGTCTCCCTGAGCCGCTCCGGCAGCAGCCCGGGGGCCGCCGGCCAGTCGCGGTGGTCCACCGAGGCGATCCACACACCGCGCATCCGCCGCACCGCCGCACCGCCGTCCGCCGTGGTGGCACCCTCCGTGGCCCCGGCGTGCGCGTGGGCCGCCGAGCCCTCGGCGAGGACGGCGCCCAGCGCCCCGCAGCCCGCCAGGAACGCGCGCCGGCTCGGCGTGGCCGGAGGCGACGACACCATGCGGATCTCCTCGGCTCGACGCGACCGCCGCCGCGAAACGGACCCCCACTCTCCCCGGGCCTGCCGCCGTGCCGTCACCGACACACCGCCGGAGTGCTCCGTGCGGGGGAATTCCGGGCGGCCACGGTGTCGACGGACCGTGGTGACGGACCGTCGGCGCGAAGGTGGTGCCTGCCCGGCCCAGCTCCCTGGAGGCAATCACCGTGCTCACCCTTCCGGCCCGGCTGCTGGCCGTGCCGCTCGCCGCCGCCCTCGTCGTGCTGATCCCGGCGGAGGCGGCACCCGGCACGGTGCCCCGGGCCGCCGCGGCGGCCGGCCCGCTCGCCGCCGACCTCGACCGGATCCTCGGCGACGCCCGGCTGACGGGCGCCCAGGTGTCCGCGCTCGTCACCGACCCCGCCACCGGCGAGGTGCTGTACGAGCGGGCGCCCGGTGCGCTGATGCTGCCCGCCTCCACGCAGAAGACCGTCACCGCCGCGGCCGCCCTCGACCTGCTCGGGCCCGACCACCGCTTCCGCACCGAGGTGCTCGCCGTGGGCCGCCGCACCGGCGCCGTCGTCGACGGCGACCTCGTGCTGCGCGGCGGCGGCGACCCGACCCTGCTGCCCGCCGACCTCGACGCCCTGGCCGCCGAGGTGGCCACCGCCGGGGTCACCACCGTCAACGGCGGCCTGCTGGCGGACGCCACCCGCTACGACGACGTGCCGCTCGGCCCGAGCTGGGCGTGGGACGACCAGGCCGCGTACTACAGCCCGCAGATCTCCGCCCTCACCCTGACCACCGACGGCGACTACGACCCGGGCACCGTGCGCCTCACCGTGACGCCCGGCGGGGCGGCCGGCCTGCCCGCCACGGTGCGGGTCACCCCGGCGGAGGCGCCCGTACGCCTCACCGGGCAGGTCGAGACCGGCCCGGCGGACGGCGCCCGCACCGTCGACGTCGCCCGGCGGCCCGGCGGCAACGACCTGGTCCTCTCCGGCAGCGTGCCCGTCGGCGCCGCCCCCGGCGACGAGTGGATCGCCGTGGACGGCCCCGCCCGGATCGCCGCGGCCGTCTTCGCCGCCGCCCTCGCCCGGCACGGCGTCACCGTCCGCGGAGCCGTCGCCGAGGGCCCGGCCCCGGACGGCGCCGCACCGCTCGCCGCCCACGACTCCGCGCCGCTGTCCGCGCTGCTCACGCCCTTCCTCAAGCTCAGCAACAACGGCATCGCGGAGCACCTGGTGAAGGAGATCGGCAAGGTCCGCGGCAGCGCGGGCAGTTGGGCCGCCGGCACCGAACAGGTGCGGGCCTTCCTCCAGCGCGGCGGCCTGGAGGCGGGCGAGGCCCGGCAGGTCGACGGCTCCGGCCTCTCCCGGCACAACCTGCTCAGCGCCCGCCGGCTCACCGCGCTGCTCGCGTTCGCCCGCCGCCAGAGCTGGTTCACCCCCTGGTACGACGCACTGCCGGTGGCCGGCGACGCCCGGCGGATGGTCGGCGGCACGCTCACCAACCGGCTGCGCGGCACCGCCGCGGAGGGCAGGGTGCACGCCAAGACCGGCTCCATGACCGGTGTCGACGCCCTCACCGGCTACGTCGACACCCCCGACGGGCACCCGCTGGCCTTCGCCGTCCTGGTCGACAACTTCGCCGGGACGAGCCCGCGACCCGTCATCGACGCCTTCGCGGTGCGCCTCGCCGAAGGCACGGCGGCCGCTCCCGCCCCGGCGGAGGCCCCCACCACCCGTACCGGGCCGGCCGGTACGGCGGACCGCCACGACTGGGAGAACACCTGCTTCACGGAGGCGCGGTGCTGACCCGCCCGCACCACCTGACCCGCCCGCAGCGGCGCGCCGCCCCCGCGCTGCTCGCCCTGCTGCTGGCGCTCGTACCGGGCTGCGCCCGGCACACCGGAAGCGACGACCTCCCCGACCCGCCGGCGGTGCCCGGCGGCAGCTACACCGTGGCGCTCACCGAGCCCGACCACCTCACCCCCGGCCGCACGACCAGCAGTTACGCCCTGCAGGTCATCCAGGGGCTGTTCGACACACCGGTCAGCCTCGACCCGGCGGACGGCCACGCGGTGCCGCTCGCCGCGGAGTCCGTCACCTCCGACGACCAGCGGGTCTGGACGCTGCGGCTGCGGCCCGGCGGCGTCTTCCACAACGGCGAGCCCGTCACCGCGCGGAGCTTCGCCGCCGCCTGGAACGCCGCGGCGTACGGCCCCAACGGGTGGGAGACCAACGGGTACTTCACACAGATCGACGGCTACGCCGAACTCAACCCGGCCGACGGCGCCGAACCGCCCACCAGCGAACTCCGCGGGCTCGACGTCGTCGACGACAGCACACTGCGGGTCACCCTCGGCGCGCCGTTCAGCCAGTTCCCGATGCTGCTGGCCTTCCCGGCGTTCGCGCCGCTGCCCGCCGCCGCGTTCGCCGACCCGGCCGGCTACGACCGGCACCCGCTGGGCAACGGGCCCTTCGCCATGGACGGCGACTGGCAGCACAACCAGCGGATCGACCTGCACCGGGCGGCCGGCTACGCCGGGCTGCGGCCGCCGACGGCCGACGGGGTGCACTTCCGCATCTTCACCAGCAAGGACACCGCCTTCACCGAACTCCGCGCCGGGCACGTCGACTTCATGACCAACGTGCCGGCCGCGCGGGCCTACGAGGCGAAGCGCACGTTCGGCCGCCGCTACACCGTGCGGCCCAGCGGCACCATGGACTACCTCGGCCTCCCGCTGTGGGACGCCCGCTACGCCCGGCCCGAACTCCGGCGCGCCCTCTCGATGGCGATCGACCGCAGGGGCATCACCCGGGCGATCTTCAACGAGGTGTTCGCCCCGGCCGACTCCCTGGTCGCCCCGATGATCCCGGGCCACCGGGCCGGTGCCTGCGGCGACACCTGCGCCTACCGGCCCGACGAGGCGAAGGCGCTCTTCGACCGGGCCGGCGGGTTCACCGGCACCCTGGAGCTGTACTTCGCCAACTCCGACCCCACGTACGAGCAGTGGATGACGGCCGTGGCCAACGAGCTGAAGCAGAACCTCGGCATCCGCGACATCGCGTTCCGCAAGATGTCCGGTGCCGACCTCGGCCCGATCCTCAACGGCCGCAAGGCCACCGGCCCGTACCGGCAGAACTGGGTGGTCGACTACCCCAGCGTGCAGAACTACCTGGCCGGACTGCTCGGCCGTGACAACCGCACGGGCTGGTCGAACGCGGCCTTCGACGACGCCCTCACCCGCGGCAACGCCGCCGCCACCCCGGCGGAGAGCATCGCCCAGTACCACCGCGCCGAGGACATCGCCCTCGCCGAGCTGCCGCTCATCCCGCTCTGGAACTGGCAGGACCAGACCGCCTGGAGCAGCCGGGTCGGCAACGTCACCGTCGACCCGTACGTGGCCGGGCTGCACCTGGAGAAGGTGACCGTGCGGCACTGAACCGACCGGCCGGCAGGGACGACGGGCCGGACACGACCACTCGAGAACCGGGGGCGCCCTGATGGGCCGTTACATCGCCCGACGCCTGCTGTACGCCATCCCCGTACTTCTGGCCACCACCTTCCTCATCCACACCATGGTCTTCGTGCTGCCCGGCGACCCGATCCAGGGACTCGCCGGCGACCGGCCCGTGCCCCCCGCCGTCCTCGCCGAGCTCCACGAGCGGTACCACCTCGACGACCCGCTGTTCGTCCGGTACTTCGCCTACCTGGGCGGCCTGCTGACCGGCGACCTCGGCAGCACGTTCACCGGAGAGCCGGTCGCGCAGACGCTCGCGGGCCGCTGGCAGGTCACCCTGCGGCTCGGCCTGACCGCCTGGTTCCTGGAGACCGTGCTCGGTGTCGCCCTCGGGGTGTGGGCCGCGCTGCGCAAGGGCCGCTGGGCCGACAACGCCGTCCTCGCCGGCACCACCGTGGTGATCGCCGTGCCGGTGTACATCGTCGGCTATCTCGCGCAGCTGTTCCTGGGCGTGCGCCTCGGCTGGTTCCCCGTCTCCGGGACGGAGGGCGGCTGGCCGACCGCGTACCTGCTGCCCGGCCTGGTGCTCGCCTCGTTCGGCGTCGCGTACGTCGCCCGGCTCACCCGGGCCTCGCTGCTGGAGAACCTGCGCGCCGACTACGTCCGCACCGCCGGGGCGAAGGGCCTGCGCCGCCGCCGGGTCGTGCTGCGGCACACCCTGCGCAACTCGCTGATCCCCGTGGTGACCTTCCTCGGCGTGGAACTCGGCTCGCTGATGGCGGGCGCGGTCGTCACCGAGTACATCTTCAACCTCCCCGGCGTCGGCCAGCAGGTCTTCCAGGCCATCCAGTTGCGGGAGGGCCCGACGGTGGTCGGCATCACCACCCTGCTGGTGCTGGTGTTCTGCCTGGCCAACCTGCTCGTCGACGTCCTGTACGGCCTGCTCGACCCGAGGATCCGCCATGAGTAGCCCCCAGCCCGCCCCCGCCGCCCCCGTCGCGGTGCCCACGGACGACCTGCTGCTCCCGCCGAAGGGCGGCGGGCGGCCCGCGGCCGACCCGCCGGCGGATCACCCGTCCGCGGACGACGCGCAGGCCGCACGGCCGTCCGCGAGCGCCTGGCGGGAGCTGCGCTCACGCCCGCTGGTGATCGCCTGCACCGCCGTGCTGGTGCTGATGGCGCTGATGGCGGCCGTGCCCGACCCGTTCGTCGCGCTGCTCACCCACGACTCGGGCCGCTGCGAACTCGCCGACTCCCGGGTCGGCCCCAGCCTGGACCACCCGTTCGGCTTCGACCTGCAGGGCTGCGACTACCTGGCGCAGGTGGTGCGCGGCAGCCGGCCGTCCCTGGTCATCGGCCTCGCGGTGACCGCCGGGGCGCTCACGCTGTCCGTGCTGCTCGGCCTGCTCGCCGGCTACCACGGCGGCTGGGTCGACGCCCTGGTCTCCCGCGTGACCGACGTCTTCTTCGGACTGCCGTTCGTGCTCGGCGCCACCGTCGTGCTGGTGGCCTTCCCCGACCACGGGCTCGGCGCGATGACGCTCGTGCTGGTCGCCCTCGGCTGGACGACCATGACCCGTGTCATGCGTGCCCAGGTGATCGGCGTGAAGGACGCCGACTACGTGCAGGCGTCCCGTTCGAGCGGCGCCGGACCGATCCGGCTGATGCGCCGGCACCTGCTGCCCAACGCGATCACCCCGGTCGTCGTCGTCGCCATGCTCAACGTCGGCAACGTCATCTCGGGCGAGGCCACCCTCGACTTCCTCGGCGTGGGCCTGCAGTACCCTGCCCTCTCCTGGGGGCTGCAACTCAACGCCGCCCAGGCGTACTTCCTCGACTTCCCGCACCTGCTCGCCTTCCCCGCACTGTTCCTCTCGGCGACCGTGCTGAGCTTCATCCTGCTCGGCGACGCCGTCCGGGACGCCTACGACCCGAAGCTGAGATGAGGCCCCGCCGTGCCGAACCCGTCCCGCACCCCCGCGCCCGGTACCCGGACGCCCGCGCCCGGCACCCGCACCGCGCCGCCCGGTCTGCGCCCCGGCGACCGGGTGGCCGTCGCCGCGCCCGCCGGACCCCCCGACCCCGACCTGCTCGACCGCGGCACCGCACTGCTGGAGTCCTGGGGCCTGCACGTCACCGTGCTGCCGCACGTCCGCGACCGCCACCTCGGCCACCTCGCCGGCCGCGACCAGGACCGCGCCGCCGACCTCACGGCAGCCTGCACCGACCCCGAGGTACGGGCGGTGTTCTGCGCGCGCGGCGGCTACGGCACGCAGCGCATGGTCGACCTCGTCGACTGGGACGCCCTCGCCGCCGCCCCGCCCGCCCTGCTGATCGGCTCCAGCGACATCACCGCCCTGCACGAGGCGTTCGCCGTGCGGCTCGGCACCACGACCCTCCACGCCCCGATGCCGGCCACCGGCGCACTCACCGACAACCCCACCAGTGCCGCGCACCTGCGCACCGTGCTCTTCGAGCCCGAGCGGGTCACCGGGCTCCCGCTCACCGGACCGCAGTTGGTGCCCGGTGCCGCCCGGGGCCCGCTCGCCGGCGGGAACGCCAGTCTGCTCGCCGCCTCCGTCGGCACCCCCACCGCCCTGCCGGCGGACGGCTGCCTGCTGCTCCTGGAGGAGGTCGGCGAGGAGCCGTACCGGCTCGACCGGATCCTCACCCAGCTCCTGCGGGCGGGCGTGCTGGAGCGCGCCGCGGGCGTCGTGCTCGGCGACTTCACCGACTGCGGGCCGCCCGACGAGGTGGAGGCGCTCCTCGCCGACCGGCTCGGCGGCCTCGGCGTGCCCGTCGCCTCGGGCCTGCCCGCCGGGCACGGACCGCTCCAACTGACCGTGCCGCTCGGGGTCATGGCCGAGTTGGCCACCGGCTCGCTCACCCTGCTGGAACCGCCGCTCGCCCCCCGCTCCGACGGTGCCGCCCGCTCCGACGCAGCCCCCCGCTCCGACGCCGCCCGCACCGAGGAGACCCGATGCGCGTCCTGATCTCCGCCGACATGGAGGGCGCCACCGGCACCACCTGGCCGGAGGACGTCGAGCCCGGCGCACCGGCCTGGCAGCGCATGCGCCGGATGCTCACCTCCGACGTCAACGCCTGCATCGCCGGCCTGTACGCGGGCGGTGCCGACGACGTGCTCGTCAACGAGGCCCACGACACCCAGCGCAACGTGCTGCTGGAGGACCTCGACGACCGGGCACGCCTCCTGACGGGCCGTCACAAACCGCTCGGCATGATGCAGGGGGTCCAGGAGGCCGACGCAGTCGTCTTCCTCGGCTACCACACCGGCACGGGTGTCGCCGGGGTGCTCGCCCACACCTACCTCGGGGCCGGCCTCACCGGGTTCCGCATCGACGGCGAGGACGCGGACGAGGGCCGGATGAACGCCCTGACCGCCGCCGAGCACGGCGTGCCCGTCATCCTCGTCACCGGCGACGACCGCACCTGCGAGGCCGCCGCGGCGTGGGCGCCGGAGGCCCGGACGGCCGCGGTGAAGGAGTGCGTGAGCCGGTACGCGGCGGTCTGCCTGCCACCCGCGCGCAGCGCCGCGCTGATCCGGGCCCGCGCCGAACTCGCCGTCCGCGACCACCTGCTGGTCGGCCGGCCCGAGCCGGTCACCGGGCCGCACCGCTTCGAGATCGACTTCCACGCCACCCACCAGGCCGAGGCGGTCGCGGCCGTCCCCACGGTGGAGCTCATCGGCCCCCGCACGGTCGCGTACACCGCCCCCGGCGCGACCAGGGCCGCCCGGACCTTCAAGATCTGCACCGTGGTGGCCAACGCGGCCGCCGAGAAGCACTACGGCTGACGCCGCCCGGCGCCGTCCGAGGAGAGGAACCCGCGTGACCGTCACCCCGCAGACCGTCGACACCGAGGTGGCCGGGCTCTGCCACGACCTGCTGCGCATCGACACCGTCAACCCGGGCGACGGCTCCGGGCCCGGCGAGCGGGCCGCCGCCGAGTACGTCGCCGAGCAGCTCGCCGCCGTGGGGATCGAGCCGGTGGTGGTGGAGTCGGCGCCGCGGCGGACGAACGTGCTCGCCCGGATCGCGGGCACGGACGACACCCTGCCGCCGCTGCTGGTGCACGGCCACCTGGACACCGTGCCGTTCGACGCCGCGGACTGGACCCGGCACCCGCTCTCCGGCGAGCTCCACGACGGCTGCCTGTGGGGCCGGGGCGCCGTCGACATGAAGGGCACCCTGGCCATGACCCTGGCGCTGGTGCGGAGTTGGGCCAGGACGGCGCGCCGCCCGCGCCGCGGCCTGGTGCTGGCCTTCCTCGCCGACGAGGAGTCGACCGGCGAGCACGGAGCCCGCTTCGTGGCCGCCCGGCACCGCGCGTACCTGGAGGACTGCCGCGAGGCGATCGGCGAGTCCGGCGGGTACTCGCTGACGGCGGACGGCCACCGGCTCTACCCCGTCGCGGTGGGGGAGCGGTGCACCGCGTGGATGCGGCTGACCGCCACCGGCACCGCCGGGCACGGCTCGCGCGGCGGCGCCGACAACGCGGTGGCCACCCTGGTGCACGCCCTGTCCCGGCTTGCCGCGCACCCCTGGCCGGTGCTGCTCACCCCGCCGGTCGAGGCGCTCGTCGCCGAGCTGGAGCGGGTGCTCGGCACGACGGTCGACCGCGGCCGGCTGGAGGCCGAGGCGGCGCGACTCGGCCGGGCGGGAGGGCTGTTCGCCCACACGGTGCGCAACTCCGCGACGCCCACGGTGCTGCAGGCCGGGCAGAAGGTCAACGTGGTGCCCGGCGTCGCCCGCGCCCAGGTGGACGGCCGCTTCCTGCCGGGCACCCGCGAGGAGTACCTGGAGACCGTGGAGCGGCTCCTCGGGCCCGGCGTGGCACGGGAGTTCATCAACCTGGAGGAGGCCGTGGCCGCCGACCACACCGGCCCGGCCTTCGCCGCGATGGCGGCCGCGTTGCGCGCCGAGGACCCGGCCGGGCACCCGGTGCCGTACCTGATGTCGGGCGGCACCGACGCGAAGACCTTCAACCGGCTGGGCATCGCCTGCTACGGCTTCGCGCCGCTGCTGCTCGACCCGGAGCTCGACTACCCGGCGATGTTCCACGGGGTCGACGAGCGGGTGCCGGTGGCAGGACTGGCCTTCGGCGTGCGGGTCCTCGACCGGTTCCTCTCCGTGTACTGACGGCGTGTCAGCCCCGGCCCACCTTCTCGCGGCGGGGGCGGGCGGCCCGGGCGCCGGTGGCCGCGGCGGTCCGGGCCGGGCCGTCCGGCACGGTGAAGGCGAACAGCGCGGCCGCCACCGCGACCGCGGCGAGGACGAAGTAGCTGAGCTGGTAGGACGCCAGCGGCGGGTGGAGGCGCTCCTCGCCGCTCGCGCCGAGCACGAGCACCGAGGTCACCACGGCGGGCGCGAGGGCGTTGCCGGTCTGCCGGACGACGGTGTTGAGGGTGGCCGCGTGGCCGATGTCCGCCCGGTCGACCGTGCTGAACGAGGCGATGGTGGTGGGGATGAACACCCCGCCCATGGCCAGGCCGAGCAGGAACATGTAGAAGCGGAAGGTCCACAGGCCGGTGTCCGCGTCGGCGGTGGCGAACAGCACCATGACCCCGGCGACACCGAGCAGGCCGGTGCCGATGATGACCCGGGGGCCGATGCGGTGGTAGACCGCACCCACCACCTGCATCGTCACGAGCACGCCGAACGCCTCGGTGAAGGTGGTGCTGCCGCTCTCCAGGGCGGTGCCGCCGCGGGCCTCCTGGATGAAGATCGGGCCGAGGAACATCGCGCCCATCATCGGCACGTAGCCGACCAGGCTGATCACGTTGGTGTCGCGGAAGAGCCGGTCGCGGAAGAGCCGCAGCCGCAGGATCGGTTCGCCGGTGCGCAGTTCGTGGCGGACGGCGACGGCGAGCAGCACGGCGCCGGCGGCGAGCGCCGCCAGCACCTGCGGGCGGCCCCAGCCGAGGTCGGGGCCCGCGCACACGCCGTACATCAGGGTGGCGGTGCCCGCGCCGAGCAGCAGCAGGCCCGGCACGTCGATCCGGTCGGCCGTGTGGTCGCGGTGCTCGGCGAGGAAGAGCAGGCCGAACAGCACGGCCAGCGTGCCGAACGGCACGTTGACGTAGAACACCCAGCGCCAGGAGAGGCTGGTGATCAGCAGGCCGCCGATCAGGGGTGCGATGGCCGGGGCGATCTGCTGGGGGATGACCATCAGCCGTGACAGCCGCACCTGTTCGGCCTGCGTGAAGGTGCGGAAGAGCAGGGCCTGCGAGGTGGGCATGAGCAGACCTGCGGCCAGGCCCTGCAGGGCGCGGGCCGCCACCAGCGCGGGGAGGTCGGGGGCGGCGCCGCACAGGCCGCTGGCGGCGGTGAACGTCGCGAGCGAGAGCAGCAGCATGCGGCGGCCGCCGAACCGCTCCACCAGCCAGGCGGACGCCGGGATCATCATCCCGAGGCAGACCGGATAGACCACGACGACGCCGGTCAGGGCGGCGGGGGTGAGCGCGAACTCCCTGGCGATGCTGGGGAGGGCGACGATGGTGATCGCACCGTCGACGATGCAGATGAAGGTGGTCAGGACGGCCATGATGGGCACGACACGGCGCTGGCTCAGGCGGGTGCTCATAAAGCTGAGCATACTCACTATGATGGTGCTCATAAAGTCCGGGGACGCGAAAGGCACGGCATGGCACAGGAAGAGGCGCGCCCGCGCCGGTTCGGCAGCAGCGACGTCCTGGTGGACGAACTCTTCGCCACCACCCACCGGCTGCGCTCCTTCGTCGACGGCCGCCTGCGCGACCACGGTGCCTCCGTGTCGCGGCTGCGCACCCTCCGGGTGCTCGCCCTCTCCGGCGAGCCGCTGCGCATGCGCGACCTCGCCGACCTCGTCGGCAACGCCCCCCGCACCACCACCACGCTGGTCGACAGCCTCGAACGAGACGGCCTGGTCGCACGCGTGCGCCACCCCGAGGACCGCCGCGCGTTCCTCATCACCCTCACCGAGGAGGGGGCCCGCCGTCACCGCGAGGCCGAGGAGCTCGACCGGGCCGCCCTCGCCGCCGCCACCGGCGCCCTCACGCCGGCGGAGCGCGAGCAGTTGCGCACGCTCCTCGGGCGCATCCGCGCCGCGGTCACGGACGAACCCCCGGCGTCCGCCGCCGCGGACCGGGACGGCCGCCCGGACGGGTGAACGGCGGCCCCCGGCGGGCAGAACGGACCCTGATCGCCACCCACGGGTGAAAGACCGCCCGGGAGGTCAGGCCCACGGACCTTCGTGCCGAAAGGGTTCGTGAGCAGAAGGAGGGGATTCGCCGTGCGCTACGTCCTGTTGGGGCTCGGCCTGGCCTGTTCGGCGGCCGCCCTGGTCGTCTTCCTCGCCGCGGCGCGCGCCGGCAGCCGCAGTGAGGACGACGGCCCCGGCTGAGCGGGAGCGTGCGGGAGCGTGCGGGAGCGGCTGGGCGGGGCGCGCGGGACCGGCCCTCACGCCCCGCGCGGTGACCTGCGGGACCCGCGCCGTCAGGCGGCCGACGGGAACAGCGCCTCCGTCAGGTCGTTGCGGAAGACGCCCTTCGGATCGAGCTCGGCGGCCAGCGCGGCGAAGTCCGCGGCGCGCGGATAGCGAGCGGCCAGGTCGGCGGGGTCGGCGCAGGTGAGCTTGCCCCAGTGCGGGCGGGCGCCGAGCGGCAGCAGCCGCTCCTCGACCGCCGCGATCAGCGGCAGCACCGCCCGCACGTCGGACGTCCACGTGAAGTGGAGGGCGATGCTGTCGCGCCCGTACGCCGGGCTGAGCCAGAGGTCGTCCGCCGCGACGGTGCGGATCTCCGAGATCTGCAGCGCCCCGGCCATCCGCTCGCCGAGGCCCCGGACGGCCGCCACCGCCTCCGCCGCGGCCTCGAACGGCAGCAGCAGCTCCGACTGCAGCTCGTCGCCGCTGCTGGGGGTGAACTCGGGCCGGAAGTGCGGCAGCCGCTCGTGCCACGGGCCGGGCCTGCCGAGCTGCTCGGTGCAGTACGTGGGCGGCATGCCCGGGATGGGGTGCAGCGGACGGTCGGCGTGCTCCGCCCCGGCGGCCAGCAGGGCCGGGCGGTCGCCGCCGCCCTCCCGGTCGGTGCGGCGCTTCTGCCAGACGGTGGCGGTGCCGCTGCGCCAGTCGGTGAAGGCGCTGACGCTGTACGCGCTGCCGAAGACGGCGGCGGTGTCCGCGGCGATCGCGTCCAGCGGGACGCCGGTCTGCAGCCACTGGGCGATCTCGAAGGCCGGCTCGACGTCGAGGGTGACGGCGGTCGCGATGCCGAGCGCGCCCAGGGCGACCACGGCGCCGTCGAACCGCCCGGCGGGGTCGTCGCGGGTGAGGCGGACCGTGCCGCCGTCCGGGGTGAGGAGGTCGAGGGCGGCCACCGAGCCGGCGAGGCCCTGCAGGGCGCGGCCGGATCCGTGGGTGCCGGTCGCGCAGGCGCCGGCGACGGAGATGTGCGGCAGCGAGGCGAGGTTCGCGAGGGCCAGGCCCTGGGCGTGCAGCCGGGTGGCGACCTCGGCGTGCCGCAGGCCGGCGGCGACGACGGCGTGCCGGCGCCCGGGGTCGACGGTGACCTCGCCGGGCAGGGCGTCCAGGCGGACGAGGTCGCCGGTGGTGTCGGCGACCCGGTTGAAGGAGTGGCCGGTGCCGAGCGCGCGGACGCGGTCCGAGGCGGCGACGATCTGCCGGAGTTCGTCGAGCGAGGCGGGCCGGTGGACTCGCCGGGCGCGGAAGACGGTGTTGCGGGCCCAGTTGGTGGGGGCGTCCGTGCGGGTCATCGCGTCCTCGCTCCAGCTATTTGTCAGGTCGACTGACAAACTAACCCGAGGACGGTCCGTACCGGAAGCCCGTGCAGGCCGGAGCAGCCCGGGGCCGTCGCGCGGAGGCGCGGACGGCGGGCGGTGCCGCTCCGGTGCGGCACCCCGGGAGACCGGGGGGCGGGCGGGTGCGGGTGGTGAGGGGTGGTGAGGGGTGGTGCGGGGCGGCGGTCGGAGCCCGGTCGCTCAGGCGACGTGGCAGAGCTTGACCACGGACACCAGGTCCGGCTCGATCGCGAGCGGGGCGTGCCGTCGGTGCCGGCGGGCCTCCTCGGACTCGGCCCGGGCGAGTGCCTCGGCGAGCGCGTGGCCGGGCTCGGCGGCGTCGACGATGAAGAGGTGGACACCGGGCCGGGTGCCGTCCCGGCCGGGCACGGACTCCTCCGGCTGCCCCTGGGCGGTGCAGTGCGGAATTTCCACCCGCCAGCGGAAGAGGTGCGGTGCGGTGGGTCTGGACCTCGTGGACATCGGCTGCGCTTCCTCTCCCGTGCGGATGTGACGGGCGTTGGAGCTCCGCGGCGTGGGCCCGGACGGCCCGTTTCACCGTAGGGGCGGGGATTATGTCCGTCAAGAGGCGAGATGTGGGGCAAATAATCTGTTCGGAGGAAAAAATCACCGCCCGGCCGGTACGGTGCACCTATGAGCGACCTCCACGAGTCGGCCGCCCTCTCCGCCCGGCGGCAGCGCACCCGCTCCGCCCTCCTCGCCGTGCTCGCCGAGTACGGCGCCCTCAGCCGCGCCGACCTGGGGCGGCTCACCGGCCTGTCGCGGTCCGCCGTCGGCAGCGCCGTCGCCGACCTGCGCGAGCAGGGCGCCGTCACGGAGGAGACCGCCCCCCACGCCCACGCGGCCGGCCGTGGCCGGCCCGCCTCGGTGGTCTCGCTCCGCCGGGAGTCCGGCCTCGTGCTCGGCATCGACCTCGGCCACGCCCACATCACGGCCGCGGTCGGCACCGGCGACGGCACGGTGGTCGGCGAGGCCACCGCGCCGCTGGACATCGACGACCGGCCCGAGGAGGCCCTCGACACCGCGGCCGCCCTCGCCGCCGACGCCATGCGGCAGGCCGGCTGCGAGCCCGGCCGGATCGCCGCCGCCGCGGCCGGCATCCCCGCCGCGATGGACCTCCGCACCCGGGCCGTCCGGGCCCCCACGGTGCTGGCCCGGTGGATCGGCCTCGATCCGGCCGCGGAGCTGGAACGCCGCATCGGCGTGCCGTTCGAGGTCGCCAACGACGCCGAGATGGGCGCACGCGGCGAGCGCGCCCTCGGTGCCGGACGCGGCCTCAACGACCTCATCTACGTCAAGGCCTCGCACGGCGTGGGCAGCGGCCTGGTGCTCGGCGGCCAGGTCTACCGCGGTGCGAGCGGACTCTCCGGCGAGATCGGCCACATCCAGCTGCCCGGGGCGTCGAACTGGTGCCGCTGCGGCAACCGGGGGTGCCTGGAGACGGCCGTGTCGGTCGTCGAGGTGCGCCGGCAGCTCGGCCACGTGCTGGCCGGCGCGGACCGCAGACCCGTCCCGCGGGAGCTCCCGCCGCTCGCCGAGCTCGCCGCCCGGCCCGCGACCGCCCGGGTCATCACCGACGCCGGCCGCACCCTGGGCCGCGTCCTCGCGGACCTGGTGAACTTCCTCAACCCGGCCGCGGTGATCGTCGGCGGTGAACTCGGCCGGGCCGGCGCGCCGCTCATCGCCGGGGTGCGGGAGTCCATCGACCGCTACGCCCAGCCGGCGGTGGCCGAGGGGGTGGAGGTCATGGCGGGCGCCCTGGGCGTCCGGGCCGAGCTGCACGGCGCCCTGGTGATGGCCGCCGGGAGGCGCCGGACCCGCACGTGACGGGACGGGCGCCGGGGGGCGCCCGTCCCGTCCCGGGCGTCAGGCGCAGTGCTTCCGGGCGAGGCGGTGGACGGTGCCGGTGTCGCCGTCGGCACCTCGGGCCCGGCCCGGACGACGGGCTTCACGAGGACGGGCTTCACGACGATGGACTCGACCGGCGGCGACACCGGCACCGGAGGTCGGAGGTGGCGCCGGTGCGCTGTGCCCGGCCGTGGGTGACGCTCCGTCAGAGCAGCTGCGGCGGACGTCGGATGTCGGATGGCATATGTCAGGCGTCAGACGTCGGACGGCCGCGGGGCGGGCGGGAGGAGGCGGTGCAGCGCGCGGTTGTGCAGGCGGAGCCAGCCCCGGTAGGCGGGGTTGGCCCGGGCGAGGTCGAGGTAGGCGCGCCGCAGGTCGGCGTGGAGGGCGTCGAGGGCCGGCCGGCCGAGTGAGCCGGTGCGCCAGGTGAAGAGCAGGCGCACGGCGAACGGGTCGCCGTGCAGCGGGCGGACCACGGTGCCCGGCCCGGGCGGTGAGGTCGGCTGGCAGGGGCGTACGGCCTCGCCGGAGGCGACCAGTTCGGCGGCGGTCGCGTTGTCGCGCACCTGGACGACGCGCGGGTCGAGCCCGGCCTCGGCGAACACCCGGCGCAGCGCCGCGTACTCGTGGTCGGCCTCGGGGTCGACCATCCAGGTGTCGGTGGCGAGGTCGGCGAGGCGCACCACCGGTTGCCCGGCCGCGGGATGGCGGGCGGGCAGGGCGACGAACTGCGGTTCCCTGGCGATGAGTACGCGCTGCTCGGCGGCCGCGGGGATGCGCAGCGGGAAGCCCTCGTTCTCGTAGACGAGGGCGATGTCGAGCTGGTCGGCGGCGACCATCCGCACGAGGGCGCTCGGCGAGGTGTCGATGTGGATGGTGGTGTCGGTGTCCGGCAGGCGGTCGTGCACGCGGCGCAGCCAGGCGGGTACGGCGCGGCAGCCGACGCTGCCGATGCGCAGCCGTCGGCGGCCGCCGCCCGTGGCCTCCTCGCGCGCGGCGGCCACCAGGGTGTCCAGGCCGGTGATGACGGGGCGTGCCCGGGAGAGCACGGAGTGGCCGAGAGCGGTGGGCCGGCTGCCGGTCTGTTCGCGGGTGAAGAGCCGTCCGCCGACGGCGCGTTCGATCCGGTGGAGCTGGGTGGTGAGGGAGGGCTGGCTCATGCCGAGGTGCCGGGCGGCCTTGCGTACGCTGCCGGTGTCCGCCACCGCGCACAGGACACGGAGGTGTCTGACGTCGAGCTCCACGACGGGAGCATAGCCAGCCGCCGCCTTCCCGCCAAGTGCATGTCAATCGTTGGCCGACGGGCCGTCACCATCCGTGCGCGGCAGGGCTATCGGCCGGGGCTATCGTCCGCTGGCATCATCCCGGGGCAGCACCGGCGGGCCACGATCGGTGCATCAACCGACACCGTGTCCCGCGGCTCCCCCTGACCGCCGCGGGAAACGCGAATGGAGTCCCCCACATGAACCGCTCCATGACCGTGCTCGCTGCCGCCTTCGGGCTCGCACTCGCCGCGAGCACCGCCGCCGTGCCCGCCACCGCGGCCACCACGGCCCCCGCCGCGGTGCAGCAGGGCTACACCCCCACCGCGTACGCCGGCTCGGCCGCCGAGGAGGCCGACAACAAGGCCTTCTACCAGGCCGTCATGAAGTCGGCGCTCGCCAAGCAGGCCGCCCAGCCGTACCTGGCGTCGGTCGTCGTCACCTACGACGCCAGCCGCGCCCCGTCCTTCGCGTCGCAGATATCCCGCAGCGCGCAGATCTGGAACGGCTCGGTCAGCAACGTCCAGCTCCGCTCCGGCACCAACGCCGACTTCCGCTACTACGAGGGCAACGACTCCCGTGGCTCCTACGCCAGCACCGACGGCCACGGCGGCGGCTACGTCTTCCTCGACTACGCGCAGAACCGGCAGTACAACTCCGTCCGCGTCACCGCGCACGAGACCGGCCACGTGCTCGGACTGCCCGACCACTACTCCGGCCCGTGCAGCGAGCTGATGTCCGGTGGTGGCCCCGGCACCTCGTGCACCAACGCCTACCCGAACTCCGCCGAGCGCAGCCGCGTGCAGTCGCTCTGGGTGAACGGCCTCGCCGCGGTGGGCTGACCCCCGCCACAGCCGTCCGGCGGCCCGGTCCCCCCCGCGGGGCCGGGCCGCCGGCCGTGTCAGCGGCGGCCGCCCAGGGTGAACAGCAGGATCACGAAGCCGGCGAAGAGGTGCGTGCCCGCGATGTAGATCGACGCCCGGATCATCATGGCCCGGCGCTTGGTCCGCTCGTCCCGCACGGCCTCGCTCACGACAGCTCCCTCGTCTCCGGGCCCGCGCGTCCGCGGTGCGGGCCCGCCGTCCATTGTGCACGGGCCGCCCACGCCTCCCGCCGTCACCCGTGTGCCGGCCGACCCCCGCTCACGGAGCGGAGCCGAAGTCCTGCGTCCACCACGGGCCGCCGGTGCCGAGGTGCACCCCGACGCCCAGGTCGGTGAAACCGCAGTTGAGGATGTTGGCCCGGTGGCCGGGGCTGTTCATCCAGCTGTTCATGACCGCGGCGGCGTCGGCCTGGCCGCGCGCGATGTTCTCGCCCCAGCTGCTCCACTTGTAGCCCGCCGCGTCGATGCGCGGCTGCGGGCCCTGGCCGTCCGGGTTCGTGTGGTCGAAGAAGTTGCGTGCCGCCATGTCGTCCGAGTGCCGCTGCGCCGCCGTCTCCAGCGCGGCGTCGGCTTCGACCGGGGTGCAGCCGGCCTTGCTCCGCTCCTCGTTGACCAGCTTCAGCACCTGTTGCTTGATGCCGAGCGCGGTCGGGCTCGCGCTCCGGGCCCGGGTCGGGCTCGGGCTCGGGGTCGCCGTGCGGGTGGGCTTGGGCTTCGGGCTCGGCGAGAGGGTCGGGCTCGGGGACGGCGAGGCCGAGGGGCTCGGCGAAGGGGTGGGGGAGGGCGTCGCCGGTGCCGTGACGGCCGGGGGCGGGGGCTCGACGGCGGCGGTGCGGCCGGCGGTGTCGGGCAGGCCGACGGCCACGATGGCGGCCGTCACCACGGTGGCCGCGACGGTGCCGCCGACGGCGAGCGGGATCCTCGGACGCGCACCGGCCGCGCGGTGCGCACCCCCGCGGGAACCCGCGCGCCGGGCCCCGCCGCGGCGGTGCACGGTCGGCAGCCCGTGCGTGGGCGAGCCGCCCGCGGCCCCCGCCCCCGGGTGTCCGGCCGCGTGCGCGACCGCCCCGGCGAGCGCACCGGAGCCGCCCATCGGCACCGGCACCATCGCCAGGCCGGCCAGCAGCCCCTCGGCGGGGAAGAGCCCGCTCCAGTGGCGCGAGCAGATGCTGCACTCGCGGGCGTGGCGGGCGATGCGCTTGCGCCACAGCGCGCTGGGCGCGCCGTCCCAGCGGGTGGTGAGCTCCGCGAGCGGAGCGCAGCGGTCGACGACGGCCAGTGCCCGGACGACGACCCGGGCGGTCTCCAGCTGGCCCTTCATCCGCTGCACCCGGACTGCGGCGTGCTGCGGCGGCAGTTCCATCGCCGCGGCGAGGTCGGTGCGGGTGAGTTCGCCGGCGGCCTCCAGCCACCACAGCGAGAGCAGCTCGCGGTCTGCCACGTCGAGCCAGCGCGTCGCCTCGGCGACCTCCCGGCGCTGCCCGGAGAGGCCGAGCCGCACGATGGTGAGGTCGACGAAGTCGGCGCCGGGGTCGGCCACGCCGTACGCGTCATCGAGGTCCGTGCCCGCGGTGGCCTGCATGCGGTCCTGGTGGCGGCGGCGGATCTGGTTCATCGCGATGGCGACGAGCCAGGAGCGGAAGCCGGCCGGTTCGCGCAGCCCCGGCAGGCCGTCCATGGCCCGGAGCAGGGTGTCCTGGACGACGTCGTCCGTGTCCGGGTGCCCGCCCAGCGCCCGCCCGACGATGTTGTAGAGCAGCGGCAGGTGCCCGCTGATCAGCTCGTCCGTGGCCCGCTGGTCCCCGGCCCGGGCCTGCACGACCAGCATCGCTGCGCGGTCACTGTCCATCGCGTGGTCCACCTTCTCGGTCGGCCGTCGTCCGGCCCTGTGCTGCTGTCGTACTAGGAGATCGGGCAGCGGGTACCGGATAACGGAAAATCACACCGGGAATCCGTGCGATGGACAGTAGCCGACCCCGGGCCCGGTCCGTCAGCAGCGTGCGCAGCCGTGTCCGCGCCCGCGGCGGGGCCATCGGCGCCGAAAATCCGTCGCGCCGGAACGGCACGTTCCGCCACCCTGGCGCGATGGTCGATTCCCTGGTGAGTACGGCTGCGGCGGGTGCCGCGGCAGGGCTGGGCGTGGCGATGCCCCTCGGTGCGGTCGGCGTGCTGCTCCTGCAGGAGGGCGGCCGGGGCCTGGGCCGGGGCGCGAGTGCCGCGACGGCGGTCGCCCTGGTCGACCTCCTGTACGCGGCGGTGGCGGTGCTGGTCGGGCCGCGGCTCGCCGGACTGCTCGGCGGCGGCGAGGCGTGGGTGCGGCTGGGCGCGGGCGTGGTGCTCGCGGCGATCGCCGTCCGCGGCCTGCTGTCGCTGCGCGGCGGTTCGGTGCGAGATGGTTCCGGAGCGGACGGCGCGGGGGTGGGTGCCGCGGGGGTGGACGGTCCGGCGGTGGGGGCCACGGCCGATCCGGGGTCGGCCCGGCGGTCCTTCCTCCGGTTCGGCGTGCTCACGCTGGTGAACCCCACGACCGCGCTCTACTTCACCGCCCTGACCGCCGCCCGGGGTGCTGCCACCTCCGGGGTCGCGACGGCAGCGGTGTTCGCCGGGGCGGTGTTCGTGGCCTCGCTCCTCTGGCAGCAGGTGCTGGCCGCGGCCGGTGCCTTCGCGGGCACTCGGCTGACCGCCCGGACCCGTCGCGTGACGTACGCGTTCGGCTACGGCCTGGTGCTGTGCTTCGCCGTCCGGCTGGCCTGGCCGACCGGCTGACGGGGTCGCCACCGGCTCCGTGTGACGGGGGCCATGTCGGGGGTGGTGGTGTGGGGGTGGGTGGTGGGCGGGGGGTGGGGTGGTGGTGACGGTCTGTCGATGGTGTGGGCGGGGTCACGGGGGTTTTTCGGTGACGGGGGCCACATCGGGGGGTGGTGGTGGGTGGTGGGTGGCTCAACGGTGGGGGTCGGTGGGGTGTCGTACCGGTGGTAACGGTGCTCTGGCCTGCGGTGAAACCGAAATGCTGGATTTGTCCGGTTCGGCCTCGTAGCTTCGAAACCAGTGCAGCGAGCCACCGCGGCCCCCGGGCCGAAGGAGCGGGTTCCGCAGCACCGAGGAACGCAAGGCCCACCACTGGGCCTGTCGACGCAGGGTCCGGCCGTACGGTCGTGGCCCGCCCGGAACCGCCCGGGACACCGAGAGGAACCGTATGATCTTCCGTCGCGAGACCGCCACCGCCGGCACCACCACCGCCACCCCGGGCAAGCGCCGGGTGCGGATGGCGGTCATGGGCGGCGCGCTGGCCGTCCTGCCGGTGGCCGGCCTCGTCACGGCGAACACCGCCTCCGCCGCGCCGGTCTCCACCTGGGACAAGGTCGCGCAGTGCGAGGCGACCGGCAACTGGGCGGTCAACTCGGGCAACGGCTTCTACGGCGGTCTGCAGTTCACCTCGCAGACCTGGGGCGCCTTCGGCGGCCACGCCTACGCCGCGAACGCGCACCAGGCCAGCAAGGCCCAGCAGATCGCCGTCGCCGAGAAGGTCCTGGCCGCGCAGGGCCCCGGTGCCTGGCCGGTCTGCTCCGTCAAGGCCGGCCTCACCCGCTGAGCCCTGACCCGCTGAGCCCTGACCCGCTGAGCCCTGACCCGGCGCACGGCTGACCCGATGTGCAGCTGACCCGGTGCACGGCTGACGGCTGTACCGCGTGCCCCTGGGCCCGCATCCCCGGACCGGGGGTGCGGGCCCGCACCGCGTTCAGCCGAGCTCGTGCTCGAAGACGTACGTGTGGACTCCCGCGTCGTCGATCCGGATGTCGAGCCGGCCGGTGATCCCGGCCAGGCCGTCGGTGCCGGTGCCGGGCACCACCCTGACGGCCAGCCGCTCGCCGCCGCTGCCGGGTGCGCTGTGCTGCAGCACGAAGCTGCCCTTGCGGCCGTCGAGCTCACCGGTGAACCGCTCGAACGCCGTGTACGCGGCAGGTTGGCCGTCCCCGTCGGCGGCGCTCAGCATCTCCACGGTGCTGGTGCCGGTCAGCGCGCCTTCGAACGTCTTGGTGAGCCGCACCCGGGCCAGCGTCGCCCCCGGCTGCTCGTCGACGACCTCCGGCTCCCAGCTGTCCACCGTGAACGAACCCTCGGCCTGCGTGCCCATCGCTGTCCCCTCGTCGATGCCGGTCCACGGCTGTCACGCCGCGTGCTGCCAGCGTCGCACGGGGCACCGACAGGCGGGCCCGGGCACACGGCCGCCACCGGGGCGGGACGCCGGAACGGCGGGTCAGGCCAGCCGCGCGCGCACCGCGGACGCCAGCCGGCCCGGGGCCGCGGCGTCGTACTGCAGGAACAGCCGCGGCTCGGTGAGCTCCAGCTCGATGACCACCGGCGCGCCGTCCTCGCCCCGGACGAGGTCGACCCGGGCGTAGAGCAGGTCGGCGCGCTCCGGCACCGCCGCGAGCACCCGCTCGGCCACGGTCAGCTGGTCGGCGTCCGGCTCCCGCAGCTCGTCGGCGAACCGGCCCTCGGGGCCGGACAGCATCGGTCCGCGGCGCACCGCGTGACTGAGGTCGCCGCCGATGAACACCAGCGAGGTCTCGCCCTCGCCGTCCACCGCCCGCAGGTACGGCTGCACCATCGCGGTGCGCCCGGCCGCGGTCAGTGCGGCGGCGTGGGCCGCGGCGGCCTCCCGGTCCGTGGTGCGCACGGTGTCGCGGGCGCCCGCCGAGACGGTCGGCTTCACCACCAGTTCGGGCCACGGCGCCGCAGCCTCCGTCAGCCGCTGCCCGGGGGCGACCCAGGCGGTCGGTACGACGGGCATCCCGGCCGCGGCGAGATCACGCAGGTAGGTCTTGTCGGTGTTGCGCTCCAGGACCGAGACGGGGTTGCAGAGCCGCGTCACCGCGGACGCCCGTCCGGCCCAGGCCAGGAACTCGGCGCGCCGCCAGGTGTAGTCCCAGGTGCTGCGGACCACGGCCACCCCGTAGCGCGACCACTCCACCGCGGGGTCGTCCCACTCCACGGCCTCCGCCGCGAGGCCCGCCGCGGCGAACGCGGCCAGCGCCGTCGCCTTCTCCAGGTCGGGCGCCTCACGGCTCGTCACGTACGCCACGGCGGCCTGCGGTGTCGCGGTCATGGGGGTGCTCTCCTCGCTGCGCACGGGGTCGGGCGGGCCGGACGGTTCGTCGGACCACCACCCTAGGGCCGGGCCGCCGGACGCCCGAGGCGGGGCCCGGCGCGCAGCCCGCAGGGTGTGGCCATGACCGAACCGGTGGGGGAAACCGGCCTGATTCGGCAGCCCGGGGCATGGCTCGACCTCTGCAACGGCGAGGGGCGGGCGCTGATCGCCGCCTCCGCGTCCGTGGCGGAGGGACGCTTCGGGGGCGCGCAGGCCGTCGTGCGCCGAGGGGTGACAGCGATCTGTCGGTGTCCTGCCGGTGCGCCCTGCGACCGTGGGGGGACGAGGCCGGAGGCGTGCCCCGGGGGCCGCACCGCCCCCGGGCCCGCGGGCCCGGCGGGAGCAAGGGAGGGCGATCGTGGACCAGCAGCTCGTGGACCGTGTGTGGGAGTACCTCAACGCCGGACAGGCCGCGGACGTGGAGGCGCTGGACGCGCTGTACGACCCGGAGTTCGCGAGCGTCCGCTGCGACGCCGGCCGCGTGGTGACCGTGGCGAAGGACCGGTGCCTGGCCGGATTCCGTGCCCTGCGGGCGCAGGGGTGCACCGTCGGAGGGACGCTCGACGACGTCCGTCTGCTGGCCGCACGCGTTCACGACGGCCACGGGGCCGTCGTCGTGCGGCGGGTCAGGGACGGCGCTGCCGTGCTCCACACCCTGGTCTGGCGGCGGGAGGGCGGCCGCTGGGGCACGCTCCTGCGGGAGTTCACCTTCGACGAGGCCGGCGGCACCCCGGCCGGCGGCATCACCGCCTGACGGGAGAGCGGACGGACGGGAGAGCGGACGGACGCCCCCGCGCCGTGGCGCCGGGGCGTCCGGGAAACCCGGGGCGTCCTGGCGGTGCTACCGGACGACTCCGGCGAGGAGGCGGCGGCCCTCGGGCCAGTCGCCGAGGCCCGAGTCGGCGTTGACGTGCCCGTACGCGCCGAGGTCGACCAGCCGGGACCCCCACGCCTCGGCGAACACGGCGGCCCGGGCGGGGGCGCACCAGGGGTCGTCGCTGCTCGCGACGACGGTGCTGGGGAACGGCAGCGGCTGCAGCGGCACCGGACGGAAGCCGAAGAGGTCGGGGACGTCCGCCGTGTCGACGTCGGCCGGGGCGACGAGCAGGGCGCCGAGCACGCCGGCGGCCGTGTCGCGGCCGGCCGCCCAGTGCGCCACGACGATGCAGCCGAGGCTGTGGGCCACCAGGACGACGGGCCGTCCGGCGGCGTCGACGGCCTTGTCGAGCGCGGTGGTCCAGGCATCGAGGTCGGGGTGGTCCCAGTCGTCCTGGCGGACCCGGACGAACGCGGGGTCGGCGGCCTCCCAGCGGCTCTGCCAGTGGGCGGGGCCGGAGTTCTGGTAGCCGGGCAGGACGAGGTTGAGGGCGTCGGTGCTCACGGGTCGGGTCTCTCCTCGGGGTCGGACGTCAGGACGCGGGCGGCAGGACTTCCTCGACGGCGCTCGTGCCCGCACCCGGACGCGACTCCCACTGCCAGGTCTCGTCGAGCCGGAGCCGGCCGTCGGCGAGCCGGGACAGCCGGCTGACGCAGTGTCCGCTGCTGGTGCGGCCGGCCCGGCTGAGCTGGACGTACCGGAAGTCCAGGGTGTCGCCGTCCCGGGTGCCGACGAGGTGGCCGTGCGCGATGTCGCCGCCCTGGTAGGAGGCCCAGACGCGGTCGTCCTGCTCGCGGTAGGCGAAGCTCGTCCCCGGGTCGGCCTCGCCGTGCTCGGCGCGTGCGATGGGCGAGAAGACCAGGCCGTCGAGGGATGGCAGCATGGGCGGGCTCCTTCCGTGCGGGGCCGCCAGTCGATCACGGCCGTGCGCGGCCCTGCCCGGGGTTTCCGGATGCTGGGACGGCCCGCACCCGTCCCGGTTCAGAGGTAGTCGTCGAGGAGCGCGAGGGTGAAGCCCTGCTCGTCGGCGGTGCGCAGCACGCGGCGCAGCATGTCGGCCATCGTGCCGGACCACTCGCCGGGCCCGCGGAAGTGCGTGAGGACGATGTCGCCCGGGTACAGCCGGTGGTCGGCGTAGCGGTACTCGATCCGGTCGGGGAAGGCCTCCTCGTTCCAGAGCGGTACGGCGCGGATGCCGCACTCCTGCGCGGCCCGCAGCGTGTCGTCCGTGTACTCCCCGTACGGCGGGCGGAACAGCTGGGGACGGATGCCCGTCGCGCGGGCGAGTTCGTCCTGCTGGCCGCAGATCTGGGCGCGCTGGTCGGCCGGGGTGAGGCGCCGCATGTCGCGGTGGTCGAGGGTGTGGTTGTTGACGGCGACGCGGGCGTTCCCGCCGAGGCCGAGGAAGTAGCCGTAGTCGGAACGTGCGAGGTAGCCGGTGAGGAAGGTGCTGTAGGGGATGCCGAGTTCGGCGGTCATCCGGGCGAACTCCGGGTCCTTGGCGGCGCCGTCGTCGATGGTGAGGAAGATGACGCGGTCGTCGGTCGGCACCCGCTGGACGACCGGGGGCAGCCCGGGCCGGAGGATGACGCCGCTCTGTCCGGCGGCGACGGCCGGGCGCTGCCCGGGCGGGGGCGGCGCGGTGCGCGGCAGCCGTTCGAGCCCCCAGCTCCGGGCCTTCGCCTGGGCCCTGCGGTCCGCCAGGTCGCGGGCGAGGGCCGCGGTGGCGGCGTTGACCTCCTGCTGGCCGGCCCGGCCGGGGAGTTCGACCGCCGCGGGTGGCAGCGGTGCCGCCGAGCTCGTCGTGGGGTGGGTGGGCGGGGCGGGCGGTGGGGACGCGCTGCAGGCCGTCAGGGCGAGGGCGAGGCCGACCCAGAGTGCGGGTGCGACGCGATGACTACCTGATGATCCGATCTGCATACCGGCGGATGATCCCCGGGCCCGACAGGTACCAACCGGTCGACCGTCGAGCGTCCCACGGGCGGCCGATCTGCCGGAGTGTCGGCCGCGCGCAGGCGATCTGCCGTGCTAGGGCCCCGCCCGGCTGCGGCTGTGATCGCGGCGGGTGGACGGGGGGACGGGTGGGCGGAGGTGTCGGCGGAGGCGAGACCGGGACGTGGCACCACGTGGTCGACTTGTCGCCCTCCGTCGCCCTCCGTCGCCGCCCGGCGCCGGTCGTGCGCCGCAGGCCCGCCCGGGTCGTCCGCCGCGCACGTCCTCCTGGGCCGTCCACCGCGTACCGGAACGCACACCTCCGGTTGACACCTTCGGACCACCGGGGCTAGAGAGGGAGAATGCGCCTGGGTGTGCCGGCTGAAGGCAGGCCGGGGGCCGACACCGGGAACCGGGATGGCCCCGCGCCCCGCGACGCCCCGGACCGGAGCCACGCGCCGGACGGATCCGCCACCGGCGCGGACCCGGCCGGTGCCGTCACCGCTCCCGTCACCGCTCCCGCTCCCGTCACCGCGTCCTCCGCGGGCCCGGCCGCGGCTCCGGCCGCCTCCGTGGAGCCGCACACCCCCGCAGCCGCACCGCCCGCCCCGGGCGCGTTCACCGCCGCGGCCCAGGCCGCCGCCCGTGCCGCCGCGGCCAGGGCCACCGCCGAGCGCGACGAACTCGAACGGCTCCTCGCCGAAGCCCTGACCCGGGCCGTCGACGTCACCGCGGGCTACGGCGGCCTGCTCTACCTGCCCTCCGCGGACGGCCGCTCCCTCGTGCTCAGCACCGTGGTCGGCGTGCCGCTCCCGTTGCTCAGCGCCTTCCGGCGGATCGCCGTCGCGGCCCCGCTGCCGCCCAGCGAGGCGTACCGCACCGGACGCACCATCGTGCTCGTCGACCCCGACGAGACCATGCGCCGCTTCCCCCGGCTCTCCGTCGGCCTGCCCTACGCGTACTCCTTCGCCGCCGCCCCGATCGCCTCCCGGGAGGGCGTGCACGGGGTGCTCTGCGTGCTGTGGCCCAGCGCCGAGGCCGGGCTGCCCCCCGGCGCCAGGCGGCAGCTCCGCAGCTCCGCCAACCGCATCGCGACCGCCCTCGGCTCCTACGGCCACGGCGTCGTCGCCGCGGCGGCCGAGCCCACCGTGGTGCAGCTGCCCCCGCCCTCGGGCCCGGCGACCCGGGTCGGCATCTTCGACTGGGACATCCGGGGCCGCACCGTCACCGTCGACGACGAGCTGTGCGGCATCCTCGGCATCGACCCGGCGGCCTTCGACGGCCGCGGCGCCACGCTCCTCGGCCGGCTGTCACCGGAGGACGTACCGCTCCTCCGCGTCGACCTGCGCCGCGCCGCCCGCGACGGGCGGCCCTTCGACCGGCCGGTGCGGGTCCGCGACGCCCGCGGCGGGCACCGCACCGTCGAGCTGCGCGCCCGGCGGGTCGCGGACGGCACGCACCTGGTCATCGTCGTCCTGGACGACTCGGCCGGATCGGCCGCCGTCGCCGCCGTCGAACGGCTCCGCGACGGCGTCTTCGCGCTCGACGCCGAGGGCATGGTCGTCTACGCCAACCGCACCGCCGAGATGCTCCTCCAGGCCCGCCGCGACGAACTCCTCGGACGGCACCCCTGGGACGTCCTCGCCTGGCTCGCCGACCCGGCGTACGAGGACCGCTACCGGGCCGCGATGCTCTCCCGCCGGCCCACCGCGTTCCTCGCCTGCCGGCCCCCCGACCACTGGCTGGCCTTCTCGCTCTACCCCGACGCGCACGGCGTCACCGGGCGCGTCCTCGCCGCGGCGGCCCCCGCCGGCACCGGGGACCACCCCGCCCCGCTGCCCGAGGCCCCGCCCGCCACCCCCGCCAGCCTCGGCGCCACGTACCACCTGCTCCAGCTCGCCAGCGCACTGACCGAGGCGGTGAGCGTCCAGGAGGTCTGCGACACCGTGCTGGAGCAGATCCTGCCCGGCTTCGGCGGCCAGGAGCTCGCCGTCTACCTCGCCCAGCACGGCCGGATGCACCTCGTCGCACAGAGCGGCTACCCCGAGGGGTTCCTCGACCGGTTCGAGGCCACCCCGATGCGGGCCCGGCTGCCCGGCACCGAGACCCTCAGCACCGGAGCACCGCTGTTCTTCCAGTCGTCCGGCGAACTCCTCGCCGCCTACCCGGGCATCCCCCAGGACGAGATGCGGGCCTGGGCCTTCCTGCCGCTCATCGCCTCCGGCCACCCCGTCGGCAGCCTCATCCTGGGCTTCGAGCAGCCCCGCACCTTCACCCCCGAGGACCGGGTGCAGCTCACCGCACTCGGCGGCCTCATCGCCCAGGCCCTCGAACGCGCCCGCCTCTACGACGCCGAGTTCGCCCTCGCCCGCGGACTCCAGCAGGCCCTGCTGCCCCACCGCCTCCCGGACGTCCCCGGCATCACCATCGCCGCCCGCTACCTCGCCGGCACCCGCGGCATGGAGATCGGCGGCGACTGGTACGACGCCATCGCCACCCCGCACGGCCTCTGCCTCGTGATCGGCGACGTCGAGGGCCACAACGTCGGAGCCGCCGCCATCATGGGGCAGCTGCGCAGCGCCGTCCGCGCCTTCGCCTCGGGCGGCAGCCCGCCCGCCGAGGTCCTCGTCCGCACCAACCACCTCCTCGTCGACCTCGACCCGGGACTGCTCGCCAGCTGCTGCCTGATCCACCTCGACCCGACCGACGGCCGCGCGCACGGCGTCCGGGCCGGCCACCTGCCACCGCTGCTGCGTCGCCCGGACGGCCGTACCGAACTGGTCGACCTCGAAGGCGGCCCGCTGCTCGGCGTCGACCGGACCGCCCACTACCCGACCACCCGGCTGCACCTGCCCGTCGGCGCCGTGCTCGCCCTCTACACCGACGGCCTCGTCGAGACGCCCTCCACCGCGATCGACACGGGCATCGACGAGCTCCGCACCTCCCTCGCCCACAGCGATCCCGCGCTGTTCGCAGGGCCGGGCCCGGCAGGCGGCCACCACACCCCGGGCGGCCACCACGAGCCGGGGGGCGGACGCGACGTGCACCACCCGACGGTCGGGACGGGAGGCACCGGCAGCCTCGACCTGCTCGCCGACCGGCTGGTGAGCCGGGCCCGGCGGACCGCCCAGCGGCTCGACGACATCGCGCTGCTCCTCGTCCGGCGCGAGTGACGTCCGGGTGAGTGTCGTCCGGGTGAGTGTCGTCCGGCGGCCGGGTGCGTGCGGGCTGCGTGCGGCCTGCCCGCCGCGGTCCTGGTGCTCGTCGGCGTCGGCGTCGGCGTCGGTGTGCGGTGCCAGGGTGCTCCGACCTTCGGATGTCCGTCGGGGGTGCCCCTGTCCACTTCGGTCGGACGGGCGTGCCGCTGGAGGGCCGCGGAGCACGACTTTCGTCGCGGCAGGTCGAGACGGAGGGTGACGGCGGCGCCTCCGCGGCGGCCGCTAGCCTCGGCCCGTGACCTCGAAGACGACCGCAGTCCGCCCCGGCCGACCGCTGCCCGGCGCCCGCGGCGGGGCCGTTCCCGCCCGGGCCGGCTCGGCGCCGCGGGCGCTGCTGCGCCGCGTCCTGCCCGGCCCCTGGGACGGGCGCCGCATCGCCGCCGAGGCCGCCACCGTGCTGCTGCTCGGCGGGCTCGCCGCCCTCGTCGAGCTGGCCGACACGTCCGCTGCGTCCGCGGCGGCCGTCGGCCTGGCCGCGGCGGTGCTCCTGCTGCTGCGCCGAGGCCTGCCCGCCGCCGTCCTGGTGCTCGTCGGCGTCGGCGTGGGCGTCCTCGGCGGTTTCGCGCCCGTGCTGGTCGTGGCCGGCTGGTCCGCGGGCTTTCGGATCGCCCGCCCGCCGCTGCTCGGCGCGGTCTTCGGCACCTCCCTGGCCGCCGTCCTCACCACCTCGCTGTGGTCCAACACCGACGAGCTGCCGGTGCGGGCCAACCTGTTCATCTCGGTGATCGGGTTCCTGCTGCTCGCGGTGCTGCCCGCCGTCATCGGCCGGTACCGCGCCCAGCGGGTCGCGCTGCTCGCCGCCCTGCGCGAGCGCAACGCGCAACTCGTGCGCGAACGCGCCATGATCGCCCACCAGGCCCGGCTGCGCGAACGCCACCGGATCGCCCAGGACATGCACGACAGCCTCGGTCACCAGCTCGCCCTCATCGCCGTCCACACCGGCGCGCTGGAGGTCGACCGCAGCCTGACGGACCACCAGCGGGAGGCGGTCTCCGTGCTGCGCCGGGCGGCCTCCGGCGCGATGCGCGAACTGCGCGAGGTGGTGGGCCTGCTGCGCGACGACACCCTCAGCCAGGCCGGCGGCGTCGAGGCCGTCGAGCAGCTCGCCGAGACCTCCCGGGCCGCGGGCGCGGACGTCTCGCTGCACCGCTCGGGCGACCCCCGGCCGCTCGCCGCCGCCGCGGGCCACGCGGCCTACCGCACCGTGCAGGAAGGGCTGACCAACGTCCACAAGCACGCCCCCGGCGCGCCCGTCTCCGTCTCCCTGCGCTACGAGCCGGACGCCCTCGTGGTGGAGGTGCACAACGGTCCGCCGCCCGCCCCGGCGGAAGGAGCGATCGGCGGCGGCCAGGGCCTGACCGGCCTGCGGGAGCGAGCCCGACTGCTCGGCGGCATGGTGCACGCGGGCCCGACCCCCGAGGGCGGCTACCGGCTGGCCGGCGTCTTCCCGTACGACGCGGCGGGCATCCCCGGCCCGGACGACGAACCTGAGACGGCCCTGCCGGTGCCGCCCGACCCGGCCACCCGCCGGAGCCCCGCACTGGGCTGCGCCCTCGGCGCGGGCCTGGTGCTGCTCGCCGCCCTCGGCATCGTGGTGTGGGGGGCCTTCCTCTTCTTCGAGGTGCTCGGCAACGCCACCCTGCCCCGCGACACGTACGACGCGCTGAGGGTCGGTCAGAGCGAGCGGGAGGTGCGCTCCCGGCTGCCCGCGGGCAGCGAGCTGATGACCGGCGAGTACCGGACCCAGGGGCCGCCGGTGCCGACCGGGGCCAGCTGCGACTGGTTCATATCGGGGGAGGAGACCGGCACGCTGGAACACGAGACCGTCCTGCGGCTCTGCTTCGCCGACGGCCGGCTCGCCGAGAAGCAGCACTACCCTGCCAGGTGACGACCCGTACCGCCGCACAGGAGGCCGCAACCGTGATCAAGGTCCTCGTCGCCGACGACGAACCGCTCATCCGGGCCGGCATCCGGATGATCCTCACCTCGGCGGAGGACATCGACGTGGTGGCCGAGGCCGGCGACGGCCGCGAGGCGCTCGCCCTGGCCCGCGCCCACGCGGTCGACGTCGTGCTGCTCGACATTCAGATGCCCGTCATGGACGGACTCACCGCCCTCGCCGAGCTCCCCCGGGCGGCCCCCGGCACCCGCGCCCTCATCCTCACCACCTTCGGCGAGCGGGAGAACGTCCTGCGGGCGGTCTCCTCCGGCGGAGCCGGCTTCCTGCTCAAGGACACCGCCCCCGGCGAACTCATCCAGGCGGTACGGGCCGCGGCCGGCGGCAACGCCTTCCTCTCCCCGGCCGCCACCCGGCACATCGTGGACAGCCTCGCCGCCGGCCCCGCCACGGCACGCGGCGAGGCGGCCCGCGGCCGCCTCGCCGTGCTCACCGCACGCGAACGCGAGGTCGTCGACCTGCTCGGCGAGGGCCTCTCCAACGCCGACACGGGCAGCCGCCTCCACATGAGCGAGGCCACCGTGAAGACGTACGTCAGCCGCATCCTGGCCAAGCTCGGCTGCGACAACCGTGTCCAGGCCGCGCTGCTCGCCCGCGATGCGGGGCTCTGACGGGAGGTCACAAGCCACAGGTCACGGGTAACGGGCCACAAGCCACCGGTCACCGGTCAGGGGCACCGGCAGGCCTGACCCGGGCGGCCGACCGCGCCCGCCCGGTCAGTCCTGCGGCTGCAGCACCCCGGCGAGCTGGGCCTGCGCCCGGTCGAGCTCGCCGTTGATCTGGGCCCGCAGCGCGGGCAGCAGGGCCAGGGCGGCCCGCGCCGCGTCCGCCGTCGGCTCCGGGTCGGCCTGGGCGGCGAGCACCGCCGACCGCAGCGGCATGAGCGTCAGGGCGGTCTCCCACGCGGCCCGGTGCACGCCTGCCGCGTACCGCGAGGTGAGGTACTCCAGGGGCCCCAGCGCGAGGCCGTCGGCGTCGTCCGGCCCGGCGAGCCGGTCGCTGGGGAGCAGCCAGGCGATGCCGTCCCGGGCGATCAGCTCGAACGCCCTCGACTCGTCCGGCACCGACCATCCGCCGGTGGCGGCCTGCAGCAGGCGTTCCAGCATCGCGGCCTCCCGCGGCCCGGCGGGCCGGTCCGGATGGTCCTGGTCGGCGAGCAGCTGGGCGAGGTGGTAGCGCTGGCCCCAGCTGCCCACCCACCGGTGCATGGCGCCCGCGCGGGTCTCGCGCAGGGCGGCCAGCGCCAGCGAACGGGTGGTGAGGTCGCGTCGGACGAGTACGCCGTTCGCGTCCGGCCCGGCGGAGCGGAGGGCGGCCAGCACGGTGGCCGGCGGCGGGCCGTCGTACCAGCGGAGCGTCCACGTGCGGTGAGCCGGGTCGTACTGCGGCTCGAACGGGGTGCGGTACTGCACGCCGAGGCGGTCGGCGAGCCGGCGCAGGCGGGGCCCGCGCGGGGAGTGGTGGGTGGGCATGGCTGCACAGTAGCCACCGCCGGTCGTACCGCCGCGGCATGCGCGGCGACGCGCGGCGGGCCTCACCCGGTGGATGCCCGTCCGACCCGCCGGCGGGGTGACAGACACCCGCCCGACGGTACGTCTCCTTAATGGGGGAGAACTTCCCCGTAAAGAAGAGTGGTTGGGGCTCGATCGAGCTTTCGGTATGCACGGTGCACACGTAGCGTGACCCTGCTTGGTCAAGTCTTTGCACGATGTCCGCGCCGCCACCGCCCCGGGACCCGGTGGCGCGGGCCCGCGGGGTGCGAACCACAGGGGCGGGACAGTGGAGGGTTCGGCACGTGAACACGACGGCGGCGAGCGGTCGCAGCAGTGGGACGGCCTGTTGGCCGAGCCCGTCGGAGGCGGACGGTTCCGCTGGCAGTTGAAGGCGCAGAACGGTCGGCTGGTCGCCGTCTCGCTCCCCGTCCACGCGTCGCCGGCCGACGCCGAACGGGCCTTCGCCGACCTGGTCGAGGCCGCGCCGGCACTGGTCGCCAGGATCACGCACGTCCGCGACGGGCTGGGCTGGGTCTGGGTGGTACCCGGCCCGAACGGGGCGGCACTGGTCCGTTCGCACCGCGCGTACGAACGGTACGCGACCTGTCAGAACGCGTTCCGAAGATTCGTCGCCCTGCTGGTGAAGCAGGGCGGACGAAGCCCCGCCGGACCCGGGGGCCGGAGGTGACCGCCAAGCGGCGTGCCCGGCTCCTCGCCGTCCGAGGCGCCGACGGGACCGTCGGCTGGACGATGCGTGCCGTGAACGGACGACAGCTGGCCTGCTCGGCCCGGCCCTTCCGTGACGAGGCCCAGCTCGCCGACTCGCTGCGCGAGCTCCTCCGCGAGCGGACCGCCCTCCGGTACCGGCTCGGCCTGCTCGGCCCGCAGCTCTGGGGATGGACGGCGTTGCCGCCCGTCCGCAGCACCAGGCCCGGCGCGCCCGAGCCCGAGCCCATCGCCCGCAGTGCCCGCGGCTACCTTCGGCGGGACCAGTGCCGGCAGACGATCGAGAGCTTCCGCTCGGGCCTGCAGGACGTGCAGCACTGGCTCGACTGAGCCCGGAGGCAGGTGGCCCGGAGGCAGGCGTCCGATGGCAGGGCCCGAGGGCGCGGGCTGCGCGCAGGACCCGGCGGCGTGACCCGGTGACGCTGTATCCCGGCACCCGGCGGTACGACCCGGTGGTGACGGCCGCCGGGCGCGTCGTCACGCCCGGATGCCGGGACGCCTGTTGCCTGGATGCCTGAACGCCGGGTCGCCGGGTCGCCCGTGAGGCCGGACCCCCGGGCCGTCCAGCACCGGTTCGGCCGTGCGGCGGGCCGAGACGCGGCCTGCCCCACCACCGGTCCCTCTCCCGGGCCGGGTGGTGGCGGAGAGATGTCCGGCCGCCCCCCGAGCCGCCACCTGGAGAAGAACGGTGCCGGGGCACCGGCCCCCACGCGCTCCGGCTGCCGCCGGCCGCCGGTACCGCTCCGACCAGGGGGAACGCGACCGCCAGGTCGGCGCGGCACCGCCCCGGCGCCCCCGGTGCCCGCAGCCGGCGGGCCTTCCCGCCCGGTGCGGCGGGCGGTGAGGATCGGTGCCGCCGGCGGCCGATCAGGGGATGGCCGCCGGCGCCGAGGGCCCCACCGGTGCCCCGGCCATGCGATGTACGTCTCTTCCACCGGAGGAAGAACACCATGCGTCACAACGCCGCCAGGCTGTTCGCCGTCACCGCGATCACCGCCTCTCTCGCGACGCTCGCCGCCGTTCCCGCGCTCGCCGACCCGGCCTCCACCCCGGCCGCCGGCTCGATCGTCGGCGCGGGCTCCGACACCACGCAGGCCGTGTTCAACCAGTTCTCCACCGACTACAACGCCTTTCTGACCGCCGCGGGCAACACCACCTCGCCGCGCCTCTACAGCTGGGACGCGACCGGCACCTCGCCGGTCACCACCAAGACCGGCGCCACCTCCATCGCGCGTCCGAACGGTTCCGGCGCGGGCATCAGCGCGCTGAACGCCAACACCAGCGCCACCCTGGACTTCGCCCGCACCTCCCGCGGCCCGCAGACCGGCGACCTCACCACGGACGACTTCGTGGCCTTCGCCAAGGACGCCGTGACGTGGTCCGCCAAGGCGACCGGCGGCAACGCCCCGGCCGACCTCACCACCGCCGACCTGGTGGCCATCTACACCTGCACCAAGACCAACTGGAACCAGATCACCGACATCACGGGTTACACCGGCCCGAACGCCACCATCAAGCCGTACCTGCCGCAGGCCAGCTCCGGCACCCGCTCGTTCTTCCTCAAGGCCATCGGCGGCGGCACCCCGGTCACCCCGGGCGCCTGCGTCGTCACCGGCCCGGAGGAGAACCAGGGCACGGACGCGGTCCTCAACGACGCCAACGTGGTCTTCCCCTACTCCGTCGGCCACTACGTCGGCCAGCTCAACGGCCACGTCACGGCGACCGACGACAAGGGTGTGCTGACGGTCCGCAAGATCAACAACGTGGCGCCGCTGACCGGCACCAACACCCTCAGCGCCGGCTTCGCCGCCACCTCCTACGGGCGGGTGCTCTACAACGTGGTCCGCCACGCCGAGTGGACCGGCACCGGTACGCAGCCCGACGCGCTGCGCGCCATCTTCGGCACCTCCGGCTGGCTCTGCACCAACACCACCGCCAAGGCCGACATCGCGGGCTACGGCTTCCTGGTCCTCCCGGGTGCCGCCTGCGGCAGCGTCACCCACATCTGATCCACACGGGCCGGGGCCGGTCCCGCACGCCGGCCCCGCTCCGAGCCCGCCCGCCCGCCGGGCGACCCCAGGGGTCGTTCCGGCGGGCGGGCCGGTCCGTGTCCCCGCTCCCGCACCACCCACGTGAACCACCTGCACCATCCGCACGACCTGAACCACCCGCCATCCCCGGAACCCGTGTGGTTCCCGCAGTCGAGGAGACCCGCCCATGTCCACCGCCACCACCCGTCGTCCCGCCCGTCCCGTGGCCCGGTTCGCCGCCGCCGTGGCCGCTGCCGCCCTCGCCCTGGTCACCGCGGGTGCCGTGGCCCCGTCGGCCGGTGCGGCCGTCCCGGCCGCCGGGAGCGCCGTGGTGACCGAGAGCAACGCGTTCTTCCAGCAGGCCGCGCTCGCCGGGATCGTCGCGGTGCCGCTGCCCTCGGCCACGGCCTCGTACGACGGCAGCGCCGGGTTCTCGGGCTCGTTCCCGGTGACCGGCGGCACGGGCAGCCTCACCGACTACTACGGCCAGGTGCAGCTCGGCGGGGGTCTGCTGGTCGTCGACGTGCGGACCGGCCGCTCGGTGGCGTTCACGCAGCTGGCCTTCAGCGCGGACACCTGGCAGCTGACGGGCGTGCCCGCGGGCGGCGCCGCGCCGGTGGCCCTGTTCGACCCCGCGGGCGAGAACACCGTCACCCGCAGCGGTGCGGTGCAGTCGCTGACGGCCTCCTCGCTGACCGTCGACGCCGAGGGCGCCCTGCTGCTCGACCAGCGCCTCGGTACCTCCTTCTTCACCGCCGGGCAGTCGGTCGGCTCCTTCGCCCTCACCTACACGCCCGCGTCCTGACGCGCGGGAGCGTCCGGGGCCCGCGCCGTCCGACGGCCGGGCCCCGGATCGTCTCCGGGGGCAAGACCGTTGTGGTCCCGTACATCTGACGGTCCATCAAGGTCCATCTGCGGGCGGGTCAATGGAACCGTCACCGTCGACCGGCCGGGCCGCTGCGCCCGCGCCGTGCGTCCTTCGCCGTGCGTCCAGCGCCTGCGTCCTGCCTCGTGGGTCCTGCGCCCGTGCGCCCGGTCGCGCCGGGGCAGCGACCGCCCCGGCCGTCGCGATCCCCACCGTCCCGCCGGGACCGGCCTGTCCGGGCCGGCCCGCTGTCGTCCCGTACCCGTTTGTCGTCCCGTACCCGCTGTCGTTCCGCACCCGGAGGTGCCCCGCCATGAGACTCCGCCCGCCCGGTCCGCCCCGCCGCCCGTTCCGGCCGCGGTGGACGAGGACGCTCCTCGTGGTGTCCTTCGCCTGGGCCGTGGTGGTGGCATCGGGGGTCGGCCCGCTCGGCTTCGGCGGGGCGCCGCCCGCGCACGCGGACACGGGTGTCACCGTGACGGGCCCGCCGGTCTGGCAGCCCGGCGACGGCACGTACGGCCCGGAGGGCTCGGTGACGGTGTCGCCGGCGACGGGGCTCGGCAACCAGGTGGTGCGGGTCTCGTGGCGGGGCTTCACGCCGACGGTGGACGTGTTCGGCAGCCCGGTCGCGGTGGTGCGCAACCCGCACGACGGGTCCGCCGACTCCAACGCCGTGTACCCCGTGCGGGTCTACCAGTGCCGGGGCCTGCAGCCGGCCGTGACCGACTGCTACGGCTCGACGCTCTACGGCGGCGACCCGGCGAAGGGCTTCCGGCAGGCCGCCCCGGAAGCGGGCCTGACGACACCGGAGTTCCCCTCCAACATGGCGATCGGGGCGACCCGGCCGGACGGCACCGGCGAGGTGGCCGTCGAGGTGTGGACCTCGCAGCAGAGCCAGAGCCTCGGCTGCGACGCCGACACGCCCTGCTCGATCGTCGTGGAGCCCGAGTACGGCGGTGACGCGCTCGGCGCCTACCAGGACCCGCTCGGCACCGTCAACTGTGCCGAACACGCGGGCGACAACGACTTCTTCTTCAACGAGGCCACCGACGCCTCGCTCTTCATCGAGAACCTGGGCCATCCGTGGCGCAGCGGCGAGGCCTGCGCGTGGGAGCACCGCACGGTGGTGCCGCTGACGTTCGCCCCGTCCGCCGCGGACTGCGAGTCGCGCGCGGCCGACTTCTCGGCGATCGGACTGGAGATGGCGACCCGTGCGATGCAGCAGTGGCGCGCCGGCCTGTGCCACGGCCAGGACCCGCTGAACGTCCAGTACACCTTCGGCGGCGGCGAGCCGCAGGCCCGTTCCGGCTTCCTGCGGCGCTCGGGCGCGGACGTGGCACTGACCGCCCGCCCCGACCGCGGCCCGGCCCCGCGCCCGTACGTGTACGCGCCGCTGGCCGTCACCTCGATCTCCGTCGTGTACGTGGTCGACGACGCCGAGACGCACCGCCAGATCCGCCGACTGCGGCTCAACGCCCGCCTGGTGGCGAAGATGCTCACGCAGTCGTACCGGCTCAACGGCGAGGACACCGTCGAGTCGGTGGCCGGCAACCCCGCCTGCATCTTCGACGACCCGGAGTTCCGGTCGCTCAACCCGAGCACGCCGGGGGAGGGGCCCAACTGGCCGTCCTGCGTGGTCACCGGTGACTTCCGGGCGACGTCGCCGGTGGTGGTCGGCGGCACCACCGACCTCGTGCACCAGGTGACCTCGTGGCTGGCGGCCGACCCGGAGGCGGGGCAGTTCCTCCAGGGCGCCGAGGACCCGTGGGGCATGCACCTCGACACCTTCTACCTGCGTCCGGCGTACCCCGGTTATCCGGTGGAGGCGCTGCAGCCGCAGGACTTCTCGGGCCCGCAGAGCTGGAAGCAGTACGAGTGGAACCCGGTGCTCGGCGGGCTCGGGGAGGTGGCCCGCCATGCCATGCAGAGCCAGCCGTCGTGCCTGTCGACCGATGTGACGGCCACCGGCGGCCACAACAAGTGCCAGGTGCAGACGGTCGGCGCGCGGTCGTTCTTCGCGGTGCTGGACTCCGGCGACGCCCAGGCGCTGAGCCTTCCCGAGGCGGAACTCCGCAACCCAGCAGGCAGTTTCGTCGCGCCGACGCTGACCGGCCTGCAGGCTGCCGTCGCGGGCATGCCGGTCGACGCGACGACCGGCACCCAGGAACTCCCCTACACCGACCGGGGATCCGCGTTCGCCCGGGACACCGCCGCCTACCCGCTCACCACGGTGCAGTACGCGATGCTGCCCACGGCCGGCCTCGCCGCGCCGAAGGCGGCCGCGGTGGCGCGGTTCGTCCGGCAGGTCACCGACCCGGGCGGCGGCCAGGTCTACGGCACGGCGCCGGGCCGACTGGCCATCGGCTACGCATCGTTGACGGACGCCCAGGCAGCGCAGGCCCGGCAGGCCGCGGAGCACGTGGCCGCGCAGGACGGCGCCCTGCCCGGCAACCAGTCGGCCGGCGGCAGCGGATCGTCCGGCAGCACGGGCGGCGCGGGTACGACGGGCGGAAGCTCCGGCGGCTCGGTCGGCGGATCCTCCCTCACGGGCGGCGCGGCGGGGTCGGCCGGCGGGAGCGGTGCCACCCCGGTGGCGGCCGCGTCCTCCGCCGCGCCGGGCACCGCCGGCGGCGCGGCGGGCGGCACGGTGTCGGCCGCGGCCGGCCGTCCCTCGCCGGACCGGGCCGGGGCGACCCGGTACCTCCTGCCGGTGGCGCTGGTCGCCGGCGGGGTGCTGCTCCTCGGTGGTCCGGCGGTGCTGCTCCTCGGCGGGACGGCTGCGGGCGGACGGGTGACCGCTGCGGCCCGCAGGCGGTGGAACCGGCTGACCGGGTCCGGCGGCTGACACCGGTACCCGCCGCCCGGTCCTCCGTGCGGCGGGTCCCCTGCCCGAGCCCGAGCCACCCCCGACCACGGAGAGAGCCTGCCCGATGGCATCCGACGTCCGACCCGCCGGTCCGCCCGTCCCGTCCGACGGCGTCCCGCCCGGCGCCGTCCAGTCCGCCCCCGTCGAGTCCGCCCCCGTTCCGTCCGGCGCCGTTCCGCCTGCGGCCGGCCCGTCCGGCGGTGTCCCGCCCGGTGCGGCCCCGGCCGACGACGGCGACCGGCCGCGCGCCATCGCCGCCCCGGCGTCGGCGGGCGACCGGGTGTTCCGCGGCGTGCTGCGGGTCGCGGGCCTGTCGGTCTTCCTGATCATGGGGCTGATCGCGTTCTTCCTGATGCTGCGCGGCTCCCAGGCGTTGCGCGAGGTCGGCTGGTCCTTCTTCACCGAGCAGCGCTGGCAGACCGCCGCGCACCGGTTCGGCATCGCCGCGGTGCTGCCGCAGGGGTTGCTGATCGCGCTCGTCGCGCTCTGCATCGCGGTGCCCGTCTCGCTCACGGCGGCGGTCTTCGTCGCCGAGTACGCACCGGTGCGGCTGCGGTCGGTGCTGATCTCGCTGGTCGACCTCATGGCGGCGATCCCGAGCATCGTGTACGGGCTGTGGGGGCTGTTCTTCCTGCAACCGCGGATCGTCGGCCTCGTCCGGTGGACGGCGCTGCACCTGGGCGGGGCGGTGCCGTTCCTGGAGGTGCGCACCGGCGACATCGGCACCTCGTACACCTCGTCCACGTTCATCGCGGGGGTGGTCGTCTCGCTCATGATCATCCCGATCATCACCTCGCTGAGCCGGGAGGTGTTCTCGCAGGCGCCGCAGGGCGAGCGGGAGGGCGCGTACGCGCTCGGCAGCAGCCGGTGGGGGATGGTCCGCACGGTGGTGCTGCCGTTCGGCCGGGGCGGCGTGGTGGGCGCGGTGATGCTGGGCTTCGGCCGGGCGATGGGCGAGACGATCGCCGTCGCGCTGATCATCTCGCCGTCGTTCGAGGTCACCGGCCACATCCTGGAGAACGGCGCCAACTCGATCTCCGCGCTGATCGCCCTGCGGTTCGGCGAGTCCGACCCGCTCTCGCTGTCCGCGCTGATGGCGGCCGGCCTGGTGCTGTTCGCCCTCACCCTGCTGGTCAACCTCGCGGCCGGGGTGGTCATCAACCGGTCCCGTTCCGGCGCCGCGACGGCGGACTGACGCGCTCCCGCACCGCCCGCACCTCCGCTCCCGCACCGGTCGCACCGCACCGCACCGCACCGGTCCACGCGCGCCGCAGCCCGCTCCGCTCCGCACCGCCCGCACCGGTCCACGAAGGAAGCCGAAGGACGCCAGATGAGCACCGCCACACCCGCCGCACCGCCGGTGACCGAACCCCCGGACGCCGAACCCCCGGACGCCGAACCCCCGGACGCCGAACTCCCGTGCGCCGAGGCGCCGGTGACCGCCCGCCCGGCGGCCGCCGACCCGGAGCCGCCCGAACGGCGCGTCAGGCTCGGGGGGTTCGCGCCCGCCGACCTCTGGTCGCCGTGCGCGGCCGCCGCGGGCGCGCTCGCCCTCGACTGGCTGCTGTACGAGCGGGTGCTGCCCTTCAGTGGCGCCCTCGGCTTCCTGCTCTGCTGGTACGCCCTGTTCCTGGGCCTGTTCGCCGTGGTGGGCGTGCTGCAGTGGGACGGGCAGACCGTCCGCGAGCGCGTCGTCGCCGTGGTGGCGTGGAGCGCGGGGCTGCTGGTCGTCGGGCTGATCGTCGACCAGATCGGCTACGTGCTGGTGCGCGGCCTCGATGCGGCCCGGCACGCCAACTTCTTCACGCAGACGATGGAGCACACCGCCGCGCTCTCCCCGATCACCTCCGGCGGCGCGCTGAACGCGGTGGTCGGATCACTCGAACAGCTCGGCCTCGCCACGCTGTTCGCCGTGCCGCTGGGCATCGCCGCGGCGGTCTTCATGTCGGAGGTGGGCGGCCGTCTGGCCCGTCCGGTGCGCACCCTCGTGGAGGCGATGACCGCCCTGCCGTCCATCGTGGCGGGCCTGTTCGTGCTGGGCGTGGTGATCCTCACGCTCGGCGCGGAGAAGAGCGGCTTCGCGGCCTCGCTGGCGCTCACCGTGATGATGATGCCGATCGTCACCCGGGCCGCCGAGGTGGTGATCCGGCTGGTGCCGGGCACCCTGCGCGAGGCGTCGTACGCGCTGGGCGCGAGCCAGTGGCGCACCGTGTGGCACGTCGTGCTGCCGACCGCCCGGCCCGGGCTGACGACCGCCGTCGTGCTCGGCATGGCGCGCGGCGTCGGCGAGACCTCGCCGGTGCTGCTCACCTCGGGCTTCACGGCGGGCATGAACCTCGACCCGCTGCACGGCAACCAGGTCAGCCTGCCGCTCTACATCTGGAACTACGTCAAGCAGCCGTATCCGGACATGGTGGCGCGCGCGTTCGCCGCCGCGCTCACCCTGATGGCCGTGGTGCTGGTGCTCTTCGTCCTCGCCCGGGTGCTCGGCGGCCGCCCGCCCGGACGGCAGACCCTGCTCCGGCGGCGCCGGCAGGCCCGGGCGGACCGCGCCGCCCGCCGCGCCGCGGAGCCGCCCGCCGGGCGCCGCCCCGACACCTCCCGCCCCGACACCTCCCGCCCTGGAACCAGGGCCGCCTGATGCGCCGCCACCACCTGAAGGAGTGCCCATGACCGGGCTCGTGCCCCTGCGGCGGGCGGCCGCCCTGCTGCTGGCCGCCCTGACCCTGCTGACGGCCGCCGCGCCCGCGCAGGCCGCGACCGCGCTCAACGCCGACGGCTCCAGCTGGGCGGGACCGGCGATCGACCAGTGGCGCCAGGACGTCGCCCCGCAGGGCATCCAGATCAACTTCAACCCGATCGGCTCCGCCGCGGGCCGCAACCAGTGGGCCATCGGCCAGGACGACTTCACCGCCTCCGACGTGCCGTTCCGCTCGAAGGCCGACAGCGGCGTCTCGGGCGGCGGCGCGGGCTCCGGCGCCGGGCAGCCGGAGAACCCGGTGTACGGCTACTCGTACGTGCCGATCACGGCGGGCGGCACCGCCTTCATGTACAACCTGGTCGTCGGCGGCAAGCGCGTCACCGACCTGCGGCTCTCGCCGGACACCCTCGTCGGCATCTTCACCGACCGGATCACCTCCTGGGACGACCCGGCGATCACCCGCGAGTACGGGCGGGCCCTGCCGAAGCTGCCGATCACGCCGGTGGTGCGCTCGGACGGCTCCGGCGCCACCGCCCAGTTCACCCGCTGGATGGAGCACACCCACCGCTCCGTGTGGGACGCCTACTGCGCGCGGGTCAACGGCGTCGCCTGCGGCGACTACACCGAGTTCTTCCCGCCGTCCGGCCGGATGGTCGCCCAGAACGGCTCGGACGTCGTCGCCGGCTACGTGCAGTCGCCGACCGGCCTCGGCGCCATCGGCTACGACGAGTACGCCTTCGCCAAGCGCAGCAACTGGCCCGTCGTCAAGGTGCTCAACCCCGCCGGGTACTACAGCCTGCCGACCGCCTCGAACGTCGCCGTCGCGCTGACCGCCGCCCGCATCAAGGGGGTCGACGACTCCACCTCGCCGAACGACCCGGACTACCTGCAGCAGAACCTCGACGGCGTCTACACGATGGCCGACCCGCGGTCGTACCCGGTCTCCAGCTACAGCTACCTGATCGTGCCGCGCGCGGGGGCGTCCCGGCCGGTGCCGCCGCGCTTCACCGACGCGAAGGGCAACGCCCTCAGCCGCTTCATCTCGCACGTGCTCTGCGCGGGCCAGGGCGAGGCGGACGAGCTCGGCTACTCGCCGATCCCGCGCAACCTGGTGCGCGGCGGCATGCTGCAGGTCCGGCACATCCCCGGCAACGCCTCCCCGGTCGACCCGGACTCGCTGCGCAACTGCGCCAACCCCACCTTCAACGCCGCGGGCGAGCTGACCGTCCTGAAGAACGCACCGCAGCCGAGCCCCTGCGACCGGCAGGGCGCGCCGCTGGACTGCGTGGTGAAGAACGGTACGGCCGTCGCCCCGAACAGCGGCGGCTCCTCCTCGTCCGGCGGTTCGAGCGGCGGCGGGGCCGGCGGGGCGTCCGGCACCGGCGGCGGGGGCACCGGAACGGCCGCCCCGGGCGCGGCAGGCACCGACCCGGGGCAGGCCGTGATCGACCCGCAGACCGGCGAACCGCTCGGCACCGGCGGCGGCAGCGGTGGCGCGGCCGTGCCCGCCTCCGTCGTCGCGATCGGCGGCCGGCCCGAGGACTGGGTGCTCTCCACCCTCACCGCGCTCGAACTGCTCGGCGTCGTCCTGGTGCCGCCGCTGCTCGGCCACTGGCTGCGCCGCCGCCGGGCCGCGGGGGGTGTCCGGTGACCGCGCCCGTGCAGGCCCGTCCCGGCACCGGGACGCCACCGCCGTCTGCGTCCGGCCCGGCGCCGGGCCCGGCATCCGTGACCGCGCCGCCCTCCGGCCCGCCGCCCGGTGCGCCGTCCGGCCCTTCGCGGGGGAGGGCGCCCGGATCCGCGGCCCGGCGGACGGTGCAGGCAGGCTGGGCCGCGGTGCTGGCCGCTGCCCTGCTGCTCGGATTCGCCGGCTACGTCACCGCGCTCTCCGGACTCCAGGAGCAGCACGTGCAGTCCACCGCCTACAAGACCTTCCGCGACCGGCTCGCGAACGCCGTCGCGCCGACCGGGCCCACCGACCCGGGCGCGCCGGTGGCGGTGATCGGCATCCCGGCGATCGGGCTGCACGACACGGTGGTGGTGGAGGGCACCTCCGGCCGCGACCTGATGCGCGGGCCGGGCCACCGCCGCGACACCGTGCTGCCCGGGCAGCACGGGGTGAGCGTGCTCTTCGGCCGGGGCACGGCCTTCGGCGCGCCGTTCGCCGGTCTCGCCCGGCTGCGGGCCGGCGACCGGATCGAGGTGACCACCGGCCAGGGCGCCTTCACCTACACCGTCAACGCCTTCGGCGACGGCGACCGCCCGATCGCGGACACCGCCGCCGACCGGCTGGTCCTCGTCACCGCCGGGCCGGGTGCGCTGCCCGGCCGCACGGTGCTGGTGGGCGCACGGCTGGAGGGCGGACCGCAGCCCGCCCCGGGCGGACGCCCCGCACTGCCCGCCGGGGAACGGGCGCTCGCCGCCGACACGGCCGCCCTGGGCGGGCTCCAGCTGTGGGCGCTGGCGCTGCTCGGCTCGGTCGCGGTGCTCACCGCGGCCGTCCGCCGCTGGCACGCCGCGGCGGCCTGGACGAGCCTCGCGCCGGTGCCGGTCGCCCTGCTGTGGGCGGTCTACGAGAACGCGGCCGCCCTGCTGCCCAACCTGTACTGATCCCCTGGCACGCTCCCGGAAGGACCGCACCATGAACGACGCGACCGACCCCGACACCGCGGTGCTGCCGCCCGTCGGGGGCACCGCCCTCGCCACCACCGGGCCGCACGACGACACCGCCGTCCTGCCGACCGCGGCCGGGCCGCGCCCGCCGGTCTTCGGGCTGGAGACCCAGGGGGTGTCGGCGTGGTTCGGCGAGCGGAAGGTGCTCGACCGGGTGTCGCTGACGATGCGTGCGGGCGAGGTGACGGCGCTGATCGGCCCGTCGGGCTGCGGCAAGTCGACGTACCTGCGGATCCTCAACCGGATGCACGAGATGGTGCGGGGAGCCGCCCTCGCGGGCCGGGTGCTGCTCGGCGAGGACGACGTCTACGCCCCCGGGCGGCGACCGGCGGAGGTGCGCCGGCGGATCGGCATGGTCTTCCAGCGGCCCAACCCCTTTCCCACGATGACGATCTACGACAACGTGGTGAGCGGGCTGAAGCTGGCGGGACTCAGGACCGGCCGGGCCGAGCGCGACGACCTCGTCGAGTCGAGCCTGCGGCGCGCCGGGCTGTGGGCGGAGGTCGGCGGACGGCTGTACACCCCCGGTGGCGCGCTCTCCGGCGGCCAGCAGCAGCGCCTCTGCATCGCCCGGTCGCTGGCCGTGCAGCCGGAGATCCTGCTGATGGACGAGCCCTGTTCGGCGCTCGACCCGACCTCCACCCGGCGGGTGGAGGAGACCATCGCGGAGCTGCGCGGGCGGCTCACGATCGTCATCGTCACCCACAACATGCAGCAGGCGCAGCGGGTTTCGCAGTCCTGCGCGTTCTTCCTGGCAGGCCACGACAGCCCCGGCCGGGTCGTCGAGTCGGGCCCGACGGCGCGGGTGTTCTCCGACCCGGCCGATCCGCGTACCGCCGACTACGTCAACGGCCGCTTCGGCTGAGCGGGCCGGGCCCGGCCAGGTGTGGGCGGGGGAGAGCCCCACCCGCCGGCCGGCTTCGAGGCGTACGTGCGCGCCACCTGCCGAGCCCCTGACGCCCTGAGCCCGTGACGCCCTGGGCCCCTGACGCCCTGGGCCCCTGACGCCCTGAGCCGTGTCGGTGCGCCCGGCCGGGCCGCAGGTCCGTGCCGCCCGGCCGGGCCTTTGGGGCCGTCAGCCGCCGAAGTCGATGGCCTGCAGCCGCAGCGCGCCGTCCTGGTCGAGCACGACGGTGGAGGCGCAGCCGGCGACGGGGCCGTCGGCCGCGGCGAGTTCGGCGTGCAGGCGGGCCGTGGCCCGGCGGTGCCGGGCGAAGGCGTAGGCGGAGACGCGGCGGCCGCGTTCGCGCTGGCCCCGGGCGGCCTGTTCGGGGCTGGCGTCGAGCACGACGAGGTGCAGCCGCCGGCCCTGCCGGGCGGCGGTGCGGGCGAGCCGGCTCCGCACCCAGGGCAGGGTGCCGCAGTCGTGCACGACCAGCGGGCCGCCCGCGAGGAGGGCGTGGTGCAGGCCGCGGTAGTGGTGCAGCCGGACGAGCGGCCGGTAGAGGGCGTACGGGAGTCGTGGCGGCAGGGCCTGTTCGTAGTGCTCGCGGGCCTGCTGGGAGTCGATGACCCGGGCGCGGGCGGTGCGGCGCATCAGGGTGGACTTGCCGCTGCCGGGCAGGCCGGTGACGACGACGAGGTCCTGCGGCGGGTAGCGGAGCGTGGTGGGCACCGGGCCTCCGCGCAGGTCGTGCAGGCCGTCGGGGTGCAGCACGTCGGGGGTGGTCCGCTGGGCGAACGGTCCGGCGGCAGGGGTCGCCGCGGTCGTCCCTGTGGTGCCGGCGGCAGTGGTCATCAAGGGTCCGGTACTGACGGTTTCGTGCACCGCCCCCTCCTTCCGGTCCCGGGGCCCCTACCCGGAACAGGGCAAGGGTTCACCATGTGAGAGTAATGGGATCATCGGACGCGGTGCGGAGCCGTTCCGGGCCGTGACCTGGTTGTGTTCCGCCGGGACGGATCCGGGACAGGACGGTGACATCCCGTGCCCCGCCGTCCTCGTGACGCGGCGTCCGGTGCAGCCGCCGGTCCGGTCGGCCTGCCCGTCCGTGCGCGAACGGGGCGGCGCCCGTGACGATTTCGTAGCGGTTCGGGGACGACTTGGGTGATCTTGCCCCGATGGTTCGTGGCATTCTGGAGCGCTGTGAACACGCCGTGGCTGCACGGCAGGGGACGGGAGTTGTCCATGAGGTTCTGTTTCCTGGTCGAGGAGCACTACCGCAACGACGGGATGCCGCTCGACGTGGTGCGCCGGCTGACGGACTGGGGTCACCACGTCGACGTGGTGCGGCCGGGCAGTTCCCTGCTCGACCTCGGGGGGCTGGTGCGCGCCGGCGACCACGACGCCTGGGTCCTGAAGACCGTCTCCGGCGGCCCCGGGCTCGGCCTGCTGGAGGCCGCCGCCGCCGTCGGCCTGACCACCGTCAACGACGCGCGGGCGATCCGTCCCGTCCGCGACAAGGCGCAGGCCGCCGTCATCGCCGCCCACCGGGGCCTGCCGGTGCCGCCGACCTGGGCGGCGGCGAGCTGGGAGGACCTGGCGCGGATCCCCGACGCCCACTACCCGCTGGTCGTCAAGCCCGCCGACGGCAGCTCCGGCCGTGCCGTGCACCTCGTCGAACGCCCCGACCTGCTGCCCCGCGTCGGCGCGGTGCTGGCCGGCGAGGGCCTGCTCATCGCGCAGCCGTACGTGCCCAACGGCGGGACCGACCTCAAGATCTACAGCGCCGGCGGCGAGCTGTTCGCCACCGAGCGCACCTCGCCGCTCCACCCCGGCCGCCCGCACCGCGAGCGGCCCGTGACGCTGGCCCCGGCCGTCGCCGCGGTCGCCGCCCAGGTCGGCGAGGTCTTCGGGCTCGACCTCTTCGGCGTCGACGTGCTGCTCGGCCCGGACGGCCCGGTCGTCGTCGACGTCAACGACTTCCCGAGCTTCCGGCAGGTGCCGCACGCCGTCTCCACGGTGGCGCGGGCCGTGCTGCGCCTCGCCCGCTCCGGCTCGTCGTGGCCGTCCGTCGCGGCGGTGCCCGCGCAGGCCGCGGCGCACACCGTGCCGACCGCCGCGCACACCGTGCCGGCCGTGGTCGGCGGGGCCGCGTGAGCGGCGCGCTGCACGTCCGGCTGCTCACGGCGGACGCCGCGCACCCGTTGCTGGCCGCGACGGCGGCCCTGCTCCGGGACGCCGGGCACCGGGTCGACACCCAGCACCCCACCGGTCCTCCGCCGCGCGGGCTGCCCGACGTGTGCCTGCTCAAGGCGCGCACCCCGGCGGCGCTGGACCGTGCCGCGTGGTGGGAGGCCGCGGGCGTGCCGGTGCTCAACGGGGTGGCCGCCACCGCGTTCTGCCAGCACCGGCAGCGGATGGCCGACCGGGCGACCGCGGCCGGCCTGCCGTTCGCGCCCACCCGCACGGCCGGCACCGCCGACCTCCCCGCCCTCCTCGCGGACGGGCAGCTGGTCGTGAAGAGCCTGCACAGCCGCCGCGGCGACCTCGTCGCCGCCGTCCGCGGACCGGCGGACGCCCGCCGCCTCGCGGACGCGTGGCCCGACGAGCCGGTGGTCGTCCAGCCGCTCGCCCCCTCGGACGGCTGGGACGTCAAGCTCTGGGTCGTCGGCGGGGAGGTCTTCGCCGAGCGCCGCCGCTCCGAGCTCGCCGCCGACCCGGCCGCCGCCCGGAGGCCGCTCGCCACGGCCGACCTGCCCGCCGCCTGGCGCGGCCTCGCCGACGCCGCCGGGGAGGTCTTCGGGCTCGACGTGTACGGCGTCGACCTGCTCGACACCCCGGACGGCCCGCTGATCGTCGACGTCAACGCCTTCCCCGGCATCCGCGGCCAGGCGGGCGCCCCCGCGGCCCTCGCCGCGCTGGCCCTCGCCCGCGCCGGTGCTCCCGCCCGGCTCTGAGGAGTCGAGAAGCCGAGAAGCCGAGAAGCCGAGGAGTCGAGGAACCCGGCCACCGGCGCCGCCCGCGCGTCCGGCGCGAGGACGGCGGCGAGGGCGCCGGCGAGGACGGCCTCGCGGGGTCGGGTCCGGGGCGTACGGGAGCGGCGGCAGGGCGTGGACGCCGCAGCGAGAGCCCCCGTGCGGCTACCTCGGGGTGTGGCGGACCTCGAAGCCGGTCAGGCCCTCCGGGGCCTCCTCGGTGACCCGGCACTCCCGGACGACGGCCTGCCGCGGGCCGTGCCCGCACCAGTCGAGCATCCGCCCGACCGCGTCGGGCGGCCCTTCGAAGACGGCCTCCACCCGGCCGTCGGGCAGGTTCCGCACCCAGCCGGCGACCCCGCCCGCCTGGGCCTCCATCCGACAGGTGTCCCGGAAGAACACTCCCTGGACGACACCCGACACCACCACTCGCCTGCGCATCACGAGCGCCAGGTATACCCCACCGGCCCGCGGGCGTGCCGCCGCGCCGCGCCCGCGCCCCGGCGGCCGGTGGTGACGGTCGGTCGGCTGAATTCCGCGGACGGCGGACCGCGGGTGAATGACCGGCGCTCTTCCGGAACCCGTCCAGGAATGGCGCAGGGGCGCCGGACGTTACGGAAGGGGCGGGAGGTGGTCCAGGAGTTCCGGAGTGGTCCGCCCGGTATTCACCGGACATTCTCCGGGAGGACGGCCGCGCAAAACGCCCGGCCCGGGAGCGCCGCTGTGGGGCGGTTCCCGGGCCGGGCGTTGCGGGGCGTCCGGGGCCGTCAGGCCTGGGCCGCGGCGAGCTTCGGGTTCACGCCGTGGGCGTTGGGCGCCTGGTCGCCTTCGAGCACGGTGAAGATGATCAGCACGATGCCGCCGATGATCGGGATCACCGCGATCAGCGCCCACCAGCCGGAGCGGCCGGTGTCGTGCAGACGGCGGACGAGGACGGCCAGCGACGGGACGAAGACGGCCAGCGAGTAGATGAGGGACAGCAGGTTCGTGTCCAGGGCCGTACCGATGCCGGCGAGGAGGACCGCGATCACGAAGTTGATCAACGAGAACATCCAGAATTCCTTGCGGCGGGCCCTGCCGCTGAATCCGGCGTAATTCTTGAGAACGGTCAGGTACCAGTCCACTTCGTGCCTTTGCTGTCATGCCTATGGGGTACCGGGAATGTACTGACGACCCCAGGTGCCGTCAAGGAGATGAACGGTCGTCAATTTCTCTTTCCGGGCACCGCCGGACACGATTCCGTAACCGTGCCGCAGCAACCGGGACAAACTCCCCGTCTAGACTTCCGGAAGATCCCGTACCGAGGAGGACCGTGACCCGGACCCCGCATCCCGCACCCGGCTGGCTGCTGCACCCGCTGCGCTGGCAGCGCGGACCCGCCCCGTGGGCGGCGATGGCGCGCGGGGCGTTCGGGATGGGCCCGGTGCTCGCCGTGTGCCTCGCCACCGGCCGCCCGCAGGCCGGTGTGCTGGCCGGGCTCGGGGCGATGTTCGCCGGCATCAACGACCGCCCCGGCCCGTGGCGCGGCGCCGCGGTCTCGATCACCGTGCCCGCGCTCGGCGGCGCGCTCGGCCTGCTGCTCGGCCGGCCCGGCGGCTGGTGGGCGCTGCCCGTGCTGGCCGCGGTGGGCCTCGTCTCCGGCGCCGTCAGCGTCGCCGGGGCCGTCTGGTCGCTCGCCGGGATGCAGCTGCTCGTGCTGACCGCGGTCGGCAGCGGCATGCAGCTCCCCGTGCCCGGCTGGTCCGCCGCACTCGTCTTCCTCGCCGGCGCCGCCTGGCCCCTGCTGCTCCGTCTGACGCTGCGCCGCCGCACCGGCGGCCGCGGCCAGGGCGAGCGGGCCGTCGTCGCCGCCGTCTACGACGCGCTCGCCGACGCCCTCGACGCCGTCGGCACACCGCGGGCCGAGCCCGCCCGCCGGGCGCTCACCGCCGCACTCGACCGCGCCGACGAGGCCCTGCGGCTGCGCGCCCTGCTGCGCCTGCCCGGCAGCCGCCGCACCGCCGACCACCGCCTGGCCGGACGCCTCGCCACCGCCGCCGCGCTCTGCGAGGCGGGCGTCGCCCTGCTCTGGGAGGGCACCGCGCTCCCGCCCCGGATCGCCGAGGGCCCCCGCCGCCTCGCGGACGCCGTCCGCCGCGACGGCGTGCCCGGTGCGCTGCCCGCCCCGGTCTCCGACACCCCCGCCCGCAGCGCCTTCGACCGGGCCGTCCTCGCCGCCGGGCTCGCCTTCCACACCGACCCGCCGGCGCCCGCGCACACCGGCCCCCAGCTGCGGCGGCGCCCCGCGGTGCACCCGTTCGGCCCGGCCGGCCGCGAGTACGGCCTGCGGGTGGCGGCGTGCGTGACCGTCAGCACCGCCGTCGCCCTGCTGCTGCACACCGAGCACTGGTACTGGCTGCCCGCCACCGCCGCGTTCCTGGTGAAGCCCGACTTCGGGCCGCTCTTCTCCCGGGTCGTCAGCCGGTTCGCCGGCACGGCCGTCGGGGTGCTGGCGTTCGTGCCGATCGCGGCCTGGGCGGCGGGCCGCTGGTGGCCGGCCGTCGCGGTGACCGCGCTGGGGGCGCTCATCCCCTTCGCACTGCGGCACTTCGCCCTGCAGACGGCGGTCGTCACCGTCACCGTGCTCACCTTCGTCTCCGTCGGCGGCGACCGGCAGGCGGCACCCTCACGGCTCGCCGACACCGTCGCGGCCTGCCTGCTCGTCCTGCTCGTCGGGCACCTGCCGAGGCTCGCCGACACCCGCGCACGGGTCGGCCACCGCTCCGCGCACGCCCTGCGGCACACCCGCCGCTACCTCGACCACGTGCTGGCCGCCGGCGACACCGTCGTCACCGACGAGGACCACCGCGCCGACCTCCGGCGGGCCGCGTACCAGGCGCTCGCCGAGGCCCGGGCCGCCGCCGAGACCGCGGCGGTCGAGCTCCGCACCGGGCACGCCCGCGACTGGCTGCGCGTCACCGCCGGTGCGGAACGGATCGTGGACGCCGCCACCGCGTGCGCCGTCCGCCTGGAACACGGGGCGTCCCGTCCGGACGGACCGGCGGCGCGTCAGGTCACCGACGCCCTGGACGCCGTCGCCGACGCGCTCGACCGCCGCGGCGGCCCGGCCGCCGCCGACCCCGCACTCGGCGCCCTGCCCGCCGACTGCCGGACCCTCAACGACATCGTCACCGAGCTGCACCGCCTCCGGGACCTCACCACCGCCGCGTGACCCGCCCCGGCCGGGACGGCCCGGCACCTGTTGGTAGAATTCTGTACGAACCCGTCCGATCCCCCACCGCATCCCACGGACCGGCGGGCATCCTCCGGCGGTCAGCGGCGACCGCCCGTCGCACCAGCGCACCCGCCACCACGACGGGCCACCCACGGAGCCTCCCCATGCCACTGGCGCTCGTCGCCCTCGCCGTCACCGCCTTCGCCATCGGCACCACCGAGTTCGCCGCGATGGGCCTGCTGCCGCAGATCGCCGGCGGCCTGCACGTCTCCATCCCGCAGGCCGGCTGGCTCATCGCCCTCTACGCGATCGGCGTCGTCATCGGGGCACCGCTGCTCACCGCGGTCTGCGCCCGGATGCCGCGCAAGACGGTGCTGATCGGCCTCACCGTCCTCTTCACCGTCGGCAACCTGCTCTGCGCCGTCGCCCCGAACTTCGCGTTCCTCGCCGTCGCCCGGCTCGTCACCGGCCTGCCGCACGGTGCGTTCTTCGGCGCCGGGGCGGTCGCCGCCGCCGAACTCGCCACCCCGGACAAGCGCGCCCGCGCGGTGTCCGTGATGTTCTCCGGCCTGACCGTCGCCAACATCCTCGGCGTGCCCGCGGCCACCCTGCTCGGGCAGCAGCTCGGCTGGCGCGCCGCGATGCTCGTCGTCGTCCTGATCGGCGCGCTCGGCGCCGCCGCGATCGCCCGGCTCGTCCCGCACCTGCCGAGCCATCCGCAGGCCGGCCTGCGCCACGAACTGTCCGCGTTCCGCAGCGGCCAGCTCTGGCTGGCGCTGGCCACCGTGGTGATCGGCTGCGCCGGGCTCTTCGCCTGCTACAGCTACATCACCCCCACCCTCACCGAGGTCTCCGGCTTCGCGGAGAGCTCGGTGACGGTCGTCCTGGCGCTCTTCGGCGTCGGCATGACGATCGGCAACGTGGTGGGCGGCTACGCGGCCGACCGGGCGCTGCGGCCGAGCATCTGCGCGGCGTTCCTGCTGATGGCCCTCATGCTGGGCCTCTTCGCCGTGACCTCGCACGCGAAGTGGTCGGCCGCGCTGACCGTCGTGATGATCGGCATCGCCGGGTTCGCCGTCGTGCCGACCGTGCAGACCCTCGTCCTCCAGAAGGCCCGGAACGCGCCGACGCTCGCCTCGGCGACCGTGCAGGGCGCGTTCAACCTGGGCAACGCCCAGGGCGCCTTCCTCGGCGGCCTCGCCCTGAGCGCCGGGTTCGGCTGGACCTCGCCCACCCTCGTCGGCGCGGCACTCGCGCTCGCGGGCTGCCTGATCGCCACCGTCTCCTGGGCGGTCGACCGGCGGTCCGGCGAACCGTCCGCGGTCGTCGCCGGAGCCGCCGGAGCCGCCGGGGAGCCCCGGCACCAGCCGGTGCACTGACGCCGGCCCGTGCACTGACGTCAGCCTGTGCACCGACGCCGGCCTGTGCACCGACGCCGGCCCGCGGACCGGCCCGTGGGACCGCGGTGCTGGTGGTCCCACGGGCCACCGGCCGGTGCCCGCGGTGGCGGCCTGCTCAGTCCAGCGGGGCGACCAGCTCGCCGGTGGCGGCGCGGTACACCGCGATCGCCTCGGTCGGGCACATCTCCGCCGCCTCGGTCAGCTCGGGCGAGCCGGCGGCGGCCCCGTGCAGCGGCCGCGCCTTGCCGTCGGCGCCGAGCGCCAGGTCGGCGGGCGCGGCCGCCGCGCACAGCCCGGTGCCCACGCACCGCAGCCGGTCGACCCGCACCTCCAGCGCCTCCGGCGACGCCACGGTGTGCGGCGCGTCCCCGCTCACCAGGCCACCTCCAGGCGCAGCGGGCTGCGGGTGAGCAGGCCGCGGCGCCACTCCACCGCCTCCAGCGGTCCGGTCAGCCGGAGCGTCGGGAAGCGCACCGCCAGCCGGTGCAGCGCGAGTTCCAGCTCCATCCGGGCCAGCCAGGCGCCCAGGCAGTGGTGCGGACCGGCGCCGAACGTCAGGCTCGGCGTGCCGAGCGGCTCGAACAGCGGGACGTCCTCCGGGTAGACCGAGGGGTCGTGGTTGGCCGCGGCGCCGTCCGCCGCGACGACACTGCCCGCCGGGATCAGCACCCCGCCGATCTCGACGTCCTCGACGGCCCGCCGCAGCAGCCCCGGCAGGGCGGTCCCGTCGCCGAGCGGCACCGCGCGCAGCAACTGCTCGGCCGCCAGGGCCGCCTGCTCCTCGCTCCCGGCGATCCGGGGCCAGCTGTCCCGGCCCTCCGAGAGGACGTGCACGATCGCGTTGCCGAGCGAGGTCATGGTGGTCTCGTGCCCGGCCACCACCAGCCCGCAGACCAGCGACACGAGTTGCTGCGGGGTGACGCCCTCGGTGTGGTCGGCGGCCTCGACGAGGCTGCTCACCAGGTCGTCACCGGGGGCGGCGCGCCGTTCGGCGACGAGTTTGCCGCCGAACTCCCCGAACTCCCGCATCGCCGCGCCGATCTCCTCGGCGGTGTGGGCGCCGGCGGAGAGGGCGTGGTCGCTCCAGTGGCCGAGGCGCTGCAGGTCGAGGCCGTCCAGGCCCATCAGGCGGCTGATCACGGCGACCGGCAGCGGGCGGCTGAACCCGGCGATCACGTCGGCGGGGGAGCCGGACTTCTCCAGCTCGTCCAGCAGGCCGTCGACCACGGACGCGACCCAGGGCCGCCAGCGGGCGATGGCCCGCGGGGTGAAGGCCCGCTGCACGGTGCGGCGCAGCCGCCGGTGCTCCTCGCCGTCCAGGTTGAGCAGCGCCTGCGGGTCGTCCAGCAGGTTGGGGGTGAGGGAGACGGCGGGGGCGCCCGGGGCGTACAGCGAGGCGCGGTCGAGCCGCGGGTCGGTCAGCACCTGGCGGACGTCGCCGTGCCGGGTCACCAGCCAGACCGGGGTGCCGGTGGGCAGGGCGGCCTGCCGCGGCGGGCCGGGCTCCGCGTGGCGCAGGCAGTGCAGCGGGACGAGTGCGGGGGCGTCGGTTGCGTCGGGGGCGGCGGGGCGCGCGGTGGTCATCCTGTCCTCCAGGCCGTCGTCGTGCGCAGACCCGGCGTGCGGGCCGGGTGCGGTGCCACGGGGCGGCACCGCACCCGACCGTACGCGTACGGCAGGGGCGCCTGGAAGGATGCGAACCGGCCAACAGGCATGCCCGTTGGCCGATTGACGATTCGTCAGATCATCGGGCCGGCCGGGCTCCGGTCAGATGCCGGTCTCGGCGGGCAGCCGCCCGGCGCGCACGGCCGCCAGCAGCTCGGCGTGGTCGGCCTCGCTGCGGTCGGCGTACGCCACGGCGAAGGCCGCCATCGCCTCGTCCAACTCCGCGTTCTTGCCGGCGTATCCGGCGATCACCGCCGCGTCGGCGGTGTGCGCGTGCGCCCGGGCGAGCAGGGCGCCGGTGATCCGGCCGTAGTCGTCGAGCTGCTCCGGCAGCAGGGCGGCCGGGTCGACGCTGCCCTTGCGGTTGCGGAACTGCCGCACCTGGTAAGGGAGTCCGTCGACGGTCGTCCAGCCCATCAGCACGTCGCTGACCACCTGGATGCGCCGCTGCCCCAGCACCACCCGCTGCCCCTCGTGCTCGGCCGCACCGCTCACCGCGAAGCCCGCCCGGGCCAGGTGCGGCAGGAGCACCGACGGGCGGGCCTCCTTGACCTGCAGCACCAGCGGCTGCTCCCGCAGGTCGACCAGCAGCACCACGTACGCCCGGGTGCCGACGCTGCCGGTACCCACGATGCGGAACGCCACGTCCTGCACGCTGTAGCGGGCGAGCAGCGGCACCATCTCGGGTGCCACCGTGGAGAGGTAGCCGGCGAGCGAACCGGCGACGGCCGCGGCCTCCGCGTCCGGCACCGCACTCAGCACCGGCGGCGCCTCGGTGAACCGCCAACTGCCGTCCTCCCGGCGGGCGGTCGACCTGGCAGCGAACCGCGCGCTGGTGTTGCGCAGCGCCTTCTCACCCACCGCGGCCAGCACCCCGGTGAGATCGTGCGCCTCGGTGAAGGCGACGAGGTTCTCGTCGGCGATCGCGTTCCAGGCGTCCACCGCGGGCAGCTTCGCCAGTCTGCGCATCGTCCGCCGGTACGACGCGGCCGCGTGGAACGCCGCGTCGCGGCACACGTCCTCGCCCGCGCCGGCCTGCCGCCCGGCGAGCACCAGGCTCGCGGCCAGCCGCTTGAGGTCCCACTCCCACGGACCGGGCGCGGTCTCGTCGAAGTCGTTGATGTCGATCACCAGCCGGCCCCGCGGATCGCCGTACAGGCCGAAGTTGGCGGCGTGCGCGTCGCCGCACAGCTGCGCGACCACCCCGGAGGCCGGGGTGCCCGCGAGGTCGTGCGCCATCAGACCGGCCGAGCCGCGCAGGAAGGAGAACGGCGACGCCGCCATCCGGCCCACCCTTATCGGCACCAGGTGGTCCAGCCGCCCGGCGTTGGCCTCCGCCACCGCGTCGGCCACGGACGGCCGGTCGGCCGCCGCCTCGAACCCGCCGTGCGCCGCCCTGGGCGTCCGCCGGCGCAACGCCCTGCCCCGCTCCCTGCCGTCCCCCTGCGGCGGCCACGGTGCGAACCCCGGCACCGCCGGTCTGCCGCTCGCCGCTTCTGCCGCCTGCTCGGCCAACCCCACCACGGGTACCCCGATCCTTCGTCACGTCGGACTCCGCGCGTGCCCGTGAGCGGACATGCTGCAGGGCCGAACGCTACCGCCGACCTCCGCCGGTGGACAGCGCGGCCCGCGGTGACCCGTAGCATGCCCGTCATGGCCCATGACCTGCACGCACTCGACGACGCCTACCTCGCCTTCTGGCGGGAGTACCAGCTCTGCACACTCACCACCCCGCGCCCGGACGGCAGCCCGCACGTGGTGCCGGTCGGGGCGACCTTCGATCCGGAGACCCTGACGGCCCGGGTGATCAGCAGCCGGACGAGCCGCAAGGTGCGGAACGTCGTCGAGGCGGGCGAGGCCGGGGCGCGGGTGGCGCTCTGCCAGGTCGACCGGGCCCGCTGGGCGACGATCGAGGGCGTGGCCCGGGTGAGCGACGACCCGGACGCGGTCGCCGACGCCGTGCGCCGCTACGCCGAGCGCTACCGGCAGCCGCGGGTCAACCCCGAGCGCGTGGTGATCGAGATCCGCGTCGACCGGGCGATGGGCCGGGCCTGACCTCCGTCCGGGGTCTCACCGCTTGCCCGGCATCGGGCCGAGGAAGAGGTAGTCGGCCCGGCCGGTGCTGCGTGCCCGGTCGACGGACTCCAGGAACCGCAGCCGCCGTGGGGTGAGTTCGGCCGCCCAGTCGGCGAGCGGCTGCACGCAGAACCGGGTGTGCTCGGCCGGGTCGACCCGGATCGCGGCGAGCTGGCCGGAGTCCAGGGCGCCGCCGTCGAAGACGAACCCGATCTTGAAGGGGAGTTCGCCGACCGGCGGTGCGTACATGACGGTGAGGAGCCGGCCGGGCTCCTCGGGGAGCATCAGGCCGGTCTCCTCCCACGTCTCGCGCCGGGCGCAGCCCCACGGGTCCTCGCCGAAGTCGAGGTTGCCGCCGGGCAGCTGCCACAGCTCCGGGTCGTAGACGGAGCGGAGCATCAGCGGATGCCCGTCGGCGTCGGTGAGATGGGCGGCGGCGAACACCGTGCCGTGCGGAAGCGTGCGTACGAACTCCGCGGTCGGCAGCAGTTCCACGGCAGTCCCCTCCCGGCCGGGGCTGTCACTCGCCGGGGTACCGCACCCCGATCCGGTCCCGGACCGCGTCCAGCGTACGCATCACCGCGAGCGAGCCGTCGAGCGGCACCAGCGGCGACTCCGTCAGGCCGTCCCTCAGGCAGCGGCCGACCTCGGCGGCCTCCAGGCCGTAGCCGTGGCCGACGCGGGGCGCGGCGCGGTACTCCTCCGGCTCGCGGCCGTCGCGGTGCAGCACGAAGCCGTCGGGGTGGAAGAAGTCGCGGTCGATCTCGATCCGGCCGGCGGAGCCCTGCACGGTGGCGCGCTGCCCGCTCTGCGCGGTCAGCGAGCAGGCCAGCAGCGCGGTGGCGCCGTTCGCGTGGCCGAGCACGATGCCGGTGTTGGCGTCGACGCCCTCGGGGCTGAGCTTCGCCCAGGCGTGCACCGACTCCGGCTCGCCGAGGAGCAACTGGGCGAAGGAGACCGGGTAGACGCCGAGGTCGAGCAGGGCGCCGCCGCCGAGGGCGGGGTCCCACAGCCGGTGCGTCGGGTCGTGCGCGGCGGTGAAGCCGAAGTCGGCGTGCACGGACTGCACCTCGCCGATCGCGCCGTCGGCGACGAGCGCGGTGATCCGCCGGATCGTCGGGTCGAGGTACGTCCACATGGCTTCCATGAGGAAGAGGTCGTGCGTGCGCGCGGTGGCGACGAGGTCGGCGGTCTGCCCGGCGTTGAGGGTGAACGGCTTCTCGCACAGCACGGACCTTCCGCCCTCCAGCAGCAGCGTGGCCGCCCGGTGGTGGTAGGCGTGCGGCGTGGCGACGTACACCACGTCGACGTCCCGGTCGGCGGCGAGTTCCTGCCAGGTGCCGTACGCCCGGGGGATGCCGAAGCGGTCGGCGAAGGCGCGTGCCGGCCCTTCCGCGCGGGAGGCCACGGCGACGACCTCGGCTCCCTCGACGCCGAGGAGATCCTCGGTGAAGGAGGCGGCGATGCCGCCGGTCGCGAGCACGCCCCAGCGGATCGGACGGTCGGTGACGGCCTTCATGGTGCTCCCTCGGGTGGTGGTGCCGGGCGGCCGCCAGCCTAGCTCCAGGCTGCGGCCGCCCGGCGGCGCCGTCCGGCCCGCGGGCACCGGCGCGGCCGCCGCCGCTCCGGTGCCCGCCCGCCGGGGGCGGTCAGGTCCGCGTGGCCGTCACCTCGACGGTCGCGGTCAGCGGGAGGTCGCCGCAGGACGGCCCGGCGAGCACCGTGAAGACGCCCTTCTCGGCCAGCCACTGCCGCTCGTCGGTCGACCAGTGGGCCAGGGCCCGCGGGGGCACGTCGATCTGCACCTCGACCCGGCAGCCGGGTCCGGCGTGCACCGGGGCGAAGCCGGCCAGCCAGCGCACCGGCCGCTCCACCGCGCTGCCGGGCCGGGAGAGGTACACCTGGACGATCTCGCGGGAGCGCCGGGTGCCGCTGTTGCGGAGCACCGCGCGCACGCTGAACCCGCGGTCCGGGGCGATCTGCTGCGGCACCTCCACGGCGAGGTACTCCCAGTCGCCGTAGCCGAGGCCGTGCCCGAACCAGTGGGCGGGCGTGGCGCCTTCGCGCAGCCAGCCGCGGTGGCCGAGGTGCAGGCCCTCGCGGTAGGCGAGCCGGCCGCCGTCGGGGCGGGTGTGCGGCACGGCGGGCCCGTCGTCGGCGGCGGGCCAGGTGGTCGGCAGGCGGCCGCCGGGTTCGGCGTGCCCGAAGAGCACGTCGGCCAGGCCGTCGCCGCCCTCCTGCCCGGGGAACCAGCCGAGGAGCACCGACGCGACCTCGTCGCGCCAGGGCATCAGGACGGGTCCGCCCGAGTTGACGACGACCACGGTGGCCGGGTTGGCCGCGGCGACGGCGGAGACCAGGGCGTCCTGCTCGCCGGGCAGCCGCAGGGTGGCGCGGTCGAAGCCCTCGCTCTCGTGCTCGGCCGAGGTGCCGACCACCACGACCACGGCGTCGGCCCCGCGGGCGAGTTCGACGGCCGCGGCCAGCTCCTCCGCGGGGGTGGCGGACGGCGGGTCGGCGGTGAGGGCCAGCACCCGGCCGTGGCCGGGCTCGAAGACCCGGCAGGCCAGCAGCTCGGTCTCCTGGCCGTCGGCGAGGTCGAGGCCGACCTGCCGGAACGACGGCGAGACGTGCAGGTAGGTCGGGTCGTCGGACTCGGGGGAGACGTACTCCCCGACCAGCTGCCGTCCGTCGGCCTCCAGCCGGACGGCGCCGAGGCCGACGACGCCGATCTGCCAGCGGCCGGCGGACGGCGCCCGCAGCACGGTGCGGATCTCGATCGTGTGGAGGCCGTTCATGTCGACGCTCTCGTCGACCTCGAACGAGCGGCCGCTGGGCCGGTCCTCGACGTGCAGCACGGTGCCGTCGGCGGTGAGGAACCGCACCCGGACGCCGGGGGCGCCGGTGGACGGGTTACGGCAGTCGGCCGGCTCGACGGGCCGCGGACGCACCGAGGTGCGGACGCCGGAGGCGTGGTCGAGCACGGTGCCCGCGGGCAGGGCCGCGCGGATGCCGTCCAGCGGTGACACCACGGACGCGGGGAAGACCGCGGCGCTGCCGCCGCCCTGGATGCGCGCGGTGGCGGCGTTCGGGCCGATGACGGCGATGCGGCGCAGCGCCGTGGCGTCGAGCGGCAGCAGGCCGTCCCGGTTGGTGAGGAGCACGGCTCCCGCCGCGGCGGCCTCGCGGAGCAGTCCGCGGGCCTCGGCCGGGTCGGCGCCGACGGCGGGCGGGGCCTCCTCGAAGGCGCCGACGCGTTCGGCGAGGCGCAGCAGCCGCCGTACGCGGTCGTCGAGGACGGACTCCGGCACCCGGCCGTCGCGGACGGCGTCGGCCAGGCGCTCGCCCCAGTGCTCGTTCGGGCCGGGCATGGCGAGGTCGACGGTGGCGTCGGTGGAGCGGACGGCGCCCCAGTCGGAGACGACCAGGCCGTCGTAGCCCCACTCGCCCTTGAGCGGCTCGTCGAGCAGCCGGCTCTCCGCCATGGGCTCGCCGTTGACGCCGTTGTACGCCGTCATGACGGCCCACACGCCGGCGTCGACGGCGGCCTCGAACGGCGCGAGGTAGACCTCGCGCAGGGTGCGCTCGTCGACGTCGGCGCTCATGGTGAGGCGCTCGGTCTCCGACTCGTTGGCCACGAAGTGCTTGGCGGTGGCGGCGACTCCGCCGCCCTGCACGCCGCGGATGTAGGCCGCGCCGATCCGGGCGGTGAGGAGGGGGTCCTCCGCGAAGCACTCGAAGTGCCGCCCGGCGAAGGGCGACCGGTGCAGGTTGAGGGTCGGCCCGAGGAGCATGTCGACGCCCTTGCGGCGGGCCTCGGCGGCGAGCAGGGCGCCGAGCCGGGTGACGAGCTCCTCGTCCCAGCTGGCGGCCATGGCGGTGCAGGACGGCAGGGCGAGGGCGGTGTCGGCCTCGTCCCACCGCTCGCCGCGGACGCCGATGGGGCCGTCGGAGGTGACGATGGCGCGCATGCCGACGGCGGGTTCGGCGCTGGTGCGGAAGACGCCGCCGCCGGAGAGCAGTCGGGCCTTCTGCGCGGTGTCGAGGGAGGCTGCGAGGTGGTCGAGGATGCTGTCGATGGTGGTCATCCCTTCACCGCCCCCTGCATGATGCCGTCGATGATCTGACGGCCCATCACGAGGAAGACGGCGATGACGGGGAGGCTGGCCACCAGGGCGCCGGTGAGCACGAGGGAGTAGTCCTTGATGTAGCCGCTGGCCAGCTCGGACAGGGTGAGCTGGATGGTCGGGTTCTGCTGGGTCATGACGACCTTGGGCCAGTAGAAGTCGTTCCAGGTGGCCATGAAGGTGAGCATGCCGAGCACGGCCATCGCGGGACGGGCCGCGGGAAGGGCGACGTGCCAGAAGAGGCCGCGCGTGGTGCAGCCGTCCATCCGTCCGGCGTCGAGGAGTTCGTCGGGCACGGCGGTCACGAGGTACTGCCGCATGAAGAACAGCCCGAACGCGTTGGCGACGGCCGGCACGATCAGGGCCTGCAGGTGGTCGGCCCAGTGGAACCAGTTGGCCATCATGATGTACAGCGGGATGATGCCCAGCTGGGTCGGCACCATCATGGTGGCGACGACGGTGGCGAGCAGCGGGTTGCGGCCCCGGAACGGCAGCTTGGCGAACGCGAACCCGCCCAGCGCGGAGGTCAGCACCACGCAGACCGTCACGGTCGCCGACACGGCGAAGGAGTTGACCAGGGCCAGCTGCATGTCGGTCTGGGCGAAGGCCTCGGTGACGTTGTGCCACAGGTTGCCGCCGGGCAGCAGCACGGGCGGCACCCGGTGGATGTCGGTGTTCGTACGGGAGGCGGCGACCACCGTCCAGTAGAGCGGGAACACCGACAGCAGCACGCCGACCGCCAGGGTCGCGTACACGCCCTTGCCGGCGGAGAGTTGGCGGTTGCGGCTCATGAGGTGTCCAGCCCCTTCATCCGGCGGGCGGCGAGCAGGTTGGCCGCGACGATGACGACGATCAGCAGGAACATCGCCCACGAGATCGCCGCGCCGTAGCCGTACTTGAAGCGCCCCCAGAACTGGTTGTACGAGTAGAGCGCCAGCGTCTGGAACTGGTGCTGGGAGCCGCCGGTCGTCGGGTCCTGCTGCTGGCTGAAGAGCATCGGCTCGCCGAAGAGCTGCAGGGCGCCGATGGTGGAGACGATCACGGTGAAGAGGATCGTCGGCCGCAGCATCGGCACGGTGATCGACCGGAACTGCCGCCAGCGGCTCGCCCCGTCGATCGCCGCGGCCTCGTACAGCTCGAACGGCACGGACTGCATCGCGGCGAGGTAGATCAGCGCGTTGTAGCCCGTCCAGCGCCAGGTGACGATGGAGGCGATCGCCGTCCACGAGGAGAGCGTGCCGGCCTGCCAGTCGATGTGGTCGACGCCGAAGAGTTCGAGCACCCAGTTGATCAGGCCGAAGTCGCGGCCGAAGAGCTGGACGAAAATCAGGGTGACCGCGGCGACCGAGGTGACGTTGGGCAGCAGGATGCCGAGCCGGAAGAACGTGCGGCCGCGCATGCGGTAGTTGAGCATGTGGGCGAGGCCGAGGGCGAAGAGCAGCTGCGGCACGGTGGCGAGGACGCCGATGCCCAGGGTGTTCTTCAGGGCGTTCCAGAAGAACGGGTCGTCGATCAGTTTGCCGTAGTTCTCCAGGCCGACCCAGGTGCTCTCCGAGCCGGGCTGGTCGGCCCGCCAGCCGGTGAGGGAGACGTAGCCGGTGTAGAGCATCGGGAAGAGCCCGAAGACGGTGAACACCAGGAAGAACGGGGCGACGTACAGGTAGGGCGAGGCTTTCCGCTCGATGCGGTGCCAGCGGGCGGCCGGTGCGCGGGCGGGGCGCAGCGGCGTGTCGGCGGACACGGTCGCGGCCATGGCGAGGTGCTCCTTGCTGCGGTGGGCCGCGGCGCCGGCGGCGGGTCAGGTGCGCGCCGGCGCCGCGGAGTCGGGGATGGTCAGCCGGTGATGTTGGCGACGTCGGCGAGGGCCTTCTTCCAGGCGGTGTCGCCGTCGGCCTTGCCCTGCTCGATGGAGGTGAGGGCGTTGCCGAGGGCGGTGCCGATCTCCGCACCGTGCGCGCCGAGCGGCTGCGGCTTCAGGTCCTTCGCGGACTGCGAGAAGATCTTGCCGGTGGGCGCGTTGTTGAACAGCGGGTCGGTGTAGTTCGCGATGTCCGGCTGGCTCCACAGCGCCTGGTCGGAGGGGAAGTAGCCCTTGTTCTTGAAGAGCCAGGCCTCCTGCTCGGGCGCGGTCAGCCACTTGGCGAGCTCGACGGCCGCCTTGGTGTGCTTGCCGGACTTCGGCACGGTGAGGTACGAGCCGCCCCAGTTGCCGCCGCCGCCGGGGATGCGGGCGATGTCCCACGTGCCGCCGTCGACGGGCGGGTTGGCCTTGAACTCGTAGCTCATCCACGCGGGGCAGGCGACGGTGGCGAACTGGCTCTTCTGGAAGCCGGTGTCCCAGGCCGGGGTGAAGGCCTGGATGCCGGCCGACTGGCCCTCCTTGACGGCGCCGGCGACGAGGTCGAACGCCGAGCGGACGGCCGTGTTCTCCGTGACGACGACCTTGCCGGACTCGTCGTAGAAGCCGGTCGGGGCCTGGGCGACGACGGCGCTGAAGAGGTTGCCCGCGCTGTCGAACCACTTGGCGCCCTTGTTGGGGCTCTTGGCGAGGAACTCCTTGCCGGCGGCGACGTACGCGGGCCAGTCGGTGAGCAGCGCGGAGACCTGGTCGCGCTCGGTGGGCAGGCCGGCGGCCTTGAAGAGGTCGCTGCGGTAGCAGAGGGCCATGCCGCCCATGTCGGTGCCGACACCGAACAGCGTCTTGCCGTCGGCGCTGGAGGCGGGCGCGGTCTTGGACGGCACCCACTGGTCCTTGCTGACGCCGTTGTCGAGGAAGTTGACGAACTTCGACGCCTGCGGCTGGAAGCCCGCGACCTGGCCGATCTCGATCGCCTCGATGTCGGCGGTGCCGGAGCCGGCGAGCAGGTGCGCCTGGAGGTTCTGGTGGTGGGCGCCCAGGTCGGCGCGGTTCTCCTTGATGGTGATGTTGGGGTGTGCCTGCTCGTACTGCTTGTAGAGATCGGCGTAGCCGAACTCGGAGAACAGGTTGACGGTGAGCGTGATCTTCGCGTCGGCGTCGTCGCCGGCCGATCCGCCGCTGCTGGAGCAGCCGGCCAGGGTGAGGGCGGTGGCGGCGGCGAGGGCGGTGGCGGCGGCGAGGAAGGGAGCTCTCCGGCCGGGGTGGGCGCTGGACATGGGTGACTCCTTGCGGGGGGTGGCGCTCGGCCGCGGGGCGAATGTTTCGGGATGGGGAATGACAGGTGACGGGGAAACGATCTGGAGAGCGCTCTCCCATCGACCTGGACTCTGGCGCCCGAGCTGCGACAAGTCAAGGGTTTGCGCTCAACACCTCTCCGCACCTGGCAATTTGCTACGGCGCTGACGACCGGTCGGATTGCCGCACGGGTCTTGACATGACAGAAACCTCGGGGCAACCATTCCCCTGACTGCGAGAGCGCTCTCCCAGACATGGCGGCCTGCCCACACCCTCCGACCGGCCCACCCCGACGGCTCGGTCCGGTCCGAGGCGGTGCCGCTGCCCACCCCCACCGTCTCGTCAGGAGAGATACCCCATGCTCGCTCCACCCGCCCGAGCGGCGGCCCCGGACCTCCACGCGTCACCGCCGTGGCGCGCCCTGGCCGCCGTGCTCGCCGCCGCGCTCGTCGCCGGGCTGATGCTGTTCCTGCCCGCCGGACGCGCCCAGGCCGCCGCCGCGCTGCTCTCGCAGGGCAAGTCCGTGACCGCCTCCAGCGAGGAGAACTACGGCACCGCGGCCGCCAACGCGGTCGACGGCAACACCGGCACCCGCTGGTCGTCCGCCAACACCGACCCGCAGTGGATCCAGGTGGATCTCGGCGCCGTCGCCACCGTCTCCCAGGTGGTCCTCAACTGGGAGTCGGCGTACGGCAAGGCGTACAAGATCCAGCTCTCCACGGACGGCACCGCCTGGACGGACGCCTACTCCACCACCACCGGAGCCGGCGGCACCGAGACGCTCACCGTCACCGGCAGCGCCCGGTACGTCCGGATGAACGGCACCCAGCGCGCCACCGGATACGGCTACTCCCTCTGGGAGTTCCAGGTCTTCGGCGTCCTAGGCGGCACCCCGACCGGCACCTGCGGCACCGCGAACGCCGCGCAGGGCAAGCCGGCGACGGCCTCCAGCGAGGAGAACTACGGCACCGCGGCCGCCAACGCGGTCGACGGCAACGCCGGCACCCGCTGGTCGTCCGCCAACACCGACCCGCAGTGGATCCAGGTCGACCTCGGCTCCTCCCAGACGGTCTGCCAGGTCGTGCTCAGCTGGGAGTCGGCGTACGGCAAGGCGTACAAGATCCAGCTGTCCGCGAACGGCACCGCGTGGACGGACGCCTACTCCACCACCACCGGAGCCGGCGGCACCGAGACGCTCACCGTCACCGGCAGCGCCCGGTACGTCCGCATGTACGGCACCCAGCGCGCCACCGGATACGGTTACTCGCTCTGGGAGTTCGCCGTGCGCACCGGCGGCACCACCAACCCGCCGACCGACCCGCCGACCACCGACCCGCCGACCGACCCGCCGACCACCGACCCGCCGACCACCCCGCCGCCCGGCAACTGGACGACGGTCTTCAACGAGGACTTCACCGGCACCTCCGGCACCGCCCCGAACGGCAACGACTGGATCGTCGACACCGGCACCGGCTACGCCGGCGGCCCGGCCAACTGGGGCAGTGGCGAGGTCGAGACCGCGACCAACTCCCCGGCCAACGTCGGCCTCAACGGCAGCGGCGCGCTCAACCTGACCGCGCTGAAGAACGGCACGGCCTGGACCTCCGGCCGCGTCGAGTCCAAGCGCACCGACTTCACCGCCCCCGCCGGTGGCCAGCTCCAGATCTCCGCGACCATCAAGCAGCCCAGCGTGGCCAACGGCCTGGGCTACTGGCCGTCCTTCCGCGCGATGGGCGCCGCCAACCGCGGCAACTTCACCGTCTGGCCCGGCGCGGGCGAGACGGACATCATGGAGAGCGTCAACGGCCGCAGCCAGCTCTCCGCCACCCTGCACTGCGGTACCGCCCCCGGCGGCAACTGCAAAGAGTACGACGGCATGACCAGCGGTCTGGCGTCCTGCACCGGCTGCCTGACCGGCTACCACACGTACTCGCAGATCATCGACCGCACCCTCTCCGACGAGCAGATCCGCTGGTACCTCGACGGCCGGCAGGTCTGGCAGGTCAGCGAGTCGCAGGTCGGCGTCGCCACCTGGGACGCGGCCGTGCACCACGGCTTCTACCTGCTCTTCAACCTCGGCATCGGCGGCGGCTACCCGAACGCCGTCTGCGGCTGCACCTCGCCGACCGACGCCACCACCTCCGGCGGTGCGCTGAGCATCGACAAGGTGACCGTCTCCACTGCCACCGGCACCACCCCCGCCGCACTGACCGACCCGGCCGTCCCCACCACGCCGTCCACCGTCAAGGTGACCGGCTCGCAGGGCAACTGGCAGCTGCAGGTCAACGGCGCGCCGTACCAGGTCAAGGGCATCACCTGGGGCCCGGCCAACACCGCGGCCGACGCCCACATCCGCGAGCTCAAGGCGATGGGCGTCAACACCCTGCGCACCTGGGGCACCGACGCGGGCAGCAAGCCGCTGCTCGACACCGCGGCCGCGCACGGCCTCAAGGTCGTGAACGGCTTCTGGCTCAACCAGGGCGCCGACTACGTCAACGACACGGCGTACATGAACACCACGATCGACCAGATCAAGCAGTGGGTCACGACCTACAAGAACCACCCCGGCGTGCTGATGTGGGACGTGGGCAACGAGGTCATCCTCACCACCCAGGACCACACCTACAACGGCACCACGGTCGAGCAGCAGCGCGTCGCGTACGCCAAGTACGTGGAGCGGGTCACCCAGGCGATCCACGCGATCGACACCACGCACCCGGTGACCTCCACCGACGCGTACACCGCGGCCTGGAAGTACTACAAGGACTACACCCCGAGCCTCGACCTGCTCGCGGTGAACTCCTACGGCTCGGTCTGCAACGTCAAGAACGACTGGATCAGCGGGGGTTACACCAAGCCGTACATCATCACAGAGTCCGGTGAGGACGGCGAGTGGGAGGTGCCCAACGACGCCAACGGCGTGCCGCTGGAGCCCACCGACATCAAGAAGCGCGACGCCTACCTCTCCAACTGGGGCTGCATCACGAGCCACACGGGTGTCGCGCTGGGCGCGACGGTCTTCCACTACGGCACCGAGAACGACTTCGGCGGCGTCTGGTACAACACCGTTCCCGCGGGCTGGAAGCGCCTCGCGTTCTACTCGGTCGCCAAGAACTACGGCGGCAACGTGGGCACCAACACCCCGCCGGTGATCTCGGACATGACGCTGAGCAACACGGCCACCGTGCCGGCCGGCGGCACCTTCGACATCGCCACCACCACGACCGACCCCAACGGCGACCTGATCCGCTACAACCTGTACTACTGCGCCAAGTACGCGGGCGGCGGCACCGGTTTCAGCCAGGTCTCCTTCACCCAGACCGCCGACGGCCGCTTCACCGCGGTCGCGCCGAAGAACCTGGGCGTGTACAAGGTCTACGTCTACGCCTACGACGGCCACGGCAACGTGGGCATCGAGACGAAGTCGTTCCGTGTGGTCGCGCCGACGCCGAGCGGCACCAACATCGCGCTCGGCCGACCCGCCACCGCCTCGACCTACCAGGCCGTCGGCAACGGCGCCCCCTACCCGCCGTCGAACGTCACCGACGGCAACTGGGGCACCCGTTGGGCCAGCGAGTGGGCCGACCCGCAGTGGGTGCAGATCGACCTCGGCTCCTCGCGGACGTTCAAGCACGTCCAGCTGGGCTGGGAGGGTGCCTACGGCAAGGCGTTCCAGATCCAGACGTCCAACGACGGCACCAACTGGACGACCGCCTGGTCGACCACGAGCGGCACCGGCGGCATCGACGACATCGACGTGAACGCGACCGGCCGGTACGTGCGCGCGTACATCACGCAGCGCGGCACCGCGTACGGCGACTCGCTCTACGAGTTCGGCGTCTACGCCTGATGAAGACTCCCGGGACGCGTCGGCCCCACCAGGCGCGTCCCGGGGCAACCCCCACCCATCCGTTCGAATGGAGGTCCCATGCGACCCCGTTTCCTGTCCCGGGGCAGGCCGAGGAGGACGGCGCTCGCCGTCGCCTTCGCGGCGGTGCTCGCCCTTACGGGCATCGGCGCCACCACCCAGCAGGCCGTTGCGGCCGACGGGCTGATCTCGCAGTCCAGGCCCGCGACCGCCTCGTCGATCGAGAGCCTGAACTTCCCGGCCGGCGCCGTCGTCGACGGTGACCTGACCACCCGCTGGGCGAGCAACTGGAGCGACCCGCAGTGGCTCCAGATCGACCTCGGCGCCGGAGCCACGGTCAGCAAGGTCGGGCTCAACTGGGAGGCCGCGTACGCCAAGGCCTTCCAGCTGCAGGTCTCGAACGACGCCGCCAACTGGTCGACGATCTACTCGACGACCACCTCGACCGGCGGCGCGCAGAGCCTGAACGTCAGCGGCAGCGGCCGGTACATCCGGCTGTACGCCACCCAGCGGGCCACGCAGTACGGCTACTCGCTGCTCGAGTTCAAGGTGTACGGCACCGCCACGACGCCCACCACCGGCTACATCCTGGCCAACCCCCAGGTGACCGGTGTGACGCCGTCGACGGCCAACCCGCCGCACACGTACTTCCACGAGTTCCAGGCGAACTGCTCGGCCAACCACAACCTCCCGGACGACCCGATCGTCTTCCCGGGTCTGGCCGGCGCCTCGCACATGCACACGTTCCTCGCGAACAACAGCACCACCGCGACGTCCAGCCTGTCCTCGCTGCAGGCCTCGACGACGACCTGCCTGGCGCCCGGTGACCGGTCGGCGTACTGGATGCCGACCATGTACAACGGCTCCGCGGAGATCAACCCGGTCGGCCTGCAGACCATCTACTACAAGACGGGGGTGAACGACTACACCTCGGTGCGGCCGTTCCCGCCGGGTCTGCGGTTCGTCGTGGGCAGCCCGTCCGCGACCCAGACGGAGTTCGCGACCAACCCGGGCTACGTGGCCGGCTGGGAGTGCGGGAACAGCTACCACAACTCCGACCTGCCCACCAGCTGCCCCGGTGGCGGTGCGATCAACCTCCGTTACCAGGCTCCGAGTTGCTGGAACGGTCTGTACCTGGACACCCCGGACCACAAGAGCCACATGGCCTACCCGGTCAACGGTGTCTGCCCGACCACCCACCCGGTGGCGCTTCCGATGATCGAGTTCAAGATGGCGTGGCCGTCTCCGGCGAACGGGGACATGTCGCAGCTGCGACTGGCCAGTGGACGGGGATACTCGTTCCACTACGACTTCTTCAACGCGTGGGACGCGCCCACCCTGTCCGCCCTGGTGAACCACTGCATCATCGGTGGTCTCCAGTGCAACGCCCGCGGCTACGACGAGACGCTGCCCCAGCGGGGCGCGGCGCTGAACGAGCAGTACCTGCTGCCCTGACGCACCCGTCCCACCCGTTGCACCGTGAGTGACCCGCCCCTGCCCGCCTCCGCCTCCCCGCGGGGGCGGGTGGGGGCGAACTGCCTGGTAGAAGCACTGGAACGGGCAGATAGAGCGCTCTCCCGCGTGCTATAAAGGGCCTATGAGCGAAGCCCTCCGCCCGGCCGCCAACCGTTCCGCGACGCTGGAGGACGTGGCCCGGGTCGCCGGTGTCTCCCGTGCGACGGTCTCCCGCGTGATCAACGGCATCCGCAACGTCGACCCGTCGATCCAGGAGAGCGTCCGCCGGGCCGTCGCCGCCACCGGGTACGTACCCAACGGTGCCGCCCGCTCGCTGGTGACCCGCCGTGCCGGCGCGCTGGCCCTGGTGGTCACCGGCACCGGCGCCGACGAGGCCGACGACCACTCCACGCGGTCCCACGTCTTCACCGACCCGTTCTTCGGCCGGGTGGTCAGCGGGGTCTTCACCGGCCTGCGGCCCCAGGGCCTGCACCCCGTGCTGATGCTGGCCGACACCCCCGCCGCCCGCGACCAGGCCCTGGCCTTCCTGCGGCAGGGCAACGCGGACGGCGCGATGGTGGTCTCCACCCACGCCGACGACCCGATGCCCGGCCTGCTGCTCGCCGCGGGGGTGCCGACCGTGCTCTTCGGGCGTCCGCACCTCCCGCTGCCCGTCAGCTGCGTCGACCTGGCCAACCGGGACGGCGCCCGGCTCGCCGCCGACCACCTCCACCGCATCGGGCGGCGCCGGGTCGTCGTGATCGCGGGCCCGGCCGCCGTCCGTGCCGGCCGTGACCGGCTGGAGGGCTTCCAGGAGGCGATGGCCCGCCACGGCATGCCGTACCTGCCGCACGTCGAGGCGGACTTCACGCAGGGCGGCGGTGAGCGGGCGATGGCCCGGCTGCTGGCGGAGAACCCTGACCTGGACGGCGTGTTCGCCGCGAACGACCTCATGGCGCAGGGCGCCGTCGCGGTGCTCCGCGACCACGGCCTGCGGGTGCCGGAGGACGTCGCGGTGGTCGGCTTCGACGACAGCAGCGCGGCGACCTCCGGGCGCCCCCTGCTGACCACGGTGCGCCAGCCGGTGGAGGAGATGGCCGCGGAGATGGCGCGGATCCTGCTCGACCACCTCGCCCGGCCGGAGCGTGTCGCCACCGCGATGATCTTCGAACCGATCCTGGTGGTCCGTCAGTCCGCCTGATCGGCAAGCCCGTCGGGGAGGGGCGGGGGCTCCCGGCCGGATGCGGACGCGAATCCTCCGCATATGTGATCGACTCATGGGGATCATGTGGATATCTGTGCGGTCGGTACCGTACGCTGGGCGCCTCGCATCGATCACCGGGGGATTCTCGTGCGCCGTGCCGCGCCTGCTGCCGCACTTCTGCTGAGCCTGATCTGCCTGACGGCCTGCGGGAGTTCGAGTAGTCCGGCCTCCGACCACGCCACCGCAGGGACGCCCGGCGCCCCCGGCACCGCGGACTCCTCCGACCCCGCCGCGCCCGACGGAGACGCGAGCGCCGGCGGCCCGTCGGGCGGCGACCCCGACCGCACCATCACCGTGGCCTTCGCGGGCGACGTGCACTTCGAGGGCCGCACCGAGGCGCGGATGAGCCCCACCGGCTCCGACACCGCGCTCGGCCCGATATCCCGGACCCTCGCCGGCGCCGACCTCTCCGTGCTCAACCTGGAGACGGCCATCACCGGCCGCGGCGCCCCCGAGCCCAAGACGTACACCTTCCGCACCAGCCCCAAGGCCCTCCAACTGCTCCACGACGCCGGCGTGGACATCGTGTCGATGGCCAACAACCACGCCGCCGACTTCGGTGCACCCGGCATCGAGGACACCCTCGCCGCGAAGGACTCCTCGCCCATCCCGATCGTCGGGTTCGGCCACGACGCCAAGGAGGCGTACGCGCCGTACGTGACGACCGTCAAGGGCGTCAAGGTCGCGGTGCTGGCGGCCAGTCAGGTCGTCGACCTCACCAACCAGAAGTGGCGGGCCGGCACCGGCAAGCCCGGCATCGCCTCCGCCCTCGACAGCGCGGCGCTCGTCCGCGCCGTCACCGCCGCCAAGAAGCAGGCGCCCGTCGTCCTCGTCTACCTGCACTGGGGCGACGAGGGCAAGACCTGCCCCACCGCCGCGCAGACCGACATCGCCAAGAAGCTCTCCGCGGCCGGCGCCACCGCCGTCGTCGGCACCCACGCCCACACCATGCTCGGCTCCGGCATGCTCGGGCGGACGTACGTGGCCTACGGCTTCGGCAACTTCCTCTGGTACGGCACCTCCAGCTACTCCAACTCCGACGAGACCGGCGTCACCACGCTGACGCTCACCGGCGACGGCCGCACCGTCGGCGAGGCCTTCACCCCGGCCCACATCGACAAGCGCGGCGTGCCCGTCCCGTCGACCGGTGCGGCCGCCACGGCCGCCCGCACCCGCCGCGACGGCCTGCGCACCTGCACCGGCCTCGCCGCCGCCCCCAGGGCCCAGGGCTGACCCCTCCGTCCGGCCCGCCCGCGGCGGCCGGACGCACCATGCCGCCGGGCCCGGTGTGAGCCGCCCTGAACGCTCACACCGGGCCCGGTCCAGGACGGCCCCGCAGGGTCGGACCCGCGGTGCCGCCCACCGGCTGCGGATCGACGGATTTCCTTCGTGCCCCGTCCGTGCCGTACAGTGAGGTTCACCGACGCGGGGTGGAGCAGCTCGGTAGCTCGCTGGGCTCATAACCCAGAGGTCGCAGGTTCAAATCCTGTCCCCGCTACCAACCAGGCCGGGCCCGGTGTGTGAGAGCGCACCGGGCCCGGCCTGTTCGTCGTGCCGACTCAGGCACCCAGCTGCCGACCGGCCGCGGTCACGGTCTGCTCCAGCAGCACCGCGATCGTCATCGGCCCCACCCCGCCCGGTACCGGCGTGAGCAGCGAGGCCCGCTCCCGGGCGGACGCGGCGTCGACGTCGCCGACCCCGCCCGGATGGTAGCCGGCGTCCACCACCACCGCGCCGGGCCGGATCTGCGTGCCGTGCACGAGCCCCGGGCGGCCGGCTGCGACGACCAGCACCTCCGCCTCGCCGATCACCTCGGTGATCCCCTCCGTCCGGGAGTGGCAGTACGTCACCGTGGCGTCCCGCGCGAGCAGCAGCATGCCGACCGGCCTGCCGAGGATGGCGCTGCGTCCGACGACCACGGCCCGCCGCCCCGCGAGGCCGATGCCGTGGGCGTCCAGGAGGCGGAGGATGCCGCCGGGGGTGCAGGACGTGAAGCCGGGCCGGCCGAAGGCCATCGCGGAGAACGAGTGCAGGGTGACCCCGTCGACGTCCTTGTGCGGGGCGATGGCCTCGAAGGCCGCACGCTCGTCGACGTGGGCGGGCACGGGGTGCTGCAGCAGGATGCCGTGCACCTCCGCATCCTCGGACAGCTCCCGGATGGTGGAGACGAGTTCCGCCGTAGTGGTGTGCTCCGGCAGGGCGACGTGCCGGGAGCGGATGCCGGTCGCGGCGCAGCGGTTGCGCTTCATCCGTACGTACGTCGCGGAGGCGGGGTCGTCACCGACCAGCACGGTCGCCAGGCAGGGGGCGGTGCCGGTGCGGCGGGTGAGGTCCGCGGCGCGCTCGGCGGCGGCCGCGAGGGTACGGCGGGCGAGAGCGGTGCCGTCCATGAGGCGTGCGGGGGAGGGGGTGCGGGGCATCGGGCGCTCCGGGGTCCGTGGCGGATCGCCCAGGCGCGCGGCATCGGCGGGGTCCGCCGGGCCGCTCCCCGGTGGTGGCCCACCTCAGCGCCAGTCACGGCCCGGTGCCACCCTACCCCCGGGGCCGCCGCAGGAGTCCTCGGAACGTGTCGACGGTGTCCATCCAGATCCTCGGGCCCAGGGCGGGGTACCCCGGCGAGCGCGACCACCAACGCAGTTCCGGCAGCAGCCGGTTGGGACATGCCACCCGTCGTCCCCACGGAACGGCGCGCCGACCGGCGGCCCTGGCGGCCCCGGTCCGCCGGGACCGCAGGGCTCAGCTGCCGCGCAGGCGCTCGATCTCCCGGCGGTCGCGCTTGGTCGGCCGGCCGGTGCCGCGGTCGCGGACGGCCGCCGGGGCGACGGCCTCGCGCGGGGGCGGCGGCGGGCTGTGGTCGGTGTAGCACTGCACGGCCACCTCGGCGCCGACCCGCTTGCGGATGAGCCGGGTGACCACCACGACGCGTTCCCGGCCGTCGTACTTCAGGCGCACCTCGTCGCCAGGCCGTACGGCCTGGGCGGGCTTCGCCCGGTCGTCGTTGACCCGCACGTGTCCGGCCCGGCAGGCCGCCGAGGCCAGCGAACGCGTCTTCAGCAGCCGGACCGACCAGATCCAGCTGTCCACCCGTACCGGGCCCTCGTCCTCCGCCATGCCCCGAGCCTAGTACCCGCCGCGGCCCCCACTAGGTCGAACGGGTGACCGACCGGCACGCCGCGGCCTGCCGTGCGTGTTCGGACGGATCGAACGGGCGACCATGGCCGCCATGAGCCCCGACCGCGCACCGGGCCCTGCCCGGACCCCGTACGAGATCGCCAACGCCATCGGCGAGGAGATCCGCGTCCTCAACCACCGCACCGCCGTCGGAGTCGGCGCCTTCCCCGACCCCGTCAGCGTGCACGACGTGATCACGGCGCTGCACGCGATCCTCTTCCACCTGCCGCAGGCGCTCGGCCAGGCGGCCGCCGGGCTGGCGGCCATCCCGTCCGCCCAGATCAGGGTCGCCCTCGCCGACGACGACCGTGACACCGCCGCCGCCCGCCAGGCCAGGGTCTCCGAGGAACTCGCCCGGGCCGCCGAGATCCTGGAGGTGGCCCGCGCCCACGTGGCGTCCGCCTCGGCCTTCACCAGCGGCCTCGACCGCACCGTGCCCGCCGTGGAGCCGGAGCCGCTCGACGACCTGGTCTCGGAGTACCACGACTGACCGCGGCAGCCGGCTCAGTCCGCCGGCAGCGCCGCCACGTACACCCAGGCGCCGTCGAGGCGGACGAAGCGGCTGTGCTCCTCCATCGCGCCGCGCTCGCCGCCGTCGGTGAAGTGGGCGCGGAAGTGCACCGTGCCCTCGGTGTGGAAGGCGCCGCCGTCGGTGGCGGACAGCACCTCCAGCCGGTCCCATCGCAGCCCCGGGTCGAAGTCGATCCGGGGCGGTCTGGCGTCCGGGTGCCAGGTGCGCAGCAGGTACGCCGCGTCGCGGGCGGCGAAGGCGCTGTAGCGCGAGCGCATGAGCTGTTCCGCGGTGGCCGCGGCCGCCGCGCCGCGGTGCAGCCGCCCGCAGCAGCCGCCGTACGGGCCGGCCAGGCCGCAGGGGCAGGGGGCGGTGGGGGAGAGTCGTGGCTGGTGGCGGCGGTTCGGCATGGGCCCATTGTGCCGCTCCGGGCGCTCGCCCCCTGAACGCGGGGCGGCCGCCGCCGGAACTCGGTGCGGCGGCGCTGCAACTGGGCGGCCGCCGTGCACGTCTTCCCGGGTGAGAGATCCTGGCGCGGCCCCGAGGAGGCGCATCATGCGACGGTGGATCATGCTCCCATTGGCACTCGTCCTCGCCGGCACCGGTTCGGCGGTGGTGCCGCTCGCGGCCTCCGCCGCGACCCCGGCGGCGGCCGTCACCACGTGTCCGACCGGGTGGGGCAGCCTGCCGAAGGCGGCCTCCGGCACCGGCGGCCAGCATGCGCTGACCGGCATCCGCACCGGGCAGCAGCCCTGCTTCGACCGCATGGTGCTGGACATTCCCGGCGCCTCGTCGTCGGCGCTGGTCGGCTACCACGTGCAGTACGTCACCACGCTCTACCAGGACGGCTCGGGCAAGCCGCTCCCGATCGCGGGCGGCGCGGTGCTGGAGATCGTCGCGGTCGCGCCCGCGTACGACCCGGCGACCGGCTCGCCGACGTACCCGGCGCACGCCGGGCAGGCACTGCCCGGGGTGAACCTGGCCGGCTACAGCACCTTCCGGGACGCGAAGTTCGCGTCCAGCTTCGAGGGCCAGACCCAGGTCGGTCTCGGTGTGCGGGCCCGACTGCCGTTCCGGGTCTTCCAGTTGGACAACCGGCTGGTCATCGACGTGGCGCACAGCTGGAGCGCCACCCGCTGAGCCGTACGGGCACGGTACGGAACGGCACGGGCTCCCCGGCCGGGTGCGGACCCGGCCGGGGAGCGTTCGTGCGCGGGGGCGCCCGCTACGGGTGGGCGACCAGGCCCGCCACGTCGGTGGAGGAGCCGGACGGTCCTCCGGTCGAGTCGACGACGTGGTCGACGGTGCCGGTGCCGGTGCCCGGGGTGGTGGTGCCGGTGAGCGCGTCGAACGTGCGGGTGAACTGGTACGCGGACTGCGGGGTGCCGCTGCACGTGTCGGAGAGCGTCCCGTCGACGGCGCACGCCCTGTCGCGGCCGACCGACCAGAAGGCGAGCTGCTGGATGCCGCGGGCGGCGGCGAACGCCTCCAGGTCGGTGGCGTCGGAGGTGGTGAAGACCTCTCTGGTGGTGTCGTTGACGCCGATCATCGGCGTGTTGCCCTCCATGGCCCACAGCTGCTCGGAGGTCCTGCCCGTCCAGATCCGCCCGAGCTGGGTGTGCAGGCCGTTCGCGGCGTCGATGGCGGCCTGGCCCATGTCCGTCGCGGGGCCGTAGTCCATCGTCATGATGTTCACGAGGTTGACGTCGAGGCCGCGGCTCCTGGCGTTGGTGAGCAGGTTCAGCGAGTTCTGCAGCAGACCGGTGGGGCTGACCGGCAGGGTGTAGTTGACCGCGAGGCGGCGACCGGCCGCCGCGTACTGCTGCTGGAGGGCGGCCAGCGCCTGGTTGCGCCGGTCGTTGGCGGTGGTGTCGTTGAGCGCGGATCCCTCGATGTCGAAGTCGATGCGGGTCAGGTTGAGGGTGTCGACCACCCGCTTGTACTGCGCCTGCAGGGCGGAGACGCTCGTGCAGGCCCGGCCGAGCTCGGTGCCGGCCGCGCCGCCGAAGGAGGCGATGACGTCACCGCCGGCCGCGCGGAGGCCGTTCACGGCGCTCTGCCAGGAGGCGGAGGTGATCGCGGTGTCGCCGTTGAAGGTGGCGTTGCAGCTGCCGTCGCTGATCACGAAGGCGAGAGTGAAGTACTTCAGGCCGGTGGCGTTGCGGACGTCGGCCATCACCGACGGGGCGTTCCACGTCTCCAGGTAGGGGGCCGCGAAGCGGGCGGGGAACCCGGGGCCGGGGTCGGCCGCGGCGGACGCCGGGGAGCCGGCCGCGAGCAGCAGGCCGGCGACCAGGGCGGGCAGGGCGGCGGCCGTGGCGGCGGCGCGGGCCAGGGGACGGAGCACGGTTTCTCCTCGCTGCCCGCGCCGGGGCGCAGGCGCGGTGGGGGTGAGGAAGGACTGCTGCAGGCGTTCGGAAGATGAACGCGGGGTGCTCGGCGGCGTCCCGGTCGGCGTCCCGGTGGCGGGCCCGCCGGAGCGCGGACGGCCGGAGCGCGCGCACGGCGGACGGACCGTCAGAATCCTGACAGGTCGCGGTCGTGCCGAGGTGTCACCAGGTGGGGCGGCGTGTCGGGCGCAGCCGGGCGGGGCGCCGGGATCGGCCTGGACCCCTTCTTCCGGAACGTGAGGTCGGGCCCGTCGACCGAACCGCGTCGACGCCTCCGCCTCCACAGGTCGAAGAGCGGGAGGCCGTCACTCCGCGTGTCCGGGGCGCCGAGTGCCGGACCCCGGTGGAGGATGTGGGGAGAGGACGAGCCGGCGAGGTGATCGCGATGGACGACCGCCGCTTTCCCTTCCTCGACGGCGTCGCAGGGGCGCTCGTCGACGGCAGGGGGACGATCGTGGGCTGCACCGACGCCTTCGAGGACCTGCTCTCCCTCCCCGCCCGCGCCCTCGTCGGCCGCCCCCTGCGCGACCTCCTCGCCCGGCCGGAGGACTGGCACGGCCCCCACGACGGCCCCCACGAGGGCCCCGGCACCCGCGACGGCCGGGTCACCGTGCGCACCGGCGACGGACGGCCGCTGGGCCTCGACGTCCGCGTCCTCCCCCTGCACGGCGGCGACCCCGCCGACCCCGGCGCCGTCCGGCAGGTCGTCCTCGGCGCGCCCTCCGCCACCGCCGCGGGATGGCGCCAGGACCAGGCCTTCACGCGTGAGCTCTTCCTGCAGGACCGCTTCGGACTCGCCGTCTTCGACACCGACCTGCGGGTCGTCCGCACCAACACCCACCTGCTGCCCTACACCGGCGTGCCGCCCACGCTCACCGGGCTCAGACTCGCCGACTTCCTGCAGCCCGAGGACGCCGTCGTCGTCGAGGCCCACCTGCGCGAGGTGCTGGAGACCGGCCGCCCGCTGGTGCTCGCCGAGGAGCTCGCCCGTACCGTCGTCGACCCGCGCAGCGGACGCATGATGGCGATCTCCGCGTTCCGCCTCCAGGACGCCGGCGGCACCGTCATCGGCGTCACCGTGCTCTTCACGGACATCACCGAGCAGCATCGCAGCCGCAGGCGCCTGGCCCTCCTGCACCGCGTCACCGCCGCCGCCGGCGTCTCGCTCTCCGTCTCCGGCACCGCCGAGGACCTCGCCCGCGCCCTCGTCCCCGAGCTGGCCGACGTCGCCGTCGTCGACATCGCCGCCGCCGTCTTCACCGGCGACGAACCCGTCGCCGACGGCGACGGCCTGCTCCTGCTGCGCCGCACCGCCGTCGCCGGGCCGCCCGGATCGTCCCCCGCCACCGGCGACAGCGTGCTGGTACGGCCCGGCGCCGACCCCGCCACCCCCTCCGAGGACCCGGCCGGCGCCTGGGCCCTGCACGCCCCGCTCACCGCCCGCGGCATCCTCCTCGGCCAGGTCACCGCCCACCGCGACCGCTGGAAGGACCCGTACGAGGACGGCGACCGCCTGCTGCTCGCCGAGATCGCCGCCCGCTCGGCCCTGGCCGTCGACAACGCCCGCCGCTACACCCGCGAGCACCGGGCCGCCGTCGCCCTCCAGCGCAGCCTGCTGCCGCCGTCCGTCCGGACGGTCGCCGCCGTGACCACCGCAGGCGTCTACCTGCCCACCGACAGCGCGGGCGGGGTCGGCGGCGACTGGTTCGACGTCATCCCGCTCTCCTCCGCCCGCGTCGCCCTGGTGGTCGGCGACGTCGCCGGCCACGGCTTGCAGGCCACCGCCACCATGGGCCGGCTGCGCACCGCCGTGCGGACCCTCGCCGACCTCGACCTCGAACCGGACGAACTGCTCGTCCACCTCGACGACCTGGTCTCCCAGCTCCTCATCGAGGGCGACTTCCAGGCGGAGGGCGACGACCCCGCGGCTGGCGTCGAGGAGAGCCGCACCCGCCACGAACCCGGCTCCCTCGGCGCGACCTGCCTGTACGCCGTCTACGACCCCGTCACCCGCTGCTGCACCCTCGCCAGCGCCGGCCACCCCCCGCCCGCCGTCGTCGACCCCGACGGCACCGCGCGCTACCTGCCCGTCTCACCGGGGCCGCCGCTCGGCGTCGGCGGCCTGCCCTTCGAGGCCGCCGAGGCGGTCCTCGCCCCGGGCAGCGTCATCGCCCTCTACACCGACGGCCTGATCGAACGCGGCGAGGGCGACATCGACGAGGGCATGGCCGAGCTCCGGAGGCGCCTGCTCGACCTCACCGGCCCCGACCGGCCGCTGCGCGAGGCCGCCGTCCGGATCACCGCCGGTCTGCCGCCCACCCGGCTGCGCGACGACGTCGCCCTGCTCCTCGCCCGCACCCGGGCGGTGCCCGCCGCGGACACCGCCATCTGGTCGGTCGAGCCCGAGCCGGAGTCGGTCGGCCGGGTGCGGGCCGATGCCAGCGCCCGGCTCACCGAGTGGGGGCTGGACGATCTCGTCTTCACCACCGAGCTCATCCTCAGCGAACTCGTCACCAACGCGATCCGCTACGCCGGAGGCCCGGTCGGCGTGCGCCTGATCCGCGCGGACACGCTGACCTGCGAGGTCTCCGACGGCAGCAGCACCCAGCCCCGGATGCGCCGGGCCCGGCTCACCGACGAGGGCGGCCGCGGCCTCTACCTGATCGCGCAGCTCGCCTCCCGCTGGGGCAGCCGCTACACCGCCCGCGGCAAGACCATCTGGACGGAGCAGGAACTGCCGCCCGCCGGGTAGGCCGGGCAGGCCCTTGTGTGCGGCCGTCACGCGTCATACGGTGTGTTGCACCTCATCGAACAGAGTGTTTGATCGAGGCCGCCGGCCGCCGCGCCGTCCGCCCGACCCGGAACCGGTGCCCCATGACCGACCCGCCGGCCCTGCCGGAGACCCCCCTCGCCGTGGACGACGGCCCGGACCGCACGGCCGGCAGCAGCCCGGACGGCGGTCCTGCCGACAGCAGTCCGGACGGCAGGGCGCTCGGCGCCCGGATCCGCGGCTACCGCGAGATGCGCGGCCTGTCGCTGCGCGCCCTCGGGGAGGCCGCCGGGGCCAGCCCGGGCTTCCTCAGCCAGGTCGAACGCGGCCTGGCGGGCGCCAGCATCGGCATGCTGCGGCGGATCTCCGGCGCGCTCGGCCTCACCATGGCCGACCTCTTCGACGACGCCGCACCGGCCGGGCCCCGGGTCGTCCGGCGCGCCGCACGGCCCGCGCTCCTCACCGCCCCCGGCACCCGCAAGTACCTCGTCTCGCAGCGCCCGCTCTCCCATCTGGAGGTGTACGCGGGGGAGTTCGACCCCGGGGCGTCCACCGGGGCGGAGGCCTACACGCACGGCGACTCCCAGGAGATCCTGGTCGTCCTGGCGGGCCGCGTCGTCGTCGAACTCGACGGCCACCCCTACACCCTGGACGCCGGCGACAGCCTCGACTACCGCACCGCCACCCCGCACCGGGTGGCCAACCCCGCGGACACGCCCGCCGAGGTGCTCTGGATCGTCAGCCCGCCCACCCCCGACTGAGACCGCACACCCCACCGAGGCACAGGACCCCCATGAGCCCGACCCCGCAGCCGTCCCCGACCCCCGCCACCGCCCCGGCCGCCGTGCCCGCCCCGGTCACCGTGCCCACCGTGCCCGCCGTGCCCGCCGTGCCCGCGACCGGCACCGCCCGGACCAACGGCGAGGTCGCCTTCTGGTACGCCGCGCACGGCCTGCCCGCCCGCCGGCCCGCCCTCGACGGCGACGCCGAGGCGGACGTGGCCCTGGTCGGCGGCGGCTACACCGCACTCTGGACGGCCTACTACCTCAAGCGGGCCGACCCCTCGCTGCGGATCGTCGTGCTGGAGAAGGAGTTCGCCGGATTCGGAGCCTCCGGCCGCAACGGCGGCTGGCTCACCGCGGCCCTCCCGGGGCAGTTCCGCCGCTACGCCGCCACGCACGGGCCGGACGCCGCCGCGGCCATGCAGCGGGCCATGTTCGCCACCGTCGACGAGGTGATCGACGCCGCCCGCACGGAAGGCATCGACGCCGACGTCCGCAAGGACGGCGAACTGCACGTCGCCGTCGGCGAGGTGCAGGAACGCCGGATGCTCGCCCACCTCCCCGCCCTGCGCGAGGAGGGCTGGGGCGAGGACGACATGGTCCGGCTCGGCCCGGACGAACTGGCCGACCGGGTGCGCGTCGCCGGGGCCCGCGGCGCCCTGTGGACCCCGCACTGCGCCCGCGTCCACCCGGCCGCCCTCGTCCGGGGCCTGGCCGCCGCGGTCGAACGCCTGGGCGTCACGGTGTACGAGGACACCGAGGTCACCGCGGTGCGCCCCGGCGCCGCCGTGTGCCGGCAGGGCACCGTGCGCGCCCGCCACGTGATCCGTGCCCTGGAGGGCTTCACGGCCGGCCTGGACGGCCACCGCCGCACCTGGGTGCCGATGAACAGCAGCATGATCGTCACCGCCCCGCTGGAGCAGGCCGTGTGGGACGAGATCGGGTGGCGCGGCGCCGAGGTCATCGGCGACGAGGCCCACGCCTACTGCTACCTGCAGCGCACCGCCGACGACCGGATCGCCATCGGCGGCCGGGGTGTCCCGTACCGGTTCGGCTCACGGGTCGACGCGCGCGGCGAGACGCACGCCTCGACGCAGCGCCAGCTGACCGACCTGCTCGGACGGCTCTTCCCCGCCGCGGCCGGCGCGCCCGTCGACCACGCGTGGTCCGGCGTGCTCGGCGTGCCCCGCGACTGGTGCGCCACCGTCGGCCTCGACCCGGCGACCGGCCTCGGCTGGGCCGGCGGCTACGTCGGCCACGGCGTCGCCACCACCAACCTGGCCGGTCGTACCCTGTGCGACCTCGTGCTCGGCCGCGACACCGAACTCACCCGGCTGCCCTGGGTCGGCCGCCGGGTCCGAGGCTGGGAACCGGAGCCCCTGCGCTGGCTCGGCATCCGCGGGCTGTACGCCGCCTACCGCGCGGCCGACCGCCGGGAGGACGGCGGGCTCGGCCGCACCTCGCGGATCGCCCGCGCCGCCGACCTGCTGAGCGGCCGCTGAGAGCGGGGACGAGGGCCCGGGCGGGATGCCCGCCTTCTCGCTCGCCGGAGAAGGACGACGCGGCGGGCACACCGCTCGATGCCGTGACGTCCTCGCCGGCCGACCGGCCCCGGCACCCCGGCCGCAGGGCCGACCCCCTCCGGGACCGGCCCTGCGGCCGTACGGGTGATGCCGGCCGACGGCCGTCCGGGCGGACGGCCGCCGGGACGCTCAGCGCTCGGGTACCGGCAGCAGGGTGACGCCGCCCGGCGGCTGATCGGGCCGGGCCGCCAGCGCGTACAGCGCGAAGGTGGTCTCGGGATGCTGGATCTCGTCCAGCAGGTGGTCCTGCTCGGGGTCACCGCAGTGGCGGAGCGTGGTGACCGCTTCGCTGGCTGCGTCCGTGAACTCCTGGTCGATCACGGCGTCCTCCTTCCCGGAGGGTCTGTTCTCACAGCCTATTCGGATCCGACCCCGGAGGTGGATCGGCGACGCGCGGACATTCCTGCCCGGGCCCGGTCCTCGGCCCGGCCGACCCGTGCCGCCGGGGTTTCGCCCCCTTACGCCGGATGGTGACCGCCGGGCAGCAGGGCCTCCGTCGCGGGGTCGCCGTCGCGATCAGCCGGTCGAGCGGACCGGGCGGCCGGGACGGATGCGCGGCGGACCCGCGCAGTACGGCGTTCACCGCGGCATCGTCCTCCGGACGGCCCGCCACGGGCACGTGGTTCCCGCCCTTTGCCGGGCCCGGTGCGCTCGGGCGGCGATACTCCGGGCATGGACGACATGCCGAGACCGGAGCCCGGGCACGACCCCGACCGGGCCGGAGACGGTGCCGGTGACGCCGGTGCCTGGTGGGCGACCGGCGAGGAGCCCGACTACCGGGCGACCCTCGCCAACGAGCGCACCTTCCTGGCCTGGTCGCGTACGGCGCTGGCGCTCCTCGCCGGCGCCCTGGCCGTGCTGCAGCTCGCGACGCTGGTGCCGTACGGCCTGCGCCTGGCGATGGCGGGGTACCTGCTCGTCCTCTCGCTGGCGACGACGCTGGTCGGCTACCGGCAGTGGCGGGTGCGCCAGCAGCGGATGCGCCACGCACAGCCGCTCGGCCATGGTCCCGCCCAGGCCGTGCTCACCGCGGGCCTGATGCTGCTCACCGTGCTGGTGGCGGTCGCGACCGGGTTCGGCGCCCGCTGACCCGCCGGTGACGGACCGTCCGTCACCGTGGGGCGGGCCTGCCTGATGGACCGTTCGGTCGAGCGGTCCGTCCGAGCGTCCGTCACCGGGACGGGCCGGTCCTCCAACTACAAGCTGCGGGACTGCCACACCGACGACCTGCGCCAGCAGTTCGCGCGGGACGTGCTCGGCGACGGCTCCGTCGTGTACAAGGGTGTCGCCTCCGGCCAGTGCGTGGACAACAACGGCACCGCCGCCTACGCGCACGACTGCAACAACAGCGGCTACCAGCACTGGTGGGAGAAGAACAAGGCCGGCCCGGTGGTGACGATCCAGAACCAGCAGACGCTGCAGTGCCTCGACAGCGACGGCGAGAACGTCTACCTGCACGAGTGCGGGGAGCTCACCAACCCGAACCAGCGCTGGCAGATCGTCCCCCTGCCCTGATCCCCCTGGCCCCCTGCCCTGGCCGCACTCGCGGCGGCGGCGGCAGTGCCGCGGGACCGCCGGGAACAACCGGGGCGGCCGGCGGATTGTCCCGGTGACACCCGCCGCCGCCCCGAGGGGGAGCACACGATGAGCACACTGACGGTCCGTTACCTGGGCGGTCCCACCGCCGTCCTGGAGATCGACGGCCTCCGGCTGCTGACCGACCCCACCTTCGACCCGCCCGGCGAGTACCCGGTCGGCTCCCGCACCCTCGCCAAGACGGCGGGTCCGGCCGTGCCGCTCGCCGGGATCGGGCCGGTGGACGCCGTGCTCCTCTCGCACGACCACCACCCCGACAACCTGGACACCGCCGGGCGCGCCTTCGTCACCGATCCGGTCGCCGCGCCGCCGGTGTTCTCCACCGCTGCCGCCGAGGAGCGCCTCGGCGGCAGCGTACGGGGGCTGCCGAACTGGCAGCACACCGAGCTGGCCCGGCCCGGCGGCGGCACCCTGCGGATCACCGGCGTGCCGGCCCTGCACGGCCCCGCGGGCAGTGAGCACCTGGTCGGCGAGGTGACCGGCTTCGTCCTCTCCGGGGCCGGGCTCCCCACCGTGTACGTCAGCGGCGACAACGCCTCCGTGGACGTCGTGCGCGCCGTCGCCGACCGGGTCGGGCCGGTCGACGTCGCCGTGCTCTTCGCGGGCGCCGCCCGGACCCCGCTCGTGCCGGGCGAGCCGCTGACCCTCACGGCCGACCGGGCGGTCGAGGCCGCCGCCGTCCTCGGCGCACGCGACGTCGTGCCGCTGCACTTCGAGCACTGGGCGCACTTCAGCGAGGACGGGGCCGCGCTCGTCGCCGCGTTCGAGGCGGCGGGCCTGGCGGAGCGGCTGCACCTGCTGAAGCCCGGTGAGGCGTTCGTGCGGTGACGGCCGCCCCGCGGCGGCGACCCCCGCTCAGCCCTCCGACGGCCCGCCGGGTTCGGTCAGGGCGCTCCGGGAGGCGCGGAGCATCGCGTCGCGCTCGACGACCTTGACGCGCTCGCGGCCCTCGCGCTCGCCGAGGGCCCGCTCGTGCGCGTCCAGGAGCTTCCAGCCCTCCCAGGTGGTGTAGTCGACGCCCTGCTCGGCGAGGTACGCCGTCACGGCGTCCTCGCCGGGCGCGGACGCGCGGTGCAGCAGGTCGGCGCGGTGGTCGGCGACCAGGCAGGCGACGGTCTCGTTGGCGTCGCCCTTGGTGTGCCCGATGAGGCCGACCGGCCCGCGCTTGACCCAGCCGGTGACGTACGTCGACGGCAGGTGCGCGCCCGCCTCCAGGACCCGGCCCGCCTCGTGCGGCACGGTCGCGGAGATCGGGTCGAACGGGAGCTTGGGCAGCTCGTCCGAGCGGTAGCCCACGGCGCGGTAGACGGCCTGGACGTCCCAGTCCCGGAAGACACCGGTGCCGGTGGTGTCGCCGGTGCCGTCGAGGGTGGTGCGCTCGGTGCGCAGGCCCACGACCCGGCCGTCCTCGCCGAGGATCTCCACCGGAGACTCGAAGAAGTGCAGGTGGATGCGGTGAGGGCGGTCGCCGGTGTCGCGGATCGCCCAGTTCTCCAGGGTGGAGGCCACCATGTCGGCCTGCTTGTTGGCGCGCCGGGTGGCGATCGACCCCTCGTCGTAGTCGATGTCCTCGGGGTCGACGACCACCTCGATGGTGGGGGAGTGGTCGAGCTCGCGCAGCTCCATCGGGCTGAACTTCGCCTGCGCGGGGCCGCGGCGGCCGAAGACGTGGACCTCCACGGCCCGGTTGGCCGCCAGCCCGTCGTAGACGTTGCCGGGGATCTCGGTGGGCAGGAGCTCGTCGGCCGTCTTCGCGAGGATGCGGGCGACGTCCAGGGCGACGTTGCCGACGCCGAGGACGGCGACCTTCTCGGCCTCCAGCGGCCACGTCCGCGGGACGTCCGGGTGGCCGTCGTACCAGGACACGAAGTCGGCGGCGCCGTAGGAGCCGTCCAGCCCGACGCCGGGCACGGTCAGATCGCGGTCGGCCACGGCACCGGTCGCGAAGACCACGGCGTCGTAGAAGCGGTGCAGGTCGTCGAGGGAGATGTCGCCGGGGTAGTCGACGTTGCCGAAGAAACGGACCTGCGGCTTGTCGAGCACCTGGTGCAGCGCGGTCACGATGCCCTTGATCCGCGGGTGGTCCGGTGCGACGCCGTAGCGGATCAGCCCGAACGGCGCGGGCAGCCGCTCCAGCAGGTCGATCGAGACGCCGGGGTCGGCGGCGATCTCGGACTTGAGCAGGGCATCGGCAGCGTAGACACCGGCGGGGCCGGCTCCGACGATCGCGACCCGGACAGGGCGGGACATGGCGGCTTCCTTCAGTGCGGAGCGGGCCGGGGCGGCCCGGGGCGGACGACGGAGAGGGTCTGGGTCTCAGCCTCACCCGTGCCGCGCCCGGCCGGTACGTGCCTCCGGGTTATGGAGGCATAAGGCGGACCTATGGGTACGGCGGGCACGAATCCGGGCCGGTGGTGGTCGGGGGGTGCGTCGCCGGTCACGGCGCGGACCGGGCGGGACCCGGCGAGGGGGAGGGTCGTGCGCCGCCCGGATCCGCGGTGCGCCACCCGGATCCGCCGTGCGCCGCTCAGATCCGCAGCGCCCCGGCGAACGGGCCGTGCCCGACACCCGCCGCGGTCACCGCCAGCCAGCCGTGCCCGCGCATCGGCGTGTCCGCCGAGACGGACGCCGGATCGACGGAGAGCTGCCGGGCCGCCGTGGTGATGCCGACCGTCGCGGCCCGGTTGGGGTCGAGCGGCTCCTCCGCGTACGCATCGTCGTCCAGCTCCCCCAGGTCGGAGTCGTCGGCGGGCTCCTCCCAGGGCAGCGGTGCGCCCGTCCACTCCGGCGTGGCGTCGGACCAGTAACCGCGCCGCACCCGGCCGTCCACCGCGACCGCCCAGATCGTGGAGTCGCCGTGCGCGTCGCGGTGGAAGAACTGCGCCTGCCCGCAGACGGCGCTGATCCGCGCGATCGTGTCGTGCGGCCACCACTGCATCTCGGCGATCGGCGTCTCCGCGTAGACCAGCCGCCAGCCCGCGAGCTCCGGGGTGACGAAGACGCGGTGGACGGCGCCGTGACTGCCGTCCGGAAGGTCCGGGTAGTGCGTGTCGTGCCGGCGCACCGACAGCCCGAGCTCCAGGGTGACCGGCACCCGGTCGTGCAGGCCGAGCGCCTCGAAGACGCCCTCGTAGCGGTCGCCGGGCACGGCGATCCACCAGTGGTCCGGCAGCGGCCGGGGGCGCTCGGCCGTGAGCTTCACCCGGATCAGCCGCTCCACCAGCGCCCGGTCGCGGTCGGACAGCGCTCCCGCGCCCCCGACGGCCGCCAGCGCGTGCAGCGCGCGCCGCCGCAGCGGAGGCCGGCCGTCGGCCCGCACCCGCTGCAGCGCCGGGACGAGACCCGGGCCGATCCGTTCGAGCAGCGTCTCGAAGCCGGCGGCACCGGCCCCGTGAGCGGTGCCGGGTGTGGAACCGGCTGTGGAACCGGGGTGGTGGTCGGTCAGCAGCGCCACCGCGACCGCGTTCAGGAGAGCGTCGTCGAGACGGGGGAGGAGACCGGTGAGCAGGCGTGCCGTCCGGGGGCCGCCACGGCGGAAGGCCCGGAGCAGCGCGGGCGCCGCGGCGCCGCCCGACCCGGCGAGCGCGGCGGCCAGGTCGGCTCCGTCGGCACCCGGATCGGTCAGTCTGCCGACGAGTTCATCGATCTCCATGCGCGGAGGCTAGCGCCCGGGGCGGACAGCCGCCCTGCCACCCCCGGGACTCCTTATTTCACGGCTCGACATAAGCCCCCGCGCGGTCGTTAGAATCCGGTCGGAGGTGCCGCCGCCCTCCCGCCCGCGTCGTCGCGGCGCACCCGCGCATCCCGCGCACCCCCCACCCTGCACCTCGCCCTGCACCCTCACCCCACCCGTTCCGCACGCTTCCGAGGAGTGCCATGACAGCCGCCTCCACCACCCCCTCCACCGCCCCCGACGACGCACACGGGCTCGCCGTCCGCCGCCTCCGCCAGGCCCTCGGCCCGGTCGACGTCCTGAGCAGCACCGTACTGAGCGGCGGCCTCTACAACGCCGCCCGCCTGCTCGAACTCGCCGACGGGCGGCGCCTCGTGCTCAAGGTGGCACCCCCGGCCGACGCCCCCGCCCTCACCCACGAGCAGGGCCTCCTCGGCACCGAGGCGCTCTTCCACCGACTCGCCGCCGCCACCGGCGTCACCGTGCCCACCGTGCTCCACCACGAGCCGGCCGGCCCCGGCACCGCGTCCGAGTGGCTCCTGCTCGGCTTCCTCGACGGCACCACCTGGGACGCCGCCCGCGACCGGCTCACCCCGGACGACCGCGCCGCGCTGCGCCACCGGCTCGGCGAGGCCGCGGCGCGTCTCGCCACCGTCACCGGAACGGAGTTCGGCTACCCGCAGCCCGTGCCCGGCCTGAGCGGACCGGACTGGCCCACCGCCTTCACCGGCATGCTGAACGCCGTCCTCGCGGACGCCGCCCGTTTCGAGGTGTCGTTGCCCGTGCCCGCCGAGCGCCTCGCGGCCCTGCCGGCGCGTTTCGCGGCGCAGCTCGCCGAGGTGCGGCGGCCCGCGCTCGTCCACTTCGACGCCTGGGAGGGCAACCTCGTGCTCACCCAGGACGCCGACGGCGCCTGGCGGCTGGCCGGGATCATCGACGGCGAGCGCGCCTTCTTCGGTGACCCGCTCGCCGAGCTCGTCGGTCTCGACCCGATCGGCGCGGTCGAGGACGACGCGGACTTCACGGCCGGCTACCGCAGTGTCACGCCCGGTCCGCCGCTCGATGACGCCGCCCGCGCCCGCCTCGCCCTCTACCGCCTCTACCTCGCGCTGATCATGCGGGTCGAGGCCGTCCCGCGGGCGTACGAGGGCGGGCACGCGGCCTGGCTCGACGGCTGGTCGGACGGACGCATCCAGGAGCAACTCGCGGTGCTGGAAGCCCTGGAGGGCTGAGCGGAGGCGCAGGCGGGGGCGGGGAGGGGCGTGGGCGGCACGACGCACCGGAGGGCGCCGGGAGGGTGGCGGACGTCCCCGCGGGGGCGGGCCGAAATTCCGAACGGCACCGTGAACGGCCGTGCGAGGATGACGGCATGACACGCGATCTTCGTCTCTGTTTCGTCGGTGACTCGTTCGTCGCGGGGATCGGCGATCCGGAGTTCCTCGGCTGGGCGGGTCGTCTCGCCGCGCAGAGCCAGAACGCCGGTCAGCCGCTCACGGGGTACAACCTCGGGGTGCGGCGGCAGACCTCCGCCGACATCCTCGCCCGCTGGGAGCACGAGTGCGCCCAGCGCCTGGCGGAGGGCACCGACCGGCGCGTCGTGCTGTCGTTCGGCGTCAACGACACCACGGCCCTCGGTGACGGCACCCGCGTGCCCGCCGAGGAGTCGCCGGCCAACCTGCGGAAGCTGCTGCCCGTCGCGGCGGCCCGCGGCTGGTCGGTGCTCGTGGTCGGCCCGCCGCCCGTGGCCGACGCCGGGCAGAACGCCCGCACGGCCGCCCTCGACGAGCAGTTCTCCGCCGTCTGCGCCGAGGCGGGGGTGCCGTACGTGTCCGTCCTCCCGACCCTGCTCGCCAGCGAGGTCTGGATGCGCGAGGTGCGGGTCGGCGACGGTGCCCACCCGGGCGCGGGCGGCTACCAGGTCTTCGCCGACCTGGTCGCGCCGCGGTGGCACGCCTGGATCTCCGACGGCGGGCAGGCGTGACCGCTCGGGCGGCCACGGCGGGCGACCGCCGTGCCGTGCCGGTGCGGCGCACCTCGGCGCTCCTCGTCATCGACATGCAGCGGGCTCTGGTGGCGATCGCCCACCGGCCCGCCGAGACCGTCGCCGTGATCGCCGGGCTCCGCAGCCGGGCCGCAGCGGCGGGCGCGCCGGTCGTCACGGTGCAGCACCGCGGCGGCGGGCTGCCGGAGGGCACCGACGGCTGGCGGATCGTGCCCGGACTCGCCCCCGGGGCGGGTGAGTCGGTCGTCCACAAGACCAGCGCGGACGGCTTCCTCGGTACCGATCTCGACCGGACGCTGAGGGCGGCCGGGGTGACCGAGGTGGTCGTCACCGGGTTCGCCACGGAGATCTGCGTCGACACCACGGCACGTCAGGCGCTGAGCCACGGGTACGACGTGGTGCTGGTGGCCGACGGCCACACGACGTCCGTCCGGCCCGACGCGGGCGAGTACGCCTCGCCGGCGCGGTCCGTCGCGCACCACAACGAGATCTTCCGGCACCTCGACTTCCCCGGCCGGAGCATCCGGGTGCTGCCCGCCGCCGCCGTGGACTTCGCCCCGGCGGGCTTCCCCGCCGCCGTTCCCACCGCAGAGGCAGAGGCAGAGGCAGAGGCAGCGACGGAGACGGAGACGGCAGAGGCGGCGGAGGCTCACGTGGCGCGGGCGCGGGAGGCGACCAGGACGGACAGGGCACACGGCACGAACAGCGCCGCGAACGCCGTGCCGTAGCCGACGGCGCCGGACGCGCCCGTGCCGAGACAGGCGCTGAACACGGCCGAGGCGATCCCGAGCACCGTGACCTGGCCGAGGTTCTGGGAGGTCTGCATCGCGCTGCCCGCGTAGCCCTGCCTGCCGGGCGGGCTGTGGGTGAGCGACAGGACCGTGACCGACGGCACGTACAGGCCCATGCCGACGGCGGCGACCACCATGGCGGACACGGCGGTGTACGCGGGCGTCGCCGGCAGCGTCCCGGCGATCGCGAGGCCGACCGCCCCGGTCTGCACCAGGGCGCCGGCCATGACGAGCCGGTGGCGGGCGCAGCGGTCGAGGCGGCCCTGCACCCAGGAGGAGGCGGCCCAGGCCAGCGCGGCACCGGTGAAGCCGAGGCCGATCACCACGGGCGGCGCCTGCCGGTCGGTGAGGAGCAGCAGGGGTACGTAGGCCTCCAGGGTGAAGAACACCCCCGACCCCAGCCCGCGCAGCAGCACGGTGGCGGGCAGGCCGCGGGCGGCCCGCCCGGTGCCCGGCGGCAGCAGGCGCGGTGCGAACACCGCCAGCAGGGCGATCCCGCCGGCGGCGGTCAGCAGATGGCGGGTGTCCCGGCCGGAGGCGCCGTACTGTCCCAGCGCCGCTCCGAGGCTCACCGTGCAGGCCACGAGCAGCGCCGGGCGTGGTGGCGCGGCCCCGGACGCGGCACGGGCGGCCGCCCACGAGGGGCGGCGCAGCAGCGCCACCACGGCCAGTGCGGGCAGCGCGGTGACGGCGGCGAGCCCGAGGAACACGGCCCGCCACGACCACGACGCGGCGACCAGCCCCGCCAGCGGGGGACCGACCAGGGAGGGGACGACCCAGCAGGCGCTCATCAGCGCCAGCACGCGCGGGCGCAGGCGGTCGGGGTAGGCCCGGCCGACGGCCGCGTTGATCGACACCGCGACCATCCCGCCGGCGAGCCCGTCCAGGAAGCGGCCGGCCGCCAGCTGCCAGATCGAGGTGGCGGCCCCGGAGAGCAGCAGGGTGACCACCGAGAGCACCATGCCCGCGGCGAGCGGGTGCTGCGGTCCGGCCCGGTCCGACCAGTGGCCGCCGAGCACCCCGCCGAGCAGCCCCGCGGCCACGAAGCAGCCCGCGACCAGCGGGTAGAGCGACACCCGGCCGAGGCCCTGTGCGGCCGTCGGCAGGGTGGGGACGACGGCGAGCGCGGCGAACCCGGTCAGGAACATCACGAGGGCGAAGCAGACGGTGGCGGCGGTGTGCGGGCCGGAGAAGAGCCTCTCGGCCGCTGCGACGGGCGTAGGACGGTCGGCCGTCGGCGTGCGTCCCCCGGACACCGGCGCGGCCGACCCCTCGGACGCGGGCGGGCCACTCGACGGGCGGGGAGGATGATCGGTCACGAACGCACAAGCTAGGCGCAGCGCGCGCCCGGGTGCCACGGGTTTTCGGGCCTGCCGTCGAGGGCTCCCGCCCGGGCTTCCCCCTCCGCCGGGTCGATCGCCCGGGTCCTGCCGCGACCGGGTCCTGTCGCGACCGGGCCGTGCGCCTGCCCGGGTCCTGTAGCGCCCGGGTCCTGCGCCGGGGTGGTGGGCGCGCGGTCAGGCGGCGGCGGCCCAGTGGGCGACGGCGGAGGCGACGTCGGGGTAGGTCGGGATGACCGAGTCGAGGTGGGTGGCCCGGTAGGAGGTCTCGGCGCTGCCGCGCAGGCCGGCCAGGCCGAGGGCGGTGCCGTTGGCGCGGCAGCGCTTGTACGCGACGAGGACGGCGCTCATGCCGCAGGAGTCCCAGAAGTCGACGTCCGAGAGGTCGACGACGACCAGCTCCGGGCCCTTGGCGAGCTCGCTGATCACGGTCTCGCGCAGGGTGGGCGCGGTCGACTGGTCGAGGCTGCCGCGGAAACCGACGACCACCCGGCCGCCGCGGCGGCTGACGGCGATCGCGTGGCGGCCCGGTTCGAACGGGAGGTCCAGGAGGACGCGTCCGTGGCCGTAGCCGTTGGCGTACATGGGCTGCTCCAGGGGCCGGCCCCGCCGGTGGGGCGGGGGGTGTGCCGGGAGCGTGGGAGCGCTCCCTCGGTCCATGGTTGCCGCCCGGCCCGGGCCGGTGTCAAGCGGCGTGCCGGTATTGTTACGGGCAGATGACGGCGAGGCGGTCCGTCCGTGGCCTTATCGGTGCAGTTCAGGCGGGATCGGGCGGGCCGCGGGCAGTCCTTCGGCCCGGGCCGGAAGGCCCGCGGCGGGTGCGGCCGTCGAGTGGGGCCCTGCGCACCCTGGGAGCGCTCCCAAAAAGAGTGGAAAAAAGTGGGGGCCGGATCAGGGTCCGGCCCCCACGCGGGGCGGTCAGTCCTGACCGGCCCGCCAGCGCACCCGGCTCAGCTCCAGCGTCGCCGTGCCCTCGGTGTAGAGCATGAACGGCACGTCCACGTGCTGGAGGTCGGAGCCGATCCGTCCGAGCTCCGCCACCGGCACCGACACCCGCGACCACTCGCCGGGCGACTGCTCCGCGAGCTCGGCGAGCCGCGGTGCGAGGTCGAGACCGGGCTGTGCCGGGTAGTCGTCGTGGCACGCCAGGTAGAGCGGACCGGAGGGGGCCTCCAGCACGCGTACCTCGAACTCGACCGCGCCGCCCGCCTCGGCGTAGCCGCGCAGGTCGGCGGGCTCGCCGGAGGGGTCCTGGGCGTAGACGAAGGCGGCGTAGCCCTTGAACTCCAGCGACAGCGCGTCCGGCCGCGCCGGGTCGTCCAGCGGCTCCGAGCGGACGACCAGCACGTCGGTCGGCCCGTCGAAGGAGATGTGCGGCCGCGACCACGTGTTGTGCCCGCCGATGCGGACGTCGAACGCCCGGCCGTCCGGCCCGCCCAGGATCTCCAGCGGACCGTCGGCGGCGGGCACCGGCGTGGTGTCCACGTAGGTGTCCTCCGGCAGCGTCCCGGTCGGCGCGCCCGGGTCGGCGAGCCGCAGCCCGTGCCCGTACGCGAAGAGCGGCGCGTGCTCGCCCTCCGGGGCCTGCTCCTCCGCCGGCATCGCGTAGTCGGGGATGTGCGGGGGGATGCGGTTCACGGTGTGCGAGCGCGCGGTGCTCGGCCACGAGAAGCCGAGCCGGCCCTGGAAGTCGTACGCCGGGCCGCCCTCGGGCGCGGCGAACAGCAGGTCGGTGATGCCGCCGGCCTCGGTGCCGGGCAGCCAGGCCGCGACGAAGGCGTCCGAGAGGTTGATCTCCTCGGTGGTGTACATCGGCCGGCCGGAGAAGAAGACCGTGACCACGGTGGTGCCGCTCTCGCGGAGCCGCCGCAGGGTCTCCAGGTCGCGGGCGTAGGAGCGCTTGAGGCCCGCGTAGGCGAGCGTGCCCCAGGGCTTGATGGTGCCGCGCATCTCGGCGTACGAGTCCTCGCCGATCACCACCACGGCGACGTCGTGCGCCGCCGGGTCGGCCTGCTCCAGGTACGGGTCGACGGTGCAGTGGCCGTCGCCGACGACCTCGCGCACCGCGTCGGCGACGGTCTGCGCGCCGGGCAGGTCGTCCAGGGTGACGTCGTTGCCCTGCCAGGTCAGCGTCCAGCCGCCGGTCTGCTTCTGGATGGCGTCCGCGCCGCTGCCCGCCACCAGCACCCGGGAGGTGCGTGCCAGCGGCAGGGTGCCGGGCTCGTGCTTGAGCAGCACGAGCGACTTGCGGACGGCCTCGCGGGAGATCGCCCGGTGCTCGTCGCAGCCCAGCACGGCGGGGTCGACGGTGCGGTCGGCGGGCCGGGGGGTGTCCCACAGTCCGGCGCGCATCTTGACGCGCAGCACGCGGCGCACGGCGTCGTCGATGCGCTCCTGGGTGATGCGCCCGGCCCGGACGTGCTCGGCGGCGGTGCGGTGCACCGACTGCCAGGCGTCGCGTCCGGCGACCATGAGCACGTCGATCCCGGCGGCGATGGCGTAGCCGGCGTCGCCGACGGTGCAGCCGGAGACCTCGGCGTGGGCGTCCCAGTCGCTGATGACGATGCCGTCGAAGCCGATCTGCTCCTTGAGCACGTCGGTCACGAGGTAGCGGCTGCCGTGCAGCTTGTGGTTGTAGGGCTCGCCCCACTCCGGTGCGTGGTCGTAGTTGGCCTCCGACTCCCAGCTGCTGAAGGAGACCATGACCGACTGCGCGCCCGCGGCGATGCCGGAGAGGAAGCCGACGGCGTGGATGTTGCGGACGAGGTCCTCGTCGCAGACGGCGGTGCCGCGGTCGCCGCCGTTCACGGTGCCGCCGTCGGCGACCCAGTGCTTGATGCAGGCGATCACGCCGGAGCCGGCGTCGGCCCCCTGCACGCCCGCGACCATGGCGGGCGCGTAGGCGTGCACGACCTCCGGGTCCTCGGCGTAGCCCTCGTAGTACCGGCCCCAGCGGCGGTCGCGCGGGGTGGTGACGGTGGGCGCGAACGTCCAGGACATGCCGGTGGCGGCGATCTCGCGGGCGGTGGCCTCGCCGATCCGGCGGATCAGCTCCGGGTCGCGGGCCGCGCCGAGGCCGATGTTGTGCGGGTAGATCGTGGCGCCGTACACGTTGTTGTGACCGTGCACCGCGTCGGTCGCCCACATGAACGGGATGCGGAAGCCGCGGCCCTCGTAGGCGCTCTCGGCGGCCTCCCAGAAGCGGTCGACGGTCTTCACCCAGTCGCCCGCGCTGGCCCGGCGGTCGCCGCCGGGCCAGATTCCGGCGCCGTTCAGCGCGGAGCCGATGGCGTACGCGCGGACGTCCTCCGGGGTGAGCTCGGCCAGCTCCGGCTGGATCATCTGGCCGAGCTTCTCCTCCAGGGTCATCCGGCCGAGGATGTCCTCGATGCGCGCCTCGACGGACGGGTCGAGTGGCACGGCCGACTGCACGGCGGGCCAGTCGGGGTGGTGGACGAGGGGTTCCTGCACTGCCATGGGGTCCTCTCCGGACGGTCTTACGAGCGGGGGGCGGGCATCGGGTACGCGTCGACCGCGACCCAGAACTCCTCCAGGGGCCGGGTCGTGACCCGCTCCAGGAACTCCGGCGGGACGACGGTGCGCTGCTGCCCCGGCGCGTACAGCGTGACCTGGGTGCGGTGCTCCGCCATCGCGGCACGCTTGACGGTGAGCTGCGGGGCGATGTCGCGGGCGGTGATCCGCTCCGGTGCCCGTTCGGCGACGGCGACGGGCTCGTTGCGGTTGACGAAGACGAACTCCGCCTCCGTCCGCTCGTCCCACACCACGTACTTGAAGACGGCCGGGGTCAGCCCGAGGTCGGCCAGGCAGCCGAGCACGATCTCACCGGTGAGCCGGTGGTCCGCGTTCAGCTCCTTGACGTCGTGCGGGAGGTAGACCTCGGAGACCTCGGGGTACGAGGCGAGGACCTTGCGGACGGCCTCCCGGCAGTCGTCGACCGACTCCGCGAGCAGGGTGTCGGTGAAGCCGAGCAGGTGCACGTCCTCGTCGGCGACGCCGAGGACGCGGGCGGCGTTCCGGGCCTCGCCCGCCCGGATCACGGCGAGCTCGTCCGGAGTCGGGTCGGTGTCCATGCCGAGCACCGCGGAGTGCGAGCGGGAGCCGTCGGTGGCCCAGACGATGCCGACCCGGTGACCGGCGGCGGTGCGCCGGGCTATCGTGCCGCCGCAGGCGATGGTCTCGTCGTCGGGGTGCGGCGAGAAGACCAGCACCAGGCCGGCGTCCGGGTCCTGCGCGGCCAGGTGGTCCGCGCAGGAGGGCAGGCCGCCCTCCCGGATCAGGTCGTTGATCAGGAAGAAGTGGTTGTCGGGCACCAGCCGGGTGATCGGGGTGTCGTACTTCTCGCCGAAGTAGCGGTAGTTGGCCGCGGCCGACCGCATGTTCTCGGTGTAGCTCTTGGGGTGCGGAACGTGGATGGCGGCGGCGTCGCGGTTCAGCACGAAGCGGTCGCCGGCCCGGTGCAGGCGGTACGAGAGGTCGACGTCCTCCGCGCCCCAGGCGCGGTAGTTCTCGTCGAACCCGCCGACCTCGCGCAGCCGTTCGGTGCGGGCCGAGACGTTGCACGTCCAGTAGATCAGCCACGGCGCGGGGAGGTCCGCGAAGTCGTCGCCGTACTTCTCGTACCACTCCTCGCGGATGTCCAGCCAGCGTCCCTCGGAACGGAGTTCGTTCATGGTGGCGTCGGGGTTCGCGTAGTCGATGGCGCGCTCCATCACCGCGCCGTCCTCGTTGTCCTCGTTGAAGCAGAAGACGTAGCCGCAGACCGCGACCGGCACCGGCGAGGAGGTGTGGCTCTCCAGGTGGGCGGCGAGCGCGCCCGAGTGCAGCAGCACCCCGGAGTCGACGAACACCGAGACCTCGCCGGCGGCGTGCGCGAGGCCGAGGTTGCGGGCGGCCGCGACGCGGTAGCCCTGGTCCTCCTGGAAGAGGTACGTCACGTCGAGGCGGTCGGCGAACTCCGCCGTGACGTCGGCGGATCCGTCGGAGGAGCCGTCGTCGACGACGATCACCTCGAAGGTGTCAGACGGCAGGCTCTGCCGTGCCAGCGACTCCAGCGTGAGCCTCAGCAGCCGCTCCCGGTTGTACGTCGGCACGATCACGCTGACCTGCGGAACCTTGGTGTCCACGACCCCTCCCGAGGGCGAGTAGCAGGGCCGCCGCCGCGGAGAGCAGCGCGCAGACCCAGAAGACATCGGTGAAGCCCGCCCACTGGGCGACCGTGCCGGCGGTGGCCCCGCCGAGCGCGATGCCCGCCTTGAACGAGCTGGAGTAGAGCGCGGACGCGGCGCCGACCCGGTCGGCCATCGCGTCCTGGAGGATGGTCACGGGGATGCTCAGCACGACCGCCGTCCAGGCCGCGTTGGGCAGCTGGAGGACGATCAGCATCCACTTCTCGTCCGCCAGCGGCAGCAGCGAGAAGAACACGACGGCGCACAGCGCACCGGCCGTCACCAGCCGCCACTTGCCGAACCGCTCGGCCCGCGAGCCGAGGTACATCATCACCGGCACCTCGAGCGCCGAGGCGGTGCCGAGCATGATGCCGGTGAACCCGGCGTCGAAGCCGAGGTCCTTGGTGACGAACAGCGCGATGTTGATCTGGTAGATGCTGTTGACCGCGAGGAGCAGCACCACCGCGATCATCAGCAGCAGCATCTGCCCGCCGATGCCCCGGTACGGGCTGCCGGCCGAGGCGTCGCCGCTCTCGACCCGCAGGTTCGGCAGCCACCACAGGCACAGCGCGCCCGCCGCCGTGTACAGCGCGGCGGCGGTCAGGAAGAGCGTCGGGAAGCCGCGGACGTCGATCAGCAGGAAGCCCAGCGGCGGGCCGACGATCCAGGCCAGCGAGGTGACGGAGCGCAGCGCCGAGTTGAAGAAGGTCGGGTTCATCGCCCGGTTGTCGGCGAACTCCCGCGTGTAGGCGAAGAGCTGGGAGAAGCAGGCGCTGCCGATGCCGAAGAACACCGCCGCGGCGGCGAACAGCAGGTAGTAGTTGCGCAGCCCGGCGAAGCAGAGCGCGCCGATGCCCGACAGCAGCGAGCAGATGGCGAGCAGCGCACGCCGGTTGCCGATCCGGTCGGACATCGCCCCGACGACCAGGTCGGAGACGATCTCCATCACCGCGCGGCCGGCGAAGAACAGGCCGATCAGCAGCGGGGTGACGCCGACCTCGTCGGAGAGGAAGAGGCTGACCGAGGTGGTCACCATCGCCCCGCCGATGCCGATCATGCCGGTCGCGCCGACCAGCCCGCCCAGCGCGCGGTCCCGCAGCAGCGGCCCGATGCTGGACACGACCGTGCGGATCCCGCTCACCGTGCCACCCCCGCCGTGCCGTGCTCACGCTGCCGGTACGGCAGCCAGGGGGCGATCTCCCGACCCGGCGGCACCGTACGGGCCGTGGCGGCCTCCGCGGCCGTCACCGTGCCGTCCGCGACGAGCGCGTCCAGGACGGTGGCGTCCAGGGCGGCGAGCATGCGGAGGCGCAGCTGCGCCGGGTCGAACAGCGCGTCGTGCACGCCGGGCGGCTGCGCCGGGGTGCCGGGCTGGAGTCCGGCGGGGTCGACCTGGCCCGAGACCAGCCGCCAGAACGCGGCGAAGTCCTGCGCGGGGTCGGGCACGGTGCCGGCCAGCAGTCCGATGCGCACCGTCTCCAGCCAGCAGTCGTAGTAGCGGCGGTCGTCGAGCCGGTGCATGTTCTCGGCGCACCAGCGGGCGCGCTCGTCCGCGTCCGGCAGCACCGCGCCGCCCTCGAAGACCTGCAGCGCCCAGCCGGCGATGGCCTCGAAGTACGGGCACGCGGTGCCGAACGCCTCGGTGTCGACCGGGGTGTTGATGATCGCCAGGGTGGGGTCGGCGGCGTGGAAGAAGTGTTCGTACAGATCCTCCCGTCGCAGCTCCGGCAGGAACGAGTAGTCCGGCAGGCCGTAGCCGAGACAGAGCACGACCGTGTCGTAACGGGCGCGCAGGCCGTCGGCGAACACCGCGGCGCCGTCCGGCTCGAAGCGGCCGAAGGCGGGCCGCACCCGCACCTGCCCGTTGGCGACCGCGGGCACGATCCGGTCGTTCACGTGCACCGCGCCGTGGAAGCCGTCCGTCGGCAGGATAGCGCTCTCCCGATAGAGCGCAAAATACTCGGGTTCGAGTTGCTCCAGCCACTTCAGGTAGTCCTGGTAGGGGAGTTCCTCCACGGCGACCCGGGCCGCGTACGACAGCAGGGCGTCGTTGTAGACGCCGCCCACCATGCGCGGCAGGAAGAGCTGGAGCCGCCGCACCGACCAGTCCACCGAGGCGCCGCCGGCGGCGAGTTCGGCCGCGATGTCGGCGCCGCTGACGCCGCCGCCCACCACGAGGACCCGGCGGCCCTCGAAGCCGTCGGCGCTGCGGTACTGCTTCGCCGTCAGCACCTGGACGCCGGTGTCCGCGGACGGCAGGAAGTCCGGTGTGCGGGCCTCCCAGAGCTCGCCGCTGGCGACCATGACGGCGTCGAACCGTTCGGTGGACGGCGCCGCGTCCGCCGTGCCGGCGGTGACCTCCCAGTGGCCGTCGCGCCGGACGACCTCCTGCACGTCACTGCCGAACCGGGTGACCGGCAGCACGCCGAAGTGCTCGGCGTAGGCGTGCAGGTAGCCGTGCACCTCGTGCAGGGTGGGGAAGTCGGTGCCGAAGGCGGGCGCGAAGTCGGAGTACGGGAAGCTCATCCGCGAGCTCTGCATCCGTACGCTCTCGTAGGCGCCGCCCGAGGCGGGGTTCCAGATCCCGCCGACGGCGTGCAGCCGCTCGTACAGCACGACCTCGTGCCCGCGCTCCAGTGCCTGTTTGGCGCTGGTCAGCCCGGCCGGTCCGGCGCCGATCACTGCGACCCGCATGGCCACCCCTTTCCCTGGGTTGCTCGAAACCATCACGTGGGGACCCCCGTCCGACGGACGGGCCGGGCTTCCGCCCGGCCCGCGCCGTCAGATGAACGGGTCGAAGTCCGGTATCAGCGCGGGCGGTTCGGTACGCCCGGCGAGACCGCCGATCTCGACGTTGCTGGGGTGCCGGGCACACATGAACCGGCAGTCCTTACGCGGGTCGATGACCGTGGTGTCGGCCTTGTGCCACATCTCCGCGAACGACGTGTCGCGGATGTCACCAAGCTTGGCCTTCTCGTTGCCCCGGTGGTAGGGGCAGATGTAGACACCGGTCGGTGTGACGGTGGTGCGGAGTTCGGCGACCGCGCAGGAGGCGTAGTCCTTGGCCTGGTGCGGGTCGTCGGCGCTGCGTACGGCCAGCCAGTTCGAGGAGCGCAGCAGGTGGAAGTTCTCGTCCTCCAGCTCGCCGAGCCGACGCCACTGCTCCTCGACGCGTTCGAGGTCGGCGGCGTCCTGGTTGACCGTGAAGTGGTCCATGTCGAGCATCGCCTTGAGCTCGAAGTAGTCGCAGCCGATGTCCTTGGCGAGCACCCCGGCCTCGTACACCTCGTCGTAGTTCGAGTCGGTGACGGTGCCGTCGGCCGCGTGGCGCTGCATCAGCAGGAAGGAGTAGCCGAGCCGGCCGGCCTTGCGGGCCGCCAGGCTGCGCATGTTCTCGACGACCTGCGGGAAGATGCTCCGCTTGGTGCGGGTCGGCCGGAAGGCGTCGTAGGTGGGGCCGGTGGCGGCGTCCATGGAGACGCGCACCCAGGAGAGCATGCCGGCCAACTCGTCGAGGTAGCGGTGGATCTGGGTGCCGTTGGTGACGAGGCCGAGCTTGATGCCGGCGTTGTGCAGCGTCTCGATGACGGTGCCGACGGAGCGGTGCATGAGCGGTTCGCCGCCGCCGATGAGGATGACGGCGCGGACGCCGGTGCCGGTGAGTTCCTCGGCGAGTTCGACGATGCGGTCCTTGGCTATCTGGCCGTGGTTGAGCACGTTGGAGCTGATGCACTCGGGGCAGGCGAGGTCGCAGACCGTCGTCGGGTCGAGGTCGATGACGAGCGGGGTGGCGAGGCGTTCGCCGTTGGCGACGCGGGAGACCTCCGGGAAGATCGACTCCTGGTAGATCTTGCCGACGAGGTCGAGGTTGTCGGCGACGTGCGCCGTGCCGATCTGCGCCGTGGCGGGCGCGGGCAGGTCGGCGAGCCGGGTGGCTCTGGCGGACGATCCGCTGCTGACGACGCCGGGTTCCGGCTGGTCCTGCGAAAGGGCGGGCATGGATCACTCCTCGTGCTGTCCGGACATGACGGGGCCGGCGGGCGGGGGGTGATGACGGCGCGACGGTGCGCCGTCTCGGTGCGGTGACGGGAGGGTGGTGCTTCGGGAGGAGAGGCTCGGGGTGCTCTGGAGGGGGTTTCGGGAGAGGGTTCTCTGGGAGCGCTCCCACACTCTTACGATGCCCAGATGCCCTGTCAAGAGCGTCACACCGGTTACATTCTGACACTTGATCACCATCAGTGTCGCAGGTCGTCGCCCACCCCACCCGATTCTCCGGCCAGCCGGGCCGCGCGCAAGGTCAAGTAGTGTCTTTCCGGCAGGCTGGTGGTACGTTCGGCGGCGGCCCGGTAGTCGGTGATCGCAGCCGACCGCTCGCCGGCCGTCTCCCGCAGGTGAGCCCTTACGGCGTACAGCCGTTGGTGTCCGGCCAGCCGTCCGTCCGCCTCGACCGCGGCGAGGGACGCGAGCCCCGCGCCGGCGCCGTGCACCATCGCCACCGCGACGGCCCGGTTGAGCGCCACCACCGGATTGTCCGCCAGTCCCTGCAGCACGTCGTAGAGCGCCAGGATCTGCGGCCAGTCGGTCTCCCCGGCGGTGGCCGCCTCGTCGTGCAGCGCGGCGATCGCCGCCTGCACCTGGTACGGACCCACCGGACCGCGCGGCAGGGTCGCCGTGATCAGGGCCACTCCCTCGGCGATCGCCGCCGCGTCCCACCGGCCGCGGTCCTGCTCGGCGAGCGGCACCAACTCCCCGCCCGGGCCCGTACGGGCCGCGCTGCGGGCGTGGGTGAGCAGCATCAGCGCGAGCAGGCCGGCCGCCTCGCTGCTGCCGGGCACCTCCCGGTGCAGCGCCCGGGCGAGCCGGATCGCCTCCACCGAGAGGTCGACGCGCTGCAGCTCGGGGCCGGTGCTCGTGGCGTACCCCTCGCTGAAGACCAGGTAGAGCACGTGCAGCACCAGCGCGAGGCGGCCCGGCAGTTCCTCGGGCCCGGGCAGCCGGAACGGCACGCCGGAGGCCTTGATCCGCTGCTTGGCGCGGCTGATCCGCTGCCCCATCGTCGGCTCCGGCACCATGAAGGCCCGGGCGATCTCGGCGGTGCCCAGCCCGCCGACCGAGCGCAGCGTCAGCGCGACGGCCGCCTGCGGGGTGAGCACCGGGTGGCAGCAGAGGAAGAGCACCGTCAGGGAGTCGTCGCGGTCGGCGGCGGCGTCCTCGTCGGCGGGCGGTGCGGCCCGGCGGTCGTCCGGCACCTGCGCCGCGACCGCCTCCTCGCGGCGGCGCCGCGCCACCTCCCCCCGGACGTGCTCCGTCATCCGGCGCCCCGCGACGTGCACCAGCCACGCCTTCGGGTACTGCGGCAGGCCGTCCTCGGGCCACTGCGCGGCGGCGGCGAGCAGGGCCTCCTGCACGGCGTCCTCGGCGGCGTCGAAGTCGCCGTGGCGGCGGGTGAGCACGCCGACGACCTGCGGCGCGAGGGTGCGCAGCAGGTCGTCGACGCGGGGCCCGCCGGTGATCGGGGTCAGAGCTCCGTGGGCGGGGCGGACATCACCTGTCGCACCTCGATCGGCATGTTCAGCGGCTTGCCGCCGGGGCCGGGGGCCGAGGAGGCGTGCGCGGCGATCTCGACGGCGCGCCGCTCGGTCTCGCAGTCGACGATCCAGTAGCCGGCCAGGAACTCCTTGGTCTCCGGGAAGGGGCCCTCGGTGACCAGCGGTGCGCCGTCGTGCCCGGCCCTGACGACCTTCGCGGCCTCCGGGAACGCCAGGCCCTGCGCGTCCACGAACTCGCCGTCCGCGACGAGCTTCGCGTTGGTGTCGCGCATGAAGGCGATGTGGGCCTGCACCTCGCTCTCCGCCCACTCGGAGATGATCGGGAAATCGGCCGTCGCCGCACTGAACTGCATCAGCAGCATGTACTTCATCGTTCTCTCCTCATGTCCCGGCACCCGGGTACGGGGTGCTGTCACGGGTGGGTAGAAGCCGCCGCGCCGATTTCGACATCCCCGGCCGGGATTCCGGGGAATTTTTTTTCCGGCCCTGCGGTCAGCGCAGGTCCGCCCGGCGGGCGCGTCCCCACCAGGAGAGGAACGAGTCGACGACCTGCCCCGTGCCTGCCGGTACCGGCCGCCGGTGCCGCGGCAGCGACCAGGCGCGGGCCTGCTCGGCGAGCGCCTGCCGGGAACAGGTGCAGCTGGGGGAGGAGGAGCACGGTGTCATGGGCCTGGCCTTCCCACGTACGGTCGCGGTCTCGTCACGAAAGGGTACCGGGGCCGCTACTCCCGTCCGGGCTGACGCGCCGTCCGCCCCGCGCGCCGCGGGACCTCCGCGGCCTGCGCCGGGCCGCGGGCGGCCGCTCCGCCCCGCACCGTGCTCCGCCCCGGGTGCCCGCGCGCCGGGCCGCCCGCCCGCCGGCCGGGGCGGGCCGCCGTGGTGGCCGGGAACGGCCGTGTGCGCAGCGTCGGCGACACGCCCGGTCGGCCGAAATGTGGTGCTCGTCACACGCGCCGGAGCGGGTCGGCGGGCGGTCCGGCCGCGGAGGGGGCGGGCCCGGGCGGCAGGTGCCACGGTAGGGCCCGGCCGGTCGTGCACGGCCCGTGGGGCGTGCGGGGGCGCGTGGCATGCGCGCAGGTGAAACGGCGTCTGACCAATGTGCTGATAGTCGGTCAATTTTGAACCTGTCGGGTGGATTCGGTGGATGCGCAGGGGTCGGATGGTCATACGATGTGCGGCGGGGGATGACAGTGCGTGACGCCCGGTAGGCGGCGCGCATCCGTGGTCACGCATCACACACACACTTCGCACATCGCACAAGTCGGACGGCGGTTCTTCGCGTAGCCGCGCGCCGTCCGAGGGGGAGGGACACCTCATGGGGCGTAGAGCCCGAATTGCCGCTGCCTGCACGGTCGCCGGACTCGTGATGGCGCTGTCGCCGATGCCAGGCGCAGCCGCCGTCACGACGCCCAGGATCGACCTGCGGCTGCTGATCGTCGACGACGGCGGCCCCGCCGTCGGCGCGATCGTCGCCGAACTCGACAGCACCGGCGTGCCGTACACCCGTGTCGACCTCAACGCATCCGGTCGGCCGACCATCGCCGCCGCCTTCCTCAGCGACACGGTCTCCGGCGCCCCGCGCGCCAAGTTCCAGGCCGTCGTCATGCCCAGCAACGCCCCCGCCGGCCTCGGCGCGGACGAACTCGCCGCCCTGGCCTCCTACGAGCAGCAGTTCGGCATCCGCCAGGTCGACGCCTACACGTACTCGCAGCCGGCCGTCGGCCTCGACTGGGGTGCCGGCACGACCGGTTACGCCGGCACCCTGGACGGCACGCAGGCCCAGGTCACCGCGGCCGGCACCGCCGGACCGTTCGGCTACCTGGAGGGCGGCATCGCCTTCGAGGACAACTCGCCGAGCGTGCCCGAGAGCTACGGCTTCCTCGCACCGCCGCTCGCCGAGCAGGCGGCCGGTGCCACCTTCACCCCGTACGTCGACGCGCCGATCCCCGGCCACAGCGGCAGCCGCGGCTCGCTCGTCGGCGAGTACGCCCACGACGGGCGGAGCGAGCTCGTCGTCAGCTTCGTCTACAACGCCTACCAGCGGCAGTACCGCCAGCTCGCCCGCGGCATCGTCGAGTGGGCCACCCAGGGCGTCCACCTCGGCTACGACCGCAACTACTTCGCGCTGCACGTCGACGACGTCTTCCTGTCCGACGACCGCTGGGACACCACCCTCAAGTGCACCCCCGGCGACGTCACCTGCCCGCCCGGCAGCAACCCGGACGAGCACCCCATCCGGATGACCGCCGCCGACGCCCTGTACCTCAAGCAGTGGCAGCAGGCGCACGGCTTCAAGGTCGACCTGGCCTGGAACGGCGCCGGCAGCGAGGACTTCAAGGACGACAACGGCGGCACCGACCCGCTGGCCGCCCAGCTGATCGCCGACCAGAGCTCCTACCGCTGGATCAACCACACCTACACGCACGCCTTCCTGGGGTGCGTGCAGGACGTCACCGTCGTGCCGTGGCGCTGCAGCACCAACGCGAGCGGCGCCACCGTGTGGACCAGCCAGTCCGACATCACCTCGCAGATCACCAACAACCGCACCTGGGCCGCCACCAACGGCCTCACCGCGGCCGACAACACCGAGCTGGTCACCGGCGAGCACTCCGGGCTGGTCACCAACCCGCAGCAGCCCACCGACAACCCGTACCTCGGCCCGGCCGTCAACGCCACCGGCACCACCTGGCTCGCCAGCGACGCCTCCCGCGAGCACGACCAGCGCGCCGTCGGCAACGCCCTCACGATCCCCCGCTACCCCCTCAACGTGTTCTACAACGCGGCGACGGCCGGCGAGGAGGTGGACGAGTACAACTGGATCTACACCTCCCGCGCGCAGGGCGGCAGCGGCATCTGCGAGGACAACCCCGCCACCACCACCTGCCTGCCCACCCCGCTCGACACCACCACCGGCTACGGCGACTACATCGTGCCGCTGGAGGCCCGCCTCGCCGTCAACCGGGCGATCAGCAACGACCCGCGGCCGCACTTCGTGCACCAGTCGAACTACGCCGAGGACCGCATCGCCTACCCGGTGATGGAGGGCATCCTCAACGAGTACGACTCGCTCTTCACCGCCGACACCCCGCTGGTGAACCTCCGCCAGAAGGACATCGGCACGGAGCTGAAGCGCCGCGCCGCCTGGGCCCACGCGATCGCCAACGGCCAGGTCAACGCCTACCGCGTCGGCGACACCGTCACCATCACCGCGCCCTCGGGCACCCTCGCCCAGGCCACCGTGCCCACCGGCACCGTGCAGCAGCAGCTCGTCGGCACCACCGCGTTCGGCTCCGCCTACGCCGGCAGGCTGTCCGGCTGGGCCGGTCCCGGTCTGCTGCAGAGCAGCGTCACCCTCAAGCTGCCCAGCGGCAGCGCGGGGCTCCTGACGACCGTCGCCAAGGTGCTCAAGACCACCACCACCGCCACCGTCCGCATCCTGCCCGTGCCCAGCGGCGTCAAGACCCCGGTGCCCGCCGGGCCCGCCGCCGACAGCGACACGCTCGACCAGACCGCCGGCGGCGCCACCGGCTGATCCGGCCGGCGGCACCGCCACGGGCGGGCCGGGCCGGGGCGCACCACGCCCAGGCCCGGCACCCCGCCCCGCACCACGCGCTCCGCACCGCCCGCCGTCCCGGGGGCGGCACTTCCTGGGGGGGAAACCATGACCAACCACCTGCACGCCGTCCCGGCGGCCGTCCCCGAACCGCAGACACCGTCGGCCGGCGCCACCCGCACCGCCGACCTCGCGCACCTCGTCGGCACCCGGGTCACCCTGCTCACCGAGGGCACCTACCCGCACAGCCACGGCGGCGTCAGCGTCTGGTGCGACCAGCTCGTCACCGGCATGCCCGACGTCGAGTTCCGCGTCATCGCCGTCACCGGCACCGGCGGCCAGCCGCTCTCCTGGGACCTCCCCCCGCACGTCACCGACGTCCGGGCAGTGCCGCTGTGGGGCCCCGCGCCCGCCGGCCAGGCCCCCCGCGGCAACGCGATGCGCGCCTTCCTCACCGGCTACGAGCGCTTCCTGCTCTCCCTCCTCGACCCCGCCGAGGAGGCCGCGTTCGGCCCCGAGCTGTACGTCCTCGCGGTCCACGCCCGGGCCGGCCGGCTCAGCCCCGCCCTGCGGTCCGAGGCCGCGCTCCGCGTCCTCGCCGACGTGTGGAACCGCCCGCACCTCGCCACCTCCGCGGCCCGCCCCAGCCTGCACGACGCGCTCACCGCCACCGAGCTCCTCGAACACGCCCTGCGCCCGCTCGCCGCCCACCCCAAGCCGGGCGGCGTGCTGCACGCCGTCAGCGGCGGCCTCGCCGCCCTGCCCGGCCTGGTCGGCAACCACCTGCACGGCACGCCGTTCCTCCTCACCGAGCACGGCATCTACCTGCGTGAGCGCTACCTCGGCTACGGCACCGGCTACGCGTGGCCGGTCAAGGCCCTGGTGCTCGGCTTCTACCGGATGCTCGCCGTCGAGAGCTACGCCCGCGCCGCCCTCGTCACCCCCGGCAACCGCTACAACCGCCGCTGGGAGGAGCGCGCCGGCACGCCCGCCGACCGCATCCGCACCGTCTACAACGGCGTCGACCCGGCCGCGTTCCCGCCCGCCGGGCCCGAGCCGGAGGTGCCCACCCTCAGCTGGGCCGGCCGGGTCGACCCGATCAAGGACCTGGAGACGCTGATCCGGGCGTTCGCCCTCGTCCGCGCCGAGATACCCGACGCCAGGCTCCGGCTCTTCGGCGGCACCCCGGCCGGCGGTGCCGCCTACCGCGAGCGCTGCGAGGCGCTCGCCGCCGACCTGGGCGTCGGCGACGCGGTGGTCTTCGAGGGCCGGGTCGACGACATCCGGGACGCCTACGCCGCCGGCAACATCGTGATGCTCTCCAGCATCAGCGAGGGCTTCCCCTTCACCCTCATCGAGGCGATGTCCTGCGGACGCGCCACCGTCTCCACCGACGTCGGCGGGGTCCGCGAGGCCGTCGACGACACCGGTCTCGTCGTGCCGCCGCGCGAACCCGAGGCGATGGCCCGCGCCGCGGTCGACCTGCTCCGCGACCCCGCCCGCCGCGCCGAGATGGGCCGCGGCGCCCGGGCCCGCGTCGTCGAGCAGTTCACGCTCCGGCAGACCATCGACTCCTTCCGCGAGATCTACCACGAGCTCGACCGCCGCGACCGCTTCCGGCCCGCCCGCGACAGCGGCCCCTTCGACTGGTGGAGCCCCGCCCTGCGCGCCGCCGCCGACGGCCAGGCCGACGCCCGCCCGGCCGACCTCGGCCCCGCCGCCGTGGGAGCCGCCGGATGAGCACCCTGCTGAACCTCTCCGAGGACGGGCCCCGCCCCGAGGACACCGTGCTCCTGCGCCTGCCCCGCCGCCGGACGGCACCCGCCGACGGCGACGGCGCGGGCCACCGGCCCGACGAGACCGTCGCCCTGCGCGTCCTCAGGCCCGGCGAGGCCCGGCCCGCGCCCGACGAGACCATGGCGCTGCGCGTCCTCAGGCCCGGCGAGGCACAGCCCTCGCCCGACGAGACCCTCGCCCTGCGCGTCGTCGACCCGCAGGCCGCCGGCCCCGGTGCCGCCCAGGACGGGCCGCCCGTCCCGCTGCCCGCCGACCCGCTGGACGAACTCGCCGAGCGCCTCGCCGACGTCTGCGCCCGCGCCGTGCACCCCTTCGAGATCGCCGCCGTCCTCGAGTCCGACGGCCTGACGGACGAACAGGCCGCCGTCCTCTACGGCCGCACCGACTCCTTCTCCATCGCCGACGAGCTCTTCGCCCGCACCGAACGCCGCCACAGCGCCCCGCCCGAGCCCGCCGACCCGTGGCAGGCCGACCCGCTGCGCACCCTGCTGCGCGGCCTGCTCTTCGCCCTGCCCGGCCTCGCCTACCTGCCCGCCGCGCCCTTCCTGCGCTCCGGCACGGCGGCGGGCGCCCTCGCCCTCACCGCGCTCGTCGGCTGGGCCCTCAACCAGGCCCTCGCCCACCGCGCCTACGCCTGGCGCGCCCTCGGCGCCCGCTACGCCGTGGGCCGCAGCCTCCTGCGCGGCGGCCTCGCGGCGACCGTCCTCGGCGCCGGCGCGGCCGCCCTCGCCGGCGCCACCTGGCCGGTGCTGCTGTTCGCCACCGGGCAGTCGCTCTACCTCGCCTCGGCGACCGTGCTGCTCGTCACCCGCCGCGCCAAGCGGCTGATGGGCGCGCTCGCCCCCACCGCGGTCGCCGCCGCGGCGACCCTCGCCACCGACCTGCCGCAGCAGCTCGCCCTCGCCGGGCCCGCGCTCTCCCTCTCCCTGGCCGCCGTCTTCGCGGGCATCGAGATCGGGCAGCGCCTGCGGGCCGGCGACCCGCCGCCCGCCGCCGGGGTGCCCGTCGCCGACAGCCTGCCGCACGGTCTGTTCGGCCTCGCCGTCGGCGCGCTCGTCCTCACCGCGTCGTTCGGCGACCCGTGGCGGCCCGCCCCGGCCGGCGGCGCCTCCGCGGCGGTCGCCCTCACCCTCAGCATGGGCCTCGCCGAGTGGCTCCTCTTCCGGTTCCGCAGCCGCTCGGTCACCGCCCTGCACACCAGCACCACCGCCGAGCAGTTCCGCACCCGCACCGACCGCACCCTGCTCGGGCTGCTCGCCGGCTACCTCGTCGTGCTCGCCGCCCTCGGCGGCGGCGCCGCCCTGCTCTGGACGGCACGGCTCCCCGGCGCCGGCCAGCTCGGTGCGCTGCTCCTGCTCGGGGCCCTGCTCTGGACGGCCCTGCTGCTCCAGGTCTTCGGCGCGGTCTGGCCGCCGGCCCTGATCTGTACCGCCGCGGCGGTCGCGGAGACCACCGCCACCGCCGTCCACCCCGCCGCCGCCGAGGCGGCCGGGCTCGCCGCCACCGGCCTCGCCGTGGCCGCCATGATCCTCATCACCCGGGCGAGGACCGGCCGCGTCACCGCGCACAGATGACGCCGCGCCGGCACACGCCGGCCACCGCCGCCCCGCCCGGCACGCCCCGCCCGAACGCGCCGCGCGCGCCCGGGCCGCCCGCCGAATCCGCGTTCCCACACATCGGAGGCTCGCCATGAGCAGCAGCACCACCGGCAACCCCCTGGCCGCCGTCACCGGCGCCGAGGGCTTCATCGGGTCCCATCTCGTCGAGACCCTGGTCACCGGCGGTCACCGGGTCCGCGCGATGGTCCAGTACAACTCCTTCTCGTCGTTCGGCTGGCTGGAGACGCTCCCGGCCGAGATCCTCGACCACGTCGAGATCGTCCTCGGCGACGTCCGCGACCCCGGCTCGGTGACCGGCCTCGTCAAGGGCACCGACGCGGTCTACCACCTGGCCGCGCTCATCGCGATCCCGTACTCCTACCGGGCCCCGCACTCGTACGTGGAGACCAACGTCACCGGCACCCTCAACGTGCTGGAGGCCGTCCGCCACCTCGACATCCCGCGGCTCGTCCACACCTCCACCAGCGAGACGTACGGCACCGCGCAGACCGTGCCGATCACCGAGGACCACCCGATCAACACGCAGTCGCCGTACGCCGCCTCCAAGGCCGGCGGCGACCGCCTCGCGGACAGCTACCACGCGAGCTTCGAGACCCCGGTCGTGACGCTGCGCCCGTTCAACACCTTCGGGCCGCGGCAGTCGATGCGCGCCGTCATCCCCACCGTCATCGGCCAGGTCGCCGCGGGGGAGCGCACCATCACCCTCGGCGACCTCCGGCCCACCCGCGACTTCCTCTACGTCAAGGACACCGCGGCCGCCTTCGCGACCGTCGGCACCGCCCCCGCCGAGCAGGTCGTCGGCCGCACCTTCAACGCGGGCACCGGCGGGGAGATCTCCGTCGGCGACCTCGTCTCCCTGATCGGCAAGCTCATGGACGCCGACCTGACGGTCCGCGAGGACACCGACCGCATCCGGCCCGCCGCCTCCGAGGTCATGCGCCTCGTCGCCGACGCCACCCGGCTGCGCACCGCCACCGGCTGGGCCCCCGCCCACTCGCTGGAGGACGGCCTGCTCGCCACCATCGCGTTCTTCCGCGACCCGGCGAACCTGGCCCGCTACAAGACCGACCTGTACAACGTCTGACCCCGGCGCCCGCACCCACCGCACCCCAGACAAGGAGCACCAGCATGCACGTTGTCATCCTGGCCGGCGGCAAGGGCGTACGCCTGCGCCCGTACACCACGGCGCTGCCCAAGCCGCTGGTGCCGATCGGCGACCAGCACGCCATCCTCGAAATCGTCATGCGGCAGCTCGCCGCGGCCGGCTTCGAGAGCTGCACCCTCGCCATCGGCCACCTCGGCCACATCATCCGCGCCTACGTCGGCGACGGCTCCCAGTGGGGCCTCGACGTCACCTACACCAGCGAGGACAGCCCGCTCGGCACCATGGGCCCGCTGCTCACCATGCTCGACCGGCTCCCCGAGCAGTTCCTCGTCATGAACGGCGACGTCCTCACCGACCTGCCCTACGGCGACGTCCTCAAGCAGCACATCGACTCCGAGGCGCCGCTCACCATCGCCACCTACGCCCGCAAGGTCAACATCGACTTCGGCGTCCTCACCACCGAGCACGGCCGGGTCACCGAGTTCCGCGAGAAGCCCAGCATGGACTACCACGTCTCGATGGGCGTCTACGGCCTCTCCCGCACCACCCTCGCCCGGTACACCCCCGGCCGGCCGCTCGGCTTCGACGACCTCGTCCTCGACCTGCTCGCCGCCGGCACCCCGCCGCAGGCCTACGAGTTCGACGGCTACTGGCTCGACATCGGCCGCCCCGACGACTACGACCGCGCCAACGCCGACTTCCACGAGCACCGCGACCTCCTGCTGCGGGGTGCCTGACCGATGGACGTCCTCGTCCTGGGAGCCACCGGCTTCCTGGGCGGCCACATCACGGACCACCTGCGCGCCCTCCCGGGCGCGCGGGTGGTCCGCGCCGGCCGCACCGCCACCGCCGACGTCGCCCTCGACCTCGCCGAGGCGACCCCGGCCGCCCTCGCCGCCCTGCTCGCCGAGCTGCGCCCCGCGGCCGTCGTCAACTGCGCGGGCGCCGTCACCGGCGACGGACTGCGGCAGACCGGCCTCAACGCGCGCGGCCCCGCCGTGCTCGCCGCCGCCCTGCGCACCGCCCTGCCCGCGAGCCGCCTCGTGCACCTCGGCTCCGCCGCCGAGTACGGCGCCTGCCCGCACGGCACGTCGCTCGACGAGCAGGCCCCCGCCTGTCCCGGCGGCCTGTACGGCGCCACCAAGCTCGCCGGCACGCTGGCCGTCACCGAGGCCGCCGCCGCGGGCCAGGACGCCGTCGTGCTGCGGGTGTTCAACCCGGTCGGGCCCGGCGCCCCCGCCGCCTCGCTGCCCGGCCGGCTCGCCGCCGAGATCCGTCGCGCAGGCCCGGACGGCACCGTCACCGTCGGCGACCTCTCCGCGCACCGCGACTTCGTCGACGCCCGCGACGTGGCCCGCGCGGTGTCCGCCGTCCTCACCGCCACCGGCCCGCTGCCGCCCGTCGTCAACATCGCCGGAGGCGCCGCCCGGCCCGTCCGCGACGCCGCCCGCGCCCTCGCCGAGGCCGCCGGGTTCCGCGGCCGCATCGAGGAGCACGGCGCCGGCTCCGAACGCTCCGCCGCCGTCTCCTGGCAGCAGGCCGACATCACCACCGCCCGCGGCCTCGGCTGGGAGCCGCTGATCCCGCTCGCCGACTCGCTGGCCGACCTGTGGCACAGCCTGAAGGACACCCGGGAGCCCACCTTCTGATGGAGCGACTCCTCGTCCCCCTCTACGTGCACCCCGCCGAGGACCCGTCCGCCTGGCGGGCCCTCGTACGGGCCGCACCGCGCCTGTACGCCGTCGTGCTGAACGCCGCCGACGGCCCGGGCACCGCCCCTGACCCGGTGTTCGCCGAACCCTTCGCGGAGCTCCGCGAGGCCGGCGTCCGCATCCTCGGATACGCCGACACCGCCTACGGGCAGCGCCCGCACGCCGCCGTCACCGACGACCTGCTGCGCCACCGCGACTGGTACGGCACGGACGGCGTCTACTTCGACCAGGCGCCCACCGACCCGGCGTTCCTGCCGCACCAGCGGCGGCTCACCGTCGCCGCCCGCGCCCTGGGCTGCGGGACGGTCGTGCTCGGCCACGGCACCCACCCGGACCCGGCGTACGCCGCGGACGACGTCGCCGACGTCCTCGTCACCTTCGAGGGCGACTGGGACGCGTACGAGAGCGACCGGGTGCCGCGCTGGACGCTCGACCACCCGGCGGAACGCTTCTGCCACCTCGTGCACGGCGTCCCGCCCGGCCGGGTGCGCGCCGTGGCCAGCGAGGCGCGCCTGCGCGGCGCGGCCCTGCACTACGCCACCCACGGCACGGGGGACAATCCGTGGAGCACCCTGTCACCCGTCCTGGCGCCGGTCCCGGCGCTGGCCGCGACGACACCCGCCCCGACGACGGAGAGCCCGTGACGACCCGCCGGACCCGCACCGCCGCACCCGCCACCGCCGTCGCCGCGGCCCTGCTGCTCGCCCTCGCCGGCTGCTCCTCCGCCGGCGACGACGACGGGGCCGCCCCCGCGCCGGACACCGTCACCGCCGCACCCACCGGCACGGGTGCCGGCAGCGCGTCCGGCGCCGCGAGCGCCTCGCCCGGCCCGTCCTCGCCGTCCCCGGCCGGCAGCTCCCCGGTGCCCGGCGGATCCGCCACCGGCGGCACCGCCGGCTCCCACCCGCCACCCGCCCGGGCCCGCTGGCAGCCCCGGCCCGGCACCGCCTGGCAGTGGCAGCTCGACGGCCGCGTCGACACCGGCGTCGACGTGCCGGTCTACGACATCGACGGCTTCGAGAACGACGCCGCCACCGTCGCGCGGCTGCACGCCCAGGGCCGCAAGGTCATCTGCTACGTCAACGTCGGCGCGTACGAGGACTACCGCAGCGACGCCGGGGACTTCCCCGCCGCCGTCCGCGGCGAGGGCAACGGCTGGAAGGGCGAGGCCTCCCTCGACGTCCGCCGCACGGACGTCCTGCTGCCGCTCATGGCCCGCCGCTTCGACATGTGCCGCGCGAAGGGCTTCGACGCCGTCGAGCCCGACCTCGTCGAGAACTACCACGCCGACACCGGCTTCAAGATCAGCGCGGTCGACCAGCTCGCCTACAACCGGGCGATCGCCAAGCTCGCCCACGACCGCGGCCTCGCCGTCGGGCTGAAGAACGACCTCGACCAGATCCCTTCCCTCGTCGGCGATTTCGACTTCGCCGTCAACGAGCAGTGCGCCGAGTTCGACGAGTGCGACGCGCTCAGGCCGTTCATCGCGGCCGGCAAGGCGGTCTTCCACGTCGAGTACACCACCCCCAACGACCGGTACTGCGCGCGGAGCCGGCAGCTCGGTCTCAGCTCCATGACCAAGCACCTCGAACTCGACGCCTGGCGCAAGCCCTGCTGACGTGGCGCCGGTTCCGCCTCCGGCGCGGTGCCGCCGTCGACTCCGGGCCCGCGGTGGCCGCCGTCGCCTCCCCCGGGGTGGACCTGGCGGGCTTCTCATGGAGGGTCGAGAGTGTCCACAGGAAGATCTCATCCGCCGTCCTTAGCTTCGGCCCATGGAACATGACCACGACGAGGGCCGGCGCGTCAGCCGCCGGACGGCCCTGGCCGGTATCAGCAGCATCGGCCTCGGGGCCCTCCTCGCGGCGTGCGGCAGGAGCGGCAGCACCACCGCGACCGCGTCGGACGGCGTGAGTGTCGGCATCTCGCCCCAGTCGTCGACCGCCGAGGACCTGACCGGGCTCTTCGCGGGCTCCAACACCTGTACGCTCACGGCCTCCACCACACAGGGCCCGTACTACTTCGACGCGGACAGGATCCGCGCCGACATCCGCGAGGACCGCAAGGGCACGCGGCTCAAGCTGGCGCTGCGGGTGCAGGACAGCGAGAGCTGCGCGGCCCTGCCGAACGCCGTGGTGGAGATCTGGCACTGCGACGCCGACGGGCTCTACTCCGGCGCCGAGAGCCTCTCCGGCGGCGGTGGCGGTGGTGGTGGCGCGATGCCCTCCGGTGCACCGGAGGGCGGGGCGCCGGGTGGGATGCCGTCCGGTGGCCCGGGCGGCGGCCCCGGCGGCACGCCGCCGTCGGGCATGCCCTCGGGGATGCCGTCCGGTGCGCCCGGTGGCGCCGGCGGTGCCGGGGGAGCGGGCGGTGCCGGCGACCAGGGCGACCTCACCCCGAAGGACGACAAGCGTTACCTGCGCGGGGCCCAGGTGACCAACAAGGACGGCATCGTCGAGTTCACCACGATCTGGCCCGGCTGGTACCGCGGGCGCACGGTGCACGTCCACGCGATGGTGCACGTGAACGACGAACGCACCCTCACCACGCAGCTGATGATGGACGAGAAGCTCAACTCGGCGGTCTTCGCGAAGGCGCCGTACGCCGTGCACACCGGCCGCGACACCTTCAACGACGGCGACGGCATCTACAAGCCGGGCATGCTGCTCAAGATCACCGAGGACGGCGACGGCTACCTCGGCGTCATCACGCTCGCGGTGGATCCGGACAGGAACGGCACGTAGCCCGGCAGTCGGCCACGGGCCCCGAGGCGGCACCTCCCCGTGCGGAGGTGCCGCCTTCCGTCGTTCCCGGGGGAGCCGGGACGGGCCGGTGCGCCGCTGGTGGGGCGTGCTTCCGTGGCCCGGGGCGCCGCCGGTGGGTCGTTGACCGGGCCGTTGACCGGGGCGTCCGGGAGAGCGCTCCCCCGGATCGTACGGCCTGCGGGGAGCCGATGGGGCGTTGACGGAGCATCTTCAGGATGTCTTGACAGTGTCCGCAGGGCCTCCTATCTTCCCGTCAGAGAGCGCTCTCTCGGTGAGCCCCAACACTCGCCGCACCATCGCACACCGCACCTTCAGGCTCCTTCCCCCACCCGATTGGAGAGCCATGAGGTCGTCCTTCGGCCTGCGGTCACGACCGCGTGCACACCCGCGTCCGCCCACCCTGCCCCGCCTCCGCACCCCCGCCCGCCGGCGGCTGGCCGGGCTCCTCGCCGCCGTCCTCACCGCCGCGGCGGTGCTGACCGGCACGGTCGTCCAGGCCCAGGCAGCCGACACCCCGATCTCGCAGGGCCGCCCGGTCACCGCCTCCTCCCTGGAGAACGCCGCCTACCCCGCCGGCCTCGCGGTCGACGGCAACGGCGGCACGCGCTGGTCGAGTTCGGCCGCCGACAACCAGTGGATCCAGGTCGACCTCGGCGCCAACGCCTCGATCAACCGGATCGTGCTCGACTGGGAGGCCGCCTACGCCAGCGCCTACCAGGTGCAGGTCTCCGCGACCGGCACGAGCTGGGTCACCGTCCGCGTGGTCGCCGGTGCCACCGGCGGCCGGCAGACCCTCGACCTGTCGGCCACCGGCCGGTACGTGCGGGTGCTCGCCACCACGCGGGCCACCGCCTGGGGCGTATCGCTCTGGGAGTTCCAGGTGTTCGGCGCACTCGGCACGCAGACCGTGCCGCCGGGCGCCGTCCGGGTCGCCGAGTTCCTCGCGGACTGCCCGTACAGCCACCGCCTGCCGGACGACCCGATCGTCTTCCCCGGCCTGCCCGGCGCCTCGCACATGCACAGCTTCTTCGGCAACAACGCCACCAACGGCAACTCCAACCTCGGAAGCCTGGAGACGGCCGGCGGCACGTGCAACCCGGTCGCCGACATCTCCTCGTACTGGGTGCCCACCCTGTACGCCGACAACGTGCCGGTCGAGCCCACCGGCACCACCTTCTACTACCTCGGCGAGGGCGTGCGCGACGACGTCATCGCCAACACCCAGCCGTTCCCCCGCGGTCTGCGCATCGTCGCGGGCAACGCCAAGTCCACCGGCCCGGACGACAACACCATCTCCCGCTGGTCCTGCCTGTGGGCCGGCCAGGTCAACCCGTCGCACGACTTCGTGAACTGCCCGGCCGGCACGATGCTGGAGTCGTACCTCGACTTCCCGCAGTGCTGGAACGGCAAGGACCTCGACTCGGCCGACCACAAGAGCCACATGGCGTACCCCGTCGGCGGGGCCTGCCCGGCCACCCACCCGGTGCCGGTGCCCAAGCTCCGTCAGGTGCTGCGCTACCCGGTCACCGGAGACCCGTCCCGGCTGCGGCTCGCCTCCGGGCCCGGCTACACGATGCACGGTGACTTCTTCAACGTGTGGCCCGCCGCCGAGATGGAGCGGCGCGTCCGCGACTGCATCAACCCGATCGTCAAGTGCGGTGCCGACGGCCGTCCGTGACGGTTCGACCGCACACCCGGGGCCCGGGCGGGACGGCGACGTCCCGCCCGGGCCCCGCCCGACCTGCCATCCCCGGGGAGGGGACCCGATGAGAAGAGCATTCGTCGGCGCGGCCGTGGCCGCGCTCGCCCTGTGCGGCGGCCTGGTGGCCGTCGCCCGGCCCGGCGGCGGACCGGCCGCACCGGACGCCGGGGGCACCGCCTCCGCCGCACCGTTCAACCCGACCGACGTGGCCTGGCTCCAACTCGCCGCGCCCATGACCGAGCAGGCCGTCCACCTCGCCGGACTCGTCACCACCCGGTCCGCGTCGCCCGAACTGCGGGCCCTCGCCGACACCGTCACCCGGGACGACACCGCCGACCTCGGCCGCCTCCGCGCGCTCATCGCGCAGGCCGGGGCGAGCGGCGCCAACCCGCACGAGGGCCACGACATGCCGGGCATGACCACCGCCGCCGAGTACGCCGCCGTCGAGAAGGAGCAGGGCGCGGCCTTCGACCGCCTCGCCACCACGCACCTGCGCGAATACCTGGAACAGTCGGTGCACCTCGCCGAGGCCGAGAACACCGCGGGCAGCCGACAGGACGTCCGCGCCCTCGCCGCCGACATCCGGCGCAACCGCACCGCCGAACTCGGAGGACTCCCGGGCTGACGGACAAGGCCGGCGGACAAGGCCGGCGTACAGGGCCGGGACCGGGTCGGCGTACAGGGCCGGCGGCGGGACCGGCCGTCGGAGGCCGGAGATCGGGCGCCCCGGAGGCGGAGGGTCGCGGCCGAGAGCCGCGGGCCGCCCGAGGCGTCGCCGTGCCCCGGCACCCCGAGTGCCGCACACGAAGCAGGCCCGTGGCCGGGGCCCGGGGCCCGGACGCCCGCTCCCGGGGGCACCGACGGTCCGTGCCGTCTCCTACCATGGCGGGCATGAACACTGGGGGGCCCGAATCACGGCTCATCGACGGCCGTTTCGAACTGCTGCAACGCCTCGGGGGCGGAGGCATGGGCCTCGTCTGGCGGGCCCGCGACAACGCGCTGCACCGCGAGGTGGCGCTCAAGGAGGTGCGGCCGCCCGACCCGGCCATGGCCGCCGCCGACCCGGCGGGGGCCCTGGAACTGCGCGAGCGGGTCCTGCGCGAGGCACGGGCGCTCGCCCGGCTGCAGCACCCCCATGTCGTGATCATCCATCACATCGTCGACAGCCCCGAACACCCGCACCCGTGGCTCGTCATGGAGCTGGTCGGGGGCGGCAGCCTCGCGGACCGGCTGGAGCAGGGCCCGCTCACCGTGCCGGAGGCCGCCCGGATCGGCCGCGGCGTGCTCTCCGCCCTGCGGGCCGCCCACGCGGCCGGCATCCAGCACCGCGACGTCAAGCCCGGCAACGTCCTGCTGCGCACCGACGGCACACCCGTGCTCACCGACTTCGGCATCGCGGCGATGCAGGGCGCCACCGCCCTCACCGCGACCGGCTCGCTGATCGGTTCGCCCGAGTACATCGCCCCCGAACGCATCCGCGGCCAGGAGGGCAACCCCTCCTCCGACCTGTGGTCGCTCGGCATGATGCTGTACGTCGCCGTGGAGGGCCACCACCCGCTGCGCCGCGCCACCACGCTGGCGACCCTCGCCGCGGTGCTGGACGAGACGCTCCCGCCGCCGGTCCGCTCGGGCCGGCTGGGGCCGCTGCTCTCCTCGCTGCTCGCCCGCGACCCGGCCGCCCGGCCCGACGCCGAGACGCTCGACCGGCTGCTCGCCGCCGCGGAGCAGGGCGGGTCGGCGCCGTCCGCCGGCTGGACGCCCACCTCGCTCGACAACCTGGGCCCGGGCCCGTCCGCCGCACCGTTCGCGAAGCCGGACCCGGGCGCGCACTCCGGCCCGAACGTCCACTCCGGCCCCAACGTTCACACCGGCCCCAACGTCCACACCGGTACGAACGTGTACACCGGCCCGAACGGCCACGGCGCGGACGCCCCGACGGCCGGCCCGGCGCACCCGGTCGCGCCCTACGGCGAGATGCCGCTCGGCGGCGGCGCCCCCGGCGGCTATGGCCACCCCTCGCAGACCGGCCCGACGAACCCGTGGAACGCGCAGGCCGGCCACCCCTCCTACGCGCCGTCGCCCGGCCCGTACGGCGTCTCGGACAGCGGTGCGCACACCGGGCCGTTCCCGGCCGCGCCGGCCCGTCGCAGCCGTACGGCGATGGTGGCGGTCTCCGTGGCGGGCGTGGTCCTCGCCGGCGGCCTGGCCTGGTCGCTCCGGTCCGACGGCAACGCCTCGAACCAGGGCGGCAACCAGGGCCTCTCCACGTCCTCGGCCGGCAGCTCCACAGGCGGCGGCACGGGCTCCGGCGGTACGGCGTCCGGCGGGGCGTCGCCGGCCGCGGCGACCTCGAAGGCCGGCGCCTCGCGGACGGCCGCACCGCCTGCGGACGCCAAGAACCTCCACACCCCGGCCGGCCTGCGCGCCGTGGTCGAAGCGATCAAGCAGACGGCCGGCACCACCGAGGTCTACAGCCTGGTGGTCTACCCCACCTACGCGATCGCCGAGGTGCCGAAGGCGCCCGGGTCCAAGCAGTACGACTACGTCGACTACCGCAACGGCGCCGCCACCAAGCGCCACGGCAGCACGCAGATCGGCGACGAGAAGCCCGTCGACCTGACCGTCTACAACTGGGATCTCGTCCCCGGCCTGTTCAAGAAGGGCGAGGAGACCCTCAACGTGCCGAAGCCCACCACCCGCTACCTCTCGATCGACCCGACGTTCTTCTTCGACGACGTGAAGAGCCTGTCGATCTACATCGGTGACGAGTACGGCAGCGGCTATCTCGCCGCGGACCTCAAGGGCAAGGTCATCCGGAGCTACCCGGCCGAGAGCTGACCGGGCCGGAGGTGGGGCAGGGGGACGGCGGGGCGGCGGGCGGCGGGTGCGCAGGTGAGGGCCGGGGAAGTCGGCCCGGGATTTCGGCTGCGGAGTGCGGCTGCGGAGTGCGGCCGGGTGTCCGAGCCGGTGCGTGAACGATGCAGGTCACCCCGCCGCCGCCCCCGCGGGAGAGTGGAGAGGTCACCTCACCCGGCCTGTGGAGGCCGTCATGTCGATCGCGTCCGTTCCCCTCTCGTCTCCCCTCCCGCGCCCGCTCGCGGTGCCCGCGGTCCGTCCCACCGAGACCCCGGAGTGCGAGGCGTCCACCTGTCACGCCATCTCGACGCCCGAGCGGGTCGAGCTGCACGACGCCTGGCCCGGCTGGATCCCGCTGCTGCTCATCGGCCTGCTGGTGGTCGCCTGCGCAGGTTTCGCGGTCGGCCGGATCCTGGCCTTCTGACCCCGGCCGGGCACCCCACCCGTTCATCCGGTCCGGCCCGCCACCCGGCGGGCCGGACCGTTGTGCCGCCGTGCCCCTCGCGCCCTCGTACCGGCAACCGGGCCTCAGGACACCCGGGGGCCGGGCGGCGGCTCAGCCGAGGGCCAGCAGGCAGACCGAGGCGGCGGCGGTCCCGAGGCCGACCAGCTGGGCGCGGCCGAGTCGTTCGGCGAGCACGGTACGGGCGAGCAGTACGGTGCCGGCCGGGTAGAGGGCGGTGATGACGGCGACGACTGCCAGGTCGCCGCTGCGGACCGCCAGCAGGAAGGCGAGGTTGGCGAGGGAGTCCAGCGCGCCCGCACCGGCGGCGATCGGCAGCGAGGGCCGTTCCGGGCCCAGTCGCCGGTGCAGCAGGAGTGCCGCCGCCACGGTCACGACGGAGGAGACGGCGCGGCCGGTGATGAGCGGGGCCAGGCCGCTGTCGGTGGGGGCCCGGTCGAGGCAGACGAGCTGCAGGGCGATGGCCGTGCCCGCGGCGACGGCGAGCAGCAGCGCGCTGCGCCCGGGGCGTGCGGGCGGGTGGCCGGGTCCGGTGTCCCGGTCGCTGCCGGGCCCGGCGACCAGCACGACGGCGACGAGGGCGAGGGCGATCCCGAGGACGGCCGCGGCCCCCAGGTGCTCGCCCAGGGCGAGTCCGACGCCGACCGGCAGTGCCGCGGAGACCACCGCGCTCACCGGCGAGAGCACGCTCATCGGGCCGATCGCCAGGGTGCGGTAGAGCAGGGCGAACGCGGCGGCGGAGGCGAGCCCGGAGGCGGCGCCCCAGCCGAGGGCGGGGGCGCTCCAGGTGGCGCCGAGGAGGGGCCACAGCAGGAGCTCGACCGCGAGGCTGACGGGCGCGGCGACCATCACCGTGCGCAGCACGTGGGCGCGCCGGGCGCCGAGGCCGCCGAGGAAGTCGGAGCACCCGTAGGCGAGGGAGCTGCCCAGGGCCAGGAGGACGGCGAGCACGGGCGGCCCCTTTCGGTTCATCGGACCGACCTGAGTCTACATTCGAATGACCGAAGGGGTGCACTGCTCCGACCGGAGGGTACATTGGGGCGACCGAGGACGAGGCCGACACGGCAAGGGGTGGTCCGGTGGCCGAGGTGTCGCTGACACTGCGGACGGTGGCGCGCAACGTGCGGGCCGCCCGCGCGCGGGCGGGCCTGTCGCTGGAGCAGCTGAGCGTGCGCGCCCAGGTCAGCAAGGGTGCGCTGGTGGGCCTGGAGAACGCCCAGGGCAACCCCAACCTGGGCACCCTGGTGCGGCTCGCGGACGCCCTCGGCCTGGCGGTCTCCGACCTGGTGGACGAACCCCGGCAGGGCCGGGTGCAGATCGTCGACGGTGCCGCCGCCGCCCCGCTGTGGACGGGGGAGGGCGGCGGCTGGGCGCGGCTCGTCCTCACCACCCCCGGCCCGGCCCAGGTCGAGCTGTGGCACTGGCGGCTGCACCCCGGCGAGGTGTACGAGAGCCATCCGCACCCGGCGGGCGTGACCGAGACGCTCACCGTGACCGCCGGGCGGATGGTCCTGGAGGTCGGCGGCGTCGGGCACCCGCTGGTCGCCGGTGCGAGCGCCACCTTCGGCGCCGACGTCGGGCACGCCTACCGCGGCGCGGGCGACGGGCCCTGCGACCTGATCATGACGGTGCACCTGCCGCCCGCGACGCCCTGACCGCCCCGCGGCGCCCTGACCACCGCAGGGCGCCCCGGCCACCCCGCTGCGCCCTGACCGCCCCGCGACGCCCCGGCCGTCCCCGGCGGAAACGTCGCACACGCAGCGTACGTTTTCTGACACACTGTGTGACCGGGTCGCGGACGTCCCCGGTCCCCCCGGGGCGGCGCCGCGGAGCCGTGCGAGCCGGCCGTCGAGGGGGCGTATGGACACCGTGATCGTGCAACTTCCGGACGGGCCGGGGGCCGCGCCGGGTGCGCCCGCGCTGCTGCGCATGGGCCCCGGCGACGCCGCGGAGTTCGGCCGCGGCGCCCCCGCGTGCCCGGTCGCCATCCCGCTGCCCGACCAGGGCGTCTCGCGCCGCGCGGGCGAGGTGACGGCCGCCGAGGACCACTGGCGGCTCTCCAACTTCAGCCGCTCGGCGACGTACGTGGTGGAGAACCTGGAGGGCGCGGGCGAGCACCTGAAGGTGGCGCCCGGACGGCTGGGCGCGCCCGTGCCGTTCGAGTTCTCACGGGTGGTCCTGCCCTCGCTCGGGGGAGGCTGCCGCTTCAAGGTCTTCGCCCCGCAGCACGCCTATCTCGACCCCGTGCGGCAGCGGGCGCCGGGCGACTGCACCGTCAGCCCGTTCGCGCTGGACGCCACCGCGAAGTACTTCCTCGTGCTGGTGGCGCTCTGCGAGCCCCGGTTGCGCGGCACCACCGCGGCGGCGGTCCCCGGGGTCGGCGAGGTCGTCGAACGGCTGCGCGCGGACCCGGCCTGCCGGGACGTCACCCGGTCCGCCGTCAACTACCACATCGACTACCTGGCGGAGTGCAAGCTCCGGCTGGTCCCGGGCGACGGCGGCCTGCGCAAGCGCGAGGAACTCGTCGGGCTCGCGCTCCGGTTCGACCTGGTCCGCGAGGAGCACCTCGTCCTGCTGCCCCCGCGCCGCCCCCGGTCCTGAGCGCCCGGTGAGCGGCGACGCCCCGCCCGGCGCGGGCCCGGAGGTGCCGTACGGCTACCGCGTGGCGGGCTACCGGATCACCGACCGGATCGGGGCCGGAGCGTGGGGCACCGTCCACGCGGCCGAGCGGCTGGCGGACGGCGCCCCCGCGGCCGCGAAGTTCCTGCCCGCCGCGGGCCGTCCGGGCGGGCTGAGCCCTGCCGCGGCCGCGGCCGCCCTCGGGGAGGCGGAGGCGGGCCGCAGGCTGGCGCACCCGCGGCTGATCCGCACCCTCGCCACCGCCACCGTCCGCGACCCGGAACTGCCGGGGCTGGACGGCGCCGTGGTGCTCGTCATGGAACGCGCCGAGCGGAGCCTCGCGGACCTGCTCGCGGACGGTGCGCCGCTGCCGCCCGCCGTGGCCGGGCGCCTGCTGGCCGAGGTGTGCGAAGGGCTCGCCCACATGCACGCGCACGGCTGGGTGCACGGCGACCTCAAGCCCGCCAACGTGCTGCTGATGGCCGACGGCGGCGCGCGCCTCGCGGACTTCGGGCTCACCGCCGAGCTGGAGGGCACGCACGCGTACGCGGCGCCGTTCGGCACGCCGGACCACGTGCCGCCGGAGTGGTGGTCCGAGCGGACCGGCGCCCGCGGGGTGGCGCTGCGCCCGGCGTCCGACGTGTGGGCGTTCGGGGTGCTGGCGCACCAGGTGCTGGCGGCCGGCCTGCACCCCTTCCCGGGGGCCACGCCCCGGGCGCGGGCGCTCGCCGCGCAGGCGTACGCGCGCGGCCGTGAGCCGCTGCGGCTGGACGCGCGCGTGCCGGGGCCGTGGCGTCCGCCGATCGCCGCCTGCCTCGCGCCGGTCCGGACGGACCGGCCCGCGGACGCCGGGGAGCTCGCCGCGCGGCTGCCGCCGGCCCCGGCCCGGGCGGACGGCGCCGACGGGGCCCGCCCGCCGCGCCCGTGGTCGGCCCGCCGGGCGGCGTGGGCCGCCGGCCTGGCGCTCGCGGGCGCGGCGGCCGCAGTGGCCGTCGCGGTGCTCCCGACCGGTGCGACCGGTACGGCGGGGCCCGCCGGTACGACCGGTACCGCCGTGACCGGAAGCCCGACCGGACGCCCGACCGTCGCGGGGGACCGGTCGCCGGGGGCGCTGCCGCCCGGGGCGGACGTGCCGGCCGCGCTGCGCGGGCCGATCGACCGGGCGGCCCGCCGCTGCCCCGAACCGGAGGTGACCCCGGCGCTGCTCGCCGCGATGGTGAAGGCGGAGAGCGGCTTCGACCCGGCGGCGTCCCGCCCGGAGACCGACGAGTACGGCGTCGCGATGTGGACGCCCTCGGTGTTCCGGGCCTGGGCGCAGGACGGCGACGGCGACGGCCGGGCCGACTACCGGCAGCCCGCCGACGCCATCGTGTCGATGGGGTCGTACGTCTGCTGGCTGGCCCAGCGGATGAAGGCGCGCGGTCTGCACGACGACCTGCCGGGCCTGCTCGCGGCCGGGTACCGGACGAGCGACAAGACGGTCGCGGAGGAGGGCGGGGTGCCCGCGCGGGTGGCGGCGCACGCGGCGAAGGTCAGGCGGTACCTCGCCGACTACACGGGCTGAGCCGCACCCGGCCCCGCACGGGATCCCCGCCGTGGTCAGCAGGTGGGCAGCCCCGGCACCGGCTGGTCGTTGTCGCCGCCGGAGAGGTAGACGACGTTGACCCACACGCCTTTGTTGCCGCTGTCGTCGTCGGTCTTCGCCCACCAGTGGTTGCGGTAGGGGCCGTCGACGACCTCGCTGCCGACGGCCTGGCAGTAGAAGTAGTTGGTGCCGGCGTTGAGGGTGCCGGCGCGGACGTCGCCCGCGAAGTACGAGGGCGCGGTCTTCCAGACCTGGCAGTTGTAGCGGCCTCCGCCGATGCCGTAGCAGCCGCTCGCGGCGTCGGCCGGGAGGGTGGTGAGGCCGCTGAGGGCGAGGCCGACGGCGGCCGCGGCCCCGGCGAGGGCGAGCGTGCGGACACGGGACATGGGTTCTCCTTGCGTGGTGAGGGGAGGCGGTGCATCCGTCGGTGCCCGCCTCCACCAGGCAATCAGCCGGGCCCGTCCCGCGGTACCCGACATCTGTCAGGGGTGCGCGGGCCGTCGGCGACTCCTCTTTTCGTCGTATTGACGACAATGGCTCCGATCGGTTATCGTCAATGAGACGAGAAAGGGGGCCGACCGTGGCCGACATCACCAGGCGCCTCGGGTTCCGGCATCTGCGCGCCGCACCCACCTCCCACATCCGGTGCCTCCGCGGCGGCCGGACCGTCCACGAGGGCACCGGCCTCGCGTTCTGGTTCCGCCCGCGCACCGCCGCCATCTCCGAAGTCCCCGCCGAGGACCGCGAACTGGCCATGCTCTTCCACGCCAGGACGGCCGACTTCCAGGACCTCACCGTGCAGGCCGCGGTCACCTACCGGATCACCGAGCCCGCCGTCGCCGCGGCCCGCCTCGACTTCGGCATCGACCCGGACACCGGCGCCTGGCGGGCCGAACCCCTCCAGCAGATCGGCACCCTGCTCACCGAGACCGCCCAGCAGCACGCCCTCGAACTCGTCGCCCGCACCCCGCTCGCCGCCGCCCTCGCGGACGGCATCGGCGCCGTGCGGCGGCGGATCGCCGACGGGCTCGCCGCGGAGGCCAGGCTCGCCGAGATCGGCCTCGCCGTCATCGCCGTCCGCGTCACCGCGCTGCGCCCCGAGGCCGAGATGGAGCGCGCCCTGCGCACCCCCGCGCGCGAGCAGGTGCAGCAGGACGCCGACCGGGCCACCTACGAGCGCCGCGCGGTCGCCGTCGAACGCGAACGCGCCATCGCCGAGAACGAGATGGCCAACCAGATCGAACTCGCCCGCCGTGAGGAGGAGCTGGTCGCCCGCCAGGGCGCCAACGCCCGCGGCCGCGCCGAGCAGGAGGCCGGGGCCGACGCCGTCCGCGCCGAGGCCGAGGCGGTCCGGCGCACCCGGCTCGCCTCCGCCGAGGCCGACGCCGACCGGCTCCTCGCCGCCGCCCGGGCCGAGGCCGAACGCGCCCTCGGCGAGGCCCGCGCCGCCGCCCGGCAGGCCTGGCTGGAGGCCCACCGGGAGGCCGGCCCGGAGGTGCTGCACGCCCTCGCGCTGATCGGCCTCGCCGAGCACCTGCCGCGGATCGACAGCATCACCCTCACCCCCGACGTCCTCACCGGCCTGCTCGCCCGGCTCGGAGCCGCCCCGGCCGTCCCCGCCGCCCCCGCCGGTGAGGCGGGCGCACCGCGATGACCCTCGCCCCCCGGGTGGTGCTCGTCCACCGCCGCAGCGAGTACGAGGAACTGCTCGCGCGCCACGGCTCCCGCGGGCAGGCCGCGTTCTTCCTGGAGTCGCGCGGCCGCTCCCTCGTCGACGTCGAGCTGCGCCACCACCGCACCCGGGACGCGCTCGCCGAGGTCGCCGGGGCCGTCCCGCTGGACTGGCGCAGCGCCCGCGTCGAGCGCGGCGACCTCGACCGGTTCCTCTTCACGCCGGAGGACGTCGTGGTGGTCGTCGGCCAGGACGGGCTGGTGGCCAACACCGCCAAGTACCTCGCCGGGCAGCCGGTGGTGGGCATCGACACCGAGCCGGGCCGCAACCCCGGCGTCCTGGTGCGCCACGGCGCGGCGCAGGCCCGGCGGCTGCTGCGTGCCGCGGTCGGGCCGGGTGCCGGGTCGCGCCTGGAGGAGCGGACGATGGTCGAGGCGGTCGCCGACGACGGGCAGCGGCTCCTCGCGCTCAACGAGGTCTACCTGGGCCGGAGCGGGCACGGGACGGCCCGCTACCGCATCCACCTGCCGGGCGGCGCCGCGGAGAGCCAGGCGTCCTCCGGGGTGCTGGTCGGCACCGGCACCGGCGCCACCGGCTGGTGCCGGTCGCTCTGGCTCGAACGCGGGAAGCCGATCCGCCTGCCGGAGCCGGCCGGTGCGGGCGTCGCCTGGTTCGTCCGCGAGGCCTGGCCGTCCCCGGTGACGGGCACGGACCACGTGCAGGGCCTGCTGGGGGGTGCCGAGCGGCTCGCCGTCACGGTCGAGTCGGACCGGCTGGTGGTCTTCGGCGACGGCATGGAGGCCGACGCCCTGGAGCTGACCTGGGGACAGCGCCTCACGGTCGGGGCGGCCGGCGAGCGGCTGCGGCTGCTGGCCTGACGGCGCCCGCCGCCGGGCGCCCGTCGCCGCGTGTGCGGACCGTTCGCGTGCGGGGCGCACCGGCGGCCCGGAACGCTTCCGTGCGCCCCTGCCGTGCTCCGCGCGGTGTCCCCGGACCACGGCGGTGGTGCGACCGCCTCTGCCAGAGTGGGCGGGCTGGTCCGGCCCGGCGGGGCATCTGCCGGGCCCATCGCCGGAGCACCCACCCCTCCGGCCGAAACGGAAGGCGGTCGTCCATGGCCCGTCGCTGGTTGGTGACCGGTTGCTCCTCGGGGCTCGGCCACGCCCTCGCCACCGCACTCGCGGAGGCGGGCGAGTACGTCCTCGCGACGGCCCGCAAGCCCGACACGGTGGCCGAGCTGGCCGCCCGCCACCCCGGGCACGTGACCACCGCCGCCCTGGACGTCCGCGACCCCGACCAGTGCGAGGCCGCCGTCGCCACCGCCGTCGACCGCCTCGGCGGCCTCGACGTGCTCGTCAACAACGCCGGCAACGGCATCTTCGGCACCGTCGAGGAGGTCGGCGACGAGGAGCTGCGCGACCAGCTGGAGACCCTCGTGGTCGGCCCCTGGCGGCTGGCCCGCCTCGCCCTCCCGGTGATGCGGGCGCAGGGCGGCGGCCACATCGTCAACGTCTCCTCGCTGGCCGGCCGGATGGCCTTCCCCGGCCTCGCGGCGTACGTCACCGGCAAGTACGCCCTGGAGGGCATGAGCCAGGCCCTCGCCGCCGAGGCGGGGCCGCTCGGCATCCGCGTGACCGTGCTCGAACCCGGCGGCTTCGCCACCGGCTACGGCGAGGCGCTGGCCGAGACCGCCGTCCGGATCCCCGCCTACGAGGCGGTCACCGCCCCCATGCTCCAGGGGATGCGCGGCATGCGGTCCGACCCGGCGCTGAGTCGCCCCGAGGACTTCGCCCGCCATCTCCTGCGCATCGTCGACGCCGGGGGGACGCCGCTGCGGGTGCCCCTCGGGGAGGACGCCTACGGCTACCTCGCCGCGGTCGAGGACGCGGCCCGTGACGAGCTGGCCGCCGCACGCGCCCTGATCCTCGGTACCTGACAGTCCGGGGACGGGACGGACACGGAGCCGCCGCCCCCGCAGCGCTGCGGGGGCGGCGGCCGACGGTCCGGCGAGCGGCTACCGCTGCTCGGGCGGCTGCTCGCCGAGCTGATCGCTGATCTTCTGCTGGGCCGTGTCGACGTGCCCCTGGTACTTGTTGCCGGTCTTCGCGTCGACGGCGTCGCCGGCCTTGTCGACGCCCTGCCTGGCGGTGTCCTCGTGGCCCTTGATCATGTTCTTGAGCTTGTCGAGCATGGACATCGGGATTCCTCCTTCGGAACTGCCGGTCCTCCCACCATCGCCGACTGCGCCGAGATCCACATCTTCGCGCTTGCGCGGGCCCCTCCCGCCGGACGGCTCCGCGGCCTCCCAGTACCCCTCCGGAGCGCTCCCGCGCTTCCGCAGGTCCGAGCGCACCCGCGCGGCGAGCCGCCCGGTGTCGCGCCTGTTCATCGTCGCCCCCAGCGCCGCCCCCACCATCAGGGGCACCATCGACGGGAGCTTGCGCAGCGTGCTGCGGGTGAGCCGCTTGCGCACCTTGCTGCGCACCTCCGAACCGACCGCCAGGCCCGCCATCGCCGTCAGCCCGGCCGGGCTCGTCAGGGCGGTCCGGTCGATGCCGCGCCGGTCCGCCCACGCCGTCACGTACGCGGTCGTGCGCTGCGCCGCCGTGCCGACGGCGGGCACGCCGTACACCTGGTGCAGCTCGGCTATCAGCTTGATCTCCACGGCGGCCACCACCAGGGTCTCGGCGGCGATCTCCGCGGCCATCGCGGGCGGCACCGGCAGCATCGCCGCGGCTCCGACGCCCGCGCCCACCGCCGCGGAGGCCCGCGTGGCACCGGTGACCAGCAGGTCGGCCAGCGCCTCCGGGTCCTGCGCCCCGGGGTGCTGCGACCGGAGTGTCGCCAGGTCGCGTACGGGGATCCGCGGGGCCGCCTGCAGCAGCCGCTCGGTCGTCGCCCGGCCGCCGACCATCGTCGCCCGGGCCGTCCGGGCCCCGCCGCGGCCCAGCGCCCGGCCCGTCGACACCACCAGCGCGGTCGCCCGGCCCAGGGCGCGGCGGCGGGAGGCCTGCGAGCCCTCCTCCATCTCGCGCGTCAGCGCCGCGAGCTCCTCGGCCGCCGCCTCCGGTGTCAGTTCGGCCCCGGCCCCGGGCCCGCCCGCACCGGCGCCGGTCCCGGCCGGGACGGTCGCGCCCGCACCGGCGCCGTCGGGGCCGGTGCCGGGACCGCCCCCGGACCCGCCGGGCCCGGGCCCGGAAGGGTCGGACCCACCTCGCCTGTGAAAAAGTCCCATGGCACCCGTGTACCCGGCCCCGCCCCGCGTACGCGGGACGAGGCACTCCCGGGGCCGCCCGGCACGCTCCGCGACCCCCGGTGTGAGGGCCGTCACGGGGACCGTCCGGCGGTGCGCCGCGACCGGGGGCCGACCGGGCGGAGAATGATCACATGCCCGTCCCCTCAGAGCTCCCCGGACACTCCGGACAGACCGTGTGCGGCACCGGAATGCGGACCCCGCTGCGGGACTTCCTGCGCACCGAGACCGGCAGCGCCGCCGTGCTGCTCACCGCCGCCCTCGCCGCCCTGGTGTGGGCCAACGTCGCCCCCGGCACGTACGAGTCGTTCTGGGAGACCGTGCTGGCCGTGCGGCTCGGCGACCACGGGATCTCCCTCGACCTGCGCGAATGGGTGAACAGCGGCCTCATGACGCTGTTCTTCTTCGTCATCGGTCTGGAGGCGCGCCGCGAGTTCGACATGGGCGAGCTGCGCGAGCGGCGCCGGATCGCCCTGCCGCTGATCGCCGGGATCGCCGGGATGGCCGTGCCCGTCGCGATCTACCTGGCCGTGAACACCGGCGCGGGCGGCGAGCCGCACGGCTGGGGCGCCGCCATGTCGACCGACACGGCCTTCGCCCTCGGCATGCTCGCGCTCGTCGGCAGCCGCCTGCCCGACGCGCTGCGGGTGTTCATCCTCACCGTCGCCGTGGTCGACGACTTCGTCGCGCTGGGCGTCATCGCGGTCGCCTACAGCGGCCACATCGCCGTGCCCGCCCTCCTCGCGGCCGTCGGCATCCTCGCCGTCGTGCTGCTCGCCCGCGCCGCGGGCGTCCGCCGCGGCGCGGTGTACGCGCTGCTCGCCACCGCCCTGTGGGTCGCCCTGCTGGAGTCCGGCGTCGACCCGGTCGTCGCGGGCCTCGCCATGGGCCTGCTCACCTACGCCTACCCGGCGGCGCGCAGCGACCTCGAACGGGCCAGCGACCTGTTCCGGCTGTTCCGCGAGCAGCCCACGCCCGAGCTGGAACGCTCGGTGCGGGCCGGCCTCGCCACCGCCATCTCCCCGAACGAGCGCCTCCAGCGCGTCTACCACCCGTGGACGAGCTACGTCATCGTGCCGCTCTTCGCGCTCGCCAACGCCGGGATCACCCTCGGCGCCGACCGGCTCGGCGAGGCCTTCCGCTCGCCCGTCACCCTCGGCATCCTCCTCGGCTACCTCCTCGGCAAGCCCGTCGGCATCCTGGGCTCCGCCCTGCTGACCACCGCCGCCAGCCGCGGCCGCCTCCGCCCCCCGGTCGGCTGGGGGGCCGTCGCCGCGGGCGGCTCGATCGCCGGCATCGGCTTCACCGTCTCGCTGCTGATCGCCACCCTCGCCTTCGACGGACCCCGCCTCGACGAGGCGAAGGTCGGCATCCTCGCCGCGGTCGCCTGCTCCTCCGCCGCGACCTGGCTGGTCACCCGGGTGATCGGCCTCCTGCCGCGGCGCGGCCGGATGCGCGCCCTGCTCGGCACGGCCGAGGGCATCATCGACCTCGCGGCCTCCGTCGACCTCGACCGCGACCACGTGCGCGGCCCCGCCGACGCCCTGGTCACCGTCGTCGAGTACGGCGACTTCGAATGCCCGTACTGCGGGCAGGCCGAGCCCGTCGTGCGCGAGCTGCTCGCCGGCGCCGGCGACATCCGCTACGTCTGGCGGCACCTGCCGCTCAACGACGTCCACCCGCACGCCCAGCTGGCCGCGGAGGCGGCCGAGGCCGCCGCCGAGCAGGACTGCTACTGGGCGATGCACGACCTGCTGCTCGCCCACCAGGGCGACCTCACCGTGGCCGACCTGATGCGCTACGCCGAGCGGGCGGGCCTGGAGGCCGAGCGGTTCCGCCGCGACCTGCGGGCCCGCGCCGGGGCGTCCCGGGTCGCCGAGGACGTCGAGTCGGCCGACCTCAGCGGCGTCTCCGGCACCCCCACCTTCTTCGTCAACGGCCGCCGCCACCACGGCGCGTACGACATCGCCGGGCTGAAGGAGGCCGTCCGCTCCGCCCGCGAGCGGGCCGCGCTGGTGCGCTGACGCCGGCCCGGCAGCCGTCCCCGCGGCCGGCCCGGCGGACGGTTGGCCGCGGCCGCAGCGGACAGAAGACGCCCGTGAAGACACCGCGCCCACGCCCCGAGCCGTCGAAGGCCGGGCCCGCCGGCAGACCCGGCCGCACCCGCACCTCACCGCGCCGTGCACCGGACCGCCCCTCCGGGCTGCCCCTGCGGGTACGGGCGAGGGCGCTGCGCCGCACCCTGGCCGAGCTCCTCGACGACGAACTCTCCGACCGGGCCGCCGCACTCACCTACTACGGCGTGCTGGCCGTCTTCCCCACGCTGCTCCTGCTGCTGTCGCTCGTCGGGCTGGCCGGGCCGTCGGCCACCGACGACATCGTGGGCAACCTCCAGCACTGGACGCCCGGGCCGGCCCGCGACATCCTCCACCACGGCATCGAGGACCTGCAGCGCAACCGCGGCGCGGGCGGCACCCTCGCCGTGGTGGGGCTCGGCGGCGCCCTCTGGTCGGCGTCCGGCTACATCGCGGCCTTCATCCGCGCGGCCAACGTCGTCTACGACATCCGGGAGGGCCGGCCGGTGTGGCGGCTGACGCCGCTGCGGCTCGGGCTGACGGTGCTCATGCTGCTGCTGCTGGTCGCGAGTGCGGCGATCGTGGTCTTCACCGGTCCGCTGGCGCGGGAGGCGGGCGAGGCGCTGGGGGTGGGCGACGCCGGGGTGCAGGCGTGGTCGGTGGCGAAGTGGCCGGTGCTGCTGATGCTGGTCGTGGTGATGATCGGGGTGCTGTACTGGGCGGCGCCCAACGTCCGCGGCCGGGGCTTCCGCTGGGTGTCGCCGGGCAGCGTGCTGGCGGTGGTGGTCTGGCTTCTGCTGTCGGGCGGCTTCGCGGTGTTCGTCGCGAACTTCGGCTCCTACAACCGGACGTACGGGGCGCTGGCCGGGGTGATCGTCTTCCTGGTGTGGCTGTGGCTGTCGAACCTGGCGATCCTCGCGGGCCTGGAGTTCGACGCCGAGCTCTCCCGGGCCAGGGCCGTCGCGGGCGGCCGCCCGGCGGGGGAGGAGCCGTACGTGGAGCCGCGGTCCACGCAGACCTGGGAGCAGGACTGACGGGTGGGCCCCGTCCGCCCCGGGCGGGCGCGTCGGCCCGGCCGGCCTGTCGTGTCCGGCGGGCCTGTCGTCCGGCCTCCTGCGCGTCAGTCCGGCAGCCAGTGCAGCTCGTGCGCCAGGGTTCCGGCGACGGCACGGATGCGGCGGTGCAGTGGCGACTGCTCGCGTGGGAGGACCAGGTGGATCGTCAGGCCGGGCGCGCCCCGCAGCGGTCGCCAGGTGAGACCGGCCGGTGATGCCGTGACCGCGGCTTCTCCGGCCGGGGCGAGGGTGGCCCCGTCGCGCAGGTCGCGCTGAGACATGTCGAAGGAGACTGCGGGCGTGTGGAACCGGGGGTGTGGCCGGGTGTCCCGGAACAGTGCGGACAGCTGATCGTGGATCACGGGGTTGGCCGCACGGTCCGGGAGCCGCAGCGGATACGCGGCCGCGTCGGCGAGCTCGATCTCCGGGTGTTCGGCCAGCGGATGGTGCTGCGCCAGCTGGACCCCGATGCGCTCGCGCCGCAGCAGGAACCGGCGCACGCCACGGCCCGGCTGTTCACCGCGGGTGATCCCGGCATCGATGCGGCCGTCGGCGACCGCGGGGGAGATCTCCGGTGTCGCCATCGGGGCCGCGCCGACCTCGAGTCCGCTGTTGCCGCGCATCAGCCTGTCCACCAGGGCCGGTGCCGTCTCGGCCCCGGCGCTGAGGCTGTATCCGATGCGCAGCGTGCCCAGTTCACCGGCCGCCGCGCTCCGGACGGTGTCCCATGCCCGGTCCAGCGCCGCCAGCGCGGGCGGCGCGGACTCCGCCAGAGCCGCCCCGGCCGTGGTCAATACGACGCTGCGCGTGTTGCGGACCAGCAGGGCCGTGCCGAGTTCCGCCTCCAGTCGGCGCATCCGGGCGCTGAGTGCGGGCTGTGCGATGCCGATCCGTGCGGCCGCGCGGGTGAAGTTCAACTCCTGCGCCAGCACCAGGAAGTACCGCAGGCTCACCGTATCCGGCGCCACGTGCCCTCCCTGCCGTTTGATAACGATCCGTTCTGAGCCTATCCCGGACCGGTCTTTCCCCCGACCGCACATCGAGCCCTAACCTGCGGATATGACGAATCGACCGACCGCGGTACCGGACAACAGACTCACGCACACCGCCGATTGCCTCCGTCCTCACCCGGATCCCGGTGCTCCGCACCTGGCGAGGTCGGTGGCAGTTCGTGGCAGGAGCTCCCGGGTCACCCGGAGTGTGACGGTCTCGTCGCCGGACGGAGGTCGTCATGCATAAGGTGGTGGTCCTGTATCCCGAGCCCGCCGACCCCGACCACTTCCGCGACTACTACGTGACCAACCACCTTCCACTGGTCATGAAGTGGCCCGGCCTGCTGGCGTGGCGCTACAGCTTCGACGTGGCGGCGGCCATGGGAGAAGCGCCGTATTTCGCGGTCTTCGAAGGCGACTTCGCCGACGCCGCCGCCATGGCCGCGGCGCGGGCGTCGCCGGAAGGCCGGCGGGTAGCCGCCGATGTCGTCAACTACGCCACCGGCGGTGCGGTCGTCATCGACTACCCGGTGCAGGACGGCACCGGCTGAGGCAGGCCGGGACGCTCCGGGACGCGTTCGGTCGGCCGTTGCGGGCCAGGTCCGGTCATCGGCGGCCGCCGTTCGCGGTCGCCGGTTCGTCGAGCGTCGGAGGTGGGCCGTTGTCCTGGCGGGATGTCACGGTGGTTGATGCGTGCGTGCGGCGCGACGGCCGGGGCGGAAGCCCCACGGCCGTCACCGACGACGACCCGGCGGCGACGGACGCGGACCGGCGTGCGGTCGCCGCTGCGGCCGGCACCTCGCACGCGGCGTTCCTCGGCCCGGGGCGGACGCCGGACGGTGGCCGGCCGGTCCGGTTCTTCACCGCCACCGCCGAACTGTCCGGCTGCGGCCACGGCACCGTCGCCGCGCAGGCCGTCCGGTTGACCCGCACCGCGCTGGGCGAGCTGAACGACCGCCAGCACACCGGCGGGCGCACGTTCGACACCGTCGCGATCCGCCGCCCCGCCGGAATCGAGGTGTGGTTCGACCAGGGCCTCGTCGCGCTGCGTCACCCGGCACCGGACGAGCGCGCCGCGATCGTCGCCGCGCTCGGGCTCACCGCGGACGACCCGCATCCGACCGACGCGCCGCGGATCGCCTCGCCCGGCGCACCACGCATGCTGGTACCGGTCCACGACCGGTCGGCGCTGCTCCGGGTCCACCCGCACCTCGGCAGGCTGACGGCGGCGTGCCGGCGGTACGGGCTCCTCGGCTGTTTCGTGTACGTGCCGCCGGTGGGCGGCCGGCCGGGTGCGGCGCGGATGTTCGCGCCGGCGATCGGTGTCGACGAGGACGTCGCCAACGCCAACAGCACCGGCTGCCTGGCCGCCCACCTGCTCGACACGACAGGGGCGCAGACGGTCGCGATCGAGGTGGAGCAGGGCGACGCTCTCGGTCGACCGGCCGGCGTGCTCGCCTCGGCCCGACGCGGGCCGGCGGGCATCACGACCCGGGTCGGCGGGTTGGCGGTGGTCCGCGACGGACGCTGAGGCGACGACCGGACCGTCCTCTTCTGCGATCCGCGCACGGGGCCGGGGCTGTCCGCCGCGGTCAAGCGCCGGCACCCGGTGGCGGGCGCCGGCGGGACGCGGCGCCGCGGGCGCGGCTGAGTGTCCATCGGGAGACGCGCAGCCGGGCGGCGACGGCGGTTCGGGTCTCTCCGGTGCCGAGCGGGAGGCGGGCGTCGGCGATCTGTTCGGAGGTTGGGGCGCGAGGACGGCCGCCGATGTGGCTCGTCCGGCCGGCCCGTCATGTCTGGACCATTGACATGTCCCGTCGAGAGTCGCATTCTGAGAGCGCTCTCAGGAAGCGGCGTCACCACCGCCGTCGGCCGGTCCCCCCTCCCTCCGGTGCTCCGCACCGGGGACGCCCGGCCGCCGTCGCCACCCCCACGACCCCGGAGGAACGACCCGATGGGCACCAGACGAGCACCCACCCGCCGTGCGGCCCTCGCCACCACCCTGGCCGCCGCCGCAGCGGCCGGCCTGACGCTGACCGCCCCCGCCGGGCGGGCCGAGGCGGCCGTCCCCACCACCATCCCGCTCACGTTCACCAACAGCTCCGGGCGTGGCGAGCCGGTCTACATCTACAACCTGGGCACCCTCCTGACCACCGGTCAGCAGGGCTGGGCGGACGCCGCCGGCGCCTTCCACCCGTGGCCGGGCGGCGCCAACCCGCCGGTGCCGGCCCCGGACGCGTCGATCGCCGGGCCCGCCAACGGCGGTTCCAGGACGATCCGGATGCCGAAGTTCTCCGGCCGCATCTACTTCTCGTACGGGCAGAAGCTGGTCTTCAAGCTCACCACCGGCGGCCTCGTCCAGCCGGCCGTGCAGAACCCGAGCGACCCGAACCGCCCGATCCTCTTCAACTGGTCCGAGTACACGCTCAACGACGCCGGGCTGTGGATCAACAGCACGCAGGTCGACATGTTCTCGGTGCCGTACGCCGTCGGCGTCAAGGGCGGCGACGGTGTCACCCGCAGCACCGGCCACCTCAAGGCCGGGGGCTACCAGGGCTTCTACACCGCGCTCAAGGCGCAGCCCGGCGGCTGGGCCAACCTCGTCCAGACCCGCTCCGACGGCACGATCCTGCGAGCGCTCTCGCCCGGCCACGGCATCGAGTCGGGCGCGCTGCCCGCCACCGTCATGAACGACTACGTCAACCGGGTGTGGAGCAAGTACGCCACCTCCACGCTCACCGTCACGCCGTTCGCCGACCAGCCCGGCACCAGGTACTACGGGCGGGTCTCCGGCAACACCATGAACTTCACCAACAGCGCCGGGGCCGTCGTCACGAGCTTCCAGAAGCCCGACTCCGACTCGATCTTCGGCTGCTACAAGCTGCTCGACGCGCCGAACGACCTGGTCCGCGGTCCGATCTCGCGCACCCTGTGCGCGGGGTACAACCGGTCGACGCTGCTGACCAACCCCAACCAGCCCGACACCTCCGCCGCGGGGTTCTACCAGGATTCCGTCACCAACCAGTACGCGCGCAGGATCCACGCGCAGATGGCCGACGGCAACGCCTACGCCTTCGCGTTCGACGACGTGGGCCACCACGAGTCGCTCGTCCACGACGGCAGCCCGCAGCAGGCGTACATGACGCTGGACCCGCTCAACTGACGGGTGCGGCCGCGCAGCGGGTCCCTGCCGGGAGGGCATGCCCGGCGGGGACCCGTGGCGTCGGGGCGGCTACGCGCCGTCCCCGGCGGGCGGGAGCGCGGCCCGGCGGCGGGCGGTCTCGGCGAGGGCCGCGAGGTCCCGGTCGCCGTGGCCGTGGCCGATCGACTCCAGCAGGGAGTCGCGGAGCACCCCGGCGAAGGGCATCGGCACGTGCGCGGCGGCGGCGCTGTCCAGCGCCAGCCCGACGTCCTTGAGGCCCAGGGCGAGCCGGAACCCGGCCGGATCGTAACGGCGTTCGGCGATCATCGCGCCGTACCCGGCGTAGACCGGGCCGGGGAAGACCGTGCCGGTCAGCACGTCGAGGAGGTCGGCGGCGGCGAGCCCGTTGGCCTCGCCGAGCGCCGTCGCCTCGGAGAGCGCCTCGACGGCGGAGACCAGCATGAAGTTGGCGCTGATCTTGGCGGTGTTGGCGACCTCGGGGCGCTCCCCGAGCCGCCACGTGCGGCGGCCCATCGCGTCGAGCAGCGGCGCCACCCGGTCGAGGTGCTCCGCCCGGCCGGCGGCCAGCACGGCGAGGTTGCCCGCCGCGGCGACGTCGGCCCGCCCGAGGACGGGCGCCGCGACGTAGCCGACCCCGTGCCGGGTGTGCAGCCCGGCCGCCCGGACCGCCAGCGCGGGGGAGACGGTCGCCATGTTGACGTGCACGTCGGCCCGGGCCGACGCCAGGTGCTCCTCGTCGAGGAGCAGGGCCTCGACCGCGGCGTCGTCCGCGAGCATCGACACCACCGCCTCGGCCCGCCACACGTCGGCGAGGCCGTCCGCGGCGACCGCCCCGGCCGCGGCGAGGTCGCGGACGGGCCCGGGCGAGCGGTTCCACACCGTCACCCGGTGCCCGTCCGCGAGGAGCCGGCGGGCCATCTCGCGGCCCATGGTGCCGAGCCCGACGAATCCGACGTCCACGGTGGTGTCCTCCTGCGGTCGGTGGCGGCCCGGCCGGCGGGCCGGGTCCACCGCCGAGCGTAGGCGAACGGCCGGGCCCGCGGGACCGCAACTCCCGGGTGCCGCAGGGGAGGGCTCAGCCGGTGACGGCGAGCTCCGCGACGACGGCCCGGTGGTCGCTGCCGGGCAGCGTGTGCTCGGCCACGGAGACCGCGGTCAGGCCGCCGCCGTGCAGCACGTGGTCGATCTGGATCACCGGCGGCAGCACCGGCCGGTCCGCCGGCCAGGTGCCGGCGAAGCCGCGCCCGAGCTCGGCGTGGGTGTCCGTCAGGCCGTTGCCGAGCAGGGCGCGCATCGGTGCGTGGTCGAGCGTCGCGTTGAAGTCCCCGAGGAGCACCGTCCGCCCGGGGTGCCGCCGGGCCTCCGTGCGGAGCCCGTCGAAGTCGGCCGCCCACCGGCGGGAGTCGCCCAGCGGGTAGTAGGTGTGCACGGCGACGACCCGCACGGCGTGCCCGCCGACGGTCACCTCGCCGGCCGTCGGGGTCGCGGCCGTGCCGCCCGGGTCGGCCAGCGGCAGCCGCGAGTACAGCGACGTGTCCGAGCCGTCCCGGTGGATCCGGTACGGCATCAGCCCGGCCAGCCCGGCCCGGTCGAGCGCCGAGGCCAGACCCGGGCTCAGCTCCTCGACGGCCAGCACGTCGATCCGCTCCGCCCGCACCAGGCCGACCAGCGCCCGCGGGTCGACCTGCCCCAGGTAGGCGTTGCTCGTGGCGAGCCGCAGCCGGGGCGCGGCGGCCGGCACCGCACCGCCGTCCGCGACCAGCCGCGGCACCAGCCACCACACCTGCAGCGCCGCCACGAGCAGGGCGACGGCCGTCAGCCACCGGGCACGCAGGACGGCCGCCACCGCCACCAGCAGCAGGGTGGCCGCCGCCGCGTAAGGCAGGCCCGCGACCGGCATCGCCAGGTCGGTGCCGTCGTCCAGCCCGCCGAGCCGCACCACGGCCAGCCCGGCCGGTCCGGCGAGGGCGATCCCGCACAGCACCAGCAGCACCGTCCGCAGCACCCGCCACCACCGGCGCCCCTGCCGCGCCACCACCGGCGCCCCCGCCATCGGTCCGTGCTCCGTGGCCACCCCGGTCATCCGCACTCCCTGCCCTCCCGGCCTCCCGGCGGACGCCCGTCCGCGCGGGGCCGGGGGCGCCCGTGATCACCGCCCGCCGACGTGCAGGGGAGACGCGCGCCCCCGGCGGACGGTTCCCGCCCGCCCGGCGCCGTTGCTCCGCGTGGCTGCACGCCGCCACCCGTTCGCCGGGCGCGGGCCGACCGGCCGTCCGACGGCGCGTCAGCCCCACGGGCCGTCAGGCGGGCGGCCCGCCGCGCCCGCGACGGCCGGGTGCGTCCGTTCCCCGTGCGGCGGCGACCGCATGCGCCGCCGCCGCACTGCCCGTAGCTTCCTGACATGGACATCGACCGCCGTCTGGTGCTGCGCCGCGCGCTGCAAGCCGTCTCTGCCGGGGCCGTCACCGCGCTGCCCGCCGCCGCCCGCCCGTGGCGCCGGGCGGAGTCCGAGGACGGCGGCGCCCCCACCCCGGTGCAGCCGGTGGCCCGCCCGCGCGCCGTCCCCCAGGCGCCGCCGATCGTGCTGCGCTCCACCTGGCAGACCGAGCCGAACCCGCCCGCCGTCCAGTACGACCGGGAGGTGCGGGCGGTGCTCATCCACCACACCGACGACCCGAACTCGTACGGCCCGGAGGACGTGCCGGACATCCTCCGGGCGATCCGCCGCGACCACCTGGAGTTCCGCGGGTGGGACGACATCGGCTACAACTTCCTCGTCGACCGCTTCGGCACCGTCTACGAGGGCCGCCTCGGCGGCATCGACCGGCCCGTCGTCGGCGCCCACACCATGGGCTTCAACCGCGACACGGTCGGCGTCGCGGCGATCGGCACCTACACGGCCGGCATCCCGGTGCCCGACGCGGTGCTGGAGTCCATCGCCCGCGTCGCCGCCTGGAAGCTCGGCACGTACGGCATCCACCCGGGCGACCGCTCCACGCTGACGTCCACCAACAGCGGCAGCCGGTTCCCGGTCGGCGCGACCCACGAGTTCACCGCGGTCTCCGGCCACCGCGACGCGTTCTGCACGCTCTGCCCGGGCGAGTCCCTCTACGCGCAGATCCCGGGGATCATCGACCGCGCCGAGAGCCTGCAGGAGGAGGCCGTCGCCCGGCAGAACATGTCGGCCGCGGACAGCGCGCTCCCCGTCTGACCCCACGGGCGTCCGTGCCCCGGGCGCCCGTGCTGCGAGCCCCGTGCCGCGGGCCCCGTGCGTCCTGTGCGGCACCCCGGTGCCGGGCGTGGTGCACAGGTGTTTACCCTTGGCGGTGAACAGCTGTGCACCCCTCCCCACCGGCCCGTACGGAGCGCCATGTCCGACCCGGACGCCCCCGCCGTCCCCCCTGCCCCGACCACCCCGCCGCGCTTCCTCGTCGCCGTGCTCGCCTTCTGCGGCGTCGTGGTGGCCGTCATGCAGACCCTCGTCGTGCCGCTGCTGCCGCACCTGCCCGCGCTGACCGGCAGCACGCCCGCCGCCGCGAGCTGGCTCGTCACCGTCACCCTGCTCACCGGCGCCGTCTGCACCCCGCTCCTCGGCCGGATCGGCGACATGTACGGCAAGCGCCGGGTGCTCCTCGCCGCCCTCGGCGTGCTCGTGCTCGGCTCCGTGCTCTGCGCGGTCAGCTCCCACATCGGCGTGCTCATCGCCGGCCGGGCGCTCCAAGGCGCCGCCCTCGCCGTCGTCCCGCTCGGCATCAGCATCATGCGCGACGAACTGCCCCCCGCCAGGCTGCTGCCCTCCGTCGCCCTGATGAGCTCGACCCTCGGCATCGGCGCCGCCGTCGGCCTGCCGGTCGCCGCGCTCGTCGTCGAGCACGCCGACTGGCACGCGATGTTCTGGGTGTCCGCCGGCCTCGGCCTGCTCGACATCGCCCTCGTGCTCCGGCAGGTCCCCGAATCCCCGATCCGCACCAGGGGCCGCTTCGACGTGCTGGGCGCGCTCGGCCTCTCGGCCGTCGTGGTGAGCCTGCTGCTCGCCGTCACCCAGGGCGCCGACTGGGGCTGGACCTCCGGCCGCATCCTCGGCCTGTTCGCCCTCGCGGCCCTCCTCGGCCCGCTCTGGGCCCGCCACGAACTCCGCCACCCCACCCCGATGGTCGACATCCGGGTCTCCGCCCGCCCCGCCGTCCTCCTCGCCAACATCGCCGCCCTGCTCATCGGCTTCTCCTTCTACGCCAACGCCCTCGTCACCGCCCAGATGGTGCAGGAGCCGACGAGCACCGGCTACGGCCTCGGAGCGTCGATCGTCGTCAGCGGCCTGTGCCTGCTCCCCGGCGGCCTCTCGATGGTGGCCCTCTCCTCGCTCTCCGCCCGGATCTCCGCCACCTTCGGGCCCAAGGTCACCCTCGTCGTCGCCTCCGCGATCATGGCCGCCGGCTACCTCGTCCGCTTCTTCACCAGCCACCAGCTGTGGATGATCATCGCCGGCGCGACCGTCGTCTCCGCCGGCACCGCCATCGCCTACAGCGCCCTGCCCGCCCTGGTCATCCGGGCCGTCCCCGCCGGCGAGACCGGCGCCGCCAACGGCCTCAACACCCTGATGCGCTCCCTCGGCCAGGCCTTCTGCAGCGCCGTCGTCGCCGCCGTCCTCTCCAGCCTCACCTTCCGGGCCGCCGGACGCACCGCGCCCACCCTCCACGCCTACCTGGTGGTCTTCCTCGTCGCCGCGGGCGCAGCCGTCCTCGCCCTGCTCGTCACCCTCGGACTGCCCGGCCGCCGGCCCGCCGGACCGGAAGTCCCCGCGGGCCGCATCCCGGGAGCCGCCACCGGGCACGGCAGCACCCGGCAGGCCGGCACGGCCGCGGAGCCCCGCGCATGACCGGCACCCCCGCCCCCACCGGACGCCAGGCCATCCTGCGCGCCGCCCGCCGCGCCTTCGCCCTCCACCCCTACGCCGAGGTCACCCTCCGCGGCATCGCCGCCGACGCCGAGGTCAGCGCCTCCCTCATCGTCAAACTCTTCGGCACCAAGGAGGAGCTCTTCGCCCGCACCACCGACTTCTCCGCCGACGCCGACGAACTCCTCGACGCCCCCCTCGACCGCCTCGGCCGGCACCTCGTGCTCACCCTCGTCCACACCCGGCGGCAGCGCCGCACCGACCCGCTGCTGCGCGTCGTCTTCGCCCTCGGCACGGACGACGAGCGGACCCTCCTCCGCGACCGCTTCCGCGAGCAGGTCACCACCCGGCTCGCCGCGCTGCTCCCCGGCGACGACCCGCTGCTGCGGGCCGAACTCGTCGTCGGGCAACTGCTCGGCCTCGGCGCCACCGCGAGCATCCACCGCGACGGCGGCGCCCTCGGGGAGACCGCGCCGGAACGCCTCGCGGACCTGTACGCCCCCGGCCTCCAACGCCTCCTCGACGGCGCCTGACCCCGGCGCCGGGGGCCGCTACGCGCCGCCCCCGGCGCCGTCCGCGTGCGCGAGGATCCGCCGGATGTCCCACAGGTGGTGCACCGCGTCGTGGGCGTTGTTGCGGGCGACGTCCTCCGCCCGCTGCGGTCCGCGCTTCGCGTGCCGCAGCACCACCTGCTCCTCCAGCGCCGCCGACACCGACCGCGCCCAGGCGTCCGCGGCGATCGGCAACGACCACAGCGCCGCCGCCGCCGGCACACTGCCGTAGCCGCGGGCCTCCGCCAGCGCGTCCGGATCGTAGCCCTGCACGTCCACCACCCCGGCCAGCCGCGCACCCGCCAGCCGCTCCGCCCAGATGCGGAGGTTGTCGGTCACGTGACTGACGTACCCGGCCGGTGTCCACGCGAGGTCCGGATGGCGCTCGTCGCCGCTGCGCCCGTCCAGCAGCAGCGCCATGTCCGCCGGCACCGCCCGGACCCGGTCGACGGCCTGACGTGGCGTCAAGAACCAGTCCCAGCCGCAGTCATGGCAGGGATTTCCGTAAAGATCTGCACCCCATTGCTCCACGGGTGGTCAGAGTAACGGGTCGGGGCGGGTGTGTGGTGAGGGAATCCGGTGGCCGGTCGCGGCGGCGGCCCGCGCACGCCGGCCCGCCGCCGGCGAAGGGCGGGTTTCCGTCGGATCCGCTGGGGGCGAGGGGAGTCGGAGGAGCGGCGAAGGCCGCCCGCCCGGCCGTCCGGCGGCGGCCGGGGGGTTGGTCCGCCGGGCCGTCCGGCATACGGTGTCCGAGTAGGGCGCCCCAGGGGGGCCGGTGCGCCCGTACGGTCCGCCGTCACGTCACCGTCACGGGTGCCCCCACCAGCCGGACCGGTGAGGAGCACCAGGCGTGACGACCGAGGACAGCACGGCCCACGGCCACCGCGAGGAGCCCGATCCCGGGACCGGGCCCGACGGGGAGATCGACCGCCTCACCCGGGAGGCGGCCCGCTGCCGGGAGGCCGCCGACCCGGCCGGCGAGGCCGGCGCCCTGCACGACCTCGGCGCGGTGCTGGCGGACGGTGAACGCCCGGACGAGGCCGCCGCGGCCTTCGCCCGGGCGGCGGCGCTGTACGCCGGGGCCGGGGACGGGGCGGCCGAGGCGGGTGCGCTGGAGTCGCTCGGCGCGGTGCTGGCGGACGAGGAGCGGTACGCGGAGTCGGCCGGGGCGTACACGCGTGCCGCGGAGCTGTACCGTGCCGCGGGGGACGGTGCGGGTGAGGCCGAGGCGGTGTTCGGGCTCGGTGATGCGCTGGTCGGTGACGAGCGGTACGCGGAGTCGGCCGGGGCGTACACGCGTGCCGCGCAGCTGTACCGTGCCGCGGGGGACGGCGTGGCGGAGGCGGACGCGCTGATGATGCTCGGCCTCGCCCGGCACATCGAGGGCCACGCGCAGGCGGCCGTCGACCACCAGCACCGCGCGGCCGTGCTGTACCACGAGGCGGGCGAGCCGGCGGGTGAGGCGCGTGCGCTCCTGGGACTCGCCTCCGTCCTGGCGGACGAGGGCAGGCCGGACGAGGTGCCCGGCCACGCCTTCCGCGCGGCCGCGCTCCTCCACGAGGCGGGCGACCCCTCCGGTGAGGCGGACGCGCTGGAGGTGCTGGGCGGGGCCCTGCGCCGGACGGGGCGTGCGGCGGAGGCGACCGGGCACCTGCACCGGGCGGCCGCGCTCCACCACGAGAGCGGGAACCCGGTCGGTGAGGCCGCGGCGCTGAGCCGGTACGGCGGCGCGCTGGAGGACCTGGGTCGGTTCGGGGAGGCCGTGGTCCAGCACGGTCGTGCCGCGGCCCTGCTCCGTGAGGCCGGCCATGCCCAGGACGAGGGCAAGGCGCTGCTCTCCGGGGGCACGGCGCTGGGGAAGGCCGGCCGGCCGCAGGAGGCGGTGGCGATGCTGGTGCAGGCCGCCGCGGTGTTCCGGGGCATCCGGGAGTGGCGCGGTGAGTCCGTCTCGTACCTGGGTCTGGGCGATGTGCAGCACAGGGCAGGGTGGCTCGACGACGCGATGGCCAGCTTCACCCGGAGCGCCGGGCTCTGCCACGCCAACGGCGACCCCGACGGCGAGCGGCTCGCCCTGGGCGGGCTGGAACACGTGCTGGCGGACCGGGGGATGCCGCCGGCCGCCGTCGCCCGGCACATCGGTCGGCTGGCGCCGCACCTGGGGCCGGGCGGCCCCCGCCGCGGCGCGGCGGCCCCGGGCCCGCACCTGCGCGACGAGATGATGCCGGCTCCGGTCGGCGGGGGGCTCCTCGGCCGGTTCCCCCGGCGGCGCGGCTGACGGCGCGGCGTACGGCGCCGCGGCCGCCCCACGCGACGGGCCGCCCCCGCACGACGGGCCGCCCCGCACGACGATGCGTCGTGCGGGGCGGCCTCCGGGGCGGCCGGGCTACCCGGCGTAGGTGCGCAGGTAGTCGAACCGGGCGGTCGCCCCGGCCTTGTTCATCGAGACGAGTCCGATCCTCAGCGGGCCCTTGACGGTCTGCGTCCACACGCCGGCGTACGTCCAGGTGACGCCGTCGCGGCTGGTGGCGGCCCGTACCTCGTGCTCGTTGTGGGCGGTGTCGAGGTGGTGGACGAGCCGCAGCCACAGGGTGTCGGCGGTCGGGCCGCCGAACATCGGGGCGTTGGCCACCGCGGTGGGCGGGGTGGTGGTCGGGCGCTCGCCCTCCTTGCCGAACTCGCTGACCTGGAGCAGCGCGCCGTTGCCGTTGGCGAGCGGCAGCACCGAGTGGACGAGCTTGAACCACCGGTCGTCGTTCTCGTACAGCACCAGGCCGGCCTGCTGCGAGGACTGGCCGGGTGCGAAGACCATCCTGGTCTCGACGGTGAAGTCACCTGACGGGGCCGGGCGTTGCAGCACCGAGGCGGAGTTGTCGCCGAGGTAGAGCTCCGCCGTCTGGGTCGGCCAGGTGAGGGAGCCGCTCCCCGCCGTGACGCCGGCGGCGGGGCCGCGCACCCAGCTCCAGGGCGAGCCGGCGGTCGTGCCCGGCACGGTCGTGGTGTCGAACTCGTCGCTGTACGCGGGCAGCAGGGCGCCCGGCGCCGGGTCGGCGACGCGCGTGGTGACCGGGGTGTACAGCGCGGTGGCCGTGGCGTTGTCGCCCGCCGCGCCGGGCCCCCGGGCGGCCAGGCCGACCGATCCGGAGCGCACCGCACCGGCGGGCACGGTGCGCTGCTGGACGGCGACCGGGTCGTGCAGCCGGTCGTGGCTGACCTCCACGGTCAGTGCGGTGCCGCGGAGTTCGGCGCTGACGGTGTGCCAGGTGTTCCAGGTGAAGCCGGTGGGCAGCGCGGTGAGCTGCTCACCGGTGGAGACGCCGGCCACGAGGGCCTCGGTGACGAGGGCGTTGCGGCCGCGGTCGAGCCAGGCGGTGACGCGGTCGCCGGTGCCGGTGTAGGCGAGGTCGAGCCCGGCGGAGCCGCCGGGGGCGGTGACCCGCAGCTCGGCCTCGGCGCGGACGTTCGGCGGCGCGGTCGCGGTGCTCACCAGGTGGGCGGGCGCGGTGCCGCTGTCGGCGTGCACGGCGTAGCCGCCGGAGTCCTGCTCGGTGGGCGTGGACCAGCCGGCGGTGCCGGAACCCTCGGTGCGCCAGCCGTTCAGGGTGCGGTCGTTGAAGGTGCCTCCGGCGGCCCAGGAGGTGACGGGGGCGGTCTGGGCGGTGTCGGAGGGGCCGGCGCCGGCGCGCAGCACGGGCCAGCCGTTGATCCAGTCGAGGCGATCGATCAGCAGGGGGCGGCGCGAGAGGTTGAGGGTGCCGCCGGAGGCGGGGGCCAGGTCGGGTGACTCGGACGGGATGCCGTGGTAGACCAGCCAGTCCTGGCCGGAGAGGTCGGTCTGGATGCCGTTGTGGCCGGGGCCGATCCAGCGGTTGCCGTTGGCGCCCGCGACGAACCCGGCCTTGCTGGTCAGGGCGTTGAGGTCGGTGCCCTGGTCGTCGAGGAACGGGCCGGTCGGGCTGGTGGCGCGGCCGACCTTGACCTGGTAGCCGCTGAACGCGCCGGAGCAGCAGCCCGCGTCGGAGTAGAAGAGGTAGTAGTAGCCGCCGCGGTGGACGGTGAAGCCGCCCTCGACGCGCCGGCCCCTGGCGACCTGGGTGACGGCCCCCTGGGTGCGGGTGCGGTCCGGGCTCAGCTTGGCGACGCAGATGGTGTCGTAGCTGCCCCAGTAGAGGTACGGCTGGCCGTCGGTGTCGGTGAACTGCGCCTGGTCGATGTTGCCGCTGGGGCAGCCGCTGGGGGAGGGCAGGACGGAGCCGCCGTCGGTCCACGGCCCGGTCGGGGTGGGCGCGGTGGCGATGGCGACCGTGCCGGCGCCGGGCACCGAGTAGTAGAGGCTGTAGTGGCCGTCGAAGTAGCGGATGTCCGGCGCCCAGAGACGTGAACCGCCCTGCCAGGCGGGCTGGGTGGCGGGGGTGAAGACCTCCCCGGCGTAGTCCCAGTGCACGAGGTCGGCGGAGCGCAGGATCGGCAGGATGCGTTCGCCGTCCTCGCCCTTGCTCTGGAAGACGGGGTTCTGGGTGCCGTAGGCGTACCAGAGGCCGTCCTTGCCGCGGATCATGGTGGGGTCGGGGAAGGTGTCGACGGTGCCCGCGGACACCGGGTTGGTGTAGGTGGCGGCCTGGGCGCCGGCCTGCGGTGCGGCCTGCGGGTCGTCGGCGCCGTGGGCGGCGGGCAGGGTGCCGGTGGCGAGGCCCAGGGCCAGGGCACAGGCGCCTGCCAGCCGCAGCAGCCGTCCTGTGCGGGTCCGTCGGGTGCGGGTCATACCGTCTCCCTGGTCGTCCGGGCCGGGCCGGTCCGCGGGGCGGGGGCCGTGCCGTCGGGTTCGAAGGCGCTGAGGGTGGAGTCCTCGTGGTGGCTGCCGATGTCGTACATCGGGGCCATCCAGTGGTGGAAGTTGTCGCCGCGCTCCCGCAGGAGGTCGTAGAGCCGCCGGGTGAGGCGGGCCCGGACGGCGGCGCAGGCGGGGTCGGGGTGGCGGTTGACGAGCTCGTGCGGGTCGTCGTCGAGGTCGTACAGCTCGTTGACGGACTCCGGGTTGACGACGAGCTTGTACCGGTCGTCGCGGATCATCCGCTGCGGGTACGGGAAGTGGTGGCCGTGGAACTCGGCCACCAACTCGGCAGGCCAGGAGGGTCGTTCGCCGCGTACCAGGGGGAGCAGGCTGCGGCTGTCGACGGCGGGCGAGGGGTCGGCGCCGGCGAGTTCGAGGATCGTCGCCGTGCAGTCGGTGAGCGAGACGAGCTCGTCGCGGACCTGCGGCGGCGCCCCGGGCACCCGGACGATGCCGGGGATGCGGTAGATGTCCTCGTACATCGCGGGGCCCTTGTCGTGCAGCCGGTGCGCGCCGGTGAACTCGCCGTGGTCGGCGGTGAAGAACACCGAGGTGGCGTCGGTCAGGCCGAGTTCGTCGAGCCGGGTGAGGATGCGCCCGATCTGCTCGTCGATGAGCGTGACGTACCCCCAGTAGACGGCGATGAGCTTGCGGCTGACCTCCGTCGGCATGGTGTCGAACGCCCAGTGGTCGCAGTAGTTCTGCTGCACGGGCGGCTTGCCCTCGAAGGTCTCGGCCGTCGACGGGGGCATGTCGACGAGCGCCGGGTCGTACAGGTCGTAGTACGCGTCGGGCAGCAGGTACGGCAGGTGCGGGCCGAAGAAGTGCGTGGCGAGGAAGAACGGCCGTCCGTCCTCCGCGTACCGCTCCAACTGCTCGATCGCCCGGGTCGCGAGGTAGTGCTCGAACGTCGCCTCGACGGGCTGGTGGAGGCGGGCGGCGAGCAGGTTGCCCGGGTTGCCGTTGGGCGAGGTGCCGCGCACCGGGTCGGAGATCCGGTACGGCGGCAGGCCGCGCTCCGCGAGGTAGGCGAGGTAGTCGGGATGGTCGACGGGGTTGTGCCAGCCGGGCAGGTCGGGGCCGTCGAAGCCGTACGAGGCGGCGTTGCGCTCGGTGCCGCCGTGCCACTTGCCGATGAGGCCGAGCCGGTAGTCGCGGGCCTTCAGCGCCTCGGGGAAGGTGAAGACGTCCTCGCGCAGGTCCTCCAGGTAGCCGACGTTGCGTTCCTGGTTGGCCAGCAGCCGGTGCCGGAAGGGATTCTGGCCGGTGAGCAGGCTGGCGCGGGCCGGGGTGCAGATGGCGGTCGGCGTGTAGAAGCGGTCGAAGCGGGTGCCGGTGGCGGCGAGCCGGTCGAGGTGCGGGGTCGCCACGTGCGGGTTGCCGTACGCACCGAGGGTGTCGACCCGGTGCTGGTCGGTCATCAGGAACAGCAGGTTCACTTGGCGTACGCCTCCGCGTAGGCGTCGCCCGCGTAGTAGTCGGACGGCGCCGGGGAGTTCTTCAGCTGGCCGGTGGAGACGAAGAAGTCGCCGAGGCCCTTGAGCCAGCCGTCGACCGTGCCGTCCTTCGTCTTCGCGACGAGGTCGGCGGTGGTCAGCGTCTGCACGTTGGCGGCGTCGGCCTTGACCTTGGCCGGGTCGAGCTTGAGCAGGGCGGCGGCCGCGGCGACGGCCTCGTCGGGGTGGGCGGCGCGCCAGTCGTTGGCCTCCTGGAGCACCTTGACGACCTTCGCGGAGAGGCCCGCGTCGGTCTTCGTGCCGGAGACGAACGCGGTGGGGAAGGCCCGTCCGGTGAAGTCGCGGGTGCTGGCGATCTCGGTGAGGCCGGGCTTCTTCGCCTTGATGGTGTCGATCAGCGGGTACCAGATGCCGGCCGCGTCGATCTGCCCGGACACGAACGCGGAGACCACGGTCGACGGGTCCATCGGCACCTTCTGGACGTCCTTCGGGGAGAGTCCGGCCTGCTGGAGCGCGAGGTTGAGCACCATCTCGCCCGAGGTGCCGGCCGGCACGCCGACCTTCTTGCCCTTGAGGTCCTTGATCGAGCCGATGCCGGGCCGGGCGATGACGCGGTCGGCGTAGGCGAGGGTGTTGATCGCGACGACCTTGGCCTTGCCGGAGGCGGGCAGCCAGAGCGCGCCGGGGCCGATGTAGCCGAAGTCGAGGTCGCCCGCGCCGAGGGCCTGGATCTGCAGCGGGCCGTTGGTGAAGACGCTCAGCTCGGGGGAGAGGCCCTGCTTCTTCCACAGGCCCTGCTTGTCGGCGATGGCGAGCAGGCTGGCGCCGTTGAAGTCGCTGATGTATCCGAACCGCACCTTGGCGGTCTTCGCGGCGCCACCGGTGGAGGCTGTGGAGCCGGTGGAGGCGGCGGAGCCGGAGGAGCAGGCGGTGACGGAGAGCGACAGCACGGTCGCGGCGGAGGCGGCGAAGAGGGCGCGACGGAGTATACGCATGGCGTGGGAGGTCCTTAGGAAGGGTCGTGCGGTGGAGGTGGGGCGAGGTGAGGGGCGGTCAGACGGCCGAGGGGGCCGGGGCCTGGTGGTAGACGGAGTGCCAGACCTCGTTGCGGATCCGGGCGAACGCGGGGGAGAGCCGGATCTCCTCGGTCCGCGGGTACGGCAGGTCGACGTCGACGATCCGGTGGACGCGGCCCGGCCGGGAGGCCATGACGACGACCCGGCGCGCCAGGTAGACCGCCTCGTCGACGTCGTGGGTGACGAACAGCACGGTGCGCCGCTCCCGGCTCCAGGTGGCGAGGAGCTGGTCCTGCAGCTGGATGCGGGTGAGCGCGTCGAGTGCGCCGAACGGTTCGTCCATCAGCAGCACCTGGGGGTCCACCGCGTACGCGCGGGCGATGGCGCAGCGCTGCCGCATGCCGCCGGAGAGCGTCTTCGGCAGGGCGTCGGCGAAGTCGCCGAGGCCGACGAGGTCGATGGCGTGCTCGGCGCGGCGCCGCCGCTCGGCGGCCGGCACCCGGGCGAGGCGCAGTCCGAACTCGACGTTGCGGCGCACCGTCAGCCACGGGAAGAGCGCGTACTGCTGGAAGATGACGCCGCGGTCGGGGCCCGGCCCGGTGACGGGCCGGCCGTCGACGAGCACCTCCCCGGCGGTCGGGGCGACGAGTCCGGCGGCCATGCCGAGCAGGGTGCTCTTGCCGCAGCCGGACGGGCCGACGACGGTGACGAACTCGTTGTCCGCGACGTCGAGCGAGACGGCGTCGAGCGCGGTGAAGAGGGTGTCCTTGACGGGGTAGGTGCGGGAGACCGCGCGGAAGGAGATCTTGCTGGTCATCGGCGTTCCTGCCATCGGGTGAGGCGGCGTTCGGCGAGCTGCAGCAGGCGGTCCATGACGAGGCCGAGGACGCCGATGGTGATCAGTCCCACGAAGATCGTCGGAAGGTCGTAGTACAGCTGCGCCTGCTGCATGCGGAAGCCCAGGCCCTCCTGGGCGGCGATGAGTTCGGCGGCGACCAGGGTGCCCCAGGCGGAGCCCAGGCCGATCCGCATGCCCACCAGGATGAACGGCGCCGCCGCGGGGATCACCACCCGGAGGAAGATCGCGCGGTCGCCCGCGCCGAGCACCCGGGCGGCGTTCACGAGGGTGACGTCGACGTCGACCACGCCCTGGAAGGCGGCCACCACGCTGGAGAGGAACGCCGCCAGGAAGATCACGAAGACCTTCGGCACCTCGCCGATGCCCAGCAGCACGATCGCCAGGGGGATCAGCGCCAGCGGCGGGATCGTCCGGAAGAACTGCACGTACGGCTCCAGCAGCGCCCGCGCCGTCGGGTACCAGCCCATCAGGAAGCCGACCGGCACGGCCGCCAGGGTGCCGAGCGCGAAGCCCAGCAGGACGCGGCGGAGGCTCGCCAGGGTGTCGTCCGGCAGTGTGCCGTCGGCGATCAGCTCGCCGGCCCGGGAGGCGACCGTGGCCGGCCCGGGCAGGCCCTGCACGCCGGCCCTGGCGAGCAGCGACCAGGCGGCGAGGCCGGCGGCGACCGCCAGCAGGTTGAGGGCGAGCGAGCGGGCCATCCGGCGGACCGCGGGACGGCCCGCGGGCCGTCCCGCGGCGGTGGTCACGGCCATCGCGGTGCCCTTCGGTGAGTGCCGTTCACGGGGTGTCCTCGCCGTCCGGTCGGGTGGGGGTGCGATGGGGGTAGTGGGAGAGCAACGGCGAGGCCTGCAGTACCAGGGCGATGCCGCCGAGGGCGCCGCCGTACTCGCCGAGGGCGGCGCGGCGCAGGTCGAGCCGGCTGCGGGCGAGCGGCAGCACGTGCGCGGCGAGCGCCTCCTCGACCGGGGTGAGCAGCAGCGCGCCGGCCCCGGCGAGTTCGCCGCCGACCACGACGACGCCCGGGCCGACCGCGTTGCACACCGCGGCGAGCACGGTGCCGACGTGGCCGCCGACCGTGCGCAGCACCCCGAGCGCGGCCTCCTCGCCGGCCGTGGCGGCGGCGGTGAACTCCGCGACGTCCGCGGCCCGTCCGCCCGCGGCCCGGTGGGCCTCCAGCACCGCGCCGATCGAGGCGACGGTCTCCAGGCAGCCGCGGCCGCCGCAGTCGCACGGGGCGCCCGCCGGGTCCACCGTGATGTGGCCGAGCTCGCCCGAGAGGCCGTACGCGCCGCCGTGCAGGGCGCCGCCGACGACCAGGCCGCCGCCGACGCCGTGCGACAGCCGCAGGTACAGCACGTCGCGGGAGCCGGTGGCGGAGCCCCACACGGATTCGGCGAGCGCGGCGAGCCGGGTGTTGTTGTCGACCAGCACCGGCACGCCGAACGCGGCGCCGAGCAGCGCGCGCACGGTGCCGGTGCCGCCGGGGGAGCCGTCGGGCTCGCCGGGCGGGCCGACCGGCCCGACCACGCCCGCGCCGATGCCGGTGAGCGAGCCCAGGCCGATCCCGCCTCCCGCGAGGCCGCCGACCAGGCGTTCGGCGATGGCGACGCGTTGCTCCCACGGCAGCCCGGCCGGGTGCGGCTCGCCCGCCGAACCGACCACCTCGTGTGCGACGTTGACCGCGGCGACGTGCACCGCGCGGCGGGCGAAGTCGATGCCGACGGCCTGGCCGGCGGCGGGGTTGAGGCTCAGGGTCTCCACCGGGCGCCCGCGGCGGCCGGTGGCCGGCGCGGGGGTGGCCGTGACCACGGCGCCGCCCGCGACGAGGCCGCCGACGATGTCGGACAGCGTCGTGCGGGAGAGTCCGGTGTGGGTGCCGAGCCCGGCCCGGGTGAGCGGTCCGTGCCGCCGCAACAGGTCGAGGACGAGCGTCTCGTGGCCCTGGCGCAGCCGGGCCAGGGGGCCGTCGTGATGGTGCATGCCCCACAGCATGGTGAGCGCCCCGAATTAACGTCAACACTCCGGAATAAATGTCATGCCGCCGCAACGGGCCGCAATGATCGGCAACGCCGGCGCCGTGACGCCGGGTCGGACGGAATCGAAAAGCCGTCAAAGGCGGGCAATCGACCGGAATCTCCCGGCTTGAAGCCGAAGATCGAACATCGCCATGATCGGCCGGGCGGGGCAGGCGGGTCAGGGCAGGGCGGAGCGGGGCCGGTGGGCGCGAGAGGCCGGGCAGGCTCGCCCGCGCCCCGGGAACCCTCCCCGCCGTTCCGCTCCGATCCGCACCGCCGGAGGGCCGCACATGGCACCGACCACCCCGACCGCGCCGGGGGCACCCCTCCGGCCGTTCCTGCCCGCGGCGCAGTTCACCGCGGGCCTGCCCCGGCACGTCGTCTCGGCAGGCCTGCTGCTCACCGACCCGGCGGGCCGCGTCCTGATGCTGCACCAGGCCCGGCCCTACCCCGGGCACCCCGCCTGGTGGCAGCTGCCCGGCGGTCTCGCGGACGACGGCGAGCGGCCCCACGAGACCGCCGTGCGGGAGACCCGCGAGGAGACCGGCATCGTCGCGGACGGCCCGCCGAGGCTCCTCGCCGTCGACCACCGCGCGGCCGCCGACGGCTGGCCGCAGGTGATCGACTTCTGCTTCGACGGCGGCGTGCTGCCCGCCGACACCCCGATCGCACTCAGCACCGAGCACGACACCCACGCCTGGCGCAGCCCCGCCGCCTGGCGGCCGCTGCTCCAGCCGGCCCAGCGCCCGTGGTTCCGGGCACTGTCCCGCGCACGGCGGGCGGGCGTGCCGCTGCTGCTCAGCGACGGCGTCGAGGCGTCGGCCGCACCGGGCGCGGTCGGACCGGGCATCGCCGTACCGGGCGCCGTCGTACCGGGCGCGGTCGGGCCCGCCGCCCGCGCCTGACCGGGCGCCCCGGGGCCTCCGGGCGCCCCCGGCCCGCTGCTCCGCGCCCCGTGCCCGGCCGGGCCTGCCCCGGCCCGCGTGCGCCTCCGGGTGGTGCCGGGCACCCCTCCGTGCGTGGGGTGTTGACCGCCCCCGCCATCGGTGCTCTGATCGGCGCATCGACGCCCGGAGGAGGAAACGATGGACCTGAAGGACACGTGGTGGGCCTGGCTCGTGGCGCTGACCGGCCTCGTGGTGCTGGCGATCCTCGGCGCCCACTGACAGGCCGGCGGGCGTAGCCTCTCCCCGGGCCCGTCGGAGGTGCCCGCGGAGAGGGAGTGGTCATGAAGGCCGTGGTGTTCGGTGCGACCGGGCTGATCGGGTACGGCGTGCTGCAGGAGTGCCTGCGCGACCCGGAGGTCACCGAGGTGCTCGCCGTGGGGCGCACGCCGACCGGCCTCGCCGACCCGGGGCTCCGCGAAGCCGTGCACGCCGACTTCCTCGACTTCGCGCCGCTCGCCGGGGAGTTCGCCGGCGCCGACGCCTGCTTCTGGTGCCTGGGTGTCTCCGCCGTCGGCATGGATCCGGCCGACTACGAGCGCGTCACCCACGACTACACCCTCGCCGCCGCCCGGACCCTGGCGGAGGTGAACCCCGACCTGACCTTCGTCTACGTCTCCGGTGCGGGCACCGACAGCAGCGGCCGGGGCCGTACCCGCTGGGCCCGGGTCAAGGGCCGCACCGAGAACGCGGTGCTGGCGCTCTTCCCGAACGGCTACGCCGTCCGGCCCGCGTTCGTCCAGCCCGTGCACGGCGTCCGGTCGAGGACGCCGCTGTACCGCTGGGCGGCGACGGCCCTCACCCCGGTCGCGCCGGTGCTGCGACGGCTGTTCCCCTCGGTGGTGGTCACCACCGGGCAGCTCGGCCGCGCCGTGCTCGGCCTCGCGCGGCACGGCCACCCCGGCACCCGGGTGCTGGAGAACCGCGACCTGGTGGCCTTCGCGGAGTCCGAGGCCTCGCGCCGGGCCTGACGCCGGCTGCCGTACGGGCCGTGGCCCCGGCACCGGCTGCCGTACCGGCCGTGGCCCCGGCACCGGCCGCAGCGCCGGCCCGAGCGTGGGCGCCGGCGCCGCCGGGGTCACCGGTGGGCGGCGGCGACGGCGTCGAGCACCTGCTCCCACGGCGTCGGCTCCAGGCCGAAGGTCCGCCGGGCGGCGGAGGAGTCCACCACGAACGGCCGGTCCAGCTGGTACGCGGTCTCCTTGAGCGCGCGGACGGTCGGGTTGACCAGGCCCAGCACCGCGAGCACGGCGTCGGGCATCCGGCTGACGGCGACGGGCGTCACACCGGCGGCCCGGCAGAGGTCGGTGACGACCTCGCGCTGCGTGCGCGGCGCACCGGTGGGGGTGTGCCAGGCCCGGCCCCAGGCGCGTTCGTCGGTGCCGGCGGTCACCAGCATGCGGGCGGCGTCGAGGGTGTAGGTCCAGCTGTGCGTGGTGTCCGGGTCGCGCAGCACCTGCACGCCGCGTCCCGCGAGGGCCCGCGTGAACGCCCGGGAGTCGAGGGCGGCGACGGCGCCGGGGCCCAGGTAGTCGGAGCTGCGGACCTCGGTGGCCCGGATCCGCCCGGCCGTGTGCAGGGCGAGGGCGTCCTCCCACATCCGGGCGCGGACACGGCCCTTGACGGTGTGCGCGTTCAGCGGCGTCTCCTCCGTCATGGGGGCGGTGACCTCGCCGTACCCGTAGAGGTTGCCGACCGTGGCGAGCACGGCGCCCGAGCGCTCCGCGGCCTGCAGCAGGGCGGCGGCCAGCGGCGGCCAGTCCGTGGCCCAGCGGTGGTAGGCCGGGTTGGCGCAGTTGTAGAGCACCGCCGCGCCGGTCGCGGCCTCGGTCAGCGCGGCCGTGTCCGTGGCGTCGAGCCGTACGTGGGTGACGCCGGGCAGCGGGGCGGCGGTCGCGCCGGAGCGGGTGGCGACGGTGACGTCCTCGCCGCGCTCGGCGAGGAGGCGGGCGGCGGCGGTGCCGACCGGTCCGGCGCCGACGATCAGGTGCTTGCTCACTGGGTCCTCCGACGGAATGGGTCCGGCCGTTGTGCCGACTGTTGTGCCGGCTGTTGTGCCGGGTGTTGCGAGAACACCGTTCTCGCTCGATGGAGAGACTGGCGGATACGGCTGCCGCTGTCAAGAACGGTGTTCTCGTCCGACTGTGCCGTTCTCGTCGGAGGCGGGCGTGCTCGAATGTTGCAGGTGTTCTCGCAGGCTGTCAGGATGAGCCGCATGTCCACCGCGCCCAAGGCCCTCACCGCCCGCGAGCGGGCCCGCATCGAGTTCACCCGGGACATCAAGGAGGCGGCCCGCCGCCAGCTCGCCGAGCACGGTCCCGCCGGCCTCTCCCTGCGCGGGGTCGCCCGCGACATCGGCCTCGCCTCCGCGTCCGCGCTCTACCGGTACTTCCCCGGCCGCGACGCCCTGCTCACCGCCCTCATCGCGGACGCCTACGACGCCCTCGGCGACGCCGCCGACGCGGCCGCCGCCGCGACACGCGCCGAGCCGTACCTCACCCGGTGGACCGGCGTCTGCCACGCCGTCCGCGCCTGGGCGCTCGCCCACCCGCACGAGTACGCGCTGATCCACGGCTCGCCCGTCCCCGGCTACGAGGCGCCGCCGGACACCACCGCGCCCGGCATCCGCGTGCCCTTCCTGATCGGCGGCCTCTTCGCCGAGGCCGCCGCGGCCGGCGCGTACCACCCGCTCGACGACACCCCCGTGCCCGCCGACACGCACCGCGCCCTGCAGCCCCTCCTCGGCCGCCTGCCCGAGGGCACCCCCGACGTCCTCGTCGTCGCCGGCCTCTCCGCCTGGACGTACCTCTTCGGCGCGGTCTCCTTCGAACTCTTCGGCCACCGTGCCGCGATCGTCGGCGACCACCGGGCCTACTTCGACCACGAGGTGCGCCGCATGGGCATCCTCCTGGGCCTCGGCCCCGACCGGACCGCCCCCGACCGGACCGCCCGCGCGGAAGCGGCGCCGTCCGCATCCTGACGCTGACGGCCCGCCGCGCCGGCGGCAGCACGGCCCCGCCCGGTCGCACCCCGTCCGGCTCCCGGGGGCGTCACCCTGTCGCAGCGCGTTGGTGACACGGCCGGAGGGACCGGACGGGCAGACTTGGCAGCGCACGGCCCGGAACCGACGGCTCCGGGACCCCGCCGCCCGACCGGAGGTGCTCCCTTGGCCCGCGTGCCGCTCCTGTCGCTGCGCGGGGTCTGCAAGCGGTTCGGCACCGTCCAGGCCCTCAGCAGCATCGACCTGGACGTGCACGCAGGCGAGATCGTCGCCCTCGTCGGCGACAACGGTGCAGGCAAGTCGACCCTGGTGAAGACCATCGCCGGGGTCAACCCGCCCGACACGGGCGAGATCCGCTGGCGCGGCCGTCCGGTGGCCATCCGCCGGCCCCACGACGCCCAGGACCTCGGCATCGCCACCGTCTACCAGGACCTCGCGCTCTGCGAGAGCCTCGACGCGGTCGCCAACCTCTACCTCGGCCACGAGCTGCGCCGCTTCGGCCTCCTGCGGGAGGTGGAGATGGAACGCCGCTCACGGGCCGTGCTGGAGGGACTCTCCGTCCGCCTCGCGAGCGTGCGCATCCCGGTGGCGTCGCTCTCCGGCGGCCAGCGGCAGGCCGTCGCCATCGCGCGCTCGCTCATCGGCCGCCCGGAGCTCGTCATCCTCGACGAGCCGACCGCCGCCCTGGGCCTGGAGCAGAGCGCGCAGACGCTCGACATGATCCGGCGGCTGCGCGAGCAGGGCCACGCCGTCATCCTCGTCACGCACAACCTCGACGACGTCCAGGCGGTGGCCGACCGGGTGGCCGTCCTCCGGCTCGGCCGCAACAACGGCTTCTTCGAGGTGCGGTACACCACGCAGGAGCAGATCACCTCCGCGATCACCGGCAGCCACGCCATGGCCGTGACGCTGCAGCAGAGCCTGCTGCCCCGCGGCCTGCCCGAGCAGAGCGCCGTCGACGCCGCCTACCGCTACCTGCCCGCCCACGCCGGGGTCGGCGGCGACTGGTTCGACGTCATCCCGCTCTCCGGCGCCCGCGTGGCGCTGGTGGTCGGCGACGTGGTCGGCCACGGCCTGCACGCCGCCGCCACGATGGGACGGCTGCGGACCGCGGTGCACAACTTCTCCGCCCTCGACCTGCCGCCCGACGAACTGCTGACGCACCTCGACGACGTCGTCAGCCGCATCGACCAGGAGGAGGCCGCCAACGGCGCGGAGTCCGCGATCATCGGCGCCACCTGCCTGTACGCGATCTACGACCCGGCCACCCGGCGCTGCCAGCTGGCGCGGGCCGGGCACCTCCCGGCCGTCCTGGTGCACGGCGACGGCACGGTGGAGATCCCGGACACGCCCGTCGGGCCGCCGCTCGGCCTGCGCGGTCTGCCGTTCACCACCGCCGAACTCGAACTCCCCGAGGGCAGTCAGCTCGTGCTGTTCACCGACGGCCTCGTCGAGGCCCGCACGCGCGACATCGACATCGGCCTCGACCTGCTGCGCGCCGCCCTCGCGCACCCCGGCAGATCGCCCGAGGAGACCTGCCAGGCGGTGCTGGAGGCGCTGCTGCCCTCCCGGCCGGAGGACGACGTGGCCCTGCTCGTCGCCCGCACCCGCGGCCTGCCGGTCGAGCGGATCGCCGAGTGGGACGTCCCCACGGACCCGGCCGCCGTCGCCGCCGCCCGCGCCACCGCCACCCGGCAGCTGGAGGCGTGGGGTCTGGACGCACTGGTGTTCAGCACCGAACTCATCCTCAGCGAGCTCGTGACCAACGCGATCCGGCACGCCGCCGGACCGATCAGGATCAGGCTGCTCCACGACCGGGCCCTGATCTGCGAGGTCGGGGACTCCGGCAGCACCTCCCCCCACCTGCGCAACGCCTCGGCCACCGACGAGGGCGGCCGCGGCCTCTTCCTCGTCGCGCAGCTCTCCGAACGCTGGGGCACCCGGTACACCCCCGAGGGCAAGGTCATCTGGGCCGAGCAGAACCTGCCGCGCACCCGGAGCTGACCGCGCCCGCCACGGCCCGGGCGAGGGCGGGAGCACGGCGCGGCCCGGGGGAGGGTGGGAGCGCGGCGCGGTCAGTCCGTCGTCGGCGCGGCCAGGTCGAGGGTGAAGCTGAAGCGGTCGCCCCGGTAGAGCGTCCGCACCTGTTCGAGGGGGTGTCCGGCGGTGTCCCGGCTGCGGCGGTGCAGCAGCAGCATGGGCAGGGCCGGCGGCGTGCCGACGAGCAGGGCCTCCCGGGGGGACGCCGGCACCGTCTCGATCCGTTCCTCGGCGCCGCCGAGGGCCACCCCCTGGTCGCGGAGGTACCGGTAGAAGGAGCCCGCCGGGTCGAAGTCCTCGTCCAGGCGCGGCACCCGGGCCACCGCGACCCAGGTGCTCTCCAGGCCGATCCGTTCCTCGTCGGCCCGCAGCACGCGTTCGAGGTGCCAGACGGGCTCGCCCTCGGCGACGCCCAGGCAGGCGGCGATCGCCGGGTCGGCGGGGAGGCGGTCCAGCCCGATGAGGGTGCGGTGCGGGCGCAGGCCCTGACGGGTGACGCCCTCGGTGTAGCTGGCGAGCGACAGCGGCTGCTCGATCTTCGGCCCGGCCACCACGGTGCTGCGTCCGCGCCGCCGCAGCCGGCCCTCCAGCAGCAGCTCGCGCAGGGCCTGACGGACCGTGGCCCGCGCGGCGCCGTACCGGGCGGCGAGATCGACCTCGGTGGGCAGTGCGCCGCCGGGCCCGAGCCGGGTGAGCAACTCCTCGAGTTCGGCCTTGACCAGGTAGTACTTCGGCACGCGTCCGTGCTCCGGCACACCGGAACGGACCGGCGCGGGCGGCGGGTGCGGGGTGCCGTGGCTCACGGCGCCACCGTACAGGCCGCCGCCGGGGGCAGGGTGACAGGCCGTCATGAATATCACGGAACGGTAACGGGTATGGACCGAACTTCGGGAGCTGTTCATGCGGCGGTGCCCTCGGCGAGGCGTACGGCTCGCCGGAGGGCCCCACGCTCGGTGCCGGTGCCGTTCCGCACCGCCCCCTCCACCGAGGAGCACCCGTGCGCATCTCCCCGTCCCTCCGGACCGCCCTCGCCGCCACGGCGGCCGCGGCCGTCCTCCTACCGCTGAGCGCCCTGCGGGCCGATGCCGCGACCGGCCCGTACAAGGGCCTGCCGAACGGCACCAAGCAGGCGAAGACCCTGGTCATCGGCATCGACGGCACCCGGTACGACAAGCTGCTCACCGCGGACGCCCCCGTCCTCAAGGGCCTGATGGCGTCCGGGCTCACCGCCCCCGGCAGCCTCTACGCCGACCCGATGGCGCCCACCCTCTCCGGCCCCGGCTGGTCGACCATCGCCACCGGCGTCTGGCCCGACAAGCACCTCGTCAAGGACAACACCTTCGCCGGGGCCCGCTACGACCTCCACCCGGACTTCGCCACCCGCCTGGAGACCGCGCAGCCCGCCGCCTCCACCCTGGTCGTCGGCTCGTGGAGCCCGATCGCCGACACCGTGTTCCACGGCAGCCCCGACCTGCGGATCGCCGAGGCCGAGAACGACGCCAAGGCCGCCTCCGACACGGCCGACTACCTGCGCAACGGCAACCCCGACACCGCCTTCGTGCACTTCGACCAGGTCGACGCGGCCGGTCACGGCTACGGCGGCGCGAGCACGCAGTACGCCAACGCGATCCACAGCGTCGACGCGCTGGTCGGCCAGGTCGTGCAGGCCGTCACCTCCCGTCCCACGTACGGCTCGGAGGACTGGCTGATCCTCGTCACCACCGACCACGGCCACACCGACGCGGGCGGCCACGGCGGCAACAGCGCCTACGAGCGGCAGACCTTCGTCATCGCGAACGGCGCCGGCTATGCGGCGGGCTCCGTCCGGCAGGACGTCAAGCTGGTCGACATCGCCCCGACCGTGCTGAAGCACGAGGGCGTCACCGCCGACCCCGCCTGGAAGCTCGACGGCAGGCCGATCGACGAGATCGTGCCCGACGCCTTCGACGCCCTGCGCCCCTCGCTGCAGACCCGCGTCGACGAGACCGGCATCGCCGCCGCCACCAAGGGCTGGACGCACACCGCGCCGAGCGGCTGGAGCATCGACAACTCCGCGCTGCCGACCGGCGGCGTCACCGAATGGCGCGGCTGGGCCTTCGCCACCGACGAGTTCTGGACGGCCGCGCAGCGCGGCCAGGCGCGCGAGACCAACGTGCGCGCCCGCAACGTCTTCGCCGTCGCCGACTCCGACGAGTGGGACGACAAGGCGCACGGCACCGGGCAGTTCGACTCCACCCTGATCAGCCCGGCCTACCCGGTCGCCGGCGCGACCCGGGCCACCCTGGCCTTCGCCACGGACTACCGGGTCGACGGCCCGCAGACCGGCGACGTGTACGTCGTCTTCGACTCCGGCACCCCGCAGCTGATCGCGTCGTACCGCGCCGACCGCAACGCCTTCGAGAGCATCCCGGTCACCGTGCCGGCCGGGGCCTCCACCGCCAGGCTGCGCTTCCGCTACACCGGCACCAACAGCGCCTTCTGGACGGTCGACCAGGTGGCCTTCACCACCCTCTGACGGGCCCTTGCCGGTCCGGCTGCGAGCGGTCGGCGGTCGGCGTCCGGACGCGGCGAGCGGGGCGGTACGGGGGACGAACCCCGTACCGCCCCGCTCGGCCCGGCCCGTACTTCCGGCCCTGCCTGTACTACCGGTGCTACCGGCGCGTGCCGGGTGTCAGCAGCACCGCGGTGCGCGCCGCCAGCAGGCGGGCGAGGAGCACGGTGAGCGGCACGTGCCGAGCCCGTGCCCGGGCGGCCTGCCGGGGCCGGCTCACCAGCGGTACCAGCGGCCCCGGCTGCCCCCGGCGTTCGTGCCGCGGGCGACGAAGCCGACCAGCCACAGGACCAGGACGATGACGGCGACCCACCAGAGCACCTTCACCGCGAAGCCGAGGCCGAACAGCAGCAGGGCGAGCAGGAGGACCAGCACCAGGGGCAGCATGGGAACGTCCTTTCGACGGGTTGCGTACAGCCCTGCGGATGCCCCGGTTTCGCGGGTGCATGCATGCCCGTCGGCGTCCGGGCCCGGCGCTCCGCCGGCCGCGCGCGCCACCCCCGCTCCAGGTGGTGCCCGCGCCCCCGTACGGTGAGGGGATGGACACGCTCGCCCTCGCGGCCTTCCTCCGCGGCACACGCGAACGGCTGCGGCCGGAGGACCTCGGCCTGCCCTCAGGCGCCCGCCGCCGCACCCCGGGCCTGCGCCGTGAAGAGGTCGCCGGCCTCGCCCACGTCTCGGTGGACCACTACGCACGGCTGGAACAGGCCCGCGGCCGGCACCCCTCCCCCCAGGTCCTGGGCGGTATCGCCCGCGCCCTCCGGCTCACCGACCAGGAGCAGCAGCACCTCTTCCGGCTCGCCGGGACGACCCCGGACGCTCCGGCGGACGGCTACGGCGGCACGGACGGCGCCCGGTCGGCCGGCCCGGCGGTGGCTCCGTCCCCGTAGCCCCACGCCGCCACGGTCCTGCGGCGCGCAGCGCCCGGAGCGGGCGGCCGGTCACGACCAGAACGCGTCCTCGACGTCCATGTCCTCCACGCACTCGTCGATGTCCGTGATCCGGTCGCCGAGGATCCGGAAGACCAGCACCCCCGTGCTGTCCAGTGCGCGCCCCTTGCGCGTGGCCGTCCAGCGGTGGACGGACACCGCGTGCCCGCGTCCGTCCACGAGGACGCGCTGCAGCTCGGCGCGCATCGTGCCCCCGGTCTCCTCGCCGAGACGCCGGTAGAGGTCGAGGACGGCGTCCCGCCCCTTGTGGTCGCCGGAGAGCGGGTTGCCCCCCGGCACGTGGTGGGTGACGTCGGCGGCCAGCAGGCCGACCATCGCCTCCATGTCGCCGCTGACGAAGGCCTCGTATCCTCTGCGGACGAGCGCGGCGTGCGGGTGTTCAGCCATGATCATCGCCACCTTCCCGGAGTGCGACGGGACGACAGGGCCGACACCTCCACGGTGCACCGCCCCGGCGGGGGAGTCCACTCCTGGCCGTCCCCCTCCGTCCGCTCCCGTGTCGTCGTGGCCGACCCCGCGGAATCCCTCGTGGAACGCGCGGGACGCAATGGATTTCGTGTTTCGCCGGGGAGTGCCGTACAGTCCTGATCAACGACGCGGGGTGGAGCAGCTCGGTAGCTCGCTGGGCTCATAACCCAGAGGTCGCAGGTTCAAATCCTGTCCCCGCTACTGTCGGCCGGGCCCGGTGCGCGAAAGCGCACCGGGCCCGGCTTTTTGTCGTTCCCGGGGAGGGCGGCCTGCGCCGCCCGGGCCCCGCCGCCCGCCCCACCCCGGGTGAGGGGGCGGCGGGCGCCCGCGGATCCGTGCGAGGCCGGATCCGTACGAAGCCGGGTCAGGCCTCGGCGCCCGGCCAGGGGCCGGGGGCGGCGGTCACCGGCTGCTCGGCGTCATCGGTGCGGAACACCCGGAAGCCGCGCGCCTCGTAGGTGCGCAGCGCCGCCGGGCCGTCGAGCGAGCAGGTGTGCACGGTCACGCGGCGGGTCGCCGGGCGGGCGGGGTGCCGGTCGGCGAGGTCCCAGGCGCGGGCGGTCCCGAGGCTGAGCAGGTGGCTGCCGATGCCCTGCCCGATGAAGCCCGGCAGCAGGCCGAAGTAGATGATCTCGACCTCGCCGTCCGGGAGCGGCTCCAGCTGGACGTACCCGGCGGGGCTGCCGGCGACCCACGCGACCCAGGTCTCCAGGCCGTCCTGGTCGAGCCAGTCCCGCCACTGCCGGTACGTCCAGGGCAGCCGGTCGGTCCACGTCCAGGGCCCGCCGACGGCGGTGTACAGGAACCGGGCGAACTCGGGGCCGGTCCGCTCCGACCTGACGACCTGCAGCGGTGCGCCGGCCGGGGCCGGGGTGGGCCGAAGGTCCGCGGGGGAGGTCTGCTCCAGGTGCCAGGTGGTGACCGTGATCGTCTCGCTCATGGCCTCACGCTCTCACGGCCGACCCGCCCGGCGCCGGGCGGGGTGGCGGCATCGTGCCTGGTCGGAGGACCGGCCGACCACGAACCGGCGGGCCTGCCCGGCGGGGTTCAGGACTGCCCGAGGAGCCCGGAGAAGTCGTAGCCCAGCTTGCCGAGCGTGGTCAGCGCGCCCAGGTCGGTGACCGCCAGCACGGGGATGCTGTGCGGCTGCTGCGCGAGCTCGGCCGCGGTGGGTGCGGCCGCGGCAGCACCGGCGGGTGCGGTGGCGGCGAGCACCGCGGCGGCGGTGAGGGCGAGGGCGAGTCGGACGGTCGTACGCATGATGCCTCCGTGCGGCGGGTGGTGAGGTCCCGAGCGCACAACGCCGGTGCGGCGGCCCGGTCACGGGGGCGCGGTGCGCACCACACGTTCGGCCGCGCCGAGCCGCCGACCGGCCCGGCGCGCCCGGTGCTCAGGCTGGCAGGCGGCGGAGCACGAGCGTGTTGTCGCGCCGGGTGCCGGGCCGGCCGTCGGGGCCGGTCAGCTGCTGCTCGTACTCGGTGCTGACCAGCACCTCCCAGTGCCCGGAGGGGAGTTCGAGGGACGCCAGCACCTCGTCGGTCGTCGGGAGGCCGAGGGCGTGGTGGTGCTCGGGATCCCAGGACGGCGGCCCGGCATGGCCGACGACCAGCAGGACGCCGCCCGGCGCGACGGCCTCCGCCGCGGCCCGCAGCACCTGCTCCCGCGGCAGGTCGGCCGGCGAGTGCAGGAACTGGGCGGAGACCAGGTCGAAGGAGCCCGCCGGGAACGACACCGACAGGTCGTGCCGCTGCCAGTCGACGAGATCGCCGACACCCGCGTCGGCCGCGTGCCCTGCGGCACGGTCGAGGGCCACGGCGGAGACGTCGACCGCGGTGACCCGCCAGCCCTGCCGGGCGAGCCACACCGCGTCGGCGCCCTCGCCGCAGCCCAGGTCGAGCGCCCGGCCGGGGGTGAGGCCGGTGGTCTCGCGCACCAGGGCGGCATTGGGGTTGCCGCTCCAGATGCGGTGCGCCGTCGCGTAGCGGGTGTCCCAGAACTCCTGGGCCGAGGCCGTCCGGGTGTCGTCGGTCGTCACGTGCTGCTCTCCTTCTCGTGTACTTCTCGTGGACGTGTACGTGGGGCCCGGGGGAGGGAGGGGGTCAGACCCCGTGCCGGCGGTCGCCGAGCACGCGGTCGCAGACCTCGCGCTCCGACGGGGCGGAGAAGACCGACACGGCCTCCCGCCGGGCGGCGACCGCCCGGCGGGTCTCCTCGGCGACGAGGTCGGCGTTGACGGCGGCGCCCGCCCGCACCCCTGCGGCCGCCGCGGCGATCACCTGGTCGGTCAGGGTGGTGACGTTGCCCGCCACCCACACCCCGGGGACGGACGTGGCGCCGGTCGGGTCGGACGGGATGCGGCCGCCGATCTCGTGCCCGGCCATCTCCTGACCGACCGGCACGAGCCCGAGTCCGGCGAGGAACCCCGCCCGGGCGTCCAGGCGGGCGGCGACGGCCAGGGCCCGGCAGGGCACGTCGGAGCCGTCCGCCAGGCGTACGGCGGACAGCCGCCCGCCGGTCGTCCCCAGGGCGGCCACCTCGCCCTCCACGACCGTGATGCCGCGGGCCGCCAACTGTTCCTCCTCCTCGTCGGAGGGCGCTGGTCCGGTGTGGCGGAAGAGCGTCACGTCCGCGCTCCACTGCCGCCACAGGAGGGCCTGGTGCACGGCCAGCGGGCCGGTCGACAGCACGCCGATCGGCTGGTCACGGACCTCCCAGCCGTGGCAGTACGGGCAGTGCAGCACGTCGCGGCCCCACAGCTCCCTGAGGCCGGGCACCGGCGGCAGCACGTCGGTCAGGCCGGTGGTGACCAGGAGCCGGTCGCCGTGCACCACCCCGCCGTCCGCCAGCACCACCCGGAAGCCCCCGTGCTCGTGCCGCTCGGCGGTCACCACGGTGCCGTGCCGGACGGCACCGCCGTACCTGCGCACCTCGTCGCGGCCGGCCGCCAGCAGGTCGGCGGGCGCCACCCCCTCCAGGCCGAGGTAGGTGTGCACCCCCGTCGCCGGGGCGTTCCGGGGCTCCCCGGAGTCGACCACCAGCACCGAGCGCCGCGCCCGTCCGAGCGTCGACGCGCCGCTCAGACCTGCGCTGCCGCCGCCGACCACCACCACGTCGTAGTGGGGTCCGTCTCCCGTTCCGCCCTGCATCGGTCCTCCGCCCGTCCGTCCGCCGTGCCCTTACGGACCGACTCTGCGCCCGGCCGACGGGATTGACAAACAGCGTTGCCGAATCGGCAAATGGGAGGATGGCCGACGACATCACCCCCGTCCTGACCGCGATCGGGCCGCGCCTGCGCGCCCTGCGCCGCGCCCGCGGCACCACGCTCGCCCAGCTCGCCGGGACGACCGGGATCTCCGTCAGCACCCTGTCGCGGCTGGAGTCGGGCGGGCGCAAACCGACGCTGGAACTCCTCCTGCCGCTCGCCAGGGCCTTCGGCGTGCAGCTCGACGAACTCGTCGGCGCACCCGCCACCGGCGACCCGCGCATCCACCCCGAGCCCTTCACCCGCCACGGCCAGACCTTCGTCCCGCTGACCCGCCACCTCGGCGGCCTCCAGGCATACAAGCAGATCCTCCCGGTGCGCCGTCCGGCCGACGCCTCCCCGCCCGAGCAGCGCGTGCACGAGGGCTACGAATGGCTCTACGTGCTCTCCGGACACCTGCGGCTGGCCCTGGGCGACCAGGACCTCGTGCTCACGGCCGGCGAGGCCGCGGAGTTCGACACCCGCACGCCCCACGGCATCGCCAACGCGGGCGACCGGCCCGTCGAGCTCCTCACCCTCTACGGGCCGCAGGGCGAGCGCATGCACGTACGGGCCAGGCCCACCGCCCGCCGGCCCCCGCCCGAGGACGGCCCCTAGAAACACGCCGGGGGACCTCGCGGGGCCCGAGGCGTCCCCGCTGCCCGGACGGGTGCGGCCTTGCCCAGGACCGGCTCCGGTCACGCCCGACCGCCGGCTGTCCGAACGAGCTGTCCGAACGATCCGTCGCCGACGACGGGGGAGGAGCGGTACGGGCCTGCGCCCCGGCCGGCGGCGACCGCCGTCGAACCGGAGACCGCGACGCAGGCCCGGTGCTGCCGATCCCGCTACTGGACGACCGGCAGCGTCGTCCACTTCTGGTTGGCGCCGCCGTTGCAGTCCCAGAGGTCGAGCCGGGTGCCGTCGGCGGTGGCGAAACCGGGGTCGTCCAGGCAGCGGCCGGACAGCGGGTTGCGGTAACCGCCGTTGTACGGCTGCCAGACCTGGTTGGCGCCGCCGTTGCAGTCCCAGATCTCCACGGGCGTGCCGTTGGCGGTGCCGTAGCCGGTGGCGTCGAGGCACTTGCCCACGGCCCGCAGCGTTCCGTCCGCGCGCAGCGTCCACCACTGGGCGTCGGTGGCGTTGCACGTCCAGATCTCCACCGGCGTGCCGTTGGCGGCGCTGCCGCCCTTGACGTCCAGGCACTTGCCGGCGGTGCCGACCCCGGACCTGACCGGGCCGCCGTTGGGGGCGGGGGCCTTGATCCAGCCGGCCTGGTCCGCGGTCCGGAGGGCGGCGTTGAACGCGTCGGCGACCTTCTGGTACCCGGCGTCGTTGGGGTGGCGGTCGTCGGCCAGGTCGGAGGCCCGCACCGAGCCGGTGTCGACGAACCCGACGTGCCTGCCCGCGGCCTGCTCGGCCCTGACGATCAGCGGGACCTGCCGGTCGTACTCGGCCCTGGTCGCCTGGATGGTGGGGCTGGTGGTCACCAGCAGCGGGCTGACCAGCACGGTCACGCCGGGAACGTCGGCGAGGATCCGGTCGATCAGGGAGTGCAGCCGGTCCGAGATCGTCGCCACCTGGTAACCCTGGGACAGGTCGTTGGTGCCGATCTGCAGCGTGACGACGTTGGGCTTCCACCGGGCGAGCGTGGCGTCCGCGATGCCGGCGATCTGGTCGATCCGCCAGCCGGAGTGCCCCTCGTGGTCCGGGTCGGACGTGGTGCCGTTGCGCAGGTTGCCGACGAAGTCCGGCGTGTAGCCCTCGGCCGCCAGCTCGTTGAAGAGCGGACCCCGGTAGCCGTTGCCGGTCGAGCTCAGGGCGCCCTCGGTGATCGAGGCGCCCAGCGGCATGAGCCGCACATGGGTGTTGCTGTCGGCCGCGGCCGGAGCCGCCGTCGCACCGACCAGACCGCCTGCGGCCAGCAGAGCCGTCGTGAGTACCGCCACCGGTTTCTTCATCGTTCGTCCTCTCAAGGGTGGTTGATCGGATCACTCCGTGCGCCGGTGCGCGCACGGCGTCGCGGGTGTGCCGGCCCCGCCCGGCGGCGTGGGCCGGGTGCGCGCACGGCGGGCCGCTACGCGTTCGCGGGCGGTGCCCACGTCTGGTTGACGCCGCCGTTGCAGTCCCAGATGACGAGCTGGGTGCCGTTGGAGGTGGCGCTGTTCGGGATGTCGAGGCACCGGCCGGAGGCCGTGTTCACCAGGGCCGAGTTCGCGCCCGCCTTCCAGCTCTGGCCGCTGCCGCCGTTGCAGTCCCAGAGCTGTACGAGCGTGCCGTTGGCGGTGGCGCCGCCCCTGACGTCCAGGCACAGACCGCCTGCGCCCAGCGTGCCGCCCCGCGCGACCCACTGCTGGGCCGCCGAGCCGTTGCAGTCCCACACCTCGGCCTTGGTGCCGTTGACGTTCGAGCCCGCGGCGTCGTCGAGGCACTTGCCCGCGACGCCCGAGGTGACGGGCCCCACCCCCGGTGCCCCCCACTGCTGGGCCGCCGTGGTGTTGCAACCCCACAGGGCGAGCCGGGTGCCGTCGGTGGCGGAACCACCCGGGTCGTCCAGGCACCTGCCGGAGACCGGGTTGAGGTAGCCGCCGTTGTACGGCTGCCACACCTGGGCCGCCGAGCCGTTGCACGTGTACAGCTGCGTCCTCGTCCCGTCGGCCGTGCCGCCGGCGGTCGCGTCCAGGCACTTGCCCAGTGCCCGCAGCGTGTTGTCGGAGTACGCGGACCACTGCTGCGCCGGGCTGCGGTTGCAGCTCCACAGCTGCACGGGCGTGCCGTCCGCGCTGCTCCCCGTGTCGACGTCCAGGCACTTGTCCCGGATGCCGGAGAAGACCCCGCCGACCGCACCGGCGCTCGGCGCACCCAGCGCGGCGGGCGGGTTGAGCCAGCCGGCGGCGGCGGCCGCCTGGATCCCCCGGCTCCAGGCGTCGGCCATCTTCCGGTAGCCGGCGTCCCCCGGGTGCTCGGGGTCGACCAGGTCGGCCGTGGTCACCGCGCCCATGTCGACGAACTGCACGTGCTTGCCCGCGCTCTGCCTGGTCCTGACCATCGGCGGGATCGCCGCGTTGTAGGCTGGTTCGGCGGCCGCCACGTCGGGGTTGGTGGAGGCGATCAGGTTGGCGACCAGCACGGTCACCCCGGGGTCGTCGGCCAGGATCCGGTCGACCAGCGCGCTCAGCCGGTCGGGCGCGGTGGACACGTCGTGCTTCTGCACCAGGTCGTTGGTGCCCGCCATGAGGGTCACGACGTTGGGCTTGTACGTGGCCAGCGATCCGTCCGTGATACTGGCGATCGCGTCGATCCGCCAGCCCGGCAGGCCCGTGTTGTCCGCGTCGGCCATCGTGCCCTCCCGGACCGAGCCGACGAAGTCCAGCCGGTACCCGGCCGCCGTCAGCGCGTTCCACAGGGGTTGGCGGTAGCCGTTTCCGGCGCTGCTGTGGGAGCCGTAGGTGAGCGAGTCGCCCAGGGGCTCCAGGCGCAGCGCCGTGGTCGCCGCCAAGGCTGCGGCGTGCACCTGCGCAGGGGCGGCGGCCTGCACCTGCGCAGGGGCGGCGGCGTGCGCGGGGGCGGCGGTGCCCCAGGCTCCGCCCAGCGCCGCCACCAGTGCCGACAGGGAAACCGCGGCTGTCCTCTTCATGTGCGGCATGCGTCTCTCCCGTGCTTCTCCGTGGTCGTCCGGGTCCGATCCGTGCTTGTCCCCGCACGCCGGTGAGGGTTCCGTCGGTGCCGACCTTCCACTTCCGGCGGCAGTCCGGATCGCACCGGGATCTTCAGTGGTCCTTCAGCGGTCCTTCAACGGCCGGTCGGCCGTCGGCGGGTCAGGGGATCGCCCAGTGCTGGTTGGCGCCGTTGTTGCAGGTCCACAGGTCGAGCCGGGTGCCGTTCGCGGTGGTGTAGCCGGGGTCGTCGAGGCACTTGCCGGAGGCCGGGTTGACGAGGGTGCCGTTGACGACGGTCCACTGCTGGTTGCCGCCCCCGTTGCAGGTCCACAGCTGTACGAGGGTGCCGTCGGCGGTGCCGGCGCCGTTGACGTCGAGGCACGACCCGTTGGCCCGGACCGTTCCGTCGGGCTGCCTGGTCCAGTTCTGCGCGGTGGTGTTGTTGCAGTCCCAGAGCTGCACGGCGGTGCCGTCGGCGGACGAGTTGCCGTTGACGTCGACGCACTTGGTGCTGTTCACGGCGGACAGGACGGTGCCCGTGCCCTGGGCGGACTGGCCGCCGGTCAGGGTGATGTCCACGGTGTGCGTGCCGGTCAGGGAGGCGGGTACCGAGGTGCCGGCGGTGGTCGCGCCGTCCAGCTTGAACGCGGTGACGGTGTTGCCGGACCCGTGCAGCGTGACCGTGAGTTTCGCCCCCCGGTAGGCGACGCCGGACAGGGTGGCGTCCCCCCATCCCGCGGGCAGGGTCGGCTGGAAGGTGATGCCGTCGGAGGTGAACGTCATCCCGAAGAGGCCGTTGTGGATCATGCGCAGGTAGGCGGTGGCCGACCAGGTCTGGTCCGGGGCGGCGCCCCAGTGGCCGCCGGTCTGCCACCCGCCGTCCACCGCGCCGGTCTGCGCGTTGTAGATCTCGGCGAACTGGTTGCTCGCGACGGCGAGTCCGGCCAGCGTCTGGACCTCGTTGGCGAAGCGGGTCTGGTCGCCGGTGCGCGCGGCTGCGTCGGCCCAGTATCCCTGCACCATCGGCCAGACGACGTTGTTGTGGCGGCCGGGCTTGGCGTCGCTGTAACGGGCGTAGTTGGGGTAGGTGTCGGCGATCCCGTACGGCTGGACGTGGGTGTTCTGCATGATCGACCGGGCCTGGCTGCTGCTGGCGATGCCGAACAGGACGGCGAACGACAGGCCGGTGCCCTCCTCGGTCTGGTCCAGCTGACCGGCCATGCTGTCGTTGCCGTGGACGAAGTAGCCGTACAGGCCCTTGCCCGGGATCCAGAAGTACTGGTTGATCTTGTTCTTCAGCGTGTCGGCCGCCGAGTTCAGCGCCGCGGCCTCGCCGGCGGACCTGCCGAGTGCGGTGGCCATCCGGGCCGCGCTCCGGTAGGCGGAGTAGTAGAGCTCGTTGGTGCTCAGCGTCATCATCGTGCTGGTCGCCGAGTAGCTGCCGACGTAGCCGCCGTGGCTCTCGGTGCTGTCCGCCGGCGGCGCCGGGTAGCCCGCGATGCCGTCGTTGAAGAAGGACGGCCCCTGGAAGAGTCCGTACGACGCGTTGAAGCTCTGGCTCTTGCGCAGGTCGAGGGTGTTCGTCGCCACCTGGTAGGCGTTGGTCAGGAAGGTCCGGTCGCCGGTGACCAGGTAGTGGTTCCAGGCGCCGGTCATCCAGATGACCTGGTCCCACAGCTGGTTGTCCTGCTGGACGATCAGCTGCCCGTTCGGTTGCCTGACCACCGCCGCCCACAGCGTGTTCGCGGCGGCCTTGGGCTCCAGCAGGCTGGCCGCGTTCCACGAGTTCACGGCCGCGTCCCTGGTCCAGGGTTGCGCGTAGCCGCCGCCCGCACGGATGAACGTCTGTGGCGAACCGGTCATCAGGCCGGAGGAGTTGTACACCGCCGGGTCGTAGCCGACCGTGTTGGTGTCGAGCAGGTTGGCCAGGGCCTTGGTGTACGCGGTGCCGAGCTTCGCCTGGGTGCCCGGGGCGGCGAAGCTCAGGCCGGGCCGTGCCGTGTCGGCGGCGCCCGCCGGACCGGCCGACGGCAGCACGCCGGAGAGGGCGGCCGCGGAGAGCGCCAGGGCGCCCAGCGCGGCCGTCCTCCTGGGTCGGCGGGCCCGGGCGGCGGGCGGACCGGCCACCGGTGCCGTACCGTCACCGCCGCGTTCCCGCCGGCGCGGTCCGCGCATGATGCTGATCATCGTCTGCCTCCAAGGATGAACGGGTGGTGGTGCATCTGCCGGGCGGTCGAATGACAACGTTGTCGGGACGTGCCTGGACGCCACGCGCACGGATGTCGGGCGTCGTGGGGCGTTCCGGTCGGCGGCGGATCGGACCGGGCGGGAAGGGTGCGCCGTCGCTACATCGCTACGGCTCCAGGGCTGAACGGACGGACTGTCACCGGACCGTCGGGGGTCGTGTGCGGGTAAGCAAAGTTGAGCCTGGCAACGTTGTCAACGGAGCGGACCGAATCGGCCCCCGGGCTTCAGGAGTTGTAGCCCCGGCGCCCGTCCCGAATCGCCTGCGGCGGCCACCGGGCCGGACAGGCGGGCCGAACGCCCCTGGATGAAACGGGCGTTGGCGTCTGTTCCGATACCTGAACAGCGATGCAGTGAAGCCTGAATCACCCTGAACCTGCCGAAAACGAAACCGCCCGGCCCCGACCGCCTTCGAGTCCCGATCGGAGAGCCTGATCGGAGAGCCCGATCGAGTGACCCGACGTGAGGGCCGTGCGGCCGGGCGGGGCCTCCGGCGGCCCGATGCCCCGCTACCGGGCACCATGGGGACGGGACGGGACGGGACGGGGAGAGGCGAGGAGGCGCGGCAATGGCCGAGCGCATGGTGGCGGTGGACGGCGTCGAGCTCTGCACCGAGTCGTTCGGTGACCCGCCGGATCCGGCGGTCCTGCTCGTGATGGGCGCCGGGGTCTCGATGCTCTGGTGGGAGGAGGGCTTCTGCCGGATGCTCGCCGGGGGCGGGCGCTTCGTGATCCGCTACGACCACCGGGACACCGGCCGCTCGGTCACCTACGGGCCGGGCCGTCCCGGGTACACCGGCGCGGACCTGGTCGACGACCTCGGCCGGGTGCTCGACGCCCACGGGGTGTCGGCCGCGCACGTGGTGGGTGTCTCCGCCGGAGGGGCGTTCGCGCAAGTGTTCGCGCTCGATCACGCCCGGCGCGTCCGCTCGCTCGTGCTGATCAGCACCACCTCCGCCGTGCCCGGCGACCGCGAACTCCCGCCTCCGACCGAGGAGTTCGTCCGGTTCGTCTCGGCCGCGCACGCCGCCGGGCCGGACGCCGACTCCGTGGTCGACCACCAGGTCGCCTACGCGCGCGTGCTCGCCGGAGGCCGGCGGCCGTTCGACGAGGCCGCCGTCCGCGGCCTCGCCCGACGCGACGTCGAGCGCGCGCGGGACTTCACCGCGGCCCGCAACCACGACGTGCTTCCGGGCGGCGAGCGTGTGCACGCACCGCTGTCCTCGATCGCCGTGCCCGCGCTGGTGATCCACGGGACCGCCGATCCGCTGTTCCCGCTCGGCCACGGTGAGGCGCTCGCGGAGCAGTTGCCGGACGGTGAGCTGCTGACCCTGGAGGACGCCGGCCACGGGGTCGAGCGGGCCGACTGGGCGACGATCGTGCCCGCGATCCTCGGTCACACCGCCGGGGCCGGACGGCGGTGGCGGTGATGGCGCCGGCTCCGGGGCCGCCGGGGTCGCCGTCCCCGGAACGGCCGTTCGTCGGCGCTCCACCGCCGTCGCGGACGCCGGAGCGGGAGCGACGGTGAAGATCGGTGCCGTCGGTCGGGGTGACCCGTGAAGGATCCGCGTACTCCCCGGGCATGGAACCGGGGGTGCCCTCGTGTGCGTAAGATCTGATGATTGAGATGGCGTCATGGGGCAGTGCCCGGCGGCACTGGTGGACGGGGGCGGGGCAATGGGCGAGCAGATCATCGTCGACGAGGGCAACCTGCGGGCCCAGGGCCGGGCGCTGGAGTCCGTCGGTCAGGACTTCCAGCAGGCGGCGGACCAGATGAAGTCCCGCCTGGCGGCGCTGGAGGGCGGCGAGCCGCCGTGGGGCGACGACAGCCTGGGTGAGAAGTTCGGCATCGTGTACGAAGGCCTGCGCGACGGCATGCAGGAGTCGATGGACTCCCTCGCGCAGCGGATCGGCGAGATCGGCCAGAAGCTCCAGGCGATGGCGAACAACCACGAGGCCAACGAGGCGTCGACCAGCGGGGCGATGGGCGCCATCGGCGGGCGTACGGACGCCCTGGGCAACGAGATTCAGTCCATGAACCGCCCGCAGATCGTCTGACCTCGGCGCCGGGTCCGCACCGACGGGCGGCCGCAGGCCGCTTCCGTTCACCAGGCACGTCCGCCGCAGGGGGACGCCTTCAGGGGGAGTTGAACCGTGTCGTTGATGCTGCCGGACGGCGTCGAGTGGGTCCTGGAGATGCTCGGCTTCGACTGGCCGAAGGCGGACGAGGACAAGCTGCGTGAGTGCGCCCAGGTGTGGCGTGACTTCGCGGATCAGGTCGACGATCTCAACTACCGTGCGCTGAGTGCGGCGAACAGTGTGCGGTCGGCGAACTCCGGTGACTCGATCGAGGCGTTCGGGACGGCGTTCGACAAGTTCACGACGGGCGGGGACGGTTACCTCGCGGATGCGGCCACCGCGGCGCGGCTGATCGCGGCGGCGTTCGAGGCCGCTGCGGTGATCGTGGTGGTGTGCAAGATCGCGGTGATCACGCAGCTCGTGATCCTGGCCGCGGAACTCATCGCGGCGCAGGCCGCCGCGCCGTTCACCTTCGGCCTGTCCGAGGTCGGCGCGCTGGGCGCGACGCAGGCGACGAAGATGATCGTGCGCCGGCTGCTGAAGGAGCTCCGGGACGCCCTGATCGAGGCGATCATGGAGACGCTGAAGGATCCGATCGTCTCCGCGGTGCAGGCGATGATCTCGGACCTCATCGCGCAGACCGTCAACCAGGGCTTCGGCGCGCAGGACGGCTACGACCTCGGCCGCACCGTCAAGACGGGCTGGGAGGAGGGGAAGGAGTCCGCGAAGAACTGGGACCAGACCTTCACCGAGTCGCTCCGTGACGGCCTCGGCTCCCGCGCCGGCGGCGCGGCGCGGCACCACATCGACAACGCGGCCGGTCACGGCGACTCCAACGGCAGCACCGGGGATTCCGGCGGCTCGGGCGACTCCGGCGACTCCGGGACCACGCGCGACTCCGGCGGTTCGGGCGGTTCGGGGAGTACCGGCGGCTCAGGCGGCTCGGGGAATCCGTCCGCCTCGGGGAGCACGGGCGGTTCGGGGAGCACGGGCGGTTCGGGGAGCACGGGCGGTTCGGGGAGCACGGGCGGTTCGGGCGACTCCGGCACGTCGGGAAGCTCCGGCCACGGAGGCAGCGGCGACAGCTCGGGGTCCTCCTCCAACGGCTCGACGCCCAACGGCTCCACTCCCCACGGGTCAGCACCCAACAGCTCGGGGGCGAGCGGCTCCTCGAACTCACCGACGCCGTCGGCCTCGGTGCCGCGTCCCGCCTCCGCGGGCGACGGCGGTTCGGGTTCCGACTCGGGCGCGGGTCAGGGCGGTCCGTCCGCGGACACCGGTTCGGGTGGCTCCGGTACGGGCGGCGACCGCGGCGACAGCCGGCCCGCTGCCCAGCACGCCTCGGACAACCGTGGCGCGGCGCCCCTGGACCCGTTCGGCACGCGCCTGACGACGGACTCCGCCCCGGCTCCGTCCGGCCCCGCGCCGAGCGGTGGCGACGGTGTGGCGCCCGCCTCCCACACGCCTTCCGCCGACACCGGCACCGGCCCTGACAGCCGTCCGGCGCCTGCCGCGGACACCTCGGCCCACACCGATACCGATGCCCGCCCGGACCCGGTGTCCGACGGCGGTGCACGGCCGTCCGACGGCGGTCCGCAGTCGACCGGGGACGGCGCGGGCGCCCGGCAGGGTGACGCACCGCCGCGGTCGGACACCGCCGCAGCGCCGCCGACCCACACGTCCGCCGACGCGCGTCCGGCTCACACGGCACCGGATTCGTCGCCGGCGCCGACCCACACGTCCGCCGACGCGCGTCCGGCTCACACGGCACCGGATTCGTCGCCGGCGCCGACCCACACGTCCGCCGACGCCGGTCCGCGCCCGACGGGTACGGACGGCCGTACGACGGCCGATTCCTCGCCCGCACCGGCGCACGCCGACCACGCGGGCCACGGCGACAGCCGTACGGCCCCGTCGTACGGTCCCGTGCGCGGGGGCGACGACGCGTCCTCCGGTCCGGCGCACACGGCTCCCGCGCACACGGCTCCCGCGCATGTCGCGTCCGCCCACGGCGGTGACGGCGGCGGGGGAGACCACAGCGGCTCCACGTCGGGCCCGGCACGGTCGGGCGACGGCGGGTCGGCAGGGCCGAGCCACCACGGTGACCGCGGCACACCGTCGTACGGGCCGGTCCGGGGCACCGAGCAGTCGCCCGGCCCCGCCCACCACACGGCGGACGGAGGCGCCCCGCCCCGGACGGACGCGGACGGGCCCGCGCAGCGGCACGAGTCCGCACCCCGGCCCGACGCCGCCCCGCACCAGGAGCGGTCCGCGACGCCCGGTCCGACCGCCGATCCCGCCCCCGCACAGCACGGCGGTACGGATCCGCGCACCGTGCCCTCGGGATCGGTGCCGCACATGCCGGCCTCCGACGGCTCGCGCCCGGGCTCCCCGGACGGATCGCACCGTGCGGGCTCGGTCCAGACCGCCTCGACGGGCGTCGCGGAGGCGCCGCCGGTGCATTCCGCCCCGACCCCGGCACCCGACGGCACGACGGGGCCCGCCGGACAGCAGAACACCCCGCCCGCCACGACCGGCCCGGTGCCCGCGGGAGGCATTCCCACCTCCGCCGCCCCGGGCGGCAGCCCCACCACGACGCGGCCCGGCGGCGGGCCGGTGCCCGGCGGCGCACCCTCCGACCGGCCCGCGACGGACCGTCCGACCGTGCCGGGCCAGGGCCCTCACCGGGACGCCCCCGACCGCCCCGGCTTCGGCGACCGGCCCGCCCGCGGCACCGACCGGCCGGATCCGCGTACCTCGGACACCCGTACCTCGGACACCCGTCCGTCCACCGACCGTCCGTCCACGGACCGGCCGTCCACGGACCGGCCCGCCGCGACCCCGAGCCCGGAGGCCGGCCCCCGGCCTGACCGCCCCGCCACGGACGACCGCCCTGCCGCGGACGACGCCCGGGCCGACGAGCACGCCGACCCCACCGCGGACGACCGCCCCACCGACGACTCCAGCCCCGCCACGGACGACCGCCCCACCGCGGACGACCGTCCGGGCGCCGACGACACGCCCGCGCACGAGCGGCCGCTGTCGGCGAGCCGTCCGCACGACACACCGGGCGGGCTGGCCCCGGTCGACCCGCGGCACCAGCAGGAGCTGGAGAGCCGGATCCCGAAGAACCCGGACGGCACCCCGCAGCGCCACCCCGACCCGCACGGCGACTGGCCCGGCGCGGTGAACGGCGACGGCCACCGGGAGCCCGGCCGCGACAACAACTGCCTCGACGTGGCGCTGTCCAGCGCCGACACGTACAGCGGCAACCCGACCGCCGCCGCGCCGCGCAGCGACGACGGCACCGGTGACGGCGAGCGCGGCGGACGCGACCGGGCCGAGCGCCAGCTCGGCGCGCCCTTCCGCGACCTGGGCAACGGCGACCAGGCGTTCCACCGGCTGGAGGACCAGCTCCGGCAGTCCGGCCACGGGTCGCAGGCCGTCATCGTCACCCAGGACGCCCACGGCCGCGCCCACGCCTGGAACGTCGTCAACCACAACGGCAAGATCACCTACCTCGACAACCAGACCGGCGCCCGCAGCGACAAGCCGCTGCACGACGGCGACCACGGCGTCTGGGCGATCCCGCTGGACTCCGACCGCAGGCCGCTGACCCCGGACGGCGACGGCACTCCCCACCGCGACGGTGCCGACGGCGCCGACCGCACCGCGGAGACCCCGGGCGGTTCCGACCGTCGCCCCGAGGACCCGGCGGGCAAGCGCACCGCCGACGACGCGGACGCGGAGGCCGACGACGCCGGCGAGCCCCAGGCGGGACCGTCCGAGGAGCGACCGCCCAAGCGGCAGAAGCCGAACGACGACGCCATGGACGTCAGCAGCACCGACGGCACGAACGACGGCACGCAGACCGAGCCCCCCGCGACGCAGCACGACGACGCGAGCGACGCGAGCAGCGACCTCACCGAGATCAGCGACACCGAGAGCGAGCTCACCGAACTCGACGACAGCGACAACGACGACGACGGGTCGCAGGACGGTGACCCGGACGACAGGCTCGGGTCCACGCCGTACGACCAGGACCAGGATTCCGACCACACCCACCGCAACATGCTCGGCGACGGCGAGCAGCAGGGGCTGCGGGACCGGCCGAACGCGACCGTCAAGCAGTCCGACCTCGACGTGGCGCACGACTTCCTGCGGGAGAGGGCCGACGACAAGTCGCTCGGCGACTTCCTGCAGGACACCGCCGACCGGATCCAGGAGAACCGGACCGGCGACGAGCCGTTCCAGGTCGGCTTCGACAGGAACGAACTGGAGCAGAGGCTGCCGGGCTTCGCGGACCTCAACCGCGACGAGAAGGGTGCCGTCCTGGCGTCCCTCGGCCGCCTCAGCCTCGCCGTGCACTCCGACTACGCGGTCGGCGCGAGCCCCGAGCACCTGCCCGACGCCTACGCCGACCCTTCGCACGACGACGACCAGGATGCCGACAGCCAGAACGGCGCCGGCCAGGACGGCCACGACTCCGACACCGACATGCCCGATGCCGACGACGCCGGCCACGACGGTGACGACGCCGGCAGCCAGGACGGCGACACCGCCGAGGAGCACACCGAGGGTTCCCGCGGCGTCAACCTCCACGAACGCCACGACTTCTGGGGCGGCGACCGGGGCAACGCCCACAAGGACCCTTCGGAGCTGAAGGAGGGCGAGAAGATCCGGGAGCCGGACCCGGCCCGCCTGGTCCGCGAGCACCTGACGGCGCGCTACCAGGAAGAGCACAACGGGATGGCGGAGAAGCAGGCGGAGCGGCTGCTGCGCAAGGAGACGAAGGCGTTCGTGGACGGCGAGCACCGTCCCGACTTCTCGGGCAAGAACTTCGCCGTCATCGAGACCGTCGACTCCGACGGCAACGTCCGCTACGTCGTCGACAGTTCGATCCCCGTGAACGGCTTCGGCTGGCAGTCGGAGCACTCCGAGCCGCACCTCGGCAACTGGATCGACCGCGTCAACGCCAACGCCGACACCGACGACTACACCATCAGCCACCTCTGGACGGAGCGCGAGCCCTGCGGCGGCGGGCAGGGCCACGGGCACTGCTCGGCCTACCTCACCAGCTCCATGCCCGACACCGACGTCGGCTACGGCGTCGGCTACCGCAAGGGGCAGATGGCCGAGGGCTTCGACACCCCGGAGAACCGGGCGGCCGCCGCCCAGGGCATGAAGCAGGACATGCAGGACCACCTGAACGGTCTCGGCGACCTCTGGTACGACCTGGCGACCTCCGGCGAGCTCGATCCTGACCGCCCGAGGAACCAGTACCAGGCGGCCGCCGAGTGACAATCGGGACTGCGCCGCACACCGTGGGGCCGCACACCACGACGCCGCCGCGCGACGCCGGCCCGACGCCCTGACGGAGAGATCGCATGACCACCGGACCCGAGCCGACCCACCCCGACCGGCCGTTCGACCCCGCCGACCTGCCCGTGCTCATCGAGGACCCGGTCTTCCTCGCCGAGGTCGGCCGGGCCGGCCTGCTCGCCGGGATGGCCGCCGTCTGGCCGGACGGGGTGCCCCGCGGCACGCTCGCCGAGGACATCCACCACCTCGACCGGCTGGGCGTCAGGCCCGGCCCCGGGCAGCACCCGGAGTGGCTGGCCTGGCTGCACCTGCTGCTCGTCAGCCACGGCCGGGACGCCGACGCCGCTGCCCTCCTCGCGGCCGCGCCCCGGCTGCCCTGGCGCACCGTCTGGTCGCGGTGGGTGCCGCCGGGGGCCCGGGCCGGCCGCCCCGCCCCGGGCGGGCAGGTCGTCGGGCTGCGGGCCGTCGAGCGGGACGGCGAACCGCTGCTCGCCGTCCACGAGGCCTTCGTGCTCGCCCGGCTGGAGCGCGAGGAACCGGACGACGAGGAGGGGTACGAGGAGTACGCGCTCGCACCCGGGACCGGCCGGGTCGTCGCGGGCCCGAAGCTGTACCGCCCGTACGCGCACGACGAGTACCCCCGCCCGTACGTGCCCGTGGTGGCCGCCGACCTGCCCGAGGCCGGCAGCCCCGCCCGCAACACGCCGGAGGGCTGGCAGGGCGCCGGCGCCGCCGGCCTGCCGGCCTGCCACGAGCAGGTGACGCACGCCGTCCGGCTCGACCGGCTGGCCGTGCTGGGCGGCGGCTGGGGCTGCTACGCCGTCGAGACCGCGGAGGACCCGGCCCCCGCCGGCCCCGCAGCATGGCCGATGCCGGCCGAGGACACCCTCACGACCGCGCTCGCCCCCGCGGCGCTCCCTGCCGCGGCCGCCGCACCGGACCACACCTGGCTCGCCGCCTGCTTCGGCGAGCAGCACCTGTGGAAGCCCGCCCCGGAGACGCTGCCCGCCGGACTCGAACACGCGCCCACCCGCGACTTCCTGACCGGCCCCGGCTTCCCGGCGTTCCACAGCGCACTGCTGCAGCTCGGCTCCGAGCACCTGCGCACCGAGGGCGCGGCCGAGCTCCGCAACGCCGAGCTCTACGCGTCCGACGACCCCGAGGCGCGGGAGCACGGCACCCACTCGTACGTCCTCGCGCGGGACGGACTGAGCATGTTCGCCGTCGACGGCTCCACCGGCCGGGTCACCCTCTACGACCCGGAGCGCTGGGAGGGCGACTACGACTACGGCGTGGTCGCCTCCTCGGCGGAGCGCTTCGCCGCGCTGCTGCGCCTCTACACGACCTACTACTACGGGACGGGCCCGGAGGAACTCGCCGACGCCGGTCGGCTGCTGCGCGACTGGGCGCAGGAGCTCGACCCGGTGACGGCGTCCTCGCTGTTCTGGCAGGAGATCTTCCAGGACCGCGAGGACTTCGTGTAGCGCCGGAGGGCGCCCCGGCGTCACCCGACCCGCCCCGCCGTCACCCGACCCGCCGTCACCCGACCGGCACCGGCCGTCGCCGGAACGGTCCCGGCACCGGAAGAGTCCCGGCACCGGAACCGGCACCGACGTCCGCACCCGCACGTGTCCCACGACCCTGGAGCCCGACCGTGACCGATCAGGCCGACCACCGGCCCCACCCCTACACCGGGGGCCGGGCCGCCGCCCTGCGCGAGCTCGCCGCCTGGCACGCCGGCCTGCCGTCGGCGCCGAAGGTGCTGCTCGTGACCGGTGCGCCGGGCAGCGGCCGCTCCCGGCTGGTGACCGGCTTCCTGATGCTCTGCGATCCCGAGCAGCGGGCCCGGATCGACGTCGACACGCTCGACCCGGCCACCGTGCCGCCGACCGGCCTCCCGGCCCCGCTGGTCTTCCCCGCGACCGGGCTGACCGCCGCGCAGCTGCTGTGGTCGGTCGCGGACGAGTTCGGCATGGAGGTGGAGCGCAGCGCGGACGTCCGTCGGCTGCTCCGCGAGCTGCCCGGCGAGGGGGCGCCGCTGGTGCCCGTCGTCGTCCCGGACGTCGACCGGGCCGGTGTGCTGCCGGGCCCGGCCGGTGCCACCGACGTGGCCGCGGACGTCCTGGTGCCGCTCGCGGAGTGCCCGGCCGTGCGGCTGCTGGCCGACGTGCCGCGCGAGCAGGCCAGGTGGCTCGCCGAACACCTGCCCGCCGACCGGCTCCGGGTCCTCGACCTGGACGAGGAGCCGTGGACCGACCGGCAGGCGCTCCTGATGCAGGCCGAGCACCTCCTCGACCGGCCCGAAGACGCCGCCCGGCTGGCCGCGCAGGCGGCCGGCCCGCTCGTCGTGCGGCTCGCCGCGTGGTCGCTGCGGTCCGCGCCCGAGGGCGGCCCGGCGGCCTTCCCCACCGACGTCGGCGACGCCCTGGACCTGCACGCCGAGCGGTGCGGCAGCCAGGAGCTGGTGCTGCGCCGGCTGCTGGCGCCGCTGGCGCTGACCGGCACCGGCGCGGCACTGCCGTCGGCGCTCTGGGCGCCGCTCGCCTCCGCCGTGGCAGGCCGGGACGTCGGCCCGCTGCTGGCGGGCGGCCGCGCCCTGCTCGCGCCGTTCGTCGAACCGGCCGACGGCGCCGGGACCCTTGGTGTGCGCCTGGTGCACCCCGCGGTCGCGGACGAGGTGCGCGAGCGGTTCGGCACGACCGTCCGCGAGGTGCAGCGCCGGATCGCGACCGCGCTGGTCGCGACCCTGCCGGGCACCGACGCGGGCCCCTCCCGGTGGGCGTCCGCCCCGGCGTACGTCCGCGAGCAGCTCGTCGGGCACGCGCTGGAGGGCGGGGTGCTGCCCGAACTGCTCGCCGACCCGGGGTTCCTGCTCCACACCGATCAGGTGCGGCTGCGGACGGCGGCCGAGCGGCTGGCCGCCGACGGCGTCACGCTGCCCGACCTGGCCCGTACGTGGCTGCGGCTGGCGCCGGTGTTCACCCGCAACCGGCCGGACGCCGTGCTGCGGGCCGCGCTGCTGGAACACGCGTGCCGCCAGGACGGCCTGCCCGTGCCGGACTTCGGTCTCGACCTGCCGTGGGAGACGCTCTGGACGCGGCCGCTGCCCGGTGCGCGGGCGGTGACGTTCGCGTCGACCGCCGACGGCACCCCCGTGGCGGCGGCGGCCGGTGCCGAGCCCGGCCTGGTCGCGTACGACGTCCGCACCGGCGAGCCGGTGGCCGCCGATCCGCAGGCACTGCTGCCGGCGACGGAGGAGCAGCGCGCGGCGTGCCCGGTGCGGCTCGGCGTGGGCGGCGACTACGTGCGGATCTGGCCGCGGGACGGCGGCGCCCCGCTCGCCGCCTTCGTGTCCCCGCAGCCGCTCGGCGGCGCGGACGTCACCCCGGACGGTCTGCTGCTGCTCGCCGACGCCCGCGGGGTGGCCGCGCTGCGGCTGGCCGTGCCGGTGCCGGGGTGATCGGCCCCGGGGCCGCGCCGGTCACTGCGGCTACTGTGAACCATTCCATCCGGCTCCGAAGGAGAGCGACCGCGTGACGACCCGTGAGCAGGCGATCGAGGCGGCACACCAGTGGGTCAACGGTGCCCTGCCCGAGGAGCAGTGGCACCGGATCGGCGTGCACGAGTTCGACCTGGGCTGGGTGCTCTGGGCCGAACCGCAGGCCGTCGAGGCGGACCCGGCCGACCCGGACGGCGGCGCCCGGCGGGCACCGGCCGACATCGGCTCGGCGTCCGCGGTGGTGGACCGGGAGACGGGCGAGCTCACCACCTGGCCGTCCGTGCCGGTCGACGAGGTCGTGCAGCTCTACCGGGACAAGCTCGGCGCGGGCTCGTACGACCCCGCGCTGCGGCCCGCCGTCGGGCCGGGTGCGACGGCCGTCCTCACCTACCGGGACGCGGAGGGCGCCGAGCTGAGCCTGTTCCGGATGTCCGCCCCCGGCACCGGCCACCCCGAGACGGAGGCGTGGCGCGAGCTGCGGGCGCGGGGGGTGCGGCCGGAGGACGTCCTCGCCGTCCACACCGACCTGCGGCCCTGCGAACTGCCCGGCGGCTACTGCGCCGCCCGGCTGCTCGCCGAACTCCCGGCGGCGTCGTTCTCGTACGGGCACGACCACGGGCCGCGCTACGACCGGCGGGCCGCCGGGGTGCGGGCGCTCACGGAGCAGGCCGAGAAGCTGTACCGCGACGCGGGCCGGCCTGCGCCGCCGCGTCCCAACCGGGTGCCGTTCCCGCGGGCCGTGCCGGCCGCCGCGCCGGAACGCGACGCGGCGCTGGGCCGCCGCCTGGCCGAGCAGTTCGGACCGGACGGCGTGCACCGGGTCGACGCCGACGACGCCGCGCGCGCCCCCCTCCCGGAGGCGGCCCGCGGCACCCTCGTCTGGGCGGGCGTGCCGGCGCACGTCGACGACTTCTTCACGGCCCTGCCGGGCCTGACCGACGTCGCCGCGCACCTCGCGGCGGCCGGCCGCGGCACCCGGGTGGGCGAACAGGCCCGCGGCATCCTCGCGGAGTACGTGCTGCTGGGCACGGACGGCCACGCACTGGTCGCCGTGCAGTGCGGTGACGGGGGCACGGGCACCGGCGCGGGCGTCGGCCGCATCTGGGCCGTCGACCCCGACAACGGCACCGGCCGCTACCTGAACGCCGACCTCGCCTCGTACGTCCGCTGCCTGGCGCTGCTCGCCGCGCGCCGACCGGCACTGCGGGGCCTCGACCCGTACGCGGCGGCGGTCGCCGTCGACGCGTTCCAGCAGGAACTCGCCGCACTGGACGGCACGGTGTTCGAGGACCCGGAGAACTGGTGGGCGGTCGTCGTCGAGCAGCTCTGGGACGGCATGCTCTGAGGCACCCGCGGCACGGACGGGCCGCCCGCAGCGGGCGGCCCGTCCGTGGGCCGGGAGGCCGTTCGGCTCTCTCCCCGGACGGCCCGGGTGCCTCGCGTCCCGGCGCGCCGTTCTCGCCGTCGGCGGCTAACCTCGGCTCAGACTTCTGTTCCGCCGGTGAGAGGATCCGCGACGTGCTCGTCCCCGGCGATGAACCACTGCCCGACTGGTACGCCGACCGCGTCGGCCTGAAGCCTCCGGTCGGCACCCGGGACGCGTTCGTCCTCGACGGCGAGCCCCGGCCCGGCGGACACCCGCTCTTCCGGGACGTGCCACGCCTGGTCGTCGAGTGGGACGGCAGCACGTGGCAGCCCGTCGCGGTCGCGGACACCTACGCCGCGGCCTACCAGATGATCACCGGCGACGGCAGGCCGCCCTTCTTCCCGCAGGCCTAGTACTGCAAGGTGCGGCGGTGCGCGCCCCTGCCCGGTCGGGGCGGGGGCGCGCACGGCACGGACGGTGAAGGGTCAGCAGCCGTTGAGCACGCCGGTGAGGGCGTTCTTCTCCGCGGTGTCGACGGCCAGGCCGTAGTAGTACTTGACCTGCACCCAGGCGCGGACGTACGTGCAGCGGTAGCTGCTCACCGAGGGCAGCCAGGTGGCCGGGTCCTGGTCGCCCTTGGACTGGTTGACGTTGTCGGTCACCGCGATGAGCTGCGGGCGGGTCAGGTCGTTGGCGAACTGCTGCCGCTTGGCGCTCGTCCAGGCGGAGGCGCCGGAGTCCCAGGCCTCGGCGAGCGGCACCATGTGGTCGATGTCGAGGTCCGACGCGTTCGTCCAGGTCGCGCCGTCGTACGGGGAGTACCAGGAGCCGGAGGTGGCCGAACACGAGGAGTTGGTGACGACGTTGGAGCCGTCGCGCTTCAGCACGGTCTCGCGGGTGTCGCAGGAGCCGGAGATGGTGATCCAGTGGGTGAACAGGTCGCGGCTGTAGCCGGTGCGGTTCTCGGTCTTGACGGCCAGCGAGGCGAGGTAGGTGCGGGCGGTCGCGGCGGAGACCGGGGTGGGGAGGGCCGCGTGCGCGGTGCCCGTGGTGGCGGTGAGCGCGCCGGCGGCGAGGGCGGCGGTGGCGAGGGTGCTGGCAATGCGACGTATGGTTCCGGGCATGACAGATCGCTCCTGCGGCAGGGGAGTTGGACGGGGCGAGCGGTGCCGGACCAGGATGGGGCCCGCGAGGTCTATGCGGGTAGATGTCTGCGCGTGAATTGTTCATGACCCGCGCGTTTCCAGCGGTCGCCCCTGCGCCCGGAGACCGGCCGAAGGCGCAGAACGGGTCGCTCCCGGGCGAATCGGGCGCGCGTCGCCGCGGAGCGGCCCGCGGCCTCACGCCAACGGAGCTGCGCAGGAGGTGAGTTGACGGCTGCGCAGGCAAGTGCGCGATCAGGCGCGGCTGTTCACTCCACCCGTCCGCTGGGCAGCGGCCTCGCCCGGCAAAAACCCCAAGGTGCCCCGTACGTCCGCGCGTTAGACCGGCCGGCGATAGGGAGCGTGGGTCAAGGAGCGGGGCTGGGGTGCGTGCATCGCAAGGCGGAGGAGGAAGCAGCAGCGGAGCTGCGGCGACCGACGACAACGCGGCGAGGTGCGTGCCCCGGTGCCGCGACGCCGCGGGCCCTATTGCCGGTCGGTCTTAGCCTCACCCGCATGGAAGCAGAGGACCGGCCGCCGCATCCGGAGAGCGCGGAGCGCAAGGTCGTCGTGATGATGTGCGGTCTGCCCGGCTCGGGCAAGAGCACGTACGCGCAGGCACTCGAACGCCGGGGCTACACCCGCCTGTCGATCGACGAGGTGGTCTGGGCACGCATCGGCCATGACGCGGCCGAACTCGACCCGCTGGAGTACGGGCACCTCAGGTCCGCCGTCGAGCAGGAGCTGTGGGGCGAGCTGATCCGCCTGATGGAGGCGGAACGGCCCGTCGTCATCGACTACAGCTTCTGGAGCCGGGCCACCCGGGACCGGTACAAGGCGGTGATCGAGAACCACGGATGCCGGTGGGAGCTGATCCGCCTCAAGGCCGATCGTGAGACCCTGCGGCGCCGACTGGCCGTCCGCAACCGGCGGGACGACGCGAACAGCGTCACCGTCTCCGACGAACTCCTGGACCGTTACGCGGCCACCTTCGAGGAACCCGTCGGTGAGGGCGAGCGCGTCATCGTCCAGGAGTAGGCCCGCAGGCCGTCCGTGCCGTCAGGGGTCGATGCCCAGGGTGCCCGGCGGTGAGGGCAGGGGGCGGCCGTCGAGGATCGCCACCGCGAACTCCGCCGTCAGGCGGTGCCAGCGGCGGGCGTCGCGCAGCATCGTGTGGCCGCCGCGCGGCATGGCGACGGCCCGCACCCGGGCCCCTGCCCCGGCGGCGCGGGCGCCGAACACCCAGGTGGCGCGCGCGTCGGTGACCCGGTCGCGTTCGTCGTGGAGCAGGGCGAGCGCCCGGCCGCGCAGGTGCGCGGTGCCGTCGTCCGGCCGGCACCAGGGGGCGAGTGCGACGACGCCGGCCACGAGGGGGTGCCCCGCGGCGGCGAGTGCCGCCCGGCCGCCCATGGAGTGGCCGACGAGCACGACGGGGGCGTCGCCGAGGAGCGGCGCCAGCTCGTCCAGCGCCGCCCGGGCGTCGGCCGCGGCGTGCGCGTGCCTGCCGTTCCATCCGCGGTGCCGGTAGCGCACGGACGCGGCGATCACCGGCCGGTCGCCGAGCCCCCGCAGGATCGCGGCGCGGAACGGCCGCATCCGCAGCGCGGCCAGGCCGACCCGCGGTGGTGGGGCGAGGCCGTCGGCCCGGCCGCCGTGGAGGAGGAGCACCGCTCCGCACGGCTCCCCGGCCGCCCGGTGCACGTCGAGCCGGCCGCTCCCCTCCCGTACGGACCCGGTCCCCGCCGTCATCGCCATGCTCTCCTCCGCGGTCGGTGACGGCCCGTGCGGCCGCCCCCAGGGGATCCGGAGCGGACGGCCCGGCGGATTGGCCCGGAACGGCGGCGGTCCGGCGGCAGCGCGGCGGTGTGGTGGCAGTGGGGCGGCGCAGCGGTGCAGTGGTGCGGCGGGGCGGCCGGGCCGGGTCCCGTCGACGGGCGGGCGTCACCCGTGCGGACCTACCCTGGGGAGCGGTGCACGATCGGCCGCGGCCCCGCCCGCACCACGCGCGGCGGGCGTTCGCGCGAGGACGGCGGTGGGACGCATGTGTCGATGGCTCGCGTACTCGGGGACCCCGATCCTGTTGGAAGAACTCCTCTACAAGCCGGCCAACTCGCTGATCGACCAGAGCCGCCACTCCCGGATGGGCGTCGAGACGACCAACGGGGACGGCTTCGGCATCGGCTGGTACCCCGACGAGCGGCGCGGCCCGCACGGCCCCGGCGAGCCGGCGGTGTTCCGCGGGGTCGGCCCGGCGTGGAGCGACCGCAACCTGCACGAGCTGGCGCACTGCGTGCGCTCCCCGCTGTTCGTCGCGCACATCCGCGCGTCGACGGGTACGGCGGTGCAGCAGACGAACTGCCATCCGTTCCGGCACGGGATCCGGCTGTGGCAGCACAACGGGGCCGTGAACGGCTTCCCCGAGCTCAAGCGCGATCTGATGCTCGCGGTCGACGCCTCGCTCTTCCCCTCGATCGAGGGGTCGACCGACTCGGAGGTGATGTTCCACCTGGCGCTGACGTTCGGGCTGGAGGACGACGCCCCGGGAGCGATCGAGCGCATGATCGGCTTCATCGAGGCGACCGCCGACCGGCACGGTGTGCCCGACGTCCTGCAGATGACCGTCGCCGTCGCCGACGGCGACCGGCTGTGGGCCTTCCGCTACTCGACCGAGCGGCACTCGCGCTCGCTGTTCTTCAGCTCCAGCGTCCACGCGCTGCGTGCCCTGCACCCCGACAACCCGGTGCTGCAGGAGGTGTCGGAGGAGACGCGGATCATCGTCTCCGAACCGCTCGGTGATCTCCCCGGCGCGTGGAACCCGGTGCCCGAGTCCTCGTACGGCACCGTCCAGGACGGGAAGGACTCGCTGCACACCCTGCACCCGCGGCTTCCCTGAGCCCTGAGCCCTGAGCCCTGAGCCCGGGGTCCGCCGGTCCGCCGATCCGCCGGTCCGCCGGTCCGCCGGTCCGGCAGTCCGCGGTCCGCGGTCCGCCGGTCCACGGGCCCGCGTCGCCGCCCGGTGCCGCCCCCGCCCCCGCCCGGCCTCGCCCCGCCCCGCGCCCGGAGGCGGTCGCCGGGGTGCGCGATCCGTCCCGTTCGGGGAATGGAGGCCGGGCTGGCTAGAATTGCCCTTCGGCCCGATAATCGACGACCCGGCCCGGCAGGTGCGGAGCGGCGTCACCGGTCCGATGCCCGCCTACCCGAGGAACACGTGAGCAGCGAACAGTCGATCCCCGTCCTGCAGGTCCTCAACGAGGCCGGCCGCCGCCGGACCTTCGCCGTGATCAGCCACCCGGACGCCGGCAAGTCCACCCTCACCGAGGCGCTGGCGCTGCACGCCCGCGCGATCACCTCGGCCGGCGCGGTGCACGCCAAGGGCGGGCGGCGCGGCGTGACCAGCGACTGGATGGAGCTGGAGCGCGAGCGCGGCATCTCGGTGACCTCGGCCGCCCTGCAGTTCGGCCACCGCGGCCACGTGATGAACCTCGTCGACACCCCCGGTCACGCGGACTTCTCCGAGGACACCTACCGGGTGCTCGCCGCCGTCGACTGCGCGATCATGCTGGTCGACGCCGCGAAGGGCCTGGAGGAGCAGACCCGCAAGCTCTTCGCGGTCTGCCGTCACCGCGGCGTCCCGGTGATCACCTTCATCAACAAGTGGGACCGCCGCGGCCGCGAGGCGCTCACCCTGCTGGAGGACATCGAGACGCACCTCGGCATCACCCCCGTGCCGGTGGTCTGGCCGGTCGGCAACGCGGGCAACCTGCGCGGGCTCGTCGAGGCCGAGAACACCGACCAGATGCTGCGCTACACCAAGGTGCCGGCCGGTACGCACGCCGCGATCGAGGAGAAGCTCACCGCGGAGGAGGCCACCGAGCAGGAGGGCGAGGACTGGCAGACCGCGCTGGAGGAACTGGAGCTCGTGCTCTCCTCCGGTCCCGGCTACGACCGCGAGGCCTTCGAGTCCGGCAAGATCACGCCGGTCTTCTTCGGGGCGGCGCTCACCAACATCGGTGTGAAGCTGCTGCTCGACGCCGTGGTCGACATCGCGCCCGCCCCCGGCCCGCGTCCGCTGGCCAAGGGCGGCGACCGCGAGGTCGGCGAGGACTTCTCCGGCCTCGTCTTCAAGATCCAGGCGAACATGGACCCGGCCCACCGCGACCGGATCGCCTTCGTGCGCGTCGTCTCCGGCGTCTTCGAGCGCGGCATGAACGTCACCCGTGCCGCGAGCGGCCGCTCCCTCACCACCAAGTACGCGCACACCGTCTTCGGGGCCGAGCGCACCGTCGTCGACACGGCCTACCCCGGCGACGTCGTCGGCCTGATCAACGCGGCCGCGCTGCGCGTGGGCGACACCCTCTACTCCGGCCGGAAGGCCGAGTTCCCGGGGCTGCCGGCCTTCGCCCCGGAGTACTTCGCGGTCGCCCGGCCGAAGGACATCAGCCGCTCCAAGCAGTTCCGCAAGGGCGTCTCGCAGCTCGACGAGGAGGGCGTCGTCCAGGTGCTGACCTCCGACCGGCGCGGCGACCAGGCGCCCGTCATGGCGGCCGTCGGCCCGATGCAGTTCGACGTCGTGCTCCACCGCATGGAGCACGAGTTCTCCTCGCCGATCACCCTCGACCACCTGCCGTACCGGCTCGCCCGGGTCACCGACCCGAAGGGCGCCGAGGTGCTCGGCAAGGACCGCCTCACCCAGGCCGAGGTGCTCACCCGCCGCTCCGACGACGTGCTGCTCGCCGTCTTCGCCGACAAGTGGCACCTCAACTCCTTCCAGCGTGCCAAGCCCGACGTGATGCTCGAACCGCTGATCGCCACCGCGGACTGACCCCCGCCCGGCCGTCCACGGGTGCCCCGCCCCGCGTTCCTGCGGGGCGGGGCACCCGTGCGCGCACCTTCGGACGCCCTAGCGGGCCGGTGCCGCGCCCGGGGCCGGCGCATAGCCGGTGGCCCGGGTCGTGAACGTGCCACGCCCCTGCGTACGGCTGCGCAGACGCGTCGCGTAGCCGAACAGCTCGGCCAGCGGCACGGTGGCGGTGACCACCGCCGTGCCACCCCGCGGCGTCGAGCCCGACACCCGGCCGCGCCGGGCCGCCAGGTCACCGAGCACGCCGCCCACGGCGTCGTCCGGCACGGTGGCCGTCACCTCGACGACCGGCTCCAGGAGCTGCATCGCGCACGCCCGCAGCGCCTCGCGCAGCGCGAGCCGCCCGGCCGTGCGGAACGCCATCTCCGAGGAGTCCTTGCTGTGCGTGGCGCCGTCGGTCAGCGTCACCCGCAGCCCGGTCACCGGGTGGCCGCCCAGCGGACCCTCCGCCAGCGCGTCCCGGCAGCCCGCCTCCACCGCCTGCACGTACTCCTTCGGCACCCGGCCGCCGACGACGACGGACGCGAAGGCGAACCGCTCCCGGCCCTCGTCCGCGCCGGCGCCCTCCGCCGCCGCCATCGGCTCGACGTCGAGCACCACGTGGGCGAACTGCCCGGCGCCGCCGTCCTGCTTGACGTGCCGGTACACCAGGCCCGACACGCCCCGGGCGACCGTCTCCCGGTACGAGACCTGCGGCCGGCCCACGCCGACCTCCAGCCCGTGGGCGCGGCGGATCTTCTCCACCGCGACCTCCAGGTGCAGCTCGCCCATGCCGGACAGCACGGTCTGGCCCGTCTCGCGGTCCGTCCGGACCGACAGCGACGGATCCTCCTCCACCAGCCGGGCCAGTGCGGACGCCAGCCGGTCGGTGTCGGTGCTCCGTGCCGCCTCCACCGCGACGGAGACCACCGGGTCGGCCACCGAGGGCGGTTCGAGCACCAGCGGAGCGGCCGGGGCGCAGAGCGTCGCGCCGGCCCGGGCCGCCTTCAGCCCGATCACCGCGACGATGTCGCCCGCCACGGCGGCGTCCACCTCGGCGTGCCGGTCGGCCTGCACCCGCAGAATCCGCCCGACGCGCTCGGTGCGCCGCGCCACGGCGTCCAGCACCACGTCCCCCTTCCGGACGGTCCCGGCGTACACCCGGACGTACGTCAGCCGGCCGGTGGCCGTCGAGTTGACCTTGAACACCAGCCCGGCGAACGGTGCCGCCGGGTCTGCGGCGCGCTCCTGCACCGCACCGCCGGGGGTGCCGTCGACGGTGCCGCGCACCGGCGGCACGTCCCGCGGCGACGGCAGGTAGGCCACGACGGCCTCCAGCAGCGGCTCGATCCCGCGGTTGCGGTAGGCGGAGCCGCAGAGCACGACCACGGCCTCGCCCGTGCGGGTGAGGTCGCGCAGCGACCCGGCCAGGGTGTCCGCGGAGAGCGTCCCCCGGGTGCAGAACTCCTCCAGGGCGAGCGGGTGCAGTTCGGCCACCGCCTCCTCCAGCAGGCGTCGGCGCCGGACGGCCTCCTCGCGCAGCCCCTCGGGCACCTCGCCCCCGGTGTACGTGTCGTGGCCGTCCGCCCAGACCAGGGCCCGCATGCGCAGCAGGTCGACGACGCCGGTGAAGCCGTCCTCGCTGCCGATCGGCAACTGCACCGCGAGCGGCACCGGGTGCAGGCGCTCCCGGATCGAGGCGACGGCCGCGTCGAGGTCGGCACCCGCACGGTCGAGCTTGTTGACGAACGCGATCCGCGGCACGCCGTGCCGGTCGGCCTGGCGCCACACCGACTCGCTCTGCGGCTCGACGCCGGCCACGGCGTCGAACACCGCCACCGCGCCGTCGAGCACGCGCAGCGAGCGCTCCACCTCGTCGGAGAAGTCGACGTGACCCGGGGTGTCGATCAGGTTGATCCGGTGGCCGTCCCAGGCGCAGCTGACGGCCGCGGCGAAGATGGTGATGCCGCGGTCGCGCTCCTGCGGGTCGAAGTCGGTGACGGTCGTGCCGTCGTGCACCTCGCCGCGCCTGTGGGTGGCACCCGTGAGGTAGAGGATCCGCTCGGTGACGGTGGTCTTGCCGGCGTCCACGTGGGCGAGGATGCCCAGGTTGCGGACGGTGGTCGCGGCGGCGGCGGCGGCAGCGGCGGCAGCAGCGGCGGCAGTTGTGGTGGTGAGGTGGCGGTGAAGGTCGGTGCGCACGGCCCGTGGCCTTTCGGAGGAATCCGGGAAAGGGGCGGCGCGATTGCCGGACGGAACGGCGCGGCTCCGCCGCGCGGGGTCACGCCCCCGCTCGGGGGAGGGCGCGGCCGGAGGCCTGCCGGGGACCTCGCGGTACCTCCGGTCTCCGAAGGGTTCCCGGTGCGGTCCCGCTGCGGTCCCCGGTGGGGCCGACGGGCCTCAGGCGTTCGTCACGGACATCCGGTGCAGGCCGCGCAGCGTGCACCGGGCGGACGGAGACACCAGGATCACCTCGTGGCGCGACAGCGAGGCGACGGCGGCGATGCGGTCCTGCACGGCACGTCCCTCCTCGGCTGGGTCACGGTGCGCACCGCGGCCCTGGGCGGTGCGCTCTGCCGGTGAGTGTAGGGACGGGCGACGGGTGCCCGCACCCGGATTTCCTGACGGCCCGTCCGCCGGCGGTGACCGACGGACGGGCCGTCACCGTCAGCCCCCGGTACCGGTCAGCCCTCCGGGCCCGGGAGAGCCGCATCCTGGCGACGGGCCCGCAGGGCACCCCCGACGAGGTCGCCCGTCCCGTTCCGTCCGCGAACGGATGCCGGCCGGTGGCCCCGCATGTTCGCCGTCCGGCCGGGCAGGCGCTGCCGCGAACCCGGCATCCGGAGCGCCCGGCCGGGGCGCACCGCATGCACACCGACCGCGGAGGACGAAACCCGATGAACCCCGTCTCGCGCCTGCCCGGCGCCTTCGAGCACCACTGGAACTGGCAGCTCCACGCGGCGTGCCGCACGCTCGACAGCAGCCTCTTCTTCCATCCGTCCGGCGAACGCGGCCGCGCCCACGACGGCCGCGAACGGGCGGCGAAGCAGGTGTGCGCGGGCTGCCCCGTCCGCGAGGCGTGCCTGGCGCACGCGCTGCACGTCAAGGAGCGCTACGGGGTGTGGGGCGGTCTCACCGAGGACGAGCGCCAGGAACTCGCCGGCCCGGCCCGGCGCGCACCGCGGCGGCGCCGGATGCCCGTCGGGCGGTGAGACGGACCGGCGCCGCCGCGGTGCGCCGTCCCGCGCGGCATTTGTCGGTGCCGGTTGCGATGCTGACGGCATGGACGAGGAACTTCTGCGCGGCCGTGTGTACGGCGCCGACTACGACGACCCCAATCCGAGGCCCGGGCACGTCTACCGCGAGCTCGTGGCGGGCCCCCTCGACGGCCTCTTCCTCGACGTGACGGGCCGCAGCCCCGCCGACCTCGCCCAGGGTGCGGCCCTGCCCACCGAACTCGGCGCTCACGGCCCCGGCGGCCGGGCCCGCTACGCCCCGCGGGACGGCGACCCGCTGCGATGGGACTGGCAGGGCGACGTCCGCTGACCCGGGGCCGTCCCGCGTCGTTCACGGCTGGTCGGACGGCCGGTCGGACGGCCGGGCCGGCCGCGGCCGGAATGGCAGGATGAGCGCATGCACATCCGCGCCGTACAGCCGGACGACCTGCCGCTGCTCCAGGACATCGAGCGGACGGCGGGTGAGGCGTTCCGTGCGATCGGCATGCCGGAGATCGCGGACGACGAGCCGTTCACCGTCGCGGAGTTGTCCCGGTACGCGCAGGCCGGGTCGGCCTGGGTCGCCGCGGACGACACGGACAGGCCGGTCGCCTACCTCCTCGCGGAGCCCGTCGACGGCTGCCTCCACGTGGAGCAGGTCTCGGTGCACCCGTCGGCGGCCCGCCGGGGTGTCGGCCGGGCGCTGCTCGACCACCTCGCCGGCCTGGCGGCCGCCGACGGCCTGCCCGCGCTGACCCTCACCACGTTCGCCGAAGTCCCGTGGAACGCCCCGTACTACGAGCGCTGCGGCTTCCGCCCGCTCGCCGACGCCGAGATCGGCCCGGATCTGCGGGAGGTCCGCCGACGGGAGGCGGACCACGGCCTGGACCGCTGGCCGCGCGTCTGCATGCGCCGCGACGTCCACCGGCCCGGGCACCCGTAGCGGAGGGTGCCCGGGCCGGCCGGCGTCAGACCGTCGTCGGCGTCCTCGCGGCGGACGGCTGCCCCCGTCGGGCCGGACGGGGGTCGAGGTGGGCGAGCACCCCGCCGTGGAAACGCTCGACCGCGGCGTCGACGCTGCGGATGAAGCCGGTCTCGGCGTTGCCCCGGCTGCTCCCCGTGCTCTTGGAGAGGGAGAGCCGGAAGCCCGTGATCTGCGCGGCGTCCTTCGGGAGGAGATCGCCGGGCTCGGGCCGGAGCCGCTCCAGGGTGCCCCGCGGCCCGGGCCCCGGGCCGTCCGTCAGTGTCTCGACGTGCAGGTCGGCCGGGGCCTCCGCGAGCTGCCGGACGAGTCGTTTGACCCAGGACAGCGGGTAGCCCTGCTCCGGTGCCGGGATCTCGACGGACGTCCGCAGGCGTCCCACCCGCAGGTCCGCGGTGATGGCGACGGTGCCGACCGAGTCGTCGATCCTGATCTCGGCCTGCAGCCGGCCGTCCTCGCAGAGCCCGTCGGCGAGGGCCGCCCGTCGGAGTCCCGGGTCCTCGCTGCGCCGTGACCGCTGCACGGGCAGCACCTTGACGCCGAGTTCCCCGCCGAGTTGGAGGCAGACCTGCCGGATGAGCCGTTCCCAGCTCTCCACGACCTGCCGGGCGCGGTCGTCGCCGCGGCACAGTGTCTCCTCGTCGATGCCCTTGCGTACGGGCACCCAGGCGGGGCCCATGTTCTGGAAGCCGTGGCAGCCGGAGTTCTCGTGCTGGAGGTAGTGCAGGAGTTCCTGCAGCAGCCAGGCGTGGGCCGGGTTGCCCACGCCCTCGTGGCGGATCAGCATCTTCGCCTGGTAGGCGACCTCGGCCCAGGAGAGGTGCCGGAGCGCCACCTTGTGCCGGCGGCGCCCGTCGATCTTCACCGGGACGAGCGGACTGCCCTCCAGGGCCACGTCGTTGGAGATCGTCAGGACCACCTCGTAGCCGCGGCGCGCCGCGATGTCCATGTAGTCCTGGACCTGTTCGGCGCGCAGCGGGTTGCCGTTGGTCTTGCTCTCCACCAGCGCCGTCCAGAGCCGCCCGGCCCGCTCCACGCGGACGACGCCGTCCGGACGCCGGGGCGTGTCGCCGTGGGGCAGCGTCACCTCGGTGAAGGTCTCCATCCGGCCGGCCGGCGCTCCGAAGCCCGCGGTGAGCCGGCGGCCGAACTCCGGCACCTGGGCCATGACCGACAGCAGGACGGAGGTGGCGCGGAGTTCGCGCTCCCGGTCGCTCTTGAGCGTCGTGGCGGGGAAGAGGCGTGCCGAACGCCAGGCGTCGTTCTCGGCGAGGGAGGGCTTCTGCACCTTCGGCAGCGTCACCTTCCTCCGCGCCGTGCGCAGCCGCTTGGGTGCCGGCGGCTGGGCGGCGGCGTCCACCGGGGCCGGGGCCGGGGCCGGTTCCGGGGCCTGTGGCAGTGCGGGCGGAGCCGAGGCCTGCGCCGGGACGACCGCGCCGGCGGGTACGGCGGCGGGCGTGTCGGCCGGGGCCGTCGGGGTGTCGGATCCGCCGGGCTCCGGGCCCGTGGCCTCCGTCTCCGTCTCCGTCTCTGCCTGTGCTTCGGCGTCCGCGTCGTCCTCGTCGATGTCGATGCCGAAGTCCGTGGCGAGCCCGGCGAGTCCGGTGTCGTAGCCCTGGCCGACGGCCCGGAACTTCCACTCCGCGTTCCGCCGGTAGATCTCGCCGAACACGAAGGCGCTCTCCCGCCCGGCGTCGGTGATGGCGAAGCCGAGGAGCGATTCGCCGCCGCCGTCGGCGAGTTGCAGGCGCAGGTCCTCCAACTGGCCGAACTCGCCGCGCTGGTGCCGGCTGGCCGCGACCACGAGGCGCTCGATCCCGTCGGGCACGGCCGTGAGGTCGAGGCGGATGCGGTCCTCCGTGCCGTGCTCGGTCGGCGTCTGGCCGAGCAGTTCCACACTTCCGTCGGCCGCGGTGGGGTTGTTGTAGAAGTAGAAGTCGGCGTTGCTCCGTACCTTGCCGTCCGCGGTGAGGAGCAGGACCGAGACGTCGGCGTCGCCGTCGCCGCCGGGACTGTTCCAACCCAGGCTCACCACGAGGGAGTCGGTGTTCCCACCCAGTGCGGCCAGTCCCACGTTGGAACCCTTGACCATGTCCTGCACGGATGTCCCCCCACTGTGCCGGGCCGATTCCGGAGCCGGGATCCGGGCGCCGTCGGCCGCTCTGCGGCCGCTGATGCGGGCCGCAGGCCCCGCGATGCCGGGGTGCCCGCAGCTTAGTGCCCCTGAGTGCACACGGAGCGTGCGCGGTAAAGATTTTGTGATCACTGCGGCTCCGGATGCGCCGGCGGCGCGGGTCGGCGGGGGTGCGGCGCGGGCCCGCCGGTTCCCGGGGGTGACCCGGGGCCGGGCGATGTGCCGTGGGCGTCGGTCGGGGACGTACCGCCGGGTGGAGGGTGGGCCGCAGGTCACCGCGGTCGGGCCGGTGGTGCCGCGCCGGGAGCGGCCCGATGTGATCATGGGGAAAACGAAGTGTGCTCGATGTCTGGTCAGTCGATCACTCCGCCCCTACGCTGAGCGCCCTACCGAGGAGGGCCTGATGGCTGGCTTGGAGATGACGGCGGATCGGGCGGTGCCGCGGTCCAGGAACAGAGTGGTGTATGCCGTGGTCGGCGGGCTGCTGGTCGCGGGCGGCGCGGGCTGGTGGATGCTGGGCGGCGAGGAGCACACCCGGGAGGTCTCGGCGTCCACGGTCTCGCCGTGGCCCTTCACCGTGGCGTCCGGCACCCTGCACTGCCGTTCCGGCGGCGCGCTGACCTTCGAGGCCGGCGGCACGGAGTACGGCCTCAACGGGCCTGCGCAGGACGCCGGTTATCCGGCGCCGCTGCCGGTGTGGGCGGACGCCCAGGGCGGCGGCGGTCTGCACATGGACATGCTGCCGGCGCTGGACGCCGCCCAGGCGCTCTGCTGACCGAAGAGCCCCGCACCCGGGGCGGCCTCCCGCCGGGACGGTCCGGCCGGCCGCCGGTGCCCACCGGACGGGCGCCCTGACCGGCCGACCCGGGTGGCGCGCCCGGGTGACGCCCGCTCAGCTGTGCGCCGCGGTGGCGGACGCCGAGGCCCCGGTGGGCACCGGCGGCGCCTTCGGCGGCAGCGGTACGGCGGCGGGGTGGCGCTTCTGCACGGCGTCGAGCAGCGGGCCCGTCATGACGGTGGTGACCAGGGCCATGACGACCATGGCGGTGAACATCCGCCGGTCGATGACGTGCAGCGACAGGCCGACGTTGAGGATGATGAGCTCGGTCAGGCCGCGGGCGTTGAGGAGCACGCCCAGCCGCAGGGCGTCGCCCCGGTCGAAGCCGGTGAGCCGCGCCGAGAGGGTCGCCCCGGCGAACTTGCCGGCGCAGGCCACGACGATGATCGCCGCCAGGGCGACGGCACCGCGCACGCCGAGGCCGCTGAAGTCGACCGACAGGCCGGTGAGGGTGAAGAAGACCGGCAGGAGCAGCGAACCGGTCTGGTCGATGCGCTCGGGCACCTGCGGGGCGATCGCCTCCAGACGGCCGCGCGGCACCACCGCGCCGAAGGCGAACGCGCCGAGCACCGCGTGCAGCCCGATCACCGAGGTGCACCAGGCGCTGAGCAGCAGGCCGATCATCAGCACCGGGTACGCGGCGGCCGCGCCGCCCGACCACCGGTCGGTGGACGACAGCAGCCGCTCCAGCAGCGGCCGGACGGCGTAGCGCAGCACCAGCACGAAGGCCGCGGCCTCGGCGGCGAGGACGAGCAGCGACTGCGGCCGGTCGGCGGTGACCACGGCCACCGCCGCGGCGAGCAGGCACCAGGCGAGGGCGTCCTGCAGGGAGGCGCAGGTCAGGGCGATGCCGCCGAGCCGCTCGCGGTGCATGCCGCGGTCGTTGATGATCCGGGCCAGCACGGGGAACGCGGTGATCGACATCGCGGCACCGAGGAACACCGCGGGCCCGAGCGGGCCGGTGGAGTGCAGGAAGCCGTGGTCGTACCAGGGGTACAGCAGGTAGGCGAGGCCCGCGCCGAGCGCGAACGGCAGCGCCACCGAGCTGAGCGACACGAGGGTGATCTGCCGGCCGCTGCCGCGGACGTGCGAGGCCTCCAGCCGGTAGCCGATGCCGAACATGAAGAGCACCAGGCCGAACTGCGCCAGCACGTGGAGGAACGGCCGGACGTACGCGGGGAAGAGCACGTCCGTCGGGTTGCCCGGCAGCAGGCCGAGCAGGCTCGGGCCGAGGGCGAGCCCGGCGACGATCTCGCCGACCACGGGGGGCTGGCGCAGGCGGCGGGCGAGCCGGCCGAAGAGGTGCGCCGCGCCGATGATCAGGGCCACGTCGGCGAGGACGACGGCGGTGGTGCTGTCGAGACCGGGAGCGGTCATGGTCCGCAAGCCTTTCTACGAGGGGCGGGACGGGACGGGGCGGGGGCCGGCACCCCGTACCGCCGGCGAGGGCGGGCCCGGGGGCCGTCAGTGGGCCCTGCGCCGGCCGCGGTAGGCGGCGGCGGAGGCCCGGTCGGTGCACTGGTCGCAGCAGTAGCGCCGGTTGCCCGGGCGGGTGCGGTCGACGAAGACGCAGGCGCAGGGAGCGGCCGCGCAGCGGCCGAGCCGGCGCACACCCTGTGCCGTGACGAACTCCGCGAGCGCGCCGGGCAGTCGGGCCGCCACCGCGGGGTAGCCGGAGCGGTCGGCGCCCCAGGCGAGGCGGGCCGTGCCGTCGGCGGCGGTGGTGAGCTGCGGGACGGCCGCAGCCTCGCGGAGCAGGCCGTTGAGCAGCAGGGCGGCCTCGGTGGCGCTGCCGGCGCCGAACACCCCGCGCAGGCGGTCGCGGAGCAGGCGCAGCGACGGCAGGTCGTGCGGTGCGGTCTCCTGCGCCAGCCGGTGCTCGCCGAGTTCGGTGAGCCGCTGCCGCAGGTGTGTGAGGTCGGCCAGCCGGTCCGCGGGATCGGCCAGCGGGCAGGCGCTGTTGACGAGTTCGACGGCCAGGTCGAGGTCGTCGACCGGCCGGGCCGGGCTCACGGCCGTCCCTGCGGGCGGCCTCCCCGACCGCGACAGCGCCGTTCGACGGGCCGGGCGGGCTGGTGCGGGGGTGCTGCGGTGAGCGCGTACGCCGTGCGCGTCCCTGCACGGCGGGCACTCACACCAGGCCCCGTTCGGTCATCAGGTGCAGCAGGGCCGCGGCGGCCGCGGGGGTGTCCTGCCCGGTGACGTCGACGTGGGCCGCGGAGCCGGCGGTGCGGGCCGTGCCGCGGCCGACCTGTACCTCCAGGTAGGGCACGTCGGCGGCGTGGTGGCGTGCGCGGACGGGGTCGGCGTCGTGCGGGTGCGGGCCCGGGGCGAGGGCCAGCACGGTGACGTCGTTGCGGGCGAGGGTCTCGGCGGCGAGGCCGATCCGCAGGCGGTCGGCGTCGGCGGTGTGCGGGGCCGGTCCGGCGAGCGGCGGGTGCGGCGGCTCGTCGCCGTACAGCACCTCGACGCGTCGGCCGCGGCCGCGGAGTTCGTCGCGGACGGCGCGGGCGAGGGCGGCCTTGCGCGGGCCGGGCGGGCCGGTCAGCCAGACCGTGGCGCCCGAGCGGCAGGTGCAGCGGAGGGTGCCGCCGGGTGGCGGCGGCGCCGGGGCGGGTCCGGCGGTGCGTGCGCTGGTGGCCATCGGTCTTCTCCTTCAGGTGAGGTGGCGGCGGAGCCGCCGTACGGCCTCGTCGAGGGTCTCCTGCCGTTTGCAGACGGCGAAGCGGACGGTGGTGGCCATGGCGGCCGGCGGGTCGGCGTAGAAGACGGACATCGGCAGGGCGGCGACCCGGGCCTCGGCGATGGTGCGGTCGCACCAGCGTTCGGCGTCCTCGCCGACGTCGGCGAGGACGAAGAAGCCGTTGCCGGGTGCGGTGGCGGGCAGGCCCATCGCGCGGAGGTCGGCGACGAAGCCGTCCACCCGGGCCCGCAGGTCGCGGGCCCGGCGCTCCAGGACGGCCGGGGTGCCGGGTGCCCGCAGCACCGCGGCGACCGCGACCTGCAGCGGCGTGGGCGGGCAGAAGGTGACGAACTGGTGGACGGCGCGGATGCGCCGGGTCAGCTCCGGGCCGGCCACGGCCCAGCCGATCCGCCAGCCGGTCGCGGCGAAGCTCTTGGAGACGGAGGAGATCTTCACCCGGAGTTCGGGGTCGGCGACCGCGGCGAGCACGCCGGTGTGCGGGGTGCCGTCGAGGTTGAGGTGCTCGTACGTCTCGTCGGAGACGACGACGACGCCGCGGCGGGTGAGGTCGGCGACGGCCCGCCACTCGTCGGCGTCGAGGCTGCGGCCGAGCGGGTTCCACGGGGTGTTCACGATCACCGCGCGGGTGGCCGGGGTGACCACCCGGGCGAGGGCGGCGGCGTCGATGCGGTCGTCGGGCCCGGCCAGCCGCAGGGCCCGGGTGGTGCCGCCCGCGGAGTGCACGGCGGGGGCGTACTGCTCGTAGGCGGGTTCGACGAGGACGACCTCGTCGCCCGGCGAGACGAGTGCGGCGATCACGCAGTGCAGGGCCTCGGTGGCGCCGACGGTGACGGTGACCTCGGTGTCCGGGTCAATGGGCGTGCCCTCGTGCAGGCGCAGGTACCCGGCGAGGGCGGCGCGCAGCAGCGGGTGCCCGGCGCTGGGCGCGTACTGGTGCTCGGTGCCGTCGCCGAGGGCGGCGAGGGCGTCGAGCAGGGCCCGGTCGGGGCCGTGGTCGAACACGCCCTGCGCGAGGTTGACGGCGCCGTACTTCGCGGCGAGGGCGGGGATGCGGACGAAGACGGACTCCGCGGCGGGAGCGGGAGCGGGAGGCGTGGCGGGGGCCGTGGCGGCCGTGGTCGGGGTCATCGGGGGCTTCCTTCCGGGCCGTGCCCGTGGGCGTCGACGGGTTCCGGCGCGGTGGTGCCGGTGGTGCCGGTGGTGCCGGCGGCGCGGGCGGCCCGGCGGCGCTGCACCACCTGGACGCCGAGCGCCGCGAGCAGCGCCAGCACGCCGTACAGCGCCTGCCAGCGGGACTGCACCAGGCTGACCGCGATGACGACCAGCAGCAGCAGGTTGAGCCCCGAACGGACGGTCAGGCCGCGCACCCGCAGGTAGGAGACGATGCTCAGGACGTACAGCAGCATGAAGATCGCGCTGGCCGTCGCGGTGGTGTCGATGACGAGGGCGGGCCGCAGGCTCAGCAGCACCGAGGTCGCCGAGAACAGCGCCACGAGCAGGGCGAGGGCGCGGCGCGGGGTGCCGCGGCCGTCGAGGACGGCGAAGGCCCGCGGCAGCATGCCGTTGTCGGCGGCGTCCCGCACCATCTGGGAGGCGCCCCAGACCCAGGCGACGGCGTTGAGCAGCATCGCGCTGCACGCGATGAAGGTGACCGCCCAGATGATGATCTTGCCGTAGCCGACCACCGAGGCGAGCTGCAGCAGCCCCACCACCTGGTCGACGTCGGCGCGCGGCACCGTCACCGCGATCGCGACCGTCAGCAGGATGGTGAACACGCCGTACACCGCCAGCGCCACCGAACTGACCGGCAGGAAGTCGCGCTCCGGGTTGCGGAACTCCCGGGCGAGGAACGTCAGGTTCTCGAAACCCGCGAACGCCCAGAAGGCGAGGATCACCCCCGGCAGCACCACCCCGAGCTGCTGGGTGCCCGGCGCCACCGTGTGCAGGCCCTCCCGGGCCGACGGCACCGCCGACACCAGCAGCACGGTCGCCACCAGCACCAGCCCCCAGGTGGCGACGGTCTGCACCCGGGTGCTGGCCCGGCCGCCCGCCAGGTTGACCAGCACGGCGGCGAGCAGCACCGCGATCGCGACGACGACGGTCACCGTCCGGCCGACCTCGAAGGTGCGCGCCACGTACCGGCCCGCGACGAACGCCCCGGACGGCAGGCCCACGATCACCAGCGCGATGAACATCACCGGCACGCAGCGGCCGAACATGTCGCCCAGCCCGGCCCGGATGAACGCCTCGATGCCGCGGCCGTCCGGGTTGCTGCGCACCATGTCGTCGAACATCAGCAGCATCGGCAGGCACAGCAGCGTCGACAGCGCCCACACCAGCAGGCTGTTGTGGCCCGCCCTGGCGTACACCGCCGACGGCAGGAAGAGGATGCCGGAGCCGGCGATCGAGCCGATCGCGAGCGGGATCGCCTGCCAGCGGGTCAGCCCGCGGCGGCCCGTACCGGGCTCGGGGGCGGTCTCGGTGGTCGTCATCGTGCCGCCTCCGTGTCCCACGGAAGGACCCGGCCGCGGTTGAGGACGCCGCGCGGGTCGAGGGCCGCCTTCAGGGTGCGCATCAGCTCCAGCTCGCCCGCGGACCGGGTGTAGCCGAGGTACTCGCGCTTCTCGAAGCCGATGCCGTGCTCGGCCGAGATGGAGCCGCCGCACGCCGACACCGCCGCGTAGACGATGTGCTCCACCTCGGGCTTGCGCTCCCGGGTCTTCTCGCCGGTGGCGACCGCGATGTGCACGTTGTCGTCGCCGAGGTGGCCGAAGACCAGCAGCCGCACCTGCGGCCACTCGGCGCGCAGCCGCTCGCCGACGGTCTCCAGGCACGCCGTCAGCTCCCGCGCGGGCACGCTCACGTCGAAGCCGAACAGCGGCTGCATCCGCAGCACCTCGGACGGGATCCGCTCGCGGGCCTGCCAGAACGCCTTGAGGTCGGCGGCGGAGGAGGCGACCGCCGAGTCGACGAGCTCGTCGGCGAGGTCGTCCAGGCACTCCAGGAAGGCCGCCTCGTCGTCGGGCCGGGTGGTGCGGCACTCCGCCAACACGTACAGCGGGTGGCCGAGCGGCAGCGGCAGCCGCACGCCGGTGCCGTCGAGCACCGCGTACGCGTCGGCCCAGACGACCTCGAAGGCGGTGAGCGCCCCGGGCAGCCGGCCGCGCAGCGCGCCGAGCAGGCGCAGGGCGGCGTCGACGTCGGCGACCGCGCAGAACGCGCCGGTGCGGCCGGTGGGTGCCGGGAGCAGCCCGAGGGTCGCGGAGACGACGACCCCGAGGGTGCCCTCGCTGCCGACGAAGAGCTGCTTGAGGTCGTACCCGGCGTTGTCCTTGACCAGGTCGGTGGAGAGGTCGAGCAGGGTGCCGTCGGCGAGGGCGACGCGCAGCGAGCGGACGTGCCGGCGGGTCATGCCGTAGCCGACGACGTTGACGCCGCCGGCGTTGGTGGCCACGCAGCCGCCGATGGTGGCGCTGTCCTTGGACGCGATGTCGATCGGCACCATCAGGCCGTGCGCGGCGGCGTGCTCCTGGAGGGCGGCGAGGGTGACGCCGGCGCCGGCGGAGACGGTGCCGGACGCCTCGTCGACCGGGCCGACGGCGGTCAGCCGCTCGGTGGAGAGCACGACCTCGTCGGCGGCGGGCACGCCGCCGGAGACCAGGCCGGTCATGCCGCCCTGCACGACGACCGGCTGGTGGTGGTCGTGGCAGTAGCGCAGGACCAGGGCCACCTCCTCGGCGGTGCCGGGCCGGACGACCACAGCGGCCACCCCGACGCGGTCGCTGCCCCACAGGTCCTGCGTGTAGCGCAGGGGCAGGTCGGGGCCGGTGAGGACGTGGCGGTCGCCGACGATCAGGCGCAGCACGTCGGCGTGCGCGGCGACACCCTGCGGGGCCCCGGCGGATGCCGTGCCCTCCCGGACGAGAGGCGGTCGTGTGGTCATCGGACTTCTCCTAACAGGAGGACGGCAGGTCGAAGTTGGCGTGCACGGCCTGCAGGCTGGTGCGGACGTGCAGGAGGTACCCGTCACGGGAGGCCAGGGCCCGGCGGACGGCCGGGTCGGCCTGGTGCGGCTCGGTCACGAGTTCGGCCGGGAGGCCGAAGGAGCGCGCCCAGCGCACCAGGTCGGGGGTGTGCAGGGCGGTCGCGCAGTCGGTGGCGGCGCCGCGCCGGGCGGCGTGCGCCCGGATCGTGCCGTAGCTGCCGTTGTCCGCGACGATCACCACCGGCCGACGGCCGCCGGCCTGCGCGGAGGCGAGCTCGTTGCCGGTCATCAGCACACCGCCGTCGCCGACCACGGCCACCGCCACCCGGTCCGGGTGGCGCAGTGCGGCGGCGGCCGCCGCGGGCACGCCGAACCCCATCGAGCCGCCCGCGAGGGCGAGCAGGCGCTGCCCGGGGCGCAGCCGTACGTGCCGGTGGATCCAGCTGCTGAAGTTGCCGGCGTCGAGGGTGAGCACGGCGTCGTCCGGCAGGCGCCGGTCGAGGGCGTCGGCGATCAGGGCGAAGTCCAGGCCGTCCGGGCGGGGGCGCGGGGCGGCCGCGGCGAGTCCGGTCTCCAGGGTGCGCCAGCCGGTCAGCCAGGCCCGGCGGTCGCCGTCGGGCCGCCCGTCCTCGCCGGCCGCCCCGGGGGCCTCGGCCCCGGTGGGGTCGGCGGCGAGTTCGGCGAGCACCTCGGCCGGGTCCGCGGCGAGGAGTTCGCCCGGCCCGCGCGGGTCCGGGTGCACGGTGACCAGGCGCTGCCGGCCGTCGTACCAGCCGGTCAGGTGCACCTCGTCGGGCAGGTCGCCGAGCAGCACGACGAGGTCGGCCCCGGCGAGCCGGGCACGGGTGACGGCGGGGGTGCCGAGGTGCAGGTGCCCGGCGTAGTGCGGGTGGTGGTTGTCCAGCAGGTCCTGCTGCTTGTTGCCGAGCAGCACCGGCAGGACGGCGGTGTGGGCGAGCCGGCCGAGCGCGGGCCCGGGCTCGGGGGAGCCGCCGGTGCGCAGCAGCCGTCCGGCGAGGAGCACCGGCCGGTCGGCCCCGGCGAGGAGGTCGCGGACGCGTCCGGCGGCGGCGTGCGCGGCCCGGAGCGGCTGCCGGGCGTGCCCGGTCGGGCGCAGGGCGGCGGGCCGCCGGGGCGTGGCGGGCCCGCTCTCGCCGGAGGGCTCGTCCCACAGGTCCTCCGGCACGACCAGCACGGCCGGGCCGGGCACCGGCCCGCCGAGGGCCTGGGCGATCCGGGCGCAGGCGGCGGGCAGGTCGTCCGGTCCGGCCAGGACGACGACCGGGGCGATCCCGCCGAGCAGGGCGGCGATGTCGGTGCCCTGGAATCCGAGCACGGGGTCGGTGCCGCGGTCGGCGCCGCCGACGACCAGCAGCAGCGGCGTCGGGTCGGCGGTGGCCGCGTCGAGGGCGATCGACGCGTTGGTCGCGCCGGGGGAGCGGTTGACGGCGACGACCGCCGGACGGCCCGTCAGCCGGGCGTCGGCGAGGGCGCCGAAGGCCGCGCCGCCCTCGTGGCGGGAGGTGACGACGGTCAGGCCGTCGTCGCCCGCGGCGTCGAGGAGCGGCAGGAACGCCTCGCCGGGCACGGTGAACAGCCGGTCGCACCCCAGGGTGTCGCGCAGGAAGTGCAGGACGGCGCCGGCGACGGTGCGGGTGCGGTCCGTGGCGGCGGTGGTCGCGCCGGAGGCGGCGGCGACGGTCATCGCGTCACCCCCGTGGAGGGGTCGAGGTAGTCGCCGGTCGCCGACTCCGGCGGCCACACCACGACCGCGTCCTGGGCGCTGTCGCCGGTGTGCCGGTAGTGCATGAGGACGATCTCCGGGGTGTCGTGGTGTCCGGTCTCCTCCGTCCACCGGAACGACACCGGGCCGCGCCACGTCTCGAACGTGCCCTCCTCCAGGGCCTGCTGGAGGTCGGCGCGGCCGGTGGAGGCGGCCTTCGCGGCGGCCTGGGCGAGCACCACGACGTCGGTGAACGCGTTGAGCGCGTTGTCCGGCGGGGCGCTGCCGAACTCGCTCTCGTACCGGTCGACGAACCAGCGGCCGACCGGGGCGAGGCCGGGCCAGTCCGGGCTGAAGCGGGTGGCGGGCCACACGACGCCCGCACCGGCCTCCCCGGCGAGGCCCCAGTAGTCCTGCGAGCGCATCGGGAACGGGAAGCACGCCATCATCGGCACGCCCGGCAGCACGCCGGTGGCCACCGCGGAGGCGATCACCATGTAGTTGGTGCGGACGACCGCCGCGTTGAGCAGCAGGTCGGGGGCGAACGCCGCGACCTCCCCGAGCTGCGCGTCGAGGTCGCTGACGCCGTCCTGCGCGAAGTCGATGCGCAGCACCTCCACCCCCTCGACCGTCTTGTGGAGGGTCTGCTCCAGGGTGTCGGCGAGCATCTGCCCGAAGACGGTGTCGGCGGCGACCAGCGCGATGCGCTTCCAGCCGCGCTCGCGGATGAACCCGGCCATCAGCGGCGCCCGGTCGGCGATGGAGAAGTACGTCCGGAAGAGGTGCCGGCGGCCGAGGTTGACGGTGTTGTGGCCGTTCTCGACGAACGTCGGCAGGCCGATCTCCTCGGCCATCGCGGCGACCGACGGCGTGGTGCGCAGGTGCCACTGCCCGATCAGGGCGCTGACCCGGTCGATGAACGCGAGCTTGGCGAGCCCGCCGACCGCGGTGCGCGACATGTGCTCCAGGTCGGCGCCGACCTGGTCGTTGGCGAGGAACAGCCGCACCCCCGGGCCGAGCCCGTGCTCGGCGGCGTAGCGGGCGCCGAGCACGGCGCCGCGCACGCACAGCTCGCCGGCGACCGGGTCGCCGGGCAGGGTGAGCGGGGTCAGCACGCCGACCGGCAGGGCGTGCTGCCCGGCGCTGCGGTTCTGCCGTTCGATCAGTTCGGCGGCCCGTATGACGGCCTCTTGCGAGTGGGACACGATCAGCTCCTTGGTGGGGTCGCTCGGGCGGCCGCCCCGGCGGGGACGGCCGGCGGGATCAGACGCCGAACCGCCGGCGGTAGGCCTCGGTGGAGCGGGTGACGGCCTCGGCGGACAGGCCGAACTCCTCCAGGCTGTAGACGTGCCGGCCGTGCTTCGCGGCGGGCCGCCAGCCGAGGTGGTCGTCGACCGCGGCCGCGAAACCCGCGGTGTACGGCACGTCGAGGAACGCGCAGATCCGCCGCATCGCGTCCTGCGGGTCGCCGACGAGCTGCCCGTACGGCAGGTCGAGCACCGGGCGGCCGGCGATCAGGCCGTCGCGGTCGTCGGCGAGCTGCTGCGAGAGGCCGGTGATCCGGGTGAACCACTGGTCGCCGATCTCGGCGAGGTCGACGTCGTCGCTGCGGGCGCCGCGCAGGGTGCGGCAGAGGCTGGCGGTGGAGCCGACGACCTCGACCGGGTCGCGGTGCAGGTGGATGAAGCGGGCGTCCGGGTACGCCTGCACCAGGTCGTCGAGGAACCACGTGTGGAACGGGCACTTGAGCACGGGCACCGGCGTGGTGCCGTCGACCCGCTGGTGCAGGCTCATGAGGGTCTGCAGCTGCCGCCGGTGCCAGCCGTACGGCTCGGCGAGGTCCTGGCGGTGCAGCCACTCGCCGTACGAGGGCACCCGGTAGCGCATCTCCAGCACCATGCTGTGGAAGGTGTTGGCGAGCAGCCGGTGGCACTCGTCGGGGCGGCCGGAGTCGATGAAGTGGATGCCGGGCAGGTCCGGCGCCTTGCGGTAGTAGTCGTCGACGTACTCCTGCGCCTCGGCGCGGAGCCGGTCGTGGGCGGCGGGCAGTCGCACGGCGTCGGTGTGGCTGGTGAGCTCCCACAGCAGGGGGCTGTGCAGGTGCTCGTGCAGGCCGAGCAGGTTGTGCAGCAGGGTGCTGCCGGTACGCAGGAAGCCGATGACGAAGACGGGCCCGCCGAGGTCGATCCGGCCGAGGTCGGGGCGGCTGCGGTGCAGGGCCGCCGTGTCGGCCAGCACCTCCTGCGAGCGCAGCACCGAACGCCAGACCGGCTGGACGTCCTCCGGCCGGAGCCGGGCCTCCGCCCGCAGGGCGTCGGCGAACCGGTGCAGGCCCTCGGTGAAGGGCGCCGGGCCGTCCGGCAGCGCCGTGGCCGGCGCGTTCGCGGGTGCGGCTGCGGTGGTCATGTCGCGTTCCTCTCGCTGGGCCGGGTGGTGAGGTCGGGAGTGGTGGGGTCGGGAGTGGTGGGGTCGGAGCCGGTCGGGTCGCGGGGGTCACGGCCGGTCAGGTCGCGGGGGGCGAGGCCCGCGCGGAGGTCGTCGAGGTTCGCGAGGAAGGTGCGGGCGACCTCGCCGGGCTCGCCGGGGAAGGCGAACGCGCGGTGCGGGGAGACGACCAGCCGGGGCACGGCGTGCACCGGGTCGCCGGCGGGCAGCGGCTCCGTCTCGTGGACGTCCACGAACGCCCCGCGCAGGGCCCCCGCGCGCAGCAGCGCGTGCAGGGCCCGGTTGTCCACGGTGTCGGCGCGTCCGACGTTGACGACGGCCGCGTGCGGCGGGAGCGCCGCCAGTACGTCGTGGCCGATCAGCCCGCGGGTGCCGGCGCTGCCCGGCAGGCAGGCGACCAGGTGGTCGAGGTGCGGTGCCTCCGCGGCGAGCCGGGCCGCCGCGACGGTGCGCACCGCGCCGGGCACCGACACGTCGCCGCGGCGGGTGACCGCCACCGGGTGGGCGCCGAGCGCGGCGAGCAGGCCGACCACGGCGCGGCCGATGCGGCCGGTGCCCGCCACGGCGACGGTGCTGCCGGCGAGCAGCACCGCACCCGAGCGGTACCAGGGCAGGTCCTGCCGGCCCACCAGCTCGGGCAGGTCCTTCAGCAGCATGAGCAGCCCGGAGACGGCGTACTCGGCGACGGCCGTCACGGGCACGGCGGCCGAGTTGGTGACGAGCACGCCGGGAGGCAGGCCCGCGGCGGCGAGGTGGTCGGTGCCGGTGCCGGTCAGGTGGAGCCAGCGCAGCCGCTCCAGGCCGGCGAGGCTGCCCGGCGGGAACTGGAAGCCGACGAGCACGTCGGCGTCGTCGGAGGTCACCGTCTCGGAGACGTGCAGCCGTACGCCGGGGGTGCCGTCGAGCACCGGCAGCAGCTGCGGCGCCATCTTGCTGTGGGCGAGGCGCACGTCGAGGTCGTGCCATCCGGTGGGCCCGGCGCCGGGCCGGCGGTCGGTGGAGGTCGTCATGGGTCAGGCCGCCTTCCTGCGGTGGGCGAGGAGGGCGGGCACGGGGTCGGCCCCGCCGTCCGCGCCGATCTCCAGGACGTCGAGGGTGTTGCGGTGCACGAGTGCCTCGACGCGGTCGAAGAGCCACCGCACGAGGCCGTCGGCGGTCAGGCCCGCGGGTGCGGCACCCGTGAGCAGCGAGCCGACGGCGGCCGCGGCGCCGACGTTGGCGACGACGTCCGGGACGAGGGCGATGCCGCGCGCGGAGAGTGCCGCCGCGGCCTCGGGCGTGCAGCAGAGGTTGCCGCCCTCGACGACCACGGAGGCGCGGACGCGCTGCACGTTGTCGGCGCGCAGCGCGTCGCCGGTGGCGGCGAGCACGAGCACGTCGGCCTCGGTGTCGAGCCACGCCTCCGGTCCGGCCGCGGCGGTCGTGCCGTCGGGGAGGCCGGCGCGGCGGATGCTGCCGGCGCTGTCGGTGGCGGCCGCGAGGCGGGCCACGGGCAGGCCCCGCGGGTCGTGGAGGGTGCCGTGCGCGTCGGCGACGGCGACCACGCGGTGCCCGCGGTCCGCGAGGGCCCCGGCCACCGCGCGGCCCACCGTGCCGAAGCCCTGGACGGCGACCCGGCAGGGGGCGCCGCCGAGGCGGGCCGTGGCGGCGGTACGGGCCGCGACGGCGACCCCGAAGCCCGTGATGTCGACGAACCGGGCGCACAGGGTCGTCCAGTCGGCGGGCAGCCGGGGGGTGCGGGTGTCGCGCTCCACGTCGTAGCGGGCGGCGGCGAAGAAGAGGTCGCGGTCGGCGTGCGTGGTGCCGAGGTCGCAGCCGAGGTAGACGCCGCCGTGCAGCAGCGGGCCGGCCGACCGGCCGAACGCCCGCAGGACGGGCTCGCGGGGGCCGGGCACCGCACGGATGCCGGCCTTGGCGCCGCCGACGGGAAGGCCGGCGAGGGCGAGCTTCACGCTCATGGCGCGGGCGAGGCGGGCCACCTCGGCCTCGGTGACGGACCCGGTCATCCGGGTGCCGCCCATCGCGATGCCGTCGACCAGCGAGTCCACCACGACCCATCCGGTGAGCGCGTCGGCGGGGGAGCTGACGGTGGTCGCCAGCAGGGGCGCGGGGTGTGCGGTCACGGGGTGTGCGGTCACGGGGTGCTCCTCTCCCGGCCGGGCCGGCCCCCGCCGCCGAGGAGGAGGGGGCCGCCTGATCGTCATGACCAAAGCTTGATTAGCCACGTATGACGCTAGAGCGATGATGACGGCACGTCAAGAAGCCCTCTGTGCTGAGCAGTTGTGATCGGAATGCGTGATGGGACGTTTCGGGTGGCAGTACGGGTCAAAGCCTTGTTTGATCCGTGCCGACCTGAGGTGGCGTCAGAGGGGCCGACCCGGCCCGGGGCGGTGCCGCACGTCGGGGCGGGCGGCACCGCACCGCCGCTCAGCCCCCGGCGACGGCCGGGATGATCGAGAGCAGCGCGCCCGGCCGGGTACCGGTGGCCAGGCCGTCGAGCATGCGGATGTCGTCCTCGTCCACGTAGAGGTTGACGAAGCGGCGCAGCGCGCCCCGCTCGTCGAGGACCCGGCCGCAGATGCCGGGGAAGTCGCCGTCGAGCGCCGACAGGACGTCGGAGACCGTGGCGCCGGCCGGCGCCACGCTCACCTCGCCGATGCCGCCGGTGTAGGTCCGCAGGATGGTCGGGATGCGTACGGTGACGGTCACGGGGGGCTCCTCGGGGTGTGGCGGCGTGCAGGGGGGGATGGTCCGACGGGTGCGGAGGTACGGAGGTACGGGGGTACGGGGGTGCGGGGGTGCGGCCGGGGTCAGAGGCCGGCGGCGCGGAACGCCGCGAGGGTCGGGTCGATCACCGCGGTCGGGCCGACCAGCGAGGAGACGGTGTCGAGCGTCTTGAGGCCGTCACCGGTCTTCAGCAGCACCGTGGTCGCCCCGGGGTCGATCAGGCCCTCGCGGAGCAGCTTGCGGAGGGTCGCGACGGTGACGCCGCCGGCCGTCTCGGCGAACATGCCCTCGGTGCGGCCCAGCAGGCGGATCGCGTCGAGGACCTCCTCGTCGGTGACGCTCTCGACGGCCCCGCCGGTGCGGCGGCACACGTCGAGCGCGTAGAGGCCGTCCGCCGGGTTGCCGATCGCCAGCGACTTCGCGATGGTGTCGGGGCGCACCGGCCTGATCGCGTCGTGCCCGCCCTTGAACGCCGTCGCGACCGGCGAGCAGCCCGCCGCCTGGGCGCCGTAGACCTTGACGGTGCGCTCCTCCACCAGGCCGAGCGCCGTCAGTTCGCCGAACGCCTTGTCGACCTTCGTGAGCTGGGAGCCGGAGGCGATCGGCACGACGACCTGCTCCGGCAGCCGCCAGCCCAGCTGCTCGGCGACCTCGTAGCCGAGCGTCTTCGAGCCCTCGGCGTAGTACGGGCGGACGTTGACGTTGACGAACGCCCAGTCCTCCTCCCCGGCCAGCTCGGAGGCGAGCCGGTTGACGTCGTCGTAGTCGCCCCTGACCGCCAGCAGCGTGCCGCCGTAGACCGCGGTGGAGACGATCTTCGGCGCCTCCAGGTTCGCCGGGATCAGCACCACCGAGCGGATCCCCGCCCGGGCGGCGGCGGAGGCGACGGCGTTCGCCAGGTTGCCGGTCGACGGGCAGGCCAGCACGTCGAAGCCGAGCTCCTGCGCCGCGGCCAGCGCGACGGCGACGACGCGGTCCTTGAAGGAGTGCGTCGGGTTGCCGGAGTCGTCCTTGATCCAGAGCTCGCGCATGCCCAGCTCGCGCGCCAGGTTGTCGGCCCGGATCAGCCGGGTCCAGCCCGGCTCGGTGTTACGGGTCGTCATGACGTCCGCGGGCACCGGCAGCAGGCCGCGGTAGCGCCAGATGTTCGCCGGCCCGGCCTCGATCGACCGCCGGCTGACCCCGCGGAACTCGTACGCCACCTCCAGTGGCCCGAAACACTCGCCGCACACGTAGAGCGCGTCCAGCGGGTACGTGCTGCCGCACTCCCGGCACTTCAACGCGGTGGCGGGGCCGAGGTCGGGGGTCCGGCCGGGGGTCCGGCCGGAGGTTTTCGGGGCGAGGGCCTCCGGGCCCAGGTCCAGGATGCTCACGGGCTCTTCCTCACTTCTGCGGTTCGGGACCGGTGCCCGCGGCGCGCGCACCGGCGGGCTGCTAGCTGCCGAGTCCTCCGCCGACCACCAGCTGCGTGCCGGTGACGTACGAGGCCTCGTCCGAGGCGAGGTACAGGACGGCGGCGGCCACGTCGTCCGTGCTGCCGAGCGTCCCCAGCGGGACGCGTGCGAGGTAGCCGGCCAGGGCGGTGCCCCGGTCGGGGTGGAAGTGGCCGAGGATGCGGTCGTGGAGGTCCGTCTCCACCAGCGCGGGGTGCACCGAGTTGCAGCGGATCGCGTAGCCGCTGCGGGCGCAGTGCAGCGCGACCGACCGGGTCAGGTGGGCGACCCCGGCCTTGGCCGCGCCGTACGCGGCGAAGGCCGGCGTGCCGGCCAGCCCGGCGGTGGAGGAGAGGTTGACGATCGCGCCGCCGCGTTCGCGCAGCGCCCGGATCGCGGCCCGGCAGCCGAGGAAGGCGCTGTCGAGGTTGGCCGCCATCAGGTGCCGCCACTCCGTCAGCGACAGGTGTTCCGGGTCCTGGCGTTCGGCGGAGCCGGCGGTGCCCGCGTTGTTGACGACGACGTCCAGCGGGCCGCACGCGGCCTCGGCCTCCTTGACGACCTCCGCCCACCGGTCCTCGTCGGTGACGTCCTGCGGCAGGTAGCAGGCCCGCCCGCCGAGCCGCCGGACGGCCTCGGCGCCCCGGTCGCGGTCGCGCCCGGTGACCACGACGGCCCGCGCGCCCTCCGCCAGCGCCCGCTCGGCGGTGCGCAGCCCGATGCCGGCGGTGCCGCCGGTGATGAGCAGTGCCTTGTCGGTGAAACGCACGGTTCTCTCCCTGGATTCGTGGGGCCGGGTGCGGCCGGGGTGCCGGGGGCGCCGGGAGGGGGGCCGTCGCCGCGCGGCCGCCGCCTCTCCCGGATACCGCCCTCTCCCGGATACCGCCGGACCGGCCCGGGCCCCGGTCGGAGCGGGCCCGGGCCGGGTGTCGGTCAGACCAGGCTGGGGCGGGCGGTCCGTCCGGCCAGGCGGTCGGCGGCGAGTTCGGCGGCGGCGTCCATCAGGCGGCTGCCGTTCGCCTCGGCGAGCGCGAGGAGGTCGTCGACGCTGCGGCGGATGCGCCGGCCGACCTCGCGGTAGAGCCAGGCGGTGAGGGCGTCGGCGTCGGCCAGCGCCTCGGCGGGGGCCTGGCCGGTCAGGAGCAGGCCGGTGACGGCGGCGCCGCCGGTGTTGACGACGATGTCGGGCAGCACCTTGACGCCGCGGGCGTCGAGCGCGTCCTGGGCGCCGGGGGTGCAGGTGCAGTTGCCGCCCTCGGCGAGGAGCTTCGCCCGCACCCGGTGCGCGTTGGCCTCGGTGACCGCGTCGCCGCCCGCGGCGAGCACGAGGATGTCGGCGTCGACGTCGAGCCAGGCGTCCGGCGCGGAGTCGAGGCACAGGCCCTCGGGCAGGCGGCTGCGGTCGATGGTGCCTGCGCTGTCGGTCGCGGCGAGCAGGGCCTCCAGCGGCAGGCCCTCCGGCGCGCTGACGGTGCCCTCGCGGTCGGCGACGGCGACGACGGTGAAGCCGCGTGCGGTCAGGCCGGCGGCGACGGCGCTGCCGACGCAGCCGAAGCCCTGGATCGCGACCGTGCGGCACTCGCCGCGGATGCCGAGGCTGTCGACGCCCTGGTCGATGCCCTCGCAGACGCCGAACCCCGTGACGTCCGAACACTTCTTCCACAACTCGGCCCAGCTACAGGGGAGTCCGTCGTCGGCGGGGGTGGCGAGGGTGGCGTCGAAGCCGGCGGCGTCGAAGAAGACGTCGCGGTCGCGGTGCGAGATGCCCTGGTCGCCGCCGAGGTAGAGCCCGCCGTGCAGCAGCGGCGAGACGGCCTTGCCGAACTCGGCCAGCACCCGGTCGCGTTCGGCGCCGAGCGGGAGGCCGCAGACGATGCCGGCCTTCGCGCCGCCGATGTCGAGCCCCGCGAGTGCCAGCTTCATCGTCATCTTGCGGGCCAGCTCGGCGACCTCGTCGGGGGTGACGCCGGGCGTCATCCGGGTGCCGCCCATCGCGCGCCCCTGGGCGAGGCTGTCCACGATGACGAAGGCGTGCAGGTCGGACTCGTCGTTGTCGACGAACACACGGATCTTCATGAGGTGCTCCTTCGGAGAGTGGGGGGACGGTCGTGCGGTGCGGGTGGTGCTGCGGTACGCGTCGCGCCGTGCGGGTCGGGCACCGGCACCACGGGGTCCGGGTACGAGGCCCTGGTGCGGGGTCGCGGTACGTCGCGGTACGGAGGGCGGCGGGCCGGGCAGTGCGGCCGGTCAGCCGTTGCGGGTGAGGAAGCCGAGCACGTCGTGCCGGGTGAGGATGTCGCTGGACCTGCCCTCGTCGGCGACGATGACCGCCGGGTGGCGGGTCAGCGCGCCGATGGCGGTGGCGACGGGCTCGGCCGCGCCGACGAACGGCATCGGCCCCGACATGTGCGCCCGTACCGGGTCGCCGGAGGAGATCCGGCCGCTGGAGAGTCCGTCGAAGAGGTCGAGTTCGGTGACCGAGCCGACCACCTCGGCGATGTTGGCCGGGTGCCGGTCGAGGAGGACGGGCAGCTGGGAGATGCCGTGCCGGCGCATCTGGGCGATCGAGTCGCCGACGGTCTGGTGGGGGCGGGCGAAGACCAGCAGCGGCAGGGCGTCGCGCTTGGCCTGCAGGATGTCCTGGACGCAGAAGTCCCCGGCGGGGGTCTCGACGCCGAAGCCGTGGGCGTCCATCCAGGAGTCGTTGAAGATGCGGGAGAGGTAGCCGCGGCCGCCGTCGGGCAGCAGCACGACCATGACGTCGTCGGGGCCGAGGCTCCGGGCGGCGCGGGCCGCGGCGGCGACCGCGAGGCCGGAGGAGCCGCCGACCAGCAGGCCCTCCGTGCGGGCCAGGGCCCGGGTGGTGGCGAACGCCTCGTGGTCGCTGACCGCGAGGACGTCGTCGCACACCGACGGGTCGAAGTTGCCGGGCCAGATGTCCTCGCCGACGCCTTCCACCAGGTAGGGACGGCCGTCGCCGCCGGAGTACACCGAGCCGACCGGGTCGGCGCCGATCACTCGGACGGCGCCGCCGGAGGCCTCCTTGAGGAAGCGTCCGGTGCCGGTGATGGTGCCGCCGGTGCCGACACCGGCGACGAAGTGCGTGATGCGGCCGCCGGTCTGCCGCCAGATCTCGGGCCCGGTGGAGTCGAAGTGGGCCTGCGGGTTGGCCGGGTTGGCGTACTGGTCGGGCTTCCAGGCGCCGGGGATCTCGCGGGCGAGGCGGTCGGAGACGCTGTAGTAGCTCTCGGGGTGGTCGGGCGGTACGGCGGTCGGGCAGACCACCACCCGGGCGCCGTAGGCGCGGAGGACCGCCTGCTTGTCCTCGTTGACCTTGTCGGGGACGACGAAGACGCACTGGTAGCCGCGCTGTTGGGCGGCCATGGCCAGGCCGATCCCGGTGTTGCCCGAGGTCGGTTCGACGATGGTGCCGCCGGGCCGGATCGCGCCGGACTTCTCGGCGGCGTCCAGCATGGCGAGGCCGATGCGGTCCTTCACGGAGCCGCCGGGGTTGACGTACTCGACCTTGGCGAGCACGAGGGCCTGGGTGTCGACGACGTTTCTGAGGCGGACCAGCGGTGTGTCACCGATCGCCTCGAGTATCGAATCAGCGAACTGCATGTCATGGCTCCCGGACTGGTCTGTGGCCTTGCGGGACGACGGACTGCGCACCTGACGGGGGCCGGCCGTGCCGCGCCGACACCCCGGGGGCGTGGACGGGCCGGTGATGGGCGAGGGCCGGTTCCGAGGTGTCCGGTCCGGCGGGTGGGCGACGCACGGGCCCATCCGGCCGGGACACGTTCGGGGTGGCGCTGCCGAGTCACGTGCTATCGAGCCTTAGATACTCCCCGGAATCAGTTTTCTTTCGAATCTGACCGGAGTTCGTTCCTGGCTAAGTGCGTCTAGCTGATGATGCGGTCGACTGTAGGTTGCCCGTCGCGCTCAGGTCAAGGCACTCCGATCGGCATCACCGATGGATGGCGGCGCCACCGCCACGGGCCGGTCGTGGTCTCAACCCGGGCCTACCAGCGCCGACATGACGATCCGTCGGCCGGTTCCGCGCCCTGATCCCGTCCCGCCCGCGCGGCCGGGCCTGTTCGCGGCCGCCGGGGCGCGGCTACTGTTCCCGCACACCCCGAAGCCCACCTCCCGTACGCCACCTCCCCGCGCGGCACCCGCCCGCGCCGGGCCGCCGGATCGTGCGCGCCGCCCTTCTCCGCGGCCCCGCCGCGGCCGCCGCCGCCCGGACCCTGCCCCGGCCGGGCGGCTCCCCCCACAGACCGTCACGGAGGCGTCCATGCCCACCAGCAGCTCAGCACCGTCCCGCCCGTCGCCGTCGCCGTCGCCGTCGTTGCCGTCGTCCGAGGCCGGCCACCCCGGCGCTCCGGGCCCGCTCGGCCCCCGGCCGCTCCGCCTGCTCCCCTTCCGAGGGGTGCGCCCCGACCCCCGCACCGCCGGACCACTGGAGCGCGTCGTGGCGCCGGTCCGCGGGCTCCGCCCCGAACAGGCACAGCGCCACCGCGCCGAGGGCGAGCACAGCATCCTCCGGCTGGTCCTCCCCGAGGACGGGGCGGGTGCCCCCGCGGCCGGGTACGGCCCGGCGTCCGCGCGGTTCCGCAGCTGGCTCGCCACCGGGGCCCTCCGGCCCGACCGGGCGCCCGCCCTGTACGTGCACGAGCAGGACGGGCCGTCAGGGCGGGTCCGCGGTCTGCTCGGCGCGCTGCCGCTGCCCGTCGGGCCGACCGCGGTCGGTCTGCCCGCCGAGGAGGCCGACCCGGCCCGGGTGGAGGAGGAGCTGTCCCGGATGCGGGTGGTCGGCATCCAGGCGGAGCCGGTCGTGCTGGGCTACGACGGCGGCGGGCCGGCCACCCGGGTGGTCGACGCGGCGGCCGCCGGGCCGCCGCTCGCGGACGTCCGGACGGCCGACGGCGTGCGCCACCGGATCTGGGCGATCCGCGGGGCCGCGCAGTGGGCGGCCGTGGACGCCGACCTGGCGCGGCGCCGGGCCGCCGTCCTGGACGGCCACCACCGCTACCTCGCCTACCACCGCCTGCGGGACGGCCGGGTGCCGGGCGGCGGCGCCGGTCTCGTCATGCTCGTCGACCGCACCCGGCACCCGTGTCCGCCGCCGCCCGCGGCGGGCCTGGTGATCCGGTCGGTGCACCGGGTGTGACACGGCGTCCGCCGCGCGGTGCCCGCACGGCGGGTCCGGTGGGGCGCCGGTCCGGTGGGACGGGGCCGGGGCCGGCGGCCCTCAGCCCGCGCGGCGGCGGCCGCGGTAGGCGGCCGCCGCCGCGCGGTCGTTGCACGCCTCGCAGCAGAAGCGGCGGTTGCCCGGCCGGGTCCGGTCGACGAAGACGCACTCGCAGGGCGCGGCCGCGCAGATCCCGAGCCGGCCGACACCCTTCTCGGTGACGAAGGTCATCAGCGCGCCGGGCAGCCGGGCGGCGAGCGCCGAGTAGCCGTAGCGGTCGCTGCCCCAGTCGAGGGTGAGCACGCCGCGGGCGTCCGGCAGCAGCTGCGGCACCGCGTTCGCCTCCCGTACGAGGGAGTTGACCAGCGGGGCGGCCTCCGCGTCGGTGCGCGCGTGGAAGACGCCGCGCAGCCGCTCGCGCAGCACGCGCAGCGGCTGGAGATCGGAGGGGGTCAACTGCACGGCGAGCGCGGCCGCGTCGAGCCGGACGAGCTCGTCCCGGTAGAACGCGACGTCGGTGAGACGGTCGGGCGGGTCGGCCAGCGCGTAGACCGTGTTGACCAGTTTGACGGCCAGTTCGAGATCGTCCACCGGCTCCGTCCGCTGATCGCCCTGTGCACCGGAACGGGGTGCGGCACCCCGGCCCGCCACTGTATCAGGGGAGTTCGGCGCCATCACCGGGGCGGACGCCGGACGTCCCGCTCCCGGCCGCGCACACCACCTCCACGGCCTGCGGCAGGTTGTTGCCGAACCCGCCGCGGTTCCACGGAGCCCGCGACGGCTGGCCGTTGCCGTCCGCATCGGTCGCGCGGACGGTCAGCAGGTGCCGGCCCGGGACCGCCGTCCACGGGTGGTGCCAGCGGCGCCACGCCCACGGGTGCGCGCCCGCCGGCTCGACCACGGCGCTCTCCCAGTGCGTGCCGCCGTCGGTGCTGACCTCCACCGCCGTGACCGGCGCCCGCCCGGACCACGCCCGGCCCTCCAGCCGGACCGGCCCGGGGCGCACCACCCGCGTGCGCGACAGGAAGTCGGGGAAGCCGGGCGGCACCAGCAGGGCACGCGGGGCGATCAGGGTCACCGGCTCCCCGGGGTCGTCCGCCGACTGCCGGTAGCGGTAGGAGACGGCCTGCTGGTAGCCGGCGAACGCGGTGTCGGTCAGGGTGATCCCGCACAGCCACTTCACGCTCGCCATGCCGTACCAGCCGGGCACGACCAGCCGCAGTGGTCGGCCGTGCTGCGGCGGCAGCGGCGCGCCGTTCATCGTGTGCGCGACGAGCACCGGGCGGTCCGGGTCGAGGGCGACGGCCATCGGCAGGCTCCGCCGGTAGTCCTGCTCGACTCCGCGCTCCACGCCGTGGTCGGCCCCCGTGAACACCGCCTCCACCGCCTCCGGGGCCGGCCCGGCGCGGTGCAGCAGGTCGCGCAGCGGCACACCCGTCCAGTCGGCCGTGCCGACGCCGCCGTCCAGCCACGGCTGGCTGACCGGCCGCGGGTCGAGCCCGGCCCGGCCGTTGCCCGCGCACTCCAGCGTCACGCGCACCGTGGTCGCGGGCATGGCCCGCAGCTCGGCCGTGCCGATCGACAGCCGGCTGCGCACCAGACCGCCGACGGACAGCCGCCAGCGGTGGTCGTCGGCGGGCGGGATGTCGTAGTGGGTGAGCACGTAGTGGAGACCGGGCGGGGTCACGTCGTCGCGCAGCGCCTCCAGCGGCAGCGCGTGGTTGCGGGAGGCGAGCACGAGCTCCTCCGCGCTGATCCCCTCGCCCGGCCGCGCCACCCGGGCGGGGGCGCTGACGGCGGCGAGCTCCGGGCCCGCAGGGGCGGTTTCCATGCCTCCATTGTCGACCCGGCACCGGCGGCGGTCATCCGGGGCCGGGTGCGGCCGGGGCGGTGCCCGCCGGGTGCGGGGCCGCGGCCGGACCGGAGGCCGGCCGGACGGGGGCGGGCAGCGGCAGCTCCGCCCAGATCGTCTTCCCGGACGGGCCGTACCGGCTGCCCCACCGGCTGCTGAGCTGCGCCACCAGGAACAGGCCCCGCCCGCCCTCGTCGGTGTTGCGGGCCCGCCGCAGCCGCGGCTGGGTGTTGCTCGGGTCGGTCACCTCGCACACGAGCACGCGGTCACGGATGAGCCGCAGCCCGACCGGCCCGCCGGCGTAGCGGACGGCGTTGGTCACCAGCTCGCTCACGATGAGCTCCACGCCGAACGCCGACTCCGCCATCCCCCAGTCCGCCAGCCGCCGCGCCACCGCCGCCCGGGCCGGGGCGACCGCGGACGGCTCCGCCGGGAACTCCCACTGCGCGGTCGCCTCCGGCGGCAGCGCACGGACCCTTGCCAGCAGCAGCGCGATGTCGTCGCGGGCCGGCAGCACGGCGTCGGCGAGCATGCCCCGGCCGACGGACTGCAGCGAGCCGCGCGGCAGCGACGCGGCCAGCCTGTCGCGCAGGCGGCGCACGGCCGCGTCGAGGTCGTGGTCGGGCCGGTCGAGCAGCCCGTCCGTGTACAGCGCGAGCACACTGCCCGGCGCCAGCCGGACGGTCGCCGTCTCGAACGGCAGCCCGCCCACGCCGAGCGGCGGCCCCGGGCTCAGCGGCACCGCGCGGACGGTGCCGTCCGCGTCGGCGAGCAGCGGCGGCGGGTGACCGGCGCTGGCCATGGCGCACTGGCCGCTCACCGGGTCGTGCAGCGCGAACAGGCAGGTGGCGCCCACACCGTCGCTGTCCTCCGGGCGCGCCTCGGCGCCGAGCCGCGCCACCAGGTCGTCGAGGTGGGCGAGGAGTTCGTCGGGCGCCAGCTCCAGGTCGGCGAGGGTCTGCACCGCCGTCCGCAGCCGGCCCATGGTGGCGGTGGCGTGCAGCCCGTGGCCGATGACGTCGCCCACGACCAGCGCCACCCGCAGCGAGGGCAGCTCGATGACGTCGAACCAGTCGCCGCCGATCTCGGCACCGCCCGCGGCCGGCAGGTAGCTGCCCGCGGTCTCCACCGTCGAGGTGCGCACCCCGGCCCGCGGCAGCAGCCGCTGCTGCAGGGCGGCCGCCGCCCGGTGCTCGCGGGTGTAGCGCCGGGCGTTGTCGACGCTCAGCGCGGCGTGCGCCGCGATCTCGGTCAGCAGGTCGGTGTCGGCCCGGTCGAAGGGCTCCGGACGGGCGGTGCGCCAGACCGCGACCATGCCGAGCACCAGCCCCCGGGCGAACAGCGGCGCCACCGCGAGCGCGTGCCCGCCCTCGGGGACGGCCGCCCGGATGTGGGCCGGCGCGACCAGGCCGCGGTCCACCGCCGCCCGGTCGAAGGCCACCGCCCGGCCGACCTGGATCGCCCGGACGAACGGCACGTCCGGGAACGGCGGGATGACCCCGCCGGGCCGGATCATCCCGTCCGGCCACCGGCCGTCCGAGGGGCTCACCGCCTGCCGCCGCAGGTGCAGGTCGCCGCCGCCCAGGTGCCGCGGCGGCTCGTCGCCCACGAGGACGGCCTCCGCGAGGTCGACCCACGCCAGGTCGCCGAACGCCGGCACCAGCACCTCGGCGAGGTCCTGCGCGGTGCGGTGCACCCGCAGCGACCCGCCGACCCGTGAGAAGGCGAGGTGGCGCAGCTCCAGCCGGTCACGGGCCCGGGCCTGCTCGGTGGCGTCGGTCCGCAGGACGGCCAGCCCGGTGGGCCGCCCCAGCGCGTCCTCCAGCCGGACGGCGGAGAGCGACGCCGACCGCTCCGCGGCCCCCGGCAGGGCGGGCCGGAGCCGGTGCTCCAGACCCACCAGGGGCCGGCCCGTCTCCAGGACGTGCCGCAGGGCCGCCTCGGTGGCGGCCGCGTCGCCCTCGGTCAGCAGGTCGTCGAGGTGGCCGCCGACCGGCAGGGCGGGCGCGGCGGCGGTGCCGTGGCCGGTGTTGGCGCGGGCCACGCTGAGGTCGGGGCGGTGGATGCTCACACCGATCCGGTCCTGGGTGAGCAGCGCCCGCAGCAGGGCGGTGCCGTCGTCGGACTCCCCGGCAGGGCCGTCCGGCACGATGAGCACCAGCCGCTCGTCACTGCCGTCGAACGTCACGGCGCGCAGCGTCACCGGGACCTCCGCGCCCGACCGGTGCCGCAGCAGGGCCTGCCGCACCTCGCCGCCGTCCGCCGTGGCGGTGCCGGGTGCGAGCGCGGCCCGCACCGGCGCGGGCGCGGCGCGGTCGGCCGGGGACGCATCGGTACCGGCGCCGGTCGGCACCGTGGCGAGGAGATCGGTCAGGGGGCGGCCGCAGACCTCGGCGGCCGTCCGGCCCAGCAGCGCCGCGGCGCCGGTCGACCACCGCAGCACCGTCCCGTCGCCGGCGGTGACCGCGGTCGCGAGGCCGGTCGGGGTGTGCGAGGTCGGCGAGTCCGTGCGGCGGTGCCCCTCGACGGCGTCCATCCCGCTCCTCGACGCTAGGCCGGCCCCCGATCGCCCGTCCATTATCCGCCCGATGGGCGGTCGGGGCCGTGGCGTACGGCGCCGGCGGGGGTTGTGGCGTCCGTCGGAGGTCACCGCGGCACCGGCCCGGTGCGGGTCCCGGGCGCGGCACCGCCACGGCGGCGGGCCGCCGGAGGGCGGGCCCGCCGCCGCGGCCGGTGCGTCAGACGGTCGTGGCCGTCACGCGGCGGTGGCCGTCACGAGCGTCACGCGGTGGTGGCCGTCAGGCGGTCACGTGCGTCACGCGGTGGTGGCCGTCAGGCGGTCACGAGCGTCAGGCCGTACCGCGAGAGGATCTCGTTGACGGGCTGGAACCACGTCTGGCCGCCCGAGCTGCAGTTGCCCCAGCCGCCCGAGGTGACGCCCTGCGCCTGGTCACCGGTGATGAACGAACCGCCGGAGTCGCCGGGTTCGGCGCAGACACTGGTGCGGGTCAGCTGCTGGACGGCGCCCTGGCTGTAGTTGACCGTCTCGTTGAGACCCTGCACGACACCGCAGTGCCAGTGCGTCGTCGAGCCGGAGCGGCACACCGACGACCCGACCGGGGCCTGCCAGGAGCCGCGCACCAGCGCGTCGCTGACGGTGCCCCAGCCGAGCACCACCGGCACCGTCCACCAGCCGTTCGCGATGCGGATGTAGGAGTAGTCGTTGCCGGGGAACGACGAGCCCGCGAAGGTGCCCATCGCGGAGCCGTCCCAGCCCACCACGCTGCTCCCGGTGCCGCCGCAGTGCCCGGCGCTGACGAAGCCGCCCTGCACGGCGAAGCCGATCGAGCAGCGGGTGTTGCCGTTGATGTAGTACGGGTCGCCGCCGACGACACCCGCGGAGAGGGTGCGCGGGGCCTGCGCGGCGCCCTCCTCGACGGTGACCGCCGCGGTGGTGCCCGCGGACTTCAGGAACGCGGCGACCGCGGCGTCCCGGCGGCTGCCGGGGGCGACGGTGACCACGACGCTGTTGCGCTGCGGGTCGACCCGCCAGCCCGCCACCGCGGCGGGTGCGGGCGTGGTGCGGGCGGCCGCGTCGAGGGCGGTCTTGGCCCGGTCGAGGGACTGCTCGGTGCGGGCGACCGCGGTGGTCGCGGCGCCGGCCGCGCGGATCTCCGCCGCCCTGGCCTGGTCGGTGAGGGCGACCACGAGCTTGCCCTGGGACGGGTCGAACCACGAGCCGCCGTACGCGGCGCCGGCCGTCGTGCGCAGCTGCGGCAGCAGCCGTGCCGCGGTGGCCTCCTGGCCGAGACGGGCCTCGGCCTGGCCGGCCGTCAGCCCGAGGTCGCGCTGGAGGGCGTCGGCCAGGCCGGGGCTGAGCGGGGAGGCCACGGCGGGTGCCGGGGCCGGGCCGGGTGCCGCGGTCGCGGTGGTCAGGCCGAGCCCGAGGGTGCTGAGGGTGAGCAGGGCGGAAAGGGCCGCCTGTATGCCGGTGGTGCGCCGCATCGCTGGTTCTCCTCGTGTGGGGGGCAGGGGTCGCCTGCGTGGAAGAGAGCGCTCTCAGGTCGACGGGTCTAGACCGCTGCAGCGAGTTTTACAGCGTTGAATGTCCGCGTCAATAACGGCAACCAGGCGAATTCAAGGAGAAGTTGACGGCCCGTACGACCGGTGGCGCCGCCCTCGGGTGCCATCGGCCGGGCCGGGAGCGGCGGTCGCGTGGTCCCGGCAGGCGGGCCGGCCGGTGTCCCTCCTGCCCCGTCGCGGTGTCAGGTCGAGGGTGCTGACCTGCACCGACCTGTGCCGACGTGCGCGGATGCACTGCCGTCGGCCTCCGGCGCGTGGGGTGGCTGAGCGGTCACGGGATGTGAGAGCGCTTCCAGAGCGGTGCGCGCCGGACCGCCCCGGCCGTGAGGCAGGGCAACCTCGGAATGGACACAACGGCCGGGGCGGAGTCGTAGGGAGTCGTAGGGCGGGCGGCGGGCGGGTGCGGGCGTCCCGGGCCGGGGGCCGACCTCGTCCCCGTGCGGCCAGGGGGCGGTGCCGGCGTTCCAGGGCGATGACGTCGCGGCCGTCGCGGGCGGGCAGCCGCGACAGCAGCTGTCCGACCGGTCCGAAGCCGACGGCCGCGACGTCGTTCAGGGGGGTGGGGCGGGGGTCGCGGTGGTCGTCCGGTCACCCGCCCGTGCCGTGGGCACCGGTCATGAGCGCGGCGAGGTCGTCCGGGTGGAGGAAGGGCGGCGGTGGCGGCGGGCCCCAGGTGAAGAGGCTCTTGGCGCCTTCGAGGGTCTCGGGCGTCCACAGCTGGTCGTCGACGATGCAGTCCATGTCGGAGTAGTACTCGGAGAAGTTGCCGGCCGGGTCCTTGAGGTACCAGAAGAAGTTGGAGCCGGCGTGGTGGCGGCCCAGGCCCCAGACGTGCCGCTCGGGGTGGCCCTCCAGCATGGCGTGGGCGCCGCGGCCGACCTCGTCGATGTCGTCGACCTGCCAGGAGGTGTGGTGCAGGAACGTGACGGGGGCGGCGAGGACGAGGAGGTTGTGGTGGTCGGTGGAGCAGCGCAGGAACGCCCCGTGGTCCTTGATGTAGTCGCTGGCACGGAAGCCGAGGCCGTCGCGGAAGAACGCGGTGGTGACGGTGAGGTCGGTGGTGCCGACGACCACGTGGCCGAGCTTGCGGGGCCGCACCGGCCCGGTGCGCACGATGCCGGAGGCGCGGGCACCGGCCCGCTCGACGCGGCCCGGCCCGTTGTGCGCGGTGGGCTCGGGCGGTGTCTGCGTGAGGCGGGGTGTGACCTCCAGCACGGCGCGGACGCCGGTGGCCCTCTCGACGGCGGTGAGGGTGCCCCCGGAGGTGTGGCTGTCGACGTCGATCCGCCGCAGGCGGGCGGCGGCCGCGGCGAGGTCGTCGGGGTCGTCCACGCCGACGCGCACCTCGACGAGGCGGCGGGCGGGGCTGTGGACGATGCGGAGCTGGCGGCCGCCGTCGCGGCTGGCGAACCAGCCGTCCTCCTCGGGGGTGAGTCCGAAGTCGGTGTAGTAGGCGGCGGTTTCGGCGACGTCGGGCACCCCCATGGTGACGGAGGTCAGGCGGTGCAGTGCCATGGGATGCTCCTCGGGAGGGGCGCGGGCCGGCAGGCCGGGAGTGCGCACCGGCCTCACCAATTCACCATGATGATTACATCGATATTGCGTCGCCATGGACGGCGACGTCAAGGGGTGTTGGCCGGTAACCTTCATAATGAATTCATCGAACCCGAGGGGAGTGGTCGTGGCCGCCAACCAGGACGGCGTGTCGGGCACGCCGCGCAAGGCAATCGCGGGCCAGGCCCGTTCCGTGGCCGCCAGCCGCGCCGAACTCGCCGCCGACCGGATCGCCGAACTCGCCGCCGCCACCCCACCCGGCACCCGGCTCGGCACCAAGGAGGAGCTCCGCACGCTCTGCGGGGTCTCCGTCGGCACCTTCAACGAGACCCTGCGCCTGCTCCAGTCCCGCGGCCTCGTGACCGTCCGCCCCGGGCCGGGCGGCGGCCTCTTCGGCGCCGAGCCCTCCCCGATGGTGCGGCTCGGCAACTCGGTGCTCGCCCTCGACACCCAGGAGGCCGACGTCGCCAACGCGGTCCGCATCCGCGACGCCCTCGACCCGCTGCTCGTCGAGGACGCCCTCTGGCACGCCTCCCCGGCCGACATCGCGGACCTCCGCCGGCACATCGACGCGATGGCCCGGGCCGCCGGCGCCGGCGACCCGGTCGCCTTCGTGCAAGCCAACTGGCGCCTGCACGGCCGGATCGCCGCCATCAGCCCGAACGCGCTGCTCCGCTCGCTCTACAGCAACCTGCTCGACCTCATCGAGTCGCACACGCTCTCCGTGCTGCCCCACGGCGACCAGCCCCTCGCCGAGTACATCGCCGAACGCCACCGCCTCCACAGCGACCTGGTCGACGCCCTCGACCGGCGTGACCGCGAGGCCGCGCTGCGGCTGATCGCCGAACACAGCACCAGTGCGCCCGACCGGCACGCCGCCGGCGGCGCCCTGCTCTGAGGCCCCGCCGCGACCGCCCCCGATCCCGGCGTCCGGGGCCATCCAGTGGCACTGGATTCGAATCGGATTCCCGTGTTCGAAACAGCCGTGGATCGGGCGGAAGCCGGTGGCGCACACCTGGGGCACCTGCCGAGCCCGCCGCCCCCGGGCAGCCGTGATCCGGCGCGTCCGCCGCCCGCGGGCCGGCCGCCCGCGGCCTGGTCGCCCCGGCCCGGCCGCCCGCCGCCCGCGGCCCGGCCTCCGGCGGTCTGCCGTCGGCGGTTCAGCCGACGGCGGGAGCTTCGGCCGCCGGCTCGTCCTCGGCGCAGGTGATCAGCAACTGCGCCGTGTGCGCGATGTGGTCGCGGATCAGCTCCACCGCCCGTCCGGCCTCGCGGTCGACCACGGCCTCCAGCAGGTCGCGGTGCTCGGCCGCGAGGTCGCGGTGCCGCTCCCGCCCGTGCGGGGCCGACCACTGCCGGTACAGCTCCGCCTCCTCGCGCAGGCCGAGGGCGACGTCCAGCAGCCGCCGGTTGGTGCAGCCGACCAGCAGCGCCAGGTGGAACTCCGCGTGCGCGGCGGCCCAGTCGTCGCTCGGGTGGTCCGGGCTGTCGGGGCCCAGGTAGGGAGTGCGCCGCAGCACGTGGTGCGCCGCGACCGCCCGCGCCTCCCACCGGGTGTCGCCCTCCTCCATCGACAGCCGCAGCACCAGCGACTCCATCTCGACCCGCGCCTTCGTCAGCTCGCGGAGGTCGTCGTACGAGAGAGGCGTGACCGTGTAGCCCTGGTGGGCCTGCGTCCGGACCAGGCCCTCCGAGGCGAGCCGCACCAGGGCCTCCCGTGCGGCGCCGACACTGGTGCCGTACTCGCGGCACAGATCCGGGAACTTCAGGCGCTGCCCCGGCGTGAGGCGCCCGCCCAGGATGTCCTCCCGGAGCCGCCGGTAGGTGCCGTGGGTACGGGTGTCCTTGCTGCTGGGCTGCGACATGCCGACACCCTACGGTTCTGCGGTTCGGGGGGACAATATTTTCGAAAGTCCACCGGATCGACGGAAGGCGGCCCGCCGTGGCGGACCGGAGGCGCCCGGTCGCCCGTGGGGAGGAAGCATGACCACGAAGCCCTCGGCACCCGAACCCGACGGCGCCCCGCAGCCCCCCGAAGGGCCGGATCCGGCCGCCGCCCCGGAGTCCGCGGGCCCGCCGCTCCCCGCCGCCCCGGAGTCCGCGGGCCGGAGCCGGGGCAAGCGGCCGACGCAGGGCGACCCGGTCGTCGAACGCGCCTTCGCGCTGCTCGGCGCGTTCACCGCGCACCGCCGGTCGATCGGCCTCGGCGAGCTCAGCAGGCTCACCGGCATCCCGAAGAGCAGCGCCCTGCGGCTGGCCCGCACCCTGGTCGGGCTGGGCGTCCTCGAACGCACCGACGGCGGTGACTTCGTCGTCGGCCTGCGCCTGTGGGAGATCGCCTCCCTGGCCCCGCAGGTGCACGGGCTGCGCGCGGTGGCGATGCCGTACATGGAGGACCTCAACCTCGTGACGAGGCAGCACGTGCTGCTGGCCGTCCGGGACGGCGACGACGCCCTGCTGGTGGAGCGGCTCTCCGCGCACGGTGCCGGTCCCGTCCTCTACCGGGTCGGTGGACGCCTGCCCCTGCACGCCACCGGGGTGGGCGTGGTGCTGCTCGCCTTCGCCGACTTCGACGACCGGCAGGCGTACCTCTCCCGGCCGTGGTCCACCGAGCCGGAGGGCGTCCCGGTCTCCGCGGCCGAGCTGCGGCTGACCCTCGCCGCCGTCCGCCGGGACGGTTACGCCACCGTCGGCCGCACTCTGCCCCGGCCGCTGGTCTCGGTGGCGGCCCCGATCAGGGACGGCGGCGAGCAGGTGGTGGCGGCGCTCTCGATCGTGGTGCCGGCGGAGAGCGAGGACGTCCGCGGGCTCGTCCCGGCGGTCCGCGCCACGGCCCGCGCCATCTCCCGCGGCCTCGGCGCCCGGCGCCCGGCCCCGCCGCGCTGAGTGTCGCGTCGCGCTGAGCGTCGTGCGGCGCCGGGTGTCGTGCGGCGCTGGGCGTCGCGTTGCGCCGAGCGCCGTGCCGAGCGCCGTGCCGAGCGCCGTGCCGAGCGCCGTGCCGAGCGCCGTGCCGAGCGCCGTGCCGAGCCGCGGTTCTTCCCGCCGGGAACCGTGCCGACCAATGGCACGCACGGCGCGAGGGGGCACCGCTCCACGCCACGATGGGCGCACGGCCACCCCACGGGCGCGGGCTGCGCGGCCACCCCGCGACGGGACGCGCCACCGCGCCCGGCGCGTTCACCGCGCCCGCGCCATCGCGTGCCCGTGCCCCCGCCCGAACGCACCGCACCCGGGCGTTCCGCCGGTGCCCGGCGGGCCCTCACCCCACCCTGAGAGCGAACGGAACCGCCCAGTGAACGACCAGATCCCCGTGCTCATCGTCGGCGGCGGCCCTGTGGGCCTGGCCACGGCACTGGAACTCGCCGCGCACGGCGTGGCCTCGACCGTGATCGAGACCAGGCCCACGGTCTCCTGGACCCGCCCCCGGGCCAAGACCACCTCCGCCCGCACGATGGAGCACATGCGTCGCTGGGGCATCGCCCGGACCCTGCGCGAGCGCGCGCCGCTGCCGCAGGCATGGTCCGATGAGGTCGTGTTCTGCACGACCCTGCTGCACCGCGAGGTCACCCGCTTCGACCGCTGCTTCGCGCTGGACCTGCTGCACGACGAGCTCGTCGCCGAGGGCGGCCAGCAGGTGCCGCAGCCGCTCGTCGAGTCGGTGATGCGCGAGCGCGTCGCGGCGCTGCCGATGACCACCCTGGTCACCGGTGTCACCGCCACCGGCCTGCGGCAGGACGCCGACGGCGTGTCGGTGGACGTCCGGGACGAGGACGGCACCACCCGCACCCTGCGCGCGCTGTACGCCGTCGGCTGCGACGGGGCCCGCAGCGTCGTCCGGCACGCGCTCGACGTGCTGCTCGGCGGGGACGACGACAGCCGCCCCAACTACAACATCGTCTTCCGCGCGCCCGGCCTCGCCGCCCGGGTGCCGCACGGCGACGCCGTGCAGTACTGGGTGCTCGACCCGAAGCAGCCCGGTCTCGTCGGCCGGCTCGACCTCGACGACACCTGGTGGTGCATCGGGGTCGGGGTGGACGCCGCGGAGGGTGCCGCCGACCCGGTCGGCCTGGTCCGCAACCTGATCGGCGACGAGACGGACGGGATCGCGATCGAGGTGGTCGCCGCCGACCCGTGGCGCTCCCGGATGCGCCTCGCCGAGGCCTATCGGGTCGGCCGGGTGCTCCTCGCCGGCGACGCCGCCCACCTGAACCCGCCGTGGGGCGGGCACGGCTTCAACACCGGCATCGGCGACGCCGTCAACGTCGGCTGGAAGCTCGCCGCGGTGCTGCACGGCTGGGCCCCCGACGATCTGCTCGACAGCTACGAGGCCGAACGCCGCGCCGTCGCCGCCGCCACCATCGACGTGGCCACCCGCAACATGAGCACCCTCACCCCCGAACTCGCCGACCCGCGCCTGCTCGGCCCGGACGAGGAGTTCGCCGAGGTCCGGCCGCTCGTGGCGGCCGCGGTGCACCGCACCAAGGACGCCGAGTTCCACAGCCTCGGGCTCGTGCTCGGCACCTCCTACGCCGGCTCGCCGATCGTCGCCGACGGCACCCCGCGCGGGCACGACGACGCCGCGTACACGCCCAGCGCCGCGCCCGGCGAGCGCCTTCCGCACACCTGGCTGAGCCCGACCGAGTCGCTCTACGACCGCCTCGGCCCGGGCCACAGCCTGGTCGGCGACCTCGCGGCGCCCGGTGCCGGGCCGATCGCCGAGGAGGCCCGGCGGCGGGGAGTGCCGCTGGTGGAGGTGCCGTTCGACCGGGCCGAGGAGCTGTTCGGGGCACCACTCGTCCTCGTCCGGCCCGACCAGCACGTCGCCTGGCGCGGCACCGCCGCCCCGGACCCGCAGAGGCTCTGGCACCGCCTCACCGGCCACCGCGACTGATCCGGTGACCGCCGGACCCGCGGGCCCCGACAGCCCCGCCCCCCACCCATCCCGAGTGCTTCACCGCCACCCGAGACCCGCCCGCGACCGCCGCATCGGAGCCCGCAGATGACCCAGCACACCCGCACTGCCCGTACCCGCACCGTCCTCACCCGTGTCCGGGTCTTCGACGGGCGGCGGATCGGCGAGCCGGGCACGGTCGTGATCGACGGCGGTGTCATCGGCACCGACTCCGGCACCGACTCCGGCACCGACCGCGTGGTGCGGGTCGACGGCGGCGGGGCGGTGCTCCTGCCCGGTCTGATCGACGCCCACGTGCACCTGCACGGCCCGGAGACGCTGGAGCGGCTCGCGTCCCACGGCGTCACCACCGCGCTCGACATGGCCACCTGGCCGCCGGAGCTGGCGGCCTCGCTGCGCAACGTGCCGGGCGTGACCGACATCCGCAGTGCGGGCACCCCGGCGATCGGGCCCGGCGGCCCGCACGCGCGGATCCCGGGGCTCGCGGGGACCGCGGTCGTCACCGATCCGGAGCACGCGAAGCAGTTCGTCGCCGACCGGGTGGCCGAGGGCTCCGACTACCTGAAGGTCGTGCTGGAGGCCCCGGGCGACGGCGGCATCGACGGGCCGGTGCTGGCAGCCCTGGTCGCGGCGGCCCACGCGCACGGCCGGGCGGTCGTCGCGCACGCCTCCTCGCACGGCGCGTGGACGACGGCCCTGGACGCCGGTGTCGACCACATCACGCACATCCCGCTGGGCCGGCCGCTGGACCCCGCGGAGGTGGCCCGGGCGGCGGCCGGAGGCCGGGTGGCGATCCCCACCCTCACGATGATGGAGGGCATCGCGGTCGCCCGCGGCGTGGCGGACGCGCTGTCCGGTGCGAGCCGCAGCGTCGGCGCTCTCCACCGCGCGGGTGTGCCGGTGCTGGCGGGCACCGACGCGAACGTGCAGCCCGGCGTGCCGGCCAGGGTGGAGCACGGCGCGAGTCTCCACCGCGAGCTGGAGCTGCTGGTCGCCGCGGGCCTCTCGACCGCCGACGCGCTGCGGGCCGCCACCTCCCTGCCGGCCCGGCACTTCGGCCTGGCGGACCGCGGGGTGATCGCGCCGGGTCTGCGCGCCGACCTCGTGCTCGTGGACGGCGACCCGCTGGCCGACATCCGGGCCACCCGCGCGATCCGACGGGTCTGGTGCGGCGGAGTGGAACACGCCGTGGCCTGAGCCTCCGAGGGTGTCGGGACACCGGACGGACGCCGGCCCCGGTGCCGGCGTCCGTCCCGCCGGGGTCAGCGCAGCCCGGTGCGGCGGGCGAGCTCGGCGGCGTCGCCGGGCGCGCCCGCGAGGGGTTCGCCGTGGCCGGGCAGCAGCAGGGTCGCGGGCAGGGCCGCGATGCGGTCGAGCGAGGCGTGGGAGGCCGCGCCGTCGTGGGTGAAGGCGCGGCAGACGAGGGTGGGGCCGGTGTGTCCGGTCAGGCCGTCGTGCGTCACGAGGGCGTCGCCGGTGAAGAGCAGGCCGCGGTCGGCGAAGAGGTAGCCGGTGCTGCCGGGGGTGTGGCCGGGCAGGGGGACGGCCAGTGGGCTGCCGGGTACGCCGGTGGGCCGTGCGTCGTCGTCGAAGGTGCGCACCCCGGGGACGGGCTTCGCGGTGAAGGCGCCCTTGCGGGCCATGTGCAGGGGGGTGCCGAGGGCGGCGGGGCGGCGCAGCAGGTACGGCAGGAGGGAGCGTTCGGGCCGGGCGTGGCGCATGGCGCTGCGGGGTCCGTCGGCGAGGGTGGCGGCGTCGGCGCGGTGGATCCACACGGTGGCTCCGGCGCGGGTGAGCGGTCCGGCGAGGCCGGTGTGGTCGGGGTGGGCGTGGGTGAGGAGCACGGCGGAGATGTCGCGGGTGCTGCGTCCGGTGTCCGCCAGGTGGGTCTCCAGCTGCCGGAGGTGGCCGGGAAGCCCGGCGTCGACCAGCACGAGGCCGTCGGCGCACTCGACGAGGAAGAAGCCGACCACGTCGTCGCCGAGGCGGTGCACCCCGGGGGCGACCTCGCGGGCGGCGGGGGCGTGGCGGGTGGGCTGGGGCACGGGATCCTCCGGGCGTGGGGTGGCGTCCCGTCCGGGTGCGGGGCGGGGCGCACAGCATTCAATACAGTCGACTGTATCGAATTCTTGCGAGAATGCCTCCCGTGACCGCACCCAAGCCGGCCCCCCGCCGCCCGTACGACTCCAGCCGCCGCCTGGCCGCCGCCCGGCGCAGTCGCGCCGCGGTGCTCGACGCCGCCCGCGAGCTGGTGTTCCTCGACGGGTACGCCGCCACCACCGTGCGGGCCGTGGCGGAGCGGGCCGGGGTCTCGCCGGAGACCGTCTACAAGGGCTTCGGCGGCAAGCCGGGCCTGATGAAGGCGCTGTGGGACACCACCCTCGCCGGGGACGACGCGCCGCTCGCCATGGCCGAGCGGCCCGAGCTCCAGGAGGTCTTCCGCGCCGCCGACCCGGCTACGGCGCTGCGGCGCTACGCCGCGTTCGTGCGCGGCGTGCACGAACGGACCGCCCCGCTGTTCGCCGTCCTCGGTGCGGCGGGCCCGGAGGTGGCCGAGCTGCTGGCGGTGGCCGAGGAGGAGCGTCTGACCGGCGTCACCGCGTTCGTCGGCCGCCTCGCCGGGCGCGGGCAGTGCACGGCCGCCGACCTCGGCGCGGTGGCGGACGCCTGCTGGGTGCTGACCGGCCCGCAGGTGTACACCCGGCTCACCGCGGACCGGGGCTGGAGCGCCGACGCGTACGAGGGCTGGCTGGCCGGCGTGCTGGCCGCCACCCTGTCGGCGCCCTGACCGGTGGCCGGGACGCCTCGCGGGTGGCCGCCATCGGCCATGGGAGCGCTCCCAAAGTTCCGTCCGAACCGTTGACAGCGGGCCGCCGAGGCTCAAGGCTCCCCTGTGGCGCTGGGTGCACCGCCGACCGGTGCGGCCCCTCCCCAGCCGAGCCGTCCGAAAGGCCGACCCGTGCCCACAACCCGCCCCACCCGTCCCACGGCAGCGCTGGCCGCCGGCGTCCTGCTGCCCCTGCTGCTCGCCCTCGCCCCCGCCTCGGCGGCGGCGGCCGACACCCCGGCCCCCGCAGCCCCGGCCGTCTACGAGGCCGAGGACGGACAGCTCAACGGTGTCCAGGCGGCCGCCGCCGAGCCCGGCTACTCCGGCACCGGCTACGTCGAGGGCTTCGACACCGGCGACGACAACGTCACCGTCACCGTGCCGAACAGCCCCGGCGGCCTCTACGACCTGACGGTCCGCTACCGCGCGCCCTACGGTTTCAAGAAGACCGCCCTCCAGCTCAACGGCGCCGGCGCCGGCGAGGTCTCCCTCGACGAGACGACCTCGTGGTCCGACGCGTCCGCCGGCCGACTGCTGCTCAAGGCCGGCACCAACACCATCTCCCTGCAGAACGACTGGGGCTGGTACCAGATCGACGCCATCACCCTCGCCCCGGCGCCGCCCCCGCCGCCGCACCGGCTGACCGGCACGACCGTCGACCCGGCCGCCACCCCCGAGGCCCGCTCCCTGCTCCGCTACCTCGGCGACTCCTACGGCAAGCGGATCCTCAGCGGCCAGCAGGACACCGCCTCCGTGCAGTGGCTGGAGGACACCACCGGCCGCGCACCGGCCGTCGAGGGCCTCGACCTCATCGACTACACGCCCAGCCGGGTCGAACGCGGCACCACCTCCCGGGAGGTCGAGAACGCCCTCGCCTGGGACGCCCGCGGCGGCATCACCACCTTCGTCTGGCACTGGAACGCCCCCAGCCACCTCATCGACCAGCCCGGCAAGGAGTGGTGGCGCGGCTTCTACACCGACGCCACCACCTTCGACCTCGCCGCCGCGCTCGCCGACCCGTCCTCCGACGACTACCGGCTGCTGATCCGCGACATCGACGCGATCTCCGTACAGCTCACCCGCCTCCAGGACGCCGGCGTGCCCGTGCTCTGGCGGCCCCTGCACGAGGCCGAGGGCGGCTGGTTCTGGTGGGGCGCCAAGGGTCCCGGCCCGGCCAAGGAGCTCTACCGCCTCATGTACGACCGCATGGTGAACCACAACCACCTGCACAACCTGGTGTGGGTGTGGAACTCCGTCGACCCCGCCTGGTACCCCGGTGACGACGTCGTCGACATCGTCAGCACCGACTCCTACCCGCCGGCCGGCGACCACGGCGCCGTCAGCGGCACCTACGACAGGCTCGTCGCCCTCGGCCGGGACACCAAGCCGGTCGCCCTCGGCGAGGTCGGCACCATCCCCGACCCGGACCTCCTGCGCGCCTACCGCGCCGACTGGAGCTGGTTCGTCACCTGGAGCGGCGGCTTCCTCACCGACGGCGCCAGCAACTCCCAGGACTTCCTGAAGCGGGTCTACAACGACCCGTACGTCGTCACCCTCGACGAACTCGGCGACTTCAAGCACAGCGGCGGCTGCCAGGCCGAGATCACCACACTGGCGAGCTGGAACTCCGGCGCCCAGTACCGCGTGACCGTCCGCAACACCGGCAGCACGCCCACCACCGGCTGGAAGGTCGGCTGGAACCTCCCCGCCGGCGGCACCGTCACCCAGTCGTGGAGCGCCGACCTCACCACGGCCGGCACCGCCGTCCGCGCCGCCAACCTCGGCTGGAACGCCGTCCTGCAGCCCGGGCAGAGCACCGAGTTCTACCTGATCACCAGTGCCGCGCCGGCCTACACGGTGGCCACCGCCCCCAGCTGCGGCACCGGCTGACCGACCCCCGCCGCGACGGGCGACCCGCCCGCCGCACCCGCACGCACCCGGACCGCCGGGCCCACCCCCGAGGGGCGGGCCCGGCGGTCCGTCACACGGGCACCGGGCCGGCGCGGCCGCCCGTGCGGCCGCCGGTCCGGGCCGCGCCGGACGTCAGCCCGCCGCCCGCTTCACGAGCGCGCCGATCCGCGCCTCCCCGGCGGCGGTCAGCTCCGTCAGGGCGTAGGAGACCGGCCACATGGCGCCGTCGTCGAGCTTCGCCTGGTCGCTGAAGCCGAACGTCGCGTACCGCGAGCCGAACTTCTGCGCGCTCTGGAAGAAGCAGACGACCTTGCCGTCCCTGGCGTACGCGGGCATCCCGTACCAGAGCTTCGGGGCGAGCTCCGGCGCGCTCGTCGTGACCACGGCGTGCAGCCGCTCGGCCATGACACGGTCCGACTCCTGCATTCCGGCGATCTTCTCGAGCACGGCGGCCAGGTCGTCGGCCCTGGGGGTCCGCGATCCGCGGCGCGCCGCCTTCACCTCACGGGCCCGCTCCTTGATCGCGTCGCGCTCCTCGGGCGTGAAGCCGTCGGACGCCGTGCCGGTCGCGGAGGTGCCGGTGCTGCTGGTCATGGTGTTCCCCTTCAAGGGTGTCAGTGGTCAGTGGTCAGTGGTGCGTGGTGCGTGGTGCGGGGTCCGTGGTGGTGCGTCGTCGGGCCGGGGGCCGCCCGGGCGGGCCCCGGCCGCCGTCACCCCCACGCGCCGGCGGGCTGGCGGGTCGTCACGTTGAGCCGGTTGAAGAGGTTGGTGACGCCGACCGTCAGGACGATCGCCGCCAGCTGCTTCTCGTCGAAGTACGTGGCGGCCGCGTCCCACACCTCGTCGCCCACCGGGTCGGGACGGTCGGCCAGCCGTGTCGCGGCCTCGGCCAGCGCGAGCGCCGCCCGCTCCGCCGCCGTGAAGTACGGCGCGTCCCGCCAGGCGGCGACCGCGGCCAGCCGCTCCTCGCCCACCCCGGCACGCCGGGCCGCCTTGGCGCCGCCGTCGACACAGGCACTGCATCCGTTGATCTGGCTGACCCTCAGGTGCACCAGCTCCAGCGTCTGCGCGTCCACCCCGCCGGCGTGCGCGGCCCTGAGGATCTCCTGGACGGGCTGCATCGCGTCGGACAGTACGACGGCCGGGTTCCGCATACGGGACTGCACCTCGGTCAACTCCTCTTCCGGTTCGCCGCCCCGTGCTCCCCGGGGCATGACCCCATTCCAGCCCCGTCCGTAGCGCGGCACCACGGCGGTGGGACACCGTGGGACAGGCGCAACGGCCTTGAGCAGCGGCGACCGGGCCCGGTATGTTTCCGGCGGAACGGGACGGGGGGTCTCATGGATGTGGACCTGCGGACGGCGAAGGCCGACCCGCACGACGAACTGGCCGCGCGACTGCGCCTGCTGCAGGACCTCTCCGGCCTCGGCGTCCGCGCCCTCGCGCGGGACACCGGCCTCAGCTCGTCCTCGCTCTCGCGCTACCTCGGCGGCCGGACGCCGCCGCCCTGGCCCGCGGTGGTCGCCCTCTGCCGCTTCGTCAAACGCGACCCCCGCCCGCTGCGTCCCCTCTGGGAACGCGCCTCCAACCCTCTGCCGGCACCCCCGCGGAGCAGCCGCCAGGGCCGACCGCGGCCCCGCAACGACCTGCCGCGCGACGCACCCGACTTCACCGGCCGCGAGGCCCAGCTCGCCGCGGTGCTCGCCGCGGCGGCCACCCACCGGGTGGTCGCCGTCGACGGCATGGCCGGGGTCGGCAAGACCTGCCTCGCGGTGCACGCCGCGCACCGGCTCGCCGCCGACTACCCGGACGCCCAGCTCTACGTGGACCTGCACGGGTTCACCGAGGGCCGCGAGCCGGTCGATCCCGACTCCGCGCTGCGGATGCTGCTCGGCGCACTCGACGTCCCGTCCGAGCGGGTGCCGCAGGAAGGCGTCGAACAGCTCGCCGCCTGCTGGCGGTCCGAACTGGCCGGACGGCGGGCCGTCGTGATCCTCGACAACGCCGCCGACGCCGACCAGGTCCGCCCGCTGCTTCCCGGCGCCGGACCCTCCGTCGTCCTGATCACCAGCCGCAACCGGCTGATCGGCCTGGACGAGGTGCCCCCGGTCTCGCTGGACGTGCTGAGCCCCGAGGAGAGCGCCGCCCTGCTGGCCCGCGCCAGCGGCGACCCCGCAGGCCCCGACGGCCGGCTGGCCCGGGACCCGGAGTCCGCCGCCGAGGTGCTGCGGCTCTGCGGCCACCTGCCGCTGGCCCTGCGGCTGGCCGCCGCCCGGCTGCGCCACCGGCCCGGCTGGACGGTCGGCATCCTCGTCGAGCGGATGGCGCAGGGCGCGGACGAGTTCGACACCGCGTTCGCCATGTCCGTACGGCAGTTGGACCGGGCCCAGGCCCGGATGTTCCGCCTGCTGGGCCTGCTGCCCGGCACCTCGTTCGACGAGTACCTCGCCGCGGCACTGGCGGACGTACCGCTGCACAGCGCCCGGGCGATGCTGGAGGACCTGCTCGACGCCCACCTCGTCCAGCAGCCGACCGCAGGCCGTTACCGGCTGCACGACCTGGTGCACCAGCACGCGCGCCGGGCCGGCGCGGAACAGGACGCACCGGCCGAGCGGGAACGGGCCCTCGGCCGGATGCTCGACTACTACGTGCACACCGCGGCCGCTGCCGACGCCGCGATGCCGTACCTCTCACCGGCCCGCCCCGCCACCGCGGGCCGTCCCCCGGCCGAGGTGCCCCGGTTCGCGGACAGGAACGCGGCGTTCGCCTGGCTCGTCACGGAGTACGAGAGCCTGGTCGCCGCCTTCGAGACGGCCGCCGCCGTCGGCGCCGACACCCACGTGTGCGAGCTGCCGCGCTTCCTCCGCGCCTACTTCGTACGGCGCTGCGGCACGACCCACCTCAACGCGCTCTTCGAGCGGTCGCTGGCCGCCGCCGAGCGCCTGGGCGATCCCCTGCACCTGGCCGAGGCACACCTCGACCTGGGCTTCGCCCGCTACAACGCGGGCCGGCTGGCCGAGGCGGGCGCCGCGTACGAGGCGGCCGAACCGTGGGTCTCCCGGGCGGGGGACGTCCGGTCCGAAGCCGAACTGGCCATGCGGCGCGGCTATCTGAGCTGGGACGAGGGACACGTCGAGGAGCCGCTCCACCTCTTCGGACTGGCAGGCACGCTGTACGAGGCCGCCGGCTGCCCGGCGGGCGCGGCCCACGCCGCCGCGTCGGAGGCCTGGGCGATGCTCCAGCTGGGACACCGCGAGGAGGCCGCACAGCGCGCCCGCGAGGTGCTCGGCTTCCCGCACACCGACCCCGCGTGGCCGCCCACCCTGACCGCCAGGATCACCCTCGGCGTGGCCATCGCCCACGAGGCCCCCGACGAGGCGGTGGAGCACCTCTCCACGGCACTCGCGCTGGCCCGCGAGGACGGCCACCTGCACAACGAGGCCTGGTGCCTCAACTGCCTGGGCGTCGCGCTCCGCCGGATGGGCCGGTACGAGGAGGCACTCGCCTGCCACCGGGAGGCGTTCGCGCTGCTGGACGAGCTGTTCGAGGAGCACTGGAAGATCCGCTTCCTCGACGGCTACGCCGAGACCTGCCGACTGGCGGGCCTGCCCGACGAGGCGCTCGCACTGCACCGGCAGGCCCTGGAGCTCGCCCCGAAGCTGGGACACCGGCACGAGGAGGCACTCGCCCACGAGGGCATCGCGCGCCTGCTCGACACGACGGACCCCGCCGCGGCCGCCGAGCACCGCACGACCGGACAGTCCCTCCTGCGGGACCTCGGCCCCGGCACGCACTGAACGACACCCCCGGGCCGAGGCGGTGCCCCGGGACCGGCCGGGACGCAGGGCGGCCCGGCCCGTGGTCGGAGATCCTAGTCGAGCAGGCCCGTGCGACCGGTGGCCGGCCGCGCCCGGGGCAGGAGCGAGCCCGATGCCGTTCTCCGGGCCCCGGCGAGACTCACCCGGCCGTGTCGGGGTCGGTGTGGCGGGCCAGGAGGGCGAGTTCGTCCGCGTCGAGCCGCCGGGGGCACCGGCCGTCAGGGTCGTAGGCGACGAGGGTGCTCGTGCAGGTGCAGAACGTCCGGCCGTCGCGGGTGATCCGGCTGACGAGCCGGAAGGACGAACGTTTCACCAGACCGACGGTCGTCGCGATGACGGCCGGTTCGGGCGCCACGAGCAGCGGTGCGCTGTAGTCGAGTTCGTGCCGGGTGTAGACGACCCGCGGGTGGAGTCCGAGGCCGGCCTGCGTCTCGTGCCGGTACAGCAGGTCCATGTGGGCGTCCTGGACCATTTCGAGGAAGCGGGCGTTGTTCACGTGCTTCATCACGTCCAGGTCGCTCACCCGGACCGTGCGCCGGTAGAGGTGCGCCCGGGGCGCGGGGGCGTCGCCCGTCCGGTCGGCACCTGCGAGGCGGACACCGGGCACCAGGGCCTGGGTCATGCGGTCACTCCTTGGAGGGGGGTGGGCGCGGTCCGGCCGGCCGGTACGCGGTGGCCTGGCCGCAGGGTCTGCTCGATCAGGTCGGCCGCGGCCCGCGCCCCTCCCGCCCCGGCCATCTCCCGGCGCATGGCCGCGATGCCGTCGCGGACGGCCGGGTCGGACGTCACCCGCAGCACGGCCTCCCGCAGCGCCCGGGGGGTGGCGTTCTCGCGTGGCAGGTGGACGCCGAGCCGCAGGCGCTCGATCTGCGCGGCGTTCACGCGCTGCTCGGCCATCTGCGGCACCGCCACCATGGGGACGCCGTGGTGGAGGGCCTCCATCGTGCCCCCCATGCCGGCGTGGGTCACGAAGGCGTCGGCGTGGGCGAGCACGGCCAGCTGCGGCACCTCCGGATGCACCTCGACGTTGTCCGGCAGCGGCCCCAGCCCGTCCGGGTCGACCCGGGAGCCGACGCTCATGACGACGTGCCAGGGCAGGCCGGTGAAGGCCTCGATGCAGGACCGGTAGAACTCCGGCCGCCGGGTGAACTGCGATCCCAGCGAGATCAGGACGACCGGACGGCCGTCCTGCGGGGGCCGCCACGCGCCCTGGTGGGAGCGGTCGCCCAGCGGGGGACCGACGTAGGCGACACGCTGCGCCGCGACGGTGTCCGCCCTGCGCTGGAAGGCGCGCGGCAGGCAGGCCACGGCGTGCTCGGCCCGCTCGATGTCGTGGATCCTCGAACTGCTCACCCCGCGCTCGGCGAAGGCGGCCGCCAGCTCCGCGTACCCCGGCAGGTCGCCGAGGCGGGGCACGCCGAACATCTCCGGGACGAGCGTGTCGTAGAACATGTGGGTGGGCGACATCAGCACCGTCGGCACCTGCCACTGGGACCCCAGCAGCAGCCCCGCGAAACCGTAGACGTCGTACAGCACCAGGTCGGGCCGGTCCTCGGCGTACGCCCGCGTCAGGGCGGGCAGCGAGTCCAGCGACACCCGGACGGCCATCCCGAACCCCTCGGCCAGCTGCTCCGGCGGCTCCGTGTCGCCGACCGGCGCCGGGAACAGCACGGGCTCGGCACCGACCGCCTGCACCTGGGGCGCGAAGTCCGCGGTGATGGCGTAGCTGACCCGGTGCCCGCGCCGCACCAGCTCCTCGACGATCCCCAGGCTCGGGTTGACGTGCCCGTGCATCGGCAGGTTGACCACGGCGATGTGGGCGGCGCCCCGGACGGGCGGCCGGCCGCCCTCGGTGCCGTTCCCGGGGGGTCGCGACGGATCGGTGCCAGGCACGATGCGGAGGTCCTGTCCTGTACGGAGCCGGGAGCGCGAGCCCGACCGCGGTCGGTGGTTCGGCGTACGGCGGAGGATGACGGAGGGCACACCTCCGGGCGGGGTCGACGACCCCTCCGGCGATCCAACAGGTGCGCCGCCGTCCAACGCTCCCGAACCGCGGCAGAATCACTCCATCCGGGCCGTCCCGGGCCTGTGTGTTGACGGTCCGGGGGGCGTCGCGGCGCACCTTCGCCCGGCGCGCGCGGGGCGCGGTCCGTGACCTCCCCGCGCACCGGGGCGTTGAGCTACCGCACAGCGTGCGCACCCGCGGCCGGGGCGCCGGGTCCTCGTCCGCCCGGCACCCCGCCGCGGTGGCGCCGGCCATCGACAGCCGCCACCAGGAGCCTCCCCATGTCCGGACCGCATCTTCCCTTCTTCGAGGAGGGGATGGCCCGCTGGCCGTTCGGGCCGCCCCACGCCGGGGTCGCCCTCGACCTGGTCGGCACGCCGCCCGCCCCGGACGAGCTGCGGGCCCTGGTGAACGAGCGCTGGGGCGCCCTGCCGCGGCTCGGCCGGGTCCTGGTCGCCCCCACCGGCGCCCGCACCGGACCGGCCTGGTGGGCCGGCCGGCACCGCTGGGCGGTGTGCGAGGACCACGAGCCGGCGCGGCACGTCCGCAGCGAGGACGGCACCCTGGAGGACGGCGTGCGGGACTGGTTCGACGACCCCTTCCCGGCCGGCCGGCCCCCGTGGAACCTCCACCTCCTGCGCGGGACCTCCGACGGCGGGTTCTCGCTGCTCCTCCGGATGCACCACAGCCTGCTCGACGGACGCTCCGTCACCACCCTGCTGCGCGCCCTCCTCGACGGCTGCCGCCCGCCGGACGCCGCCGCCTCCCTCGCCGCCCCCGGCGACCGCAGGCGGACGGCCCGCGCCGCGGAGTGGGCGGGCGGCCCGCCCGGCATGCTGACCTCGGGGCGGCCGGTGCCGATGCCGGACCAGGGCGTGCGGGAGCCGGCGTTCACCGTCGTACGGCTGCCCTCCGACGCGCTGCGCGCCGCCCGCGAGGCCGTGCCGGACCGCCGGGCCACCACCAACGAGGTGTTCCTGGCCGTGGTCTCCGGCGTGCTGCGGTCGCGGCTGACGCTGCCCGGTCCGCGCCGGGCGGACGACGATCGGCCCGGATCGCCGAAGGTCTGGCTGTCGGTGCCCGTCGACGAGCGGCCCGCCGACCGCGGCGCCTACCTCGGCAACGCCTTCGCCAACATCCGGGTGCCCGCGCCGGTGGCGCTGCCCGACGCGTCGGCGCGGCTCGCCGCCGTGACCGGTCTGCTGACCACCGCGACCCGCGGCCGCGACCGGGTCGGGAAGCTGGTCGAGGGGGCGTTCACGGCCCTCCCCGGGGCCACCCAGACCCTGCTCCGCCGGAAGTTCTTCCTCCCGGCGTACGCACCGGCGGCCTGCTCCTACGTCCACCTGCGCGACCGGGGGGAGACGCTGGCCGGCCGGCCGGTACGGAGCGTCACCGCGATCCCGATGGTGCCTCCGGCCGGCACGGTGACCTTCGCGCTGGGCGGCTGCACCGGCGGTCACACGCTGAGCGTGGCCACCAACGCGGGCAGTGGGGACGCCGGAATCCTGGCCGGCGCGTTCGTCGGGGAACTGGAGCGGCTCGCCGACCGTACCCGCCACGCGGCCGGCACGGTGTGACGGCCCGCCGGGCGGCGGAGGCGGCCGGTCACCTGCCGGCAGGCGGCGGGGCGGTGCTCTCGCGCTCCACGAGGCGGGTCGCGAGTTCGACCCGGGGCAGATCGACCTCCTCGCCGTCGACGAGGCGCAGCAGCGTGCGGGCGGCCATCGCCGCCATGTCCTGGAGCGGCTGGCGGACGGTGGTCAGGGTGGGGTCGCTCCAGCGGGTGACGGGCACGTCGTCGAAGCCGACGATGCTGATGTCCTGCGGGATCCGCAGCCCGCGGTCGCGCAGGGCGGAGTACGCGCCGAAGGCCTGGAGGTCGCTGGCGGCGAACACGGCGGTCGGCGGCTCCTGGCCGGCCGCCGCGACCTGGTCGAGCAGGGCGGTCAGTTCGTGGCGGCCGGAGCGGTCGTTGAACTCGCCGAAGCGCAGCCAGCCCTCGGGCACGGCCAGGTCGGCGCGTTCCATGGCGGCGCGGTAGCCGTCGGCGCGGGCCCGGCTGCACAGCAGCTGACGCGGCCCGGCGAGGTGGGCGATCCGCCGGTGACCGAGGCCGATGAGGTGCTCCACGGCGGAGATCGCGCCGGCCCAGTTGGTGGCCCCTATGGTCGGCACGCCGGCGTCCGCGGTGCCGACCGGGTCGACCAGGACGAACGGCACCTTGAGGGCGGCGAGCCGGGCGCGCTGGCGCGGCGTCAGGTCGGAGACGACGAGGATGGCGCCGTCCGAGCGGCGGCCGGCGATCTGCTCCAGCCACTCCCCGGTGCCGGTGCTGCTGCCGTGCACCGCGGAGAGGACCATGCCGACGCCGGCCTCGGCGAGGGCCTCCTGCGCACCGCGGATGATCTCGATCGACCAGAGGCTGTCGAGTTCGTTCATCACGAGGTCGACGAGGCCGCCGCGGCGGCGGGGGCGCCGCCGCTGGTAGTGGGTGCGGTCCATGATCTGCTGGACGCGCTGCCGGGTGGCGGCGGAGACGTCGCTGCGCCCGTTGAGCACCTTTGAGACGGTGGCGTTGGAGACACCGGCCTCGGCGGCGATCTCGCCGATCGTCACCTTGTGTCGTGTCTGGCCCGCCATCTGCCGTCCGTTCCTCGTGGTCCGCGGCCCGGGGGCGGGCGGGCCGTCGGCCCTGCCCCGGGTCACAGCAGGATAGTGCGCCCGGCCGGCCGGGGTGTCGGGGCTCACGGCCGTGGCCCCGTGCCGGGCCGCTGCGCGGCGGACGGGCCGGTGGGGCGGAGGACGGGGTCGGTGAACCCGGCGGGGAACCGGGCGCCGGTGAGGTCCTGGGCGCAGACGCCGGTGAACGCGCCGGTGAAGCCCCAGCTGGTGTAGTGGCCGGTGGTGTCGTCGCCGACGGTGGCGTAGTCGTCGGAGAGGCGGGCCGCGTCGAGCTCCGGTCCGGCCTCCTGCCATGCGGGTGTGCCGTCGGCGGGGGTCCAGGCGAAGTGGGCGGCGGCGCCGCGGACGGCCAGGCGCAGCCGGACCGGTCCGGGGCCGACCGGCACGGGGGCCGCCGGTTCCTCGTAGCGTCCGTGGTCGCACACGCCGAGCCGCAGGACGCGGCCGAGGGCGTCGTCCCAGCTGAGGTGGAGGTAGTGCCACAGCTCGGTGTTGTAGAAGTGCACCAGGCCGGCGGCCTGGCGGGCGGAGACGGGTGCGGCGTCGACCGTGGCCTCGAAGGTGAAGTCGGTGTGGGTGCAGCGGCGGGCCAGCAAGCTCTGCCGGTGCCGGGAGGAGGGCGACTCGTCGCCGCGCAGCAGCAGCCGGCCCTCGTGCACGGTGAGCCAGGACGGGTCGGGGTGGCGGCGCAGGGTCATCCACTCGGGGCCGGGGCGGTCGGTGCCGAAGCCGGTGTGCCCGGCGGCGGCCGCCACCGCGGTGGCGACGGCGTCGACGGCGGTGTCGGGCCGGGCGGCGGAGGGCGCGGGCACGTCGACGGCGGGGGCGTTGCCGCCGCCGTGGAGCCGCGGCCAGCCGTCCGCCGTCCACACGATGCGCTGGAGGGCGGTCTCCCGGCCGAGGACGCAGGCGCCGAGCGGGGTGAGAGGGCGGGCGGCGAGGTGGGCGAGGTACCACTCGCCGTCCGGGGTCTCGACGAGGCTGCCGTGGCCGGCCTTCTGGAGGGCGAGGTCGGGCCGGCCGGCGGAGGTGAGCAGCGGCCCGGCGGGGTCGGGCGCGTACGGGCCGGTGAGGGTGCGGGAGCGGGCGACGGTGACGGCGTGGCCCCAGGAGGTGCCGCCCTCGGCGGTGAGCAGGTAGTACCAGCCGTCGTGGCGGTAGAGGTGGGGGCCTTCGGTGCAGCCGAGTTCGGTGCCGCCGAAGACGTGGTGCACCGGACCGGTGACGCGCCGCGCCGCCCGGTCGTACTCCTGGAGGAGGATGCCGGAGAACGGGTTGGTGCCGGGCCGGTGGTCCCACTCCAGCCAGAGCAGCCAGCTGCGGCCGTCGCCGTCGGGGCCGTCGTCGTGGAAGAGCGACGGGTCGAAGCCGTGCCCGGGCAGCGCCACCGGGTCGGACCACGGGCCCTGCGGGCCGGGTGCGGTGACCACCTGGTTGTGGACGTCCTTGTAGGCGCCGGTCAGGCTCTTGACGTCCGAGTAGACGAGGTGGAACTGCCCGTCGGTGTAGGAGAGGCAGGGCGCCCAGACGCCGCCGGAGTCGGGGGCGCCGGTGAGGTCGAGGAGCCGGGCCTCGTCGAGGGCGCCGCCGAGCGGGCGCCAGGTGACGAGGTCGGTGGAGTGGTGCAGGGCGACGCCGGGCAGCCACTCGAAGGTGGAGGTGGCGATGTAGTAGTCGCCGCCGACGCGCAGGATCGACGGGTCGGGGTGGAAGCCGGGCAGGACGGGGTTGCGGATCGTCGTCGACGGGCCGGCCGGGTGCGCCGCGTCGGTGGCGCCGGCGGTTGCGGTCGGTGCGGCGGCGGTCATGGGACTCCTCGGGTCGGGGGGAGGTGCCGGGGGCGTGGGCGGTGGCGCGGACGGGGTGGTCAGCCCTTGACGGCGCCGGCCATCACACCGGCGACGATCCTGCGCGCGAGCACGGCGAACAGCAGCAGCACGGGGACGACGGAGACGACGACACCGGCGAGCATCAGCGTGTAGTCGGTGTAGTAGCCGGCGGCGAGCTGGTTGAGCGCGATCTGCACGGTGCCGTTCTCCGGCGGCAGGGTGATCAGCGGCCAGAAGTAGTCGTTCCAGGCGAACATGAAGGTGAACATGCCGAGCACGGAGGCCGTCGAGCGGACGCCCGGCCAGGCGACGTGCCGGAAGGTGCGCAGCGCCCCGGCGCCGTCCATGCGGGCGGCCTCGATGAGTTCGTCCGGGATGTTCTCGGTCATGGCCTGCCGCATCCAGAACACGCCGACGGCGGAGACCAGGGCGGGCACGATCAGGGCCGAGAGCCTGCCGTACATGCCCATGTCGGTGACGAGCAGGTACAGCGGGATGATGCCGAGCTGGGTCGGCACCATCACGGTGCCGATGACGGCGACGAGCAGCACGTTGCGTCCGGGGAACCGGAGTTTGGCGAACGCGAAGCCGGCCAGCGACGACAGCAGCACGTTGCTGACGGCCGTGCAGGCCGCGACCGTCACGGAGTTGCCGAGGGCCTTCCAGAAGTCGACGGTGTCGAAGACGCGTTGCACGTTCTCCAGCAGGTGGCCGCCGGGCACGAGCGACGGGGTCGCCCCGGAGAGCACCGAGTTGTCGCCGTGCGAGGCGACGACGAACGTCCAGTACAGCGGGAAGAGCGAGGCGAGCACGACGGCCGCGAGCAGCAGGTAGGCGAGCGGGCCCGCGCTGTCGTGGTGGCGCGGTCCGGTGCCGCGGGCGGCGCGGCGCCGGGGTGCGGCGTGCGCGGCGGGTACGGGGGTGGTGGCGGTGGCCATGGTGGTCTCCCGGGCGGTGGGTCAGCGGCCGGAGCGGCGGACGATGAGGGCGTTGGCCCCGGCGATGACGGCGATGAGCAGGAACAGCACCCAGGAGACGGCGGAGGCGTAGCCGGCGTCGTTGTCGATGAAGCCGTACTTGTAGAGCATCAGCGTCAGCGTCTGGAACTGGTGTTCGGTGCCGCCCTCGGCGTTGCCCTGCTGGTCGAAGAGCATCGGCTCGGCGAAGAGCTGCAGACCGCCGATGGTGGAGATGACCACGGTGAACAGCACGGTCGGTCGGATCGCCGGCAGGGTGATCCGGCGGAACGTCAGGAGGCGTCCCGCGCCGTCGACCATCGCCGACTCGTACAGCTCGCGCGGCACGGCCTGCATCGCGGCCAGGTAGATGAGGGCGTTGTAGCCCGTCCAGCGCCACATCACCATGAAGCTGATCGCCAGGTGCGAACTCCACGTGTCGGCTGTCCAGTCGACCGGGTCGGTGATCAGACCGGCCTGCTCCAGCGCCCAGTTGACGACGCCGAAGTCGCGGCCGAAGAGCTGGGAGAAGACCAGCGCCACGGCGACGACCGACACGTACTGCGGCACGAGCACCAGGGCCCGCCACGTGGTGCGGGCGCGCAGCCGGCGGTCGAGCAGCCAGGCGACGCCGAGCGCGACGAGCAGTTGGGGCGCGGTGGAGAGGACGAAGATGCTGAACGTGTTGAAGGTGGCGGTGTAGAAGTCGGGGTCGGCGAAGAGCTCGCGGAAGTTCTCCAGGCCGGCGAAGCCCGCGTCGCCGGTGAGCCGGTCCCAGTGGTGCAGCGAGACCCACAAGGTGTACGCGAGCGGGTAGAGCCCGAAGATCCCGAAGACCAGGAAGAACGGGGCGACGAAGCTGTAGGCGGGCAGGTGACGCAGCGGGCCGGCGCGGCGTGCCGCGGGGACGGGGACGGCCCCGGCAGGGCCTGCCGCGTCGGGGCCTGCCGCGGCGCCGAGGCTGGTGGTGGCCGCCATGGCGTACTCCTCTGGGTGGGTCGGGGGGACGAGCGGGGCGGACGGGCCGGGGGCCCGGAGCAGCGCCCGGAAGCGGGGTCGGGCGCTGCTCCGTGACCGGGGGCACCGGCCGGGTGCGACGGCGTCGTCGCGGCCGGTGGGGTGGCGCCGCGCCCGGGGGAGGGGCACCGGCGCCACCGGGTCAGTGCGAGAGGCTCTTCCCGGCCTCGGCGAGGGCCTTCTCCCAGGCCTCCGTGGTGGACGACTTCTTCTGCTCGACCAGGCCGAGGGCATTGCCGAACGGCACGCGCACCTGCTGGTCCTTGGTGCCGCGGAAGCTCGGCTTGAGGTCGCTCGCGGACGCGGCGAAGATCTGCCCGGTCGGTGCGTCGCTGAAGTACGGCTGCCTGGTGCCCTGGACGGCCGGGTCCTTGAGGACGTCGGTGAGCGAGGGCAGCGAGCCGGCCGGGCCCTGGAAGATCGCTTTCTCGGCCTCGGGGGAGGTCAGGAACGCGGCGAGCTCGGCGGCCTCCTCGACGTGCTTGCCCTGCTCGGGGACGGTGAGGAACGAGCCGCCCCAGTTGCCGCCGCCGCCGGGCACCGAGGCGATGTCCCACTTCCCGGCGGCCTCCGGGCCGGCTGCGGACTGGATGAGGCCGGTCATCCACGCCGGGCAGGTCATCGTCGCCATCCGGCCCTGCTTGATGCCCGCGTTCCACTGCTGGCTGAACGGCTGGAGCGAGGCCGACAGGCCCTTCTCGACGGCGCCGCCGGTGGCGTCGAAGAACTGCTTCACCTTCGGGTTGGTGTCGCCGATGTAGGTGTCGGAGCCGTCGAAGAAGCCGAACTCGGTCTGGTTCATCATCGCGGTGAAGACGTTGCCCGCGGAGTCGAACCACGCGTGGTCGGCGACCTTGGAGTGGAAGGTCTCACCGGTCCTGAAGTACGCGTCCCAGGTGGGCCAGAGCTTGGCGACCTCGTCGCGGTCGGTGGGCAGGCCGGCCTGCTGGAAGAGGTCCTTGCGGTAGCAGATCGCCAGGCCGCCGACGTCGGTGCCGTAGCCCATGACGAAGTCGTCGCCCGTGGTGGCCTGCGCCCACTTGTAGGGCAGGTAGGCGTCCTTGCGGTCCTTCGCGCCGTACTCGGCGAGGTTGGCGAACTTCTCCTTCACCTCGCGGAACTTGGGCATGTAGCCCTCCTCGATCGCGACGACGTCGGCCGCGCCGCTGCCCGAGGACAGCTGGGTGGAGAGGCTGTTGTGGTGCTGGTCGAGCTGGGAGACCCGCTCCTTGACCGTGATGTTCGGGTGGGACTTCTCGAACTCCGCGATCAGCGGCTTGTAGCCGAAGTCGCTGAAGATCGCGACGGTCAGCGTGATCTTCCCGCCGGCGGAGTCGCCGGACCCGCTCCCCGAGGAGCACGAGGTGGCGAGCAGGGCGGTCGCTGCGGTGAGGGCGGCGATCGAGAGGGATCTGCGGGCACGGGGGGAACCCATGGCGAGCCTCCGGAAGGGCGGGAGAAGGGTGGGGGTGGCGCCGGATCCGGCCGGTCCGACCGGCTGTGGCGACGTGCACAACCTGCCGTTCAGCGAAACTTTATGTCAACTGTTTCGATGCAAGTTTCGGAGCAACTGGCAGGTCACTACCGGGTCAAGGCCGTGCCGGGGTCGGATTCCTGTTTCGGAGCGACGTGCTTCGAGCTGCGAAAACGGACGAATGTTTACGACACTGTTGACGCGAGGATTCGAAGGTCAGCACCATTCGAGGCCCACCCACCGGAACGCCAAGGAGCACCTCCATGCGCCCCCTCCGCAGAGCAGGGCTGGCCGCCGCCGCGGCCTTCGCCGCCGCGGCAGCCGTCCTCGCCGCGCCGGCCCTGCAGCAGCCCGCCCAGGCCGCTGTCAGCGCCCGCAACCTGCCCGCCGACGGCAAGATCCTCTCGATCATGGGCCAGGACAGCGACACCCTCGCCCAGTACAAGACCGACGTCGTCGACAAGGCGTCGCTCAACGCGCCCAAGCCCGGCGGCGTCACGCTCTACACCAACCTCGTCCTCGGCGGCACCCCCGAGCCGCTCGCCGGCATCGTCGGCCCCGCCGACTGGGGCGCCGGCCGCGTCGACTTCAACTCCACCCTCGCCGCCTACCCCGGCTCCGCGCTCGCCGTCGGCCTGTACCTCTCCGACGCCACCAGCGGCTGCAACAACCAGCCGCTGCGCGCCGTCATCGGCCGCAACGACGCCGACGTGACCGCGGGCAGCCCCAGCCTGATCAGCCAGTACCGCGCCAAGGCCGACCAGATGGTCACCGCGCTCAAGGGCTACAACCGCCCCGTCTACCTGCGCATCGGCTACGAGTTCGACGGCCCGTGGAACTGCTACAGCGCGGACTTCTACAAGCAGGCGTTCGTCTACATCAAGGGCCGCATCGACGCCCTGGGCGCAAACAACGTCGCCACCGTCTGGCAGAGCGCCGTCTGGCCGCTCAACGCCAACCCGGACCACCCCGAGTGGGGTTACGTCATCACCGACCCCGACCACTACAACACCTGGTACCCGGGTGACCAGTACGTCGACTGGGTCGCGCTCTCCTCGTTCTACAACTCCGGCTCCCTCGCGACCCAGTGGGGCTGCAGCAGCTACGACACCGCCCCCGTCGCCCTGCAGAACCGCGTCCTCGACTTCGCCCGCTCCCACGGCAAGCCCGTGATGATCGCCGAATCGGCCCCCCAGGGCTACCAGACCGGCGCCCACACCAAGAGCTGCATCTTCAAGAAGAACAAGACCGCCGCCACCGGCCAGGCCGTCTGGAACGAGTGGTACGCCCCCTACTTCGCCTGGATCAACCAGAACCGCGACGTCATCCGCGCCGCCGCCTACATCAACACCAACTGGGACGGCCAGACCCTGTGGCAGTGCGCCGACGGCGCCTCCGCCGGCGGCACCGGCTGCTCCAACGGCTACTGGGGCGACTCCCGCGTCCAGGCCGACCCGACCGTGCTCGCGAACTTCCTCAACGAGCTCCGCGGCGGCCAGTGGGTGAACGGCAGCGGCTCCACCCCGCCCCCGCCGTCCGGCTCCCCGACCCCGTCGAACTCGCCGTCGCCGTCCAACCCGCCCTCCCCGTCGGGCTCGCCGTCGCCCACCGCCTCGCCGAGCCCCAGCGGCAGCCAGGCGCCGTACACCCAGGGCGTGGCCACCGGCTCCGCCCCGGCGATCTGGTTCAAGCCGGCGGGCTTCACCGCCTCCTTCGTCACCGTGCACTACACCGTCAACGGCGGCGCCCAGGGCAACTACTTCCTCACCTGGAACTCCGGCGCGGGCCGCTGGGAGCAACCCGTCACGCTGAAGTCCGGCGACAAGGTCACCTACTGGTTCGACTACCAGCGCTCCGACCAGACGTTCCAGGTGTCGACCCCCACCTACACCGTCACCGTCTGACACCACCGCAGAACCTGCGGCCCGGCACGCGCCGGCGGGCCGGGCCGCAGCCCACCCCCACCCCCACCCCCACCCCCCGCCCCCACATCCCGGAGACCCCGTGCCCCCCACCCTGCACCGGCCGGTCCGCCTGACGACCCTGCCGCTCCTGCTGCTCGCCCTCCTCGCGAGCCTCCTCCTCGCCACCGCGCCGCAGGCCGGCGCCGCCACCCCGCCCCAGCGCATCCTGCTCGCCGGACAGTCCACCAAGGCGTCCTGGGACGACCTGAGCACCGTCACCGACGCCCCCGCCGGCGGCTCCGTCTACTACGAGGTCGCCTCCGGCACCTGGGTGTCGCCCGCCCACCGCGACTACGCGGCCTTCCTCGCCTCCCAGGGCCGCACCGTGCAGATCGGCATCAGCTGGAAGGACAACCCGCCCGGCTACACCGGCGGCGACCGCGCCGCCCGCTCGCGCGCCGTCACCCAGGAACTCGCCAACGGCCAGTACACCGACCGCTTCGCCACCCTGATCGCCTTCGTCAACCAGTACCCGCAGGCGACGTTCCTGCTCCGCGTCGACTACGAGGTCAGCAGCGCCTTCCACTGCACCGACAGCAGCTGCTCCTCGTACAAGGGCGCCTTCGCCCGGATCCGCTCCCTGATCGACGGCCGGAAGCGCCAGGGCAACGTCCAGTACGTCTACCACCCGGTGCGCGGCGAGTACGCGCAGCTCTACCCCGGCGACACGGTCGTTGACCGGATCGGCGTCTCGATCTTCGCGCACGAGCTCTGCCTGCCGATCTACGACCACGGCTACCTCTGGAACGGCACCCCGCCGAACAACTACGACACCGGCACCCTGCAGTGCCGCAACCCGTACATCGGCACCGACGGCTGGGGCAACCCGGCCGCGATCTGGAAGAACTGGGACTACGACGGCAACGTCCTCGGCATGATGAAGTTCACCAAGGACCACGGCAAGACGATGATCGTCTCCGAGGGCGGCATGATGAACTTCACCGCCGACAACGGCGCCACCGACGGCATGGAGCAGGCCCGCGGCGCGCTCTGGATGCAGCGCCTCTTCGGCCTGCTGAACTACAGCGGCCCGATCCCCAACCAGTCCGGCACGTACGACCTCTCCCGCGTCGTCACCGCCGTCACCTACATCGACCTCGACTTCCGCTACGGCTGGGACGCCGTCCCGGACGGCACCTTCGACTTCCCCCCGGACACCACCTGGTTCGTCGACGGCCGCATCTCCCGCTACGCCGCCGCCCGTACCGCGTTCTGCCAGGGCCTCGCGGCGAACGGCTTCACCACCCACTGCCGCTGACCCGTAGCCGTAGCCGTATCCGCAACTCCGGCCGCGCCGCGGCACGGTCCGCACCACGGACGCACGGTCCGCCGCCCGGCGAGCACACCGCCGGGCGGCGGCTCCGTCACCGGCCGCGCCCGGGGGAGGGATGTCGGTGGCGTCCGCGATGCTGGAGGCACGGAGCCCCAGGAAGGACGTGCAGAGTGTCGATCAGTGTGGCCGGCCGCCGTCGAGGACGCGCCTCGTTGACCGCGGAGTTCCCCGGCGCCGAGATCATCGACGTCACCTCCAGGGCCGCGGAGCCATGGGTACGACTCAGCCCCTTCTACCCGCACGGCGGCATCCCGGTGCCGTACTCCACCGGCCTCACCGCCCGGTCCGCGGAGGGCATCTGGCAGGCCCTGAAGGTCTTCGAGCACCACGACGTCGACCCCGGGAAGCTCGACGTCACCACGATGAAGGGCCTGAAACGGACGGTGCGCCGGTACGGCCCCGTCCGGGGTCACCGCACCGGGCTGCAGGGCGACCGACTCCTGTCCTACGAGACGGCCCGGCGCCGCATCTACCTGCCGTCGTACCGATGGGTCCTCGAGAACCGCGTGGCGGATCTGGTCGACCGGCTCCGCGCGGGGGTGGACGCCGTGCTCCTCGACTACACGACCAACGGCGATGTCGCGGATCCCGCGAGCCCGCTCTCCCACGCCGCACTCGTCAAGCTGTACATCGAGGGCCGCTGGCCCCGGGAAGCCGAGCACGAGGACGTCGACGAGTACGTCGACGGGGACGGGGTTGAGTCCGGGGTCGAGGCCCCGGCGGGCCTGGCACCGCCGGTGGCCGGAGGCGACGCGTGACCGGGTGACGGCGGACGGCCGGGCCGCCGCGACGCGCGAAGGGGCGGGCAGGGTACGGAGGGACCTGTACCCTGCCCGCCCCGCTTCCGGCCAGGTGGGCGGGCCGAGGTGGGATCAGCGGAGCGACCACACCTGGTTGGGCTGGGTGCCACTTCCGTAGCAGTCCCAGATCTGGAGCCGCGTGCCGTTGGCGGTGCCCTGGCCCGCGGCGTCGAGGCACTTGCCCGAATTGGGGTTCACCCAGGTGCCGTTCGCGTTGATCTGCCACTGCTGGGCGCCGTTGTCGAGGCAGGTCCACAGGCGTACCTGGGTGCCGTTGGCGGTGCCCTGCCCGGCGACGTCGAGGCACTTGCCGGAGTTCGGGTTGACCAGGGTGTTGCCGGAGCGCTGCCACTTCTGGGCGACGGTGCCGTTGCAGTCGTAGAGCTGCACGGCGGTGCCGTCGGCGGTGCCGGCGGCCTGGACGTCGAGGCAGCGGTTGCTGCCCTGGCCGACGACGGTGTTGCCGGTGCCGCCTCCTCCGCCACCACCGGTGCCGTTGGTGGTGAAGGAGAACGAGTCGACGCCGAGGCCGGTGCCGCCGATCCACGGCTCGAAGCCGAACTGCACACTCGTCATGTACCAGTTGCGGTTCAGGTAGCCGCGGTCGGCGGAGTCGTTGGTGAAGTCCTTGATGTTCACCTGGAGGGAGTTGGTGCCCTGCTGGCGCACGTAGGAGACGACGTTCCAGCCGATGCCGCCGTTGGTGAGGCGGCCCTCCCAGATGTCCCAGCCGGCGCCCGCGAGGCTGGCGGTGCCGACCTTCTGCCCGGCGGGCTGCGGGGCGCCCCGGTGGTTGCCCCAGATCATCAGCTCGGCGCCGTTGTTCTGGCCGGCCGGGTTGGCGGAGGAGTCGAACCAGATGTCGTACGCGGCGTCCCACTCACCGCCGTTGACGGTGCGGTAGGCGACGCTGGTCTGCGGGTTGGCGAAGTCGCCGACCCGCACCGGGAGTCCGCTGCCGCTGGAGCAGTTGGTGTAGTGACAGCCCGCGTAGACGGACGGGTAGGACGCCGGGGCGCCGTTGGTGGGCCTGTTGTGGCTCTCCGAGGAGATGGTGAAGCCCGTGTCCGTGACGGAGAGGCACTGCTGGGTGCTGTCGCCCCAGTTGTTGTTCTGCACGATGTAGTGGCCGCCCGAGATCGGGACGGAGCCGAAGGTGTCGCACAGCTGCGTGGCGGCCTGGGCCGGCGGGGCCACGGCGGTGGGGAGCACGGCGGCGCCGACCAGCAGGGCGACGGCCGTGAGAGCGGAGCGTACGCGGCCGAGTAACGAGGTCATGGATCCTCCGTGGGTGGGTGCGGGGCAGGCCGGGTGGCGGGCTGCGGTCGGCCCGGTGCGTGCCGAGAACGGTAGGAGCGGAGGCGGCGGTTCGGAAGCCGTCGGGCAGAAGATTCGGGAGCGCTCCCATTGGTGCAGGTCAAACGGCACAGTTCTTCGAAACATTGTGGGAGCGCTCCCAAATATGGCCCGACGGCATTGACAGGGCCGCGCCGGGCCCACACGCTCCCGGTGGTGCCGCTGCACCGCGCCGCCGCTGCGGCAGCCCTCGGCCGTGCGGTCCGGCCTTGGCCCCCGGCCCGGCGTCGCCCCGCCCCGTGTCCGTCCCGCCCCGCGTCCGTCCCTCCGGCCGGTCCGTCCCCGGGCGGCCCGCTACCGGCCTGCCCGTCCCCGTCCCCGTCCACCGTCCCCGTCCCTGTCTCCGTCCCCGTCCCCGTCCCGCACACGCTCCGAGGTGAGTCGCCCATGAACCTCCGCAGAGCCCGCCTGCTCCGCACCGCCGTGACCCTCACCGCCCTGACGGCCGCCGCGGCGCTCCCGCTGCCCGGCACCGGCCCGCAGCGCGCCCACGCCGCCGACACGGTGGCCGTGCCGGAGGTCATCACCGTCGACACCGGTCGGCAGTCCGGCCCGCTCACCAAGGCCGGGCTCGGCACGCTCTTCGGCGTCGCCTCGGTCCCGGCCACCCCCAAGGACCTCGTGGCGCAGTCCCAGGTCTTCCTCAGCCAGCACCAGAGCCTGGCCGGCGACGCCCACTACCCGACCTCCACCGAGGCGGTCACCGGCACCCTCCAGGGCACCGGCGTGAAGATGATCGCCCGGTTCAACGACCTGATGGGCGGCTGGCCGTACGAGTGGAAGTCGATGGACCAGTGGCTCGGCCAGGTCCGCAGCGGCATGCAGTCGCTCGCGGCGTACCGCAGCCAGATCTACGCCGTCGTGCCGCTCAACGAGCCCGACAACAAACTGCAGGGCGCGTTCATGACCGACCCCGGCCTTCCGGCGGGCAGTTACGACAGCAAGGTCAACTACCTCTGGACCCAGACCGTCCGCACGATCCGCTCCATCGACCCGACGATCCGCGTGATGGGGCCCAACTACGAGCACTACAACCCCTGGGAGTCCGCCGACCGGCAGCCCCGCATGCGGGCCTTCCTGGTCAACTCGATGAACACCGGCACCGTGCCCGACGCCATCGGCTGGCACAGCCTCGGCCCCAGCCCGGGCGACGTGCCCGCCGCCCTCACCTCCTACTACCGCCCGCTGGAGCAGGAGTTGCACCTGCCCGGCGCGCCGAAGCCCATCGTGATCGAGGAGTACGGGCCCGGCAGCGGCGACTTCGAGGGCGTGCCCGGCACCATGGTCAAGCACTGGGCGGAGTTCGCCCGGTACGGCATCGACTACGCCACCATGGGGGTCTACACCAACCCCGGGCTGCTCGGGAACTCGCTGCGCCGCACCTACGGCGCGGCTCCGAGGCCCAACGGCGGCTTCTGGTTCATGAGCTGGTTCAAGTCCATGCAGGGCAACGGCCTCGCCGTGAGCCGCTGGGATACCCGGCACTACCAGGCCGCCGACGCCGTCGCCTCCTGGGACCAGGCGGCCAGGACGGTGACCGTGCTGGCCGGCGGGGAGGACGCCGACGTCGACGTGAAGGTCCAGGGGCTCGCCGCCCGCGGGCTCGGCCCGAACGTCCGCGTCCGCGTCGAGTACACCCGTTGGTCGAAGGACCCGAACGAGGCCGACCCCACCGTCGAGGCCGGCGGCGACCCCGAGAGCGGCCCGCACGTGCTCGTCGACCGTACGGCCACGCTCGACGCCGACGGCGACCTCACCGTGCCGATCCACCGGATGGACCGCTACGACGGCTACCGGATCACCGTCTCCCCGCCCGCGGCCGCCGTCGCCGACCCGACCGTGTACGAGGCCGAGGCCGCGCAGCGCACCCACGCCGTCCTGCACGGCGGCAGCGACGGGGTGCTCGCCTCCGGCGGCGCGTACGTCGGCGGTCTGGACCATGCGGACAGTGCGCTCGCCTTCGCGGTCGACGCGCCGAAGGCCGGCCTCTACACCATGACCGTCCGCTACGCGGCCGGGGTCGGTGACGCCACCCACACCGTCACCGTCGGCGGCCGCCCGCAGGGCCAGGTGGCGTACCCCGCCACCACCGGCTGGGCACCCGCCCAACTGCGCACCGCCACCCGGCGGGTGCTGCTCGCCGCGGGCCGCAACACCGTGACCCTGGGCCACGGCACCGGCTACGCCGAGGTCGACCGGATCGAGGTCAGGCCCGACACGCACCGCTACGAGGCGGAGTCCGCCACGGTGACCGACGCCCGCCGCAGCGTCTTCCCGTACGACTACGTGCCGGGGTACGTCGGCGGTCTCGACAGTGCCACCAGTGCGGTGGAGTTCGCCGTCGACGCCCCGGCCGACGGCACGTACCGGCTGGACGTCGGCTACGCCAACGGCACCGCCGCGACCTCCTCGCACCACGTCTCCGTCGACGGCGCGGCGCAGGGCGACACCGCCTACCCGCCGACCGGCTCCTGGCTCGGCACCCCGCAGCAGGACCGGCCGGAGCGGCTGAGCAGCATCACCGTGCACCTCCACCCCGGCATCAACCGGGTGCGCCTGCAGAAGGCAGTGGGCTTCGCCGAGCTGGACTTCCTGACGGTGAGCCCGGCCTGACCCACCCACCGCCCCCGCTGCGCCGCCCCGGAGCCGGCCGGGCCGGGGCCGGGCGCGGCGGAGGGTCACGGGCGCGGCAGAATGCCCGCATGACGACCCGTACTTCCGGTGCCGGGCGGCCCCCGGCCGCGGCCGCACCGCAGGCCCGGCGGGCGGTGCGCGCCGACGTCGACGCGCTCGTCGGGCTCCGCGTCCTGATGCTGGCGGAGATGGGCCTGGCGGTCGGTGACGACACCGCACCGTGGCGGGCCGAGGCCCGCCGGTGGTTCGCCGAACAGCTCGGCCGGCCCGACGAGTTCGCGGCCTTCGTGGTGGACGACCCGGAACTCGGCGTCGTCAGCTGCGCGGTGGGCACCTGCGACCGGCACGCCCCCGGCCCGGGCAATCCCAGCGGGCTGCAGGGGCACGTCTCCAACGTCAGCACCGACCCGCGCCGCCGGCGGCTCGGCCACGCCCGTGCCTGCCTGGACGCCCTGACGGCGTGGTTCGCCGGGGACACCGAGGTCCGCGTGGTCAACCTCAACGCCACCGGCGACGGCATCGCCCTCTACCGGGAGCTCGGGTTCGTCCCGCCGCGCCACCCGGCCCTGCAGCTGAGGATCACCACGCCGGCGCCGGCGCCGGCGCCTGCGCCCGCGCCCGCGCCCGCGGACCCGGACCCGAACCGGGACGTCGACGCTCCCGTGGCCTGAGCCGCCCGTGGCCTGAGCCGCCCGTGACCTGCCTCGCCGGTTGCGGCCGGGCCCCGGGCGGGTGAGCGTGGTGGGCCGGGACGCCGTCCGGAGGGAGGACCACGCGATGGCCGCGCAACCGGCGGAGCCGCAGGACGACAGCCCGCTGTCCGACGAGGAGAAGGACCGGCTGGCCGCCCTGCACGCGCTGGCGATCCTGGACACGCCCCGGGAGGAGCGGTTCGACCGGATCACCCGGCTGGCACAGCGCCTGCTCCAGGTGCCGATCGCGATGATCTCGCTCGTCGACCGGGACCGGCAGTGGTACAAGTCATGCGTCGGTGTGACGGACACGCAGCAGCCGCGCAGCGTCTCGTTCTGCTCTCGGGCCGTCGCCGCCGGGCGGCAGCTCGTCGTGCCGGACGCCACCCTCGACCCCCGCTTCAGCGGCAACCCGCTCGTCACCGGCCCGCCCGGGATCCGCTTCTACGCCGGGTACCCGCTGGCCGGACCGTCCGGGCACCTGCTCGGCACCCTCTGCGTCCTCGACCTGCAGCCCCGGGCGGTCGGCGCGGACGACCTGGCGGCGCTGGCCGACCTCGCGGCCTGGGCCGAACTCGAGATCGGCGTCGTGCACATGAGCCGGGCCAGCCGTGAGACGGACCGGCTGAAGGACGAGTTCGTCGCCGTCGTCAGCCACGAGCTCCGCACCCCGCTCTCGGCCGTCAACGCGGCCCTCGAACTGCTCGACGGCCATGTCGGCAGCCCGCGCGACGAGAAGCTGGTGTCGCTGGCCCAGGACAACACCGGCCGACTGCGCCGCCTGGTCGACGACATCCTCGACGTCCAGCGGCTGGCCGTCGGATCCCTGCCGCTGCGCCGCGCCGTGACCGACCTGACCGCCGCGGCCGCCACCGCCGTGGCGGGCCTGGAACCGGAGGCGGTGCGGCAGCGGATCGCGCTCTCGGTGGCGGGCGACCCGGTGCCCGTCATGGGCGACCGGGACCGTCTCGTGCAGGTGTTCGGCAACCTCGTCGGCAACGCGGTGAAGTTCTCCGGGGCGGGCACCCGGGTGCACGTCGTGGTCGGGCGCCGTCCCGGTCCGCAGCCGGAGGCCGTCGCGGAGGTGCACGACGAGGGCCCCGGCATCCCGCCGGACGAGCTCGGCCGGGTCTTCGACAAGTTCGTGCGTCTGGAGCGCACCGCGGGCGGAGACCCGGGCGGGGCCGGTCTGGGCCTGGCGATCAGCCGCGGACTCGTCGAGGCGCACGGCGGCACGCTGTCCGCCCGGCCGGGCGAGCGGGGAGGTACGGTCTTCAGCGTCCGCCTGCCGGCGTTCGCACCGGAGCCGCCGCCCTCCGGGACCGCGTGACCGGACGGCGACGGGACGGCGGCCTGACCGGCGGCGGGACGGTCCGGCCGGGAACGGCCCGACCCCGGGCGTGGACGGCGTCAGCGCGTGGCGGGCGGGTCCAGGCGGTAGCCGACCCCGCGGACGGTGCGCAGCAGACCGCCCGCGCCGACCGCTCGCAGCTTGCGGCGCAGGTTCGACACGTGCACGTCGACGGCGTGGTCGTCCGCCAGCAGGTCGTCGCCCCAGACCCGCTCCCTGAGCAGGGCACGGGTCACCACGTGCCGCGGCCGTTCGGCGAGGGCGAGCAGCAGGTCGAACTCCGTGCGGGTCAGTTCCAGCACCGTGCCGTCCAGCCGGGCCTCCCGCCGGGAGACGTCGACCAGCAGCCCGCCCACCACGTGCGCCGTCCCCGCAGGCGTCCCCGCGGCCCCGGCCGCGGTGCCGGTCCCGTACGGCGCGTACGGCGCGGGCGGCGCCGGGTACGTCGGGCGGGAGCGGCGGACGAGCGCCTGCACCCGGGCGGCCAGCTCCCGCGGGGAGAAGGGCTTCGTGAGGTAGTCGTCGGCGCCGGTGGCGAGCCCGACCAGCTTGTCGACCTCGTCGGAGCGGGCGGAGAGCATCAGCACGTACGACTGCGAGAAGGCGTGGATGCGCCGACAGGTCTCCAGGCCGTCGAAGCCGGGCAGGTTGACGTCCAGCACGACGACGTCCGGCCGCCAGCTCCGGGCGGTCTCCACGCCGGAGGGTCCGTCGGCGGCCTCGCGCACCTCGAAGCCGGCCTCGCTCAGCGTCAGCGCCACGAGGATGCGGATCGCCTCGTCGTCCTCGACCGTCAGGACCCGGACCGTACGGGTGGGGCTGTTCACCGCGCCATGATGCCCGTCGGCGCGGGCCCACAGCCCGACCGGCGCGCCGGGTCCCCGCAGCGACCCCCCGGGCAGCGCAGCGGGGCGGTCGGGCCTCCGCCGTCCGGTCCTCCGCGCCCGGCCGCGGTCCCTCAGGCTTCCGTGGCGACGGGACCTGCGGTCGGCGCCTCGGCGTTGCGCCGGGTCTTCGCCCAGCCGCTGCGCCCGGTCATCAGCCGCACCAGCGCCCGCCACGTGGTCAGGTACATCACGTACATGTACGGGATGTACGCCAGGCCCCACAGCAGCGACCGGCCCAGCGGCGCGCCCCGCTCGGCGCGGGCCCGGTACAGCGGGCCCCAGACGGCGAACTGCGCGAACGCCACCGCGGCCAGCGCGGCGGGCAGCAGCCAGCCGCCGTGCGCCATGATCGCGCCGGTGCGCTCCGGCTCGGCGATGCAGGCCGCCGCGGTCAGCACGAGCGGCACCGGGTAGAGCAGCGTGCCCAGCAGGTGCATCCACGGCTGCGCGAGGTGGTAGCCGATCTCGGCGACACCGGCGGTGCCGATGTGCCGGGAACGCCACACCTGCGGCAGGTAGCGGGCGCACTGCATGCCGCCCTGGGTCCAGCGGGTGCGCTGGGTCAGGTACCGGCGGGTGTGGAACAGCCCCTCCTGGTCGACGTACGTCTCGGGGCAGAAGGCGTTCCGCCAGCCCGCCAGCAGCAGCTGGACGCCCAGCTCGTAGTCCTCCAGCAGGGCGCCGTTCCACGGCCGGCCGTGCTGCTCGGCGAGCGTGTCGAGGGCGGTCGCGCGGGTGAACTGGCCGTTGCCGCCGAGGCAGACCGTCGCGGTGGAGCGCCGGGCGAGCTGCAGGGCGGCCATCGGCACGCGGAACTCGATGTCCTGCATCCGCACCAGGGTGCGGGCGTACAGGTTGGCCAGGCGGCCGCGGTCGGGCAGCGGCCGCCGGTCGTGCCGGTTGACCATCCGGACCTCGACCTGCACGGCGCCGACCCGCGGGTCGCCGAAGAGGTGGTCCGCACTGACGGCGTCCAGGCAGTCGGCCGCGGGGCGGCCGTCGGCGTCGACCACGCCGACGATCACCCGGTCGCGGTCGGGGCCCGACGGCAGGGTGCGGTCGAGTGCGGCCCAGGCGGCGTTCAGCGCGTGGCCCTTGCCGGTGCGGGCGTCGGGCCGCCGCCGCTGCACCAGGTGCACCATCGGGTCGCCCGCCGCGGCCGCCGTGACGAGCGCGGCCGTGGCGTCCCCGGAGTCGTCGTCGATCACCCACACGTGGGCCTGCGGGAGGTGGGCGCGCAGGTAGGCCACGGTGTGGCCGATCACCGCCTCCTCGTCGCGGCAGGGGATGAACAGGTGCCAGACGAACTTCCCGGCGTCACCCGGCCCGTCCGGCCGGCGGCGGGCGAACGGGATCGCCAGCAGCAGCACGTACACCAGGAAGACCGCGCTGAGCAGCCACGACAGTTGCACGATGAACTGCACGCCGCCCTCGGACCAGCCGGCGGCGGTCATCGCGTCCTCCCGCCGAGCGCCCCGGCCGAGGCGGCGGTCGCGGCCTCCCCGGCCCCGACCGGTGCGGCCGGTGCGGACGGTGCGGTGCCGGGCCGGGCCGCGGCTGCGTCCGCCCGGTCCGCGCCGCCGTGGCGCAGCGACCGGAGGGCCATCGCCGCCGCGGCGGTGAGGACCAGGGCCGCCAGCAGCGCGGTCGGCACGGCCAGGCCGAGCCCGAGGTGCAGGGCGGCGACGACGGCTGTGCAGACGGCGACGGGCCGGGCGGGGGCGATCAGCCGGGAGGTGGGGTTCACGGGAGCGTCCTAACGGGGAGCGGGGCCGGTGCGGCGGGCCGGGGGAGCGGCCGGGGTCAGGCGGCCGCCGCCACGGCGGCCCGGTCCGAGGCGCGGCGGCCGACCGGCGGCCGGACCTGCTGCGGCGCGGGCACGCGGCCGACGGCGGACCACCGGCGGGCGTCGGCGAGGGAGATCGCGGCGGCGACGATCTGCGCCGCGGCCGTACCGTCGCCGTACGGCGACGGCGTGGCGGCGAGCCGCGCCGGCAGCCGCGCGTCGGCCAGCAGGGCCCGGGCCGTCGACCCGACCAGCGGCCCGGGGCGGACGAGCGTCGCGAAGCCCGCGTCCACGGACTCCGGACGCTCGGTGCTGTTGCGCACCACCACGAGCGGCTTCTTCAGCACCGTCACCTCCTCCTGGACGCCGCCGGAGTCGGAGACCAGCAGCCGCGCCTGCGAGGCGAGGGCGAGGAACTCCGGGTGGTCGACCGGCGGCAGCATCCGCAGCCGCCCGGCGGACGCCGACAGCCCGAAGGCCTCGATCCGTGCGCGAGTCCGGGGGTGCAGCGGCAGCAGCACCGGCACCGGCAGTGCGGCCAGCTCGTCCAGCAGCTGCGCCAGCCGCCCGCGGTCGTCGGTGTTCTCCGGACGGTGCAGCGTCGCCAGCACGTACGGGCCCGCGCCGGCGTGGCGGCGGACCACTGTGCGGGCCGCCCCCGGGGTGGGCATCGACTCCCGGACGGCCTCGACGACGGTGTTTCCGGTGACCTCGATGCGTTCGGGGGAGACGCCCTCGGCGACCAGGTTGGCGGCGTTCCGCGGGGTGGCCGCGCAGTGCAGGTCGGACAGGACCCCGACCAGCTGGCGGTTGATCTCCTCGGGCATGGCGCGGTCGCGCGAGCGGAGGCCCGCCTCGACGTGCACCACGGCGGCGCCGCGGTAGTGCGCGGCCTGGGCGCCCGCGGAGGTGCTGTTGGTGTCGCCCTGCACCACGACCGCGTGCGGGGTGTCGGCCGCGAAGAGCCGGTCCATCGCGCTGATCATGGTGCCGATCTGGGCGCCGCGGCCGGTGCCGCCCACGCCGTCGATCCGCAGGTGCGGCCGGGGGAGGCCGAAACCGTCGAAGAACCGGTCGGACAGCTCGGCGTCGAAGTGCTGGCCGGTCCACACCACCCGGGCCCGCCGGCCGAGGCCGCGGATGACGCTCGCCAGCTTGATGATCTCCGGCCGGGTGCCCAGGACGACGGCGACGTCGCCGACCTGGTCGGAGCTGCGGCGGCGGGGCAGGGAAGCGGCGGGCATGGCGGTCTCCTCGCTCGGTTCGGCGGCTGCGGGGCTGTCGGCGGTGGACCGAGGGCCCGGACCTTCGGCCTGCTCCCCACGGTGCCGACGGGACCTCTGGCCCGGGTCTGCCGAACCTCAAGATCTCCTCAGGACCTCGCCGGGCCGTCCGTGGTGTCGGCCGCGAGGGTGGGGCGTCGCGGTCCGTGGTGTCGGCCGCGAGGCGGCGCGGGCGCCGTCGGAGGGTGCCGGTTCGGCCGTTCGCGGGATCCTGCGTATACGGCGGGCCCGCCGCGGGCAGACGGATGCTCGAAGAGGTCCCGACACGGAGGTGTGCGATGAGTCTCGTCATGGTGCTGCTCGTCACCCCGCTGGTGCTGGCGGCGGTGCTCACGGCGACCGCCCCGGGGCGCGTCCCCCGGCACCGCGGTCGCCGCGACCTGCGGCCCGCCCGGACGGCCGGACCCGCCGGAGCCGCCCGGCACCGGCAGGGCTGACCGCACGACGGGGGCCGACGGGCGCCCCATCCGCCCCTACCCCGGCCGACGGCCGCCGCCTTCCGGTTGTGGTCGACCTCGTGCGGGAGTACCGCGCAGGATGCCCCGGACGGCGTAGAACTGTCCCCGAGGCCCCGGCGGGCCGCGGCCAGCCGCTCCGCCGGCCGAACCGCCCGCCGAGAGGAACACCGTGGTCAGCCTGAAGGACGTCGCCCTGCGCGCCGGCGTGTCGATCAAGACCGTCTCCAACGTGGTGAACGGCTATCAGCACGTCACCCCCGCCATGCGGGAACGGGTGCAGCAGGCGATCGACGAACTCGGCTACCGGCCCAACCTGACGGCACGTCACCTCCGCAAGGGGCGCACCGGCATCCTCGCCCTGGCCGTGCCCGAGCTCGGCAACCCGTACTTCGCCGAGCTCGCCGGTGCCGTCATCGACGCCGCCGCGCGCCACGACTACACCGTGCTCCTCGACCACACGGGCGGCCGCCGCGACCAGGAGGTCCTGGTCTGCCAGGGCTTCCGGGCGCACGTCATGGACGGACTGATCCTCAGCCCCATCGAGCTGGAGACGGAGGACCTCCTCGCCCGCACCGACACCGCGCCGCTGGTGCTGCTCGGCGAGCGCGAGTACGACGCGCCGTACGACCACATCGCGATCGACAACGTCGCCGCCGCGCGGCTCGCCGTCCGCCACCTGATCGACCTCGGGCGCCGCCGGATCGCCTTCCTGGGTGCCCGCCGGGAGAGCGCCCGCCGCCCCGCGCACCTGCGCCTGCGCGGCTGGCGCGAGGAGCTCACCGCCGCCGGACTCCCCTGCGGGGACGACCTCGTGGTCGGCACCGACGCGTACGGACGGGAGGACGGCGCCCGGGCGATGGCGGCCCTCCTCGACCGTGACGCCCGCCCGGACGCCGTCTTCGCCTACAACGACACGATGGCGGTCGGCGCGATGCGCACCCTCGTCGACCGGGGGCTGCGCATCCCCGGCGACGTCGCGGTCGTCGGCTTCGACGACATCGAGGAGGCCCGCTTCACCGGGACGCCGCTGACCACCATCGCCCCCGACAAGGCGGCCATCGCGCGGCTCGCCGTCGACTCCCTGATGGAGCGGATGGCGGGTGCCGGGGCCGGCGAACCGAGGCGGGCCAGACCCGGCCACCGTCTGGTCGTCCGGGAGTCCAGCGCCGGCCGACCCGCGGGAGACGGGAGCTGACGAGGTGTCACTCCGGGGCGCTAGCCTGGCGCCCATGGACGAGATCGACGGTGTGGAGGTCATCGCGTTCCCCGACGCCGGGGCGTTCGAGCGGTGGCTCGGGGAGCACCACACGCGGCACGAGGGCGTGTGGGTGCGGATGGCGAAGAAGAACTCCGGCATCCCGTCCGTCACCTCGGACGAACTGGTCGACACCGGCCTGTGCTTCGGCTGGATCTCCGGCCTGCGGCGCTCCCTCGACGACCGGTTCTACCTGCAGAAGTACGTGCCGCGCCGGCCCCGGAGCCTGTGGTCGCAGGTCAACGTTGAGAAGGTCGCCGAACTCACCGCCGAGGGCCGGATGCGCGAACCGGGCCTCGCCGAGGTACGCCGGGCGCAGGAGGACGGCCGCTGGGCGGCCGCCTACGGCTCGCAGCGGACGGCCGAGGTGCCGCCCGACCTCGCGGCCGCGCTCGACGCCGACCCGGCCGCCCGGCGGACCTTCGAGGCGCTCGACCGCACGGCGCGCTACCTCGTCATGCTGCCGCTGCTGCAGGCGCTCACCCCGGCGGCCCGCCGGCAGCGGCTGGAGCGCGCCCTCCGCCTGCTGACGGAGGGCCGGGGGACGCCGTAGGCGCCGCCACGGCCGTCGTCCGGCCACGGCTGTCCTGCGGCCGTGGCCGGACGACGGCGGCGGGGCGGGGCACCTGTCCGGTACCCCGCCCCGCCGCCCGGCCGACGCTCCCGCGGCGCTACTCGCCGGTGGCCGTCCGGTCGGGCCGCCCGGTGCCTGTGCCGATGCCTGTGCCGGTGTCGGACGCGGTGTCGGTGGCCAGGCCGTCCCGCGGCGCCGGGACCGTGCCCGTCGCCGGACGCCCGGCCGACGGGGCCGGCCCGTCCCCGACCGGGCCGGCGGGCGGCTCGGTCGGGCTGAGCCGCAGCCAGACGAGGAACGCGGCGCCGAGGGCGAGCATGCCGAGCCCGGTCCACAGGTTGATCCGAATGCCCTGGGCCTTGGCGATCTCGGCGGCCGAGTCGGTGGCGCCGACGACGGTCAGTACGGCGCCGTACAGCACGAACAGGCCGCCGATGACGCGACGGATGTCGAACAGCCGGGCCGCGCCGGCGGAGACCCGCCGCGCGGCCGCCTCCGCGGGCTGCTCCGGCGCGGCCGGACCGGCGCCGGGCACGGGCCCGCCGGTGGCTCCGTCGAGGCCGGGGGTGTGGTGGTCGGACATGGTGACGGCTCCTTCGCTGGTGAGGGGACGGCCCGGTCAGGCCCAGAACGGCACGTAGCAGGCGGCGGCGGCGACCACCGCGGCCCAGCCGAGCACGGCCGGGCGGCGGTACCAGACCGCGTCGCCGGGCTCCGCCGGCTCCTCCGCGTCCGGCGCGCGGGTGCCGTGCACCAGTCCCTGCAGCTCCTCCGCAGGCTTGGGCCGGGTCATCAGCGTGACCGCGACGCTCACGACCACACCGGCCACGAACGCCACGATCGAGGACACGAAGTTGGCGCCCTGGTCGCTCGGGATCGAGATCACGCCACCCTGGTACAGCCAGAAGTAGTTGAGCATCGCCGCCGCGGTGCCCGCGAGCAGCCCCCAGAACCCGGCCGCCGGCGACATCCGCTTCCAGAACATGCCGAGGATGAAGACCGCGAAGAGCGGCACGTTGAAGAACGAGAACAGCGTCTGGAGGTAGGCCATGATGTTGCTGAACGAGGACGCGATGAACGCCGTGCCGATGCCGGCGACGACGCCCACCACGGTGACCACCCGGCCGACCCGCAGGTAGTGGGCGTCGGACATCCGCGGCTTGATGTAGGGCTGCCAGATGTCGGTGGTGAACACGGTGTTGAACGAGGAGATGTTGGCAGCCATGCCGGCCATGAACGCCGCGAGCAGGCCGGTGACGGCGATGCCGAGCACGCCGTTCGGCAGCAACTCGCCCATGAGCATCGGGATCGCGTCGTTGTACTGCGATCCGTCCCGGCCGAGGTTCGGCTCGACGACGGCGGCGATCAGACCGGGGACGACGACCACGGCCGGGATGAGGATCTTCGGGAACGCCGCGATCAGCGGGGTGCGCCGCGCCGCGGAGGCGCTCTTGGCCGACAGGGCGCGCTGCACCTCGGCGAAGTTGGTCGTCCAGTAGCCGAAGCTCATGACGAAGCCCAGACCGAGCACGATGGTCAGCCAGTTGGCGCCCAGCGGGTTGGCGCTGCCGACGCCCGTGCCACCCCAGGCGGTCATGAAGTCGCCGCCGTGCGCGGAGCCCAGGCTGCCGCTCAGGCCGTCCCAGCCGCCGACCCGCTTCAGGCCCACGACGGTCAGCGGGATCAGCGCGGCGAGGATCACGAAGAACTGCAGCACCTCGTTGTACACCGCGGACGACAGCCCGCCCAGCAGGATGTACGCGAGGACGAAGGCCGCCGCGACCACGATCGACAGCCACAGCGACCAGCCCAGCAGCGCCTTCATGACGATCGCCAGCGCGTAGAGGTTGACGCCCGCGATGAGCACCGAGGAGACGCTGAAGATGATCGAACTCAGCAGGTGCGAGGACGGCCCGAAGCGGCGCAGCAGGAACTCGGGCACGCTGCGCACCTTGGAGCCGTAGTAGAACGGCATCATCACGATCCCGAGGAAGACCATCGCGGGGATCGCGCCGATCCAGTACCAGTGCACGGTGTAGAGGCCGTACTGGGCGCCGTTGGCCGCCATGCCGAGGATCTCGGTGGCGCCGAGGTTGGCGGCGACGAAGGCGAGCCCGGTGATCCACGCGGGGAGCGACCGGCCGGACAGGAAGAAGTCCAGGCTGGTGCGGACGGAGCGTCGTGCGGCGAGCCCGATGCCGAGTACGACGGCGAAGTAGACGGCGAGTATCGCGTAGTCGAGCCAGTCGACGTCCAGGCGCATCGCGCCTGCCAGTTGGGTCGGCATCGGTCGGTGACCCCTCTCCTCGGTGGCCGGGCCGGAAGCCCGCGCGCGTGATCGAACAGAAACGAACATCGGCCCGTCTGTTCCGCTTCGGGGCGTTCAAACCCCGCGCCCGCGAGGTGATCGTCGGCGGCGTTCCCCGGTGCCGGACGGTGCGCCGCGGATGGCCGGATCCGATCGGTCGGATCGGTGCGCGAGGTCTGGACACCGGGATTGCCCGCGTGCTGTCATTCCGCTTGGCGCAGCAATTTCCAACGTTGGAAGCGACCGGACCCGCAGTGGCCCCACCCGCCACCGCGACCCCGGCCCGCTTCCGCCGACCGCGCGACACCGCACACCCGGCACCGCCTCCGCACCCCTGCGTGCCCGCACCGAGCGGGCCGCCGCACCGCCGTCGGCCCCGCACCACCGCGCCTCCCGCACCGCCGCTGTGCCGCACACCTGCGAGTCCGTCCTGCCCGCCGCCACCCGGCCCCGACCGGGTGCGCACCCCGTCCGGAGATCCGTCCGCCGCACCACGGCCCCCACCGACCGGAGCCCGCATGCCCCTGACCAGGCGACAACTCCTCACCGTCGTCGGCTCGTCCGCCGGAGCCCTCGTACTCGGCCCGCAGCTCACCCCCGCCGTCGCGGCCGGCCTGCCGCCCGCCGCAGGCGGCCTGTACAGCCCCAACGCCGCACCGCTGCACCCCACCGCCCTGCTACGGCTGCCCCCCGACGCGGTCCGGCCGGCCGGCTGGCTCGCCGGCCAGCTCGCACTCCAGCTCGCCGGCCTGTGCGGCCGCTACCCGGAGACCTCACACTTCCTCGACCTCGCCACCACCGGCTGGGCCCACCCCGAGCGCGGCGGCTGGGAGGAGGTCCCGTACTGGCTCCGGGGGTACGTGGATCTGGCCATCGTCACCCGCGACGCCAACGCCCTCGCCACCACCCGCCGCTGGATCGACGCGATCGTGGCCACCCAGCAGTCCGACGGCTTCTTCGGCCCCACCGCGCTGCGCACCTCGCTCGGCGGCGGCCCCGACTTCTGGCCGTTCCTGCCGCTGCTCCAGGCGTTCCGCTCCTGGTACGAGTACGCGGCGGACAGCCGGATCGTGCCGTTCCTCACGCGGTTCCTGCGCTACATGAACGCGCAGGGGCCCGGCGCCTTCAACCAGAGCTGGGTGTCGGTGCGCTGGGGCGACGGACTCGACACCGTCGTCTGGCTCTACAACCGCACCCGCGAGTCCTTCCTGCTCGACCTGATGGACAAGATCCACCGCAACGGCGCCGACTGGACGAACACCGTGCCGAGCTGGCACAACGTCAACATCGCCCAGGGCTTCCGCGAGCCCGCCCAGTACGCCCAGCGCTCCGGCCTCGCCGCCGACACGGCCGCCGCCTACCGCACCTACGACAACGTCATGGGCCGCTACGGGCAGTTCCCCGGCGGCGGGTTCGCCGGCGACGAGAACGCCCGCTCCGGCTACGGCGACCCCCGGCAGGGCTTCGAGACCTGCGGCGTCGTGGAGTACATGGCCAGCCACGAACTCCTCACCCGGATCACCGGCGACCCGCTCTGGGCCGACCGCTGCGAGGAGCTCGCCTTCAACTCCCTGCCACCGTCGCTGGATCCGGACGGCAAGGCGATCCACTACATCACCAGCGCCAACAGCGTCGACCTCGACAACCAGCCCAAGAGCCAGGGGCAGTACCAGAACGGCTTCGCGATGCAGGCCTACATGGCCGGCGTCGACCAGTACCGCTGCTGTCCGCACAACTACGGCATGGGCTGGCCCTGGTTCGCCCAGGAGCTGTGGCTCGGCACCCCCGACAACGGCCTGTGCGCGGCCATGTACGCGCCCTGCACGGTCGCCGCCAAGGTCGCCGACGGCACCACCGTCACCGTCCGCGAGGACACCGACTACCCGTTCGGCGACACCGTGACGTTCACCGTCACCACCCCGCGGCCGCTCGCGTTCCCGCTGGTCCTGCGCGTCCCGTCCTGGTGCCCCGACCCGCAACTCACCGTCAACGGGCAGACGGTGGCCGCTCCCGCCGGGCCCGCCTTCACCACCGTCCGCCGCACCTGGAACAACGGCGACAAGGTCGTCCTGCGGCTGCCGCAGCGCCTCGCCGTCCGCACCTGGGACGCCAACCACCGCGCGGTGAGCGTCGCCCGCGGCCCGCTCGGCTACGCGCTGCAGATCGGCGAGAACTACGTCCGCACCGGCGGCACCGACGTCTTCCCGCAGTACGACGTGCACGCCACCACCCCGTGGAACTACGGCCTGGCGATCGACCCGTCCGCCCCGACCGCGGCGCTGGCGTTCACCGCGCGCGGCGGCGCCCTGCCCGCCAACCCCTTCACCCAGAGCGGTAATCCGTACCGGATCACCGCCCCGGCCCGCCGGATCGCCGAGTGGCAGGCCGACTCCCAGCACGTCGTCGGGCTCCTGCAGGACAGCCCGGCCCGGTCGTCCGCCGCGGTCGAGACCGTCACGCTCATCCCGATGGCCGCCGCCCGGCTGCGGATCTCCTCCTTCCCCACCGCCTCGCCGGACGGCACGGTGTGGACGGCCGGCGGAGCCGCGTACCGGATCCGCAACCGCAACTCGGGCAAGGTGCTGGGTGTCGACGGCATGTCGACCGCCGACAGCGCGCAGGTGGTGCAGTTCGCCGACAGCGGCACGGACGACCACCTGTGGCAGCTCGTCGACAACGGCGACGGCTGGTACCGGATCCGCAACGTGCACTCCGGCAAGGTGCTGGGCGTCGACGTGATGTCGACCGCCGACAGCGCCCGGGTCGTGCAGTTCGCCGACAGCGGGACGGCCGACCACCTGTGGCAGCTCGTCGACAACGGCGACGGCTGGTACCGCGTCCGCAACCGCAACTCGGGCAAGGTGCTGGGCGTCGACGGCATGTCCACCGCCGACAGCGCCCGCGTGGTGCAGTTCGCCGACAACGGCTCCGCGGACCACCTGTGGCTGCTCCACCCCGACGGCCAACTCCGCGTCGAGAACCGCAACTCGGGCAAGGTGCTCGGGGTCGACCGGATGTCGACCGCGGACAGCGCGCAGGTGGTGCAGTTCGGCGACACCGGCACCGACGACCACCTGTGGACCTTCCTCGCCGACCCCGACGGCTGGTACCGGATCCGCAACGTGCACTCCGGCAAGGTGCTCGGCGTCGACCTGATGTCGACCGCCGACAGCGCCCGGGTCGTGCAGTTCACCGACAACGGCTCCGCCGACCACCAGTGGCGGCTCGTCCACGACGGCGCCGGCCGGTTCCGGATCCGCAACCGCAACTCGGGCAAGGTGCTGGGCGTCGACGGCATGTCGACCGCCGACAGCGCCGTCGTCGTGCAGTACGCCGACAACGGCACCGCCGACCACCTGTGGCGGATGCGCTGACGCTCCGTCGTGCCGACGCCCACCCGCCGAGGCCCGTCGGATCCCCACCCCGTCCCACCGCGTTCCACCCCACCCCCACCGAAATCCACCCCACCGAACTCCACCCCACCGAAATCCACCCCACCCGACTCCACCCGGAGGACGACCCACCATGTCCGCACCCCCCGGCGCCCTGCGCCAGCGGATCACCGCCCTGTTCGCCGTCCTGGCCCTGGCCGTCGCCGGTCTGCTGGCCGCCGGTGCACCCGACGCCCGCGCGGCGAGCTGGACACCCAAGACATCCCCGATGACTACGCCCTGGACGGCCCAGGTCTCGACCACCAACCCGCTGCCCGAGTACCCCCGGCCGCAGCTCACCCGCCCCGACTGGATGAACCTCAACGGCATCTGGGACTTCGCGGTCACCGCCGCGAACGCCGGGCAGCCCGCGAGCTTCAACGAGCAGATCCGGGTGCCGTTCGTCGCCGAGTCGGCGCTCTCCGGCATCCAGCGCCAGATCAGCCAGAACGACAAGCTCTGGTACAAGCGCACCGTCACGGTGCCGTCGAACTGGGGCGGCCGCCGGGTCAAGCTCAACTTCGGCGCGTCCGACTGGCAGACCACCGTCTGGGTCAACGGCCAGCAGGCCGGCGGCGTGCACAGCGGCGGCTACGACGCCTTCGGGTACGACATCACCCCGTACCTCAACGGCGGCTCCAACACGATCGTCGTGTCCGTCTGGGACCCGTCCCAGACCGGCATCGGAGCGGTCGGCAAGCAGCGCAACAACAACGGCGTGCTGCCGCACTCCGGCGGCGGCATCTTCTACACCGCGGCCTCCGGCATCTGGCAGACCGTCTGGCTGGAGCCCGTCGCCACGGCCAACATCACCCGCCTCGACCTGGTGCCGAACCTCGCAAACAACACGCTGCGGGTGACCGTCCTCGGTGAGGGGATCAACGGGCACACCGCCCGGATCACCGTCTCCAGCGGCGGCACCACCGTCGCGACCGGCACCGGCCCGATCGGCAGCCAGTTCACGGTGTCGATCCCCAGCCCGCACCTGTGGACCCCGGAGGACCCGTTCCTCTACGACGTCCGCGCCGAACTCCTCTCCGGCTCCACCACGGTGGACGCGGTCGCCGGCTACACCGGCATGCGCTCCATCGCCGTCGCCACCGTCAACGGCGTCAAGCGGCCGGTGCTGAACGGGCAGTTCGTCTTCCAGACCGGCACCCTCGACCAGGGCTACTGGCCGGACGGCATCTACACCGCGCCCACCGACGACGCCCTGAAGTTCGACCTGCAGAAGCACAAGGACCTCGGCTTCAACATGGTCCGCAAGCACATCAAGGTCGAGCCGCAGCGCTGGTTCTACTGGGCCGACAAGCTGGGCCTGCTCGTCTGGCAGGACATGCCGGCGATGGACACCCGCACCCCGGACTCCGCCGCCCGCACCCAGTGGGAGGCCGAGTACCACCGCATCATCGACCAGCACCGCAGCTCGCCCGCGCTCGTCCAGTGGGTGGACGAGAACGAGGGCTGGGGCCAGTACGACCAGGCCCGGATCGCGAACGACGTCAAGGCCTACGACCCGTCCCGCCTGGTCGACAACATGAGCGGCGTCAACTGCTGCGGCGCCGTCGACGGCGGCAACGGAGACGTCGTCGACAACCACGTCTACGTCGGCCCCGGCGCCACCGTGCCCACCTCCACCCGCGCCGCCGTGCTCGGCGAGTTCGGCGGCCTCGGCTGGAAGGTGGCCGGCCACGAGTGGTACCCGGGCGGCGGCTTCAGCTACGAGGACCAGGCGAGCACCGCCGCGCTCAACGACCGCTTCGTGAACCTGCTGGACTCGATGCGGGTCAACCAGATGCCGGCCGGCCTCTCCGCCTCGGTCTACACCGAGATCACCGACGTGGAGAACGAGGCCAACGGCCTCCTGACCTACGACCGCCAGGTGGTCAAGGTCGACCAGAACCGCGTCCGGGCCGCCAACCTCGCCCTGATCAACGCCTCCCGCACCACCCCGGCCAACCCGGTGCTGCAGACCGGCGGCTACAAGTCGCTGCGGGTCACCACGGCCTGCTGCACCACCCGCTACCTGCGGCACTACAACGGCGTCGCCAACACCGACGTGGTCGACGCCAACAGCAGCGCCGTGCTGAAGGCCGACGCCACCTGGAAGATCGTCCCCGGCCTCGCCGACGGCAGCTGCTACTCCTTCGAGTCCCGCAACTTCCCCGGCGAGTACCTGCGCCACCGTGACAGCCGGGTCTACCGCGAGGCCGGCAGCGGTGCGCTCTACAACGCCGACGCGACGTTCTGCGCGCGGCCCGGCACCGGAGGGGTGCGCTTCTCGGCGTACAACTACCCCGACCGCTACCTGCGCCACTTCGACTCCCAGGTCTGGATCTCCACCTACGGCGGCGGCAACGCCTGGGACGCCAACACCCCGGCGTACGTCGCCGACTCCACCTGGGCCGTCGACGGGCCCTGGGCGCCCTGACCCGTCCCGCTCCCTGCCGGCCCCCGGTGCGCCCGTCGCACCGGGGGCCGCTGTCGTCGTCCCGGCGCAAAAATATCGCTCGACTTGCAAAGTTCGGTCGCATTTTTGCGTCGATCTTTGTACGCTGTGCCCGTGACGAAGAGACTGGACGAGGTGGCGCAGTTCGCCGGCGTGAGCACGGCGACGGTCAGCCGGGTGCTGCGGAACCGCCCGGGCGTGGCGCAGGCCACCAGGGACGCGGTGCTCACCGCCCTGGACGTGCTGGGCATCGAACGGCCGACGCAGTTCCGCTCCGAGCGGGCCCCGCTGGTCGGGCTCGTCGTGCCCGACCTGCAGAATCCCGTGTTCCCCGCCTTCGCGGAGGTCCTCGCCGGAGCGCTCAGCAAGCGCGGGCTGATGCCCGTGCTGTGCACCCGCACCGCCGACGGGGTCTCGGAGGCCAACTACATCGAGATGCTGCTCCGGCAGAACGTCGCCGGCATCGTGTTCGTCGGCGGCAGCTACGCCGACGCCGGGCCCGAGCAGGGCCGCGCCCTGCAGGAGCAGCGCGTGCCGATCGTGCTGATCAACGCCGCGGACGAGAACCTCGGCGCGGTGCGCGTCACGGTCGACGACGCGAGCGCCGCCGGGCAGGCCCTCGGGCACCTCGCCTCGCTGGGCCACGAGCGCATCGGCATGCTGCTCGGGCCGGTCGGCCACGTGCCCTCGGTGCGCAAGCTGGGTGCCTTCGCGGACTTCCTCCGGGCCCGCGGGCAGATCGCTGACCTGCCCAGACTCGTCGCCCACACGATGTTCTCGATGGACGGCGGAGCGGCCGCGGTGTCCCGGCTGATCGCCGCCGGCGTGACCGGCGTGGTCTGTGCGAGCGACGCGCTGGCGCTCGGCGCGATCCGCCGGCTGCGCAAGATGGGGCTCGCCGTGCCGGAGGACGTCTCGGTGATCGGCTTCGACGACTCGCCGTACATGATCGCGACGGATCCGCCGCTGACCACCGTCCGGCAGCCCATCCAGATCATGGCCGCGGCGGCGGCCGGGGAGCTGTTGCAGCAGATGGAGGGCCGTTCCGGGGCCTCCGAGGAGCTGCTCTTCGAGCCGGAGCTGATCGTGCGGTCGTCGACCTGCACGCCGGCTGCCGTTCGCAGTCACTGATCACCTCCGCCGTCCCGCCGTTCTATCAAAACCTTGCGTGAATATGTTGACCGCTTGCGTTTCGGCTGTCTACGCTCGGCGCATCGTCGAGTGCCCGGAGCCGAACAATCGGGCCTCTTCACCCACCCGCGCCGGGCCCGGCGATGCTCCCGGGCATCGCTGTGCCCGGCGGCAGGATCCACGGAAGGTCCGGACAGCATGGACAGCAACAGAACCCGTCGAGTCTCCGCCGCAGCGCTGGCCGCCGCGGTCGCCCTCGGGGTCACCGCGTGCGGCAGCAGCTCCTCGGGTTCGTCGGCCGAGGGGGCCGGCGGTGTCGTCACGATCTCGGTCAACGGCCTCCCGCCGGCCACCCAGACCGTGGACCGCCGGAACTTCGAGGACGACGTCAAGACGTTCGAGGCCGCCCACCCGAACATCAAGATCGACGCCCACGAGGGCCTGATGGACCCGAAGACCTTCGCCGCGAAGCTGGCCGGCGGCCAGCTGGAGGACGTCTTCTACGTCTACTTCACCGACCCGGCGGGCCTGATCCAGCGCCGGCAGGCCGCCGACATCAGCCCGTACGTCAAGGACGTCCCGGCCCTCGCCGACGTGAAGCCCGAACTGCTCGACGTCTTCGAGGACAAGGGCGGCAAGCTCTACGGCCTGCCCACCGGCAACTACTCGATGGGCCTGGTCTACAACCGCGCGCTCTTCACCAAGGCCGGCCTCGACCCGGACAAGCCTCCGACCACCTGGGACGAGGTCCGCACCGCCGCCCAGAAGATCACCGCCCTCGGCGACGGCGTCACCGGCTACGCCGACTTCAGCAAGAACAACCAGGGCGGCTGGCACCTCAGTTCCTGGCTCTACTCGCTCGGCGGCGACGTCGCCACGCAGGACGGCTCCACCTGGAAGGCCGCCTTCAACTCCGAGGCGGGCCACAAGGCCCTGCAGTACCTGCACGACATGCGCTGGACCGACAACACCATGGGCAGCCGCCAGCTCCTGGAGATCCCCGACGTCCAGAAGATGATGGGCTCCGGCAAGCTCGGCATGTACCTCGCCGGCCCGGACAACATCCCCACCATCGTCAAGCAGTTCGAGCGCAAGTACGACGAGTTCGGCCTCGCCGCGATGCCCGGCACCGGCACGCTCGGCGGCGGCGACGGCTTCATGTTCAACCCCAAGGACACCCCGGCGAAGATCAAGGCCGGTCTCGCCTGGGTCCAGTGGAAGTACCTGAACCCGGACCGCGAGGAGGAGATCACCAAGAAGTCCGCGGTCTCCGACGACATCCCGATCGGCCTCCCGCAGCCCGACCTGTTCAACGGCAAGGGCGCCGAGACGATCAAGGCCGCGCACGCCAAGTACGTCAACGTGCCGCAGAAGAACTACCAGCCCTTCGTCGACCGCAGCGCCGACGTCAAGGTCAAGGTCGAGCCGCCGAACGCGCAGCAGCTCTACACCGTCCTCGACGGCGTGATGCAGGCCGTGCTCACCAACAAGGACGCGAACATCGACCAGCTCCTCGCCGACGCGGAGAAGAAGGCCAACACCATCCTGGCCTCCGTCAAGTGAGCAGGGGCGCGGCCGGCGGCCCACCCCCGGCGCCGCCGGCCGCGCCCTCACCCGCCCCGATCCTCCGTACGACCCGAAAGCCACCCACCATGACGGCCGAACCCCTCGGCGCAGCCCGTCCCGCGCCACCCGCCCCCAGGACCGAGTCCGACGTGCCGCGCAGCTCCGACCGCACCCGCCGCGACCGCCTCCGGCGCCGCGTCACCGACAACCTCGTGGCCTACCTCTTCCTGGGCCTCGGCGTCCTGGCCTTCGGGGTGTTCTCCTGGTACCCGATCGTGCGGGGCTTCCTGCTGAGCTTCCAGCAGGTCAACTTCGCCACCCCCGCGGAGTGGGTCGGCCTGGACAACTTCCGGCGCCTCTTCGACGACCCGCTGTTCCTCACGGCCTGGCGCAACACCCTGTGGTTCACCGTCCTGGCCCTGGTCCTCGGGTTCGCGGCGCCCTTCGTGACCGCCGTCGTCCTCAACGAACTCCGGCACGGCCGCGCCTACCTGCGGATGACCGTCTACCTGCCGGTCATGCTGCCGCCGATCGTCACGGTGCTGCTGTGGCGCTGGTTCTACGATCCGGGCCCGGGGCTCTTCAACAACGCGCTGAAGATCCTGCACCTGCCGCCGCAGCAGTGGCTGGAGTCGTCCAACCTCTCCATGCTCTCCCTGGTCCTCGTCTCCACCTGGGCCAACATGGGCACCACCACGCTGATCTACCTCGCCGCCCTCCAGAGCATCCCCGGCGAGCTGTACGAGGCCGCCCAGCTCGACGGGGCGTCCGTCCGCCAGCGGCTGTGGCACGTGACGATCCCGCAGATGCGCTTCATCCTGCTGATCACCCTGCTGCTGCAGATCATCGGCACCATGCAGGTCTTCGTCGAGCCGTTCGTGCTCACCGGCGGCGGCCCGAACGACGCCACCGTCACCGTCCTGCTGCTGCTCTACCGCTACGCCTTCGTCTACAACGACTTCGGACTGGCCAGCGCGATGAGCACCGTCCTGTTCGTCGTCCTCGGGGCCTTCGCCGGCCTGTACCTGCGACTGACCCGCTCGAAGGGCTGAGAGGAAACCGCCATGGCCACCGCCGAATCCCCGGTCCGCACCCTCGTCGCCCCCGCCGAGCTGCAGCGCCCCCTCGGGCGCATCCTGTACCGCACGGTGCTGACCTTCGTGCTCGTCACCTTCACCGCCGCGTTCGTCTTCCCGCTCTACTGGATGGCCTCCGGCGCGCTCAAGTCGTCCGCCGAACTCGCCGAGCCCGTGCCCACGCTGCTGCCGCACTCCTTCCACCCGGAGAGCTACACCGACGCGTGGAGCAGCACCGGCCTCGGCCGGTACTTCCTCAACACGCTGCTGCTGGCGGCCGGTGCGCTGCTGTTCCAGCTCGTCGTGGACGTCGCCGCCGCGTACGCGCTCTCCAAACTCCGGCCGGTGCTCGGCAACATCGTGCTCGGCATGATGCTGGCCACCCTCATGCTGCCGGTGTCCGCGCTGCTCGTGCCCACCTACCTCACCGTGGTGGACGTGCCGCTGATCCACGTCAACCTGATCAACACGCCGTTCGCGATCTGGCTGCCGGCCTGCGCCAACGCCTTCAACATCTTCGTGCTGAAGCGCTTCTTCGACCAGATCCCCGAGGAGATGATCGACGCGGCGCGGATCGACGGCGCCGGCCCGCTGCGCATCCTGGCGTACGTCGTCCTGCCGCTGTCGCGGCCCGTGCTCGGCGTGGTCTCCATCTTCGCCGTCGTCGGCGTGTGGAAGGACTTCCTCTGGCCGATGCTGACGCTGCCCGACCCCAAGGGCCAGCCGCTCACCGTCGCCCTCGCCACGCTCTCGCTCGACATGCCGGCCAACCAGCTCCTCGCCGGCATGGTGATGGCGAGCGTCCCGCTCCTGGTGATCTTCCTGATCTTCCAGAAGAACATCATGGCGGGTCTGACCGCCGGCAGCCTCAAGGGCTGATCCGCCCCACTGCGGGCAGCCCCGACGGCGGACACCCCGCGGTCCGTCTCCTGCTCCGGCGCGCGCCGACCAGCTCCCCCGCACCCGGCGCGCGCCGGCCCACGCCCGGACCCCCACCAGCCCGGCGCCCGGCCGCACAGCCGCTCGGCTCGACCGGCCGCCGAACCCCCACCCACCCCACACCGTCGCCCCCGCGCGCCGGTGGACCTTCGGGAGCCCCCGTGTCCTCTGCACCCGGCAAGTCCCGCACCATCAGAACAACGGCCGTGGCCGCGGCCGCGTCGATCGTCGCAGGTCTCGCCCTGTGGTCGCTCGCCCCCGGAGCCCAGGCCGCGTCCGTCGTCCTGGAGGCCGAGTCCGCGGCCCTCTCCGGTGGCGCCGTCGTCGCCGGCGACCACACCGGCTACACCGGCTCCGGATTCGTCGGCGGTTTCACCGACGGCAACAAGGGCGCCGCCAAGACCTCGTTCACCGTGCAGGCCTCCGCCGCCGGCGCCGCCACGGTCACCGTCCGGTACGCCAACGGCACAGGCTCCGCGCAGACCCTGAGCCTGCTCGTCAACGGCACGAAGGTCCGCCAGATCTCGCTTCCCGCCACCGCGAACTGGGACACCTGGGCGACCAGCGAGCAGACCGTCACCCTGAACGCCGGTGCGAACACCGTCGCGCTGTCCTTCACCACCGCCGACAGCGGCAACATCAACCTCGACAACCTGACCGCCACCACCGGCACCGCCCCGGCGGGCGGCACCCTCCAGGCCGAGTCCGCCGCGCTGTCCGGCGGCACCGTGGTCGCCGGCGACCACACCGGCTACACCGGCACCGGATTCGTCGGCGGCTACACCGACGGCAACAAGGGCACCGCCTCCACCGCCTTCGCCGTCACCTCCGGCCAGGCCGGCACCGGCAGCGTCGCCGTCCGGTACGCCAACGGCACCGGCTCCACCAAGACGCTCAGCCTGATCGTCAACGGCACCAACGCCGGCCAGATCCAGCTCCCCGCCACCGCGAACTGGGACACCTGGGCGACCGTCGACCAGGCCGTCACCCTGAAGGCCGGTGCGAACACCGTCGCGCTGTCCTTCACCACCGCCGACAGCGGCAACATCAACCTCGACAGCCTCACCCCCACCGCACCGACCGGCACCGCGAGCCCCAGCCCCTCGCCGACCGGCCCGACCACCCCGCCGCCCACCGGCTCCCTCACCCACCAGGCCGAGGACGCGTTCTTCTCCGGCGGTCCCGCCGCCTCCTCCTCCGCGGCCGGCTTCGAGGGCAGCGGCTACCTGACCGGCTTCACCGCCCAGGGCGCCCGCGCCGTCCTCGCCGTCAACGCCCCCTCCGCCGCGAGCTACCAGACCGCCGTGCGCTACCGCACCGCCGGATCCGCCGCCGCCACCATCACCCTGAGCGCCAACGGCCTGACCGTGCAGCGGCTCACCCTGCCCGCCACGAACGGCGGCTGGGCCTCCACCACGGTCTCCGTCCCCCTGCGGGCCGGCCTCAACACCGTGCAACTGCGCACCGAGAGCGGCGACAACGGCGCCCTCGACCTGGACGGCCTGAACGTCTCCGGCTCCACCGCCAACGCCGCCCGCGGCGCGACCCTCCCGTACACCACGTACGAGGCGGAGGCCACCACCACCAACGGCACCAAGCTCGCCGCCACCCGCACCTACGGCACCGTCGCCGCCGAGGCGTCCGGCCGCAGCGCCGTCGTCCTCGACTCCACCGGCGAGTACGTGCAGTTCACCCTGACCAAGCCCGCCAACGCGCTGACCCTGCGCTACTCGATCCCGGACAGCGCGGACGGCGCGGGCACCAACGCGACCATCGGCGTGTACGCCAACGGCACCCGGGTGAAGTCCCTCGACCTCTCCTCCAAGTACAGCTGGGTGTACGGCTCCTACCCCTACACCAACACCCCGTCGCAAGGCTCCCCGCACCACTACTTCGACGAGACCCGCCAGCTCGTCGGCGACTTCCCGACCGGCACGGTCATCAAGCTGCAGAAGGACGCGGCCGACACCGCGGCCTCCTACACCCTCGACCTCGTCGAGACCGAGCAGGTCGCCGCCGCCGCGGCGATGCCCGCGGGCTTCGTCTCCGCCACCACCCTCGGCGTCACCGCCGGCGACGGCAGCGACGACACCAACGCCCTCAACTCCGCGCTGAACACCGCGAAGTCGCAGGGCAAGGGCCTGTGGCTGCCGTCCGGCACGTTCAACATCTCCGGCCACGTCAACCTCACCGGCGTCGCCCTGCGCGGCGCGGGCCAGTGGTACACGGTGCTGCGCGGAGCCAACGGCAAGGGCGGCCTCTTCGGTCAGGGCGGCACCTCCACCGTGCAGGACCTGACCATCGCCGGCGACGTCTCCTACCGCGACGACGCCAACTTCGACGCCGGCATCGAGGGTGACTTCGGCAACGGCTCGACCGTCCAGGACGTCTGGATCGAGCACACCAAGGTCGGCCTGTGGATCGACGCCCCCACCAAGGGCCTGTACGTCGGCGGTCTGCGCATCCGCGACACCTTCGCCGACGGCGTCAACCTGCACAAGGGCACCACCGACACCGAGGTGTGGAACACCAGCATCCGCAACACCGGTGACGACGCCCTCGCGATGTTCTCCGAGGCGCAGGCCGTCACCAACAGCGCGTTCCGCCACAACACCGCACAGGCACCGCTGCTCGCCAACGCCGCCGCCATCTACGGCGGAAACGGCAACCGCATCGAGGACAACGTCTTCGCCGACACCGTGACCGGCTCGGCGGGCATCGCCATCAGCACCCGCTTCACCCCGGTCGCCTTCTCCGGCACCACCTCCGTCAAGCGCAACACCCTCACCCGCACCGGCGGCCTGGAGCCCAACTGGAACAGCCGGTTCGGCGCCCTGTGGATCTACGCCGACCCGGGCAGCAGCGACATCACCAGCCCGGTCGTCGTGCAGGACCTCGACATCGCCGACTCCACCTACGCCGGCGTGCTGATCTCCTACCAGAAGACCGTCACCGGCCTGCAGATGAGCAACGTCAAGATCACCAACACCGGCACGTACGGCCTGGAGATCAACTCCAACGGCTCCGGCACCTTCAACGGCGTCACCGTCACCGGCGCGCCGTCCGGCGGCCTCAGCCTGGCCGGCTCGTTCACCGTCAACCGCGGCAGCGGCAACAGCGGCTGGTAACACCCGCATTCCCCCGGTCCGCCCGGCCCGACGCCGGGCGGACCGGCCCAACCCCGATCAAGGAGAGACCCCCGTGAACCACCTCCCCGACAGCCCCGCACCGGCCTGGTGGCGCAACTCCGCCATCTACCAGGTCTACGTGCGCAGCTTCGCTGACGGGAACGGAGACGGCGTCGGCGACCTGGCGGGCGTCCGCAGCCGCCTGCCCTACCTGCGCGACCTCGGTGCGGACGCCCTGTGGTTCAACCCCTGGTACCTGTCGCCGATGGCGGACGGCGGCTACGACGTCGCCGACTACCGCGACATCGACCCGCTCTTCGGCACCCTCGCCGAGGCGGAGGAACTCATCACCGAGGCCCACACACAGGGCCTGAAGGTCATCGTGGACCTCGTCCCCAACCACTGCTCGGACCAGCACGTGTGGTTCCAGGAGGCCCTGGCCGCCGGACCCGGCTCGGCCGCACGCGAGCGCTTCTGGTTCGTGCCCGGGCGCGGCGAACACGGCGAACTCCCGCCCAACGACTGGCAGTCCTACTTCGGCGGCAACGCCTGGACCCGCATCACCGAGGCCGACGGCACCGCCGGCCCCTGGTACCTGCACATGTTCGCCCCCGAGCAGCCCGACCTCAACTGGGAGCACCCCGAGGTCCGTTCGGAGTTCGAGTCGGTGCTGCAGTTCTGGCTCGACCGCGGTGTCGACGGCTTCCGCATCGACGTCGCCCACGGCCTCGCCAAGAAGCCCGGCCTGCCCGACGTCGGCCCCGACCCGGACGTCACCGACCTGCCCTACCAGGACGTCGACGGCGTGCACGACATCTACCGCTCCTGGCGGAAGATCTCCGACTCCTACCCCGGCGAGCGGGCCTTCGTCGGCGAGGTCTGGCTGCCCACCCCCGGACAGTTCGCCCGCTACCTGCGCCCGGACGAACTGCACTCCGCGTTCAACTTCGAGTTCCTGTGCTGTGCCTGGGAGCACGACGCCGTCCGCGACGTCGTCGACGGCACCCTCGCCGCCCACGCCGAGGTCGGCGCACCCCCCACCTGGGTGCTCTCCAACCACGACACCATCCGGCACGTCACCCGCTACGGCCGCGAGGACACGTCCTTCGACATGGGGGACAAGCGCCTCGGCGCCCCCACCGACCGCGTCCTCGGCCTGCGCCGGGCGCGCGCCGCCGCCCTGCTCACCATGGCACTGCCCGGCGGCGTCTACATCTACCAGGGCGACGAACTCGCCCTCGCCGAGGTCGAGGACATCCCCGACCACCTGCGCCAGGACCCGACCTTCGCCCGCTCGCAGGGCGCCGACCGCGGCCGCGACGGCTGCCGCGTGCCGCTGCCCTGGTCGGGCACGGCAGCGCCGTTCGGCTTCTCCCCGGCCGGTGCCGCCGACCCCTGGCTGCCCCAGCCCGCGGACTGGACCGACCGGTCGGTCGCCGCCCAGGACGCCGACCCCGCCTCCACCCTCAACCTCTACCGCGAGGCCCTGCGGCTGCGCCGCGCGTGGGTGGGCGCCCTGCCGGAGGCCCTCACCTGGGTGCCGTCGCAGCCCGGTGTGCTCGCCTTCACCCGGGACGGCTCCTTCACCTGCGTCGTCAACTTCACGCAGGAGCCGGTGCCCCTGCCCGCCGGCGCGGACGTCGTGCTCGGCAGCGCCGACTGCACCGACGGCATGCTGCCCGCGGACGCCGCCGCCTGGCTCCTCGCCACCGCACAGGCCTGACGACGGACCGGTGGGCCGGTGCACCGTCACCGGTGCACCGGCCCACCGCCGGAGGTCAGCCGGCGAGCGTGATCCGGATGCCGACCGTGCCCCGGTCGCCACGCCGCAGCCGGCTGCCGAGCAGGGTCATCCAGCCGACGAACCCGTACTTCTGGCGCAGCAGCGTGCGGTACGCGGCCGTCCGCTCGGGGCCGCAGATCTCCGCGGTGCCGGGCACCTGCTCGCCGGTCGGCCTGCCGCGCACGTCGCACGGGCCGACCAGCACGTCGGCCCGGTTGCGGATCCGCTTCACCTTCCACGAGTCCGTCACCGTCCAGATGCCGAGCGCCTCGCCGTCCCGTACGACCCACACCGGCGTCGCCACCGTCGAGCCGTCCTTCTTGTACGTCGTGACGAGCAGGTAGCTTCCGGAGGCGAGCCGGACGAGGCGTGCGAGCCCGTCCTCGGGCGTGGCGTTCATGGCGGGCAGTCTAGGGCGTGCCTGACCATTCCCGACGGGCGCCCGACGCCGCGCGCTGATCCGCCGCGAATCGTCAGACACGCCCTGGTGCCGCCCGGTGGCGGCCCCGCCGACCGCGTCGGCCCGTGGGGCCCGTCCCGCGGACGGCCGTACGCCGGTCGGTGCCGGTGCCGGTGCCGGTGCCGGTGCCGGTCCCGGCGGGGCGGGTCACCGACGCCTCGGGTCGTCGGCGGCCCGCCCGGAAATCGGAGGGAACGTCCTGCCCGGTGGCGGCCTCCTTGTCGACGAAGGCCGATCCGTCGAGATACCGGGAGCACTGATGGCAGGGGAGATCGTTGACGGTGCGACGCCATGGCCGCCGTGGCTGCCCGGTGTGCCACCGACCGCACCGACTGCACCGACCGCACCGGGCACCGGAACGCGGGTGAGCCGCCGTACCGCGCGGCTGTTCCGTGGTCCGGGCTCAGCGGCGGCGCAGCCGGGCGGCCAGCAGGGCGATGTCGTCCTCCGCGGTGTCCGGGGCGAGCTTGCGGAGGGCGGCGTCGAGAAGCTCGTCGAGCGTGCCGGTGACCGGAAGGTGCAGCGCCGCGAGCCGGGCGAGGGAGTCGTCGATGTCCTCGCCGCGGCGCTCCACGAGGCCGTCCGTGTAGAGCAGCAGCACGTGGTCGGCGAGGAGTGGGCGGGTCACCTGCTCGTAGCCGCCGAGGCCGGTGCCGAGTGGTGGGCCGGTCGGCAGGGCGATCAGTTCGGTCGGCCGATCGGCGCTCACGAGCGCGGGCGGCAGGTGCCCGGCGCTGGAGAACGTCCAGCGGGAGCGTCCCGGGTCGGCGAGGGCGAGCACGCAGGTCGCGGGCCGGGCCGAGTCGTTCTCCGAGATCAGGGCGTCGAGCTGGCGGAGGATCCGGTGCGGGGGCAGGTCCATCCCGGCGACGTCGCGGAGGACGGCGCGGTAGGTGCTCATGTCGACGGCGGCCTCGACCCCGTGGCCCATGACGTCACCCATCACGAGCAGGGTGCGGCCGAAGGGCAGCCGCACCGTCTCGTACCAGTCGCCGCCGACCACGGAACTGGTGCCGGAGGGCAGGTAGCGGGAGGCGAGTGCGAGGTTGGGGTGCGGGCTGCCCGGTTCGGCGAGGAGCGCACGCTGCAGCTCCAGTGTGATGCCCTGGGTGCGCGTGTGGCGGCGTGCGTTGTCGATGCCGATCGAGGCGCGCCCCGCGAGGTCCGCGATCGTCACGAGGTCGTCCGCGTCGAAGCCCGCGCGTGGGCCCCGTGCGCGGGTGCGGGCAAGGGTGAGGACGCCGACCGTCCGGCCGCGCGCGGTGAGCGGCACGCTCAGTACGGTGCCGATGCCGGCCGTCCGGTACGCGGCCAGCGTCACCGGGTCGGCGGCAGGCGGATCGGCCTCCGTACCGGGGACGACCGGGCCGGGCCCGGTGATGTCGAGGTGGACGGCGCGTCCGGTGCGGAGACTGCGGGCGACGGCGGATCCTTCCGCGTGCCGTACCGGCCCACCGGGGAGGGCGAGGGTGGCGAGGTGCGGCCGGACGGTCGGCGTGCAGGCCGTCGCCGCGCGGTGCAGCCGGATACGGCCGGTTCCCGCGGGGGACCGCTCGGCGTCCTCCGGCGGCAGCACCTCCACGACGGCGAGGTCGGCGATCGAGGGGACGGCGAAGTCGGCGAGTTCGGCGCACGTGGTGTCGGTGTCGAGGGTGGTGCCGATGCGGTCGGCGGCGGCGTCGAGGACGGCGAGGCGGGCCCTGGCCCGGGCCAGCTCCTGCTGTTGCCGCTGGTGCTCCTCGGGCACGGGCCGCTGCTGGAGCACGGTGATCAGGCCGAGGGTCCGGCCGCCGACGTCCAGGCGCCGGCAGCACAGCTGCCGACCCGCCACGGCAGGTCCTCCGACGTCCGTGTCACGCGGGCGGCCGTCGGAGAGGACCTGGTGGAGGATGCCGGGAAGGCCGGGTGCCGAGACGGTGGATGGCGTGTCGGCGGCGTGGCGGCCGACCAGGCCGGCCGCCGACGGCGCTCCGGGCTGCTCCGGCGGCCCGCCCCGCTCGTCCCGCCCTGCGTGCCCGTCCTGCCGGGCCGGTCGGGTCGGCGGCAGTCCGGCCGCGTCGCGGAAGGCCGGGTTGGCGTAGCGCCAGTGCAGGTCGGTGTCGAGGAAGGCGATCCCGACCGGTGCCGCGTCGAGCACGTGGCACATCAGCTCCGCGCTGTCGGTGGCCAGGGCGGCCGCGGCCGCGTCGATCGAGGCGTCGGCGGCGTCCCGGCCCGAAGCCTCCGCGGGCAACGCGTCCTCCTCGTTCGAGGGACCGGAACCACTCTGCCCATGATCATGCCGTGCCGGGCGGAGCGCATCCACACGGGGGGTCGCCCCCTGCCTGCCAGGCGCCTCCAGTCCCGCCACGGCTCGGATCCCCGGACGGGGTGGAAGCACCCATGGCGCCAGGGGCAGTCCTACCCAGGTCGGGTCCGGTTCCAGGGCCGGTTCCAGGGCCGGTTCCAGTCCGGTTTCAGATCCGATTCCGGCGGCGCCCGGGTCGGCCGGACGTCTCCGCATGCCGGGTCCGCGACAGGGGCGAAGACTGGAGGTGCGCGGGCCGTCCGTACCGTGGCCGGGCGCGTCCGGGCCGAGCGTGCCCGGCAGGCAGGCCGAGGACCACCCATGAGTGCCCAACCGATCCGCGTCGCCGTCGTCGGCGACTGTCCGGTGTTCCGCCTCGGGCTGGCGCAGATGATCGAGTCCGCCACCGACCTGCAGCTGACCCTTTCGGTCCCCTCGCCCGAGGAGGCGGAGACCGTGACCATCCCCGACCTCACCCCCACCCCCGACCCCGCAGCCACCCCCGCCCCCACCAACCCCACCCTCCGCCCGGGCGACGTCCTCCTGCTCGACCTGCAGCTACCCCCGGCGCCGCTGGCCGCCGTGGTGCACCGCCTGGGCGGGCTGGGGGCGGAGGTGCTGGTGCTCTGCTCGGGCCTGCAGCAGGACGTCGTCCCGCAGATGCAGGCGGGTGCGCGCGGCTGTCTGAGCAGGCAAGCGGGCGAACTGGAGCTGCTGTCCGCGGTCCGCCTGGTGGCGTCCGGGTGCTCGTACGTCTCCGCCGCGCTGGCCGTCCGTCCGCTGACGGAGCCCTTGTGCCGGGTGACGGAGCGCGAGCGTCAGATCCTGGCGCTGCTCGCGAACGGCGAGACCGACCACGGCATCGCGCACCGCCTCGGCATCAGCGAGCACACCGTGCACTCGCATCTCGACCGGCTGCGCGACAAGATCGGCTCACGCCGGCGCGCCGACCTCACCCGGTTCGCGGTCGCGCACGACATCGTCCCGTAGGCCGGTCGCCCCGGAGGAACGGCGCCGGGGCAGTGGCACCAGGCCGGTCGCCCCTGAGGAACGGCGCCGGGGCAGCGGCGCCCGGGGCGACCGTGCGGCCTCAGCCGACGATGCCGAGGTCGTGCGGGGTGTTGTTGAACCTCCGCCCGCCGGTCGCGGTGACGGTGACGATGTCCTCGATCCGCACGCCGAAGCGGCCGGGCAGGTAGACGCCGGGCTCGATGGAGAAGCACATGCCGGGCACGAGCACCTGCCGTTCGCCCTCGACCATGTACGGCGGCTCGTGGGTGGTGAGCCCGATGCCGTGGCCGGTGCGGTGGATGAAGTAGTCGCCGTAGCCGGCCTCGGTGATGACGGCGCGGGCCACCCGGTCGACCTCCTGGCACTCGATGCCGGGCCGTACCGCCTCGAAGGCCTTCTGCTGGGCGCGGCGCACCACGTCGTGCACCTCGCGGACCTCGGCGGGCACGTCCTCGCCGACGTGCACGGTGCGGGTGGTGTCGGAGCCGTAGCCGTCCTTCAGCCCGCCGAAGTCGAGGACGACGGTGTCGCCCGCGCCGATCGTCCGCCCGCCGGCCTCGTGGTGCGGGTTGGCGCCGTTCGGGCCGGATCCGACGACGGTGAAGTCGACCTGGCTGTGCCCGTACTCACGCAGCAGGCCGGCGAGGTCGGCCGCGACCTCGTTCTCGGTGCGCCCGGCGAAGGCGACCTTCAGGATCCGCTCGTAGGCGGCGTCGGCGGCCGCGCCGGCGGCGGCGAGGCGTTCGAGCTCGTCGGCGTCCTTGACGGCCCGGAGCATCGGCAGAGCGCCGGTGAGGGAGGCGTACGAGCTGTCGGGGAGGGCCTCCTGCAGGGCGAGGAGGTGCAGGGCCCAGGCCGAGTCGGAGATGCCGTACCGGCCGGCGGGGTCGAGTTCGGGGGCGACGGCGGTGCGGTAGGGGTCGGTGCCGTCCGTCCAGTCGGCGAACCGGACGGCGGCGGCGCCGGGTGCGGCCTCCGCGTCGGGGCGTTCCAGCCTGGGCACGACGAGCACGGGCTCCCGGCCGTCGGCGAGCAGCAGGGCGGTGACCCGTTCGGTGACGGCGGTCGGGCGGTAGCCGGTGAGGTAGGTGAGGTCGGGTCCGGGCGTGACGACCAGCCCGGTGAGCCCGGCTTCTGCGGCGGCCCGCGTGGCGCGGGCCATCCGGGCGGCGAAGTCGTCGGTGGTGAACGGGTGCGGCATGGCGGGCCTCCGGAGGTGTGCGGCGGTGCGTTCAGGCGCGTCCGGCAGCGTAGTGCTGCAGGAACAGCGCCTCGACGTGTGCCATGTGCTCGATCTCGCCGGGGTCGACGCTCTCGTTGGGTGCGTGGATGAGGCAACCCGGCTCCTCCACGCCCATCAGGATGATCTCGGCGTCGGTGTACGTGTCGGCGAGGACGTTGCACAGCGGGATGGACCCGCCCTGGCCGAGGAAGGCGATCGGCTTGCCGTACACGGCCTGCACGGCGCGGTCGAGTGCCGTGTAGGCGCGGCCTCCGGTGGCCGCGCTGAACGGCGCGCCGGTGCTCTCGGTCTCCACCTCGACCTTCGCCCCCCACGGTGCGGCGGACTGCAGGTGGGCGGTGAGTGCGTCGCGGGCGTGGCCGGGGTCGGTGCCGGGCGGCACCCGGAGGCTGACGCGCGCGCGGGCGGTGGCGGGGACGGCGGCGGCCGAGCCGATCACCGGCGGGCAGTCGATGCCGAGCACGGTCACCGCGGGCCGCGCCCAGAGCCGGTCGGCGACGCTGCCGGAGCCGGTCAGGGCCACGCCGTCGAGCACGCCGGCGTCGGCGCGGAACTGCTGCTCGTCGTAGCCGACGCCCTCCCACCGGCCGTTCGCGTCGAGGCCCTGGACGCGGGTGCCGCCGTCGGCGTCGCGCAGCGAGTCGAGGATGCGGATGAGTGCGGCGAGGGCGTCCGGGGCGGGGCCGCCGAACATCCCGGAGTGCATGTTGCCGGTGAGGGTGGAGACGGTCACGACGACGTTGGCGAGGCCGCGCAGGCTGGTCGTGGCGGTGGGCACGCCGACGGCGGCGTTGCCGGTGTCGCAGATCAGCAGCGCGTCGGCGTGCAGTTCGTCGGGGTGCTGCCGGACGTACGCCTCCAGGCCGCCGGTGCCCTGTTCCTCGGAGCCTTCGGCGACGAACTTGATGCCCACCGGCAGGGCGTCGCCGAGCGCCCGCAGCGCGGTGAGGTGCATGACGATGTTGCCCTTGCAGTCGGCGGTGCCCCGGCCGTACCAGCGGCCGTCACGTTCGGTCAGCTCGAAGGGCGGCGAACTCCAGGCGTCGTCGCCGAGCGGCGGCTGCACGTCGTAGTGGCAGTACAGCAGCACGGTCGGTGCGCCGGGCGGGGGCGGCCGGTGGCCGAGGACGGCGTGGCTGCCGTCCGGCGTCTCGGCGAGGTGGACGTCGCGCAGGCCTGCGTCGGTGAAGGCGGCGGCGACCCACTCGGCGGCCTGCTGGCACGCCTCGGGCGGGTACTGCCGCGGGTCGGCGACGGACGGGATGGCGACGAGTTCCGTGAGGTCGGCCTTGGCGCGGGGCATGAGGGCGGCGATCCGCCCGGCGAGGTCGTCGGTCATGGGCTGGGGGCTCCTCGGTGCGGACGCCGGCCGGTCCCCGGGTCGGGGCACGGCCGGCGCGGCGTCAGTTGTTCACGGTGTCGTCGGTCTCGAGGTCGTCCAGCTTGTTGCGGAAGGCGTCCAGCTGGTCGGGGCAGTACACGTTCAGCACGATGGCCTCGGCCTCGACGGCCCGGGCGTCGGCGACGATCGGGCGCTGGCCGGGCCCGGTGGCGCCGTTGGAGAGGTTGACCTTCCACAGGGCGTTCTTGAGGGCGCCGGCCGGATTCTCGCAGACGGCGCCGCCGTCGGTGCCGAGCAGGCGGGCGATCTGGCCCTGGTCGGGTACGGCCGGGTAGCCCGCCGCGACGAGATCGTCGGAGAGCTGCGCGGCCTTGCGGTAGGACTCGTTGGTGGCGTGCTGCTGGGTGTAGGTGATCAGGCCGATGACCACCATGGCGACCAGGAGGACGATCGCGCCGATGTAGATCCACCGGTGCCGGGCGGCCATCTCGGTCCGGCTCATGCCGCACCTCCCTCGGCCTGCGCCTCCGCTTCCGGCCGGCGCCAGGACGGCTTGCGGAACTTCAGGAACGCGTACGGGATGATCACGCCCAGCAGCAGCAGGCCGCTGCCGATGAAGAGCACGTACGACCAGACGCTGCCGCCGCTGAACTGCGACGACGGCACGAAGCCGATGATCATCGCGGCGGCCGACGCCAGCAGGCCGGTCACGCAGAGCACGACGAGCGCCGGGGCCCGGTAGCCGCGCGGGTGGTCGGGCTGGGTGCGGCGCAGGCGGATCGCCGCGGCGAACATCAGCAGGTACATGATGAGGTAGACCTGCGTGGTGATCACCGAGAAGATCCAGTACGCGCTGGAGACGTTCGGGATGAAGGCGTACATCAGCGCGATGGCGGTGGTGACGATGCCCTGGGTGACCAGGATGTTCTGCTGGATGCCGTGCGCGTTGAGCCTCTGCAGGAACGGCGGCAGGTAGCCCTCCTGGCGGGAGATCAGCAGCAGCCCCTTCGACGGGCCGGCGAGCCACGTCAGCATGCCGCCGAGGGAGGCGGCGACCAGGCCGACGGCCACGACCGGTGTCAGCCAGCCGATGTGGAAGTGCTGGAAGAACGCGTCGAAGGCCTGCATCACGCCGGCGGTGAGGCTGAGCTGGTCCGAGGGCACCACCCAGCTGATCGCCAGGGCCGGCAGGATGAAGATCAGCAGGACCAGGCCCATGGCGAGGAACATCGACTTCGGGAACTCCTTCGCCGGGTTCTTCAGCGAGGAGACGTGCACCGCGTTCATCTCCATGCCGGAGTAACTCAGGAAGTTGTTGACGATCAGCACCAGGCTGGCGAGCCCTGTCCAGGCCGGCAGGATGTGGTCGGCGTTCATCGGCGCCGCCGACGGGTTGCCCTGGCCGAGGAAGACCATGCCGAGCACCACCAGCAGCGCACCCGGGATCAGCGTGCCGATGACCAGACCCCAGGAGGCGAGCCCCGCGACGGCGTTCGTGCCGCTCGACGAGACCCACACGCCGGTCCAGTACAGCACCATGATCACGATCGCGGTGTAGAGCCCGCTGTTCGCCAGCGCCGGATTGATCACGTACGCGATCGTCGACGCCACGTACGCCAGCAGGCTCGGGTAGTAGAAGATCGTCATCGCGAACTGGCACCACACCGCGAGGAAGCCCAGCGGCTTCGACAGCCCCTGGGACACCCAGTTGTAGACGCCGCCGTTCCAGCCCGACGCCAGCTCCGCCGACACGAGCGCGGTCGGCAGCAGGAACACGACCGCCGGGACGAGGTACAGGAACACACACGCCAGGCCGTACACCGCCATGGTGGGCGCGGCCCGCAGGCTGGCCACCGAACTGGTGGTCATCAGCGCCAGCGTCAGCCAGGTCAGCCGCGGAGCGGACACGGCCTGCACGGCCCGCGTGGTGGTGTCGGACCTCCCCGCGCCGTCGGCCGGTACGTCCATCGCACTCATCGCGCTCTCCTTCCGGCAGCCCACAGGGCTGCCCACCCACCATTCCCGGCGTCCGGGGCCGCCGCATCCCACCCGGGCCGTCGGGGTGCCGGAACAACCGGAACGGGCCACCCGAAAGGCGCAGCCCGCCGCGCACGGGCATGATCGGACCCGTCGTCGGCCCGCTGCGCCCCTCCGCCCGGCCGTGCCGGAGCCGGGTCCCACCCCTCGGTGCGGGAGCCCGGCCCTCACCGGATCCGCGACCCGCCCCCTCCCGCCGCTGACGCGCGGTCAGCTGTTCGACCGTCCGTCATGCCGGCGGCGGTGCGGGTTCACCTCGTGCTCATAGCGTCGCAGCCGCCCGGCCCGGCCCGGGTGTGCGAGCGGCCCCGACCGGCCGCGCGCGCCGACGTGTCGAGGAGACACCCTGATGCAGCGCAAGGCCTTGAAGGCCGCCACCGTGCTCGCCCTCTCGGGCACCATGGTCGGCGGCGCGGCGGTCACCGCCAGCTCCGCGCCGTCCGACCGCGGCGACCGCCACGCCGACATCCGCAACGTCATCTACCTCGTCGGCGACGGCATGGGCCGGACCCACGTCACCGCCGGCCGGGAGCGCTTCTACGGTGCGGCCGGCCGTCTCGCGATGGAGAAGCTGCCGTTCACCGGCGCCGTCGCCACCTACGCCGTCGAGAAGGACAGCGCCAAGCCCGCGCTCGTCACCGACTCCGCCAGCTCCGCGACCGCCTGGTCGTCCGGTGTGAAGACGTACAACGCCGCCCTCGGCGTCGACGCGTACGAGAAGCGGGTCGCCACGCTCATGGAGCAGGCGAAGGCGGCCGGTTTCGCCACCGGCAACGTCTCCACCGCCGAGATCACCGACGCCACCCCGGCCGGGCAGTTCAGCCACGCCCTGCTGCGCGGCTGCCAGGGCCCGGTCTACTCGGACGCCGCCTGCCTGCCCAGGAAGGCCGACGGCAGCTACGAGACCGCGCCCGCGGACCGCACCCTGGTCACGCCGATCGCCGAGCAGATCGCCCGCAACGGCACGGCCGACGTCGTGCTCGGCGGCGGCCTCGCCCGCTTCGAGCCCGACGACCAGAAGGCCCTGGAGGCCCAGGGCTACCAGGTGCTCGGCAGCTTCGGCGACGCCGCGCTGCCCGCCCAGACCGCGGCCAGCCAGAAGGCCGCCACCAGGGCCGACCTCGCCGCCGCCAAGGGCCGCAAGGTCGTCGGCCTCTTCAACCGCGGCAACCTGACGGTCGAGCAGGCCAAGGCCGCCCTGCCGGACGGCGCCCCGCAGAAGCAGGAGCCGACCCTCGCCGAGATGACCGGCAAGGCGGTCTCGCTGCTGGCGAAGGGCAACCGCACCGGCTTCTTCCTCCAGGTCGAGGGCGCCCAGATCGACAAGCGCTCGCACGCCAACGACGCGGCCCAGACCCTCGGGGAGATCAAGGCCTTCGACGACGCCGTCGCCGCCGCCGTGGACTTCGCGAAGAAGGACGGCCACACCCTCGTCGTCGTCACCGCCGACCACGAGTGCGCCGGCTTCAACATCATCGAGAAGGGCTCCTACACCAACGCCGAGGCGGTGGCCCCGCCGGTCAACGTCGACGGCGGCAACACCGCGAACAACAGCTCGCCGTCGCGCGCGGCCGGCGGTGCCAAGGACCCGGCCCGCTCCACCGGTCCCGTCAACGGCGCCGGCTCCGCGGACGCGAAGAACTTCGCCCCCGCCACCTTCCGCACCCCCGACGACCCGGCAGGCGTCGCCGACGGCAGCGCCGACGCCAGCCTCTGGCTCACCTACCTCTCCGGCAACCACACCGGCGCCGACGTGCCGATCTTCGCGTACGGCCCCGGTGGCGAGCGCTTCGCCGCCAGCCAGGACAACACCGAGCTCTACGGCAAGATGTACCGCTCGCTGTTCGGCAAGGCCCCGCGGCACTGACCTGACCCGCACCCGACGGCACCGGGGCCGGGAGGCGGCACACGCCTCCCGGCCCCACCCCACTCCCAGGAGCACGATGAAGCACCGTCACCCCGGCCTCCTCGCCGCGGCCCTTCTCGCGCCGGTCCTCCTCGCCGGATGCTCCGGTAGCCCGGCCGCACCGGAGCCCCCGGAGGCGCTGCCGACCGTCTCCCTGCCCGCGCCGCGACAGGCCGCCGCCCCGGCGGCCGCACTGTCCGCCGCGCCCCGCCCGGGCGAGGTCCGCCTGGAGGACGGGCCGTTCACCGACCGGGTCCGCCTCACCGGCCTGAAGCTCGCCGCGGACGGCACGGTCACCGGCCACCTCGCCGTGACCTCGGACGTCAGCGACGTGCTCGCCCTCGAACTCCGCGCCGCCTACTACGACGCCGCCGGGCACCTGGTCGGCACCGGCACCCTGGAGTACCAGGAGGAGGAGGCCGCGACCGGCCGCCACGACGGGCCGCGCGCCGCCGGTGACGGCATCGACGTCACCGTCACCGGCCGCGGCCTCACCGGCACCCCGGCCGCCGCCGTGCTCTCGCTGCCGGTGCTCGTCAACGAGTAGCGGCACCACGGCCCCGAGCGGGGCGGGACGGGGCCACGACCCGGAAGGAGACCGTCGGGAGGGTGCGCGGCACCTGCCGCCGCGCGGGCGTCGACGGCCGCCGGGTGGGCGGTGTCCCCGGTGAGGGTGGAAAATCCGGTTCGCCCCGCTGCGTGTCGTGATCTCCGGTTACGGTCGGTTCCGGCGGGCGGGGGACAGGCCGGACGGGAGAGCCGGCGTCCGGTCCGCCGAGGGAGGGTGGGAGATGGGCGGTCAGGAACCGTGCGGCCGGTGCGGGGCGTACGGCGGGCACGGCGCCCGGTGCGGGCAGGGTGGCGAGACCGGGCCGCCGCCCGGACCGCGGGAGCCCGTGGTGCTGAGACTGGTGCTCGACGGGGCGATGGCGCAGGTCCGGGCCGCCGCCGCAGGTCGTCGTGCGGACGACGCCGTCGAGGGCCGCCGCGCGGTGTGCGCCTCCTGCGGAGCGGCCGCCCGGTGGCACCGCACCGTGCACGGGCGCTGGATGCTGGTCGAACCGGGCGACCACCCCACCCTGCTGGTGCCCCCCGGCCACCGCTGGCGGATCGCGGGCGACGGCACGGTGGTCAACCTGCGCGCCGCCGCCCCGTCCGACCACTGCCGGATCCGCCACCCGGACGTCTGCCCGGCCGGACCGGTCCCGCGGGACCCGTACCTTCGGAGCGTGCGCAGCCGGAGCACCCGGAGCCTCGGCGCCTGAACCGGCCGGCCCCGCCGGCCGACGGGTCAGCGCTCCCACGCGCCCCCGGCACGGCGCTCGTTGACGCAGCGCAGCACCGGCGCCGAGACCAGGGCGGTCGGGTCGAGCACGGCGTCGGTCGTCACGTGGAAAGCGGCCTGCTCGCCGGGCAGCAGGGTGAGCATCATGTCGTCCACCCACGCGTCGGCGGCGAGCCGGTCGGGGAAGAGCGCGAGCTCGCGCAGCAGCGTACGGGCCGTCACGGTGACCCGGTAGCCGCCGTCGACGCGTTCCGCCCGGGCGTCGAACTCCGCCTCCGGCAGGGCGGCTTCGAGGTCCTCGGTGCAGAGCGCGACCGTGCGGTGGCCGTCGATCGCGGCGACCAGCAACTCCCGGGCCGGGTCGGCCGGGCCGTCCGTCATGGCGGGCAGCCGGAGCACGCCGTGCGCGTCGAGGTCGACGGCGTGGACCTCCCCGGCGAGCAGCGTGCCGTCGAACCGGTGCCGGGTGACGGAGAGTTCACCCTTCCAGCGGTCCGCCGCGCCGTTGACGAGCACCACCTCGCCGTCGCGGACGGCGAGCAGCCGGTCGGCGTAGACGCGGCGCAGCGCGTACCAGAGCGGCTTGCGGCGGCCGTCGCCGTCGACCGCGGCCCAGGAGGTCACCGGCCAGCAGTCGTTGAGCTGCCAGACGATGGTGCCCCGGCAGTGCGGGGCGAGTGCGCGGAAGTGCTCGATGCCGTAGGTGATGGCCCGGGCCTGGTTGAGCTGGGTGAGGTAGTGCCAGTCGTCGTAGCCGGACGGTTGCGGGAGATGGGCGCCCAGGCCGCGCAGCAGCTTGGCGTTGCCGTCGGTCGCCTTCTGGTGGTGCAGCACGAGCGGTGCGTCCTGGTGGAGTTCGCCGCTGACGGCCCGCCGGAGGGTGGCGTGCGCGGGCGGCCCCTGGAAGCCGAACTCGGCGACGAAGCGCGGCGCGTAGGCGCCGTAGCGGGTGTAGTCCTCGCGGTTCCAGACGTCCCAGATGTGGACGGTGCCCTCGGCGGGGTCGTTCGGCGGCAGGTCGGGGCGGCCGGAGTACGGCGTGCCGGGCCAGTACGGGCGGGTGGGGTCGAGTTCGGCGACGAGCCGGGGCAGGAGGTCGTAGTAGTAGGCGGCGCCCCAGCTGCGTCCGGCGAGGCTGTCCTGCCAGTCCCAGTCGGCGTGGCCCTCGATGTTCTCGTTGTTTCCGCACCACAGCACGAGGGACGGGCGGTGCACGAGGCGGGCGATGTTCTCCCGTGCCTCGGCCTCGACCTCGGAGCGGATCGGCTCCTCCTCGGGGTAGGCGGCACAGGCGAAGAGGAAGTCCTGCCAGACGAGCAGGCCGAGTTCGTCGGCGAGCTCGTAGAAGTCCTCGCTCTCGTACATGCCGCCGGCCCAGACCCGCAGCAGGTTGACGTTGGCGCCGAGGGCCTGGCCGAAGCGGTCGGCGAGCCGTGCGCGGGTGACACGGTTGGGGAACGCGTCGTCGGGGATCCAGTTGGCGCCGCGCACCTCCACCGGCGTGCCGTTGACGCTCAGGGTGAAGGTCGCCGGATCGAGGGCGACCTCGCGGAAGCCGATCCGGGCGTTCCAGGAGTCCCGGCCGGGCAGGTCGACGGCGAGGTCGTAGCGGGTCTGCGCGCCGTGGCCCCGCGGGTGCCACCGGTCGGGGGCGGGGACGTGCAGGTCGAGACGGGCGGTGCGCGCCCCGGGGGCGAGGACGGCCTCGCCGGTGACCCCGGCGACGGCGGCGCGGACGGTGACCGGCCGCTCGTCGGCGCGTTCGACGCGTACGTGCACCCGGACGTGCCCGTCCGGCCCGTCGAGGGTGACCTCGGGCCTGACCTCGGCGAGGCGGGCGCCGCTCCAGCTCTCCAGGCCGACGGGCTTCCAGATGCCCGCGGTGACGACGGTCGGGCCCCAGTCCCAGCCGAAGTTGCAGGCGGTCTTGCGGATGAACGGGTACGGCTCGGTGTACGGGCCGGGCCGGTCGCCGAGCGCGGCCTGCAGCGCCTCGGCGTACGCGTAGGCGGAGTCGAACCGCACGGTCAGCGTGTTGGCACCCTCCCGCAGGAGGTGGCGCACGGGGAAGCGGTACGAGCGGTGCTGGTTGGCCGTGCTGCCGAGGCGGGTGCCGTTGAGGGTGACGGTGGCGACGGTGTCGAGGCCGCGGCAGACGAGGTCGGTGCGGTCGTGCGGGTCGGGCGTCCAGGTGAAGGTGGTGCGGTACTCCCACACGGTGCGGCCGATCCACGCCAGCCGGGTCTCGTTGTCGTCGAGGTACGGGTCGTCGACGAGCCCGGCGGCCAGCAGGTCGGTGTGGACGCACCCGGGCACGGCAGCGGGCACGTCGGCGATCTGGACGTCCTGCGAGACGGCGGTGAGGGTCCAGCCGTCGTGCAGGGCACGGAAGGCGGTCACGCGGTCCTCCTGGGCATCGTGGGCGTCGTGGACGGGAACGCGGGGCGGTCACCGCGCCGCCCGTGGCGGGGCCGGTCCGCCGCGGGCGGCGCGGTCACTTGGTGGCGCCCTGGGTGAAGCCGTTGTAGATGAAGCGCTGCAGCAGGAGGAACGCCAGCAGGGTCGGCAGGATCACGAGGATCGCGCCCGCCGAGATCGCCTCCCAGTGCGCGCCGAACGGCCCCTTGAAGCGGAACAGCGCGGTGGAGATGACGCCCATGTCCTCGCCCGGCATGTAGAGGAACGGCGTGTAGAAGTCGTTGTAGACCGTGATGCCCTTGATGATGACCACCGTGGCGATCGCCGGTTTCAGCAGCGGCAGGATGATCTTCCAGTAGATGGTGAGGGAGTTGGCCCCGTCGATCCGCGCGGCCTCGTCGAGCGACACCGGGATCGAGCGGATGAACTGGAGGAAGATGTAGATCGCGACGATGTCGGTGCCCGTGTACAGCATGATCGGCGCCCACCGGCTGCCGAACAGGCCCAGCCCGTCGACCACTTGGAAGGTCGCCACCTGCGTGGTCACCCCGGGCACGAGCGTCGCCACCAGGAACAGCCCCACGACGGCCTTCTTCAGCCGGAAGTCGAACCGGTCGATCGCGTACGCGGTCATCGAGCCGATCAGCACCGTGCCGGTGATCGAGAAGGCCAGGATGAAGAGGGTGTTGCCGAAGGCCGTCAGCATGTGACCGTCGCGGAAGGCCGTCCCGTAGTTCGCGAGGTTGAACCAGTCGCCGGGCGGGGTCAGGGCGCCGCTGCCCGCGGCCATCTCCTCAGGCGTCTTCAGCGAGGTCATCAGCACCGCCACCAGCGGCAGCAGCACCACCAGCGAGGCCAGGACCAGCGAGAAATACTTCAGCACCCCGAGCAGGGTCTGCGGGCCGCCCGCCCGGCGGCCGGCGCGTGCCGCGGGCGGGACCGGGCGGGACGGGCGGGCAGGGGAGGCGACGCTCATACGACATCGACCCTTTCGTCGGGCACCAGCCGGCGCTGGACCCACGTCACGAGCAGGATGATCAGCAGCAGCACCACGGCCGCCGCCGAGGCCAGCCCGGTCTTGTTGAACTGGAACGCGAGCTTGACCGTCTGGATGACGAAGGTCTTGCTGTCGCCGGAGCCGCCCGTCATCACGTACGGGATCTCGAAGACCGACAGCGAGCCGGAGACCGCCAGGATCACGCTCAGGCTCAGCACCGGCCTGATGCCCGGCGCGATGATGTGGCGGAACTGCTGCCAGCGGTTGGCGCCGTCCAGCTCGGACGCCTCGTACAGCTCCGACGGGACGGACTGGATCGCCCCCAGGAACAGGACGAAGTTGAGGCCGAGGTAGCGCCAGACCGACACCCCCGACAGCGAGACGTTGACGAGGTCGGGATCGCCCAGCCACAGGTGCCTGCCGTGGTGGCCGAGCAGCGACAGCACGGAGTCGAGCGTGCCGCCGCTCTGGAAGAAGTAGAGGAAGACGAAACCGACGGCGACCCCGTTGATCAGGTACGGGAAGAACAGCACGCCCTTGAAGAGGTTCCGGAAGCGGGTGCTGAAGCTGAGCAGCGTGGCGAAGTACAGCGCCACCGCCATCTGCAGCACCGACGCGGCGAGGTAGTAGCCGCTGACGAAGAACACCCGGAACAGCTCGGGCCGGGTGAACAGCTGTACGTAGTTGTCGAATCCGACCCACGCCTTGTCCGGGCTGACGCCGTCCCAGTCGGTGAGGCTGTAGGAGAGCATCCCGGCGATCGGCACGTACGTGAAGGTGACCAGGAGCGCCAGCGGCGCGAGGAGGAACAGCCACGGGGTCAGCCGCGGCGCGCGGCGCCGGGCCCCCGGGGAGGGCCGCCGCGGGCCGGCGCCGACCGGCGGCGGGAGGTCGGCCGGGGCGAGCCCGTCCGTGCTGCGCCCGGTCGTTGTGCTCTGCCGGCTCATGCCTGCCTCTCTCCGCGGAGTGGATCGTGGACGTGGACCTGGACGTGCGCGTGGAGGTGCGCGTGCGCGTGGGGTGCCGGACGCGGACGGCTGCGGCGCGGTGCCGGCGGCCGGCCCGGTGCGGGCCGGCCGCCGGGTGGAGATCGCGGTGTCGCTGCGCGGCCGCTGGCTGATGGGGCGTCAGGAACCGGCGTCCTTGCGGGCCGCGTTCCACTTCTTCGACAGCGCCGCGAACTCCGAGGCGAGGTCGCCGGATGCGGCGCCGCGGGCGACGTCGATCAGGTGCTGGCGGTAGTCGGGCTTCTGCAGGCCGATCTCGGCGGCGTTGTCGATGGTGTTGACGAGCGCGGTCTTCTCCTCCGACAGCGTCACCAGTTTCACGCCCGCGTCGGAGTACGGCTTGAGGGTGGGCGGCATCGGTGCGCCCTTCACGGCCGACACGGCCTGACTGGCGTCCGCGTAGCCGGACTTGGTGAGCATCCAGTCGATCCAGGCGCGCGCCGCGGGCTTGTGCGCGGAGTGGACGTTGACGGCGTACTGGTAGTCGGGGGCGACCACCGAGCAGAACGCGCCGTCCTTCTGGGCCGGGAACGGCATGTAGCCGATCTCCGAGGCGTCCTTGCCCGCCTTGACCGCGGCCTGCTGCATCTGGACGATCGACCAGGAGCCGAGCCACATCGTGGCGATCCTGCCGGTGGCCAGCTGGGTCTTGGAGTTCTCCCAGTTGGTGGTCGCCGGGTCCTCCTCGGCGAGCTTGCCGTGCACGATGTCGTAGAGCAGCGTGTCGCTCGCGCGCAGGTCGCTGCCCTCCGCCCACGGGTCGCCGGCGGCCAGCTTGTCGTTGGCCAGCGTGTCGCAGCCGGTGGTGCCGACGGCGCTCGTCCACGCGGTGAGCGGCCACCCGTCCTTGTAGTTGGTGTAGTACGGCGTCGAGCCGGTCTTCGCCTTGATCGCCTGCAGGTCGGCGAGGAACTCCTCCCGGGTCCTGGGCCAGGTGGTGATGCCGGCCTGCGCCCAGACGGACTTGTTGTAGACGAAGCCGTTGGCGTTCGCGAACGAGGCGAGGCCGTAGACCTGTTCGCCGACGGTGGCCTTGGCGGTGAAGTCGTACGTCCCGGAGACGTCGGCGGCGGCGCCCAGCGGGGCGAAGAACTTCGGGTAGTCGTTCTTCGCGATGGCGGCCGGGATGAGCAGGACGTCACCGTAGTTGGAGGTGTTCATCCGGATCTTGACTTCGCCCTCGTAGTCCGTGATGCCTTCGTACGTGACGTGGACCTTGGGGTAGACCTTGGTGAACTCGTCGGCGTACTTCTTCATCGTGCCGTCGGCGATGAGATCCGTACGGTGCGTCAGCACGGTGATGTCGCCCGACACCTGCGCGGCGTCGGCGGGCGGAAGTGCGGAGCCCGACGTGGTGCCGCCGCTGCCCCCGCACCCCGTGATCAGCACCGCGCCGGCAAGCGCCGCCGCGGCCAGCGCACGTCTGGTCATCCCCACCATCTCCGATCAGATCCGTTCACGGTCCGGGCGGTCTGAGGGCGTACCGCGCCGCTGCGCTTAAGCGCTTCAGTTGACGGGAACTGTGGCACGGAGGTGGGGGAGCGTAAAGAGGTCGAATTGCCGCCGATGCTCAACCGTTATCCGGGCGGGCGTGGCGGATGGGCCGGTCGTGGACACATGTTGGGGTGCTCCCGCGGCGGTCGGCCGCTGCCGCCTGCGGCGACGCCGCAGGCGGGTCCGGCCGCCGCTTCGGGGCGCCGGGGTGCCCATCCCGGCCACCGCCTGGACCTTGACCTCTGAACCGTTGCAGTGCTTGCCGCAGTGCCCGGCAGGCGGCGTGCGGCGCGCGGCGCGCGGGAACGCCGCTCCCCCGCCCGGCGGACCGTCGGAAGCCTGCGGAGCGGGGGAGCGGTGCGCGGGGGGAGCGAGGGGGCGGTGGGGTCAGGAGCCGTACACCTTCAGTGCGGCGACCTGCCCGGCGGGCCAGCCGGTGTTGCCGGTGAAGGTCAGCCGTACGTACCGCGCGGTGACGGCGGCGGGCAGGGTGACGGTCGCCGTGTTGCCGGTGGCGGGGTCGAAGCCGTACGCGGCGGGGGCGGTGAGGACGGCGGGGCTCGTGGCGTCGGTGCCGCCCTGCACCGAGACGGTCTGCGTGCGGGCGCCCCAGGCGGCCGACGGAGGCAGGGAGATGACGATCCGCCGCACGACGGCCGCGGTGCCGAGGTCGACCTGGAGCCACTGCGGGAAGGCGTTGTTGGTGCTCTCCCAGTAGGTGTCGGGGTTGCCGTCGGTGGCGTTGGCGGAGCCGTAGACCTGGGTGTGGCCGCTCTCGGAGGTGGGCCGGTTGAGGGCGAGGTCGGCGGCCGGCGAGCTGCCGGCCGCGGTGGTGACGGTGATCTGGTTCGAGGCGGCGGAGACGGCGCCGGCCGCGTCGAGGGCCTGCACGTCGAAGGTGCAGGCGGTCGCCGCGGTGAGCCCGGTGACGGTGTACGCGGTGGCGTTGCCGGCCGCGGTGCCGACGACGGCCGGGGTGCCGCCGGTGATCCGGCGGATGCGGTAGCCGGTGACGCCGACGTTGTCGGTGGAGGCCGTCCAGGCGAGGGTGACGGTGGTGTCGGTGACGGTGGTGGTGTGCAGGCTGCCGGGGGCGGTCGGCGGCACGGTGTCGCCGCCGCCGCCGCCGGTCATGGGCGGGGTCGGGCGGGTCGCGGTGAGGGCGGTCTGTCCCTTGAGCATGCGGCCGCCGTCGCCGGTGAGGCGCAGGTAGTAGTCGGAGGAGCAGGCGGTGCCGTCCTCGTCGAGGGCGAGGAAGCCGGAGCCCGCCGGCACCCAGGCCTGCGTCTCGGCGGTCTTGGCGATCTGGTTGCCCTCGTTGTACTCGTCGAACATGGAGATGTAGACGCTCGGCACGCCGGCGCGGCCCATGTTGTAGAACTGCCGCCACATGAAGTCGCCGTGGGCGCGCTGGCGCCCGGAGACGCCGCCGGGCAGCACGCACGGCTGGTAGTCGATGCCGCGGGCCGTGCACTCGGCGAGGTCGGGGACGGTGGCGACGTTGTAGAAGTTGTCGGCGTCACCGGCGTTGCCGATCCGGCCGACCATCCAGGGCGAGAGCATGTCGAAGGCGTGGTAGACGTCGGCGAAGCCGGGCCGCGAGTCGCGGTCGCCGGTGCGCCACCAGGTCGGCACCCCGCCGATGACGTAGCACCCCTGCGCCTTGAACCAGTTGACGACGTCCAGGCAGGCGGCGGGGGCGAACGGCCGCTGGTTGTCGTTGAAGCCGAAGCCCCAGATGCACACCACCGGCTTGCCGTTCTGCCGGGCGTACGCGGACGACGCGGTGTGGGCCCGCATCTTGTCCGTCCAGTCGGTCTTGATCTCGGACTGCATGGCCGTCCAGTCCGACACGTCGTACATGACGTAGAACTTGACCCCCTTGGCCTCCGCGGCGCTGCGGACCTTGCCGGCCATCGCGTCGCGGGTGGGGCCCTCGCCGCCGGTCGGGTTGAAGCGCTGGAGTGCGGCGGTGTCGATGCCGTACTGCTTCATCCAGCCGAAGTGCACGTCGACGGTCTGCTGGTCGTACGAGGAGAAGAGGGTCGCGGGCTGTCCGTTGCCGAGGTTGCCGAAGCCGGTGCGGTAGGTGGCGGCGTAGTCGCGGACGTCCGGCCAGGCGACGATGCTGTGGTTGGACGGGGACGGGGTCTGGCCCCAGTTCTGCGCCCAGTGCCACCAGCCGTTGATCGGGGCGCCGTCGCCGGGGCAGGCGAACCAGCCCTGGTAGCCGACGGTCACCTTGCCGACCACGTCGCCGGGGCCGCTCGCGGCCGCGGCCGGCCCGGCGAGGGCGGCTGCGGCGAGCCCGGTGGTGCCCGCGGCGCCGGCCACCATGGCGGCCTGCAGGAACACCCGGCGTGTGACACCCATCTGGTCTCTCCTCTGGTTGCTGCTCAACTCCGTTGCACGGATGATCCGTTGGACGGTCCGTGCCGCCGGGGTCCGGTGTCGGGGATCGTAACGAGCGCGACACCTGGCTGCAATGAACAGAACAAGGAAAGAAAAATATGGTCAGGTGTCTGCAAGAAATGCGCCATGACCCGCCTGCGGGCCGTTCGCCCCGACCTGCGCCCCGCAGCCCGGGCCTCGCGCAGAGCGCGGCGGCCCGGGCACGTCCGGCGGGGCGGCCGGGTCAGGCCCCGCGACCCGCGAGCAGCGGGCCGAGCTGCGTGCGGGAGCGGATGCCCAGCGAGGCGAAGATGTTGCGCAGGTGGTGCTCGATGGTGCGGGGGCTGAGCGAGAGGTCCCGGGCGATCTCGTTGTTGGTGGCGCCCTCGGCGGCCCGCTGCGCGATGTGCTCCTGCTGGGCCGTCAGCCGCCGGGCCGGCTCGGCCGACGCGCCCCCCGCACCCGGCGCCCCGGGCGCGTGGCCGGCGCCCGCCGCGCGCAGCTCCTGCCCGGCGTCCTCGGCCCACGGGCGGGCGCCGCAGTGCTCGAACGCCACCAGTGCCTCCCGCAGGTGGTGCCGGGCCAGCGCGGGCCGCCGGTGCCGGCGCAGGGCCTTGCCGAGCTGCAGCGCCGTACGGGCCTGCTCGAAGACCGAGTCGGTGGAGGTGTGCAGGGCGAGGGCCTCGCGGTACAGCCGCGCCACGGTGTCGACGCCGGCGCCTTCCGCCTCGACGAGCCTGGCGTGGCAGTGCGCGGCGAGGGCCCGGGCGTGCGGGCCGGCGCCGGACGTCGCCCACACGGTGAACTCCCTCAGGGCGGGGCGTACTTCCTCGGTGCGCGAGGTGCGTGCGCAGGCCTCGACCAGGCAGGGCACGGTCAGCAGCAGGACGGAGAAGTGCCCCTGCGCGGGGCCGGGCGCGGTGAGGGCGAGCAGACGGCTCGCGGCCCGGTCGGGGCGTCCGGCCGTGAGGTCGAGCCGGGCCAGTGCCCAGGTGACCACGGTCGAGGCGGTCGCCAGGCCGTGCGCGCCGGCCGTCCGCGCGGCCGCGGCGGCGTGGTCGGCGCACTCCTCCGCGTCACCGCGGGTGGCGGCGGCCAGCGCGAGCACGGCCCGGTGGTGCGCGGCCGCGTTGTCCTGACCGGAGCCTTCCGCCGCGGCCAGCCCGTGCCGGGCGTGCTGACCGGCCCGTTCGGGACACCCGGCGTACAGCTCCGCGAAGGCGAGCCGCTGCCACAGGTGCGGCACGGCGGCCGCGTGGCCGCGGCTGCGGGCCAGGGCGATCGCCCGGGCGGCGAGGTCGCGGGCGGCGGCGGCGTCGCCGAGGACGGCGGCCGCGGCGAGTGCCTGCGCGAGCGGGGCGGAGCGGGTCTCGTGCCCGGCGTCGGCGACGGCGCGGCGCAGCGCGGGGATGCCGCGGGTGTAGTGGCGGTCCATCGAGGCGACCGCGCCGTCCGCGCCGTGGCGCAGGATGCCGGGGCCGGTGGACGTGCCGTCGCCGGATTCGGGCCAGCGGCCCATGAGTTCGGCGAGTTCGGTGCGGCAGGCGGCCTGGTCGCCCGCCGTCCAGGCGGCCTCGGCGGCCTGGCGGCGGGCGTCGAGGGCGAGCAGCGGGTCGGTGCCGGCGAGGTGTTCGGCGGCGAGTCCGAGGGCGGCGCGGGCCTGCCGTACGGGCCCGTCGGCCAGCCCGGCCATGCCGAGGGTGTAGGCGGCGCGGCCGCGGGTGGCGGGGTCGCGGGGCAGCCGGTCTGCGCGGGCCAGCAGCAGGCGGGCGTGGTGGTGGCGGCCGGCCAGGCGGGCCTGTTCGGCGGCGCGGGTGTACCGGTCGGCGGCGACGGCCGTCTGCGGGCCGAGTTCGGCGGCGCGGGTGAGCAGGGCGGCGAGCGGGCCGGGGGCGGAGGTGCGGGCTTCGGTGCGGGCGGCGGCGTCGAGGATGTCGGCGGTGCGCCGGTCCGCGGCGGGGGCGGCGGCCGCGGTGTGCCACAGGTGGGCGAGGTGCGGGCCGTACTCGGCGCTGGCCCGGGCGAGTCGCTGGTGGGCGGCGCGGCGTTCGGCGGGCGAGGCCGACCGGAGGACGGCGGTGCGCCACAGCGGGTCCGTGAAGCGGGGCACGCCGTCGGTGCCGGTCCGTACGACGCCGGTCCGCTCGGCCTCGGGGAGGGCGCCGCAGCCGGCCGCGGTGAGGGCGCTCTGCAGGGTCTGCGGGCCCGCGGTGCCGATGTCGGCGTCGTCCTCGGCGGCGAGGAGCAGCAGGGCGGGCCGTTCGGTGCGCGGCAGGGTGCGCAGGCGGGCGGTGTAGCGGCGCAGCAGCGGGGTGGCGGGCAGGGGGGACGGCAGGGGGTCGCGTCCGGTGAGCTGGTCGGGTGTGAGCCGGGCGACGAGGGCGGTGAGCCGGCCGGGGTTGCCGAGCGCCTCGTGCACGAGTGCGTCCAGGACGGCGGGGTGGACGCCGCAGGGCGCGGTGTCGCGGACGACCGCGGCGGAGGCGGCCGTGGTGAGCGGGCCGGGGCGGAGCTCGGGCAGGCCGTCCAGGTGCGGGCAGGGCAGGTGGTGGGAGTCGGCGGTGAGCAGGAGTGCCGCGGGTCCGTGCGGGCCGATCCGGCGGGCGGCGATGCCGAGGGCGGCGCGGGAGGGGCCGTCCCAGTGGTGCACGTCGTCGACCGCGAGGAGGAGCGGCCGGGTGCGGGCGGCCCGGTGGAGCTGGTCGAGGAGACCGGCCGCCCGTGCGGCGGGAGTGGTGCCGGGGGTGGGGCCGGGGCCGGCGCCGTGCCGGGTGAGGGCGGCGGTGAGGAGGTCGAGTGCGGCGCCGGGCAGGCGGCTCTCGGCGGGGTGGCCGGGTGCGGTGACCGCGAGCCCGTGCCCGTCGTGGGCGCGGACGGCGTGCGCCGTGAGGGCGGTGCGGCCGCGGCCGGGTGGGGCGGTGACGAGGAGGCAGCCGCCGGCGCCGTTCCGGGCACCGGTGACCAGGGTGTCCAGGGCGCGGAGTTCGGCGTCGCGACCGTGCACGGGTGGCCCCTCTCGTGGTGCCCGGGGGCGATCGGACTCGGCCCCGGCGAGAGCCAAGACAGCAGACCGGGCCGCCTCCGGTCCAGGTGCCGGGGAGGAAGGCTGTCCGGCTGCCCAGTGGGGCGGGGCCCGCACTGGGCACCGGCACAAGGATGGCGGACAGGACGGTGACCGGTGCTTTCACCGATTCGGGGGTGCGGGGCGCGGCGGAGACTGTGGCCGTTCCTGGCGCCCTGTCAGGGTCGACCCCCACCCAACCCCCCTGGAGGTAGGGATGCGCCGGATTTTCGGCTCCCTGTTCCTGTGCCTGACCGCCGTCGTGGCCTTCGTCCTTCCGACGAGCACGGCGCACGCCGCGGGCCCCCGCCCGGTGATCTTCGTGCACGGCTACACCGGCAACGCCACCAACTGGACGACCGCCCTGTCGTCCTTCGCGAGCGGCGGCTACAGCTCTTCGCAGCTGTTCACCTTCGACTACGACTTCAACCAGTCGAACAAGATCAGCGCCGCCCAGCTCGGCACCTTCGTCGACCAGGTCCGCGCCAGGACCGGCGCGGACAAGGTCGACATCGTCAACCACTCGATGGGCGGTCTGGTCACCCGCTGGTACGTCAAGCAGCTCGGCGGGAACACCAAGGTCGCGCACTGGGCCTCGCTGGCCGGCGCCAACCACGGCACCACCTACGCCGGCGCCTGCCTGATCTACCCGTCCTGCCAGGAGATGTACCCGGGCTCCAGCTTCCTCGCCACCCTCAACAGCGGTGACGAGACGCCGGGCACCACCTCGTACCGCACCTGGCTGTCCCCGTGCGACGGCGTGATCCTGCCGTACACCAGCACCGCGGTCAGCGGCGGCACCAACACCACGGTCGCCTGCCAGACGCACATCGGGTTCCTGACCGACCTCGTGGTCCTGGCGCAGGTGCGCTCGTACCTGTCCACGTGAGCCGCGTTCCCGCACCCCCGCCGGCGTGACGCCTCCCGGCTGACGCCCCGGCCGCCGCCCCGTCCCGTCGCCCCCGCGGGCGGGGCGGGGCGGCGGCGTTTCCGCCGCACCCGGAGGGCCGCGCCACGTCGGCACGGTTCGCGGCCGCGTGCCGGGTACAAGGGAGGAATGCGCGATCTGTGGACACGGCTGGACGCGGCCGTACGAAGGTGGATCAAGGACCCGGCCGTCGTCCTGACGGTGCGGGCGACGGTGGCGGCCACCATCTCGTACGTGGTGGCCGTGCAGCTCAGCGCCGAGCCGGCGCCGCTGACGGCCCCGCTGACCGCCCTGCTCGTCGTGCAGGTGACGGTCTACTCGACGCTGACGACGAGCGTGCGCCGGGTCAACTCGGTGGTGGTCGGCGTGCTCATCGCCGTCGGCTTCAGCGCCGTGGTGGGGCTGTCCTGGTGGAGCCTCGGCCTGATCATCCTCGCCTCGCTGATCATCGGACGGTTCGTGCGGGTCGACGAGTTCGTCAACGAGGTCGCGATCAGTGCGATGCTCGTGCTCGGCGTGACCCGGCTCGCCTCCCAGGCGTGGGACCGGGTGCTGGAGACGCTCATCGGCGCGGGCGTCGGCCTGGCCTTCAACGTCGTCTTCGCGCCGCCCGTCTGGGTCGACACCGCCGGAGAGTCGATCGAGGACCTCGCCCGCCGCGCCCGCCACCTGCTGCTGGAGATCGCGGAGGAGCTCGGCGGCCCGGCCCCGGTCGAGGAGGCCGCCGCCCGCCTGCACGAGGCCCGCCGCCTCGACCAGGCCATCGCGGACGTCGACGGCGCGCTGCGCCAGGCCGAGGACAGCCTGCGTCTCAACCCCCGGATCAGCGAGGGCCTGCTGTCGCGTCTGGTGCTGCGCACCGGCCTCGACACCCTGGAGATCTGCGTGGTCGTCGTCCGGGTGCTGGCCCGGTCGCTCACCGACCTCGCGAAGCGGCGCGGCGACGAGGAGCTGCTGTTCCCCCGGGACGTCGCCGTCTCGCTGGAGGAGCTGCTGAATCATGTCGGCGGCGCGATGGTGAGCTTCGCCGTGCTGGTCAGCACCCAGGTGAGCCGGAGTGCCGAGGAGGCGGAGTCGCGGCTGGCGTCCGAGCTCGGTGCGGCCTGGGCGAGCCGGGAGCGGGTGGCGCAGCAGTTGCTGAGCCATGTGCAGGCCGACCCGACGGCCTGGCAGTTGTACGGTTCGGTGCTCGCGGAGGTCGACCGGATCCTCGACGAGCTGGCGCCCGAGCACCGGTCGCGGCGGCTGATGGAGGAGCTCGACCGGGCGGCGGTGGTCAACCGGGAGCGCCTCAACCGGCTGGGCCGCTTCGCCGGGCTGCGACGGCTGGCCCGCGGCGAGCGGTTCAGGGGGTCCGGGCAGGGCGACTGATCGGGGCGACCGGGTGGGGCGGGCCAGCCGGGGGAGCACCGGCGCCGGTGAACGGCTGACACGCCCGGGAGCGCCCGGGCGCGACCGGGCGGAGCGTCCGGGCTGAGCATCCGGGCGGGGACGAACGAGGCCTGCGAGCACTGCTGATGACGGGTCATGTCCGTACTGGTCCATACCTACCCTCTTGACAGGTATAGACCAGTACGGTTGAGTCTCCTCAGCCCCGTCCCGGCGGTCCGCACCGATCGGTGCGCCCCGAGGTCCGCGTGCGGGCGGCCCCACCTGTCCACGAACCGTGCGGCCCCCACCGCACGAAGGGGTGATTACGTGTCAACCATGCAGCGATTCCTGGCATTCCTGGCGGCGGTGGCCGCCGTCGTCGGCCTGGCGTTCGTCCTGCCGTCCGCGGCCTCCGCGGCGACCTGTACGACGCCGTGGAACTCCGGCACCGTCTACACGAACGGCAACTCCGCTTCGTACAACGGCCACAACTGGACCGCCAAGTGGTGGACCCAGAACGAGACCCCCGGCGGCTCCTCCGGCGTCTGGGCCGACCAGGGCACCTGTGGGGGCGGCGGCAGCACCCCCACCCCGACCGGCGGCAGCTGCACCTACCCCGCCTGGGTCGCCGGACAGACCTACGCGACCGGCGCGATCGTCCGCTACACCAACGGCGGCCTCTACCGCGCCACCCACGACAACCCGGGCTACGACCCGGTGATCAGCACCTGGTACTGGGAGCCCTACACCTGCTCCGGCGGCAGCACGCCGACCCCGACCCAGACCGCCAACCCCGGCGGATTCCCGGTCAGCGAGGCGCAGTTCAACCAGATGTTCCCGAACCGGAACTCCTTCTACACCTACAGCGGCCTGAAGGCGGCCCTCTCCGCCTACCCGGCCTTCACGAACACCGGCAGCGACACCGTCCGCAAGCAGGAGGCCGCGGCCTTCCTCGCGAACGTCAGCCACGAGACCGGCGGCCTCGTCTACATCGTCGAGCAGAACACCGCCAACTACCCGCACTACTGCGACACCAGCCAGTCGTACGGCTGCCCCGCAGGCCAGGCCGCCTACTACGGCCGCGGCCCGATCCAGCTCAGCTGGAACTTCAACTACAAGGCCGCCGGTGACGCCCTCGGCATCAACCTGCTCGCCAACCCCAACCTCGTGCAGACCGACTCGGCGATCGCCTGGAAGACCGGCCTCTGGTACTGGAACACCCAGAGCGGCCCCGGCACCATGACCCCGCACAACGCGATGGTCAACGGCGCCGGCTTCGGCGAGACCATCCGCAGCATCAACGGCAGCATCGAGTGCAACGGCGGCAACCCCGCCCAGGTGCAGAGCCGGATCAACTCGTACCAGAGCTTCGTCCAGATCCTCGGTACCACCGCGGGCAGCAACCTCAGCTGCTGACCGGTCACCGGTCACCGGTCCGTCGCGGGCGTCCCCCGATCCGGGGGCGCCCGCTACGGCGCGTTCCGGCGGATTCCCCCGCGGTGCGCCCCGCAACGGACGGGCCCGGCCGCACACCCGCCGTCCGCCCCGCGGAACGCCGTCATCCTTTCCGGTGAACCGCCCCCGCCCGCGAGGCCCGCCGCGGCGGCCGCACGGGCCCGCCCGCCGCCGTCCGCACCCCCTCGCCGCGCCCGCCGCGCCCGGCCCGCTCCTGCTACCGGCCCCCGCCGTGGCCGGCCACCCGCCGCGGCCCGCGCCCGCCGGGACCGCCGACCCGCCCCGGCACGCCGCACCGGCCGGATGCGTGGACCCGCCCGGGCGCCGGGCCGGAGTGTGGTGTGCTGGAAGGAGACCGGAGCACCGGCCGACGCAGGAGGCCCCCGTGAACATCCGCACCGCGACCGGCGCCGTCCTCGCGCTGCTCCTCGCCGCCGGCTGCGCGTCGGCCTCCACCGCCTCCACCGGTTCCACCGCCTCCACGGGTTCCGACCGGTCGAGTGCGCCCGTGTCCGCGGGCGGGGCGCTGACCGTCGCCGACGCCCTGGACACGCCGTGGGGCGTGGCCCGTCTGCCGGACGGCGACCTGCTGGTCGGCTCCCGTGACACCGGCCGGATCCTCCGCGTCGACCCGGCCACCGGCGCCCGCGCCGACGTCGGCACCGTGCCCGGGGTCGACCCCGGCGGGGAGGCCGGCCTGCTCGGGCTCGCGGTCGACGGCCAGGGACGGATCTACGCCTACTTCACGTCCCGGGACGACAACCGCATCGTCCGCTTCGACTACGACACGTCCCGGCCGGCCGGGGCGCAGCTCGGCGACGCCACCACCGTGCTGACCGGCATCCCCAAGGGCAACAACCACGACGGCGGCCGGATCGCCTTCGGCCCCGACGGCATGCTGTACGTCGGCACCGGGGAGACCGGCCACCGCGAGCTCGCCCAGGACCGCGACTCCCTCGGCGGCAAGATCCTCCGCATCACCCCGGACGGCGCCCCCGCGCCCGGCAACCCCTTCCCCGGCTCGCCGGTGTACTCGCTCGGCCACCGCAACGTCCAGGGCCTCGCCTGGGACCCGCAAGGGCGGCTCTGGGCCAGCGAGTTCGGCCAGGACACCTGGGACGAGCTCAACCTCGTGCGCCCCGGTGCGAACTACGGCTGGCCGGTGGTCGAGGGCAAGGCCGGCCGGGACGGCTACACCGACCCCGTCGTCCAGTGGCACCCGGTCGACGCCTCGCCCAGTGGTCTCGCCTACGCCTCCGGCTCGCTGTGGATGGCCGGCCTGCGGGGGCAGCGGCTCTGGCAGATCCCCCTCGACGGCGACCGCGCCGGCACCCCCGTCGCCCACCTCGACCACACCGACGGCCGGCTGCGCACCGTCGTCGTCGAACCCGGCGGCACCCTCCTCGTCACCACCAGCAACACCGACGGCCGGGGCGACCCGAAGCCGGGCGACGACCGCATCCTCCGCGTCGACCCCCGCTGAGGCCGGTCCCTCGCCCGGCCGCGCCGCGTACCGGACGCCACTCGGCTCCGTCGTCGGGGCGCTTCCCGGCCGGGCTCAGCACCGTTCGGCGGGGGCGGTCCGGTCGAGACGGGCCCGCGCCTCGTCGGGCGTGAGGACCCGCTCCAGGACGAGGTCGGCCGCCATGCCCGGGAAGAACCGCCCGGCCGGCCAGTGACGGACGTACGGCGGCGGGTCGAGCACGAGCAGCCGCACGCCGTCGACCACCGGGATGTCCTGCGGGGTGCCCTCGTTCCAGATCCAGGTGCCGTCCGGGCCGCAGAGGTTGAAGGAGCCCGTGGTCGTCGGCCGGCGCTCGGGTGCGACGTTGTCGGTGCGGCAGAGCGCCGCGGCCTGCGCGGTCGGGCCCGTGCCCGCGAGGTGGCCGCCGTTGATCAGCACGTCGGCGAGCAGGGTGTGCAGCTGGAACGTGTCGCCGACACCGCTCATCCGCAGGGCGAAGCCCCGGCCGGTCGGCCGGTGCAGCACGACGAGCGGCTCGTCGTCGAGCACCAGCAGCGCGTACTGCAGGCACCGCAGACGGTCGGCGCCGCCGAGCGCGTCCACGTCCGCGAGCAGCGCGGCCCGGTCCGGTACGGCGGCACGACCGGCCGGGTGCGCGAGCACGGCGACGGCGGCGCGCTCCCACGAGTCGAGGGTGCCCCGGGCGGCCACCGCGGCCCGTACCCCGGGCGCCTCGGGGCCGCCGAGCGCGGTCGTGGCGGCGTCGGCCCGCCCGGGGCCGTCGGCCTCCTCGAAGGAGAACTCCGGCGGGTCGTCGGAGCTGACCGCGGACCAGAGCACGGAGAAGCGGACGGCTTCGCGCAGCGTCCCGGCCAGCCCCGTGAGCACCGGGCCCGCGCAGGCCGCCGGGTCGGCACCGGACTCGACGCAGGCGCCGACGAGGACGGCGGCGAGGCCGCGCGGCTCCGGCGGCAGGGAGGGCAGCAGCCCGGCCAGCGCGGGCCCCGCCGCGGCGAGTTCGGCGGGACGGGCCCGGCCGGCGGCCTTCAGCAGCGCGGCGAACGCCCGTTCGCTGCGCGGCCCGTCCCCGGCGGCGAGTGCCGCCGCGAGCTGCTCCACGGACCGTGCGGGCGTCCATCGTGCGAAGATCATGCCGCCCACCGTAGTGCGGGCCGCCGACGGTGCTCAGCCGGGGCCGGGGGAGTAGCGGAAGAAGTCGAAGTCGGCGCGGGCCGCCGTCGGGTGCGGCGAGGTCGCGTACACCCCCAGGTAGGTGCCGGTGAAACTGCCGGTGTGACCGCTGTTGAGGATGCGGCCGTCGACGCGGCCGACCTCGGCGGCGGGGCCGCCCTGCGGGGTGCGGGTGAAGGCGAGGTCCTGCCCGCGGGCGGTGACGCCGAGCAGTACGGGACCCGGCCCGAGGGGGAGTTCGGCCCGTACGGTGTCCGTGCCCCGGTCGCGGACGGTCAGCCGCACCACCCGGCCGCCGGACGGGCCGCGGTCGACGAGCAGCCGCACGTGGTGGCCCGGGTCGTGGTGCACGACCAGGCCGGCCTGCTCGCCGGGGGCGACGGGCTCGAAGTCGAGCAGCGCCTCCGCGGTGAAGTCCCGGTGCTGCTGGCGGCGTCCGACGAAGGCGGGCGTGGCGGGCTCGGCCAGGGTCTGCGGCAGCGGCTCCAGCCGCAGGTGCCCGGGCCGGGCACCGAGGCTGTGGAAGGCCGTGCGGGGGGTGCGCAGCACGTTCCACTGCGGGCCGAGCACGGCACCGTCGAAGTGGTCGACCGGGTCCGCCTCCGGCCAGGGGTGCGGTGGCAGCGCGACCTCGGTGTGCTCCTCCAGGCGCCCGCTGCCGGGGTTGACGACCGGCCAGTCGTCCTCCCACACCACGCGGGCGAGGAAGGTCTCGCGGCCCAGGTTGGCGTGCGGCCCGCCGCCGTACGGGCGGGAGGCGAGCAGCAGCGCGTACCAGTCGCCGGCCGGAGTGCGGACGAGGTCGGCATGACCGGTGCCGGTGACGGGGTGGTGCCGGCCGAGGTGCCGGTGCGTCAGCACCGGGTTGCACGGGTTGTTCTCGTACGGGCCGGTGCGGGTGCGGCTGCGGGCGGTGGTGACGGCGTGGCCGTGCTCGGTGCCGCCCTCGGCGAGGACGAGGTGGTGGTAGCCGTCGCGGTGGTACAGGTGCGGGCCCTCCGCCCAGCGGGCGTCGACGAGGGCGCCGCGGAAGAGCACGTGCTCCTCGCCGGTGAGGCGGCCGGCGTCGAGGTCGAGGGCGCGCATCCAGATCTCGGTGCGGCCGTCGTCGTGGACCTGCCGGGTGCCGAGCAGGTGGGCCGAGCCGTCCTCGTCGAAGAAGAGCGAGGGGTCGAAGCCGGGGGCCTCGGGCAGCCACACCGGGTCGGACCAGTCGCCGGCCGGGTCGTCGGCGGTCAGCAGGAAGTTCCCCGAGCGGTGACGGCCGTCGACCAGCGTGCAGACCAGGTGGAAGCGGCCCGCGGCGTGGTGCAGGGACGCCGCGTAGAGGCCGCCGGAGGGCCGGACGCCGTCGAGGGCGAGCTGGCCGGGCCGGTCGACGGCGTGCCCGATCGGGCGCCAGTGCACGAGGTCGCGGCTGTGGTGCAGGGGGAGCCCGGGGAAGTACTCGAAGGACGAGGTCACCAGGAAGTAGTCGTCGCCGACCCGGCAGACGGACGGGTCGGGGTGGAAGCCGGGCAGCACGGGGTTGCGGGCCGACTGGTGGTGCGTTCCGGTCATGGCGTGTGCGCCGCGGGGCCGCCCGCGGGGCGATCCGGGAGCGGGGTGGCCGCGGGTCTCCCTTCGCGGGTGGGACGGCGGGGGCGGTGGGGGCTGTGCGGGCGGTGGGGGCTGTGGGGGCTGTGCGGGCGGTGCGGGCGGTGCGGGCGGAAACTTTCGCCATCTTTCTCGAACGCGTTCGGTGACGCTACGGGCCGCCCCCGCCCACGTCAAGACCCGTCAGGGATCGGCGAGGGGCGCGGGATCCGCAGCGTTCGTGCACCGCGCGCCGCCGGTGGAATGGCCGGTTTCCGCCCGTGCGCCGGCTGCGGGCCGGGGCAGACGCGAATCCACCGCACCACGCAGCGAAGGAGCAGCCCCATGACCGGTCCCGTCACGCCGCAGCTGTCCGTGGCCGAACTCGCGTGCGAGGCGGCCGAGCTGATCCGCTCCGCGGACCTCGCCGCCCACGAGGGAGGCCGGCCCGGCCTCCTGCACACCGCCGAGGCGGCGGAGGTGGTCGCCGCCCTCGCGGGCCTCACCGGCCGCCTGCCGGAACTCCTGGACCAGCTGGAGACCTTCCTCAGCAGCGAGCAGGCGGCCGGCCGGATCGGGCCCGGCCCCGCAGACAACCGGGAGTACGACGTCATCCGGGCCGCCCGCGACGCCCGTGAACAGCTCTACGAGGCGAGCCGCACCGCCGCCCTGCTCTCCGCGACGATGGCCTCCGCGGCCGCCAGCCTGGCGCCCTTCGGTGCCGCCCGCACGGTCGGCGGCCCGACGGTGCCGCACATCTGACCGCCGCCCGCGGGGTCCCGCCGCATCGGCGCACTGGCGCCGTGTGCCGCGCGGGGTTCTCCTGGGAGGTATGCCGATCGTTGTCCTGCTGGAGTTTCCGGGCGTCTCCGAAGCCCAGTACCGGCAGGCCTGTGCCGACATCGCCGGGCACCCCGAGGGACTGCACCGGCGGGCGGACTGGCCGGTGCGCGGACTCCTGAGCCACACCGCCGCGCCCACCGAGCAGGGCTGGCTCGTCGTCGACGTGTGGGCCTCGCAGGAGGCCTTCGAGGAGTTCGCCGAACTCCTCGCGCCGATCCTGCGCAAGGACGGCTTCCCGCCCGCGGTCGCGCGCTCCTACCGCACCTTCAACCTGGTCATGTCCTGACCGCGGGGCGGGCCCGGCCGGGCCCGCCCCGTCCGCCCCGAGGCGTGGCCGCCCGGAGGCGTGGCCGGCCCGAGGCGTGGCAGTCCCGGGACACGGGCGGAACCGGGTCAGCCCCCCTCTCCGTCCGGGCCTCCCCACGTGGCGCGGACGAGTTCACGCTCGGCGCCCGTGAGGTGGACGGCCGCCGCCAGCCAGGCCTCCGCGTAGCCCTCCGCGTCGGCGGTGCCGTCGCCGAGGCGCCCGAACACGTCGCGCCCGCGCCGGTCGGCGGCGGCCGCGAGGTCCGCCGCGAGTACGGCGGCGCGGTGGAAGCCCGTCCGGCGCAGTGCCGCGCCGTCCGTCCGGGCGCCACCGCTGCGGGCCGCCTCCGCGACGGCGCGGCGCCCGCCCGCCACCCCGAGCTCCACCTGCCGGCGGACCCGCCACAGCGGTGCGTCGGCCAGCGGGTCGGGCCCGGCCTGCGGCAGCGGCACGTCGACCGCGGCCGGCGGGAAGTGCGCGCCGACGAGCAGGTCGTAGCCGAGGTCGGCCCGGCCCTGCCACGCCGCCGGCAGGCGCAGCGTGGCCTCGCTGCCCGGCACGGGGCCCACGGCCAGCGGGCGCAGGGTCGCGGCGCGGTCCGGGTCGACGCGTCCCAGCACCCGGACGAGCGTGCCCGGATGCCGGGCGAGCAGGCCGAGGTTGGCCGTGTGGGCCAGCTCCGGGTGGCCGTTGGCGGCGGCGAGCCGGATCACCGGTCCGCGGGCCTGCCGGTCGACCGGGTCCACCTCGCGGGCGAGGACGGCGTCACCGGCGCCGCCCAGCACCACCAGGTCGCAGCCGACCGGGCGGCCCAGGAGGCCCTCCTCCGCCGGGTCGGCGAGCGGGCCCTCCCCGAGGCGTTCCGCCGCGGCCTGCGCCAGCGGCCGGGCGAAGAGCGCGCCGAGCGGGCCGGACGACCAGTCGAGCCCGGCCACCGGGTTCGCGCGGACGCCGCGTCCGGAACCGAGCCGGCCGTCCGCCGAGACGGTCGCGCCGGACACCAGCAGTCCGCCGCGGGAGAGCTGCGCGTGGTCGATGGCCGCGGCTCCCACCGACACCGGGGCGGTGGCCGCTCCCCGGGCGCGCGAGGGGCCGCCGGGCCGGACGTCGGCGACGGAGAACCACTGCCCGTCCTCCGCGACCAGGTGCGTGACCACGCCGCCGTACCCGGTGGCGGTGAGCACCGGTTCGCGGCACACGCCGTGCACGCGGAGCGCACCGCCCGGCCGGTAGCTGCGGCGGGCCCCGCCGAGCAGCGCCCGGTCGGCCCGGCCCGCCCGCAGCAGGGCCGTGGTGAGGAGCAGGTCGCGCAGCGCGGCGGCCAGGTCGGCCAGCCGGTGGCCGTCGTGCCGGGCCCGGGCGCTGCGCAGGCCGCGGACGACGCGCAGCGCGGCGGCCTCGGCGCGGTGCAGGTCGGCGAGGCGGGCGGTGTGGGCGGCCCGCAGGAGTTCGGCCTGCGGGACGGCCCCGGCGGCGGGCACCCCGGCCGCCAGCACGGCGGCGGCGGCCGACCACAGCGCGTCGGCGGCGCGCAGCTGTGCGGGGGTCGGCGCGGCGGCGGTGCCGGACTCCGGGCCGGGTGCCGGCGTCCGACCCCCGGCCTCCTGACGGTCGGCCTCCTGACCCGTGCCCTCCTGACCCCCGCCCTCCTGACCCCCGCCCTCCTGACGGTCGTGCTCCCGACCACCGGTCGGATCCCCGGCGGCGGCAGCCGCGGGGTCGGCGATCGGGCAGCAGTGGAGCACCGCCGTCCGGTGCAGGCAGCGCGGTGCGAGCAGGCAGCTGCAGTGCGCCTGGTCCTCCGCCGTCACGGCGCCGTCGGGGCCGGGGGTGAGGGTGACGAGCGCGTCCTCGCCGCAGCGGACGGCTGCGCCGCCCCCCTCCGCGGCGGTGACGGGGAGGGTGGCGTACTGCTCGACGGCCGCGTCGAGCTTCTTGCGCAGCCGGGAGGTGAGCGACTCGACGGCGGCCGCGAGCACGTCGGGGGCGACCGGTGGCAGGGTGGGGCCGGGGTCCGGGCTCATCGGTTCTCTCCACGGAGGCGGTCGCCGACCCAGCGGGCCAGGGCGAGCGGGCTGAGGGCCGCGACCGGCATGCCGGCGGTCACGAGCTGCCGGGCGACGGGCACGGAGTAGCGCGGGTTGCCGGTGTCGTCGAGGGCCGCGCAGCCCATCAGGTGGACGCCCGACGCGGCGAGGCCGCGCACCTCGGCGAGCAGCCCGCCGAGCGGTGCACCCTCCTCGAAGTCGCTGACGACGACGACCAGGGTGCGGCTCGGCACGGTCACCAGGGAACGGGCGTGGGCCAGCGCCGCGGCGATGTGGGTGCCGCCGCCGACGCGCACCTCCAGCAGCAGCGACAGCGGGTCGTCGACCCGGTCGGTGAGGTCGGCGACCTGGGTGGAGAACGCCAGGAAGTGCGTCGACAGGGTCGGCACGCCGCCCAGCACCGCCGCGGTGAGGGCCGACCAGATGACGGAGGCCTCCATCGAGCCGGAGACGTCGACCACCAGGATCAGTCGCCAGTCCGCCTCCTTGCGCGAGCGGGTGCTGAAGACCGGCCGCTCCGGCACGACGACGGTGCGGCCGTCGTCGAGGCGGCGGGTGTGCGCCAGGTTGGCCCGCAGGGTGCGCGCCAGGTCGAGCCGGCCGCCGGGGCGGCGGGTCGGCCGCGGGGTGGCGAGCCCGCTGAGCGCGGGGCGCAGCCGGGTGGCGAGTTCGCGGGCGAGTTCGTCGACCAGCCGCCGGACCAGGGGGCGGAGCTTGCCGAGGCGCTGCTCGGGCAGGCCGCCGGCGAGGTTGAGCACCGAGGTGAGCAGCTCCACCGAGGGCCGTACGGAGGCCGGGTCGAGCTCGGCGAGCACGTCGGTGCGGCCGGCCTCGGCGGCGCTGCCGAGCACCTCCTCGCGGATCTCGCCGCCGAAGAGCGCGTCGAGTTCCTCCGCCCACTCGCGGGCGGTCGGGAAGGACGCCTCGCTGCCGCCGGGGCCGGTGGTGCCGCCGAGGTCGCGGGCGCCCTCGCCGCGTCCGGCGCCGTACAGCTCGTCCAGGGCGTGCGCGTAGCGGCGGGCGCCCTCGGGCAGCCGTTCGGGTTCGCGGCCCAGGAGCAGCCGCCAGCGGTCGGCGGGCGCGAGCCGGTCGGCCGGGTCCGGTGCGGGCCGGTCGGCGGGACCCTGGTCCGGTGCCGGGGCCAGGACCGGCGACGTGCCGGTGTCGGCGGCCCGGCCGCGGCCCAGGCCGAGGGCGTCGAGGGCGGCGGCGGCCGCCGAGTCCGCGGCCGTCCAGAGGGCGAGCAGCGCGGGAGGGGCGGCCAGCGTGAGGTCGGGGCGGTCGCCGAGCCGCTCGGTGACGGTCTCCAGCAGCCGGCCGCGCCCGGCGGGGCTGAGCGCGTCGAATCCGGCGCGCAGCGCGGGCAGGCGCTCCAGGAATCCCCGGTCGGGCAGCCGGTCGACGCGTTCCAGCAGGGGCCCGAGGGCGGTGGGCGCGTACTGCAGCAGCGGCCCGCCCGCGGTGAGCAGGCCGGTGAGCAGCCGGGCCAGCCGGCGGCGGGCGTCGGGGCCGGTGGCGGTGTCGATCCACCCGGCGGCGCGGGCGCCGAGGGCGTCCGGGCCGTCCAGGTCGAGCAGCACGCGGGCGGCGAGGGCGGCGCCCTGCAGCAGGGGCGAGCCGGTGCGGGCGAGGGTGGCGAGTGCGTCGTCCATGCGCAGGCCGAGGCGGTGCTCGCCGGCGCGGGTGGCGAGCGCGACCAGGGCGGCGGCGTCGCCGGGGTCGTCGCTGCCGGAGAGGCCCGGCAGGCCGCGGACGGCCGCGTCGAGCAGTGTGGTGGCGAGTTCGGCGGCCTGCGCCCGGCCGGCCTCGTCGGTGCCGGGCAGGTGCCCGCGCCGCAGGGCCTCCAGCAGGTCGAGGGCGGTGAGGAGTTCGGGCAGGGTGGCGGAGTCGGGCAGGATCCGTCCGGCTGCGGTGAGGCGTTCGCCGACGAGGTCGGGCAGGTCGCAGGCGGCGGCGGCGCGCAGGCCGTCGAGCAGCTGGGTGCAGCTCGGGCCGCCCTCGGCCGTCTCGTGGCGGGTGCGCTCGCGCAGGGTGCCGGCGGCGGCGAGGGCGGCGGTGACGCCGCGCACCCCCGCGAGGTCGAGCCGGGCGGCGGCGGTGGGGGTCCACGAGGCGCGCCAGCGGGTGGTGAGCGCGGTGCCGTCGCCGGTGCCGGCGACCTCGGTGGGCTCGGCGTAGCCGACCCCGCAGACGGCGAGGCGCTGCAGCAGGGTCTCGCGGCGCCGGTCGAGCGGGGAGCGCAGCGGGTCGAGGCGCAGCTCGCGGGCCTCGGGGTCGTCCGGGTCGGGCAGGCGGAGCTCGGCGAGCTCGGCCTCCACGGACGGGCCGAGGCCCGAGCGCGGCGTGCCGGGGGCGGTGCGTCCGCGGTCGGTGCCGACCAGCACGGTCTCCAGGGCGCGGGCGAGGGCCCGGCCGCGGCCGAGCGGTTCGCCCTGGCCGAGCACGGCGGTGACGGCTTCCAGGAGTTCGCCGCGGCCGGGGGCGGGGAGTCCGCGCAGGCGGGCGAGGTCGCCGGCGAGCCGCAGGGTCTCGGCGGCCTCGCCGGTGCCGGCGGGGTGGCCGGCGGCGCGCAGCTCGCGGCAGACGTCGGTGATGGCCCGGGCGGCGGCGTCGCGCACCCGGTCGGGGTCGCCGCCGGCCTCCAGGACGGCCTGCTGCCAGCGCGGGTCGCGGATCCCGGCCGGGTAGCCGGACCGGGCGTCGAGCAGCCCGAAGGTGTAGGGCACGAGCGAGGTGGTGACGGCCGGTCCGGGCTCCGCGAGGGCGGGCCCGGGCGGGTCGGCCGGGGGGTCGGGGGTGAGCAGGCCGGGGCCGTGGAAGGCGCCGACGACGGCGGCGACCCGGCGCCCGCCGGTGCCCGCCGCGGCGATCACCCGGCGCATGTGGGCCTCGCGGGCGAGGTCGCCCGCGGGGACGCCGCCGCGGTCGGCGGCGTCGCGGCGCAGTGCCCAGCCGACGGCGAGCGCGGCCCGCCGGACGGCTTCCGGGGTGGCGCCGGGCGCGCGGACCTCCACGGTGCGGTCCCACAGGTCGTCGCCGTCGCGGCCGGTGCCGGAGGCGGCGAGGCCGTCGGCGTACGGGCGGGCGGCGGGCCGTGCGTGGTCGGGCCGTCCGTGTTCGGGGAGTGCGCTGCCGGGGAGTTCGGGCGCCGACCAGCCGGGGTCGTCCATGGGCAGGTCGCAGCAGATCACCTCGACGCCGCGTGCGTGCGCCCAGCGGAGGGCGGCGAGCTCGGGCGAGAAGTCCGCGAACGGGTAGAAGCCGAGCCGGCCGTCCGTCCCCGCGCCGGCGAGGGCCACGGGGGCCCGGGTGCCGGGGGCGGCGAGGTGGGGCAGCCAGGAGGCGAAGTCGGCGGGCAGCTCGATGCAGACCACCTGCGGGTCGGCCGCGTCGAGCAGGGCGGGCACGACGGCGGCCAGCGCCGGGCTGTGGTGCCGCACCCCGACGAGGTACGGCCGCGCCGAGGCGGCGAGCGCCTCGACGGCGTCCCGCGGATCGGTGCCGGCGGTGCCGGCGGCGCTGCCGGGGCCGTCGGCGGTGAGGGTCAGGGGCCCGGTCAACGGAGGTTCTCCCGCAGGTCCCAGAGGCGGCGCCACAGGGCGGAGCCGTCCTCGGCGCGGCGGCGCACCGGACCGTCCCAGTAGCCGAGCAGGCGGCCGTGGTCGGCGGCGTCGTCCTTGCGGACGGCGCCCAGCAGGTGGCCGGGCACGAGGTCGAGCACGTCGCCGCCGCCGGGCAGGTAGGCGCGGGCCAGGCCGAGCGAGGAGGCGACGTGCACGGCCTCGGCGGTCGACATCACGGTGCCGGGGCGTTCCACGTCCCAGCCCTCGGCGGAGCGGCCGGTGCGCAGGTCGCGGAAGACGGTGACGAGGGCGTCGAGCACGGCGTCGTCGACGCCGAAGGCCGCGCCGGCGCGCTGCACGGCGGCGGTGGCCTGGGTGCGGACGAGCGCGGTCTCCGCGTCCGCGTCGGCGATCGGCCGCACCGTCTCGAAGTTGAAGCGGCGCTTGAGCGCGGCCGACATCTCGGAGACGCCGCGGTCGCGGAGGTTCGCGGTGGCGATGACGGTGAAGCCGGGTACGGCGGAGGCCGTCGCGTCGGGGGTGCCGGAGAGCTCGGGCACGCTGATCCGGCGGTCGGAGAGGATCGACACCAGGGCGTCCTGCACCTCGGGCAGGCAGCGGGTGACCTCCTCGATGCGGGCGACCCGCCCGGAGCGCATCGCGGTGAGCACGGGGGAGGCGACGAGCGCCTGCGGCGTGGGGCCCTGGGCGAGGAGGAGCGCGTAGTTCCAGCCGTAGCGGAAGGCGTCCTCGGTGGTGCCCGCGGTGCCCTGCACGGTGAGTTCGCTGGTGCCGCTGACGGCGGCCGCCAGCAGCTCGGAGAGCATCGACTTGGCGGTGCCCGGCTCGCCGACGAGCAGCAGGCCGCGCTCGCCGGCCAGGGTGACGACGCAGCGCTCGACGAGGGCGCGCTCGCCGACGAACTTCGGTGCGACGACCAGCTTGGCGGGCAGGCCGCCGTCCTTGCGGCGGGCCGGCGTCAGGGTGAGGGCCTCGCCCGCGCTGCCGCAGACGAAGGTCACCACGGCGCTCGGGGTGAGGGCCCAGCCGGGCGGGCGGGGGCCGTCGTCGTGGGCGGCGAGGAAGGCGAGTTCGGCGGCGTACCGCTCCTCGGCGGGCAGGATCTGCCGGGCCGGCTTCTCGGTCGTCACGGTCATGGGGATTCTCCGGGTTCAGGGGTCGGTGAGAGGTCGCCGGGAGGGGTGCGGCGCCCGGCGGGGGCGCCGCACCCGGTGGGGCGGAGGGTCAGCGGCGGCGGCCGCGCCGCACCTTGAGCTCCTCGAAACGCGGCAGGTCGCCGTCGGTGAGCCGCTGCCAGGCGCGTCGGTAGAGCGTCTCGGCGGGCTCGACGGGGACGACGACGCCCAGGGGGGCGCCGGGTCCGCCGGCCGGGCCGAGCAGCGGCAGCTTCCAGGTCTCCACCGGCAGGTGCGGCGTGCGGAGCTCCGTCCAGCCGCCGGGCAGGAAGAGCGTCCGGCCCGCCCGGGTGCGAGTGGCCTCGACGACCAGGCCGCTCGCGGCGAGTTCGGCGCGGGCCGCCTTGAGGCGGGCCGGGCGCCAGCCCGTCCAGCGGGCGGTGTTGCGGTCCGTCGGGTCGGGCATGGCGAGCAGCATCAGGTGCACGGTGGCGGCGTCCTCGCCGATGCCGTGCTCGGCGGCGGTCTGCGCGACGAGGTCGGGCACCGACCGCGACGGGTCCTGCGGCCACCAGGTGCCGTCCGTGCCGCGCGCACCGGCCGCCGGCTCGCCGGGGTCGGCGAGCAGCGCGGCGAAGCCGTCCGACGAGGCGATGCGCAGGGCCGTCTCCGCGGGGAACGGCTGCTCGCCGTCGATCCGCAGGGCCGGCAGGTACGGGTCCTCGCCGGCCTCGTCGAGCAGGCTGGTGCGGATGCCGGGTGCGGGCCGGTCGTCGTGCGTGGCCATCAGGACGGCGCCGTAGCGCTCGTAGCCCTCGCCGAGCTCGGTCGGGGTGCCGGCGGCCTTCCGGAAGGCCGGCAGGTCGACGTAGCGTCCCAGGTCGAGGATCAGCTCCGGGTTGGCCAGCCGGGCGCGGACCGCGGTGAGGGCCGCGGGCAGCGCGGCGCGCAGCGGGTCGCCGGCGGGCAGCCGGTGGGCGAGCCAGGCGGCCGCCGCGACCGCGCCGACGAGCGTCTGCGCGGTGAAGCCGGACTCGTCCTGCTGCACCGGCACGCAGCGGTCGCCGCGGACGGTCCAGGCGAGGTCGCGGCTCAGCTCGGGCGACTGCGCGGGGTCGAGCAGGGCGGGCAGCGAGCGGCCGGGCGCCCAGTCGGAGCGCACCGCGCGGACGGCCTCGCCGAGCAGTGCCTCGGGTACGGCGACGCGCCGTCCGACCGCGGCGTTCCACACCTCGGCGGCGGCCTCGGCGTCCGGCCCGTCGGTCCACAGCGCGGTGGCGTCGGCGGGCAGCAGTGCCGCGACGAGCCGCCGCCGGACGTCGGCGGAGAGCGACCGGAGTTCGTTGCGGGCGACCGCGGCGTCGGTCACCTTCAGGCCGAGCAGGGCGCGTGTCGCGGCGGGCAGGAAGTTCCGCTCGTACGCGTCGAGTTGCGGCAGGCCCGCGACCACCAGGGCGGCGGTCGTCGGGGTGACCCCGGTCAGTTCGGCGAACCGCTCGGCCGCGGCGGGCTGCCAGGGCGCGGGCCCGCGGACCGCCGCCTCGGCGAGCACGGCCGCCGCCCGGCCGTCCGCGGCCGTGCCGGTCGCCGCCACCGAGCGCACGGTGTAGGGCGCGGGCATCTCGAAGCGCCCGGTCGGGTCGTGGAAGAGCACGGTCGACGAGGTGCCGCCGGTGGTCGACAGTTCGGAGTCCGCGAACAGCAGGAACGCCCCGCCGCCCAGCGCCACCAGCGCCTCGCGGTTGCCGTCGCGGGTCTCGCCGTCCGGGCCCGACAGGTGGTGGCCGTCGAGGTGGACGCCCAGCGTCCGCCAGTGCGGCGCGTCCGCTCCGAGGCCGGTGCCGAGCAGTGCCCCGGCGAACGCCGTCAGGGTGGCGCGGTGGTCCGGCGGGGTGGTGTCCGACGCAGCCCGCAGCGCGAGCACCTCCGGCAGCTGCGGCAGCGTGGTCCAGCCGATCTGCTCGTAGGGCGCGCGGGCGCCGTGCACGTGCAGGGTGCCCGCGGGCACGGCCGGGTGGTCGGGCCGCAGGGCCGCGGTGAGGAACTGCAGCTGCGTGCCGACGTTGCGGCTGTTCTCGCGGCCGTACCAGTAGCCGAAGGAGCCGAGGCCGTTGAGGGCGTCCTGGAGTTCGGGATCGGTGGGGCCGGTCGGCTCCTCGGACTTCCGCCCGCCCGCCAGCTCCTCGGCGAGGCGCTCGGCGACGGCGTCGAGCACCTTCTGCTGCTGCGCGGCGAAGCGCAGCACACCGGTGACGCCCGCCACCAGGGCGTCGTCGCCGACCTGCGGCAGGATCGCCCGGACGGCCGCGGGCAGGTCGCCGGGCCGTCGCGGGTCCGCCGCGGCGGCGGCCTTGAGGAGCGCGGCCCCGGTCTCCGCGTCCACGCGGCGCAGCGCGAGGGAGCCGTCGACGTCCCGCGGCTGCAGGCAGTGCCAGTACCGCAGCGGCGGCAGGATCAGGGAGCCCTCGGCGAAGACGCCGGGGAGGTTGTCGGTCCGGGCCTCCGCGGTGACCACGCCGTCCGCGTCGACCAGCTTCACCTGGTAGCTCTGCCGCACCACGGCCAGCGGACGCTCCGCGCCGGGGAAGCACAGCAGACGGGCCGGCACGTCGCTGCCGGCGGGCAGGGTGACGTGCCGCCCGGCGGTGTCCTCGCCGCGCAGCGTGCCGTCGGGCAGCCGCACGACGCGCCAGCCGAGCACGCCCCCGTCGGGGGCGGGCATCACCCAGCCGTTGTGCAGGGTGCTGCCCGTCGGGGTGTCGCGCAGTGCGTCGGCGAGGAAGGCGGGCGCCGAGGCCCGGCCGGTCGCCCCGGTCGCGGGGTCGTACTCCGTCCAGGCGTACGGGAGGCCGTCGCCCGGGGAGGCCCACACCCAGTAGGAGGTGCCGTCGCCGATGACGTGGCGTTCGCCCGGCAGCGCGGTGTCGCCGACGTGCACGACGCCCTCGCCGAGCGTGCGACCGCCGCCGGGCAGCGGCAGGCCGTAACTGCGCAGCGTGCCGAGCCAGTTGGTCTGCATGCCGCGGGTGCGGGTGTTCTCGGGCATGGCGAACGTCCGGTCGGCGTCGGTGTGCCAGTAGCCGGTGATGCGGTGCTGCGCGGCGCGGGAGTGCCACTGCACGAGGAGCGAGCCGTCGACGTAGGCGAAGCCGGTGTCGCGGTTGGAGTCGCCGGCGGGTATCCGCAGGTCGTGGGTGAGGACGGTGCCCTCGGCGCCGAGCACGCGGGCCTGCGCCGGGCCGGCGGCCACCAGGTGCGGCCAGGCGTCGGCGACGACGATCTCGTCGAGGTCCTTGCGCGGCACGAGCGAGGCGGCGGCGTCGTCCCAGGCGGGCCAGCCCAGTTCGTCGAGCAGGCCGGCGCGCAGGGTGCGGGCGAGGGTCTGCGACAGGTCGAAGGCGGCCGCCGCGCGCACCTCCTTCTCGGCGAGCACGAGCACCTCGCCGGGCAGCCAGGTCAGCCGGCCCAGCGCCGCGGGCAGGCCGGGCAGGCCGCTGGCCGAGGAGGCCTCCGCGACCCTCGCCGTCCACTCGGCGAGCATCGGCCGCCCGCCCGGGGAACGGGCGAGCACCCCGAGCGCGGTGCGGCTCTCCCGGTCGTCGGAGAAGTGGTTCGCGCCGCGCCGGAACGCCGGCCGGAACCGCGGGTCCGCCGCCAGGGCGAGCAGGTCGCGGCGCTCCACGTCGTCCTGCGCCCAGCGCCTCAGGCCGAGCGTGGTGTTGTCGACGGGGTCGGCGACCGGCAGCCCGAGGGCGAGCAGCTGGTCGAGCAGGTCGACGTCGGCCTCGACGAAGCCCAGTGCGCCGCCGGAGGCGGCCAGGTCGGCGCGGAGCGCCGGGGCCATCCGGTCGACGAGCGGGTAGAGCGCGGGGATGCGCGGCTGGCGGCCCCAGCCGCGGCCGCGCCAGGTGTTGAACCGCCCGAACCAGCCGCTCGGGCCGTCCGCGGGCCGCTCCCCGGCGGGCAGCGTGTCGTCGCACAGTCCGGCGTCGGCGCCGGACTCCGTGAGGATCTCCAGCCACAGGGCGGGCAGTTCGCGGTCGTCGCCGGTGGGCATCAGGCCGAGCATCAGCCCGCGCACCGCGGCGTCCCGCCGGGCGAGCGACACCAGGGCCGCCCGGTGGCCCTTCCACCAGCCGGCGGCGGCGCGCAGCGTCGCGGGCAGGGTGAGCAGCTCCGCCAGGTAGGCGCCCTCGGCGGTGTCGGGGTCGGCGCCCGCCGCGCGGGCGAGCTTCCGGAGGTCGGTGGCCATCTGCGCGGAGGGCTGCAGGCCGCCCGCGGTACGCCGGACGCACAGCACCCGGAAGCGGTCGAACGCCTCCTGCGCGGGCACCCGCGCGGCGAGTTCCTTCGCGTAGCCGGTCAGCACCTTGACGGGCAGTGCGCCCGCGAGGGCGAACTCCAGGAACACCGCGTCGAGCCGGGCCTCGTCGAGGCGCAGGCCGTGCTGGGCCTCGGCCCGGCGGGCCCTGGAGAAGAGCTGCGCGGCGTAGGTGGCGTTCTCCACGCCGAGGAACGTCCGGCCGGCCTGCTCGTAGAACGTCGGCAGGAAGTGCGGGACGGCCGCGGCGAGCCGTCCGGCGACCTCCTGGTACGCGTCGAGGGCGGCCTTCGGCTTGGACTTCGCCTGCCGGGCGATCCGCTCCAGCTCGGGCATGATGCCGAGCGCGTGGTGGCCGTCCTGCGGGTGGTGCGCGAGCACCCACTCGGGGAAGCCGAGTGCCTGACGCAGCCCCAGGCCGACCCCGGCCGGTTCGGCGCCGGTCTCCAGCCCGAGGTAGCCGGCGGCGAGGTCCTCCGCGGCGCCGAGCTCGCCGGGGACGAGCCGCACCACGACCCGGCCGTCGAGCCCGGGGTGACGGTACGTGCGCGCGGTCAGCGGCACCGCCCGGTCGCCCGCGCCCACCGTGCCGGGCGGCAGCACCGCGCCCGCCTGCAGCAGGTCCGCCGCCTCCGCCTCGGTCATCGCCACTGCCGCCCCCGTCGTGTCCGTGCCCGTACCCGTGTCCGTACCCGTGTCCGTGATGCCGCTCATGCGCCCTTGCCCTCCTCGACCGTGCGGCCGGCGTACAGCGCGGCGGCCATCCGCATGCCCTCGGACCACGCGACCCGCCCCACGTCCGGCAGGCGGAGCGACTTGCCGTCGCCGTCGTGCCAGCTGAGCGCGCCGGTCTCCGAGTCGCCGTCCCAGTAGGGCTCGCCGATCCACACGGAGGCCTCGACGGTGCGTCCGGTGTCGCGCACGCGGCACGTCGCGTAGCCGCCGGAGACCCGGTAGCCCAGCGAGGAGGCGCGGGCGGCGAGGCCGAACCGCGAGGGGAACCGCCCGCCCGCGAAGTCCCGGATCTCGGCGGCGGTCGGCGCGAGGTCGTCGGGCCGCAGCCAGGTCGCCCGGTGGATCTGCTCGACGCGCTGCACGACGCCGAGTTCGGCGGCGAACTCGCGCAGGTCGTCGAGGTCGGGCAGCAGCACCGGGTGCGGCAGCGTCACCGTCTCCGGGGCGATGCGCACCGTCTCACCGTCCAGGTCGACGAGCTTCAGCGAGCCGTCGGCCGTGGCGTCGCGCAGGAAGCCGGTCTCGTCCGGGTCGTCGCCGACGACCACCAGGTCGCGCAGCGCGGCCTGCCAGGCCTCGTCGGGCCAGACACGGGCGATCAGCCCCGTCGGCACCGGCAGCGAGGAGACCATCCAGGTGTCCACCTGCGCCACGCACGACGCGGCGTGCCGGTCCAGCCACTCCGCGAACCGGCGCAGCCGGTCCGTCTCGGGGTGCTCCCGCACCGCCTTCGGCAGCGTCTTCAGCTGCCTCCCGGCCGAACGCCCGGCCGTCGCCCGCGCCGTCACCCGGCCCTCCACGAGGGCCACCTCGTACCCCTCGCCCGCCGCCAGCCAACCCATCGGTCCCCACCTCGGTCTCGTGCAAGTCGTCGAAAACCACCGCAGACGCGGAGGGAGTCGGACACTCCGCCGCAGGTGATGCCGGAACGCTAGCGGCTGCCGCGGACAACGCACGCGCTGGGTGCGGCCCCGCCGGCCGGCCCCCGGGCACGCCCGGCGGGTGGACCCGGACGTGCCACAGGTCCTGTGCTGACGAACGGTCGGCACCAGAGCGGGTCCGGCCATTCCCGACGGGCGCACGGCGCCGCGCGCCGATCCGCCGCGAACGGTCGGACACGCCCTACGCCAGGGGGACGGCCGCCTCCGCCGAGGCCGGCGGTCCGGTCAGGCCGTCCCGGCCCGAGGCCGCACTCAGTTCGGCGACCTGCAGGCGGAGTTCGCGGACCTCGGCGGTGAGGTCCTGGATCGCCCGGTGGTTGAGGTGGTCGATACGGTCCTCGGCTTCGAACCGGGAGATGAACCACGCCGCGATGTTCGCGGTCACCACACCGAGCAGCGCGATGCCGGACAGCATCAGGGCGACCGCCAGCAGCCGCCCGAGACCGGTGGTCGGCGTCAGGTCGCCGTACCCGACGGTCGTCATGGTCGTGAACGACCACCAGAGCGCGTCCTGGAGCGTCAGGATGGTCGCCGTGGGCGAGGTCCGCTCGATCTCCAGCACGGCCAGCGACCCGAACACCAGCAGCCCCACCACCACGCCCGCGACGTACGTGGTGAGCCGCACCTGCGAGGCCATCCGCACCCGCTGGCCCGCGAGCAGCAGCGTCGACACCAGCCGCAGCAGCCGCAACGGCTGCACCAGCGGCAGCACCACGGACGCCAGGTCGAACGGACTGCGCCGGACGAACTCCCAGCGGCGCTCGGCCAGGATCAGCCGGGCCGCGTAGTCGGCGGCGAACACCGCCCACACCGCCCACTCCGTCCAGGCGGCCCCGCGCAGCAGCGGGGCGGGCGCGTGCGGCACGAGCACCGGCACCGCGTACGCGATCGCGAAGAGCCCGGACAGGGCGATCAGCGGGGCCTGCGTGCGCCGCTCCCAGCGCTCACGTCGCGTCGTCATGGGCCGCCTTCCTCCGCACGGTGCCGGCGGACCGCCGCACGCGCGAGGGCGCCCCGGTCGGCGGCCGCACCGGCATCCTTTCACGGGAGGGCCCGGTCTCCTGCACGATCCGTGCCCGGCCGCTTGCACTCCCGTGCAGGTCCGGCCGGTCGGCACCGCCCGCGGCCGCTCCCCGTGCACACCGCCCCGCCCGGGTTGGTAGGCTCGCCGCGAGCCGTGACTGGCGCGCAGGGATGGACTCGACCATCGGGAAGCGGCTCCGTGTCTCTCACGCTGTCGCCGTGCGCCTGGGCCGTCCGAATCGTCATGAGGAGACAGCCTTGGCCGAGTCCGGCTACCCCCGCGCGCCCCACACCGCCGTCGGTCCCACCGCGGACACCGCCTTCCGCAGCGCGATCGAGGCCGTCCGCGCCGTCGAACCCCGCGTCGCCGACGCCATCGGCGCCGAGATCCAGGACCAGCGGGCCTCCCTGAAGCTCATCGCCAGCGAGAACTACGCCTCGCCCGCCGTGCTCCTCGCGATGGGCAACTGGTTCAGCGACAAGTACGCCGAGGGCACCGTCGGCCGCCGCTTCTACGCGGGCTGCCGCAACGTCGACACCGTGGAGACGCTGGCCGCCGAACACGCCCGCGCCCTCTTCGGCGCCGAACACGCCTACGTGCAGCCGCACTCGGGCATCGACGCCAACCTGGTGGCCTTCTGGGCGATCCTCTCCCAGCGCGTGGAGAGCCCGGCGCTGGCCCGCGCACAGGTGCGGCAGGTCAACGACCTGAGCGAGCGGGACTGGGCCGAGCTGCGCCGCGAGTTCGGCAACCAGCGCCTGCTGGGCATGTCGCTGGACACCGGCGGCCACCTCACGCACGGCTTCCGCCCCAACATCTCCGGCAAGATGTTCGACCAGCGCAGCTACGGCACCGACCCGGCCACCGGACTCATCGACTACGACGCGCTGCGCGCCACCGCCCGCGAGTTCCGCCCGCTGATCCTCGTCGCCGGCTACTCCGCCTACCCGCGGCGGGTGAACTTCCGCCTGATGCGCGAGATCGCCGACGAGGTCGGCGCGACCCTCATGGTCGACATGGCGCACTTCGCGGGCCTGGTCGCGGGCAAGGTGCTCACCGGCGACTTCGACCCGGTGCCGCACGCCCAGATCGTCACCACCACCACCCACAAGTCGCTGCGCGGCCCGCGCGGCGGCATGGTGCTGTGCACCTCCGAGCTGGCCGAGCACGTCGACCGCGGCTGCCCGATGGTGCTCGGCGGCCCGCTCCCGCACGTCATGGCGGCGAAGGCGGTCGCCCTCGCGGAGGCCCGCCGCCCGGAGTTCCGGGACTACGCGCAGCGCGTCGTCGACAACGCGCAGGCGCTCGCCGAGGGGCTGCTGCGCCGGGGCACGGCGCTCGTCACCGGCGGCACCGACAACCACCTGGTGCTCGCCGACGTCTCCGGCCACGGCCTGACGGGCCGCCAGGCCGAGGCGGCGCTGCTGGACGCGGGCGTGGTGACCAACCGCAACGCCGTCCCGCACGACCCGAACGGCGCCTGGTACACCTCCGGCGTCCGGATCGGCACTCCCGCGCTCACCACGCGCGGGCTCGGCACCGCCGAGATGGACGAGATCGCGGACCTCATCGACACCGTGCTGCGCGGCACCACCCCCGCGCGGACCGCGGCCGGCGGCCCGTCCAAGGCGCAGTACGTGCTCGACCCGCAGGTGCGCGAGGCCGTCGCGAAGCGTGCGGACGACCTGCTGGCCGGCTTCCCGCTCTACCCGGGCCTCGGCGCGCTGTGACGCGCCGCCCGGCCCGGCGGTGCGCCGGGCCGGGCGCGGCCGTCGCCGCATCCGCCCCCGGACGGGCGAGTGGTGATGGATCCGTGCTGGACTCCGGACCCGGCCGGGGTGTGGGATGTCGGCCGTGGCGCAGGCCGGCCGTGGTTGCGGCAGGGCGGCGTCCCGCCGCCGACCGCGTGGACCGACCGAAGGACCCCTCTGTGCACACTCGCCGCCGCAGTCTCGCCGTCGCCCTGGCCCTGGCCGCCCCCTGGGCCGTCGTGGGCTGCGGGAGCACGGCCCACGACGCGGGCAGTGCGTCCGTCACGACCGCGGTCACCGCGGCGTCCTCGCCGTCCGTGCCGCCGTCGGCGTCCGGCGCCGCGCCGTCCGCGGCCGCCTCCTCCGCCCCGGCGTCGGCCTCGGCCAAGCCGAAGAAGCCGGCCCCCGCCACCGGCTCGCCCGCCGGTGGCGGTGGTGGCGGCGGCGAGACGGAGAACTGCGTCAACCCCTGGCTGACCGTGACCGCCTCCACCTCGGACGGCGCCGCGGGCACCATGGTGCAGCGGTTCGTGGTGAAGAACGTCTCGGCCGCCGCCTGCTCGATGGACGGACGCCCCACGTTCGTCCCGTACGGCCCGCCGGCCGCGCCCGAGCTGCCACTGACGGTCGGCGCGATCCCCGCGGGCTTCGGTGACCTCGGGCAGGAGGGCGGCACGATCGTGCTGGCGCCCGGCCAGAGCGCGGCGTTCTTCGTGAAGTGGAGCAACGTGCCGGTCGGTGACGCGCCGTGCCCCAAGGCGGCCGGATTCGTCTTCCGGGCACCGGTGGACCCGCTGGCCGACGCCGACAAGAAGGTGCCGTTCGCCTTCCAGCCCTGCGGCGGCACCGTGCAGGTCTCGGAGATCCTCCCGGCGACCGTGCTGTCCTGACCGCGGGCCCGTGCCGCCCGGTCGCCGGGCGGCACGGACGGGCGGTCAGCCGCCCGCGCACTCCTTGCAGACCGGCCGGCCCTGTGCGTCCTCGCCCGCGAGCTGGCTGCGGTGGCGCACCATGAAGCAGGTGGAGCAGGTGAACTCGTCCTGCTGCTTCGGCAGGACCTGGACGGTCAGCTCCTCGCCCGACAGGTCGGCACCCGGAAGTTCGAGGCCCTCGGCCGCGTCGAACTCGTCGACGTCGACCTTGCCGTCGGAGCTTTCGGAGCGGCGTCCCTTCAGCTCCTCGATGCTGTCGTCCGAACTCTCGTCGCCGCCGCCGCGCGGGGCGTCGTAATCGGTTGCCACAGTACTGTCCTTCCGTGGAATGGGTGACCCCGTAGCCGCACCAGCCTCTCCCGGAGGCGGGCCCGCCGCGACATTTGTCGGGCCTGGTCGCGGCGGTTCGCCGCGGAGGAGAAATACCCCGGAAATCCCATGGTAGAAAATCCCGCCCGACTTTATCCCCGAATCACCCGTCCGACTCCCGGTCCGCCCACGAATCAGATGTACGAGCAGGCCGTGCGAACCGTGCGAGGCGCCTGCCGGACCGTGCGGACCCCTCCGGCCCGCCGGTCCCGGCGCCGTGCCTTCCCGGCGCGACGCTGCCGCCCATCGGGCGCGGGAGCGGGAGCGGCGGCGGACGGGACGCCTGCCCGGGCGGCGCGCGAGGCCCGGCCACGGCCTGGCCCGGCACCGGCCGACCCGCCGGCGGTCACCCCCGCACGGGCGGCCCGCACACCCCCGCCCCTCACAGGCGCAGCACGACCACCGCGATGTCGTCGGCGCTCTGGCCGTCGTCGGCCCCCAGGTCGGTGAGGAGCGCGTCGGCGAGCTGCTCCGGCTCCAGGCGGCGGTGCCGGGTGACGCTGTCGACGAGCCGGCCCAGCCCTGCGTCGATGTCCTCGCCGCGCCGCTCGACGAGGCCGTCCGTGTAGAGCACCAGTGTGGCGCCGGGGCGGTAGTGCGCCTCCGCCTCCGACCGGGGCAGGGACTCGTCCCAGGCGCCCAGCGGGGGGTCGGTCGCGGCGTCGAGCAGCTCGGCGGTGCCGTCGGCCTGCACCAGGACGGGAGGCGGGTGTCCGGCGCAGCTGTACCGGATGGTGTGCATCCGCCGGTCGACGACGATCTGCACGACGGTGGTCGACAGGGCGCCCTCCACCGACGCGGCGAACAGCGCCAGGGTCTCCAGGGCGCGGGCGGGCCGCCCGGTGGCCCGGACGGCGGCGCTGAGCGCGCTGTGCAGCTGGCCCATCACCCCGGCGGCCTCCAGGCCGTGCCCGACGACGTCACCCACCGCCACGGCGCTGGAGCGACGGTCGAGGTCCACGAGGTCGTACCAGTCGCCGCAGACGTTCAGCGCGGTGGCGGCCGGCCGGTAGCGCACCGCGGCGGACGGCCGGTACGTCGCGGGCACCGCCGGGAGCAGGGCCCGCTGGAGGGCCAGCGCCACCTCGCGCTCCCGTGCGTGCGCCCGCCGCAGGTCCTCGTTGAGCAGGGCGAGCTCCTCGGACCGGGCGAGCAGGTCGGCGGCCATCCGGTCGGCGGGGCTCAGCGGACCCTCGGGCGGTGCGCCCCGGAGCTGCCGGACGAGGGCCGTCACCTCCTCCACCCGGTGCAGGATGAACGCGACCTCCCCGGCCCCGTCCAGCACCGGGGTGTTGACCGTGCTCCAGTAGCGCTCGGCGTACTCGCCGGGGTGGCCGAGGTCCTCGACGTCGTACTGCTGCAGCGCCATGCTGTCGCGCTCGCGGGTCTCCAGGACCCGGTCGAGGGAGGCGCGCAGGGCGCTGGGCCCGCCGGCGTCGGGGTGCCGGGGGTTGTCCGGGAAGACGTCGAAGAGACGGCGGCCGAGCAGCTGCTCGCGGGTGCGCCCGGAGACCGCCTGGTACGCGTCGTTGGCGTCCAGCATGATCAGCTCCGGCGACAGGACGAGCATCGGGCTGGGCCCGGCCCTGAACGCCGCGCCGTAGTCGACACCGGGCGCTGCCACACCGCTCCTCGATCGCGATCTTTCCGGGCCCTCAATCTAGTCCGGCGACCGCGGGGCGGCAGCGCGGACCGCCGCGTGTCGGGACGCCGGAGGGACGGCCCCGGCCGGGTTCACCCCGGCGGCCCGCCCGGACCGTACGCCGCGCCGCCGATCCGCGCCACCAGCAGCGCCACGTCGTCCTCCGCACCCGACGGCACCATCCGGCCGATCAGCTGCTCGCAGACGCCGTGCAGCGACTCCGGCGGACGGCCGCCCAGCACGTGCAGCAGCTCGGCGAGCCGCTCGTCGATGTCCCGCCCGCGCGCCTCCACCAGGCCGTCGGTGTAGAGCACCAGCAGGCTGCCCGGTTCGAGCCGCAGCTCGGTGGTGGTGAACGGCACGCCGCCGATGCCCAGCGGCGCGCCCGCGGGCATCTCCGGCAGGTGCACACGGCCGTCGGGCGTCACCACGGCCGGTGGCGGGTGCCCGGCCCGGGTGACCAGACAGCGCCCGGTGACCGGATCGCACTCCGCGTACAGGAACGTCGCCAGCATCGGCTCGGCGAGGTCGGCGAGCGCGGTCTCCAACTGCTGCAGCACCTGCACCGGCGGCAGTCCCAGCCGCGCCACCGCCCGCACGGTGCTGGACAGCCGGCCCATCACGGCCGCCGCCGCGATGCCGTGGCCCATCACGTCGCCGATCAGGAGGGCGGCCCGGCCGTCGGGCAACGGCACCACGTCGTACCAGTCGCCGCCGACCTCGTTCACGTCCGAGGCCGCGATGTAGCGGTGCGCGATCTCGATGCCGGGCGGCGGCGTCACGTGCTGCGGCAGCATGCTGCGCTGCAGCACCAGCGCGGTGTCGTGCTCCATCGCGTAGAGCCGGGCGTTGTCGACGCACACCGCGGCCCGCGCGGCCAGCTCGCCCGCGAGGGCGACGTCCGACTCGTCGAACGGCCCGTCGCTGCTGCGGTAGAACGTCGCCACGCCCAGCACCAGGCCGCGGGCGACGAGCGGCACCATCATCAGCGTCGTCACGCCCCGGGCCCGGAGGTTTCGCACGACCGACGAGAACGGTGCCGCGACCCCGGCGGCCGTCTCGTCCAGGTCGGTGACCACGAACGGCCGGCGCCGCGCGAACGCCTGCGTGTACGGCGCCGCCGCGGGGAAGACGAACCGGTCGCCGACCGCGCCCAGCACGTCCGCCACGGGCGAGCCGGCGGCGGGCGCCTTGCCGGCACGGCGCAGCGTGGCCCCGCCGAACAGCCCGGAGACGAGGTCGCCGCCCCCGTCGAACGCCTCCAGCAGGTCGACGGTCACGGTGTCCGCGAGGCCCGGCACCGCGAAGGCGGCGAGCTCCTGCGCGGTGCGTTCCAGGTCCAGCGTGGTGCCGATCCGGGTACTGGCCTCCGCCAGCATCGCCAGCCGCTGCCGACCGGCCTCCGCCTCGGCCCGGGCCTCCTCCTGGGCGGTGATGTCGACCAGGCAGGCCGTGATGCCCACCGGCGTGCCCTGGCCGTCCTCCAGCCGCACCCACGAGCACGACCAGACCCGGTCCGTGCCCGGGTCGGCGGCGGTGCGCCCGATGCGGCGGAAGTCGAGCACCGGCGTGCCCGTCGCCAGCACCGTGCGCATGTGCTCCTCCATGGCGTGGGCGTTCACCGCCGGCAGCACCTCGGGCAGGGTCCGCCCCACGTGGTCGGCCTCGGCGAGCCCGTTCATCGCCTGGAGCGCCGGGTTCACCCGCACGAAGCGCAGGTGGGTGTCGAAGATGCCGATCCCGATCGGCGACCGCGCGAACAGCCCGTCCCAGACCGCCGACGCGCCCCGCACCCGCGCGGTGCTGCGCGCCTCCGCGGCGAACACCACCACGTCGGCGCCGACGGCCGCCCCGGTGCACGGCCGCGCCCAGATCTCCAGCTGCACGAACGAGCCGTCACGGTGACGGGCGGTGACGGCGCCCATGATGCCCTGACCCGTCGCGGCCCGCTCCCACAGGGCACGCGTCATGCCGCGGTGCACCCCGGGGTGCAGCACCTCCGAGATGTGACGGCCCACGGCCTCGTCCGCGCGGTAGCCGAGCACGAGCTGCGCCACCGCGTCCCACGCGACGATGCGGCCGTCCGCCGTGGTCGCCGCCATGGCCATCGGGACGTCGCCGATCCATCCGCCGGCGTCCCGGGCCGCGCCCGAGTCGGCGGCCACCGCCCGGATCGGCTCCGGCTGCCCAGTCGTTGACATGGTGACCCCAAACGCTTTCAGTATCGGCCATCGGCTGCCCGGTCGGCGGGGCGAGCGGGTGACGGCCGGTGCACCGCGCCGGGGCCGCACCCCGCCGCACCACCGTCGGCCGGGGGCGACGGGTGCCGTTCCCGGGGCCGTTCCCGCAGCCGTTCGCGGTGCTGGTCCCGGTACTGGTGCCGGTGCCGTTCGCCGGGGCCGGGCCGCCCACGGGGGGTCAGCGGCCCGGTCCGGGCGGAGTCGTGGGGGGCGGTCAGCCGGTGACGGCGACGGGGGCGTCCCAGGCGTTGCGGTCGACGGTGAGGGTGGCGCCGCCGTAGGTCTCGCGCTGGTTGACCTGGTACTGGTGGCCGCGGCGGTGGCCGGTGAAGAGGCCGGCGGCGTAGGGGAAGCTGCCGGTGGTGTCGGCGGCGCCGTCGTACTTGGCGTACCAGAGGGCTTCGGGGAGGTCGGGCTTGCCGGCTGCGGCGGCCCTGGCGATGCCGGCGGCGCTGGAGGAGGCGAAGCCGTAGAAGCCGGGCCGGTAGGAGCGGGCCCTGACGGCGCGGTCGAAGGCCTGGGTGTAGGTGAGGACGGCGTCGGCGCAGGCGGTGTCGGCGGCGCTGTAGGCCTCGACGTCGAGGTAGAGGGTGCTGCCGGCGCGCATGCCCAGGGCGGAGGCCTTGGCGACGGCGTCGGCGCCGTCGGTGGCGCCGAGGGTGGCGGCGGTGGCGGCGGTGATCTTCTCGGGGCTGGAGCCGGTCTGGCAGGGCGGCTGGGCGCCGACGTAGAGGGGGATGAGCTTCCAGCCGGCGGTGCTCACGGTGCGCACCCAGGAGGCGGTGAGCTGGGGCTGGGCGCAGCCGCGGTTCCTGCCGCCGACGTAGACGGCGATCGCGCCGTAGGGGGAGGTGCCGCGCCAGGCGTTCATGGCGGCGGCGGAGGGGGCGGTGCAGGTGTCGAAGGCGAGGCCGGTGAACACGCTGCCCGAGGAGGTGCCGGCCGGCCGCGCCGCGGCGGGTGCGGAGGCCGTGGTGCCGGCCGAGGGCGAGGCCGGGGACCCGGCGGACGCGGAGGGCTTCGCCGAACCGGACGCCGAGGCCGACACGGACGCCGACGCCGACACGGAGGCCGACGCCGAGGCCGACGCCGGGGCGGAGACGGACGGCGAACCGCCCGCGTCCCCGGCGGCGGCGACCGCCGTCGCGCCGGAGGCGTCACCCGCGGCCGTGCCGTCCGTCGTCGCGCAGCCGCCCAGGGCCAGCCCCCCGGCCAGCAGCAGGCAGGCGGCGGACACGGCGGCGGTGCGCCGCTCACGGAGAAGGCCGTCGGCCACGGGGTTCCTCGCAGGGGGAAGGGGCAGTGCCGACGCGTGGTGCCGATCGGACTGCAGGTCGTTCGGACTGCATGAATATCACCCTGCGCCGTCCGAGCTCCGACCCGGGGTGACGGCTGCCGCACCACGCGCCGCCACGCGCCCCGCCTCCCGCCGAGTCCGGCAGGCGGGCCGCATCTGAGTACGGCTACTCAGGCGCGCCCGACCGCTCCGCCACTACCGTGACGGGCGTCGCAGGCGTCGGACAGGGGGTGCGGATGGACAGCGCCGACAAGCCGGAACGCGTCGGGGGCTGGATCGTCCTCGCCGTCGGACTGGGCTGGGCCGCCGTCATGGCGGGCTACGTCCTGTGGCTGGTGGCGGCGCTCGGGTAGCCCCGGCCCGGCCCACCGGTCGGCCGCACCGGGCGGCCCGGCGAGCAACTCCAGGACCCCCGAGAGACTCGGACTCGTCGCCGTGCTCGTCCCCCCGCAGCACCAGCACTCGGCCCCGCTGCCCGCCCAGGTGACCTCGCAGCCGGTGCAGGCGAAATGCCGCCGCCGGGCCGGACTCGCCCACGGATCGGTGTGCACCGGCGGCACCGCGACGTGCTCGGCCGACCGGGACGGGAACGACCGCTGACGGACCGTGCGCACGGGCATGGGCGGGGATCTCCTCGGCGGCGGACGGACGACGGGGGCACCCCGACCGAGGATCTGCACCGGGACGGCCCGCCGCGCGGACCGGGCGCGGCACGGCGGCCCTCCCGCTCGCGGCGTACCGCGCACCGTAACACCTGCGGGCCCGGCGGCCGAGCAGGTGCGCGACCCCGGGCCCGTCCCCGGCCGGCCTGCCCGAGGTCCGGCGCGGTGGCGCGCCCGCAGGCTACGATCGGTGCCGTGGCCCAGGACCCCGCACGCCCCGCCCCCTCCGCCGGTGCAGGCGACGGCAGTTCGCTGCTCTCCCTCTGGTCGAGGGCGTCGGTGCTCTCGATCGGCTCGGTGGGCTCCGTCCTCTCCGTCGGCTCCGTCGGTTCGGTGCTCTCGATCGGCTCGGCCGGTTCGGCGCTCTCCGTCGGCTCGGCCGGCTCCTGGCTGAGCTCGGGCTCGCTGCTGTCCGCCTGCTCGCACCTCTCCGTGCTGTCCTGGCGCTCCTCGCGCGGGGTGATGGCGGCAGGCGTGGTCGTCGCCGTGGCGGGCACCGCACTGATGGGCGGCCGCCGCCGACGCGGCGCGCGGTAGGCCGTAGCCCAGGCCCCGTCGAGGCCCCCGCCACCGTCCTCCGCACCGACGGCACCACCGGCGGGGCCGGCCGGCGCCCGGCGGCGTGTGCCGGTACTACAGTGACCGGTCGGGAAGATCACGCAGGAGGCGACCGGTGCACACACCAGCGACGTTCGGCATCATCGGCAGCGGCTGGCGCGCCGGGTTCTTCGCCAGGCTGGCCGCCCTCCTGCCCGACAGGCTGACGCTCGTCGGCGCGGCCGTCCGGCGCCCCGAGGCTGCCGAGGAGGTCCGCCGCACCTGGGGCGTGCCCGCGCACCTCTCTCCGGCCGAGCTCGTCCGTGCGACCCGGCCCGACTTCGTCGTCAGCGCGGTGCCGTGGGCCGTCAACGCGGCCGTCGTCGCCGAGGCCGTCGAAGCCGGCACCAGGGTCCTCTCCGAGACACCCCCGGCCCCCGACCTCGACGGGCTGCGCGCCCTCTGGGCACGGGTCGGCGACCGGCAGGCCGTCCAGGTCGCCGAGCAGTACCTGCTGATGCCCGGCCACGCCGCCCGCCGGGCCGTCGTCGAACGCGGCACGATCGGCACGCCGACCTCCGTCCAGGTGTCCTCCACCCACGGCTACCACGCGGTCTCGATGATCCGCGGGCTGCTCGGCACCGGGTTCGAACCCGTCACCGTCCGGGCGAGCCGACACACCGCGCCGCTCGTCGACCCGCTGACCCGCGCGGGCTGGACCGGCGACGACACGCCCAGGCCCGCGACGACGACCCTCGCCACCCTCGACTTCGGCGGCCCCTCCGGCCTGTACGACTTCACCGACAACCAGTGGCACAACCGGCTGCGCCTGCGCCGCATCCTCGTCCGCGGGAGCCACGGCGAGATCGCCGACGACACCGTCGTCCGCCTCACCGCGCCGGAGACCGTCCTCACCTCGACGCTGCGCCGCTCCCAACTCGGCCACGACCTCAACCTCGACGGCCACGACACCGAACACATCGCCCTCGACGGCGAGGTCGTCTACCGCAACCCGTTCGTCGGACTGCGGCTGATGGACGAGGAGATCGCGATCGCCTCGCTGCTCCTCGCCACCGCCGCCTGGGCCCGCGACGAGGGCCCCGCGCCGTACCCGCTCGCCGACGGCTGCCAGGACCACCTGATCGGCCTCGCCATCGACGAGGCCGCGGCCGGCGGCGGCACGGTCGTCACCTCCACGGAGGCCTGGGCCCGCTGACCGGACCGGCAGGCGCAGGCCGGCCACGGCGGCACCGCAGGTGGCCTACGCTGACGCCGTGCCGGCGACGGCCCACCCGCCCGTTCCGCCGGACGACGCCCCGCAGGAGACGCCGTGCACCAGGACCCCCGCGCAACTCCGCCGTACGGCAGCACAGTTCCGGGCCCGGGTGTGCGACGGCTGCTCGGCACGGCCACGCCCGCGGCCGGGGGCTGCGCGGTCTGCGACGGCCCGCTCGACCCGCGCCGGGACGACCCGGTGCCCGGCGTCCTCGTCGAGGGGCCCACCGGTGCGCAGCGCCGCGCCCTGCTCACCCACCCCGCGTGCGCCCCGAGCCGAGTGTGGGCGCCGACCCAGCTCGACGCCGCCCGGGTGGCGGCGGGCCGGGCCCCGGCGGGCGGGCCGGTGACCTCCGACGACCGGCCGCGCGCCGAGGACGTGCTCGTCCCCGCCATGTCCGGCGGGCCCGGCCACGTCCAGCCCGCCGCCGTCCACCACCCCGGCGGACCGTACCCGCACGGCCTCCTCGGCCACCTCGCCGACCGCCTCACCGAAGGACTGCCGCCGCTCGACATCACCGGTGCCGTGCCCGCCGAGGAACTCCCCGGCTGGACGGTGCACGTGGTGTCCGGCCGCATCCACGCCGTCACCTACGACCACGGCGCGGCCTTCTGGTGGGCCAGGCCCGGCGGCGTCGCCACCTCACGCGAGTGGCGGCGCGCCGCGCACACGACCGGGGTGGTCCGGTTCGTGGTGCTGCCCGGCGGCGAGGGCACGATCGCGCCGGAGGACATGGCTGCGCTCGGACGGGCCGTCCGCGACGGACTCGTCCTCGGCGGCATCGCCCGGCTGAGCGGCACCGTGTACTGACCCGCGCCCTGCAGCGGCGGTCCCGTGTACGGGCCCGCCGTACCGGAGCCGTGGGGCCGCCGTACCGGAGCCGTGCAGGGGCCGTGCAGCGGTCGGCGACGGTGCGGATGCCGCTGCCGGGCGGGTGCGCAGGATCGCGGCATGACGCTGCGAAGGCGGCTGGCACGGGACACCCGTCGGGGGAGGCGGGGCGGGCCAAGGATCATGTCACCGCCCGCGGCCGTCGCCGGACGTGGGTTCGGGGCGCACGGCCACCCGGTGTCGCCCCGGCGGCCTATCGTGGTCGGAGGGCGGTGCGTGCGGGGCGCGTCGCCGAGGGGGAGGGGACCGGCGTGCTGTATCTCGGCGTGCTCGCAGTCGTTGTCGTGTTCTGTACGGTCATGGCGGTCAGGGCCGCCGGCCTCGCACGCCGGGTCGGACGGCTCCGCAAGGCCATGAGGGCGCTCGCGGAGCGCCCCGGCTGGGAGTTGACGTACCGGTTCCGTGAGCCGGGCGGCTCGCACCGGCGGCACTACCCGTGGATGCGCGCCGGCTGCCACGTGGTCCTGACGGCCACCGAGGGCCACCGGGCCGAGGCGACGGTGCTCGTCAGGCGGCACGAACGGGACGACGAGTACTGGCTCGCGGTGGTCTACCCGCTGCCGGAGGCCTGTCGGCACCTGCGGCTGGAGCGCGGCTGGAGCGCCGCCGCGGTCGGCGTCCGGTCGATCGGGCCCGGCCCGTACCTGCCGCTCGCCGACGACCCGGCCGCGCTGGACACCCGGCTGCAGGGCACCGACCTGGTGGAACGCCTCCTCCGGGCGGGCGCCCCGGCCGTGTCGGTCATCGGCGACGAGGTCTGCTTCCTCTACCAGCCGCTGCCCGAGGGCGCCGACCTCGCCCGGCACCTCGACGAGCTGGCCGCCCTGCTGCCGACCGTCACGGCGACCGCGCTGCCGCTGCCCGCCGACGAGGAGGCCGACGGGCCCGGCGCCTGACCGTCCGTCCGGCGGCCCGGCGGGGCCGCCGGACGGGGACACCGCGGCCCGGCCGGGCTGCTCAGCGGAAGGTCACCAGGTCGCTGCGCCCCCGGCCGTGCAGGTACGCGTGGTCGTTGAAGCTCAGCAGGTGCGCGCCCCGGCGTCCGACCACGACCGTGGTGACCGAGGCGTTGACGGTGATCCGGTTGAGGGCGACGAACCCGCCGGGTCCGGGGCCGAGGAGGCTCGCGCAGATCGCCGCGACGACCCCGCCGGAGGTGAAGACGAGGCCGCTCTCGCCGCTCGCGAGCCGGCCGGCGAGCTCGTCGAGTGCCGCCCGCGCGCCGTCGCGGAACGCCGGCCAGCTGCCGTCGGGGTCCTGCGCCCACCGGGTGAGGGCGGTGTCCAGCCGGCCCTGGAAGTCGGGGCCGTGCGCCGTCCCGTCGAGCAGCGCGAGGTGGTCGTACTCGTTCCAGCGCGGGTCCTCGATGGCGGGCAGGGCCAGACCGGCCGCGGCGGCGGCGATCGCCGCGGTGTCGCGCTGGCGGACGAGCGTGCCCGTGCCGATCGCGGTGATCCGGCCCTGCCGGCGGTGCAGTTCGCCGCCGAGCAGGCGGGCCTGCTCGCGGCCGAGCTCGCTGAGCACGTCGTAGTCGGCGGCGTGGGCGGAGGCCTGGCCGTGCCGGAGCAGGTGGACGGTCGGCACGCGTCAGCCCGTCCCTGCGGTGCGGCGGGACGGTTCTCCGGCGGCGCGGACGGCCATGCAGGGCTCCTTACCCGTGAGTACGACCGGTTTTCTACCGCACCCGGCCGTCACCGGCAACCGTCGCAGGCCCGGGCGCCGCCCGACCGAGACCGCCCCGCCCTTCAACCGTCGCAGGCCCGGCCGAGACCGCCCCCGCCCTTCCCGCCCGACCCGGCGGGATGCCGGCCTGCACGGCCGCGCTCCTGCCCGGCGGCCGGTGGTTCCCGGCCGCCGGACCGGCGGGCTCAGCAGATACGGGGGAGCTGCTCGCCGAGCGGCAGGTCCACGACCCGGGTGCCGCCGAAGGGCGTCCGGGCGACGACCATGCCGGGGTGCTCGGCCACGCACTCGCCGATCACCACCGCACCGGAACCCCGCGGATGGGCGCGCATCGCGGCGAGCACCGCGTCCGCGTGCTCCCGCGGCACGAAGGCGAGGAGCTTGCCCTCGTTGGCGACGTACATCGGGTCGAGGCCGAGGATCGCGCAGGCGTTGGCCACCTGGTCCGGCACCGGTACGCGCTGCTCCTGCACGACCACGCCGACGCCGGCCGCCGCCGCGATCTCGTTCAGCGCCGCCGCGACGCCGCCCCGGGTGGGGTCGCGCAGCACGTGCAGGTCGGGGGTCGCGGCCAGCATCGCCTCGACCAGCCCGCCGAGCGGCGCGCAGTCGCTCTCGATCTGCACGCCGAACTCGAGGCCCTCCCGCACGCTCATGATCGCGACGCCGTGCAGGCCGATCTCGCCGCTGACGATCACCACGTCGCCGGGCCGCGCGCGCTGCGGACGGATGTCGACGCCCTGCGGCACGAGCCCGATCCCGGCGGTGTTGAGGTAGACGCCGTCGCCGCGGCCGGCCTCCACCACCTTGGTGTCGCCGGTGGCGACCTCGACGCCCGCGGCTCGGGCGGCCGCGCCCAGCGCCTGCGCGATGCGGCCGACGACCGAGGTCTCGACGCCTTCCTCCAGGATGAAACCGCAGCTCAGGTAGGAGGCGCGGGCCCCGCTCATGGCGAGGTCGTTGACGGTGCCGTTGACCGCCAGGTCGCCGATGCTGCCGCCGGGGAAGAAGAGCGGGCGCACCACGTACGAGTCGGTCGAGAAGGCCAGCCGTGCGCCGCCCAGGTCGACCACGGCGGAGTCGCCCAGGCCGGCGAGGATGCTGTTCCCGAAGGCGGGGGCGAAGAGGTTCTCCACGAGTTCGGCGGACATCGCGCCGCCGCCGCCGTGGCCCATCACCACCCGGGGGTGGTCCCGCAGCGGCAGCGGACAGGTCCAGCCGGAGAAGTCCGGCGCGGTGAGGGTCTCGGTGTCAGCCAACGGGGCTCGCCTCCCGGGGGACGGCCGGCGTACCGAGCCGGCGGTAGAGGTAGTAGGCGGCGCAGGCGCCCTCGCTGGAGACCATCGTCGCGCCGAGCGGGTTGCGCGGGGTGCAGTCGGTGCCGAACGCCTCGCACTGGTGCGGCTTGATCAGGCCCTGCAGCACCTCGCCGGCGCGGCACTGCGCGGGCTCGCGGGTGGTGATGCCGCCGACGTCGAAGCGGTGCTCCGCGTCGTGGTCGCGGTAGCGCTCGGAGAGCCGCCAGCCGCTCGCGGGGATGACCCCGATGCCGCGCCAGGCCCGGTCGGTGACCTCGAAGACGTCCTCCAGCATCGTGCGGGCCGCCGGGTTGCCCTCGGGCCGCACCGCGCGGGCGTACGCGTTCTCCACGGTGTGCTCGCCGCGCTCCAGCTGGCGGACGGTGCGGCGGATCCCCTCCAGGATGTCGAGCGGCTCGAAGCCGGTCACGACGATCGGCACGCGGTACCGCTCGGCGAGGGCCGGGTACTCGTCGGTGCCCATCACGCTGCAGACGTGACCGGCGGCGAGGAAGCCCTGCACGCGGCAGTCCGGCGACTGCATGATCGCCTCGATGGCGGGCGGCACCCGGACGTGCGAGACGAGCATGCTGAAGTTGCGGATGCCGTGCTTGCGCGCCTGGTACACCGTCATGGCGTTCGGCGGTGCCGTCGTCTCGAAGCCGATGCCGAAGAACACCACCTCCTTGTGCGGGTTCTCGCGGGCGATCCGCAGCGCGTCGAGCGGTGAGTACACCACCCGGACGTCACCGCCCTCGCCGCGCACCCGGAACAGGTCGCGGCCGGTGCCGGGCACGCGCAGCATGTCGCCGAAGGAGCAGAACACCACGTCGGGCCGGGAGGCGATCTCCAGCGCCTTGTCGATCACCTCCAGCGGCGTCACGCAGACCGGGCAGCCCGGTCCGTGAATCAACTCGACCTCTTCGGGCAGCAGTTGGTCGATGCCGTGCCGGATGATGGTGTGCGTCTGGCCGCCGCACACCTCCATCAGCGCCCACGGGCGCGTCACCGTCGCCCGGATGTCGTCGAGCAGGCCGCGGGCCAGCTCCGGGTTGCGGAACTCCTCCAGGTACTTCACCGCTCCACCCCCTCGTGCGCCGCCGGACCGCCCTGCGCGGCCGAACCGCCCTGCACCGCCGACAGGCCCTGTGCCGCCGGGTCGTACTCCGCCGGGCCAGTCGCCGGGCCGGCCGCCGCGCCCGCGGCCGCCTCCCACGGGTCGCCGAACTCCTCCTGAAGGAGGCCGAGTTCGGCGAAGAGGTCGAGTGTTTTGCGGGCCGACTCCTCGTCCAGCCGCTGCAACGCGAACCCCACGTGCACGATCGCGTACTCACCCACCCCGAGGTCCGGCAGGTACTCCAGGCAGACGTCCTTGACGACGCCGCCGAAGTCCATGACCGCCATCCGGGCGCCGTCGCGCTCCTCGATCTCCACCACTCTGCCGGGCACCGCCAGGCACATGGGCACGTCTCCTCTCAGCGGGCCGCCCGCGCGGCCACCATCAACTGGCCGAGCGCCAGCCCTCCGTCGTTCGGCGGCACCCGGTGGTGCCGCAGCACGGTGAATCCGTCCGCCGCCAGGGCCTGCGCGCAGGCCGAGGAGAGCAGGGCGTTCGCGAAGACGCCGCCGGTCAGCGCGACCGTGGCGAGGCCGTGGTCCGCCCGGGCCGCGCCGCACATCCGGTGCACCAGGTCGGCGACCGCCGCATGGAACCGCGCCGCGACCAGCCCGGCCGGTGCGCCGCCCCGCACGTCGGCCACCACCGCGGCGAGCACGGGGCCCGGGTCGGCGATCGACGGACCGTCGCCCGTGCGCAGTTCGAAGGCGTAGCGGTCGGACGCCGGCACCGGGCCGTACTCGGCGGCGGCCGCCTCCAGCTCGATCGCGGCCTGCGCCTCGTAGCCGGACCGGTGGCAGATCCCGGCGAGCGAGGAGACCGCGTCGAAGAGCCGGCCCATGCTGGAGGTCGGCACGCAGTTGACCCCGCGCGCCAGTTGCCGTTCGAGCACCGCCGACTCGCCGTCGCCGCACGCCCGCACGCACGGCAGATCCTCCGACCGGGCGATGCCCGCCGCATGCAGGTGGGCCAGCGCCATCCGGTACGGGCGCTCCACCCCGGCGTCGCCGCCCGGCAGTTGGGCGTAGCGCAGGTGGGCGAGGCGGCGGGCGCCGGCGTAGTCGGCGAGCAGCAGCTCGCCGCCCCAGACGGCGCCGTCGTCGCCGTGGCCCGAGCCGTCGAAGGCGACCCCGAGTACCGGACTGCTGCCGTCCAGGCCGTGTTCGGCCATGGCGGAGCAGACGTGCGCGTGGTGGTGCTGCACGCGGTGCACCGGTCGTCCGGCGGCGATCCGGGTGGCCGCGCCGACCGAGCGGTAGCCGGGATGCCGGTCGGCGGCGAGGAGTTCGGGCCGGGTGCCGGTGACGGCGCCCAGGTGTTCCGCCGCCGACCCGAAGACGCGCAGGGTGGCGAGGTCGTCCATGTCGCCGATGTGCGCGGACAGCCACGCCTGGCGGTCGCGGCCGAGCGCGAACGTGTTCTTGAGGTCGCCGCCGACGGCGAGCGCCGGGCGCACGGGGATCGGCAGCGTCAGCGGCAGCGGGGCGTACCCGCGGGAGCGGCGCAGGGTCAGCAGGCCGCCGTCGACGACGCGGACGACCGAGTCGTCGCACGGCACCCGGATCGCCCGGTCGTGCGCGAGCCAGCCGTCGACGAGCGGGGCGAGGCGGTCCAGTGCCTCGCGGTCGTCGGTGACGATGGGCTCCCCGGAGCGGTTGGCGCTGGTCGTGACGAGCAGCCGGGGCCCCGGCGGATCGCCCGGCAGGCCGAACAGCAGCCGGTGCAGCGGCGTGTACGGCAGCATGACGCCGAGGTCGGGGCTGCGCGGGGCGACCGCGTCGGCCACTGGTGCCCGGCCGCCCGTGGCGGCGCGCAGCAGCACGATCGGCCGCGCGGGGCAGGTGAGGGCCGCCCGTTCGTCGGCGTCGGGCCGCAGCGGGTGCAGGGCGGCGAGGTCGGCGGCCATCACCGCGAACGGCTTGTCGCCGCGGTTCTTGCGCCGGCGCAGCTCGGCGACGGCGTGCGGGTCGGCGGCGTCGCAGACGAGGTGGTAGCCGCCGATGCCCTTGACGGCGAGGATCGCGCCGTCGGCGAGCATCCGCCGGGCCCGCGCGAGGGCGGCCTCCCCGGCGCGGGCGGCCCGGCCCGGCTCGGTGAACGACAGGGTGGGGCCGCAGGCGTGGCAGCTCAGCGGCTGCGCGTGGAAGCGCCGGTCGGCCGGGTCGGTGTACTCGCGGGTGCACCGCGGGCACAGCGGGAAGCCCGCCATCGTGGTGTTGGCCCGGTCGTAGGGCAGTGTGGTGACGATCGTGAAGCGCGGCCCGCAGTTGGTGCACGTGATGAAGGGGTGACGGTGCCGACGGTCGCCCGGGTCGGCGAGTTCGGCCAGGCAGTCGTCGCAGGTGGCCACGTCCGGGGGGATGGCGCCGCGGCGCGGACCGGTGGCCAGCGAGGGGGCGATGGTGAACCCGGCGGCGCCGGTGGCGGCGAGCGGCTCGTGCGCGACCTCGGCGACCTCGGCGAGCGGCGGCGCCTCGGTCCGCACGCGGCGGCAGAACGCGTCCAGGGCGTCGGCCGGGCCCTCGATCTCGGCCAGCACGCCCTCGCCGGTGTTGGTGACGTGTCCGGCGAGGCCGAGCTCCGTGGCCAGGGCGAAGACGAACGGGCGGAAGCCGACGCCCTGGACGACGCCGTGGACGGCGAGCCGTCGGCGTTGCGGCGCGGTCGCCGTCTGGCCCGTCGTCACGACAGGCTGCCCACCGTGCCGTGCTCGTGCGGTGCGTGCTCGTGCGGCCCGTGCTCGTGCGTGTGGCCGTCCCCATGGACGTGCCCGTGCCCGTGCCCGTGTCCGTGGTGCGACGGTGCGGCGGCCATCACGGGCCGGTGCACGGGCGCGCCGTCGAGCACCGCGAGCGCCCGGTCCAGCAGCACCCCCTGGCCCTGCCCGGTCCGGACGGAGGTGAAGACGACCTCCACCCCGGGGTTGACCCGGGCGACGTTGGCGAGGAACCCCGCCCGGTCGAAGTCGACCGCCTCCGCGAGGTCGGTCTTGGTGACCACCACCAGGTGCGCCAGCCCGAAGGCCGTCGGGTACTTGAGCGGCTTGTCCTCGCCCTCCGTGACCGAGGCCAGGGCCACCCGCAGCGACTCGCCGAGGTCGTACGAGGCGGGGCAGACCAGGTTGCCGACGTTCTCGACGAAGAGCAGCCGGGTGTCGTCCGGCAGCCAGCCGGCGAGGTGCCCGCGGAGCATGTCCGTCTCCAGGTGGCAGAGCCCGTCGGTGAGCACCTGCTTGACCGGGGCTCCCGAACGCGCCAGCCGTAGCGCGTCGTTCTCGGTGGCGAGGTCGGCGGTGAGCGCCGCGACGGGGATGCCGCGTTCGGTGGCGAGGGACAGCTCGGCCTCCAGCAGCGCGGTCTTGCCGCTGCCCGGGCTGGAGAGCAGGTTGACCGCGACCGTGCCGCGGGCGGCGAGTTCGGCCCGCAGCCGCTCGGCGTCGGCGTCGTTCCTGGCGAGTACGGCCTGGTGGAGATCGAGCATGCGGCACATGGGCGTTCAGCCCTCCTGGACGTAGGCCGGGTGGTCGTCCCACTCGGCGCCGATGATCTGCAGCTCCCGGCCGGACAGCAGGTCGACCTGTCCGGTGGTGCAGCGGGGGCAGGTGAGATCGGGTGGCATGCCGACGGCCCATTCGGTGTCGCACCCGGTGCAGCGGGCGCGGGCCCGGACCGTCTCGGTGATCAGCTCCGCGCCGGCCACGACCGTGTCGGTGCAGGCCAGTTCGAAGCTGAAGGCCAGTGCCTCCGGCACCACGCCGGCGAGTTCGCCGACCTGCAGCCGGACGCGCCGTACGGCGCCGGCGCCGTGCTCGCGGGCGGCCTGCGCCACCTGCTCCACGACGGCCGCCGCGATGGACATCTCGTGCATCGGCCTCACTCCCGGGGAGGGTCCACAGCGGGTCCAGTACAGGGTGCGGCGGCGGCGCGGGTCCGAAGCCGCGCCGCCGTCGCACCGGAGGCCAAGCCATTTGCAGTAGCGCCGGGCGCGGGGGCGCCCGGCCGTCCTCACATCCGGGAGATGCGCAGGTACCGCCGGAGGTCTCCCAGGTTGCCCAGGAGTACGACGGCCGCCGCCGCCACGGCGGTGCCGATCACGAACTTCCACATGGTGACGCCTTCCTGTCCGCCCGTTCGCCGGGCTTCCGGTTCTCTTCGATGACCCGCAGGACCAACTCCACGGCGGGGTCGACGGCCTGGGCGACCGGTGCGCTGAGGCTCATGCCCTCGTCCAGCGCCGCCGGTTCGCAGCCGACGACGAGCACCCGCTCCGGCGGCCGTCCGCCGGTGCCGGCGGCGAGCGCGCCGAGCAGGGCGAGCACGGCGTCGGGGCCCATGCGGTGCCCGTCGACGGCCGGTGCCCCGGTGGGGGTCTCGGCCGGCTCGTGGTCGGCCTCGATCAGGTAGACGGTGCCGGGCTCGCCGCCCCGCTCGGTGGCGTCCACGAGCACCAGAACGCGGTAGCCGTCGAGGAGTTGGTAGGCGAGGTGGACGCCGCGTACGCCGAAGTCGACGACCTCCACGCCGTCGGGCAGCGGCCGTTCGGCGAGTCGGCGGACGGTCTCGACGCCGAAGCCGTCGTCGCCGAGGAAGATGTTGCCGACCCCGGCCACCAGGACGTCCTTCACGACTCCTCCAGCGGGGTGATCTCGTCCGTCTGGAAGTACCGGTACCTGCCCTGGGCCCGCCAGAGGTCGGCCCCGGGGTCGCCGTCGACGGTGACCGCCACGTGCACGGAGCCGTCCACGTCGTGGAGCACCGCCTCGACCAGGGCCTCCCGGCCGTGCAGGAAGATGTCCTGGGCGTCGGTGCGCCGCAGGCCGGGCTTCAGCCGGACGCGGCTGCCCGCGCCGACGGACCGCCCGTCGACCACCACCCGGTCGGTGCCGGGGTCGACCTCGGCGTCCCGGCCCGGATCCCACCAGGGGGTGTCCGGTGCGGCGAACGGGTCGGCGGCGGCCGGTGCGGGGTCGGTGATGTCACGGAGGGCGCGGACGGCGCCGTGCAGCCGCTCCATGACCTCCGGCGGCATGGAGTCGGCCAGGTCGATGACGGCGCCGGCCCGCTCGTCCGTGCCGCGGGCCTCCCGCTTCTCCTGGTCGGTGAGGGTCGCGGTGCGCAGCGCGAGGATCTCGTCGATCTCCGTGGCGTCGTAGAGCGCACCGGGACTCTCCGGGGCGATCTGCGGGTGGTCCTCCAGGATGATCGGCGAGGAGAGCACGACGTCCGGGCGGCCCGGTTCGCCGGCCAGCACGGGCCAGGTGTGCTGGTTGCGGCAGCGCGCGATCTCGGGTGCGGCCCACTGCGGGGGGTCGGTCATCGAGAGGAAGCCGCCGCCGTCCAGGCCGAGCAGCAGGTGGGTGGAGACGAGCGAGTGCCGCAGCGCGGACTCCCGGTCCGCGTCGGCGGGCGGCGTCCACTCGGTGATGTTCTCCACCACGGCGATGAGGCGCAGCACCCGGTAGGGGCCGGGCAGTTCCTCGGCGGTGACGCGCACCAGGCCGTCGAGCCGTTCGCAGCGCCGGCTCAGCCGGCCGACCGGCGGACCTTCGCCGGCGGAGACCGCCTCCTGCTCGTCCCGGGCGGGCCGGTGGAAGGGCACGGTCAGCCCCTCCGCGAGCAGCCGGTCGATCGGTACGGAGAAGGTGACGGCGTCCTCGACACCCTCGTCCCAGGGCACCAGCACCCGGTCGGGGAGTTCCAGCGAGTCGACCTCGACGAACCCGCCCTGCGGGTCGGCCTGTTTGACGGTGCGCCGCTGGGCGCGGAGGAAGCGCAGCTCACCGGAGAGCACCGAGCCCTGCCGGGGCTCCATGAGCATCTCGGTCCGCTGGAAGGCGTGTTCGCCCTCGTCCTCGCCGTACGCGGGCGGCACGAGGACGCCGAACTGCCAGCGCAGCCGGTTCTTCGCCGCGGACGCCCGGTAGGGGTAGAGCACGTAGCCCTCGAACAGCACCGCGTCGGCGATCCTGCGGGCGGTCGTGAAGTCGCTCATCGCACACCTCCGTCGGCCGTGGCGGCGAGCCCGGCGGGGGCCGGCGCAGGGGCGGTTGCGGGGGCGGGGGTGGTTACGGGGGTGGTTGCGGGGGCCGGAGAAACGGAGGGTGCGGAGGCGTCGAGCAGCGACTGCACGGTGGCCTCCCAGGACGGCAGGGCGTGCCGCGACCGGTGGGCCAGGAGCGCGTCCAGGGTGTCGCGGCGCAGCCGCAGCCAGCCGCTGCCGGGGAAGTGCTGCTCCATCATGTCCCGCCAGACCTGCACCGGAAGGCGACAGGTCGCCTCGCGGTCCCACGGCACCGGGCTGACCTGGAAGCCGGACGGACCGGAGAACGCGGTGCCGGAGAACAGCATGAGCAGCGGCACCTCACCGTCCTCCAGTGCGTGCGGGTAGCGCCCGGCGGCGACCTCCAGGTCGTACGAGCAGGGCACCGGCAGGTCGACCTCGGTCTCGCCGGTGAACCCGGTGACCATCAGGGGCACCTGGGCGAACTGGATGGGGTTGAGCGAGGTGCCCCAGCGGGCGCGCTCCCCGAAGAGGTCGCCCAGCCGTTCCGCCTCGGCGTCGTTGTAGCGCCGCCGGGCGGGTTCGATGCGCAGCTGGCAGCGGAGGGCCAACGCGTGCACCTGCAGGCCGGGTTGGGCGGTGATGCGGAGCCGGAACACCAGGGTGGGGCCCGCCGCGTAGCCGTCGGCGCGGACGCCGGTGCACTGGAAGTCGAGTCCGGTCACGGCGCACCGCCCGTGGTGCACGGCCGGGCCCGGGCGTCCAACCGGTCGAAGTAGGCGTCGAGTTCGGCGCGGGCCTCGGCGCCGCCGTCGAAGCCCTGCCAGTGCAGGCGCATCCGGCCGACGAGTTCGTAGCACGCGTCGACCGGCACCAGGTAGGCCCGGTTGTGTCCGTCGGAGCGGCGCAGGAGTAGGGCTTCGACGTCCGGTTCCAGGAGTGCGGCGAGCGGGCTGCCGCCCAGCACGGCCTGCCAGTCGTCCTCGTCGAGTTCGCTCTCGGTCGCGCCGGCCGGGCTGGGGTACAGCGCGATCGGCCGTCCCTGTGCCGCGTTGCGGAGGAAGAACACCGTGCTGACGGGGATCCGCAGCGAGTCCCACACGGCGTCGGTGACGCGGTGCTCCGGGTCGACGAGGTAGCGGTCGGGCACCGGTCGGTAGCGGCCGCCGGCCGCGCCGTCCTGGTGGAAGAGCAGGCCGCAGGCGGTGCAGGCGCAGGCGAGCGAGCGCTCCTCGACGTCCACCAGGTGGCGGTGGCCGCCGGGCAGGCGCTGGCCGCAGAAGGCGCAGGCCTCGGGCTGCGGCGGGGCGGGCTCGCGGAGCCTCCGCAGGAGCGCGGTGCCGGGCCGGTCGATCTGGCGTACGCTCACCGCTCCACCGCCACCGGCCGGGTGCCGATCTGCAGCAGGGCGGGGGTCCGCTCCAGGTGGAGGGCCGTCACCTCGGGGGCGAAGCAGGCCAGCGACTCCTCCAGCCGTTCCTCGGCCTGGGCGCCACCGCAGCCGCAGCCGCCGCCGGAGTCCTCGCCGCGCAGCCGCAGGCTGCCCGTCGAGGCGTCGAACTCCGCGACCTGCCAGCCCGTTTCGTTCTCCAGCGCGCGGCCGATCCGGGTCTCGACGTTCTCCGGGTGCAGGTCGTGCAGCACGAGCAGCCCCGACACGAGCGGCTCCCCGAGCGCCTGCGGAGGCAGGAAGGCGGCCATCCGCTCCAGCCCACCGGTGTAGAAGTCCATGAGCAGCCGCACGAGTTCCTCGGCGGCCTCGCCCTGTCCGGCGCCGGCCAGCCGGTCCAGGCACTCCTGCACGCGCAGGCCGGTCTGTTCGGCGCTCATCCGGCGAGTCCGCTCAGGCCGGTGGGGACGTGCATCTTCTGCACGGTCTTCCCGCCGCCGACGTACATGTGCACGCCGCAGGGGAGGCAGGGGTCGAAGCTGCGGACGGCGCGCATGATGTCGATGCCCTTGAAGTTCTCCGGGGAGTTCTCCTCGAAGATCGGCGTGTTCTGCACGGCGTCCTCGTACGGGCCGGGCGTGCCGTAGGTGTCGCGGACGCTCGCGTTCCACGGGGTCGGCGGGTACGGGTGGTAGTTGGCGATCTTGCCGTCGCGGATCACCATGTGGTGCGAGAGAACGCCGCGGACGGCCTCGGTGAAGCCGCAGCCGATGGACTCGTCCGGCACCTCGAACTTCTCCCAGGTCTGGCTGCGTCCGGCGCGCACCTCCTCCAGCGCCTTCTCCGCGAAGTGCAGGGCCACGGCGGCCGCGTACGCCTGGAAGTAGGTGCGGGCGCGGTTGCGCTCCAGGGCGTTGGACCACTGCGGGATCTTCCACTCGAAGGTGACCTCGGGCTTGGTCATCGAGCGGGGGAGGTTGATCTGCACGCTGTGGCCGGTGGCCTTGACGTAGCCGATGTCCACGAGCCCCGAGAGGGCGGTCGACCAGAGGCGGGCGATCGGGCCGCCGCCGGTGTCGAGCGCGAGGTGGTCCTTGCCGTCGAACCAGCGCGGCGACATCACCCAGCTGTACTTGTCGTCGAAGTTCCGCTTCTGCGGCGCGGGGATGGTGTGCTGGTTCCACGGGTGCCGCGGGTCGACGGGGTTGCCGAGCGGGTCGTGGGTGACGAACTGCTCCTGGCCTTCCCAGTCCTGGTAGTACGAGCTGCCCAGGAGGATGCGGATGCCGAGGTTGATCTCGGTGAGGTCGTTGGTGACGAGCTTGCCGTCGACGACGATGCCGGGGGTGACGAACATCCGCCGGCCCCAGTCGGTCATGTTGGCGTAGGTGAAGTCGCAGTGGTCGGGGTCGTTGAGCGCGCCCCAGCAGCCGAGCATGATGCGGCGGCGGCCGACCTCCTCGTACCCGGGCAGGGCCTCGTAGAAGAAGTCGAAGAGGTCGTCGTGCAGCGGCACGACCTTCTTCATGAACTCCACGTACCGCATGAGCCGGGTCAGGTAGTCGGTGAACAGCTGCACGGAGGCGACGGTGCCGACACCACCGGGGTAGAGCGTGGAGGGGTGCACGTGGCGGCCCTCCATCAGGCAGAACATCTCGCGGGTGTAGCGGCTGACCTGCAGCGCCTCGCGGTAGAACTCGCCCTCGATCGGGTTGAGCGAGCGCATGATGTCGGCGATCGTCCGGTACCCGTGGTCGGCGGCGTGCGGCGCCTCGGTGCGCTCGGCCCGCTCCAGCACGCCCGGGTTGGTCTCGCGGACCATCTTCTCGCAGTAGTCGACCCCGACCAGGTTCTCCTGGAAGATGTTGTGGTCGAACATGTACTCGGCGGCCTCGCCGAGGTTGATGATCCACTCGCCCAGGTGCGGCGGCTTGACCCCGTACGCCATGTTCTGCGCGTACACCGAACAGGTGGCGTGGTTGTCGCCGCAGATGCCGCAGATGCGGCTGGTGATGAAGTGCGCGTCGCGCGGGTCCTTGCCGCGCATGAAGACGCTGTAGCCGCGGAAGACGGACGAGGTGCTGTAGCACTCCGCGACCCGCTTCTGCTTGAAGTCGATCTTCGTGTGGATGCCCAGGCTGCCCACGATCCGGGTGATCGGGTCCCAGGACATCTCCACCAGGCCGCTGCCGTCGCCGGCTGCCCTCGTCGTCTGCGTCATCGTCTCTGTCGTGCCCTTCTGCGGGGTGGAAGCGGGAGGGGGCGGCACGAGGCCGCCCGCGCACGGCGGGCGGCCTCGCGGAGGATCACCAGGGCGGCCGGTAGCCCGTCGTCACCTTGCGGCCGGTCTTGCGCCACTTGGGCTCCTTGTCCACGGTCTTGAGCGTGATCGAGCGGAGCCGGCGGATGAGCGTGCCGTACGCCGAACTGGCGGCGGTGGAGACGGTGGAGCCGGGTGGGGCGTCCATGAACGGCATGAACTTGTCGGGGAAGCCCGGCATCGTGCAGGCGATGCAGATGCCGCCCACGTTGGGGCAGCCGCCGACGCCGTTGATCCAACCGCGTTTGGTGACGTTGCACTTGACGACCGGGCCCCAGCAGCCGAGCCGTACGAGGCACTCCGGCGTGCCGTACTCGGACGCGAACTGGCCCTGCTCGTAGTAGCCGCCGCGGTCACAGCCCTCGTGCACCGTCGCGCCGAACAACCAGGCCGGGCGCAGCTTGTCGTCCAGCGGGATCATCGGCGCCGAACCCGCCAGCTGGTACAGCAGGTACGTCAGCGTCTCGGCGAAGTTGTCCGGCTGGATCGGACAGCCGGGCACGCAGACGATCGGCAGCCCGGCCTTGGACGTCCAGTCCCAGCCCAGGTAGTCGGGCACGCCCATCGCGCCGGTCGGGTTGCCCGCCATGGCGTGGATGCCGCCGTAGGTCGCGCACGTGCCGATCGCCACCACGGCGGTGGCCTTGGGGGTCAGCCGGTCGAGCCACTCGCTGGTGGTGATCGGCTGGCCGGTCTCGGGATCGTCGCCGAAGCCGCACCAGTAGCCCTCGGGCTTGATGCGCTCGTTCGGGATGGAACCCTCGACGACGAGGACGAACGGATCGAGCTCGCCGCGCTCCGCCTTGAAGAACCACTCGACGAAGTTGTCGGCGCCCTGCACGGGCCCGCACTCGAAGTCGATCAGCGGCCAGTGGACGGCGATCTCGGGCAGGCCCGGGAGGGCGCCCGTGACGATCTCCTCGATGCTCGGCTGCATGGCCGCGGTGAGCGAGACGGAGTCGCCGTCGCAGCTGAGGCCGGCGTTGATCCACAGAATGTGGACGGGTGGCGTCTCCACATCGCCGGGGGTGCCGCCGGTGTCGGCGGTCGTTGCTGCAGCACCCATGAGGATGCCTCCTTGCAAAAGGGACGAGACCGATGAAACGGACTCTCTGACTTCCTAGCAGTCCTCCGGTCGGGGTGGCCTCCGGATTGGTCCGAACCGGCGACCGGCCGGCCTGCTGCGGGCAGCACCCGGTCCCGGTCGATGGTGGCCGCCCCCGGCCGGTGCGGGCCGCCCGGCGGCCGGAGACCGCCGACCGGAGACCGCCGACCGGGCTCCGCGGGTGCGTCCCAGCCGATCGTGACGCAGGGGAGGGGCCGGACGGCGCAACACCGCCCGGGGAGTCACCCGACCGGCTGCGCCCGCGGCGGCCGACCGCCGCCGGGCCGGCCGTCGTGCGCGGGCCTTCGTGGGCGCAGCGGCGTGGATGGGCCCGGGTGCGCGGGCGGGTCAGCCGCCGATGCCGGGCAGGCCACGACGGCGTCGAGGAGACCGGGGAAGGCCGCGTCGAACTCCTCGCGGGCGACACCGTCGTGCTCACCGCCGCCTCCGGCAGCGTCGGCCTGGACGGGATCGTCGAGGCCCACCGCTACCTGGAGGTGGGCACCCAGGTGGGCAAGATCGTCGTCGCGGTCGACCACTGACGGTTCCCGCCGCACCCCGCCGCACCCCGTCGTACCGCGCCAGACCCCGTCGTACCCGTCGGACCGTGGCCACGCCCGCGCCCGTTGCCGGGCGGCGCGTCAGATGCGCCGGGAGACGTGGGCCGAGACGATCCGCCAGCCCACCCCGGGCATCCGCACCCAGGTCTGGGACTGGCGGCCCACCCCCGGCACGCCCTCCCGGCGGAACGTCAGGGAGGTCACGGCGAACGCGTCGCCGTACGTCGTGACCGCCACGCGCTCGGGAGTGCGGTCGAGCCCGGCTGCCGGGCGGGCTCGACGGAACGCGGCGATCTCCGCATACCCGAAGAGCTCCTCGTCGGCCCCGAACCGCACGGTGTGCGGGGCGTCGAGGAACAGCTCGTCCAGCACGGCGACGTCGTTCGAGGTGAGGGCGCGTTCGTAGCGGGCGAACGCCGCACGGACCTCCGCGTGCACGGCCGGGTCGTCGACGACGAGTTCCGCCGGCTCCGTGGCCCCGCTCACCGGGCGGCCGCCGCGCCGAGCGGGGCGTCGCCGTCGGCGGCCGCGGCCGCGTGCTCGCTGACGGGGAACGTCAGCCTGCCCGCCAGGTGGGCGAAGACCGGGCCGAGCGCGTTCATCGCCACCACCGACAGCCAGGCCGCCCACGGGTCGCCGGCACGGAAGCCGAAACCGCCGAAGAACGTCGCGAAGTACGAGGCGAACCCGAGGAACATGCCGGGCACGAGGGAGAACAGCCGCAGCCGGCCGGTGTACATCAGAACGGTGTTGACCACCAGGATGACGGCGGCCAGCACGGCGTCCCGGGCGAGCTGCCCGGACACCAGGCCGCCGACCCGCTGCATCACCAGCACGATCACCAGGGCGAAGAACGACCCCGCCGGCATGGCCACCCACAGCCGCCGGGCCACCGGCAGGCTCGGGCCGCCCGCGAGGAAGGTCGCGGCCCAGGAGATGAAGATCGCCCAGGGCGGGAGGTCGAGGGCGGTGCCGCCGATGAAGGCGGTGGAGGCGGCCAGGACGGACGCCGCGATCTCGTGGGGGATCCGTTCACGCATGGGGGGGGACTCCGTGGGGAAGGAGGGTGACGTGGGGAGTGAGTCGGTGAGGGAGTGAGTGGGGAAGCGAGTGCATCGGTGAGGGAGTGCATCGGTGAGCGAGTGAGTCGGTGAGCGAGTGCATCGGTGAGGGAGCGAGTCGCGGTGGGGGAGGACGGCCCGGGCCGGGTCAGGCCGTGCGGAACAGCAGCTCGGTGCTCCGGGTCGAACGGGCGACCACTCGGCCGCCCTTGATGACCGCGGTGCGCACCGGACGGTCCAGCAGGACGTCGTGCACGTCCAGGGTGTCCAGTACCACCAGGTCGGCCGCGGCGCCCGGCCGGAGGCCGTACCGGTCGGCCACGCCGACCACCCGGGCCGCCTCGGTGGTGGCCATCGCGAGCACCCGGGCGAGGTCGTCCGGCCCGGCCAGGTGGCCGGTCTGGGCGAGCAGGAGCCCGATGTCGAGCAAGTCGGCGTTGCCGTACGGGGTGAACGCGTTGCGGATGTTGTTCGAGGAGTACGCGCACGTCACCCCCGCCTCCCACAGCTCGCGGACGGGGGCGACGCCGCGCCGTGCGTTCACCGGGTCGGCGCGGCCGTTGAGGTGCAGGTCGGTGGCGGGCAGCGGGACGACCGCCACCCCGGCCGACGCCAGGGCGGCGAGCACCTTCCGGCGTTCGGAGGGCGGGCGGCCGGCCAGGGAGGTCATGTGGCCGAGCGCGACCCTGCCCTGCAGACCTCGCCGCACCACCGCCCCGGCGATGTACTCCGCCATGGCGAACCGCGGATCGGCGGTGTCGTCCGCGAAGTCGGCGTGCAGGTCTGCGGGCACGCCGAACTCGACGGCCAGGTCGAGCACCAGGTCGACCTGGCGCCGGCAGTCCGCGACGTCCGCCTCGTTGTAGGTGCAGCCGCCGACGACGTCGGCACCGCGGCGCAGCGCCTCGCGCAGCAGGTCCAGGGTGCCCTCGGCGCGCAGCACCCCCTCCTGCGGGAAGGCCACCACCTGGAGGTCCACCACGTCGCGGTACTCCTCGCGAAGCTCCAGCACGACGTCGAGGGCCAGCAGGCCGATGATCGGGTCGACGTCGGGGTGGGCGCGGATCAGGGTGGTGCCGTGCGCCACCGCCTGCTCGATCACGCTCCTGGCGCGTCCGCGGACGGCCTGCGCGGTGAAGGAACGCTTGAGTTCCCCGGTGACCGCGATCGCCCCGGCCAGCGAGCCGTCGGGGTTGGGCCGTTCACGGTCGAGCAGGGCCTTGTCGAGGTGCAGGTGGGATTCGATGAGGCCGGGTATCACCACGCGCCCTGCGCAGTCGAGGGTTTCGGCGTCCGGCGCCGCGGCGGACCGGCTGCCGATCGAGCGGATCAGGCCGTTGCCCAGGTGGATGTCGACGGGCTCGGCGCGGTCGGCGATCCGGGCGTCGCGCAGGACGAGGTCGGGCAGGCGGCGCGTGTGCATACGGGCGGATCCCTCCGGGGCGGGGCGCCGCGGGAGAGGGGTCCTCCGGAGGCGCCGCCGAGCTTGTCCACCGGTTGTATACAAGTCGTTTGTTGCGCGAAAACGCCTCCCCGGATACACCCCTGTTTCGGTGCGGCCGGTCGGCGGGAGGCGGTCGGGCGGGACGGGTCCTACGCCGGTCCGTCCGCGGCCGCGGTGCCCGGCTCGCGTCGCCGGTACGCGGACTGCGCCTTCACGATGTGACGGGCCACCAGGTCGCGGGCGCGGTCCTGGTCGGCGTCCTCGATCGCGGCCACGATCTCCGCGTGCTCCCGCCAGGAGTCGACGGCCCGGCGCGGGAGTTCGGCCGCGTACACCCAGGCGATCTTGTGGCTGAGCTGGGTCACCAGCTGGCTGAGCGTGCGGCTGCCGGAGGCCGTCGCGATCACCTCGTGCAGGCGGCTGTTCAGCCGGGCCAGCTCCTCCAGCCGGCCGTCCTCGGCCGCCTCCAAGCCGAGCGAGACGAGCTCCTTCATCCGCCCCACCTGTTCGGGGGTCCGGCGCAGCGCCGCCCGGCCCGCACCCAGCGGCTCCAGCAGGCCGCGGATCTCCAGCAGGTCCTCCGCCTCGTCGTCGCTCAGTTCCACCACGGCGATGCCCGCGTAGGGCCGGCTCGCCAGGAAGCCCTCCGCCTCCAGCGCGCGCAGGGCCTCGCGCACCGGCACCCGTGAGACGCCGTACCGGGCGGCCATCGCCTCCTCGGTGAGCCGCTGGCCCGGCCGGTGGACCCCCCGGATCAGGTCCTCGCGGATCGCCCGGACGACCGCCTGCGGCGACACCCGCCCCCGGTCCGACGCGGACTGTCCAGCCTCGTCACCCATGATCATCCCCGATTGGATACAATCGCCGCTCCTTCGGCGAAAGAGCTTGGCGTGGCGAACGTACTACAACCCGGCACCGGCCCGATCCACGGCGACGCGTACCTGCGCTCCACTCCCGACACCGTCTCCTGGGGCCTGCTGCCCACCGCGGCCGACCGGCCCGTCCTCACGGTCGACTCCGGCTCGACGGTCTGCTTCGACACCGTCAGCCACGAGGGCCTGCTGGCCGACCAGGGCGGCGACCCCGCCGCCTTCTTCGGCGCGGCCGGCATCGCCCGCAACCACCTGCTCTCCGACGCCCGCGACATCGCGGCCGCCCTCACCCACCGCCCCGACCTCACCGGCCCGCACATCGTCACCGGACCGGTCGCCGTCCGCGGCGCCCGCCCCGGCGACGTCCTGGAGGTCGAGGTGCTGAGCCTGCTGCGCCGCGCCCCCTACGGCGTGATCAGCAACCGGCACGGGCGAGGCGCCCTCGCCGGCGAACACCCGATACCCCCGCACGGCTGGCCCGCCGGGCAGCCCGTACCCACCGTCAGCCTGGTCGCCCACGTCGACGAGGACGGCCGCGGCGTCCTGCCCACCGGCGACGGCCGGCACCTGCACTTCCCGCTCGCCCCGTTCCTCGGCATCCTGGGCGTCGCCACCGCCGGCGACCGGCCGCACGACTCCGTGCCACCCGGCCCCCACGGCGGCAACCTCGACATCCGCATGCTCACCGAGGGCGCCCGGCTGTACCTGCCCGTACAGGCCGACGGCGCCCTCTTCTACACCGGCGACCCGCACTTCTCGCAGGGCGACGGCGAGGTCTCGCTGACCGCCTTCGAGGCGCCGCTGCGCGCGACCCTGCGGCTCACCGTGCACCGCGACGAGGCCGTCCGGCGCCTCGCCGCCGACCTCGCCCTGCCGTTCGCGGAGACGGCCGACGCCCACCTCGTGCTCGGCCTCGACCCCGACCTCGACACGGCCGTCCGGCAGGCCACCCGCAACGCCGTCGCCTTCCTCCGCGCCCGGCACGGCCTGCCGCCCGCCGTCGCGCTCGCCTACCTCAGTGCCGCCTGCGACGTCCGGATCTCCCAGGTCGTCGACCGCGTCAAGGGCGTCCACTTCGTCCTGCCCAAGGCCGACCTCGCCGGCCTCGGGACCGGCGGCACCGACAACCCCCGCAGTGAAGGAGACACGGCATGACGCCCCGTCCCGGCCCGTTCGTGGAATGGCTCCCCGCGCCGCCGGACCCGTCGCCGCCGGACCCGGCCCCGCCCGCGCCGGACGGCCCGCTCGCCGGCGTCCGGCTCGCGGTCAAGGACGTCGTCGACGTCGCCGGACTCCCCACCGGCGCAGGTCACCCGCTCCGGCTCCTCACCCACCCGCCCGCCGAGCGGGACGCCGAGGCCGTGGCCCGGCTGCGGGCCGCCGGTGCGGCGTTCGTCGGCAAGACCCACACCGACGAGCTCGCCTACAGCCTCGGCGGCACCAGCGCCCACTACGGCGCCGTGCCCAACCCCGCAGCACCCGACCGGGTCTGCGGCGGCTCCTCCAGCGGTACGGCCGCCGCCGTGGCCGCGGGCGCCGCCGACCTCGGCCTCGGCACCGACACGGCCGGGTCCGTCCGCGTCCCCGCCTCCTACTGCGGCCTGTACGGCTTCCGGCCCACCCACCGGCGGGCACCCCGCGCAGGGATCGTCCCGCTCGCGCCGTCCTTCGACGTGCCCGGCCTGCTCGCCCGCGACCCCGCCGTGCTCGACGCCGGCCTGCGGGTGCTCCTCGGCACCGGCCCGGAGCAGCAGCACCCGCGCGCACCCCGGCCCGTACGCCGTCTGCTGGTGCCCGACGACCTGTGGGCCCGCGCCGGCGACGCCGTCACCGCCGCGCTCGCCGGGCCGGTGGCCGCGCTCGCCCACCTGGCCCCCACCGACCGGCGGACGTTCCGGGCCGCCGCCTCACCGGGCTGGGACCGCACCCGCGAGGCGTTCTCCACCGTCCAGGCGGCCGAGGCGTGGGCCGCGCACGGCGCCTGGATCACCGCACGGCAACCGGAGTTCGGGCCCGGAGTCGGCGCCCGCTTCGCCGCCGCCGCCGAGGTCACGGCGGACCGGGCGGCACAGGCCAGGACCGACCTGGCCGCCGACATCGCGCCGCTGCTCGAACTCCTCCACGACGGCGACCTGCTGCTGCTCCCCGCCGCACCCGGCCCGGCACCGCTGCTCACCGGCGGCGCCGCTCCCGCGGTGCCGCCCGCGGCGGACCGCCGGGCGGCCACCGTGCTGCTCACCTGCCTCGCCTCCGCCGCGGGCGCACCCGCCCTCTGCCTCCCCGCCGTCCGCCTCGACGGCGCCCCGCTCGGGCTCTGCCTCGTCGCCGCCCCCGGCTCCGACGAACACCTGCTCGACCTGCTCGCCGCGCTCGACCCGCCGACCGGTGCGGGGCCGACCGGTGCGGGGCCGGCCGGAGGGCCGCCCCCGGACGGCACCACAGCGAAAGGCCCCCGATGAAAACCGTCACCGCACGACTCGGCATCGACCCCTACCTGCTGGCCATCCTCGCCACCGTCGGCCTCGCCGTCCTGCTGCCGGCCCGCGGCGCGGCCGCCCACGGCCTCGCCGACACCACCTCCGGGCTCGTCGGCCTGCTGTTCTTCCTCTACGGCGCCCGGCTCTCGCCCCGCGCCGCACTGGAGGGCGCCACCCACTGGCGGCTCCACCTGACCATCCTGGCCGCCACGTTCGTCGTCCTCCCGCTGCTCGGCCTGGCCGCGCACGCCCTCGCGTCGCCCCTGCTGGGGCCCGAACTCGCCCGCGGCGTGCTCTTCCTCTCGCTGCTGCCCTCCACGGTGCAGTCGTCGATCGCCTTCACCGCGATCGCGGGCGGCAACACCGCGGGCGCGGTCTGCGCCGCGTCCTTCTCCAGCCTGCTCGGCATCGTCGTCACCCCGTTGCTGGCCTCCGTGCTGCTCGGCGGCGCGGGCGCGGTGCGGCTCGACGGGGGAGCGGTGCTGACCCTCGTCCTCCAACTGCTGCTGCCGTTCCTCCTCGGCCAGCTCTCCCGCCGCTGGACGGCCTCGTGGATCGCCGCGCACAAGCCGGTCGTGACCGCCGTGGACCGCGGATCCATCCTCGTCGTCATCTACGGCGCCTTCAGCGAGGGCATGGTCGCCGGGGTCTGGCGCACGACCTCGCCGGGCCGGGTCGGACTCCTCCTGGCCGTCTGCGCGCTGCTGCTGGCTGCCGCCCTGGCCGTCACCGACCGGAGCGCACGGGCTCTCGGCTTCTCGCGTGCCGACCGCATCACCGTCGTCTTCTGCGGTTCCAAGAAGAGCCTCGCGAGCGGACTTCCCATGGCCGCGGTGCTGTTCACGCCCACCGATCTCGGCCTGATCGCCCTGCCGCTGATGCTCTTCCACCAGCTGCAGCTGATGGCCTGCACGGTGCTCGCCCGCCGCTGGGCGGCGGCGGATCACCCGGACGCGAGCGGGTCCGCGGCAGCAGCCGGGGCGGCCGGCGCCGGGTCGGGCGTCGCCGTCGAGGAGCGCGTCGGCAGCTCCGGCACGACCGTGTGACGGCAGGCCCGCCGTCCGCCGGCCGCCGGCCACCAGGGAGGGGGCCGTGAGGGGTCCGATACGCCGGTGTTACACGGCGGAACGGTCCAGGCAATCCGGCGGACCTACGGTCGGGCGCACCGCGATTTCGTATACAAAAACGCGATCGCCTGGATCCGAGGAGACCGATGAGACCGGACGCCGCACCCGAGACCACCCCGTACACCGCCCCGAGCGGCGGCGGGGCGGACGAGTACGAGCACCGGCCCGTGCCGCCCGAGGCGCGCCGCAGCCTGCTCTCCGTCGCCGCGGTCTGGGGCGGATTCCCCATGTGCCTGGGCAACGCCGTGTTCGGCGGCCTGATTGTCTACAACCTCGGCCTGCTGCGTGGCATGCTCGCCGTCCTCGTGGGCAACCTCGTGCTCCTCGGGTACGTCGGCACGCTCGCCCACCTCTCCGGCCGGACGGGCGACAACTTCTCGCTGCAGTCGCTCACCACCTTCGGACACCGCGGCCGGGCCCTGGTGGTGGGCTTCCTCTCCACCGTGGTGATCGGCTGGTTCTCGTACCAGATCGGCCTCACCGGCAGCACGTTCCACGAGCTGTTCGGCTGGGCGCCCGCCTGGGGCGCGCTGCTGGGCTGTCTCCTCTACACGGCGGCCGCGGTGGCCGGCATCAGGGCGCTGTCGCTGATCGGGCTGATCGGCACGCCGCTGTTCCTCGTCCTGGGGGCGGTCGCGCTGTACTTCGGCACCCGCGACGGCGCCTCGCTCTCCACCGCGCTGGCGTACGGCGGCGAGGGGCACGCCCTGCCGTTCTGGGCGGCCGGCAGCATCGTGATCGCGGGGTTCGCGGACTCCGGCACGATGACGGCCGACTTCACCCGGTGGGCCCGTGACGGTCGGTCGGCCGTCGCCGCCACTGCTGCCGCGTTCCCCTTCGCCAACACGGCGGCCTACCTGGTCGGCGGGCTCGTCGTCGCGGTCGGCGGCGCCGCGGACCCCGCGCACGACGGCGGCGCGTTCCTCGGCCTGCTGACCGGGCACGGCGCGCTGCTCACCGGGGTCGCCGTGCTGTTCGTCCTCACCAACCTCGGCTCCGTCGCCGCGCACTGCCTCTACAACGGCGCCGTCGGGTGGTCGGGCGTCACCCGGGCCCGGATGCGTACGCTCGCGCTCGTCCTCGGGGCGGTGGGCCTGGCCGTCGCACTGACCGGGGTGTGGAGCTCGATCGTGGAGTGGCTGTCGCTGCTCGGCATCGTGGTGCCCCCGATCGGCGCGGTGCTGATCGCCGACCACCTGATGCCGCGGTGGCGTGCGGCCGGGCGGCCCGCGGAGGCCTTCCGGGTGTCGGCCCTCGCAGCCTGGGGGGCCGGTGCGGGTGCGGCCGCGCTGGTGCACGCGCTGGCACCGGGCTCCGTCGACGCGCTCGTGGGGATCGCCGTCGCCGGCGCCGCGTACGCGGGGCTCGCGCTGCTCCGCCGCCCGGTCGCGGAGCAACCGCCCGTGCAGGGAACGGCGCAGGGGCTGGCGCAGGGCCCGGCCCTGGTGGCCGTGCCGGTGGCGGGGGAGGGCCGGTGAACCGCGCCGCCCGGGACGAGATCTGCTTCCTGCCCGCCACCGACCTGGTCGCGCAGGTGCGGCGCCGTACCCTCTCGCCGGTCGAGATCGTGGACGCGGTGCTCGACCGCACCGCCGAACTCGACCCGCTGCTCGGGGCGTTCTGCACGCCGACTCCCGAGATCGCCCGGGAGCGCGCCCGCCGGCTCGCCGACGACCTGGTGCACGGCCGGCCGACCGGTCCGCTCGCCGGGGTGCCGATCGGCGTGAAGGACCTGCTCTCCACCGCAGGGGTGCGCACGACGTCGGGTTCGGTGGTGCACGCCGACCACGTGCCCGACGAGGACGACATCGTCGTCGAACGGTCCGCGGCGGCCGGGGCGGTGCTGCTCGGCAAGACCAACACGACGGAGTTCGGCTACAGCGCCGTCGGCCACAACCCGCTCTTCCCGCCCACCCGCAACCCCTGGAACACCGCGCTGACGCCGGGCGGTTCGAGCGCCGGATCCGCCGCGGCGGTCGCCGCCGGCCTCGGCCCGGTCGCGCTCGGCAGCGACGGCGGCTGCTCGGTACGGGTGCCCGCCGCCCACTGCGGCCTGGTCGGTTTCAAGGCGTCGATGGGACGGGTGCCGGTCTACCCGGGCTGCCGGGACGAGCGGCTGCCCGGCGTCTCCGGCTGGGAGAGCCTGGAGCACATCGGCCCGCTCACCCGCACCGTCGCCGACGCGGCGCTGATGCTCTCCGTGCTCGCCGGGCCCGACCCGCGGGACCGGCACTCCATCCCGTGCGGCGACGTCGACTGGCAGGACGCCGTCCGCCGGGGCGCGGCGGACGGCGTTGCGGGCCTGCGCGTCGCCTGGAGTCCGGACCTCGGGTACCTCGCGGTCGACCCCGAGGTGCGCCGCGTCACCGGCGCGGCGGTGGCCGTGCTGGAGCGCGGACTCGGCTGCCGGGTCGAGGAGGTGACACCGGGCTGGGACGACCCGGCCGCGGCCTTCGAGGCCCTGGTCGTCGCCGAGACCGACCTGCGCGGCATGCGTCGGACGATCGACGAGCACGGGCCGCGGATGTCCCCGCACCTGGTGGCCTGGATGCGTCGCCCGTGGACCGCCGAGCAGCTCACCGACGCGAACATCGCGCGCAAGGCCCTCGTGAACCGGATGGCCCGGCTGATGACCGGGTACGACGTGCTCGTCACCCCCACCGCGGCGGTGCCGCCGTTCCCGGTCGGCATCGCCGGCCCGACGGTGACCGACGGCCGGGAGGTCGGGGAGAACGCCTGGATCGGCTTCAACTACCCGGCGAGTCTCACCGGCCAGCCGGCCGTCAGCGTCCCCGCCGGGTGGACGCGGGACGGTCTGCCGGTCGGCCTGCAGATCGTCGGCCGCCACCTCGCCGACGCCACCGTGCTGCGCGTCGCCGCGGCCTTCGAACGCGCCGCGCCGTGGACGGACCGCAGGCCCGACCCGGCGGCCGCGTAGGCGGGCCCGGCGGAGCCGTTCGGAGCAGGCCGCCGGGTCTGGGATCATGGAGGGCATGGTCGAACGAGTCATCGCAGCATGTGACGGAGCAGCCAAGGGCAACCCGGGCCCGGCGGCCTGGGCGTACGTGGTCGCCGACGCGGCGGGCGCGCCGCAGCACTGGCAGGCCGGTCCGCTCGGGCACAGCACGAACAACGTGGGCGAGCTGACCGCGCTGGAGCAGCTGCTCGGCGCGGTGCCGCCCGCCGCTCCGCTGGAGGTGCGCCTCGACAGCACCTACACCCGCGACGCGGTGACCAAGTGGCTGGCCGCCTGGAAGCGCAACGGGTGGAAGACCGCCGCGGGCAAGCCCGTCGCCAACCAGGAGCTCATCCAGCGCATCGACGCGCTGCTGGAGGGCCGCGACGTCACCTTCGTGTACGTGGCCGCGCACCAGGTGGACGGCGATCCGCTGAACGCGATCGCCGACAAGGCCGCCAGCGACGTGGCCCGGACCCAGCAGGCGGCGGGCGGCACGGCGGCCGACCTGCCGGTGCCGGACCCGGTCGCGGCGCCGAAGGCCCGCGGCGCCCGCCGCCCGGCGGCGTCGGGCGGCGCCCGCACGGGCACCGCGACCGGCGGGGCGGGTCGATCCCGCACGCTGGCGGCGCGGTTCCCCGGCACGTGCCCGTGCGCCCGCCCGTACGCGAAGGGCGACACGATCACCAAGGTCGGCGCGGGCTGGGGCCACCCGGAGTGCGCGGCGGCGCACGCCTGAGGCAGCCGGATCATCCCGGGCGGGGCGGCGGTCAGAACGTGCGGCGGCGCCGCAGCCGTCGGGGCCGCCCGTCGGGGTCGGCCACCAGCCGGTTGAGCGGCCGGGCGAGCGTGGTGGCCGTCCGCGACAGCTCCGGCGGGCGGTAGGCGCGCAGGCGGCCCGGCGGCCGCGGTCCGCGCCGCCCGCCCTCGTGCCAGGCGTCGAGTGCGGCCGCCGAGTCGGCGAACGCCCGGAACGCGCCCGCCGGATCGCACAGCACCGCCGTGGTCGCGGCGTCCTCGCCCGCGTCGAGGTGTTCGCGGGCGAGCCGCAGCCGGAGCTCCCGGGGGAACCGGCGGGCCCCGTCGCCGAGGCCGCCCGGGTCGGCGGGCGTCCGGCCGTCCGGCGTGCCGTCCAGGACGGCGCAGTTGAGCTCCGAGTCGTGCGTCCACGACCGCAGGTTGATGTTGTCGGAGCCGACCGAGGCCCACACGTCGTCGACGACGCAGACCTTGGCGTGCACGTACACCGGGGTGCCGGCGTGGTTCTCGACGCCGTACACCGCGACCCGGTCGCCGCCGGCCCGGCGCAGCTCCTCCAGGGCGGTGATCCGGCCGATCAGGTTCATCGGGAGGGTCAGCCGGCCGTCCTGCTCGGGCACCGAGGGGATCACCGCGACGAGGCGCAGCCCCGGGGAGTCGGCCAGGGCGCGGGCGTAGCAGGAGACCACCTCCGGCGACCACAGGTACTGGTCCTCCAGGTGGACGAGGGCGCGGGCGCGCGACAGGGCCTTGAGGTAGCTGCGGGCGATGCTGCGCTCGCCGTCCGGCGCGAAGGGGAAGCCGCGCAGCAGCCGGTTCGGGTAGGTGCGCAGGACCTGCACGGCGTGCGGGCCGCAGGCCGGGGGGTCGGGCAGCCGGGGCGGCAGGGTGCCGGCCGCGGTGTCCTCGCGGTGGACGAGGCTGCGCAGCCGGGTGAGCGGGCTGCGGCTCAGCGGGGCGGGGTCGTCCCAGCGTTCCCGGAAGCAGGCGTCGAGGACGCCCACCGCCGGGCCGCGGACGGCGAGCTGCACGTCGTGCCAGGGCGGGTGCGGGCCGTAGGCGTCCGCGATCGGCCGGCCCTGCGGGTCGCCCTGATGGCGGGCGTCGTCGCGCCGGCCGTGGCAGAGGTCGATGCCGCCGACGAACGCGACGTCCTGCTCGGGGCGGCCGGGGTGGCGCAGCACGACGAACTTCTGGTGGTGCGCGCCGCCGGGGCGCACCCGCATGTCGAGCAGGCACTCGCCGCCCGCCTCCTCGATCTCCTCGCCGAGGTGGCGGTTCTCGCGTTCGCTGAACTGCAGGCGGTCCAGGTGGGAGCGCCACACCAGTCCCTTGACGGTGACGCCCCGTGCCGCGGCGGCCGCGAACACGTCCCCGACCTCGGTGCCCTGGCCGGCGAGCCGTTCGTCCGGGTCGCCGCGCCAGTCGGTGAACAGCAGCAGGTCGCCCGCGCGCAGCCGCCGTACCGCGGCCAGGAGCTCGGCGAAGTACGCGGCGCCGTGCACCAGCGGCCGTACGAGGTTGCCGTCGGACCACGCCCTGCCGCCGGGGCGGCCGTCGTCGATCCCGGTCGCGGGGTTGCCGCGTTCGTCGGGGGTCAGCAGCCAGTCGCCAGGGTGCACGGGGCGGTCCTCCGGGTCGGGAACTCTCCCTGGGGGTCTACCCCGTCCGGGGGTGTCGGTCCCGCCCGGACGGCCCGCGGCGTACCGGACGCGCCGGAGGGGTAGGCCGGTGCCCACGGTTCCGTACGTCGGGAGGGGTGTGCCATGGCAGGGTCGGAGAACTGGGACGACTACCAGCCGGAGTCGGGCGGCGGGGAAGGCGGGGAGGCGGCCCGGCCGGACGGTCTCTCGCTGTCCGGCGAGGCGTACGTCGAGGAGACGCACACCGTCGGGGGCGGCAGCAGCACCGACCGGGAGGAGGTGGGCGGCGGGGTGACCCTCGACTACCCGGACGCGTGGGACGGGACCGGCGGCGACGGCGGCGTCTCCGTCACCGGAGAGGTGCACCACGAGGAGACCCGGACGATCGAGGACGGCACCGTGACCGACCTCTCCTCGTGGGGCGGTGACCTCTCCGTCGACTACTGACGGCCGGGGGCGTCGAGGCGGTCCCGCTGCGCCGCGAGGTCGCGGCGGGCCGCCTCGATGCCGCGGCGCTCGGCGGCCAGCCGTGCCGAGGCGTCGGCGGGCGGTGCCGCGGCGACGACGGCGCGTGCGGAGAGCAGCCGCCGCACCTCGGTCCCGGCGCCGGCGGCCATCGACCGGCGGGCGGCCAGCCAGGTCGGTGCGCAGCCGGTGTCGGCGGCCGGCGCGAGGTTGGCCTCGATCTCCTTGCGGGTCGCCCGCAGCAGTCGCAGGGTGTGTCCGAGGTGGCCGCCGCCGAGGTAGTGGAACCCGATCAGCCCGCCCCACGTGGTGGGCAGCAGGGCGACGAGGAAGCCGGAGACGCCGTCCTCCCCGATCTCGTTGAAGATGTCACCCGCGCTCTGGTACGAATACGAACCGACCGCGAGCGGGCCGGCCTCCACGGGGGCGTCCGGAGCCTGTGCCGTTCCGGTGGGGAGGCGGGCGTCGTACGCGGTGAGGGCCTCCGCGGTGACGCCCAGCAGGTCGGTGCCGAGCCGGTGGAATCCCGGCCCGGCCGCGGCGGCCAGCGCGTCCTGCGTCTCCGTGAGCAGCCGGCGGATCTCCGCGTCGACCTTCGCCGCCTCGTCCCTGGGCAGGGTCAGGTTGACGGAGATCCGCCGCCGCACGGTGTCCAGCCCGCTGCGCAGCTTGGCGGTGAGCCGCAGTGCGGCCGGTTCGAACGCCTGCCAGTCGGCCGTACGGGAGTCCGCCTCGGCGGCGGCCTGGCGGCGCGAGGCGGTGGCGTACAGATCCCGGGCGAGGGCGGTCGCCTCCTCCGCCGGGACCGTGCGGCCCGCCACCCGGTCGATGCGCCGCACCCGCTCCGTCAGCGCGGCGTCGAACAGCGGCACGGCGTGCCGGGCGGCCGCCGAGGCGGTCTCCGCCACGTTGCGGCGCACGTGCTCGGCGACCTCGGTGCGGAACGCCTTCCACTGCGCCCGCTGCCCCTCCGCGGACGGCCCGGCGGAGGCTCCGTCAGCGCGGCGTCGAGCAGCGGCCCTCACCCTGCCGGTCCTGTCCGCCCGTGCGCCTGTCCTGGCACCTGTGGGCCCGCGCGGTCCGCCCGGCCCGTGTGCGGTCACGCCCCCGGCGGCTCCGGGTGGCGGCGGTGGCGTGCGGCGAGCCGCCGGACGCCGAGCACGACCTCGATCGCGGCGGCCAGCCAGACCGCGCCGAAGACCGTCCACGCGGCGGCGGCCGGTACGGTCGCGCCCAGGGCCAGCAGGCCGAAGGAGCCCACCAGCAGCAGGACGACCGGGGCGACCGGTCCCCGGACGAGCGAGTGGTACGTCGAGGCGAACCGGCCGGTGCGCATGGTGCTGAGCCGGCGGTCCAGCGCCGTGTCCGTACGCAGCTCCCGCTCGATCTCCTGGAGCAGCTTGAGTTCGTGCCACGAGAGTGAGGGCCCGTCCACCGTCCCACCTCCGCGCGTGTCCGCAGTGGCCCCCTCCCTCTGTGCTGCCCGTGTACGCACGGTCTAACACCCCTGGTGGCCGGGGGTGAGCAGCCGGGTACCGTCCGGCAGCGCGCCGCCCTGGGCCAGGGCCGCGACCCGGTCGAGCACGGTCGCGCGCATCCGGTCCGCCGCCCGGCCCAGCGGGATGTCGCGCCCGTGGGCGAGCGAGACGGTGCGGCCGAGTCCGGCTCCGCCGAACCGGACCGCCGCGAGGCCGGACCGGGCGGCGACCATCGCCGGAACGACCGCGGCCCCCAGACCCGCCCGGACGAAGCCGAGCACCGCGTCCATCTCGCCCCCCTCGACGGCGAAGCGGGGCTCGAAACCCTCCGCGCGGCAGGCGGCGAGGGTGCTGTCGCGCAGCGCGTACCCCTCGCGGAACATCACCAGCGGCCGGTCGCGCAGGGCGGCCACCGGCATGCGGCCCTCGGGCAGCGGCGCCGCGCTGACGAGCACCAGGTCCTCGTGGAGCAGCGGGGTGACGGTGAGGCCGGCCGGTGCCTCGCCGCTCGCCGGGTCGATGAGCAGGGCGAGGTCGAGCTCGCCCGCGGTGAGGGCGGCGGTGAGGTCGCCGGAGCCGCCCTCGCGGACGAGGAGGTCCACCGCGGGGTGCCGGCTGCGGAACGCGCCGAGCACGTCCGGCACGAGACTGGTGCACAGGCTGGGCGGGGCACCGAGCCGCACCCGGCCGCGCCTCAGCTGGACGGTCTCCTGCACGGCGAGGCGGGCGCTGTCGGTGTCGGCGAGGATGCGCCGGGCGAGCGGCAGCAGCGCCTCGCCCGCGTCGGTGAGGGCGATGTTGCCGCGGGTGCGGTGGAACAGCTCACCGCCCAGCTCCCGCTCCAGGGAACGGATCTGCTGCGACAGCGACGGCTGGGCGACGTGCAGCCGCTCGGCGGCGCGGGTGAAGTTGCGGAGGTCCGCGACGGCGGCGAAGTAGCGGAGCTGCTGGAGCTGCATGGCGCCATCGTAGGCGCCGCACGATAGTCCCTCCCTATCGTGACGAGCCCCACCATGTCTTGGACGTCACCCCCGGCCGCTTCCTACCGTGGTCGTCATGGCTCTGGCGCGTGGAACGGATCGGCGGCAGCCCGCGGTGGCGGCGCTGTGGGGATCGACGATCGGCAAGAAGGCGGTGATGGCCGCCAGTGGTGCCGTGATGCTGCTCTACCTGGTGGCCCACATGCTCGGAAACCTGAAGGTCTTCTTCGGGCCCGACGACATCAACGGCTACGCGGCGTGGCTGCGCACCGTCGGGCAGCCGTTCCTCGGCCACGCCTGGTTCCTGTGGATCGCCCGCGTGGTCCTGCTGGCCTCGGTGCTGGCGCACGGCGTCGCCGCGTACCAGCTGAGCCGCCGCGACCTGGCGGCACGGCCGCAGAAGTACGCCCGCCGGAGGGCGCGTTCGAGCTACGCGACCCGCACGATGCGCTGGGGCGGCGTGATCCTCGCGCTCTTCCTCGTCTGGCACATCCTCGACCTCACCACGCTCACGGTGAACCCGCGGGCCGAGGAGGGCCACCCCTACCAGAACATCGTGGCGTCCTTCTCCACCTGGTACGGCGGCGGGATCTACATCGTCGCGATGCTCGCCCTCGGCCTGCACGTACGGCACGGATTCTGGAGCGCCGCCCAGACCCTGGGGCTCAACAACCCGCGGCGCGACCGGGTGCTGAAGGCGACGGCCAACGGGCTCGCGCTGGTGCTGACCGCCGGCTTCCTCGCCGTGCCGGTCGCCGTGATGATCGGAGCGGTGCAGTGACCTCCTACCTCGACCACACCGTCGGCGAGCCCGTCGCCGACACCAGGGCGCCCGCCGGGCCGATCGAACAGCGCTGGGACCAGCGGCGGTTCGAGGCCAAGCTGGTCAACCCGGCCAACCGGCGCCGGAACACGGTGATCGTCGTCGGCACCGGTCTGGCCGGCGCCTCCGCCGGCGCCACCCTCGCCGAACAGGGCTACCGCGTCGTGCAGTTCTGCTTCCAGGACTCCCCCCGCCGGGCGCACTCCATCGCCGCGCAGGGCGGCATCAACGCGGCCAAGAACTACCGCAACGACGGCGACAGCGTGCGCCGGCTCTTCTACGACACCGTCAAGGGCGGCGACTTCCGCGCCCGTGAGTCCAACGTGCACCGCCTCGCCCAGATCTCGGTCGAGATCATCGACCAGTGCGTGGCGCAGGGCGTGCCGTTCGCCCGCGAGTACGGCGGACTGCTCGACACCCGCTCGTTCGGCGGCGTGCAGGTGCAGCGCACCTTCTACGCACGCGGCCAGACCGGCCAGCAACTCCTGCTCGGCGCCTACCAGGCACTGTCGCGGCAGATCGCCGCCGGCGCCGTCGAGATGCACCCGCGCACGGAGATGCTCGACCTCGTGGTCGTCGACGGCCTCGCCCGCGGCATCGTCGCCCGCGACCTCGTCACCGGTGCGGTCTCCACCCACCTCGCCGACGCCGTCGTCCTCGCCACCGGCGGCTACGGCAACGTCTTCCACCTCTCCACCAACGCCAAGAACTCCAACGCCACCGCGATCTGGCGGGCCCACCGGCGCGGCGCGTGGTTCGCCAACCCCTGCTTCACCCAGATCCACCCGACGTGCATCCCGCGCTCCGGCGACCACCAGGCGAAGCTGACGCTGATGAGCGAGTCGCTCCGCAACGACGGCCGCATCTGGGTGCCGAAGGCCGCCGGCGACACCCGGCCGCCCGCCGACATCCCCGAGGACGAGCGCGACTACTACCTGGAGCGCGTCTACCCGTCGTTCGGCAACCTGGTGCCCCGCGACATCGCCTCCCGCGCCGCCAAGGCCGTCTGCGACGAGGGCCGCGGCGTCGGCCCCGGCGGCCAGGGCGTCTACCTCGACTTCGCCGACGCGATCGCCCGGCTCGGCCGCGACGCGGTCTCCGCCCGGTACGGCAACCTCTTCGAGATGTACGAGCGGATCACCGCCGAGGACCCGTACCGGGTGCCGATGCGGATCTACCCGGCCGTGCACTACACGATGGGCGGACTCTGGGTCGACTACGACCTGCAGACCACGATCCCGGGCCTGTTCGCGATCGGCGAGGCCAACTTCTCCGACCACGGCGCCAACCGGCTCGGCGCCAGCGCCCTCATGCAGGGCCTCGCGGACGGGTACTTCGTGCTGCCGCCCGCCGTCAACGACCATCTCGCCCGGCAGCGCACGGAGCCGGTCGCCCCCGACCACCCGGCCGTGGTCGAGGCCGAGCGCGCCGTCACCGGCCGGATCTCCCGGCTGCTCGCCGTGCGCGGCGACCGCACCCCCGAGTCCTTCCACCGCGAGCTCGGCGAACTGCTCTGGAACGACTGCGGGATGGCGCGCACCGACGCCGGGCTGCGCCGCGCCCTCGCGCGGATCCCCGAACTGCGGGCGGAGTTCTGGCGGCGGGTGATGGTGCCCGGTACCGGCGACGCGTTCAACCAGTCGCTGGAGAAGGCGAACCGGGTCGCCGACTACTTCGAACTCGCCGAGCTCATGTGCCTCGACGCGCTGCACCGCACCGAATCCTGCGGTGGCCACTTCCGCGAGGAGAGCCGCACGGAGCAGGGCGAGGCGCTCCGCGACGACGAGGCCTTCTCCTACGCGGCGGCCTGGGAGTTCACCGGCACCGGAGCGGCGCCCGTCCTGCACCGCGAGCGGCTCGACTTCGAGCACGTCCACCCCACCCAGCGGAGCTACGCATGAACCTCACCCTGCGGGTCTGGCGCCAGGCCGGCCCGGACGCACCCGGCGGCTTCGCCGCGTACGACGTCCGCGACATCAGCCCGGACATGTCGTTCCTGGAGATGCTGGACACGCTCAACGAGGAACTCATCCTGCGCGGCGAGGAACCGGTGGCCTTCGACCACGACTGCCGCGAGGGCATCTGCGGGGCCTGCGGCATGGTCATCAACGGCCGGGCGCACGGCCCCCAGCCCACCACCACCTGCCAGTTGCACATGCGGCACTTCCGCGACGGCGAGACGGTCGACGTCGAGCCGTGGCGGGCCGCGGCCTTCCCGGTCGTCCGCGACCTGGTCGTGGACCGCTCGGCCCTGGACCGGGTGATCGGCGCGGGCGGCTACGTCACCGCCCCGACCGGCAGCGCGCCCGAGGCGCACGCCACGCCCGTTCCCAAGGAGGCTGCGGACACCGCCTTCGAGCATGCCGCGTGCATCGGCTGCGGCGCGTGCGTCGCGGCCTGCCCGAACGGCTCGGCGATGCTCTTCACCGCGGCCAAGGTCGTGCACCTCAACGTGCTGCCGCAGGGTGCGCCCGAACGCGGCAGCCGGGTGCGCGGCATGGTCGCCGCCATGGACGCCGAGGACTTCGGCGGCTGCACCAACACGGGGGAGTGCGCCACCGCCTGCCCGAAGGGCATCCCGCTGTCGGCGATCGGCAGCCTCAACCGGGAGTTCCTGCGCAGCCTGCGCTGACCGCGCCGCACGCGGGCTCCGCACTCCGGCGAACGCCGCGAGCGGACCGGCGGGCGGACCGGCGGGCGGACCGGCGGGCGGGCGGACGGACGGGCCGAGGGGCTCGTGGGCGGACGCGGGCCGTGGTCAGGCCCGGTGGACGGTGACGCCGGCCGCCGCGAGGGCGTCCGTCTCCTCCCGGGGGGCGTCCTCGTCGGTGACGACGACGTGGAGGGCGGCGGCGGGTGCCACCAGGGCGAGGGCGGTGCGGTGGAGCTTCGCGCCGTCCGCGACGGCGATCACCCGGCGGGCCGAGGCGATGGCGGCGCGCTTGAGGGTGGCCTCCTCCAGGTCGTAGGCGGTGAGCCCGTGCGCGGCGTTCAGGCCGCAGCAGCCGATGACGGCGGTGTCGAAGCGCAGGGAGGCGATCGACTGCTCCGCCAGCGGCCCGGTGAGGGCGAGCTCCCCCGGCCGCGGGCGGCCGCCGGGCACGAGCAGGGAGACCTGTGGCGCCGCGGTGAGCGCGTTCACGGCGTGCAGCGACAGCGGCATCACGGTGAGGCGCCGGTGCTCGAACGCACGGGCGACCTCCAGGCAGGTGGTGCCGCTGTCGAGGACCACCGACTCGCCGTCGCCGATCAGTGCGGCGACCTCGGCGGCGATGCGGCGCTTGGCCTCCACGCCGTTCTGCGTGCGCAGGGCGAACGGCGGCTCCTCGCCGCGCAGCAGCAGACTGCGCGCCCCGCCGCGGTAGCGCTCCAGCACGCCCTGGGCGGCCAGCGCCTCCAGGTCGCGGCGGATGGTCATCTCCGACGCCCCGGTGAGTTCGGCGAGGTCGGCCACGCCGACGGTGCCGGCCGCGCGTACGGCCTCGGTGATCGTTCGCAGTCGTTCTGCACTCCCCATACCGCACATCAAACACCTGTGATGTTCGGATCGCAAGGTTACGAACACAGAAAATGTTCGATACGTTGTGCGGCATGGAGAGACACCTGCGCGACGCCCGCCTCGCGACGTTCGCCTACTTCACGCTGAACGGCTTCGTCCTCGGCATGTGGGTCGTCCACATCCCGGCGATCGAGCACCGCGCGGGGATCGGCCACGCCGTCCTGGGCCAGCTCCTGCTGCTGCTCGGGGCCGGCGCCTTCGCCGGCATGCAGATCGCCGGACCGCTGACCGACCGCCTCGGGGTCCGCACCGTCGTCCCGCTCAGCGCGGCCCTCTGCAGCGCCGCCGTCCTGCTGCCCGGCCTCGCCGGCGACGCCTGGACGCTCGGCGCGGCGCTGTTCGCCCTCGGCGTCGGCAACGGCTTCCTCGACGTCAGCATGAACGCCCACGCCGTACAGGTGGAACGCGGCTACGGACGGCCCGTCATGTCGGCCTTCCACGCCACCTTCTCCATCGGCGGCGTCCTCGCCGCACTGGCCGGCGCCCGCACCCTGGCCTCGGGATGGAGCCCGGCCGCGACCCTCACCGTGACGGCGGTGCTCTGCCTCGCAGCCTCCGCCGCCGCGGCCCCCGCCCTCCTGCGGCCCGAGCCCGGGCCCGCAGCCGACGCAGCCGACGCGGCCGACGCGCTGGACGCGGTGGACACCGACGCGGCAGCCGCCGGTACGGACCGTCCCGCCGGCCGCCGCCGGACCCCCGCCCGGATCTGGCTGCTGGCCGCGCTGGCCTTCCTGCTGATGCTCTGCGAAGGCGTCGCCAACGACTGGAGCGTGCTCCACCTCCAGGACGTCCTCGGCGCGCCCTCCGCCACCGCGGCCCTCGCCTACGGCGCCTACGCGACCGCCATGACCGTCGGCCGGCTGCTCGCCGACCGCGTCACCGCCCGCATCGGGGCGGCCGCCGTGCTCCGGTACGGCTCCGCCGTCGCCGCGGCCGGACTCACCACGGCGGCGCTCTCCACGAGCGTCCCGCTCGCCCTGGCCGGCTGGGTCGTCTTCGGCATCGGACTCTCCGGCTGCATCCCCCAGCTGTTCAGCGCCGCCGGACACCTCGACCCGGACGCCGCCGGATCCAACGTCTCCCGGGTCGCCGGCCTCGGCTACCTGGGCATGCTCGCCGGCCCGGCCGTCATCGGGCCGCTGACCCGGCTCGTCCCGCTCAACCTCGCGCTCCTCCTGCCCGTGGCGTGCTGCGCCGCCGCGGTGTGCGCCGCCGGGATCCTGGCGTCCCCGCGCCCGCGGACCGCGCCGACCGGCACCGCCGGCCGCAAGGAGGCCGAGGCCGCGTGACCGGGGCCCCCGGCGTGCCGCTCCGGCACTTCCGCCCCCGGGTCGGGTCCGAGGAGCTCGGCTGCTCCGCCGCCGCCCCGGCGGCGCGGGCCGCGGCCGCCGGGCCCGCCCTGACCGCGGTGCTGCTGCACGGCGCGGGCACCGCCGACCGGGCGCCGCTCGCGGGCATGATGGCCGACTTCGCCGCCCGCGGCGTCCACGCCCTCACCTTCGACTTCGCCGGCCACGGCGACAGCACCGGCCGGTTGCCGGGCCAGAGCCTGCAGCGGCGCTTCGACCAGGCCCGCGCCGTCATCGACCGGCACGTGCCCGGCGGCCACCGGCTGGTGCTGGTCGGCTTCAGCATGAGCGGTCAGACCGTCGCCGACCTCGCAGCCCACCACGGCACCCGGGTCGCCGCCCTCGGCCTGTGCGCGCCCGCCGTCTACGCGGCCGACGCCTGGTCCGTGCCCTTCGGGCCCGACTTCACCCGGATCATCCGTGCCTCCGGCAGCTGGCGCAGCTCCCCGGCGTTCGACGTGTTCCGCTCCGTGCGGAGCCGTGCGGTGCTCGCCGTGCCGGAGACCGACGCCGTCGTCCCCGAGGCCGTCACCGACGCCGTCGCCGCCGCTCTCGGGAGCGGCCGCGCCCGGTTCGCCCGGCTCCTCCAGACCGGGGCCGACCACCGCCTCGGCGCGTGGTTCTCCGACCGGCCCGAGCCGCGCGGCCGCTTCGTCGGCTCCCTGCTCGACTCCCTGCTCGACCCGCTGCCCGACGTCCTGCCCGACGCTGTCACGGACGCCGCCACGGACGCTGTCACCGACGCCTTCACCGACGCCTTCACCGACGCCTTCACCGACGGCGCGCAGCGCGCGTAGGCCGGGGCCGGGCAGGGCCCGGCCGTCGCCGCCCGATCTGCCGCCGACCCCGCCCGGTGCCACGATGGAGGGCACCGGTCGCGCGAACGAGGAGGCGGTCATGGGCCGTGCGTACCACTTCCACCGCGAGTACGAGGTCTGCTCCGTGACCGTCGGCGTACGCCTGGGCCGGCACCCGGAGGTGGAACTGCTCGTCGACGGCAAGGAGGTCGGCCTCGAACGCGCGCACGACCACCACGTGGAGCAGATGGTGCTGGCGACGACGCTGCCGACGTACCCGCCGCGGCCCGCCGAGGTGCGGGTCGACCTGGCCGGCGGGCAGGACGGCGTGCCGGTCTGCGTGCTGGTCGTCGACGGCACCGAGCTGCCGCTGCCGGAGCGGGAGATTCCCCGCCACGCCCGGCCGACGGAGGCGTCCTGGTACGGCTGACGCCCGGCAGCCGTCGGCCACCCGCTACCCGCTACCTGCTGGGCGTCGCCCGGCGGGCGGCGATCCGCTCCTCCAGTGCGGCCCGTCGTTCGGGCCACTCCCCGGCGATGATCGAGAAGATCGCGGCGTCGCGCAGCAGCCCGTCCTCGCCGGGCGCCCAGGAGCGGGACCAGTTGCGGAGCACTCCCTCGAACTGCGCCCCCACCCCGGCGATCGCGGCCCGCGACCGGGCGTTGCGGGCGTCCGTCTTCAGGTCGACCCGGGCCACGCCCCAGTTCTCGAAGGCGTGGCGGAACAGCAGGTACTTGGATTCGGTGTTCAGCCCCGTGCCCTGCGCCGAGCGCGCGAGCCAGGTGAAGCCCACCTCGACCGCGTACAGCTCGTCCGTCTCCGGCCGAAGCCGCGGCTCCCAGTAGGAGGTCGCCCCGACGGCCCGCCCGGAGGCGAGGTCGATCTGCGCGTACGGGGCGAGCCTGCCCGTCGCGGCGCGGGCGAGCTGCGCCTCGATGTACGGCCCGACCTCGGCCGCCGTCGGCACCCAGGTGAAGCCGTACGTGCTCCGGTCCTCCTCCGAGGCGGCGGCCAGCTCCGCGGCGTGGCGCCGGTGCAGGGGTTCGAGACGCACCAGCCCGCCCTCCAGCACCGGCCCCTCCAGCATGAAACCCATCGACCCCTCGCTCCGTCGCCCGATGCCGCGCCTGCCGCCGCGCTGCCGTGCCGCGGGGCGCCGCCCGGCGGCCGTGAACGCCGCCGTGCCACTGATCATGTCAGCGGGGTCCACCGGTTTTCGGCCCCGGCGGGGTGCCGGGGCCGGTCCGGTGGCGGGGTCCGGTGCCGGTGCCGGGGGCGCGGACGGCGGCGTCAGGCGCTGACGGTGCCGGTGCCGAGGAGGCCGAGGAGCAGCAGCCCGATGACGACGCGGTAGACGACGAACGCGTTGAACGAGTGCTTCGCCACGTACTTCAGCAGCCAGGCGATCGACGCGTACGCGACGCCGAAGGAGACGGCGGTGCCGACGACGAGGGGCAGCGGGTCGATGCCGGAGCCGAGGGCGTCCTTGAGCTCGTACAGGCCGGCGCCGGTGAGGGCGGGGATGCCGAGGAAGAACGACAGCCGGGTCGCGGCGACCCGGTCGAGGTCGAGCATCAGGCCGGCCGACATCGTGGCGCCCGAGCGGGAGAAGCCGGGGAAGAGCAGGGCGAGGATCTGGGCGGAGCCGACGATCATCGTGTCCTTGAAGCCGGTGTCGTCCTCCCCCCGCTTGTGGCGGCCCATCTGGTCGGCGGCCCACATGACCGCGCTGCCGGCGATGAGGGAGCCCGCGACCACCCAGAGCGAGGCGAGCGGGCCGTCGATCAGCGGCTTGGCCGCGAGGCCGACCACGACGATCGGGATGGTGGCGTAGATGACCCACCAGCCGAACTTGTAGTCGTGGTGGTACCGCTCCTCGCGGTCGGCCAGGCCGCGGCCCCAGGCGGTGACGATCCGTGCGATGTCCTTGCGGAAGTAGAGGAGCACGGCGGCGATCGCGCCGACCTGGATGACGGCGGTGAAGCCGATGACCGAGGTGTCGTCGACCGGGATGCCCATCAGGCCCTCGGTGATCTTCAGGTGGCCGGTGGAGGAGATGGGCAGGAACTCCGTCACCCCCTCGACCACGCCCAGGACGACGGCCTGCCCGACGGTGATCACGCTCACGTGCGCCTACCCATGGTCCGAGGGATGCCGCGCACACCCGGCGCCCGCCGTCCGGCGGGCATGCGGGCACGCGGCGGACGGGCCTGGTGCGGTGGTCCCCGGGGAGTCGGCGTCGGCCCGCCGTTTATGTCTACAGGAATGTAGACGAATCCGGCGGGTGCCGTCCAACCGGGTGGCCGCGGAGCCGCCCCGGACCCCCGAGGGCGGGGGCGGACGACCTGCGGCCGTGGAGGACGACCGCTCCGCAGTGTTCCACCGATGTCCCCTCCGGGGCCGCACCCGCCGACCGCGTGCCGCGCCGAGGCGCGCCGCCCGACCGCCGGTGTGCGGTTGGCCCGGCCGGGCCGCGGTCAGGCCGGGTACGGCCGCGCCCGTCGGGCCTCGTGCAGTGCCTCGCCCCACCAGTGCAGGCCGTCCAGCATCAGCCGTGCCGCGCCGGCCGGCCCCGAGGGATCCTTCAACGTGCCGTCCGGCCCGAAGAGTTCGTAGTAACGGGGGAACGAGACGTACGCGCGCACCGTGTGCGCGTGCAGCTCGTTGAAGACCTGCCGCAGCTGCTCGATCGCCAACAGGCCGCCGCTCGCGCCGCTGTAGCCGACGAAGCCGACCGGCTTCGCCTGCCACTGGGTGTAGTGCCAGTCGATCGCGGCCTTCAGGGCGGCGGGGAAGCTCCGGTTGTAGTCGGGCGTGACCACCACGACCGCGTCGGCGGCGTCGAGGCGGTCGGTCAGCGCGGCCATTCCGGTGGGCCGCGGCAGGTCCGGCCGGAGCGCGGGCGGGACCGCGGGCAGGGCGAGCGGCAGCTCCACGTCCGCGAGGTCGACGGTGTCGACGGTGAACCGGCTGTCCAGCGCGGCCTGTTCGGCGAACCAGCGGGTGACCGTGGGGCCGAACCGGCCCTCCCGGACGCTGCCGGTGACGACGAGGAGCTGCAGAGGGGTGTCTGGCACGGGAAGGCTCCCTGGCGAGTGGGGACGGAGATGGCGGGCGGGGCGCGGACGGCATCCGCCGGAGCCCGCACCACCAACCTGCCGGTCCGTTGCGCCCGCAGGGAGACCGGGCCGGGACTGGTAGTGGCAGGGCCACGACCCGGGCGGCGGTCGGCTGTTACGTTCGACCGGTGAGCGACAACGAGCTCGGACTCTTCCTGCGCAGCCGCCGGGAGGCCGTCACCCCCGCCGAGGCGGGCCTGCCCACCGGCCCCCGCCGCCGTACCCCCGGCCTGCGCCGGGCCGAACTCGCCGCCCTCTCCGGCGTCAGCGTCGAGTACGTGACCCGGTTGGAGCAGGGCCGCGACCGCCGGCCCTCCGCCCCGGTGCTCGCCGCGCTCGCCGAGGCCCTCCGCCTCACCACCGCCGAACGCGTCCACCTGCACCGTCTCACCAAGGCGGCCGACGGCGGCTTCACCTGCACCGGCGGGGCCGGGCCCACCGCCACCGTGCGGCCCACCGTGCAGGCCCTGCTCGACCGCCTGGAGCCGGCCCCCGCCGTGCTGCTCAACCGGTTCTCGGACGTCGTCGCCTGCACGGAGGGCTACCGGCGCCTCGTCGGACCGGTGGGCCTCCTGGACGGCACCCCGCCGAACCTCGCCCGTTTCGTCTTCACCGACGGCCGCGCCCGCACCGCCCTCCCCGACTGGGAGTGCGTCGCCGACCAGCAGGTCGCGGCGCTCAAGCAGGGCCCCGGCCGGTCCGACCGCCACATCGCCGCGCTCGCCGAGGAACTCGCCCTCGCCGCCGGCGCCGCCTTCACCCGGCGCCTTGCCGAGGTGCCCGGCCTGCCGCGCACCACCGGGGTCGAGCGGCTGCTCCACCCGGACGAAGGAACGCTCCGGCTCGCCTACGAGATCCTCGACCTGCCCGCCGACGACGGCCTGCGGCTCGTCGTCCACCTCCCCGCCGACGACCGGACCGCCGCCGCGCTCGACCGGCTGGCCGGACGCCGGCCCGGCGCGCTGCGCGCACTCGCCGGGTAGCCGATCCTGCCCGGTGGCCCGGTGGCCCGGTGGCCCGGTGGCCCGGTGGCCCGGTGGCCCGGTGGCCCGGTGGCCCGTGCACGGCGGGCGGCGCCGGGTTGCGCGCGGTGGACCGCCGGGCGGTCATGGCAGGGCGGGACGGATCTCCGTCCCGCATACCGACCCCCCGGGAGAGCCCCGTGCAGACCGACCGCACCGCGCAGCAGACCGCCGAGGACGTGACCGCCTACCTGGAGCCCGCACTGCGCGAGGCCGTGGGACGGCTGAGCCTGCCCGTACGCCGGATGGCGGAGTACCACTTCGGGTGGGTCGACGCCGAGGGACGGCCCTCGGTGCCCGTCGGGTTCCGGCGGCGCCCGGCCCTGCTCGCGCTGCTCTGCGCCGGCAGCAGCCGGGCGGCCTGGGACGCCGTGCGGACGGCGGCCGTCGCGGGCACCCTGCTCTCCGCGGCGGGCACCGTGCACGACGACATCGGCGACCGCGAGATGGTGCGCAAGGGCCGGCCGACGCTGTGGAACGCGGTCGGCGTGCCCTCCGCCGTCCAGGTCGGTGTCGCCCTGCACTGCCTGGCGTTCGAGCTGCTCGCCGCCGAACCGGGCGAGGCCGCGCGGGAGCTGGCCCGGCGGGCGGCGTTCGCGGTCCGCGAGTGCTGCTCGGGGCAGATCCTCGACCTGGAGTGCGAGGGCTCCTCGCGGATGAGCCTGCCGGCGGCGCAGCGGCTGCTGGAGAGCACCATCGCGATGCCCACGGCCGGGGTCTGCGTGGTCGGTGCGGTGGTCCGCGGGGCGTCGGAGGACGCGGTCGCGGCGGCCGAGCGGTTCGGCTACCACGCGGGCATGGCGATGGCCTACTTCGACGACTGGGAGGGGGTCTGGGGCACCTCGCGGGACGACCTGGAGGATGCCTTCGCCGACCTCCGGCGGCGCAAGGCCCGGGCGTTCGCGGCGTTCGCCCTGCAGTCCGCCGGGCCGGCCCGCGACCAGCTCGCCGCGTACTACGACGACACCGCCGAGCCCGGCCCGGCCGAGCTGCGGCGGGCCGCCGCGCTCGTCGAGGAGTGCGGCGGCCGGGCGTGGCTGGAGGAGCGGATCCGCGAGCACGCCGAGGCCGCGCTCCGGGAGCTGCCGGAGGCCGTGCCGGACCCGGCCGCGCGGGCGGAGCTCGCCCGGTTCGTCCGCGCGATCACCGCCGAGGTGGGCTGAGGCGCCCGGCCGGCCGGGGTGCCGGGCCGGCCGGGTGCCGGGCGTCGGGCCGACGGCGTGCGCCCGCCCGGCACGCGCCCGCCGCGCGCCCGTCGCCCCGGCCGTGGTCGCCCCCGCCGGTCAGGGGGCCTGCCACCACGCGGTGCTGTCGGCCGGCAGCAGGATCCCGGCCCCGCCCGCGGCGTTCCCGGCGTTCCCGGCGGCGATGGACGACGGGGGCTCGGCGGAGCTCAGCAGCAGGCTGCCGAGCGCGGAGCCGTCCACCGGCAGCGGGTGGCCGGCGGTGTTGACGGTGCAGATCAGCGCGCCCTCCGGGCTTTCGCGGCGGAAGGCGAGCACGCCGGGGCCGAGGTCGAGCCACTCCACCGCGCGGCCGGCGCCGAGCGCCGGGTGGCTGCGCCGCACGCGCAGGGCGCTGCGGTAGAGCTCCAGCACGGAGCGCGGGTCACCGGCCTGGGCCTCCACGCTGAGCCCGGCCCACGCGGCGGGCTGCGGCAGCCAGGCGGGGCCGCCCGGCACCGGGCCGAAGCCGTACGGCGCCTCGGCGCCCGACCAGGGCAGCGGCACGCGGCAGCCGTCGCGCAGCCCGTTGCCGCCGTCGGGGCGGAGGAACGACGGGTCCTGCCGGACCTCGTCGGGCAGGTCGGTGACCTCGGGGAGGCCGAGCTCCTCGCCCTGGTAGAGGTAGGCGGAGCCGGGCAGGGCGAGCATCAGCAGGGCGGCGGCGCGGGCCCGGCGGACGCCGCGGGCGGGGTCGCCGTCGGCGTACCGGGTGGCGTGCCGGACGACGTCGTGGTTGGAGAGCGTCCAGGTGGTGGGTGCGTCGACGGCCCGCATGGCGTCGAGCGAGAGGGCGACGAGCTCACGCAACTGGTCGGCGTCCCAGGAGGCGTTCAGGAACTTGAAGTTGAAGGCCTGGTGGAGCTCGCCGGGGCGTACGTAGCGGGCGGTGCGGTCGAGGGTGTCCGTCCAGGCCTCGGCGACGGCGATCCGCTGGCCCGGGTACTCCTCCAGCACGGTGCGCCAGGACCGGTAGATCTCGTGCACGCCGTCCTGGTCGAAGTACGGCACCCGCTTCTCGGCGAGCAGGGCGAGCTGTTCGCAGTGGCCGAGGTCGGGCAGGCCGGGGGCCTTGACCAGGCCGTGGGCGACGTCGACGCGGAAGCCGTCCACGCCGAGGTCGAGCCAGAACCGCAGGATCGAGCGGAACTCGTCCTGCACGGCGGGGGAGTCCCAGTTGAGGTCGGGCTGCTGCGGGGCGAAGAGGTGCAGGTACCACTCGCCGGGGGTGCCGTCGGGGTCGGTGGTCCGGGTCCAGGCGGGGCCGCCGAAGAGCGAGATCCAGTCGTTCGGCGGCTCGGTGCCGTCCGCGCCGCGGCCGGGCCGGAAGTGGAAGCGCTCGCGCAGTGGTGAGCCCGGGCCCTCGCGCAGCGCCTGGTGGAACCACGGGTGCTGGTCGGAGCAGTGGTTGGGGACGACGTCGACGACGACCCGCAGCCCGAGGGCGTGCGCGTCGGCGATGAGGCCGTCGGCGTCGGCGACGCTGCCGTAGACCGGGTCGACGGCCCGGTAGTCGGCGACGTCGTAGCCGCCGTCGGCCTGCGGCGAGGTGTAGAACGGCGAGATCCAGAGCGCGTCGACGCCGAGGTCGCGCAGGTAGCCGAGCCGGCTGCGGATGCCGGCGAGGTCGCCGCAGCCGTCGCCGTCGGCGTCCGCGAAACTGCGCGGGTAGACCTGGTAGATGACGGCCTCCTGCCACCAGCCCGGATGCGTGCGACCCCTGGCCGGGGCTGTGGTGGTGGGTGCGGTCATGGGAGATCTCCTCGGCTGGCGGTGGGTGGGTGGGGGGCGGCCGTGCCCGGTCCGGCCCACCCGGACGGCGGTGCCCCGGCCTTGGCGGCCGCACCGTGGCGCCCGGCCGTCCGGGCGCCCGGACGGCCGGGCGCGCGGGTCGGCGGTACCGGGCGTGACGGTCCGGGCCGTGGGGCCGCCGAAGCGTGAACCGCGTGGAACGCCGTACGGGAACGGCTGGTCAGGCGGGGTCGGGGCGTGGTCCGCGCGGTGGGGGAGACCGGTGAATGCCCCGGACGGGAGGCACACGGACCGGTCATGAACCTGATGGTCGCAGCGGGTCGGCATGCCTGCAAGTACTTGCAGCAAATTTCCGAAGATCCTTGCCGTCGGGGTCGATCGACTGTTTGAATCAGCCCCGGTTACCGCAGTTGACGGTCAGTCCGGCATCGAGCCGGCCGATCCGAGGAGTGTCGTGACGGCGCAGACAACAGTCGCCGAAGACGGTGTCAGGTCCGACGAGGGGGGATTCACCCTCACCTCGCCGGACGGGATCTCCTATCGCGTGGACATCACCGACGGGGTCCTCGACCCCGACAACCCCCTGCTGGCGCGCGCCGTCGAGGGGCGCAGGGCCGTCGCCTTCCTCGGCCCGACCGTCGACCGGCTGTACGGCGAGCGGCTGCGCCGGTACCTGGCCGCGCACCTCGCCCCGGGCAGCTGGCGGGTGGTGCGGATCGGGGGCGGTGAGGACCACAAGACGATGGACGCCGTCGAGGAGATCTGCGCCGCCGCCAAGGCCGCCGGTCTCGACCGGCGCGGCGTGATGATCGCCGTCGGCGGCGGTGTCACGTGCGACCTGGTCGGGTTCGCCGCGGCGATCTACAGCCGGGGCGTGCGCTACGTCAAGGTCAACACCACGCTGGTGGGACAGGTCGACGTCGGTGTCGGCGTCAAGACCGGCGTCAACGCGCTCGGCACCAAGAACATGCTCGGCGCCTACCACCCCGCGCACGCCTCGATCAACGACCCGGCCCTCCTCCGGACCCTGCCGGACCGTCAGATCCGTTGCGGCCTAGGCGAGATCGCCAAGATGGCGATCATCCGGGACGCCGACCTCTTCCGTGCGCTGGAGGAGCACCCGGAGGTGTTCCGGCAGCCCGCCCCGGAGCCCGCGTGGCTGCCGGCCGCGGCCCGCGGACGCGGCCTGGAGGACTACGTGCTGCGCACCTCCATGGCGCTCATGATGGAGGAGCTCCGCCCGAACCTCCGCGAGCACGACCTGGCCCGCCTGGTCGACTTCGGACACACCTTCGGACCGGTCGTCGAGACGGCCAGCGACTACCGGATCGCGCACGGCGAGTCCGTCGCCATCGACATGGCGATCTCCACCGAACTCGCCCGGGTGCTCGGCCTGATCGGCGCCGAGGAGTGCGAACGGATCGTCCGCCTCGTCGCCGCCCTCGGCCTGCCCGTCCACGACCCCGCCACGTGCACACCCGAGCTCATGGACCGTGCCCTGCGGGCCTCCTGGGAGCGCCGCGGACGGCGCCTGCACCTGGTCGTGCCCGACGGGATCGGCTCGGCGGTGTTCGTCGACGACCTGGAGGACGTGCCGCCCGCCGCCCTGGAGGAGGCGCTCGACGCGCTCGCCGTCCGGCCCGGGCCGCTCGCCGTGGCCCGCTGACGGCCGGCCCCTCCCGCTCCCGGCCGTTCCCGCACGCCCCCGTCCCCGTCCCCGCTCCCGGCCGTCCCCGCAGGCTGCCGGACCGCCCGTCCGCCCGTCCGCTGCCCGTCCGCCCGCCGCCTGCCGTCGCCCCACAGGAGCCACACCGATGAGCCTCGCCGAACCGCCGCCGCCCGCCCGGGGTGTGACCCGCAGCAGGGTCTCCAACCTGCACGAGGGACTCCTCCGCGCGGTGACGTCGGACCACGGCGGCGCCGGCACGATCCACGCCCACCGCGCCTACCGGCGCGACGGTGCCCCGGCCGGGATCGCCTTCATCGACCTCGTCGTGCTCCCCCCGCACACCTCGATCGGCCTGCACCGCCACGCCGACGACCAGGAGACGTACGTGATCCTCACCGGCCGCGGCCGGATGACCCTGGACGCCGAGGAGTTCGAGGTGCGCGCCGGCGACGTCGTCACCAACCGCCCGTACGGCGAGCACGCGCTCGCCAACCACACGGAGGACGACCTCCAGCTGCTGGTCTTCGAGATGGGCCCGCTGGGCGGCGCGCGGTGACCGGCCCCCGCCAGCTCGACCTGCTGGCCCGGGAGACCGCCCACCTCGCCCCCGGCGCCTCGGAGGAGTCCGCGCTCGGCCGCCGGGTCTTCACCGAGGGCCGCGGCGCCGTCCTCACCGACCTCGACGGCAACCAGTACATCGACCTCGCCGCCGGCACCCTCACCCAGTCGCTCGGCCACTGCCACCCCGAGGTCGTCGCCGCCCTGACCGAACAGGCCGCCCGGCTCTGGAACGTCCACGACTTCTCGACCGCGGGCCGCGCCGAACTCTGCGACCTCCTCGCCCGCCTGCTGCCCGAACAGCTCGACACCTACGGCTTCTTCTCCACCGGCGCCGAGGTCGTCGAGGCCGCCCTGCGCGCCGTGCAGGCCGTCGCCGAACCCGGCCGCAACCGCATCGGGGCGCTGCGGCACGGCTTCCACGGCAAGACCCAGGGCGCCCGCATGCTCGTGCACTGGGACATCGGCAACCAGGCGCACGCCGGCAACAGCATCCTCGGCTACTCCCCGTACTGCTACCGCTGCCCGCTCGACCTCGAACACCCCTCCTGCGGGGTGCGCTGCGCGACGCTCGTCCGCAAGCACATCGCCGAGAAGCCGAACGTCTCCGCGCTCGTCTTCGAGCCCGTGCTCGGCGCCGCCGGCGTCATCGTGCCGCCACCCGGCTACTGGGAGCAGATCGGCGACGCGTGCCGCGACAACGGCGTGCTCCTCGTCGCCGACGAGGTGCTGACCGGTGGCGGACGCACCGGCACCTTCCTGGCCGTCGAGCAGTTCGGCCTCGAACCCGACCTGGTGGCCCTCTCCAAGGGCATGGCCTCCGGCTTCCCGTTCGCCGTGCTGGCCGGACGGTCCGACGTGCTGCGCCACCCCGACGCGGCCCGGGCCGGCTCCACCGCCTCCACCTACGCCAACAACCCGCTGGGCATCGCCGCCGCCCGCGCCACCCTGGAGGTGGTGGCCCGCGACACCCTGATCGACAACGTCCGCAGCCTCGGCGAACTGCTCGACGAGCGGCTCGCCGAACTCCACGCCCGCTTCGACGTGCTGGGCGACGTCCGCGGGCTCGGCCTGCTCCACGGACTGGAGTTCGTCCGCAGCCGGGAGACCCGCGAGCCCGCACCCGACATCGCCCGCGCGGTCTACCTCGCCGCCCTCGACCTCGGCCTGCGGACCTCCATCGGCGGCCACATCATCCGGCTCGCACCGCCGTTCACCATCGACCGGGCCCTCCTGGACGAAGGCGTGACCCTCCTCGGCCGGGCCATCGAACGCGTCACGGAGGCCACCCGATGATCGTCGCCGAGAACCTCGTCAAGGAGTTCAGGGTGTACGAGCGCCGGCCGGGCCTGCTCGGCAGCCTCGGCACGCTCCTCAGCCGCGAGCACCGCATCGTCCGCGCCGTCTCCGGGGTGTCGTTCGAGATCCCGGCCGGCGTCAAGGCCGCCTACATCGGCGCCAACGGCGCCGGGAAGTCCACCACCGTCAAGATGCTGACCGGCGTCATGAGCCCCACCTCGGGCCGCGGCCTCGTCGCGGGCCTCGAACCCTACCGGGAGCGGCGGCGCAACGCCGCCAACATCGGCGTGGTCTTCGGCCAGCGAAGCCAGCTCTGGTGGGACCTCCCGGTCGCCGACTCCTTCCGCATCCTGCGCCGCATCTACGACATCCCCGACACGGTGTACCACCGCAACATGGAGCTCTACCGGCGGCTCCTCGACCTCGACGCCCTCGGCACCACCCCCGTACGGCAGTTGAGCCTCGGCCAGCGGATGCGCGCCGAGGTCGCCGCGAGCCTCCTGCACGACCCGGCGGTGGTCTTCCTCGACGAACCCACCGTCGGCCTCGACCTCGTGCTCAAGGAGGCCGTCCGCGCACTCGTCAACCACGTCAACGCCGAACTCGGCACCACCGTCATGCTGACCAGCCACGACATCGGCGACATCACCGCGATCTGCGACCAGGTGCTCGTCGTCAACCGGGGCGAGGTCGTGCACCAGGGCGGCATGCACGAACTGCTGCGCACCGCCGACACCCGGGCGGTCGTCTTCGAGCACCAGGACGGCCCCGGCACCGCCGAGGCCGTCGCCCTCGTCGAGAGCAGCCTCCCCGGCGTCACCGCCCGCGCCGCCGACGGCGGACGGATCCGCGTCGACTACCCGGTCGGCCGGTGGTCCGCCCGGCAGGTGATGGGCTTCCTCCTGGAGCACTTCGACCTCGTCGACTGCGTCGCCCCCGAACCCGACCTGGAGACGGTGCTGCGCCGCATCTACACCGGCCGCCCCGCAGCCGAGGGGGTGCCGGTGTGACCGCCGCCGCCGGCCTGCGCCGGTACACGCCGTTCGCCGCGGGCAGCCTGCAGGGCCTGCTGCAGTACCGCTCCACCTTCCTCGTCAACGCCGTCACCGCCACCACCGCCGTCGGCCTGCAGGTCTTCCTGTGGCGCGCCGTGTACGCGGGCCGCACCGGCGCCCTGCCCGGCGGCTACGACCTGCCGCAGCTCACCACCTACGTGCTGCTCGCCCAGATGCTGGCGCTGCTGCAGGCCAACCGGGTCGACCAGGAGGTCTCCGAGGAGGTGCGACGCGGCGACATCGCCGTCTCCCTCCTGCGGCCCGTCCACTACCCGCTCACCCGCCTCGCGACCGGCCTGCCCGTCTCGCTCGCCAACGCCGCCCTCGTCGCCGCACCGGTCGTCGCCCTGTACGCGCTGCTGCTGCCCCTCACCGCACCCACCTGGGCCGGCGCGGTGCTCTTCGCCGTCTCCGCCGCGCTCTCCCTGGTCATCGGCTTCGCCGTCAACCTGCTGGTCGGCCTGGCCGCCTTCGTCACCACCAACATCTGGGGCGTGCGGATCATCAAGGACGGCGTCGTCGCGTTCTTCGCCGGCCAGGTCGTGCCGCTCGCCCTCATGCCGGGCCCGCTCGCCGCCGTCGCCCACGCGCTGCCCTTCCAGGGCATGGTCGACGGGCCGCTGCGCCTGCTGCTCGGGCACTACACCGGACCCGCCGGGGCGGCCGGCATCCTCGCCGTCCAGGCCGCGTGGGCCGCCCTCCTGACCGGGCTCGCCGCCCTCGCCTGGCGCTCCGCCGTACGCCGGCTGGAGGTGCTCGGCGGATGACACCGGTCGCCACCACCCTGCGCTACACCCGGCTCACCTGGCACCTCAGCGTGGTCAGCCTCAGCCGGCTGACCGAGTACCGGATGGACTTCCTGCTCGGCGCCGGCGGCCTGCTGCTCCGGGTCGGCTGCCAACTCGCCGTCGTCTCCATGGTCTTCCGGCAGGTGCCGCTCGTCGCCGGCTGGAACTACCACCAGGTGCTCTTCCTGATCGGCTTCTCGCTGCTGCCGCGCGGCCTCGACCGGCTCTTCACCGACCAGCTGTGGATCCTCGCCCAACGCCTCGTGCAGTCCGGCGAGTTCCACCGCTACCTGATCCGCCCGGTGCACCCGCTCTACGCCGTGCTCTCCGAACGCTTCCTCTACCCCGACGGCTTCGGCGAACTCCTCACCGGCATCGCCATCCTCTGGTACGCCGCGAGCTGCCTGCCCGTCGGCCTCACCCTCGGCCAACTCCTGCTGCTGCCGCTCCTCGCGCTGTGCGGCGCCGTCATCCTCGCCTCGATCAAGACGACGTTCGCCGCCCTCGCCTTCTGGACCACCAGCAGCTTCCCCGCCCTCTACTCGGCCAACCAGCTGGGCGACTTCTCCGGCTACCCCCTCGACCTGTACCACCCCTCCCTGCGGTGGCTGCTCACCTGGGCGCTGCCCTACGCCTTCACCGCCTACGTCCCCGCGTCCTACCTGCTCTTCGGGCGGACAGAGCTGCTGCCGTGGCTGCCCGTGGTGACCGCCGCCCTGGCGGCGATCGCCCTGCTGGTCTGGCACCGGGGCGTCGACCGCTACGAGATGACCGGGAGCTGAACCATGGACACCCTGCTGCTCGGCAGCCCCCCGCCCGCCACGGTCGAACTCCTCCGCGGCGCCGCCTGGACCGACGGCACCGCCCGCCGCGCACCCGGCTTCGACCTCCTCGACGAGGCCCTCCTCGGCCCCGTCCGCCTGCTGCTCGTCGCCCCCGCCGGCGGCGGCACCGACCGCTGGTTCGTGCCCGTCGCCGACGACGACCCCGGCCGCCCGGCCGACCGCACCGAGGACTTCGACCGGCTCGTCGTCCAGGCCCTCCGCGACGGCCTGCGCCTGCCCACCCGGCGCGGCAACCTCGTCGAATTCGACGGCACACCCGCGGAGTTCCGGAGCCAACTGCCCTTCGACCCCGGCTGGTCCTCCAACACGCTCTCCCTGCTCGACCTCGGCGGCACCGCGCACGCCCACAAGACGTACCGGCGGATCGGCACCGGCACCCGCGAGCCCGAACTGCTCCGGCTGATGGCCCCCGGCGGACGCACCCAGCAGCCCGTCGGCGAGTACACCTACGTCGACACCGCCACCGGCCGCCGCGACCCGCTCGGCGTGCTCTACCGCTACGCCGACGGCGACGGCCTCAACGTGCCGCTGCGGGACGGCATCCGCGCACTCTGGCCGCTCCTCCGGGACGGAGCCGACCCACAGGCCGCCGTCACCGCGTCCCAGCGCGCGCTCCTCGCCCCGCTGCGCGACACCGGCCTGTTCCTGCGCGCCTTCCACCAGGACCTCGCCGAACGGCTCGGCCCGCACCCCGACTTCCCCGTACATGCCGTCCTCGCCGACACCGCCGCGCGGATCGCCGCACTCCGCCCCCACCTGCTCGGCGACGACCGCCACCCCGGCGCCGTCCGCCGCGCCGCCGCCGCCGGCCTCGACCGCGAACTCGTCCTGGCCGCCGCCGCACCACCGCAGCCCTGGCCCGCCGGACCCGGCCACGGCGACCTCCACCTCTCCCACCTGCTGCGCCGCGAACTTCCCGACGGCAGCTGGGAGCTGTGCATCATCGACCTCTCCACCCCGCACCCCGACCCGGACGACCCCGCCACCGCGCAGTCGCCCTGGCAGGACCTCGCCGCCCTCCAACGCGGCCTGGAGATCTTCACCGCCGACGAGTTCACCGACCGCGCCGCGCACGTCCTCGGCAAGGACCCCGACGACACCTGCCGCACCGCCCTCCTCGCCGCCGCCGGCATCCGCCCCGACACCCCCGGCTGGACCCGGCACGACCTCGCCGAACTCGCCCGCCTGCAGGAGGCCGCCCGGCTCTGGGCGGCCCGCATCGGCGGCCTCCTCGTCACCGACGCGCAACCCCTCGCCGGCCACCCCGCCTGGCGGCTCTTCCGGCTGCGCCGCCTGATCCACGAACTCGACCACGCGTACGCCCACGACCGCGGCTACCACGCCGCCATCAACCTGCGGCACGCGGTGGAGGCCGCCGCCGCACCGGACGGCACGCCGGACACCGCGGCCCGGCCGGCCGCCGCACCCCTGCCCGCCCCCGCGGGCCGGCCGGACACCAGGGCGAAGGACTGACACCCGTGCACATCATCGAGACCTACTTCGACTGCGGCGGCTTCGACCACCGCCTCATCCAGGGCGGCACGTCCGTCTACCTGTGGAACCTCTCCAAGGCCCTCGCCGACCAGGGCCACCGCGTCTCCATCGTCACGCCCGCCCACGGCCGGCTCGACGACCTGCGGCGCTACCACGAGCTGGAGACCCTCGACCACCGCGACAGCTACGAACTGCCGCTCGTGCTCGACCCGCAGACCTGGGGCGAACGCTTCCCCGCCGAGGTGCGCATCCCCCTGACGACCACCGCGCACCGGCTGCGCCTGGAAGGCGTCGACCTGTACTTCCTCTCGAACGACCTGCTCGACCGACTGCCCGACCGGTTCTACCCGCCCTACTCCAGCAAGGGCCACGACCTGGTCTTCTTCAAGCCCCTCGCCTACCAGGTCGACAGCATCCGCTTCATCCGCGCGCACTTCGCCGGCGAGAAGGCCGTCGTGCACGCCCACGAGCCGTACTACCACTACCTGCTGCCCGCCGCCTTCCGCGCCGACCCCGACAAGCTCGTCGCCGGCACGGTGCAGAGCAACATGCCGATCACCAAGAAGGTCTACCGCCCCAAGGTGGAACGCCTGCTGGAGTTCCTCGGCGCCGACGTCACCCTGCCCGCCGAGGACGCCGACCTGCCGCTCACCGAGCACGAGCAGGTGATGAGCACCTACCAGCAGCACACCCACCTGCACTACGAGTACGGGCCCGGCCACGTGCGCGTCTACGACCTGGTGGCCGACCACGCCGACCTCGTCGACTTCCTCTCGCCCGGCCACCAGGACTTCTACACCGACTTCGCCGACACGCCGTTCGAGCAGATCTTCACCCGGCTGCCCGTCCACGACACCGTGCGCCGCAACGCCCACAAGAGCTTCGTCGGCGGCTGCGCCGTCGGCGACACCTGGACGAGCGGCGACCTGCCCGCCGTCGACCGCGCCGCCGTGCTCGGCGGCCTCGGCCTCGACCCCGCCCTGCCGACCTTCTTCCACAACGCCCGCTACGCGGTCAACCACAAGGGCCAGGTCGAGCTGTTCCGCGCCGTCGACCGGGTGCTGACCGAAGGCCTCGCCGCCAACTTCGTGCTGCGCTGCATCAGCGACGAGGGCATCCCCGACCCGTACGTCCACGACGTGGCCGCCCGCCACAAGGACCGCGTCCACCTGGAGTGGCAGCGCGTCGACGAACGGCGCATCGTCGAGTACGCCTCCTCCTCGGACTACTGCCTCTTCCCGTCGAAGTTCGAGATGGACACCTTCCTCATCGCCCAGGGCGAGGCGATGGCCGCCGGAGCTGTCCCGATCGCCACCGCCCAGCTCGGCATGGCGCACTTCGGGCACACCGCCGACCCGCTCACCGGCCCCGGCGCGGCCACCGCCACCGGCTTCGCCGTCGACCGCTCCTTCACCGAGGACGACCCGCTGCTCACCGACGCCCTCGCCCGGCGCATCCACCAGGCCGCCGCCCTGCTGCACGAACAGCCGCAGGAGTACCGGCGGCTACGCGCCAACGCGACCGCCAACGCCCGGCAGTTCACCTGGGAGCGCGCCGCCCGGCTGCACCTCGACGCGTTCACCCCGCTGTGGGAGGGCCGCCGCCCCGCACTGCGCACCGAACTGATCCTCCGCCACGGCTGGTTCGACCTGCTGCCCGACGACGCCTGCACCACCCACCGGGACGCCGTCGCCGCCGCCGCGCTCCGCCTCGGCGACGCCGACACCCACCGCCGCTGCCACGCACCCGACCCGGCCACCACCCGTGCCCTCTTCGAAGCCGCCTGGGCCCGCGCCGACTTCGCCCGCTGCGCCCGCACCGCCGACAGCGACCCGGCGCTCCGCGCCCGGCTCGACGGCCGCTGCACCGTCGACGACGGGATCGTCACCTACCGGCTGCCGCACGCCGAACGGGTCGAACTGGTCGAACCCGCCCCGCACGGCAGCGGCCGCCGCACCGTGACCGTCCGGCAACTCGACAAGCGGGGAGACGAGTTCACCGGCGCAGCACCCGCCACCGGCACCGAACTCCACCTCCTGCTCACCCTCACCGGCGGCCGCACCACCTGGGACGTGGTGCGCCATGGCTGACGGAGTGCGCGCCGTGCTGCTCGCCGGCGGCGAAGGCCGCCGGATGGGCCGCCTCGGCCACGGCCGGCTCAAGCCCCTCGTACCCTTCGGAGGGTCCTGCCGCCTGATCGACTTCTCCCTCGCCAACGCCGCCGACTCCGGCCTCGACGAGGTGCTGCTGCTCTCCCAGTACGAGGAACGGCAGCTCATGGACGACCTCCACCGCACCTGGCGGCGCCCCGGCTTCCGGGTGCACTTCGGCCCGTACGACCGCGCCTACCGGGACGGCACCGGCCGCCGCCCGCCGCCGCCCGCCGGACCGCCCGAACGCGGCACCGCCGACGCCCTCATCCGCAAGGCCCCGTACGTCTTCGGCCCCGGCACCTCCGAGGTGCTGGTGCTGCACGCCGACCACGTCTACCGCTACGACTACGGCCCGCTGATCGCCCGGCACCGCGCCTCCGGCGCCGCCCTCACCGTCGCCCACCAGCGGATCGACCGCCGCTGGGTGCACCTCTTCGGCATGGTCGAGTTCGACGCCGACGGACAGCTCACCCGCTTCGTCGAGAAGCCCGCCGACCCCACCAGCGACCTCGTCTTCGCCGCGTTCTGCGTCTTCGACGCCGCCGTGCTCCACCGCTACCTGGAACGGCTCGACGGCACCGACTGGCAGCACGACATCAGCCGCGACGTCATCCCCGCCATGCTCGCCGGCGGCGAACGCATCCTCGGCCACGAGGTGCACGGCCACTGGGAGGACATCGGCACCGTCGACCGCTACCACCGCGCCCACCTCGCGCTCCTCGGCGACCCGCCCGCCCTGCCGCTCGACCGGCTGCCCCGCACCCTCGCCCCGGGCGTGCCGCGCAGCCTCGTCGCCGACGCCCCCGGCGTCGAACGCAGCATCGTCCCCGCCGACCTCGTCAACCACGGCCGCCTCGCGCACAGCGTCGCCTTCCCCGGCGTCCGCATCGGCGCCGGCGCCCACGTCACCCGCAGCGTCCTGCTGCCCGGCGCGAGCGTGCCGGACGGCGCCGCGATCGACTCCGCGATCGTCCTGGAGGACGGCTTCGTCCAGCAGATGGAGACACCGTACGCCCGGGGAGAGGCCCGTGTCTGAACCCGCCTTCACCGTCGCCGACCTCGGCGGCACCACCCTGCGCACCGCCCGCTACGACACCGGCACCGGCACCCTCACCGACATCCGCCGCACCCCCACCGACGGCATGGCCCGCCACCCCGGCGCACCCGTGCCCGAACTCCAGGACCGCGTCGTACGCCAGCTCGCCGACCTCACCGCCGAAGCCGTCGGACGCCACGGCAGCACCGCACTCGCCGTCGCCTTCGCCGGCCCCGTCACCGCCGACGGCCGGGTCGTCACCGCCCCCACCGTCTGGGGCGAACGCGGCGACCCGCTGCCGCTGCGCCTGCGCCTGGAGGAACGCCTCGGCCTGCCCGTCGTCGTCGTCAACGACCTCACCGCCGCCGTCTGGCGCTACGTCACCGGCCCGGGCGAGCAGCCGTTCTGCCTGATCACCGTCAGCTCCGGGATCGGCAGCAAGGTCTACCGCGCCGGCGAGGTGCTCCTCGACCCGGAGGGCCACGGCGGCGAAATCGGCCACTGGACGTGCGACCCCTCCCCGCACGCCCCGCTCTGCGACTGCGGCGGCCGCGGCCACCTCGGCGGCATCGCCTCCGGCCGTGGCCTGCAGGCCGCCGCCCGCCGCGCCGCCCTCGCCGACCCGGACGGCTACGCCCGCTCCTACCTCGGCCTCGCCGCACCCGCCGCCGACCTGCTCGACAACCGCACCCTCGTCGCCGCGATCCGCGCCGACGACCCCTTCGCCACCGCCGTCCTGCGCGGCGGACTCGCCCACCTCGCCTCCGCCGTCACCTCCGTCTTCACCTCCATCGGCGTGCGCCGCTACGTCCTCATGGGCGGCTTCGCCCTCGCCGTCGGCCCCCGTTTCGCCCGGCTCCTCACCGAGGAGATCGAACGCCTCGGCTGCTTCGGCCTCACCACCGAGGAGATCCGCCGCATGGTCGAACTCGGCGCACCCGACGACGACCACGGCCTGATCGGCGCCGGACGCCTCCTCGCCGCCCGCAGCACCACCCGGCAGGCGGTGACGGTCGCATGACCCGCACCCTGATCGTCGGCAGCGGCTTCGTCGGACGCGCCGTCGCCACCCGCCTCGCCGCCACCGGCGACCGCCCCGTCCTCGCCTCCCGCCGCCCGCCCGCCGTACCGGCCGGCCCCCGGGAGCCGCTCGACTGGGTGCCGCTCGACTGGGTGCCGCTCGACTGGGTGCCGCTCGACGCCGCCGACGCCGAGGCCTGCGCCCGCACCGTCGACCGGGTGCGGCCCGACCGGCTGGTGCTCGTGCACGGCCCCTCCGACGTCACCTGGTGCGAGGCCGACCCCGCACGGGCCGCCGCCCTGCACACCGCGGCCGCCGCCAACCTCACCGCCGCCGCCCCCGGCCTGCGCACCGTGCTCGTCTCCACCGACAACGTCTTCGACGGCACCTCGCCGCACAACGACGAATCCACCCCCACCGCCCCCGCCAACGCCTACGGCCGCGCCAAACTCCGCGCCGAACACGTTGTTCGCGCCGCCCCCGACACCACCGTGCTCCGCGTCAGCCTCGTCTACGGATGGGAGCCGCCCGAGAGCGGCAAGTGGCTCAACTTCTTCGCCTCCTGCGCCCACCGGCTGCGCGCCGGCGACACCGTCGAAGCGCCCGACGACCAGTGGACGACCCCCGTGCTCGTGGACGACGTCGCGGCGGTCACCGCCGCCGCCCTCACCGCCGGCACACCCCCGCTGCTCCACCTCGGCGGCCCCGACCGCATCTCCCGCGCCGCCTGGGCCCAGGCGGTCGCCGACGGCCTCGGCGTGCCCCGGAACCGCGTCCGGCCCGTGCCCCGGGCCGCCGGCCGCTACGCCAGCCGCCCCGCCAACACCTGCCTGACCAGCGACCGCCTCGACACCCTGCTCGCCGCCCACGGCCTGCGGGTACGCGGCGTCGCCGAGGGAGTCCGCACCCTGCTGGAGGCCGCCCCGTGATCCGCACCGTCCGCTCCCGCGAGGTCTACCGCAACCCGTGGATGAGCGTCCGCGAGGACGACATCGAGCACGCCGACGGCAGCCCCGGCCGCTACGGCGTCGTCGACAAACCCGACTACGCCCTCGTCGTACCCCGCCAGGACGGCCGCGTGCACCTCGTCGAGCAGTACCGCTACCCCGTCGGCGGACGCTACTGGGAGTTCCCGCAGGGCTCCTGGGCCGATGCCCGGCACCCCGACGCCCCGCTCGAACTCGCCCGCACCGAACTGCGCGAGGAGACCGGCCTGCGCGCCGCCCGGATGACCTACCTCGGCCGCCTGCACGTCGCCTACGGCTACGCCAGCCAGGGCTGCCACGTCTTCCTCGCCGAGGACCTCACCGCGGGCACGCCCCGACGCGAACCCACCGAGGCCGACATGCGCCAGCGCTGGGCCGACCCGGCGCAGTGGCGCGACCTCGTCCGCTCCGGACGGATCACCGACGCGGCCACCCTGGCCGCCCACGCCCTCCTCGGGCTGCACGCCGCCGACCCGGCCTGACACGCGACGAGAAAGAGGAACGCCGACGGTGCACATCGTCCAATTCGCCTTCGAGAGCGTGGGCTTCGACGTCCGCATGATGCGCGGCGGGCTCGCCTCGCTGGTCTGGAACCTCGCCCGCGAGTTCGCCGACCAGGGCCACCGCGTCTCGGTGATCACCCCCGCCCACGGCTGCCTCGACCACCTGCGGGCCCGCTACCCGCTGGAGGACCTCGACCACACCGACCGGCACACCGTGCCCCTCGTCCTCGACCCGGACGTCTGGCCAGGACACCCGCCCGCCATCGACCTCCACCTCACCACCCGCGCCCACCTGCTGCGCCACGAGGGCGTCGACCTCTACTTCCTCTCCGACGAATACCTCGACCTCCTGCCCGAGCGCATCTACCCCGCCCGCAGCAGCGAGGGCACCGACCTCGCCTTCTTCAAACCGCTCGTCTTCCAGGTCTCCGGCCTGCGCTTCCTGCGCGACCGCTTCGCCGGCGAACCCGTCGTCGTCCAGGCCTACGAGCCCTACTACCACTACCTGCTGCCCCCGGTGCTCAAGGCCGACCCGAACGCCCTCGTCGTCAGCACCCTGGCCAGCAACATGCCCATCGACCAGCAGATCCACCGGCCCCAACTCGAAGCGCTCCTCAAGCTGTTCGACACCGAAGCCGACCTCGACGCACTCACCGACCCGCCCCCCGCCGGCGCCCGCGCCGAAGCGATGGCCGCACACCTGCCGAGCACCCACCTCACCGAACGCAAGAAGGCCGACGGCATCGGCTACTTCGCCCTCACCGCCGCCACCGCCGACCTCATCGACTTCCTCACCCACGGGCAGCTCGACTTCTACTCCACCCTCCGCGACACCCCCTTCGAGGAGGCGTTCCGGCAGCTGACCGTCGCCCGGATCGTCCGGCACACCGCCGAACGACAGTTCGTCGGCGGCTGCGCCGTCCCCGACGGCTGGCTCGCCCGCGACCCCGCCGCCGTCGACCGCGCCGAGGTGCTCACCTCCCTCGGGCTCGACCCCACCCTCCCGACCTTCTACCACTCGGCCCGCTTCTCCGTGCACCACAAGGGGCAGGTCGAACTCTTCCGCGCCATCGAAGCCGTGCTCGCCACCGACCCCGACGTCAACTTCGTCGTACGCTGCGCCGTCGCGGCGGGCGGCGACGACGTCACCGTCGCCGCCGGCGACCCGTACTTCCAGGAGGTCGCCGACCGCCACCCCGACCGGGTGCGGCTCGACTGGGCGATGGCCGACGAGGACACCCTGCACCGCGAGGCCGTCGCCGCCGACTTCTGCCTCTTCCCGTCGAAGTTCGAACTCGACTCCTTCCTCATCGCCCAGGGCCAGCTCATGGCCTTCGGCGCGGTGCCCATCGCCACCGCACAGGAGGTCACCACCCACTACCGCCACCACCTGCCGCGCCGGCACCGCGACGCCACCGGGCTCCACGTGCCCCGCTCCTTCACCGAGGACGACCCGCTGCTCACCGCCGCCCTCACCGCCCGCATCCGCGAAGCCGCCCGCCTCCACCGCGAGGACCCGGCCGAGTACCGCCGGCTCTCCGACAACGCCCGCGCGCTCGCCCGCCGCTTCACCTGGCGCCGCGCCGCCACCACCCGGCTGGCCACCTTCGCCGCCGCGAGCGCCGGCGTCCTGCCCGGCCTGACCCCCGAACGCGCCGCCGAGTACGGCTGGTTCGACAGCCTCGCCGACACCGACCGCATCACCCACCGGCGGGAGATCGCCGACGCCGCCCTGCGCCTGGGCGACCTCGCGGCCTACCGGACGGTCGCCCCCGCCGGCCGGCCCGAACTCGAACAACTGCTCGCCGCCGCCCTCGAACGGGCCGACTTCGCCCGCTGCGCCGACCTCACCACCCTGCTCGACGACACCGGCACCGCCGCCGACCTCGACCGCCGCTGCCTCGTCGAACCGGCCGGCCGCGGCGTCCGCGTCGAGTACCGGCTGCCGCACGCCGAGAGCGTGCTGCTCCTGCTGCCGACCGGCGAGCACCCGCTCACCGGCGCCGACGGCCGGTACGAGACCGTGCTGCCCGCCGAACCGGCCGGCCCGCTGGTCTTCCTGCTCCGGCTGCGCAGCGGCCGATTCGCCTGGGACGAGCGCCCCCTCGACGCCTGCCGGTCCACCGCCCCCGCCGGCGCCGCCCGAGAGAGAAGCTGAACCATGACCGCACCCACCCGTGCCGACCGCCCCCGCTACGCGGTCGTCGCCACCGACCTCGACGGCACCCTGCTCCGCGCCGACCTCAGCATCTCCGACCGCACCCGTGCCGCGCTCGCCCGCGCCGAGGCGTCCGGCGCGCTGCACCTGGTGGTCACGGGCCGCCCGGCGGCCGGGTGCCGCAGCCTGCTGCTGGAGAGGCTGGACTACAAGGGCCTGGCGGTGTGCGGGCAGGGGGCCCAGCTGTACGACGTCGGCGCCGACCGCCTGCTCTCCTCGGCGACCCTCGACCGGGCGGTCGTCCGCGGGCTGCTCGCTCGGATCGCCGAGCGGACGGGGCCGCTGCGACTGGCCGCAGTGACGGCCGGCCTGTCGGGCGAGTTCGTGGTCACCCCCGGCTTCGACGAGAAGCTCAGGTGCGGCTGGCGCCTGGCCGATCCCGTCGAACTCCTCGCGCAGCCGGTGGACAAGGTGCTCATCCGGCACCCGGACCTCGACGACGACCGGCTCGCCGCGGTCGCCGGGGAGATCTGCGCCGGGGAGGTGGCGGTCACCCACTCCGGCGAGGGCCTGGTCGAACTCCTCCCCGCGGGCGTCAGCAAGGCGAGCGGGCTCGCCGCCGCCGCCCGCCTGCTGGGCTTCACCGCCGCCGCGACGGTCGCCTTCGGCGACATGCCCAACGACATCCCGATGCTCGCCTGGGCCGGCCACGGCGTCGCGATGGGCAACGCCCATGCCGACCTGCGGCGGCAGGCGGACGAGGTTGCCCCGAGCAACGAGGAGGACGGCGTCGCGGCGGTGCTCGAACGCCTCTTCCCTCCGCCGCAGCCCGACCGGAACCCCTGACGCGAGCCGCTGACCGGAACCCCTGACGCGAGCCGCTGACCGGAGCTCCTGACGCGAGCCGCTGACCGGAGTTTCCTCGCGCCGGAGTTTCCCGTGCCGGAACCCCCCTCGCCGGAGCCCTCTCACCCCCCGAACCGGGAGCCGACCGATGCCGCCCACCCCCGACCTCGCCGAACTGGCCCGCCGCCACGGCGTCGCCGCGCACTACACCACCGACCTCGGCCACCGGGTCGACACCTCTCCGGACACCCTGCGCGCCGTGCTCGCCGCGCTCGGCGTCGACGCCGCGACCCCGGCCGGCGTCCGCGCCGCCCTGACCGCGCACGACCGGGCCGCCGCCGACCGGCTGCTGCCACCCTGCGTGGTGCTGCGCCGCGGACGCCCGCACACCCTCGCGGCCGTGCCGGAGGGCACCGAGCTCCGGGCGGTGACCGAGGACGGTGCCACCCGCGCCCTCGGCCCGGCCGGTGCCGGCCTGGCCGAGCTGCCCGTCGGTCGCCACACCCTGCACGCCGCACGGGCCGGCCGCCGGGAGGCCGTGCCGCTGCTGGTCGCGCCGACCCGGCTCGGCGGCCCCGAGCGGCGCGGCTGGGGCCTGCTGGTGCAGCTGTACTCGGTGCTCTCGCGCCACTCCTGGGGCATGGGCGACCTCGGCGACCTCGCCGGGATCGGCCGCTGGGCGGGCGGCCTGGGCGCCGACTTCCTGCAGCTCAACCCGCTGCACGCGTACGTGCCGGGGCCGCTGCCGGACCCGTCCCCCTACCGGCCGAGCAGCCGGCGCTTCCCGGACCCGATGAACCTGCGGATCGAGGCCGTCCCCGAGTACGCGGCGCTGCCGGCCGCCGACCGGGCGGTGGCGGGGGAGCTCGCCGCGCGCGCGGCCCGCCTGCGGGAGGCCGTCCTCGCGGGGGAGGGGCTGATCGACCGGGAGGCCGTCCGCGACCTGAAACTGCGCGCGCTGGAGCTCGTCCACCGGGTGCCGCTCGGCCCGGAACGGCGCGCGGCGTACGAGCGGTACGCCGCCGCGGAGGGGCGCGGCCTCACCGACTTCGCGACCTGGTGCGCGCTCGCAGAGGTGCACGGCACCCGGTGGCGCTCCTGGCCGGCCGGGCTGCGCAGCCCCGACGGGCCGGAGGTGGCCGCGGCCGCGGCGGGGCTGGCGGACCGGGTCGACTTCCACCGCCGCCTGGCGTGGCTGGTCGACGAGCAGCTCGCGCACGCACAGCAGGCCGCCACCGGCGCCGGCATGGCGATCGGCCTGATGCACGACCTCGCGGTCGGCGTCGACCCGGAGGGTGCGGACGCCTGGAGTCTGCGCCGCTACCTGGCGGAAGGTATGACGGTCGGCTGCCCGGCGGACGACTTCAACCCGCACGGCCAGGACTGGGGCCTGCCGCCGTGGCGTCCGGACACCCTCGCCGAGGCCGGGTACGCGCCGTTCGCGGACGTGCTGCGGGGCACGCTGCGACGGTCCGGGGCGCTGCGGCTCGACCACATCATGGGTCTCTTCCGGCTCTGGTGGGTGCCGGAGGGCGCGAGCGCGGCCGAGGGCGCGTACGTCCGCTACGACCACGGGGCGATGCTCGGCGTCCTCGCTCTGGAGGCGCACCGGGCGGGCAGCCTGGTGATCGGGGAGGACCTCGGCACCGTCGAGCGGGGTGTCCGCGAGGAGCTGGCCGACCGCGGCATCCTGGGCACGTCGGTGCTGCGCTTCGAGTACCTCGGCGGCTCGGAGGAGCGGTCGGGCCCGCTGCCGGCGGAGCAGTGGCGGGACGACTGCCTGGCCACCCTCACCACCCACGACCTGCCGAGCACCGCGGCCTGGCTGGACGGTGCCCACGTGCGGCTGCACGAGCGCCTGGGGCTGCTCGCGGAGCCGGTCGACCGGGCGGAGGAGGCGGCGGCCGCCGAGCGGACGGGCTGGCTGCAGGAGCTCGCGCGCAGCGGTGCGCTCGCGGCGGACGGTCGCCCGGAGAACCGTGCGGATGGTGCCGTGCAACCCGGTGCGGTGTCCGGTGCGCAGCCCGGTGCGCAGCCCGATGGGGTGTCCGGTGGGGTGTCCGGCGGGGTGCCGACGCGCGAGGCGATGGGCCTGCACCGGTTCCTGGCGATGACACCGGCGAAACTCCTCGGGGTGTGGCTGCCCGACACCGTGGGGGACCGCCGTCCGCAGAACCTGCCCGGGACGACCGACGCGTACCCGAACTGGCGGCTGCCGGTGGCGGACCCGGAGGGACGGCCGCTGAGCCTGGAGGAGCTGGCCGAGCGGCCTGGTCCGCGGGCGGTGGCGGCGCTGTACCGGGACCTGGCGGGCCGACCGGCGGGTCCGTAGGCGCGACCAGGCGTGCGGTGTCCCGGGCTTGGTCCGGGGTCCGATCCCGGGCCCGGAACCGACAGGGTCGAGGTCCGATTGAGTCTGTGTCCGACCAGCTCTGTGCCAGACCGGCTCTGCATCCGCCCGGCTCTGTGTTCGACGGGCTCTGTGTCGGTCCGGCTCCGTGTCCGACCAACTCCGTGTTCGACGGGGTCTGAGCCGGAGCGGTTCCGGGCCCGCCCGGTGCCGCCCCCGAGCGGGTCGGCGTCCGACCGGTCCGTGTCCGACCGAGTCCACGTCCGAGCGATGTCGTACCGCGTGCGGCCCTGAACCGCACCACCGTGCAAGAGTTTGCCGGAACAGCCTGCAAGTTCTTGCCTTCGTTGCGGCCGCCTGCTTGACTCACCTGTCGGCGGCGGCAGTTGACCTCCGGCCGGACCGCCTCCCCGCCGGCCCCGCCCGGCCGACGCCCGGCCTACTCCCACCCTTTCCGCACCTCTGAGGAGCACCGATGAGCACCGAGACCGACATCCTCGTCCTGGGAGGTGCCGGCGTCGACACGATCGTCCACGTCCCGCAGCTGCCGCTCCCGTACGCCGACAGCTACATGCTGCCCGCCATCGAGCGGCGGGCCGGGCAGACCGGCGACTTCGTGGCGCTCGGCGTGAGCGCGCTCGGACTGCGCACCCACCACATCGACATGCTCGGCGACGACCACGAGGGCGACCTCGTCCGCGCTCTCCACCGCGACCGCGGCATCGCCCTGACCGAGGTGCCCGCGCCGAACGGCACCAAGCGCGCGGTCAACCTGGTCGGCCCGGACGGGCGCAGGCTCTCGCTCTACGACGACAGCCGCGCGCACGAGGCGGACCGGCTTCCCGAGGCGACCGTCCGGGAGCTGGCCGCACGGACCCGCCACGCCCACGTCTCCATCACCTATCCGTGCGCCTTCGCCCTGCCGGTGCTGCGCGAGGCGGGCGTGACCATCTCCACCGACCTGCACAACTGGGACGGCGTCAACGACTACCACGAGGCTTTCGCCTACGAGGCCGACCTGGTGTTCGTCTCCACCACCGCCCTCCCGAAGCCGGAGCAGACCCTGCGGCAGATCGCCGAGCGCGGCCGGGCGAGGATCGTCGTCGGCACAGCGGGTGCGGACGGCTCCTACCTGCTCGTCGACGGGGAGCTCACGCACATCCCCGCGGTCGTCCCGCCGGCACCGGTGGTCGACTCCAACGGCGCCGGGGACGCCTACGCGTCCGGCTTCCTCCTGGGCTGGCTCTCCGGCGAGACCCCGCAGCGCTCCGCCCTCTTCGGGGCGATCGCCGGTGCCTACGCCTGTACCGTGCCGGGCACCCGCACCGACTGCATCGGCCGCGACGAACTGCTCGCCCGCGCCGCGGAGCCGGAGTCCGGGGGTACTGCGTGACCGACACCCCGGCCCGCGCCGGATCCGACGTGCTCGTCCTCGGCGGGGGAGTCGCCGGCTGCGTGCTGGCCGCCCGCCTCTCCGAGGATCCCGGCCGGACCGTCCGCCTGGTCGAGGCGGGCCCCGACTACGGACCGCACCTGCACGACTGGCCCGACCAGGTGCGCAACGCCCGCGCACTGCCGCGCGGCGACGTGTGGGAGCGCAACACGCCCGTCCACCGCATCCGGGGCCGCATCCTCGGCGGCTCGTCCTGCATCAACGGCGCCTGGAACACCTGGCCGCCCGGCCCCGACCTCGACGCCTGGGCCCGGCTCGGCGGCCCGCGGTGGTCGGAGGAGGGGCTGGAGCCGTACCGCCTCCGGGCGATCGACCGGATGCGCCTGCACGCCGTGCCCGACCACGAGATCTCGGCGTGGAGCCGCAGCGTGGTCACGGCGGCTGCCGAACTCGGTTACCCCGAGGTCGACATGGGCGCGCCCGGCGGTCCCGGCCACGGCACTCCGCTGCTCAACGCCGTCGACGGGCTGCGCTGGAACGCCGCCTTCGCCTACCTGGACGAGGAGGTGCGGGCCCGGCCGAACCTGACCGTCCTTGCCGGTGCCACCGTCGACCGGCTGGACATCGCGGACGGCCGGGTGCGCGGCGTCGTCGTCGAGGCCGACGGGCGGCGCGAGACCCTCGTCGCCGACGAATACCTGCTGGCCTGCGGCACGTTCGGCTCGCCCGCCGTGCTCCTGCGCAGCGGGATCGGGCCGGCCGCGCACCTGGAGGCCGTCGGGGTGCGCCCGACGGCCGACCTGCCCGGGGTCGGCGCGAACCTCGTCGACCAGCCAGGCGCGTTCGTGCCGATGGCCCCGACCGACGAGCTCAACGCCTCCCTCGCCGCCAAGGAGGCGACCGGCGACCTCTACGTCAACCGCACGCTCGTCAGGGCGGCCAGCGAGTACTGCACCGACGGCTCCTGGGACCTGCACATCGTGCCGACCGCGGGCCCGCCGCTCTTCGGCAAGCTCCCGCCCGGCCAGTACGAGGCCGGATTCTCGGTGCTGGTGATGAAGCCCGTCTCACGCGGCCGGGTGCGGCTGCGGTCCGCCGATCCCGCGGAGGCGCCGGAGATCGACCCGGCCTTCCTCACCGACCCGCAGGGGCGCGACGCCGCCGTGCTGCGCACGGGCCTGGGCATCGTCGAACGGCTGCTGGAATCAACGGCGTTGAAGCACCTGGCCGTCCCCGTGCCGGGGCAGTCCGCGAGTGGGCTCGCAGCCCAGGACCTCCGCGGGCGGCTGGGCACGTACTGGCACCCCGTGGGCACCTGCGCCATGGGTGCCGAGGGCGACCCGATGGCGGTGGCCGACGGTGCGGGGCGGGTGCGGGGCGTGTCGAACCTGCGGGTCGTCGACGCCTCGCTCCTGCCGACGGTGCCGGCCGCGAACCCCCAACTCCCCGTGCTCGCCGTCGCCGAGATGCTGGCGGACGTCGTCGGGTCCTGACCCGCCCCGGACCGTCCGCCCCCCCGCCGCCACCCCTTGCCGGTCGGGCCGGTTCCCTCCGGCCCGACCGGGACTGGCTCGTGAGTCTGATGTGCCATCAACCATCATGCCGAGCAGTCCACTTGGATCGAAGAAGCGCCCTGCAGGAGCCTGCAGACACCACCTGAGAGATCTCGTCGTCGTCGACGACGCCGTACGGACGGAAAGACAGCCGTGACACCTCGCACAGCACCCGCGACCGCCGCCGCACCGGGCTCCCTGCAGTCGGCCCGCTTCTACATCACCTTCCGCTGCAACTCGCTCTGCGGCTACTGCAACGTCTGGCAGGACGACAAGTTCAAGGGTTACCAGGAGCTCACCCTGGAGCGCGGTCGCGAGATCCTCGACCAGCTGCACGCCCTCGGCGTCCGCTACGTCGACTTCACCGGCGGCGAACCCGTCCTGCACCCGCACATCAACGGCATCGTGCAGTACGCCAAGGCGCTGGGCATGGCCACCGAGATCACCAGCAACGGCATCCGCTTCGCCAAGCACATCGACGAGATCGTGCCGTACGTCGACACCATGAACGTCTCGCTCGACACCCTGCAGCCCGACCGCTACCGCCGGATCCGCGGCGTGCCCACCCTCGACCGGGCCCTCGACGTCATCCGGCGCATCGCCGCCACCGGCTCGGGCAACCTCAAGCTCATCTGCGTCGTCACCCGCGAGAACGTCGACGAGGTGCCCGAACTCCTGCGCTTCGCCCAGGAGAACCGCGTCACCATGTACTTCTCCACCATGTTCGAGTACTTCGACGAACAGGACACCGTCCGCGACACCAACCGGACGGCGCGCAAGCTCAAGCTCGTCGAACAGAACGGCAGACCCGTCGACGACCGCCCGTCACCCTGCGGCAGCGGCGCCTCCGCATCCGGCGCCCCCGCGTCCGGCGCCATCGCCGCCGAACTCCTCGGCCTGCTCCACCAGCCCTTCGCCGTGCTCAACCTGCACTTCCGCAAGTACGTCGAGAGCCTCGACCCGCTCGCGCCGACCGACTGCTACGCCAACAAGCGCATCCTCACCATCGGCCCCGACGGCCGCCTCGTGCTGCCCTGCTACCACGCCTTCGACAACTCCGTGGAGTGGGACCGCGACCTCGCCGAACTCGTCCAGGACGAGGAGTTCCTCCGCGTCCGCGACGAGGAGGTCGGCCATCGCTCCGAATGCCGAGGCTGCACCGTCTTCCCCTACATCGGGCTGTCGTTCAGCTACCGCTTCGACAAGACCTTCCTCTACCAGGCGTTGTCGGAGGAGATCGTCAAGATCAAGGACCGGTTCGCCAACCCCCTCCACCCCCGCCTCGCCCTCGACCACGAGGCCCTGCAGCGCAGATACGCCGACCTCGAACGCCTCATCGACCACGAGCTGCCCGCACCCCGGCCGCCCGCCTCGCCCGACCTCTTCTACCGCTTCGAGGTCACCCCCGGCGGCATCCGCACCGAACTCGGCGCCGCCACGACGAGCCTGGCCGAACTCCTCGCCGACCACCTGCACGAGTACTGCTGGGGCATCCAGCGCTCCCCGCACCTGTGGATCCGCCTCGTCTACCGCGACCTCATGCCGCTGCTGCACCAACTCACCGAGGCCGGACTCGTCACCGACGACGCCTGGGCAGACACGGTCGCCGCCCTCTACGAGACCCAACTCGCGTGGTGGCAGGGGTATCTGGCCCGCTACTTCCGCGGCGGCGAGACCCTCGACCCCGCCGGCCCGGCCGCGGTGCTCACCCGCTTCGTCGAGCGCACAGCCGCCCTCCTGCCCGACGCCCCGCAGTCCGACCGCATCCGCGAGATCCTGCTGCACGCGGGCTGCGTCCTGGGACTGCCGCCGGAGTCCCTCGCGCCGCTCGCCTCCCACCGGCCCTTCCCGGAGGCCGCGCTGACCGCCAAGCACCTGCTGCTCACCGCCTCCGACGCCGACCTGCCCCGCTACGCGGACCTCCTCCCCGCCGAGGCCGCCGCGCTGCTCCGCCACGTCGCCGGGCAGCGCGTGCCGCACCACCCCGCCACGGACCCGCGCCGACCGGACCCGGAACTCTCCGCGCTGCTCGCCCACGAGAACGGTCTCGACCAGGCCACCGCGGAACGCCTCGCCGTGGCACTGCGCGTGCCCCGCACCGAGGAACGACGGACCGAACTCGCGGACGGCCTGCTCGCCCACGAACTGCGCGACCCGCACCTCGTGCGCCGCCACGGCGCCGAACTCCGGATCCGCGCACAGCAGTGGCAGCGGGACGCCCTGCCCGTCGGCTGACCGCGCACGCGGCGGTGGGGCGCCCACCGGCCCCGCCGCACGCTCCCGCCGCCACCTGCACCCGCACCCGCATCACCACGCACGCGCACGCTCCCGCATCCGTACGATCCCGCACCCACCTGCACCCGCACCCGCGCCGGCCGCGCCCGGTCCCGCCCCGCGACCGCCCTGCCGGTGCCGCCGCCACCGCGGCTAGGCTGGCAGCCATGGGGACGATCGACCTGGCGGGGACAGCGCGGAGCACCGCCGGCCAGGTGGCCGATCAGGGTGTGGGAGCCGTGGTCGCCGTCCTCGCCGACGGCCGCAGCGAGATCCACGGCGCCGGCCGTACCGGAGCCGACCAGGGACCACCCGACAGCCGGACGGTCTTCGAGATCGGCTCCGTGACCAAGGTGTTCACCGCGCTCGTGCTGGCCCGCGCGGTCGGCGACGGGCAGGTCGCACTCGACGAGCCCCTCGCCGACCTGCTGCCCCCCGGCACCCGCGTCCCGTCCCGCGACGGCGAGCAGATCACCCTCCAGCACCTGGCCACCCACACCTCCGGACTCCCCAGGCTGCCCAGGGGCATGCGGATCCCCGCCCTGCTGCGCCCGGGCAAGCCGGACCCGTACGCCCACTGCACCCCGGCCGTGCTGCTGCGCGGGCTCGCCACCACGCGCCTCGGAGCGACGCCCGGCACGCGCTTCCGCTACTCCAACCTCGGCGCCGGGCTGCTCGGGCTGGCCCTGGCCCGACGGGCCGGCACCGGCTACGCCGACCTGGTCGCGGACCGCCTCACCCGTCCGCTCGGGCTCGACGACACCGCGGTCGGCCTCGTCCGGCCCGGCCGCATGGCGCAGGGCCACACACCGCGCCTCCGGCCCACCGTGCCGTGGGACCTCGCCGGCCTCGCGGGCGCCGGCGGTCTGCGCTCCACCGCCGCCGACCTGACGGCCTTCCTGCGGGCCCACCTCGACCCGCCGGCCGGCTGGGCCGCCGCTGCCGTGCGGCTCGCCCGTGCGGTCGAGCACCCGCAGAACCCGTTCGCCCGGGCGCACCTCGGCTGGTTCTCGCACCGGCTGCACGCCGGCCAGGGCGGCCACCTCCAGGTGTGGCACAACGGTGGCACGGGCGGCTTCGCGTCGTTCGCGGGGTTCGACCCGGAGAAGCGGGTCGGAGCCGTCGTCCTCGGCAACACCCGCCGCTCGGTCGACCGGGAGGGGTTCGGTCTCCTGCGCACCCTGCAGGACGCGTACACCGCCTGACAGCCCGTCACGCCGCCCGTGGACACGCCCACGGGCGGCTCATTCGGGCTCCTGTTCGACCGGTCGTTCGTAGGCTCGCCCTTCCCCCGCGTCCGCTACGGCCGGTGGGCAGATCCGAGCGACCGGAGGGAACGACATGGCATCAGCAACGCCCCAGAGGCGCAGGTTACGAGGACTGACGGGCGCGCTGCTGACCGGCGTCCTGTCCGCCGCCGCCCTCTCCGGCGTCCCGCTGCCGGGCGGGGCCGCCCTCGCGGCGCTGCCCACCGGCGGCACGGTGATCGTCGACGAGACGTTCCAGAACGACACCGTGCCCGACCCCTCCTGGGAGCCCCTCGGGCGCACCTGCCTCACCGGCGCGGCGCCCGGCAGCACGCCCGCCCCCGACGCCGCCCAGATTCCGCCGTGCCCGGCGAACGGCGCCGGGCCGCCCCCCACCCCCGGTGTGACCCCCGGCTACCTCCAGCTGAACGACGCGAGCGGATTCGTCGGCGGCGCCCTGCTCTACCGCCGCCCGGTGCCCGCCGCCGCCGGGCTCTCCGTCACCTTCGAGCAGTACCAGTACGCCGGCACCGCGGCGCCCGGCGACGGCATCGGCTTCTACCTCGTCGACGGCGCCACCCCGCTCGACGGGCAGGGCGCCGACGGCGGCAGCCTCGGCTACGCCCAGCGCAACCTTTCCCCCGGGGTCGTCGGCGGCTACCTCGGCGTCGGCCTCGACGCCTACGGCAACTTCTTCGACGACGGCGAGAACCGCGGCGCCGACTGCCCGGTGGGCCAGCAGTCGCCCGTACAGGTGGACGGCCCGGTCGCCCCGAACGTCGTCACCCTGCGGGGGCCCGGCAACGGCACCTCCGGCTACTGCTACCTCGCGTCGACCACGGTGCCCTCCGCCGACCCGCAGAGGCCGACCTCCACCCTGCCCGGCACGCTCAGCGCGCCGTTCGGCACGACCGACCCGGCCGTGGCCAAGCGGTCCGTCAACGTCCAGATCACGCCCGCCCCCTCGCCGCGGGTGATCGTGCAGATCGACTTCCAGGACGGCAACGGCTGGCAGCAGGTGCTCGACCAGCCCGCCCCGCCCGGCACGCCGTCCACGTACAAGTTCGGCTTCAGCGCCTCGACCGGCGGCAGCACCGACGTGCACCTCATCCGCAGCGTCAACGCCGCCAGCATCCTGCCGCTCGCCCGCCTCGACCTCGTCAAGCAGGTCGACCGCTCCGGCACGCCGCTGCCCGCCGAGATCACCGCCGGCACGGTCATCCCGTACCAGTACGTGGTGACCAACGGCGGGTTCGACACCCTGACGGGCCTCCAGGTCTCCGACGACCGCCTCGCGCCGGTCACCTGCCCCGCCACCGAACTGCCGCCCGCCCCCGCGCAGGGCAGCACGATCGTCTGCACCGGCACGTACACCGTCACCGACGCCGACGTCGCCGCCGGACAGGTGGTCAACACCGCCACCGCCCGGGCCGCCGACCCGGGCGGCACCGCCGTGCGCTCCGGACCGTCCTCCGTGACGGTGCCGTTGGTCTCGTCGCTCGCCCTGACGAAGTCCGTCACCACCCCGGCCCCGCACACCGCCGGGCAGACCGTCGGGTACGCGTTCACGGTCACCAACACCGGCGGGTCGACCGTCTCGACCCTGGTCGTCCGCGACCCGGTGATCGGCGCGGACTCCGCCACCGGGGCCATCTCCTGCCCGGTCTCCGTGCTCGCCCCGGGCGAGAGCACCACCTGCACCGGCAGCTACGTGCTCACCGCCGCCGACCTCGCGGACACCGGCACCTTCACCAACACCGCGACCGCCACCGGCCAGACGCCGATCGGACAGACCGTCACCTCCCCGCCGGCCAGTGCCACGGTGGGCGAGGTCGCCGACATCGCCGTCGCCGTCACGGCCGACCCCGCCGCGCCCCCCGTGCCGAGCGACGTCACCTTCACCGTCACGGCGACGAACAACGGACCGGACGACGCGACCTCGGTGATCCTCTCGAACCCCGTGCCGTCCGGCGTGACGCCGGTCTCCGCCACGCCGTCCACCGGCACCGCGTACGACTCGGCGACCGGGCGCTGGAGCGTACCGGCGCTGGCCGTCGGCGCCTCCGTGCAGCTGGTGGTGGTCGTCCGGGTCACCACGACCGACCCGGTGACGGACACCGTGCAGGTCGTCTCCGCCGCCCAGACCGACCCGGTGACGGACAACAACACGGCCTCCGTCACCGTGCGGCCGGTGCAGCCGGTGCAGACGGTCGACATCGCGGTGACCAAGACGGTCGACGACGCGATGCCGGAGCTCGGACAGGAGGTCGTCTTCACCGTGACCGCCGCCAACGCAGGCCCCGCCGCCGCCACCGGTGTCACGGTCACCGACCTGCTGCCCGCCTCTCTGGCGTACGTGCGCTCGGACGCCACCGCCGGCGGCTACGACCCGGCCACCGGCGTCTGGACGATCGGTGCCCTCGCCGAAGGCGACCGGGCCACCCTCACCCTCACCGCCCGGGCCGTCGCCACGGGACCGGCCACCAACACCGCCGCCGTCGGCACGGTGGACCAGACCGACACCGACCCGACGAACGACCGGGCCGACGCCTCCGTCCTCGTCGAGAACGGCCACCCGGGCCCCGACCCGACCTGCCCGCCCGACCCGCACCCGGGCGTTCCCGGCTGGCCGGGTCACCCCGGCCACCCGGGCGAGCCGTGGGGCCCCGGCGACCCGGGAACGCCCGGCTGGAGCCACGCGCCGCACCCGAGCACGAGCCCGAGCCCGCAGCCCGGGCCGGACAGCCCGGGGTCGGGCCGTCCGGGGTCTGCGAGCCCGGAGGTGCATGCCGGACACGCGTGACGCACCACCCTGCCGAGGCGGGCCGCCGCGAGGTGGCCCGCCTCCGCGCATCCGGAGCGCGTCACGGCCGCCGTGGTGCCGTCACGCCGTCGCGCCGCCGTATTCCGAGCGGGCCGGTGCCGCGGTGCCGCGGTGCCGCGCGTCAGTGCGCGGACAGCCTGCCGGTGATGCGGTTCCAGAGGGAGCGGGTCGCGCCGAAGCCGGTCTCGTGCGACCAGACGTGGGTGCAGCCCGGGCACTGCAGGTGCAGCAGGCTGCCGGTGTTGGAGAGCAGGTAGCGCCAGTGCTCGGTGCAGCTGCGCCGTTCCGCGCACGGGGTGCAGTCGGCGGCTTCGCTGCAACGGGGGCAGGCCACCCAGGCGCGTCGGCCGATGTCGGCCTGCGGGTCAAGGGGCAGCACGGCCGCTCCTCCGGTCGGGCAGGACACCGGCGGCGACGAGGTCGGCGTAGAGGCGCTCCTGCTCGGCGTCGAGTCCCGAGTAGAGCAGGTCGTACGCCTCCTCCTCGCCGCGCAGCACGGCGATCGGGTCCCAGTCGGGGCCGAGCGCGGCCATCACCTGGGCCCGGCGGAGCACCTCCTGGGCGGTGAGGTCGACGGTGAAGTCGACGAGACGGGCCTCGTCCGGCTGCGGACGGCCGGGCGTGGGCGCTCCGGCCTGGTCTCCGGGGTCACTGGGGCGGTGCATGGACATGGGGCCGAACTTAGGTAGACCTTTCTTCCCGGTCAAGGGGGAGTGGGGGGAGTCACAGGCGGGCGGGCGCCGCGTCCACCCGGGCGGACGCGGTGCGCCACGCCTCGGTGACGGCCCGGTGCGCCGCGGCCGTCGCCGCGGCGGTGTCGCCGGTCAGCCGGACCGGCGCACCGACGTGGACGTGCAGCGCCGGGCGCCGCAGCGGCGCCGTGGCGAGGCCGGCGAACTGCTTGGCCGTGCTGCCCGAGCTGAGCCGCCGGGCGCCGCACTGGCCCAGCGGCACCACCGGTGCGCCGGTCGCCGCCGCGAGCCGCGCGAGCCCGGTGCGGAAGGTGCCGGGCGCGGTGTCGGCCGGGTCCTTCCGCCGGGGCAGGCCGCCTTCGCCGTAGATCAGCACCACCCGGCCGTCGGCGAGGGCCGCGGCGGCGGTGTCGAGCGCGTCGGCGGCCCGGACGGTGCGGCGGTGCACGGGGATGTGGCCGCCGTCGCGCAGCGCCCGTCCGAGGACGGGGATCCGCCAGAGACCGGCGGTCGCCATCACCGCCGGGTCGGTGCCGAGCCGGTGCAGGGCGGCGAGCACCACGCCGGGGTCGGCCAGTGAGGAGTGGTTGGCCGCCACGATGCTGCCCGCCGGGACGGCGCCGGCCAGGTCGCTGGTGACGGTGAGGCGGCCGAGGAGCGGCACCAGGGCGGTGGCGAGGCGGCTGAGCACGGGGTGTCCTTCGGGCCGGGTGGCGGGCGGTCCGGGCCATCCTCCCGGAAGGCCGTCCCGGGCCGCCTGAGTAGCCGTACTCGGATCCGGGCGCGGTGTGCGGGCCGTGCTTCGTGAGCGTCCCGCTTCTGCTGTGCACGTGCACAGCCTCTTGGCGTCGGTATCACGCTGATAACCATGCCTTCTGAGGCATTGACACCTGACATTCAGGTTTCCGTATTGTGAACGTGCACATCACGGTCGACGGCTTCGTGGGCAGTCCCACGTACGCCTCCGCCACCGCGGCCCCCACGCCGCCGCCGTGCGCGAGCCGTCGCCGCCCCACCCAGCCGCCGTTCCGGGAGTCCCCATGCACCGCCGTCGCCTGCTCCTCGCCGCCGCACTCTGCGGCACCCTGCTCCTCACCGCCTGCTCCGGCGGCGCGGCGGATCCCGCGGCCGACGGGCCGGTCGAACTGACCTACTGGGCCTGGGCGCCCCACATGGACAAGGTCGCCGAGATCTGGAACGCCTCCCATCCGGACATCCACGTCACGGTCGAGAAGCAGGCGTCGGGCGACAGCCTCGTGCCGAAGGTCGTCAACGCCGTCAACGTCGGCGTGGCCCCCGACCTCGTGCAGGCCGAGTACCAGGCGCTGCCCACCCTGGTCGCCAACGACGTCCTGGTGGACATCGCCGACCGGACCGACGGCCTCGGCGGCCGATTCGCCCCGGGCGTCTGGCAGCAGGTGACGCTCGGCTCCGACGCCGTGTACGCGGTGCCGCAGGACACGGCCCCGCTCGCGCTCTTCTACCGGCAGGACCTCTTCCGGCAGTACGGCCTCGATGTGCCCACCACCTGGGCGGAGTTCGCCGACACCGCCAGGGAACTCCGCAGGAAGGCGCCGTCCAGGAGGCTGACGACCTTCTCCGCGGGCGACCCGGGCCTCTTCGCCAGCCTCGCCCAACAGGCCGGAGCCACCTGGTGGACCGGATCCGGCCGCACCTGGAAGGTCGCGCTCGACGACACCCCGACACGGAAGGTCGCCGACTTCTGGGGCGGCCTCGTCGGGGAGGGCGCCGTCGACAACCGGCCCATGTACACCGACGAGTGGAGCAAGGCCCTCGACGAGGGCACCCAGATCGCCTGGGTCTCCGCGGTCTGGGCCCCGGGGGTGTTCACCAGCTACGCCCCCTCCACCAAGGGCAAGTGGGCGATGGCCCCGCTGCCGCAGTGGAACGCCGGCGAGTCCGTCACCGGCAGCTGGGGCGGCTCGACGACCGGGGTCACCGCGGGCGCCGCCAAGGCCGGACACACCGACGCCGCCGTGGAGTTCGCCACCTGGCTGAACACCGACCCGGCGGCCGTCGCCGCCCTGGTCAAGGAGGCCGGCATCTACCCGGCGGCCACCGCCGCCCAGACCGGCGGCGCCCTCGCCACGGCACCGGACTTCTTCGCCAACCAGCCCGACTTCTACACCAGGGCCGCGGAGATCGCGAAGACCACCGCCCCCGCCGCCTGGGGCCCGGACGTGGACGTCGCGTACTCCGCCTTCAAGGACGCCTTCGGCAAGGCCGCGCAGGACAGGAGCGACTTCTCCGCCGCCCTGACCGCCGTCCAGCGGTACACCCTCGCGGCCCTGCAGCGGGACGGCTTCACGGCCGCCGGGCAGGCGTCGCGCCGTCCGAGCGGGGCCGCGTCCCGCTGAGGCGGCGCCGGCCGCCGCACCCGGCCGGAGAGCCGGAGAAGTCCTCGCCGCAACCGGGCTGACCCGGCGTCAGCAGCCCGGCGGCGGCCCGGCCTCGTGCACGTGCCGGGCGACCTGTACCCGGTTGGAGACCTCCAACTTGGCGAACACGCTGCCGACGTGTGTCTTGACGGTCGCCAGACCCATGGCCAGCGCCTCCGCGATCTCCGCGTTCGTCAGCCCCTCGGCGATTGCGGCCGCCACCTCCCGCTCCCGCCCGGTCAGCCGGGAGAGCAGCGTGCGGGCCGCGCGACGGCGGGAGTCGTCGGCGGTCGCGGTGACGGCACTGATCAGTCGCGTGGTGACCCGGGACGACAGGCTCGGCTCGCCGCGCGCGGAGCGCTGCACGGCGAGCACGAGTTCGGCGGGCGGCGTGTCCTTCAGCAGGTAGCCGACCGCGCCGTACCGCAGCGCCGTCAGGACGCTCTCGTCCGTGTCGAACGTGGTGAGGATGACGGTCCGTACGGCCGGACACCGCTCCCGCAGGCGCCGGGTGGCGGCCAGGCCGTCCATCCGCGGCATCCTGATGTCCATCAGGACGACGTCGGGCGCCGTGCGGACCGCGAGGTCCACCGCCTCCTGCCCGTCGGACGCCTCGCCGACGACCTCGACCTCCGGGGCACCGTCCAGGATCATCCGCAGGCCGGTCCGGACGAGCGGATCGTCGTCCGCCAGGACGACGCGGACCGCGCTCACGCCGGCCACGGCAGACACGCGCGCACCACGAACTCGCCGCTCTCCGTCGCACCGTGCTCCAGCGTGCCGCCCGCCAGCCGCGCCCGCTCGTCGAGTCCCGTCAGGCCGACCCCGGCCGACGGCAGGTCCGAACTCCCTGCGAAGCCCCGTCGGTTGCGGACCTCGATCGCCAGCCGGCCGCCGGGGGAGCCGTCCAGACTGACGTCCACCGGTTCGTCCGGCGCGTGCTTGCGGGCATTCGTGAGCGCCTCCTGCACCACCCGGAACGAGGCGCCGGACAGCACGTCGGGCAGCAGCCCGCGCCCCGGCAGCGTGCCGCCGGGCAGCCCGGAGGTGTCGAGCCGGACGACCGTGCCCGCCTCCCGGGAGTCCGCCAGCAGCGCCGACAGCTCGGCCAGGGTGGGCTGCGACCGGTCCGGCCGGTCCCCGGCCGTGCTGTCGCCGCTCTCGGGTCCGTCGCCGTCTTCAGGTCCGTCGCCGTCGCGCAGCACCCCCAGCACGTCCCGCAGTTCGGCGAGGGCGAGGCTCGCGTTCGTCCGGATCGTCTGCGCGGCCGTCGTGATCTCGGCGGGGCCGAGGTCCTCGCGGTAGACCAGCGCGCCGGCGTGCAGCGCCACCAAGGAGATCCGGTGGGCCAGTTGGTCGTGCATCTCGCGCGCGATCCGGGTGCGTTCGGCGTCACGGGCGGCCTGCGCGGCCAGCCCCCGGGCCCGTTCGGCGGTGCGGGCCCGCTCCTCCAGCGAAGCGAGCAGGTCGCGCCGGGCCCCGAGCAGCGCGCCGGTCGCGGCGGCGGCCGTGACGATCAGCAGCGTCACGGCGGCGCTGCCCACCACCGCGAGCGCGCCGCCGCCGCCCGGTGCGAGCGCGCCGGGCACGAACCACGGCCGGTAGACGCCTTCGGAGAGGGCGCCCGCGGCGGCCGCCACCGAGCCCGCGGCGAGGAGCGCCCCGCGGCGCGGCCGGGCCGCCGTCGACGCGACGGCGATCACCGCGGGGCCGAGCGCCGAGACCGAGGCGGTGCACGCGGCGAGCGCCAGGCAGGCGACGGCGAGCGAGTGCCGGTGGCGGACGGTCAGGAGGGCGGCCGCGGCCGCGCCCAGCAGCAGGTCCACCAGGAGGGCGGCCCCGATCCGGTCGCCGTCCGGGCCCGGTGGCCGCCCACCGAGCAGCACGGCGGCGTAGACGAACCACACGGCGGCGCCCACGGCCGTGGCGAGGAGGAGCCGCCCGGCCGTCGACCGGGCACGGGACGGCGGCGGGTACTGGTGCTGCGGCAGGGACGGTGCGGTCACGGGGGCCAGCGTAGGGCGGCCGTCCCCGGTGCCGCCTCCACCCCGGGGTGGAGGCGCCGTCCACCCGGCAGGGGAGGTGCGGGGCACGCCGACGGTGCACCGTGGACCCGCCGGACACGGCCGCCCCGGAGCGGCCGCGGCGGGCGGTACGGCATGCCGCCGTCTGCGCGCCTCCCGGCACCGGGGCCGCCGGCCCCGACGCACAGCGGCCCCGCCCCGGAGCGCCGCACGACACGGAGCGGAGAGACGGACATGAACACCTTCAGGGGGACGGCGACGGCCACAGGGGCGCTGTACATCCTTGCAGCGGCCGCGTCGATCGCGGGCCTGCTGCTGTACGGGCCCGTCCTCGACGACCCGCTGTACGTGGTCGGCGGGCGCCCGCACGGCGCCGAACTCGCCTCCGGCGCACTGCTGGAGATGCTGCTCGCCTTCTCGGTGATCGGCACCGGGGTGGTGATGTTCCCGGTCGTCCGGAGGCTCAGCGAGAGCGTGGCCCTCGGCTACGCCTGCTTCAGGCTGCTGGAGGCGGCCGTGATCGTCGTCGGCGTCGTCTCCGTGCTGTCGGTGCTGACGCTCGGCCGTGACTTCTCGGCCGCCGCCGACCCGCAGCCGGCGGCGTACCTGGGGGCGGCCCGGGCGCTGGTGGCCGTGCACGACTGGACGTTCCTCGCCGGCCCCAACCTCGCCCTCGGCCCGAGCACGCTGATGATGGGATGGTTCCTCCACCGCTCGCGCCTGGTACCGCGGTTCATCGCGGTGATGGGCATGGTCGGTGGCCCGCTGATCTTCGCGTCGGCGGTGCTGGTGCTCTTCGGCGTGTACGAGCAGATATCCCTCTGGGGCAGCCTGGCTGCGCTCCCGGTGTTCGCCTACGAGATGGCCTTCGCCGTCCGGCTCGTCGTCCGGGGCTTCGACCGGGCGGCCGTGGCCCGGCTCCTCGCCCGGGAGGCGTGAGCCCGCCCCCCGCCGCGTCGCGGCGGCGTTCAGTCGAGGACGAGCCACACCAGCCGGACGACGTCGATGGCGGGCGGTACGGCGTCGGCGTTCACGAAGATCTCCGCGGTGACGGTCGGGGCGAGCACCACGGACCGCAGGTCGCCCCACTCGTCGACCGGGTCGCCGGAGGCCGCGCCGATCTGCGTGAGCGCGATCGTCACCAGGATGAACAGCTCGCGGTCGGTCCCGGCGATCCGGTCGAGTGCGCGTGCGGGCTGGTCCTGCAGGAAGACCTGCCAGTCGCTCACCGGGCGACACCCTCGGTGCCGCCCGCGATGCCGCTCGCCCGGCCGCCCGCCAGGACCGGTCCCACGGCGGCGCGGAAGCCGGACCGGTCGGCGCCGTACGTCGACGACATCGCCTTGAGCCACCAGGAGGTCAGGACGGCCTCCCGGCCCGCCTGGTCCTCCACCGGGCCGAGTTCGCGGTAGAACGCCATCCGTTCGGCCGCGGGCAGGGCGCTGCCGATGCCGTCGATGCTCCGGGGCACGCGCGGGCCGGAGTTGCGGTGGACGGGCTGTGCGCTCATCGGTCTCCTCCTCCTGTGCGGGCGGGCCGTGCTCCGTCCGCACGGTGTCGACCGTATCGGTTTCGCCGGTGTGCAGTCAGCTCCCCGGCGCCCGGTCGGGTCGGGGGTGAGCCGTCCGGGCGAGCCGGAGCCCCGACCGCCACATCTGTCCGAACAGTTGACCTGGTTGATGAGGTCATGGCATTTTCGTGCGGCCCGGGCGTGCGCAACCGGTCGCGCGTCCGGCGATCCCCCACAAGGAGACCCATGTTCAAGGGACTTGCCGCCGGAATCGGCGCGGTCGCGGTCGTCGCGGGCACACTGCTCCCCGCGGCCACGCCGGCTGCCGCCGTCCAGGCCGGCGATCTGACGTCGACCATCGCGCTGAGCAACTGTTCGGCGTCGCTCGTGCGTTACCCCTCCTCGGTCGACACCGACCGGGCGATGATGCTCACCAACGGCCACTGCCTGCCGACCATGCCGAGCGCGGGCCAGGTGATCCAGAACACCACCGCCAGCCGATCCGGCACACTGCTCGGCAGCTCGGGCTCGTCCCTCGGCACCGTGCAGGCCGACAAGGTGCTGTACGCGACCATGACCGGCACGGACGTCGCGCTCTACCAGCTGACCGACACCTTCGCGTCCGTCAGCAGCAAGTTCGGCGCGACGGCACTGACGATCAGCGACACGCACCCGGTCAACGGCTCGTCGATGTTCATACCCTCCTCGTACTGGAAGCAGGTGTGGAACTGCTCGATCAACGGGTTCGTCGACACCCTCCGCGAGGACCAGTGGACCTGGCGCGACTCGATCCGCTACAGCTCCGGCTGCAACACCACGCACGGCACGTCCGGTTCGCCGATCGTCGACGCCACCAGCAGGAAGGTCGTCGGCATCAACAACACCGGCAACGACGACGGTGCGATGTGCACGCTCAACAACCCGTGCGAGGTCGCGGCCGACGGCACCACCACCGTCACCAAGGGGCAGAGCTACGGTGAGGAGACCTACTGGTTCACCACCTGCCTCGGCACCGGCCGCGCCATCGACCTCTCCGTCAGCGGCTGCCTGCTCACCAAGCCCGCCGGCAGCGGCGTGACGGTGACGAACCCGGGCAACCAGTCGACGGCGGTGAACGGCACCGCGAACCTGCAGATCGCGGCGACCGGCGGCACCGCGCCGCTGACCTTCACCGCGACCGGTCTGCCGACCGGCCTGTCGATCAGCACCGCCGGCAAGATCACCGGCACCGCGACCACCGCCGGCACGTACAACGTGACCGTCACCGCAAGGACGCCGCCGCCAAGACCGGCACGACGAGCTTCACCTGGACGGTCAGCACGGGCGGCGGCACCTGCACCCCGGCCCAGCTGCTCGGCAACGCCGGCTTCGAGACCGGCACCGCCGCGCCGTGGACCACCACCAGCGGCGTCGTCGACAACAGCTCCTCCGAGGCCTCGCACGGCGGCTCCTGGAAGGCCTGGCTGAACGGCTACGGCTCCGCCCACACCGACAGCGCCACCCAGACGGTCACCATCCCGGCCGGCTGCAGGGCCACCCTCAGCTACTGGCTGCACATCGACACCGCCGAGACCGGCACCACGGTCTACGACAAGCTCACCGTCACCGTCAACGGCACGTCCGTCGCCACGCACTCGAACGTGAACGCGGCCACCGGCTACACCCAGAAGACGATCGACCTGTCCTCCTACGCGGGCCAGTCGGTCACCCTCAAGTTCAACGGTGTCGAGGACTCCTCGCTCCAGACCAGCTTCGTGATCGACGACACCGCGATCCAGACCAGCTGATCCGGCCCGACGGCCCCCCGAGGGCCTGAAAGCCACCCCAGGGCCCGGCGGCACCAGCCGCCGGGCCCCCGGCGTACCCGGACTCTCACACGACCGGCGACCGGCGACCGGCGACCGGCCGCCCGCGTGGTGTCGTGGTGCCCGGCACCGGGTGCCGGGCGCCGACGATGTGGTTTCCGCACGGGGTGCGCGCGGCCCGTGTGCGGCACGCTCGGGATCGCCCCGTACGGGGCCTATCGGCAGCCGTTGCGCGGTGCTTGAATGGCCGCCATCAACTCCCCCTCCCCTCCTGCTGCTTGTGGCAGAGGAGTTAAGGACTCCCTCATGACTACGCGCGTCGACCCCTTACCCCGCCGAGCCCTTCCGGCCCTCCGCTACGCCGCGCTCCTGGCCGTGCTCGCCTCCCTCGTGGTCTTCTTCGCCGGCGCCGCCCAGCAGCAGGCCCAGGCCGCACCCGCCTGCGGGGTGCTCTCCTCGGGCGCCGCACCGCAGGCCAACTCGGCCGTCAACGCCGCCTGCAGCCTGATCGGCACGCCCTACTCCTGGGGTGGCGGCCATGGCGGCCAGCCCGGTCCTTCGTACGGCATCTGCGACGCCTCCAACGGCGCTCCCGACGACTGCCACGTCAAGGGCCTCGACTGCTCCGGCATGGTCCGCTACGCGTACTACCTGGCGGTGGGCACCGATGTCATCAACGGCGTGACCACCACGCAGTGGACGTCCTCGCGGGCGGTCGCCAGGTTCTACCGCGCCGACGGGACGGGCCCGTTGCTCCCCGGTGACCTGGTGTTCTTCGGCAACACGCCGTCCACCATCCACCACGTGGCGATCTACCTCGGCCAGGGGTACATCGCCGAGGCACCGTACTCCGGCGGCCATGTGCAGGTGTCGGCCCTGTCCTCGCACGGCGACTACTACGGCGCCATCCGCCTGTACGGGCCCGGCGGCGGCTCCACCCCGCCCCCGCCGCCCGCGGGGACGTACTGGGTGGACACGTTCGCGAACGCTCCGGTGTACGGGTCGCCGACGAGTACGGCGAGTACGGGCACGTTGTACCAGGGCACCAACTACGTGTTCTGCAAGGCGTGGGGGCGTGAGGTCAGCAGTGGTGGCAGTTTCAACCACTGGTGGCTGAAGACGGATCCGGACGTCGGTCCGGGGGGTCAGTGGGTGTCGGCGTACTACCTGTCGCGGTGGGGCAACGACGTCGCGAAGGACAACAACGGCACGGTCGTCCCCGACTGCCCCGGCGGCGGTTCGACCCCGCCCCCGCCCAGTACCGCCAAGTACTGGGTGGACACGTTCGCGAACGCTCCGGTGTACGGGTCGCCGACGAGTACGGCGAGTACGGGCACGTTGTACCAGGGCACCAACTACGTGTTCTGCAAGGCGTGGGGGCGTGAGGTCAGCAGTGGTGGCAGTTTCAACCACTGGTGGCTGAAGACGGATCCGGACGTCGGTCCGGGGGGTCAGTGGGTGTCGGCGTACTACCTGTCGCGGTGGGGCAACGACGTCGCGAAGGACAACAACGGCACGGTCGTCCCCGACTGCTGACCGCATCCCGTGCGCTCCGGCCCGGCGGACGCCCGGCCGCCCCGGGCCGGAGCGGCCGGGGTACCGCGGCCGGGGTACCGCCGGGCCGCCAGGGCGCCCGGGGCAGGGTGCCGGAGGCCGGGGTGCCGAAGCCGCGCTACCAGCACTCGCCGTCGCGCCAGTCGCAGACGAGCCGACCGGTGAGGTCGAGCGGCACCTCCTCGGCCGGGTGCAGCGGCAGCGTGAGGATCCAGCCGTCCTCCTCCGCGGTCCGCACGATGCCGTCCGGCGTCAGGGCTGCCGTCGGGCCGGGCCAGCGCAGCCAGCCGCGGCCGGTGTAGAAGTCCACGGCCTCCTCGGAACTGCCGAGCGCCGCGATGTCGTACGCACGGCGCGCCATCCGTTCCAGTGCGGTCATCACCGCGGCGCCGTGGCCGCGGCCGCGCGATGCCGCGCGGACGGCCACACCCTCGACGTAGCCGGTCCGCAGGGCGCGGCCGCCGTGCAGCAGCCGGCGCTGCACGAGCGCACCGTGGGCGACGAGTTCGGGGCCTTCCCACAGCAGGGCGTGCATGCCGCCGAGGCAGTGCTCCCAGTCGGCGTCCGTCATGTCGGGGGCGAAGACCTCGTCCAGCAGGGCGCGTGCCGCGGCGAGCGTGGCGTCGTCGAGGTCGGCGGTGTGCGCGAGAACGGTGCGGACCGGCAGGGCCTGGTTCATGGCCGCCATTTTCCCACCGCCACCGCCGTGCACGCGGGTTCGTTCGCACGGGTTCGTGTGCACGGCGGTGGCAGGCCACCGGGCACCTCGCGCTGCCCGACCCGGCGTGGCTCAGGCCGACCAGGTGACGAGCGGTGGCCGGACGGTCGCGCACAGCGGAGTGCCCCGGGCGTCCGTGAGGCCCAGGCGTGCGACCAGTCGTCCGGAGACGAGTGCCGCCTCGACGGTGGCCGTATCGACCGCGTCCAGCATCAGTTTGGCGCGCCGGAACATGCCGACGGTGCCGTCCGGGCGGGTCGCGGTCCAGGAGAGGTAGACGAAACGGGTCCCGGGCCGCCCCTGAACGCAGGACCCCCGGACGTCGAGGCCCGCAGGCGTACGGACGGTGGTGCACTCCAGCGTCCAGACCGCCCGGGCGGCGTCACCGGGCTGCGGGTCGAGCAGGTCGTCCGCCCGTCCCCGGCGCTGCACCGCCACATGGACGTCGGCGTACCCGGGGAATCCCGGGCCGGGGGCGCAGATGCGGCCCGGCAGGTCGGAAGCCTCGATCCGGATCCGCACGGCGCCTCCTCCGACACGGGCCTGCCGGTGGTGCGGGCCGGCCCTGCCATCCTGCCATCCCGCGGCCGTGCCGCCCCGTCCCCGCGGCCCCGCCGCCCTGTCCCTGCCGCCCGGTGCGGCGGCCGGGTCGCCGGGCTGCGGCGGGGCCGTGTGACAGGATCGGCCGCAGCAAGGGCCGGAACGCCCGGGTGGCCCGGGAGGGGCGCCGCGGCGACGGCGGCGGTCGGCGGGACGGAGCGGGCGGCATGGCGTGGCAGGTCCTCCGGGCCGACGGGCGGGCGGCCGTGCCGTGGCTGAACGGCGGCGGTGTCACCCGCGAGGTCGCGGGCGGCCCGGCCGGGTCGGGGCCCGCGGACTTCGACTGGCGGGTGAGCCTTGCGGACGTCGCGCAGAGCGGCCCGTTCTCCGTCTTCCCGGGCGTCGACCGGGTCATCACCGTCGTCGCGGGGGAGGCGCTGGAACTCGCCGTGGGCGGCACGGCACCGGTACGGGTCGGGCCGCACCAGCCGTTCGCGTTCCCGGGGGACGCGCCCACCGGGGGCCGGCTGCCGGGAGGCCCCGTCGTCGCCCTCAACGTCATGACGCGTCGTGGCCGCGCGAGCGCCCGGGTCGTGGTCGCCGGCGGTCCGGGCCCGCTGGAGGTGCCCGACGGCGGCACCCTGATGGTGGTCTGCCTGGCGGGCACCGTGGCGGTGGGCACCACGGGCCCGCTGCTCGCCCGCCATGACGCCGCCGTGTGCGAGGACGCCGCGCCCGGCGGCGGCGAACTGCTGCAGGTCCTGGACGGCCTCGCCGCCGTGGTGACGATCCGTCGGAGCCCGTCCGCCCCGGCGTGAGCCTCCGTGCCGGGCGGGCGCCGAGACGTCAGCGACGGTGCCGGGCCGCCGGTGCGACCGTGGACGCGGCCTTGCCGAGCGAACGGAGCGCCAGCAGCAGCACCCCGATGTCGTCGAGCAGGATCGGGTCGGGGAGGAGGTCGACGGGAAGCACCACGTAGACCACCGCCGCCCAGAAGCCGAGCCGGGTGGAGAGCGGCACCCCCGAGGAGCCCAGCATCCGGCGCGCCCGGAGCAGCCGGACGAACAGCCGCACCACCACGACCAGCGTGACGACGACCAGCACCCCGGCCACGCACCACCACACCGCCACGTCGACGTCCATCGACGGCCACCTCCCTCGTCCCGTCCCGGTGCCGCCCCGGTCCTGCCCGACGCGTGCACCCGTGAACGTCCGCCGTCTTCCCCGTCCAGGCACGTCGACGCCCCGCGCGGGCGTGCCGGGCAGAACCTGCGCAGGGCCGTCCGGCGGGGTGCCGAGTGGCGTGACGGCGGACTGTCGTAGGGCCGTAGCACGATGGGTCCCACGCCGAACACCGGACGACCGGGGACGGCGTGACGATCCGTGGGCGGAGCCGTGCGCTTCGGCCCCGCGACCCGTGCACAGATCTGAGGAGCAGTCCCCATGCGCATCGTGATCAGCGAGTTCATCAGCCTCGACGGCGTCGTGCAGGCCCCCGGCGGCCCGGAGGAGGACACCGACGGCGGTTTCGCCCACGGCGGCTGGTCGCACCCGTTCTTCGACCCGGAGACCGTGGGCGGCGCCTTCGACGACGCCCTGCGCAAGGCCGACGCCCTGCTCTTCGGGCGCCGCACCTGGCAGACGATGGCCGCCGCCTGGCCCGATCGGGCAGGTGACCCCTTCGCCGACCGGATGAACGCCATCCCGAAGTACGTGGTCTCCGGCGTGCTGGGCGAGTCCGACCTGGTCTGGGACAACACCACGCGCATCCCGGGCGCCGACGCCGTCGCGCACCTCCGCGAACTGCACGTCGCCGAGGGCGGCGACCTGCTGGTGATGGGCAGCCCCACGCTGGCCCGTACGCTCCTCCGCGAGGGCCTGGTCGACGAACTCCGGCTCATGATCATGCCGGTGATCCTCGGCGGCGGGAAGTCGATCTTCCCCGAGGACGGGGCGCTGCGCCCCCTCGAACTGGTCTCGACGGTCACCAGCAGCACCGGCGTGCACGTCTGCACCTACCGGCCGTCCACCAAGGGGTAGGCACCTCGCCGGCACGTCGGCCGCCGCTCGGGGCCACCGCTGCGGCCGGGGCGCGCCACGGACCGGGTGCGCCGTACGGGGCGCGCCGGGCGATCCGTCCCGCGCGCCTTCCCGGTGCCGGCCCGCGGCAGTCGTAACGTCGTGGGTGCAGGGCGGCGTACAGCGGCCCGCTCCATGGATGCCCGGCCCGGCCGCCCTACCCCCCTGGCGGCCGGGCCGTGCTGCGTCCCGCCACCGTGCGGATCGACGGAGCGGCAGCCCGGGCGGGAGGCCGTCGCCACCGAGCCGGGCCGGACGCGAGAGGGCCCCGCGCCGGGCCGGACGGTGCCGGTCGGTGCGGGGCCCTCTGCCGCGCGGGGTCAGGACGGGACGATGTTCTCCGCCTGCGGGCCCTTCTGACCCTGGGTGATGTCGAAGGTGACCTTCTGACCCTCCTGGAGCTCACGGAAGCCCTGGGCCGCGATGTTGCTGTAGTGGGCGAACACGTCAGGGCCGCCGCCGTCCTGCTCGATGAAGCCGAAGCCCTTTTCGGCGTTGAACCACTTCACGGTGCCTGTCGCCACTGCTGTCTCCTAAGGGTGCGCCCGTGCCCACCCTGAGGTGTGCGTCGTGCGAGATCGTCGGCCACGCGGACCGTCGGCGGGGCCGGCGGAACACGGCCCCCGTGCATGCTGCTGCGGGCGCCCTTGCGGACCGGCCGCGGCCAGCGTACAGAGCGCAGGCCCCGAGACCCGGGACCGCCGCGACACGGCCCCGCCGCGCCACCCGCACGGCCGCGCGGCGGCGTGTCGGGCCCGGCCGTGGTGCCTCCGTGGTGCCTCCGTGGCGCTCGCACGGTCTCCGCGAGGCCGAGCCGGGGCCACCCGGGGTGATCGTGCGTCCGTCACCGTCATGACCCGCCGCGCGCGCCGGGAGCCGTGACGGCGGCGGAGCGGCGTCCCCGACGATCCCCGGGCGACGGGCCGCGCAGGAGTCGGGCGGGAGCGGCCGTTGTCCCGACACCTGTCGGATGCTCCGACCCGACGCACCGTGGGACTGTTCTCACAAGCGCCCGCCGGCCCACGAGGGGGTCCGGCGGGCGCGCCCGTCCCGCCACGACGATCCGTACGACGACCTGCGAGGAGCAGCGCCTTGGCCATCCGTGACACCGCCGACCGGGAGGCCGCCCGGCAGCCCCGGCAGCCCCGGCGCTCCCGGCACCTGCGCAGGCTCGGCCGCGTGGCGCTGCCCGCGTTGCTCGCCGTCGGCCTCCCGCAGGCCGTCGTGGCAGGAGCCGGACCCGCACAGGCGGCGCCGCGCCCCGACAGCGCGGTGGTCGACTCCACCCGTCACCGCGGCAACTCGGTGGCCCTGACCTTCGACGACGGCCCGAACCCCACCGACACCCCCGCGCTCCTCGCGGTGCTGCGCAAGCACCACGTGAAGGCGGTCTTCTGCCTGTGGGGCGACCATGTCGAGGCACACCCCGAACTCGTGCGGGCGATCGTCGCCGACGGACACGCCCTGTGCAACCACTCGATGCACCACGACGACATGGCGGGCTGGTCGCCGGAGCGGATCCGGGCCGACCTGGAGCGCACCTCCGCCGCGATCCGTGCCGCCGCGCCCGGCGCGCCGATCCGCTGGTTCCGCGCGCCCTACGGCAGTTGGGGTGCCGCCCCGGAGGTGGCGGCGGGTCTGGGCATGCAGCCGCTGGGCTGGCGGCTGGCCGTCGGGGACTGGGAGCCGCCGGGCACCGACGAACTCGTCCGCCGCCTGGAGGAGGGCGTCACCCCGGGTGCCGTCGTCCTGCTGCACGACGGCGGCGGCGACCGCAGCCAGACCGTCGAGGCCGTCGACCGCGTCATCCCGGTGCTCAGGGCCGCGGGCTGGCGCTTCGACCAGCCCGCGCGTCGCGGCTGAGGGCGGCGGCCCGTCCGGCGGCCACCCCGCGCGGCCCCACCGCACCGGTCGGGCGGCCGCCCGTAGGCTCGGTGTCCGGCCGTGGCCTCGGCGTCCGGCCGCCCCGCCGGTCACACTGCCCTGCCGGTCACACTGAACCCCCGCCACCCCGCCGGTCCCGCCGCCCCGCTCACGTCAGGAAGGGATGAACCAGCATGCGCCATGCCTTCGATCCCGAACTCGCCGCCGCGCTCGCGATGTCGCCCGAGGTCGACATCTCCGACCTCGCCGCCGCGAGGGCCGCTCAGGCGGCGGAGCTGGCCGGCACCGTGGAGCGGGCCGACAGCACGGGGGTGACGGTCGGCCTGCTCCGGGTGCCCGGACCCGACGGTGCCGAGCTGGCGCTGCGCACGTACCGGCCGCAGGACGCCCGCGGGCCGCTGCCCCTGCTCTACACGATGCACGGCGGCGGTTTCGTCCTGGGCTCACCGGACGTCGACCATGACGAGAACCTCGAATTCTGCCGGGAGTTGAAGGCGTTCGTCGTCTCCGTCGACTACCGCCTGGCCCCCGAGCACCGCTATCCGGCGGCGCTGGAGGACTGCTGGACGGGCCTGTCCGCCCTGGTGGGGCGGAGCGCCGAGCTGGGGCTCGCCCCCGACCGGATCGCGCTGCGCGGTGACAGCGCCGGCGCGGGGCTGGCCGCCGGGCTGGCGATGCTCGCCCGCGACCGCGGCGGCCCCCGGATCCGCCTCCAGCAGCTCCACAGCCCCGCCCTCGACGACCGGCTGGAGACCCCCAGCGCCCGGGAGTTCACCGACACGCCGATCTGGAACCGCCACAGCGCCCACCTCTCCTGGGAGGCGTACCTCGGCACCGGCGTACCGGGCGGTGCGGCCGTCGACCGTCTCGCGGCGCCCGGCCGGGCGTCCGCCGCCGACCTCGCGGGCCTGCCCCCCGCGCACGTCACGGTGATGCAGTTCGACCCGCTGCGGGACGAGGGCATCGACTACGCCCGCGCGCTGCTCGCCGCCGGCGTGCCCACCGAACTCCACGTGCTGCCGGGCACGTTCCACGGGTCGGGCATGGTCGTGCACGCCGCCGTGGTGCAGCGCGCCCACGCCGAGGCCGTCGCGGTGCTCCGCCGGGCGCTGGGCCGATGAGCACGGCGGGGACGGGCCGCCACCACTTACGGTGCGCCCTGCAGCGGACGGTCCGGCATCAGCCGGCTTCGGTGGCGGTAGCGGTGGTGGCCTCGGTGGCGGTGGCCAGCCGCCAGGCGTACAGGGCGAGTTGGGCCCGGAACCGGTCCTGGTGGTCGCGCAGCTGCCAGCCCGTCCCCTCCTCGACGCGGGCCAGCCGGGCCGCCACCGAGCTGTGGTGCAGGTGGAGTTCCGCGGCGGCCTGGCGCAGAGAGCCGGTCCGGCAGAACGCCGCGAGGGCGGCGATGCCGGGTGCGCCGTCCTCCTCGCGGCCGGCGAGCAGGTCCAGCGCGCGTACGTCCGGCTGGGCGCGCAGCCGCTCCGTCGGGATCTCCGCCAGCAGGGCCACCGGGCCGAGTTCGCCGTGGTCGACGACCGCCTCCGCGGTGGAGCCCGCCACCGCGAACCGCAGCGCGGCCCGCGCCTGTAGCCACGACTCCCGGGCCGCCAGCGGCTCCGCGCGGCCGCCGATGCCGACCCGCGTACCGCGTACCGGGGCCCGGGCGCCGCCCGACTCCCGCCCGCGTTCCCGCAGCACCTCGCGCAGGGCGTCCGCCGGTGCCCGACCCGGTTCCCGCTGCTGGACGAGGGCCGCCCCCACCGGCCCCAGCCGCGCGACCCGGACCGTCCCGAGCTGCCGGCTGCGCCCGAACAGCGTGACCGCCTCCACCCCGGCGTCCACGGACGCCCCGCCGGCCACCGCCACCACCCGCAGCGGGAGTTCCGGCACGAGACCCAGCAGCCGCAGTGCCCGTGCCCGGTCGGCCACCGCCTCCCGGCCGGACAGCACCAGCTCGACGAGGGCCGGATCGGCGACGTGCGGCGGCTCCGCGCCCCGCGTGCCACCGCCGAGCACCCGGGCGGCGATCGCCATCCACTCCAGCACCAGATCGTCCAACGGGCCGGGAGCGCAAGGGCGTTCCAGCCAGACCCGGCCGGACGGGCCGAGGTCGGCCTCACCCGAGACCGGGCCGGGCCGGCCGTCCAGGGTTCTGCCGTCCGGGCCGCACCGCACCGGGTCGCCGTCCACGGGCTGCCACCCGGCGGCGCACTCCGCCAGGCCCGCGGTCGAGCGCACGAGGGACGCGGCGTCGAGCGCCCCGCTGCCCAGCAGCGCCTCGAAATGGGCGATCACCCGCACGGCCGCAGCCGCATCCGCATCCAACGTCGACAACCGCAGCAACAAGCCCTTCACAGCCGCAGTCTAGAAAGGACACGACATGCCCGACAGGTACGTGCACCCGAAATCCGGGCGGACCGCCCGGCCCGGCCCCGGCACGCAGGCCGCCCGGCCCGTGCGTTCGCTGCTCGCCGCGCTGCTGGCGGCCGTGCTGCCGCTCCTGGCGGCGGTGCTGATCTCGGCGCCCCCGGCCACGGCGGCGACGCTCACCGAGGTCACCGCCTTCGGCACCAACCCCAGCAGCCTGCGGATGCACCTCTACGTGCCGGACAGCGTCACCGCCCGGCCCGCCGTCCTGGTGGCGGTCCACTACTGCACCGGGTCGGGGCCGGCGTTCTACTCCGGCACCGAGTTCGCCTCGCTGGCCGACCGGTACGGCTTCATCGTGGTGTACCCGTCCGCGACCCGCAGCGGCAACTGCTTCGACGTCTCCTCGCCGCAGGCGCTGAAGCGTGACGGGGGCAGCGACCCCGTCGGCATCCGCTCCATGGTCGGCTACGTGCAGCAGCACTACGCCGTCGACCCGGACCGCATCTTCGTCACCGGCGCCTCCTCCGGCGCCATGATGACGAACGTGCTGCTCGGCGACTACCCGGACGTCTTCAAGGCGGGCGCCGCGTTCATGGGCGTGCCGTTCGGCTGCTTCGCCACCACCGACGGATCCGGCTGGAACAGCGCCTGCGCCAACGGCACCGTGACGAAGACCCCGCAGCAGTGGGGCGACCTGGTGCGCGCCGCCTACCCGGGCTACACCGGCTCGCGGCCGCGGATGCAGCTCTGGCACGGCACCGAGGACACCACGCTGCGCTACCCGAACTTCGGCGAGGAGGTGAAGCAGTGGACCGACGTGCTGGGCGTCGGCCAGACCCCCGCTCTCACCGACAGCCCGCAGGCCTCCTGGACCCGGACCCGCTACGGCAGCACCGGCACCCAGGCCGCCGTGGAGGCGATCAGCGTGCAGGGCGTCGGCCACAGCCTGCCGACCAGCGGGATGGCGGCCCGGGCCGTCGCGTTCTTCGGCCTCGACTCGACGACCCCGCCCACGACACCTCCCACCACTCCGCCCACGACGCCGCCGACCACCCCGCCCACCGGTACGGCCTGCCAGGTCGCGTACACCACCAACGCCTGGAACACCGGTCTGACCGCGGCGATCACGGTCACCAACAAGGGCGGCGCGCCGGTGAACGGCTGGTCGCTCGCCTTCACGCTCCCGGCCGGGCAGACGATCACCTCCGGCTGGAACGCCGTCTACAGCCCGTCGGCGGGCGCCGTCACCGCACGCAACGCCGCCTACAACGCGGCCATCGCCCCGGGCGGGTCCGTCGGGATCGGCTTCCAGGCGACGCACACCGGGAACACCACCGCCCCGACGGCCTTCGCCCTGAACGGCACCGCCTGCACCCTCGGCTGAGGCCGGCCATGCGCCGGTGCTCCCGGGTCCCCACCCGCCGGGCACCGGCGCAGGCCCGCGGCGGAGGGCGCCCGCACCGGCCTCTCGCGCGCGCCGGGCGGGTGACGTCCGGCGCGGCGCCACGGGCCGACCGGCGGGTGGGGCCCGACCCGTCGTACCGTCAGGTCGGGAGCCCGGTGTGCTGCCGCTCCCGCCACCAGCCCGGCCCGGCCGTTCCCCCCGTGACGGCCGGTCCGGGCTGTCGTCCGGGCGGACCGCGCCGACGGCATCCCCACGCCGTCCGCGTCGGCCGGGCCTGAGGCTGCACAGGCCGTGCAGGCCGCTCCGGAGGGTGCAGGTACGGATGCTCTCGTCCTCCTCGGCGGCGCCGGGGTCAGCTCACGTCCTCGTGCTCCGCAGGCTCGCCGACCCAGCCGGCCGCGATGGCCAGCCCGGACGTGCGGTGCACCGCGAGGAACGCGAACGGCCGGTCGAACACGGCGTCGGCGACGGTGACGCGATGGCCGGGCCGGCGCGCGGCGGCGCCGCGTGACATGCCGACGGCCGTGACCGCTCCAGCCTCGAAGCCGAGCCCGCCGAACGTCGCGGTGGCACTCTGCGCGGCCTGTGTGACGACCAGCGGTTCGGTGCTGGTGATCCCCGTGAAGCTGCCCACCCGGGAGGCCGTTCGGAGGCCGAGGAGACGGGCGTGCTGCAGCAGGTCGTGCCGGGTGCGGACCGTGAACGGGACCGTGGTCAGGGCCAGTCGGTCTCCCGGTTGCGCGCTGTCCGCGCTGCGGACCGTCAGCCCGGGCCACTCGTCGCCGTGCGCAAGCGCGGCGGCGGGGGTGCGGACGGCCCGGCCGTCCAGGAGGTCGAGCCCGGCGGCGAGCACGGCACCGAGCGGCGCGGCGGCCGGGCCGATGACGAGATGGACGTCGATGTCGGTGTCGCCGGGCAGCCGTACCTCGGTGACCGGGCCCGCGGCGGTTTCCGCCACGGCCAGGCGGTCGAACAGCGCGGAGCTGTCGAGGTGCAGGGCCGCGAGCGGACGGCCGGCCCACGGCCCGGCCGCGGCCTGGTGCCGTGAGGGCCTGAACGCCTGCTGCCAGCGGGTGCGTACGGTCAGCGCGCCGGCGAGGACGAGCCGGGTGCTCCGCAGAGGCTCCAGCGGCATCGATCGGATCATGCCGTCGGTGCGGCTGTCCGCCCACGCGTCCAGCCGGTCGCGGTCGACGGCGGGGTCACCGGTCAGCCGTTCGTGAGTCCCCGCGCCGACCGCCGCCAGCCACCGGGCCTCCAGGAGCAGGTCGTCCCGTGTCCACAGCCCGATCGCGGCACCGACCCCGGGTACGGCGCCGAGTACGTCGAGCAGGTCCCGGGCCCGTACGGCGGCCTGCTCGACGGCCTCCCCGGCCGGTACGCCGAGTGCTTCGGCAAGCTCCTCACGGACCGTGCGGTCCGCCCCTGCGGCCAGGAAAGCGAGCAGCGGCCAGACGCCGGCCGCGGCGAACACCGTTGCCGTCGTGCCTCCTTGGATGTCCCCGGCCCATCGTGAGGCCAAGGCGTTGACCGCCCGTACCGTGCTGCCCGTGGTTGCCGTGGCCAAGACCGCCCCCGTGTCCGCACCTGAACCCGATCCGATGGGTCGGATGATGCCAGACACCGGTCCGGGCGTCCGCAGAACGGGCCGGCCACGAGGCCGTCGTGGCCGGCCGTGACAAGTGCCCCGCTGCGGTCGGTGCGTGGCGGCTGGTGCGTGGCGGCTGGTGCGTGACGGTCGGTGAGTGACGGGGAATGTGTCTCGATCCGAGGCGCGCAGGCCTGGCCTGCGGCGATGCCCGGTGGGACGATCGACCACGGAGTACAGCGTCCGGCTGTGCGCCGTACCGGGGGAGTCGGGGATGGAGCAGGATCTGCCGGAGCAGGGCCACGAGGACGGCCGCGCCCACTACGTACGGCCGAAGGACGCGCCGGACGCGCCCAACCCGCCGTCGGCGGTGCTGAGTCGGTGGGAGCGGTTCACGGGGTTCCTGTCGGGGCTGATGGCCGACCGGAACCCCGCGGACCTCAACCCGCCCGTGCCGCACGGATACGACGGGAAGCGGCCCGGTCCGTTCATCAGCAACAACAACCAGGGCGGTGGTGGAGGCGGCGGCTGCTGACGTTCGGTCAGCGCCCGGTCGACGCCGCCCTGGCCCGGGTGCACCGGCGCGGAGGCGGATCCGCCGGGGCCACCGGCGGCCTGCCGGTCGCCGTCGTCGTGATCCTGTGCTCAGCACGACCGGCTGCACGGTGATCGTCCTGATGGTCCCCGCGCGTCGTCCCGTCCGGTGTGCTGTCCGACGAGGCGTCCGCGGCAGCATCAGGGGAGCAGGCCGCCGTCCTCCCGGGGGCGGTGGCAGGACGCCCGCTCGCACCCGCGGCCACCCGACACGGGTCGCATGCCCCGGGTCGGTGGTGCGGGAGAGGCGGATGGGCGACGATGGCGCCATGACCGGTCAGCCGCCGCACGACCTGCCCCGGAACATCGGTGCGCCCGCCACCCGCGCCCTGATCGGGGCCGGGTACACCAGGCTCGACCAGCTCGACGGCGTCGCCGTGGCGGAGCTGGAGAAGCTCCACGGTGTCGGGCCGAAGGCCCTCGAACGGCTGCGAGCGGCCCTCCGGGAACAGGGCCGCTCGCTGACCTGACCTGACCTGACCTGACCTGACCTGACTTGACCCGGCCGTCCGAGGCAGGCCACGGGCTGTTCGGGTGCAGGTCGCCCGGGTCGGTGGTGCGCCGGTCGGTGGTGCGCGGATCGGTGGTGCGCGGTGGGGCGGGCGGTCGGCCGTACGGCCGTGGCCGGCCGCCCACCCCGCGGCATCAGGTGCAGTTCAGCGTGCCGGCGCGCAGCGCGTGGCCGCCGTCGTTGCTGTCGTCGGACCAGACCACCGGCTTCTGGCCCGCGGTGCACGCCGACTGCGGTGCGACGGCGAAGCCCTCGTTGTTGTAGTCGGGCATCCCGGTCGGGCGGTCGTAGGTGTGGGTCACGGCGAACTGCCCCTGGGCGTTGATGTCCAGGGTCGAGGTGCGCCCGTTGCAGGTGTCGTCGCAGACCGCCCAGAGGTGCCCCGTGGCGGCCTCGAACTCCAGGTCCATGACGCCCGGGAAGCCGCTGGTGATGGTGGCGACCCGGGTGTATCCGCCGGTGCTCAGGTTCAGCGCGTAGGCGTAGACGGTGCCGTTGGCCTCCAGGCCGGTGAAGAACAGGCCGCTGCCGTGGCTCGCGTAGGAGGCCGGGGCGTAGGCGGCGCCGGTGTGCTCGTCACGGAAGCCGTGCGCGGTCAGGAAGGAGTCCGGGATCCACGAGATGCCCTCCAGGCCGCTGTTGGCGGCGACGGACGGCAGGTCGGACGTGAGGTTCCACTCGGCGGTGGCGTTGAGCGAGGACGCCGACGAGGAGGTGTCGAAGCGCAGGATCTTCGGCATGCTCGTGCCGCTGTTGCCGTTGTCGCGCTCGGTGGAGACGAACGTCCCGTCGGGGGTGACGACGACGCCCTCCGCGTCCGGGTCGCCGCTGCCGTTCGCGTAGTGCAGCGCCTTGCCGGAGGACCAGCCGCTGCTCGTGTCAGGGGTCCAGGTCGTCCCGCTGGGCACCAGGCGGTAGATCCGGCCCGGGCCGTTGTCGACGGCCCACAGCACGGTCGCGCTCTCGAACGACAGGCCGCTCAGGTTCGTCCCGAACACGTTGGTGCCGTCCGCGACCGTGACCGAGGCACTGCCGGGCCAGGTCGGGCCGGTCTGCCCCCCGCCACCACTCGTCCCGCCGGGGCAGGCGTTGGCGGTGCCCTTGGTGGAGGCGGTGGTGGTGGTGAAGGTGCCGGTGCCGTCGGTGCAGCGGCCGTAGGTGGTGGTGGCGTGGCCGGTCCAGGTGTAGGAGTCGACCAGGGTGGTGCCGTCGGCGCGGTAGAGGCGGGCCTTGTCGGAGCTGCCGAGGCCGTAGGAGGTCTCGACGTCGAGGGCCCGGAAGGCGCCGGGGGCGAGGGTGGTGCCGGTGGGCACGGTGTAGGTGTGGGAGTCGTTGTCGTCCCTGACGATCCACCCGGAGATGTCGATGGTGGCGGTGCCGGTGTTGACCACCTCGACCCAGTCGCCGGGGCTGCCGCCGTTCGACTCGACCTCGTTGATCCGCACCGTGGACGTGTCCTCCGCCGACGCCGGCACCCCGGACAGGCCGAGGACGAGAACGGACAGGGCGACAGCGCTGATGAGGGCTGGTCTGCGCCGGTACGTGGGCAAGGGTGGCCGCCTTCGACTCGGGGGAAGTGTGCGGGCGAGCAGGACGCCCGCGCTCCGGGAGAGCCTGAGGCACACCGGCGACCGCGGGTTGAACGCGCTGCGAACACCACCGGTACCCCGCAGGACCGGTACCCGCGCCCCGCGCCCCGGGTGGCGGATGGCGGGTGGCGGCCTGGGCGCCGACCGTCCTGCCCGAGGCGACGAAGACGAATCAGCCCGGCGGACCGGCGGACCGGCGGACAGCCGTCGGTTCTCCCAGGAGATCCGACGGCTGTCGTGCCGGCGGCGGGCCGAGCCCGCGGGGCCGTCCGGCGCCCGGGTCAGGGGCGGCGGTGCGGCCCGTACGTCAGCGGCAACTCAGCACTGCGGCCGCTTCCCGTGGTTGGCGGCATGCCCACGACGGGCCTTCTTCTTGCGGCGTCGCTTCGATGACACGTCGTGCCCCTTTCCGAGGTGGTGGTGCAACCGTCCCTCCAACGTCCCACATCTGCGCCCCTTCGGCACGGTGTCCCACCGGCACCGGACGTGCACGCACGGTATCCCTTCGCCCTCCGGGCACGGCCCCCTGCGCCCGGCCGGCGCGCAGGGGGCGGGCTGCCGCGGATACGCCCCGGCCGGACCGGCTACGGTCGGGCACCGGGACAGGACGGCGGGAGGACGAGGATCGTGCAGCACGTGCGAAACCTGTGGCGGCAGCAGCTCGGGCACGTACCGGACGCGGTGTGGACCGAGACGGAGCTCCACGTGCTCATCCTCGCCGAGAACGGGCTCACCGCCCTGCCCGCGGAGATCGGGCGCCTGCAACGGCTCAGCACGCTCGACCTGGGCCACAACGCACTCACGGAGGTGCCGGAGGAACTGGGCGAGCTGACCGCCCTCCGCGACTGCCTCTACCTGCACGACAACCGCATCGAGCGGCTGCCCGACACCCTGGGCCGCCTCACCCGGCTGCGCTACCTCAATGTCGGCGAGAACGCCCTCACCGCGCTGCCCGACGCGGTCGGCGGGATGACGGGCCTCGTCGAGCTGCGGGCCCAGCACAACCGCCTCACGACGCTCCCCGACACGGTCGGCGGGCTCACCGCACTGCGCGAGCTCTGGCTCCGGGGCAACGTGATCCACCGGCTGCCGGCGTCGCTCGGAGGCCTGGTGGAGCTGCGCCACCTCGACCTCCGGGAGAACGCCCTCACCGAGGTGCCCGGCGTCCTGGCCGGACTCCCACGGCTGCGCCACCTCGACCTGCGGAGCAACCGGCTGGGCGGCCTGCCCGACTGGCTCCTCCGGCTCCCGGCGCTGGAGAAGCTCGACCTGCGATGGAACGGCATCGACCCCGGGCTGCCCCTCGTGGCCGAGCTGGAGCAGCGCGGGTGCGTCGTCCTGGCCTGAACGGGCACGGGTGGGGGTGCAGGTGGGGGCGCGGGCGAGTGCGACGGACGCCCGTGCGACGTCCGCCCCGGAAATTGCGGGGACGGCTCAGCGGTCCCGGACGCGCGGTTCGGCGTTCTGCCGCTGGTAGGGGAACAGCCGGGGGCGCCGCTTGGCCGCGACGTCCTCGATCCAGCCGAAGAGCACGATGCACAGGCCGATCACGGGCCAGGCCAGCACCATCGCCGTCCACTCGCTGTCGAGCAGCCACGGCACGTTCTCGGCGAGCAGCGGCACGCTCCAGGTGAGGCCGATCAGACTGATCGCCGCCGTGATCGCCAGGTTGTGCCAGAGGTAGACGGTGACGGCCCGCGAGTTCAGCAGGCCGATCCAGCCGCCCCACCGGCGCAGCCGGGGCGGCCACTCCCGCCACGAGGGGGCGGCGTTGAGAAGCAGCAGGACGAAGCCGAACGACCAGACCGCCTGTCCCAGCGTGCTGTCCTCCAGGGTGGCGGGGCCGCCCATGTCGTTCGTGCCGTTCAGTGTCCACCAGAGCACGACGCCCATGACGAACGGCACCAGCGACGGCAGGATGTAGCGCGGGAAACGCCCGAGCATGCCCTCCTGGTACGCCATGCCGAGCAGCCAGCACGAGCCGTAGATGGCCAGGCCGTCCACGATGCTGTAGAGCTCGGGGCGCAGGTCCACGTAGCCGCGCTCCAGGACGACGCAGAACGCCAGCGGGGCGAGCACCACCAGCCACGAGACCCGCCGGAGCAGCCACAGCATGAGCGGCGACAGCAGGACGAACCACAGGTAGGCGCGCAGGTACCAGAGCGGCCCGGCGGCGTGCTCACCCCAGGCGGTGTCCAGCAGCCCGTGCACGCCGGGGAGCGGGTAGCCGAACGGCGGGTCGCTCAGCGGCAGGATCCACAGCAGGATCCTGCTCCACCACTCGGTCCCGCTCTGGCCGGAGCCGGACGCCGACCAGCCCTGCAGGATCATCCCCGGCACCGCGACGGCGCCGAGCAGCCAGAGCGGCGGCAGGAGGCGCCGCAGCCGCCCGCGGATCACCGAGAGGGCGGGCCGGGACAGCGAGCGGGCCATCAGGGACCCGGCCAGCGCGAACATCACGCCCATCGACGGGAAGACGATCGGCAGCCACGACCAGGCGAACATGTGCAGGAACACCACGCGGACGAGTGCGACCGCCCGCAGCAGGTCGAGGTAGAGGTCCCGCCCGGGCTTCGTCCGGTCCGGCGCCGTCGGCGTGACGGCGGAGTCGGACGGCCCGGCGCCGGGCGGTGCGTACCCGGGGAGGGCTGGCGCGGTCATGATGGCCTTTCGGGTGGGCGGCGCGGTGCTGGGTGGTGCGGTGGTGGCCGGCGGTGCTCAGACGGTGACGGGGACGTCGACCTCTCCGGTGCGCCGGAGCTTCTGCCACCGCAGGCGGCCGCCGGTGAGGGCGGTGATCCACGACTGCAGCAGCACGAGGTACATCAGCTGGCGGTACACGAGTTGCTGGAGCGCCAGCGAGAGCAGGTGCCAGGGCTTCTCCCGGTCGAGCCGGAAGGCGTAGCCGGCGCAGACGAACTGGGCGACGAGGACGGTCAGCCAGGCCGCGAAGGTCTTGGGCGCGTCGACGAACAGCAGGCCGTAGACCAGGAAGACGTCGAAGAGCGGGGCCAGCAGCGGCGCCACCACCATGAACAGGGCGACCAGCGGCAGCCCGACCCGGCCGAACCGGCCGGCCGGCCCGGAGGCGACCACGGCACGCCGGTGCTTCCACATCGCCTGCATGGTGCCGTAGCACCAGCGGTAGCGCTGCGACCAGAGCTGGCTCAGGGTGCTGGGGGCCTCCGTCCAGGCCCGGGCGTTCTCCGCGTAGACCACGCGCCAGCCGTCGATGTGCAGGGCCATGGTCAGGTCGGTGTCCTCGGCGAGGGTGTCCTCGCTCATGCCGCCGGCCTGCTCCAGGGCCTCGCGGCGGTAGGCGCCGACCGCTCCCGGGACGGTGGGCATGCAGCCGAGTTCGTCGTACATGCGGCGGTCCAGGTTGAAGCCCATGACGTACTCGACGTGCTGCCAGGCGCCGATGAGGCTGTCCCGGTTGCCGACCTTGGCGTTGCCGGCGACCGCGCCGACCCGGGGGTCGGCGAACGGCTGCACCAGCTCGCGGACGGTCGACGGCTCGAACACCGTGTCGCCGTCCATCATCACGATCAGGTCGTGCGCGGCGTGCGCGATGCCGGTGTTGAGAGCGGTCGCCTTGCCGGAGTTGGGCTGGCTGATCACCCGCACGCCCGGCAGGGCGAGATCCTCGACGATCCGGACGGTGTCGTCGGTGGAGCCGTCGTCGATGACGATCACCTCGATCGGATGCTCGCCGTCGACCAGGGAGCGCAGCGTGTTGGCGATGCACTCCTGCTCGTTGTAGGCGGGCACCAGGACCGTGGCGGGCCGGGTGACGGGCGGGCCCCAGGTGAACGTCCGCCGACGTGTCCGGCGGGCGTGCTTGACGGCGAGGACGAGCATCAGGGCGAACCGGCCGAACACGAGCGTGCCGACGACGGCGAGCAGTACGACCAGGACCGGCATGACGTTCACCGCGCCGTGCGCCATCCACAGGAAGGCCTTGCCCTCCCAGAGCGGGAAACCCTTGACCTCGGACATCGAGCTCTTGGCGCCGATCGACTCGCTGACCGTGGTGAAGCGGTACCCCTCGGACTGCAGCTCGGGCATCAGGATCTTGAGCGCGGCGACGCTCTGCGAGCGGTCGCCGCCCGCGTCGTGCAGCAGCACCACGTGGCCGGCGCCCGGCTTCGCGGGCAGGGCGGCCCTGACGATCGCGTCGACCCCGGGGCGCTGCCAGTCCTCGGTGTCCTCGTCGATGAACGCGGTCACGTAGCCCTGGTCGGCGAGCTTCTTGATCACCGGCCAGGTGAGGTCGTCCAGCGCCGAGGCGTCGGAGGAGTACGGCGGCCGGAACAGCGCGCTGTGCACGCCCGCGACGCCGGCGAGGGCCAGCTGGGTCTGGGCCATCTCCCAGGTGGCCCGGCTGTCGGACTGGAGCGTCAGGTCGGGGTGGGTGAAGGTGTGCAGGCCGATCTCGTGGCCCTCGGCGAGGATCCGCCGGATCAGGTCGGGGTGCCGGACGACCATCGATCCGGTCACGAAGAAGGTGGCCTTGGCGTGGTACCGGGCGAGCACGTCCAGGATCTGCGGGGTCCACTTCTCGTCCGGACCGTCGTCGAAGGTGAGCGCCATCGTGTGGTCCTGGGCGCGGTAGCTGCGAGGCTCCCCGGGGCCGCGGGCGTCGATCACCGGACCGCCGGTGAGCAGGGCCGGCGGCACGGTGGTCTTGTCGACCGAGACGTTGATCCGGGCGTCGTGGAAGACCTCGTTCGTCACCAGGCCGCGCAGCAGCAGGGTGAGCAGCAGGGCGAGCAGGACGACGACGGGCAGGGCGAACCGCATGGGCGGGACGGCACGGCGGCGCAGCCGCCCGGCCGTCCGCCTGCCTCGGAAACGGGACATGGCAGTGATCCTTGGGAATGCCTAGCGGGACGTGCCGGAGGTGTCGGCGGAGCCGTTCGCCTCGACCGCGTCGGCCGGGAGGGTCGGGGTGGCCGCGGGTGGTTCGGGGTCGGGCGCGGTGACGGGTGGGGAGGCAGCGGAGGAGGCGGTGGCCGTGGCCGGAGAGGAGGCCGACACGGCGGTGCCGGGATCGGGCTTCCGGGTGACGACCGCTGCGCCGGATGCGGCCGCCGCCCGGCTGGTGGCGGCGGAGGCGGCTGCGGGCTTCCCGGCTGCCGCGGAGTGGCTCGCCGCGGGCGAGGTGGTGGGGCGTGCGGGTGTCCGGCTCGCTGGTGCGGCCACGGAGGCGCCGGCGGCCGGGACCTTCCCCGCCCCCACCACGGGGGAGGGGATCGGCATGGAGGGGGCGTCACCGTTGGAGCCGGCGACGGTGGTGAGCGCGACGCCGGCGAATCCCGCGCACGCCAGCCCGGCGACCCACCCGAGGCCCCGGAGGGCACGGCCGCGCCGACCGCTCTGGTCGACGAACACGGCCCTGGCCGTGCCGTCGGACTCGATCAGGACGTGCTCCACCACGGAGACTGCCGGCACTTCGGGCGCGGTCGACCGGGCCGCCCAGGGCGACCGGAGCCGGATGGTCCTGTCGTGCCGGACGAGCCCGGAGGACGGCTCGTCGGGTATGCGCGAACGCACGGTGCTCACGGTGAGTCAACTTTCATGGCCCCGTGGCGAGTCGGCGTGCCGTCGTCGCCGACGGGCACCGATCGCGGGCCGAGTGTGTGAAGGGTCCTCCCGAGGACCCCCGTGCCTCGGCCGCCGTGCGTGGATCGGTGCCTTCGTCGCCACCCACCTGTCGTCCGGTGCTGGAAAACTATCTCACCGGCCTGAGAGGAAAGTGCACGAATTGATAGGTGATATTCCCATTTGCTCTCGATCGTCACCAAGACGTGACCAAAGTGCCGGAACCTTTTTACCGTCACCTGTCAAGATCTTCCGCGGATTTTCGGTGGGAGAGTCGAGGGTCGGCGGCCCTCGGGGTGGCCGTCCGGCGTTGCGGGCCGACCCCTCGGGCCGGGTGTCCCGGACGTGCGGTGCGTGTGCAACCTGGCGAGGAGCCGTCACTCCGGGTAGCCGTTCAGGTGGGCCTTCCGGACCCCGGACAGGACCCCGCCGGGCGGCTGCCGCCCATGCGATGACCGAAGCGGCGACCGAAGCGATGACCGATACGACGGCCCACACGGTGATCCGTGTGATCCGTGTGATCCGTGCGATCTGCCGCGGGATGAACCGTGCGACGTGCCGAGTGACGTGCCGCGTGATGGGCTGCGCCGCCGTCCGCGCGGACTTGGCGACGGACTTCACGACGGACTTCACGACGAACGTCGGAGTGGTGACGGGCATGGCGGCCTCCTCCTCGCGATGCCGTCCGGGCTTCTTCCCGGCGGCGGGCGTCCGGGACCCATCGTGCGGCCCGGCCGCACCCGCGGCCGCTGCCTGTGGACAACTCGCCCGATGCGCCCCGCACGCCCGCCGAACGGGTGATGTGCCGCCGGGCGCAGGCCCTGCGGGCCCCGTCGCCGACGCGGGCCGCCCGTCCCGGGCGCACCGCGCAGCCGTACGGGACGGATGCCCGTCGTCCACCCTTGACCCTGACCTGCGGGTGAGGGGTTAGCGTTCCGGCGCCCGCAGCGGGACGGCCGCTGCCCTGCCCACCCGGAGTCCGCCGTGCCACTGCCCACCACCGCCCGCGAGGTCCGGCTGACCGCGACCCCCGACGGCCTGCCGACGGCCGCGCACTTCGGCGTCGCCAGGATCCCGCTCCCGGCGCCCGGCCCCGGCCGGGTGCTGGTGCGCAACACCCACTTCCTGGTCTTCCCGGGCCTGCGCACGCTGATCGGCGGCGAGGTGGACGGCGTTCCCCTGCCGCCGATCCGCGCCGGTCAGGCACTGTTCGGTCCGGCGCTGGGCGAGGTGCTGGCCGCCCCGGCGGACGGGCCGCTGCGCCCGGGCGACCTCGTGACCCACCTGCAGGGGTGGCGGGATCATGCGCTGGGCGCCGCCGCGGACTTCACCCCGGTGGACGGCTCCCTGCCGGACCCGGTCGCCCACCTGTCGCCCGCCTCGGCCGGGTACGGCGCCCTGACCCGGTCGGCCGGGCTGCGCCGGGGCGACACCGTGCTGATCACCGGAGCGGCGGGCGCCGTCGGCACTGTGGCGGGGCAGACCGCCCGGCTGCTGGGGGCGTCGCGGGTGATCGGCACCACCGGCTCGCCCGGGAAGGCGAAGCGGCTGGTGGCCGAACTCGGCTATGACGCGGTGCTGGTGCGCGGAGCCGGGCCGATCGCCGACCAGCTGGCGGAGGCGGCCCCCGACGGCATCGACGTCCTGCTGGACACCGTCGGAGGCGAACAGCTGACGGCGGCCGTCGACGCGGCCCGGCCGGGCGCGCGGTTCGCGCTGGTCGGCGCACTGTCCGGGCAGATGGCGCCGGGCGGGCGGGGCGGCAGTTCGCCGGCGGTGGTCGACTCCTTCCGGCTGCTCGCCCTGGGCGTCTCGGTCCGCGGCTTCCGCGGGCTGGACCACCCGGACCTGGAGGCGGAGTGGCGGCACCGGTTCGGTGCCTGGCTGCGCGCGGGTGAGATCTCCTTCCCCCGGACGGTCGTGGCGGGCATCGATCAGGCGCCCGGGGCGTTGACCCGGTTGATCGGGGGCGACGGTTTCGGCGCCATGATCGTCGAGTTGTAGACCCGCCGACCCGCACGGGCGGTGCGGTCGTCGGGTCGAGGCCGTCCGCACGCGGGCGGCCGTGGGGGAGGACGCATGCGGATCGGCGACGCGGCGGCGGCCGCGGGCACCACACCCAGGGCCCTGCGTCTCTACGAGCAGCGGGGCCTGCTGCCGCCGCCGGTCCGCACGGCGTCGGGGCAGCGCGTGTACGGGCCGGCGGAGGTCGCCCGGGTCGGGCTGATCCGTCGGCTCCTCGCCCTCGGGCTGACGATCGAGGACCTGCGCAGCCGCGCCCACCGGCTCGACCTGCTGACGGAGGACCCGCCGACCGCCTGCGCCGCGTCGGGCGGCGGGCCGGAGACCTTCACCCCCGTCGTCGAGCACCGCCTCGCCGTACTGGACACCGAGATCGCCCGGCTCACCCGGCTGCGGGACGACCTCGCCCGGCACACCGCCACGGACGAGGACCCGTGCACCGCCACGGACGAGGACCCGTGCACCGGCGGAGGCGGCAGCCACGTCCCGCCACCGGTCGAGATCCGTCCCGCCGCAGGGACGATCCGGAGCGACCGGCGCGCCTGACGGAGCATCACCCCCGCCGCCGGGTTTGGCGCCTGCGGGATCGGTCACACTGCTGATCATGAGTGCTGACCGCCGCCCGCTGGGGCTCCCCGACTTCTCCGCTCCTGCCGTCGACGCCCCGGTGGCCGACCGGCGCCCGCTGCCGCCCGTCGACCGCGCGCTGTTCCTCCCGCCGCCGGCCGAGGAGCCGGTGGCCGAGCGACCCGCCCGCCGACCGCTCGCCGTCGGTGCGATGGCGTTCAGGGCCCCCGACGCCTGATTGCGGGCCCGAGCCCGAGCCGGCCCCTGTCGACCCTCGCCGCGTACGCCGCGCACCCCGCCCTCGCCGCATACGCCGCGCACCCCGCCGTCGCCGCGCACGCGGGCCGTCCGGGTCGGCAGCCCGTACGGCCGCGCCGGTGTTTCGCTGCCGACGGTGGCCCGGCCGCAGGTCTAGGCTCGGTCCGTGGGGCAGCCCGAGCAGCGCGCCGAGGGCGCAGGACCGTTCACGACCCGACTCGCCTGGCGTCTGCCCGAAGGCGGTACGGCAGTCTGGGAGTCGCGGCTCGCCCGGCGGCGCGGGGTCATCGCCGTCCACCGGCCGGGAGAGCCGGACGGCCGGCACGCCGTCGCGGACCCGGTGTCGATCAGCAGGCTCCGCAGGCTCAACACCGTCGCCGCCGTCGCCTTCGTCCTCGGTGGGGCGCTGTTCGCGGCCGGGGCCTGGGTGGCGCAGTTCGGGTCCGGTGACCCCACGGAGAGCGCCTGGATCTACTTCGCGGGCGGTCTCTGCTTCAACACCGGCGGCTACGTCTCGCTGCTGCAGGTGGTGAACGCCCCACGCCACGACGTCGGCAGGGGCACGCTCGTCACGCGGCGCTGGCGCTGGTGGAGCTACGAGCCGGCGCGGCTGGACTGGCTGAGCGTCGCCGTGCTCTTCGCCGGCACGCTGGTCTTCGCCGTCGACCTGCTGGACTCCTTCCTGCGGGGCCTGGACTCGCAGCAGGTCAACCGGCTGATCTGGGCGCCGGACATCGTGGGGTGCGTCCTCTTCCTGGTCTCCGGGCACCTCGCGTTCCTGGAGCTCTGCCACGGCCGCCGGTGCGTCCACCCGCGCAGCCTCGCGTGGTGGATCGTGGCGGTGAACCAGCTCGGCTCCGCGCTCTTCATGGTCTCGGCGATCGCCGCGTTCACCCGGCCGGGCACCGGAAGCGTCGTCGACACGGGCGTGGCCAACTGGGGCACACTCGTCGGTGCCCTCTGCTTCTCGCTCGGCGGAGTGCTCCAGCTGTTCGAACGCCCGTAGGAGAGCGTCCGGGCCGCAACGCCCGACCCGCGCCACCGTGGCCGACCGGGCCACCATGCCCCGGGCTGCCCCGGGCAGCGCTGGTCGGCCACGGCGGCCGCGGCGAACCTCGTCCCGGCCGCGGTGGCCCACACCTCGGGCGCCGCGCCCGCCGCGGGTGCGGCAGGCGCGGCGCCCGTGAGGCCCCGACCCGTCAGACGGCGTCGGGGGCGCCGCCGAAGCGGGCGGTCCAGGCCGCGAGGTCCTCGTCGGTGATCTTGGCGAACAGCACCGGCGGGACGGTGAAGGGGGTACCGGCGGGGACGAGGTCCAGAGCCGCCGCCTGCTCCGCGTCCACCCAGCCCGCCGTACGCGCGGGGTCGTCCCCGGCGAGGGCGAAGGACTGCCGGACGGCCGCGGCGGCCGCCGGGATGAACGGCTCGGAGACGACCGAGTAGAGGTGGATCAGGTTCATCGCCGTGCGCAGCGTGAGCGCGGCCGCCTCGGGGTCGGTCTTGACCTGCAGCCAGGGCGCCTTCTCGTCGAGGTAGGAGTTGCCGGCGCTCCACAGGGCGCGCAGGCTCTGGGCGGCCTTGCGGAAGTTCAGTGCCTCCAGGTTGCCCTCGAACTCGGCCAGCAGCGCGGCGATCTGCGCGCCGAGGCGCTCCTCCGCCTCGCCGGGCTCGCCGCCCGCGGGCACCTCGTCGCCGAATCGCTTGCGGCTGAACGTCAGCACCCGGTTGACGAAGTTGCCGAGGGTGTCGGCGAGGTCCTTGTTGACGACGGAGGCGAACAGGTCCCAGGTGAAGCTGGAGTCGTCCGACTCGGGCGCGTGCGCCATCAGGAAGTAGCGCCAGTAGTCGGCCGGCAGCAGCTCCAGGGCGACGTCCGTGAAGATGCCCAGCTTCTGGCTCGTGGAGAACTTGCCGCCGTAGTAGGTGAGCCAGTTGAAGGCCTTGACGTAGTCGACCTTCTTCCACGGCCGGCGCGACCCCAGGATCGTGGCGGGGAACATCACCGTGTGGAACGGGACGTTGTCCTTCGCCATGAACTCCGTGTACCGGACGGTGTCGTCGGCCTCGTACCACCAGGACTTCCAGTCGCGGGTCTCGCCGGCCGGGGCGGCGTCCGCCCACTCCTTGGTGGCGCCGATGTACTCGATCGGGGCGTCGAACCAGACGTAGAAGACCTTGCCCGCCGCGGCCAGCTCCGGCCAGACGTCGGCCGGCACCGGCACGCCCCACTCCAGGTCGCGGGTGATCGCCCGGTCCTGCAGGCCCTCGGCCAGCCACTTGCGGGCGATCGACGAGGCGAGGACGGGCCAGGAGTCGCCGTTGGCGGCGATCCACGCCTCGACCTCGTCGGTCAGCTTCGACTGGAGGAGGAAGAGGTGGGTGGTCTCGCGGACCTCCAGCTCGGAGCTGCCGCTGATCGCCGAGCGCGGCTCCAGCAGATCGGTCGGGTCGAGCACGCGGGTGCAGTTCTCGCACTGGTCGCCGCGGGCCTTGTCGTACGCGCAGTGCGGGCAGGTGCCGACGATGTACCGGTCCGGGAGGAACCGGCCGTCCGTGATCGAGTACACCTGGCGGATCGACCGCTCCTCGATGAACCCGTTGGCGTGCAGCTCGCGGGCGATCTCCTGGGTGATCTCGCGGTTCTGCGGGGAGGAGCTGCGGCCGAAGAAGTCGAACGAGAGCTGGAAGCCGTCGTACACGGCCTTCTGCTGGTCGTGGGCCTGCGCGCAGAACTCGGCGACCGGAAGCCCCGCCTCCTGGGCGGCCAGCTCGGCGGGGGTGCCGTGCTCGTCGGTGGCGCAGATGAACAGCACCTCGTGGCCGCGCAGGCGCAGATAGCGGGAGTAGACGTCCGCCGGGAGCATCGACCCGACCATGTTGCCCAGGTGCTTGATCCCGTTGATGTAGGGAAGCGCGCTGGTGATCAACTGCCGAGTCATCCTGGGATGCTCCTATGTCTCCGGCGGGCACCTTCGGGCTGCCCGCGGGCGGGTGTCGGTGGCCTGGCGGCCCCTCGACGCCGCCGCAGGGGCGTCGCGATCGCCCGAGCCGCGGGAGGAGCGGGCTCCCGGCCGCCGCCATCGTACCGAAGCGGGCCGGGCGGCCCGAACCGCTTTCTCCGCCGCTGTCAAGACCGCGGTGCGGTGACGGCCGTTCCCGCCGCGCCGCGGGGTGACGCACCGTCCGGACGCCCGGCGGCGGCGCACCGCCCGCCCGGGCGCGGCACGTCGGTCGACGGGGTCGGCGCGGGCCGCACGCGCGAGGGCCGCGTGGGAGACGGGCCGTCGTCGGTGGCGAGGTCTACGATGCCATCGGCCCGGAGCCGTACCGGCACGCCGCTGCCGGCGAGCAGCGGGCAGCGAGCGGAGGCGGTTCCGGGCGGAAGACGCTGTCCAGGAACAGGCCCGCACCGAACCGTCCGATCCGCACGGCGGACCCGGGCGGGGCGGGTCCGGCCGGGAAGGAGCCCGCCGATGTGCGGCCGCTACGTGTCCACCACCGGTCCCCAGGACCTCGTCAACCTCTTCGGCGTCACCCGGTGGGATCCCGCGGAGACGCTGGAGCCCGACTACAACGTGGCGCCCACCAAGGACGTCTGGGCCGTCATGGAACGCCTCGACAAGGACACCGACATCGTGCAGCGCCGACTCCGGGCGCTCCGCTGGGGCCTCGTCCCGTCCTGGGCGAAGGACCCGTCGGTCGGCTCCCGGATGATCAACGCCCGGGTCGAGACCGTCCACGAGAAGCCCGCCTACCGCAAGGCGTTCACCTCCCGGCGCTGCCTGCTGCCGGCCGACGGCTTCTTCGAATGGACACCGCTGCCCGCGCTTCCGGGCGGAAAGGCGCGAAAGCAGCCGTACTTCATCGCCCCCGCCGACGGCAGCCTGATGGCCATGGCCGGGCTCTACGAGTTCTGGCGCGACCGGACGAGGCCCGACGACGACCCCGCCGCCTGGCTCACCACCGTCACCATCATCACCACCGAGGCCCGCGACGCCGCCGGCCGCATCCACGACCGCATGCCGCTCGCGATCGACCCGGCCGACGTCGACGCCTGGCTCGACCCCGCCCACACCGACCCCGACGAGCTCCGCACGCTCCTCCACACACCCGCCGGCGGCGAACTCGTCGTCACCCCGGTCTCCACCGCGGTCAACAAGGTCGGCAACAACGGCCCGCAGCTCCTCGACCCCGTCCCCGAGCCCGCCTGAGCGCCGTCCCGCGCGCCTGAGCGCCGTCCTGCCTGCCCGCGGACCCGACCGGTCTACCGGCCTACCGGCCGACGGGCCTGCCGTCCGGCCCGGCGACCTCCTGCCGCGCGGCCTCCACCTGCACCCGGGCCGCCTCCGACCGGCGCTGCGCCGTGTCGCGGTCGCGGCGCACCCGGGCCTCGGCCGTGCGGGCGGCCGCCAGCCCGGCCTCGGCCGTACGAAGGGCCTCGGCGGCGAGGTCGACGGCCTGCTGCGCCGCCCCGACGTCCCGGACGCGTTCCGCCTGCTGCCGGGTGAGCCCGGCGACCTCCGCTTCGGCGGTGTCCAGCCGCTCCTCCGCGGCCTCCAGCGCCGCCCCGGCCTCGGCCCCGCCGGCCCGTGGGCGCTCCCGCTCCTGCTCCTGCGGCGGGTGCTTCTTCCGTTCCCGTTCCCCGGGGGCCGCCGCGGCACCGCGCACCGCGTCCCCGGACGGCTCGGGCAGGGCGGGCAGGCCGGTGGGCATCTCGTCGAGTGCGGTGACCAGGCGGCCCGCCGTGAGCTGCCGGGCGGCCTCCGGGCCGACGGTGGCGGCGCGGAGGGTCTGCTCCACCTCCCGCTGCTGTGCGTCGCCGAGGTGGACGCCGCGGGCGGCGGTGTCCTGGGCGGCCAAGCCGGCCAGTGTGCCGACGGCCCGGTGGCGTCGGGCGGAGAGTTCGCGCAGCCCGGGGCCGTCGCGGCCCTCCTGGGCGGTCCGCAGGTCGTGGCCGAGGTCGACGAGGGCGGCGACCTCCGCCGGGTGGGTGCGGGCGAGGAGGTTGAGGGCGTGCGCGGCCGCCGTCGGCCTGCGCAGATGCCGGATGCGGTCGGCGAGGTCCCGCTCGCCGGACGCGCGTGCGCGGGCGGCCGCCCGGTCGCGTGCGGTGGTGAATTCGCCGGCCGGCAGGCCGTACAGCTCGTCCGCGACCTCGTCGAGATCCGTCACGACCTGCACCTCCTTCCCGCTCGCCGCCGGGTCGGGCGTCCCGTTCGATCGTCCGCCATCGCCGTGCCGGGTGCCAGCCCCGGCGGCCGCGACCGGTGGGGCGGCCGGCCTGGGCCGGCCCGGCCCGGCCTGTCGGCGGCGGGGACGACCACGCCGTGGGAGACGACTCCCGCGGCTCTGCGCGGTGCGTTCGCGGGGCCGGGCGGGACGCCGGGGCGACGGCCGACTTCCCCCGGGGGAGCGGTCCGCCCGCCGTCCCGCCGAGCGGGGCTCGGGGGACGGCGGGCGGCTGCCGCTGCGCGGGTCCTAGGCGAAGGTGAACCAGTTCAGGTTGACGAAGTCGCCCGGCTGTCCGCTGGTGAAGGTCAGGTAGACGTCCTGGGTGCCGGTGACCTTGGCGATGTCCGCGGGGACGGTGCGCCAGGTCTGCCAGCCGCCCGTGGACGCGAGCGCGAAGCTGCCGACCGGTGTCGCCGTGCGGCTTCCGATGCGGACCTCCACCAGACCGCTGATCCCGGCCGCGGCACCGGAGGCGACGCGGGCGCTGAAGCGCGTCGCGCCGGCGCTGCCGAAGTTGACCGCGCTGTACTTCAGCCAGTCGCCGTTGGCCAGCCATCCGACGTCCTGGCCGCCGCCGGTGTCGGAGCAGGACTCGACGGCGCTCCCCGACTGGGCGCCGAACGACTCGGCCTGGATGGTGCCGAAGGCACTGACGCCGCCCGGCGGCGTGGCCGTCGCCGTCGGGGTGGGGGTCGGGGTGGGGGTGCTGCCTCCGCCTCCGGAGGAACCGCCGACGGTGATCGTGAAGCGGCCGGGGGTGCCGGACTGCACCTTGCCCTCGAAGTCGACGGCGGCCGGGTGGACGTCGTCGTACGGGAAGGCGTAGCCGAGGCCGTCGGGGGTGGTGCCGTGCAGGATGCGGGCGTAGTGGTTGGTGCGGGCCGCGGTGTAGAAGGCGGCGGGGTTCTCGGCGGTGGGCTGGTTCGGGTTGTCGAGCAGGGTGGTGCGGTTGAGTGCGGCGGCGAGCCGGGCGCTGAGGTTGCCCATCTCGTCGTTGCCGGTGGTGAACGGCGCGTCGCTGCAGGAGAAGATCGAGAGGGTGGACGGCTTGGTGAAGCTGCCCACGCCGGGGAAGTCCAGCCGGTCGCCGGAGACCCGGCCGACGACGGTGCCCCAGGTGTACTGGGTGTCGATCCGCAGGTCGGTGGTGCGGTAGCGGTCCCAGACCTTGTTGACGTAGTCGTCGAAGTAGCCGGCGAACAGCGAGGTGTTGCCGCGGATGGCGAGGTTGGGGCTGAGCACCCGCAGGTCGGAGCCACCGCTGTTGACGATCAGCCGGCTCCAGTCGCTGCCGTCCGCCGCCGACTGGGCGCGCAGGGCCGCGGCGACCCGGCTCAGGCCGTCGGCGGGCAGGCCGCGGACGGTCTGGGTGCCCTGGGCGGTGTCCAGCCGGAAGGAGATCGGCAGGCACACCATGTCGACGAACGTGATGTTGGCGTACAGCTGGTCGTTGTTGTAGGTGAACTCGCAGAAGTCGTGGCGCACAGCGATGTTGGGGTCGGCCGGGTTGCTGACCGACGGGAGGGCCAGGCCGCCGCCGCGGTTGAGCAGGAAGGTGAGCTTCGAGCCGACCGAGAAGTAGATGCGGCCGCTGTCGAGGTGCGGCAGGGTGACCGAACGGGCGCCGGCGCCGGAGGCGTTGAGCGGAATGGCGCAGTCGACGCCCAGCGGGGTCTGGTCGTTCGCGGGGGACGGCGGGTGGTAGAGCGAGGTGCCGTCGGCCTGGATGAAGGCCCAGTTGCCGCCCGCGGCAGGGTCGCGGCCCAGCACGTAGGCGTAGACGGTGTTGTTGCCGGTGGTGTTGAGCAGGTCCAGCGGGAGGGTCGCCGCGGTGGAGGCGTCGGCGCTGGACTGCAGCCACCAGGCCGCCGCGGGGACGGCGAGGGCCATGCCCGCGGTGGCGGTGAGGAGTTTGCGTCGGCTGATGGGGCGCTGGTGACGTGCCGTCATGAGGGAGCGACCTTTTCGGGGTGTGGTCCGTGCCACGGGGCGCGCGTCACGGGTTTCGGCCGTGGGCGCGGGAGTCGGGCGCGAACGTGCGGGGGGTGGGGGTGTGGTGCGCGGGGGGCGCGGGGGGCGCGATGCGCGGGTGTGGTGCGAGGGAGTGTGGTGCGAAGGCTGTGGTGCGCGGGTGTGGTGCGCGGGTGTGGTGCGAGGGAGTGTGGTGCGAAGGCTGTGGTGCGCGGGGCTGTGGTGCGTGGGCCGGACCGGGTCAGCCGATGGTCCACTTCTGGTTGGCGCCGCCGGAGCAGGTCCAGGTCTGCAGCCGGGTGCCGTCGGCCGAGGAGTTCCCGGTGGCGTCCAGGCACTTGTTCGCGCCGACGTTCGTCAGATCGTGGGCGGCGGTGTACGTCCACTGCTGGGCCTTGGTGCCGTTGCAGGTGTAGAGCTGCACCTGGGCGCCGTCGGCGGTCGAACCGCCCGCCACGTCGAGGCACTTGCCCAGGGCGCGCACCGAGCCGTCGCTGCCGACCGTCCACTGCTGGGCCGGGCCGCCGGTGCAGTTGTGCAGTTGGATCGGGGTGCGGTCAGCGGTGGAGGCGCCCGCCACGTCCACGCACATTCCGCCGATTCCCTTGATCGCGCCGGAGCCGGAGGAACTGTTCCAGGCCGAGGCGCGCACGTAGTCGACCGTCATGGCCTGCGGGAAGGAGGTGGAGGCGTCCGGGTTGCCGGGCCAGTCACCGCCGACCGCCAGGTTGAGGATGACGTAGAAGGGGTGGTCGAAGACCCACTTGTTGGCACCGGCGTCCGCCGGGGTGCGGGTCTCGTACGTGGTGCCGTCCACCGACCAGGTGATCGCGTTCGGGCTCCAGTCGACGGCGAAGACGTGGAAGGCGTCGGCGAACGGCGCACCGCCGGGCAGGGAGTATCCGGCGCCGGGTCCGGCGGCGCCGGAGTACCCGGGGCCGTGGATCGTGCCGTGGACGGTGCCCGGCTCCTTGCCGATGTTCTCCATGATGTCGATCTCACCGCTGGTGGGCCAGCCGACCGTGCCGATGTCGGAGCCGAGCATCCAGAACGCCGGCCAGATGCCCTGGCCGCGCGGGATCTTGATCCGGGCCTCGAAGTGGCCGTAGGCCTGGGTGAAGGTCTGGGCGGTGTTCAGGCGCGCCGAGGTGTACTGGCACGAGCCGTACCAACAACTCAGGCCCGTGTCGGTGTTCTTGCGGGCGGTGACGACCAGGTTGCCCTGGCCGTCGAGCGCGGCGTTGTTCGTGCTGTTGGTGTAGTACTCCAGCTCGTGGTTGCCGAAGCCGGATCCACCGGTCTCCAGGGTCCACTTCGCGCGGTCCGGGCCTTGCCCGGCCGCGCCGTTGAACTCGTCCGACCACGTCTGGGCGCCGACGGCGGCGCTGGCCCGCGAGGTGCCGGATCCACCTGCCGACACCAGGACCGCGGCGACCAGCGCCACCGAGAGAAGAAGGACGAATCCGCCGAGGGACCATCGGCGGGCACGATGAGCAGCCATGGGCACGCACCTTGTTGTGGAGGGACGGACGTTGCGCGGGACGCGTTCCGGTTCGGCTTCGAGAGCGCTCTCACGTCCAGCGAGGTCGTGATCCTACGGAAGGCGCGGCGGCCCGGGCAATGACGGTGCGAATCCGGAAACCCGCTCTGACCTGCGGTGATTCCGTGGCGCTCCACGAGCTAAGGTGCTCTTAAGGCTGAGCTAAGGGAAAAATGTCGAGTACATGGCCGAATTGGCCGCCGAACTGCCCTGTGGCCGGACCGGGCTGACGGGCCGTCGCCGGAGACGGTTCGCGCCGCCGTCCGTCCTGCGGCGCGGAGCGGGCATCCTGACGGCTCGTCACGAATGTACCGGTCGCCACCGCCCGGTCGCAGTGCGTGTCCGCAGGCCGTGTACCGACCGCTACTGCCGGGGCCCGAGGCAGTGGCCGGGGGAACGCCGGGCGGTGGCGGCGCGATGCGATGCGGCCCCCGGCCCCGGCCCCCGACCCCTGGCTGGCGGAAGCGGTCGTCGAGGGGTCCGTCGCCCGCGTTGCCTCCCGGGGCCTGTCGCGCGGTCGCCGGAGGGAGGCGACAGGGCAGGATGGGGGTAGGGCCTCGGCAAGGGATGGAGGGCGGCGGTGGTGGAGTTCTTCGCGCCGGGTGCGGTCTACCGGCACTTCGTCGACGGCCGTCCGTCGGAGCTGGGGGTGTTCGCGGTGGCGTGCGTCGGCCGCGCGCCCGAGGGTTTCGCCGTGCCGCAGGAGACGGGCGGTGTCGCGTTCGGCTGGCGGCGTGGTGTCGACGCGGAGGGGCGCGGGTGGCCGCTGGGCTCGTACGTCACCGCGGACTTCACCGGCTGGCGGGAGGTGCCCGACCAGGAGCTTCCGGGGCTCCTCGGCGACGTGCTGCCCGGCGCGGCGCGGCTCGACCTGCCGCGGCGGGTGTGGAAGCGCGCCGAGCCGGGCGGCCGCGGCCGGTGGCGGCGCAGGCCCCCGCATCCCGGCGGCTGACCCGCATGCCGGGCGCGCGGCCCGCGACCGGCAGCCCGTACTCCCGGCGAGCGGACGATCGGGCGACGTCCGGACGGGCCGTCCGCGTCCCGGGCTGCGGGAGGCGGACGGCCGTCAGGCCAGCGCTTCGGCCTTGCGGAGCAGGACGGACCGCTCGCGGAGGTTGCGGCACAGCCGGGCGGCGAGTTCCAGCTCGGCCCGCGCCTCGGTGGTCCGGCCGAGCCGTACGAGCAGTTCGCCGCGCACGGTCGGGAGGAGGTGCGATCCCGACAGCCGGCCGGACGCGGCCAGGTCGTCCACCAGGGACAGCGCCTGCTGCGGTCCGCTCGCCATGGCGACGGCGACGGCCCGGTTGAGCTCGACGACGGGCGACGGGGCGATGCGGCCGAGCGCCTCGTAGAGGAGCACGACACGCGCCCAGTCGGTCTCCGCCACCGAGGGGGCCGACGCGTGGCAGGCGGCGATCGCCGCCTGCAGGCCGTACGGCCCCAGGCCGCGGCCGCCGGTGGCGGCGCGGCCGAGCGCGGCCAGCCCGCGGCGGATCGCCGACCTGTCCCACAGCCGCCGGTCCTGGTCCTCCAGGAGCACCGCCTCGCCGTCGGGCCCGGTGCGGGCGGGGAAGCGCGCGGCCGTCAGCTCGCACAGCGCGAGCAGCCCGTACACCTCCGGTTCGTCGGGCAGCAGCGCGGCGAGCGTCCGGGCCAGCCGGATCGCCTCGTACGCGAGGTCGGTGCGCAGCAGGCGGTCGCCGGCGGTGGCCGTCGAACCCTCGGTGAAGATCACGTACAGGACGCTGAGGACACCGCCGAGCCGCTCGCGGCGCTCGTCGGCCGGCGGCAGCGCGAACGGCACCGCCGCTGCGGCGATCGTCTTCTTCGCCCGGGTGATCCGGGCCTGGACGGTCGGGACGGGCACGAGGAACGCCCGGGCGATCTCCTCGGTGGACAGGCCGCCGACCGCGCGCAGCGTGAGCGCCGTGCGGGCCTCGGGGGAGAGCACCGGGTGGCAGGCCACGAACATCAGCGCGAGGACGTCGTCGTCGACCCGGTCGGGGTCCCACGGCAGGTCGTCCGACCGGTGCTGCGGGGTCACCGCACCCGAGCTCGCCTCGCCCTCGGCCAGCACGCCGGCGAGCAGGGCGTACCGCTCGTCGAGTGCCGACCGGCGGCGGAAGCTGTCGATGGCGCGCCGCCGCGCGGTGGCGAGCAGCCAGCCCACCGGGTTCGCCGGTGCGCCGTCGCGCGACCACGTCACGAGGGCTTCCGCCACCGCCTCCTGGGCGACGTCCTCGGCGAGTTCGAGGCTGCCGGTGTAGCGGGCCAGTGCGCCCACGATCCGTGCGGACTCGATCCGCCAGACGGCTTCGACGGCCCGCCGCGCCGATTCGCTGCTCGGCGGGCCGTCGACGGTCCCGGGCGTCAGATCTGGCCGGTGCGCTCGCGCCACGCCCGCTCCTTGACGATCCACTCGTTGTCCTGCGGGAACTCGTCGATGCTCGGCACGCGGCGGATCTCGCACTTCGTACCGGGGAGGGCCGGAAGCCGCTTGGCCCACTCGACCGCCTCCTCCTTCGACGCCACGTCGAGGAGGTAGAAGCCGCCGAACAGCTCCTTCGTCTCGCCGTAGGGGCCGTCGGTGACCACCGGGGTCTCCCCGTCGTAGCCGACCACGACGCCCTGCGACGGGTCGTCCAGGCCCTCGGCGGCGACGAGCACGCCCGCCCGGATCAGCTCGTCGTTGAAGCGGCCCATGGTTTCGAGCATCTCCTCGAACGGCGTCTCCATCATCTTCGCCATCGACTCGTCGGTGCCGCGCATGATCAGCATGTACTTCGCCATTGTTGCTCTCCTCGGTGCCGGGGCCGTGTCTCGACCCTCTCTATCCCAGGTCGAACGGGGACGCCGCGGATCGACACGGCGGGCTGACACGGACCGGATATTTTTTTCGGACCCTTCGTTCGGAACCTCATGGTGAACGGTCGGCCGGTGGCCGGTGGCCGGTTCGGCCGGTCTCAGCCCTGGGAGCGTCGGCCGGTCACGGCGGTCCCGCCGCCCGGGGTCACGGTGCCGTTCAGCACGACGGCCCCGTCCGCCAGCCCGTCCACGGCGATCCGCCCGTCACCGCAGTGCGCGTTGAGCCACTGCGCCAGCTGCGCGGACGAGAACGGTCCGGGGAAGCCCGCGACCGTCCACTCGGCCGGGCCGGCGAACGCCGCCTGCTCGACCTTGCGCAGCCAGCGGGCGAGGTGGCGCCGCAACTGCGCCGGAACGTCCTCGTGGACGGCGGGTTCGAGCAGCGGGACGGCCCAGTCGGCGATCCCGGCGGCCGGCCCCCGGGCGGACAGGGCGGGACGCCCGGGGCGGGCGAAGTGCAGCACCCCGAGGCCGTCCGCCGACTCCTGCGCGCTCGCGAGGGTGCCGCGCGGCAGCGGCGAGGCACCCGCCCACATGCCGACGCGCGGCAGCGGCCCGCCGGACCAGCGGACGCCGATTTCGCCCAGCCAGTCGGCGAGTTCCTGCACGGTCGTCACACCGCGCTCCGCCGGCGGGGCCGGCCGGTCGGACGGGTCCGCGGGCCAGGTGGCCCCGTCGGTGGGTATGTGCAGCCGCAGCCGGTTCGAGGCGTTGCCGGGCCGCTGCCGGGATTCGAGGGTGTCCAGGCACAGCAGGAGCGTGTCCCGGCGGTGCAGGAAGGTCCCGGCCAGCGGTGTCGTGCCGGCGCTCGCGGGCCAGTCGACCCTGGGCGCGGGGTCGGGCAGCACAGGCGACAACTGGCGCATCCAGGCGGCCAGTTCGCCAGGAGTGTGCAGCGCTGCCGCGATCCGCACCCGTCCGCCGACCGGGCCGGCCGGCTCCGCGTGCAGGATGCGCACCCCCTGACCGGACGGGCCCCTGTCCTCCCACGTCAGCGGGGCGATGTGCACGGTCGGCGCGTCGAGCGTCGCCCCGCCGTGGGTGTCGGCGTACAGGCCGTCGAAGCCCTCGGCGGTGAACAGCTCGGCCAGTTGCGCGGGGGTGAGGCCGGAGGCGACGACGCGCCCGTAGACCTGGTCGGGCCACCGCAGATCGCCCCACACCCGGTAGCCGTCCGGCTGCGGGCCGACCACCAGCTCCGCCACCCGTTCCAGCCAGTCGGCCATCGGCCCGTCACCACACCGCCACACCAGCGGATCGCGCACCGCTCTGCCCTCCCGAATCCGGCGCCGAGTGTACGGCTCCGCCGCCCTGCGCGGGGCCGCCCGCCGGCGGGCGGGGCGCCGTCGGCGCCGCCGGTCGCCGGCCGCGCCGCAACCGGGCCGGAGGCGGATCCCGCCGGGCGGCGCCGACCCGTGGCCGCGGCGGGCAGCCGCGCCGCGGTCGTGGCCTGCGGAGGTGCGGCCGGGGACCCGCCGCCGGCCGGTGCGCGGCGGTCGGCGGCGCGCCCGCGCCGGACCCCTCCGCCGCGTGGCCGCGGTCGCTCCGCCGTCCGTCCGCGGGACCGGCGGCAGGGGCCTCGGGCGAGCCCCTCCGGTTCCCGCGCGCCCGTCCCCGTCCTGCTCGGTGGTGGTGGCGGCGGGGGTCGGGGTCGGGGCGAAGGCGGTGGCCCGTCCTCGGCTCACGCGGCCGCGCGGCCCGTCGGCCTGCGCGCGCCGGGATCAGCCGGCGCGGTCGCCGTACGCGGCGCGGCTGGCCTCGATCTCCGCGATGTGCTCGATCGCCCAGCCGGCGAGCGCGAGTGCGGGCGGGATGAGGCTCTGCCCGGTGGGGGTCAGCGCGTACTCGACGCGCGGCGGGACCTCCGCGTAGGCCGTCCGGGACACCAGCCCGTCGCGTTCCAGGTTGCGGAGCGTCAGCGTCAGCATCCGCTGCGAGATCCCGGGGATCTGCCGCTGGAGTTCGGTGAAGCGCAGGCGTCCCTGGTCGAGGGTGGCCACGATCAGCAGGGTCCACTTGTCGCAGATCCGGTCGAGCACGGCGCGGATCGTGCCTCCGCCGTCGCCCCGGATCATGCACGTGTGCTCGTACTGCGACATGACAGCTCCCTGTGCCTGGCGCACATGCGTGTGCCTTTTGTAAGCCCCCGGACAGTGACCCATGATGGGGCAACTTACGCCTGGTAACTATCGTGCAAGGGGTCACCGTGGACATCGCCTACTGGATCGTCGCCGCGCTGCTGGCGGCCTTCTACCTCTACGGCGGAGGCAAGAAGGCGGTGCAGAGCCAGGAGCAGCTCAGGCCCATGATGGGGTGGGTCGACCAGATCCCGATGCCGTTCGTCCGGGCCATCGGGGTGCTGGAGGTACTCGGCGCGGTCGGCCTGATCCTGCCGCCGCTCACCGGCATCGCGCCCGGGCTCGCCATAGCCGCGGCGATCGGGCTCGTCGTGATCCAGATCGGCGGCATCGTGGTCCACGTCTCCCGGGGCGAGACCCGGCAGATCGGACTCAACATCGCCCTGCTGGTGGCCGCCGCCGCGGCCGCCTGGCTCGGGACCACCTGGCTCTGACGGGACCACCTGGCTCTGACGGGTCCGCCGACGACCCGGCCCGCCGATGACCCGGTCCGCCGGGAGGCTCCCGGCGGACCGGGCGCGCCCCCGGTGGGCGTGCGGTCCGGCGCGGGTGCGGCCAAGCTGGCTGTGGGGCCTGTTCCCGCGATGCCGTCGGCCCGGCAGGGGACCGGACGCCCGGAAAACGCGCCGCGGCACCGCCGCCGGCGCGGTGGTGCGGCGTGGTGAGGAGATTCGATGGCCAGGCCCATATGGACCGGAGCTCTGACGTTCGGACTGGTCACCGTGCCGGTCGGGCTGTACACCGCCACGGAGAGCCACGCGGTGCACTTCCACCAGCTGGAGCGCGGCACCTTCGACCGGGTGCGCAACCGGCGGGTCAACGAACGCACGGGCGAGGAGGTCGCCTTCTCCGACATCGTGAAGGGCTACGACACCGGCGACGGCGAGTACGTCGTCATCGAGCCCGAGGAGTTGGAGCAGATCTCGCCCGGCCGCTCGCGCACCATCGACGTGTCCGGGTTCGTCGAGCTCTCCCGGATCGACCCGATCTTCTTCGACAAGACGTACTACCTCGGCCCGCAGGGCAAGGAGTACGCCAAGATCTACCAGCTCCTCGCGAAGGCCCTGGAACGCTCGGACCGGGCGGGGCTGGCGATGTTCTCCATGCGCGGCAAGGAGTACCTGACCGCGGTCCGCGCCCAGAACGGCCTGCTGGAGCTCCACACCATGCACTTCGCCGACGAGGTCCGCGACCCCCGTGAGGAGATCGGCGACCTGCCCGGCGGGAAGGAGACCATCAGCGGCCAGGAGCTGCAGACCGCCGAGCAGCTCATCGGCATGCTCGCCGTCGACTGGGACCCCGACGACTACCACGACACCTTCGAGGAACAGGTCCACCAGCTCATCGACGACAAGCAGGCGGGCCGCGAGATCGCCACCTCCGCCGGACCAGCCCCCGAGGGCACCAACATCGTCGATCTGATGGACGCCCTGCGGCGCAGCCTGGACAGTGTCCAGGGCATCGCCGAGCTGCCGGCGGCCGACAAGGCCGACAAGGCGAACAGGACAGCCGCATCGGCCGCACCGGGGACGGCAGGGCGAGCGACGGGCGAGCGGAGCCGCCGCACGCCCAAGGCGGCGGCGGGCAAGAAGTCCACCTCGACCTCCAAGTCCTCGACCTCCGGGACCGGCACCCCCAGGACCGGCACCTCCGGGACCGGCACCCCCAGGACCGGCACCTCCGGGACCGGCACCTCCGGGACGGCCGCGCCGTCGAAGAAGCGCACCACCACCGGGCACGCGGCCAAGGAGGACCTCTCGGCCCTCACCAAGGCGGAGCTCTACCGGCGCGCCACCGACCTCGGCATCGCCCACCGTTCCACCATGAGCCGCGACGAACTCCAGGCCGCCGTCCGGAAGGCCACCGGCCACCGCCGGCTGCGCACCGCCTCCTGACCGCCGGCCCGGCGCCGGTCGGTACGGGCACCGGCTCAGCGGCGGAGCGACCCGGTGGCGTCGACGCGTTCGCGGACCCAGTCCAGGAAGGCCCGCACGTCGGCGCGGGGCAGCGTGACCGCGGCGCCGCGAGGGCGCTCGAAACCGGCCAGGGCGGCTTCGACGACGGGCCTGAACCCGGCCTCGGACGCGGAGACGTCGCGTGCCGCGGCCCGTTTGGCCGTCCAGCGACCGGTGCGGCAGAACACCACCGAACGGCAGCCGTTGAGCACGCGGTTGTCCGCCAGATGGCCTTCACCGTCGGAGTGTTCGCGGACGGACGCACGCAGCGCGGCGAGGAGGTCGGCATCGGCGGGGGCGGCGATCACCTGCTCCGCCGGTGCGCCGAACAGCGGGCGCCCGGCCTGGCGGGCGATGGAGCGGTCGAGGACGTACCAGAACGCCGGGGACCGGGCGGGGTCGAAGCTCGCCCGGTTCGGCAGCAGCGGGCCGGTGTTGAGGTCCAGCAGGTAGCCGGCGCCGCCGGAGGGACGGCCGACGGCGTCCCGGTCGTGCACCACCAGCTCCAGCCCGGTCGCCGGGCAGGGCAGTGCGGGGTGGGCGAGCGCCCCGGCCAGCCCGGTCAGGGCGGGTCCGGGCAGGGTCGGCGCCACGACCACCATCACGTCGATGTCGCTGCGCCCCTGCCGGTAGTCGCCGAGGGCGATCGAGCCGACCGTGAGCACGCTCACCAGGTGCGGCCCGCACACGGCGCGGGTGCGCCGGACGAGCTCGTCCAGGTAGGCGCGGACGTCGGCGGGCAGGGGCGCAGGGCCTTCCGGGCTGCGGTGCATGCGGCCAGTCTCCACCGGGACGCCCGCACCGTGCCCGGCGGTCAGGGCGTGCAGCCCGTGAGCGGGCGGGTGTCACCGGCGGGACGGCCGCAGACGCGTTCCACCAGCGGTGCGCCTCCGGCGACCGGGCGCACCCGGATGAGGTGGATGCCGTGCCCCGGCTGCGGGCCGTCGACGAGCGGGCGGGTGTCGCGGAAGTCGACGGTGCCGACGGCGCGGTTCTTCATCTCGACGGCCCGCAGACCCGCCATCACCGACCCGACCCCGCCGTGCTGGGAGGCGCCGGCCATGGCGGCGCCCGCCTGCAGGGCGGCCGTCGCGTCGTAGGCGAGGGCGAGCGCCCCGTCGGAGAACACGTCGTCCTCGTACGGGTTGTCGCGGCGGGGTGCGAGCTGCAGGTAGGTGGCGGCCACGGCGGCGAGGTCGGAGGTGCGTGCGGTGACCGTGGGGTCGGTGAGGGCCGTGTAGTAGAGGGTGGCCTGCGGGGCCATGGTGGTGCCGCCGGGGCCGAACTGGGCCTTCGTCAGGTCGTCGCCGGTCAGGACGGTGAGCGGGCGGCCGCACCCGGCGTCGGCGGCCAGGCGCTTCATCAGCTGGTCGACGTCGTCGGCGCGGCCGGCGAGGTAGACGACGGCGGGCTGGTGGTCGGAGTGGCAGCTGGTCCGGAGGGCCTCCTCGAAGTCGGGGTCGCCGTTGCTGGTCAGCCCGTACTCCAGGGGGCTGCCGGCGACGAGCCGGAACCCGGCGGCGGCGAGCATCTCCGAGCCGTACCGGGCCTGCTCCGGGCTGTACCGGTCGTCCCGGCCGGCACGGCGGGTCAGCACCGCCGCGTACCGCTCGGCGGGCGGCAGGGCGAGCCCGTCCACGACGAGGCGCAGGGCGGCGGCCTCCTCCTGGTCGGTGGCGGCGAGCCCGAAGTAGTTGACGTGCCTCCTGGTCAGGTAGCTGGCCGAGTTGGTGGTGCTGACGACCGCGAGGCCGGCGTGCTGGAGGATGTCGAGGGTGGTGTCGCTGTCGGCGGTGTCCCGGCCGAGGCCGACCACGCCGACGACGGACGGGTCGCGCCGGGCCACGGCCACGATGCGTTCGACCATGTCGGTCTGGAAGTACATGTCCTGCCCGCCGTTGGCGACCAGGATCTTGATCTTCACGGGTTCGCCCGCGTTGTTGCGCCGCTGGGCGAGGTGCACCCCGGTGAGTTCCTTGAGGCTGTTGAGGGCGCGCGACGGCTGTCCGGCCGTGGTGGTGAGCGAGCCGGCGTAGACGACGGTCACGAAGCGGACGTCGGGAAGGGTGTCGACGCGGGCGTTCTCCCGGCGGATCGAGTCCTCCAGCGTGCGCAGGCCGACGGTGGCACCGGTGCGGTCGGCGTCCCCGCCGGGGAGCTGCCCGCTGAGCCGCACGCCGTCGTCGTCGCCCGCGAGCGACACCCCTCCGGTGGCGACACCGATGCACTCCCGGGTGCCGCCCGGATCGGTGCGCCACACGGCGTCCGTGTTGGAGCCCGCCAGCCGGGCCTCGCAGTACCGGTCGGACAGCTGGCCGACGCGCAGCACGCCGCCGCACGAGGCCAGCACCAGGACCGCGAGGACGGTCCAGCGCGACCAGAGGACCCAGCCGGAGCGACGGACGGCCACCGGGGCCAGCCGGGTGGTCTCGCCGGCGCCCAGCTGGAGGCGGGTGAGCCGCACCGGCAGCGTCCAGGCCAGGGCCCGGCCGCGGCTCGGCGCCTGGCGCACCCGGAGGTCGCTCACCCAGCTCTCGTACGGGCCGCGGCGGCGCCGGTCCACGGAGTGCACGGTGACCGGAGCCGTACCGGCACCCTCCAGCCAGGCGGCGACGTCGGCGTACGCCACACCGGCGAGCACGAGCAGCGGGTCCTGCTCGCTGCGGCGGCTGCGGACGTCGCTGATCGCGCCGAGCACCCGGAGCGCACCGTTGTCGTGCCCGGCCCGCGGCACGAACACGACCGGCGGCACGCGCCGCTTGCGTCCCCGCAGGTCGGGCGCCCACGACCGGTGCGCCCAGCGGAGGTCCTCCAGCAGCGCGAGGGTGCGCAGCTGGAGGTGGAACTGCTGCGCGCGGTCCTTCTCGTCCTCGGGGATCCCGGGCAGCTCGGCGCGGAGGATCGCCCCGGCGACCTCGCGGGCGCGGGCCTGGGTGACGTCCCAGGACATCCGGGGCCGCCACAGCGACCAGGCGGCCGCCTGCCGGCCCGACGCGGCGAGGAAGGTGGTGGTGGCGAACCACCGGCTGGCCTGGCCCAGCCAGGAGAGCGGCGCCGTGTTGCGCCGCACCCAGCCGGTGAGGCCGAGGAGCAGCAACAGGCCGACCACCACCAGGAGCACGACCTGCCAGTGCGCCTGGGTGAGCAGGCTGGTCACGCCGGCGAGGACGAACGCCCCGATGAGGGTGGTCGAGTTGAGCACCGGCGACAGCGCACGCTGGAACTCGCCGCCCGCGGGCCGCGGCTCGGGCCGCCAGTGCAGGTCGCGCAGGCGGGCGAGGACGGCGTCGGTCAGCTCGTCGTCCGTCCGGGAGCCCGGGCCGGCGTCGGCGGCGACCACGTGCCGGGCCGCCGCCTCGATGGCCGCGACCAGCCGCGACCGCGGGGAGGGGTACGTGCGGTACCAGGCCTGTCCGCGGCGGGCCCACGGCCCCCTGGCCAGCCCGTCGAGGATCGCCACGGCGTTGCGGTGCGGGTCGTCGCCGCCGCTGCCCGCCACGACGTGGTACGGCAGCCCGCCGCTCTCCTGCGCCTCGTGGACGGCGCGCACCACCTCCTCGACCTCACGGTCGAGGGCGGGGTCGTCGTCCTCGGAGTACACCACCACCACCGGCATCGGCAGCCGGGCCCTGCTGAACTGGTCGATCAGATCCCTGACCAGCGCGTCGACCTCGTACTTGGCGGTCGTGCGCACACCGCCCACCGGTGACCCGCCGAGAACCCCCTGTGCCATCGGCCCCCCATAGCCGCCCCCGCGGGCCGCCCGCAGGCGCCCCGCCCTGACCCGGAGTCAGACCGCGAGTCTAGACCTCCGGTCCGACACCGCACACGGCCGTACGAGAAGAGGGTGCCCGGCCGGAGCCGTCCTCACGCGGCCCCGGCGCACCGGTCCGCACGGGGTCCGCACGGGTCGGCGGCCTGGTGTGCGGAGGGTCCGGAGGTCCGGTGACGCGGCGGCCGTGTGCGCTGGAGGCCCGGTGCTAAGGCGGCCCGGTGTCACGCTGGCCCGGTGCCACGGTGGCGTCCGGGCCGCCGCCGGTGACGGAGCGTGCCCCCGGACGGGTGAACCGGCCGGCGGACCGGCCGGAGCCCGGGAGGGCCCCGCCGCCGGGCGCGACGACCGGGACCCGCCACCGGCCCCGGCCCTCCGGCGCGCCCGCCCGCAGCGCCGACAGCGGTGGCGGCAGCGGTGGCGGCACGGTGCGGCCCGGGGTTTGCTCGGGGAATCGGGTGGTTCGGTCCGACCCGCCGGAGGGAGTGGTTCCCCCGTGAGTGGCACGCACGACCTGGCAGGCATGTCGGGTCCGTCGATCGCCGGCCTGGCCAGGTCGCTGGAGGCGGCGCTGTTCGCGCTGTCGCCGGTCGGCCTGCACCTGCTCGACACCCGCCTGCGGCTGGTCCGGGCCAACACCGCCGGGCGCCTGATCCACGACTTCCCCGTCGACCGCATGCTCGGCCGGACCCTGGCCGAGGTGCTGGAAGCCTGCAACGTGACCGGGCCGGAAGCCGTCGAGCGTGCCGTGCGGACGGTGCTGGAGACCGGCCGCCCGCTGCCCGACCTGCACGTCCGGGCGCGCAGCCGCACCCACCCCCCGCTGCAGGTGACGCTCTCCGCCGCCTGCTTCCGCCTGCAGGACGCCGACGGCACGGTGGTCGGCCTGGCCGTCGCCCTCAGTGACATCACCGCCCGCGCCCGGGCGGAGGCCGGACTGCACCTGCTGAACCGCGCCGTCACCGGCGTCGGGACGACCCTGGACGTGTTCCGCACCGCCGAGGAGTTCTGCGAGGTCGCCGTGCCGGAACTCGCCGACACCGTCGCCGTGGACGTCCTCGACCCGGTGCTGCGCGGCGAGGCCTCCGCGCCCGACGCCGTGCTCGCCAGCGCACCGCTGCGCCGCGCCGGATTCCGCTCGGTCGCCGACCCCGACCGCCAGGGCGTACCGATCGTCGGCGAGATCGGCACCTACCCCTTCGGAACGCCCTACCGGAAGGCGCTCGCCGACCTGGCACCGGTGCTCCTCGACGACCTCGGCACGCAGGGCGACTGGCTCGACCCCGCGCGGCGGCGCGACGCCCGGCTGCTCGCCGTCGGCGTCCACTCGATGATGGTGGTGCCGATGCGCGCCCGCGGCGTCGTCCTCGGACTGGCCTGCTTCTACCGCTGGCGCAACCCCACGCCGTTCGACCGCACCGACCTCGCCCTCGCCGAACAGCTGACCGCCGCCGCCGCGCTCTGCCTGGACAACGCGCGCCTCTACAGCCGCGAACGCTCGGTCGCCCGGATCCTCCAGCACCAGCTGCACCACGCGCCCACCCTCGCCGACGCGGCCGTGGAGACCGCGCACGCCTACCTGCCCGCCGGTGCGGGCGGCGGCTGGTTCGACGTCGTCCCGCTGTCCGGCGCCCGCGTCGCCCTGGCCGTCGGCGACACCTCCGACCCGATCGTCAACGCCGCCGGTGCCATGGGCGAGCTGCGGGCCGCCGTCGCCGCCCTGTCCGACCTCGACCTGCCGCCCGACGAGCTCCTCGAACGCCTGCACGACCTCGCCGGCCGTCCCGTACCCGGCCCGGCCGACCGGGGCGCCGGGCCCCGCCAGAACTGGCCCGCCAGCTGCCTCTACACGATCTACGACCCGACCACCCGGGTCTGCACCATGGCGTCCGCCGGCCACCCGCCGCCCGTCCTCCTCCACCCGGACGGCGAGGTCGAAATCCTCGGCCTCACCCCCGGTCCGCTCCTGGGCCACGGGAACGCCCACTACACGGCGGTCGACCACACCCTGCCCGAGGGCAGCACCCTCCTCCTGTACAACACCGCGCTCCTCGGCGCCGCCCCCGGAGCGCACCCGCCGGACATCCCCCTCGACCGGCTCCGCGCCGTCACCACCGCACCCCACGCCACGCTGCAGGACACCTGCGACGCCGTCGTCGACGCCCTCGCCCCCGAACAGCCGCTCCAGGACGCCGTCCTGCTCCTCGCCCGCACCCGCGTCCTCGACGCCACCCACACCGTCGCCTGGACCCTCCCCAACACCCCGCAGGCCGCCGCCGAGGCCCGCCGCTACACCACCGCCCAACTCGCCGACTGGGGACTGGACGACCTCGCCGACGAGACCAGGCTGATCGTCAGCGAACTCGTCACCAACTCCGTCCGCTACGCCCGCGGCCCCATCGAGCTGCGCCTCATCCGCGACCGGGCGCTGATCAGCGAGATCACGGACGACAGCGGCACCGCCCCCCGGCTGCGCCGCGCCGACGACACCGACGAGGGCGGGCGCGGGCTGTTCATCACCGCCCACCTCACCGACCGCTGGGGGGTGCGCCCCCGGGGCCGGGGCAAGACCATCTGGGCCGAACAGGCGCTCCCGGGACCGCCCGAACCGGAGACCGAGGCCGGGCCCGAGCCGCCCGTGCCCGCCGCACCGCCGGCCTGAGAGCGCTCTCAGCCGTGTCGTGGGGCACCGAGACGCCGCGGCACCGCCTCACGGCACCGCGGCACCGCCGCACGGCAGCGCGGCCGAACTCCGTGGCGGCCCGGGAGCCGGAGCGCTATGCTCCCCGCCCATGACGACCGACTCCGCTCCCGGAATGGGGGTCCCGTCCGCGCAAGGTGAGTGCTGATGCCCACTCAGACCGCGAACGAGGAAACCCGACTCTCCTTCTGGCTGCACGTACGCGCATTCGCTGTGCCGCCCTCCATGATCGAGGCTGCCACCGCCCGCCGGCTGGCCGGCGACTGGGCGGCCGCGTGCACCGCCGCACACATCGATCCCGACGTCGACCTGCGCTCCCTGGCGCGCACCCGCGGCGCCGACCTCGCAGCCCGGATCCGGGCCGACCTCCGCCACCTGGCGCCCGACCTGCTGCGCTGGCACATGCCGAGGATCGCCCCCCGGGGCCTGCTGCGCCCGGGTCTGACGATCACCCTGGCCCGGTACGGCGTCGCGGACGGCGACGACGGACGTCCGGTGCACCTCGTGGCCCGGACACCACCGGCCTGGGCGGACGCCGGTCAGCGGATCAGCCTCGCGCTGTGGGACGGCTCCCACCGCGAAGGCTTCGCCCCCGGACACCCGCACCCGCACCCGCATCCCGACCCGCGGTTCCGCCTTGACCTGCACCCGCACCTGTGGGACGCACGCAGGGCCGCCGAACTGCGGACCCGCTCCGGAGCGGACCGGCCCCCCTCGGAGGACGACCCCGCCACGGCGCCCGCTCTGCCGGCGGTCCTGCCACAGGGGCACGGCTGCGCCGTCGATCGGTGGGCGGCCGAGGCGGCCGTCCTGCTCCGCGCCGAGGGCCGGCCCACGGGCAGCGGTGCCGCCCCCGGCCCTCGTACCGCCGCCGCCGTCGCCGTGCGGCTCGGGGCGCGACGGTGGCTGCACGTGGACGTCGACCCGGGCACGGACGCCACCCGCCCCGGCCCGCCCGTCCTGCGGAACGCCGTGGCGTCGACCGGCAGGCACGCGCTGCCCGTGCTGCCCGACGCGGCGACGTGGGTGCTGCCCGACCTCGAACTGCTCCGCTCCGGCGCCGTCGAGGCCGACCGGCTGCATCCGCTGGTCGCCTCGGCCCTCGTCCCGGGCCGTGCGCCGGCCGGACCGTCCGGGGTCCGGGACGAGGCGGGGCAGCCCCGCCTCGTCGACTGCCGGGGAGCCCGGCACCGGATCGGCCTGGTCGACGGGGTCCTCGCCGCGCTGGACCACGGCCCGGCCGAGATCCGCCGCGAGGAACTGCTCGCCGAGCTGACCGGCACACCGCTGCCCTGCCTGCAGGCGATCGACCGGGCGCACCGCAGCCCGGAGAGCCTCACCGACGTCCGGGAGCGCCTGCGCCACGGCGACATCACCGGTGCGCTGGCCGTCGTCGAGGGTCTGCTCGGAGCCGACGCACGACTGCGCAGCGGCGCCCTCCGGGACGAACTGGAGGCGGCCGCGCAGCGGCGCATCGCGTACGGGCTGTTCAGGGCCGGTCTGTCCGGGCCCGGCCAGGTCGCGCCCGACCGCCGCCGCCCGCGGGAGCGCCGCTCCCACCCGCGCCACGTGCGCTTCCACTGACTCCGGGGACATCCCTTCCCCTGCCGTTCTGCGGCCCACCACGACTCCTGAGGTGATCGACGATGCCCATGACCATGCCCGCTCCCGCCATGCCCGCTCCCGCCATGCCCGCTCCCGCCATGCCCGCGCACACCGTGTCCGCCCCGGCGGGCACCGGTTCCGACCCGGTCAGGGCCTCCCGGCTCGACGTCGCCGGCGACCTGCTGGCCCTGCTGCGCACCCACACCACCGAACCGCGCCCCGACGTCCAACTGGAGGCCCTGACCCTGGCCGTGGCCGCCGACCTGCCCGTCCTCCTGTGGGGGGAGCCGGGCATCGGCAAGACCGCGGCGCTCACCCAGCTCGCCGCGGCCCTTGAACTCCCGCTCACCACCGTGATCGCGAGCGTGCACGAGCCGTCCGACTTCTCCGGGCTGCCCATCCTGGGCGACGACCCCGCTGAGCAGGGGGTCCCGATGGCCCCGCCGGACTGGGCCGTGCGGCTGGTCCGGGCCGGCCGGGGGCTGCTCTTCCTCGACGAACTGTCCACCGCGCCGCCGGCCGTCCAGGCCGCCCTGCTCCGCGTCGTCCTGGAACGGCGGATCGGTGCCCTGCAACTGCCGCCCGGGGTAAGGATCGTGGCCGCTGCGAACCCGCGGTCCTCGGCGGCCGACGGGTGGGAGCTGAGCCCGCCGCTGGCCAACCGGTTCGTCCACCTGCAGTGGACCCACGACCACGACGTGGTGGTGCGCGGGCTCGGCGGGACGTGGCCCCGGGCCACGCTGCCGCAGCTCGACCCGGCCGGGCTCCCGGAGGCCGTGGAGCTCGCCCGCCGCGCCGTCTGCGGGCTCCTCGCCGCCCGCCCCGCGATCGTGCACCGGCTGCCCACCACGGAGACCCGCCGGGGCGGCGCCTGGCCGTCACCCCGCAGCTGGGAGATGGCCCTCTGCCTGATCGCCTTCGCGACGGCCGCCGGCGCGTCCCGCGAGGTTCTCTCCGTGCTCGTCCGGGGCGCGGTCGGCGACGGCCCGGGGCTCGAACTGCTGGCCGCCATGGACAGGATGGACCTCCCGGACCCCGAGTCGCTCCTCGCCGACCCGGCGGGCGCCGCCCTGCCCGAGCGGGGCGATCTGCGTCAGGCCGTGCTCGACGGTGTGGTGGCGGCGGTCCGCAACCGTCCGGAGAAGTCCCGCTGGGACGCGGCATGGGCCCTCCTCGTGCGGGCCCTGGAGACCGGGGCCCCCGACCTGGTGGTCGTCCCCGCGACCACCCTCGCCGCACTGCGCCGGGAGGACTGGGACGTGCCGGAGGCGATCGAGCGTTTCGCCGGGGCGGTGGCGCTCTCCCGGAGGGCCGACCGCACGGCGGACCTGGTGGCCGCCCGGACCGGGTCCGCGACGAAGGTCGGCCGATGAAGCCGATGAAGCCGATGAAGCCGGTCAAGCCGATGAAGCCGGTCAAGCCGGTCAAGCCGGTGGCGCGGGTGGCGCGGGGCGCCCGGGAGGCCACGGAAGCCCTGGACCTCGACAAGCTCTACACTGCCCGGCTGTACGCCGCCCGGGTGCGGCCGTACCTGGCGACGGCGCTGTTCGCGCTGCACACCGTGGAGTCGCGGACGGTGCCGACGATGGCCGTCGACCGGTACTGGCGGTGCTACGCCTCGCCGACGTTCGTCGCCCGGACACCGGTGGACGAACTCGCCGCGGTGTGGGTGCACGAGGTGTCGCACCTGCTCCGCGACCACCACGGGCGCAGCGACCGGGTCGCCCGGGAACTCGGACTCACCGGGCCGGGCGAACGGCTGCGCATGAACATCGCCGCCGACTGCGAGATCAACGACGACGCCTACGGGGACGGGCTCGTGAGCCCGGAGGGCGCCGTCCGGCCGGGCAGCCTGGGGCTGGGCGACGGGGAGCTCATGGAGGACTACCTCCGGCAGTTCCGGCTCGGGCCGTGGACGCAGGACCTGGCGTGGCTGGACTGCGGCAGCGGCGCAGACGGACACGAACGCGCATGGGACCTCGGACCGGACGGCGCGTACGGCCTCAGCGCCCAGGAACGGGACGCGGTGCGGTTCCGGGTCGCGCAGGGCGTCACCGCCCGGCCGGGGAACATCTCGCAGGGGTGGCAGCGGTGGGCCGAGGAGGCGTTCCACCCGCCGCAGCCGTGGCGGGAACTGCTCGGCGCGGCGGTCCGCTCGGCGGTCACCGGCCCCGGCGCGGGCGACGACTACACCTACGGCCGGCCCGCGCGGCGTTCGGCCGGACTGCCCGGCGTGGTGCTGCCGAGCCTACGGCGCAGACCGCCCCGGGTGAGCGTGGTCATCGACACGTCCGGGTCGGTCAGCGACGCCGAACTCGGCAGCGCACTCCTGGAGGTCGCCGCGATCTCACGGGCCGTCGGCGGACGGCGCGACCTGATCACCGTCCTGTCCTGCGACGCGGCCGCCCGGGTCGTGCACCCGCTCTGCCGCGCCGAGGGCATTCCCCTGGTGGGCGGTGGCGGCACGGACCTCCGGACCGGCTTCGCCGCAGCCCTCCGGGCGCAGCACCGACCGGACGTCGTGGTCGTGCTGACCGACGGCCAGACGGACTGGCCGGACACGCGTCCCCCCTGCCGGACGGTGGTCGGCCTGTTCGACCGGCCCGGATCGAGCGGCGGCCCGGACGAGGACGACCCCGACTACGCGCCGGACGCACCACCCGACTGGGCGCGCGTGGTCGCCATCGGTTGAGGCCGCGCGGCGGGCGGGCGGGCGGCGGTGGACCGCCGCCGCCCCGACCTGCCGAAGCCCGGGGTCCGTCCCGGGCGGACGACCCTCCAGAATGGACCGACACGCCGACCGAACCCGGGAGACCGATCATGACCGCCGAACCCCGTTGGACCGTCCGCCCGGCCGAGGGGGGCGACTTCACCGCCTGGCGTGAACTCTTCCGCCAGTACGGTGAGTTCTACCGGGTGGAGATCACGGACGAGCGGTTCGCGATGGTCTGGTCGTGGATCGGCGATCCGTCGCACGAGGTGAACTGCCTGATCGTCGCGGGCGCCGACGGCACGCCTGTCGGTCTGGCCCACTACCGGCCGTTCGCCCGGCCGCTGAGCGGCGGGGTGGGCTGCTACCTCGACGACCTGTTCGTGGATCCCGCCGCGCGCGGCGGCGGCGCGGTGGACGCCCTCTTCGCCCGGCTGCGCGCGATCGCGGCGGAGCGGGGCTGGAACACCGTCCGATGGATCACGGCCGACGACAACTACCGGGCCCGCGCCAAGTACGACCAGGTCGCCACCCGCACGCCGTTCCTCACCTACGACATGGCGCCGGAGGCCTGACCCGTCGTCGGGCCCGTCGTCCGGCCCGCTGTCGGCGGGCACCGGCTGCCCCGTGAACAGCCGGTGCCCGCCGACGGGTTCACTCGGCGACCGGTACCGCCGTGCGTCGTGGCGGTGCCGGGGCGTCGTCGTCGTTGACGGCGGCGAGGACGGCGAGCCGCTCGGGGGTGTCCTCCGGGCGGAGGAAGCCGATCAGGGTGAACAGCACGAGCGAGGTCAGCACCGGAGTCGCGGTCGACACGGACGTCGGCAGGCCCGAGATGCCGTAGTTGGTGAGCCAGAAGGCGAACAGGCCCACCGACCAGGAGGTCAGGGCGGCGGTCGGGCCCGAGCGGCGGAAGAACGGCAGGGTGCCGAGCAGCAGCGGGATCGAGATGGGGCCGATCAGCCCGGCGACCCACTTGATCACCACGGTGATGATGTCGTGGAACGTCGGCGAGTTGACCTGCGTCGCGACCGCCATCGACAGGCCGATGAACGCGACGGTGGCGATCCGGGCCGCGAGCAGCCCGGCGCGCACGTTCCAGGCACGGGCGGTGCGGGAGAACACCGGGATGACGTCGCGTGTGAAGACGGCGGCGATGGCGTTGGCGTCCGAGGAGCACATCGCCATGGTGTGCGAGAAGAACCCCGCCACCACCAGCCCGAGCAGGCCGTGCGGGATGAGCGTCTCGGCGAGCAGCGCGTACGCGTCGGAGGCGTCCGGGCGCTGCGCGTGCACCAGCAGCGGTGCCACCCACATCGGGAAGAACAGCACGGCGGGCCAGACGAGCCAGAGCGCCGCCGAGAGGCGGGCTGCCCGTTTGGCCTCGGCGGCACCGGGCGCGGCCATGTAGCGCTGCGCCTGGTTCCACATGCCGCCGTTGTACTCCAGCGACTTGATGAGCAGGAAGGCGAGCAGGAACCCGGTGGTGTACGGGCCGGCGACGGGGTGGGCGTGGCCGGCGGGCAGCTTGTCCCAGACCGTCCAGAAGCCGGAGATGCCGCCGATCTTGGCGAGAACGGCGATCAGCATGACCAGCCCGGCGACCAACTGGATGACGAACTGGCCGAGTTCGGTGAGGGCGTCGGCCCAGAGCCCGCCGACCGTGCAGTACAGCGCGGTGACGGCGCCGGTGAGGAGGATGCCCTGCAGGATCGAGAGACCGGTGAACGTGGCCAGCAGGGTGGAGATGGCGGCCCACTTGGCGCCGACGTCGACGACCTTGAGCAGGCCGCCGGACCACGCGATCGCCTGCTGGGTGGGCACGTTGAAGCGTGCGGCGAGGAACTCCAGCGGCGAGGCGACGCGCAGCTTGGAGCGCACCCGGTTGAGCCGTGGCGCGAACAGCGTCGCTCCGGCGCCGACGCCCAGGGCGATGGGGAAGGCCCATGTCCAGTAGGAGGTGGCGCCGTAGAGGTAGGAGATGCCGGCGTAGCCGGTGAAGATGATCGCGCTGTAGCCGGACATGTGGTGCGAGATGCCGGCGAGCCACCAGGGCATCCTGCCGCCGGCGGTGAAGTAGTCCTCGACGGTGCCCACTCGGGCATGGGACCAGACGCCGATGGCCACCATCACGAGGAAGTACCCGCCCAGAACCAGCCAGTCCAGGGTGTGCATGTCGTTCGGCCTCCCGGCTCTCCGACGGCCTGTGGCCGCGCCGCTGCCGTCCTGCAGTGATTCACATGTGTGGACGGCGTTGACCTATGTGAATTGCCGGAAACATAGCCACTCCCCGACCCGGTGTCCACACTCCTGACAGGATCAGGTCGAGCAGGTGGACATCTCCAGTACGGACGCGTGTCCCGTCGCCCGAGCGCTGCCCGGCCCCAAGACGGTTCGCGCGCATGGAAGTTCACGTATGTGGGATGCGGCCGACATCCTGCGCTCCCGGTGTCGGGGCGGCCGCGGCCGGGCGGATTCCGGCGGGCGGCGGCGGGCGGCGGTGGCAGTTGCCGGCGCACGACAGCGGGCCCGACCGTGGTGGTCGGGCCCGCTGGGTCGGTATCGGTATCGGAATCGGCGGTATCTGCGGTATCTGCGGTATCGGTGGTGGCGGTTGCGCGGGGCCGGGGCTCAGGTGAAGTCGAGCGAGCCCGTCCGGGTGCGCTTGAGCTCGAAGAACGCGGGGTGGCCCGCCAGGAGCCGTACGCCGTCGAAGACCCGGACCGCCTCGTCGCCGCGCGGTACGGCGGTCAGTACGGGGCCGAAGAAGGCGGTGCCGTCGACGTGGATGGTGGGTGTGCCGACATCCTCGCCGACGGGGTCCATGCCCTCGTGGTGGCTCTTGCGCAGGGCGTCGTCGAACTCGGTGCTGTCGGCCGCGGCGGCGAGGTCCTCGGGCAGGCCGACCTCCGCCAGCGCCTCCCGGACGACCTGCTCGTCGGCGGCGCGGTTCCCCGGGTGGAGGCGGGTGCCGAGGGCGGTGTAGAGGTCGCGGAGCACGTGGTCGCCGTGGAGCTGGGCCGCGGCGATGCACACCCGTACGGGGCCCCAGCCCGTGTCGAGGAGCCGCCGGTAGCGCTCGGGGAGGTCCTCCCGGCCCTCGTTGAGCACGGACAGGCTCATGACGCGGAAGTTCAGGTCGAGCTCGCGGTGCCGTTCGACCTCCAGGATCCAGCGGGAGGTGATCCAGGCGAACGGGCAGATCGGATCGAAGTAGAAGTCGACTGTGGTCTTCACCCGGCCGAGGCTAGGGCTCCGAGTGGACCGGTCGACAGGTCCATTTCCACGCCGTGTTCCTGGGCCACTTCCGCCGCGTCCGGTGCGGTGCAACGCCTCCGCCGGAGCGTCGTCCTGCCGAACCCGACCGGCAGACCCCGATCCGCCCCGGGCCGGATCGGGGCGCCTCGGGCCCGACCGGGCGGCTGCGGGATCCTGACTGCCCATCGGGCGAGGGCTGCTGACGGAACATCAGTGCGAACCGCGGGTCGTGCGGCACTCGGCCTGTCGCGTCCCCGGAACGCGGGCGGCGGCGCTACGGTGACCGGATGATCACGCCCGTCTCCCAGCACGCCGACCTCCTCGCACAGGGGCTCCGCGAGGCAGCGGCCGCCCGGATCGCCGCACTCCGTACCGTCCTGTGCGCGCCGCCGCCGCCCCGCGAGGCCGATCGCCACCGCTGGGAGCTGCTCCTCGACGAGGAGCAGCGGAGCGCCCTGGCGGAGACCTCCGACCTGGTCCGGCTCCGCGACGAGGCGGGGCGTGCCTGGGTGGAGGACCGGTGGGGCGATCTCGTGCACCTCGCGCACCGGCACCGCCGACAGCTCCCGCTCGGCCACACGCTCATGGAATCGGTCCGCCGGATCGAGGACGCCACCGGTGACCGGCGCTCCGACAGGTTCGAGCCGGCCTCCTGAGGGTCCGTCCCGAGCGTCCGTCCCGAGTGTCCGTCCTGAGGGGCCGACCCACGTGACGGGGTGACCGGAGCACACGAGTGGACGGGTCGGCCGAGGCCCGGTGCGGGTGGAGCGGTGCAGGTGGCGCGGCCTTCGGGCCTGCCGGTCCGGCGACAGCGCCACGACCCGGCCGGTATACAGTCCGAAGCGGCTTCCCCGGAGGAGGGCCGGTCCGCCCCCACGAGGACCGGACGGGCCGCGTGCCCGCCCGATCCAGGTGCTCTGCCGTCCTCCAGCCACCCCCGCACGCACCACGGCCTTCCGAGGGACCATGTCAGCCATAGCCTCGCCCGCCTCGCCGCACTCCTCCCCGGCCGTCCCGCCGCGCCACGGCACCGTCACCGTCGCGCTGGCCTGCTTCGGGATCTTCGTCGGGTACCTGCCGGTGGTCGGCGTCTCGGCGTCGCTCCCGGTCATCCAGCAGGGTCTCGACGCCTCGACCGAGGGACTCCAATGGATCACCGACGCGTTCATCCTGCCGACCGCGGCGCTGCTGCTGACGTTCGGGATCATCGGTGAGCTGTACGGCCGGAAGAAGACGTACGCCGGCGGCCTGGCGGTGTTCGCGCTCGGCTGCCTGGTCTGCCTGACGGCCGACGGCGTCGTGCAGGTGTGCGTGGGGCAGGCGCTCGCCGGGGTGGGCACCGCCGCCCTGCTGCCCTCCACGCTCGGGCTGATCAGCCACGTCCGTCCGGACCCGCGCGGGCGGGCGACGGCGATCGCGCTGTGGACGGCCTCCCTCGGCCTCGGGCTGACGCTCGGCCCGCTGATCAACGGCGCGATCGTCGAGCACGCGACCTGGCGGTGGATCTTCCTGCCCTCGCTGGTGCTCGGCGTGCTGTGCCTCGCGGTGGGAGCCGTCGTGCTGGAGGACTCGCGGTCGACGCGCGAGCGGCACCTGGACGTGCCAGGGCAGATCCTCGCCGCTGTGGCCATCACCGGGCTCGTCTACGGCGTCATCGAGGGCGGGAGTGCCGGCTGGGGGGCGGGGCCGGTCGTGGCCGCGTTCGTGGTGGCTGCGGTCGCCCTGCCGGCCTTCGTCGTGGTGGAGCTGCGGTCGCCGGGCCCGATGCTGGACATGAGGCTCTTCCGGTCGCCGGCGTTCTCCGGGACGGCGGTCGTGATGGCGCTCGTCCTGTTCACCCAGGTCGGCCTGGTCTTCACGCTGAGCCTGTACTTCGGGCTCGTTCACCACGCCTCGACCTGGGACATCGGGGTGCTCCTCGCCGCGCTCAACGGCTTCACCGTCGTGCTGGGACCGCTCGTCGGCCGCCTGATGAACCGGACGTCTCCCGGGCCGGTGCTGATGGCCGGCCTCGTCGTCGCCGCGGCAGGGGCCCTGTGCGTGCGCCTCTTCGACGCCTCGACCACCATCGGCGGTGCGAGCCCGGTGATGGCGGTCCTGGGCGTCGGCATCGCGCTGGCCATGGCGCCGATCACCACGATCGCGATGAACAGCCTGCCGCACCACCTCGCGGGGACGGCCGCGGCCTCCAACAGCGCCCTGCGCCAGATCGGCAGCGCGTTCGGCCCCGCCGTCTTCGGCGTCCTCCTCACCCACCGGGTGCTCGCCACGCTGCCGACGCATCTCGCCGACTCCGGGCTGGGGGCCGCCGACCGGAGCCAGGCCCTCGGCGTGGTCGCGCACGCCGGCATCCACGCGGGCGCGTTCCTCCACCTCGACACTCCGGACGCCACCCGGCAGGCCCACACCGCCTACGCCGAGAGCTTCACCGACGCGCTGCACACCTGCGCGCTGGTCGGCGGGGCCGGTCTGCTGGCCGCCGCGCTGATCGCCCTCGTCACGGTGGGCGTGCGTCCGCGCGCCACCCCCGACGACCGGGCGCGGGCGGAGCAGCGCGTCTGAGACCGGGGGTCCCCCCGGTCCCCCTGGTCCCGCAGGGCCCGGGGCCTGCGGGACCACGGCGTACGGTCAGCCGGGCGGGCCCTCGGCGCTCAGGAAGCCCGGACGGGCCCTCGGCGCTCAGGAAGCCCGGACGGGCCCGCAGCAGGGCCTCCATGACGGCGAACTCCTTGACGGACAGCTCCAGCGGCCGGCCGTCGCGGAGGGCTGTCCGGCGCACCGGGTCGAGTTCGAGCCCGGCGGCGTGCAGCGTCCGGGCCCGGGCCGTGGGTCGGCGGCGGGCGGGTGCGCGGAGACGCGGGATCGACTCGGGGAAGTGGAACGGCTCGGCGAGGTAGTCGTCGGCGCCGAGGGTGAGCCCGCTGACCCGGTCGCCGGGCGCGGGGGCGACGCGCCGCCCACGGCGTGGTGAACCACGTGCTGTGGAACTTCCGCCCCGGCAGCTGACCGCCCCGGAACGATCGCCCGGGGCGGTCAGCTGCCGGGCGAGTCGGGGGAGGCCTCGCGCAGCTGCTCCACCTCCGCCTCCAGCTCGGCGACCCGGGCCTCCAGCCGCTGCACGTCCCGGGCCGCGGCCGAGTACGCCTTCTTGTGGTTCTGTGCCACGTGGGAGAGCGTGTCCACCCGGTCCGCGAAGGCGTCGCGCTCGTCGGCGATCGGCTGCACCACGTGGACGGTGACGGCCTCGGCGATCCAGTCCACCCACGCGGCGATGTGCTGCGCGCCGTCGCTCCCGTGGAGCGTCGCGCCGTGCAGCCCCTCCATCATGGCCGGGCGGATGGTGTCGGCGATGCGCCGGTGCGGGCCGGACGGCTCGGTCACTGCTGCTCCTGCATGACGGTGCGGAGGCCGACGGCACGGCCCCGGGTACGGACGAAGCCGATCATTCCACGGTCCGCCGCCCGCCCGCCGGGCCCGCCCCCGGCCGCGTCGCCCTCCCCGCCGCGGCGCGGTCCGACGACGGGGTGCCGCCCGAAGGTGCGGGGGAGGCCGCCGGTGCGCGGTACGCCGTGCTCGCCGAGACCGTGGCAGCGCTGTCCCGTCCGGGCGGCCGGCTCCTGCGACCGCTCGTCCGGGCGCCGTCGGGCACCGGAGCCGCACTGGCCGTGGGGGCGGGCCTGGCGATGCTCGCGGTGCCTGCCTTTCACTGGCCCGGCTGGGCGCTGTGCCTGCTGCTCCCGCCGTTCGTGCTGCCGTCGTACCTCCTCCGCAGGCTTCTCGACGCCGCCCGGCAGCGGGCCGAGGCCGGCGGAGCGCCCGCCCACGCGGCACCGGACGCGGCGATCCCGGCCGTCGGCGCACCCGCATCCGGCGCACCTGCACCCCGTGTACCTGAACCCGGCGCGCCCGCCTCCGTGGCCCGGCCACCGCTGCCACCCGTGCCGCGTCGCTCCGCGCGGGAGTGGGCGCTCGCCGCGCTGGCCGTCACCGTGGTGGCGGGGTCGGCGGTGGGCGCCGCGGCCTGGTCCGGCGCCGACTACCGCGCGTACCCGCGCTACACGGCGGATCCGCCGCCCGCCCTGCGCGCGTGGCAGAGGCAGTTCGGCACCCCCGCCGCCGTCCTCGCCGATCAGCTCGGGTCGGTCTGGGCGTCGGACGACATCCGGTCCTTCGGCGCCGCCTACGGGGACGACGGCACGGGCGGCGTCACGGTTCTCGTCGCGGGTGCGGTGGGCGACTTCCACCGCATGCCCGGAAGCGTGGTGGAGGACGCGTCCGTCCTGCCCGACACGGCGATCGTGGTCAACGCCCCCTGGGAGGCCGACCCCGGCCCGTACGGTGGCCGGATGCGGTGCGTCTCGATCACCGACCCGGCCGAGGGGCTGGTGGAGGAACTCGTCTCCTGCACGTGGGCCGACCGCGGAAGCCTGGGCACCGCCCTGATGGCCGCCGAGGGCAGGTCCCGCGCCGACTCGTCCGAACTCGCCCGCGAGATCCGCCGACTGGTCCTGCACCGGGTCGACGGCGGCTGACGTCCGGGGCAGCAGGGCAGCAGGGCAGCCAGCAGGGCCGCAGGCGCCGGTGCGCACGGTGCCCGCGGCGGTCAGGGTGCGGGGAGCCGTACGGGCGGACCGGCCGGGCTCTCGCGTCCGGCGCGGTCCACGGCGGTTGCCGCGTACCAGGCACCGGCTCCGTCGTCCGCCGGCCGGTGGCGGTCGGAGGTGAGGGCGGGCAGCAGGGCGGCCAGGCGGTCGGGGTCCGGCGCAGGGTGCGGGCCGGGGTCGGTGTCGTACCGGTAGAGGGCGTACTGGAACGGCAGGGGACGTCCGGTGTGCGGGGAGGGTACGACCTGCACGGTGCGGCGGTCGGCGCCGAGGCGTACGGACGGGCGCCCGGGCGGGGCGCCGGCCGCGAGGCGGGGCAGCAGCGGTACGAGGGCGGGCCGGGTCCAGTGCTCGGCGGCCAGCTGCCGGACGGCGCCGATGCGGTCGGTCTGGGCGGTGCGGGCGCTGAAGAAGAGGTCGCCGCCGATGCCCGGCAGGGTGGCGTTGAGCGCGAGGTGGCGGGAGAGCTCGGCCGGGTCCTGCCAGGGGGCGGGGCGTCCCGGGGCGCCGGGGCGGGAGGCGGACTGGCCGATCCACAGCTGGGTGTCGGTGCCGGCCGTCTGCTCGGCCCACCACGGCGCGAGGACGGCGTAGTCGGCGATGCCGAAGCCGATGTGCCAGTACAGCTGGGGCGCGATGTAGTCGACCCAGCCCCGGCGCACCCATCGGCGGGAGTCGCAGTACTGCGCGCTGTAGGCCTCCAGGGCGGCGGTCGCGGAGCCCGCCGGGTCGGAGGTGGCGTTGCGCCAGACGCCGAACGGGCTGATGCCGTAGGCGGCTTCGGGCCGTACCGCGCGTACGCGGTCACGGAGCTGACGGACCGTCAGATCGATGTTGTCGCGCCGCCAGGCCGCACGGTCGGTGAAGCCGCGGCCGTGCGCGGCGAACGCCTCGTCGTCGGGGAACTCCCGGCCGTCGTGCGACGGATAGGGATAGAAGTAGTCGTCGATGTGAACGCCGTCGACGTCGTAGCGGGTGACGGCGTGCAGGATGGCCCGCTGGACGAAGGAACGGACCGCGGGGATACCGGGGTTGTAGTACAGCTCGCCGTCGTAGGCGACCGCCCACTCCGGGTGGAGCCGGGCCGGATGGCCGGGCACCAGGCGGGCCGGGTCGGGGTGGATCGCGATCCGGAACGGGTTGAACCAGGCGTGGAAGGCGAGGCCGCGCTCGTGCGCGGCACGGACCGCGAACCCCAGCGGATCCCAGCCCGGGTCCTGGCCCTGGACACCGGTGAGCCACTGCGACCACGGCTCGAACGGCGAGGGCCACAGCGCGTCGGCGGTCGGGCGCACCTGCACGAACACCGCGTTGAACCCGGTGGCCCGCGCCCGGTCGAGGATCGCCGTGAAGTCCGCCCGGGCCACCTCCGCGTCGAGCCGGTGGCGACCGGGCCAGTCCGTGTGGTTCAGGCAGGCGATCCACAGGCCGCGCATCTGCCGCTTCACGGCGGGCCGCTGCGCGCCGCCCGCCGGGGGAGGCGCTGCGGCGGCACCGGCCCGCCGGGCCGAAGCGCCCGTGGACGCCGCCGCGACCGCGGTGACGGCGCCCGGGACGGCGGCGCCCGCGGTGGCGGCGACGCCCAGGGCGGTCAGGAAGGCGCGGCGCCCGGTGCGCCGAGCGGACGGCAGGGTCATCCGGCTGCTCCTGGGAACGAGGGCGGACCCGTCTCCGGCGGGCAGGGCCGCGGACGGGGCTCGCCGGACCATCCCCCGGGAGGGCGGGCCGGTCGGCCGGGCCGTCGCCCGCTCGCCCGGACGGCCCACGGGATACCACCGGATGCCCGGCCGGAACGGCCCCGGGGGCGGTGGAGCGGCCCCGGGGGTGGGGTCGGTGGGACGGTCGGCTTCGGGCCGGTGACGACCTGTCAGCCACGACGGTTGCGCTACCGTGTCCGCACCCGCGGTCTGCCCGGCCGCCGTACGAGAGGGACTCATGGACACCGTGCTCGGCCTCCTCCACACCTCTCCGGTGCACGTCGCCACCTTCGACGCCCTGGGGGCCGAACTCGCGCCCGGGCTCCGCCTGGAGCACCGGGTCGCGGAGCACGTGCTGGAGCGGGCGCGCCGGGACGGCCCCGCCGCGGTCGCCGGCGACATCGGTGCCCTGGTCGACGACCTCGTGGCCGCCGGGGCGACCGCGGTGCTGTGCACGTGCTCGACCGTCGGCGCGGTCGCCGAGGCCGTGGCCGCATGCGCGGACCGGTCGGACGCGCCGGTGCCCGTGCTCCGGGTGGACCGGCCGATGGCTGCAGCGGCGGTGGCGGCCGGGCCCGCACCTGCCGAGGGAGGCCCGGCGACGTCCGGCCCCAGGATCGCCGTCGTGGCCGCACTGTCCGACACCGTCGGGCCCACCGTCGCGCTGATCGAGGAGGAGGCCGCCCGGTCGGGCCGCTCCGTCGCCGTGACGGTCACCGTGGTGGACGGCGCCTGGGAGCGCTTCGAGGCCGGTGACCGCGAGGGGTATCTCGCCGCCGTGCGCGAGGCCGCGGGCCGCCTCGCCGACGCCGACGTGATCGTCCTGGCGCAGGCGTCGATGGCCGAGGTCGCGGAGGGCTGGTCCGGGGCGGTCCCTCTGCTGTGCAGCCCGCGGCCGGGACTGCTGGCCGCGGCCGCCCTGGCGTCCGCCGGCCCGTCCGCCGCGGTCGCCCCGTCCGTCCCGGTCCCGGTCGCGGCCGGAGCCTGACGGCCGGACCGCCCTGCCGGGAGGGCCCCGGCGAGCCTGCTGTCGGACGAGCCGGACGAGCCGGACGAGCCCTGGGACGATCCCCTAGCGGAGCGGCTCGGCGTGCAGCGGCCCGGGGGGTTCGAGGGCGTCGACGGCAGGGGTCAGCAGGTGCGCGATGCCGCGCGCGGTGATCTCCAGCCGGAGCCGGCCGGTTTCGTCGGCGTAGACCGGGTGGCCGCCCGGGCCCAGGGTGCCGGTGGAGGTGACGATCAGGCGTTGCTGCGGGGCATGGCCGCAGAGCGAACCGGGGAAGGTCACCAGGTACCGCGTGAAGAGGAGCATGGCGTCGCCCTGTCCGTCGCTGCGGAGCGGATCATAGAGCGCTTGTCCGCCGTACGCGCGCCCAAACCTGCGCGACGGCCTCGCGGACCCGGTCCCGGGCCGCCCCCCGCTCCCGCCCCCTGCTCGCTGCCTGCCCGCTGCCGTCCCGGCTGCGCCGCGTCAGGGGCGGGGCCACGGGTGGCCGCCGATGCGGCGCTCGATACCGCTGTTGAACCGCTTGAGGTAGCCCGCGAACGCGGCGATGTCCGCGTCCGGCCAGTCGGCCATGATGTCGTCGAGGATGCCGACCATGGCCTCGCGCTCCTCGTCGAGGCTCCGTTCGCCGTCGGCGGTGATGCGGAACTTGCGGGCCAGGCCGCCGTCCGGGTCGGGGATGCGCTCCAGCAGCCCCGCGCGGACCGCCGCGGCCGTCTGCCGGTTGAGCGTGGAGGCGTCGAGGGCGAAGGCGTCGCTCAGCTCGCCGATGGACATCGGCCCCTGCACGCGGATGCGGCTGAGCAGGATGTACGCGCTGCGCTCCATGCCGCCCTCTTTTCGGCGGCCGCCTCCCTGGCTGAGGAGTCCGTGGCGGCTGAGGAGCATCTGCTCGTACTCGACCTGGCGCGTGGGCCTGACCATCGGTGTGCCGCCTCCTGACCTGACCGTGACCCCGGTGCCCGTCGGCGAGCGTGGCGCGGGTGGGGGGATGGGCTCGTCCCTCCATCGTGCCACAGCCTTGTGTATCTGCCACACGACGTGCATGATGCATGCAATGTGCACTATGCACAACCATTGCTGTTTCGAGTAGCCGAGTAGCCCGAGGAGTCCGAGTGGACGCCCCCCAGACATCGACCCGCACCGGCGGCGTGGTGGCCACGCTCGCCCTCGCGGGCACCACCGCGGCGATCATGCAGACGCTGGTCACCCCGCTCATCGCGGAGTTGCCGCAGATCCTGCACACCTCGTCGTCGAACGCCGCCTGGGTGATCACCGTCACCCTGCTGGTGGGCTCCGTCTGCGTGCCGATCTCCGGACGCCTCGGCGACATGCTCGGCAAGCGCCGCATGCTCCTCGTCTGCGCCGTGCCGCTGGTGGCGGGTTCGGTGGTCTGCGCCCTGGCCTCCTCCGTCGTGCCCATGATCGTCGGACGCGGACTGCAGGGCATGGGGATGGGCATGGTGCCGCTCGGCATCGCCCTGCTGCGCGACGTGGTGCCCGCGGAGAAGCTCAGCTCCTCCGTCGCCCTCGTCAGCGCCTCCATGGGCATCGGCGGCGGCCTCGGCCTGCCCATCTCCGCCGCCGTCGCCCAGTACGCCGACTGGCGCGTGCTCTTCTGGGGCTCCGCGGTGCTGGCGCTGGCCATCGGGGTCCTGATCTGGTTCCTGGTGCCCGAGGTCCCCGCCGCCGCCAAGGGTCAGCGCTTCGACCTGCCCGGCGCGCTCGGCCTGGCCGTCGGCCTCGTCACCCTGCTGCTGGCCGTCTCCAAGGGCGCCGACTGGGGCTGGGGATCCGGCACGATCGTCGCCCTCTTCGCCACGTCCGTCGTCGCGCTGCTGGGCTGGGGCGTCTGGGAGCTGCGCACCCGCGACCCGCTGGTCGACCTGCGCACCACGGCCCGCCCGCGCATCCTGGTCACCAACATCGCCTCGATCTTCGTCGGCTTCGGCATGTACGCGAGCATGCTGATCATGCCTCAGCTGCTGCAGTTCCCGAAGGCCACCGGCTACGGCCTCGGCCAGTCGATGCTCGCCGCGGGCCTGTGGATGGCCCCCGGCGGCATCATGATGATGATCGTCTCCCCGCTGGGCGGCAAGCTCACCAACGCCCGCGGCCCGAAGTTCACGCTCGTCTGCGGCGTCCTCGTCATCGCCGCCGGCTACGGCCTGGCGCTGCCGCTGATGGGCACCGCCTGGGGCATCATGCTCGTCGGCATGACCGTCAACAGCGGCGTCGGCCTGGCCTACGGCTCCATGCCCGCCCTGATCATGAGCTCCGTCCCCCGGTCGGAGACCGCGGCGGCCAACGGCTTCAACACGCTCATGCGCTCCCTCGGCACCTCCACCGGCGCGGCCGTCGTCGGCGTCGTCCTCTCCCAGATGACGATCGACCTCGGCGGTCACAGCCTCACGTCGGAGAGCGGCTTCCGCACCGGCCTGATCGTCGGCTGCGGCGTCGCCCTGGTCGCGGCCCTGATCGCCGCCGCCATCCCCGCCGCCCGCCCGGTCGAGGCCGGGGACGCGCCCGCCGGGGCCTCCGCCGACCCCGCACCGGCCGCCGGGGCCAGGGCCTGACCCGGAGCCGTCCGGCCTGGTCCGGCCTGACCAGGAGCGATCCAGCCTGATCCGGCCTGACCGGGCTTGATCCGGGTGGGTGGAGCCCCCGGCGGATCGGCGCCCGGCGTCCCACGGACGCCCCTCCACGGACGGCTCGTCCGCCCGGCACCCGCCGGGAGGGCGAGCCGTCCAGTGCGTCCGAGCCGTCCCGTGCGTCCGAGCCGTCCGGTGCGTCCGGTGCGCCCGAGCCGTCCGGTGCGGCCGTGTCGGAGAGAACCACGTGGTGCGACGGCCCCTCGGCGGGAACCCGGTGGGCCCGGGCGCGGGGCGTGCGGCGGAGTCGGCATGAACGCGGCCGGTGATTTCCCCGATGCGTTCCCCGGGCGCAGGCACGACATTGGTGCCGCCAGCCCCCACGGCGGCACCGACCGGCAGCGGGAGAGTGCCCGGGCCCCCACCAGGGCTCGGCGCGTCCGGTGCGGTGCCGCCACGACCGAGAGGACGACTCCGTCGTGCACCAGCAGGACAGCGACACCACCCTCACCACCCGCACCCTCGCCGAGGGCGGTGCCGACGCGCAGGGCGTCGCCGCCGGCCCCCGTCACCGGAGCCGCGCGGGCCGTTCGCGGACCCTCGTGGCGGGCCTGACGGCGCTCCTGGCGTTCGGCGGCCTCGGTGCCGCGGTGGCGCCCGGCGCGCAGGCCGCGGGCAACCCGTACGAGCGCGGCCCCGCGCCGACCACGTCGAGCATCGAGGCCACGAGCGGCCCGTACGCGGTCTCGCAGACGACCGTGTCCTCGCTGCTCGTGAGCGGGTTCGGCGGCGGCACCATCTACTACCCGACCTCCACGGCCGACGGCACCTTCGGCGCCGTGGTGATCGCGCCGGGCTACACCGCCTACCAGTCGTCGATCGCCTGGCTCGGCCCCCGTCTCGCCTCGCAGGGCTTCGTCGTCTTCACCATCGACACCCTCACCACCCTCGACCAGCCCGCCAGCCGGGGCCGTCAGCTGCTGTCCGCGCTGGACTACCTGACGCAGACCAGCAGCGCGCGGACCCGGATCGACACCAGCCGACTCGGCGTCATGGGCCACTCGATGGGCGGCGGCGGCACCCTGGAGGCCGCGAAGAGCCGGCCGTCGCTCCAGGCCGCCATCCCGCTCACCCCGTGGAACACCGACACGACCTGGCCCGAGGTCCAGACGCCCACCCTGATCATCGGCGCCGACGGCGACACCATCGCACCGGTGGCCACCCACGCGGAGCCGTTCTACCAGAGCCTGCCGTCCACCCTCGACAAGGCGTACCTGGAGCTGAACAACGGGACGCACTTCTCGCCGAACTCGGCGAACACCACGATCGCGAAGTACAGCATCTCGTGGCTGAAGCGCTTCATCGACAACGACACCCGCTACGAGCAGTTCCTGTGCCCGCTGCCGCAGCCGAGCCTGACCATCGACGAGTACCGGGGCACCTGCCCGCACACCTCCTGACGCTCTCCCTTCCCGCCCGCCGCGACCGGCGGCAGGACCGCCGCCACCCGGTGGTCCTGCCGCCGGTCGCGGCGCCGCGGTGCGTGGCGGCGGTGGCGGTGGCGGTGCGGCGATCCGGTCCGGGTTCAGGGGCCGTCAGGCTCCTTCGACCGGCGGGAGCGGGAGATCTGCTTCCGGGCGCTCTGCCACCGCAGGCGCATCTGGTCGATGACGTTGTTCCACTCGCGGCGCACCTCGTCGTCGGGCGGCCGCTCGCCCCTGCGGATGTGGACGAGCTCGTCGTGCACCTCACGCCCCAGCGCGGCCGAGCCGACGGCGACGAGCATGACACCGAACATGGCCGAGAGCATCGCGAACACCGCGCCCATCGCGCCGTACCGGGAGGCCGAGGAACTGAAGAGGTGCGGCAGGTACAGGGTCGCGCCCATCGAGTACGCCCCCTCCAGGAAGCCCGCGATGACGCCGAACGGCAGCAGGTCGCGCCAGGTGATCCGGCGCGCGCTGAGGACCCAGCCGCTCCAGACGAGGAAGGCCGTGGTCACCGGTACCTCCGCCGCGGCCGCACCCAGTTGGAGCCGTCCGTGGCCGAGGAATCCGTAGACCAGGCCCGTGACCGCCAGGTAGCCGGCGAGACCGAGCTCCCACAGCAGGTCGTTCAGCGTGTTGCGCACGCTGAGCGGGCTGAGCTCCCAGGCCTGTTCGAACAGCCGCTGCACCGCGCGCGCGAAGCTCAGCACCGAGATCACGAGGAACAGCGTCCCGAAGATGCCGATGGTGGTGTTCGCCTCGGGTGGCGGCGAGAGGATCTGCTCCACCGCCTCCGCGCCGCCACCGGTGAGGTGGTAGCGGTTGATGAGCCGGTCCGCGGCGTCCTGATGGCCGCTGCTCGCCAGGACGGTGCCGAAGATGATCGACAGCGGGATCGTCGCCGCCAGCGCACTGGCAGCCAGCGCCATCGAGCGGTCGAAGCCCACGATCCGCTGGAAGCGGGCGAAGCAGCGCAGCGCGAAGCCGGGCCGCAACCAGAACGTCAACGTTCTGATGATCTGTTCGCGATCGGTCTGTGCCGTGCTGCTCTCCTCGGTACCCGGCGGGCCCTCCCGGTCGCGAGCGTAACCTGTCGGGCCGCCGTGTCCTGGAACGACGTGGCCGGAGAGGACGTCGCCGCCGTACTCGAGGATGCCCGTCCCGCCCGCGGCGGCTACTTCTGGTGGGCGATCTGGATCAGGTTGCCGCAGGTGTCGTCGAACACCGCCACCGTGACGGGGCCCGCCGACGCGGGCTCCTGGACGAACCGCACGCCCAGCGCACGGAGCCGGTCGAACTCCGCGTGGACGTCGTCGACGGCGAACGACGTGAAGGGGATGCCGTCGCCGACCAGCGCCGCCTTGAAAGGCCCGACGGCGGGGTGCCCGTCGGGTTCGAGGACGAGCTCGGTGCCGTCCGGGGCGTCGGGGGAGACCACGGTCAGCCAGCGGGCCTCGCCGAACGGGATCTCGGTCTTCTTCACGAAGCCCAGCACCTCGGTGTAGAAGCGCAGGGCCTTGTCCTGGTCGTCCACGAAGACGCTGGACAGGTTGATCCTCATCGGGCCTCCGGCGGGTCGGGCGCGGTCCACCGCTCGGCGAGGCGCTTCGGCACGGCGTTCACCACGGCGCTCCGGCGGTGCAGGGCCGGGACGGGATCGTCGGCCGCGCCCCCACTATAGGCACGCGGCCGTCCGGCGCCCGGAGTCACGCGCCGGACGGCCCGGGCCGTCGCGTCGGGGCCCTCCGTCAGAGCCGACGGTACATCAGGTGCAGCCCGACCAGGCCGTGTTCGGGATGGTCGAAGGCCTCCGGCACGGTGCCGAGGACGGCGAACCCCAGGGACGTCCAGAGGTGCACCGCAGGGGCGTTGACCTCCACGACCGCGTTGAACTGGATGCCGCGGAAGCCCTCCGCGCGGCACCAGCCGATGACGTGCTCGCCCAGGGCCCGCCCCACGCCACGGCCCTGGTGCGCCGGGTCGACGAGGAAGGAGGCCGTGCCGATGTGGGCGCCGCGACCGGGCCGGTTCGGCCCCATCTTGGCGGACCCGACGATCTCCCCGCCCCGGACGGCGACCACCGTGCGGCCCGGCGGCCGCTCCATCCACCACGGCTCCGCCTCGTCGAGGCTCTGCTGTTCGGGGAACGGGTACGTGCGGCCCTCGGCCATGATCGTCGAGTAGAACCGGTAGACGGCCGGCCAGTCCTCGCGGGTGGCGATGCGGATGTCCATCCGGCCGAGCCTACGCCCACGCCACGCGGCGGCGTCCGCGGCCCGGGGACGGTCGCCGCGACGGTGCCCGGCGCGCGGGTCGTCAGCCGTCAGCCGTCGGCGTCCTCGGCGTCCTCGGCTCGGTCCGGTCGGTCCGTCCGCCAGGACATCTCGATCTCCAGCTCGACCTCGCCGTCGTCCAGCTCGACCTCGATCTCGGTCTGGAGTTCGTCGGGGATCCGCAGCGTCAGCTTGCCGGGGCCGAGGTCCAGCTCGGCCTGGCCGCCGCGCCGGACGGCAGCCGCCAGGGCGTCGAGCTGATCGGCGGCCTCGGCACGCGACAGCTTGCGCTTCTGGGTGAACTCGAGGTCCTTCACGGACGCCTCCCGGGCCGGTGGGAACAGCAGGTGCCTCCCATTCTGAGCCCGATGCTCCGCATCGGCCCGGCGGCGGCGTCGCCGTGCGCCGTACCGCGCGTGGCTCGTGGATGCGGCTCCTGGATGCGGCTCGTGGACTCCGCTCGTGGACCTGTCGACGGGTGCGGCGGCCCCGGTGCGCGGGTGGCTGGCCGGCTCCGGCGTGCGTCCGCCGCCGTCCCGCCCCGTGGCCGGGGCGGGACGGCGGCGGACGGCGGGTGGGCCTACTCGTGGAACGCGAACTGCCACGCCTGCCGGACGTCCTGCGGCTCCAGCGGCCGCAGCGCGGTCATCGGCGGGAAGATCCGCAGCAGGCTGAGGTCGACGGTCAGCTCGACGCCGTCGACGGGACCACCGGGAACGACGATGTGGAACGTCTGCGGCTGGGCGGACTGCCGGAGCTGCCACTCGGTGGCCTGCGAGGAGCCGCGGAGCATCTTGTTGATCTCGGGAACGCCGTCGTAGCTGAGGTACGTCTCGTGCCGCAGGTTCCTGATGGTGACGTTGCTGTTGGAGAGGCTCTCGACCTGCCACTCCTGCTCGCCGGGCTGGCCGGTCGGCGGCAGCAGGACGGCCGGGGCCTTCGCGTCCTGGAGGGTCAGGTGCTGCTCGCCGTACTTGACGATTCCGTAGGTGCCGTTGGGGATCGGGGCCATGACGGTTGTCTCCTGGTGAGGGTAGGGGCCGGTGCGACTCCCAGTCGGAGTGCATACGGACGATCCTTGCGGTGCGGCGGTGAAGCTCACGGCGAACGCGCCCAACGGTCGCCCGATCGGGTGACGGAACTCGGCGCGGCGGCCCCCGGGTGCGGCTGCTGCCGTCTCCGGCGCCGCCGCGCCCTGTCGCTCATCCGCGGAGCCTTCGCCTGAACGATCGGCCTCTGCAGCGAAATGTTTCGTTACCTGTGGCTCTGATCGAGGATCTTCCGGTCGAACGAGCCAATCGATCTCCGGTGGGATTGCGCGACAGTCCAGCGTGAACAGCGTAAATACCCGAAGGCGGAGTGGCGTTGGGGGAAAAGGTTTCGCGATTACTGTCGAAACCGTTGACAGTCGACAGGGTCAGATCAACACTGATCGCCGTTGACGGACCTCAACCACAGGCCGATCCGGTCGCCACCGCGACCCGGTCCTCCGGTGGCCGGGCGTACGGGTACCGGCCATGTCCGGACACGTCGCCCGGCGCCGGTGCACGGTGACCGCCCGCCGGTCGCCGTCCACCGTGGTCACCCTCACCCCGGCCGTCAACGGCCCCGGCCGGGCCACCCCGTACCCCCGGCCGTCCCACCCGCCCCGCTAGGAGGAACACACCGATGACCCACGTCCCCACCCGTCCCGGGAGCCGCGCACGCCGCGGCAGGCTCAGGCTGTTCGTCGGCAGCGTCTGCGCCCTGGTCCTGGCCGTGGCCTCGCTGGCCATGCCGGCGACGGCCGGCGCCGACACGACCATCACCTCGAACCAGACCGGTACCAACAACGGCTACTACTACTCGTTCTGGACCGACGGCGGCGGATCCGTCTCCATGAACCTGGGCGCCGGCGGCACGTACGGCACCTCGTGGAGCAACAGCGGCAACTTCGTGGCCGGCAAGGGCTGGAGCACCGGCGGACGCCGGAGCGTCAACTACTCGGGCAGCTTCAACCCGTCCGGCAACGCCTACCTGGCCCTCTACGGCTGGACCACCAACCCGCTCGTCGAGTACTACGTCGTCGACAACTGGGGCACCTACCGGCCCACGGGCACGTTCAAGGGCACGGTCACCAGCGACGGCGGCACCTACGACATCTACGAGACGACCCGGACCAACGCCCCCTCCATCGAGGGCACCCGGACCTTCAACCAGTACTGGAGCGTCCGGCAGTCGAAGCGGACCGGCGGCACCATCACCACCGGCAACCACTTCGACGCGTGGGCCGGCAAGGGCATGAACCTGGGCAGCTTCAACTACATGGTCCTCGCCACCGAGGGGTACCAGAGCAGCGGCAACTCGAACATCACGCTGGGCGACTCCGGCGGTTCGACCGGTGGCGGTGGCACGGGCGGTGGCGGTGGCACCGGCGGCAGTTGCACGGCGACGGTGTCGGCGGGTCAGCAGTGGAGTGACCGCTACAACCTCAACGTGTCGGTCAGCGGGGCCACCAACTGGACGGTGACGATGAACGTGCCGTCGCCGGCGAAGATCCTGTCGACCTGGAACATCGGGGCGAGTTACCCGAGTGCGCAGGTGCTGACGGCGAAGCCGAACGGCAGCGGCAACAACTGGGGCGTCACGGTGCAGGCGAACGGCAACTGGACCTGGCCGACGGTCTCCTGCAGCGCGGCCTGACCCGACGACAGCCCGGAACACCCAGAGGCCGGGCTTCATCCGTGCACAGCCACCCGATGAAGCCCGGCCGTGGTTGCGCCGCCCCCACAAGGAGGACCCACCCGCATGCGAACCACACCGCATCCGTCGATCCGCTCGCTGGTCGCACGACTCGCCGTCGCCGTCGTGGCCGTGGCGAGCACCATCACCTTCACCGCCGTCGGCGCCACCCCGTCGCACGCCGCCACCTGCAACGGGTACGTCGGGCTGACCTTCGACGACGGCCCGTCCAACGACCACACGCCGGCGGTGCTCAACGCGCTCAAGCAGAACGGCCTGCGGGCCACCATGTTCAACGAGGGCCAGTTCGCCGCGTCCTACCCGGCGCAGGTCCAGGCCGAGGTCAACGCCGGCATGTGGGTCGGCAACCACAGCTACACCCACCCGCACCTGATCCAGCAGAGCCAGGCGCAGATCGACTCCGAGGTCTCCCGGACCCAGCAGGCCATCGCCGCCGCGGGCGGCGGCACGCCGAAGCTGTTCCGCCCGCCGTACGGCGAGACCAACGCCACCCTGCAGTCGGTCGAGGCCAAGTACGGTCTGACGCAGGTCATCTGGGACGTCGACTCGCAGGACTGGAACGGCGCGAGCACCGACGCGATCGTGCAGGCCAACGCCCGGCTCACCAACGGCCAGATCATCCTGATGCACGAGTGGCCCGCCAACACCCTTGCGGCGATCCCGCGCATCGCCCAGGGGCTGGCGAGCCGCGGCCTGTGCGCGGGCATGATCTCCCCGCAGACCGGCCGTGCCGTCGCCCCCGACGGCGGTGGCACGGGCGGTGGCGGTGGCACCGGCGGCAGTTGCACGGCGACGGTGTCGGCGGGTCAGCAGTGGAGTGACCGCTACAACCTCAACGTGTCGGTCAGCGGGGCCGGCAACTGGACGGTGACGATGAACGTGCCGTCGCCGGCGAAGATCCTGTCGACCTGGAACATCGCGGCGAGCTACCCGAGTGCGCAGGTGCTGACGGCGAAGCCGAACGGCAGCGGCAACAACTGGGGCGTCACGGTGCAGGCGAACGGCAACTGGACCTGGCCGACGGTCTCCTGCAGCGCGGCCTGACACACCGCAGCTCCGGGCACCGCACGGCGACGCGACGACCCCGGGCCGTCGCGTCGCCGCGCGCCGCTCCCCGTGGGCCCGTGCGGCACGAGGACCACCTCGGCTCGGCCGCCGAACTCGCGGCCCGGCACGGGGCGGAGGTGGTGGCGCACCGGCTGGAGGCGCAGGTGCATGCGGTGCGCAGGTGCATGTGGTGCGGGGGTGCATGCGGTGCAGGGGTGCGGGCATGCTGGGGGCGAGGGTTGCCGACGGCCTGTCGGTAAGCCATTGACTTAGGTAAGCCTAACCATAAAAGATCGGGGTGTGACGATCCGATCCACGGAGGCCCGTATGTCCACCCCCGAGCAGCCTGCCCCGTTCTCCGCCGTCCTGCGCGCCGCGAGCAGGGCGGAGCACGAGGCGGCCGAGCAGTCCTCGTTCATGAGCCGTCTGCTCGGCGGCCGGCTGGGGGTCGAGGCGTACGCGGACCTGACCGGTCAGCTCTGGTACGTCTACCGCGCCCTGGAGGGGCGGGCCGCCGAACTGGCGGAGCACCCGGTCGCGGGCCCGTTCATCGACCGGGCGCTGATGCGCACCGAGGCCATCGAGCGCGACCTGGCCCACCTGCGCGGCCCCGGCTGGCGGGACGCCCTCGCGCCGCTGCCCGCCACCGCGGCGTACGTCGACCGCCTGGAGTGGCTCGCCGCCGAGTGGCCCGCCGGCTACGTCGCCCACCACTACACCCGCTACCTCGGCGACCTGTCGGGCGGCCAGATCATCCGCGGCATCGCCGAGAAGACCTGGGGCTTCGCCCGCAAGGGCGACGGCGTGCGGTTCTACGTCTTCGACGGGATCGACAATCCGGCGGCCGCCAAGCGCGAGTACCGCGCCAAGCTGGACGCGGCCGGGCTCGCCCTCGACGACATCGAACGGCGCCGGGTGACGGAGGAGTGCAAGCGGGCGTTCGCGCTGAACGGCGCGGTCTTCCGCGACCTGGACGCGCGGTACCCGCTGAGCGCCTGACCGGGGTGCCCGCGCCCCCGTCGGCCCCGAGGGGGGTGCCGCGGACGAACGTACACCGAGGGCGGAGGACCGGCCGTGCCGCGGCCGGTCCTCCGCCCTCGGCCCGAGTCAGCCGAAGCTGGCGACGGCCTCGTCCTCGCTGTCGAACACCTCGAAGACGGTGATCAGCTGGGTGATGACCAGCAGGTCGTAGACCTTCGGGGGCAGGTTGGTCAGTTTGAGCTTCCCGCCCTCGCGGCTGGTGGTGGTGAAGGCGGAGACCAGCTCGCCGATTCCGCTGCTGTCGATCCTCGTGACGTCGGCCAGGTTGAGGACGATCTTCTTCTTGCCGTCCGACAGCAGTTCGCGTACCGCCTCGCGGAGCTGGACGTCCCCGACGCCGATGACGATGGCGCCCTTGACGTCGACGATGCTGGCGCCGTCCTGCTGCCGGGTGGTGAACTGGGCCATGGTGCCTGCCTTCTGGGGGGATCGCTACGGAGCGATGTCGAGCACCAGGACCACGTCGGTGCCTGGCGGGTCGTCGCGGCGCACGACGCTGCAGCCGTCGGTGAAGTGGCCGATCAGCGTGAGCCCCCGCCCGGAGGCGGTGAGGTTGAGCGACCGAGGGGGCGGTGGCGGGGTGAAACCCTCTCCCTCGTCGCCGACCGTGACGACCAGCCGTCCGTCCGAGGCCGCCCAGTCGAGCCGTACGCGCTTGGCCCCGTCCTGCCGGTTCCCGTGCAGGACGGCGTTGGCGGTCGCCTCCCGGACGGCCAGCCCGAGCCGGTACCGACCGTCCTCGTCCAGCCCGCAGGCCTCACCGACCTGCCCCGCCCATGCTCCGGCGGCGCACACACTCGCCACCTCGGACGGCAACTCCACGCGCTGCGGCTTCACTCGACTCCCGGGGCGTTGGTATCCCGTCGACGACCTCGGCGAGCGTACGGGTGGTGTACGGAGAACTCCGGGCGGCGCTCCGCCCGCCACCCGAACGAGTGACTGAGAGAAGTCGGGCGAGCCGGCTCGTCGGCCCGCCACTGCCCGGCGGTCGCGGCTGCGACCGACACCTCCACAGCCCATCCGGCCCGCCCGGCCCGCAGCGGACGCTGCCGTCGAAGCCGGCCACGAGGGTGTGCGCGGCAGTGTCGTACGTGCCCTCGCCCCCGGGGAGGTGGTAGCCGGACGCGACGCCGCGGGCGACGCCGTGGTCGTCGTGCTGCACGTCTCGGCCTCGCGGCGGCCTGCGCGGACCGGGTGGTGCTGCTCGCCGCCGGACGCGCCATCGCGGTCGGGCCGGTGGACGGGGTACTGCAGGAGTCGCTACCGGGCTGCGCTACCCGCCGGACCGGACGCCGTCCACGGCCGCACCGTCGGGCTCGGTGGCCGCGACCTCCCCGGGGTTCCCGTCCGCAGCGACGCCGCCGTCCGGCTCGGCGGACCGCTCGGTGCGGCGGCCCCGCTCACGCTCGGTCCGCCGACCGGACGGCTGGCGGGGCACCGGCGCCGGCCGCGGGTCCCGGGCGGAGGTCGCGCACACCCGCCGCAGCAGGGCGTTCAGCTGGGAGCGTTCGCCCCGCGTCAGTGCGGAGAGCAGGTCGTCCTGGACGGACGAGACGTCATCGTGCAGGCGCTGCAGGGCCTCCTGCCCGGCGGCGGTGATCGTCATCACCTCGTGGCGCCCGCCGATCTGCACGAAGAAGGACTGCGCGAGGCCGGCCGACAGCAGGTCGCCGACGACGCGGGCCGCGGCCGTCGGGCCGAGTGGGAGCCGCGCCGCGAGGTCGGGCCGGGCGTGCGGTCCGAGCCGGGCGAGCGCTTCGAGCGCCGACAGGTGGTCGCGGGTCGTGTCCCGACCGGCCAGGCGCTCCGCCAGCCGGGCCTCGGCCGCACCGGAGGCCGCCGCGAGGAGATGCACGGTCTGCTCGAACGGACTCGACGACCCCTTCCGCCCGTCGTACACGCCGCATCCAATCGCTGAGAAGGGGACAGGTCACGCCCGGTCCTGCCGTCGCGGGAGGCCGTGACGGGCCCGTGCACCGGACCGGACGCGGCGGCCGTGACGAGGGGAGTGGCGCCGGGCGGCGATCCGGCCCGCGGGTCACCGGGGTTCCCCGTCCGGGCGTGCGACGCAGAGCGTCGGGGCAGCTCCGAGGAGTCAGCCCAGGCTGACCTTAGCGGCGGCCCGGGCTCTCTGTCTACATCGATGTCGTCCGACGTGTCCGGCGCGGTCCGCGGCACGCCTCCGGCCCGTCCGTGTCCGGCGCGCAGCGCGGCGGACCCGCGGGCAGCCCGGTACGCCCCCGATCGGCACTCGGCGCTCGGCACTCGGCGCTCGGCACTCGGCGCTCGGCGCTCGGCACCCGGCGTTCGGCGCTCGTGGCGTGCCCGGCGCGGCGGGGGAGCGGCGTCACCGGCCCTGTGCGGCGCGTACCACCGCCTCCACGTACTCGTGCAGCCCGTACGCGGAGCCCAGGCCCGACGCCACCGCGAGCGCCACCACCGCCCCGAGGCCGAGCGTGAGCGCCCGCAGAGCGCGCCCCCGCGGTGCCCCGGGGGCCGGCGCCATCAGGGCCTCGACGCGGCGCGGCACCGGACCCGTACTCACCGACAGCAGCAGCCCCGGACGCCGGGCCGGCCCGGTGGACGACGAGGAGGCGAGCGCCGCCCGGGCGATGGCGGTCGCGGCCGCCCGGCGGTCGCCCACCGACGCGGCAGCGGACTCGTCGGCCCACCGCTCCAGGTGGAAGGCCAGCTCCGACCGGATGTCCCGCACCGCGGGGTGGACCGCCGCGGCGAGATCCGTGACGCAGGACAGGAGATGGTGACGGCCCGACAGGTGGGCCCGCTCGTGGGCCAGCAGCACGTCGCGCTCGGTCCGGCCCAGCGCCCGCATCATGCCGGCCGTCACGACGACCCGCCCGCCGCGACCGTGGCGGCCCGGCAGCGCGAAGGCGTCCGCGTCGGCGTCCGGCACCACCAGCAGGTCGCCGCCGACCGTCCGGTCGCCGACCGACGCCCAGGCCCGCGCGAGCAGCGCGCGCTGCCCGCGCCACCGGAGTGCCACCAGCACGGCCTGGACCACGAGCACCGCCCCGGCCGCGCCTGCGACCGGCACGGCGACCGGCCACCTCGCCGCCAGCCGCGGCACGGGCATCCGCTCCAGCGAGGCCAGCAGCGGCACGTGGAGCAGTCCGACCAGCGCCGCCACGGCACCCCCGGCCAGCAGCACCGCCGTCCCCGTCAGCGCCAGGGACGCGGCACGCGGCGGGAGGAGCCGGGCCAGGCGGCGCGCGGCAGGCACCGCACCCCACGGGCAGAGCAACGTCAGCGCGACGAGCGCCAGGGCGAGGGTCACGCGCCCTCCTCGGACTCCCGCAGCAGGCTCCGCAGCACGTCCTCGTCGTGCTCGGAGAGCGAGGACACGAAGCGCTTCAGCACCAGGTCGCGGCGCGGTTCGCTCTCCAGCTCGCGGTGCATGCGGCCCGCGGCCAGCCCGGGTGCGTCGGCCACCGGCGCGTAGGCGAAGCCCCGCCCGGCGCGCGTGCGGACGAGCGTCCCCTTCTCGTGCAGTCGCCCCAGGATCGTCGCCACCGTCGTCCGGGCGAGCCCGAGGCCGAGGGCGTCGTTGACCTGCTGGGCCGTCAGCGGCCCGTCGGCCGCCCACAGGGCGGCGAGCACGTCCGCCACGAGCTCGCCGTGTGGGCGTCTGGCGTCCTTGGTGTCGTCCGACATGTCGATCCCGTCCTGATCCGTCCACCGGCCCGATGCCGGCGCCCGTGCCACTGCCGAAGCCGAGGACGGGGGCGCCGACGGATCGGCCGAGCGTGCTCATAAGGTTTGCCTAACCTGACTCTACGGGGGCATTCGGACCGTCCCGACCCCGCACCCCCGCCGACCGCACGGGCTTCGGGGCAGGCGGACGGCCCGACCCCCGCGGCCACCGGTCAGCCCCACACGGTGGCGAGGATGCCGCGCCCCTCGGCCCCGGCCGGGTCGAGGAACCGCGGCACCCCGCCCGTCCCGATGCGCACGGGCAGCGCCCGGATGCTCTTCAGCGTCCTTCCCCAGTGGACGAGTTCGACGACGACCGCCTGCTGGACCTGCTCGGAGAACGTCATGTCGAACACGAAGTTGCCCAGCCCGTGCACGACCGGGCGGCCGCGGTACACCTCGATCGGCTGCACCCAGTGCTGGTGCATGCCGATCACGGCGTCCGCGCCCGCCTCGACCAGCCGGTGGGCCACGGTGTACTGGTCGGCGACCGGCCGGTGGCTGTACTCCCTGCCCCAGTGCGGGACGACCACCAGCACGTCCGCCGAGGCGCGCGCCGCCCTGACCGACTGTTCGACGGCCGCGAGGTCCGCCGCGGCGAGCGGCCCGGTGATCGGCGGCATCCGCAGCCAGACCACGCCCGGCGAGGCCGGGCCCGCCTCCGGGGACTCCCCGACGGCGTCGAACGCGAGCACGACGAAGCGCAGGCCCCCCGCCTCGACCCGCGCGGGATCGCGCGCGGCCGCGATGCTCTCTCCCGCCCCGGTGGTGGCGAAGCCCTCGCCCCGCGCCACCGCCACCGTCCGGACCAGCGCCGCGTCCCCGTAGTCGCCCAGGTGGTTGTTGCCCAGGGTCAGGATGTCGTAGCCGGCCCGGCGCACCCCGGCGAGCGCCCGCGGGTCCGCCCCGAACGAGTCACCGCCGTGCGTGGCCCGCCCCTCCTTCGACAGGGTGCACTCCAGGTTCCCCACGGTCAGGGCGGCGGCGGACAGCCGGTCCGCGGTCTGCGCGAACGGCAGCTCCCAGTTCCCCGTCCCGGCCATCGCGGCGCCCACCCGGCGGCCCAGCATCACGTCCCCGGTCCACAGGCTCGTCACCACGCGCCCCGGCCTCGCGCCCGCCCCGACCCCGACCTCCGCCGTCACCGGGTACGCCTCCGGCGCCCTGAGCGGGTCGTGCCCGTCGACCGGCACCACGTCGACCCCGGGGACGAGCGCGTCCGCGGTCACCAGCGCGACGGCACCCCGATCGGCCATGGCCACGGCGACGGCACCCGGCCCCCGGACCACCCGGAACCCCTGCCAGGAGCCGGCCCCGCCGCGAAAGAGCTCCTCCACCTCGGCCCGGCCCGCCGCCGCCCCGATCGCCCCGGACGGATGGACCGCCAGCACGACCGGCAGCCGCACCGCCGACCGGGACCCGGACGCCGCCCCGCCGGAACCGGACCCCGCGGGCCGACCCGACCCGGCCCCGGGCCCGGCACACGCACCCAGCACGCCCCCGGCGGCGCCGATCAGCACGGCACGGCGGGAGACGGGCGGCGGCGTCCGGCGCTCCGCGGGAGCACGGTCGGGCATCCTGGCCACACGGCCACGGTAACCGGGCACCTCCGGCACGGCCCGCCGCAGCGGCCCCTGCGGGCCCGGGCGGCTGCCACCAGCCTGCACCGCCGGCACGGCACCGGACTTCCCGGACGGCCGGACCGACCCTGCTGCGCCGCACCTCCCGGCCCACACCCACCCGCCCGGTGCCTCCCGCCGAACCGCAGGTGGAATGCTGGGCACCTGCCCGACGCACGGAGGGCGAAGGGGACACGGCACGCGCCACAGGGCACACGCAGACCGATCGGTGCCGGACGGGAGACACATGATGGTTCGAGCCGGGCTGACCGCCGAGCGGCTGACCCGAGCCGGGGCGGACCTGGCCGACGAGGTCGGATTCGACCGGGTGACCGCCTCGGAACTCGCCCGGAGGTTCGACGTCAAGGTCGCGAGCCTCTACTCGCACGTGAAGAACTCCCACGAGCTGAAGACCAGGATCGCCCTCTTCGCCCTGGAAGAACTCGCCGACCGGGTCTCGGCCGCAGTCGCCGGACGTGCCGGCAAGGACGCCCTCGCGGCGTTCGCCGACGCCTACCGCGACTACGCCCGCGAACACCCCGGCCGTTACGCCGCCGCGCAGTTCAGCCTCGACCCCGAGACGGCCGCCGCCAGCGCGGGCGTCCGCCACGCGCGGATGACCCGGGCGATCCTGCGCGGCTACGACCTCACCGAGCCCGACCAGACCCACGCGGTCCGCCTGCTGGGCAGCGTCTTCCACGGCTACGTCAGCCTGGAGGCGGGGGGCGGCTTCAGCCACACCGCCGTCGACCCGCAGGAGAGCTGGGCCTGGATCGTCGACTCCCTCGACACCCTGCTGCGCACCTGGTCCACCCGCTGACCACGACGGCCACTGCCACCGCCACCGCCACTGCCACTGCCACCGCCGGTGCCGCGGCGGAGCCGTCCCGGCGCCCGGGTCAGCCGGCCCGGGCGGCGATGGCCCGCGCGCACTCGATCGACTCGGCGTGCGCGGTGTCCACCTCCAGGTCGTAGGTCACGCCCTGGTGCACCAGGTCCGCCTGGGACGCGGCCATGCCGATGATCCGGTCGCCGCGAGCGACCTCGCGGCCTGCGGCGACCGCACCGTCGCACCGGACTCCGACCCACAGCACCGACACGTCGGCCAGGGCGGTCCGCCACCGCTGCTGCGAGTCGGCGCCGCCGAGGAAGACCTCGTCGACGATGACCCGGGCGCCCGCACGGGCCATCGCGGCGACCCCCTCGATCCAGGCCGCTTCCAGTGTGCGGAACGCCGGGCCGACGATCACCTCTCCGTCCGGGGCGAACTCGATCCCGCCGTCCGCCTGCAGGGAGGCCGGCATCGCCTCGACCAGCGTGTCGGTCCCGAGGGCCAGCCACGGATCCGGCAGGAGGGCCTGCAGACACCGGGCTATTCCGGACTTCCCCGAGCTGGAACCACCGTTGAGCACGATCACCTGAGTCGTCACCGTGCCACCGTAGTGGCAGCGCGACACCGCCCGGAACGGATTTCCGCGCCACCGCCGGCAGCCTTCCCACCGCATGGGGCGGCGGACCTTCGGCCGGTGGTGGCCCGGGCATCCCGTCGGCGGACACCTGCCCGGGACCGGCACGCTGCCGCCTGCCCCGATGCGGTGTTCGACGAACTCCTGATCGTCGCAACGCACTCCCGGCCAGGGCTGCCGCAGCCCGGCCGGGTGGAGTCGACAGCTGGTCGTGCGCGCTCTTCGGTGCGCGACGGGTTCGGCGGGGGCCACGGGTTCGGGGGGCCGAGTGGGGGGGCCGAAAACCCGTGTCCGTGTGGAGGGGGGCGGTGCGACACTGCGGGCCATGACCGCACCTGAGCTCGGCGAGATGGACTATCTCCGGGAGATCGAGCGCCTCGCCTACCGTGTCACGGTCGAGGCGTCCGACGAGGACTGGCTTTCGTACGAGCCGGATCCGGAGGACGTGACACCGTTCCGGAGCAGTGTGAACGCGCTTGCGCGGGCGGTGCGCAGCTACCACTTCGAGGGAGACGGCTGCATCGAGGAGGACCGTGCCCTGGTCAGACTGGTCGGTGCGACGCTGCTGAAACCCGGCGTCATGCCGGCCGGGATGGAGGACGGCTACGAGGAGGCGTGCGCACGGATGGGTGTCGAGCCCCGGCCGGAGGGGTGGGCGTTGTGGAACACCTGGGCGGACGGGGGCCAGCAGGTCACCATGGTGGTGTCCGCCGTCGAGACGACCGAGGGGCTGCTCGAGAACTGGTCGCGGGGGAGGGCGCTCGACCCGGTGACACCGCTCCCGTCGCAGATCGCGCTCGTGCGGCGGGGCTGGGTCGGCTCGATGACGTTCTCGCCGCGCGGCGTCGACCGGACCGGCCTCGGCGGGAAGCCGCTGTCCTAGGGCGTGTCTGACCATTCCCGGCGGGCGCACGACGCCGGGCATCCCGGCTGGACGCACCGGTGAATCGCCCGAGTACGACCCGGTACGAGGACGATCCGCCGGCACGCCCAGCCGGGCGCCCGACGCCGCGCGCTGATCCGCCGCGAATCGTCAGACACGCCCTAGGAGGCCTGCGGACGGGGCGCGGGCCGGACGGCCGTCCTGAGGTAGGCGGCCGCCGCGGCGGCTCCGCCGAGGCAGAGGGTGACGCCGGTCCCGAACGTCCACCAGCTGGTGTTGTCGATGGCGGTCCAGGCGCCCAGGCCCGCGCACAGGGTGAGTCCGAGGCCGGCGGCGGGCAGGACCCAGCGGGTCCCGGCACGGGGGATCAGGACGGCGTACTCCACGGCGAGCAGGCCGAGGCCGAGGAGGAGAGCCGTCGACAGCAGGGCGGCCATGCCCAGTTGGCTGACCCGGCTGGATCTGCCGTCGGCCGAGATGGCGGTGACGCTGTCGTGCCAGGTCGTCAGCTCGACGGTCTCCCCCGGGGAGACGGTGTTGTAGACCTCGCCGCCGACGACGTAGGACGCGTGCCGGCCCGAGGCGCGGGTGACGAGGAGCCGGTCGGGTCCCTGGCCCTCGCCGGAGTACTTCTCGGTGACGGTGCCGGCCTCCTGGCCGAGGCACTCGCCGCCGGTCGCCCCGGCGGTGGCGGCGCAGGGCCGGGCCTGCAGGTGGGCCGTGGCCCGGGCGTGCTGGTCCACCCCGTACAGGACGCCGGCGGTGATCGCCGCGACGCCTGCGATCAGGGCGACGGCACGCGTCGCGTACACCGCGGTCCGGCCCGCGGGCCCGGCGGTGCGCGGTGGTGTTCCCCGCTCCTCGGCCGCGCGGTGGTCAGGTGTCCCCATCCCGTGCGTTCCCCCTCGTGCGCAGTCGTCACGTCCCTCGATACCCCGTCAGCGGTTCCGGCACACGTGGTCGACCCGTGTGCAGAAGGTGCGGGTAGGTGTCGGGAGCCGGGCCCGGGGGTCCGCCTCCGCCCGGTCAGCGCGGTGTCACGGTCACGGTGGCCGCAGGCTGCGGCTGGTTGCCGCTCGGGATGCTCAGGTTGATCCAGCCGAGGAGCTTCACGGCGGTCAGGGCGACGATCAGCGCGAGGATTCCCCCGACCACCCAGGCGGCGCTGCGCAGTGACGCCTGGTTGGCGGCTCGGGCCTCCTCCACCCGCGCGTCGACCGGTCGGACGAACGCCGGTGCGGCGGAGGTCTGGTGGACGACGACGGTCCGCGGCTGCCCGGCCGGACGCTGTTCGGCGGCCTTGGCCAGGTAGAGGGCGACGGCTTCGCCGCAGTTGTCGGGAACGCCGTGCAGGGGGCAGGTCTCGGCGGGCGTCGGCAGGGTCATCGGCGTCTCCTGGTCGGGGCTGGTCGGGGCTGGTTTGGGCGAGTGGGCGGCGGCCCGGGCCGGTGGCGGTCAGCGCGCCGTGCGTCCACCGTACGGGCGCGCCGGGCCGGTACGGTGCCGGGCGGGCGTGGCTACGACGGTCTCCGCGCGGGAGTCCGTGCGCGTGGCCGTGCCCGCTGCCGGACGGCCGGTGTGTCGAGGGCGGCGGCGCGCGGCACCGTCGTGGAGTGGTTCACGGTCTACAGTCTGACGCCCCGTCCGGTGGTCCGTCCCCCGGGATGGCCGGGTCGGGCACCCGGACGGGTTTCCGCGTGCAGCGGATCGGCCAACTGCCGTCGAAGCGGGACGGCGTGGGGTTCGTGGCCCGGTCGGAGGGTCCCGTCCTCCGCCTCTCCCCGGCGTCGCCGGTCCCGGACCTCGACCTCGACCTCGACCTCGTCGCGCTCGCGCGGCACGCCGGCCACACCGGAACCGTTCCTGCGCGAGGCTGCCGTCCGGCCGGTCCGCAGTCCGGCGGGCTGTTCAGACGGCAGGGTGCCGGTCCAGGCTCGCGGCCCAGTCGGCCAGCAGGGTGAAGTCCTGGTCGGCCAGGCCGGCTTGCGGGTCGATCCGGTGGAGGAGGGCGGGGCCGTCGTGGTGGGCGTGGACGAAGGCGCGGTCGGCGTCGGTGATGTTGTCGTCCACCCAGGCGAACGCGCGGCCCGCCGCCCAGGAGACGATCTCGGGCGTCTTCCAGAAGACTCCGCCGGCAGGCTCGGGCCTGGGCGAGGGCCACGGGACGAACGGGAGGGCGGGCAGCCCCAGGATCGGGGCCACGAAGTCGTTGGCCTCCTCCTCCCAGGTGGTCGCCCAGACCAGGTCGAAGGGGAGCGCGGTCAGCGCCCGGCCGTGGTCCTCGTTGAGCCAGACCCGCAGCGGCCTCACCGGCTTGTGGGGCAGCCCCCAGGCGGTCAGCCGGCGCCGCTCGGCGGCCTCCCACCTGGGTGTCAGGAGGCGGTGCGTCCCGTAGCCCTCGGGACGGCGGTGCGGTTTCGCCGCGTACGGGTTGAGCGGTCCGTCCACATCCACCAACAGCACGGGGCGCACCGGCCCACCTCCTCGGTCCGCTCCGCACGTTAGCGTCCGGCGGTGGGGATCACCCAGCGGGTTTCCCGGCGTCCGGGGCCGGCTGCCGGGGTGGACGGCCGGGGCCACCGTGCGGTGGTGCTGAACGGGGCCGGGCTCCCGTCCGTGGAGGGGAGCCCGGCTCGTGCCGTGGTGCGTCTACCAGATCGCTTCGACCCACTCGGGGTGGTCGATGAACGGGTTGCGGTTGTGCTGGTAGGTGTCGTAGATGACCTGGTTGCGCCGCTCCTCGAAGGCGCTCGGCGGGTCCTCGTCGTTCCACTGCTTGAGAACGGAGAGCTTGCCGATGAACGGGGTGCTGCCGTTGTTGACCTTCTCGTCGGGTTCCAGGTCGGCGAAGCCGTCGCCGCCGTCGTAGCGGACCGCCATGTAGAGGATCATGCGGGCCACGTCGCCCTTGTCGGCGTCGCGCGGTTCGAACGAGTCGGAGTCGACGAGGCTGCCGCCGCCGTTGGCGACCGCGCTGCCGCCGTTGTCGAAGTCGAGGTTGCCGCGAATGCTGTTGACCTGGACGTCCGCGGGGCGCAGGTGGTGCAGGTCGGTGCCGGGGCCGGTCACCTCGCCGAAGTTGCCGTGGGACTTGGCCCACACGTGCTCGCGGTTCCAGTTGCCCACGCTGCCGCCGTTGAGGGTCTTGCTGCGCGAGACCCCGCTGTAGAGCAGGATGACGTTACCGGTGTTGTTCGGGTCCTGGTCCGTGACCTTCAGGGCGTTCCAGACCGCGTCGTACGAGATCTTGGTCTGGGGGCTGATGATCGTGTGCAGCGCGGACTTCAGGCTCGTGCCGCTCTTGCCGATCGCGTTCTTGTAGTACGTGCTGTCGTACGCGGTGGTCGTGGCGCTCGCGGGGGTCGCGGCGACCGTCGGGAGCGTGAGGCTGAGGAGGACGGCGAGGACGGTCGCCGACGACACCTTCCACCTGCGTATCTGCGCAACGGGCATAGGGGTGCCTTTCCCGGGACGGCACGCGCCGGAAGGCGGCGGATTACTCAAGGGCGCCGCGATCTACGCGTGTTGACTATGTGGTAAGCGGGAGCATGACACGTCGTGAGGTCCTGCCGTGTAACCGGGAGAAGGACGTTCTGTGACGTTCTCGCATACGCTGCGAGCCCTCGGCCGTCGCCGCTGCGCGGGCGCGGGAGATCCTCAACTGCCAGAGGACTGGACCTGGTTGGCGCCCGACCCGGGCGGCCTGCGGTTCGTCCCGCCCGGACACGGCGATGTGCGGCCGGCGCGCGGTCATCTTCGCCGCCTACGCCGCGCCCAGTGCGCCGACCTCGGACAGGCCGAAGGTGAACGGCGCGGCGGCCTGCGCCGGATGAGTTCCGCGGCCGGGATCACGAGCTGCGCGGATCGCCGCGATCTTGCACACCGCGGTCACCGCAGCGGTACACGAGCCGGTTCCCCCTGCGGGATCCGTCCGCCGGCCGCGGTGGCGCCCACCACCGGTCCCCAGGTGGCGGTGTGATGATTGGTACGATGCGCCGCGTCGGGTGCCGGGGCATGCCCGGGTGCGCGCGGGCGGGTGAGCGGCGTCGAGAGCGGAGTGGTGCGGGATGGTGCGGCGGGGGATCCGCGGGCGGCGGGCCGTGATCTGGTCGGCGGCCTCGGTGCTGGTGGCCGGCGGCGCCGTCGCGGCCGACGCGGGACGGCACCTGACGGGCGACTACCACGTGTACACCGTCCGAGGCAGGGCGATGACGCCGCTCCTGGAACCGGGCGACCGGGTGCTGGTCGCGGACACGGTGACCGTGCAGGACGGCGGTGTCGTGCTCCTGGACGTCGGCCGTACCGCCACGGACGGCCCCGCCTTCAAGCGGGTCCTGGGGCATGCCGGCGACCGGCTCTACTGCTGCTCCGAGGACGGCATACGGCGCAACGGCGCAGCGATGGACGAGCCCTACGTGCGCGGCACCTCCTTCGACTTCGACGTCACCGTGGGGCCGCACCAGCTCTTCGTGCTCGGCGACGACCGGGGGGAGACGGCCGGCGAGCAGGTGTCGCGGCACGTCCTCGCCGACGGTGACGGCCTGGTGCCCGAGACCTCGGTGCGGGGCCTCGCGGTGTGGTCGACGGGTGGCCTGGTGGACGGGGCGGCCGGCCGGAAGGCCCGGGCGCTCGTGGTGCAGGCGGGTGTCGGGCTGCTGCTCACCGTCGCGGGCGCCGTCGCACTGACGGTGACGTGGATGCAGGGCCGCCGGAGCAGGCGGCGCGCGGTGGCTCCGGACGGACCCTCCCGGTCGGCCGCCCCGGTCGGCTGAACGGGGAAGTCCTCCGCAGCAGTGCGCAACCCGGGCAACACCCTTCGGGCGCTGCGCCGTTGCGAGGAGTGCCCGGCAGGCCCGGGCGGACGGGAGGCCGGAGCACGGCCGCGTCGAGCGGTGCGCTGCCCGCGATCGTGGCGTGGAGGCCCGGTGCGGCCCCGGCGGCCCCGGGTTCGCGCGGCCGGCCGGCGCCGCGGCAGCGGAACTGCGGCCCGGCCGCCCGCCGTTCCGTCCGCCGATCACTCGTACACGTGTCGTACGCGCCTCCTACACTCGGTGGCGTGGAGAACCTGAAGTGCACGCAGTGCGGTGTCCTCGGTCTGGAGCAGGGCTTCGTCGAGGACACCGGGGAGGGCTCCCGCGGGTACGCGCGGTGGATCGCGGGCGCCCTGGAGCGCGGCATCTTCGGCGGGGCCAAGCGCCTGGGCCGCCCGCGCTGGCAGATCGACGCCTTCCGCTGCCCGTCGTGCGGACACCTGGAGCTCTTCGCGGTCAAACCCGTCTGACGGCCCGCCCTTCGACGACCCGCAGCCGGACCTCCGGCCCGCGCGACGATCGGTGCGGACCGTGACGCAGGCCCGGCGACGGTGCCGACCGATGGGAGGCCAGGGCCCCGCCGGGTGCCGGGACGGCCGGCGGCTCACTCTCCACCGCACCGGCGCCGGGACGACGCACCGCGCCGGTCGGCGCCCGGATCGGGCCGGGAGGGTGGTCACTCCCGGAGCACGCCGAAGCAGGTCGAGCGCGGGCCCGGCGGACGGGCCCGGCCGGCGGCTCTTCCGACCGGCCCTTGTGGGCGGGGTGGGTTGTCGTTCATGATCTGTGCCATGTCAGGCGTCCCTGCAGCCAGCGAGTCCTTCGTGCACCGGTCCGGTGGCGAGGGCGGCTGTCCGGTGCCCTGTCCGTCGCGTTCCTGTCGCCCCAGCCCCGCCTGTCGCCCCAGCCCCGCCTGGGGCCCCAGCCTCTCCGGTCGTCCCGCCGTCCGCCGCCGTCCCGCCGTCTGACGGGCGGTCCCGACCGGCGGGTGCCGTGCCGGTCGCCGGGGTGAGCCGTGCGCCGCGGGTTCCGCGCCGGTGCGTCACCCCTCCCTTCCCTGTCTCTCCCCGCCGGCCGTTCCGGCCGGTCCCGTGTACCCGGGGTGTGCCGCCCGCGCACCGCCCGGTGAGGAGTTCCCGTGCCCGGAGACGAGCCCGCCCTGCGCGGTGAGCCGGTGTTCCACTGGTTCCTGCCGACCGGCGGCGACGGACGCGACCCCGGCGGGGTGACGTCCGTCCAGGGCCGCACGCTCGCCGCGACCCGCCGCCGCGCCGACGTCGGCTACCTGACCCAGGTGGCCCGCGCGGCGGAGCAGGCCGGTTTCACGGCGCTGCTCGCCCCGGTCGGCCTGGGGTGCGTCGACCCGTGGATCATCGCGACGGCCGTCGCCCAGCACACCGAGCGGATCGGCTTCCTGGTGGCGTTCCGCCCCGGGTTCGCCAGTCCGACGCTGCTGGCGCAGCAGGCGGACGCCTTCCGCCGCTTCGCGGGGGGCAGGCTGCGGCTCAACGTGGTGACCGGCGGGGACCCGGTCGAGCAGCGGGCGTACGGCGACCGCCTCGCGCACGACGAACGCTACGACCGCACCGACGAGGTGATGGCGGTGCTGCGGGAGCTGCTGGCGGGTCGGAGCGGCGACGTCGAGGGGCGGTACGTCCGCACCGAGGGGGCCGCTCTCGTGGACCCCGCGACCGAGCACCCGGTGCCGCTGTACTTCGGCGGTGCCAGCCCGGCGGCCGAGGCGGTCTCCGCGCGCCGCGCCGACGTGCAGCTGTACTGGGGGGAGCCGCCGCAGGCGCTGGCCGCCCGGATCGCGCGCCTCGACGGCCTGGCGGCGCAGGCCGGCCGGGTGCTGCGGCACGGGCTGCGCATCCACGTGATCGCGCGGGACACCGCGGCGGAGGCGTGGGCGGAGGCCGAGCGGATGCTGGACCGGATGGACCCGGCGGCCGTCCGGGCCACCCAGCGGCGGTTCGCCGCGATGGACTCGACCGGGCAGGCCCGGATGGCGGCCCTGCACGGCGGGCGGGCGGACGCCGCCTCCCTGGAGATCGCCCCGAACCTGTGGGCGGGCGTCGGGCTCGTCCGGGAGGGGGCGGGGACGGCGCTCGTCGGCTCGCACGACGAGGTGGCGGAACGGCTGGCCGAGTACGCGGCGCTGGGCATCGACGAGTTCGTGCTCTCGGGCTACCCGCACCTGGAGGAGGCGTACCGGGTCGGCGAGGAGGTGCTGCCCCGCTTCCGTGCGCTCGTTCCCGCGGGCAGGGCCCGGTGAGCGCCCCCGCGGCCGGACCGCTGCCCGCCCGGGTGCGGATCGGCTACGGCGTCGGCTCGCTGTGCACGGGCACCTTCGGCACCGTGCCGGGCCTGATCCTGCTCTACTACCTGACCGACGTGCTGGCGGTGCCGGCGGCGGTGGCGGGCGCGGCGGTGTTCCTGCCGAAGGCGTGGGACGTGCTGGTCAACCCGCTGGTGGGTGCGGTGTCCGACCGCAGCCGGTGGCGGTGGGGGCCGCGCCGGCCGTTCCTGCTGATCGGGGCGTGCACACTGCCGCCGCTGTTCGCGCTGCTCTTCGCCGCGCCGCCGCTGCGCGGTGCCGCGGCGGCGGGCTACGTCGCCGTGGTGTTCCTGCTGGCGGCGACGGCGTACGCGGTGTTCCAGGTGCCGTACGTGACGATGCCCGCCGAGATGACGGAGGACGAGGCGGAGCGCGGCCGGATGCTGGGCTGGCGGGTGGGTTTCCTGGGGGCGGCGATCCTGCTCTCCGGGGCCGTGGCGCCGGCGCTCGCGCACGCGGGCGGCGACACGGCGGCCGGCTACCGGCTGATGGGTGCGGCGGTCGCCGGCCTGCTGGCGGTCGGCATGTTCGGCGCCTGGCACGCGACCCGGCGGGCGCCGTCCGTGGCGCGCAGCCGGTCGGAGCCGTCGCTGCGGGCGCAGCTCGCCGCCGTCCGCGACAACCGGTCGTTCCGCCACCTGCTCGGCATGTGGGCGGTGCAGGCGCTGGCGGTGGGCGTGATGCTCGCCGGGGTGCAGTACTTCGCGACGTACACCCTCGGCTCGCCGTCGGCGGTCACCCCGCTCTTCGCGGCGATGATCGGCCCGCTGGTGCTGGTCATGCCGCTGTGGAACCGGCTCGCCCGCAGCCGCGGCACGGCGTACGCGCAGGGCTGCGCGACGGTGCTGTTCGTGGCGGCCTGCGCGGCGCTGGCGCTGACCGGCGCGGCCGGGGCGTGGCTGGGCTACGTGGCGGCGGCCGCGGTGGGCGTCGCGTACGCGGGCCTGCAACTGCTGCCGCTGACGATGCTCGCCGACACCCTGGCCGCCGACGCCGAACGCACCGGCAGCCGCCGCGCCGCGACGTTCACCGGGCTGTGGACCGCCGCGGAGACGCTGGCGCTCGCCGTGGGCGCCGGGGTGTTCGCCGCGCTGCTCGCCCTGAGCGGGTTCCACGCGTCGGACGCCGCGCACCGCAGCACCCAGCCGGACACCGCCCTCGCCGCCATCACGGCCGGCACCGGACTGCTGCCCGCCCTGCTCGCGGCGGCCAGCCTCCTGCTGCTCCGCCGCTACCGCGCCGAACCGGCCGACCCCCTGCCCGCCGCCGACCGTCTGCCCGACAGCGGTCCCCTGCCCGCCGCCACCACCCCCGCACCCGAGAACGGAACCACCCGTGCCCGCTGACCACACCCCCGCCGGCGCCCTCCCGCCCGGCCGCCCCGCGGACGACGTCCTCGCGGAGCTGCGGGCCCTGCGCGGCGACGACGCGCCGACCCGCGGCGGCCGCACCTTCGCCTACGTGTACGACGCCGGCCTGGAGGGCCTCGACGGCCTGGCCGCCGCCGCGTACACCGCCTACGCCACCGTCAACGGCCTCGACATGACGGTCTTCCCGTCCGTCGCCCGGCTGGAGAACGACATCGTCGCCGCGGTCGCCGCGGTGCTGGGCGCCCCCGGTGCCCAGGGCACCTTCACCAGCGGCGGCACCGAGAGCATCCTGCTCGCCGTGAAGACCGCCCGAGACCACGCCCGCGCCACCCGCGGGGTGACGGCGCCGCGCATGGTGCTGCCGTCGACGGCCCACGCCGCCTTCCACAAGGCCGCCGCCTACCTGGGCGTCGAGGCCGTCGTCGTGCCCGTCGACCCCGCGACGTACCGGGCCGACGCCGACGCCGTGGCCGCCGCGATCGACGACCGGACGGTGCTGGTCGTCGCCTCCACCCCCTCGTACGCCCACGGCGTCGTCGACCCGGTGGCGGAGATCGCCGCCGCGGCCGCCGCCCGCGGCGTGCTCTGCCACGTCGACGCGTGCATCGGCGGCTGGATCCTGCCCTACCTGCGCCGTGCCGGCCGCGAGGTGCCCGCGTTCGACCTGTCCGTGCCGGGCGTCACCTCGCTCTCCGTCGACCTGCACAAGTACGGCTACGCCGACAAGGGCGCCTCCGTGGTCCTCTACCGGGACGCCGAGCTGCGCCGCCACCAGTACTTCGCGCACGCGGGCTGGCCCGGCTACCCGGTCGTCAACCCCACCGTGCAGGGCACGAAGTCCGGCGGGCTGCTCGCCCAGGCCTGGGCGGTGCTGCGGCACGTCGGCGAGGACGGCTACACCGCGCTCGCCGCCCGCGTCGCGGACGCCTCCGACCGCCTGCTGGCCGGCCTGCGGGCCACCCCCGGCGTCCGCGTGCTCGGCGACCCGGCCGCCGGCCTCGTCGCCCTCACCCTGGAGGGCCCGGACGGGCGGCCCGACCTCAGCCTGCTGCTGCACCTCGCCGACGAGATGCGGGAACGCGGCTGGTACCTCCAGCCGCAGCTGTCGTACGACGGCCTGCCGCCCAACCTGCACCTGACCCTCACCCCGGCGACCGCCGACCGGGTGGAGGACCTGCTCGCCGACCTGGCGGCCGCCCTCAAGACCGCCCGCACCCTGCCGCCGGTCGCCGTCGACCCGGCGCTGGCCGAACTCGCGGCCGGCCTCGACCCCGCGGCCCTCGGGCCGGAGGAGGTCGCCGGGGTGCTGGCCTTCGCCGGGCTCGACCCGCAGGGCGGCCTGCCCGGCCGGATGGCCCCGGTGCTCGTGCTGCTCGACGCCCTGCCGGGGCCGCTCAAGGAGCGCCTGCTGTCCGAGTTCGTCGGGTCGATCTTCCGGATCTGACGCGGGGGCGGGGGCGCGCGGACGCGCCCCCGGCGTCGTCCCGGAGGTTCCGGACTTCCACTCAAGCCCCTTGTGTGTCAGTGCTGTTGCGGTCCCATGGCGGATTGCGGCGCGGATCTACCGACAGGTGGAGGAGCGGGTCTAACGTTCGCGTGCACCCGTTCCCGGGTGTGCATGCCAGACCCCACCCAAGGAAGAGGCTCCGGTGCCCCCAGCTCCAGCCCCTGTTCCGGCGCAGGCCGCCCGGGCCCGCCGCTCCGGCGGCCCCGGCCGCACCCGGCGGTCGCTCCGCTCGGCCGCCGTCGCGGCCCTGACCGCCGTCGCCCTGCTCGCCGCCGGCGCGGCCGCGCTGCCCGCACAGGCCGCCGCGGGCCCGGCGCCCGCGCCCGGCGACCCCTGCCTGGGCCAGTGCCAGGACATCCTCACCGCGGGCGAGAACGGCCACGCCACCCTCGCCGGCATCCTCCTGCACCAGAGCGTCGGCACCCGGCCCGCCCACTCGGCCGACCAGGTCGAGCGGTACGACAACCTCCTGCACGACTACTCCGGGCTGACGGACGACCAGCTCGCCGCCTACTTCAACGACGCCTCGTTCGGCGTGGCCGCCGGGCAGGTCGAGAGCACCCTCTCCCCGCGGCCCGGCGTCACCATCACCCGCGACAAGGCCACCGGCACCCCGCACATCAAGGGCACCACCCGGGCCGACACCGAGTTCGGCGCCGGCTACGCGGCCGGGCAGGACCGCCTCTGGCTGATCGACGTGCTGCGCCACGTCGGACGCGGCCAGCTCTCGTCGTTCGCCGGCGGTGCCGCCGGCAACCGGGCGCTGGAGCAGAGCCTGTGGGCCGTCGCCCCGTACACCGAGACGGACCTCCAGCAGCAGCTCGACCGGGTCCGGGCGTCCGGCGGCCGCGGCGCGCAGGCGTACCAGGACATCCAGGACTACGTGGCCGGGCTGAACGCCTTCGCCGCCGCCGACGTCGCCGCCGACACCTACCCCGGCGAGTACGTGCTGACCGGCCACGGCTCCACCGTGCAGCCCTTCACCGCGACCGACGTCGTCGCGGTCTCCTCGGTCATCGGCGCGATCTTCGGCGGGGGCGGCGGCGGCGAGGTCGAGAACGCCCTCGCCCGACTGGCGTTCCGCCAGCGCTACGGCACCGCCGACGGCGACCGCGCCTACACCGCCTGGCGCTCCGGGGACGACCCCGAGGCCACCGCCACCGTGCACGACGGCACGGCGTTCCCGTACGCGGCCTCGCCCGCCGCCCCGGTCGGCGTCGCCCTCCCGGACGCCGACTCGGTCACCGCCTACGCCCACGCCCGCAACGGCACGGGCACCGGCGCCACCGCGGGAGCCGCCGCGCAGGCGGCCGCGGCGACGGCCACGGCGGAGGGCGTGCTGCCCGCCGACCTGATCACCGCGAAGAAGGGCATGTCGAACGCCCTCCTCGTCTCCGGCGCGCACACCGCCTCCGGCCACCCGATCGCCGTCTTCGGCCCGCAGACCGGCTACTACGCGCCGCAGATCCTCATGGTGCAGGAACTCGACGGGCCCGGCCTGCGCACCCGCGGGGCGTCCTTCCCCGGCCTCAGCTTCTACGTGGAGATCGGCCGCGGGCCCGACTACGCCTGGAGCGCGACCTCCGCCAACCAGGACATCACCGACACCTTCGCCGCCGACCTCTGCGAGGCGTCCGGCGCCGCACCCACCACCGCCTCCCTCAGCTACCTCCTCGACGGCACCTGCACCCCGTTCGAGACCCTCACCCGGCACAACGCCTGGCAGCCGTCGACCGCCGACGCCACCGCCGCGGGCGCCTACGACCTGGTGACGCTCCGCTCCGCGTACGGCCTGGTCACCCACACCGGCACCGTCGCCGGCCGGCCGGTCGCGTACACCGCGCTGCGCGCCACCTACCGGCACGACCTGGACTCCGTCATCGGCTTCCAGGAGTTCAACGACCCGGCGGCGATCACCTCCGCGGCGGCGTTCCAGCAGGCCGCCCAGGACGTCGGCTACACCTTCAACTGGTTCTACGCGGACGCCGACCACACCGCGTACTACAACTCCGGCACCGACCCGGTGCGGGCCGCGGGCACCGACCCGGACCTGCCGATCCTCGCCCGCCCGGCCTACACGTGGCAGGGCTGGGACCGCGCCGCCAACACCTCGGCCGTCGCACCCCCGGCGCAGCACCCGCACTCCACCGACCAGGACTACTACGTCAGCTGGAACAACAAGCAGGCCCCCGGCTTCACCTCCGCCTGGGGCAACGGCGCCGTGCACCGCGCCGACCTGCTCGACCGGCGGGTCGCCGACCTCACCCGGCGCGGCGCGGTGACCCGCGCCGACCTCGTCACCGCGATGGAGGAAGCCGCCGCCGTCGACCTGCGGGCCGAACGCGTCCTGCCCGACCTGCTGCGCGTCATCGACGCGGCGCCGGTCACCGACCCCGGGCAGGCCGCCGCCGTGGCGAGGCTCCGCGCCTGGCAGGCGTCCGGCTCGCACCGGCGCGAGGCCGCGAAGGGCGACGGCGTCTACGCCGACGCGGAGGCGATCCGCCTGCTGGACGCCTGGTGGCCGCTGCTGGTCGAGGGCGAGTTCCGGCCCGCGCTCGGCGACGGGCTCTACCGGGCACTGACCGCCGTCGCGCAGATCAACGAGTCGCCCTCCAACGGGCAGCAGGGCAGCGGGAGTTCCGGCAGCAGCATCGCCGCGGGCGAGGCGCACAAGGGCTCCGCGTTCCAGCACGGCTGGTGGTCGTACGTCGGCAAGGACATCCGCGGCGTCCTCGGACAGACCGTCCGCGGCCCCCTGGACCGCCCGTACTGCGGCGGAGGCTCCCTGACGGCCTGCCGGCAGGTGCTCCTCGACACGCTCACCGCCGCCGCGGCGACGCCCGCGACCACCACCTACCCCGCCGACAAGTACTGCGGCGCGGGCGACCAGGTCTGCGCCGACTCCATCGTGCACCGGGCGATGGGCGGCATCACCGTGCCCCGCATCGCCTGGCAGAACCGGCCCACCTACCAGCAGGTGGTGGAGTTCCCGGCCCGCCGCACCGACGACCTCGCGAACCTCGCCGCCGGGGCGAAGGCCACCGCCTCCGACTACCAGAACGCCGTCGTCGTCTCCTACCCGCCGGGCAAGGCCGTCGACGGCGACCCCGGCACCCGCTGGGCCAGCAAGACCGTGGCGACCGCCTGGATCAGTGTCGACCTGGGCGCCGTCCGCCGGGTCGGCCGGGCCGTGCTGAACTGGTCCGACCAGTACGCGAAGGCCTACCGGATCGAGGTCTCCACCGACGGCGCCACCTGGCGGACCGTCTACGCCACCACCGGCGGCCGGGGCGGACTGGAGAACCGGCCGTTCACCCCGACCGACGCCCGCCACGTGCGGATCACCCTGCTGGAACGGGGCACCGACAACCGGTACTCCCTGAACGAGATCGGGATCCACTCCCGCTGACGCCGCAGGGCCGCCGGCGCGGGGGCACCTCGCCCCGGCGGCCCCCGCAGCCCCGTGCCCCACCGGCCGAACCGCCGTCCGGGCCTACCCGTCAGTGTTCTTGACGACCCGGCAGTGCTCGACCACACTGCTGCTGACGGTCACGACAGTCAGCGCCCCACCGTGCAGGACTCCTGCCCGGGCGGGTCATCGGCCCCGGCCCGCTGACGGGCAACCCTTCCACCGCGACGGGGTGCCCCGGGTGACGACCGGGCCCCGCCGACGCGGCGGGGCAAGCGCGGCCCCGTGTCCGGCGGGACCCGACGATCGGACCGGTGGACATGCGCAGTGCCGACAGCGAGCGGGAGGACACCCGGCGGACGCCGGGACTCCCCGGCCGTCGGAGCTGCCTCCTCACCAGGCGCCTGCACATCGACCTCCTGCGCGTCTGCAGCGCCCGCGGCCCCGCCGCCTGATCCCCGACCCACCGCGCATCCACGCGCACCGGGCCGCGGAGCCGGTACGGCCGGACACAGGGCGGGACTCCGCGCTGCCTCCGTGACCGACCGGGCTGCCGGGGCGCCACCACCCGAGGGAGAGCCATGTCCGAGACAGTCCTGCCCGGTCCGGGCCACGCCGTGCCGTGCCTGCCGCAGCCCGGCCCGTCCGCGCTGCGGGCCGAGGCCGCCGATCCCGACCACCGCTTCCGCAGCCGCATCGGCGTCCACCGCGCCGGCGGCTTCTACCCCGCCCCGCACCGGTACCAGGTGTACCTCTGTCCGGACTGTCCGGACTCCCTGCGCGTCGCGATCACCCTCGACCTGCTCGACCTCGGGACAGCGGTCACCACCACCGTCCTCACGGCTCCGGCCACGCCCGATGCGGGCGAGTCCCTGCGCCTGGCCTACGCGGCGACCCTGCACCACTACGACGGCCCGCTCACCGTGCCCGCGCTCTGCGACCGGTGGAGCGGACGCATCGTCAGCAACCACACCCCCGACATCCTCCGCGACCTCGCCGAGCACCTCGCCGGCCCGGCCCGGGACGACCTGCCCGGGCTGCGCCCGCCGGCCCTGGCCGACGACATCGACGCCCTCCGCGACCTCCTCGACGAGGCGCTGACCGGCGACGCCCCGGCGGAGGCGCAGCACCGGGCGCTGGCCCTGCTCGACGGCCGGCTCGACGCGGCGCCCTACGTGCTCGGCGGTCGGCTGACCGCCGCCGACGTGGACCTGTGGGTGGCCCTCGTCCGGCTGGGCGGCGGGTTCGGGTCCTGCCCGGACGCCGGTACGGCGGACCTCCTGGACGGGTACGACCGGCTGCGGGCGTACGTCCGGCGGCTGCACCGCCTCCCCGCGTTCCACGGCCACGTCGCGCCGGAGCGGCTCGCGTCCTTCCGGCGCGCGGCCGGAGGCGGCGCCGACCCGGTGAGGCCGGCGGACCCCGCCGTCGTCCCGCTGCCGCAGGCACTCCGGATCGGCGCGGCCTGACACCGCGCCGGCCGGGGCCGCAGGGTGCGGCGGGCGGCCGGGGCCGTCAGCGGTAGTCGTCGGCCGGGCGGTCCTTCCCGCCGTACCTGACGTCCTCCAGGTACGCCCAGGCGTCCGGCCGGCTGCCGTCCACGTCCCGTACGTCGTAGACCCGGGCGAGCTCCCCGCTGGAGGTGGACCGCCCGTTCCAGCGGGCGGCCCGGCCCGGGTCGGCGGCGAGGGCGGCGACCGCGCGGGCGAGGTAGGCCGGCGACTCGGCGATGGCGAAGTCCGGCTCCCGGGCGACGGCGTCGCGCCAGTTCTCCTCGGTCACCCCGAACGCGGCGAGCATCTGCTCCGAGCGCATCCAGCCGGGCGTGACGGCGACCGCCGTGCCGCCGTACTCCGCCAGCTCCTGGCCCAGGCCGAAGGCGATCCGGATCGGCGCGTTCTTGGCGAGGTCGTAGTAGAGGTTCTCGCGGTACCGCCGGTTGGAGACCGCCGTGCCGTCGGTGACCTCCACGTGCAGCGGCCCGTCCGAGCGGATCAGCAGCGGGAGGACGAGCGCCGCGGTGATCACGTGCGACCGCACCCCGAGCTCCAGGATGCGCAGGCCGTCGGCGAGCGGCGTCTCCCAGCTCTTCTTGCCGAAGACGGAGCCGACGAGCAGGTGCTCGCCGCCCCAGAGGTCGTTGACGAGGATGTCGAGCCGCCCCTGCTCGCGGTCGATCCGCGCGACGAGGGCACGCACCTGGTCCTCGTCCAGGTGGTCGGTGGGCACCGCGACACCGGTGCCCCCGGCCGCCGTGACCAGCTCCGCGGTCTCCTCGATGGTCTCCGTGGTCCGGCCGACCTCGCTGATCCGGTCGCGGGTCGTGCGGCCGGTGACGTAGACCGTGGCGCCGGAGCGGCCGAGCTCGACCGCGAGGGCCCGTCCGGCACCGCGGGTGGCCCCGGCGACGAGTGCGATCCGCCCGGCGAGCGGGCCTTCCGTGCCCGCGGGCGGGTTGTCCGTGGTGGTGTTCATGGCACCACAGTGCACGCCTGGGGTGACAGCCCGCGGTATCTCCCGGCGGCGGGCCCCTGCGGCGGCGGGCCCCTGCGGCGCCGGTGCTCACGGTGCGGGGTGCTCACGGCGTGGCGGTGCTCACGGTGCGGCGGCCGGTCCGGGCACCGCCGGGCTGCCCCAGCCCCACGGCGGGTCGGGGATCCCGTGCCGCAGGGCGGGGGCGATCGCCGACTGGAAGAGTTCGAGGCTGTCGCGGTGCTGGGTCCCCGTGAGCCCCCCGGCGTCCGCGTGCAGGTGCAGCACGCTGTGCCCGAGCTGCTCGTGGTAGCGGTGCACCTTCTCGATCACCTGCTGCGGGCTGCCGATCAGCGCGGAGCTGCGCTCCACGAAGTCCTCCAGGGTGGTGAACACCGGCTCCAGGCCCATCCGGCGCTGGAGGGCGAGCTGTCCCTCGAAGACCGGCCGGTAGACGGCGAGCGCCTGCTGCGAGGTCGGGGCGGCGTAGTAGCCCGCCGTGCCCGCACCGACGGTGGCCAGGGCGGGGTCGTGCCCGTGGTGCTTCCACCGCTCCCGGTAGTGGCGTACGAGCGCGGCGTACGGGCCGATGCCGTGGGTGACGTTGGCGGAGAACAGCGGGTCGCCGTACCGCGCCGCGAGTTCGACCGACGCGCGGCTGGTGGCACTGCCGTGCCAGACCCGCACCGGTTGCTGCAGCGGGCGCGGCCACACCTCGGCCCCGGTCAGCGCGGGCCGGAACCGCGGGGTGGCCGTGACCCTGTCGTTCCGCCAGATCCGGCGGAACAGCTCGTACGACTCGGCGTTGCGGTCCCACTGGTCCTCGGGGCCGACGTGGAACAGGTCGCGCTGCGCCGTGCCGTTGCCCTTGCCGATGATCAGCTCCAGCCGGCCGTCCGACAGGTGGTCGAGCGTGGCGTAGTCCTCGTAGGCGCGCACCGGGTCGAGCAGGCTGAGCGTGGTGACCGCGGTGAAGAGGCGGATGCGGCGGGTGAGGGCGGCGATGTGACCGAGCACCACCGGCGGTGCGGAGGAGATGAAGGGGCGTTCGTGGCGTTCGCCGACCCCGAAGCCGTCGAAGCCGAGCTCCTCGGCGAGGAGCGCGTTGCCGACGACCTCGCGGAAGCGGTCGCGGGTCGACGGCAGGACGCCGGTGACAGGGTCGGGGGCGTGCACGATCAGGGTGATGGCGAGGAACTTCACGACGCCGCCCCCGCCGCCGTGCCGGGCGTGTCCAGCCCGAGGTGCTCGCGGAGCGTCGTGCCCTCGTACTCGGTGCGGAACACGCCGCGCTCCTGCAACAGCGGCACCACGGTGTCGGCGAACTCGTCGAGCCCGCCGGGCGTCAGGTGCGGCACGAGGACGAATCCGTCGCTCGCGTCCGCCTGCACGAAGCCGTCGATCGCCGCGGCGACCTCCGCCGGGGTGCCGACGAACGACTGCCGCCCGTTCACCTCGATGACGAGGTCACGGATGGACAGGCCCTTCGCCGCGGCGAGGTCCCGCCACTGCCGGGCGACGGCCACCGGGTCGCGGTGCATCCGCACGTCGGCCCGGCCGCGGGCGACGGTGTGCTCGCCGACGAGCGGATCGACGGCCGGGAGCGGACCGTCGGGGTCGTACGCGCTCAGGTCGCGGTTCCACACCTGCTCCAGCAGCCGGATCGCCGTGCGGCCGCCGATCTGCTGACGGCGGATCACCCCGGCCTTCTCCTGCGCGTCGGCGGCGGTGTCGCCGAGGACGAAGGTGGCGGCGGGCAGGATCTTCAGGTCGCCGGGGGAGCGGCCGTACCGGGCCAGCCGTCCCTTGACGTCCGTGTAGAACGCCCGGCCCGCCTCCAGGGTGCTGTGCCGGCTGAAGACGGCGTCCGCGGAGGAGGCGGCGAACTCGCGGCCCTCGTCGGAGTCACCGGCCTGCAGGACGACCGGGCGGCCCTGCGGGCTGCGCGGCACGTCGAAGTGGCCCGTGATGTCGAACTGGCTCACGTGGTGGTCGAACCGGCCCGCCTCCGGGTCGCGGAGGAAGACGCCGGACTCCTTGTCGGCGGCGATCTCGTCACCCCGCCAGGAGTCGAAGAGCTCCCGGGTCGCGGCGAGGAACTGCCGGGCCCGCAGGTAGCGGTCCTCCTGGGCGAGGTACCCGCCGCGCCGGAAGTTCGCCCCGGTGAACTCGTCCCACGAGGTGACGACGTTCCAGGCGGCACGACCCGCCGAGAGGTGGTCGAGGGAGGCGAACTGCCGGGCCACCTCGTACGGTTCGTTGAAGGTGGAGCTGATCGTCCCGGCCAGGCCGAGCCGGTCGGTGACCGCGGCGAGGGCGGCCAGCACGGTGAGGGTGTCGGGGCGGCCGACGACGTCGAGGTCGTGGATCTCGCCGTTCTGCTCGCGCAGCCGGAGCCCCTCGGCGAGGAAGATGAAGTCGAACCGGGCGCGTTCGGCGGTCCGCGCCATGTGGGCGAAGGAGTCGAAGGCGATCTGGCTCCCGGAGGCGGGGTCGCTCCAGACGGTGGTGTGGTTCACGCCGGGGAAGTGCGCGGCGAGGTGGATCTGCTTGACGGGCTTGGACATGCGAGGGGCCCCCACGGTCTCTGCTCGGCGGACGGTCGGACGGTGTCGGCAGGGGTCACCCGGCGGCGGCGTACCGGTTCGCCGGGCGGGGCAGGCCGAGCAGTCCCCGCAGGGTGCCGGCCTCGTACGCGGTGCGGAACACGCCGCGGCGCTGCAGCTCCGGGACGAGGCCGCGGGTGATCCGGGTCAGGTCGTGCGGCAGCGCGGCGGGCCGCAGCCGGAAGCCGGTCAGCCCGGCCCGCTGCCAGTCCTCCAGCAGGTCGGCCAGGTCGGCGGGTGTGCCGGCGAAGACGTGGGCGTCGCTCGTGTACGGGGCACCGGCCCGTTCGTCCAGGCGCGCCCTGCGGTCGGCGGCGGCCCCGGTGGTGTCGTCCAGGACGACCACGAGGTCGCCGAAGACGTGCACGGTGTCGTCGGCGCGGCCCGCGGCGGCCTGTTCGGCGCGGATCGCGGCGGTGACGGCGCCGACCTGGGCGGCGTCCCGGGGGGTGACGTAGCCGAGGTCGGCCGAGCGGGCGACCAGCCGGTAGGGAACCGCGGCGTGCGCGAGGGCGGTGACGAGCGGCTGGCCCTGCGGCGGCCGCGGCGTGATCGACGGGCCCTTGACGCCGAACCGGCTGCCCTCGAAGTCGATGTGGTGCAGCTTGTCGCGGTCGACGAACCGGCCGGTGGCGACGTCCCGGATCTCCGCGTCGTCCTCCCAGCTGTCCCAGAGCCGCCGCAGCACCTCGACGTAGTCGCCGGCCTCGTCGAAGAGATCGGCGACCGCGGCCTGCCCGGCCGGGTCGCCCGGGTCGTCGAAACGGACCCGGGGTGCCGGGCGCCGTCCGAAGTGCGCCGCCTCGTCGGCGCGGGCCGACACCTTGACGCGTACGCCGGCCCGGCCGCCGCTCACGTGGTCGAGGGTGGCGACGGCCTTCGAGAGGTGGAACGGCTCGGTGTGCGTGACGACCGCGGTCGGCACCAGGCCGATGTGCCGGGTCAGCGGGGCGACCCGGGCGGCGACCAGTACGGCGTCCAACCGCCCCCGCACCCGGTCGGTGCGCCCGTCCGGCCCGGCGGGGTCGGAGGACTGCAGGGCGAGCGCGTCCTCCAGGGTGACGAAGTCCAGCAGGCCCCGCTCGGCCTCGGCGACCAGGCCGGCCCAGTAGCCGGCCGTGAGCAGGTCGGACGGGCGGGCGTCCGGCTCCCGCCAGGCCGCGGGGTGCCAGCCGGCGCCGTCGAGAGCGACGGCCAGGTGGAGGGGCGTGCGCGAGGGGGACATGGGCCTGTCGCTTCCTGTCGGAGTGGCAGCCCTGCCCGCGCGGAGGGGCGGCGGGGCGTGCCGAAGGGATCGGCGGCGGGTGGGCGGCGCGCGCACGGCGGCGTCGGCGGAGGCCGACTCCCGGGCCGCGGGTGCCGAGCCGGGAGACGTGGTGCCGAGCGGGGAGCGCTGCCTCAGCGCGGACAGAGGGCGCTGGCGACGCGCTGCAGGTCGACGTGGCGGCGCGCGTACGCGCCGACGGTGCGGTGGAAGGCCACGGGGGTTCCGTCCGTGGGCAGTTCGGATGTCCGCTGCACGCCCGTCACCTCCGTCCCGTCGGCCTGCATCACCTGCGTGCACGCTATCCCCGGACCGGGGCCCGCACAATCCCCACCCGGCGGCCCGGCCCGGGGCCGGCGGGCCTCCGGCGCGGTCGAGCCGTGCCGACGGTGGAGTGAGGCGGGGTGCCGTCCGGCGCCGCAGGCCGCAAGCGCCGGTCGCCGCACGCCGGTCGGCGTGCGGCGACCGGCGTGCGGCGCTTGCGGCGGGGCCTACTTCTCCCAGCCGACCGAGGTGATGACGGTGTCCGCCAGGCTGCCCGCGCCGAAGTTGGCGAGGCCCTTGCGGACGGCGACGATGCTGGGGCGCTGGTAGAGCTCGACGGTGTGGGCGAGTTCCCAGATCTTCACGTCGGCCTGGTTGTAGAGCTCGGCGGCCTCGGCGGGGTCGAGGGTGGCGGCGGCCTTGCGGAGCAGGGTGTCGATCTCGGGCGTGCTGAGCTTGGAGTAGTTGCCGAAGACGTTCTCGCCCTGGGGCGCGCGGTAGATGGGCACGGTCTTCGAGAGGGGGAAGGAGCCGGTGTTGCGCCAGCTCGCCAGGTCGAAGCGGCCCTCGTTGATGTACTTGGAGAAGTACTCCTTGCTCGGCACCCTGTCGACGGTGAGCTTCACGCCGACCTGCTGCAGCATGCTCCGGACGGCGGCGGCGAGGTCGGCCTGGGCCTGGGTGGAGCCGTCGCTCATCACGTAGTGGAGCTCCAGGGGGGTGCCGTCCTTGCTGCGGGTGCCGCCGGCGTCCTTCCAGCCGGCGGTGTCGAGCAACTGCTTGGCGGCGGACGGGTCGTAGGTGACCCAGTCGCCGGCGTTGGCCCGGTAGCCGTTCTGGTTGGTCATGAAGAGGTGGTTGTCGAGGGGCTTGAACTCGACGGGCACGCCCTGGTTGACGATCTTGATGAGCGAGGCCCGGTCGAGGGCCTTGCCGAGCGCCTGGCGGACCGTCCGGTCGGCGAGGGCGCCGTTGCCGCCGAAGGAGATGTGCACCTCGTCCCAGGGGGTGCCGGTGCGGATCGCGGCGTCCTTGGAGTCCTTCAGCTGCCCGTAGGCGGTGGCGGTGCCGGCGGAGGCGTAGTCGACCTCGTTGTTGAGGAACGCCTGGGTGATGGCGGCGGAGTCCAGCACCCGGTAGGTGATCCGGTCGAGCTTGGGCTTCGGCCCCCACCAGGCGGGGTTCGGCACCAGGGTGATGGTCTGGGCGGTCTTGTCGGCGGTGCCGACAGTGAACGGGCCGCCGACGATCGGGACCTTCTCGATCCACCCCTCGTTGAAGGCCTGCGGGGTGGCGATGCCGGCCGCCGGGAGCAGCGGGTTGAAGAGGCTCTGCCAGTCGGCGTACGGCTCGGTGAACGTCACCCTGACCTCGGTGGGGTCGGCACCCTGCTCGACGGCGGAGATCTGCTCGTAGCCGGAGGAGTCGGAGAGGTTGTAGGCCGGGTCCTTGCCGTTGGAGGCCTGCCAGACGGCCTTGAAGTCCTGGTAGCCGAGGGCCTTGCCGTCCGACCACTTCGCCTTGGGGTTGAGGCGGTAGGTCACGACCTGCGGGGAGGTCGAGGTGACCTTCGCGGACTCCAGGTACTCGGGCACCGCCTGGTAGACGCCCTTGGCGTCGGAGCGGAAGAGCTTCGCCTCGACATAGCCCATGATCTCGACGGCGTCGCCGTAGGTGCCGTCGACCTGGTACGGGTTCCACTGGGTGATCCACTGCTGGAGCGGTTCGCGCAGCTCGCCGCCGTCCTTGATCCGGTCCAGGGGCTGCGGGTTGTTGTCCTCGGCGTCCCGGGTGGGTGTGACGGTCTTCGCCACGTCGTCCGCCGTGCCGCCGGAGGTGCCGGAGCAGGCGGTGGCGGCCAGGGCCAGCGCGACGGCGGCGGCCGCGGTGCGGCCGACTCTGCGGGTGGCGAGCGTTGCGTCCATCGGGAGTTCCTCGGGGGTCTCGAAGAGCGGGACGGCCGCCAGGTGTGGCGGCACTTGAACGTGGGCAGCCAAGTCGGTGCCGACGGGCAGAAGGTAACAGCGGATCAGATCGGCTACCAGGGGGCGATGTTCAGAACTGATCGAAACGAAACAGGCCGCAATGCGGCCGCAACATCCCGTCCGTATCCGTCTGATCGACTGTGACCTGCGTGTTCGCCGACCCCGGCCGAAGCGCCCCGCGACGCCACCCGGCACGGACGACCCCTCCGTGCCGTGGAACCGTGCGCGAACCTGCTGCAAACACCCCTTGAGCGAAGGCGAACGACCATGTCCACCAGGCGTGCGAACCACCCCGGCGGTGCCCGGTGACCCGCTATCTGGCGAAGCGGCTGGGCTACCACGCCGTCCTCCTGGCCGTCGCGGTCTTCCTCGCCTACGCGCTCTCCTGCGCCGCACTCGGCCCGCGGGCCTACTTCGAGGCCAAGCAGCCCCGTCCGTCCGCCGCCGCCGTCGACCGGCAGCTCACCGCGCTCAACCTCAACGACCGCACCCCGGTCGTGCGGCGCTTCGCCACCTGGGCCGACGGGCTGCTGCTCCACGCCGACCTCGGCCGCACCATCCACAACACCTCCGTCAACGAGGAGTTCGGCCGCCGCATCGGCGTCTCGCTGCGGCTGCTGCTCGTCGGCAGCCTGCTCGGCATGGTGCTCGGCGTGGCGGGCGGCGCCTGGAGCGCGGTGCGGCAGTACCGGTTCTCCGACCGGGCGCTGACGGTCTTCTCGTTCGTGCTGCTCTCCACCCCGGTCTTCCTCGTCGCCCTGTTCCTCAAGAACGGCGCGATCGCCGCCAAGGACGCGGCCGGCCACGAGGTCGTCCCGTTCACCGGCTACGAGACGCCGAACCTCGCCGGCGGCCCCGTCACCCACCTCGGTGACTGGGCCCTCCACCTGCTGCTGCCCACCCTCTCGCTGGCGCTCGGCGGCCTCGCCACGTACAGCCGCTACCAGCGCTCCACCATGCTCGACGTGCTGGGATCCGACTTCCTGCGCACCGCGGAGGCCAAGGGCCTCACCCGCGGCCGGGCGCTCGTCCGGCACGGCCTGCGGACGGCGGTCATCCCGATGTCGACGATGTTCGCGTACAGCTTCCTCGGCATCTTCACCGGCGCCGCCTTCACCGAGACCATCTTCGGCTGGCACGGCATGGGGGAGTGGTTCATCCAGGCCGTCAACGAGCAGGACGTCAACGCCGTCGTCGCCGTCAACCTGTTCGCCGCCGTCGTCGTCCTGGGCGCCGGCTTCCTCGCCGACGTCCTCACCGCGGCGCTCGACCCCCGGGTGAGGTACTGATGACCACCACCGTGCTCCCCGGCGCCGCGCCCGCCCCGGTCGACGGCACCGCCCCCGCCGGCCGGCTGCGGCTCGTCCTGGGCCGGCTGGCCGCCGCCCGCGGAGTGCTCGTCGGCGCCGCGATCCTGCTGCTGCTCTTCCTGCTCGCCTTCCTCGGCCCCCACCTGACCCCGTGGGACTACGCCACGCCCAACTACGCGGCGATCCGGCAGCCCCCCTCCGCCGACCACTGGTTCGGCACCAACGGGATCGGCCAGGACGTCTTCGCGCAGACCGTCCGCGGGCTGCAGAAGTCCCTGGTCATCGGCCTGCTGGTGGCGCTGCTCTCCACCGTGCTGGCGTCCCTCGTCGGCGCCTGCGCCGGCTACTTCGGCGGCTGGGCGGACCGGGTGCTGATGTTCCTGGTCGACCTCATGCTGATCTTCCCCGGGTTCCTCGTCATCGCGATCGTCTCGCCCCGGCTCCGCGGCACCGGCTGGATCGCGTTCGTCCTGCTGATCGCGCTGTTCAACTGGATGATCACCGCCCGGGTGGTCCGCTCGATGACGCTCTCCCTCCGGGAGCGCGAGTTCGTCCGGGCCGCCGAGTTCATGGGCGTGCGGCCGTTCCGCATCGTCCTGCGGCACATCCTGCCGAACGTCTCCTCCTTCCTCATCATCGACGCCACCATCACCGTCGGCGGCGCGGTCATGAGCGAGGCCGCCCTCTCCTACTTCGGCTTCGGCGTCCGCGCCCCGGACGTCTCCCTCGGCACCCTGCTCGCCGCCGGCACCGGCGACGCGCCGGTCTTCCCCTGGCTGTTCTACTTCGCCGCGGCGCTGCTCGTGCTGTTCGTCCTCGCCGTCAACCTCGTCGGCGACGGCCTGCGCGACGCCCTCGACCCCACCGCCGACGCCGCCCGCCCCGCCCGCCGCCTCCGGGCCGCCCGCCCCTCGTCCCGCCGACCGCGCCGGAGCACCCCGTGACCCCCGCCCTGCTCGAAGTCCGCGACCTCACCGTCGACTTCGGACCCCTGCCCGCCGTCCGCGGCGTCGACCTGCACCTGCGGCACGGCGAGACCCTCGGCATCGTCGGCGAGTCCGGCTCCGGCAAGTCCGTCACCGCCCTCGCCGTCCTCGGCCTGCTGCCCTCCACCGCCCGCGTCGGCGGCTCCGTGCGCCTGGAGGGCCGCGAACTCCTCGGGCTGCCCGGCCGCGAACTCGCCCGCATCCGCGGACGCAAGGTCGCCATGGTCTTCCAGGACCCGCTCTCCGCGTTCACCCCCGTGCACCGGATCGGCGACCAGATCGCCGAAGCCGTCCGCATCCACCAGCCCGTCGACCGGGCCGCCGCCCGCAGACGCGCCGCCGAACTCCTCGACCTCGTCGGCATCCCCGAGCCCGGCAAGGCCCTCGACGGCTTCCCGCACGAGTTCTCCGGCGGCATGCGGCAGCGCGCCATGATCGCGATGGCCGTCGCCAACGGCCCCGACATCCTCCTCGCCGACGAACCCACCACCGCCCTCGACGTCACCATCCAGGCGCAGGTCCTCGACGTGCTGCGCACCGCCTGCCGTGAGACCGGCGCCGCCCTCGTGCTGGTCAGCCACGACCTCGGCGTCATCGCCGGCATGGCCGACCGGGTCGCCGTCATGTACGCCGGGCGGGTCGTCGAGAGCGCGCCCGTGGACGCCCTCTTCGCGAACCCGCGGCACCCCTACACCCTCGGCCTGATCGGCGCCGTGCCCCGGCCGGACGGCCGCGGCGGGCCGCTCGTACCGATCCCCGGCCGCCCGCCCGCCCCCGGCGAGAGCGGGCCGGGCTGTCCGTTCGCCCCGCGCTGCCCGCTCGTCGAGGACCGCTGCCGCACCGCCGAACCCCCGCTCGCCCGCACCGCCGTGCACCCGCTGGAGAACGCCCGCACCGCCGAGCCCGCGCTCGCCAGCGCCGGCGACCACGCGGCCGCCTGTGTCCGCGCCGAGGAGCTGGCCGCCCGCGCCCCCGCCCCCGGCGACGTCTACCCGATGCCCGAACCACCCGCCCCCGGCCCGGCCGAACCGCGCGCCGAACGCGAACAGGTGCTCGCCGTCACCGGCCTGACGAAGACCTTCCCCCGGCTCAGGGGCGTCGTCTTCAAACGCACGGTGGGCGAGGTCTACGCGGTCGACGGCGTCGACCTCGACATCCGGCGCGGCGAGACCCTCGGCCTGGTCGGCGAGTCCGGCTCCGGCAAGTCCACGACCCTCTACGAACTCATGCGCCTGGCCCGCCCCGAGGGGGGCCGGATCGAACTCCTCGGGCACGACACCGCCGCGCTCGACCGCGCCGCCCGCCACCGGCTGCGCGCCCGGCTGCAGATCGTCTTCCAGGACCCGGCGGCCGGCCTCGACCCGCGGATGCCGATCGGCGACGCCATCGCCGAACCGCTCCGCGCGCAGCACGCCCCGCGTGAGCGGATCGCCCGGCGCGTCCCCGAACTCCTGCGCCAGGTCGGCCTGGACCCGGCGCACGCCGACCGCTACCCGCACGAGTTCTCCGGCGGCCAGCGGCAGCGGATCTCCATCGCCCGGGCGCTCGCCGTCCGTCCGGAACTCCTCGTGCTGGACGAACCGGTGTCCGCGCTCGACGTCTCCGTCCGGGCGGGCGTCCTCAACCTCCTGCAGCAGCTCAAGGCCGAACTCGGCCTCGCCTACCTCTTCGTCTCGCACGACCTCTCGGTCGTCCGCCACCTCGCCGACCGGGTCAGCGTGATGTACCTCGGCCGGACGGTCGAGGCGGGCACGGTGACCGAGGTCTTCGAACGGCCCCGCCACCCGTACACCCGGGCCCTGCTCGCCGCCGTGCCCCTGCCCGACCCGGTCGCGGAACGCGCCCGGGCCCGGGTGCTGCTCGCCGGTGACCCGCCGTCGCCGACCGTCCGTCAGGAGGGCTGCCGCTTCCGCGCCCGCTGCCCCGTCCACGCGGTGCTCGACACCACCGGCCGGAGCCGCTGCGAGCGCGAGAGCCCGCAGCCCGCCGGGGCCGCGCCCGGCGTCGACCACGTCGCGGCCTGCCACTTCCCGCACGGCGCGCCGTAGGACACGCCCGGCCGCCGCCCCGTGCGGGGCGGCGGCCGGGCGGCCGTGCACGGGCGGGCTACTGCTCCGCCCAGTCGGCCCAGTCGCTGGACCAGCAGCTGATGATGGGGCAGATCCAGCCGTCGTCCACCTGCACGTCGAGCTCCAGCTGCTGGAGCGCGTTCACGTCGGTCGTCATGTCGAACACCTCCCTCCGCCGGAGTCGGGGGCTCCCTCGTGGGGGAGCCACGGTCGCGTCCCGCCGTGCCGCAGCCTCACCAGCAGGCCGAGCAGCCCTGCCAGGCCGGTGTTGTACGCCGCACTGACACCGGTCAGGGTCTCGTCGGGGGCGAGCACGAGGTCCTCGTGGAGGACGTGCCGCGCGTGCACACCGGCGACCAGCCCGTGCGCCCGGCGGCGGTGGTGAGGGTCGTCGAGGGCGTCGGCGAGATCCAGCAGGAACTGCGCGTCACCCGCGAGGCCGTGGCAGGCGGCCGGTGAACCGCGGTGCCGTCCCCGGTGGACGGCGACCGCGGCCGCCTCCGCGGTCTCCCGGTGGCGCGTGTCGCCGGTGGCCCGCCAGAGGCGGACGAGGAAGGTGCCGATCCCGGACGCACCGCTGCACCAGTGCGGCGCGTGGGTGGGAGTCCCGGCGCGGCGGTCGTCCGCGGCCCACCCGGCCGCGCCGTCCTGCGGGCGGGCGGCCGTCAGCAGCGTCTCGCCGGCCTGCTGCGCGGCCGCCACGAAGTCGTCGCGCCCGGTGGCGAGTCCGGCCAGCAGGAGGAACGTGCCGACCCCGGCGACCCCGTGGCCGAAGCCGTAGTGGGCGATGCCGGCGAGGTCCGAGTCGAAGCCCCGCGGTACGGGCCAGACCGTGCCCGCGCGTCCCGGGGCGGCCGCCGCCAGCAGGTGCTCGGCGGCGGTGACCGCGCGGGACCGGAAGCCGGGGTCGCCGGTGGTCCGCCAGAAGTGCAGCTGGGTGAGGCCGGCGCCGGCCGCGCCGTGCAGGACGTCCGGGTTGGGCCACCGCACCGGGACGGCGCGGGCGAGCCGGACGGCGTGCCCGGCCAGGGCGTCGTCGTCGAGCAGCCGGGCCGCGTCGAGCAGGGCCCACGCGGTGCCGGAGCGGCCGAAGTACAGGCCCGGGAGGTGCGGTCCGGGCCCTTCCGTACGGGCGGCGATCCAGCGCGCGGCCTCGGCGACGCCGGCGTGCAGCCGCGGGTCGGGCCGGTGCCGGCCGGCGGCGGTGAGCGCGCCGAGCACCCCGGCGGCGCCGTGCTGCACGTTCAGCGGGTCGGTCCGCTCGCCGGACGGCCCGGCGGGCCAGAGCCGCCGCGGGTCGTGCGGGGTCATGCTGTCGAGGAGCCAGGTGAGGCCGTCGTCGAGCATCCGGTCACCGGCGGCGCCGTCCGCCGGCGCCGGTACGGGTGCCGGTGCGGGGACGCGGGCGGGGCCGGCGTCCGGCCGCGGCCGGGCGAGGTGGGCCCGCAGCCGGTCGGGGCCCGGGCGTGCGGCGGGGTCCTCGGCCATCATGGCCAGCACGGTCCGCCGGTGGGCCCGCGTGCCGGGCCCGTCCGCGAGGACGGCGCCGACGAGCAGGGCGAGGCGTTCGTCGTGCCGGCGGAGCGCGGGCCGGTCCGGGGCGAGCACGGGGTCGGCCCCGGTCAGCACGTGGAGGAACACCGCCCCGAGGCTGAAGTGGTCCGCCTCCTGACCGGGCGCCCGGCCGTCGCCGTCGGCCGTCTCCGGCGCGGAGTACCCGGGCGTGCGGACCCGCCGCACCGGGCTGCCCGGCTCGGCGACGGCCTCCGGGTCGATCAGCAGCACCTCGTCGTCGGGCGTCACCATGACGTTGTCCGGCGAGAGGTCGCGCAGCACCAGGCCCAGCCGGTGCACCTGTGCGACGACGCGCGCCAGCGCGCGGACGGGGCCCGTGGGCGGCGTGCGGCCCGCGTCGAGGTGGTCGGCCGTCCAGCGGCGCAGGGTCCGGCCGGGCACGCGATCCTGCACCAGGTAGTGGTTGCCGCCCTGCACGAGGAGTCCGTGCACCCCGGGGGCGATCCCCAGCCCGGCGAGGCGCGCGTACACCGCCGCCTCGTGGTGCAGCAGGTCGGTCGCGTCGGTGCCGGTGAGGGTCGCCCCGACGTGGCTGCGGGCCTCCTTCACCACGACGTCCCGGCCGGTGGCGCGGTCCGTGGCGAGGTAGACCCCGCCGCGGTAGGAGTGGCGGAGCGCCGACCGGACCTCGTAGCGGTCACCGAGGAGGACGGCCGCGGGCCGGCCGGGCGCCGGGGACGGCCCGGATGCCGGGTCGTGGACGGGTGCCGGGTCGTGAACGGATGCGGGGTCGTGGACGGGTGCCGGGTCGTGAACGGGTGCCGGGTCCGGCAGGGGCGGGACGGCCCAGGCGGGCGGCGCGAAGCGGGCCTGCCTGCGGTCGCGGACGAGGCCGCCCGCCGGGGTGCGGAGCATCGGTTCGACCGTGCCGTCGACGGTGAGCCGGTCGGTGCCGCGGAAGACCCCGTAGCGGTAGTGCACGAGGCTGCCCGGGCGGTACGGGCGGTCGGAGAGGATGCCGGGACCGGGCAGGCCGGCGGTCGCCCGGTGGAGTGCCTCGGCGAGCCGCCGGAACTGCTCGTCGTCCGCCGGGTAGACGGTGACGAACTTGCCCCCGCTGCCCCGCTCCTGGTCGATCGCCACGAGGTTGGTCAGCAGGCGGGGCGTCCGGGCGAACTTGAACGGCACCCGCTCGCCGGCCAGCACGGCGGCGACGTGGGAGAGCACGGTGGGCGCCGAGAGCGGCGTGGCCGACAGGTGGAGCTTCCAGCCCTGCTCGCGGAGGACCGCGGCGGGCGGGGCGGCGAACCACCAGAGCGGCGAGGGGGCGAGCGACCAGCCGTGGGCGCCGCGGACGCGCAGCGCGGCGCGGACGAGGTCCGGGTAGAGCGCCGAGTCCCCGGCCCGGAGGGCCGCGGGGAGTACGGGGGGCGCGGCGGGCGCCGGTGCCAAGGCTGCTCCTTCGGGCGTCGGGTCCGGGGTCACGGCGGTGCCGGTCACGGCGGTGCGGGTGTTCAGGGCGTACCGGGCACGTTCAGCAGCTCGTGGAGCTGGGTGAGGAGGCGGGTCGCCGTGAGGTGGTCGTCGGGGGTGAGCACGCGGGGGGCGGCCGGCCGGTGGTGAGTGACCAGGCGCAGCGCCGTCGCGGCCTGCCGGGCGAACATCGACAGCAGTTCGAGTTCGTCGAGGCTGGAGCGGGTCTGCGGGGACGGGTCGAGGACTTCGAGCACGCCCAGCGTCTGGTGGTCGTGCAGGAGCGGTACGGCCATGAGCGCGTCGGGGACGTACTGGGTGGACTGCGCGAACGTGCGGTCGAAGGCGGTGTTCTGCGAGAGCCGGTCGACGATCATGGGTTCGCCGGAGGTGGCGACCCATCCGGCGATCCCGCGGTCGGCGGGGAAGCGGCGTCCGACGAGGAACTCCTCGCCCTGGCCGGAGACGGCCTGGAAGACGAGCTCGTCGGTCTCCTCGTCGAGGAGGAAGACGGAGCTGGCCTGGGCGCCGAAGATGGCTCTCGCGACGTCGACGACCGACTGGAGGAGTTCGAGGGCGACGGGGTGTGCGGACTGCGTGGCGGGCTCGGTGGCAGAGGACATCAGGCACCTTCGTGGCTGCGGGCGGTGACACGGACGTTGGCGGCGGAGAGGTAGAGCGCGTTCTTCAGCTGGAAGGTCGTCATCCGCGGGTTCGCGGAGAGGAACCTGGCGCAGAGCCCGGCGACGTAGGGCGTGGCGAAGCTGTTGCCGGTGCTGCGGATCGAGGTGCCGCCGAGCCAGGGCACCTCGACGTTCTGGCCGGGGGCGAAGAACTCCACGGGCGGGTCCGGGTTGTACAGGTGCAGGTCGGGGTCGTCCTCCTGGTGGCTGCCGACGGAGATCACCGAGGCGAACCGCCAGGGGAAGCTCTCCACGGGCGTGTTGTGGGCGGACGCGACGATCACGGTGCGGTCGAAGTACGCCGTGTCCGCGAGCGCGTGGAGCTCCTCGGCGAAGCGGGTACGGGTGGTGGACAGGCTCAGGTTCACCACGTCGAAGCCCTGCTCCACGGCCCATCGCAGACCGGCGAGGAGGATGTCGCCGGTGCCGGAGAAGCGCTCGCCCAGCACCCGCACGCTGTGGATCTCGCAGTCGGGTGCGGTGCGGCGGATGATCCCGGCGCAGGCCGTGCCGTGGCCGCACGTGTCGCCGGTGTCGGTGGCCCGCACCTCGATGCCGTCGCCGTCCTTGACGACGACCCAGGAACCGCCGAGCGGGCCGATCAGCGGGTGGTCGCGTTCGACGCCGGAGTCGACCACGCACACCCGGACACCGCGGCCGGTGCCCTGACGCGGTTGCTGCCGGGCGCCCGCGGGCACCCCGTCGGCGGTGACGGGGATGTCCTGGGGGCTCTTGCCGCGCAGGCTCCAGGTGAGCCCGCCGCCCCTGGGGATGCCCGTGGGGGCCGTGGTGGTCATGTGATGACTTCCCTTCTGCGCACGTGCGGGTTCGGTCCTGCGTCGGGCGCGTGCCCGGGTACGGCGGTGCCGTTGTCGGGCGCGTGCCCGGGTACGGCGGTGCCGTCGGCCGGCAGGAGGGCGGCGGCCCACCGGATGCCCGGCAGGTGTCCCTTCGCGCCGAACCACCGGCCGGCGCGGGCGGCGGCGGCGCCCGCCTCCGGGCCGTGGTCGAGCAGCAGCAGGGTGGTGGCCTCGTCGAGTGCGGCGTGGGCCCGCACCAGGGGGGAGTCGGTGCGGTCCGCGGCCCGGACGGCCCGCGCGGCGAGCCGCAGGGCGCGGTCGGCGTCGCCGCGGCCGGCGGCGAGGCGTGCCCGCAGGCCGTCGCGGTCGGCGGTCTCGGTGTCGGGGCCGCCGTCGGGCGGGGCGGCCTGCCCGTCGAGGAGGCGGCGTGCCTCCTCGGTGCGGCCGGTGTCCAGGTGGAGCCGGGCGGATTCCAGGGTGATGGTGCGCAGCAGCGACTCCGCGCCGAGGGCCCGGGCCGCCCGGGCGGCCTCGCCGAGCAGGTCGAGGGCGGTGTCGTGCGCGCGGGCGGCGGAGTGCACGGCCGCGCCGAAGAGCGGGAGGAAGACCTCGGCCTCGGCGAAGCCGAGTTCGCGGGCCAGCCGGTCGGCGCGCGCGAGGTGTTCGCGGGCGGCGTCGTGCTCGTCCTGGAGCGCGAGGAGCACGGCGAGCGGGCAGTTGAGGGTGACCTGTACGGTGCGCCGGCCCCGGCCGTGGTCGGCGAGGAGGGCGCGGCAGCGGTCCACGGCGGACGGCACCGGTTCGGGGCCCCGCCACAGGGAGATGCCGATCGCGCCCAGGGCGGCGGCGCGTTCGGGTTCGGCGTCGGCCCGGATGGTGTGGCGCAGCGCCCGGAGCAGCAGCCGGTCGGCTTCGCCGTGCCGGCCGCGGCCCTGGTGGTGCTGGGCCAGGCGCAGGCAGGCGCGGGCCTGGCCGAGGTCGTCGGCCGCTGCCTCGAAGATCGGCAGGACGGCCAGGGCGGCCTGCGGCACGGCGTCGGCGCCGGGGGCCGCGTCCACGGCGAGGGCGAGCCGGGCGTAGGCGCTCTCCTCGGGGTGGTCGACGGCGGCGAGCGCCTCGCCGAGCAGGGCGCGGCCCTGCTCGGTGCGGCCGAGGGCGAGGTGCACCTCGCCGAGCCTGCGGGCGGTCGGCACCGTGGCGGGCTCCCCGGGGTGGGTGAGGGCGGAGGCCCGGGAGAGCAGGTGTTCCGCGCGGAGGAGGTCGGAGCGGTCGAGGGCGCGGCCGCCGGCCTCGGCGAGTGCCTCCGCCGCGCCGCGGCGCAGCGTGTCGGTGTCGGTGTCGGTGATGCCGAGCTCGCGCCGGTAGCGGTGGGCGAGTTCGAGGTGCTCGCCGATGCCGGCGGGCCCGGCGGCGCGGGCCGAGGGGAGTGCTGCGGCGTAGGCGTGCAGGTCGGCGCGGGTGCGCTTGGACATGCACTGGTAGGCGACCTCCTGGACCAGCCCGCTGGTGAAGCGGAACGACGCCGGGTCGGCGGACGGCGGGGGAGCCGGTTCGATCAGGCGTCGGCGGCTGAGCCCGAGGAGGGCGGGGCGCAGCGAGGGCCGGTCCTGCGCGGGCCGGACCGGCGTGCTGCGGTCGGCGAGGTCGGTGAGCTCGTGCACGGTGAACTCGCGGCCCAGGACGGCGGCGAGGTCGAGGGCGCCGCGGTCGGCGGCGCCGAGCGCGTCGACCCGTGCGCCGAGGAGCGCCTGGACGGTGGGCGGCAGTTCGGCGGCCCGGCCGTCGCCGTCCCCGCCGCTGTCGGTGCCGTCGCCGTCGAGGGCGGAGAGCAGGTGCTCCAGGTGGAGCGGGTTGCCGCCGGTGCGTTCCAGCAGGGCCGGGCCGTCCGGGTGGCGGTCGGCGCCGGCGACGAGCTCGGCGGCGAGCCGCGTGCACTCCTCCGGCGACAGGCCGGTCAGGGTGACCGCGGTGCGCCGGGGGGTCGACCACGTCTCGGCGGCCTCCGGGCGGGCCGGGCAGAGGAGGAGTACGGCGGCGGGGCCGAGCCGGGTGACGAGCCGGTCGAGGACGTCCAGCAGCAGCGGGCCGGCCCAGTGGCAGTCGTCGACGACGAGGACGACCGGCCGGCGGGCGGCGAGTGCGGTGAGCACCCGCAGCAGGGCGCTGCAGGTCTCGTCCACGGACGGGTTGGGCGTGCCGTCGCGTAGGAGGCCGCCTTCGAGCACCGCCAGGGCCTCGGAGAGGGCGGGGCGTTCCTCCGGGGCGGCCGCGCGGTGCAGGTCGCACGGGCACGGGTCGTCCGCGCCGCCGCCCTGGGACGTGACGCCGTCCTGGGACGCGCTGCCGCCCCGGGGCGCGACGCCGCGCAGTGCGACGGCGTCGTCGTCGTGGGGTGCGTCGTCGTCGTGGGGTGCGGTGCCGTGGTGGGCTGGGGGGAGCAGGTCGGTGAGTGCGTCGGCGAGCGGTCCGAGGCTGCCCCGGCCGCCGTAGGGGCGGCAGCGTCCGGAGCCGTGCACGAGGGCGGTGGGGCCGGTGCGTTCCAGCCACTCGCGGACCAGCCGGGTCTTGCCCTGTCCGGCCTCGCCGGAGACGGTGACCAGCCGGGCGCCGCCGCCCGCCGCCGTCCCGGCGAACACCTCGTCGAGTGCCGCGAGTTCACGCTGCCGTCCGACGAAGCGCAGGTCGAAGCGGCGCAGCGCCTCGGGGTCGTCCTCGCCGAGCCCGAGCAGGCGGTGGGCGGTCACCGGGTCGGTCTTGCCCTTGAGCGTGAGGGGGCCTACCTCCTGGGCCTGCACGGTGGGGCCGGCCGCGAGGAGGGTGTCCGGGCCGATCAGCACCTCGCCGGGGCCCGCGTTCTGTTCGAGCCGGGCGGCGATGTTGACGGTCTCGCCGGAGACGAGGGCCTGCCGTGCGGAGGAGTCGGCCCCGGCGACGACCCGGCCCGTGTTGATGCCGATCCGGACGCCCAGGCGCACCCCGAGCGCGGCGTCGAGGTCGGTGTTGAGTTCGTCGAGGGCCTTCAGCATGCCCAGGGAGGCCGCGAGGGCGCGCCGCGCGTCGTCCTCCCGTACGGTCGGCACGCCGAAGACGGCCATCACGGCGTCGCCGATGAACTTCTCCAGCGTGCCTCCGTGCGTCTCGATCTGACGGCGCATCAGTTCGAAGTAGCGCAGGGTCACGCCGCGCAGGGTCTCCGGGTCGAGGACGCCGGAGAGCGCGGTGGAGCCGACCATGTCGCAGAACAGGACGGTGACCACCTTGCGGCCCTCCTGGGGCGCGTCCGCCGGTCCCTGCGGGGCCTCGGCGCACGGCGTGCCGCAGGACGGGCAGAACCGGGCGCCGGACGGCAGCGACTGGCGGCAGTAGGTGCAGGGCATGCCGGTCCACCTTCAGCGTGATCGTCGGACGGAGACGGGGCCCCGCACGGGGCGCCCGCGTCCCGCGGGGTCAGAACAGTGCGCCGCCGGCGATCTCGGCGTGCGCCTGCACCTCGGGCCCGACCTCGTCCAGCCGGTTCTTGATGTCGAGGAGCAGGGTGAGCTCCTGCGGGCTGAGCTCCTCCAGGACCTCCTGCTGCTCCTCGGTGAAGGCGTCGAGGGCGAAGCCCGCCTCCTCCAGCCGGCGCAGGGTGTGCTGCCGATCGGTCATCACTGGCCTCCGGGTGCGGTGAGCCTGACGAACAGACGGGTGATCCCGTCCGCGGTGTGGAGGGCGCTGACGGCCACGGCGGTGAGCTGTGCGGGCGTCAGCGGCAGCTCGTCGAGCAGGGCGTCGAGGTCGGCCGCGTGGCCGCCGTCGAGTGCGGCGTGCTCGTGCACCGTCCGGAACGCCGCCGGTGGCAGTCCGGTGTCCCGGGCGAGCCGCCGGGCCAGCCGGGGCGAGGGTGCGTTGTGCTCCAGGGTGAGGACGTAGCCGAGCAGGGCGACCGGGTGGTGGTGCTCGATCCAGTAGTACTGGGCGCCGACGAGCTCGGCGACGGCGGTCGGCGGCTGTGCGGCGAGCAGCGCGGCCGGGTCGCCGCCGGCGACGGCGAGGTCGTCGAGCAGCCAGGCGTCGTGGTCGCGCTCCTCCTCGACGTGCGCGGCGAGGTAGCGGCCCAGCCGGTCGGCGAGCGGGTCGCCGGGGCTCTCCGCGCAGCGGCGGGCGGCCAGTTCCATGAGCGGGACGGACGCCCGGACGAGCGCGTGCATCGCGCCGAGGTAGCGGAGGTAGCGGGGGCGGAGGCCGGCGGGCTGCCACAGGGCCGCGCAGGCCGCCTGCAGGGTGGGCGCGGCGAGCGCGAGCCGGGCCCGCAGCACGGCCGAGGCGGTGGGCGGTGCCGGGGCGGTGCCGGGTGCGGGCGGGGAGACGGTCACGGCCGTCCCCCGTCGGCGGTGAGGGTGACGAGGTCGGCGTAGGCGGAGGTGCCGTGGCGGCGGACGAACGCGGCGGGGCCGGCCGCCCGCTGGGTCTGCGCGGAGTGGCGGTCGAGGAGTTCGCCGACCGGTCCGGCGCCGTCCCGGGCGGCCCCCGCCAGCACCGCGGGCCGGTCGGAGAGGGTCCGGCAGGTCGCGCAGTAGCCGCGGTCGGGTGCGTCGGGCGCGTACCGGGCGCGGAGGTGTCCGGGCCCCACGACGCGGAGCATCCGCAGCACGGGCGAGGTGAGGGAGCGGCGGCGCACCGTGCCCCAGTCGTCCTCGGCGACGTGCCCGAGGAGCAGGTGGGCGGGCACGGGCCGGGCGTCCACCGCCCGCTGGTTGCAGCAGGCCACGACCGTGCCGTCGAAGGCGACCGTGGGCCAGGCGGCCATCGGGCAGGGCACGGCCGCGCCGCCGTCCGGCCGGGTCGTGGCGCCGGCCCAGGACGCGGCGCGCCCGACCGGCCGGACGTCGTTCACGAGCATCGGCACCCGGTCGGCGAACGCGGCGCGGATGTCGGCGACGAGCCCGGCGAGGTACGGGTCGTCGGGGCCCGTCCCGGTCAGGTGGAAGCTGGCGGGCACCCCCGCGTCGAGGATCCGCCGTACGGCGGTGAACACGTCGGCGCGCGCCACCTCGCGTTCGTGGTGGGCGTCGAGGCTGGCCGAGAAGTGGTCGGCCGCCGTGATCGCCCGCATGATCCGCGCCGGCACGGGCCTGCCGCCGCGGGCGAAGAACATGCCGCTCAGCAGGGCGGTGCGGGTGCCCGCCGCGCGGGCCAGGGCGGCGAGCCCGGCCGCCAGGCCGGGGCGCAGGAGCGGTTCGCCGCCGGTGAGCAGCACGACCTGCGGGGCGTCGGCGGCGGTGAACGAGGCGACGAAGCGGCGCAGCCGGTCCGCCGCGGTCTGCTCGCCGGCCATCGTGGAGGAGGTCGAGCAGTGGGCGCAGGACAGCGGGCACCGGCGGGTGAGCGTCAGCAGGAGCCCGGCGGCCGGGACGGGTCGCAGCGCGATCAGCTCGCCCAGTTCCACGTGCCCTCCTCTTCCGCGTGGTCGTGCGGTGTCGTGAGCACTGTGGCGCCCACCGGTCCGGGACCGGTTGCCCGGTGGTTCTCAACCGGCATATCCGCTGCTCCGGCCGGGGCGGCGGCCCGCTCCTCGCGCCCGCCGAGCTCCCGCAGGTAGAGGTGAGCCAGCCGGGGCAGCTCGTACAGCGCCGCGTGCGCGGTGACCTCCGTCGACGGGGAGACCAGCGCCCCGGTGTGGATGAGCAGTTCCAGGACCCGCAGCGCGGCGGGCTCCGGACAGCCCAGGGCCGTCGCGGCGTCGCCGAGGGTGAAGGGCCGTGCCAGCGGCAGCCGTCCGAGGCGGAGCATCGCGGACCGGCCGATGTCGGTCAGCGCCTGCCAGCCGTCCGCCATCCGGTTCCGGACGGCGAGGTCGCCGACGGCGAGCTCGTCCATGACGGCCTCCGGCTCGGCCAGCCGGGCCGCGTACTCGGCGAGCGGCAGGTGGCGCAGCACGGCCAGCCGCTGGCCGCTGATCCGTACGGCCAGCGGCGAGAGCCCGCCGGCCTCGACGATCCGCCGGGCCGAGGCGCGGTCGGCGCGGACGCGGGACGGGCCGATGATGCGGCCCAGCAGTTCCATCGCCTCCTCGACGGTCAGCGGCGCCAGGGCGATCCGGTGGACACCGGCCAGCCCGGCGAGCCACGACCGCGAGGCGATCACCGCCGCGCCGGCCCCGGTGCCCGGCAGCAGCGGCCGCACGGCCGCCTCGTCGGGCGCGTTCTCCAGCAGCAGGAGGACCCGGTGCTCGGCGAACCAGTCGCGCCACAGCGCGGCGGCCTGCGCCGGGTGGTCGGGCAGCAGCGCGGTGACCCGGTCGAGCCGGGCGGCGCGGGCCAGCTCCCCGAGGACGGCGGTGAGCGGCCGCTTCGCCCCGTCCGCCCGGCGCAGGTCGACGAGGAGCCGCCCGTCGGGGAAGTCCTCGCGCAGGGTGTGCGCCAGATGCACCATCAGGGTGCTCTTGCCGGTGCCCACCGGCCCGACGAGGAGGGCGACGTGCCCGTTCCTGCGCCGTACCGCCTCCCGCAGCTCCGAGAGCTGCTCCCGGCGGCCGGTGTAGTCGGGGGTGTCGGGGGGCAGCAGCGTGCGGGTCGGCGCCCGGCGCGGGGCGGCCGCCGCAGGGGCGGAGGCCGCGCCGAGGGTGCCGGCGAGCACCACCCGGTACACCTCCTCCATGGCGGCGCTGGGCGCCAGGCCCAGCTCGCGGGCGAGCAGCTGACGCAGCGACTCGTACACGGCGAGGGCCTCGTTCTGGCGCCCGGCGCGGTGCAGCGCGATCATCTGGACGGCCCGCAGCCGCTCCCGCAGCGGGTGCTGCTCGGCGACGTCGGCGACCGCCTCGGCGACCTCGGCGTTGCGGCCGCGCACCGAGGCGATCTCGGCCCACGTCTCGTAGGCGGAGAGGTAGCGGTCGGTCAGCCGGTCGGCCTCGGCCTGCAGCGGTTCGGAGTCCGACAGCTCCGCGAGGGGTCGGCCCTGCCACAGGTCGAGTGCCCGGCGCAGCAGTTCGGCGGCGGTGTCGTGCTCGCCGCTGCGGGCGGCCTCGCGTCCTGCCGTGGCCAGCGCGCGGAAGTGCAGGGTGTCGACCTCCTCCTCCGTCACGTGCAGCAGGTAGCCGCCGGGGGCGAGGGCGAGCCGGCCGGGCCGCTCGGCCTCGCAGAGGAGGCGGCGCAGGGCCCAGACGTACTTCTGGAGGTTCTTGCGGGCGGTCCGGGGCGCTTCACCGGGCCAGACGGTGTCGGCGAGGGAGTCCACCGACACGGGGGTGTTGGGGCGGCACAGCAGCATGGCCAGGACGGCCCGCTGCTTCATCGGGCCGAGGGGCAGGGTGCGTCCGCCGCTCGTCACGGTGAGCGGGCCGAGCAGTGAGAACCTCACGGTGCACGGGGATTCCTTGTCGGAAAGAGGCATGCAGGCGTTCCTTCAGCGTCCGGGGGCGCGCGTCGGGCGGTGCGAGGGGGCTTGTGGCCGTTGTCGTGAACATCGTCGAGGCGGCGCCGTGCGGCGCACATCGGGGCACCGCCCCCATATTTGTGCGGGCCCGCCGGGCGGCCGTACGTGGGGGCCGGCGGGTGGACGGCGCCGCGGTTCACACGGTCGTGGCGGTGGCGGGCCCGGCCGCGGCGGCGTCCGGTTCGCCGGCGTCCGTTCCGTGGGCGTCCGGCGTGTCCGGGTGCGGGCCGTCCGCGGCCGCCGCGCGCCGGTCCGCCGCGCGCAGGTCGCGGGCCGCGCGGGCCGCAGACGGGCCGACCGCGCCGATGACCAGCAGCGCGGCGCCGATCAGCACCCACAGCGCCGACCGGACGCCCAGCAGGTCGCCGAGGAATCCGCCGGCCAGCGCACCGACCAGCGCGGTCGCCGACGTGACGACCTGGAGCGCCGCCATGGCGCGGCCCATCACGGCCTCCGGGACGTCGGTCGCCAGCACGGACACCAGTGCCACGTTGGCCACCGCGCCGAACAGCACGGGGAGGCCGATCCCCAGCGCGGCGCACACCACGGCCAGCGGCAGCGGCCCGGCCGCCACGGGCAGCAGCACCGACGACAGCAGCGCCCCGCCGAAGCACACCAGCACCGTCAGCCGGGCGTCGCGTCCCGGGTGCAGCAGCCGCCCGGCGACGGCCGACCCGGTCAGCCCCATGACACCCGACAGCACGAACGCCAGCCCGTACACGCCGACCGGCAGGTGCACGGTGCGCAGCAGGAACGGACCGGTCAGCGTCGCCGCCCCGGCCAGCGCCGCCGCCGGCGCCACCATGAAGAGCAGCAGGGCGCGGTGGAACGGGTGAGCGGCGAAGAACCGCAGCCCGGCGGCCGCCCCGCGGACGCCCTGCCGCGGGGCGGCAGCGCGCGGGAGGGCCGCCGTCCGGTCCGGCGACCGCATGCTCGCCAGCGCCAGCGCGCTCAGCAGGTAGCTGGCGCCGTCCGTCGCCAGCGCAGCCGAGCTGCCGAACAGCGCGATCACCGGGCCGGCCAGGATCCGGCCGGCCAGCGCGGCACCGAACTGCCCGGCCTGCAGCCGCGCCCGGGCCTGCCCGATCGCCTGCGCGCCGACCAGCTGGCGCAGGTGGACGAAGTAGAGGGAGGCGAGCAGGACCCCGAGGAATCCCTGGACGAGGCCGAGGCCGATCAGCCAGCCGATCGATGCCACCCCCTGCCGCAGGCCCAGGGCCACGGCCCCGACCGCGGCGGCCGACAGCAGGTCCAGCAGCAGCATCGCCCGCCGGGGGCGGGCGACGCGGTCCGCCAGGGCCCCGGCCAGGAGGCCGAGGACGATGCCCGGCACCGTCGCCGCGGCACCGATCACACCGACCTCGCCGGGCGTGGCCCCCAGATCCGTCAGGGCCACGACCGGCAGGGCGATGGCGGTGAACACGGAGCCGAACGCCGAAGCGGTCTGCCCGCACCAGTAGAGGTTGACGTCACGTCGCACAGCAGACACTCCAGGGAGGGGAGGAAGGGATCTCCTCGCGCACGGCCGCACGGGGCCCGGGCCCGCCCGTGCGGCCCGGACCCCGTGCGGCGGAGGAGACGGCGGCGCTACCCGGCTGCGGGCCCCCACCCGGTGGGCGGAGCCGCCGCGGACGGCGAGCCGACGGTGGACAGGGCATCGGCGGTGGACAGGGAGTCGACGGTGAACAGGGCGTCGGGCCGGGGCGCCAGCAGCTCGGTCAGGAACAGCAGGACACCGGCGGAGCCGCTCCACAGGTCGGCGCTGTAGCGCAGCAGCTGGTCGCCCGGCATCCGCACCCCGGTCGCGTGCGGGACGGCGAAGCCGAACAGCTTCTGCGCCGTCCGCACCGCCGCCGCCCGGCTCTCCGCCGAACCGGTCACCGCCGCGTGGTCCGCGAGGGCGAACCCCAGCCCCGACAGGCCCTGGAACAGCCCGGGCATCACCGTGTACGCGACGCCCATCACCGGCAGCAGCCGCGGCATCGCCCCGGCCAGCCGCTCGTCGTCGGCCACCGCCAGGTAGCGGGACGCCACGTGCAGCATCCCCGCCGACCCGCAGTACAGGTAGGGCATGGCCCGGCCGTCCACCGCCGAGACGGGGAAGGTCATGCCCGCCTCCTCGGAGGCCGTCTCGCGGTCCAGTTCCAGGTGCAGCAACTGCAGCCCGCGCTTCAGGAGCGCCTGGTCACCGCAGACCGCGGCGAGCTGGTGCAGCATCAGGGCGACCCCGGTCCGCCCGTGCGCCAGGCCGGTCGCGTCGTCCGGCCCCAGCCGGGCCGCCAGCGCCTCGTCGTCCGGCAGGGCCCGGGCCAGCGCGAGGGCGCGCTCCACGTGGTGCTCGTCGCGGGTGTGGCCGTACAACGCCAGGTGGCCCAGGGCGAGACCGGCGGCGCCCCCGAACACCGTCGCGCTCTCCGCCACCAGCGGGTGCCCGTCCGCGACCGCGAGGACGTCCCGGGCCTCGTCCACCAAGCCCTGGTCGGCCAGCACCCGGGCGATCCCGGCCGCCCCGACGTACAGCCCCGGGGCGAGGTCGCCGGCCCGGTCCAGCGCCTCGCGCCGCAGCCGCTCCAGCATCCCGTCGGGCAGCGGCCGGCCCGCCCGGTGCAGCGCGTGGGCGACCCCCGCCGCCCCGTACGCCAGGCACAGCGTGTTGGTCCGGTAGCCGTCCGCGACGGTGGGGAACATCCGCTCCGGGTGCCCGACGTCCGCCATGGCCACCAGCGCGTCCGCCACCGAGTCCCGCAGGCCGGCCAGGTGCACCAGCGGGGCGGCCGCCACCTCCTCCGGCCCGGGCAGCTGCGCCGCGCCGCTCGGCGGGTGGTACCTCGTGGCGCGCCGCCACAACCGCTCCGGCACCCGGCCGACCCGGCCGATGCCGTACCGCAGGTGGTCCAGCACGTCGGGATTGCGGCGCACCACGTGGTGGAACGGGCCCACGAGCAGCTGGGCGAGCGCCGAGACGCCGTAGTCGTCGTACACCGACGGGTCGTTGCCGATCAGGCTGCGCGGCGGGGAGTAGCCGGGCGTGCCCATCGGGCTGAAGTCCGCACCGGGGCGCTGCGCCACCTCGAAGTCGACCAGCCGGACGGTGTCGTCGTCGCCGACCAGCACGTTGCCGGGGCTGACGTCGACGAAGAGGTAGCCGCAGGCGTGCAGGCGGTCGAGGGCCTGTTCGACCCCGTCGATCAGCGTCTGGCAGCGCTCGAAGTAGGCGGCGACGTCCTGGGCCGTCGTACCGGCCCTGATCAGGGGGTTGGTGCCGGCCATCCACTTGTTCATCGCCCTGCCGTCGATGAACTCGGTGACCAGGAAGTCGTGTTCCCAGGCGCTGAAATGGGCGAGCGGCTCGGGGGCCAGTCCGGGGGCCAGCCCGTGGAGGGCCCGCAGGGTCTCCCACTCGCCGCGCAGGCGCGCCCGGGCGTCGCGCCCGTCCGCCTCGACGGCCGTGTGCGCCCGGGCCTCCTTGATGAACACCGGCCGTCCGGTGGCCGCGTCGTGGCCCTGGTACGCGCCGCCGGCGTTGCTGTGCCGCACCGCCGCCTCGAACACGTACCCGCCCAGCGTCACCGGCTTCGCGGGGCCCTTCACGCTGCCCGTGCCCGTGCTTGTGCTCGTGCCCGTGCCCGTGCTTGTGCTTGTGCTCGTGCCCGTGCTCGAGCCTGCGGCCGTGCTCGGGCCTGCGGCCTTCGCCGGCGGGCGGAACGGGTCGTGGATGCCGTCCGGCGGCTGGAACGAGGCTCCCCGCAGGTCCTCCACCAGCTCGCCGTGACCGTTGCGGGCCAGCAGCATGCGGGTGCCGTCGGCCCGTACGCGCGACCGCGGCACGAAGGCCCCGTACCGGTAGTGCACCGTCCGGGAGTCCCCGAAGCGGCGGTCGGTGAGGACGAACGGCCCGTCCTCGTCGGACAGGGCCGCGCGCAGCGCCTCCATGAGCCGCCGCGCGGCCGCCTCGTCGAACGGGTACGCGGCGACGAACTTGCCGCTCTGCGGCCGGGGGGCGTGCTTGTGGTGCGCCCACTGGTGGAAGAGCCGGCAGGAGAGGTGCTTGAACGGGACGTCCTGTTCGAAGCAGATCGCGGCCACGGTGTCGAGGACCGCCTGCAGCCGGTCGGCCTTCGCGGAGACGTGGACCTTCCAGCCGTCCTCGACCCCCTCCAGCTTCCGCCGGAACCACATCGTCCACACGTTCGACTCGATGCTCCGCCACTCCGGCGGGACGGTCGAGGGGCGGTAGACCTCGCCGCGGTCGGTCGCCGACTCCAGCGGCGCGTAGAACTCCGGATCGGCGACGGCGAACGCGAGCGGCTGGTGCATGCTCTCCCCTTCTCTTCCCGCGGCAGGCAGGGCGCCCCGCGGGGCGGGCATCGGGCACGGCCCGTGGCGCCCGGACGGACCGTCCGGACGCCACGGGCTCGGGGTGATCAGGCGCAGGCGGCCAGGCTCACGCTGCTGCCGTCGGCGGGCGGCAGGATGCCGGCCTCGTCCTCGGGGCTGCTGAGGCCCTGCAGCGGGAGCACCGACTCCGCGTGCGCCTCGACCTCGTCCTCGTCGGTACCGGTGGGCTCGATGTGGTCAGCCATGATCGTCTCCTTCTCGCACGTGGTGGTGCCGTGGGTGTGTGGTGCCTCGGCGGGTGCGGCTCGCCCGGTCGCCCGGTGCCCGCAACCGCCGTCCTGCTCCTCCGCGGTCCGGCCGGGGCCGGGTGCCGCGGGAGTCCGTGCCGGCCGGAGCCGGACCGATCAGGCCTCCATCGCACAGGCCGCCAGGCTCACGCTGCTGGCGTGCGCCTGGACCTCGTCCTCCTCGCCACCGCCGAGCTCCTGCAGCGGGAGAACGGTCTCGTCGGTGCCGGTGGGCTCGATGTTGTCAGCCATGATCGTTTCTCCTTGGTCCGAGCGCGCAACAGTGGTGTGTGCGGGCCGCCCCGTCGGGCCGCCTCGTCAGGCGGCCCCGGCAGGCGGCCCCGGTTCGAGCCGAGGGCCCTTCGCCGATGGACAGAACGCTAGGCCCGGCCGCTCCGGGAACGGTCTACGCGCGGTGCGCAGTCGGTATCACCCCAGGTCGGCACCCCCGGTCGACCCGGCACCCCCGGCCGTCCCGCGCCGTCCCGGCCGACCCGCGCCGTTCAGCGTCCGCGTGGGCCGTCCCCTGGCCGACCCGGCCGTCCCGGCCGTTCCGCGCCGGTCGTGCTGCCGGCGGGCGGGCCTACTCCTCCGCGGTCAGCAGACGGGCCAGCGCGCACAGCGCGGACCGGTCCGACCGCCCCGTCTTGCGGGCCAGGCCGGCGATGTGCTTCTCCACGGTGCGCGGCGAGATGGAGAGCCGGCGCGCGATCTCCGCGTTGCTCGGGCGCCCGGCCAGCAGGGCCAGCACCTCGTACTCCCGCAGGGTGACGCCGAGTTCCCGCACCGCGGCCGGGATCCTGTCCCGCCCCGCGCGCCGCTGCCGCACGCCCGCACCCGACCCGCGCAGCAGGGCCCGGCACGCCCCGGCCACCGCGGTGACCTCGGCCGTGTGGAAGTACTCCTCGGCGGCCCGCAGCCACGACACCGGATCGCCCCACCCGTCGTCGAGCGCGGCCTCCGCCACCAGCCGAAGCCCGAGGTGGTGGGCCGCCGGGAAGAGCGCGCCGTACGTGTCGTGGACGGTCGCGAGGACGGCCGCGGCCTCGCCGCCCCGCCCCTCGCGCCCCAGCAGCACCGCCTCGGCGAGCAGCAGGAACTGGTGGTTCCAGGCGAGTTCCGCCGCCGGGGCCGCGGCGTGCGCCCGGTGCGCCGCCCGGTCGGCGCGGCCGGCGAGGACGTCCAGGAGCGGGCCCATCCCGTGACTGCCCGACAGGTAGAAGACGTTGGGGTGTGCCGCCTCCCAGTCGGCCACGGCGGCGAGCTCCGCCGCCGCGGCCGCCCTGTCCTCCTCCATCAGCGCGCAGAAGGCCCGGCACAGGCCCAGCACGACGGGGGTGAGGAAGGACTCCGCCCCGCCGGCCCGCTGGAACCGTTCGAGTTCCTGGTCCATCTCGCCGCGGCGCCCGCGGTGGGCGGCGAGCGTGGCCGAGGTCAGCAGGAGGTAGCGGTGGGTGGAGAGGTTGCGCAGTCGGGCGGTGGCCCCGAGCGAGCGGTCGACCGCCTCCCGGGCCTTCCCGTACTCGGCCCGCAGCACCGCGTGCATGGCGAGCATTCCCTCGGTGTCCTGCGTCAGCACGATCGCCCCGAGGGCACGGGCCGTCTGCCGCGCCACCTCCAGCCGGGCCGAACTCCCGGTGCGCATGAAGGCGTTGACCCCGAGCCGGACGAGCGCCCCCACCCGCCACAGCTGCAGGCCGTGCTTCTCGGCCACCGCCAGCATGCGCTCCAGGCACGCGTCGGCATGGTCGAAGCCGCGCTCGCGGCCCAGCAGCGCCAGCAGGTGCCAGGCCTGGCACGCCACCACGGGCAGCGGCGCCCGCTCCGCGACCTCGACGGCCCGGCGCGCCGACTGCTCGGCGTCCGCCGTGCGGCTGGCCCGGTCCGGCCCCGCGCCGGGCTGCGCCCCCGGCAGCAGCGCGAGATGCCCCTCGACCACGGCGAGGGCGGCGCCCTGCCCGGACAGCCCGGCGCCGCGCCCACGGGGCTCCGGCATCAGCGCGCGGGCCGCCGCCACCTGCCTCCGCGCGTCGGGGCCGCGCTCGGCCATCACGGCGTCCCAGGCGAGCCTGAGGTGCAGGTCGACCCGGCGGCCGACGTCCAGCGCGTCCGCGCCGGCCATGCCCAGCGTCTCGGCCAGCGCGAAGGCGCGCTCCAGGTGCCCGGCCCCGGCGAGGGCCTGCGCGAGGGACTCGACGACGGCCGCCCGGTCCTCCGCGGGCGCCAGCTCGGCCGCCCGCTCGAACAGCGCGACGGCCGACGCCCACGCCCCGCCGGCCTGCGCCCGCCGGCCGGCCTCCGAGTAGCCCGCGGCGGCGCGCCCGCGCTCCCCGGCCGTGGTCCACAGGTCCGCGACGAGCCGGCACCTGTCCTCCGCCAGCACCGGGTCGGCACCCTCCAGCGCGGTGGCCGCACGGCGGGCCAGGGCGGCCCGTTCGGGCGGGGCGGGCACCGCCAGCAGCGCCTCCGCCGTCAGCGCGTGCCGGAACGCGTACTGGTCGGTCCCACGGCCCACCGGGGTGACGAAACCCGCGCGGGTGGCGTCCCGCAACCGTGCGAAGAGGTGCTGCTCGCCCACGCCGAGGGCCATCTGCAACGTGGCGACGGAGAACCGCGACCCCAGGCACGCGGCCGTCAGCAGGAGGTGCCCCACCGCCGGGTCCAGCCGGCCAAGCCGCTGGGCGTGGCTCTGCACGACGGACGTCGGCACACCGGTCACCAGATCGCCCACCACCGTCGGGCCCTCCGGCGCCAGCCGCACCGCACCCGACTCCACCAGGTCGGCGAGCAACTCCTCGGCGAGGTACGGGTTGCCGCCGCCGTGCCCGGCCAGCCGGTCGACCACGGCGGCCGGCACCCTGTCCTCCGCGACCCCCAGACAGCCCGCCGCGACCGTCCGCACCCCGGCGGTGTCCAGCGGACGCAGCGTCAGCACGGCCGCCGTCCGGCGGCGGCCCGCCGCGTCGACGAGGTCGAGCGCCGCACCCGACTCCGGGCGGAGCGTGGCGACGATCAGCACCGGCAGCGCGGCCAGGTTGTCCACCAGGTAGTCGACGACCGCCAGCGTCTCGGAGTCCGCCTCGTGGAGGTCCTCCAGCACCAGCAGGCAGCCGCGCTCCCGGCCGAGCACGACCAGCAGCCGCAGCAGGGCCTCGGCGAACTCCACCATGCTCTCCGGATAGCCCGCCTCCGCCCCCCGCCACTCGGGGACCACCCGCGCGAGCGCGGGCCGGTAGGGCGCCAGCTCCGGGTCGGCGGGCAGCCCGCCGACCCGGGAGTACGAGGCGAGCGCCTCCACGAGCGGCCGGAACGGCCCGGTGAGACCCGTCGCACTGCTGCGGCCGCGCAGCACGCACACACCGAGCCGGCCAGCCCGGTCCGCGCTCTCCCGGGCCAGCCGGGACTTGCCGATGCCCGCCTCGCCCAGCACGAACACCGAGCCGCCCTGCGACGCCCGCAGCCGCGCGAGCGCCTCGTCGATCACGGCCAGTTCGGCGCCTCGGCCGGCAGTGACGGGGGAAGTGGCACGCATGGCAAGGGCTCCCGTCCTGGGGCGGCCACCGGCGGGGTGGGCGGACCGGGCGCTACCGCGCCGCCCGGCTGTCGGACTCCGGCCCCGCGGGACACGCCAGGGGCAGGGTCATGGTCATGGTCTGCGTGAAGGTCGTGGTGTTCCGCAGTCTCGCGCCCGCACCCGACAGGAGGTCGGCCCGGCGGCTCAGACCCCCGCCGCCGCCGAGCTGCACACGGCCGGCCGGATGGTCGGCGGCCTCCCCGTGCTGCGCCGCGGGCTTCTTCCAGGTGCGGACGGTCTCCGTCTCGTTCATCGCGTACTCCGTAATCCCTCGAAGGTGCCGACCTGTCCGGCGGGCAGGACGCCCCCGGCGGCCGGTGGTCCGTCACTCGGTGCCCGCAGCAGCAGCACCGAAGGCACCCGGGCGGCGAAACCCAGCCGCAGCAGGCCGTAGCCCGTCCCCGCCAGCCCGTGGAGCAGGCCGGGGACGGCCGTCCCGCCCGGCGTCCCGTACCGCAGCGCGCCCTGCTCCACCGCCGTGACCACGGCGGCGGCCCGCCGCGCCCCGGCCCCGGGTGTTGCTGCCCCGCGAACCGCGGGCTCATGCACCGCGGCCCCGGGCGTCCGGGCCGCGGACGGCCCGTCGGGCGCGGATGTCCTGTCGGGCGCAAAGGCCCCGTCGGCCGCGGATGCCCCGTCGGGCGTGGACGCGTGGACGAGCAGCTCCAGGACGCCGAGTTCGCCGTGGCACAGGCCGTACCCGGCAAGCGGTCCGCCGCCGTCCGCCGCCCGTACCGCCCGCGCCGACAGGGCCGACAGCGCCGGGTCCTCCCGGGCCGCCGGGCTGTCGGCCACCGCCAGCGCGACACCGTGCGAGCCCCGGCACCAGCCCGGCCGGTCACCGGCGCAGCCGTCCGCCGCCGCCCGTAGCGCCGCCGTCCCGGCCAGGCCGAAGCGCGCACCCCCGCCGGCCTCCGCGTACCGCAGCAGCGCCCACCCGACCCCGGCCCGCCCGTCGGCGAACCCCGGCCCGGCCGGAAGCGGCGCGTCGACCAGCCGCTCGGCGGCCCGCCCGGCGGCCCGCAGGGCCGCGGCCGACCCGGTCGTCCGGTGCACCGCGAGCAGCGCGGCCAGCCCGCCCGCCGTCCCGCCCGCCACGCCGTACTCCGCCTCGCGGTCCACGGCGTGCCCGGCGAGCTCGACTGCCGGCCCGACCAGGCTGCCGACCTCCGCGTCGTCCAGGCACCGCGCCACCGAGGCGAGCGCGTACGCGACGCCGCCGAGCCCGGCGAACCCGCCGGAGCCCACCGTGCCCAGGTCGTCCGGCCGGCGGGCCAATCCGGCCAGCAGCCCCGGCAGCGGGCGGAGTGCCTCGCGGGCCACCTCCGCGTACCGCTCCTGCCCGGTCAGCACGGCGAGCCGGGACAGGAACAGCGCCACCCCGGTCCGCCCGCTCCCCAGGTCCGCGCCGAGCGGCTGCAGCCGCCAGTAGCGGTCGCCCAGCAGCTCCAGGCCCAGCCAGTTGGCGGCCCCCGCGCCGCGGTACGCGTCCACGACGAGCCGGTCACCGACGGCGCGGGCGGCGGCGAGCAGCCGCTCGGGCGCGGGCCAGGTCCGGTCGTCCGGCCGGTGCGCCGAACCGCCGCCGCACGGCCGCGGCCCCGGCGCGCCGTCGCCGTGCGCGTCCGCGCGCGACCGGCCGGCCATGGCCGCGCGGACGATCCACTCCTGCCGCGCACAGTCCCGTGGGCCCATCGCCCGGATCCGCTCCGTCACCACGTCGAGCCCCGGCCGGTCCAGGGCGCCCGCGACGCGCCGGCCGGCCGCCGTCCACAGGTCGGCGTGGCGGGGCCGCGCCGTGAACAGCGGCACGTCGCCGTTCCACAGGTCCGCGAGCTCGTCCTCGACGAGACCGGGCCAGGGCGGAGCGTCCGCACCGTCGCCTTCGCGCAGCGTGCCCAGCACCCGGTGGCGCTCCTCCCAGTCGCGCAGGAGATCCGGGTGGGTCGACTCGTCCAGCAGCGTCGCGTACACCTGGGTGGCCCGCGCCACCACCCGCACCTCGTCGTCGGCGAACCCCGCCAACGGGCCGTCGGCGCCCAGCAGGTCGTCACGGTGCGCCACCACGGTGCGGTACCCGGCCCGGAATCCCGCCACCAGCGTCTCGACGTGCTCCGCCGGGTCGACGGCCGCCGCACCGAGACGCGGCAGGTTGGCGCCCCCGGCGAACGGCCGTGTCCCGCGGACCAGCCGCATCCGGTCGGTGCCCGCGTCGGCCCAGTCCACGACGTCCAGCGGCGTCGCCGCCCCGGGGTCACCGCCCACGCCCGAGACGTCCAGCGCGTCCTCGTCGCCGACCCACAACTGGGGCAGCAGCCCGGTGCGGTGGACGGAGGCCTCCAGGGCGACTTCGGCCGGATCCCGTCGACCGTCCGACGGATCCGGCGGATGGAAGAGCGTCTCGACGTCCACGACGACGGGCTCGTCCCGGCAGGCGACGAGGTTCTCGTGGTGCAGATCCGTGCAGCCCACGGCGTACAGCACGGCGAGCAGCCCGCCCAGCCGGCGGTAGAAGCGGTCGATGCCGTCCGCGGACGGACACCCCTCCGGCCGGACGAACTCCGCCCAGCCGTAACCGGGCCGCTCGACGACCACCGGGACGCGCAGGGCCGGCAGCCCGGACCGCGCGTTGAACCACTCCAGGAGACCGGCGCAGTGCCGGTCCACCGCGAGCGGGCGCGGCTTGTAGACCACCCGGCAGCCCGTCGCGAAGCCCAGCACCGCGACGCCCCGCCCCTGCCGGTGCCCGTCGCCCGCCGCACCGTGCACCTCGACCAGCTCGCCCGGATCGACGCCGTGCAGCAGGTCGGCGACGATCCGGGCGCGGTCGGCGGCGAAACGCTCCAGCAGCTCGCCCGTCGCCGCGGCCGCGTGCAGACAGGCCTGCCCGACCAGCCTCCCCAGCACCGGATGGTGCGTGAACAATCCGACCCGGCCGGCCCGTTGCGAGGACGCCTGCAGGAACGAACGGAAACGCAGCGCGGGCGTCCCGCCGTCGAGCCGGCCGGCCGCCCCCGCCGTGTGCAGCTCCAGCACCAGGGCCCGGGCCGCCGTCGCGGCCAGCCGCTCCGCCAGGCGCGCGGTCCACGACTCCCGGACGGAGGCGGAGACCGGACCGAGGTCGGGCAGCCGCCGCGCCGCGTGCCGCGCGAACGGCTCCATCAGCGCCGTGAAGCCGGTGAGGCCCGGTAACGCGCCGTCCGGAAGGGCCGGCGGCGCACCGTGCGCCACGACCTCCTCGACGAAGCCCGCCCACGCCGGAGGACCACCGGCGGTCCGCGCGGCCGGGGCGACGGCCCGCAGCCACCAGCCGCCGGGCAGTGACGCCGTGTCAGGGGTGATCACAGCCGGAGCGTGTCATTCACCGCGCCCGCCCCACAAGAGCACTATCCGGACAGCCACTTCACCGGCCGCCGGCCGCCGACCGCTCCCCGGTGGCCGGTGGTGGCCGGTGGTGGCCGGTGGTGGCCGGTGGTGGGCGTCCGGTCCGGCGCGGCACGCGGTGCGGACGGGCCGCGGACGGTGTGTGCGGGTCGCCCCCGGGGTACGGGTCGGGCGTCACCGGCGGCGGGGGAGACGCATGGACCCGATCGGAAGTGTGCCGTGCGCGGCGGCCGGTGCCGTGCTGACGGTGCTGTCGGCCACCGTGCTGACGGTCGCCGACCGGGCGGAGACCCGCGCCCGGCAGGCGCTCGCCGCCACCGCGGGCCCCCCGCGGCCCGTCACCGCGAGCCTGGACCTGTACGAACTGGCCTACCTCGCCTCGTCGGTGCTGCGCTCCCTGCGGGTGCCGGCGGCCGCGCTGGTACGGATGCACGCCGAAGGGCGCCTCGCCGTGACCGGCAAGGAGTACGGCGTGCTCCGGCTCCGTGTCCTCGACCCGGTGCCCCGCGACGACGTCGAGGCCACCCTCCTCCACGAGATCGGCGGCGAGGAGGGCACCGTCACCACCCGCCTCTTCTGGCACGAGGAGCACGTGCCGTGCATGGCGCGCCTGCGTGACCGGCTCGTCGCCGACGGCCTGCTGTGCGAGTGGGGCCTGCCGGACGGCGTGCCGTCCCGCGCACCCGCCGCCGTGGCCCGGAGGGCGGCACAGGCCCGCGCCCGCCGTCGGCGCAACGCCGCCGTGGCCGCCCTCCTGGCAGCCGGGTCCGCCCTCGCGGTCGTCTGCGACGCCTGGCTGCTGCCGGCCGCGCAGGTCGGCGTGCTCGTCGTCGTTCCCGTCCTGCAGGACCGCCGGCCGCCCATGAGGGGCGGCGTCACTGCGGCCGGCGAGGCCGCACGCCGGGCCGCGGCGGCCGCGCCGCTGCCCGCCGACGCCGAACTGCCGCGCAGGGTGGCCCTGTACGGGGCGCACGTCCTGCCGGGGGACCACCCCCTGGCACCCGTGCCGGCGCCCCCCGGCCCGCCCCGCGCTCCGGAGCCGCCGCGGGAGGAGTACGACCTCGACTCACCCGGCCTCGGCGGCCTCTGACCCGCATCCGCAGGTCGTGGCGGCGGCAGCCCGGTGCGGCGCTACCGGCCGGCGGTCCGGAAGTAGTGGCCCTTCTCCAGGTCCTCGATCAGGCCCGGCTGTGTCGGCTGCCAGCCGAGGAGTTCGCGGGTGAGTTCGGCGGAGGCGGGGCTGTCGAGGGCGATGAGCCCCGCCAGCCAGGTGAAGTGCGCGCCTGCCTCGTCGGGGGCCACGGATCGCGTCGGCAGACCGAGGTGGCGGCCGATGACCTCGGCGACGGTGCTGAGCGGCACGCCCGGGTCGGCGGTCGCGTGGAGGACCGAGCCGGCCGGTGCGCCTTCCAGCGCGAGCCGGAAGAGGTGCGCGGCGTCGATGCGGTGCGCGGCGGGCCAGCGCTGGGCGCCGTCGCCGACGTAGCCGGAGACGCCCTTGTCGCGGGCGACGGCGACGAGGGCGGCCATGAATCCGTGGTCGCCCTCGCCGTGCACGGTCGGGGGGAGCCGGACGACGGCCGACCGGACGTTCCGGTCCGCGAGCGCGAGGGTCAGGTGGGCGGTGCCCATCCGGGTGCTCGGGCCGCCGCCCAGGTGGTCGGGCTGCGAGTCGGCCGTGCGGCCGTCCGTCTCGGTGCTCACCCGGCCCGGGACGAGTCCGAGGAGGCCGGCGGCGATGACGAGGGGCCGGCCGGAACCCGCGAGGGCGTCGCCGAACGTCTCGACGGCGCGGCGGTCCGCGTCGGCGGCGTCCTGGAATCCGCCGGTGAAGGCGATGTCGTGCTTGAACGCGAGGTGGATCACCCCGTCCGAGGCGGCTGCCGCGTCGCGGAGGAGGTCGAGGTCGTCGAGGGTGCCCCGCACCACCTCGGCCCCGGCCGCCGTGAGGGCGGCGGCCGAGGCGTCCGAGCGGGCGAGCCCGGTGACCCGGTGGCCCGCCCCGATGAGTTCGGGGACGAGGGCGGAGCCGATCCATCCGGATGCCCCGGTGACGAAAACGCGCATGAGAAAGCCTCCAGCGTCGGCCGGTCGTCCTCGCCCGGGATGCGGGCGTGGCGACCGGGCGATGTCAGTTACTGTCATCGCCACCGTACACCTGATGTCAGCGGCTGTCGTCACGTGATGGCAGCCACTGTCGTCGGGTACGATGCCGGGCATGGGTCGATGGGAGCCGGACGCACGCGGCAGGCTCGAACGAGCGGCACTGGACCTCTACGTCGAGCGCGGCTTCGAGCGAACCTCGGTGGCGGAGATCGCCGAACGGGCGGGGCTGACGGAGCGGACGTTCTTCCGGCACTTCGCGGACAAGCGCGAGGTGCTCTTCGCGGGTTCCGCCCTGCTGCAGGAGGGCATGGTCGACGCCGCCACCCGCGCCCCCGGGGCCGCCACCCCGATGGAGGCCGTGTCGGCGGCCCTCGCGGCAGCCGCAGCCGTACTCCAGGAACGCGCGCCGCTCGCCCGCCGCCGCCAGTCCGTGATCGACGCCAACGCGGAGCTGCAGGAACGCGAGCTGATCAAACTCGCCAGGCTGGCCGCCGCACTCGCCGGCGCGCTGCGGCAGCGGGGTGTCGACGAGGTCCCGGCGAGCCTGGCCGCGGAGGCGGGCATCGCCGTCTTCAAGATCGCGTTCCGGCGATGGGTCGACCAGCCGGATCAGCCTGAGCGGGCGGACGGGCCGGATCAGCCGGAGCGGGCGGACGGGTCGGACGGGCCGGAGTCGGGGGATTGGCCCGGGGTGAAGGATCTGTCGCAGCTGGTCGAGGAGTCGCTGGCCGGGCTCAGGGCGGTCACCGCGGGCGCCTGACCCTCGGCGCCTGACCCTCGTGTCGGCGTCCGTGCCGGGCGTCCGTGCCCGCGCGCGAAGCCGCCCGGCGCGTCCGGGCGAGGTGGGTCACGCCGGGTTCCGGGCTCCCGGGGTGACGAGGCCGGACTCGTAGGCGAAGACCACGGCCTGCGCGCGGTCACGCAGACCGAGCTTCGCGAGCACCCGGCTGACGTGGGTCTTGACGGTCTGTTCGACGACGACGAGCGCCCGGGCGATCTCGGCGTTGGAGAGGCCCCGGGCGATCAGCTCCAGCACCTCGGTCTCACGGGGTGTCAGGCCGGCGAGCTGCCGGGCCGGTCCGCCGCGCGGGGCGGCCGGGCGCCGGGAGGCGAAGTCCGCGATGAGGCGACGCGTCACGGACGGGGCGAGCAGGGCGTCACCCGCGGCCACCACCCGGACGGCGTGGACCAGTTCCTCGGCGGGCGCGTCCTTCAGCAGGAAGCCGCTGGCGCCGGCCCGCAGCGCCTCGTAGACGTAGTCGTCCAGGTCGAAGGTGGTCAGCACGAGCACCCTGGGGCGGTCGCCGGGGCCCCGGAGCAGGCGGCGGGTCGCCTCCAGGCCGTCCATCACCGGCATCCGGACGTCCATCACGACGACGTCCGGGTCGAGTCGGGCGGCGGCCTCCAGCGCGGCGGCGCCGTCGGCGGCGTCACCCACCACGTGCAGGCCCGGGTGTGCGTCGAGCAGGGCGCCGAAACCCTGGCGGACCATGGCCTGGTCGTCGACGATCAGGATGCTCGTGCTCATGGTTCCCCCGTGGTCACTTCGCCGGCAGCGGCAGGTCGGCCGTCACGGTGAACCCGCCGTCGGGTCCGGCGACGGCCGAGAACCCGCCGCCGAGCACGGCGGCCCGCTCCCGCATGCCCATCAGACCATGCCCGCTGCCGCTGCCGCTGCCGCCGCTGCCGCTGCCGTTCCCCGTTCCGTCCCCGCTGCCGTACCCGCCGTCGTCCGCCCTGCCGTACGCGGTGCCGTCGCCCGGCCCGTCCCGCGTGGCGCCTTCCGTACCGTGCTGCGTGCCGCCGCGGCCGCCGGTGGCGGGCGCCCGCCCGGGGCCCGGGCCGTTGCGGACGGTGATCCGCAGCGAGGCGGCGGTCCGGTGCAACCGGACGTCCACCGCGGCGCCGTGGGCGTGGCGCCGGGCGTTCGACAGCGACTCCTGGACGATCCGGTACGCGCAGACGCCGACCGTCGCGGGGACGTCGCCGAGCTCGCCGACCACCTCCAGGCCGACGCCGGGGCCGGCCTCCAGGACCAGTGCGGGGAGCCGGTCCAGCTCCGGCTGGGGAACCCTGGCCGCCGCCTCGTCGCCGCGGAGCAGGCCGAGCAGCCGCCGCATGTCGGTCAGGGCGTCCCGGGCGGCACCGCTGACGGCCCGGAACTCCGCGTGCACCTCGGCCGAGCAGTCCGGCAGGCGATAGGGCGCGGTCTCCGCGCGGACGGCGATCAGCGACATGTGGTGGGCCACCACGTCGTGCAGTTCGCGGCCGATCCTGGCACGCTCCTCCAGCAGCGCGCGGCGGGTCCGTTCGGTCTCGCTGATGCGCTCCTGCTCGGCGAGCCGGGTGCGGGTCAGCGAGCGGTCGCGCAGCACCTCGGCCGCGACCAGGGCCAGCGCCGTGGCGATCACGACGGTCACCAGGCCGGACCAGCTGCCGCGTCCGGGCAGCGCGGCGAGCAGGACGGCGGTGACGAACGGCAGGGCCAGGCCCATCGCGGTGCAGGTGCGCCGCGGGAGCCGGCTCCCGCCCATGACGAGCAGCGCGACCGCCGCGGCCAGGCCGGTCACCGTCATCGGCCACGGCTCGGCCGCGGAGACCGGCCGGGCGAGCACGGCGGTGAGCACGGACGCCGCCAGCGACACCCCGTAGGCGAGCAGCGGACGGGTACGGACCCACAGCAGCGGCAGCGCGCGGGCGAGGCCCAGGGCGAGGGCGGTTCCGGCGTCGAGGGCGTAGTGCTGGCTCAGGTCGGCCCAGCCCAGGCCGGTCAGCGCGAGGACGGAGGCGGGCAGCGCCGCGGCCCGCAGCCGCCGGGCAGGTTCGGTGTTCATCGTCGGCCACGCTAGGGCAGTGATGGCTCAGACCTCCGGTCCGGCGCCCAGCAGGCGGACCGCGAGGCGGCGCTGGCCGGCGGTGAGCAGCCGGACGAGCGGCAGCAGGACCGCCAGGGTGAGCAGGCCGACCCCGAAGTGCGCGGCCCACGCGCCCGCCATGGTGGGGCCGCCCCAGGACGCGGAAACGTCCTGGCCCCACTCCGCCAGCGGGTAGCAGAGGCCGCGGACCAGGAAGTCCGCCCACAGCACCCCGGTGAGGGCGGCGGTGAACAACTGCAGCGGCAGGGCGAGGACGCCGTGCGCCAGGGCCCGTACGAGCCGTCGGCGGGGCAGCCGGGCGACCGGGGCGGCCAGGAGCCGGACCGCCAGGCCGCGCTGGAGCCCGAAGGCGGGCCCGGAGCGACCGGCGAACGCCGCCAGGAGCGACACCAGGCCCACCGGCAGGGCGGCCAGGGCGTAGGCGGAGGGCCGCCAGGTGTAGCAGCCGAGCAGCCGGTCGGTGATCGACCGTCCCGGCGACGGGGCCGACGGGGCCGACGGGGCCGACGGGGCCGACGGGGCCGACGGGGGTGCGAGCGGGGGTGTGAGTGCCATCGGAACGTCTCCTTCGGAGGGCTCGGCCTTGTCACACCGACGCTAGGTCTCCGCACCCCGCAGATCGTCACACCGGGGAGCCGTCTCCGGCCCCCTACCCGGGTAGGGGGTGTCCGCGGACCCGCCCACGCGCCGTGCACCTGCCCGGCCGGAGCCTCCCACCCTTCGCGGGCCCGACGGCCGCAACCCCGGCCACGGCCCCCGGTCGGGGTCGCGGCCGGGGTTGCGGCCGGGGCTGGGCGGGCTGTGCAGGTCCGGCTGTCAGGCGGCCCCGCCCGGCCGGGTCTGCCGGGGCAGTTTGCCCGCCCGCGACCACGCCCACCGGAGCAGGACGGCGGCCAGTGCGGCGCCCACCGCGGCCGTCCGGCCGAAGGGAGCCGCGGCCCCGGTGCGCAGGCACTCGGAGAGCGGCAGCGCCAGGAAGGGAAGGGCCACGGCCGGACCCGCCGCGTACCAGCCGGCGAAGGCGATGATTCCCGTCCCGCCGCCGGCGGCCTGCGCCGGCCGGAAGAGCAGGTCGCGCCGGGCCGCGCCCCGGCAGGCGTTCACGAGACCGGCGCCGACCAGCGCCGGCACCACGAGGGGCGCGAGCCATACGGTCGGTCCGGCGCCGGACAGCACCGCCGCGACGGCGCCGGCCGTGCCCAGCAGCACGCCGAGCACGGTGGGGACGACCGCGTGGCGCAGCATGAGCCCGGCGAACGGGTAGGGCGACCAGGACGCCCGGCGTACGTCGTCCGTCTCGATCCGGGCCGGTTCCAGCAGCTGCGCCACGGCCAGGTAGCCGAAGAGCAGGGCGACGGCCGTGATCGCCCAGGACAGCACGCCCCGCGTCCCGTGGGCCGGTACCGCGCAGAGCAGCGCCGGCACGGTGAGCAGCACCGAGCGGCCGAGCCGTGCGGGTGAGCGGAGCAGCGCGAGCGCGTCCCGCCAGTACACGACCAGCCACGCCCGGCGGGGGGCCGGCAGCCGGACCCTGAACTGCCGGCTGCCGCCGGAGGCGGAGTTCACGGCCAGCCGTGCGGCGCGGAGCTCGACCGTCCGCAGGGCTGCGAGGACACCGGCCGCGGTGCGGGCCCGCTCGCGCAGCAGGGTCAGCGACACGGTGGAGGCGGCCCGGTCGGCGAGGACGAGGCACACCGCGGTCGGCACGAGCAGCAGGGCGGCGGCCGCCCAGGCACCGGGGACGGCGGCGGGCGTCGGGGCCAGTGCGGCGATCCCCGCCCACCCCCACGGGCCCGACCACAGCTCCACCTGCTCCAGCCCGTGCACGGAGTGCCCCGTGGCGGCGAGCGCGCTCTGCGCGGCGAGGGCCAGGATCAGCACCGAGGCGTACGGGGTGAGCCGGCGAACCCAGCGGGCGGCCCGGTCGCTCCGCTGCACCAGCAGTGCGGCGCTGACGCCGAGCAGCGGCAGACACACCCCGCCGACCAGGCACCAGCCGAGGGCCGCGAGCAGCCCGGCCCGTACGGTCAGACCGAGGGTGACCATCCCGCCGACGGCCATGAGGAGGCCGGGCACCAGGGCGAGCCCGCACGACAGCCAGAACCAGGGCCGCAGCACCGGGCGCGGACGGACCGGGTGCGCGAGCAGCCAGTCCGTCGTGGCCCGCGGCGGCACGACCGGCCCGCGCCAGAGCCCGTCGCGGACGGCGAGCAGCAGGGTGGCCAGCCCGAGGGCGGCGATGCCGCTCGGCATGGCGGCCAGCAGGGCGGGGCCGTGACCGGTGTAGTCGGCGCCCATGGAAGCCTGCAGGAACAGGCCGAGGCTCGGGACGCCTCCCCAGATGACCAGGATGAGCACGGCGCAGTAGGCCGCGAAGCCGATCTGCTTGGCCCGGTTGCGCCGGTGCGGGGTCCGCAGGGCGTGCAGCAGGGCCAGCGCCTCGTCGGTCCAGTCGTCGTCGGCGGTCCAGTCGTCGGGCGTCGCGTCGCCGTCCGTCGCGTCGTCCGTCGGGCCGTCCTCCGTCGGGCCGGGTGCGGCGGCCGCCGTCTCGGCCTCGTCCGCGGCGAGCTGCGGGTCGGCCGTGGTGGCCGGGGCGGCCACCGTCTCCGAGCCGCTCACCGGGCGCCGGCCGGTGCAGCAGGTCCGCGTCCGGTGGTGCGGCCCGCGGCCTCGGCCGCCAGGACCTTGCCCGGGGCGCCCTGCCGGACGATCCGGCCGTCCTCCAGCACCACCACCCGGTGCGCGACCTCCCGCGCGAGATCGGTGTGGTGGGTGACCAGCAGCACCGCCACACCGTCCGCGAGCTCGGCCTGGAGGAGCTCCGCCAGCCGCCGCCGCGCGTCGGGGTCGAGGCGCTGCTCGGGCTCGTCCAACAGCAGCAGATCGCGGGGCCGGACGAGGGCGCAGGCCAGGAGCAGCGCCTGCATCTGCCCGGAGGAGAGCGCGGACGGCAGCGCGTCGGCCCGCTCGGCCAGCAACCGGTCGTCCAGCACCTGCTGGACCCACGCGGGCGCGTCGGCGACACCGTGCGCGACCGCGACCAGCAGGAGGTGCTCGCGCACCGTGAGGTCCGGGTAGCAGGTGACCGTGTCGCCGACGACCGCGACCCTCGCCCGGATCCGCGGATCGTTCTCGTCCATCGGGAGTCCGTCGAACCGGACGGTGCCCCGGGTCGGCAGGTCGCGCCCGGCCGCGACCCGCAGCAGGGTCGACTTGCCGGACCCGTTGTGCCCGAGCAGCGCCACGCACTCGCCGGCGGCGAGCTTCAGGTCCACCGGGTGCAGCACCTCCCGGTCGCCGTACGAGCGGCTCACGCCGGTCAGCTGCAGCAGGGGCGGCCGCGCGGCGGCGCGCTGCGCGGCAGGGATCTTGGCCATGTGGACGGTGCCTCCCGACGATTCGTTCGACCACAGTACCGACCTCGGAGCCCCGCCCACGGACGGCGGACGCCCCGCGCCGTCGACCGCCTCCGCCGCGGGACCGCCGCCCCTGCCCGCACGGTGGACCCCCTGTCGCCCGGCAGTCACGGGGCGCTAGGGTCTGCGCGATCGTTCGTGAGGCGATCGACCGTGTGATCCGTTGTCGTGATCCGTTGTCCTGGGAGTGACGTGAACGTCCGCCTGGCAGTCCACCTGTGCGTGTCCATCGCGCTGGCGCTGGTCCTGGTCTTCACCGGCCTGGCGGTCGGGGGTCCCGTGCTGGGCCTGGTGGGCTTCGTCGTGTGGTACCTGCTGGAAGCGCTGGTCAAGGCGGTGCTCCCGACCTCGTTCCACCCCGGCGTCGAGGGGGCGCAGGCGACCTCCGCCGTGTACCGGGGCTGGGCGGCGAAGCTCGTCGCCGCCACCGGCCTGGCCGCCGCCCGGACCCCCGAGGCGGACGCGGCACGGCTCGCCTCGGGCATCCGGCTCTGCCTGCCCGCCTTCGGCACGCGCGACGGCAGCCAGACCCTCGGCTACCTGCTGCTGCAGCGCACCCCCGACGGCGGCACGGCACTCGCCTGGCGCGGCCGCGGCAAGGGACTGCAGATCCAGCCCCTCACCGACGGCACGGCGAGTTTCCCGCAGGGCCGCGTCCAGCAGAACGCGACGCAGGCCCGGCTCGGATACTCGCACCCGGTCGAGCTCGCCGGCGGCACGTACTGGCTGCTCGGCCACAACGCGGCACTGCTGAAGCTGGTCCTCGACCACAAGGGCGAGCCCGCGGCGCCGGTCGCCCCCTGAGCCCCGCCACCGGACCCACCGCCGCGCCGCCGGGATCGGCCCGCCACGGCTGCCACTGACCGCCGGGCCGGACTCGCCGAGCCGACGGCAGGGGGGCACGGCAGGCCGGCGACGGGCGTCCGCCCCGACCCCGGGGGCACGGCTGCGGTCCTTCGCAGCCCTGTCCGCCGTCGGCGTTCTCGCTCCGGGGTCGGGTGTCGGGGTCGTCCGTGCGACCGGACGCGGGTCGAGGCGGATCAGACCGCGGCGGGTCAGCCCACAGGGGGTCAGACCGCGGCGGTCACGATGATCTCGACGCGCACCTCGGGACGGTAGAGCTGGGCCTCGACGGTCGCGCGCGCGGGCGTGGCGCCGGCGGGCACCCAGGTGTCCCAGGCGGAGTTCATCGCGGCGAAGTCCTTGATGTCGGCGAGGAAGATCTCCGCGCGGAGCACCTTGGTCTTGTCGCTGCCGGCCTCCGCCAGCAGGGCGTCGATGCCGGCGAGGACCTGCTTCGTCTGGCCCTCGACGTCCTGGGTGATGTCGCCGGCGACCTGTCCCGCCAGGTACACCGTGCCGTTGTGCACCACGGCCTCGCTCATACGCGCGCCCGTGCCGAACCGCTGGATCATGCGGGAACCTCCTGTAGATCGTTCAGGAGGGCAGATCGTACCTGCGCCGTTCCGTGGTCGTCGGGCGCGTCCACGGGACGGCCGCCGGGTGCGTCCCGGCGGCCCACCGCCCGGCCGTAGCGGCCCACGGAGGGGGCCCCGCCACCCCGGTGCCGTGCGGTGATGCGCGGCGGCGCGGCGGCGTGGCGGCCGCCGTGGCGTCAGTGGCAGCTCCGGGGCGGCGGGTCCGTCATCCGTGGTGGTGGACCATGTCCTTGGTGTTCCGCATCCCCTCCGGCAGGGGCTTCGCCCGGGAGAGCCGCACGGCGACGCCGCGGGCGAGGTCGAACGCCGCCACGGGGTTGCCCCGGTCCGTCCAGGGGCCGGAGCCGCACCAGCGTCCGATCAGCCGGAACTGCTCCAGGGCGTCCGTGGACAGTCCGGCCCGGTCCAGGTGGCCGGCGAGTACGTGCCGCAGGACGGGCAGGCGCGGGTCCTCCGCCGGCACGGTGGCGAGCGAGGCCGCGACCGCCTTCAGTCGCCGCTTGGCCGCCCAGCTGACGGGGAACGCACGGGCGCCGCTGCGCGTGGTGAGTTCGGACAGCGCGTGCACGTAGATGCCGGCGAGCGGGCTGCCGACCGGAGCCTTGTCCATGGCGCGCCGGGCGAAGGCCATCATCTTCCGGTTCGAGCCGAACCACTTGGCGCACCAGTACTGCATGCCCTGCCAGTGCCCCTCGTAGTGGCACGGGGCGCGGGCGACCAGGCCGTCCCAGAGCGGCCGGAACCGGTCCGGGGCGTACTGGGCGCCGCGCGCCGCGGTGACCATGACCACCCACGGCGCCGGGTTGTCCGGTGCCAGGAGCGAGGCGCGGTGCGCCGCCTCGATCGCCGCCGGGAGCAACTGACGGAACTTCTCCATGTTCTGGGGCGGCACCTCGTGCGCGTACGCCCGGCCGCGGATCGCCCAGGCCTGGTGGACCAGGTGCTTGGCCTCCAGGGTCGCGGCGTCGCAGTCGCCCGGTTCGGCGGTGCGCCAGGCCGTCAGCCAGGCGTCGTCCTCCTGCGCTATCTCGGCGAGCAGTTCCAGCCTCGACCAGCGTTCGTCCCAGTCGTCGCCCGCCGCCCGGACGTGCGCCGCGGGTCGAGCATGGCGGTCGCCACCAGGCCGTACGCGGCGGGGTCGAAGCGGGACCTGGCCCAGTCGACGGCCTGCGACCTGCGGTAGGAACGGATCAGCGAAGGGGCGAGGCCCACCAGGACGACGATCAGCAAGAGACTCACGGCGCAGGATCATCGCAGGTCACCGCAGGCGGGAGCAACGGATATCCCGCTGCGGCACCGCGGACCCCGGAAGCGGGTGGGGGCGAACCGGCCGAGGGCCGGGGTGAAGGCGTGTCCGGTCGTGCGAGCAGTCTCGGCGGGGGTGCCGCCGTGCCGTCTCGCGCACCGACCGGTCCGGTCCCCGGCGGCAGCATCGATCAGGATTCGAGAAGCGCCGGCCGCCGGGCCGCACCTAGCGTGAGGGGCATGGCATCCATCGAATCCGTCACCCTCGACGTGGCCGACCCCGCGGCCGCGCACCACTTCTACACCTCCGCCTTCGGCCTGGACACGCAGATCCGCGTGCGGGCCTCGGAGGCCCCCACCACCGGTTTCCGCGGGTTCACGCTGGCGCTCACGGTGTCGCAGCCGGCGGACGTCGACAGCCTGGTCGACGCCGCCGTCGAGGCCGGTGCCACGCCGCTGAAGCCCGCCGCGAAGTCGCTCTGGGGCTACGGCGGTGTCGTGCAGGCCCCGGACGGCGCGATCTGGAAGGTGGCGACCTCGGCGAAGAAGGACACCGGTCCGGCCACCCGGAACATCGACGAGATCGTGCTCCTGCTGGGCGTCGCGGACATCGCCGCGAGCAAGCGGTTCTACGTCGAGCAGGGCCTCGCCGTGGCGAAGAGCTTCAGCCGCATGTACGTCGAGTTCGCCGCCGGGTCGGGCCCCGTCAAGCTGGCGCTGTACCGGCGGCGCGCCCTCGCCAAGGATCTCGGCGTCTCCCCGGACGGCACCGGATCGCACCGACTCGCGATCGGCGGCACCGGCGGGCCCTTCACCGACCTGGACGGCTTCGCCTGGGAGACCGCGTCGGCGGTGCCCGCCGCGAGCTGACGGCACCGGCCGGATCGGCACCGCCGCACGCCGGACGCCCGCACGCCGGGTGTCGGCGGGCGGTGTCCGTGGTGGGACCGGGCGCGGCCCGGACGGCAGAAGGGCCGGTCAGGCCTCGATCAGTGGGTCGTACGGGTTGCCCTCGGGAGTGAAGACGAGGACGACCTCCCGGCCGGGGCCGGTCGCGACCTCGTGCAGGCGGGCCAGCGCCGAGGCGGCGGTCGGCACGTCGAGGCCCAGCGCGGCGGCGGCGCGCTCCCGCCGCTCCGCGAGGTCGGGCATGTCCTGGAGGTACTCCTCGGCGAGTTCGTCGCTCTCCTCGCCGGTGAAGGCCTGGCAGTCGCGCCACCACGGGGCGGCCAGCAGGAGCTGCAGGAGCTCGGCCAGGCCGATGGCGACCAGTGCCGCCTGCCCCTCCGAGTCCGCGTAGAGCACCGGGCGTTCCTCGCCGCCGGTGCCGCAGAAGAAGAACGTGCCGCCGGTGCCGTCGCCGGCGAAGCCCTCCAGGGCCGCACCGGACGCGAGATGGACCTCCTCGCCGTGGTCGCTCCGGTCGAGTTCGAAGTCGCCCGGCCAGGCCAGGAATTCGGCTGCGGCCCGGTGCGTGCGGACGGCGGCGATCAGTGAGCGCATGCGCCGCACCCTAGCCGTGGCTGCCGACACCCGTCCCGCGCCGTCCGGCCGTTGACGGTGGTTCGGGCGAGCCGGTCCGGGCATCGGACGTGCCTGGCTCGTCGTGTACGTGGTGTACGCGGCCGACCGGCCCGGGGAACGGCGTCCTCCCGCCCGGACGCCCGTCACCTCCACCGGGCCGGGCCCCGTCACGGAGCGTCGGGAGTGGCCCGGCCGCGGTCACGGGAGTGCGGCGCGGACCTCAGACGGTGGATCCGGGCGCAGACGGTGCGTCGGTGTCCGAGACCAGTTCGGCGAGCCGGATGACATAGGCGTACGTCGACAGCCGTCCACGGATGCGGATGAGGTAGGACCCGTCGGAGCACTTGAAGACCTCCCGGCGGCGCACTGTCCGGAGACCGTACGCGTAGGTCCCCGCCGCATGCAGGAGGGCCTGTGCCGCGTCTTCCGCGCTGCCGTCGAACTCCGCGACCATGCGCGCGTCGCGGTTGGTGTCCGAGACGCCCTGGACGGGGACGGCCAGGACGATCCATCGGGACATGCAGCCACCGGCCTTCTCTCGGGCAGCGCCCCCCACGGCGCCTACGCGGCCAGTATGACAGGGCATCGGAGCGCAGAACCGCCCCTCGCCCCGCGGGTCCGCGCCCGAATCGGCCGCCCGGGTTTCCGGTTGACCTTCCGGTCACCCGGCATCCATGTCCCTGCCGCCGCCGCACCCACTCCGGCCCGTCCCCCTCCGTACGGCCGGACAGCCTGCCGCCGTCCGGCCGGATCCCGGAGTACGGGGTGGCGGTGGGGTGTTCCGGCGGGGGTGCGGGGTCTGACCCGGTGCCCTCCCCTCGCTGCCGGCGGTCTCGCCGTCCCCGGTGCCGGTGCGGCCCCGGGGGCGCCGCGTAGGCTTCTCCCGTGCCTGCCTCACGTCTGCATCACGTCGCCGTCCTCGTGCTCGAAGGTGCGAAGCCGTTGGACGTCGGGATCCCCGCGCAGGTGTTCACGACCCGCGCGAGCATGCCGTACGAGGTGCGGGTGTGCGGTGCGGCGCCGGGGCTGGTGACCGGTGGTGACGGCCTGTCGTACGCGGTCGCCCACGGGCTCGACGCGCTGGCCTGGGCCGACATCGTCTTCATCCCCGGGTACCGGTTCCCGGACCGTGACGACCCGCCGCAGGCCGTCCTCGACGCGCTCGTCGCCGCGCACGAGCGGGGTGCGCGGCTCGCCGCGATCTCGACGGGCGCCTTCGCGCTCGCCGCGACGGGCCTGCTGGACGGCAAGCGCGCGACGACGCACTGGCACTACACGCGGGCACTGGCCGCGAAGCGTCCGCGGGTCAGGGTCGACGAGAACGTGCTGTTCGTCGACGAGGGCAGCGTGCTGACGTCGGCCGGCGCCGCTTCGGGCATCGACCTGTGCCTGCACATCCTGCGGGCCGACCTCGGGGTGTCGGTGTCGAACCATGCGGCGCGGCGGCTGGTCGCCGCGCCCTACCGCAGCGGCGGCCAGGCGCAGTACGTGCCGCGCAGCGTGCCGGAGTCGCTCGGCGAGCGGTTCGCCGCCACCCGGGAGTGGGCGCTGCGCCGGCTGGGCGAGCCCCTCAGTCTGGACGTGCTGGCGCGGCACGCGGCGGTGTCGCCGCGCACGTTCTCGCGACGGTTCGTCGAGGACACGGGGTACACGCCGATGCAGTGGGTCATGCGGGCCAGGATCGACATGGCGCGTGAGCTGCTGGAACGTTCGCAGCGGGGTGTCGAGCAGATCGCCGCGGACGTCGGTCTCGGCACGGGCGCGAACCTGCGGCTGCACTTCCAGCAGATCCTCGACACCACGCCGAGCGAGTACCGGCGCACCTTCGCCCAGGGCAGGTAGCCCCCCGAGGCGGGCCCCCGGACCGGGCCGCGACCGCGTGGCGCGATCCTTTCGGACCGTGGCGATCACGCCGCTGTCACCGGCGGGTGCCGCGCGAGAACCTGGTGGAGAACCCGAAGGGACACCACTCATGACTCGCATCGCCATCAACGGATTCGGCCGCATCGGACGCAACGTGCTCCGCGCCCTGCTCGAACGCGACAGCGACCTGGAGGTCGTCGCCGTGAACGACCTCACGGAGCCCGCCGCGCTCGCCCGCCTCCTCGCCTACGACACGACGGCGGGCCGCCTGGGCCGTCCGGTGACCACCGACGGGACCACCCTCGTCGTCGACGGCCGCCGCATCGCCGTGCTCGCCGAGCGGGAGCCGGCGCAGCTGCCGTGGGCCGAACTCGGGATCGACATCGTGGTCGAGGCGACCGGCCGCTTCACGGCGGCCAAGGCCGCCCGGGCGCACCTCGACGCGGGCGCGAAGCGCGTGCTCGTCAGCGCGCCGGCGGACGGCGCCGACGTGACGCTCGCGTTCGGGGTGAACAACGACGCGTACGACCCGGACCTGCACACGATCGTCTCGAACGCCTCGTGCACGACCAACGCGCTGGCGCCGCTGGCGAAGGTGCTCGACGACCTCGCGGGCATCGAGCACGGCTTCATGACGACGGTGCACGCCTACACGCAGGAGCAGAACCTGCAGGACGGCCCGCACCGCGACGCCCGCCGGGCCCGCGCCGCCGCGGTCAACATCGTGCCGACCACGACGGGTGCGGCCAAGGCGATCGGCCTCGTCCTGCCCGGCCTCGACGGCAAGCTGTCGGGCGACTCGATCCGCGTGCCGGTACCGGTGGGGTCGATCGTCGAGCTCAACACGACCGTGGCCCGCGAGGTGACGCGCGAGGAGGTGCTGGCGGCCTACCGTGCCGCGGCGCAGGGGCCGCTGGCGGGTGTCCTCGAGTACTCGGAGGACCCGCTGGTGTCGTCCGACATCACGGGCAACCCGGCCTCGTCGATCTTCGACTCGGAGCTCACCCGCGTCGACGGCCGGCACGTCAAGGTGGTCGCCTGGTACGACAACGAGTGGGGCTTCTCGAACCGGGTGATCGACACGATCGAGTTCCTCGCCGCGGGCTGACCGCAGGCCGGTACGGCCCGAGCGCCAGGCGCCAGGCGCCAGGCGGCCAGTGGCGGACGGCAGGCGAGCCGGTGGTAGACGAGCCGGTGGCAGGTGGCAGGTGGCAGGTGGGCGGCAGCGGTTCGGCCGCCCCTGCCGGAAGGCCCGGGCTCCCGCCCCGTCGGCACGTGCGACGGGGCGGGAGCCCGGGCCTTCGTCCGGAGACTCAGGCGGTCAGGCGCTCCGGCGCTCCGGCGGTCAGGCGGTCAGGCGGTGACGAACTCCGCCGACCTGACCACCCGGGTGGCCGGTGACACCGCGAGGCGCACCACGCTGCCGGGCAGGACCTCCGGTGCGCCGGCCGGCAGGGCCCAGGCGACGGTGCGGTCCGCGTCGCCGGTGTCCAGGGCCAGGAAGCGCGGCGCGTCCTCGCGCTTGCGCGGTTCCATGCGGAGCACCTCGCCGGTGAGAGTGTGCGGATCCCGCCGCTCCAACACGACGAGGGCGAGGTAGTAGACCGTCAGCACGCCGAAGCAGGCGATCGCGACCGTCTCGCCCGGCAGGGGCCCCGGCCGCTCCATGCCGTCGCTCATCCAGCCCTTGCTGCTGGCGAAGTTGCCGGGCATCAACGCGAGGAAGGCCAGGAACAGCGTCCAGCGGCTGAAGCGGCCGGCCAGCAGGAGGGCGAGCAGGCCGATGAACACCCAGCCGAGGCACAGCAGCAGCCCCGGGCGGCGCAGTGAGTGGCTCGGGTCGGGGCCGTCGGTGACCGCCCAGTCGGGCTGCCGAACGATCGCGAACAGCAGCAGTCCTACGGCCACCAGCGCCGCCGCGCCCGCGAGTTGGAGCAACTGCGGAGTGGTGGAGCCGAAGCCGGGACGCAGGCGCGGGTAGCGGATCCGGACCGGGCGCCAGGCACCGCCGTACGAGGACCAGACCCGGCGCTTGTCGCCCGCGTCGAAGCCCAGCAGACGTGCCGCCCGGCCGGTGACGCCGAGCGCGGCGCCGTAGCCGAGGTAGCGGTCCCAGACGGTGACGGCCGCGGGCGGCAGCGGGGCGAAGTCCTCGTGCGCCGCGAGCCACGCCCGGACCCCGGCCCAGTGCCCGGCGCGTTCGAGCCCGAGCGGTGTCGCCCGCTCGCCGAGCGCCCTGGTCAGTACGTACAGCAGCGCGGCTGCCGGGATGATCCCGACCGCGACCGCGCCGCGGACGTTGTGCCCGCCGGTGACGGCGCCCAGGGCGAACAGCACGCCGGGGCCGAAGGCGGTGAGGAACAGGGCGCCCGAGAGCAGGGGCCCGAACCGGGACCGCGACAGCCCGCGCAGCCGGGCCTCGGCCACGATCTCCTGACGCAGCGCGCCGTTCCACGCCTTCGCGCGTTCCTCGGCGCGGAAGGCGATCGCCCCGATCGGGGCGCCCGAGGTGCCGGCCCGCTCGGTGACACGGTCGAGGACCCGCCGCTCGTACGGGGTGAGGTCCGCGGCGTCCTTGCCGGTGAGGTGCACCGTGCTCTGCGCCGGGTCGTCGGCGGGCTGCCGCAGTTCGAGGAGGCCGCGGGCCGCGAGGTCCAGGAGGGTGGCCGCGGCGGCGTGGTCGACGGACCGCCACCGGTTGGCCAGCAGGGCGACGACGGCGGGCGGCTCCGGCTCGGGGCCGAACTCCTGCGTGGCGGGGCCGGTGGGCACGGCGCCGTTGCGGGTGGCCGCGAGGGAGAGTCCGAAGGCGGCGAGCCAGAGCGCGAGCAGCGCGGCACCGCCCCAGTGGAACTGGGCGTCGAGGGTCACGCGAACCTCACCTGGGCCGCGTCCTGCGCGGCGGTGCCGGCCTCGAAGTACTCGCGTCGGCCGTGCGCGCCGCCGAGGTGGGACACGAGGTTCCCCGGGAAGCTCTCCAGGGCGGTGTGGTAGCTCTGCACGGCGCTGTTGTAGAACTGCCGCGCGTAGGCGGTCTTGTCCTCCGCGGAGGTCAGTTCCTCCTGCAGGAGGGCGAAGTGCCGGTCGGCCTTCAGCTGCGGGTAGCTCTCGCCGAGGGCGAGCAGCCTGCCCAGGGACGCGGTCAGCACGTCCTCCGCAGCGGCCTTGTCCGTGACGCCCGGGCCGCTGCCCACGGCCACTCCCCGGGCGGCGACGACGGCTTCGAACGTGGCCCGCTCGTGCGTGGCGTACCCGCGCGCACCCTCGACCAGGTTCGGTATGAGCTCGTGCCGCCGCTTCAGCTGGACGTCGATCTGCGCCCAGGACGCCTGCGTCTGGTTGCGCAGCCGAATCAGACGGTTGTACGTCCTGACGACCCACCACACCAGCACGGCCAGCACGGCAAGAATCCCACCCACGATGACACCCACGGTGTCGCCCTCCAAGAAACATGACCCTCGTGCTCCGGCCGGCCCGGGCAGGTCGTGGTGATCTTAAGGGCATGCGCGGGCCGGGTGCCGCGATTATGGCGGCGGTCCGACCGGGGCGGGCGCCTTGGCGGCCGGGCTTCTTTCGTCTGCGGACGGGTGCGCCGGGGCCGGGCGCGGCCGGGGCGCCACGAGCGGCCCCGGGCGGTGCGGTCCGGGCCGCGTCCGGGCCGCGTCCGGGCCGCGTCCGGCGGTGTCAGGCCTCGCGGGTCCGTGCCGGTTCTCCCCGCCGGCCGTTCCGTGTGACGGCGGCGATCAGTCCGGCCACGGCGGAGGTCACCAGGAGGCTGCCCACCATGACCATGCCCGCACCGACCACGTAGAGGCCGCTGGAGTCGTCCGACCAGTCGTAGAGCACGGCGGCGGTCAGGCCGGCGGAGGTGCCGACCACCGCGCTCGCGACATGGCGCCGGGACGCCGCCCAGTACACGGACACCAGCAGGGTCAGGACCAGCCCGATCACCTGCCACGCCTCGTACGGGCCCGTCTCCGAGCCGTCGGGGTGCACGTCACGGTGCTGGTCCCAGCCCAGCCAGGCGGCCCAGGCCGCGAGCGCGACGAGAACCGTCAGCAGGAGGGGAACGAGATGCAGTGTCTTCCGGCGCATGGCGCAATCGTCCCGGTCGGCCCCGGCCGCGGGGCAGGGCGGATGTACTCACCTCCCGCTGAGTACCCGGACGGTGTGTGGCCGCCCGCCTGCCAGGCCGCCACGGGGACGGTCAGGGCCGGCCGGCGCGGCCTCACCCGGCCTGCGCCCGCCCGCCGAGGACCCGGGCCGCCAGCTCACCCCAGCGGATGTTCTCCTGCTCGAACGCGATCCCGCGCAGCAGGGTCAGGTACGGGCCGACGCGCTCGGCGGTGGCGAGGTACTGCTCCTCGCTGCGCCCGTCGAGGAGTTTCGCCCGGAGGCGTTCGTAGCGGGCGAGTTTGACGGTGGCCCAGTCGATCCGTTCGGCGACGGAGGCCCGGACCGCCGCGGCGTCGCCCGCGTCGGCGGACTGGACCTTGACCAGGAGTTCGTCGCGGATGGCGGTGGGCCGCGACGGCGGCCGGGTCGTGTAGGCCCGGACGGCCTCCCGGCCTGCCGCGGTGAGGGAGAACAGCCGCTTCGCGGGCCGCCGTTCCTGCTCGACCACGCGCGCCTCGATGAGGCCCTCGCCCTCCATGCGCTCCAGCTCCCGGTAGAGCTGCTGGGGCGTCGCCGTCCAGAAGTTGGCGACGGAGGCGTCGAAGCCCTTGGCGAGGTCGTACCCCGACGCCTCGCCCTCCAGGAGGGCGGCCATCACCGCGTTGCGCAATGCCATCGCGCCAACGTAGCACCTGGTCACCGGCCCGGTGGCGGTGCTGCTGCGGCTCCCCTGGACACCTGTCCCGGGCGCCTGCATACTCACCGAATCACCTAGTCAACTAATTGAGTATTCGGAGGACCCGTGCACGCCTTCCGCAAGGCCGTCGAGGACCGCGACGAGGCCGCCCTGACGGCGCTGCTCGCCGACGACGTCGTCTTCACCAGCCCCGTCGCGTTCAAGCCGTACCCCGGCAAGGCGATCACCGCGGCGATCCTCCGCGGCGTGCTGCGGGTCTTCGAGGACTTCACGTACATCCGCGAGATCGCGAACCCCGACGGGCGTGACCACGCCTTCGTCTTCACCGCCACCGTCGCCGGCCGCGAGATCCAGGGCTGCGACTTCCTGCACTTCGACGACGAGGGCAGGATCGACGAGTTCACCGTCATGGTCCGCCCGCTCTCCGCCGCACAGGCCCTCTCCGAGGCGATGGGCGCCCAGTTCGACCGGATCGCCCGCGAGGCGGCCGCGCAGTGACCGCCGGGGCGCCCACGCTCGCAGCCACGGCCACGGCCACGGCCCGAGTGGCCCGACTGCCCCGACTGGCCTGACCCGACGGGCGGTTCGGACGCCCGACCCGTGCCGTCACCCTCCCCAGGGGGCCGCAGGGATCACGGCACCTGCGGCCGGGGCGCCGGCTCCGCGAGGACCGGCCTGATCATCGCCTCGACGGTGTCGGCGCTCTGGGCGCCGAACGCCCGGGCGGCGAGCCCGCCGTCGCGGTCGACCACGATGGTGGACGGGATGAACTTCGGATTGATGCTTCCCTTGGGGAACTTGAGGACCTGGGTGCCGTCCTGGTCGTAGACGCTCGGGAACGTGATGCCCTTGCTCCGCTCGAACGCGACGGCGTTGTCCGGGTCGTTGTCCTTGGTGTCGATGCCGAAGAACTGCACGCCCTGCGCCCGGTACCTCTCCCAGAGCGTCTGGAGCCCGGGCGCCTCGGTGCGGCAGGGGTTGCACCAGGAGCCCCACAGGTTCAGGACGACCACCTTGCCGCGGTGGTCCGACAGGCGGATCGGGCGTCCGTCCAGGGTGGTGCCGGAAATGTCCGGGGCGTCCTGGCGGTGGCCGGGGGCGGCGGTCGCGAAGCGGCTGCCCTTCGCGGTGACGAGGCCGTCCCGACTACCGCTGTCGGCAGCCGGTCCGGACGCCGAACAGCCGGCGAGGGCGGGTGCGAGTGCGGTGAGCGCGGCGACGCTGGTCGCCGCGACGAGCCGGGTGCGGGAGCGCTTCGGGCCGGGCATGGGCAGAGCCTCGCACGGCGGGATCGGTCCGTCCGCCGAGAGGGGGCGACGTGCGCCCGCCCGAGGCGGATGCCTGCCGCCCGGTCGCAGGCTGCCGGTACGAGGGATCGCCGGACCGTCCCGCTTCCGGCCCGCGTTCCGGCTTCCCGGCCCGACGCCGCCCGCTACTTGCTGACGGCGAAGCGCATGAGGTCCCGCTCGTCGCCCTGCTTGATCTTGCCGGTCTCGTTGATCACCTGGAGCTTCCAGCCGGTGCCGACCCGCACGGCCTTGGCCACGGCGCAGCCGTTGTCGCTGGTGAGCAGACTCGGCCAGATGTCGGCGACCTGCTGGCTGCTGCCGCCCGTCGCGTCGTACACCTTGAAGCTGATGTTGCGCGCGTTCTGGAAGGCGCTGCGCTTCTTGTAGGCGGCGGCGACGAAGACGATGGCGGTGATGTGGGCGGGCACCCGGGCGAGGTCGACGGTGACCGTCTCGTCGTCGCCGTCCCCGTGCCCCGTCTGGTTGTCACCGCTGTGCACGAGAGAGCCGTTGCCCAGCGGGTCCAGCGAGTCCAGCCCTGCCATCCGGACCGGATCCTGGCCCTGCATGGCGATGGCGATCAGGTCGAGGTCGGCGCCGACCTTCTGCCGGAACTTGCCCATCAGCCCGCCGCTGCTCCCCGCGGTCGGATCCCAGGACACACCCACGGCCAGGTGGGTCACCCCGTCCAGGTCCGCCGGGCCGTCGTCCTTCGTCAGCGTGATCATGCGTGGTCCTCTCGGTCGCGTTACTGCTCCGTACACAGTCTGCCCGGTGCGCCTGCCGGGCGGACCACCGAGGTCGGAGTGCGCGGTGGCGGCCTGCGGACGGTCCGGAAGGATGCGGACGGACAACCGTGGGGACGACCGGGACGGCCCCGAGGTTCCTGCCGCCGACGGCCGGCCCGCCGCTCCGCGTCGACCGGAGGGAGGCCGTCCCCGCCGTCGTGGAAGAACCGCGACGTGAAGTGCCCGAGCGCCCGCAGCTCGGCGGCGGTCGTACCGCAGTTCACAGTGCACCTGGACGTGGCGGTCGTGATCGCCGTCCGCGTCGTCGACCTCGAACCCTCGGCTGGTTCCCGGACCTGCCGTCGCTGCCCCGGGTTGCACCGCGTACTGCAACTGCGCCGGTCGCGGTCGCCGATCCGGTCGGCCGTTCGCGGGAGCGCTCTCAAGCCCTGCGCGGGGGCCAGGGCTGCCACGGCAGCGTCGACCGCGGCCGGCCGCGCCGCCACGGCATCCACGAACCGGGCGGACCGCGCTGCGTCGTGGAGCGCACCTTCGCCCCGTTCCACCGGCCCGGGCGCCTCGCCGGCCGCGGGGGGCGCCGACTCCGACTCCACGATGCCCTGGCCTCGCTGACCTGCTCCTTCATCTGTCGACGCAGGCTCAGAAGAGTCAACTCACCACTCCGTCACGAGCTCTGACGGGCGTGAGCCTGCACCCTGTCAGGGGTGAGGTGCGGGGTGCGTTCGCGGGGGTTCCCGGAAAGATGAACGTGTTCACCTTCTTGTTGAACGGATGGCCGATCGCCATGCTGCATGCATGACATTTCTCAGTGGACGGCCACGTCGCCGTGCGTGGAAGAGAGCGCTCTCATTGATACCCGTGGTCGCGGTCACGGTGGCGGCCACCGTCGTCGCGACGGCGAGCGCCGACGCGGCGGTGCCTCCGACGCCGTCGGGCTTCTCGCTCACCTGGAGCGACGACTTCAACGGTGCGTCCGGGACCGGCATCGACCAGAGCCTGTGGAAGTACGACACGGGGCCGGGCAGCAACTTCGGCACCGGTGAGATCGAAACCATGACCAGCAGCACCTCGAACGTCTACTACGACGGCCAGGGGCACCTGGTGCTCCAGGCCCTGCACTCCGGTTCCGACCCGCGGAGCGGATGGACCTCCGGGCGCGTGGAGACCCAGTCGGCGGGCTTCGGCGCCCCGGCGGGCGGAGTCGTGCGGATCGAGTCCGTCCTGCAGCAGCCGAACGTCAACACCGCCAACGGTGCGGGGTACTGGCCGGCGTTCTGGATGCTCGGCGCACCTCTGCGCGACGGTGTGACCTGGCCGAAGTCCGGCGAGATCGACATCATGGAGGACATCAACGGCCGCAGCTCCGTCTTCAGCACGATCCACTGCGGGGTGAACCCGGGTGGTCCGTGCAACGAGTCGACCGGCATCGGTTCGGGCGAGCGCGCCTGTTCGGGCTGTCAGACCGGCTTCCACGACTACGCGGCGGAGATCGACCGCTCGGTGTCGCCGGAGCAGGTCCGGTTCTACCTCGACGGGAACAACTTCTACACCGTCAACGCCAACCAGGTGGACGCGACGACCTGGGCCAACGCGATCGACCACCCGTTCTTCATCATCTACGACCTGGCGATCGGCGGCGGCTTCCCGGACGCCTTCGGCGGGGGCCCGAACGCGGCAACGGTCTCGGGCGGCAAGCTGATCATCGACTCGGTGGCCGTGTACAACAAGGGTGCCGGCTCCGGTGGTGGCGGCGGCGGTTCGGTGACGGGCCAGTCGATCACCGGCCCCGGTGGCAGGTGCGTGGACGTGGCGGGTGACGACGCCGGCGGCGACGGCGCCGCGGTGCAGCTGTGGGACTGCCAGTCGGGGGCCAAGGACCAGCACTGGACCTGGAGCGGCCAGACCCTGCAGACCCTCGGCAAGTGCCTGGACATCGCCGGCGGCAGCAGTGCCGCAGGTACGAAGCTGCAACTCGCCACGTGCAACAGCGGCGGCTACCAGTCGTGGGTGCGGCAGGCCGACGGCTCGCTGCGGAACCCGGCCAGCGGCCGGTGCGTCGACTCCCCGTCCGGCGGCACCGCGAACGGTACCCGGCTGCAGATCTGGGACTGCAACGGCTCCGGCGCCCAGAAGTTCGCCATCGGCACCCCGATCTACGGTCCGGGCGGCAAGTGCGTGGACGTGGCGGGTGCCGACACCGGCGGCGACGGCGCCGCGGTCCAGCTCTGGGACTGCCAGCAGGCGACCTCGCTCGACCAGAAGTGGACCTGGAGCGGCCAGACCCTGCGCACGCTGGGCAAGTGCCTGGACATCGCCGGCGGCAACAGCGCAGGCGGCACGCAGCTCCAGCTGGCCACGTGCAACGGCGGCGGCTACCAGAACTGGGTCGTCAACACCGACGGCTCGCTGTCGAACCCGACCAGCGGCCGGTGCGTCGACTCGCCGTCGGGTGCCACCGCGAACGGCACTCGGCTGCAGATCTGGGACTGCAACGGCTCCGGCGCCCAGAAGTTCGCCCTGGCCTGAGAACGAGCCGCACCTCGGCCGTGCACGGCGAGGGGCCGGCCCGGCGACTGCCGGCCCGGTCGTGGCTGCCGCGGGGCGAACCGCCCCGCGGCAGCCGCCCGCTACGGACCCACCGGCAGCGAGGCGAGTCGGAGAGCCTCGCCGGACTGACCGTCAGAACCTGCCGACCAACGACGAGTTGACGCGATCAGCCGTACAACTCGGGTGGGAATCCTGTCCATCGCAGTTCGGTGGGCAGGTGCCCCATGTCGTTGTAGAAGAGGACCGAGGAGGGCCGGTCGGGCGCGTAGCGGATCACCGTCAGAGCGGCGTTGCAGTGGTTGAGGCCGATCCAGCGCCACCTCGGTGCGTCCATGGCGTGCCGGACGAGCCAGCCGATCAGGAAGTTGTGGGTGACGACCAGTTCGTGACGAGTCTCGTCGCCGTCCACCGGCCCGGTGAATCGGGCCAGCGCCTGACGGGCGAGAACCGGGCCTCGCTCGCGCTCCTCAGCCGTGGAACGGTCGAGGAAGCGGAGCAGGAAGTCGGATGACTCCGGGGGGAGTTCGCCTCTCTCCGGCACATCGGGGAGGTAGTCGCCGGCAGCGTCCGAGACGTGCAGGGGAACGTCCTTCAGCTGTTCTCCGATCAGGCGCGCGGTCTGCGCCGCCCGGGGCAGCGGACCGTGGTGAACGGCGGAGAAGGGGACGTCCCGGAGTCTCTCGCCGAGCAGCACCGCCTGCCGGCGGCCGTTCTCCGTGAGACCGCTCTCGTCCGGCAACGCCTCGCCGTGCCGGACGAGATGCAGGTAGCGGGTGGCCGTGCCGGTCATTCCGAACTCCTTCGCGCCCGCCACCGATCGTGTGCGTCGTCCTGGAGTGGACGCCGCCCCGGCCGGCCCCGGTTCCCTCCGGACACGTCCGGTCGGCACAGGACACGTCCTGCCGGACCTCCTCGGGACTGCCCGGCCGGCGATGCCACGGACGGTGGCCGGGCCGACCGTCCGAGCGGGGTCACCGGCGTGCGAGCGCGTCCAGTACGGTCCCGAGCTGCCGCACGGGCTCGGGGCCGACGACCCGCAGCACGACCGTTCCGGCCCCGGCCGCCGCCAGCTCGCGGATGCGCTCCGCCGCGTCCGCGGCACCGCCGGAGACGGTGAACACCTGCTCCGGCGGACGGCCGAGCCAGGCGCCGTGACCCTCGACGCTGGGCCGCAGGGTCTGCGCGACCTGTTCGGCGTCGTCGCCGACGCAGCAGAAGGCGAGGACCGTGACGCTGTGGGCGTCGTCGCCCCCGCCCTGGCGGATCAGCTCCCGCGCGTTCTCCACGTCACGCGGCCCGTGGCCCTCGGCGATCAGCGTGCCGTCCGCGACCCGCCCGGACAGTTGCAGTGAGCGGGGCCGCACCACGCCCGCGATCACCGGCGGCGGCTCGACGGGCGGATGCACCAGCCGGATGCCGTCGAGGCGCACCTCCCGTCCCTTCAGCTCGACCGACTCCCCGCGCAGCAGCGCGCGTACCGCGTCGATCGTCTCCTCCAGCAGGGCGAGCGGCGACCGCGGCGCGACGCCGACCGAGACCATCCACTCGGCCACGCCGTGCCCGATCCCGGCCACGAGCCGACCGGGGAACACCCGTGCCAGCGTCGCCAGTTCCATCGCCAGCAACGCGGGACTGCGCAGCGGCGCGGGCGTGATCCCGATGCCCACCCGCAGCCGTCCGGTGGCTCCCAGCGCCACGGCGGCCGCCGACACGCCGCCGTTCCACCCGAGGTCCTCCACCACCCAGAGGTCGTCCACCCCGAGGGCCTCGACCTCGCGCGCGAATGCGGGCAAGCCTTCCGGGGCCCAGTCGCGGTCGTACATCACGCCGATTCGAAGACTCGTCATGCGCCGTAACCTATGCCGCGTCCGGGCGGGTGATCAACGATCCGGCGGCCCGGCGGCCGGTGCCCGGTCTCCGCAGCGCGCGGCCCCCGGCCGGGTGCGCGGCCCCGGGTGCGCGGCTACGGGGACGGGTGGTCGTGGGTGCGGAGCAGCAGGAGGGCGATGTCGTCGGTGTGCCGGCCGGCGGGCCAGTTGCGGTGCACGAGGTCGTCGATCAGCCGGTCGAGGTCCTGGTCGCAGTCGGCTGTCGGGCCGTCGGCGAGGTGGCCGGCGAGGTGGTCGGTCAGGCAGTCGGTGAGCGCGGTCGTGGCGTGCTGGAGGTCAGTGCCGGGGAGCTCCACGAGGCCGTCGGTGTAGAGGGCGAGCAGGGTGCCCGGCGGCAGGGGCACGGTGGTGCCGGGGTAGGCGGCGGCGGTGTCGATGCCGAGGAGCGGGCCGGGTTCCACGGGGAGGACGCCGGCGCTGCGGCCGTGTCCCATGAGGGGTGGCACGTGTCCGGCGCCGGCCAGGTCGAGGCGTCGGGCGTCGAGGTCGAGGTGGGCGTAGAGGCAGGACACGAGGAGGTCGGGGTCGAGGTCGGCGAGGACCCGGTTGGTGCGGGTGAGCACCTGGGCGGGTGTGGCGCCGGCGGTGGCGTGGGAGTGGATGGCGGTGCGGACCTGTCCCATGAGGGCGGCGGCGGTGGCGTCGTGGCCCTGCACGTCGCCGATCACGGCGGCTGCGGTGCGGTCGCCGAGGCGGATGAGGTCGTAGAAGTCGCCGCCGATCTGGGCTCCGTGGGTGGCGGGCAGGTAGCGGCAGGCGGCGTGCAGGCCCGGGACGTGCGGGAGGGAGCGGGGGAGGAGCGCCTGCTGGAGGTGGGTGGCGAGGGCGTGCTGGGTGTCGTAGAGGCGGGCCCGGTCGACGGCCTGGGCGATCAGCCCGGCCAGGGAGGTGAGGACCGCGCGTTCGTCGGCGGTGAAGTCGTGCGGACGCTCGTAGGAGAGGATGCAGCATCCGATCGGGGTGCCGGAGACGGTCAGGGGGAGGAACGCCCAGGCCTGTTTCCCGCTGAGCCGCGCTGCCTGCGGGTAGCGGCGGCCCAGGTCGGCGGGGTCGGGGAAGAAGGCGGGGGTGCCGTCGGCGATGACCTGGCCGGCCGGGGTGAGGGTGGTGTCCAGTGGCAGTCCGTCCAGGCGGCGGATCGTTTCTGCGGGGTACCCGTGGTGGCCGGTGATCCGGAGGCGTCCGGCGTCGGCGGTCGACAGCACCAGCCCCTGGGCGCCGAAGGCGGGCAGCACCTGCCCGGCGACGAGGCCGGCGACGTCCGCGACGCTCACCGCCTCGGTCAGGGCCGCGGCCAGGTGGGCGAGCTGGTAGAGGCGTCCGGCCGACGAGGCGGTGGCGGTCGCCGTGGCAGGGGCCCGGCGGGCCTCGGAGCCGTCGTCGCCGGAGGCGGCGTCCGGCGGCTGCCGGCCGCCGGGCCGCGGGGTGATGCGGACGCTGATGCCGCTGGTGTCGGGGAAGAGCCGGACGTCGAGCGGGGTGCCCGAGGGGTGGAGGGCGGTGAAGGCGATCGGTTCGCGGCTGATGACGGCGGCCCGGTACTTCTCCTCGTGGATCGGGTCGTCGAGCCAGGGCAGCGCCTGCCAGGGGCGCAGGCCCATGAGCTGGTCCGCGGGGCGGCCGAGCAGGTCGGCCGCCCCGTTGGTGATGAAGGTGATGCGGCCCTCCAGGTCGAGGGCCAGGCTGCCGCCGGGCAGCCGCTCCGCGAAGTCCGTGGCCGCCGTGTGCGCCGCGGACCGCGGCGGCGGGCCGGGCCGGGCCGCGGGGACGGTGCGCGGCCGGTCGGGCAGCGACGCCGCCCCGGGCGCCTCCTCCACGCGGTGGGCGATGCGGCGTGCGCCGGCCGTGAGGTGTGCGCGCTCGCGTGCACCGGCGTGTCCGGGCCGGCCGGCGGGCCACAGCAGCAGGAGGACGCCGTGGCGTCCGCGCGCGCCGTCCATGGGCGCGGCCGCCAGGGCGAAGCGGTACGGGAGGACCGCGGCGGCCCTGGGGTAGCGCCGCGCCAGTTCCTCCTGCGAGCCGACCCAGACGAGCGCGCCGTCGCGCAGTGCGTCCGTCACGGGCAGTTCGGCCGCCAGGGGCACGTGCTTCCACGGTGCGACGATCTCCGCCGGCATGCCGCACACGGCCACCAGTCGCAGCGCCGCGTCGCCGCCGTGCCCGGCGTCCGGGAGGTAGACGATCCCGGCCGACGCTCCGGTACGCCGTACGGTGTCGGCGAGTGCTGCGTCCAGGATCCGGTCCGCCCGGGCGGCGCTGTCCGGCGGTCCGTTCGGTTCGGACATCCGACACCCCTGTCGGCCGTCGCGATCGCCCCCGCCGACGCATCCGGGGGCCGGCGGGGCGCCGCGGGTCTCCGTGCGGGCCCGCGTACCGGGACCATACGCCTCCGGGTGGCGGCGGCGCGCGGTGTGGCGTGACGGGCGTCGGGCCTGGGCGTCGGGCTCGGGTGCCGGCCCCGGTCGTCGGCCTCGGTCGTCGGCCCGGGCCGGGTGTTCAGCCGGCGGTGAGGATCTCGACGCCGCGTGCCGTGAGCCGCTCGACGACGGGGTGGTGGGGGTCGGCGTCGGTGACGAGTCCGCTGATCTCCTCCCAGGGCAGGACGCGGAACCGCGAGGCCGTGCCGATCTTCTCGGACGAGGCGAGGATGTAGGTGTCCGCGGCCCGCGCGGCCAAGGCGCGCTTCATCGCGGCCTCCTCGGCGTCGCCGGTGGTGAGGCCCGCCTCCGGGTGGACGCCGGTGACGCCGAGCAGGCAGAGGTCGGCCGAGACGTTCTGGGCGGCCTCCACCGCGGCGGCACCGCAGGCGACGGCCGAGTGCTTGAAGACGCGGCCGCCGAGCAGGAAGACCTCGGCGTGCGGACGGTCGAGGAGCGCGACCGCGATCGTCGGGCTGTGGGTGATCACGGTGCAGGCCAGCTCCGGCGGGAGCATGCCGGCGACGGCGAGGGCGGTGGTGCCGCCGTCGAGGATCAGGGCGCTGCCGGGCCGGACGAGTGCGGCGGCCGCTGCCGCGACCTTCTGCTTGCCGTCGGGGGTCACGGTCTTCCGGGCCGCGTAGTCCGCCACGGCGGGGGAGACGGGCAGTGCCCCGCCGTAGACGCGGTGGCAGAGCCCCTCGGCGGCGAGGTCGCGGAGATCGCGCCGCACGCTGTCCTCGGAGATGCCCAGGTCGGCGGCGACGTCCTTGGCGACGATCTTGCCCTCGCGGGCGAGCAGGCCCAGCAGGTGGTCACGCCGTTCAGCAGCCAGCATCCGCGTTCTCTCCTGTTCTTGCACGATTTTGCATGTATCGTAGCGCGCCATGACCGACAAGCCCATTCCCATCCCCATCGCCGGGCCCCACCGGTCCGGCCCCACCGGCCCCCACGCCGTCCACCGGATCCCGCGCCGTACCCCGCAGGAGGCCGCGTGACCACCCGCCCCGGCATCGACACCCCCGACCACCGCGGTCGCACCGGCCTCGACCGCGCCGGCCTCGACCTCGACCGCAACCCCGGTGTCGTGGTCCGCGACGTGGAGCTCACCTCCCGCGGCTGGCACGTGCTGCGCCGCACCACCTTCGACTACCGGCGCCGCGACGGACGCTGGGTCACCCAGCAGCGCGAGACGTACGACCGCGGCAACGGCGCGGTCGTCCTGCCGTACGACACCGCGCGCGGACAGGTGCTGCTCACCCGGCAGTTCCGCTACCCGGCCTACGTCAACGACCACCCCGACGGCATGCTCGTCGAGGCCGCGGCCGGACTGCTCGACGGCGACGACCCGCTCGCCGCCGTCCGGCGCGAGAGCGCCGAGGAACTCGGGGTCACGCTCGGCCCGCTCACCCACGTCCTCGACGCCTACATGAGCCCCGGCTCGGTCACCGAGCGCCTGCACTTCTACGCCCCCTACACCCCGGCCGACCGCACCGGCGACGGCGGAGGACTGGAGGAGGACGGCGAGGACATCGACGTGCTCGAACTGCCCTTCGCCGACGCCCTCGCCATGATCCGCGACGGGCGCATCACCGACGGCAAGACCATCCTGCTCCTGCAATGGGCCGCCCTGGAGGGGCCCTTCGCCCCCGCGGCGGCCACCGGGCCGCACCGCTGACCGGCCCCGGGCCCTCCGTGCCCTCCGCGGTGCCGCGCACCCGGCGTCCGAGCCCGCCCCCGCCCCCGGCCACCGTCAGTCACCACCTGAGGCGCCGTCCCGCGCCGTCCCGAGGCCCGGTGCTCCTCACCGCTCCTCCGTCCGCAGTGCGAGCAGCGCGTTCTCGACCACCTCGGTCAGGGCGGGGTGGATCCACAGCGACCGCCGGACGACCTCGCCGACGGTCAGCCCGGTGCCCATGGCGAGGACCAGGGGCTGGACGAGAGCGGCGGCCTGCGGCCCCATCAGGTGGGCGCCGAGGAGGCGCCCGGTGGACCGCTCGGCGAGGACCTTGCAGAACCCGTCGGTCTCCTCCAGCGCCCAGCCGTACGCCACGTCCTCGTACCGGTGGATCCCCACCGCGTAGTCGACGCCCCGTGCGCGGGCCTCCTGCTCGGTCAGGCCGACCTGCGCGATCTGCGGCCGGGTGAAGACCGCGGAGGGCACGACGTCGTAGGACATCGTGCGCGGGCTGTCGGGGTGGAGCAGGTTGTGCGCCGCCACCTTCGCCTCGCGGTTGGCGACGTGCTTGAGCGGCACCCCGGTCGAGATGTCGCCGATCGCCCAGACGCCGTCGGCGGTGGTGCGCAGCTGCTCGTCCACGACGATCAGGCCGTCGTCGCCGACGGCGACGCCGGCCCGGTCGAGGCCGAGGCGGTCGCTGTTGGGCCGACGTCCGACCGCGACCAGCAGGGCGTCGGCCTCCACCACCGTGCCGTCGTCCAGGACCAGGCGCAGCGCGCCCGGGGCGCCCTCCAGCCGGGTGAGCTCGCGGCCCAGCCGCAGGTCGTAGCGGGAGCGGAGCGTGTCGGTGAAGGCCGCGGAGACCGCCTCGTCCTGCTGGGTGAGCAGCCGGTCCTGCTGCTCGACGATCGTGATCCGGCTGCCCGCGGAGTGGAAGACGTGGGCGAGTTCGGCGGCGACGTACCCGCCGCCCAGCACCGCCAGGTGCTCCGGGGGCGAGGCGATCCGCATGATCGTGTCGGAGGTCTCGTACGGCAGCCCGGAGTCGGCGACGACCGGTGGCACGGTGGGCCGCCCGCCCGCGGCGACGACGATCCGGTCGCCCGTCACCTCCACCGGCCCGTTTGCGGTGTCGACCCGCAGCCGGCGCCGCGCCGTGAAGCGGGCCGGCCCGCGGTGGACGGTCACGAAGGAGGAGTCGCGGCGGCCTTCCTCGCCTTCGCGGGAGGCCGCGTCGAGCCGGCCGAATACCCGCCGCCGGACGTCGGACCAGCGCACCGTCCGGAGGTCCGCGTCCACGTCGTGCCGGGCGGCGTCGCGCACGGTGTCGGCCACGTCCGCGGTCGCGGCGAGCATCTTGCTGGGGATGCAGCCCGCGTTCAGGCAGGTCCCGCCGAAGGGGCCCTCGGAGATCAACGCGACGTCCAGGTGGGCGAAGCGGTCGTCGATGAGCGCGTTGCCCGTGCCCGCGCCGATCACTACGAGATCGTGATGATGCATGGTCGGAACGTATCCGCCGGACGGGGAACCATGCCTGAGGACTCCGTACGACGGCGTTGCGGGACCGGCCCCGGGCGTCCTCGCGTGCGGGTCCCGCGGGTCCCGCGCGTCCTCGGGTACCTCGCCGGTCGGCCGGGCGCGGGTGGCGGCCCCGGTACCGCCGGGGCATCCGCTGCCTCACCCGGACTCGTCGTCCGCACCGGATTCACCGTCCGGCCAGGTGCGGGTGTCGCGGGGGCGCACGTAGGGCTCCTCCCCGGGCGGCAGGCCGCCCTGCGTGGCGCGTTCGCGCGAGAGTTCGGCGTCGAACTCGAGACCGAGGAGGATGGCGAGGTTGGCGAGCCACAACCACACCAGGAAGACGATGACGCCGGCCAGGCTGCCGTAGGTCTTGTTGTAGGAGGCGAAGTTGGCGACGAACACGGCGAAGCCGGTGGACGAGGCCAGCCACAGCAGCACGGCGAGGAAGCTGCCCGGCGAGATCCACCGGAAGCCGCGGTCGCGCACGTTGGGAGCGGCCCAGTAGAGCACGGCGATCATCAGGACGACGACGAGGACGAGCACGGGCCACTTGGCGATCGACCACACCGTCAGCGCCGTGGTGCCCACACCCAGGGCATGCCCGACGCGGTCGGCGAGCGGGCCGGTGAAGACGACGATCACCGCGCTCGCCGCCAGCAGCAGCATGAGCAGCAGCGTCAGCCCGATGCGCAGCGGGGTGGTCTTCCAGACCGGCCGGCCCTCGCGGATGTCGTACACGGCGTTGGAGGACCGGATGAACGCCCCGATGTAGCCGGAGGCGGACCAGAGGGCGGCGGCGAAGCCCACGATCATCAGGATCGTGCTGGTGCTGCCGTTGTTCTGGAGCTGCACGACCGCGTTGCGCAGGATGTCGCGGGCCGCGCCGGGGGCGAGCTCGTCGATGTCGTCGAGGACGGAGTCGGTGGCGGACCTCCCCACCACGCCGAGCACGGACACCAGGACCAGCAGCGCCGGAAAGATCGCCAGGACCCCGTAGTACGTGAGGGCCGCCGCGCGGTCGGGCAGGTCGTCCGCCATGAACTCCTTGCCCGTACGGCGCAGCACGGCCCACCAGGAACGTCGGGGCAGGCCGCCCGGCGAATCCGGGGCGGCTTCCTCGACATGTCGATCCGGGCCGGGCGGGTCACCGCCCGCCTCGTCGTCGTGCGCGGGTTCGTGCCGGAACAGAGGCGCCATGGTGGGCGTGTGTCCGGATCGGGTGCGGTGAACCGTCGACGGGCGGGCAGGTTGCGATCCCGCTCGTCAGGGGCTGCGGTGCCGCTCGTCCGCGATGCCGTCCCGGTGACCGGGCCCGTCCGGGCGGCCTGCGCGGCCTCGTGGTCCCGGACGGTCCCGGTCACCGGGCGGGGAGGGGCGGGCTCAGCGTGCGGCTCCGCCGTGTCCGGCCGCGTCGAGGCTCGCCCGGGCGGCGGCGGCCACGGCCTCGGCGGTGATGCCGAACTCCTGGTAGAGCCGCTCGTAGTCGGCGGACGCGCCGTAGTGGTCCAGGCTCACGATCCGGCCGTGCGGGCCCACCAGCTCGCGCCAGCCCAGGGCGACGCCGGCCTCCACCGAGACGCGGGCGGTGACGTCCGGCGGGAGGACGGCCTCCCGGTACTCCGCGGGCTGCGCGGCGAACCACTCCAGGCAGGGCAGCGAGACCACGCGTGCCGGCACGCCGTCCGCCGCGAGGGCTTCCTGCGCGGCCAGCGCGATGTGCACCTCGGAGCCGGTCGCGAGCAGCAGGACCCGCGGTGCCGCGCCACCGGCGGGATCACGCAGGACGTAGCCGCCGCGCGACGCGCCGTCGGCGGGGGTGCAGGCCGCGTCGGAGCGCTCCACCACCGGTACCTTCTGGCGGGTGAGGACCAGCCCCGCCGGGCGGTCGGTGTGTTCCAGCACGGTGCGCCAGCAGACCGCGGTCTCGTTGGCGTCCGCGGGGCGGACGACGTCCAGGCCGGGGATCGCGCGGAGCGCGGCCAGGTGCTCGACGGGCTGGTGGGTGGGGCCGTCCTCGCCGAGGCCGATGGAGTCGTGGGTCCAGACGTAGACCGCGGGCAGCCCCATGAGCGCGGCGAGCCGCACGGCGGGGCGCATGTAGTCGCTGAAGGTGAGGAACGTGCCGCCGTACGGCCGGGTGAGGCTCTGCAGGGCGATGCCGTTGAGGACGGCTCCCATGGCGTGTTCGCGGATGCCGAAGTGCAGGGTGCGGCCGTACGGGCCGCCCTTGAACTCGGTGGTCTCGACGCCCTCCGGGAGGAACGAGGGCTCGCCGTCCATGGTGGTGTTGTTGCTGCCGGCGAGGTCCGCCGAGCCGCCCCACAGCTCGGGCAGCACGGGCGCGAGCGCGGTCAGGACAGCACCGGAGGCCGCCCGGGTGGCCAGGCCCTTCGGGTCGGCGTCGAAGGACGGCAGGGCGCTGTGCCAGCCTTCGGGCAGGCGGGCGGCGAGCAGCCGGTCGAGGAGGGCGGCGCGTTCCGGGTTCGCCGCGCGCCACCGGTCGTAGCCGGGCGTCCAGGCCTCGTGGAGGTGTCGGCCGCGGTCGCGTGCCCGGCGGGTGTGGGCGAGGACCTCGTCCTCGACGGTGAAGTGCCGGGCGGGGTCGAAGCCGAGCAGTTCCTTGGTGGCGGCGACCTCGTCGTCGCCGAGCGCGGCGCCGTGGGCCTTGCCGGTGTTCTGCAGGTTCGGTGCGGGCCAGCCGATGACGGTCCGCAGGACGATCATGGACGGGCGGCCGGTCTCCTCGCGGGCCGCGCGGAGGGCGTCGAGGACGGCGTCCACGTCCTCGACGTAGCGGCCGGTGGACGTCCAGTCGACGGTCTGCACGTGCCAGCCGTAGGCGCGGTAACGGGTGGCGACGTCCTCGCTGAAGGAGACGTCCGTGTCGTCCTCGATGGAGATGTGGTTCTGGTCGTAGACCGCGATCAGGTTGCCCAGCCGCTGGTGGCCGGCGAGCGAGCTCGCCTCGGAGGTGACGCCTTCCATCAGGTCGCCGTCCGACGCGAGGACGTATACGTGGTGGTCGAACGGGCTCTCGCCGACCGGCGCGTCGGGGTCGAGGAGGCCGCGCTCACGGCGTGCCGCCATCGCCATGCCCACGGCGGCGGCGAACCCCTGGCCGAGCGGCCCGGTGGTGATCTCCACACCCCGGGTGTGCCGGTACTCCGGATGGCCCGGGGTGGCGGAGCCCCAGGTGCGCAGCGACTCCAGGTCGGCGAGCTCCAGGCCGTAGCCGGTGAGGAAGAGCTGGGTGTAGAGGGTCAGACTGGTGTGCCCGCAGGAGAGCACGAACCGGTCGCGGCCGAGCCAACGGTCGTCGGCCGGGTCGTGGCGCAGCACCTGCTGGAAGAGCAGGTGGGCCAGCGGGGCGAGGCTCATGGCGGTGCCGGGGTGGCCGTTGCCGGTCTTCTGGACGGCGTCCGCCGCGAGGAGCCGGGCGGTGTCCACGGCGCGGACGTCCGTGGGCGTCCAGCCCGCGCGCTCCGCCACCGGCGGGGCGAGCGACACGTGGCGGGCGGCCGGGCCGCCGGTGGTGTGCGAGGTCATGGTCGGATTCCTTCCGGGCGTGCTGAGGAAGCATGCTGAGGATGTGCCGAGGGGACGTGTCGAGGGGACGTGCCGGGGGGCGTCGGGGGTGTGTCGAGGGGGCGTGCCGGGGGTGTGCCGACGGGTCGGGGACCGGTGGTGTCGCGGGGGCGCCTGCCCGCCCGGGCTGTGCCCATGAGCCGGGAGCCGCCGGATTCACCCGCGGGACGCGGCCGCCGCCGCTCGCCCCCGGCGCGTGGACGGGTCTCACCCTCCCGTCCGCCCCAGCAGGGCCCGGACACCGATCGGCAGCTCCCGCACCCGCACGCCCGTCGCGTGGTGCACCGCGTTGGCGACGGCCGCGGCCGTGCCGACGATGCCGATCTCGCCGATGCCCTTCGAGCCCATCGGGCTGACGTGCGGGTCGTGTTCCTCGACCCAGTACGCCTGCACGTCCGGCACGTCCGCGTTCACCGCCACGTGGTACGCGGCGAGGTCGCGCTCCGCGTGGTCGCCGAACTCCGGGTCCATGGCCGACTCCTCCAGCAGCGCCATCGACGCACCCATCACCATGCCGCCGAGCAACTGCGACCGGGCCGTGCGCGGGTTCAGGATCCGTCCCGCCGCGAAGACCCCGAGCAGCCGCCGCAGCCGCACCTCGCCGGTGTCCCGGTCGACCTGCACCTCCGCGAACTGCGCGCCGAACGCGTGCCGGGCGTACTCCGTACCCTGCCCGACGAGCTCCCGGGTGTCGGCGCCCGCCGACAGGCCCTCCGCGGGCACCGGCCCGCCCTCCGCGAGCCGCCGCGCCAGCGCGGACGCCGCCGCGTGCACCGCCCACCCCCACGACGAGGTGCCGCTGGACCCGCCCGCCACGCCGCCGTACGGCAGGTCGCTGCGCCCGATCTCGGCCCGGACCCGGTCGACGGGCACGGCCAGCACCTCGGCGGCGATCACCGCGAGCACCGTGCGGGCACCCGTCCCGATGTCGGTGGCGTTGACCCGCACCACGAAGGTGCCGTCCGCGTCCGCCCGGACCTCGGCGGAGGCCGGTCCGATCAGCACGGGGTAGGTGGAGGCGGCGACGCCGGTGCCGATCAGCAGCCGGCCCTCGGCGTGGCCCGCCGGGCCGCGCCGCTCCCAGCCGAAGCGGCGGGCGCCCTCGCGCAGGCACTCCGCCAGGTGCCGGCTGGAGAACGGCAGGCCGCTGTCGGGTTCGGTGCCGGGTTCGTTGCGCAGCCGCAGCTCCACCGGGTCGACGTCGCAGGCCAGGGCCAGCTCGTCCATCGCGGACTCCAGCGCGAACATGCCGGGGGCCTCGCCCGGCGCCCGCATCCACGACGGCGCCGGCACGTCCTGCCGCACCACCCGGTGCGTGGTCCGCGAGGCGGGGGAGCGGTACATCACACGGGCCGGCACCGCGGCCTGCTCCACGAACTCCTTCAGCGTCGAGCAACGGGTCAGGATCTCCTGGGCCAGCCCCGCGATCCGCCCGTCGCCTCCTGCCGCCAGCCGCACCCGCTGGACGGTCGGCGCACGGTGGCCCACCACGGCGGCGAGGTGCGCGCGCGGCAGGGCGAGCCGCACCGGCCGTCCCACCACCCGTGCCGCCATCGCGGCCAGCACCACGTGCGGCCGGGGCGTGCCCTTGCAGCCGAATCCGCCGCCGACGTGCTCGCTCACCGCCAGGACCTGCGACCGCCCCAGGCCGAACAGCGCGGCCAGGACCCGCTGCACCTCCGCGGTGCCCTGGCTGGAGTCGTGCACGGTGAGGCGGTCGCCCTCCCACCAGGCGGTCGCGGCGTGCGGCTCCATCGGATGGTTGTGCAGCGGCGGCGTCCGGTAGGTGGCGTCGACCCGCACCTCGGCGGCGGCCCACGCGGCGTCGAAGTCGCCCCGCACGCGGTCCGCCGGGTGACCGCCGTTGGCCTGCTCGGGCGCGTAGACGCCGGGGTGCCCCTCGGTCAGCACCACGTCGTGCGGCTCCGCCGCGTACGTCACCCGCACCGCGGCGGCGGCCTGCTCGGCGGCCTCCAGGGTCGTGGCGACGGCGAGCGCCACGTACTGCCCGCGGTGGGCGACGCGGGCCGACTGCAGCACCGCCAGCGTCGGATCGTCGGCGTGCGCGAGGCGCGGCGCGTCCAGGTGGGTCAGCACGGTGAGGACCTGCGGGTCGGCGAGGGCCGCCGCGCCGTCGACCGCGGTGACCGCGCCGCGGGCGACGGTGGCGGGCACCGGGCAGGCGTACACGCAGCCGGGCGGCCGGCGGTCGTCGGCGTAGCGGGCGCTGCCGGTGACCTTGTCGCGGCCCTCCACGCGCTCCGGGCCGCTCATCGGACCTCCCCCGTCTCCGCGAGGGTGCACAGCAGCCGGACGGCCAGGTTGCGGGCCAGCGGCACCTTGTACGCGTTGTCGCGCAGCGGGCGGGCAGCGGCGAGTTCGGCCTCCACGGCAGCGGCGAAGGACGCCTCGTCGGCGGGGCCGCCCACCAGCCGCCGCTCGGCGGTCCGGGCGCGCCACGGCTTCGGCGCGACACCGCCGAGCGCCAGCGACACGTGGGTCACCCGGCCCGCGCGCACCGCCAGGACGCCCGCGACCGAGGCGAGCGCGAAGGCGAACGAGGCGCGGTCGCGGACCTTCCGGTAGGCGGACACCGCGTCCGGCACCGGCGGCGGCAGGACCACGGCGGTGATCAGCTCGCCCGGCAGCAGCCGGTGCTCCTCCTCCGGCCGGTCGCCCGGCAGCCGGTGCAGGTCCGTGACGGGCAGGGTGCGCGCACCGTCCGGGCCGAGCAGCTCCACGACGGCACCCAGCGCGGCGAGCGCCACCGCGAGGTCGGACGGATGCGTGGCGATGCAGTGCTCGGAGCCGCCCAGCACCGCGAGGTCGCGGTGCACGCCCTCGCGGGCCGGGCAGCCGGAGCCGGGCCGGCGCTTGTTGCACGGCTTGGCGGTGTCCTGGAAGTACAGGCAGCGGGTGCGCTGCAGCAGGTTGCCGGCGGTGGTCGCCCGGTTGCGCAGCTGCCCGGACGCCCCGGCGAGCACCGCCTCCGACAGCACCGGGTACGCCGCCCGCACCAGCGGGTCGGCCGCCAGGTCGGCATTGGGCACCAGGGCGCCGATCCGGAGCCCGCCGCCGTCGGCCGGGGCGATGCCGCCGAGCGGCAGCCGGCCCAGGTCGACGAGCAGACGCGGCCGTTCCACCCCCAGCTTCATGAGGTCGACCAGGTTCGTGCCGCCGGCCAGGTAACGTGCGTCCTGGCCGCCGGCGAGCAACTGGACGGCCTCCGCCGGGCCGGTGGGCCGCAGATAGCCGAACGCCCTCACGACGCGGCCTCCACGACGGCCCGGACGATGTGCGGATAGGCGCCGCAGCGGCAGAGGTTGCCGCTCATCCGTTCCCGCACCGCAGGCCCGTCCAGCACCTCGCCGGCGGCCTCCGCCTCCGCGAGCAGGCCGACCGCGGAGCACAGCTGACCGGGCGTGCAGAACCCGCACTGGAAGGCGTCGTGGTCGAGGAACGCCTGCTGCAGCGGGTGCAGGTCACCGCCGGCCGCGAGGCCCTCGACGGTGGTCACGGAGCAGCCGTCGGCGGTGACGGCGAGGACCAGGCAGCTGTTCACCCGCCGGCCGTCGAGCAGCACCGTGCACGCCCCGCACTGGCCGTGGTTGCAGCCCTTCTTCGCACCGGTCAGCGCGAGCTGCTCGCGGAGCACGTCCAGCAGGGTGCAGCGGTTGTCGAGCCGGAGATCCCGGCGGGCGCCGTTCACCTCCAGCGTCACCCCGGTCTCGGTCGTGGCGATCATGCGCGTGCCTCTCGTCCTGTGTCGTCGCGTGTCGTGGCGTGTCGTGCTGGGTCGTCCCGTGCCGATGCGTCGTGTCCCGTCGCTCGTGACGCGGCCCGGTGCGGGCGGGTCCGGCGGGGGCGGCTGCCATTCGATCGTCATGATCGTCGCGTCGTCGGTGAGCCGGCTGTCCTGCTGCCCGAGCAGGTCGTGGATCAGCCGCCGCAGCGCCTCCGGTGCCGGTTCGCCGGCCGCGGTCGCGCGGATGACGAAGTCGGCGAACCGCTCCAGCCCGAACAACTGGCGCGCCGCGCCCCTCGCCTCCACCACACCGTCACGGTGCTCCTGCCGATGCCGAGCGACCGGGTGCAGCGCTCCGCGATGCCCGGCACGTCGGCCGGGTCGAGCGTGCGGCCTGTGGTGAGGAACTGCTCCAGCAGCACCTCACCCTCCCCGAGCGGTGGTGGTCGTTGCGCCATCCCCCCAGCTCAGCCGAAATGCAGGATCCGGGCACCCCGGGTCAGCCGGACGGACCTGAACCCGCCCGGTGACGGTGCCGCCGGGCGGCGCGGACGGTCGCTCGGACCGCCGGTGGACGTGCATGGGGGCGCCGCTGCGGGGGAAACGGTCGCGAGGAGACGGTGCGTCGGATCCTGGCGGCGGATCGGAGGGGCGGAGGGGCGGAGGGGCAGAGGGGCAGAGGGGCGGATCGGCGGATCGGAATGCGGGCCTGCTCCCTGCTGTCCCTCCTGGGTCTGACAAATCATCCGATACCGGACGACTTTTCGGGAGCGGCGCATGCCCTGCGGGATCGAGGGCAGCGGCCGTGCGGGCACGGCATTCCCGCCGGGTCCGCGACCGGAGGAGAACCATGAGCATGGCAGTCCTGCAGGGCACGGCACCGGCTCACGAGCTCACCGACCTCACCGACCTCGGGGCGGCAGCCCCCGCGGCCGTTCCGGCGGCGCGGATCGAGGCCCCGGGTGCGGTGGCGCCGGCGGATGCGAAGGAGTTGTCGCGGGACCTGCTGGTGCGGCTGGGTTCGCTGGAGGAGGGGAGCAGTGAGTACTCGTACGTGCGGGGCACGCTGGTCGAGCTCAACGCGACGCTGGTGCGGTTCGCCGCGCGGCGCTTCGCGAGTCGCAGCGAGCCGATGGAGGACATCCTCCAGGTCGGCACGATCGGTCTGATCAAGGCGATCGACCGGTTCGACCCCGCCCGTGAGGTCGAGTTCACCACCTTCGCCCTGCCCACCATCATCGGCGAGATGAAGCGGTTCTTCCGCGACACCTCCTGGATGGTGCACGTGCCCCGCGGCATGCAGGAACTCCGCCTGGCCCTGGCCAGGGCCTCCGACGAGCTGGAGCAGCTGCTCGACCGCCGGCCCACCCCCGCCGAACTCGCCGCGCACCTCGGCCTAGAGGAGCGCGAGGTGATCGAGGGCATGAAGGCCTCCAACGCCTACGCGGCGCAGTCCCTCGACATCCCCACCGACGGGGAGGAGCCCGCCGCCGTCCTCGGCGCCCGCCACGCGGTCGAGGAGAAGGGCTTCGAGGCGGTGCTCCACCTGGAGACCCTCAAGCCCCTCGTCGCCGCCCTGCCGGAGCGCGACCGTGCCGTGCTCTCGATGCGCTTCGGCGCCGAGATGACCCAGAGCCAGATCGGCGAGCAGCTCGGCGTCTCCCAGATGCAGGTCTCCCGCATCCTCACCCGCATCCTCAAGCACCTGCGCACGGGCCTGCTGGCCGACTGACCGGCGCCCCCGTGCGGGCTCGTGCGGGGTCGTGCGGGCCCTTCGGATGCCCTCCTGGCGCCCGACGCTCCGGCACCGGTGCCGGGAGCCGGGTCGACACCGGCACGGATGGGCGGCGCGGTCGGGGGTAGCCGCCGGGTGACGGATGTTCGGCCGGTCCCGCGACCGCGGGAGGGCCGACTCCGGCGATACGGACGAGAGGAGCAGGCCATGACGACGGGGATACCCGGCAACGACACGTCCGCACCGTCCCTGGACGAGCTCGGTACCCAGGCCGACCGCACCCGCGAGGAACTCGGCCGCACGATGGACGACCTGACCGACGGGACTGCGATCCCGGACCACGACCGGCGAAAGGTGACAGCCATGAAGAACGAGGCACAGGAAGCGGCCGTGCACGCCGCCGAGGCCGTGCGCGACACGGTCACCCACGCCGTCCACACCGTCCGGGACCACACCCCGAAGGACGTCCTGGACCGCGCCGGACAGGTGACGGCCCAGGCCCGCGGCACCGCGGCGCACGTCGGGCACCTCGCCGCTGACCGCACCCCGCCGCAGCTGCGCGTGCAGGCAGGCCGCGCCATGACGGCCGCCCGCGCCAACCGTGCACCGCTGCTGGTGGCCGCCGCGGCCGCCGTCCTCACGGCCGTGATGCTCCGCGGCCTGCTCGGAGGGCGCCGGTGAAGGTCGCGAAGATCGCCTACAGGCCGGTCGGCCTGGTGCTGGGTGCGTCCGCCGGACTCCTGGCAGGTGCGCTCTTCCGGCAGGCCTGGAAGGTGCTCGGCCACGACGACGACGCGCCCGATGCCACCGACGAGCACCGGACGTGGCCGGAGATCCTGGTGGCGGCCGCGCTGCAGGGCGCGATCTTCGGCACCGTGAAGGCCGCCGTGGACCGGGGCGGCGCGGTCACCACCCGTCGCCTCACCGGCACCTGGCCCGCCTGAGCCCCTTCCACCGCCTGGGCCCTTCCCGCCGTCCCCCGACCGCTCGGCCGGCTCCCCCGAGGAGCACGACCGAGCGGTCGGGTCGCGTCGCCCTGCCGTCCGGCGGTCGAGCACCGGGGTCGCGGCCCCGCCGGACACGCGGCGGGCGCAGCCGAGGCCCAGCCGGGGGACACCTGGCCCCGGCACCCCGACCGCCTGCGGCGTACGGCTGCGGGCCGCCACCGGATCGGTGGCGGCCCGCTCGCGCTCGGCGTCCGGTCGGCGTCCGGGTCAGATGCGACCGCCGTAGTACGGGCCGTAGTAGCTCGCGTACGCGTCCCGGTACACGCTGTCGACGGGGTCGTGCTTGTCGATGTCGTACTCCGGGCTGCTCCTGATCTCGTCCTTGGTGCGGTCGACGTAGACCTTCTTGTCGTCCTGCTCGACCCGCACGACGGTGCCGGCGGGGAGCAGGACGTGCTTGCCGAAGATCCACGGGCCGGTGTCGACCACCAGGTACTGCGAGCCGGTGACCTCCGACAGCCGGTCGACCCTCCCGATGTGGCCGTCGGTGGCCTCGACGTGGAAGCCGACCAGGTCGGTGCCGGACACGTGGCCGGACGTGACGCGGAACTCCCAGATCTCGATGCCGCTCATGGTGCCTCCCTTGTGTGGTTCGGCGGGCGCGGGCCGCTCCCGGCGCGACGCGCTCTCTGCCACCTCGGCTGCCCCGGTCCCGGCGGCCCACACGTCCGCCGCCGTCCCAGGGAGAGCCTGCCGCGGCACGCACGCGCCACGCTCCGTGCGCCGGACCTGCGCTCGGGTGCGGGGTCGCTGGTGCGAGTGCGGTCGGCCGTCGCGCCGACCGCCTGATGCACGGTCAGGGCCGTTGGCGGGGGCGCTATTCGGCCGTTCGGATGACATCGGGGCCGGTCGGCCGCATGCGGCGACGCGAGGCGGGCAGACGGCGCGCCGACATGCCCGAACAGAGGAGTTCCATGCGCGACGCCGTCGAGCACGAGTCGACCGTTCACCTCACCGGCCCGGCGGCCGGCGACATGACGATGCTCATGCGCTACGAGACCGACGACCCCTACGCCGTACGCCTCGCCTTCCTCGACTCCGGCACGGCAGACGAGGGCGGCTCCCGCGACGGCTCCGTCACCTGGGTCATGGGACGGGAACTGCTCACGGTCGGACTGACCCGGCGCTGCGGCACCGGCGACGTGACCGTCCGCCCGCTCACCCCCGCGCTGACCGAACTGAGCTTCGCGGGCACCCACGGCGTGGCGGTCGTCCACGCGAGCACCCGCGCCCTGCGCGCCTTCCTGCGCGCCACGTACGTACGCGTGGCCGCCGGGTCGGAGGCCGCCTGGATCACCGTTCCCGACGACATCTCGACCCTCTTCGTGGAGCCGTCCGCCGAGAATCCCACGTGACGACACCGCCCGCCTGGCCGGCCCGGGCCGGCGGCGGCCCGTCGCAGGTCGGCCCGTCGCAGGTCGGTCCAGGGACCACCGGCCGGACGCCCTCACGGATCCCTCGCGGGTCAGCCCTCGGGCGCGCGGTCCGAGACGGCTGACGGTCCGAGACGGCTAAGGCCTGAGAGGCCTGACGCCCGAGATGGCTGACGCCCGAGATGGCTGACGCCCGAGATGGCTGACGCCCGGGACGGCTCAGGTCCGAGACGGCTCAGGTCCGAGACGGCGAACGGCGCCGCGCACCCGATCCGCGAGCCGGAGGCCGTCACGGCGTGCGGAACCCGCGGAAGGTCACATGCCGCCGGGTCTCGAAGCCGAGCCGCTCGTACAGGGCGATCGCGCGGGTGTTCGCCTCGGCCGCGTGCAGGAAGGGCCTTTCGTCCCGGGAGGCGATGCGCGCGACGAGCGCATCGACCAGGGTTGCGGCGTGGCCCCGCCCGCGTGCCTCGGGAGCGGTGCAGACGGCGCTGATCTCCGTCCATCCCGGAGGCCGGAGCCGCTCGCCCGCCATCGCCACCAGCGTGCCGTTGTCGCGGATGCCGAGGTAGGCGCCGAGCTCCCGGGTGCGCGGCCAGAACGGCCCGGGTTGGGCCCGCGCGACGAGGTCGAGCATCTCGGGCACATCCTCCGCGTGCAACTCGACCACGCCCCGGCCGGGTTCGGCCCGAAGGCGGTCGGTCCGGCTGTCGGCGGGCCGGATCATCTGGCGGCCTTCGAGGACGAAGACCGGCTCCCAGTCCGACGGCGGGATCGCCGGGCAGCTGAACATGTCGGCGAATCCACCCGGCCCGAGCAGCCGTGCGAGATCGGCCCACTCCGCCGCATCCGGGTCGGCGGAGACCGCGGAGAAGGTCGCGACCTCCGGAACGTACGTGGCGGCTCGGCCGATGCGGCGGGCGAGATGGGCGTGATGACCGCGGAGCGACTCACCCACCGGGTCGTCGAGCGCGACCGCGTCGCGGTTCATCATCGTGCTGTACCTCTCGCGTCGTACAGGGAAGCCGGTCGACCGGCGCGATGCCGCTCGGTGCCGGTCCGTCCTCGGACCGGCGACGGCAGTGTAACGAGCGACCGACTCGGGGACAGGCTGGGCGAATCCGCTGACCATGGCAAATGCCCGCTCCGCGCCCACCGTGCCTGCCGCCCGGACCAGTCGGCGGCGCTGCGCAGCGTAGGTCCTGAAGGCCGGCTGCCGGGCGGCGTTGCATGTCCCTGACGGTCCGTCGGGTGTGCCGCGGCCGGAGCAGCGGTTCGGGACGGGAGCGATGGGGCCCGTGTCGAGGGCGAGTTGGGGACCGAAGGGGCGGCGCTGCGTCGAGATCGCGCACCTCGGTCGGCACGACGTGCCGGTTGGGGGCGCCGGTGTGCGCCCTCGGACGGACCGACATTCGTGCGCCGCAGTGCCGTTGTGCCGGGGCATTGCGCACCTCCGGAAAGCGTGACCGCCGTCCGCCATGTACGGGAGTTCTGACGAGTGCTCGGCTGTTCCGAACGACCGGGTGTGCAGGCCTCTTTCAGGAGAGTTTGAAGAATCTCTTGTGCGTTCCGCTCCGGCGGTTTAGCGTCGTGGCCACTCGAGTACTGAACCCGTTCGATCGGCGCAGCAGAATTGTTAGCGCTAACATCACCTCTCAGGAGCCTGACGTGCAATGATGCCGAGCGCTGCTTTGCCTCGGGGGCCCGTCGACGGCCTCCCCGGCAGGCCGCGGGCGCCGTGTCGACGGCGCCGTCCGCCGGTCCGATGCGTCGAATGCGGTCCGGATCGCCACTTCCCGGTGGCGGTTTGCCGTGTCGTCGTGACGGTGTCGCCGGCCAGGCTTTCCCGCCCGTCCGGCGGTCCGCGCAATCGGCCGGTTCCACTGGTGCGCATGCGTTGTTCACGTCCGTGCTCGGCGTCGCCCGCTGCTCACGTTCCGGGAATGCGTGACGTGCGTGCACCTGGCGTAACACGGGCAATCGAAAGGCATTGTCCGGCTGCGTCGACCATCCGGGACGACTCGATTTCCCTCCGCAGAGAGCCCTGTTGTGGGTTCCGCGGCCGGCCGTACCCGTAAGCCGGGAGGACGCCGCCTCCATGCCGACGCCGCGTCCGTCCTGAACCGCACCCTCTCCGGCAGTCCACCCCGAGGAGCCCCCATGCCGATGAACCCCCCTCACACCTTCGCGCGGAGAGCAACCGCCGTGCTCTCGGCGCTCCTGGTGAGTCTGTTCATGATCGTCGTTGTCAACCCCTCGCCGGCGTCGGCGGCCCCGGGGCCGACCTTCACCAACCCGGTCGTCGACACTCCCAACAGCGCTGACCCCACCCTGCTGTACTACAACGGCTATTACTACTACGTCGCCACCACCTGGTCCTCCGACGTCGTCATGCGCCGGGCCACGACGATCTCCGGGCTGCGCGGCGCTGCCGAGCAGGTCGTCGTCCACACCGGCGGAACAGCCATGTGGGCCCCGCACCTGGAGATGCTCGGCAACAAGTGGTACCTGTACTACTCCGTCGAGCAGGCCGGTGGCGCGCGGCGCACGCACGTCTCCGAGAGCTCCGGGACCGATCCGCTCGGTCCCTACACGGATCGCGGGATCCTCAACCTCATGCCCGACAACGGCTGGGCCATCGACGCCGCGGTGCTCAAGCTCAACGGCGCCAACTACATGATGTTCTCGGCGTTCGCGGCGAGCGACGGCCTGCAGTCGCTCTACATCGCACCGCTCACCAACCCGTGGACGGCCGGCGCCTACGGAACGAGGATCTCCGCACCCAAGCTGGCCTGGGAGCTCCAGGACGGCGCCGTCAACGAAGGCCCGTTCGCCCTCCAGCACAACGGCCGTACCTTCATCACCTATTCGGCCAGCCACTGCAACGGCCCCAACTACAAGCTGGGCATGCTCACCTACGGAGGCGGTGACCCCCTGGCCGCGGCCTCCTGGACGAAGACCGCGAACCCGATCTTCCAGCGCAACGACGCGGCCGGGGTGTTCGCGCCGGGGCACCACTCGTTCTTCACCTCGCCCGACGGCACCGAGACCTGGATCGCCTACCACGCCAACTCCTCGGCCTCCCAGGGCTGTGGCACCACCCGCACCACCCGCGTCCAGAAGATCTCCTGGAACGCGGACGGAACACCCGACCTGGGCACGCCGGTCTCGACCTCCACCGTCCTGGCCGCGCCCTCGGGCGAGGCCGGAACCCCCGTCGGGGTCCGCAGCCAGTACAGCAACCTCTGCCTGGACGACTACAACTGGGTGACCACCCCGGGTGCCGAGGTGCGCCAGTGGACCTGCAACGACGCGGCCGTGCAGGACTGGTACCTCACCCCCGTCGCGGACGGGTACTACCAACTCAGCAACAGCCACAGCGGTCTGTGCCTGGACGACAAGGACTGGGCCACCGCGGCCGGCTCCCCCGTCCAGCAGTGGACCTGCAACGGCCTCGCCCCGCAGCAGTGGCAGGTCACCGCACTCGGCAACGGCTACTCCACCCTGAAGAACCGCACCAGCGGCCTGTGCCTCGACGACTACAACTGGGCGACCACTCCCGGCTCCGAAGTGCGGCAGTGGACCTGCAACGGCCTGGCCACCCAGCAGTGGCAGCTCTCCTGACGGCGGTGTCCGTCCCGGGCCGTGCTTCCCCCGTTCCGGTGGCGCGGCGCAGGGCCGGACAGGCAGCGTCGGACGAACTGCGTTGCCGTGCAACGAAGTCGTCGCCGGGAGGTGTGTCGCACGCCGCCCGGGGGACGACGGTGAGCGGCGACCCGTAGGGGTGACGGTGCCCATCGGCGGAAGCGGCTCACGCCCTTCCGCCGGTGGGTACCGGTGGGCGCCGGTGGGCGCTGGCGGGTCGGGTCGGATTAGGTCAGGTCGGATCGATGGAGCGGCCCGCCATCGGTGCCGGAGTCGCTACGTGTTGTCCGATCCCTCCGCAGGGGTCTGTCCGGGCGCGTCGGTGATGCCGCGGGCGACGACGGCGACGGAGGTCACCTCGTCGCCCGCCGCGCCCCAAGGGCCGTCCGCGAGCAGGACGGTGCGCTCGCCGAGGAGGCGCAGGGTCTGCCTGTCGAAGATCCACTCGGAGCGCTCGCCGTTGTGCACGCGGGCGACTGCGACTCCGTGCCGTCCGGTTGCGTCCACCGCGTCGGCGACGGTCACCACCCCGGGGATGCGCCCGGCGGCACGGTAGAGCGCGGCGCTGACCCCGGGCGGTGCGACCGAGCTGCGCAGCAGGTCGCCGATGGCGGTGAAGGCCTCCTGGTCGGGGCCGGTGGTGGAACCGGAGCCTGTGCCGTGGTTGAGGTCCGCGTCGGCGTAGATCTGCCGCAGCAGCGCCTCAGGGTCCGTAGGCAGGGCGGAAAGGAGCTTGTGAGTGGGTGAGTTGAGCGATCCGCCGCCGGGCGCGGGGATCGCCCGATCGCCGCCGGCGCCGCGCTGCAGGCCGGGCCGGCCGCCGTCGACGGCGACCCACTCTTCGATGTCCTCGGTGGTGGTGGCGCGCCGCATCGTGCCGCCGCCGGCCTCGCTCAGTGACGTGCTGTGGCCGACTGTCCTGACGTAGGAGTACTGGGTGTCGCGGACCGCCGTCTGCGGCCGGACGTAGGCCGCCCGGGCGATGCGGTCCAGGAGCCGGACGGAGGCCGCCGTGGCCGGTGGCGCCTGCTCCGCGGGCCCGCCACCACTGTGGACGCTCACCACCACGGCGACGGCCACGGCGGTGGCGACCGCGGTCACCACGGTCAGGCGCGGCCACCGCCGCACGGATCGCACGGGAGCGGGAGCATCGGCGGAGACGAGCGGGAGGGTGGTGGCGGGGGTTCGGGCACGGGGGTGCAGGTCGATCTCGTTCAACAGGAACTCCTTCAACGACTCCGCTGCCATCTCCGGGTGGGGCGGTGGCGGCAGCAGCCGCGCCAGTTCCCGGCGCTCGCCCTGCTCGTCCCGCCCCTCAAGGGGCCCACGTGCGGTGTTCACGGCTGCCTCCCGGACAGACGGCTGTCATCGAGGTGGTGTCCGCGGCCGCGCCGCGGTTCCACGGGGTGGCGGCCCGTGGTTCCCTCGGCCTCGACGCTTCGGTGGAGCTTCTCCCGTGCCCGGGACAACCGGGACCGGACCGTGCCGACCGGGATTCCGAGAGCCTGTGCGGCCTCCGCGTAGCCCAGGCCCGACCACACCACCAGCGTGAACACCTCGCGCTCGCCGCGCCGGAGTTGCCCGAGCGCGCGCAGTGCGGCGGCGGCCGTGTCGGCGTCGGTGATCCTGCCGACCACCTCGTCGGCGAAGTCCGGTACCGACGCGCGGACCGGCATGCGGGCCATCGCCGCGCGGTGCCGGCGGGCCGCTCGCGCGGTGTTGCGCAGCACGTTGGTGGCGATGCCCAGCAGCCACGCCCGCGGGTTCAGCACCTCGCCGCGCAACTTGTCGCGCAGCCGCCACGCCTCCAGGAACGTCAAGGACACGACGTCGTCCGCGACATGCCGGTCGCCGGTGGATCTGGCGGCATGCGCGAACACCGTCCGGGCGTGCTCGTCGAACAGCGCGGCGAATGCCCGCCGGTCGCCGGGCGGGTCCTGCTGACGGGGCAAGGGAGACTCCACGCAAGTCTGGTGTCCGCAGCGGGGGAACGGTTCCCAGGTATTCTCGCCGCGCGCGTGCACGGGCCCGCGTACGGTCGCGTCGGCATGCGAGCGGCGTGAGCAGACTCCCCACCCGCCGGCCTTCCTGCGCTCCGGGGTACTCGCCGCCACCTGCGCCGACCGCATCCATCCGCGCATCCACCCGCGCCGCCGCATCTTCCGGCCCCGCCCGGCAGCGCGGATCCCGACCGATCCTCAGGGTTCGCTCAGATCCCGCGCACAGGTGCCCGGCAGTCTGCCAGCATGGCCGCGCCTGATCGTCTGCGCACGTTCACGTTCATGGGGGGCTCATGGCAGGGATCGAAGACGGCGGAGCACCGGTACTGCAGCCGTGCCCGAGCTGCGGGCTGACGGACCTGGTGGTGGGTGTTCCGGCCGCGTACCACGCCGGACGGGACAGCGAGCGGATCACGACGAGAGCCCGCTTCGCGGAGCCGGAGACGACCGTCACCCGCTCGGTCACCACCTCGTTGGCCGACGCGCTGGAGCCGGCTCCGACGCCGCCGGCGTCAGCCGGCCGTGCCGCCGGAATGGCGCTCCTGGTGGTGTCCGTCGGGACCTTCGCCGGGGGCGCCGTCGCCGGTCACTGGTTCGGTGACGCTGTGTCGACGGACCGGCGGACCTACCCGTTCGACCTCGCATCGGTCGCGGACGCGCCGAGGCCCGACTACGCCTTTCTCGGATGGATCTCCGGGTTCGCCCTGCTGGCAGCGGTCCTGTTGTTGGTCGGCACGGCCGTGCGCCGGTCCGCACACAGGCGGCGCCTGGCCGGGCGGCCGGCCGCCGAGCGGGTGTGGTCCCAGGGCTGGTACTGCCTGCGCTGCGGCACCGTGCACTTCCCCGCCGTCCGAGGACGGGCCGTCACCGCACTGACCCTGCGGGAGTTCCGGACCGTCGTCTGGGAGGCCGGCGGCTACGGTCACCTCGCCGAGGACCGCTGACGGATGCGCAGTTCCGGTCGAGGCAGGCCCCGGCCGGGTGGGGTGGGGTGTCGCGAAGGGCCGGTCGGATCGGGTGGGCGGGGTGAACTGCGCTTCACACGTGGCCCGACCGCGGATTCCACCCATGGACACCTGGCCCGGACGCTGCAGGATCTCTCCGCGCCCGCGACCGATCCGTGGTGGAGGCGCCGGCTCGGATCCTCACGCAGACCGCGCCGATCCGGATCTGCGCGGATCCGGATCCGCGCCGATGCGTCGAACTCCTCCGTCCCGTCGGCAGGGTGGCCGGTTCGCCCCCGGACCGCGCGATCGAGACGTACTCGTCCGGCGTGCCGAGCAGGGCGGGTCAGTGCGGCTGCTCCAGCGCCGCGCGGAAGGTGCGCCCGCCGATGCCGTGCATCAGCGGGTTGTCCGCCGAGTGCGTCAGGAAGGCCAGGGACAGGGCCAGCGCCCACCCGCGGGCCCGCTCCCACGTCGCGTCGTCGGCCTGCCCGTAGGCCCGGCGCAGGGCTGCACGCTGCTCCGCCGTGAGGAGCATCCAGGCCACGGACAGGTCGGTGGCGGGATCGCCGGAGGTGATGTCGCCGAAGTCGATCACGGCGCTGACCCGGCCGTGGTCGACCAGGATGTTGGCCGGGTGCAGATCCCCGTGCAACCACAGCGGCGGCCCGTCCCAGGCGGGCGCGGCGGCTGCCGCCTCCCAGACCCGCAGCGCGGCGGCCCGGTCGGACGCGTCGGCGACGTGGGCCAGCCCCTCCAGGACGCCCCCGGCGCGTCCGGACAGCGGGATTCCGCGGAACGCGTTGACGGGGGCGTCCGGAGGGGCCGGGGTGTGCAGGGCGCGCAGGAAGCCTCCGAGGACGGTGGCCGTCGATCCGAGGTCGTCCGGCGCCCGCTGCGCCACGATCCGGCCGGGGAGGAACGGCACGACGCTCCAGGACCACGGGTACTGCGCGGTCGGCCGCCCGACACGTACGGGCACGGGCACGGGGAGCGGCAGCCGGCCGGCCAACTCGGGGAGCCACCGCTGTTCGTGCGTGACGAGCTCGGCCGCCAGGGCGCGGCGCGGCAGCCGGACGAGTAGCTCCTCGCCGAGCCGGCACACGAGGTTGTCCCAGCCGTTGGCCAGCACCTCGACCGGCAGGTCCGCGAGATCGGGATGCTGTGCGTCGAGCAGACGGCGCACCAGCTCGACGGAGACGGGGACCTCCGCGGCCGGCATCCGGTGAACGGTCATGGCAGGACCCTACGGCCGCACCCGGCCCGTGGGAGGCCGAGCGCCACGGCCGGTCCACCCGGCTTCGCCCGGACAGGCGCGGGCCGCCCGGCAGGTCGGCGTGTGCGCCGCAGCCGGCGTGCGCCGCGGTGGATCACCCGCGTGCGGGGCGTACTCGGTCGCCTCGCAACCCGGTGGACGGCTGCGTCGTGCGGGTCGGGCGGGGAAGGATCCGCTCGGGCGCGGAAGGACCCGTCGGACGGCGCGCGTACTCCGTGCCGGTCGGGGAATCCGAACCCGCACCGGTCGCCGCGCTGCCTGCGCTAGCCTCGACACACCGGCACCCGGCGCTCTGGAGGACGCGATGCGAATGGTGTTCGATCCGACCGAGGCGGAGGCCCTGCGGTCCACGGCCCGGGACGCCGCGCTGGAGGACCCGACCCTGGCGTACGTGCTGCTCGACCTGGCGGACCGCGGCGTCGACCTGGACGCCTGCCGTACCTGGGACGACATCCGGGCCGAACGCGGCCTTCCCGAAGCCGTCCCCGCCGACGGAGAGCAGCGCGTCGCCTGACCGCTCCGGCACCGCCGAACTCGCCCACCACCGCGGCGGCCGCCCTGCCCGACCGGCGCGAGCTACTGCGGCGGGAGCACCTCGCCACACACCTGCGCACCTGACCACGGCAGCCCTCGCCCTCCGCGAGCCGCGCCACGACCGCGGCTCCCACCCGGCCGTCAGGACCGCTCCGGAGATGCCCGCCCGTTCACAGCCGTGGCCGGACACGGAGGTGTGCGGACCTGCCGCGCGCGGACGCCGCGGCCACGCCCTCGAAGGCCGTCCCCGATCCACCGTGCGGGCCCGATGGGGTGATTGTCGGTGCGGGTCGGTGGCCGCCGGGCGGTGGCCGTGCACTCCCGGCCGATACTGCGGGCATGAGACCCACCCGCCCGACCTCACTGCTGCGCCTCGTCGCGGTCACCGCTCTCATCGCCCTCGGCACCCCGGCCACGGCCGTGGGCGGTGCGGCGGCCGACGGTGGCCACCGTCGGCCCTGTGTCAGTTCCCGTCCGCCGACGAGCGGTCCGGCCGTCGACGTCCTGCGGATCGCCGAGCGGACCAAGGCGGAGCTGGACCTCAAGTCCGTGATCCTGCGGGTCACCCTCGACGGTCGCGAGGTCGTCACCGCGGCGCTCGGCGAGTCGATGACGGGGGTGCCGGCCGAACCCGCCATGCACTTCCGGAACGGCAACGTGGCGATCAGCTACATGGGTACGGCGCTCCTGCGGCTGGTCGACGAGGGCAAGGTCGGCCTCGACGACACCGTCGGGCGCTGGCTGCCCGGCCTCCCGCAGGGCGACCGGGTCACCCTGCGCATGCTCGCCGCCTCCACCTCCGGACTCGTCGACTACGTCACCAGCCCCGGCTTCTCCGACGCCGTGTACGCGGACCCGTTCCGCCAGTGGACGGCCGACGAACTGGTGGCCATCTCGACCGGCAGGCCGTTCTGGTACGAGCCGGGTACCAACTGGAGCTACTCGCACGCCAACTTCGTACTCCTCGGCGCCGCCCTGGAGAAGATCACCGGCACCCGGCTGGACGTCCTGCTCCAGCAGAAGATCATGGGCCCGCTCGGCCTGGACGAGACCCGCAACAGCTTCACGCCCGACATCCCGACACCCGTCCTGCACGCCTTCACCGCCGACCGCGGGACGTACGAGGAGTCCACCTTCTGGAACCCCTCGTGGACCACCGCACCCGGCGCGGTGCAGACCACCGACATCTGCGACCTGGCACGCTCGGCCTCCGGCATCGGTTCGGGCGAACTGCTCTCCCCGTCCGCCTACCAGGAGCTCCTGAACCCGGGGACGGTCGGGCTGGGCCGGCCGACCGACACCTGTCCCGAGACGGTCTGCCTCCCGAACACCGAAGCCACCCACTACGGCGCGGGCCTGCTAGTCCTGGACGACTGGGTCGTGCAGCACCCCCTGTTCTTCGGCTACTCCGCCTCCCAGGCCTACCTCCCGTGCGAGCGCCTCGCCATCGCGGTGTCGACGACCCAGGGCCCCGACACCCCTGACGGCCACACCGCCCAGGAGATCACCCAGCGGATCGCCGCCGCCCTCGCCCCGGACCACCCCATCCCGGACTTCGGCTGAGCGGGGCACCACAGGTCGTCGTCCCGGCCGGAGGCGTTCCGGTCGGGGTCGGCTGCGGACCACGGCAGGCCCCGGCATCGTCCGGCCCACCGCCGACTACGCCCGACTCTCCGTCATGCCCGCAAGCCGTGACCACCGAGGTGGTGCTCACCGCTTCCGCTCGTCGGGCGTGAACGGACCGGCCGCAGGGGCCACGCACGTGTCGACGACGGTGCTCTCGCCGGCCGCCGAGCCCTCCAGGCAGAGCCGCCCGCCGTTGTCCCGCAGGTCGAGGAAGAACCGGGTGGTCGCACCGGACTGCTTGAGGTCGTGGATGCGCTCGTCGAGGTAACCGAGGTTGTTGAGGACCGTCCTGACCGTGGCCGGGGTGGGGTCCGGCAGGTCCCCGAGCGCCTGGGTGACGCGCTCCTCGTGGAGGTTGCCCGCGCACCAGTCCCGAGCGTTGAGTTCCACCTCCGGACCGGCGGTGGGCGCGACGGGTTCCACGTCCGGGGGCACCTCCACCGAACCGGGAGGCGGCGGCCCCGCCGGACCGCTCGGCACCGCCCGCGGCGGGGCACTGGGCGGGCAGGACAGCGCGACCCGGTCCAGCATCGCCTGGGAGGGGCCGTCGGACGGGACCGCGGCGGTGTCGGCGGGGCTGCCCGGGGAGCTGGTCGTCGCCTTCCCGGCACCGCAGCCGGCGAGTGCCAGTCCCGCCAGAACTGCCGCCACGAGGACGAGCCGCGGGTGGTACGGGGATCTGGCAGCCTGTTCCGTCGGCGCGGTGATTCTGTTCATGCGCCGAGTCTTCACGCCGGCACGCCTGGTGGACATGAGTAGCCGTACTCACGTCCACCAGGGGTACCGGCTCAAACCGGCCGCCGACGCGAGTGCGGGGGCGGAGCGCGTTGCGTCCTGCGGTGACCCGTCGACCAGGTGCGCCGCCGACTCCTTTGCCGACGTCCCGCCTCCCGACGTCCCGCCCCTCGACGTCCTGTCGATCCGCAAGGCCGTTGCCGCGCACGAGGCTTGAGCCCCCCGCGTGCCGCGCGGCGGACCGGCCGGACGCGCCCTTCCCGTCGGAGGTGCCCGGCACGCCCGGAAGGCTCGCGCACAGCCCGTGCGGCGGGCCGTTCCTGCCGCCGTGAGGGGCCCGCCGCGGCCGGCGCGCTGACGGGTTCGTCGGCCCGCAACTTCCTGCGGCCCGTGCTGAGGGACGGCCTGACGGGCCTCGTCCACCTGCACCTGATCGGTGAGGGCCTCGCCGACCCGGACGTCTGCTGGACGAGCCGGCCCGGTCTCGCCCTGCCGCCCGCGTGGGAGGAGCGCCTGGACGACGCGGTCGAGGAAGCCGTCGCCGACGCGCCGGACACCACCGCCCTGCGCGGCCTGCTGGCGGGCGCGGAGGGCTGACCGGCCGCTGTGCCGCCCAGGCCCCGACCGGGTGGCGCGAAGCCGGGGGAACCCGGACACGGGCCCGGTGGCGACCGTAGGCCCGTCTTGCATCATGAGCATACGATGTTGCCTATGACGCAAGGTGACGGCGAGCTGGACAGCCTGGTACGCAAACGGATCCGCGCCCTGAGGGTTGCGCAGGGCTGGTCGCTGGAGGAGCTGGCCACCCGCGCCAACGTCAGCCCGTCCACGCTCAGCCGCATCGAGACCGGCCACCGCCGCCTCGCCCTCGACCAACTGGTCACCCTCGCCCGTGCGCTGGACACCTCGCTCGACCAGCTGGTCGAGACGGCCACGGACGACGTCGTCGCCGGCCCGACGATCGACGCGGCCCGCGGCCAGATGCGCTGGTCCATCAAGGCCCAGCCCGGCATGACCGTCATTCGCCAGCGCATGACCGACCCGCCGCCGGACAACCCCGCGCGCTTGCGTGCGCACCCGGGCCGTGAATGGCTCGTCGTCCTGTCCGGCACCGCAACGCTGCTGCTGGGCAACCGCCGCTTCCGGATCGAGACCAACCAGGCCGCCGAGTTCCCCACCATGCTGCCGCACGCCATCGGCGCTGACGGGGGACCCTGCGAGATCCTGGGCGTCTTCGACCGCGATGCCCGCCGCGGCCACCAGCGCGGCGAGGACGGAGGACAGGCGGCCGTCCCACCCCGGTGACCGAAGCCGGGGCCGGAGGGGCGGACCGGCGGGGCCCCTCCGGTCCGGACGGGCCTCAGCGGTGCGACAGGACCAGGGACAGGTTGTCGGCGTAGCCGTCGTTGTTGGTGCCGGCCCCGCGGGTGGCGGTGAGCACCACGGTCATGCTGCGCGTGCCGGCGGGCACGGCGCCGGTCGACGTGCGGGGGAGGAGGCCGGTGGTGTTGCCCCGGTCGGCGGGCGTGACCGGGCCGATCTGTGCGGTGCCGAGGGAAGCGCCGGTGCCGTTGCGGAAGGTGACGGCGAGCCTGGCGTCGTCCGCCTGCGCGAGGTAGCCGCCGAGGTGGCCGGAGAGGGTGAAGGCGACGCCGTTCGCGTCGATGTCGCCGGCGAGCACCGCCGTGTCGACGGTACGGGTGAGTGTGGCGGTGCCCGCCGTGCCGCCGGTGAAGAACGCGGCCCCGCGCCGGGCCGGACCGGGACTTCCGGCCGTCGGGTAGCCGCCGCCGACGGCGTAGCCGATGGTGCTCATGCCCCCGGTGACGCCCCAGCCGGGTACGGCCACCGTGGTGGGGTGGCCCGGACCCGCGACACCCGACTCGGCACCCGGGTTGAGGAGGGTGTTCACGCCGTACGGCAGCGCCGCCACGGGGCTCATCGCGTAGACCGTGCGCGGGCTGTGGAACCCGAGGTAGACCCGGTTGGTGGTGGGGTCGACCGCGAGGCCCTCCCCCTCGTTGGCGATCGGGACGTCGATCGTGTCGAGGACGGCCCCGCTGGTGCCGAGCACCGTGACGGTGTTGTGGGTGAACCCCTCGGCGCTCGTGTAGTACAGCACCGTGCCGTCGACCACCTCGATGCCCTGCGGGGTCCCGAGGTCGGGCAGCGTGAACCGGGACGAGACGGTGCCCGAGAAGTCCGCGAAGGCCACCGTGTAGGGCCCGCCGGTGGGGCCGGCGAACACCACCATCCGGTCGTTCGCGTTGTCGACCGCCACCATGCCGTTGTTGCCGAGCGCGGTGAAGTCGTACGTCCGCCGGACCACCGGTGTGGCCGGACGCATGTCGACGACGTTGACGTAGGTGGGGTTGGAGCCGCCGCCCGTCGCCACGTAGAGATTGCCGTCGGCCTGCCGGAAGCTCAGCTCCGCGGCGTGGCCGAGCGGCAGGAGACCGCTGCGCCTGATCTCCTTGCCCGTGTCGTCGTACACGACGACACGGCTCTGCCCGCCGCCCATGTCGAAGCCGACGTAGTGGTAGCCGTCGGCCCAGGCCAGACCCTGCTGGTTCTGGGCGTACGGGGTGTCGAACAACCGGGTGAAGGTGTGGCCGGCCCCCGGACCAGCGGCTGCCGGGGCGTTCGCCGCAGCGAGGATGCCCGCGGTGAGCGCGGTGGCGGCCAGAACGGTGGAGAACCCGGTCCTCATGGCGACTCCGTTCGGTCTGCGGCAGCCCGGAGGCCGCCTGCGGCGGTCGTCCTGACGGCACACGGGCGCGGAGCACGGGCGGCGCACGCCGTGCCACCCACCGCGGCCGGACGACCGGGACCGGCACACTCTCGCGCCCGCCGGTGTCGTCGTCCCACCAGGCGGTTGGACACCCCGTGGAGCGCAGATGGACGGCCGGGTACGTCTCCGGCGGCCGACCACCGGGTGCCCGGCCACCGGATGCCCGACCGGGGCCGCCGGCCGGTCGCGGACCGGGGGACCCCACCCGGCCGTCCCCCAGGGCTGACACGATGTCGGTCATGGTCGCAGCGATGACGGCAAAGCAGCACCTCGAATCCCGCCGCCGGTACGCGGCTCTCCGGCGGGAGTCGTTCGACGGTGGTGATCTCGTATCGGTGCGCCTGCAGCACCTGTGGTTCACCCGGTGCTCGTTCCGCGGGGCCGACCTGCGCCATGCCACCCTGGACGGCTGCCGCTTCAAGCTGTGCGACCTTCGCGGGGCCGACCTGAGCGGCGCCTCCCTGCGGGGAGTCTCCTTCGCGGGCTGCGACCTGACCGGCGCCGACCTCCGGGCCGCGGACCTGACCGACGCGCGACTCGGCTACGTCCTCACCGGCGCCCCGCCCCACGGGCTGACCGACACCACCGGCATCGAACTGGACAAGGCCGTCCTCCGCGGCCTTCAGCTCGACCGGGTCATCGGCTGGCCCCTCCCGGGCTGACCCCTCACCGGGTGACTCCCTCCGGCCCGCCCGTCCGCTCGTCCGCCGCCCGCTCGTCCGGCTGTCCGCGGTGCCCGTGCCGTGGCTGCTCCGGGCCCGGCGTCGTCAGGTGCGTACCCAGAAGCAGAACGGATGCCCGGCCGGATCGAGCACGACCCGTACGTCGGGCTGCGGTTGGTGCGGGGCCACCGTCGCCCCGAGCGCTCGCGCCCGCTGCTCGGCGGCGTCCAGGTCGTCGACCTCGATGTCCAGGTGCATCATCATCTGCTGCTCGCCGGGCGTCGCGGGCCACACCGGGGGCACGTAGGAGTCCTCGGACTGGAAGGCGAGCCCGGCCCCGCCCCCCGGTGGTCCGATCCGCACCCATCCGGGCTCCTCGACGACGGTCTCCCATCCGAGGAGCCGCTGGTAGAACCCGGCCAGCCGCTCCGGTTCCGGAGCGTTCAGCACCGTCGAGGTCAGCTGCATCCGTCCACCCGCCATCGGGGCTTCTCCTTCGTCGTGAGGCCGTCCTTCGTCCCCTCCACCTTCCCTCCCTCCCGCCCCGGGTGGCATCCGCCGGCGCCGCCCGGTCCATCGGTCGATCCCGGTCCGAGGTGGGTGTCATCGCGGTCCGGGGGAGGCCACCGAGCCGGACGAGCCCTCCGCGGCCAGGCTGTCGTCCGCACGGATGCGCCGCACGGTGTCGGCGTCGCCGACGTGCATCCCGTCGTCGGACCATCGGAGCCGCACCTGCCCGTCGGCACCCGGCCCGGGCCCGGGCGCCGCCTTCCGTACCCGCGGTATCGACGGCCCCACAGTGTGTCGGTGGGCCCGGTTCCTGCCGCGGGTTAATGCGGAGGACACCGGGTCGGGTTTCCGCTACTGTTCGCGGTCGTCCCCATCAAATGATCGTCTTTTCTCCATACGGGAACCATCTGTGAATCTCGACTTCAGCGCCGAGCCCCTCTTCTCCTGGTACGTCCTGCTGCTCATCGTCAGCGGCATAGCGATGGTCGGCATCGGCGCCGTCAACTTCGGCGGCCTCAGCGCCGGGTGGCGCGTGTTCAACGTCCTCGCGGGTGTCGGCTTCGTCGGCTACGGCGTGTACCTGGGCTTCATCTTCGAGGGCGGTGAGTACATCATCTTCTTCAAGGCGTTCATCCTGCCGGTGCTGATGATCATCAACTTCGTCCGCTCGCTGTCGGCCCGGAGCAAGGCCGCCGCGCCCGTGCAGTTCGTTCCCGCCCAGCAGGCCCCCGCGCCCGTGCAGGTCGTTCCGGCCCAGCAGGCCGCCGAGCCCGCGGCCGCACCGGCGCCCACCGCGCAGCCGCAGCAGACCGGCTGAGCCGCACCTGCCGCACCTGCCGTACCTGCCGTACCACTGCACGGCGCCGCCCCCGGAAGGCCCCATCTTCCGGGGGCGGCGCCGTGTGCGGGTCCGGCGGTCCGGCGGTCCGGCGGTCCGTCGGCCCGGCCCCGGGCCCGGGCCACTCGTCCGTGCGGCGGGGCAGGACATGGTGCGATCATGACCGGCATCGGACGGCCGGTCGTCCGCCAGGAGGAGGCATCATGACGGAGCCGTTCATCGCCGAAGTCGGGGGCCTCGTGCCCGCCGTGGACCCCACGGCGTTCGTCGCACCCAACGCCGTCGTCGTGGGGGCCGTGACGGTGGGCCCCAGGGCGAGCATCTGGTACGGCGCGGTGCTGCGCGGTGACGCCGAGGCGATCTCGGTCGGCGCGGACAGCAACATCCAGGACAACTGCACCCTCCACGCGGACCCGGGCTTCCCGCTGGTCGTCGGCGAGCGGATCTCGGTCGGGCACAACGCCGTGCTGCACGGTTGTGCGGTCGAGGACGACTGCCTGGTCGGCATGAACGCCACCGTCCTCAACGGGGCCCGGATCGGGGCCGGTTCGCTGATCGCCGCCGGTGCCGTGGTGCCGCAGGGCATGGAGGTGCCGCCCGGCTCCCTCGTCGCCGGGGTGCCGGCCAGGATCCGCCGTGCGCTGAGCGCGGAGGAGCGCGCCGGGATCACGCTCAACGGCGAGGGGTACCTCCTGCTGGCCGACGGGCACCGGACGGCCCGGCCGATCGCCCGGCCGATCGCCCGGCCGGCTCCTCCGGTGGAGGGCGTCACGGCCGAGGGCGGCGCCGGGTAGCCGCAGCGTCTCCCCGGAGGGCGCCGCGAACCCCGGCCGGACCGGGGACCTATCCGGTGGTGCGGTCCGCGGCCCCGCGGGCCCGGGTCCGCGCCCGGAACCACGACGCCGCGGCCGTCAGCAGGGCCGCGCCCAGCGCGTAGGCCGGGAGCCAGAGCGTGGTGGTGGCGGCGAGGCAGTCCGCGACGGCCTGGTGGCCGGCCTCGTGCCGGGCGTAGGCCAGCGCCTCGGCGTCCTGGCCGGAGAGGGACCCGAGGGCGGCCTGCGTGTGCAGGCTCTCGTAACGGCCTGCCCGGCCGCATTCCTGACGGGTGCCCGGCATGGGGAACAGCCAGCGCCAGCGCTGCAGTGCGGGGGCGAGCGCCAGTGCCACGCACAGGCCCACCACCAGCGAGTAGGCCGTCAGGCTCCAGCCGTAGCCGGCCCGGCTGCCCGGCGTCCGCACCGGCACCCGGCCGAAGGACAGGACGACCGTGAGGAGCGTGATGCCGAGGTACGTGGAGAACCACTGCCACGAGCCCTCGGCGAAGGAGAACGCCAGCACCACGCCGAGCGCGGTCCCCAGCACACCGGCGTCCCCGACCGGCCGCGCGCCGGTGCCGCCCTCGGCCGCCGGGCCCCCGGCGTCGCCCGTCCTGCGTCCACTCACACGCTCGCTCCTGCCTGTCGCGGGAGGACCAGCCTCCCGCGGCCACCCGCGGGCGGACCCGGGCACCACACCGGCGGGCAGGGGGTGCCACCCGCTCGGTCCAACTCCGGACCCGTCCGGGCCGGAGCAGGGCGGTGCGGCGTGGAGTCAGAACTGCAGGGCCCAGCTGTCGAGGTAGCCGGAGAAGTACTCGGAGCCGCCGGCCACCCGCAGCCGCCATGTGCCGCCGGCCGTCACGGCGGAGGCGTCGATGCCGAAGATCCGGTGGATGCCGGCGTCCCATCCGGCGGTGAACTCCTCGCCCTTGAGCCGGTGCACCGTGCCGGCGGGTGCGATCAGGTCGATGACCAGGTCGTCCGGGTACTCGTGGTCGATGTCGACCGCGATGTCGAGGTTGGCCGGGCCGCGGCCCGGTACGCCGGTGACGGTGAGCCGTGACTCGGCGGTGGCCTCCTCGATCGGGAGGTCGGCTGCGTCGGTGAAGCGCGGACCGGGCGGGCGGTTGGGGATGCTGCCGGTGTACAGGAGCCGGTCGGGCGAGTTGCCGACGAGGTTGCTCAGCGAGCCCGCGGTGGCGGAGGCGTTCAGTGCGGCGGCCACCTGGGCCGGGGTGGCCGTGCGGTGGTCGGCGAGGTAGAGGGCGGCGGCGCCGGCGGCGTGCGGCGACGCCATCGAGGTGCCGGACATGGTGGTGTAGTCCTCGTCGTAGATGATTCCGGCCGAGGTGATGTCACTGCCGGGGGCGAAGAGGTCCACCAGGGGGCCGTGGTTGGAGAACGAGGAGACGCTGTCGTCGCTCTCGGCCGAGCCGACGGTGATGGCCGTCGGCACCCGGGCGGGCGAGTGCTCCGAGGCGTCCGCGCCCTGGTTGCCCGCCGCGACGGTGTAGGTCAGGCCGGTGGCGATCGAGTTGCGTACGGCGGTGTCCAGCACGTCGTCCGGGTCGCTGCCGAGGCTCAGATTGACCACGGCGGGCCTGACGGCGTGGCCGGTCACCCAGTCGATCCCGGCGACGACCCCTTCGACGGTGCCCGAACCCCAGTCGTCGAGGACCCGGACGGCCACCACCAAGGCCTGCTTGGCCACGCCGTAGGTCGTCCCGGCCACGGTGGCGGCGACGTGGGTGCCGTGTCCGTTGCCGTCGTCGGCCACGCCGTCGCCGTCGACGGCGTCGAAACCGTACGAGGCGCGGCCGCCGAAGTCCTCGTGGCTGATCCGGACACCGGTGTCGACGATGTACGCCGTGACGCCCCGGCCGGCGGTGTCCGGGTAGTCGAAGCGGTCGGTCAGCGGCGGCCGCTTCTGGTCGATCCGGTCCAGACCCCAGGAGGGCGGTGCCGACTGGGCGCCGTCGAGGGAGACCTTCCGGTTCTGGACGACCTCGGCGACCGCCGGGTCGGCGGCGAGACGGCGCGCCTGGCGTTCGGAGAGGTCCGCGGAGAACCCGCGCAGTGCCGCGCCGAACGTCCGCCGGACCGTGCCGCCGTAGCGTGCGGTGAGCGCCGCACCCTGCCCGGCGACCGACAACGCGGCCTGCGCGGCCTGCGCGGCCTGTGCGGTCTGCGGGGCCTGCGGGGTCCGGAGGGATTGCGGGGTCTGCGGGGCAAGGACGACGAGGTAGCTGCCGGGGATCGTGCCGGGCGCCCCGGCACCCCGCACCACGCCCTCGGGGCCGTTCGCCGCGGCCGGGAGCGCACCGCCCGCACCGAACACCAGCGCCACGGCCAGCCCGACCGCGGCCGACCCCCGGTACATGTGCCGCCCTGCCGCCATCGGTGCCCCTTCCGTTCCTGCCCGAAGTGCCCGACGTGACCGTCCTGCGGGCATGCGCGCAGGGGTACGCACGGTGTGACGAACCCGCCTGTCGAACGGGCGGGAGGGTGCCGGTCCCTGAGTCGATCGAACCGTCAACTATGTTGATACAGACCAAGTTTGACGTGTCATCAGATCTATGGCAAGGGGCCTCCGGCCGCGGGGCCGGTCAGACGGGGCCGGGTGCCGGCCGCGGTTCGGAGGGATGCGCTGCCGGGCGGCGGGGGAGCAGCAGCGGGGTCGCCAGCAGGAGTACGCCGGCCAGGCCGATGGCGGTGCGTGGGCCGAGCAGGGCGCCCAGCACACCCCAGAGGGCGGTCAGGAGTGCGATGGAGGCCTTGGCCGTGACCGCCCAGGCGGTCAGGGTGCGGGCGACGCGGTCGGTAGCGGTGCGTCGGAGGCGGCAGGTGGCCTGGACGGGGTTGAAGACCCCGCAGCAGAGGATCAGCCCGAACTCGACGCCGATCACCAGCAGCAGCCCCGAGGTGCCGGACCCCGGGAAGGCCAGGCCGACGGGCCACAGGGCGCGCAGTGCTCCGGCCGTGACGAGGACCCGGTGCTGCCCGAACCGGGTGGCGAGCGGTCGGGCCAGGCGCGAGCCGAGCAGCCCGCCGATCGAGGGCGCGGCGAAGGCGAGGCCGTACTGCCATGGTGCGAACCCGAGCCGGCCGAGCATCAGCACGGCCAGCAGCGGCTGGGTGGCCATCACCAGGCCGTTGAACAGCGCGGTGTTGAGGAACAGCGGGCGCAGCGTGGTGTCGGCGAGGATGTACCGCCAGCCGTCGAGGAGGTCGCCGGCCCGCATGCGGGCGGCCTTCCGGGGCTCGGGCGGCGGCTCGTGACCGCCGGTCGCGCGGATGCCCAGGGCGGAGAGCAGGTAGCTGGCCGCGTCGGCCGCCACCGTCGCCACCGGGCCGAGGAGCATGATCGCCGCGCCGCCCAGCGGCGGGCCGACGATCGTGGTCGTCCAGGCCGTGGACTCGAACCGGGCGTTGGCGACGAGCAGGTCCTCGGCCGCCAGCAGCGTCTTGAGGTACGCGCCCGAGGCGGCGCGGAAGGTGATGTCGGCCGTCGCGACGACGACGGAGACCAGCAGGAGCTGGAGGAAGGTGAGCGCGCCGAGCGCGAACGCGGCGGGGATCGTCAGCAGCGCCGCGGACCGCACCAGGTCGGTCGCGATCAGTACCGGCCGTTTGCGGCGGAACTCCACCCACGGCCCGAGCGGCACCGCTGCGGCAGCGCCCACCGCGGCGCTGACGGCGGCGAGCGCGGCGACCTCGGCCGGTCCGGAGTGCAGCACCCGGACGGCGATCAGCGGGAACGCGCCGAAGGCGAGCCACGTGCCGAGTGCGCTGGTCCCGTACGCCGCCCAGAGCCACCCGAACCGCCGCCCCAGCCGGTGCCCCGGTCGCCGCCCCGGCCGGTGCTTCGGCCGTTCTTCGGGCCGTCGTCCGAGCGGCTGTCCCGGCCGGTGTCCGCTCCTCATGCCCGACGTCTCCCGCCCACTCACCTGCACAACCGTTCCGCGTTCGGAAGCGTTCGGAAGCATCAAAGCGAGCACCGTACCCGCAGGTCAAACAACCGCGGAGCGGCCTGGCCACAACCAGTGGTTGTACCCGTAGGGTGGCGGCATGGACCTCGACACCGTACGGACGTTCGTCGCCGCCGCCGACGCGGGGCGGTTCCAGGAGGCCGCCGCCGCGCTGGCGGTCACCCAGCAGGCCGTCTCCAAGCGCATCGCCGCGCTGGAGCGCAGCCTCGGTGTGCGGCTGTTCACCCGTACCGCGCGCGGCGCCGAGCTCACCATCGACGGGCAGGCGTTCCTGCCCCACGCGCGCGAGCTGCTGCGGGTCGCCGAGCGCGCGGTCGACTCCGTGCGCACCGGCCGCCGCCCGCTGCGCGTCGACGTGATCGCCTCGCGCGGCGCGGCGTCGGGCCTCATGCGCGGCTTCCACCAGGCGTACCCCGAGATCGACCTCGACGTGGTGATGCTGTTCGAGATCGAGACGGCCGTCACCGCGCTCCGCTCCGGTGCGATCGACGCGTCGTTCCGCGCCGTCGCCGCGCCCGGCCGTCCCCTTCCCGAGGACATCGAGTCGGTGCGCGTGCTCGACGAGGAACTCCAGCTCCTCACCGGCCCCGCCCACGCGCTGGCGGGCGCCCGGTCGGTGACCGTCGCCGAGCTCGCCGGGCACCGGATCTGGATGCCCGGCATCGTCCCCGGCACCGAGTGGGCCGCCTACTACGACGACCTCGTCGCGGAGTTCGGCCTCACCATCGAGGCGACCGGTCCCAACTTCGGCTCCGACGCCCTCCTCGACACCGTCGCGGACACCCCGGCCCTGGCCACCTTCATGGGCGGGCAGACCCGCCTCGTCTGGCCCGCCGGCCACGGTCTGCGCCGCATCCCGGTGACCGACCCGACGCCCGTCTACCCGCACTCGCTCCTGTGGCACCGGGACAACCCCCACCCGGCGCTGGCAACCCTCCGCGCCCACCTCGCCGCCACGTCGGCCGGCCGCGCCGCCGCCGGGACCTGGGCGCCGACCTGGGTGATCCCGCGGTGAACGCCGCCGCTGTCCGCGACCGCGCCGTTGTCCACGGGCGCCGGTACGGATCACCGCGGCACTGCGGGCCGCCCCCCCGAGCGCGGACGACGCAAAAACCGGTGCCGCACCGGACCGTTCAGGAGGAAGATCGCCGCATGGCGGACATGCGAGCGTTCCGGGACGCGGTCACCGACTGGGCGGCGGGCAGCCCCGGCGGGCCCGCGGGCGAACTGGCCGTACGGCTGCGCGTACGGACCGCCGTCCTGCTGGAAGGGCTGAGCGACCTCGCGGCCGTCGAGGCGCTGGCCGTGCGTCACGGCCGGGACCTGCCCGCCGAAGGGGTGTGCGTCATACCCATGGGCGGAGCGATGAACATCGGCCGCTACGCCGACCTCCTCGGGCCGCCGGGGCTGGGGCTGCGCCTCGCCGGACTGTGCGACCAGGGCGAGCAGCCCTTCTACGACCGGGGCCTCGACCGGGCCCGCGCTGCGCGTGAAGGCTTCTTCGTGTGCGCGGCCGACCTGGAGGACGAACTCATCCGTGCGCTGGGCGTGGCCCGGATCGAGGAGGTGCTCCGGACCGAGGGCGACCTCCAGGCCTGGCGGACCTTCGTGCGCCAGCCCGCACAGCAGGGCCGGCCCCCGCAGCAGCAGATGAGGCGCTTCCTCGGCACGAAGAAGGGCCGCAAGATCCGCTACGGCCGCCTCCTCGTCGAGGCCCTCGACTCCGAGCGGGTGCCCGCTCCGCTCCACGACCTGCTCGCGAACCTGTGACCCGCGGCGGCGCGCCGCCGGGTCACCTGAGCCGGGTCACCTGCCGCCGTCGGAAGCGTCGGGGAGGTCGAAGCGGATCGGCTCCTCGTCCGTCAGCTGCTCGACGACGGCCTCCCAGCGTCTGAGCAGGGCGTGGTCGTCGCGCAGGTGCTCGTAGGCGAGGTCGGTCCGTTCGCGCCAGGCGCGCGTGCGGTCCGCGGTGAGTCCGGCCGGGTCGTGGGCGGCGGCGTCCGGGGCGTGCTCGGGATGGTCGAGGTGGTCGCTGCACGTCTGGAGCGGCACGGCGCCGATCGAGGTCCAGGGGCAGCCGGTCACGAAGCACAGGGCGTCACTGCGGCCGACGACATCGACGCGGTACCGGTGGCCGCCGACCCGCAGGACCGCCCGCACCGTACTGCCGCGCTCTGCCGCGACCTTCAGGTGCTCGGGGCTCCGCGGGGCCCGGCCGTCCGCCCGGTCCCGTTCCCGTACCGCCGCCCACAGGGCGATGACCGCTTCGAGCGACAGGGTGGTCGAACCGTCCTCGTCCTCGTTGGGCAGGCTGGCGCCGCCGTCGGCGATCGCCGCCTCCAGCACCGTCCTCAGTGACTCCATGGACGGGCAGCATAGACAAGTGAGGCAATCCTTGCCTTGTTCCGGCCGGGAATGGTGAACCGACCGGATTCGCCCTGGACACCGGGGACTTCCCCCGGCGCGCCGCGCGGGCCGGGGTTCGCCGCGCCGCGGGGAGGGGCCGGTGTTCCCGGAGGCCGCCGCACGTCCGGGCGAGCCGGCCGGGACCTGGCCGGCAGGGGCCGGGACCTGGGCCGGTGGGGGCGGGCTCCCGGACTCCTCGACGTCCGCAGGGGCCGGCGGACGAGCGCCCGGATCGGCCACGGGCCCGGTCTCCGGGAGCGCCCGCTCCCTTGGTGCTCCGCCCGGCCCCGGTCTGCTCGGCGGGATGGTCGGCGACTGGTGGCGGTGTCACCCGCGTCGACGGTGCAGGTGTCGGTGCCCAAACCGCCGTTGGCGGTGTCGCCGCCGGTACCGTCCTGGACGTTGATGTTGTCGTTGCCCAGGCCGCTGCTCATGGTGTCGGTGCCGTCGGTGTCGACCAGGACGTCGTTGCCGTTCTGGCCGTCCCGGACGTCGGCGATGCCTCCGCCGAACGTCCGCCGCCATCGCCGCGCTCCCGGGGCGGCCCCGACAGACGCTACCGGGCGGCGGCCTGCACGGCACCCTCGAGGACCTGGTGGGCGACGGTGTGCTGGCCCTCCCGCTCCATGGTGAGGGCCAGCCGCCGGAGGAAGGCGTTCATGAGGCCGTCGACCTCGGCCGGGTCGAGGGCCCGCCGTTCGAGGGCGATGGAGATCGCCTGGTGGAAGCCGTCCGTGTCGACCTCGGCCTTCCGCCGGTAGTAGTCGGCCCCGATCCGGCTGCGGTCGGCCGAGCCCGTGGTGTCCTGGGGGACGCGGTACCGGCAGGGGACCGACGGGAGGTAGGCCAGGGAGCTCCCGCCGGCGGACATCCGGAACCACGCGTGCGCGTCCTCGGACGCCCGGACGTGCGGGAACGGGTGGGCGAGGGCGAGAGCCGTACGGACGGCGACGGTCGAGGTCAGCGTGGTGTAACCGGTGTCGACGCCCATGCGGATCCAGGCGTCCGGGCCCTCGACCGGGGTGGTGCGGTGGGACTCCACGATCTCGCGGAGCGACGGGGTGAGACGGTCCTCCGCCACGGCGGCGCCGTGCTCGTCGATCACGGTGAAGGTCGAGTAGACGAAGTCGACGTCGGGCCGCTCCGCGAAGGCGCGCCGGGTGGCTTCGAGCCGGAGCGGATGGGCCACGTCGTCGGCGTCCTGGAAGAGCACGATGTCCGAGCCGCGGGCGTGCGCCCAGCGGGTCCCGAGGTTGCGGCAGAACCCCTGCCCGCGGTTGACCTCCTGGGGGAGGAGGAAGACCCGCTCGGGATGGGACCGGCTCAGGGCCTCCACCTGCTGCCGGACGGCCGGCTCCGGTGAGGCGTCGTCGACGACGACGAGTTGCCAGTCCCGGTCCGTCTGGGCGAGCAGGCTCTCCACCGTGTGGTGGAGGTGGTCGGCAGCTCGCGGGCCGTCGGCGTAGAGCGGCATGACGAAGGTGGCGGTTGACGTCGAAGCCATCGTGGTCCCCTGTTCCCTGTTCCTCCCGGCTCCGAGAGGGAGACGGCAGTGGTGCTGTGTGTCAGGGCGTGGTGATCCGGCACGCGGAAGTCGGCCGCCCTCTGCCGGATGCGGAGGGCGGCGACGGGTCATGGGGGACGAGGAGGCCGGGACGCTCCGGCCCGGTGCGGTGGCCGCCCGGCCGGATCGGACCCCATCGAACATGGGCCGACATGGCCGGTCAACGAGTCGACGCCGCCACGGCTCCAGGGTCGGCCACGTGAATGATCCCGGATGTCCCGTTCGATGCCGTTGTGTCAGCTGTGCTCACTCGTGCGGCCCGTGGGGCCGGCCGGGCCGGTGGGACGGTCTCCGGACCGGCACCGGGCGTGTCGGCGCAGCGTGCGCGGGTCGCAGGGCGACGTCGGACCCTCGCGGGGGGAGACGGTGCGGCGCCGTCGCCCGTCCGTGTCGGGAGACGGCGGGAGATGGCGGGAAACAGTCGTCGGCCGGCCGCCCCGCGGCGCCGGCGGCGTGCACCGTGCCGGTCCGTGGTTCCCGGCCGTTCGCACGGTGCGCATCGTGCCGGTCCCGGGTGCAGGAGGTCACGACGCCGGTCCGGGCCCCGGTCCGCCCCCCGTGGCGACGGATCGGTTCGTCGCTACCGGTCGCGCTCGCCCGACCGTTCGGCGGCCTCGGTCCTGACCGTCTCGTGCAGCTCGTCCGAGGTGAAGCCGAGGTCGCGCAGGATCTGCGCGGCCAGGCCCTCCCCGACGCGGATCAGACCGAGCAGCATGTGTTCCGTGCCGACCCGGTCGTGGCCGAGGTCGGCCGCCGCGCGGGATGCCTGCTCGATGGCCTCCTTGCTCTCCGGCCGGAACGCGATGTGGCCGCGCAGCGCCTTCTGACCGGCCGGCGGCAGCACCTCCTCGATCGCGTCGCGGATGCGCTGCTCCGACCCGGCCTTCGCCGTCAGCACCTCGTACGCCAGGCCCTGCGGTTCGCCGAGCAGGCCGAGCAGCAGGTGCTCGGTGCCGATGCCGTCGTGCTTGTGCGTTCGGGCGGCCTCCTGCGCCAGCACGATGCTGTGCCGGTTCAGGTTGGTGAACCGCTCGAACGCGGCGGGGGTGTGGCGCTGCTGGGCGGCCTGCTTGGACACGCCGATGGCGTCGCCGATCTCGGTCCACGACGCGCCGGCCTGCTTGGCCTTGCCGACGTAGTGACCGACGAGCTGGTCGCCGAGGTCGGAGAGGGTGTGGGCACGGACGTGCGCCTCGCCGATGCGGGCCAGGTTGTCGGTGTCGGGGAGTTCCTCGTCGAGACGGGCGATGAGGTCGGCGAGGCTGATGTTGAGTGGACTCATGCGTCAATCGTAGATTGACGATCCTTCGATCGTCAATCTGTAATTGACGCTGATTTCCGGCGGGCCGCGCGGGCCGGCGTGGGCCGGTTCCGCGTCGGCTTCAGGCCGGTCCGGGGCCCGCCACGGCGGTGTCCGGACGGTCGGTGTCGGCGGGGCGCTGCTCACCGCTGACGGCGTCGAGGTATTCGGCGACCGAATCCCGGTTGCGGATCAGGCAGTTGATGCGTTCGGTCATCCGGTCTCGTTCGAGGGTGAGGGTGGCGAGCATCTCCGGTGTGGCGTCGGGGAAGTGGATGGTTCGGGGCTTGTCGAGGCAGGGCAGGATCTGCTTGATGATCCTGGTCGGAAGTCCGGCGTCGAGCAGTCCCCGGATCTGCATCACCCGGTCCACGAAGCGCTCGTCGTACTCGCGATAGCCGTTGGCGGAGCGGGTGGAGACGATCAGTTGCTGTTCCTCGTAGTAGCGGAGCAGGCGGCGGGACGTGTCGGTGCGTTCCGACAGCTCTCCGATGCGCATGTGACCGACCTCACAGTCGTTCTGATTGACCCTCACACATATGTGAGGGTCCAACCATAGCCGCCATGAGCACACAGGTACCGGCGAACACCCAGGCCGAACCCGCGGACGACGAGCAGGCGGAGAACCGGAAACTGCCGATCCCGGCGCTGCTGGCGCTCGCCACGGCCGTCTTCGTCACCTGCCTGACCGAGACCATCCCGGCGGGCGTGCTGCCCGCGATGAGCGCCGACCTCGGCGTCGACGAGTCGGCGATGGGGCAGTCGGTGACGATCTACGCGATCGGGACGGCGCTCACCGCGATCCCGCTGACCCTGGCCACCGCCGGGTGGCGCCGCAGGCGGCTGCTGCTGACGGCGATGGCGGCGTTCGCCGTCGCCAACACCGTCACGGCGCTGTCTACCGACTACGCGCTGACCATGGCGGGCCGGTTCGTCGCCGGGGTGGCCGCCGGGCTGGCCTGGGCACTGCTGGCCGGGTACGCCCGCCGGATGGCGCCGGTCCCGCTGCAGGGCAGGGCGATCGCCATCGTCATGACGGGCATTCCGGTCGCGCTGTCGCTGGGGGTGCCCGCGGGCACCTTCCTGGGCAGGGAGTTCGGCTGGGAGGTGGCGTTCCTGGCGATGACGGTGCTGGCCCTGATCGTGATCGCGTGGATCACGGCGACCCTGCCGGACCACCCGGGACAGCGCCCCGAGGGCAGGACCCGCATCGTGGGGGCGCTCTCCGTCCCCGGTGTGACGCCGGTGCTGTTCGTGACCTTCGTCTTCGTGCTGGCCCACACCGTCCTTTACGCCTACATCGCGTCCTACCTCGACCACCTCGGCATGGGCCGCTCCACCGACCTGGTGCTGCTGGTCTTCGGCATCGCGTCGATGGTGAGCATCTGGATCGTGGGCGCCCGGATCCACCACACGCCGCGGGCCCTGACGATCGGCAGCTCACTGCTGGTCGCCGTGGCGGCGGCCGGGCTGGGACTGCTGTCCGACGGTCATCTGCCGGTCTACGCGGCGGCGGCGCTCTGGGGCCTCGGCTGGGGAGGCGTCCCGACCCTGCTGCAGACCGCCGTGGCCGACGCGGGCGGTGAACAGGCCGACGCCGCCCAGGCGATGCTGGTCACCCTGTGGAACATGGCGATGGCCGCCGGCGGGGTCGTCGGCGGCGTGCTGCTGGGCGTGCTCGGCGCGGAGTCCCTCCCGTGGAGCGTGCTGATCCTGATGGTCCCGGTGCTGGCCGTGGTGGTCGCCGCCCGAACGCACGGATTCCCCCTCCGGCGCAGGTGAGCGCCGCCCGCCGGTAGGTGCGGAACGACCGCCGTCCTGCCCCCGATGTCCGACTGCCCGCCGATCCTGCCGATCCCGCCGACTCCGCAGATCCCGCTGCCTCAGGAGACCGTCCGCCGTGCCCGTGAAACAGATCCATCTCGCCGCTCAACTCCCCAGTGTCCAGAACACCGTGGTCTGGTCGGACCCCCGCTCGGGCAGCCAGATCGCCTTCGACTCGTTCGCCCGGCTCGCCCGCGCCGCCGAGCGCGGCAGGTTCGACTTCTTCTTCCTCTCCGAGGGCCTGCGGCTGCGCGAGCACAAGGGACAACTGCACGACCTCGACGTGGCGGGCCGGCCCGAGTCGCTCACCGTGCTGAGCGCGCTCTCCGCCGTCACCACGCACATCGGGCTGGCCGCGACGGTCAACTCCACCTTCAACGAGCCGTACGAGGTGGCCCGGCGGCTGGCCACCCTGGACCACCTGAGCGGGGGCCGGGCCGCCTGGAACGTGGTGACCAGTCACGACGCCTTCACCGGCGAGAACTTCCGGCGCGGCGGCTTCCTCGACGAGGCCGACCGCTACACCCGGGCCGCCGAGTTCCTGCAGGCCTCGCGGGTGCTGTGGGACAGCTGGCGGCCGGGCGACTTCCGGGCGGACGCGGCCTCCGGCGCGTTCATCGAGGCCGGGGCGGGCGCGTTCGAGCACCGAGGGCGGCACTTCGACATCTCCGGGCGGTTCAGCACGCCCCCCGGGCCGCAGGGCCACCCGGTGATCATCCAGGCGGGGGACTCCGCCGAGGGCCGCGAGTTCGCGGCCTCCGACGCCGACGTCGTCTTCAGCCGGCACGGCAATCCGGCCGACGGCCGGGCCTTCTACCGCGACGTCAAGCGGCGGCTCGCCGCGTACGGCCGCGCCCCGGAGGACCTGAAGATCATTCCCTCGGTCGGGTACGTCCTGGGCGACACCGCTGCGGAGGCCGCCGAACACGCCGCCGAGATCGCCCGCGCCCAGGTCGGCCCGCAGACGGCGCTGATGCTGCTGGAAGCGGCCTGGGGCCGGGACCTGTCGGGGTACGACCCGGACGGGCCCCTGCCGGACGTCGACCCGCTGCCCGACGGCGTCACCGAGGGGCACTCGCAGTTCCGCAAGGGGCGCGGGGACACCGTCCGCCGCTGGCGGGCGATCGCGGAGGCCGGCGGGCTGAGCATCCGGGGCCTGGTCACCGAGGTCACCGCGCGGCCGACCTTCGTCGGCACCCCGCGCCAAGTGGCCGAGTCCATGAACGAGTTCGTGCAGACCGACGCCGCCGACGGTTTCATCTTCGCCCCGCACCTGGTGCCCGACGGGCTGGACGACCTCGTCGACCGGGTGATCCCGCTGCTCCAGGAGATGGGCGTCCACCGCACGGAGTACACCGGCACCACGCTCCGCCACCACCTCGGCCTGGGACCGCCCCGCGGCAGGGCGGTCGCCCACGACGGCGCGGCCCGACGCGCCGGGAAGGAGACATCGTGACGCAGCTCCACCTCGCGGTCGCCCTGGACGGCACCGGCTGGCACCCGGCGTCCTGGCGGGAGCCGGGGGCCCGGCCCGGCGAGATCCTCACCGCCCGGTACTGGGCCGACCTGGTCGCCGAGGCCGAACGCGGCCTGCTCGACTTCGTCACCTTCGAGGACACCCTCGGCCTGCAGACCTCGGCCTTCCACCTGCCGGACGACCGGACCGACCACGTCAGGGGCCGGCTGGACGCCGTCCTGCTCGCGGCCGCGCTGGCCCCGCTGACCACGCACATCGGGCTGGTCCCGACCACCAACGTCACGCACACCGAGCCGTTCCACGTCGCCATCGGCATCGCCTCGCTGGACCACGCGAGCCGGGGCCGGGCGGGCTGGCGCCCGCAGATCACCTCACGCGCCGCCGACGCGGCCCACTTCGGACGGCGGACCACCCCCCGACTGACCCCGGAGGACGTCCTCGACCCGGAGTCGATCGCCGCGCGACTGCGCGAACTGTTCGGCGAGGCAGGCGAGGTGGTGGAGGCGGTCCGCCGGCTCTGGGACAGCTGGGAGGACGACGCGGAGATCCGGGACACCCCGACGGGGCGCTTCATCGACCGCGACAAGGTGCACCACATCGACTTCGAGGGACGGCACTTCAGCATCCGGGGGCCGTCGATCACACCGCGCCCGCCGCAGGGCCAGCCGGTGGTGGCCGTCCTCGCACACGCGAGCACGCCGTACGAACTGGCCGCCGCCGCGGCCGACATCGTGTTCGTCACGCCGCAGTCCCGTGCGGACGCCGCGACCAGGCTCGCCGAGTTCGGGCGGGCGCGGCAGCGGTCCGGCCGGCCGGCCGGGGAACCGGTCAGGGCCTTCGCCGACCTGGTGGTGCTCCTGGACGCGGAACCGGGCCGGGCCGCTGAACGCAGACGCCGGCTGGACGGGGTGGACGGCGGCGAGTTCGGCTCGGACGCGGCCGTCTTCACCGGCACCCCGGGCGAGTTGGCCGACCTGCTGCTGGACTGGCAACAGGCCGGCCTGGACGGCTACCGGCTGAGGCCCGGCACGCTGCCGCACGACCTCACCGCCATCACCGGCGGCCTGGTGCCCGAACTCCAGCGGCGCAAGGCCTTCCGTACCGCCTACGGCGCCGACACCCTGCGGGGACTGCTCGGCCTTCCCCGTCCCGCCAACCGTCATACGCGGGAGGGCACTTCAGGAGCCGGCCAGTGATCAGCCCGGTACCCGTGGCGGACGGAAGGCCGGCGGCGGGGACGACCTGCTCCGCCGGCCCGATCCGGGCGGCCTCCTCGGCGTCGACCCGGCCTCCCGGGAGGACGATGCCGTTCGCCCGGGAGATGCCGGTCGGCCGGAGGACGCTGACGATCGCGATCGGGCGGGTGAACCGCGAGGACACGCCCGCGGACCCTCAGTCGACGCAGAACTCGTTGCCCTCGATGTCCAGCATCGGGATGCAGGAATCGGTGCCGTCGTACAGCGTTCGCACGTGCACCGCACCGAGCGCGACCAGCCGGGCGCACTCGGCCTCCAGCGTGGCGAGCCGCTCCTCACCCACGAGTCCGGTGCCGACCCGCACGTCGAGGTGCAGCCGGTTCTTGACGGCCTTCCCTTCGGGGACGCGCTGGAAGTACAGCCGCGGGCCCACGCCCGAGGGATCGATGCAGGCGAACCACGCGTCCTGCTGCTCAGCGGGCAGCGAGGCCGTGAAGTCGTCCCAGGTGGCGAACCCCTCCGGCGGCGGCGGTACGACGTACCCCAGCACCTCGCACCAGAAGCGGGCGAGGCGCTCGGGTTCGGCGCAGTCGAAGGTGACCTGGAACTTCTTGATCGACGTCATCGGGCCACCCTATGGACGCGTTCCGCTGAGCGCACCCCCCGGGGACGTCATCTCCGTGCGGGTCGAGACCTCGCGTGACACGAGTGGCGCCGCCGGACCCTGCTCTGCGGCGCAGCCGTCCCCGCCCGTCAGTGACTCGTTCGCCGCGTCACGATGGTGGCCGTGTGCCGGTGCGTCATGCCACCTCGTTCGGGGTTCCGGCCGCGCGGGCGTGCGATAGGTTGCCCGGCATGACCGAGTTCGGACCTGTCGCCTGGCCGCCGGCCCCGATCAGGACCGGGCGGCTCGTGCTCCGCGAGTCCGAGGCCCGGGATCGTGCGGCGTTCGTCGAGCTGTTCGCCTCGCCGGAGGTGGGCACCTACATCGGTGGCCCTCGACCGCGGGACGAGCTGGAGCGGGCGGTGCCGGAGGTGCCCGGGCGGCGTCCCGGCTTCTTCGTGATCGATCTCGACGGCGCGATGATCGGCATGATCACGCTCGATCGGCGCGATGCGGAGCGTCCCGGTCACGTCCGTCCCGAGGGCGGGGAGGCCGAGCTCGGCTACGTGTTCCTGCCGGAGGCGTGGGGGCGCGGGTACGCCGCCGAGGCCTGCGCGGCGGCACTCGGCTGGTTCGGCGACGCGCTGCCCGGCGAGCCGGTGGTGCTCTGCACCCAGGCCGTCAACGACCGCGCGATGCGCCTCGCGGCGAAGCTGGGGTTCACCGAGGTGGAGCGGTTCGAGGAGTACGGCGCCGAGCAGTGGTTCGGCGTCCGGCCCTCGGTCGCACCGTCCGGTTGAGGCACCGGCGCGGAGTCAGACCGTCCGGTCGCGCTCGGCCTCCACGTGCCAGCGCCCCCGTGCCGTCCTGCTGAGGGCGAGGGGATGGTCGAAGCATTCACTGACGCGCCGGCTGGTCAGTACGTCGTCCACGGGACCGGAGGACAGGACGCGGCCTGCGCGGAGCAGCGCGGCGTGGGTGGTGCCGGAGGGCAGTTCCTCCAGGTGGTGCGTGACGATCACCGAGGCCAGCTCCGGGCGGGCGCGCTGGAGCGTGTCCAGGCTCTCCACGAGTTGTTCCCGGCCGGGGAGGTCCAGGCCGGTGGCGGGCTCGTCGAGGAGCAGGAGCCCCGGGTCCGACATCAGGGCGCGGGCGATGAGCGCCCGTCCGCGCTCGCCCTGGGAGAGCACCGGCCAGCGGGCGTCGGCGCGCTCGGAGAGGCCGAGCATGGCGATCAGCTTGTCGGCCAGGGCTTCCTGCTCGGGGGCGGGGGACCAGCGGGGAGCGCGCTCGACGGTGCCGGTGAGACCGGTGAGGACGACGTCGGACACCTTCAGCGCGGACTTCAGGGGATGCCGCGGGTTGACGTGCCCGACCAGACGTCGCAGTTTCTGCAGATCGACGCGGCCGAGTGTGTGTCCCAGCACCTGGACCGTTCCCCGGGTGGGGTGGCTCACGGCGCCGAGCAGGCTGAACAGCGTGGACTTGCCGGCGCCGTTGGGGCCGAGGAGCGCCCAGTGCTCGCCGGGGTGGACCGTCAGCGACACGCCGTCCAGCAGCAGCCTGCCGTCGCGCACGACGTCTATCCGGTCGGCCTGGAGTACGGGAGTGCGGGCCATGGTTCCTCACGTGGTCGGGCAGGACATCGGTGCTGCGGGAGGCGCCGGCCTTCCGGTCGGCCCCGGGCGGCGCGCGATCGACCGGGGGCCGCCGCGGTCGCGGCAGCGTGCCCCACGCCCGGCGGTGTCCGCAGGAAGGAGCGGGGCACCGGAGTCCTCACTCGGAGAATGATGATAAATGTACCCTATAGTCGAGTTCCATGCTGGCCTGCCCCGCCCCCTCCCGCCCCGGACCCTGCCGTAGCCGGGCCGCAGCTCCCCGTACCTGTCAGCCACCCCGGTGGGCGTTGAGCCGGGCGGCCTGCCGTGTCAGGTGGTCGCGCTCGGCGATGGAGCCTCTGACCTGCGACGACGCCTGGAGGCGGGGCCCACACCGGCCCTGGCCGCCGGATCGCCGCAGCGGTGTGCAGGGGCAGAGCGGTGTGCAGGGGGCGGTCAGAGCGCCGAAACCCGGGTGAACGGCACGGCTGCCAGATCGGCCCGAACCGCCGCGTCCTGACGGGCGGTCACCTGCCGGATCACCAGGATCGCCAGAACGGCGGCGGCGACGCCGACGACCTCGTCATAGAGCGAGTACCCGACAGGGCCCCCCACGAACCGAACGGCGATCGCGCCGCCGACCGTCTTGGCGAGCCACGCCGCCCACCACGCGTCGACCACCCAGGCCCCGCCGGCGGGTGGGTTCGCCCGCCAGACGTCCAGCGCCATCCGGCGCGGAATCCACCACATCGCCACGGGGATGAACCACGCGCCGACGGCGAACCCCGCCGAATACCGATGGGTCCCGGGCGCGAAGCGCTCCGCGTTGAGCCGACAGCGCCGGAACCAGCAGAGGAACGCGACGACGGTGGCGGCGAACAACAGCAGGGAGAGCGGCGCGAACTGCGCGAAGAGCTTCGACCCGGTGCCGCCGGCCGCCGCCAGGGCCAGCTGCGCAGCGGTCTGCACAGCGATCAGCACCTGTGCGGCCAGCGCCAGACGCCTGGGGTCGGCGACCGGCCCGCTGTAGGCCAAGGCGCGCGGAAGCGGCCCACGACGAGGTGATTCGGAGTGCACTGCGAGCCCCCACCGACATACCTGCGGTGCTGGTCACACGCAGAGATCGTCTGCAGAACAGGGCCGCGCATTTCAGGCTGTCCACATGATTCCTGCCGTGGCCCGCAGGCCACGAACCTGGCACTGCAAAGGGATTTCGCCGCGGCCGCTCCCTGATCCCTCGCCGCCGCCGGCGCCGCCGTCGCGTGGGGACGTCGTGCTCCACGGGGCGTCCTTCACAGGGGGGTGAGGATGTCCTGGTGCGCCCCGTCGAGGACGAAGCCGTTGTCCAGCCGCACCCGGACCGTCACCCGGGTGCCCCGTGCCTGCTGCGCGGTCCACTCCGGTTCCAGCGCGGCGATCTTCGCCTCCAGCTGCTGTCGGCTCGCCGCCGGCATGGTGTGCCCGTAGTCCTCGAACAGCGCCCTGAGCCGCTGGTACTCGCGGGACTCCTCGCTCTCCGGGAGTTCCCCCTCCACCCGTTCGACGGTGCCCTCGATCCCGGCTTCCAGTGAGAGGAACCCGACGACCGCCCCGGGTTCCCCGGCGACCGCCTCCCCGATTTCGAGGTCCTCGGCCAACCTGACGCGCAGGCCTTCCTTCAGCGTCATCCGTCCTCTGCCTTCCATCGAGCTTCCATCGAACCGGTGCGCAGCTGCAGCTGCAGCCGCCGGCGCAGCCGGCCGGTGGCCTCGGCCATTATCCGACGCGCTCGCCGCGGGTGCCGGGACGCGGGCGGGCCCGCCGGCTCGGGGCGCAGGACGGACGGCTGCCGGGCCCACATGTGACGAGCGTCCCAACGCACTGACTTGAACGCGTTCAAATCAGTGCCCTACAGTCGTGCCCGCAAGGTTTTGAACACGTTCGAAACGGAGTCCCGATGGACTACACAGTCATCAGCTATGCCGCCTACCTGCCGATCGCCACCGGTGTGACCGTGTGGGTGGCGCGGACGCTGAGCAGGAACGGCCGGATCTTCCTGGCCGACGTGTTCGCCGGCGACGAGCGGCTCGCCGACGCGGTCAACCACCTGCTGGTGGTCGGCTTCTACCTGATCAACCTCGGGTTCGTGGCGCTCTGGATGCGCACCGACGAGCAGGTGGACGACGTGCGCGGCGTGTTCGACGCGCTCTCGTACAAGCTCGGCACCGTGCTGCTGCTGCTCGGCGTGATGCACCTGGGCAACGTGTACGTGCTCAACCGGATCCGCCGCCGGAGCGCGCTGGACAAGCAGCACCGGCCGCCGGTCGCGCCGCAGGCGTGGGTCCGGCCGAACCAGGGCTGACCCGCCGTGCACGCGATCACCCGCCCCGGAGCCGGAGCCGGAGCCGGAACCCCGCCGCCGGTCCGTCGGATCACCGTGCTCCACGATCCCGGCTGCCTGCTCTGCCGACACCTGACCGCCTGGCTGCGAGGGCAGTCGCAACTGGTGCCGCTGGAGTTCGTCACGGCGGCTTCGGCCGCGGCCCGGGAGCGGTTCCCCGGGCTCGACCACGACGCCTCGCTCGGCGAGATCACGATCGTCGCCGACACCGGCGAGGTCTGGCGCGGGGCGCCCGCCTTCGTGGCCTGCCTGTGGGCGCTCGCCGAGTACCGGTCGCTCGCCGTACGGCTGTCGACCCCCGCCGGGCTCCCGCTGGCCCGCGCGGCGGCGTTCGCCGCCAGCAAGTACCGCTCCGCCACGGGGGCCGGCCGGGTCGAACCGGACGGGGAGGGAGTGCCCGGCCTCGCCGCCGGCCCGGCGGCCGCCGCGCCGGTCGACCCGGCTCGCGGCCCGGTGGGCGGGGCGGCACCCGGCGCCGGCGGGCCGGCGACCGCGATCCCCTGCGGGGAGGGCGGCTCCTGCCCGGCGCCGTAGCCGGTGCGTCCGCCGGGCCGGCCGGTGGCCTCCGGCCACCACTCTTCCCGCCCTTCCGAAACCGTCCACCCGCAGGCGTCGGCAGTCGTCCGGTGCTGTGTCCGTGGCTGCCGTCCCGGCTCAGGTCAGCCGTCGGGTGGGGTGTACTCGTGCGGCATGGAGCTGTGGTGCTCCACCGGGTCCTCCGTGCCGAGGCGTGCCCACAGCCAGTACCCGCAGCCGGCGACGGCCAGTGCCGCGAGCGGGATGAGAACGGCGAGCAACACGTTCAGCACCGACTCCCCCTACGTCCCGTCGAACCGGCAGCCGGGGCGCGCCCGTTCGTCCGGGTCCCGGCCGGGGCCCGCTGCCCGGTTCGACCGCGTCGCGCCAAGTTCCTTGGCCGTACAGGTGATCGAACGGCCTGAGGGTGCCCGTGGCCAGTGCTCCCGTGCGTCGGGGACTGTCGGGTCAGGTGCGGCTGAAGATGCCCCTGGGGAAGGCGCCGTTGCTCGTCGCCGTGGCGGTGAGCCCGCGTCCGATGGCGGTGAGCCGTTCGACGCCGGCCTGCCCCAGGTGGGCGAAGGGCGGGTGGGCGAGCCGGTCGGTGGTGTCCTCGATGCCCCGGCGGAGCGTGTGGCCGGCCTCGGTGAGGGCCCCGGTGGTGTCGAGGAGTCCGCGCCCGGCCAGCCGGTCGGCGGCCTGTGCCCATTCGGTGTCGGTCCAGCCGCGGCTGGCGCGGGCGAACGCGGTGGTGAACCCCCGGCCCGTGGCGGTGTGGGTGACGAGGGCCTGCGGGCCGTCCAGTTCGGCCTCGGTGAGTGCGGCGAGGTGGCCGTCGCCGCGGTACTCCCGCAGCAGGGTGACGGCGTGCCACAGCGCGAGGTGGGGTTCGTCGGGCGTCGGGAGCCCGGCGTGCGCGGCGTACAGGGTGCGGCCGGCCGGTGCGCATGCCTCGACCGCGCGGAGGGCGAGGGTCGCTGCCTCGGCGACCTCGGGGTCGGCGGCGATGCCGTCGCCGAGGAGCCGGCGCAGCGTCCGGTCGACGGCGCGCTGTCGGGCTTCGAGTACGGCGTCCGGGCTCGCGAGCGTCCAGGCCCGCGGGATGTGGCGGGCCACCAGCGCGGGGCTGAAGTTGAAGAAGGCGGCAGCGACCGGCCCGGCGCCGACCGCGCCCATGGCGGCCGACCGCCCCGCGAAGTAGCACATCCGGCCCTGGTCCAGGCCGGCGGCCGTGAACTCCTCCTCCGCCTCGGGGGCGAAGTAGATCAGGGAGTGCAGCGGGTTGAGGGCGTCGTGACACTTCCTACCGGCGAGTAGCTCCATGGTGGGTGACTGTACCCGGGCAGCCGTACGGGCCGGAAGGCGAGGCCGGGGCGCAGGCGGAGGGCTGGGCCGTGGTGCCCGGCCGACGCACGTCGGCCGGGCACTCCGCTGCCGTCCGTCCTCGCTGCGGCGGAGGATCGTCGCATCCGGAGCAGCGAGGGCTGCCGGCTACCGCACCGCGTCCGCGACCGCCTCGACCTCCGCGTGCCCTGCATGCCCCACGTGCCCCGTGTGCCCTGCCCGCCCCATGAGGAGCAGCGGCTGCACGGCTGCGTCCCCGGGCACTTCGCCGTCCCCGTCGCCGAGCATCGTGCCCACTCCGGCCCGGCCGCCGCGGGCTTGCTCGTCCGGCTCGACGGGTTCCTGCGGTGCCGGCAGGGCCCGGCCGCGCAGCGGCGAGCGCAGGCCCCGGCCGCGCAGCGGCGAGCGCCACAGGGCGCCGAGGACCGCGGCCGCGCCGAGCACCACGGCGGCCGCCGTGAACCCGGCAGCCGCGCCCGCCCGGTCCACCGTCAGGCCCGCCGCCGACGACCCGAACGCACCCCCCAGGTTCCAGGCCGTGTTCACCCAGGCACCGGCCTCCGTCCGCGACCCGGACGGCACCAGGACGTCGACCAGCAGGTATCCGGTCACCAGCAGGGCGTCCGTGCACGCGCCCGCCAGCAGCAGGCCGACGGCAGCACCGCCCGGCGACGGCACCAGCACCGGAAGCGCGTAGCAGCCGGTCGCCGCCGCGGCCAGCACCAGCAGGCGCGGCCCCGGGCCCGACCGCCAGGTGCGCCGGCCGTAGGCCAGCCCGCCCACCGCGCCGCCGACGGAGAACAGCGCGAGCAGCGGACCTGCCGTCCCCGCGCCCCAGGCGGCGACGATCGCGATGTCGGCCAGAGCCACCGCCGCCGCGACCGCCAGCACCACCAGCAGCAGCGGGGCGACGCCCGGCGCCCGCAGCGGACCGGTCACCACCCCCGCGGACGACGGCCGCGCCGCCGAGGGGCGGCCGCGCAGCGCGTGCGCGAACACCGCGAACGCCACCACGAACAGCGCCGCACACGCCGCCAGCGCGACGGGGGCGGACCAGGCCGAGACCAGCAGCCCGGCCAGCACCGGACCGAGGGCGAACACCGTCGACTCGGCGACCGTGTCGAGGCTCAGCGCCCGCTGGCGCTGCTCCTCGTCCGCGGCCAGTTCGCCCCACAGCGTCCGCATCAGCGGTCCGACCGGGGGCGGGAACAACCCGGCGAGCACCGCCGGGGCGAGCGAGGCCCAGGCGGGCAGCGAGGCCGCAGCGCCGACCGCCACCACGGCCAGCAGCGCGGCGTGGGCGCCCGCCAGGACGGGCAGCGCGACCGGACGGCGCTCGACCAGCCGGGCGCGCAGCGGCCCCAGCAGCGCACAGATCAGGCCGAACAGGCCCACGGCGGTGCCTGCCGCCGTGTACGAGCCGGTGGCGTCCCTGAGCGAGAGAAGGAGGGGCAGAGGCAGCACGCCGTAGCAGAGCCGCGCCAGCAGGGCCGCGGCGAACGGCGTGCGGGCACGGGGGAGCGAGAGGACAGCGCGATAGGTCGCGCTGCCCCTGACGGGGCGGGACATGAGGATCTCCGGCAGGAAGAAGGGCGGTTGACGGATCGGCGGCGCCCCGCCCGCCTCGCGTCGGCGAGGGGCGGTGGCGGGGGCGATCCGTCAGTGCGGCCCGGAGATGTCCATGCCGGTGATCGTAGGCGATCGTTCGGACGGTGACCAGAGGCCGGCAGCGATCCCGTGCCGCTCCGACACCGGGTCGGGCGGGACACCGGGTCGGGCGGGACACCGAGTCGGCCGGGCCGGCCGGGACACCGGGTCGACCGGCCGCTACCGCAGGCGCCGAAGGCCGTCGCGGAGCCGGCGCGCGTCGCGGAGGCGTTGCTCGTAGCCCGCGCCGAGGGCCAGCAGGAGCAGGCCAGCCGCCGCCGGAGGAGCCCAGCGCGGCAGCAGCCCGAGCACCTGCACCACCGTCGGCGCGAGTTCGTGTGCCGCCGTCACCAGCAGCGTGCCCCCGCCCAGCACCAGCGGTGCCTGCAACCGGAACCGCACACCGAGCAGGGTCACCCCGAGCGCGGCGCCGCCGAGCAGCAGCGGACGGAGCCAGTGGCCGTCCGCCCCCAGCGCCAGGACGCTCGGCGCGAGGCCGAGACCGAGCCCCGGCCCGTACGCCGCCCAGGAGGACGCCGCAGCGTCCCGGCGGTACCGCAGGTGCCCGACCGTGAGCGCCGCACCGGCCAGGCCCGCGGTGTACGCCTCCGGCGTGACCACGCCCCACAGCGCCAGCCGCACCCACGTCGAGGCCAGCAGCAGGACGGTCGCCGCGATCCCTGCCGCCGCCCGCCGGTCGGCGCGCAGCGCGACCGCCGCGGCCACCACACCGGCCGCCGCCAGTCCGAACGCCAGCACCCCCGGGTGGGTGACCATCAGCCCGAGCGCCACCACGGCCAGCGCGTAGCCGGTGCCCTCCACCGCCCCGGCCACGCGCCGGAGCACCGCCGCGCCGCCCGTTGTGGCACCGGCCACCTCCTCCGCCGCACCGGGGACGGACGCCGCACCGGCCGTGGACGCCGCGCCGGGGGCGGTCCCGCCCGCCGCGCCGCCGCCGTCTCGCGTCCGGCGGGCGATCACGGCCGCCACCGGCGCGGTGGCCGCGGCGACGCCCAGGATCGCGAGCGCGACGGACGGCTGCGCCAGACCGGCCGTGTCGCCGATCGCCGCGGCCTCGACACCGAGGGCGAGCACCGCACCGGCCGCCGCCGTGGCAGCCGCCCGCCCGGTGGAGCCACCACGGGTGACGGCCCGCCAGGCGGTCGCCGCCGCGAGCGCCGCGCAGGCACCGAGGGCGACGATCGTGGCCGTCCGGTCCGCCGACGCCCACAGCGACGCCAGCCCGCCCGCAACCGCGAGTCCGGCCCAGGCCGGCCGCCCCGGCCGCACCGCGACCGCCGCGGCCGCCGCCGCGGCGAGCAACAGGGCCCAGCCCACCGACACCCCGTAGGGCAGCCCGGCGGCCGGTGCCGCCAGGGCCACCACCGGGAGACCCGTCACCACGGCCCCGGTCGCCGGCACCCGGGCAGGCAGCCGGACGGCACCCAGCGCGGCGACGGCACCCAGCGCGACGGCGACCAGCGCGAGCCCGACCAGCGCGGAGCCCGGCACCTGCCACGGCGTCTGCCGGTCCCACCCGGACCCGTCTGCCCCTCCCCAGGCGGCAGGAGCGTGACCGAGCGGCACGAGCGCGGCGGCCAGCGCCCGCGGCACCGTTCCCAGCGAGGCCGCCCCGAGCACGGCGGCCGCCGCGCAGAGGACTCCGGTCCAGGCGGTCCGCACGACCGAGTCCGCACCACGCGCTGCCGCGGCCCCGGTCTGCGGCCGGTGCCGCAGCAGCATGCCCGCGCCGACGACGAGCAGCACGGCGGGCAGTCCGTAGGCCACCGCCGTCCACTCCCACGGCAGCAGCGGGCGCAGCGTCCCGCCGGCCGCGGCGAGTGCCGCCACGGCCGCGCCGGCCGCCACCGCCTGCCGCGCCCCGTGCGGCAGGCCGGACGACCGGAGCGCCGACCCCATGCCCAGGGCGGCCAGCACGCCCAGCGGCCCCCAGGCCAGGACGGCCTCCGCGAGTCCGTCCGACAGCACCGACCCGAGCACCGCGACGCCGCCGCCGAGCAGCGCCCACACCGCCGCGAACCCCGCCCCGACCCGCCGGAACGTCGCCTCGGCGTGCCGTTCCGGAGCCACCGCGTCGGCGGTCCACCCCGCCGTACGTCCATCCGTACGCTCCGCCGCACGTCCCGCCGTACGTCCATCCGCACGCACCAGAAGCGTCGTGTCCAGCACGGTCGCCGCGACCATTGCCGCCGCGTACGCCTCCACCTGCTCCACCCCGGCGGCGGCCAGGGCCAGCAGCACGGGCACCCGCGTCAGCACGTGGCCCGCCGCACGCGGGATCCGCAGCCGCTGCGCCCGGCCGTAGGCCAGGGAACCGGCGGCGAGCAGCGCGGTGGCACCGGCCCAGTAGCCGAGCCCGTCGACGCCGTCGAGCCCGGCGAGACCGGCGGCCCTGACCGCGTAGCAGTCGAGCACCAGGAACCCGAGCCCGACGGCGGCCGCCGCCTCCGCGGTCGCGGTGAGCCGGCGGCGGCGCAGCGGGGACGCGACGGCCAGGGCGACGGCCGTGAGGCCGAACAGGACGGCGCCACGGCCGCCGATGCCCAGCCGCCCCCAACTGACCACGGTGAACACCAGGGCGGCGAGGCTCACCAGCAGCCCGCCGAGCACCAGCAGCACGGTCTGCGCGGAGCGGCCGGAGACCTCGCCCGACCCGTCGGCGCCGGCGGCCGACGGCATCGCACGAGGCGGCGGCACGACCGGGGGAGCGCCGGGCGGTGCCGCCCACACCGGGGCGGTGTCGGGAGCGTCCCGGCGGGCGCGCAGCCCGGCGAGCAGGTGGTCCCGGTGCCGCAGCATCGCCCCGCGCTGCTCGTCCAGCCCGTGCAGGGCCATGACGACCTGCCAGAGCGCGCCGGCGTCCGCGCCGGTCAGCGGCAGCCGGCAGTGCGGGCACCGGCTGTGCCGGCCGGGGCCGAGATCGGCGCCGCAGTCGGGGCAGGGGGCGGAGTACGGGGTCGTCATGCGCAGAGTGTGCAGCGTGTGCCGCCCCGCGCACATGAGTACGACGACTCACTTCCGGGAGGGGCGCGCCGTGCAGGGTGACCCTGCCGGGTGCGGGGAGCAGTCGGGCCTCCGGGCGCCGGTGACGCGATCGCCGCCGGACGCCGGCTCCCACGTGTGGTGCGAACGCCCCCGCTCCGGCCGGGTCATGGCGTCGTGGACGGCGACGGCCTGCCGGTGCCCGGGCGGTTCGGTGAGGAGCCCTCCGTGGGTGCCGGAGTCCAGTCGGAGTCCAGCCGGAGTCCCACGGCGCGGATCGGGATCGCACCCCGTACGCGGAGAGGGTCAGGGCGGCGGTACTCCCGGCTGCCGTGGGCCCCGTAGTTCGGCGTACACCGACCAGACCACCGACACCGCCGGGACGGCGACGACCGCGCCGATCACCCCGGCCGAGATGCTGCCGGCCAGCACCGCGACCGCGACCACCACCGGGTGCAGGCTGACCGCCCAGCTCATCACCAGCGGGTGCAGCAGGTGACCCTCGATCTGGCCGATCACCACGATCAGCGCGAGGACGACGATCGCGATCACCGGCCCGCGGGCGGCCAGTGCCACCAGCGAGGCGACGAGCATCGCGATCGGCGAGCCGACCAGCGGGACGAAGGAGGCGAAGAACTCCAGCACGGTCAGCGGCAGGGCCAGCGGGACCCGAAGCAGGAGAAGGGCGATGCCGACCATGATCGCGTTGCTGACCGCGACGATGAAGATGCCCCGGGTGTAGCCGGAGAAGGTCCGCCAGGCCGCGCGGCCACCCCGGTCGAGGTGGTCGCCGGCCGCGGCGGGCAGCTGGCCGGCCGTCCAGCGCCACATCCGCTCGCCGGAATGCAGGAAGAACACCGACATGAAGAGGGCGAGCGCGGCGCCGGTCGCCACCTCGACCACCCGGCCGGCGCCGCTGACGGCGGTGCTGATCAGGGTGGAGCGGTGCTCGGAGACGAAGTCGGAGACCTTGCGCTGGAGGTCGTCGAAGGTGCCGCGGGCGACGTGCAGCGGAGCCCCCTCCAGCGCCGTCTCCAACCGGTCCAGGCCGCCCTGGAACTCCTTGGTCAGGCCGGACAGTTCGTTCGCCACGGTCTCGCCGACCAGTGCGAGCAGCCCGGCCGGCACCAGCAGGGCGACGGCCAGGCCGATCAGTACCGCGAGCGGGCGGGGGAGGACCCGGGCGCCCCGGTCGACCAGCGGCCTGATCACCGAGGTGATCACCATCGCGAGGAAGGCCGCCAGCGTGATCAGGTGGAACTTCCCCACGACGACCAGCACCAGATAGGCCGCCCCCGCGACGACGAGCAGCCGCCAGGCGTAGTCGGAGAGGCGCCGCAGCCCCGCCGGCGCCACGGTGCCGTTCGCCCCCGGGCGTTCGGGCCGGGCGCGCCCCGGCCGCCTCACCGGCATGCCGCACCGCCGTCCCCCGCCGGTACCCGCTGTGCCGGGATCCGGCCGCGCGGCCGGGGAGTGGTGGGGTGCGAAAGAGGCATGAACCCTGGATAGCGGCTGGAGCGCCGCGCGGGATGTTCCCGCGCCGACGGCGGCCCGCCCCGGCCCGCTCCTTCACCCGGCGGGCCGCCTGCGCGCCGGGCCACCGCGCCCGCGCCCGCGCCCGGGCCACCGCGTCCGCGCCCGAGCCACCCCGCCCGTACCCGGGCCGACCGCCGGTGTCCCCTGCCCGGTTCCACCTGCTGTCCCGCATCGGGCCCGTCCCCGGCCTCCGGCACTCCCGGGACGGCGACGGCTCCTGCGCCTCGGACACCCCCGGCAGTCGGGCGCCGTGCTCCCCTGAACCCGGCCCGGCAGCCCATCGCGGCCCCGCGGAAACCTCGTTGGAGTTTCGACCCGGCGTCGCGGATGCTTGCACCATGAACCCGGACAGCGCCCGTCCCTCCACGCAGGTCTCCGATGCTCACCGGCAGTTCACCTGCGACGTGGCCTACTTGAACACCGCAGGCTACGGACTGCCGCCCCGGTCCTCCCAACAGGCGATCCTGGCCGTGGAGAAGGACCGGTCCGCCGGCCGCATGGCCATGGGACCGCTGGACGACGCCGTGACCCGTTCCAGAGCGGCGTTCGCAGACCTCCTCGGCGTGCCCGCGCACCGTGTGGCCGTCGGCTCGCAGGTCTCGCAGTTCGTCGGTGTGGTCGCGGCGTCCCTGCCGGCCGGGGCGACGGTCCTGGTCGCGGACGGCGACTTCACCTCCCTGCTCTTCCCGTTCCTGGCCGCCCCTCAGGGCCTGCACGTGCGTTCGGTCCCGCTGGAGAGGATCGCCGACTCCGTCGACGCATCGGTCGACCTCGTCGCCGTCTCCGCCGTCCAGTCGTCCGACGGACGCCTCGCCCCCGTCGACGACCTCGTCACCGCCACCGCGGGCCGGACGCGCCTCCTCCTGGACGTCACCCAGGCGGCCGGCTGGTTTCCCCTGCCCGCCGCCGGAATCGACCTCATGGTCTGCGGCGGCTACAAGTGGCTCCTCGGGCCGCGCGGCACCTGCTTCCTCGCCGGGACCGAAGAAGCCCTCGACGAACTGCCGGCCCTCGCCGCGGGGTGGTACGCCGGAGAGGCGATCTGGGACTCCGTCTACGGCACCCCCCTGCGCCTGGCCGGCGACGCCCGCCGCCTCGACCTCTCCCCGGCCTGGACCAGCTGGGTCGGGCAGGCAGCCGCCCTGGAGTTCCTCAACACCTTCCCCACCGAGGCCGTCCGCGCCCACAACACCGGCCTCGCCAACCGCTTCCGCGCGGGCCTGCACCTGCCCCCCGGCAACTCGGCCATCGTCTCCGTGCCGCTTCCCGAGGGAACGGCCGAGCGCCTCGCGGCGGGAAACGTCGTCGCCTCCCTGCGCGCCGGTCACGTCCGCTTCGCCTTCCACCTGTCCACCACCCCGGACGACGTCGACCGGGCGCTGGACCTCCTCGGGCGGGGTTGACGACCGTCGCTCCCACCCGGCGGGCCGCGTCCGGTCCCGCGCCCGGGAGAGCAGGAAGGCGTTGCCCTCTCGATGTCCGCGGCCAGGAGGTCGAGCAGTCCCCGGCGGCCCAGGCGCTTCCTGAAGCGGTCCAGGGTGCGGCGGGCGTGGAAGGGTTGCCCGCAGGAGCGCGCCGCTCGTCAAGAGAACCTGCCGGGACGGTCGCCGCTACCATGCGTGACATGACTGACGCGCCGGACCGCCCGCCGCGCCACCGGGAACCCCGGCAGGCGCGCAGTGTCGCGACGCTGGCCCGCGTGCTGCGGGCGGCCGAGGAGATCGCGTCCTCGGCCGGGCTGGACGAGATGACGATCGTCGGTGTCGCCGAGCGTGCGGGCGTCTCGGTCGGCACGATCTACCGGCGCTTCGAGGACAAGGAACAGCTGATCACCGCCCTGGTCGAGCGGATGCTGGAGCGACGTGAGGAGTACGTGGCCGACCGGCTGCGCGCGGCCGAGCCGTCGCTCCCCGGCGTGATGGACGCCTACGCGCACGCCCTGCTGGAGTCCTTCGCCGACGGCAGCAACCTCTTCCCCGAACTGCTGCGCGTACGCGGGGCCACGTCCCTGGACCGCGGCGCCGCCACCATCACCACGATCCACCGCCTCCTGCTGGACGCCGCGGCCCCCTACACCGACCTGATCCGCCGCTCCGACCCGCAGGCGGCCCTGGACACCGCGGCCCGCGCCGTCCTCGGCGCCTGCTTCCACAACTCCCTGCGCCCCGACCCCGCCACCGGCGCGGCGGCCCGGCGCCGCTACGCCGACGAGCTGAGCGACATGGCGATCGCCTACCTCCTCACCCCCGACCACCGCCGCACCTGAGCCGCCCCCGCCCGAGCCGCGTCGCCGGGTGAGGTTGGCCGGGTGGCGTTCGCCGACCGCCGACGCCGTCCCGCACCCTTCGGGCCCGTGACCCGAGCAGGGTCCTTCCTGCATCCTGGTGAGCCCGCCGTCGGCAGGGAGCTCGTTCCCTGTCAAGGGCGCCCGTCGAGCAGCCGCCGCAGGCAGTGCCGATCGGCGATCGTTCGTGGTGCTTTCGTCCCCTCGCGTCCGGACGGCGCTGCGCGTGGGGACGCCGGCCGACCTCCGCCACGGCCGCGGATTTCGTCGTTGTGCCTGTCGGCCTGTAGTGTCGTCCCTACCGACGCGGGGTGGAGCAGCTCGGTAGCTCGCTGGGCTCATAACCCAGAGGTCGCAGGTTCAAATCCTGTCCCCGCTACAAAGGAGAACGGCCCGGAACACACTGTTCCGGGCCGTTTCTCGTCGATGCCGGGACGCGTGCGGAAGCGGCCGGTGCCTCAGGTGTCGATCGTCGTGCTGCCACGGTCGCGGTCACGGTCACCTGGTCCCGGCCGGACGCAGATCCGCCAGCCAGCCGTGTCCCGGGTGTACCCGGGTGAGGAGGGCGGCCAGGGTCCGCCGCTGGGCGTCGTCCAGCAGCTCGACGGTGGTGCTGAAGTCCTCCTGGTCCTTGGGGCGGACGGCCTTGGCCTTGAACAGCAGGGCCAACTCCGGTGCGAGGTAGGGGATCCCCTCCGGCGTGCGGCGGACGACCGCGCTGTACGGCAGGCGGATCGACGGGTCGCGTCGGCAGATCCACACCGGGCCGTCGTGCGGCTCGCGGAACACGTCCAGCAGGAAGTCGCCGGTCGCCGGATCGCGCAACCACGTCTGGTGGGTCAGCTCCCACGCCTCCGGCGCCGGTGTCCGCCACAGGTGCCCGGAGGCCACGACGTCGAAGGCGAACTCGGGAAACCGCGCCCGGATCTCCGGGAAGTGTGCGGCCGGTACGGCGATCTCCAGATCGCTGTGGTGGCGGCTCTGCCCGCCCTTGAACAGGTCGACGGCCCAGCCGCCGGCGATGTACCAGGGAGCGGACACCCCGGCCAGCCGGTCGGCGACCTGCGCGGGGGACCAGGCATTGCCCCACCTGGCCTCGGCCTCGGCCTCGGTGAGCTCGACGCCGCCCGCTGGGAGTGCATCGCTCATCCGGCCAGCCTACGGGCAGCACCGCTCGCCGGGCCGAATTCCGTGGTGAACGCCGCGCGGTGAGCGCGTTCGTGCGCGGCACGCCCCCCTGCGCGTGGTGCGATCCGCCGGCAGCGGCCCTCGCGGAGCGGGCCGGTGGCCGAGGTCGGGACGGCTCCGAGGTCGGGACGGCTCCGAGCGCGGCCCGGTCTTCCGGCGATGCCCGACATAGCATTGGCCCACTGTCTAGCAGTGATAGAATTCCGCTCATGTCAGTCACCCGGAGTCGCCGCGAGCGGGAGCGTGCCCAGCGCCACGGCCTGATCCTCGCCATGGCGCGCGAGTTGGCCGAGGCCGAGGGCTGGGAGGCGGTCACCACCCGCCGCCTCGCCGAGCGCGTGGAGTACAGCCAGCCGGTGCTCTACAGCCACTTCAAGGGCAAGGACGCCATCGTCGCGGCCGTCGCCGAGGAGGCCTTCGCCGAACTGGCCCAGCTGCTGCGCGATGCGCGGGCGGCCGCCGGAGGGCGGGAGCCGGAGAGCGGCCTGCGGGCGGTGTGTCAGGCCTATCTGCGCTTCGCCGTCGAGCACCCGGCCCTCTACCAGGCGATGTTCGTGATGCCCACGCAGCTGAAGTTCGCCGACGAGGAGACACCCGTGGCGCTGCGTGCCGCCTTCGAGGCCTTCGTGGAGGCGCTGCCCGAGGAGACCACGGGCCGCGAGGCACGTGCCGAGCTGCTGTGGGCCGCCCTGCACGGGATCTCCGCCCTGTCCGCGACCGGCCGCATTCCGGCGCACGGCGAGAAGACGCGGCTGGACCTGCTCATCGAGGGGATCGCCCCGAGCTGACGCCGCCGGCGCACCCACCACCTGAAGCCGTCGTTCCCGGCCCGGCGCGGCGGCCCGCCGTGCCGATCCGCCCGGGCACCCGCGGGGGCGGCCCGCCTGCTGTCGCACCGACATGGGAGGCTCCGGGCATGCTGGAAGACGTGATGACGGCCGGGCCGGGCCTGCGGGCCTACCCCGCGCCTGCGGAGGTGTTCGTCGCCGACCAGGCCGAACTGGCCGAGCACCTGCACCCGTTGATCTCGATCGAACTCGCCCGGGTCGACCCGGCCTGGCACGGGTGGATCCACCTGCTCAGCCCGCTGGAACCGGCGGAGGGCTACCTCGGCGACCACACCGAGGCCTTCCACTCGCCGTTGCAGACCACCAACTGGCTCGGATTCGCGCTGGAGGGCGACCGTTACCGCCTGCTCGGCGACGTGCGCTACTTCGCCCGGGCGACGACCCCCGACGAGCTGCCGGAGCCGTACAAGGGCTTCCGTGCCCAGCTGGAGGAGCACTGTCGCGGCGAAGAGCGCAGTTACCGCCTGCACCGGGACTCGTTCCGCCGCGAAGGCAGGCTGCTCATGCTCGACGCCGACGGCGCCCCGCTCCCCGGGGCCACCGACCCGGTGGCGCTGCTCGAACAGCTCGGCGGCGGCGCCGAGGGCGGCAACTGGTCCGAGACCGGGTTCTTCCCGCTGGAGTACGCCGACGACGAGGCCCGGCCGATCAGCCCGGCCGGACACCCGTTCCGCTTCGTGGCGGCGGTGCCGGGCTGCCACTACCGCCGCAGCGGTGCCGGCTGGATCCTGCTCTTCTTCGAGCCCGTCGAACGAGTGGCCCTGCTGACCTTCGACTGGAGCTGACCCCGCCCGGCCCTGCGCCGCGGGTGTGGCGGTGCGCACCGTCGGGTGTGTGAGGTGCGGCACATTCCGCCGCTCGCCCGGTCCCGTTTGGTCCCCCTTGGTCGCATCCGTCTGGTTACGGTCCGTCAAGAGCCCCTGGCCGGAGGCTATTTTGTCGTGGACGGTTCGAACGGTCCGCCGCAGTCTCCGCAGTCTCCGCGGTCGGGCCGTCGGGCCGTCGGGTGCGGCCGAGCACCCGTCACGAGGGCGGTCGTGGGGGACCACGGCCGCTGCGGCGGACCGCGGAGCACAGATGTCAGGTCCGGAAGACAGGGTCCGTCCGGCACGGTGAAGGACCCGGAAGGGGCGGCGCATGGACGCGGGGACGGTGGGCGTGTTCCGAACCGGGAGCCTTCCCGTGAAGGAGCGGTTCGACTGCTGGCGGGAGGTGATCGGGCAGACGCGGGCGAGCGAGGTCGCCAGCACCCACCCCGACCACTTCGAGGCGGACATGCGGCGCCTCGACCTGGGACCGGTGAGCCTGCTCAGGTCGTCGTTCTCCCCGGCGCGGTTCTGGCGGACCGAGCGCATGGTGCGGCGATCGGACGCAGAGATGTGCCACCTGACGCTGCTGCTCGACGGAGGCCTGGCGCTGACCCGCGGTGCCGCCCGTCACGAGGAGACCTTCGGGCGGGGCGACCTGCACATGGTCCACAGCTCCCACCCCTTCGACCTGCAGGGCTTCGACACCCGCACCTCCGACCCGGGAGAGGGCCGGATCGAAGCACTGGGCGTCGACTTCCCCGCCGCACTGCTGCCGCTCCCGCCGCACCAGGTGCGCGACCTGCTGCGCCGCGGCCTGCCGACGCGGGAGGGCGCGGGCGCGCTCCTCCCGGACTTCCTCCTCGGACTGGACCGGCAGGCCACCGCCCTGGGACCCGCCGAGGCGCACCGGCTGGGAACGGTCGTCGTCGACCTGGTGACCACCTGGCTCGCCCGCGAACTCGACGCCCGGGCCGCCGTCCCGGACGACGTCCGCCGGCGCGCCATGGTGGAGAGCATCCGGACCTTCATCCAGCGCAACCTCCACGACCCCGAACTGTCCCCGCCCGTCATCGCCACCGTGCACCACATCTCCCTCAGCTACCTCCACCGCCTGTTCACCCAGCACTCCCAGGGCGAGACGGTCGCTGCCTGGATCCGCGGCCGGCGGCTGGAGAAGGCATGCCGCGACCTGGCGGACCCCGCGCTGCGCGCCGTGCCGATCCACACCGTGGCCGCCCGCTGGGGCATTCCCCGCGCCTCCGACTTCAGCCGGGCCTTCCAGGCCGCGTACGGACTCTCGCCCAGGGAGTACCGGCGCCGGGCGCTGTCCGGGGGCTCCGGTGAGTAGACGCAATGCCAAGTCACCGTCGACGCAGAGCGAACACGGACCGGCGATGTCCTGACACCCTCGACGAGGAGCCACCGCGGGCGGCACACCGTCCTCCGCCTCCGCCTCGGACCGGACCGGGCGGGCCGTCCTGCCCCGGTGGATGCCGCACAGTCGAATCGTCGGGAGTGAGCACGTGTCAGTCATGGGGTCGGTTGTCGGTGACCAGGGCCGATGGGGGTGGGTCGCGAGGCGCACGGCGCTCGCGGCACACCCGACCGCCGGTCTGATGAGGGACATCGGGTGGGCGCGCGCGGTGCCGTCGTCCGCTGCTGGGCGCTGAGGGCTGGGCGCTGAGGGCTGCGGGCTGTGGTGACGGGTGCCGACAGCCCGTGACCGGCACCGGGGGAGTCCTTGCCCGGTGGTCACCAGCTGATTCCGGCCGCCACCGGCAGGTGGTCGCTGCCGGTGGCGGGCAGCACCCACGAGCTCTCCGCCTTCACACCGCGGACGAGGACCTGGTCGATCCGTGCCACCGGGAACGTCGCCGGCCAGCTGAAGCCGAAGCCGCTCCCGGCGGTGTCCTGGGCCGAGTGCAGCTGCGAGGTGACGTCGGCGAACGCGCGGTCGTCCAACGTGCCGTTCAGGTCGCCGAGCAGGACCACCCGCTCGCTCCGCTCGGCGGCGAGGGCCCTGCCGAGTGCCTGCGCGCCCCGGTCGCGCTGGTCGGTCGAGAAGCCTCCCCTGGGCATCACCCGCACGGAGCCCAGGTGGGCCACGTACACCGCCAGCGGCCCCTGGTCCGTGGCCACCGTGGCGCGCAGCGCGCGGGGCGTGGGCGCCTTCTCCTCGGCCGACATGTGCTCGGCCAGCGGCCCGGCCATGCCCTGCATCGCGACGTCGACCGTGCGGGTGTCCGACAGCGGCAGCTTGCTCCACAGCCCGACCGTGCCCCGCGCCGTGTGGTACGGGTACGCCGTCGCCAGCTCCTTCTCGTAGGTGGTCCCGGCCTGCGGAGTGATCTCCTCCAGGGCCAGCACGTCCGCCCCGGACGCGGCGAGGTCGCGGGCGGTGCCCGCCGGGTCGGAGTTGTCCGCGCCGACGTTGTGGCTGACCACGGTGAGGTCGCCGCCCGGGTGGGACTTGTCGCCGAGCACGCCTCCGAAGAGCGTCAGCCACGTCGTGACCGGCAGCAGCAGCGCGACCACCGCGGAGGCGGAGCGGCGCCGCAGAGCCAGCGCCGCGAGCACCGGGACGGGCAGGCCGAACCACGGCAGGAAGGTCTCCACGAGACTGCCGAGGCCCCCGATGTCCGGGATCTGCGCGTGCAGCAGCATGAGCAGGCCCGGCAGCAGGGCCAGCACCGCGAGCACCGGGCCGCGCTTCCAGGGTTCCGGCCGGGAGCCGGTGCGGATCGTCCGCCGGAGGCTCGCGCGCCAGGCACCGGAGCCGTTGTTCCGGCGGCCGGCGCCGCCCTGTCCGGTCTCCGCCGTGTCCGTGGTGCCGGCGTGCTCCCCGGCTTCGGTCTGCTGTCGCGCATCCGCAACGGTCTGTCGTGTTTCACTCACTGATCGAATTCCTGAACTGTGGAGCCTTGGTAGGGCTCGTCTTCGTGGGCTGTGCGGCGGCGTGGGAGGGGCTCGGCCGATCCGGTCGTGCGGCCGCACACGACGTCGGTGACATCCGGCATGCGGACCCGGCTAGGTCACGGTCGGCGCCGGTGGGGTGGGCAGGTGAACGGAGACGCGGAGTCCGCCCGCGGGGCGCGGGGTGATGGTGAGGGATCCGTCGTGCACCTGGGTGATGCTCTTGACGATGGCCAGGCCGAGACCGACGCCCGGGTGGTCGGTGCGGATGCGTTCGGTGCCGCGCCGAAACGGTTCGGTGAGTGTCGTGACCAGGGACGGGGACAGCTTCTCGCCGCTGTTCTCGACCGTGAGCACCACCGTCCCGGCGTGGGGGCCGGTGTCGATCCAGACGGTGCCCCCGCCGGGCAGGTTGTGCACGATGGCGTTGTGCACCAGGTTCGTCGTCATCTGCAGCAGGAGCGCCTGCGACCCGAAGGCCGGGGCGATGTCACCGGAGGTCTCGATGGCGACACCGCGCTGTTCGGCGAGCGGGAGCAGTGTCTCGACGGCCTCGTCCACCAGCAGGGACAGGTCGACAGGCTCCCGGGTGAAGGACCTCCGGCCGGCGCGGCCGAGCACGAGCAGCGCCTCGGTGAGGTCGATCGCCCGGGCGTTGACGGTGTGCAGGCGGTCGATGGTTTCGCCGAGGTCCCGTGACGGATCGCTGCGGGCGACGTCGAGCAGCGCCTTCGAGATCGCCAGCGGGGTGCGCAGTTCGTGCGAGGCGTTGGCTGCGAATCTCCGCTGCTCGGCGACGTGCGCTTCGAACCGGTCGAGCATGACGTCGAAGGCGTCGGCGAGTTCGCGGAACTCGTCCCTTCGACCCGGCAGCCGGATCCGGTGGGAGAGCGATCCGTCCGCGGCCACACGAGTGGCCTCCGTGATGCGGGTCAGCGGGGCGAGCATGCGGCCGGCGAGAATCCATCCGCCCAGGAGCCCGAAGAGCAGCAGGAAGACCAGCACCGCGCTTGCGGCCGACGTGAAGATGCGCAGGAAGTCGGAGCGGTCCAGCGTCCCCGCGGGGCTGCTTCCCACCTCGGGCATGAAACGCAGCACGGACACCCAGCCCGCCGCGAGCAGCAGCACACCGGCCAGCACGAGGAATCCGGCGTAACTGAGGGTGAGCTTGATGCGAACGCTCAGCCCCGGCGCCCTCTCCACACCCTCGTCCCTCACGCTTGCCGTCCGGTGTCCGGTCGGGTGTCGATGCGGTACCCGGCGCCGGGCACGGTGGCGATGATCCAGGGTTCGCCGAGCCGTCTGCGCAGCGCCGAGACCGTGATGCGCACGGCGTTGGTGAACGGGTCGGCGTTCTCGTCCCATACGCGCTCCAGGAGTTCCTCGGCGCTGACGACACCGCCTTCGGCGGCGACGAGGACGTCGAGCACGGCGAACTGCTTCCTGGTCAGCGCGACGGGGTGGCCGTCGCGGTGGACCTCCCGGCGGAACGGGTCCAGCCGCAGACCCGCGATCTCCCGCACGGGAGGCCTGTGGTGCGCGCGCCTGCGGTCGAGTGCCCTGAGTCTGAGCACGAGCTCCCGGAGGTCGAACGGCTTCGTGAGGTAGTCGTCCGCGCCGAGTCCGAACCCGGTGGCCTTGTCGTCGAGGCGGTCGGCAGCGGTGAGCATGAGGATCGGCAGCCCGCTGCCGGAGGCGACGATGCTTCCGGCGATCTCGTCGCCGGTGGGTCCGGGGATGTCCCGGTCGAGGACGGCGATGTCGTAGGCGTTGACGCTCAGCAGCTCCAGCGCGGCATGGCCGTCACCCGCGATGTCGGCGGCGATCGCTTCCCGTCGCAGGCCGTCGCGGATGGCTTCCGCCATGAAGGGTTCGTCCTCGACGATCAGCACGCGCATGCTCCGAGGCTACGAGTCGGCACCTATCGTCGGCGTATCGAAACTCCGACCCGACCGGTCCGCCGCCCGCCGTCCTGTCGACATCGCGGGCCAGGTCCCGGCCTCCGTCACGGGTCACCGGCACCCGTCCGTCCCGCATCCGTCCGTCCCGCGCCCGTCCCTCCCGTGCCCGTCCCTCCCGTGCCCGTCCCTCCCGCACCAGGATCCAGACCGCCTTCTCGGGAACGCCGCCGGCCGTCGCCGTGCGCGGACCCCACCCGGACCAGGCGGCACCGGCGGTGCCTCCCCGTTTATCCGCTGTGCATCGGCGTACGCCACGCTCCCCCCGGACGATGTCGACGCACCGATTGCAGAGGTACCACCTTGAGCCGAGAACTCACCCCCGCCGAGTACGGGATCCTGGCGCAGCTGAGGAGCGAGATCGAGGTGATCCTCGCCCGGGGCACCAAGGCCGAGCTGGAGTCGACGACCGTTCTGAGCGGTCCGGGCGCGCCCCCGGACTACACGCTCTTCCACGCGCGCTTCCAGCGGCTCGGTGCCCGCCTGGACGAGCTGGTGAAGGCCGAGCTCGTGGTGGTGAACGAGGACCTGCCCGCGGCCATGGCCGCGAACACCGTCGTCACCCGGGGCGCGAACCCCACGGTGCAGCACCTGGAGTTGCGGCCGAGCCTGGTCGGCCCGGGCGGCAGATCGCTCACCACCCGCGCGATCACCCTGGTGCACGAGCTGTCCCACGCCCTGTTCGAGGTCTCGGTCCACCCGGTCAAGGACTACGCCTACCGCGACGGCTGGGCCTGGGGATACCTGCCGGCCACGCTCATGGAGAGCAACGCCGACACCTTCGCCGAGGCCTTCGCCCTCCTCGCGGAGCGGACCCAGGGGCGATGGGCGCGCTACCAGAAGCAGGGTCGGGTCCCCTCCCAGCGCTGGGCCCTGTGGAAGGCGGCGGGCGTGTCCGACCTGGGGCCGGCGTTGGCCCACGCCGACATCCTCCTCAACCGGGCCTGGCTGCGCAGCAACGACAGCATGGGCGTGGCGCTGGCCGACTACCGCCACAGCACGTGGGCGACGACCGAGCCCGCGTGGCGGGCCGAGCCGGACTACGCCCTGCTGCTGAGGATCGAGGCCGGGCTGCAGCACCTGGGCGTCATCGGCGCCCGGACCGCCGGTGTCCTCCTCACCGGTCTGAGCAGCGCCGACAAGGCCACGGTCACGGCGATCCACACCTACGTGACCGGTCTGAAGAACGCACTGGCCGAGGCCGAGCCGGTCCCGGTCGCCGCCGGGCCGACGGTGGTCTACCACGCTGCGACCGGTCGGCTGGAGATCCCGTACGCCGTTGCGGGCGTCGGCGTGGTGGCGCTGGCCGACCTCGTCGTCGACGCCCTGATCCAGGGGGCGACGGCCGCCGGCCCGGCGCTCAAGGCGTTCACCGACAACCGCAGGACGATCATCGACATGCTGGTGTCCAGCGACCGCCCGGGGGAGAAGGCGGCTCTCGGCCCGGTCCGGGCCCACTTCGCAGCCGCACCGGCCACCGCCGCGAGCCCGGCCCAGTGGGCGGAGCTGGCAACCGAACTGCTCATCGCGACGCTGACCGACGTCAGCGGTCGCTGGGCCGAGATGGCCACTCACACCGAGGACATCCTCGCCGGACCGGTGGCCGAACGCGCCGCGCTGGAGACCATCGACGAGTACCTGGCCAAGGACGTGGAGACGGCCGTCGCGGTCGGCAAGCAACTACCCGGATCCGAGCAGGAGTTCCGGAAGATGCTGCTCGCGCTGACCACCATCGGCGCTGCGGCGACCGATCCCTTCCCGGCCCGGGCACCGCACTACGCCGAGCTGCGCAAACGCCTGGAGCCGTTCAAGCCCGGCTCCCGCTGACCGCCGGACGGCCGGGTCCCGGAGCCGGCCGTCCCGACCAGGCGAAACAGGGGAAACCGGCACCGATCGATCACCACGTCCCGTGATCGTCCCCCGGTGTTTCCGTGCTGCGTAACGAGGCCGGGCCGTCCCCGTCGGCGGGCGCACCGACGGGGACGGCCCGTACGACCGGAGCCGCCCGCTGGACGGTGACGACGGCGGGCGTCGCAACTCCTCGCGCACCTGAGCATGCGACCGCGGGCGTCGCCGTGAGGACGCTCTCCACACCCCGCCGGTCCGCCCCTACCCGCCCGGTCGCGGCGGGACCGGGCGGCCTGCCGGTCCGGGTTCCGCCGCTTTCAGAGGCTGCGGGCGGTGATGTCGCCGTGGGAGGTGGTGGCGCGGATGACGAGGTCGGTGGTGCCGTTGTTCTTCAGGGCGTTGTCGATGCGGCCGTGGCCGGTGCCGGCGTCCAGGGAGGCGGAGACGCCGGTGGCGGCGGTGACGGTGATGTCTCCGGACTGGGTGCGGAGTGCGACCGTGCCGCGCACGGCTTCGGCGATCCGGATGTCGCCGCGTGTGGTGCTGATCTCCGCGGGGCCGCCCAGCCGGCCGATCTCGACGTCGCCGTCGATCGCGGTGAGGCGGACGCTCGCGGCTTCGTCGATCTTGATCCGGCGGTACGCGCCCTCGAAGGCGATGTCACCGAGGCGGCCGACGCCGCGGAGTTCGGAGGCGGCGGACGTGGCCTCGACGCGGGAGCCGGTGGGCACCTGGATGGTGACCTCCAGGGATCCGGAGGGGCCGAGGAGCTGGTTCCCGGGCTCGGGGGCGTGGATGCGCAGGACGCCGTCGGCGTAGGTGACGGTGGTCTGCGCCGCGGCCCGGACGTCGCGGTTCTTGGAAGGGTTGGTGGGGAGGACCTCGACGGTGGTGTCCGTGCGGTCGGCGGCGATGACCTGGATGCGTCCGGCGGGGATGTTCAGGACGGCGGAGACGGGGGCGGGGGTGTCGAACTTCTGCATCGTGCTCTCCTTGTGCGCTCACTGTTTCTGACATGAGAAACGCTACGTTGCATTCAAGATGTTGGCAACGTCATCGTTGCACCTGTGGTGTATATGTGCAGGTGGGCGGCGAAATTTCGTTGCAATGAGCTTGACTTCAATGCAACGTCGGGCGTTCGATCGTTGCAATGATCTGAGAGTGAACGCTATGCCCCACCCGCTGCCGAACACCGCACCCCTGCCCGGCGGCCTCGACCGTTCGTGATCCGACGCCCCGTCACCTTCCGCTAGCGTGTGACCGCGAAGCGCACCGGACCGCGACGAGCAGGAGACCCGACATGGCCACGGCCGCCCCCGACTCCACCGCACCCGTCCCCCGCGGACCGCGTGCCGCCGCCCCACCGCCCGAACTGGACCCGGCCGCCGTCCGGACGTGGCAGGCGAGCGGCGGGAACATGATCGAGCTGCTGACCCTGGCCCGCACCCTCGGCCCCGTCAGCCGGTTCGTCCTCGGCGGCGTACCGACGGTGCTGGTCACGGCGCCCGAGGGCGTGCACCACGTCCTCGCCCTGCACGCGGACAGGTACGTCAAGCGCTCCCACCGCGCCCGCGCGCTGCTCGGCGACGGCGTGCTCTCGGCCGCCGGCGAGCCGTGGAAAGCCCAACGCCGTTTTCTCCAGCCCTACTTCACCGGACAGGGCGTCCGCCGCCTCGAACACCACATGGAGGCGGCCGCACAGGCCGTCGCGGACGCATGGGCGGTGGCCGCGCGCAGCGGCGAACCCCGCGACCTCGCCGAGGACATGCGCCGCTACGCCATGGACGTCATCTGGCGCGTCCTGACCGGGCACCGGATCGACGACACGTCCTACCGCGCCCTCCAGGCCGGTGAGTCGATCCTGACCGCGCTGCCCACCCTGCCCGGTCAGGAGATGGACCCGGCGGCCACCGCGGACCTCGCCCGGATCGACGACGTCGCCCACGCCGCCATCGCCCGCGCCCGGCACACCCCGCCGGGGGAGGACGGGCCCGGCCTCCTGCACACCCTCCTGGACGCCGGCCGTGAACACCCCGCCTACACCGACCGGTTGATCCGCGACGAACTCGTCACCCTGCTCGTCGCCGGGTACGAGACCACGGCCACGACACTGACCTGGCTGTACCGCCTCCTCGACCGGCACCCCGGGGAGCGGACCCGGGCGCTCGACGCGGGCCCCGCCGACTCGCCGGACCGCGCGGCCGCCGTCCGGGCACTGGTCGGCGAGACCATGCGCCTCCACCCCGTCGCGTGGCTGCTCCCCAGGTACGCCACCGAGGACGACGTCGTCGCAGGCCACCTGATCACCGCCGGCAGCACCGTCCTGACCTGCCCCTACCTGACCCACCGGGATCCCGGTCTGTGGCCGGATCCGGACGCGTTCAGGCCCGGCAGGTTCCTTCCCTCCGGAGAACGCCCGGCCGGCCCGGGCGCGTACTTCCCGCTCGGCCTCGGCCCGCGGGCCTGCCTCGGCGCGCAGTTCGCCCAGCGCGAGGCCGGCATCCTCCTCGACCGCCTGCTGCCCGCCTTCGTCCCCCGGTTGCACGGGAGCACCGCCGCTCCGGTGTTCGGCTTCACCCTCCGCCCGGACGGACCGACGCCCGCCACGATCACCGCTGCACCCGAACCGGTCTGACGCCGAATCGCTCTGACACCGAACCGGTCTGACGTCGAGCCAGTCTGGCGCCGAACCGGTCTGACGCCGAACCGGCCCGGCCGCAGTGGTGCAGGCCCGCCCGAACGGCCTGCGGGACGGAAAGGGGCTTGACCTGGAGTGGACTCCAGGACGAAGAATCCACTTCGGCCCGTACCGCACGGGTCGGAGATCGGAGGCACAGCACCGTGAAGTACCGCACCATCGGCAGCGATCCGGCGACCCGCCGTGAGGTCAGCGTCCTCTCGCTCGGCGCGATGCTGTTCGGGACGCTCACCGACGAGAAGACCTCCTTCGCCGTCCTCGACCGCTACGTCGAGGCCGGCGGCACGTTCATCGACACGTCGAACAACTACGCCTACTGGACCGACGGCGGACTGGGCGGGCAGAGCGAGACACTGCTCGGCCACTGGCGGCGCAGTCGCGGCATCGGCGACGAGATCGTGATCGCCACCAAGCTCGGGGCGCGGCCGCTCGCACCCGGCACCGGCTACGTCGACAACCCCGAGGGCCTGTCCGCCCGAGCGATACGCGCGGCGGCGGAGCAGAGCCGGGAGCGCCTCGGCGTGGACAGGATCGACCTGCTGTACACGCACATCGAGGACCGGACCGTGCCCGTGCAGGAGACCGTCGAGGGCCTCGCGGCACTGGTGGCGGAGGGCAGCGTCGGACTGCTCGGCACGAGCAACCACGCCACCTGGCGGGTCGAACGGGCGCGTGCCGTCGCGGCGGCGGCCGGACTGCCCGGGTACGAGGTGCTGCAGTACCAGCACAGCCTGCTGCGCCCGCGCACGGACATCCCGCAGCCGCTCTTCCCCGAGGGCAGCCTCGGCCATGCCAACGGCGACCTCCTCGGCTACCTGCGGGCCGAGCCCGGGCTGACCCTGGTCGCGTACTCGCCGCTCCTCGGTGGCGCCTACACCCGGTCGGACAAGCCGATCCCGCCGGACTACGACCACCCCGGCACCCCCGCCCGGCTCGCCGTGCTGCGGGAGGTCGCCCGGGAGGCCGACGCCACCGTGAACCAGGTCGTCCTGGCCTGGCAGATGCACGGCCCGCTGCCGATCGTCCCGCTGGTCGGAGCGTCCTCGGTGGCGCAGCTCGACGAGAGCCTGGCCGCGGTCGACCTGGAACTGACGGAGGAACAGCGCCACCGGCTCGACGGCGCGCACTGACGCCACACGGGAGCGGTGCTGCGGGCCGGGCCGCCGCACCGCGCCTCCCGGCGGGCGTGCACCCGGAGCCCGTGGCACCGTGGGGCGACCTTGCGATCCGCGGGCCCGGTGTCCTGCCGCGGCGCCGACTGGCCCGGACCTGGCAGCAGGGGCGCGTGCACCGACGAGGCGAGGGCACCGGCATGCCCGGCCCCGCGGCCCGGTCGCCGGGAGCGTCCGGCGGTGCGGCCGCTGGACGGCACGGCACGGCACGGCACGGCGCGGGCGAGGTCAACACTTGCCGCGAACGGTCGAGTTGGCGACTGGAGATGTCAGTCGTCCGTGTGAGCATCTGCGAGACCGAAGCCGTCGTCCTCGTCGTGGAAGGAAGCACCGCCATGGTTGCTTGGCCCGGAGCCATCCAAGCCGTCACCCTGTTCGTGGAGGATCTCGCGAAGGCGAAGGAGTTCTACCGGGAGGTCTTCGAACTCCCGGTTCACTTCGAGGACGAGAACTCGGCCGTCTTCCTGTTCGGCGGGACCATGGTCAACCTGTTGACGGTCACCTCCGCCCCCGGGCTCGTGGCTCCCGCCCCCGTGGCCTCCCCGGACCAGGGCGTGCGCGCGCAGTTCACCCTGGGGGTCGCGGACGTGGACGAGGTGTGCGGACACCTGGCCGAGCGGGGCGTCGGCCTGCTCAACGGACCCGTGGACCGGCCCTGGGGCGTTCGCACGGCGAGCTTCCGGGATCCGGGCGGCCACATCTGGGAGATCGCCGCTCCCAGCACGCCGGGCCGGGCCGACGCGTAGGACGGCCGGCGGGAGGCAGCGGGCCCGAAAACGGGTGCCGAGAACGGGCGCCCGAGAACGGTTCCGCGGCCGGCCGGCGCTCGACTCGCGAACCGAAGCGCCCGGTCACCTCCCGCCGTGAAACCCCCTCCCCTTCAGCCCGGTCGACGACGCGTCGGCGACCGGAGCGGCCGGTTGCGACCGGGGGACATCGGGCCGGGCGCGCGCGGGGCGGGCGGTGCGTCAGGTGGTGACGGTGGCGACGGGTTCGAGCCCGTAGGTACGGGCGTAGCCGTTCTCGGTGCCGACGAGGAGGTCGACGACCTCGAAGTAGCGGTCCCAGAAGGGGGTTTCGCGCAGCGCGTCGACGAGGAGCCGGTAGGCGCGGTGGTCTTCCGCCTCCCACACCCAGACGTCGGTGACGCGCGCGGAGTAGAACTCCGTGTCGTAGAAGCGCGAGCGGACGCCGGTGGTTCCGGCCTTGATCGCGGGGAGGACCCGGGTGGTGAAGGCCTCCACGCGTTCCCGGGGGGTCAGGGCGAGCCACTCGGGTGTGGTCTTGACGAGCATGAACGCCGTGACCGGCGGTTCGGTCGTCTCAGCGGGCATCGGGGTCTCCGAAGACGGTAGGTGGGTCCTGGTGCGCCGGGCATCCGGTCGTCCGGCGAGGGGTGGTGGGCTGTCAGGAGCGGACGGCGGGCCCGAGGGTCCGGGCGCACCAGTGCTCGAAGCCGGTGGGCGACGCGGTCTCCGGGGTGCGGGTGATGCCGGCGTCGAGGCCCTCGTCCTTGGCCCGCTTCATGTCGACGATCGCCTGGACGAACGCCTCGTTGAGGCCGTGGCCGACGAGGGTGGTGTACAGCTCGTCGAGCGGCCGGCGTTCGTAGCGGACGGGGTGGCCGAGCTGCTCGGTCATGATGCGGGCGAGGTCGTCGGGGGACAGGTCCTCGGGCCCGAGGACCGGGACGCCGTCGGTGCCTGTCCACGAGCGGTCCAGCAGCAGACCGGCGGCGACGGCCGCGATGTCGGCGACGGCGACGAAGGGGGCCTTGCGGTGGGGGTCGAGCACGTCCGTGAAGACGCCGTTCTCGCGGATCGAATCGCACTCCTCCAGGAGGTTCTCGAAGAAGGACGGGTTGGCCAGGGCCCGGTACGCGACACCGGCGTCGGCGATGAGGTCGTCCATGGCGAGGGAGGCCGTGACGAGGCCGGCACGGTCGGCCATCGGGGTGCCGCGGCCGAGCGCGGAGACGCCGACGACGTGGCCGACGCCGTGGGCGGCGAGCGCCTTCACGGCGGGGCGGGTGAAACCGGTGTAGGCGTCGTGCGGGGTCAGGGAGGCGTCCGGGGGGACGAGCCAGAAGACGGCGTCCGCCCCCTCGAAGGCGCGGTCGACGACGTCGGCGTCCCCGTGCGAACCGGTGATCACCTCGACGCGTCCGCGCGCCGCGTCCGGAAGCCGGGCCGGATCGCGCACGATCACGCGCAGTTCCTCGCCCGCGGCGGGGGCGGACTCCAGGAGCCGGGAGAGCAGGTGACGGCCGATGTTCCCGGTGGGACCGGTAATGACGATCATGAAAACCTCGCAGGTGGTGCCGGATCGGAACGCTTCTCATCCTGCTGAGGCCGACAGTGCTGCCACAATGGGAACTTCGGCACGGAATCATTGACTGAAATGGAACAATGCTGGTGAACAGCCCGGATCCGGTCATCGACGCCAATCTCGCCCTCGCGCTGAACGCCCTGCTGGCCGAGCACAGCGTCACCCGCGCCGCCGCCCGCCTGCACACCTCGCCCGCCGCCATGAGCCGCAACCTCGCCCGACTGCGCCGCATCCTCCAGGACCCCCTCCTGGTCCGCGCCGGCCAGGCGATGGTCCCCACCCCGCGCGCCCAGGCACTGCGCGAGGAGGCCGCCGCGGTGGTGGACCGCCTCGGGGCACTCCTCAGCCCCGACACCGGCGTCGACCCCGCCACCCTGCGCGGCACCTTCACCCTCCAGGCCGCCGACCTGGTCGGCGCGGCACTGGCCCCCGGACTGCTGCACCTGGCCCGGCAGGAGGCGCCGGGGATCTCGTTCCGGATCCGGGCCGAAGAGCTGGAAGCGGGCCCTGCCCTCCGCGACGGCCGGATCGACCTGGAGATCGGATCCATCGACCACGTGGACCCCGAGACCCAGGTCGAGGAACTGGTCGGCCTGCGCATGGTTGTGGCCGTCCGGCCCGGCCACCCCCTCACCGAGGGGCCCCTGACCGCGGCCCGGCTCGCTGCCGCCGAACACGTCGCGGTCAGCCGCCGCGGCCGGTTCACCGGCCCCCTCGACACCGCCCTGGCCGAACAGAACCTTCACCGACGAGTCAGCGTCGTCCTTCCCGGTCACCTGGCCGCCATGGCCCTCGCAGCCCGCAGCGACGTCGTCTGCCTCGTCCCCGCCGCACCTCCCGGCGCCGGACCCTCGCCCCTCTCCGACGGCGTCACCGCCCTCGGACTCCACCTCCTGGACATCCCCCTGGCACTGCCACCACTGACCATCGGCATGGCCTGGCACCCACGACACGCAGCCGACCGAGGCCACCGCTGGCTTCGCAGCGCGATCCGCCGGACCCTTCGCACACCCGGGAGCCCGACCGTGTGAGGTCCTCGGGACGGCCCGGCACCCCTCCGGCTCCTGACCGGGCAGCGTCCTGCGGCGCGCCCGCTCGTCGCGCCCGCTCGTCGTGTCCGTACGCCGATCGGAGCCCCGCCCGGCGGCATGCCTCAGGCGTCGCCCAGGCGACGGGTGATGTCCTGAAGGGCCTCCACGGCGTCGTTCGCGGCCTTGCCGGTGTCGTCGTGCGGGCCGGGGACGACCGAGAGCATGATCCAGTCGGCGCCGCGGCAGCCCTGGGTCCTGGCCATCGTGATCCTCCCGTTCCGGGTTTCGAGTTGGCGGAAGCCTCCGGTGCCGAGGACGGGCATGTCCTCGAAGGTGAAGTCGGGGGCCAGGGACGCGGCCTCGGCGGCCTCCCGGTCGTGCCGGGTCCTGGCGACGAGGGTGCAGCGCTCCTCCGGTGACATGCCGGTGTTCGGTCCCGGCAGCTCGCGGGTGAAGGAGACCCCGAGGCCGCCCAGGCCGTCGTCGGTGCTGACCTGGCATCCGCCGGCGGTCAGTTCCGGGCCGGTGCCGCCGTGTTCGGTGCGCAGGAGCCGGTACTCGGGGCTCATGAGCGGGTTGTGCCGCGGATCGTCCAGTGTGTAGCCGGGTGCGTACCGGGTGAGGAAGACGGGCCCCAGGAGGGTGCAGAGGTCGGCGCCGGCCTCCGGGACGATGGCGTCGGCCGGCAGCGGGCGCTCGGTTGCGGTGGCCGTGGTGGCCGGGCCGGATCCGTCGGCGCCGGTCGCGATCGAACAGCCGGAGCCGGAGAGGACGGCCGCGCCCAGCAGCGCGGCCAGAAAAGCCCGGTGTATGCGGTGGTGTGCGATGAGTTGTTCCCCCGTGTCCCGTGGTCCCACAGCTGCCCCACAGCTGCCCCGATGGCCCACAGCGTGTCATGGCCGGCGTCACCCGGTCTTCGTGACCCGACGCTTCCGTGCCCGCTCGGCACCACGCCGGCTCCGTGACTTCACGGCCGCTACCGACGGCAACGCCCGCACCCGGCGCGGTCGGAGGGGGAGCCGCCGTCCCCGGACGGCCGAGGCGCCCCCGGACCGGCCCGGTTCCGGGGGTCCGTCCGAGATGCCGTCGACCCGTGGGGGCCACCGCGCCATCCGGCTTCGCGCGAACTCCCGGGTGGCGAGACGGGTCTCCCGTGCGGATCCGGCGTGTCTCCGCGCCGACCCGCCGTCAGAGGCTCAGTACGAGGTCGCGGACGTCGGCCGGGCGGGACAGGAACGGGTGGTGGCCGGCGTCCAGTTCCACGACGCCGTCGGCCCGGCGGGCGAACTCGCGTTGCAGCTCGGCGGGGGTGCCCCGGTCCTGCGCGCAGACGAGGTACGTGGTGGCCACGTGCTGCCACGCCGCGGCCCGCACCGGCTGCCCGAGGACCGCCAGGCTCTGCCGGGCCGTCCTGTCCATGGCCTGGCGCTGGATCTCCGGACCACAGTCCTGGAGGAACGTCCCGGCCAGGGCGTCCGGCCGGACGGTGAAGGTACCGCCCCCGGGATCGACGTCGAGGAACGGGGCGGGCTCCCGGCCGCCGAACGAGGAGAGGCTCTCGCCGATCACGGGCAGGTAGCTGGACACGAGCAGCAGATGGCGCACGGCCTCGACGCCCGCCGCCGCCTCCGCCGTGACGATGCCGCCGTAGCTGTGGGCGACCACGACGGTCGGCTCGTCGCTCGCCGTCAGCACCCCCCGGACCGCTGCGACGTCCTCCGCCAGCCCCGGGCCGTGCGCGCCCGTCGGCTCACCCGTCTCGCCGCAGCTCGGCAGGGCGGGTGCCGCACTGGCGACGCCCCGCTCGGTCAGCAGCTCGGCCGTCCGGTGCCACCACCACGATCCGTCCTCGACGCATGCTCCGTGCACGAAAACGACTCTCATCACGACCTCCTGGGTGCGGTCCGATCGGCTACCGAGAACGGTAGACGTACCGGTCGCTGCGTGAAGAAGCGCCGGCCATGGGGAGAAGGCCCGAACCGCAGATCAGGCAGCGGCTCCTCGACGCGTGCACCGGCTACGCGCTCGAACACGGGCTCCCCGACCGGCTCAGGCCGCTCGCCACCGTCGCGGGCACCTCCGAACGCATGCTGATCTACCACTTCGGCACCCGTGACGCCCTGCTCCGCGACGTGCTCGGACAAGCCCGGCGGCGCCAGGTCGAGGCCTTCACCGACCTCCTGCGCGTCCGGCCCGAAGAGCCCTACCCGGCGCACCCCGCGGCCAGGCGTCGTCCGTCCCGGGGCAACTCAGGCTCCGGGCGCGGCGTTCCGCTCCCGTCCGCTCGACGCCGGGCGGCGGCCACCCCTCCGGTCGTCGGGTGCCGAGCGGGAGACGCGGTTCAACTCGCGGCGTCGACCAGGAGCGCGAAGCCGACCAACGCCCCGGCGTAGACCAGCACCAGCAGCACACTGCAGAGGATCAGCAGCCAGCCGGCCACGATGCAGAGCAGGGCCAGTCCGCGGTCACGCCCGCCCGGACGCCTGCCACGGCGGCGGCCGAGATGCCCGGCCGGGACAGCGACCACCCCGGACACGAACACCGCGAACGTGTAGTAACCGCCGTACAGCAGCCAGAACATCGGCGTCGCGAAGATCGCCACGATCAGGCCGACACCCACGGCGGCCGCCCAGGCACTGACCCGGGCGGGCGTGTTGCGGGCCTCGACCGTCGCCGCGGCCGTCTGCTGAGCACTACTGGTCACGCTGGTCACGATGGATCTCCCCCGCCCGGCTCGGGAAACCACTGTACGAGAGGACGGCGTGGTCCGGTCGCCGGGGGAGGCCCCGCTGCGACCGGTCGCCGCGCCGCCCGCTCCGGCTGCCGGGGGACTTCTCGTGGGCGTCCGGGCGGTGCGGCGGACGGTGGCGGCGGTCAGGAGGTGGCCGTGCGGGTCGCCGTCGCCGGGTCATCGACGGCCGCCCCGCTCGGGGGACCGGTGTACGGCTCACCCGGCTCGCCGAGGCCCTGGTGCGCGGGGTGGCGGCCGGACAGGCTAGTTTGCTCGGGTGAGTCTCCTCGATGATGTAGCTGAGCGCGACGGCTGGCTGTGCTGGGTGTGCGACGAACCGGTCGATCCCGACAAGTCGGTGAACGACCCGAGGGGGCCCAGCGTCGACAGCCGGACCGCCGACCGGAAGGCCAAGGTCGCCGAGCGGCTCGCGCACCGCGGGTGCAACACCCGCAAGGGCGCGGTCAAGGTGGTCATCGCCTGGCCCGACCGCCTGTACGTGGTGGAACCGGCGCCGCTGATCACCGTCGCCGCGAGGCTGGAGCGCAAGGGCGGCCGCGAGATCGTGGGACGCTGCCCGACCAGGCAGGACGCCCTGGACACGGCGGACTGGCTGGTGGACCGGTTCTCCCGACTGGTGCCGGAGCTGCCGGTGACCGCCGGCATCGAGGCGGGCGGCGGCCAGTTCCTCGTCGTCCTGACCGCCGGCCGCCGCTGACCCGGGCCGGTTCCCTCCGGGGTTGGTGCACCGTGTCCACGTGCCCGCCGGCGACGCCGACCTGCGCCGCGACGTCCCGTGTCGTAGGACCGGCCCTCCGTCCGTGAGCCGTGCGGGTGGGCCATGGGCGCGGCGCGCCGAGCCCCGGTCGGGCCGGTCCGGTCAGCGCCAGTCGGGGCCGCCGTCGAAGTGGACGTCGGACTCGTCGTGCAGGCCGTCCATGCTCTCCCAGCCGGCCTCGCCGCGCGCGATGCGGCCCAACTGCCGGAAGTAGGCGAAGCGTTCGACGCCCGGTGTGAGGACCGCGAGGAACCCGGCCGGGCCTTCCGCGGACGCGCCGAAGGCGTGGATCGCGCCGGGCGGCACCACGACCAGCCCGCCCCTGCCGACACGCGTCACCGTGCCGCCGACCAGGAACTCCATGACGCCGTCGAGGACGTGGAACACCTCCGTCGACAGCGTGTGGTGGTGCGGCCGGGTGCCGTCCGCGCCGGCCGGCAGGACCAGGCGGTTCACGCCCAGGAGCCCGGCCGTCCCCCGGCCGTCCTCCAGCAGGAGGAACGAGCCACCGCCGGGCAGCGGCACCGCCTCGACGTCGTGTTCGTGCACGATCAGCGGCTCGGTCGTCGCGGGCATGTCTGGCTCCGTACGTCGTCGGGTGTTCCCGGGTCCAGTTCACCCCGGGAACACGACGCGGCCAAGCGGCAGTTGACGATGGCACCCATCACCTCCGGTGATGGGCCGCGAACGTGCCCGACGGGAGGAGGCCCGTGGAGATCCGGCAGTTGGAGTACGTCGTCGCGATCGTCGACGAGGGCGGGTTCGGGCGTGCGGCCGCCCGCCTGCACGTCGTGCAGTCCGCCGTCAGCCGGCAGGTCGCACGCCTCGAACGCGAACTGGGTGTCCGGCTGTTCGACCGGTCGACCCGCCTGGTCCGCCTCACCGCGGCCGGGCGGCGCCTGCTGCCGGAGGCGCGTGCGGTGCTGGCGGCGGTCGACCGGGTGGGACGGGTGGCGGCCGAGGTCGCGGCCGGAGCCGACGGCGTGCTCCGGCTGAGCACCGGCCGGATGTTCGCCGACCGCGTCTACCGCGCCCTCGACAGGCTCGCCGGGACGGCACCGGGGCTCCGGGTGACGGTCCGTCAACACGACCGTGAGCAGCGCATCGAGGCGGTACGCGCCGGTGATTCGGACACGGCGCTGGTGCGGGGGCCGGGGCCGTACGCCGGGCTGGCGGCGGCTCCCGTGTGGGAGGACCCCCTCGTCGTCGCCCTGCCCGCCGGGCACCCCCTCGCCGAGCGGGAGCGGCTGCGCCCCGCGGACCTGGCCGGGATCCCCGTGCGGCTCGCCCCGCGCCGTCGGAATCCGGCCTTCCACGACCTGGTCACCGGAGCACTCCGGGACGCGGGCGTCGAGCCGGTCGCGGGGCCGCCGTTCACGGTCCTCCAGGACACCCTGACCGCCCTGGCGGCGGACGCGGCGGACGGCGCCCCGTCGTGGACGGTCTTCGACCCGGTGGGCGCGCTGCCGCCGGCCGGCCGGGTGGCGTTCCGGCCGCTGGACGGGCCGGTGTCGACGACCTCCCTGGTGGTGCGGGAGGGCCCGGCGACACCGGCGGTGGCGCTCCTGCTCGCGGCGCTCGCGGAAGCCGCCCACCCGGGCCGGTGATGCGGCCGCCGCGGTGGGGCCTACCGGCTGCCGGCGCCGAGTGCGGGCAGCACCGTCTCGGCCACCCGGTAGGCCTCCTCCAGCAGCGGGTTGCCGGAGAGGATGAAGGTGTCCACGCCGAGTGCCTGGAACTCCTTCAGCCGCTCGATCACCTGCTGGGTGGAGCCGACCAGGGCGGTGCCCGGCCCGGGACGGAAGAGGCTCATCCCCGGCCACAGGTTGGGATGGACCTCCAGTTCGCGCGCGTGGGCGGGCACCCTGCCGCCGTGCTGGCGGAACTGCCGCTGCCAGCCGACGCCGTCCTCGCCGCGCGCCCCGCCCAGCTGCCGGGCGTACGTCTGCTCGCTGGTCACGTCCAGCAGCCGGTCGGCCGCCGCCCACGCCTGCTCCTCGGTGTCCCGGACGATGAGGTGCAGCCGCAGGCCGAGGCGCAGGGTGCGGCCGTACGCGGCGGCCCGCTCGCGGACCCGCTCCAGTTTCTCCTTCAGCAGGTGCGGGGCCTCCCCCCAGGTGAGGTAGACGTCGACGTGCTCGGCGGCCATCTCGATGCCCGGGTCGGAGGAACCGCCGAACCAGAGCGGGATGTGCCCCTCGTGCAGCGGCGGCAGGTCGCGGAGGGACCCGCCCGCGTTGTCGAGGCGGAAGAACTCGCCGCGGTGGTCGAACACCTCGCCCGAGGTGAGGCGCTTGACCACGCTCCAGTACTCGGCGGACAGCCGGTAGCGGTCGTCGTGCTCGACGTTCAGCCCGTACTCGCGCAGTTGGGTGGTCGAGCCGTTGACGACGTTGAACCGCAGGCGGCCGGCGCCGTGCAGGTGCTCGAAGGAGAGCGCCATCTTCGCGAGGAGGGTCGGCGAGACGAGGCCGGGATGGACGGCGAGCAGCGGCTTGAAGCCGGGGCCCGTGGCGGCCGCGAGCGCGCTGCCGAGCGTCCACACGTCGTACTGGTCGGTGGCGAGGAGGGCCCCGGTGTAGCCCAGGCGTTCGACGGTGGAGGCGAGTTGCTGGAGGTAGCCGAGGTCGGCCGGGCGGCGCCCGGCCGGCTCCCACGGGTAGTGGCCCTCGCGTGGGATGATGTACCAGAGGACTTCGGGGGCGGCCATCGGTTCAGGCTCCCTTGCGGACGGCGTCGGCGACCGTCTGCTCCAGCGCGGGCAGGTGGGCGTCGGCGACGGTGACGGGTCCGTCGAGGAAGCCGACACGCTGGAAGATGTCCGCCGCCTCCTGCTGCTCGGCGATGAACCCGGCGGTGGCGGGCTCAAGTTCCCACGGCAGCGCGGCCAGGGCGGTCCGCCAGTCCTCGGCGCTGCCTCCCTGGTCCGCGGCGGCGATCTCCGCGGCCTCGGCGAGGTGACCGGCGGCCCAGGCGTCGGCGCGCCGGAGGGCGGTCACGATCGCCGCGACGATCTCGGGCCGATCGGTGGCGACGTCCCGCCGGGTGAAGAAGACCGAGCGGTCGGTGATCACGTCGCCGGTGCGGACCAGTTCGCGGAACTCCCCGCTGCGGTGGGCGGCGGCCAGTTCGGCGCCCTGCGCGATCCAGCCGGCGATCGCACCGGCTCGCAGGCGGTCGGCCTCGTCGCCGCGCGGCCGCTCGGGGGTGACGTCCTCGCCGTACGAGAGGCTCGCCCGGTCGAGGGCCTTGGCGAGCAGGTGCGTCTGCCAGGAGCCGACGCCCAGCACCACGGTCGTGCCCCTGAGGTCGGCGACGTCGGTGATCGGACCGTCGGCCCGTACCAGGAGGGCGCCGTGGTCGGGGCGCGGCGCGGAGACGGCGGCGTACACCAGGTCGTGACCGGCCGCCTGGGCGGTGATCGGCGGGGTGGAACCGGTGCCGCCGAAGTCGATGGTGCCGTCGGCCAGGAGCTCGCCCGTCCGGGTGCCGTCCGTGTAGTGGTGGAAGGCTGCGCTCTCGCCGAGCGGCGCGAGCTCCTCCTGCAGGAGGTCCAGGCGTGCCAGGTGGTAGAGGGACGGGTTGCTGCGGTGGACACCGATGGTGACGGTCATGGGAGTTCGCTCCGGGGGAGTGTGGTTCAGGGGGCATGGCAGGGCAGGTCAGGGCAGGGGTGGGGTGGGGGCGGTTCGGGGGATGGGGCGGGGCAGGCGGTCAGGAGGCCTCGGCGTGGACGCCCAGGTCGGCGAGGAGCCGGCGGCGCAGGGTGGTGAAGGCCGGGTCGGCCGGGTCGCGCGGCCGCGTGACGTCGACGGTCTCGTCGCGTACGAGAGCGCCGTCGCGCAGCACCGCCACCCGGTCGGCGAGCCGGATGGCCTCGTCCACGTCGTGGGTGACCAGCAGCACGGCCGGGCGGTGTGCGCGGCACAGCTCACCGACGAGGTCCTGCATCCGCAGCCGGGTGAGCGCGTCGAGCGCCGCGAACGGCTCGTCCAGCAGCAGGAGTTCGGGCTCCCGTACGAGTGCCCGGGCCAGCGCGGCGCGCTGCGCCTCGCCGCCCGACAGGGTGGAGGGCCAGGCGTCGGCGTGGTCGGCCAGCCCGACCTCGGCGAGCGCCCGCTGCGCGGTGTCCCGCGTCCGGGCGCCGCGCGGCAGGCCGACCGTGACGTTGCCGAGGACGCGCTTGGACGGCACCAGTCGGGGCTCCTGGAAGACGACGGTCCGTGCGGGCGGCACCAGTACGGTGCCGGCGTCGGCCCGGTCGAGCGCGGCGAGGATGCGCAGGAGCGTGGTCTTGCCGGTGCCGCTCGCGCCGAGCAGGGCGAGGAACTCGCCGCGGGCGATGTCGAGGTCGATCCCGTCCAGCACCGAGCGGGAGCCGAAGGTGCGGCGCAGGCCGCGGACGTGGACGGCGGGCGGGGGGGTGCCGGGCGTGCTCATCGGGCCACCGCCTTTCCGGCCGCGCCCGCCCGGGCGGTGCTCGGGGCGCGCCAGGGCATCAGCAGCCGCTCCAGGCCGCGGACGACGCCGTCCGCGAGCAGTCCGAGCAGGCCGTAGACGAGGATGCACACGGCGAGCACGTCGGTGCGCGAGAAGTTCTGTGCCTGGGCCATCAGATAGCCGATCCCCTCGGTCGAGTTGATCTCCTCGGCGGCGATCAGCGCGATCACGCTGAGCGTCATCGACAGCCGGAGTCCGGAGAGCAGGGCCGGCAGTGCGCCGGGGAGGACCACCTCGCGGACCACCGCCCAGCGGCCGAGGCCGAAACTGCGCATGGCCTCGACGAGTTTGCGGTCGGTGTTGCGCACGCCGCCCGAGGTGGAGACGTACATCGGGAAGCTGGTGGCCACGCCGATCAGGGCGACCTTGGCCGTCTCGGTGATGCCGAACCACACCATGAACAGCGGGACCAGGGCGAGGAAGGGCACCGTGCGCAGCACCTGGACGGCGGAGTCGAGCAGTTCCTCGCCGAGCCGGAAGAAGCCGGTGACCACACCGAGGACCAGTCCGGCCGACGCGCCGATCAGCAGGCCCAGGCCGGCCCGGGTGAGCGAGGTGGCGAGCGCGGCCGGCAACTGGCCGTTGCCCCAGAGCTCCCCGACGGCCTGGACGACCTGCCCGGGTGAGGCCAGGATGTCGGGGGTGAGCACGCCGGTGGCGGAGGCCACCTGCCAGGCGGCGAGCAGGCCGAGCGGTCCGAGCACGCGCAGGCCGAGGGCGAGGAGCCGCGGCCGGTGCGCGGGCAGGTGCGGGCGCGGCTCGACCAGGCCGGAACCCCGCAGGGCCGCCTCGTCGACGAGTGTGGCGGTGCTCACTTCGCCGCCCCGGCGAGGCTGTTGACGTCGATGAGGTGCGGCCGCACGTCCACCGGCGACTTGGTGACCTTCTGCTCGGCGAAGAACGTCGCCACCGTGCCGAAGCGGGTGATGTCGGCCTCGGAGATCGGGGATTCGACGGCGCGCTGGCGGCCGACACTGATGGCGAGGTCCCTCTCGGCCGGGGTGACGGCGGTCGGGCCGGCGTCGGTGAAGACGTTGAGGTACGCGCCGGGGTCGGCCTTCTCCTTCTGGCCGTTGTCGTGCAGGTAGCCGTAGAACGCCTTGACGACCTCGGGGTGCTGGTCGGCGAAGCCCGTACGCACCGCCCACACCGCGTAGTTGTCGGAACCGACGGCCTTGCCGTCGACCAGGAAGTGCGCCCCGGAGTTGGCGATCGCGGGCACGGCGAAGGTGCCCCAGGTCGCCCAGGCGTCCACCTGACCGGAGTTGAAGACGCCGGAGGTCTGGTCGGCGCGCAGGTAGACCCGCTCCACCTGGTCCGGCGAGATCCCCTCCTGCTTGAGGGCCTTGAGCAGCAGGTACTCGCTGGTGCCACCCTGCGAGCAGGCGACCTTTCTGCCGATCAGGTCCCTTACCGTCTTGATGGGGGAGCCGTTCTTCACGAGGATGCCCTCACCCGCCTGGTCGGGCTCGGTCTGGGCGAAGAGCTTGAACCCGGGCTTCTGGGCGAGCGCCGCGACGGCGGAGGTGATCGAGCCCTGGGCGATGTCGAGTTGCTGGGCGTTGAGAGCCTGGGCGGCCGGGGCGAACGGTCCGGCGCTGCCCGTCCACGCGACCTTGGCGTGGACGGCGGCGAGGGTTCTCTCCAGTGAGCCGTCCTTCTTGCCCTTCGCGAGGAAGCCGGAGTTGCCCGGGTCCGGGATCCGCAGGGTCACCTCGGCGTTCCTGCCGTCGGAGGTGGCGGTGGCGTTCGTGCCGTCGGCGGAGGAGCAGGCGGTCAGCGCCAGAGCGGCGGTGGCGAGGGCGGTGGTGAGAACGAGGCGGCGGGTGGCGGTCACGGTGACGGGCTCCTTGGGAACGGCGGTTCGGCGACGGTCAGGCGGTCGGACGGTCATGTGGTCGGGGCAGTCGGACGGTCAGGTGGGTTCGGCGGCCAGTCGGCGGGCGGCGGCCAGCGGGGCCGGGTCGGCCCACGTACGGACGTCGACGCGGTCGGGGAGGAAGCCCTGCGCGTGCAGGAAGTGCTCCTGCTGGGCGAGCAGGTCCAGACGGTCTCCGGAGAGGTCGAGGTGCAGGGTGCGGTGGCTGCCGGCGGCGTACGCGCCGGCCACGCCCTCGGCCCCGGCGCCGGTCTCGGCACTGAGGATCCGGGCGACCTCCTCGGGCCGTTCCGCCGCCCAGTCGGCGGCGCGGAGCAGCACGGCGAGGAAGCGGGCCACGAGCTCGGGGTGCTCGTCCAGCAGCCGTTGGTGGACGGTGATCGGGCGCGGGGTGCCGTTGTTCACCCGTCGGCGACGGTCGGCGACGGCGTCGAGTTCGACCGCGACCTCCGCGCCGTACTGCCGTGCCGCCTCGACGGCGAGCGCGCCCTTGACGTACACCGCGTCGACCCGGCCCTCGCGCAGGGCGGCGAGTTCGGCCGTCCACTGCCCGGGGTGGCCGTCGGCCGGCACGTCGGTCAGCTCGGTGTCCGCGGTGGTGAGTCCGGCCAGGGCGAGGGCACCGGTGTGTCCGGCCAGGGCCATCGCCCGCCAGAAGTCGATGGCGATGGTGTGGCGCGGCACCGCGAGCCGCAGCCCCTTGAGTTCCTCGGCGGAGCTGATGCCGCTGCCTGCCCGGACGAGGATCGCCTGGCGCTCCTCGATCCAGGTCAGGCCGATCAGCCGAGTCTGTTCGCCGCGTGAACGGGCCCACAGCGCAGGCACGTTGCCGCCCTCGCGGAAGAGAGCACCGAGTGCGTGGGTGTAGTGGTGGTCGGCGGCGTCCTCCGGTGCCGCGTCCTGGAGGGAGCGCACGGCGATGCCGTCGGCCGCGAACTCGGCGCCGAGCCAGCCCTGGTCGGCGGCGATACCGGTGGCGGTGGGCACGGGGCAACGGGTGAACCAGAGGGTGTCCGGGGCATGGCTGGGCATGGCAGGTCGGCTCCTGGCGACAAGGGGGGAAAGCACGGACCCGCGGCAGCTCACTGCCCATCAGGTGGGAAGGCTGCGGCGGCAGGGTGGAGAGAGGGGGCGGCGGGTGCGCCGGAGTGGTCAGCGACAACAGGAGGTGCGGCACGGGTGGACGTTCACGGTGCTGCTCCCTCCTGGGCGGTTCTGGCGACTGCGCCGAGCGTTCCACGGACGGAGAACCGGAAGCAAGCCTTTCCACATCATGGGATCGCATGTTCATGTTTGCCACATTCTTGCAATGTCGGCGCCACAGTGCGGCACCGCCTCGTGCCATAACCTCGAAGCACCAGTGCAGTTGTCCCCGATCGAGGTGCCATGCCCGAAGCCGACAAGGTCCCGGCCCCGCCGGTGCCGCCGTCCCCGCCCACCGGCGCGCAGGCCGTGCACCGGGCGCTCAACCTGCTGCACTGCTTCCACGACAACGGGCCCGACCTGAGCGCTTCGGACCTCGCCCGCCGGATGCGCCTCTCGGTGTCGACGGCCCACCGCCTGGCCCGGACCCTGGTCTCCACCGGCTTCCTGGAGCAGGACACCCACACCGCCCGCTACCGGCTCGGCCCGACCGTCGCCGAACTCGGCCAGCTCACCTTCCACCAGCGCGGCCTGCACCTGGCCGGCCCGGAACTCGACGTGCTGGCGCGGCGCACCGGCGCCACCGCCGACCTGGCGATCCGCAGTGGCCCCCATGCGGTGATCCTGGTCGGCGGCTCCGTCCGTCCCGACGACGGCCTGGGCCTTCGACGGCCGCTGCACTCCACGGCGCTCGGCAAGGTGCTGTTGGCCTGGCCCGGTGCCGGTGATCCGGAGCCGGCGTCACTGGGGTCGCTGACCGCTTTCACCGATCGGACCATCACGGAACTACACGCTCTTGAAGAGGAGTTGGCCGGAGTGCGGGCGGCCGGCCACGCACTGAACGACGGTGAGTCGGCAGCCGGTGTCCGTACTCTCGCCGTCCCCGTACTGGACTGCGCCGGCCAGGCCCGCTTCGCACTCGCCGTGCGCTCCACCCCCGACCGGCTGACCAGCGACCGGCTGCCGGGCGCACTCGCCCAGGCGAAGACCTGCGCGGCCGCTCTGACTGTGCTGCTCCTGCCGCCGGACCAGCGGGCGGCCTGACCCCGAGCCCCGGTGCCGCGCCAACGTACGGACGACCGGCACGCCTTCGGGCCGATCGTCCGGGCGGCGGCCGGTCAACGGGTGTCCGTGTGCGGTCCGGTGGCCGTCGGGACCACGCGGACGGAAATCCGGGCGTTTGGGATTCCCGGGACGGTGAAGACGAGTGCTGACACCGGCTGTACCCCGTCGAGGTAGGAGGAGCACATGGGCGTCATTGCCTGGATCCTGATCGGACTGTTCGCGGGCGTCATCGCGAAGGCGCTGATGCCGGGGAAGGACCCTGGGGGCGTCGTCGTCACGATCCTCATCGGTATCGGGGGTGGCCTGCTGGGCGGCTGGCTCGGCAAGGTCGTCTTCGGCGTCGACTCCATCGACGGTTTCTTCGACCTCTCCACCTGGATCGCCGCCATCATCGGCTCGGTCATCCTCCTCGCCCTCTACCGGATGGTGACCGGCGGCAGCAGGCACCATCACCACCGGCACGCCTGAGCGTTCCGGCCCCCGGCCGACGGAAACGGCTCCGCCCTCTCCCTGTGAGGGCGGAGCCGTTTCGGCGTCCGCCACCGCCGGTCCGCCCTCGCCCGCCCGCTCACCCCCCTCGCCCCGCCGGCTGCGGTCGGGCTGCTGCCGCAGTGGCGGGCCGCGGTGCCCGCGTCCCGGCGAGTGGCGGTGGCCCTGGGCTTCCGGGAACTGAGTGCCCAGCTGAGCATCGACCTTGCGTAGAGGGGCGGATGGAGGGTGGACGTGCGGTCGGGGGCACTGCCCGGACGGCGCCCCCGACCGGATACGTCCGGCCGGTCGGCGGACGGGGGCCACGTGCTCGGTCGAGGCGTCGACGACCGGTGGTCGGTCACCTGACGTGCCGGTGTGCACGGGAGACGAACCGGCCGCCGCCGAGCAGCCGGTTCGGCATCGTCAGGCGACGCGCCAGACCTGGTTCGAACCCCCGTTGCCGCCCCACTGGTCCAGTGCGGTCCCCGGGGTGGCGGAGTGGTCGGGGACGTCGAGGACCAGCCCGCTGTTCAGGCTCCTCAGGACGTAGGACGTGTTGCCCGCCGAGGCGTAGTCACCGACGGCGTCGACGGCCCAGAGCTGGTTGGCGGCCCCGGAGCACGGCCACTGGACCACCGCGGCGCCGGGGGCGGTCGACGCTCCCGACACGTCGAGGCACTTGCCGCTGTGCGCGCCGACCAGGCTGTAGACGTTGCCGTACGCCTGCCGGAACGCCCAGGTCTGGTTGGCGGCCCCGGTCGCGGTCCACTGGATGACGGCGGCGCCGTCGGCGGTCGATCCGTTGCCCACGTCGACCGCCAGCGAGTTGCCCGCGCTCGTGACGACATGGCTCGTCGCGCCGGGCACGGAGGCGTTGGCCGTCCAGGTGCCGGCCGACAGGTTCAGCGACCAGGAGTTGAACCAGCCCACGTTGAGGGTCGTGCCGGAGACCGTGACGGGCAGCCAGACGAGCTGTGAGTTACCCAGGTCGGACGGGTTCCAGCGGTCGCCGGCGTAGATGTAGGTGGTTCCCGCCGACCCGCTGACGGGGATGATGTTCGCGGTCTGGGAGTTGTAGGTCGAGGTGCCGGCGGGGGCGAACGTGCTGAACGACGACCACGGCCCGCTCAACGAGGTGGCGCTGGCGTAGACGTTGTCGTTGGTGTTCCAGCCGGTGAGGTGCGAGCCGAGCAGGTAGTAGCGGCCACCGGCCTTCATCATCGCCGGCGACTCGTAGCCCGCCAGCGTGGCGACGTTGCCGGTCACCGAGAGGTAGTCCGCGGACAGCCGGTCGATGCGCAGGCCGTGGACGCGGTCCTCGGTCAGCAGATAGGCGGAGCCGTCGGAGTCCTGGAACAGGCTCTCGTCGCGGCTCTGGAACCCCAGCGGCTGGAAGCTGCCCCGGTAGGTGTACGGGCCGCACGGGGTCGGGCTGGTGGCCACACCGACCTTCGCCTCGGTGTAGGCGGGGTTGTCGATGTGCGCGTACATCACGTACGTCGAGGTCGAGGCGTTGTACAGGACCTTCGGCCGTTCGACGATGCGGTTCGGCCCGAGGTCGCCGCCGGCCTGCCGGGGCAGGGCGCTGCTGCGGTACGTCCAGGTGCGCAGGTCGGTGGAGGTGAAGCACGGGATGGAGCGGAAGGACGTGTCGGCCGAGCTCTCGCCGTTCTTGTCCTCGCCGAATCCGTACCAGGTGTCGCCCGACCGGACGATGCCGAGGCCGTGCAACTGGAGGGCGTTGCCGTTCTGGTCCGTCCACGCGGTTCCGGGCGTGAACGTGCTCACCGTCGCCGCCCGGGCGCCGGGCGGCGGCAGGGCGACCACGGCGGCGAGGGCCAGCAGGACCGCGCAGGCCCACCGCAGTAACAGCAGCGGCACCACCGGCCGAACGAGGTGTTTCGCCATGAGTTCCCTACCCCTGCCCTTCCAGCACGGTCGACGGAGTCCCCTCGGGCCCGTCGGACATCGTTGTCATTCGGAAGAGTGGGGGCGAGAGCCGGGCGGAGTCAACGCGTTGAACGAAATGACCCGGACAGCCGGACGCCCCTGCCGGCGCCACGCCGCTGCGGCGCCACGTCCCTTCCGGCGCCACGCCGCTTCCGGGGCCCGGCGCCCGGCTCACGCGCGAGACCCCGCGCCTGACCGCACGAGACCCCGCGCGCTGCCCCTGTGGTCAGCCGCCACCCATCCCGCCCTGACCGGCGACCATGGTCAGGTTCAGGCCGCTCACTGCCCGGGCCAGACCCGGCGCCGGGTCGGCGAGCCGGTCGGTGAGCGCGGTGATCCGCCCGGCATGGGCCTTGCGGTCGTGGCGTGACAGCACCAGCCGGAGGTGTCCGTGGGCGGCCAGCGCCGCCAGCACCGCATCGGCGAACGGCGCCCGGGCGACGGGCGCGCTGCCGCGGACGAGCTCCGCCACCCGCAGCTGGAGGTCCAGGGCTTCCCGCGGATCGCTCATCGCCACCGCCCGGTGCGGTGTGACGGGCCCGTAGGGGGCGCGGTCCGCCATCGTCATCACGCCGAGCACCGTGAGCTGCTCCTCGACGGCTTCCAGGGTGTCGTCACGGCTGCGCTTGATCCACGACTTCCAGGTGCGGGGCCGTTCCGCCAGTTCGGCGAGCAGCGCGTCCAGGACGCGGTCTCCGGTGGGGGCGGCGGAGACGACCTGCACCCGGGCCGCCCCGTCCTCGGCCGCTGCGCCCCGGTGGGCGAGTTCGGCCAGGGCGGCGGCGCGCACCAGGAACCCGGCGCGGGTGCGGTCCTGCAGTGCGTGGGCCCGGGTGTCGAAGGCCAGCAGGTAGGCGGCCAGATGCAGTCCTCGGCTCATGACACCGACGATACGGCGGGCCCGTCCGCCTGCCATCGACCCGCAGGACCGGCCGCCCTCCGCCCGCAGGAGTATTCCGTCCGGCCCCCGTCATCCTCCGGTCCTGCGCCCGGGGAACGACAGCCTCCCGTCGTCCGTGCCGGACCCGGCAGCGCACCGGGCCCGGTGCCGCCCCGATCGGCACGGGCGAGGCAGGGGCCCCGAGGGGCCGTGCGCCCCGTTGCGGAGCCGGTCGACGTGGCGGAGGCGGGGTGCCGGGATGCTGCCCGGTCCTGCCGAAGTCGCCGGGTTTCGTCCACACGGCGGCGGATGGCCAGTAGGGTCTGCTTGCAAGTTTCTGCAAGGTTTTTCATCGGAGAGGATCCGGCCATGTCGGGCATCGCCCCACCCGTCGCCGACGAGCGCACGGCACTGACGACCTACCTGGCTCACCAGCGGCGACTGCTGCGTGTCGCCGCCCACGGTCTGACCGACGAGCAGGCCCGCTCGGCGCCGTCCGTGAGCGAGCTGAGCATCGGCGGGCTGATCAAGCACGCCGCACGGTGCGAGGCCTTCTGGACCGGCCTCATCCTGCGGGAGCAGGGGGGACCGCAGCGCACGTCCGACGAGTCGGACCCGGAGGAGTTCCGGCTCGGTCCTGACGAGACCCTGGCCGGCGTGCTGGCCGAACACGCCGAGGCGGCCGCGCGGATCGACGCCGTGATCGCCGCGATCCCCGATCTCGGACATCCCGTTCCGGTCCCGAAGGGCGTCCCGTGGATTCCCGCCGAGGTCGAGGAGTGGTCGGTCCGCTGGGTCATCCTGCACCTGATCGAGGAGATCTCGCGGCATGGAGGCCACGCCGACATCATCCGCGAGTGCATAGACGGCGCCACGCAGTACCCGCTCCTCGCGGCGGCCGAGGAATGGCCCGATCCCTGGTTCCAGCCGTGGGAGGCCGCGCACACGGGCGGAGGCTGACGCCGCTCGTCCTTCACCGGACCTCGGACCCGGAGCCGTGGACGGTGGTCGCGGGGTGACCCCTCACTGGGCCCATTCGGGCTTGGGCAGGAAGGCCGGCCAGTCGGGACGGGTGGCCCACTGGCCGGCCGTTCCCGCGAGGGCCTCCCAGTAGACCTCTATCGTGCGGGGGTCGGGCGCGGTGGCCCTGGTCAACTGGTGGAGGAGGATGCCGCCCAGGTAGGTGGTGGCGGTGTACAGGGCGGTCGAGATCCTGCCGGCGCTCTCGGCGTATGTGCCGGTGACCGTGTCGAGGGCGACGAGGTGGTCGCGGTCTTCCTGGGCGCGGAGCTGGATGTAGGCGACGGCCTCATGGATCTGAGCGGCGGTCGGAGTTGTGTTCACGGGTGTCCTCACTGCTCGGCAGGCTGGTCGGACGTGTGGGGCTTCTTCTCGTGGTCGCGCATGCCGGCGGGGGTGCCGCGGTAGCCGCAGCGCTCGCACTCCGCCCCGCCGGCGTTCCGGACGGCGTTCCGGACGGCGGCCGCGGTGATGGAGGTGTCGGGGGCCTTGTCGTGGCCGGGGGCGGAGAATCCGCCCAGGCCGACCTGCTGTCCGCAGCCGCACCGGCGGAAGCCGCTGGGGACGAGGCGTTCAGGCACTGCGGTCCTCGTTCCCGGTGGGGTGCGGGCATCGGACTCGTCGAGGGCGGTACCTACTGCGTGCCACCCTGATGAGGCGTCATGCCTCCATGCTAGTAACCCCTGGGTCTGACGCAAGGAGGCGACCAGGGGTTCGAGTCAGCCCGGCCGACCGTGGGAGCCCGCCTCAAGGGTCGCGCGGAGGGTGGCCAGGGTTGAAGCGATGCGGGCCAGGTCGTCAGGGGAGACCGTCGCGGTCAGTGAGGCGAGCTCGCTTTCGACGACGAGGCGGGAAGCGGCCAACCGCTTCTCGCCCTCGGGTGTGAGGCGCAGGACGGACGAGCGGCGGTCCCGGGGGTGCGCGACCCGCAGGCACCAGCCTGCGGCCACCAGCCGGTCGACCGCCTTGCTGACGGCCCCCACGGTGATCGCCAGTTCGCCGACGAGGTCGAGCACACGGCACCCCGGTACGCGGTCGATGATCTCCAGAAACTCGAACTGCCCCAGCCCCAGACCCTGTTCGGCGCGCAGCCGGGTGCTCGTCGCGTTGTAGAGCCGGGTCTCGACGCGGACGAGATCGGTGAAGATCGGAGTGACGTGGCTCACATTGCCTCCAGTGGATGTTCAGGAATTATCTTCCTTGGAATCCAGTTGGACCCAGCAGATGGATTCCCGGGAATCCATTCTCGCACCCCGACCCATGGAGGCCCCACATGTCCCGACAGCAACGTGACGCCCTGGACGCCGTGCTCCGCTCCGCCCCTCGCAGCGAGACGCGGCCCACCGCCGAGGAACAGCGCAGCGGTTTCGCCGCAGCACTCACCCGTCCCGCGCCGGAGGGCGTGGTCACCCGCAGGACCGTCCTGGGCGGCCGGCCGGCCCTGGAGCTGGAGCCGGCCGAAGCCTCCGGCCGCGGCCGGCTGCTCTACCTGCACGGCGGCGGCTACGTCGTCGGCTCACCGGAAACCCATGCAGGGCTGGTCGGTGAACTGGCCCGCCGCGCCGGGCTGCGAGCGGTGTCGGTGGACTACCGGCTGGCCCCCGAGCACCCCTTCCCCGCGGCCGTCGACGACGGGATCGCGGCCTATCGCGAGCTGCTGGCGGCGGGTACCGACCCGCGGGACCTCGTCGTGGCCGGTGACTCCGCCGGCGGCGGACTGACCATCGCCACGCTGCTCGCGGCCCGGGAGGCCGGACTGCCGCAACCGGCCGCCGCGGTCGTCTTCTCGCCCTGGGCCGACCTCACCCTCGCGGGGGGGAGCATCCGTTCCAAAGAGGGCACCGACCCCATCTTCACCGAGGCCGACGTGCGCGCCTTCGCCGATCTCTACGTCGGGGCGGGCGACAGGGCGCATCCTCTGGCCAGTCCGGTGTTCGCCGACCTCACCGGGCTGCCGCCACTGCTCGTACAGGTCGGGGCGAACGAGCTGCTGCTCGACGACGCGGTCCGGCTGGCCGGCCGCGCGGGCGCCGACGACGTCGAGGTCACGCTCGAAGTCGGGGCCGGACTTCCCCATGTCTTCCAACACCACTACGGGCACCTCGACGAGGCCGACGCCGCACTCGACCGCGCCGCCCGCTTCCTCACCGCGCACCTGGGCGCCGGACACCCGGGGGCCGACCGCCTCGAACCGGTCCGCTGACGTCGGCCCGGGCCACCTTCACGCGATGTCGGCGACGCTCGCAGAACCACCGTCGCCGACATCCCGTGTCCAACGGCCCTACCGGTGCGCGATGCTGCTGCCGGCCTCGGCCGGCGGAAACCGCGTTGCCGCCAACCGCCGGGCCGGTCCGGGCTGACGAGGACACCTGCGGGCAACGACCGGCCGCCGGCCGGACGCTCCGCTCGGTAGGAGTACGTCCAGCAGTGCTCCGGACGGTGGTCGTGGCGTCCTGCCCGGCGGTCGGCGGACAGCGGTCCTCCGCATGCTGCTCCTGTGCCGTGCGCTCGGCAACAGGTCCGGCCCGGGCCGGGCGCCGCAGCGAGGAGTGCCGAGCATGCGGTCCGGGCGGCTTCCAGCCCGAGCCGGGCATCCGCAGGTCGTCGGGGTACTCGAATCGGTACCCTTCGGCGGATGAACGATCATGCGGTGTCGGGCTCTTGACGGTCGGCCGGGTCGAAGAGAAGGCCGGGCACCACCGGGCCCCGGCACGAACGGTACGGACGGTACGGACGGGTGGAGTCGTGGGGATCATCGAGCAGTTGTGGGCGGACGGGGAGATGCCGTTCGTCGACGGCCTGTACAGGCCGGACGACACCGCCCTGGAGGTGGACGTGCCGGGCCCCGGCGCCTACCACCACGACGCCGGGCAGCCGATCCCGTTCGGGTTCGGCGAGCCCTTCGACCCGCTGGAGGCGCTGCGCGAGTGCGGCGCCACCACCGTCGACCCCTACTTCGAGGAGCCACTGCCCGACGGATCGGGCCTGCTGCTCGGCGGCGGCAGCGGAATGGGCAACATCGGCTACCTCGCCCGCCTCGACCCCGACCGCTCGCTGCGCTGGGTGATGTCGCTCTTTCACTCCAACCCGTTCATCGGTGCCCGTTTCGAGGGCATGACCGTCGTCTGCACCAACGACTGGCACAACCGGCTCACGCTGGACCTCGCCCATCCCGCCCTGTGCTGAGGCGACGCCCCGGCCGGAGCGTCGGCGCTCGGCCCCCGAACCCGCCGGTGGAGGGCGGGGGAGGGGACGGGGTGGACGGGGCGCGGCCGTCGGCGGGCCCGGATGCGGCCACGGTCCGGTGCGTGTCGGCGGTGGTGGCCTCCGTCGGTCGGGCCGTCGGATCCGCTCACCCTTGGGTGTTCCGTCCCGGTGCTTGCCGAGTGGAAGGCCGTCGGGAGCGAAGGCCATCGGCACCATGCTGTCGCTGCCGCCCTCTTCCCGTTCGAGCAGGGTGATACCGAGCTCGTGCAGGGCCCTCATGGCATTGCCGGAGTGGAACTCCGGTCGTAGCGGTTCCCGGAGGGGAAGTCCGGGCCGGTGGCGGCGGCCAGGACGACGCCGCGCCAGGTGATCGTCGTCACCGCACCGTTCTTCATCCGGATCGTGGTGGAGTCGAGTGGCATGTCTCTCCGGTCGGTCGAGGCAGTGACCGCGGGCGGGACCGGGCACCTGCATTCGGAAGACGGCTCTCGAGAACGGGTATCCCGGGCTCAGCACCCGGAGCCTGGACGTCTCCGCACGTGGCTTTACGAGCCGGCCGCAGCTTGCAGACCGCCCCGGCTCCTACCCGGTGCGGCAGACGGCCCTGTCAACGGCGATCGGTGACCTCGAGCGCACGCCGCAGGCGAATCCGACCGCCGATCGATCACCCATGGCCACCGCGGTCCATATGGCCACCGCGGTCCATCGCGGTCCGTACGCCTCCTCACCCGGTACCCGGGACTCTTCGGCCCCCTCTCAGTCGGCCGCGATCTCGCACACGAGAATCCGGCCGTCCACCGTGCCGATGAGCAGCTGCCGGGGGCCCGCCACCGCAAGGGACAGCGGAACGGTCGGAATGCCGTCGACTCCGAGGCGGGTGCGCCAGCGCAGGGTGCCGTCTGCTGCATCGAGCGCGACGACCTCACCGGAGGAAAGGGCGGCGAAGATGATCTGACCGTCGGTGTCCAGCGCCGTGGCGGGGTGGTCAGCGGTGAACAGCCACTGCGGCAGACCGTCCGGGAAGCGACGCCGGACGATGAAGGCGCGCTCGGGCTGCGGCCCCTGCGAATCGTGGACCTCGCCGGCGTGCACCAGGGCACCGCCCTCGCCGCTGTCGTCGGCGAGGCGAACTGCTGGGCCGCCCCACAGGTGACCGTGGCGGTCCGTGTCCCATTCGAGGGGGAAGAGCCGGCGGATCTCCGGCTCGCCACCGTCTGCGCGCGGGATGACGGAGACGATCCACTTGTCCTTCCAGTACTTCTTCTTCTTGCCCTGGAGAAAGAGCAGTTCGGGGCTGTACCGGACCGGGAAGTAGTTGTTGAAGCAGTCGTAGCCGCCGATGGCCACGCCGACGGATTCCCGGTGCTCCGGGGAGAGCAGCACGATCGGGGACTTCGGCTCGTCCTGGCGGGTGTCGCGGAGCGCGATACGGCCGTCGAGGTCGGCCGTCAGGACGGCGGGGAAGGCGACCTCGGCCGTATCCAGCGTGCTGCCGTCGGCGAGGGAGAGCCGCTCGACCGTGCTGTTGCGGTCCTTCCAACCGGAGCCGCTCCAGCGACCCGGGTGGGCCACGTGCACCCAGGCGGACTCCTGATCGGGGCAGACGTACAGCTGACGTGCACCGTCGGGGTCGGGGACCGACCATTGAAACCTGCCGGAAGGAAGCCAGCTCTCCAGCTTCGTGCCTTCGAGTGCGGCCAGCACCCTGCCGTCGGCCAGTGCCTCCACCGCCCAGACCTGGCGCCGCGACGACCGCCGCTTCTCCCGTGCGTCACCGAGCGCGTCGACCATGTCCCGGGCGGCCTCCTCCGCGCCGTCCGGCCGCCGCCCGGCTTCGACCCGCGGCCCGATGAGTTCATGGGCCGCGATGCTCCGGTCGGCGACGGCAAGCCAGTCCTCCCGTTCGACGGCGACGGCGGAACCGTGTGTGAACGGCTTCTTCGCCGCGTTCTCGTCGGGCGGGGCCACGACCAGTTCGAGGGCGAGGCCGTCCTCCCGCCACCGCACCCGGCGGACCTCGCGGTGATGCTCGAGCGCAGAGACCACGGTCCCGTTCGTCAGGTGGACGAGCAGCAGTTCACCCTCGAACAAGTAGCCGCCGTCGTACGAGCCGGTGCCGACGGCCAGAAGCGGCAGGCTCGGATGGAAGTCGAGCGAGTTCACCGGCCACCGGGTGCCGACGACCTGTCGGCAGTCCAGCCCGTCGAGCCCGTAGACACCGACGCGGTGGCCGCGCCAGCCGCTGACGGACCGGCCGGACCAGTACAGGTTCCCGAGATCACCCCCGACGGCGATCTCTCCCCGCGCTTCGCAGCGCAGGGCCACCAGGGGCTCGCCGATCTCGGGGAAGGAGCCGCCTCCGAGGACACGGCCGACGGACAGGGATTCAGGCATCGGGTGGTCCTCCAGACGGATCGTCCGCATTCTCGCACGCCGTCCCGCCGGTGAGCGGCGAATACCACGAGGAGCGAATGCTGACGGGACCGCGGCGAACTACGGTGCTCGATCCATTACAGCTCCTGTTCGGGGCCTCCTCCCGCGGCCGTTGCCGGTAGGCGCCGACGAGTTCGCGGTACTGCGGCGAACCCGGGCTTCATCCTCGGCAGAGCGCCCCGGCCGCCCATTCCGTACTCCACGCGCGGACACCGCGCCGGCCTCTACCCGCCTTCGCCCCGCGCACTTTCCAGCCCGCCCCTCGACGGGCCCGGTCCCGTCACCCGCCCCGGCCCGTTTTCGTTGCGAACACCGCAGCCATGGGATACGCGTCATCCTTGGACTTGGCGTAGTACCCGAGGTCCGTCATCGGCTCGGGCGCGGAGATGCCGAAACCACGAAATGCCTGCTCGGAACCGGCATCACTGTGAGACCCGGGAAAGGCGCCCGGAAAGTGCTCCGGTCCGGTCTCCTCCTGATCCCAACTGCAGGAACTGGCGCCGAACATCACCACGAAGGAGACAGCAGGAAGAGGAGTGCGCGGGATTCCGCGTTTCTGTATCCGACCGGTTCCCGCATCACTCACCACGCTTATGCCTACCCGGTCTTGGTGAAACCTCGGTTCACTTGCTCGCACTGCTCGCGGGACCGCGCGGAAATCCATTCACTTCACCGACGACGGCCGCGAGCGCGCCGTCGGCCAGTGGCTGCCCGGCGACGTCGCGCAGAAGCTCTTCGACATCCGAGACCAGGGCGCCGGTGAATTGCAGCAGCAGCGCGTCATCGGCCGGTGGTCGCCGGGCAGGCCGTGAGCGGCCTTCTCCTGCTGGAGAGGAAGCGCGGCCGACGGGTCTATGCGGAGCCGGTGGCCCTGGTGTACCGGCCCGGAGTGGTGCCCACGATCCGCTTGAAGTGCCGGGTGAGGTGGGACTGGTCGTAGAAGCCTGCGGCGGTCGCGACCTCGCGCGGGGGCTGTCCGTCGAGAAGCAGACGGCGGGCCAGGTCGATGCGACGGGACACCACGTACTGGTGCGGAGCGATGCCGAAGGTGCCGCTGAAAGCCCGCACGAGATGGGCGGGGTGGGCATGGACCAGGGACGCGGCCTCGTCCAGGGGGACGCCCTCGATCAGGCGTTCGTCGAGGAGGTCGCGCAGGCTCTGGGCGATGCTGTGGTCGGGCGCCGCGCCGCCGGAGGCCGGCCCGGGGCGCAGGCGCTCGCGCAGGCGCTCGGCGATGAGGGCCAGACGGCTTTCCGCCTCGAATTCGTCGCCCCGGTTCGAAAGGGCCGTGTGCAGGTGTCCGACGTGTCCGCGCAGGACGGGGTCGATGAGGTCCGGGCCGTCCACCGCCGGCCCGATGAAGCTCTCGTCCAGGTGCGTCATGTCGAGGTAGACCACGCGTTTGCGGAAGCCGCGCGGGGTGGCAGGTGAGCCGTTGTGGGGGACCTGTGGCGGGAGCAGGCTCACGGTGTCGCTCGGTGTGCCGCGCTGGTGACGGTCCAGGTCGTAGCGGACCGCGCCGTCGTCGACGATCAGCAGGGTCCAGGCGTCGTGGACGTGCATGGGGTACGCGTGCTCGGTGAAGTGGGCGTGGAACACCTCGACGACACCCGCTACGGGCGGGCGCCAAGCGGAGATCTCCTGCCGGGCTGTCACGCAAAGAACGTACAAGACGGAGAAGGCGTGCACCGGCCAGTCTCGAAGCATGAGAACCGAGAACGAAGCCGAGACCGGAGCCGAGACCGGAGCCGGAGCCGGAGCGGCGACCGCGACCGCGACTGAGACCGAGACCGAGACCGTGGACGAGAACGCTCCTGTCCGCTTCGACACCAAGATCGCCGTTCTGCTGCGTTGCGACCTCGAGCCCTGGCAGCGGCTGAACGTCACCGCCTTCCTGGTCAGCGGGCTCGGTACGGCGTCACCCGAGGTGGTCGGCGAGCCGTACCAGGACGCAGACGGCACCGTGTACCTGCCGATGTTCCGCCAGCCCGTACTGGTCTTCCAGGGTTCGAAGGAGGCGCTCTCCGCCGCGCACGGTCGTGCGCGGTCCCGCTCGCTGCCGAGTGCCGTGTTCACGTCGGACCTGTTCGGCACAGGCCATGACCGGGACAACCGGGCGGCGGTACGAGCGGTGGGCGGGGACCGGCTCGATCTGGTGGGGATGGCCGTGTACGGGGCGCGCAACGCGGTGGACAAGGTGCTGAAGGGCGCGCGGATGCATCCCTGAGCGGTGCGGCCTTGCTGCGGTGACCGTGAGCACCGCGCCGACCGCGCCGACCGCGTCTGCCGGCCACGGGCGGTGAGAAGCGCGAGCGGTCTTCCGCTCACCCGGTGGGGTCCGCGGCCCGGTTGCCCCGATGGCCCCCGAAACTCTCTTGACGAATGGTCAAGAAACGTTGACCATTGGGGGCATGCCCACCGACGACGTCCCCGAGGCGTTCCACGTCACCACTGACGAGCAGTTGCGCGCCGTTTCCAGTCTCACGCGCCACCGGATCATGGCCGTGCTCCGCTTCGAGCCCGCGACGATCACGCAGATCGCCGAACGCGTGGGTCTTGCGAAGGGGAGTTCCAGCTACCACGTACGGCTGCTCGAACGGGCCGGCCTGGTGAAGGTGGTGCGAACGCGGAAGGTCCGGGGGGTCACCGAGCGGTACTACGCGATGGCCGCGCGGGCGATCGTGCTGCCGGATCCGGGCGAGGGAGGGCCGGACGTGCTGATGCGGCATGCGGTGGCGGACCTGGAGGCGTCGCCGGTGGACGGCGAGCGGCACGTACGGATGGCGCATCTGCGGCTCACCGAGGAGCAGTTCGCGGAGCTGGCGGCGCGGCTGCAGGCACTGGCGGACGAGTACCGGGAGCTGTCCGATCCGTCGCTGCCGGACGCGTCCCTCGTCTTCGCACTGTTCCACCCCGCATCGCGCCGGCAGACCGAAGGGGACGCCAAGTGACCTCGGAAACGAAGAAGTTGCCAGCCGGGTTCGGGCGGCTGTGGACCGCGCAGACGGTGTCCTCGCTCGGTGACGGGGTGACGCACGCCGCGCTGCCGCTGCTCGCGCTGACGTTGACGCGGGACCCGATGGCCCTCGCCGTCGTCACGGCCGCGGGCACGCTGCCGTGGCTGCTCTTCGGTGTGCTCGGCGGCGCGCTGGTGGACCGCTGGGACCGTCGCCGCACGATGTGGGTCGCGGACGCGGCGCGTGCGGTGCTGCTCGCGATACCGGCGGCGGCGGCCGCGCTCGACGTGCTGAGCATTCCGCTGCTCGGTGCCGTCGCCTTCCTGCTCGGCCTCGGCGGACTCTTCTTCGACACGGCCGCCACGGCCTACCTGCCGGATCTGCTCGGCCGTGACCCCGTGCTCCTGGAACGCGCGAACTCCCGCCTGCGCGGCGCCCAGACCGCCGCGTCCGGCTTCGCGGGGCCGCCTGCGGGCAGTGCCCTGCTCACGCTCGGGCGGGCGGTCCCCCTGCTCTCCGACGCGGTGTCGTTCGCGCTCTCCGCACTGCTCGTACGGTCGCTGCCCGCCGTACCCAGGCCCGTACCGCAGGCCCGTGAGTCGCTGCTGCGGCAGGCGCGGGCCGGCGCCTCGTACGTGTTCCAGGACCGGTTGCTGCTCGGACTGGCGCTGCGTCCGGCGGTCGGGAACATCGCCTTCATCGCCGTGGAGACCGTACTCGCCCTCTTCGCGCACGACCGTCTCGGCATCGGCACCTTCGGCTTCGGTCTTCTCCTCACGGCGGAGGCCACCGGCGGTCTGCTCGGCGCGGGCATCGCCTCCTTCCTCGGCCGGCGGCTCGGCACCGGAACCGCCCTGACCTGCACGGCCGCGGTCGAGGGCCTCGCCGTCCTGGGCCTTGCCGCCGCCCCGAACCCGTACGTCGCCGGCCTCGCGCTCGCCGTCTGCGGAGCGGGCATGGGCGCCACGATGGTGCTCGGCCCCTCCCTCCGGCAGGCGATCGTCCCCGCCCACCTGATGGGCCGGGTCGCCTCCACCTCCCGCATGCTCGCCATGTGCGCCGCTCCCTTCGGTGCCTTCCTCGGCGGCTGGCTGGCGACGACCTACGACGTCCGTACCCCGCTCTACACCGCCGCCGGCCTCCTCCTCACCATGACCGCCGTCACGGCGGCCATGACCGGCAACCGCCGGGTCGAGGCGGCGCTGCGTGCCGCCGCCCCGGTTGGTGAGCCGGACGACCTCGAATCCCGGGATCCCGCCCGGGAGGGTGCCATCCAGGCTCCATGAGGTCGTCGAGCCGGCGCCGGGCCCCGCTCGGCGCTCCTCTTCTCTGCTCTCGGAGCGTCTGGCGCCCGGCTCTCTTGACTTCAAGCGCGCTTCAGCTTCTACCGTCGTCAGGGAGTAGACAGTCCCCGCAGAGACGGAGCACCAGAGCCATGGTTTTCACCCCCGAGGAGCTCCACTACCTCGCCGGACAGCGGCTCGGCCGGCTGGCCACCGTCGGGCCGGGCGGCGAACCGCAGGTGCGACCGGTCGGGTTCCGGTTGAACGAGGACGGCACCGTCGACATCGGCGGTCCCAAGATGACCGCCAGCCGGAAATACCGCAACGTGGTCCGTGTCCCGCATGTCTCGTTCCTGGTCGACGACATGACGTCGGCCGACGACCCCGATGCCGTGGCACCCGGCTGGGGGCGCGGGGTCGAGATCCGCGGGCACGTGGAACTCCTGACCGTCGAGGTCCCGCCGGTGGCCCCCGGGTTCTTCTCCCACGAGATCATCCGGGTCCACCCCGACCGCATCATCAGCTGGAACCTGGCGGAGAAGGGCAGCACCGCGCGCGACATCGTCCGGTGAGGCCGTAGGGCCGGGTGAAGGGGCTCGGGCCGGAGCGGGGGATCCCGCGCCGGGCAGCGAAGTGTGCTGCGGGCAGGACGAACCGGTGAGCCGCCGCACAGTGGTCGCCGACCCGCCGACCCGCCGACCCGCCACGACGCCTACGGCGCGAAGCGGTTCCGCAGGCTCCTGCCCGTCCTCCGTTCCGCGTTCTACCGCCGGCGGCAGTCCGTACCGGCGCGCTCCCGGACGCTGCATGACGCACCGTCGGCGGCGTTTCGGTACGCCTTCCGGCATCCGGCACCCGATGAGGTGCGGAGTTCCGGGCCCCGGTCCGGCGGGTGCCCTGATGGGGAACCGCGTAGCGGGGTACTCGACGAGGGTGGCGACCCGGCCGCCACCCGGTGTGACCGTCCGCTGGTGCACGGGGCCGAAGACGTGGAAGTCGTCGGCACATCCGACGCCGCGGTGGCGCCCCGGCCCCTGCCGTCGACCGGCCCGCACGCGGTCGCAGTCGCAGTCACCAACACCACCACCACGGCACACGCGCCACCGAGGATCCGACTCGGGCCACCCGCAGACGGTCGGCCGGTGGCGATCGGCCCCTCCTGTTCCGTGCGGTCCTGTGCGGCCGCACCTTCTTCTAGCGTCGCTAGACATAGGAGCAATGGCATGTCTAGTATCGCATCAGAATCTAGCGCAGCTAGAACAAGCCCTGGGGAGGGGTCGTGCAGAACGCACTGGCAGTCATCACGGTCGTCGTGGTCGGAGTGATGGTGGGCGTGGAGTTCGCGGTGGCGGTGTTCGTCAACCCGATCCTGGACCGGCTCCCCGACGACAGCTGCATCGCCGCCCGCAGCGACGGGGCCCGGGTGCTCGGCCGGGTCATGCCTTTCTGGTACATCGGCTCCATGCTGCTCGGCGCGGTCTGGGCCGCCGTGGCCTGGGGAGGTGCGGGTGCCTCGCTGGTCGCGGCGGCCACCGCGCTGCTGGCGGTGAGCGTGGCGATGTCGTTGCTGCTGCTGGTGCCGATCAACAACCGGGCCAAGACCTGGACCTCGGAGGGCAGGCCCGCCGACTGGAGGCAGCAGGCGGGTCGCTGGGACCGCTACCACTATGTGCGGGAGGGCGTGATCGTGCTCGCCTTCGCCCTGTTCGCGGTCGCCCTCGGCCGGTGACGGTTCATGGGCGTGTCCCGGTGCCGCATCTGCAAGAAGTCCAACGGCAGCGCCGAACGGATGGGCGGTGAATTCGTCCGGCCCAGCGGGCTCGGCCACCAGGTGACGGAGCACGCGGTCAGGCTTCCCGCTGGCGGACCGCCAGGGCGGCCGCGCGTGCCGCGTCCGGCAGGATCCTGTCGGGGTCGTCTCCAGCCCTTCACCTCCGTTGTCGACCGGGTCGGGGCTCTGCGTCTCGCGCCGCGTTGCAGTGAACACGTGGCGCGGGCCGGCGGCGAGGCATCATGGGGGGCCGACCTGGAAGGAGCGCTGATCGCGTGAGGCTCGTCTGCGACCCCGTCCACGGCGACGTGGATCTCACCGCCTCGGCAGAGGAGTTGACTCGCCTGGCGGTCGCGGTTGCCACCGGCGAGGGCCGGCTCGGCTCCACGGCTTCGCCGGGTGGCAACGCCCTGGCGGGGGTCGAGGTCAAGGGGACTTCCAGCCCCGGGGTCCTTGTCCGACTCGACCCTGAGCGGCAGATCCTCGTGATCAGCGGTGACCCCGCCGGCAGGGCGGTGCTCGCGGACAATCTGCACGCCATGGCTTCCGCCGAGGACGGGGGCCACCTCCACGTCGACTACTTCCCCGGGCACTTCTACCTTGCTGAAGGATCTCTGCCGTTGGTGGTCAACACCCCCCACGGCGGCATGCCGGCCCGCTGAGTGGGTCGGGTGCAGGCTGCGGCCGCGCGGCACCCTGGGGACGGCACCGCACGTGGTTCACTTCAGCTTCATCCGCAGCGGCCGAGGCTCTCGCCGGGGAGGACCGGCAGCGGCGCGAGCCGACGGCGTTCGTGACCAGCGGTGGAAGCATCGGGGCGGGGCGACAACGTCCGGGCCGGGGTGAGGCGTTGGAGCGAGCCACGGAGGCCGTGACAGCGTTGGGGGAGGCTGGCCGTTAGGCTGGGCCTCCCCATGCACATCCGACGCGTGGACATCATGGCCGAGGAGAGCGATCGTGGCACAAGGACGTAGTGGCATCAGGGGTTCCCGCATCGGGGCGGGGCCGATGGGGGAGTCCGAGCGGGGCGACCTCGCCCCCCGCAAGTCGGTGTCGTTCTGGTGCGGCAACGGCCACCACACCCAGCCCAGCTTCGCGATCGAGGCCGTGGTCCCGGAGACGTGGGACTGTCCCAAGTGCGGCCTGCCCGCCGGCCCTGACCCCGACCAGGCCCCCGTCGCCGCGGGCAACGCCCCCTACATGACGCACCTGGGCTACGTCCGGCAGCGCCGAAGCCAGGAAGACGGCGAGATCCTGCTCAACGAGGCACTGGCCAAGCTGCGCGGCACCATCTGACCTCTTCGCGACCGCGCTCCGGCGGAGGCGATCCGGCGCGGCGGCCGACCGCTGCCCGCCGAGACGGGGGCCGCCCCCCGTCACCGGCTCGTCCTCCGCCGTGCGACCGGCGCCGGCCCCTACGCCGGCCCCGGCCTCCGGCGCACCCGGGTCCGCACACCCACCCGCGCGGCGGACGGCATCCGCGGCGCGGCCGAGGCCCCGCCGGGTCGGCTGGCTACGGCCCGTTCCACGACCCGGCGTGCCACACCGAAGCCTCCGCCGGACCGGACCGGACCGGGCCCGCGCCCGGTTCGGGCCGGACGGCATCCGCCCCACCTCCCCGTACGGGGTGGTGCAGCACTCGGACCGGTTCCGTCCAGCGCCGCGGTCGTCGTCTCCGCGGCCCAGGCCCGCCGAAATCCCGAGGAGTCGGTCGGCGGGCCTGCTACCATGGTCGGCAAGGGACCGCTCCACCCCCTCCCGCGAGCTGATCGCGGTCGAGAAAACCGGCAGAGGTACTTCCTGCCACGGGAGACCGCACCACAGATCACGGCGACACGTTTTCCGACGTCGCGCCATACGCAGGCCCAGGTCGCATGCAGACACCGCGCCGACCATGCCGCAGCCAGCCAGCCAGCCAGCCAGCCAGCCAGCCAGCCACGGCCGGCCCTGCTCGGACACCGGACACCACCCGTTCCGGCGCGCCTGGAGCTGCACGGCGCACCTGGTACTGCCGCCCTTCGACATCACCTCCAGGGGAGGACCCTCTCGTGAGCACCACGACCGAACCGTCAACCGCATCCCGAACCGTCCTGCGCGAACCGGCCGCCGACCGCCCCGCGCTCGACGGCCCGCCGCGGGCAGAACTCCACCAACTCGCCTCCACCCCCGGCATCCCGGGCACCGCACGGCTTCGCAAGGGCGAGCTCGTCGATGCGATCACCGCCCGACGCGCCACCGCCCGTCCGGCCACGAACCCCCGACCCTCCGGCGCCGCCCGTCCCCGCACCGCACCTGAAGCCCCGCCGCGGCGGACACCGGCCGGCCACCGATCGCGCCAGGCCGCGTCGACCCCGACGAGCGATCTCGTTCCGGCCTCCGGCGTCCTGGACATCCGGAACGACCACGCCTTCCTGCGCACCTCCGGCTACCAATCCGGGCCGGACGACCTGTACGTGTCCATGGCCCAGGTGCGCGCCTTCGGCCTGCGCCCCGGCGACGTACTGACCGGAGCCACCGGCGCCCACCGCGACGGCGACCGCCGCCCGGCCCTGGCCCACGTCGACACCGTCAACGGCCGAGCCGCCGACCAGGCCCACGACCGGCCCGAGTTCACCGGACTGACGCCGATCCACCCGCAGGAACGGCTGCGCCTGGAGACCGACCCGCGGCAGCTGAACGGCCGCGTCATCGACCTGGTCGCCCCGATCGGCAAGGGCCAGCGCGGTCTGATCGTCGCGCCGCCGAAGACCGGCAAGACGATGATCATGCAGGCCATTGCGGACGCGGTCACCCGCAACCACCCCGAGGTCCACCTGATGGTCGTCCTCGTCGACGAACGCCCCGAGGAGGTCACCGACATGCAGCGCTCGGTCAAGGGCGAGGTCATCGCCTCGACCTTCGACCGGCCCGCCCGCGACCACATCACCGTCGCCGAACTCGCCGTCGAGCGCGCCAAACGCCTGGTGGAACTCGGACACGACGTGGTCGTGCTGCTCGACTCGATCACCCGGCTCGCCCGCGCCTACAACACCGCAGCCCCCGCCTCCGGCCGCATCCTCACCGGCGGCCTCGACTCCGCGGCGATCTACCAGCCGAAGAAGTTCTTCGGCGCAGCCCGCAACATCGAGAACGGCGGCTCCCTGACCATCGTGGCCACCGCCCTGGTCGACACCGGCTCCCGCATGGACGACCTGATCTTCGAAGAGTTCAAGAGCACCGGCAACATGGAGCTGCGCCTGGACCGCAGGCTCGCGGACAAGCGCATCTTCCCCGCTGTCGACGTCCAGGCCTCCGGCACCCGACGCGAGGAGATCCTCCTCGGCCCCGCCCGCACCTCCGCGACCTGGAAGCTGCGCCGCGTGCTCAACGGCCTGGACACCCGGCAGGCGATGGAACTGCTCCTGGACCGGCTGAGGAGGACCGCGAGCAACACCGAGTTCCTCCGTCAGGTGACCGTGACCGGGCCCGGTGCCGGCTGACGGCTGACCGCTCCGGCCGCCGTACCGGGTACGGGCCGGGCCGACGGCGGTTGGTGTGCGACGTTGCGCCAGCGTGTGCGCCCACCGTCCATGATCGGAGTCCTGATGGTCCGTCGCCGAACCCCCGTCCCGGCTGTCCTCGCAGCGGCTGCCGTCCTTGCGGTGGTGGTCGTGTCGGGCTGCTCCGGCGCCGCGGTGCAGCCCAGGAGCGGTGCAACACCCGTCCCGGCGGCGCCGTCGGCCACGACCGGGGAACAGCTCAGGACGTGGTGGGAGGACAGCGGCCTCATGGCGCTGAAGGACATACAGATCGACACCGCTGCCATCACCCAGGCCCTTCCCGGGGGTGACGGCGAGACGATCGCGCAGAAGTGCCGGGCACTGACGTTCCACATCACCCAGGACCAGGCGGCGGCGCCGGTCCCGGGCACCCAGGAGCAGCAGCACTGGTCGAAGGCGCTGGCCCTCCTCGGGCAGGGCGCGCAGCACTGCACCGACGCGGCGGAGGGTGGGGAGGCGAGCGCGATGGCCGGTGCGGTCGCCGAGATGGGGCGGGGTCTGGACGAGCTCGCAGCGCTGGCGCACTCGTCCGGCGGGCCGATCGTCCTGCCCGGCTGAGTGTGCCGAGGCGTCGGACGGTCGCGGCGCCGTCCGGCGTCCGGGCCGGTCACGGCAGGGCAGGGGCCCGCACCTCGCCTGTGCGGTCGACGGACCGATCGGGAAGCACGGCGTGTCCGCGCTGCTCCACGGCGCCGTGCAGGTCGTCCTTCGGGCGTGGCCCGCGAGGCTGTCGGTGCCGGCCGACATGATGGTGCGCATGGCACTCGACTCCTCCACTTCCTACGCCGACGCCGTCGCCACTGCCGTTCGGGCGGCCGCCGCGTACTACGCCGACGGCAGCACCCACCTCGGCGACGACGAGTACGACGCGCTGGTGCGCGACATCGAGGCCTACGAGCAGGAGCACCCCGACCAGGTCCTGCCCGACTCCCCGACGGGGAAGGTCGCCGGTGGCGCCGCGGTCGGCGACGTCCCGCACACCGTGCCGATGCTCTCCCTCGACAACGTCTTCTCCCCGGAGGAGCTCGCCGACTGGGCGGCCGGCCTGGAGCGGCGTCTGGGCCGGCCCGTCGCCGCGTGGTGCGTGGAGCCGAAGCTCGACGGCCTCGCGGTTGCCGCCCGCTACCGGGCGGGCCGCCTCGCCCAGCTCATCACCCGCGGTGACGGGCTCGCCGGCGAGGACATCACCCACGCCACCGGATCCGTCCTCGGCCTGCCGCACACCCTCGCCGAGCCGATCGACGTCGAGCTGCGCGGCGAGGTGCTCCTGACGCAGGACCAGTTCGAGACGGCCAACACGCTGCGCACCGCGCACGGTGCCGTCCCCTTCGCCCACCCCCGCAGCGGCGCCGCCGGCACCCTCCGCGCCCGCGATCGCGCCTACCGGGTCGAGCTCACCTTCTTCGCCTACGACGCCATCGGCCTGGACCCGGCACTGGACCACAGCGCCCTCCTGGAGCGCATCGCCGGCCTCGGCGCCAACACCGCCGCCACCACCGCGGCCCACCCGGCCCGCTGCGCCACGGTCGAGGACGTGCAGCAGCGCGTCGAGGAGATCGCCGCGCTGCGCGCCGCCCTTCCCTTCGGCATCGACGGCGTGGTCGTCAAGGCCGACACCGCGGTCGACCAGGACCAGGTCGGCTCGGGCTCGCGTGCACCGCGCTGGGCGGTGGCGCGCAAGCTGGCCGCCGTCCACAAGGTCACCCGCCTCCTCGGTGTCGAGTGGAACGTCGGCCGCACCGGCGTCATCGCCCCGCGCGCCGTCCTGGACCCGGTCCTCATCGACGGCGTGACCGTCACCTACGCCACCCTCCACAACCCGGCCGACATCACCCGCCGCGGTCTGATGCTCGGCGACCAGGTCTTCGTCTACCGCGCCGGCGACGTCATCCCCCGCGTCGAGGCACCCCTCGTCGACGAACGCACCGGCGACGAGCAGCCGATCGTCTTCCCGGAGGTGTGCCCCCGCTGCGGCGACACCATCGACACCTCGCAGCAGCGCTGGCGGTGCGTGCGCGGCCGCGGCTGCCAGGCCGTCGCCTCCATCCGCTACGCCGTCGGCCGCGACCAGCTCGACATCGAGGGCCTCGGCGGCAGCCGTGCCGTCCAACTCGTCGACGCGGGCCTCGTCGCCGACGTCGCCGACCTCTTCGTGCTGACTCGCGAGCAGCTTCTCGCCCTGGACCGGATGGGCGCCACCAGCACCGACAACCTCCTCGCCGCGATCGAGGCTGCGCGCAGCCGGCCGCTCGGCCGGGTGTTCTGCGCGCTCGGCGTGCGCGGCACCGGCCGGACCATGTCCCGCAGGGTCGCCGCCCACTTCGGGTCGCTGGCCGCGATCCGTGCCGCGGACGCGGAGGCCTTCGCCGAGGTCGCCGGCATCGGCATCGAGAAGGCCCGGGTCATCGTCGCCGAGCTGGCCGAGCTCGGCCCCGTCCTGGACAAGCTCGCGGCGCGCGGTGTCGGCGTCGAGGAGACCGCCCCGGTCCGGCCGGCCGCCGACACGGGCGAGCGGGCCGGACCGCTCGCCGGGCAGTCCGTGGTCGTCACCGGCGCCATGACCGGCCCGCTCGCGGATCTCTCCCGCAACGAGATGAACGAACTGATCGAGCGCGCCGGCGGCAAGGCGTCGTCCTCGGTCTCCAAGCGGACCACCCTGCTCGTGGCCGGCGAGAAGGCAGGGTCCAAGCGCGCCAAGGCCGAGGAGCTCGGCATCGAGATCCTCACCCCCGCGGACTTCGCCCAGCGGGTCGCCGACCACCTGCCCGGGGCCTGACGTACCGGCACCTGACCACGCAGCGGCCGGGGCACCCGACGTCGGGTGCCCCGCCCGCTGCCGTACGGCGCGGGGACCGGGTCATCACCGACTGATGAACCGTCAGGACCGCTCGCGGGTCGATGGGGTGGTGGGTCCGATCGGCAGGCCGGCGGCCCGGGTCACCGCTGCAGGGGGTGTTGCGGGTGGTCACCCGGCCGGCCCGCGGCCGCCACCCCGTCCGGGAGAGCCTGGCCCCCCGGGTGCGGGTGCGGGTTCGGCCCTGCCCGCACTCCGCCCGGCATCCGGCCACTGCTCGACCGGCTGACCGCCCTGGGGATCCGTGGGTGGATCCTCGCCGGCTCCTGCGGCTACTGCTGTGACCGACAACGTCCACCGGGTTGGCGATGCCGGCACCCGAAGCGGTGGGATGAGTCGAAGGCCGTGAGGGGCGAGCGAAACCGGTTGCGGGTGCGGCCCGGGGCCTGAGACCGTGCGGGCTCCCGCAACTGCGACGAGGCTTGGATGACGATCTACTTCTACGGCGCGGACGAAGTCCCTTACGGCTGCTTCTCCAACTTCTCCGCCCACGACCTGGAACTCGACGGGCACGTGTGGCCGACCTCGGAGCACTACTTCCAGGCCCAGAAGTTCATCGGCACCCGCCATGCCGATCTCGTCCGTCGAGCTCGCACGCCGCTGCGTGCGGCCGAGTTGGGTCGTGACCCGTCCGGACCGTTGCGGCGGGACTGGGAGCGCGTCAAGGACGACGTGATGCGTCGTGCTGTGGCGGCCAAGTTCCGGGCGCATGCGGACATCCGCGGCATCCTGTTGTCCACCGCCGACGAGGAGATCGTCGAGGACACCGGCACCGACCACTACTGGGGCCGCGGCAGGACCGGGACCGGCAAGAACATGCTCGGCCGGATCCTGATGCGCACCCGCAGTCAGCTCCGCACCGAAGCCCAAGGAGGCCACGATCACTGCGAGTAGCGCACCCGAGAAGTGATGCCCATGCCGGAATCCGGGGACGGGCGGGGCGGTCAGGCTGCAGCGACGCCGAAGCGTCCGCCCCAGCGGATGCCCTTCCCGCTGCGGATGCGGGCACGTTCGCGGCGCCCTTGCAGCGGCGGTTGACGCCCCACAGGGTGTCGTCACCCATTGAGTGGCAGCCGTGGAAGTAGGTAACGCCGTGGGTGCGCTCGTAGGTGGCCGGCAGGCGGTCGGGGCGGCTTCGTTCGGCCCAACAGGATCCGGCGGTGGGACGGATGCCGGGCGGGCCGAACTCGTCGAACGCGAACGTCCGGTCGGGGAAGCGTTCCAGGACATCCTCGATCCGGCCGATCTTGGCGTCGCGGTCGGGCTCGGTGGACTCCTTCCATGTCTTGATGCGCTGGCACCGGTCGGGCAGTGGCGTGGTCGGTGCCGAGCATGCTCAGGATCAGCCCCGCGTGGAGCCGGCCCACTGCCACCGGCGTGCGCGGTCCGCCGGGCGCGTGCCGCGCCTCGTCAACCCGCGACGAAGCCCCGTGGCGCACGCCACGGGGCTTCGGGTCGGGACGGACAGGGGGCGACGGAACACCGCCCGCCCTGCCGGGCGGCAGATGGAGCGGGGCGGGGCGACTAGTGTGCGTACACCTCGAATTCGGCGAGCTGCAGGCCGGGAGCGCCGGAGTTGGTGGTGCCCTGGACGCGGAGGTAGCGGTAGGAGGCGGACGGGATGGCGATGTCGACCGTGTTGTTGTTGGTCGCCGGGTCGAACAGGTAGTCGGCGGGGAGGGCGACGGTGGTGAAGGTCCCGTCCTCGTCGCCGGCCAGGATCTCCAGGTGCTGGGTGCGGCCGCCCCAGCCGCCGTTGATCTTGAGCGACACGCGCGCCGCGGTCACCGGGGCGCCGAGGTCGACGGTGAGGGACTGCGGGGAGGCGAGCGCCGAGCTCTCCCAGTAGGTGTTGGTGTCGGAGTCGACCGCGTTGGCGGCGGGGAAGCCGTCGTGGGAGCCGCTGGCGGTGACCGGGCGGCCGGCGGCGAGGTTGCCGACGGTGCTGGTGACGACCCGGCCGGTGACGTGGACCTGGTAGCGGCCGGCGGAGGTGCCGTCGGAGACGGTCAGCGAGCCGTTGCGGTCGCCGCGCGCGGTGGGCGCGAAGCGGATGTCGACGGTGCAGCTCGCGCCCGGGGCGAGCACGGCGGCGCAGGTGTTCGCGAGGGTGTAGACGCCGGTGATGCCGACGGAGGCGATCCGCGCGGGCCGCGGTCCCGGGTTGGTGATGACGACGGTCTGCGGGTCGCTGCTCCTGCCGACCTCGTCGGTCTCGAAGGACAGCGTCCCTCCGAGGCCGCTCACCTGGAGCGGGCCGGGAGCCGGGTAGGCGCAGTGGGCGTCGGACCAGCCGCGGTTGCCGGGGCCTTCGGTGAACTCGAAGCCGGAGCCGCAGTCGTAGCGGCCGCCGGCACCGAGGCCGGTGGCGGTCAGGAGACGGGCCGAGGCGGAGCCCGGTGCGTTGAGCTGGAAGGCGAACGTCCCGGCCCGGTCGACGGTGTTGTGGTCGAAGTGGACGCCGTCGACCGACGATCCGAGGAACTGCACGGCCTCGTAGGCGCTGTCCTGGATCAGGTTGTCCCGGACGGTGACGTCTCCGGTCAGCGGGGCGTCGGCGGCCCAGAACCACAGCGCGCCCTCGCCGATGTGCGAGAAGAGGTCGAGCGTGCCGGTTCGCTGCAGGGTGTTGCGCGCGATGGTCGTGGTGCCGGCCAGGGGCACGGAGCCGAAGCGGTTGCCGACGTGGATGCCGCCGCCCTGAACGAGGGTGTCGGTGACCAGGTTGCCGGTCACCGTGTTGTCGCTGCCGCCGTAGAGGGCGATGTTGTTGGCGAGCGCGGGCGACTTGACGGTGTTGCGGGCGAACACGTCGCCGGAGTTCGGGTGCCGGTCGGACCACATCGCCAGGCCGTCGTCGCCGGTGCCGCGGACGTAGGTGTCGGTGACGGAGGAGTGGGTGATGCCGTCGTGGAAGTTGACGCCGTCGGCGGTCACGTCCAGGATCCGCAGGCGCGAGAGGCTCAGACCGTCGAAGGGGCCGTCCAGCCAGGCGCCGACCTTGGTGTGCTGGATCCAGATGTTGTCCACGGTCGAGCGCGCCAGCGCGCCGCCGATGCCGTTGACCTGGTCGGAGTCGTTGCGCTCCGCCACCTCGCCGAAGATCGCGAAGTCGGCCAGATGGACGTCGGAGCTGGCATCGGGCGCGTAGTTGCCGTAGACGCCGACGTCGGCGCCGTGCAGGACGCTGTGCCAGGGGCCGCTGCCGCGCAGCGTGACGCGGTCGACCAGGAGGTGGCGGGTCACCGTGAACGTGCCCGGCGGTATCCAGACGGTCCGGCCGGTGCCGCGGGCGGCGTCGATCGCGCGCTGGAAGGCGTCGCTGGAGTCCGCCCTGCCCGACGGGTCCGCACCGAAGGAGGTGACCGGGAGGGCGTCGCGGGGAGCGGACGCGGGGGCGTCGACGCGTTCGAAGTCGGCGGTGTCGATCACGTACCACGGGGCCGTGTCGCCCTTGCCGACCTGGAGGCGGACGGTGCTGCCGGCCGGCAGGGTGCGGTCGAACATCAGCCGCGCGTCGTCGTAGAGCTGGCGCCGGCCTCCGTCGGCCGGGTTGTTCGTCCACGGGTACTGGCCGTAGTACCAGCTGTAACGCGAGGTGACGGCAAGGGACTTGGTGAAGTGGCCGTCGACGTAGGCGCCGAGGGTCGCGTCGATCCCCTTGCCGTCGGCCGAGTCCGGCACGCTGTAGCGGACGTTGACCGCGTTGGCCGCCTTCTTCAGCGTGAACTCCACGTACTGGCCCGGCTTGTCGAGCTGGACCGCACGGCGGCCCACGGCCTCGGCCGCGAGTGTCCCGTACGCCCAGTCGGGGCCGAGGACGGTGCCGTTGGTCCGCGCGTCCTCCGCCTGGTACTCGACGAAGGGCGTGCGGGCGCCCGTTCCGCCGCCGGGTCCCGCGCCGGACTGCTCCTGTGCGGAGGCCCCGTGGGGCGCAGAGGTCCGCGGACTCAGCGCACCGGCCGGTTGCGCGAGGCCCGTCAGGGCGACGGCCATCAGCACGGCAACGGGCGCGCGCCTGCCTGTCCATCTCATCGTCATGTGTCCCGGTTCGCATCGTCATTACTCGGATGGGTGGGTCCCGCGCGGGCTGCCGGCGAGGCGCCTGGGTGGGAGGGAGCCAGTCAAGCAGGGCAACAAGACTTGAGCAATATATCTACAGATATCTGCAATATAACGACCCTTGGCGGGCGGTGATGGGATCGGGCGCGCGGCCCCCACCAGCGGCTTCGTTCGGTTCGCAAGGGGATGGCGCGTCAACGGGCCCCGCGGGCCGGCGCCGGTCGGCATGTCGGCTCGGCAATCATGTGGGGCAATCAAATGCAAAAAATGAACTGAAGTACGCAAGAAATAGGCTTCTGGTCCTCGCTCTGAGGCGCTGAAGTCGGCCGGGGCCGCCGACCGGCGCTCGGGGCCGGTGGAGGGAACTACCCCGGCGTACCCCGCACGTGCCGGACCTCGTGGTCGCCGTTCCACCACGCGTGACCGCCGGCCTTCCCGGGTAGGCGCGTGCCGTCGGGCGCTCGCACCCCGGCCTGCCGGCCGCGTGACCACGACCGACTGCGGCAAGCCCAGCCCACGAAGGACGCGTGATGACTTCTCCCACCCCGGCCCGGCCCCTGAACGTCTACCTCAACGACCACCTCACCGGCGCGTTCGGCGGTGCCGCCCTCGCCCGCCGCATGGCGGACACCCACGGCGAGGACAGCCGCGCGGCCGAGCTCCGCACCCTGGCCCGGGAGGTGGAGGAGGACCGCGACACGCTGGTGCGGATCATGAGGCGTCTCGGGGTGCCCGTGCACCGCTACCGCACCTGGATCGGCCTGGCCGCCGAGCGGATCGGGCGGCTCAAGCCCAACGGGACGCTCGTCCACCGCTCACCCCTGTCCGACCTGGTCGAGCTGGAGGCGATGCGCACCGGCGTCGAGGGCAAGGCCGCGCTGTGGAGGGCGCTGCGCGCCGTCGCCGACCGGGACCCGCGCCTGGACACGGCCGAGCTGGACCGGCTGGCCCGGCGTGCCGACGGACAGGCGCGCACGCTGACCGGCTGGCACCGTGCGGTCAGCGCCGAGGTGTTCACGCCGGCCGGTGCGGCCTCCGGTCGCGGTGCCGACCCCGCCCCGGGCCGGTGACCGTGCGGCCTCACCCCGGGCGGGGCCCTGGCCCCACCGCGGAGGGCGACGCGGGTCGGCGGCGGGGTGCAGGTGACGGCGGCGGCTACGCCCAAGCGGCCCGCAGCTGCTCTCGGTGGGCGGCGAGCCAGGTCGCGAAGGACTGCAGGGCCGGGTCGAGTTCGCGTACGGCGTCGATGTCCCGGGCCGCGGTGAACCCCTCCTCGCAGTCCGCGTAGTACTGGAACATGTTTCCGGCCTCGTCCGCGCCGGGGAAGCCGAGCGCTCGGAAGGCGTCCGGGGTCAGGGGGCGGTAGTGGACGGGGACGCCGACGGCCTCGGAGAGCGCCGTGGCCATGTCGCCGAGCCGCAGGTGCTCGCCCGCGATGCTGACGGTGGCGCCGATGAGATCGGTACCGCGTTCCAGGACGGCCAGGGCCGTCCTGCCGATGTCGTCCACCGCGATGCCGGCCAGGCGGCTGTTCCCCATCGGGAAGCTGAGCTGGAGGGCGCCGTCCTCGCCGCGCTGGGGGCCGAAGGCCCCGAGCAGGTTCTCCCAGTAGAAGGTGGCCCGGAGGCAGGTGGTGGGGACGCCGGCGTCGGCGAAGTAGTGGTCGGCCTCGGCCTTCGCGTCGAAGTGCGGCACCTTGTAGGAGCCCTGCAGGGTGGGCATCCGGGGGTCGTCGAGCGGGATGCACGTGCGGGTGTCCTCCAGCGTGGACCAGACGGCGTGCTGCACGCCCGCATGGCCCGCGGCGTCCGCCAGCGAGCGGGCCTGGGCCTTCTCGCGTTCGGCCGACATGTGCTCCCAGAAGTTGGTGACCAGGAAGGCGCCGTACGCGCCGTCGAAGGCGGCTCGGAGACCGGCGGCGTCGTCGATGTCGGCTCGGACTACCTGCGCGCCGAGCCGCTGGAGTTCGCGGGCACGGTCGGACTCGGGGTGGCGGGTGACGGCGCGGACGGCGAACCGGCTGCTCCCGTCGGTGAGAATCGCCCGGGCCAGAGCACCGCCCTGCTGTCCGGTCGCCCCGACCACGGTGATGATCTTCTTGTCCTCCACAGGCCCTCCTCGACTCGGTCCGTTGGCCTCCAGCGCACAGCAGGTGAGCGCTTCCGGCAAACCGGACGCCCGAGCGGTGGCCGCACAGGAGTACCGATCCCGGACCCGGCGCGCTCCGGTCTGCGCGTCGTCGGCCGGGTGTGCGGGGCCTGTGCCGCCGGTCGCCGCGGGTCGACCGGCGGAGGTTTCACCGCTCTCCCTGCCGGTCAGACGCGTGACGACGGGCGCTCGCCGTACCGCCGCCGGTCGGCGGCGGCGGTGCCCTTCACCCGCCGGTCGTGTCACCCGCCGGTCGTGGGCCGCGCACTGGTGTACGGGCCACCCCGGAAGGCCGGCGACCGACGACCTCGGAACGGAGGCAGGCATGGACGACATCCCGCAGGGCGGGGCCGGAGGCGTCCCGCTCGACGACGAGAACGGGCCGGAGACCGGGCAGGACCGTCGGCGTCCGGGCCACGGCCGACAGGAGACCCGTGAGGAGACGGCCGACCCGCCCGAGGTCAGACGGGGCGAGCCGGACGAGCTGGACGAGCCGGAGCCCGTCCCCAGCGGATCGGAGGAGTTCGTGCAGGAGCCGACCGACTGAGCCCGGCCCGGGGCGGCTCACCGAAGCCACCGCACCGTAGCCACCGCACCGACGGGACCCGGGCCGGCCGACCTGGCCTGGCGACGCCGCCGGGAGCGGGGGAGCGCGGCGTGCGGGGGAGTGCGCGCGGGCAGGTGGCGGAGTCGGTCGGGCGCAGGCAGCGGGGTGAGGATGGGCGTGAGGGAGGCGTGAGGGAAGCGTGGACAGGCGGCAGACCCCGCATCCGGTTCGCGCCGCGCCGACCTGTCACGGTGGGTCGTGGGGACGCAGCCGGGATAGAATGCCGGGTCGACGGCGGGGCGAAGGAGCTGGGGTGAGGACAGCACACGGTGTGGCGACACTCGATCCGGTCGATCTCGGGGACCACGTCTGCTGGATAGTCGAGCCGGGTGAGGACACGAGCGGCCCGGCGCGGTCGTTCGTGGCCGACGCCGAGCTGTTCGGTGACATGGTGCTGGTGCTCGGTGACGCGGAGGAGGCCCAACGCGGCCCGGCGTCCTGGGAGTCACTCCTCAGCGAGGTCAGCCGGGGCACCGAACGTGCCGACCGTGAGGGTTTCCGTGCCCTGCGCGTGCTGGCGGACCTCACCCGTCTGGCCGCCGCCGACGTCCGCCCCGAGACACTGGCCCGGCACGAGCTCAGGCTGGATGCCCTGGCTGCCGACCGCGGCGCGATCCTCGTGTGCTTGTACGCCCGCGCGGCGCTGACATCCGACCTCGTCGACCAGGCGGCCGGAATACATCCGCACCATCTGGGCAGGGGACCGATCGCTCCGGCGTTCAGGCTCTTCAACGCGTCGCAGGACCGCTGGAGCGTCAGCGGTGTTGTCGACAGCGAGGGCGCCGAGTCCTTCCGTACCGCACTCGGCGAGCTCCTGACGCTGGCTCCGGTGCTGCACCTGGAATGCGGGGATCTGGAATTCATGGACAGTGCCGGGCTGACCGTCCTGGCGCGGGCCGCCAGAGGCCTGCCGAACCGCAGGATCGAGCTCCATCACGCCAATGCGACGCTCCGCCGCAGCTGGTCGCTGCTCGGGTTCGAGAGCCCCGAGATCCCCGTGGAGCTGAAGCAGTGAACCGCTCCGACAACGGGTCCGTCTCCGCCCCCGCCCCTTCCGCGGAGACGGGACTGCGCCACGTCCTGTTCCCCTACTCGGACGAGGAACACTTCGTGAGCGGGTCGCTCTCGTTCGTGGAGCACGCCCTGGGTGCGGGCGAGGCGGTCGTGGTCGCCGTCTCGGCCCAGAGGGAACAGCTGATGCGCGACGCGCTGGCCGGCAAGGGCACCTCGGACCGCGTGTCCTTCCTGGACACCGGCGAGTTGGGCAGCAACCCGGGCCGTCTGATCCCCGCATGGCAGGCATGGATCGGAAAGGTCGCCCAAGCGGGCCGGCCGGTCCGCGCCATCAGTGAGAACCGGTGGGCCGACCGCACCACGGCGGAGACCGCCGAACTGCGCTACCACGAGTACCTGCTCAACCGGGCGTTCGCCGAATCCCCGGTCTGGTGGCTGCTCTGCCCCTTCGACACCGCTTCCGTACCGGACGGCACCCTGGAGGCGCTGGGGCGCTGCCACCCTCTGGTCCTCGGGTCGGACGGTCCGGTACCGGCCGCCGACTACGTCGAGGGGCCCTACGCCTTCGAGGTCCTGGGTGACCCCTGCGACCCGGACGAGGAACTGGTCTTCGCGGCCGGGGCGCTCGCCTCCGTTCGCGAGCGGGTCACCGCCTGCGCGACACGTCACGGATTCACGGGCGACCGACTGCGGGACCTGCTGCTCGCCGCCACCGAGGTCGCCGGCAACAGCATCAAGTACGCGGGCGGCGGGGCCCTGCGCACCTGGGCGGAGGACGGCCGGATGGTCTGCGAGTTCCGTGACGGCGGGTACATCGAGGACCCGCTGGCCGGTCGGATCAGGCCAACGATGGACCAGGTCGGCGGCCGGGGCCTCTGGCTCGTCCAGCAGATGTGCGACCTCGTGCAGATCCGTACCGACGCGAAGAGCGGCACCGTCGTCCGCCTCACGATGAGTGCCGACGGCGGCTGAGGTCGCACCACCCCCCTGCTGCGCCGACCCCTGCTGCGCCGCGGATCACCGCGGTGCGCGCCCGTCGGCCGCCGAACCCCTCCCGCCGACTCTGCCCGCGACACGGAGGCACGGGCCCTTTGATGTCGCCGGACACTGACCCACACTTGGGGGCGCCGGTTCCGCCGGCCCGCAGCTTTCGGAGTCCGGCGGTCCGCGCACGTCGAGCACGTGCCACCGGCTCCGTCCCAGGGACACCGACGCTCACCACCGGCAGCACGGGAAGAAGGAGAAATCGGCATGGCGATTCAGCGGATGGACAACGTCGGCATCGTCGTGGAGGACATGGACGCCGCCATCGCGTTCTTCGTGGAACTCGGAATGGAACTGGAGGGCAGGGGGGAGGTCGAGGGACTCTTCGCCGACCGGTGCACCGGACTCGACGGCGTGCGCTGTGACATCGCGATGATCCGGACCCCGGACGGTCACAGTCGGCTCGAACTGGCGAAGTACCGCAGCCCCGCGGTGATCGCTGCCGGGCCGCGCAACCGGCCGCACAACATTCCGGGCACGCACCGCGTCATGTTCGCCGTCGACGACATCGAGGACACCGTCGCCCGCCTGCGCCCGCACGGCGCCGAACTCGTCGGCGAGATTGCCCGGTTCGAGGACAGCTACCTGCTCTGCTACCTCCGCGGTCCGGAGGGCATCATCGTCGGACTCGCCGAACAACTGCACTGAGACGGAGGAACCGGACCGTCCGGCCGGACCACTGTCGCCGAGCAGCCTCTGCGGCGCGGCCGAGGCGCTACCGTAGGAACCACAGGGCCCGGTGAGGGTCCCGCGGTCCGCGGGGGGAACGTGAGCACGCAATCCACCGCACACAGCGGCACGGACCACGAGGCCGCGCTGAAGTACGCCGTGCAGTTCGTCGACCACCATCGTGCCCAGGTCATCGAGGGACGGATCGTCGTGGTGTCACCGCTGTGGGGCCACGACAGGGTCGCGGCCCGGATCCGCAACCAGGTCGACGCCAGGGCCGGGGAACTCGGCTGCACGACCGCCCCACGCGGCCTCGACCTGCCGGGCTCCCCGAACTGGTACCTGCCCGACCTCGCCGTCACCCCACGGTCCCGCCCCGCCGACGCGACCCCCACCCCCGAGCGGACCCTCCTGATCGTCGAGATCACCTGCGAGTCCACCAGGCACACCGACCGCGTCACCAAACGCGACCGCTACGCCGAGTACGGCGCTCCGGTGTACCTGCTCGCGGACCGCCACAGCCGTGAGTGCACCGTGTTCTCCGAGCCCCGCGGCCCCGCGTACACCGTCGTGGAGGGCCCGCACCGCTTCGGCACCCCGGTGCACCTGCCGGACCCCTTCGATCTGCTCCTGAACACCGAGGACTTCTGACCGTCCGGGCCGGCGCACCGCAGCCGGGCGGGGTGTGGCCGGTCGGCATCGGGGCAGTCGACGACGTACCGCGCAGCCGGCCACCCCCGGCGCGGACCCGCAACCGACCGCACCCGAAGGCGAGCCCCTTGAACAGCACCCCCACTCCGGACACGCCTGATTCGGACATACCCACCCCCGACCCGGACCGCCGCGGCGGCCCGGGACGTGACGAAACGGCCCAGGAACAGGCGGACCGGCGCTGGAACGAGATGCTCCAGGAAGTACGCGTGGCCCAGACGGGCGCACAGGTCCTCTTCGGCTTCCTGCTCAGCGTCGCGTTCACACCCCGGTTCGCGAGCCTCGACGACTTCGACGCCCATCTCTACGTCGCCACGGTCGTCCTGGGCGCCTGCGCCACCGGCACCCTCATCGCACCCGTCTCGTTCCACCGCTTCCTCGCCGGTCACGGCCTCAAGCCCGCCCTCATCCGTATCGCCTCCCGGATGGTGAGCCTCGGCCTGACCCTCCTCGCCGCCACCATCGGCTGCGCCCTCCTCCTCCTGCTGCGGACCGCCACCGGAGACCCGGCGCTCTCGGGGGCTCTGACCGCCGTGGTCCTCGCCTGGTTCACCGCCTCCTGGCTGCTCCTGCCCCAGGCAGTGCTGTACCGGGCCGAACGGGGCCGGGGCCGACCTTGATCCCGGCCCCCGCCGCGTTGCCGCGCTGCTGCGCCGACCGTGCCGCTCCGCCCCGGCCCCCGCCGCCTGATGCCGGGAGCCCCGGTCAGGAGCCCGGCAGCGTCCACTGCTGTCCGGTGCCGCCGCAGTCCTGGAGCACCAGCTGCGTACCGTCCCCGGTGGCCCCGCCCGGTACCGTCAGGCACCGGCCGGACTGCGGGTTCACCAGTGTCCGGCCTCCACCGGTGGGGACCCACTGCTGGGCACCGGAGGCGTTGCAGGTGTAGAGCTGCACCGGTGTGCCGTTCGCGGTGCCGCCGGCCGCCGCGTCGACGCACCGGCCGAAGACGCGCAGCGTGCCGTCCCCGGGCACGGTCACCTGCTGGGCCCCACTGCCGTTGCACGACCAGAGCTGGATACGGGTGCCGTTCGCCGTGCCGGAGGAGTTGTCGTCGAGGCACTTCCCCGCGGCGCCGGACGCGACCGGACCGGTGGACACCTGCGGCAGCGTCCACCTCTGGGCCGCCGCGCCGCTGCAGTCCTGGATGACCAACTGCGCGAACGGGTCGCCCTGGTCGGGGCTGGCCAGGCATCGCCCGGAGGCGGGATTCCGCAGTCCGCCGCCGGGGTCGGACACCCACTGCTGCGCGTTGCCCCGGTTGCAGTCCCACAGTTGGACCCGGGTGCCGGCGGCGGGCCCGCCGCCGCTGACGTCCAGGCACTTGCCGAACACCGTGATCGTGCCGTCCCCGGCGAGCCGCCAGCGCTGGGCACCGCTGCCGTTGCACTCCCAGGCCTGCACCTTCGCGCCGGAATCGGTGCGGCTGTTGTCGACGTCCAGGCAGCGTCCGGCGATGCCGGAGGCGACGGCGCCGGTCGGCCCGGTCTGGGTGACGGGCGGCTGCGCGCCGCCGTTGCCCGGGTAGGAGGGCGGTGCGGAGGACGGACCGCTCGCCCAGGCGGTGTTGGGCGCGGTGCCGAGGACGAACGAGAGCGTTCCGCCGCCGGTCACGAACGAGGGCGGGAGGTAGGCGTTGTTCCACGCCTTCCCGTCGAGGGTGGCGCTCTGCACGTACGGCGCGTTGCCCGCCGCCTGCGGGGCGGTGATCCTGATCGTGCCGCCCGAGCCGAGCGCGATCGAGACCTCCGTGAACAGCGGGCTGCCGAGGGCGAGATCGGCGGTGCCCGGGGTCTCCGGGTACATGCCGAGGGCCGACCAGACGTACCAGGCGCTCATCGTGCCGAGGTCGTCGTTGCCGACGCCCCATCGGGCCGGGTCGTTGGGCCAGAGCTGGTCCTGCACCTGCCGGACGACCTTCTGGGTCTTCCACGGCTGGCCGATGTAGTCGTACTCCCAGGGGAGTTCGACGGAGGGCTCGTTGCCGAGGTCGGCGTGCGTCCCGCCAGCCCCGTGCAGGTCGGCGAGGACGCTGTCGAGGTAGGCGGCCATCTTCGCGTTGCCGCCCATCGCGTCGGCCAGGCCGCGCACGTTGTGCGGCACCGCCCCGGTGTACTGCCAGGACGTGCCTTCGACGAACTGGTCGCTGCTCGCCGGGTCGAAACCGGGGCGCCACGATCCGTCGGCGAGCCGGGGCTGCATGAAGCCCGTCGCCGGGTTGAAGGCGTTGCGCCAGTTCTGCGCGCGGTTGGCGAACCGGTCGCGGTTGGCGGAGTCGCCGAGCGCCCCGGCGAACGCGGAGACCGCGAAGTCCTGTGCGCTGTACTCCAGCAGGGTCGCCACGGAGCCGTAGAAGTTGGGCGGGTAGGCGCCGTCCGACGGCAGGTAGCCGTAGTTCGACAGGTAGTCCAGGCCCAGCCGGATGCCGTTGCGGGTCGTGGACTGCGCCACCATCGCCGACTTGGCCGCCGCGGTGTCGAAGTTCCGTGCGCCGAAGGCGTGGTAGGCCGCGATGATCGCCACGGCCGGGTCGCCGTTCATGACGTCCGTCTCGTACTCGTTCAGCGACCACTTGGGCAGGAAGCCGCCCTGCGCGTAGTCATTGACGAGCGACTGCGCGCTGTCACCGGCCTGTTGCGGCGCGACGAGCGCCTCCAGCTGCGCCTGCGTGCGGTAGATGTCCCAGCCCGAGTACGTGGCGTACTGGGCCTGCTGGCCGCCGGCGACGGTGTGCACCCGGTGGTCGAAGCCGCGGTACCGGCCGTCGGTGTCGCTGACGACGTTGGGATGCAGCAGCGACCGGTACAGCGAGGTGTAGAAGACGCGCTGCTGGTCGGAGGTGCCGCCGGTCACGGCGATCCGGCCGAGCAGGGAGTTCCACGCCGTGCGGGCGGCCTGCCGGGTCGCGGCGAAGTCCCAGTTCGGGTTCTCCGCCGCGCGGTTGGAGACGGCCCCGGCCTCCGACACGTACGAGAGGCCGACCTTGGCCTGCACGACGCGGTTCCCGGTGGTGTCGAAGGTGACCGCGTTGCCGCCACCGAAGACACCGGTCGAAGCGAACGGTCGGTCGAAGACCATGTCGAAGTAGACGGTGTAGGTCGGGTGGGACGCGCAGAAGTGGCCGGTCGTCACCGAGCCGCTGACCTCGGTGCCGCTCACCCGGGTGAAGCGCAGGTCGGTCGCGTTGCCCGCGCCCAGCTTGAAGAGCAGGTTCGCCCGGTCGGTGGCGGGGAAGGTGAAGCGCGCCATGCCGGAGCGGGTCGTGGCGGTGAGCTCGGTCGTGACGCCGTTGCCGAGGCGGACCTGGTAGGCACCGGCACTCGCGGACTCGTCGGCGTGGGCGAACGGCACGGTGGCGGCGCCGTCGACGGCGCCGACGGTGGGCAGGACGGGGATGTCGTTGGTGGCGCCGCAGCCCGGCCCGGAGAGGTGGTTGAGGCTGAAGCCGGTGACAACGTTGTCCGAATAGGCATAGCCACCCCCGGGCGGCTTCGACGGCGTGTCCGGGCTCCACTGCACCATGCCGAAGGGCGCGTCGGCTCCCGGGAAGACGTTGCCCTCGTGGGAGGTGCCGAGCAGGGGATTGACCAGGCCGGCGGGGTCGGCGACGGCCACGGCGGCCGCGGGCGGGGAGGCGTGGGCGGTGGGTGGCGCGGCGAACCCCAGGAGTGCGAGGCCGAGCGCGAGCGGCAGGCGCCATCGTGTCATCGTTGCGGCTCCAGAATCGGACGGGTGGGTCGTCGGTGGACGGGTGAGTCGTCGCCGGGTTGACGGGGTGTCGGCTAGCAAAGGGCTGATGACGGATGCTTGTCAATCCTGCCGTCGTGGTCGCCGCGTCTGCGGAGGGCGGTTGCTAGGAAGCCTGCCGGGCAAGGCCGGTGGCCGTCCGGGGCATCGGCGCAGCTGAGACGCCCGGCTGTCGCGAGAGCGCTCTCCCGTGCGGCGCGCGCAGGTCCGACCCCAAGGGCGTGGTCGTTCGGGCCCCGGGCGGCGTTGCCGGGTGGCCGTCGTCGCCACTCTTGACGTGTCCGGGACTCCTCACTACCGTGGGAGAGCGCTCTCTGAAGGGCGGAATCCGCTGATGCCGCGTCAACAAGGACTCGTGCGGGGGTGATTGACAACGATGTCGGGGAGGCCTCTCGTGCCCGATCGCCTGATGCCCACCCTGTCGGGCCGCCCGTCACGTGACCCGAACGCACAGAGGCGGACCACCCGGACGCCCGTGTGACGCCCGTGTGACGCGCGCCGCGGGCCGACGCCCCGGTGATCAACGGCCGGCACCACCCACCCTCGCCACCACCGGCTGAGCCCTGTACACCGGCGCCGATCGGTCTGCCGGCCGGTCGGCCGGCCGATACCGGTCGGCGCCGGCGCGGACCGGTGCACGCCGCCGACGGCGACTTCGTCCGGCACTCATTCCTGCCTGAGGAGAACCACGTGTTTCCAGTGCTGCAACGGGCGCGTTCGGGAGCGTTCAGGAGGGGCTGCGCGGCGGCCGCCTTCACCCTGCTGACCTCCCTGTTCGTCACGGGCCAGGCCCAGCGGCCCACGCCGCCGCCTTCGTGCCGAAGACACCACCGCTGACGACGCCGTGGACGGGCCAGGTGCCCGTCGACAACCCGCTGCCGCTGCTGACCCGCCCGGACTGGCGGAACCTCAACGGCGTGTGGGATTTCCAGCAGACGGCCGCCGGCGCCGGGCAGCCCGGCAGTTACGGCGAGGCCGTTCGCGTCCCCTACCCGGTGGAGTCGGCGCTGTCGGGCATCATGCGGCACCCCACCGCCAACGACCGGATCTGGTACCGCCGGACCTTCACGATCCCGGCGGACTGGGCCGGTCGCGGCGTCCAGCTGAACTTCGGCGCGGTGGACTTCTCCAGCACCGTGTGGGTCAACGGGATCCAGGTCGGGACCCACACCGGCGGTTACGACGCCTTCGGCTTCGACATCACCCCGGCCCTCGTCGCCGGCGGCACGAACACCGTCGTGGCCGGAGTCTACGACGCGACCGACGTCCCCCAGCCGCGCGGCAAGCAGACCCACGACCCGGGCGGCATCGAGTACACCGCGACCAGCGGCATCTGGCAGACGGTGTGGCTGGAGCCCACCCCCACCGCCCACCTCACCCGGCTCGACACGACCCCCGACCTGCCGTCCGGCACCCTGCGGATCGTCCCGCGGGCGGTCAACGCGGCCGGCCGGTCGGTCAGGGTCACCGTCTCGACCGGCGGCACGGTCGCCGGCACCGCCACCGGCGCGGTGGGATCGACGATCGCCGTCCCGGTGCCCGGTGCCCGCCTGTGGACCCCCGACGACCCCTTCCTCTACGACGTCAGGGTCGACCTGCTGGACGGCGGTGCCGTGGTGGACTCGGTCGGGTCCTACGCGGGCATGCGGTCGATCTCCATCGGCACGGTCAACGGCACCGTGCGCACCCTGCTCAACGGCAAGCCCGTCTTCATGAACGGCACGCTGGACCAGGGGTACTGGCCGGACGGCAACATGACCGCCCCCACCGACGAGGCGCTGCGCTGGGGCCTGCAGACCGAGAAGGCCATGGGCTTCAACACCGTGCGCAAGCACATCAAGGTCGAACCCATGCGCTGGTACTACTGGGCGGACCGGCTCGGCATGCTGGTGTGGCAGGACATGCCGTCCGGTGACTCCGACAGCACCGGGCGCCAGCTGCACGAGGCCGGGCTGCGAGCCATGATCGACCAGCTGCGCAGCGCCCCCTCGATCGTCATGTGGGTGGTCTTCAACGAGGGCTGGGGCCAGTACGACTCGGCCGGACAGGCGAGCCTCGACCCGAGCCGGCTGGTCGGCAACAACTCCGGCGGCAACGGCCAGTGCTGCGGCACCGACGGCGGCAACGGCGACGTCAGCGACAACCACATCTACGAAGGCCCCGGCGACACACTGCCGCCGCCCGCCACCCGTGCCGCCGTCCTCGGCGAGTACGGCGGCATCGGCAAGCGGGTCCGGGACCACACCTGGCAGCCGGTCGCGGCGTCGGACACCAACGACGTGACCGCCGAGTACGAGAGGATCGCCGCGCTGGTCAAGCAGCGGAAGGACGACTACGGCCTGTCCGCCGCGATCTACACCCAGCCCACCGACGTCGAGATGGAACTCAACGGGCTCTACACCTACAACCGCCGGGTGGCGAAGGTCGACACCGCCCGCATGAAGGCCGCCAACGACAAGATCGTCACCGGCGTGGGAACCTTCCCGCCGATCGGGGCCACGATCAGCGGTCCGGGCGGCAAATGCGTGGACGTCGCCGCCGACGACACCGGGGGCAACGGTGCGAAGGTGCAGCTGTGGGACTGCCAGAGCGGCGCCCGCGACCAGCACTACACCGCGGTCGGCGGCGCCCTGCGCACGCTCGGACACTGCCTGGACGTCACCGGTGCCGACCCCGCCCTCGGCACCCCCGTCCAGCTCTGGGACTGCAACGGCACCTGGGGTCAGCAGTGGCTCCAGCAGGACGACGGCTCGCTGCGCAACCCGCAGTCCGGACGCTGCCTGGACTCCCCGAACGGCTCCACCGACAACGGAGCGGCCCTGCGCCTCTGAGACTGCAACGGCTCGCCGGCCCAGAGGTTCGCCCTGACCTGACGACCGTCCCCCGCCGGCGGGGGACGGTGCCCGGCCCGACCGGTGCATCCGCCGGGCCCCTGGTCGGCACGGCACGGCCGCCGCGGGACCCACCCCGCGACGGCCGTGCCGTCCCCACCCGATGGGGGATCCGTGACGGCCGAGTCCGGCTGCGGCGGCCTTGCCTCCTGGCCGGGCCGAGCTGAAAATCCATCAATTTCAGTTCAATATCGCCTATTTGCGCAAGCTGCATTCCTTGATACGGCCCCATCGACCTGAATTTCACTGCGGGTGGATCGGGGCGAGACCGTCACCCCGCCGACCAAGAGAGGAGCACCGTTGCCACGCGCTCGCATCATCCCCGCCGTAGCGGCCGTCGTGCTGACCGTCGCCGGGCTCATGGGTGTGTCCGCCACCCAGGCCTCGGCCACCACGCCGCCCACCCCGTACATGTGCCCGTCCTTCCTCACCGACGGTGCGCACGGCCTCTATGGCTGGGCCTACGGTCAGGGCTGGCTGGTCTGCAACTACGGCGGTACCCCGGTCGCGCCGCTGACCTGCCGTTACAACGCGTTCAGCGGTGACGCCTGGTTCAGCGCGCCGAACCCCGAGTACTGCCCCACCCGCGCGGTACCCACCTCCGCCTGAACCGGGCGGCAGAGACGCAGGCGCCGGGCCTGCGCACCTGGCGACCATGCGGCAAGGCGCTGATCGCCCGCGCGGCCTGCGCCTTGCCGGTATGCGCTGTGCGGACGGGGCGGGCTGGCGGCGAGAGGTCGGCAGCGCCGAGAGTCGGTGCGGCTGCTGGCCGCCGGCTCGTTCGCCGACTCCCCAGCGGGCCGGGTCGTTGGCCGGAGCCGGTCCTGCACCTGCCGGACGACAGCTCGAAGCCCCCGGCACCGGCCGACGGTGAGATTCCCCCGTCGGCGCAGCTCGACGGTCTCGGCCTTTAACCCGGCATCAACGAGTGGCGAGGACGCGGCTTCCTCTGCTCCAATGAGGTCCATGACTGGTAGCGCTTCCAGATTGACCGGCCTGGAACCGCTTCCACCAGTGGCGTCGCGGCGCGAGCGAGGCGCATGCAGACCCGCTGCGGCGTCGCGCGATCGACTCGACATGATCCCGCCCGGACCTATCACCGAGGGCATATGACCTGCAGATTCGTTCATTTCTCCACCGGCGGTCCGGTGTGAGCGGCAGGTTTCCACCTCCTGTCGCCTCGTCAGTACGAGCTCTTGTAGGTCGGTTGAGGCTCTGTTACTTTTTTGGAAGCGGTTCCATGTGTACCCCGCTCGCGGCGCGCCACCCATGCGCCGAGTCCCCCATCTCCGCAGTTCCGCTCGTGTCTCGCTGAACCCCTTCACCGCCCGCGTGTGCCGCACCGGCGCCTCATCCGTCGGCCGGCCTCACCGGTGGTGCACCGGTCACCGGGCCCGAGCGGTGCACTTCCCGGCACCACGGGCGTCCGCCCCGCGCATCTGTGCCGTCAGCGGACGTCGAGCCTGTCCCCCCGCCCGGGTTTCACGGCACAAGCTTCGGGTCACGGCCACCGACGCGTGACGTGTCGATCGATCCGGTCGATCGATGCCTCCGCACGCCTCGGTGCGTGGTGCGCCCCGGATGCGGCCTGCCGCATTCGCGCCCCAAGGAGGCCGAAATGCGATCCTCTACGACACGTCGCCGGTTCCGCGGCCATCGCTGGCTGCTCGCCCCGCTCGCCGCCCTCACGCTGGTCTTCAACCCGATGGTCAGCCCCGCCGCGCACGCCGCCATCGGCGGCAGCTTCGTCGACAACTTCGACTCCTTCGACACCGGCCGCTGGCACAAGGCTGACGGCTGGACCAACGGAGGCATGTTCAACGTCGGCTGGCGTGCCGACCACGTCTGGTTCAACGGCGGCGTCATGGGCGAGAACCTCGACACCGCGACCTGCTTCGCCGGCTGCTCGGGCAAGCCCTACGCGTCCGGCGAGTACCGCTCGAACGACCTGTTCACCTACGGCCGCTTCGAGGCGCGGCTCCAGGCGGTCAAGCGCCAGGGCACCGTCACCGGGTTCTTCACCTACACCGGGCCGAGCGACAACCAGCCCTGGGACGAACTCGACGTCGAGATCCTCGGCAAGAACACTACGCAGATGCAGACCAACTACTTCACCAACGGCGCCGGAGGACACGAGACCGTCATCAACCTCGGGTTCGACGCCTCCACCGGCTACCACGACTACGTCATCGAGTGGTGGAACCAGGGCACCGTCAACTGGCTGGTGGACGGCAAGCTCGTCCACCAGGAGAACGGCTCGCGCGGCGCACTCCCTACCCACCCGATGCGCATCATGGCCAACCTCTGGCCGGGTACCGGGGTCGACGGCTGGCTCGGCGCCTTCAGCTACCCCGGCACTCCGCTGACCGCCCGCTACGACTGGATGAAGTACACCAAGTACTGACTCCGGTGAACCGGGCAGGCCGGCGCGGGGCGTGGTGCCCTGCGCCGGCCTCTCGGCCGGCCGTCCGCGAAGCGGCGAGCACAGCTCGGCCCGGTCGTCGGTCGCCTCCGGCGGGACGCCGTGGCCGCTCTGGTGGGGAGCCCGGAGGGCCGGCCCGCGGGCCGGCCCTCAGCGGGATCCGTGGGTCGCGGTCGCCGCCGGGAGTGTCGGGGCCGGGGCGGACTCGCGGACGGTCAGCCGGGTCGGCAGGATCAGCGGGCTCGGGTCCTTGCCGTCGATCGCGCCGACCAGCATCCTGGCCATCTCGTGGCCCAGCGCCCGCACCGGCTGGTACACCGTGGTCAGCGGCGGGCTGGTGAGCCGGGCGCTGGCCAGGTCGTTGAAGCCGATCACGGCCACGTCCTCGGGCACCCTGCGCCCCCGGCGGCGCAGCGTCTGCAGCGCGCCGATGGCCATGCCGTCGGAGGCGGTGAAGACCGCGTCCAACTGCGGGTGTGCGTCCAGCAGTTGCTCCATCGCCTCTGCGCCGCCCTCCTCGCGGAAGTCGCCGGAGGCCACGTCCAGCAGTGGAATGTCGGCCAGTATCAAGCCTTCGGCGAAGCCCTGCTCACGGGCCACCGACACTCGCTGGTCCACCTGGCCGGTGATCATCACCGGCCGCCGACGGCCGCTTCTCGCGAAGTGCTCGGCTGCCAGCCTGGCCCCGCCGCGGTTGTCGGCGTCCACGTACCAGCGGGGCTCGCCGGTCATCGGCAGGCCGCCGTAGACCACCGGGATGCCGGATGCCTCGCCCAGCTTGCCCAGCGGGTCGTCGCCGTGCAGCGCCATCAGCATGATGCCGTCCGCCCTCCGCGAGCGGACCATGTGCAGCAGGCGCTCCCGGCCGCGCGGGGTGTTGGCCAGCAGCAGGATCAGCTCCAGGTCGGACTGGTCCAGTGCGGCGCACACCCCCACGACGACCTCGGCGAAGAAGGGGTCGGCGAACAGTCCGGCCTCGTCGCTGGAGGCGGCCAGGACGACCGCGCCGACCTTGCGGGTTGCCAGCGCCCGCGCGGTCGGGTTGGGGACGTAGCCCAGCTCCCTGACGGCCCGCTCCACCGCCTCGCGCTTGGCCCGGCTGACGTTCGGACCGTTGTTGATCGCGCGCGAGGCGGCGGTACGCGATACGCCCGCACGTTCGGCCACTTCGTCGAGGGTCGGCATGCGCCTGGGCGGCGGCTCCATCGAAACACTTGCTCCTCGGCTTCACGTGGCGGCGGACACCGTGATGATCCCACGAGTCGGGCCGCCCGAGCCGTGGTCCACGGTGGTCGACGAGTCAGAGTTTCGGTGCAGGTCGGAGGGTTCCTCCGGTAGCGCGTCCGGTCGCCCGAGCCGCCGAGCCGCGGCACAGGCCGGAGGCGGTACAGCGGTACAGCGGTCCGGCCGGTGCGGTTCGGCCGGCGTGGCCTGGCCTGCGCGGACCGGCCGGTGGCCGGCAGGTGCAGGGCGGCGGGAGCTCGGCGGCCGGGCAGGGTGGTCGTGCGGACGGGATCCGTCAGGCCAGTCCGCCGCGGCGGATGGCCTCGGAGTACCAGCGGGCGCTGGTCTTGGGGGTGCGGACGAGGGTGTCGTAGTCGACGTGGACGAGGCCGAAGCGCTTCTCGTAGCCGTAGGCCCACTCGAAGTTGTCCATGAGTGACCAGCAGTAGTAGCCGCGGACGTCGGCGCCGGCGGTGATGGCGTCGGCGACGGCGCCGAGGTGGCCCTTGATGTAGGCGGTGCGCTCGGGGTCGTGGACGGTGCCGTCCTCGGAGACGGTGTCCTCGAAGGCGGCGCCGTTCTCGGTGACGAGCAGCGGGAGGCCGAATTCGCGGTGCAGGGCGATGAGGGAGTCGGACAGGCCGGTGGGGTCGATGGGCCAGTTCATCGCGGTGACCTCGCCGGGGGCGAGGTGGAAGGCGACGTCGTCGGCGCCGGGCCAGGGGGAGTGCGAGCTGTCGCCGTGTCCGTCGTGGCGGGGGAGGTTCTTGGCGTTCTCCGCGGAGGAGACCAGTGTGGGGTTGTAGTAGTTCAGGCCGAGGAGGTCGAGCGGGCGGGAGATCTCGGCGAGGTCGCCGGGCTGGACCAGGGTGTCCCAGTCGACGAGGTGCGCGGTGTCGGCGATCAGGTCGTCGTCGTAGCGGCCCTTGAAGATGGGGCTGGTCCAGACGCGGTTGCCGACCGCCTCGATGCGGCGGGCGGCGTCGAGGTCGTCGGGGTGCGAGCTGTGCGGGCGCACGGCGTGCAGGTTGAGGGAGACGGCGACCTGGGCGGTGGCGGGCAGGGCGGCGCGCAGGGCGCCGACGGCGAGGCCGTGGCCGAGGTTGAGGTGGTGCGCGGCGCGCAGGGAGTCGCCCGGGTCGGTGCGGCCGGGGGCGTGGACGCCGGAGGCGTAGCCGAGGTAGGCGCTGCACCAGGGCTCGTTGAGGGTGATCCAGGTGCCGATCCGGTCGCCGAGGGCCTCGGCGGCGATGGCGGCGTACTCGGCGAAGCGGTACGCGGTCTCGCGCTGCGGCCAGCCGCCGGCGTCCTCCAGTTCCTGGGGCAGGTCCCAGTGGTAGAGGGTCGCGGCCGGGGTGATGCCGTTGGCGAGGAGTTCGTCGGTCAGGGCGCGGTAGAAGTCCAGGCCGCGCTCGACCGCGGGGCCGCGGCCGGTGGGCTGGATCCTCGGCCAGGACAGCGAGAAGCGGTAGGAGGTCAGGCCGAGGTCGGCCATCATCCGCACGTCCTCGCGGAAGCGGTGGTAGTGGTCGACCGCGGTGTCGCCGGTGTCGCCGTTCGCGACCTTGCCCGGGGTGTGGCTGAAGGTGTCCCAGATCGACGGGGTGCGCCCGTCCTCGGCGTGCGCGCCCTCGATCTGGTAGGCGGCGGTGGCCGCGCCCCAGGCGAATCCCGGCGGGAAGGGGCGGCGCACGGTGCGGAGGTCGGGTGAGATCGTGGTCATGGCGGTGTTCTCCCGGGTGATGTGGTGAACGTGGGGCGGTGACGTGCGGGCCGGTCAGCCCTTCAGGGCGCCCTGGGTGATGCCGCCGACGATCTGGCGGCCGAAGATCGTGAAGATCAGGAGCAGGGGCAGGGTGCCGATGAGCGCGCCGGCGGTGATGACGGACCAGTCGGTGGACCAGCCGGTACCGAGGCCGGCGAGCGCGACCTGGACGGTGGGGTTGCTGGCGCCGTTCATCGCGATGATCGGCCACAGGAAGTCGTTCCAGGACTGGACGAAGGCGAGCATCCCCAGGACGGCCATGGCGGGCCTGGCGATCGGGACGACGACGTGCCAGACGACGCGCAGGGAGTTCGCGCCGTCGATCCGGGCCGCTTCGAGCAGTTCGGTGGGCAGGGCCTGGGTGAGGTACTGGCGCATGAAGAACACGCCGAAGGCGGTCACCAGGGTGGGCAGGATGAGGGCGCCGAGCTGGTTGCCGAGCCCCAGGTGCTTCATCAGGATGAAGAGCGGGACGACGCTGACCTGTGCGGGTACGGCCATGGTGGCGACGACGAGGGCGAGCATGAGGCCGCGGCCGCGGAAGCGGAGCTTGGCGAAGGCGAATCCGGCCAGGACGGAGAACGCGACGGTGCTGAGCGCGACGGTGCCGGCGACGAGGGTCGAGTTGAGCAGCGCGACGCCCATGCCGCGTGCCCCGGCGTTGTCCCACACGTAGGAGATGTTGTGGAACAGGTTCCCGCCGGGCAGGAGCGGAGGGGGCGTGGAGACCACTCGATGGCTGTCGGTCGATGCCGCGACGAGGGTCCAGTAGAGCGGGAACAGTGAGGCGAGGGCGATCAGGATCAGCGTCGCCAGGGCGAGCGGGCCGGCGTGGTGCTGGTCGCCCGCGCCCGGGGAGCGCAGGCGGCGGCGCCGGGGCGCCGGGCGGGGTGCCGTTCTCGTGGCCCGGGTGGCGTCGGCGCGGGTGGTGTCGGCGCGATGGGCGCCGGAACGGGCGGCGTCGGCGTCGTGGACGTCGGCACGGTGGGCGGGAGTCATGGTGGTGTCGTCCTTCCCGCTCACTGGGCGGAGCGCAGGCGGCGGGCGATCAGCGTGTTGGCCAGGCCGACCAGCAGGAGCAGGGCGAACATCAGCCAGGCGATGGCGGAGGCGCGGCCGAGCATGCTGTGGTGGAAGCCCTGGTCGTACATGAGGATGCCGAGGGTCTCGTACTGGTGGTCCGCGCCGCCCTGGTGGCCGCTCTGGCCGCCGAACAGGTAGGGCTCGCCAAAGAGTTGGGTCGCCCCGATGGAGGAGACGACGACGGTGAACAGGATGGTGGGGCGGAGTTCGGGGATCGTGACGTGACGGAACTGCTGCCAGCGGCTCGCACCGTCGATGGCGGCGGCCTCGTACAGCTCCCGGGGGATCGCCTGCATCGCGGCGAGGTAGATCAGGGCGTTGTAGCCGGTCCAGCGCCAGATGACGATCACGGAGACGGCGAACTGGGAGCTCCAGGCGCCGGCTTCCCAGTGGACGGGGCCGATGCCCACGAGGCCGAGCAGCCAGTTGGCCATGCCGCTCTCGGGGCTGAAGATCAGCGCGAAGACGAGGGTGGCTGCCGCCACGGAGGTCGCGTACGGCGCGAGCAGGGCCGTACGGAAGAAATCGCGGGCCGGGAGCCGGTAGTTGAGCAGGTGCGCGATGCCCAGCGCGATCAGCAGCTGCGGGACGGTGGACAGGACGCCGAGGGCGACCGTGTTGCGCAGCGCGTTCCAGAAGAAGTGGCTCGCCGGCCCGAACAGCAGGTCGCGGTAGTTCTGCAGGCCGACCCAGTCGGTCTGGTCCACGTTGTAGAGACTGACCTGGTGGAGGGAGAGCCAGCCGGTGTAGAGCAGCGGGAAGAGGCCGAAGGCGGCGAACACGATGAAGAAGGGCGCGACGAAGAGGTAGGGCGAGCCGGCGTGGTCCCAGCGGTGCAGCCGGCTGCGCGGGCGCGTCGGTCTTCCGGTGCGGGCCGGCGGGCCGGCGGGCGGGGGAGCGGCTGGTTCGCCTGGGTGGGTGCGGGTCGAGGTGGCCACAGGAGGTCCTCCGTGCCGTGTCGACGGCCGGTCGGGCCGTCGCGTCGTTGCGGGATCGGGCTTGGCTGCTTGGAGAGGGCCGCCGTACGGGCCGCGGGCGTGGTCGGGGCCGCCCCGCGGCCCGTACGGCGCGCGGGTGCGGTTACTGGATGCTGCTCTCGATCTGCTTGAGAGTGGCGGCCCACGCCTCGTCGGAGGTCTTGTGGTTCTGCTCCATCAGCAGCACGCCGTTGCTGAAGGCCCCGTGCAGGTCACCGTGGTGCGGGCCGGTCTCGGCCGGCTTGATGGCCTTGGCCGCGGCGGAGAAGATCTGCCCGGTGGGGGCCTTCGGGCCGATGTAGGGGTTGGTGAAGTCCGTGACGTCCGGAAGCGTGTAGGCCTTCTGGTTGGCGGGGATGTTGCCGACCTTCTGGAAGACCCGGGCCTGCTGCTCGGGAGCGGTGAGCCAGACGACCAGGGCCTGCGCCTGGGTGACGTGCTTGCCGGAGGCGGGCACCGCGAGGAAGGAGCCGCCCCAGTTGCCGGCGGCGGGGGCCTGGGCGATGTTCCACTTGCCGGCGTTGCCGGGGCCGGAGAACTTCTCGATGTTGGCCTGCTGCCAGGAGGGGCACACGGTGGTGGCGAACGTCGAGTTGGAGAAGGCGGTCTGCCAGGGGGTGTCGAACTCCTTGAGCCCCTGGGTGATGCCGGCCTGGACCGCGTCGGTGGCCAGCTTCCAGCCCTGCCGGACACCGGCGGAGTCCTTGTAGGCGGCCTTGCCGTCCCGGTAGTACTGCTCGGGGCTGGAGGAGACCGCGCCGTTGTACAGGCCGGTGGCGGTGTCCATGAAGTAGGTGCCCCGGGGGGCCTTGGCCTGGAACTGGCGGCCGACCTGGACGTACTTGGCCCAGTCGCCGGCCCACAGGGCGCTGACGGCGGCGGGGTCGGCGGGCAGGCCGGCGGCCTGGAAGAGGTCCTGGCGGTAGCAGATCGCCATCGGGCCGACGTCCGTGCCCAGACCGATGGTCTTGCCCTGGGCGGTGGTGGCCTGCTTCCACTTCCAGGGCAGGTAGGCGCCCTCGTCGACGCCCGGGGCCTTGGACAGGTCGCTGAACGCGCCGTTGAGCTGGTCGGAGGTGGCCAGCGCGATCCGGGTCACCTCCAGCGCCTGGACGTCGTCGAGCCCGCCGCCCGACAGGCGGGTCTGCAGGGCGGTCCAGTAGTCGCCCTCCTGCGTGGTGGTGTTCTCGACGATCGTGATGTTCGGGTGGGCCTTCATGTACTCGTCGAAGAGCCCGGCCTCCTTGTAGCCGAACGTTCCGAAGTCGCCCACGCTGAGGGTGATCTTCGCGTTGGGGTCGTCCGAGGCCGACCCGCCGGAGGAGGAGCATCCGGTGGCCAGGACCGCGGTGACGACGGCGGCCGACACGAGGGCGGCGGTTCTGCGGGGACGGCTGTGCAGAGGCATGGGTTCTCCAGAAGTGGGTGGGGGCGGTGCGCGGGAGGTGGATCGCGGGCCTGCGGTGCGGGGCGCGGGGCCGCGGGCGATCGCGGAAGGTCCTGGGACGCCGGCGACTGGGCCGGAGAGCCGGAGGGCCGGAGCGCCGAATATGGAAGCGCTTCCAGTCGAGACCAAGCCTTGCAGCCTCGAACGGGGGCCGTCAAGGTCTCGTTTCCCCAGGAAGTCGGCCCTTCCCGCCCGGCCGGGTTCGGTGGACGGTGAAGGCCACCTGGGCTGGAAGCCCACAAGATGGAAGCGCTTCCAATTGAGATCAGACCTTGCCCCCTCGCATGGGAGGCCGTCAAGAGGCTGGTTTCCCCGTTGTCCGGTGACCGGCCCTGCCCGCAGGGCAGGTCACCGCGCCCGGGCAGTGCGGTGCGGACGGCGCGGTGCGGGCAGTGCGGTGCGGACGGCGGACCGGCCGTGGGTCAGGTGGACTCGCGGCGGACGAGCGTGGTGGGCAGGAACAGCGGGCTCGGCTGATCGCCGGCCATCAGCGCCAGGAGCATGCGGGTCATCTCCCGGCCGATGTCCCGTATCGGTTGATGGACGGTGGTCAGGGGCGGCTCGGACATCTCCCCCGCCGGCAGGTTGTCGAAGCCGACCACGGCAACGTCAGCCGGGACGCCCCGGCCGGCACGGTGGAGCACTCGCAGCGCGCCGACCGCCATGTTGTCGTTGGCGACGAAGACCGCGTCCAGGTCGGGCCGGCGGGCGAGCAGCGACTCCATGGCGGTCAAGCCTCCGCGCTCGGTGAAGTCGCCGCTCTCCTCCGCGTGGGGAACGAGGCCGGCCAGGGTCAGCGCCTCACGGTAGCCGCGCCGACGGGCCCGGCCGACGTCGGTGTCCAGCGGTCCGGTGATCGTCGCGATCCGGGTGCGCCCCGAAGCGATCAGGTGCTCCGTCCCCTCCCTGGCGCCACGGACGTTGTCCACATCCACGTAGAACGTGGCCCGCCCGCACGGCGGCTTGCCGCCGAACACGGCCGGGACGTCGGCGTCCAAGGCCAGCTGCGCCAGCGGATCGTCCTGCTCGCGCAGGGACATCAGCATCACCCCGTCGACCGCCCGGGTGTGCAGCAGCTGCTTCACGCGGACCTGCCCGCGGGTGGAGGTCGCCAGGCACAGCACCAGGTGGAGGTCGGTCTCCTCCAGCACGGTCGTGGCACCGGCGATGACCTGTCCGTAGAACGGATCGGCCAGCACCTCCGGGCCTTCCCCCGAGATGATCAGGGCCACCGCTCCCGCCTGCTGCGTCGCCAGAGCCCTAGCCGTGGGATTGGGTACGTACCCGAGCTCCCGGATCGCGCGCTGGACGGCCTCGCGTTTGTCCCGGCGCACGTTGGGGGCGTTGTTCAGCACCCTCGACGCCGCGGTACGCGAGACGCCGGCGCGCTCGGCGACCTCGTCCAAGGTCGGCCTTCGGCGCGGCGGCTCGTCCGTCATCCTGGTTCACCCCGATCTCGATGTCGTTGCACGGTATCGCGCCCCCTGCCGAGATGGAAGCGCTTCCAGTCGCAGGACCCTACCGCACTGCCGCACTGCCTGACCGGTGGGCAGCGCGAGGCGCTCACCCCCGGCATGCAGGAGAACGACCTGCCGGACCGGGTGCGACGGGCCTGGCCGCAGCATCGGTGACCGGTCCACGGGTGGCCCGGGGTGGGGCCCGGGGTGGCCCGGTCGGTCCGGGGCGATCCGGTCGCGCCGCCGGGTGGCCTGCTCGCCCGGCGGGGGCGGTGCCCGTGCCGGACTTCGACACCCCGGCTGCCGGGCCGTTCTGAGGCCCGGCTGTCGCGGTGGGCGGCGAGGCGACTGAAAGCGCTTCCGGTTAAGGCGCTCGGCGCGCCGAGGGGGAGCGGCGGAGCAGGTGGCGATCCCGTCATTGATGCGGTCATTGACACGCTGGCAGCACGTGCCCCAGCATGAGTGCCCACGGTGGCGCGAGAGCGCGAGAGTGCGCGGGAAGCTGGAAGCGCTTCCAATTCAGGCTTCCGGCGGGCTGCGGTTCCCGTTCCACCGCACCGTCGGCCACGCCGCCGCCCGTGCATGCGCGGGGCACCGCCCGCGTCGTGCGCCGCCGGTCCCCGGAGCCCCGCCTGACGCGCCCACACCCGCGTCCGGCGAACCGGCCCACCCCACCAACCCGGACGAAGGAGATCTCACCCATGAGCAGAGTGCGACGGTTGCTCGTCCCGCTCGCCTGCGCGGCGCTCGCCTCCGGCGGCCTGGGCGGCGGAGTGGCCGCTGCCGCGCCCGGCACCCCGGCGGCCGACCACACCCTGCCCGCGAACACCCGCTTCTACGTCGACCCCGAAGCCGGCGCCGCCCGGCAGGCGGCCGCCGACCTCAGGGCCGGCAAGGTCGGCGACGCCCTGCGGATGGCCGAGCTGGCCACCTGGCCGCAGGCGATCTGGCTCGACTACGGCACCCCCGCCGAGATCGGGAAGGTCGTCCGGAAGACCATGCTGGCAGCCGGGCGCACCGGCACCGTCCCGGTCTTCGTCCTCTACAACGTCACCGGCCGCGACTGCAGCTTCTACTCGGCGGGCGGAGCGGACAGCCCCGAGGAGTACCGCGCCTGGGTCCGGGGCGTGGCCGACGGCATCGGCACCGGCCGGGCCGTGGTCGTCGTCGAGCCCGACGGCCTGGCACTGCTGCCCGAGGACTGCCCCGAGGGCGACGCGGACGGCACCCGCACCGAGGAGCGGTTCGCCGACATCCGCGCTGCGGTGGACATCATGGAGTCCAGGCCCAGGACGTCCGTGTACCTCGACGGCGGCAGCAGCAACTGGCAACCGGTCGGCGAGCTGGCCGGACGGCTGATCGAGGCCGACGTGGCCAGGACCCAGGGCTTCGCCCTGAACGTCTCCAACTACCAGCCCACCGACCAGCTCAACCGGTACGCCACCTGGGTCTCCACGTGCGTCTGGTACGCCACCGAGGGGCCGGCGGAGGCACGCGGCAAGGCCGACACCTGCGCCAGCCAGTACTACTCGCCGGCCGCACCCAACGACGGGCAGCCCGGCAACGCGGTGGACTTCTTCGATCCGTCCACCTGGAAGTGGGTCGACGCCTGGTTCGACCGGACCGTGGGCCGTCCCCCGGTCGAGGACCTGTCGCACTACGTGCTGGACAACAGCCGCAACGGCCTCGGCGCCTGGACACCCCCGGCGGGCAAGTACACCGACCCCGAGCACTGGTGCAACGCCCCCGGGCGAGGCATCGGTGCCCGGCCCACGGCCGACACCGGCCGTCCGCTGGCCGACGCGTACCTGTACGTGAAGACCATCGGCGAGTCGGACGGCACCTGCCACCGCGGCACGGCGGGCCCCGTCGACCCGGAGTACGGGATCGAGGACCCGGCGGCCGGCGCCTGGTGGCCGGACTTCGCGCACACCCTGGCCGAGAACGCGAAGCCCGCGCTCACCTTCAACCTCGATCGGTAGCAGCGGGGTCGACCCGCCCGTCCGACGTCCACCCGGCCGCCACCGGAGGCGGTGGCCGTGCCCGGCCCCGCGGTCGCCGCGGAGCTCTGGACGCAGGCGCCCGCCGACGTTCGCAGGGCCGGCCTGCCGCTTCTCCGCGGGTTGTCGGTGCGGGCCGCGGTGGTGCCGGACCCCACGGCACCGGCGTTGCCTCGGTCAGTCGTGTCCCGGCAGGTAGCGGTGGGACTCGCGGTGCCAGCGCAGGTTTCCGGCGATCCAGAGGGCCAGGTCGTCCAGGGTCCGCTCCACCCTCTCCCAACCCTCGCGGTCGGCCGCTCCGGAGCCCAGGAACAACGGACGCATGGTCCGCAGGTCGTCGGCGGCGGTGAGGAAGTCGTCGGTCAGCGCGCGGATGAGGGCGAGGGCCCGGTCGATCGCGGGTGCGTCGCCGGGTGCCGCCCCGGCCAGTACGGCGACCAGGTGGTCGCCGCCGTCGCCGTCCTGCTGCCTGGGGACCGAGAAGACGTCGTTGGTGGCCGCGACCACATGGCAGGCCAGGGCGCGGACGTCGCGGTAGGGCTCGGCGGTGGCCACCGCAAGGGGAAGTTCGCAGCCGTTCACGGCCTCGGAGAGGTCGAAGGACACCTCACAGCCGGAGTAGTTGCGGCGTCGCCGCAGATAGGTCGGCAGTCCCAGGCCCTTCCCGGCGTCCCGGCGGGCCAGCGCGGTCATCGCGAACACGTCCCGGTAGTGGCCGGCGAAGCGCCGTCGCCAGTCGGCCGACATGGGTCCGGCGGTTCGGCCCCAGAGTTCGCCGAGGGCCGCCGTGAGCGAGTCGTGGGCTGCCGGTCCGGCGGAGGCGGCGCCGGCGGAGGAGGCGCAGGCGGGGCGGTGGGTGAGCGGGTCGGCGGTGAGGACGGCCAGCAGGTCCGCTCCCAGCCGGGTGATCTCCGCCGGGTCGCGGGCAGGGTCGTCGATCCAGTCGTCGGTGATCCACATGTGGCCGTTCCACCGGGCCGCCAGCTGCAGCAGCGGGGTGCGCGGGCAGGTCCGGGCCGAGAAGGTGCCGAACCGGGCTGCGTGGAACCGGCGGAGGTGGCCGGGGTCGGTGACCAGTCCTGTCGTGCCCACCCAGGACAGCAGGTCCTCGTCCACACCCTCGGCGCCGGGATGGAGCAGGTCCGGCACGGGCGGGTCGATCGCGGGATGGAGGGCGGCGGCGGGACCGGTCACGGGAATGCCTCTCGGTTCGGTGCGGGGGCTGTCGTCAGGCGTCGTCAGAGCAGGCGGTGGACGGCGGGGTCGGCCGGTGTGCAGCAGTTCCGGCGAGGCGGCCAGGTGGTGGGCGGCGCGGAGCTCGCCACCCGCACCGGCGGCGTGCCGGCCGACCAGGGCCAGGGCCGGGCGGATGCGCTTTCCGTCTGCGGCGACCAGCTGTCGGAGCCGTGTCATCTCGTCCTCGGGTGGTGAGGGCGGGCCGGAGGAGATGGTGGAGGAGGTGCTGGACGAAGGAGCGGGCGGGAGGGGCCGGCGACGGTGTGGGGGAGCCGGAGTCTGCGGCTTCCTCCACTGGTCATGGTGAGGCGTGGTCCAGGTGGCAGGGGAGTGCGTCCAGGGGGCGTCCGGTGGCGGGGCCGAGCCGTGCCGTGCCCCGGCGTGCAGCCCCGATTCAGCGCCGGAGGCGCACAAGCCACCGGGAGCGGCTGACGGATGGGCAGGATGCTGGGGCGGGCGACCCGGCGACCCGGCGCTGTCGGCAACGGGTGAACGACGAGAGCGGGAGGTCGAGCCGCTGCGGCGGTCGCCACGTCAGGGACGTGACGACGGAGCCACGAGGGCACCGCGTCGACCAGGACCGCTGTTCCCCTGGGACTCCGGTGGGCGTGCGGTCTGCCGCGTCAGAAGGCGAAGATGCGGGCGATCATGAAGACGATCACGCAGACCACCAGGACGGCGATGACGATCAGCGGCCATGCCCCCCAGGCCCGGCTCAGCTCCGGCGGCTCGGGTACGGAGATGCCCGCCGTCGTGCTCGACTCGGCCGCGGGCGTCTCCTCGGGAAGGGCGTGTCCGGCGACCGGTGGAGCCGTGGCGGGGAGGCCCCGGGGATCCGGGCCGGGGGGTGCCGCGCTGTGCGGCTGGTGCGGGGAGCCGTAGCGGTCGATCACGTCGAGGGTGGCAGGAAGGTCGAGCTCGGTGTCCGCGGTGGCCGGCGCCGTGGTGCGTGCGTGACTGAAGGCGCCGTCGTGGGAGAAGACCGCGACGAGGGACCACGTACGGCGGGTGAGTCGTAGGCGTTCGCCCGATGCTCCGTCATTCGCCTCGCGGACGACGGTCCAGCCGCGCGCCGCGGCGTGGTCGCTCATGCTCGCCTGGTCCGCGCTCAGCGGCAAACCCCGGCTGGGTGTTCCCACGGTGATCACCTGCCCGTCCGGTGCTCCGGCCGCCTGGTCCGGCCGCGAGACCGGGCCGGCCGTTTGTGCGACCGCTGGGGGTTTCCATTGTCCGCCCGCGTCCCAGGGCTCGGCCAGGCGAAAGGCCGGCCCGTCGTCGCCTGCGACGCCGCGGGCATCCGGAGCCGGTGGCCGAGGGGATGAGGGCAGCGACGCGGCCCCCGGGTCGTACCGGGGGCCACGCCGGACGTACCCCCGCCGATCGCCGGGGGGCGGGTTGTGTCAGAGGTTGCCGCGGTAGGAGCCGCTCTCCGTGCCGCGCTCCTCGATGAAGTGCTTGAACCTCTTGAGGTCGCCCTTCACCTGTCGGTCGAGCATCCCGACCATGTCAGCGGCCTTCTCGGCCATGCCGCCGGGCTGGAAGTCCATCTCCATCATGACCCGGGTGTGGGAGGCGTCGATCGGCCGGAAGGACACCATGCCGGTCTGCTTCACGTCACCGCCGGTGGTGCGCCAGGCGACGTGGTCGTCCGGGACCTGGTCGACGATCTCGGTGTCGAACTCCCGGGACACTCCGGCGATCTTGGTGCGCCAGTGGTTGTGCCGCTCGTCGATCTGCGTGATCTCCTCCACGCCCTCCATGAACTTCGGGAAGTCCTCGAACTGCGTCCACTGGTTGTACGCCGTGGAGACCGGGACGTCGACGTCGATCGTCTCCTGCACCTTGCTCATCGCTGCACTCGCTTCCGTGTCGATTCGTCGGTCGGCGAACGCATGCCCACGCTGATCGGAGGCACGCGGTGCCGCTTCCGATTGCGCCCCCGCGGAGGGTTCCCGGCAACCCGGGTTGAATCGGCGGACACGCTGCGTGTGCGTCCGCCCCGGCCGCCCGTCGGCGGTCACGGAACCCTGGTCGCCCTGGCCCCTCACCGGGCCCGGCGGCCCGAGCCGCCCGCAGCTGTGCGGGGCGTGGACACGGTGGCCCGTGCGGGGAGGAATGCCGTCCGAACGGGCGTGTCCGGGGGCCACCCTGTTGATCTGTTCGAGCCTCACCGGCACCGTGGAGGGATGCCGCACTCCGTCTGTCGCCGCCCGGGTCCCGGGCGGCGCTCTCCCGGACCCGCAGATCGTCACGGGAGGGCGCTGCGGTGCTGACCGGCAGCGTGGTCGGAATCCTCGGCCCACCCGGGTGCCCGGACAGGCTTCCGGTCCAGCTCTGCGACGGCCGACGCGTCGCCACCGCCCGCCTCGACGACGAGCAGGCCTCCCGGATCGCGACGGTGATCGCCGACCGGATCGCCCCGCGCACCCTCGACGGCACCTGAGCCGGCTGTACGTCGGCGTGCACGGCCCTCCGGGCAGGCCGGTCAGTGGCCCGGGTGGGGCTCGCCGAACCGCCTGCCCGCGCGGTCGCCGAGGACGGTGACCACCGGGGGGAGCGCGGATCGGCCGGCGGCCTCGGTCCCGGACACGCCGTGCTGCGGCCGGGCGCCCGGGCCGGGCAGCGTGCGTGCGACGAGTCCGAGGATGCGGGTAGTGGTCGCCGGCGCCACTCCTTGGAGGCGGACGGCGAGTTTGGCCGCCGGGGTGAGGACGAGTTCGGGACGGCGGTTCTCGGCTGCACGGACGATGGCCCGCGCAGCGCGTTCGGCGTCCATGGAGAGCAGCGGCAGGGATGCGGCGGCGGCGAACCAGCCGTACTCCGCGCCGGGCCGGCCGTGGAACCGCGCGGCGGTGTGGGAGCCGGTCCGCATGAGGCCTGGCAGGACGGTGGTGACGCTGACGCCCGTGCCGGCGAGTTCGGCCCGCAGGCCCTGGGAGAGACCGGCGGAGGCGAACTTCGCGGCGGCGTAGGGGAGGAGGTGGGGGGCGGCGATCCGTCCGCCGACCGACGAGACGGTGACGAGGGTTCCCGCCGTGCTGGTCCGGAGGTCCGGCAGGGCGGCCAGCGTCAGTCGCAGCGGTGCGAAGAGCATGGTCTCCATCGCCTGGCGGAAGTCGTCCTCGTGGAGGGCCTCCAGCGGGCCGACCTGGATGATGCCGGCGTTGTTGACCAGGATGTCCAGCGGGCCGAAGTGATCGTGCACGGCGGCCAGCAGGTCGTGGGGCGCGTCGTCGTCGGTGACGTCGCAGGGAAGGGACGCGACCTCGGCGCCGGTGGCGCGCAGCCGGTGTTCCGCGCGCGCGAGTCCGGAGGAGTCGCGGGCGCAGAGCAGGACGCGGCAGCCTCGTTCGGCGAGCCGCCGGGCGATCAGCAGGCCGAGGCCGCGGGAGGATCCGGTGACCAGGGCCGTGCGGCCTTCGAAGCGGCCGGGGTGTTGAGGCATCGTGCTGCTCCCGGGGTGCGTGGGGCGAGGTGACGGGACTCGGGTCTCAGGGCCGGAAGAGGATCTTGACGGCTCCGTCCTGCTTCTTCTGGAACATGCGGTAGGCGTCGGGCGCTTCGTCGAGGGGGAGGTGGTGGGTGGCGAAGCCGTCCACACCGAGCGGGTCGTCGTCGGTCAGCAGCGGGAGGATGGCGTCGGACCAGCGGTGCACGTTGGCCTGGCCCATGCGGAGCTGGATCTGCTTGTCGAACATGGTGAGCAGCGGCAGGGGGTCGGTCATGCCGCCGTAGACGCCGGAGAGCGAGACGGTGCCGCCGCGGCGGACGATGTCGATGGCGAGGTGGAGGGCGTGGAGGCGGTCGATGCCGACGTGCTGCATGAGCCTGGCGGCGATCGTGTCGGGGAGCAGGGCGGTGGCGCTCTGGGCCAGGGTGGCGGCGGGCGAGCCGTGGGCCTCCATGCCGACGGCGTCGATGACGGCGTGCGGTCCGCGGCCGTCGGTCATCTCACGGATCGTGGCGGCCAGGTCCCTGCCGTGCGAGCCGGTGTCCAGCACGGTGGTACCGCGTCCGCGGGCGCGCTCCAGACGCTCGGGCACGAGGTCGACGCCGATCACCTGCTCGATGCCGTGGTGTGCGGCGATGCGGGTGCACATGTCGCCGATCGGACCGAGGCCGAGGACGACGAGGCTGCCGCCGTCGGGTACGGTGGCGTACTCGACCGCCTGCCAGGCGGTCGGCAGAACGTCGGAGAGGAAGACGTACCGGTCGTCCGGCGGGCCGTCGGGCACCTTGATGGGCAGCGTGTTGCCGAACGGCACCCGCAGCAGCTCGGCCTGGCCGCCGGGGACCTGCCCGTAGAGCTTGGTGTAGCCGAACAGGGCCGCGCCGGTGCCGTACTCGCGGACCTGCGTGGTCTCGCACTGGGAGTGCAGCCCCTGTCCGCAGGTGAAGCAGGTGCCGCAGGAGACGTTGAACGGTACGACGACCCGGTCGCCGGGCCGGACCGCGGTGACCTCGGGACCGGCCTCACGGACCACGCCCATGGGCTCGTGGCCGAGGATGTCGCCTTCGTCGAGGAACGGGCCGAGTACTTCGTAGAGGTGGAGGTCCGAACCGCACAGGCCGGTCGAGGTGACCTCGACGACGATGTCGGTGGGGTCCTCGATCACGGGGTCGGGCACCACGTCGATGCGGACGTCGCGTCTGCCGTGCCAGGTCAGAGCTTTCATCGTCCCTCCTCGGGGGGTGGGGCCGGTCGGTCCGCCTGGGGGATGTCGTCCATGACTCTCCCTTCTCTGGCGGGACATCCGGCTTCTCTGGCGGGACATCCGGCGCCTGCCCCTGTGCTTCGTCCTCAAACGAGCTCCTCGTCGGGCGTCGGCGCACGGCAGGGACAGGGGTTCGGCGTGCGTGCCGCCGAACGGGGGACACCGCGGTGCGGGCCTTCCGGAAGGAGTGCCTCACGGGCGACGCAGCGGTTCCTCCGGGGTCGTGCGGACTTCGGCCGGCCGCTGTCGCCGGGACCGCGCCTCGACGTAGCGGGGCGGCCGGTCCCACAGGCCTCCGGCCCTCCTGTGGCAGGGCGCAGGCCGCCGGTAGCCTCTGGCTCCATGGAGATGCGAACGACTGTGGTGGGCCTGGCCGAGGAGGCGGAGCAGCAGATCCGGGAGGGGGTCTGGGAGCGGACCTCCGACAGTCTGGCCGGTGCGGCGAGGGCTGCGGCGGGCCTGGGGGAGGCCGTCGGTCCGCGGGACACCCAGGAGGTCCTGCCGGCTGTCGAGCGGCTGGCGCACCTGCGGGAGGCCCTCGCTGTTCTGGCGATCGAGCTTGCCCGTACCCATGGCAGCCTTGCCTGGTTCCTCGCGGGCGCGAGCACCGCTCTCTCCCCCGTCCTGCACTGGCGGGCCCTGCCGGCGGATCGCGGCCGTGCCTTCGGCACCGTCGTCCCCACCTCCGGTCAGTTCACCGAGGCCGAGGATGCCGTCCGTCACCTGCAGGACACCCTGACCCGCATCGCCGCCCCCATCACCTGACCCCGAGCCGCTCCCCGTGCGCGGCGGGTCGGACGCGCTGCCCGGGCCCTTCGCAACGGTGGCCCTGGCCCACGGGCGGGAGTCCGTGGGCCAGGGCCACCGGTCGATGTGAACGTTGCCCGGCGGTCCGGTGCCGGTCGGCCGCCCGGACCGCCTCTCGGCGGCCGTCTGAGGAAGGAGTCCACCCCGTCTTCGAACAGAGCCGCCCCGACGGCTTTCCGCAGCGGACACCCCCGGGAGGCCCGGTCACGGGCGGGCCAGTCGGCGCAGCAGGCGGTTCCGGCCGCGGCCGGGCACGGACCACAGGTCGTGGCCGTGCACGCCCCAGCTTTCCAGGAGGGTGTTCGCGGCGATGAAGCCGGTGGTGGCGGCGCGTTCCATGAGGGCGGTCGGCAGCGGGCATCTGACGGTGTCACCGGCCAGGACCAGGCGCGGGTGGCAGGTGGTGGCGGCCGGCCGGTGGGCGTAGCCGCCCACGGGGAAGAGGGGGCAGTCCGCGTGCCATTCGTGTCGGCTGTCGAGGGTCCGGCTGCCGGCGGTCTCCGGGTAGAGGGTGTGCAGTTGGTCGACCAGCTCCTGCTGGACGGATTCGTGGTCGGCGGCGGGATCGAGGGCGTAGGCGTGGAGCTCGACGACGGACCCGCCGCGTGCCCGCGCCCAGCGGCCGGCCTCGCCCTCCCAGCGTTCGAGCACGCTGACGTTGTCGAGCGGGCCGAATCCGGCAGTGCCCAGGAAACCCGGTCGGCTGCCGTGGACGGGGCGGTCGAGCCAGTGCCGGCTGACGAGGAAGGGCGGTGCCTGCCGGAGCGCGGCGACGCCTGCCCGCCAGGGCGGGTCGCCGAGGGCGGGGGAGTGGCGGACCAGGGTCTGGAGGCTGCCGGGGTCGAGGGCCAGGACGACGGCGTCGAAGGTTTCGGCGGGGCCGTCGAGCCCGAGGTCGTGGCGGCCGTCCGGGCGGGGGGTGACCGTGCGGACGGCCGTCCCGGTGTGGATGCGGGCCTTGAGGGAGTGGAGGTGTGCGGCGAGCGGTTCCCAGAGTGCCTGGGGGAACGGCTCGGTGGTGGTGTCGAAGAGGAGTCCCTCGCTGGAGCCGAGGAAGTACAGGTGGAACATCAGGGCGAGTTCGGCGGCCGAGAGGGTGTCCGGGTGGCTGAAGAAGCTGCGGGAGAAGACCTCGAAGGCCAGGTGCCGTGCCGCGGGCGGGAAGTTGATCGAGGCGAGGAGGTCGGAGGCGCTCGTGTGGTCGAGCGTCTCGTAGACCCGGGGTACGCGGACGTCCAGCAGGGGCAGCGCGGCGCGGGCCCGGATCCGGGCGAGGTCGCCGAGGCGGAAGGTGGGGCTGAGGGCGGCGAACGCCAGGGCGTTCCATGGTGCGGGGCGGGGGAGGCGGGCGAACCCGTCGGTGGCGCCGTCGCGTCGGCGCAGGGGGTAGTCGGGCAGCGGGGTGAGCATGCCGAGGTCCGGATCGATGCGCCGCAGCAGGGCCCTCAGGTTGTAGTACTGGCGGAAGAAGGCGTGGAAGCCGCGGGTCATCGTGGCGGTGGACCCGTCCGCGAGACGGGTGGGCCGGCCGGAGAGGCGGCCGCCGAGTACGGGCGCCCGCTCGTACAGTTCGACGTGGACTCCGCGTTCGGCGAGGGCGATCGCCGCGGACAGGCCGGCGATCCCCGCCCCGACGACGGCCGTCCGCGGGGCGGGGGCCGCGGCCGACGGTGCACCGTGGCGGGCCGGCCAGTGGACGGCCTTGCGGTCGCGGCCGGGCGGCGCCGGTTTCGGCGTCCGGGTCATCTGTCCTCCTCGGGTCGTTCGGCGGTGAGGGTGTGGAGGACGCCGTGCTGCCAGCCGCGGGCGGGGTGTACGCGTGTCCGGGTGAAGCCCGCGCGCCGGACGCGGTCCGCGAGGGCCGGTGCGGTGTCGAAGTCGAGGACGCTGCGGTGCAGGTGCCGGTAGAGGGCCGGGCCGCCCGGACCGGCGCTGCCGAGCGGGATGATCACGGTGCGGCACAGCAGGGTCCACAGCGCGCGGTCGCGGGGTCGGCCGCGCAGGGTGTAGTCGTGCAGCACCAGGCGCCCGCCCGGGCGCAGGACGCGGAGGGCCGCCCGGAGGACGGCGTCGGGATCCGCGGTGTTGCGGACGAGGTAGGCGGCGAACACGGCGTCGAACGGCCCCTGCGCGGGCGCCCGGCCCACGTCCTCGGCGGGCAGGAGGGCGAAGGAGACCGTGGGCGGCCAGGTTTTGGCGCGGGCACGTTCCAGCATGCCGGCCGACGCGTCGAGGGCGGTCACCGTCGCGGACGGTGCGGCGCGGAGCAGGGCCCGGGTGGAGGATCCCGTGCCGCAGCCGAGGTCGAGCAGGCGGGCGCCGGTGCCCGTGCCCGCGGGGGCGGCGAGGGCCGCGGCCCGGCGCAGCCGCCGGTGGTAGCCGGGGTAGAGGGAGGTGAGGCGGTCGTAGGCGGCGCTGGAGCGGTCGAAGGCCGCGGAGAGTTCGCGGCCGTGCAGGAGGGTCACGGCGTTCCCTTCGTCGAGGAACCGCGCGGTCGGCGGGCGGGGAGGTCGAGGCAGGTGCGGAGCATGGGGCCGAGCGGGCAGCGCAGGCCGATGGCGAGTTCGTCGAGGGGGCCGGAGGTGCCGTCGAGGAAGCGCAGGACCGTCGCGGCGCTGTTGCGGCGGAAGAGGCCGGTGAAGAACGCGGGTCCGATCCGGCCCGTGTCGAGGGCACGCAGGAGGACGGCGTCCATGGCGAGGTGGCGGCGCCGGTGGGGGCGTGGTGGTGCCGGCCGCGTTCCGAGGTCGACGGCGCGGGCCACGGCCCGGGCCTGGCGCAGCGCGGTGGTGAAGGTGTAGCCGGTGGCGGGCCTGGTGGCGCCGCCCGCGGTGCCGATGCGGAACACGTGGCGGCTCTCCTGCCGGGGGAACGTCGCGTCCGTCATCGGCACCACCCCGTGCTCGACGTCCTCCACGCGGTACGCGCCGACGCGGAGGGTGCGCTCCAGGTAGCCGTGCAGTGCACGGTCGTACGCCGGCGCGGGCCACGGGTCGCGGCCGAAGACGGTGTACTCCACGAGGGCGTGGTGCGCGCTCGTCGGCAGGACGTACCCGAAGGCGAGACCGGTGGCGGGCTGGGGGACGCGGAAGTCCATCAGCAGGGGCAGCCGGGGGTCGAACGCCGGGAGGGCGGTCTCGACGAACCAGCCGCGGAAGTGCTGGCGCAGGGCGGTGCGTGCGTCGGGGAGGGGCGGCCGGGGGCGTGAGTCGAACACCCAGCGGGCCCGGACCTCCACCGGTCCGCCGGCGCCGTCGAGGGCCACCACCGCGCCGGCCGGGCCCTCGGTGATGCCGGTCGCCGCGCCGGTCACCCGTGCGAGGCGCGCGGAGCCGCCGGGCCGCGCGTCCAGCCATGCGTCGAGGTCCGGCGACCGGAGCATCTTGTAGTGCAGGGGCGCCAGCGGGTGGCGGGTGAGCCGTCCGTCCGGCGAGACGATCCCCGCGGTGTCCCAACTGGCCGCCAGCAGGCCGTCGAAGCGCCCGGCGTCGTGTTCCCAGAAGCACCAGGTGCGCGGCGGCGGCCGGTGCGGGTCTCCGTCGGGCAGGTCGACCAGCGCCACGGACGGCGGTGTCCGGCGGCCGGCCCGGGTGAGCTCGTCGGCGAGCAGCAGCCCGGCCGCGCCCGCGCCGATCACGGCGACGTCGACGGCTCCCACCGGTCAGTGGCCGTTCGCGTCGAGCAGTGCCCGCCGGCGTTCCGCGTAGGCGATGTCGTCGCGCCAGAGCCGTCCGGCGGTGCGCCGCACGACCGGGCGTACGAGCGGGGCGAGTGCGCGGGCGAGTACGAAGCCGGGCCGGTGGGAGCGGGCGATCACCGCCTCGGTGACCACCGTCCGCCCCCTGCCGGGGGTGCCGATCGGTGTCGCGTGCGTCGCCACGACGCTGCCCTCGCCCTCGCCCTCGATGATCCGCATGAGGACGGTCCGGGGGCCGGGCGCGGTGAAGACGGCGATGACCGGTACCGCGAACCGCCGTCCCAGGCGGAACGAGACCTCCACGACGAACCGGTCGGTGTCCGCACCGGCGTCGGCCGGCAGGTCCGTCGGCGGACCGTGCAGCACGGTCAGGCCGCCGAACGCGTACGGGTGGAACCACGCGCCGTGCCACGGGTCCAGACGGTTCGCGAGGATGTCCTGCGGCTCGCAGGCGCCCGCCGCCGTCGTGACCGACACCAGGGCGTCGGCCGTGCCGGGCAGCAGGGCGTGCGGGACGCCGTCGGTGGGCCGCTCGCCGCCCGCCGAGTCCAGCCGCACCCACACGAGCACCCCGTCGTCGTGGGCGGGGAACGGGCGCCAGCCCGGGCCGCCGCGGGGGCCGAGCCGCATGCCGTGCCAGGGGCAGACCAGTTCCTGCCCGTGCACGGGGCCGGTGCAGAGCGGGGCGCCCAGGTGCGGGCAGGCCCCGGGGCCCGCGTGCAGACCGCCGTCGTCGCCGCGCCACACCACCACTTCCACACCGGCGATCCGGCGCCCCACGGCGCGGCCCGGCCGGACGGCGGCGCTCGCCCCGGCGACGTACCAGTTGCCGCTGGGCCGGTTGCCCGCCCGTGCGACCGCCGCCCCGATGAGGGCCGCTCCGGCCTGCCGCCACGTCGGCTCCTGGTCCAGCCACCGCTCCCGGCGCATCCGGCGGACCGGCAGCCGCCTCCCGCGCCCCTCACGCATCGGTCCCCCTCTCCGGCGGCGAGGCCCCGCGCCGTTCGCCCGCCGCCCTTCCGCCCGGGGTGCGCACGCGTGCCGCCACCGCACCACCGGCCCCCCGGGCCGCCGCCAGCACGCGGCGGGAACGCGACACGGAGACCCTCCGGTGCAGGACGACCGCCGTGCCGTGCCGCTCGACCTCGTCCAGGATCCGCCGGTAGAGCACCAGGGCGGCCGCCACGCACGGACGCGACTGTGGCGCCAGCATCGGCACGCCCAGGGCGGCGTACCGGTACAGCCCGCGGGTGTGCGCGATCCGCTCGCGCAGCGCGGCGACCACCCGCGGACTGCTGCGGCCGGTGCGGCGGCACCAGCCGAGCAGCTCGCGGTCGACCCCGTGCGCGGCCAGCTGGTCGCAGGGCAGGTAGACCCGGCCGCGGTCGAGGTCCTCCCCGACGTCGCGGATGAAGTTGGTGATCTGGAAGGCCACCCCCAGGCCCGCGGCGTGCGGCGCCGCCTCGTCCTGCGGGCCCACCGTGCCCAGGACGGGCAGGCACTGCAGGCCGATCACGGCCGCAGAACCGTGGACGTACCCCATCAGGGCGTCGAACGTCGGGTAGTCCTCGACGTCCAGGTCCATCCGCATCGAAGCGAGGAAGTCCGTGAAGTGCCGGTGTGCGATGCCGTACCGGCGGGCGGTGTCGGCCACCGCATCGACCACGGGGTGCCCCCCGCGGCCGTCCCGCAGCGCCTTCCCCAGCCGGCGCTCCAGCTCGTCGAGGGCGCCCGCACGCTCCGCGGCGAGGGGACGGGCCGCCAGGTCGTCGACGATCTCGTCGGCCCACCGGGCGAACCCGTAGAGGGCGTGCACCGCGGGACGCTGCGCCGGGGACAGGAGCCTGGTCGCCAGGAAGTAGGTCCGGCCGTGCCGGGCGTTCAGACGACGGCACTCCTCGTAGGCCGCCCGCAGCGCCGGCTCCGCCACCCGCGCCCGGTCCAGCTCCCGGGCGCTCACCCGCCACCCCCCGCCCGCACGGGCAGCGCCCGCGCGGCGCCCCGGTGCCGCGCACCGCCCGTGATGCGGGCGGCGGCCAGCTTGCCGGAGAGCAGCACCGTCGGCACGCCGACCCCCGGCGTTGTCCCGCACCCCGCCAGCACCACGTTCACCTCGCCGGGAACCAGGTTGCGCGGCCGGAACGGCCCGGTCTGCCGGAAGGTGTGCGCCGCGGAGAACGGCGTTCCGGCGGCCAGCCCCGCCTGCTGCCAGTCGGCCGGCGTCACGAGCTGCTCACGGACGACGGCGTCCCCGAAACCCGTCAGCCCGCGCCGCTCCAGCTCCGCCACGATCGAGTCCCGGTACCAGGGCGCGATCCGCCGCCAGTCCATCGGGCCCACCTCCAGGTTCGGGCAGGGCGCCAGAACGTAGTGCAGGTGCCGCCCGTGCGGCGCGAGCGACGGATCCGTCACGGTCGGATTGGTGATCAGCAGCGAGGGATCGCTCATCAGCCGGCCCGTCCCGGTCAGCTCCGCGAACGTCGTTCTCCAGGCCCGGCCGAACGACAACGTGTGGTGGGCCAGCTGCTCCCACCGCCGGTCCGTCCCCGCGTGCAGGACGAACGCCGACGGCGCCCACCGCAACCGCACCGGCCGCCGGGGTCCGCGCCCCAGCAGCCGGTGGGCGGCCGGCAGGTCCGCGGTCAGCACCAGGGCGTCGCACGCGATCCGCTCGCCCTCCGCCGTCCTGACCGCCGTCACCCGCCCCGACGGGCCGCGCTCCAGCGAGGCCGCCTCCGCCCGGTAGCGCAGCCGAGCACCGGCTGCGGCCGCGGTGTCCGCCATGGCCCGCGCCACCGCGTGCATGCCGCCGCGGGGGAAGTACACCCCCGCCACCGTGTCCATGTACGCGATGACGGCGTACGCCGCCATCGCCCGGTCCGGTGCCACACCCGCGTACAGCGACTGGAAGGAGAACACCCGTTGCAGCCGCTCGTCGCGCAGGAAGGAGGCGACCTTCGGACCCAGCCGGCCGAAGCCGCCCAGGGCGGCCAGCCGGGCCAGGTCCGCACCCAGCAGACCTACGGGCGAGTCGAAGTTGGCGTCGATGAAGCTGCGCATCTGCACCCGGTACAGCTCCTCCATCCACCGGCGCAGACGGCGGTAGCCCAGCGCCTCCCGCTCCCCCGCGAACCGTCGGATCCGTTCCTCCATCAGCTCGGGCTCGCTGTGGACGTCGAGCACGGAGCCGTCCGCGAACGCCGCACGGTACGCGGGGCTGAGCGGCACCAGGTCGAGCCGGGCCGGGGGAGGCCCGCCCGCCGCCGACAACGCCTCCTCCAGGATCCCGGGCATCGTCAGCACGGTGGGTCCGGTGTCGATGCGGTAGCCGTCCACCTCCAGCAGGCCCGCCCGCCCGCCGGGTCCCTCACCGCGTTCGACGACCGTGACCCGGCGTCCGGCGCCGAGGAGGTGCAGCGCCGCGGACAGACCCGACAGCCCTGCCCCCACGACGACGACGTGGTCCGTCCGGCCGGTCACGGTACGCATCACTACGCCTCCCCGCCCGTCCGCGGGCCGCTGTCGGCCCGGGCCGTGCCGGCGACGGCGGTGCCGCCCGATCCGGGGTCGGTCATCCGGTCGGTCAGCTCGACAAGGTCCGCCACCGCCGACGGGTCGAGGTCCGCCGCGTGCAGGAGCGCGCGGCCCTCCCGGCGCAGCCGTGCGACGAGGCCCAGGATCTCTGCTTCGGTGCCGACCGCCCGCATCGCCTCCCTGACCCGCCCCAGACCTCCGTCGTCGAGGTCAGGGTCGCCGAAGGCCGCCCGGATGACCATCCCGTGTCCGGCCGGGTGCCCGCTCTCCGCCGCTTCCATGGCCCGCAGCACCATGTACGTGCGCTTGCCCTCCGCCAGGTCGCTGCCGGGCCGCTTGCCCAGCCCGGCCTCGTCGCAGAAGACGTCCCGGAAATCGTCCACCAGCTGGAACGCGAGACCGATCCGGGCACCGAAGCCCCCCAGCGCCGACATCTGCCCCGGCCCGGCACCGGCCAGCGCCGCCCCCAGCTCCAGCGGCCGCTGCACGCTGTATCCGCCGCTCTTGAGCCGGGCCACGGACAGCGCCGCCTCCGCCGACCCCGAACGCTCCGCCTGGAGGCGCAGTTCGAGCCGCTGACCTGTCACCATCTCCTCGCGCATGGTCCGCCACAGGCCGCGGATCCGTCGGCCGGCCGCGGGGTCCTCGCAGCAGACGTCCAGCACCAGGTCGTCCGCGCGCGCCAGCGCCAGATCCCCGGCGAGGACCGCCTGGGCGACGCCGTACCGGTCGCTGTCACCGCTCCACCGCTGCCCGCGGTGCTCCGTCGCGCACGCCCGGTGGAGCGTGGGGGCGTCCCTGCGCCGGTCCGCCCCGTCGATCAGGTCGTCGTGCACCACCGCGCAGGCCTGGATCAGCTCCAGCGACGCGCCCAGCCGCACCATGCGTGCGTGAGCGGGGCCCGCATCCGCCCCGCCGACCGCCCGCCAGGCGTGCCGGACCAACTGGGCGCGGGTGCGTTTGCCGCCCCGCGCCATGAAGTCCCGCACGACCCCGGGGCATGCGCAGGGCGCTTCGGGGACCGACGTGCCGTGCGCCGCGCAGTCGCACGCCAGCGCAGTCGCGAGAACACGACGGAGCGCTCCGGTGAAGTCCGACCCGCCCGTACGAGTGCCGACGCCGCGGGTGGCCGAAGCCGTCACGCCCGTTCCCTGCATCCGGTCGGTCTCCGTCGTCATCCTGGGGAATCGGTCGTCCATGGTCTGCCCCGGCTCCCAGTCTTCGCGCCCTCCACGTGCCGGAACACGACGCCACACGCACGGCGTGCGACGAATCACCCGTCCGGCCGCGGTCCGGGCTTTCGGCACGTCAGCGCCGGCGACGCTCGCCGGCGGCAGCACCGGACCCGCCCTGTCGAGCATCCACGGCGACGGTCCGGCCCGGGGGTTGCAGCGTTCCCGCAGCATTCGGCCCCGCGCTCCGTCCAGGCCCCGGACGGGCCGCCCTCCGCGTCACCTCCCACCGGCCCCACCGTGCCGGGTGAGGGCGGGCCGTCCCGTGGTTCAGCGGCCCGGCCGGTCCGGGTGGGTCAGGTTGGCGCCGCTCGCCGGATCGAAGACGTGGATGCGGGAGGTGTCGATCCACAGTTCCAGGGCGCTGCCCTCGGCGGCGCGGGTGGCGGGGTTCAGCCTGGCGACCACCCGGTGCTCCTGCATGCCCGTGTCGGCCCGGCCGGAGTCCGCGGCGAGTTCGGCGAGTTCCTCGCTGCGTGCGGGGCCGCCTTCCTCGTTGAAGTGCACGAACACGTCGGAGCCCACGGACTCCCGGACCTCGACGGTGGCGTTGCAGGTGACGCCGTCCCGGTGGCCCTCGGCCAGGGAAGCGTCCTCGAAGTCCTCGGGGCGGATGCCCACGATGAGGTCGCGCGGGGCGTCCGCGCCCTCCAGGGCCCGCCGCATCCGGTCGTCCACCGGCAGGTCGCCGAGCGAGGTGCGCAGGGTGTTCCGTTCCAGCGTCGCGCCGAGGAAGTTCATGCCGGGAGAGCCGATGAAGCCCGCCACGAACAGGTTCACGGGCGCGTCGTACAGGTGCTGAGGCGAGCCGACCTGCTGGACGACGCCACCGCGCATGACGACCACGCGGTCCCCCAGCGTCATGGCCTCGACCTGGTCGTGGGTGACGTAGACGGTGGTGGTGCCCAGGCGCCGCTGGAGGGCGGCGATCTGGGTGCGCATCTGCACCCGGAGCTTGGCGTCGAGGTTGGACAGCGGCTCGTCCATCAGGAAGGCCTTGGGATCGCGGACGATCGCGCGGCCCATGGCGACCCGCTGGCGCTGGCCTCCGGAGAGGTTGGCCGGTTTGCGGTCCAGGTGCCGGGTGAGGTCGAGGATGCGCGCCGCCTCCTCGACCTTGGTGGCGATGGCCGCCTTGTCGACCTTGGCCAGGCGCAGCGCGAAGCCCATGTTGTCGCGCACGTTCATGTGCGGGTAGAGGGCGTAGCTCTGGAACACCATGGCGATGTCGCGGTCCTTGGGGGCACGGTCGTTGACGACCTGTCCGTCGATGCGCAGGCTGCCCTCGGTGATGTCCTCCAGCCCGGCGATCATGTTGAGCGTGGTGGACTTGCCGCAGCCGGACGGGCCGACGAGGATCACGAACTCGCCGTCGGCGATGGTGAGGTTGAAGTCGCGGACGGCCAGAGCGCCGTCCGGGTAGCGCTTGGTGATGCCGTCGAGGACGATCTCGGCCACGGTTCGCCTTCCTGGTCCGCCCGGTGGGGCGGTCTCATCCCTTGACTGCGCCGGCGGTGAGGCCGGCGACGATGCGGCGCTGGAACAGCAGAACGAAGATCACGATCGGAACGGTGATGACCACGGCGGCCGCCGCGATGGAACCGGTGGGCTGCTGGAACTGCGAGCTGCCGGTGAAGAAGGCGATCGCCGCCGGGACGGTCCTGGCCGAGGTGGTCGAGGTCAGCGAGATGGCGAACAGGAAGTCGTTCCAGCAGAAGATGAAGACGAGGATGCCGGTGGTGAACACACCGGGCGCGGCCAGCGGGGCGATGACCAGCCGGAAGGCCTGCCACGGTGTGGCGCCGTCCACCTTCGCCGCCTTCTCCAGATCCCAGGGGATCTCCCGGAAGAACGCCGACAGGGTGTAGATCGCCAGCGGCAGCGAGAACGTCATGTAGGGGATGATCAGGCCGATCCAGGTGTCGAAGATGCCGAGCGCCCGCTCGATGTTGAACAGCGGCGAGACCAGCGAGATCGGCGGGAACATCGCGATCAGCAGGGACACGCCGATCAGCAGCCGCTTGCCGGGGAACCGCAGCCGGGCCACCGCGTAGGCCGCCATGGTTCCGAGCACGACCGCGATGGTCGTGGAGATCACGGAGATCCCGATCGAGTTGACGAGGGCGCGGGTGAACTCCGAGGTCCGGAAGATCCCCCGGTAGTTCTCCCAGGTCCATTCGCGCGGCACGAAGTCACCGTCGGTGAGGGTGCTCGGGTCCTTGAAGGAGAGCGCCACGATCCACCACACCGGGAACAGCGCGTAGAGGACGACCACCAGGTTGGCGAAGCCCCAGCCGGTCAGTGTGCGGGTGCGGCTGCTCATCGGCGCTCCGGTTCGCCACCCGGCGCGGCAGCGCCGAAGACCTTGATGAAGACGAAGGCGATGACCGCCACACAGATGAAGATCAGCACCGAGATCGCCGACCCGATGCCCAGGTTGAGGGCGGTGAAGAGGTTGTCGTATCCGAGGATCGAGACCGAACCGGTGTCGTTGGAGCCTCCGGTCAGCACGTAGATGTTGTCGAAGATGCGGAAGGCGTCCAGCGTGCGGAAGAGCAGGGCGACCAGGATCGCCGGCTTCATCAGCGGCAGGATCACCAGCCGCATGCGCTGCCCGAAGGTCGCGCCGTCCACCATCGCCGCCCGGACGGTCTCCTCGGGCACCAGCGCCAGGCCCGCTAGCAGCAGCAGTGCCATGAACGGCGTGGTCTTCCAGACCTCGGCCAGGATGATCAGTCCGATCGCCTGCCACTGGTCCGTCAGGGGCGCGCTTCCCTCCGGCAGCAGTGCGGCGAGGTAACCGATGCCCGGCGTCCAGGCGTACTGCCACGAGTAGGCGGCGACCACCGTCACGATGCCGTAGGGGACCAGGACCGCCGTACGGACGGTGCCGCGGCCGAACACCGCGCGGTGCATGACCAGCGCGAGCGCCATTCCGAGGACCAGCTCGATCACCACCGACACCACGGTGATCAGCACGGTGACCCACAGCGCCTGCCACCAGAACTGCGAGGTCAGCACGGCGCCGTAGTTGGAGAGTCCGACCCACTGCGCCTGCTGCGGGAACCGCAGGTCGTAGCGCTGCAACGACAGGTAGATCGCGTACGCGATCGGGTACGCGGTGACCGCGAGCATCACGAACGCGGCGGGCGCGCAGAGCAGCAGGCCCAGCCGGCGTTCCTGCCGGGCACCCTCGGACGGCTTCACGGTCTTCTGCCCCGCCGTGTCGCCGGGTGCGGTGGACGGTGTCACGGGATCAGCCCCTTGGACCCGAGCGCGTCCTCGATCTGCCCGCGGAGGTCGGCCACGGTGCTTTCCGGCCGGATGCCGGCAGGCGGCGAGAGGGTGTGCGAGATGGCGATGGACACGTTCTGGTAGGCGGGGGTCTGCGGCCGCACGCTGGCGTTGTCGAGTGCGGCCAGCACGTCCGCGGCGAACGGGTAGCTCTCGGTGAGCTCCGCCGCCTGGTACAGGCTGCGCAGGGAGGGCGGCAGGCCGCCCTCCAGCGCGTTGGTGAGCTGGTTCTCCCTGTCCCGCAGGCAGAGCGTGGCCTCGAACGCGAGGTCCGGGTGACGGCTGTACGCACCCACGGCGAGGTCGATCCCGCCGATGGTGACGGTAGCCGGCCGGCCCGGAACCACCGAGGGGTACGGCGCCCAGCGGAAGTGCTTGAACAGCTCCGGCTGGTTGGCCTTCATCGACGGGTAGACGAACGGGTAGTTCAGCTCGAAGGCGGCCGTCCCCGACTCCATCGCCAGCCGGTTCTGGTCCTCCATCTGGTTGGGCAGGGAGGGATCGGCCGCCGCCGAGACCGCGGTGTCGTGCATCACCCCGGCCGCGACGACGGCGGGCGGTCCGAGCGAGGGCGCCTGCGCGTCCGGGGTGAGGATGGTGCCGCCCGCGCTGGTGACGAGGGTGTTGAACCAGACGGTCAGACCCTCGTACTGGGCGCCCTGGATCTCGACGTAGTGCGGCTTGCCCTGCTCCGCCAGCGCGTCGGCCTGGGCCAGCATGTCCGCCCAGGTCTTCGGCGGGTCCGGCACCAGGTCGTCCCGGTACCAGAGCAGCTGCGTGTTGGAGTTGTACGGTGCCGCGAAGAGGCGCCCCTGCCAGGTCGCGGTCTGCACGGCGGCCTTGAGGGTGTCCGCGGTGGCCTTCTCCTTCATCGCCCCGGTCCACTCCCGGATCCACCCCGCCTCCGCGAACTCGGCCGGCCAGGTGACGTCCAGTCCGAGGACGTCCACGCCCTCGTCGTGCGCGGCCATCCGCCGCACCAGCTGCTGGCGCTGGCCGTCGGCGCCGCGCGGCAGCTTGTTGTACTTGACGGTGTACCGGCCGCCCGACTGCCGGCCGCAACGGTCGGCGGCCTGCTGGAGAGCGCCGGAGTCGTCCGGGAAGTTGTACCAGTTCAACGTCACCGGGCCGCCCTGGCCGCTGCTCCCGCACCCGGTCAGGACGGACGCGACCACGCAGAGGCCCACGAGGGCACTCGGCCACCAGGAGCGGGACGTGCGGTCCTTCGGCATCGCTCTCCCGACGTGGGGACGGACGAACCCGGCGACAGTAACCCGGTGGGGTGCGGGGGCCGTCGGACGCCGCGCCGTCGACTACCCGGACGGAGCATCCCCGGCCTCGGCCGGTCCCGCCCGATGAAGCGTCACCCCACTGCACCGGGTTCCGCGCGCCTGCGACGAATCCGTGCCCGGCGCCGCCGCCCGGAACGGCAGGGGTCTGCGGTGTCCCGTGAAGGCCGGCGCCGCGGGGACCGGCGGGTCGTCGGACCTCCGAAAGGAGTTCAACGGTGCTTCTTGGCCTTCCTGGCTCCGCCCGGGCCACCGTTGTCCTTGGGCGGTGCCGGCGGTGTCCGGCGGGAGACGGGAGCCGCACCGGCGGGCGATGCCGGGCCGGGCGCAGACTGCTCGGCGGCGGGTGCGGTGTCCGAGGTCGTCGCGGCCACCGGCGCGGTTGCCGCAGCACCGCCCGCGGGCCGCGCGGCGGGCCCGCTCGGACCGGAGACCGGGAGAGCCCCGGGCGAGGACTGTCGGCCGGCCGGGGCGGGCACTGCGGGTGCCGGCCGGGGAGGGGTTTGCAGGAAGGAGGCGCTGCCCACCAGGGCGGCCAGTGCGAGGACCGCCGCGGCCACCAGGGGCGCGCCGCGCCTTCGGCCTGCCGGCACCCGCAGTGCCCGCAGGCTCGGAGGTCGCGTCGGCGTCGGAGCGGCCACCGCCGTGACCTCCGCGAGCGCCTCGGCGCACTCGGCCGCCGACGGCCGCTGCCGCGGGTCGCTGAGAGTCATCTGCCGCAGGATCCGGGAGAGGGAGGCCGGCAGGCGTCCGGGGATGACGGGAGAGCGGTGCAGTCGAGCGGCGGCGGCTTCGAGGGGCGCGCCGCGGTACTCGCGGCGCCCCGTGAGGCACTCGACGAGAACGAGACCCAAGGCGTACACGTCAGCGGCCGGCTGTGCCTGCCGACCACGGATCTGCTCCGGTGCGAGGTAGGCCGGAGTGCCGACGACGAACCCCGTCCGGGTCACGGCGGCGTCGCCGGAAAGCCGGGCGACGCCGAAATCCGCAAGCCGCGGAGCCCCACCGTCACCGATGAGGATGTTGGAGGGCTTGACGTCCCGGTGGACGACACCCCGCCCGTGGACGAAGGACAAGGTCCTCGCCAGCCGTGCCCCCAGCCGTGCCGCTGTCACCGGGGACAGCGGCTCGCGCGCCAGCACCTCCTGCAACGTCGGGCCCTCGACGAGTTCCAGTACGAGGAAGGGACGCTCGTCCCACTCGCCGTAGTCGTACACCTCCACCAGCCCGGGGTGCCGCAGCCGGGCCAACGTCCGGCCTTCCAGGGCGAACCGCTCGGCGGCCTCCCTTCCGGTCCCGGTCCGGAACACCTTGAGCGCCACCGGCCGCTGCAGTCGTTCGTCCACGGCACGCACGACCTCGGCCGCTCCACCGCTGCCCAGGTGTCCCTGAACGCGGTACCGATCTGCGAACAGGCCAGCAGGGACAGGAAGTGCATGCGCGGTGGTCATCGACGTCTCCGCTCCCGAACGGTCCACCGCTGCTCCGGCCGGAGGAGGATGGCTTCGCGTCGCCTACCCCCGCGCGGGCGGCCCACCCGCTCGCCGACGAAGCCGTGAGTCCGGGGACGGTCGGGCGGGGTGCGGGACATCCCGCCGTCGCCGGCACCGGTTCACCTGCGCGGGAACGCCACGCTCGCCGAACCCGGTGTGGTCCCGATCCGTGCCCACGACGAAGTCCACGGAGGAGAGGAGCCCCGGCCGACGTACGGCCGGGGCTCCTCGAAGGGTGAGCACGGTCAGCAGGTGGAGCTACCCGTGCCGCGGACCGTCCGTCGACGCGCAGGCGGGCCGCACCCGATGGCGGTCACGGTGGGTCGGGTGGGTCAGTGCTGCAGGGTGAGGACGCCCGGGCGCCACGGCAGCTGGTCGTAGGGGCCGCTCGCGGTGGGGGACTTGCCCTGATAGAGGAACTGCAGGTTGCAGGGGTCGATGGTCATGGTCTGGTCGGGGTTGTTGCGGACCAGGTCGCCGTGGCTGATGTCGTTGGTCCAGGTGGCACCGCTGTTGGCCCTGCCCGCGAACGGGTTGCTCTCGGTGGCCGCCTGCGGGGTCCACGAGCCGCTCAGGCTGGTGGCCGTGAAGGACCGGAAGTAGCGTCCGTTCGCGCCCTGGGCCTCGACGATCATGAGGTACTGGTTCTGGCCCTGGACCTTGTAGACCTGCGGCGCCTCGAACAGGTTGGCCGTGGTGTCGCTCATGACCGTCGTGTACGACGAGCCGAAGCTGCCGGGGAAGTTCCCGATCGGCATGCTCGCCCGGTAGATCTTGCCGTTGTCACCGGCGAAGAACAGGTACATGTTCTGGCCGTCGGCGATCAGGGTCTGGTCGATCGGGCCGGTACCGGAGCCCTGGATGCTGCCGGTGAACAACGGCTGCGGCGAGGACCAGCCGTTGGGGTTGGTGGGGTCGCTCGACGTGCGGTAGATGAAGGGCCACGCGCCCCACTGGTAGGCCAGCACCCAGATGTTCCTGGGCGCGAAGTAGAACAGCGTGGGCGCCACCGCGGCCTGGCTCATCCCGCTCTGGCCGGCCGAGGCCATGTCCGACCAGTTCGTGAAGGGGCTGAACGCCATGGAGCCGTACGAGGATCCCGACACGTTCGACGCGTAGACCAGGTGCTTGCCGTTGTAGACCACGTCGGTGAAGTCCTTCACCGCGGCCCACCCGTTCGCCGGCTGCGCCAACGCGCCCGTCGACGCCCAGCGGTAGGCCGACGGAAGGGCACAGGTGCCGCCCGTCGGCGGGGGCGTGGTCGGGGTCCCGGACAGGCCGGTCCACTGCTGGTTGCTGCGGCCGTTGCACGTCCAGATCTCCACGGCCGTGCCGTTGGCCGTGGCACCGCCCGTGACGTCCAGGCACAGTCCGGACTCCACGCCGACGATCGTGCCGTCGGAGTTCACCCGCCACTGCTGGTTCGCGGCGCCGCTGCAGGCCCAGATCTGCACCCGGGTGCCGGCCGTGGTGGCGTGGCCCGGAACATCCAGGCACTTGTTGCCGTACACGGTCAGCTGGTTGCCGGACGTCGACGTCCACAGCTGGTTGGCGCCGCCCGAGCAGTCGTAGATCTGCAGCAGCGCGCCGTCGGCCTGGCCGGCGTTCGACACGTCGAGACACCGGCCGGAAGCGACACCGCGCAGGGCGCCGCTGGTGGCCGCCTGGGCCGGGCCGGCGACGAGCATCGCCGCCAGCGCCACCACGGCCGCAACCGCGGCGGTGAGCACCACCGACAACTGCCTGCGGGGGGAACGTTGCCTGTGCACAAGGCCTCCTCTTGGCGAAGGGATGGAACTGTCACCCGATACTGTGAGCGCTAACAATTGCTGGCGCGGGTCGCCCGGGGGAATCACGTCGCGACACCGGCCGCGGCTCGGCTCACCTGAAGTTCCAGTGCTGGTTGGCGCCGCCGTTGGAGTCCCAGATCTGGACGGGACTGCCGTTGGCGGTCTGGCCGCCGGGGATCTCCAACGCCCGGCCGCTGGCGACGTTGGTCAGCGTGTAGGAGCCGTCGCCGTTCCGGGCGGCCCGCCAGTGCTGGTTGGCGCCGCCGTTGGAGTCCCAGACCTGCATCCGCGTCCCGTTGCCGGTCTGGTTGCCCGGCTCGTCCAGTGCCCGGCCGCTGGCGATGTTGATCAGGGTGTAGGAGCCGTCGCCGTTCTGGGCGGCCCGCCACTGCTGGTTGGAGGCGCCGCTGGCGTCCCACACCTGGAGCGGAGTGCCGTTGCCGTTCTGCCCCGCGGGCTCGTCGAGGACGCGTCCGGCGGCCACGTCGGAGAGCGTGTAGACGGTGCCGGAGACGATGCCCCCGCCCGGCGTGTCGCTGCCGCCGCCCAGGGCGGCGAGTACCGAACCGTAGGCGGGCTTCTTGTTGCCGCTGTTGTCGAACAGCAGTGGGTTCTCACCGGTGCGCCAGGAATCGCCGTCGCGGATGCCCCACACCGTGATGCCCGTGCAGCGGGCGACGTTCATGCAGCTTTTGACGGTGTTGGCGTAGGCGGTCGAGGAGGCCTGGGCGATGTCGAGTTCGGTGATCTGCACGTCGACGCCGAGGGCGGCGAAGCTCGACAGGGTGGTCGGGAAGCTGGCCGGCTGCCCACCGGTGCCGAAGTGGCTCTGGAAGCCGACGCAGTCGATGGGCACGCCACGGGCCTTGAAGTCCTTGACCATGGTGTAGACGCCCTGGGTCTTGGCGTCGGACCAGTTTTCGATGTTGTAGTCGTTGTAGCAGAGCTTGGCCGCGGGGTCGACCGAGCGGGCGGTGCGGAACGCCTCCTCGATGAAGCCGTTGCCCAGCAGGTTCTGGAACACCGAGCTGCGGTGCTGGCCGCTGCCGCCGTCGGCGAACGCCTCGTTGACCACGTCCCAGGCGTAGATCTTGCCCTTGTAGTGCGCCATCTCCTGGGTGATGTGGTTGTTCATCACGCTGCGCAGGGTGTTGGCGTCGGTGATGGAGCCGGCCCAGCCGGGCAGTTGGGAGTGCCAGACCAGGGTGTGGCCGCGCATGCGCTGGCCGTGCGCGGTCGCGTGGCTGACGATCGAGTCGGCGGGGGCGAAGTTGAACGACCCGCGGGAGGGTTCGACGGTGTCCCACTTCATCTCGTTCTCCGGGGTGATCATGTTGAATTCCCGGTCGAGAACGGTGGAGTACGTCGAGTCGCCGAGCTTGCCGGCGGGCACTGCCGTGCCGAAGTAGCGGCCGCTGTCGGCCGCTGCCGCACCCAGCGTGGTCGCCCCTGCGGCGTGGGCCGCGGGGCTCGCGGTGACGGCCGGGACCGAGCTGACGACCACGCATGCGGCCGCCGTCAGAATCTTGCGGAGGCCGGGCTTCCTGTCGAACCGTGGCATGACGAATCGTTCTCCTTGTTGTGGGGATACCTGCGCACCGGTCGGGAGCCGGCGCCTCGTCCTGGCGGTTGTGCGGGCGCGCACCCGGCCGGGCGGTTCCTGCCGGGCAGGGCGGCGGTGCGCGTCCGGGCGTGGTGCCTGATCCGCCCAGTAGCTGTGCTTCCGGTCGGCGCGCCGCTCACACCCTTGCCGCTCACACCCTTGTGGGGTCCGGCCGACGGGAGGGATCGGCCTGCTGTCGGCACCGTCCGTTAGCGCTAACAATTCACGACGGACACGTGCCCTGCCTGTGAGCCGGCATCGGGTCCGCCGTTCGGACTTGTCGACGGCGACAGTGTTGGCCTGCGCTTGACGGGCTGTCAACGCTTTCGACTGAAACGGTGAAAGTATCGGTTGCCGCCGAATGTGCCCCTGCCCGGAAAGTCGCTGGCCAGGCGCTCGGTGACCGGCGAAGCCCGAGAACTTGACTGCTGCCTCGCCGATTTCCCCCGCCGATCGACCACCGTCGTGGGCCGCGGCGCACGGCAGGATCCCCGAAAGTTACGAAAACTCCCGCTCCTGGCTGACCCGCTTCAACGGCAGGCGGCTTCCCGGGCCGTACGGCGAACCGCACCTGGCGGATCCCGCCGCGGCCCACCAGTGGCGTCCCTCGTGCGGCAGCGGCCCGGCTTCGCCCCTGCCGCCGCCGGGGCGCAGCGTCCGCCGGTCGTCGTCCCGGCCCTGCGGGGCGGCGCCAGGACCGTTCCCGGTGTGCGGTCGGTTGCCGGGGCCGGTGCGGGTCGCGGGCTCGGACGGGACCCGGTCGTCGCCTGCCGTGGCCACGGCCGGGCGTGCCGCCGTCGGATGGCGGGTCAATCGCGTCTCGATCTCGGCGGGGATCTCGGGGTCGGTCGCCTTCCAGCGCCTGCCGTCGACGACGACGAAGTGCCCGTCAGGGATGCGGTCCCCCTCTTTTCCGCCGCCACCGCAGCGTCATTCCCCAGCGCCCTGCCTCCCGCGCCACGGCCCTCGCGTTGCACGGGTTCCGCCCGTCCTGAGGGGGCAGGGCCTGTCTCCCGTCGCTCGGTGCCGTTCCACCCGGGTGTCGAATCGCGTCGCCGAGGGACCTCGGCTGTCGGCGCCGAGGTCTCCTGCGGGACTCGCGATTACCTGTCGACGGCGTCGGTCACGCGATTCCAGTTGTCCAGGTCTGCGATGCGGGCATCCAGGGCGGTGCGCATGCCGGTGGCGCCGGAGGTGCCGAGGGCCAGGCGCAGCGGAGGGTTGGGGCTGTCGACCGCGGTCCGGATGCCTGCGGCGATCCGCGCCGTGGGGGAGAACGCGGATGAGGGCAGTTCTCCGATGCCCTTCTGGACCTCGCGGACGGTCCGGTCGTAGTCGTCGAGGCCGGCCGCGACGTCGAGGTTGGACAGGAAGGGGGTCGCGGTCAGTCCGGGCTGGATGATCGTGACCTTGATGCCGAGCGGTGCGACCTCGGCCGCCAGTGCGTCCGACAGTCCCTCGACCGCGTATTTGGTTGCGGCCAGCAGTCCCACGCCGGGGTGGGCGGACTGTCCGTAGACCGACGAGCCCTGGAGGATGTGTCCGGATCGCTGGGCGCGGAGTGTTGGCAGCGTCGCGCGGAGCACGTTGAGCACTCCGAAGACGTTGGTGTCGAACACGGCGCGGGCCTGCGTATCGGAGGCTTCCTCGACGGCTCCGAAGAGTCCGTAGCCGGCGTTGTTGGCCACCACGTCGATGCGACCGAACCGGGCGAGCGTGCGTTCCACCGCTTCCCGGACGGCCTGTTCGTCACGTACGTCCGCCTGCACGAGGAGGAGGCGGTTGCCGTGCAGTTCGGTCAGTTCGCCCAAGGGGGCGGTGTCGCGGGCGAGTGCGGCGACGACGTCGCCGCTCGCCAGTGCCTGGAGCGTCAGTTCGCGGCCGATGCCGGACGTCGCGCCGGTGATGAGCCATGCACGGGGGTCGGTCTGCTGATTTGAGGTTCCGTTCATGTTGCGACCGTAAGTCGATAGCTCATAACAAGTCAAGGCGAATGATGTTGCGCGTTGCTCGTTAGACGGATTAGTGCCTCTTCCTGCTGATGTAGGATGGAGCGATGAGCAGTGCGGCAGCCGGATCTGCGAAACCCAGCCCGCGCACGGTCACGCCGGCGGCGGAGACCGTGCTCGCGTTCGTGAACACGCGCGCGGACGGGGCAGGCCGGCGGGAGTTGTTCGGAGACGGGCACGCGTTCGCGGCCTGGCTCGCGGAGCACGACGGGTTCGGCGGCGAAACCGTGGCGACCGACGCCGATGCCGCAGCCGCGCGCGAGCTGCGTGACGCCCTAGTGACCCTGCTTCTCGCGCACTCGGGCGATGAGGAGAGCCTGGGCGAGCCGCTGCAGCACGCCGAGCGGCACCTGCGGCGCGCGGGTTCGCTCTACCCGCTGGCTCCGGTGGTCACGGCCGGTGGTGTCGAGCTGGCGTCGCCGCAGGCAGGGGTGCCGCGGGTGTTCGGGACCGTACTGGCCGCGGTGGCGACCTTCGCCCAGACCGGCGACTGGGGGCGTATCAAGGCGTGCCGCAACCCCCCGTGCCATTTCGGTTTCTTCGACCGCACCCGCAACGGGGCGGGGCTTTACTGCAGTACCGGCTGCGGCTCCCAGGTGTCCATGCGTAACTACCGCCAACGGCAGCGCCAGGAGAGTGAGACACCGCCCGAGGCGTGAGTCCGTGCTCCACGGGGCCTGACCACCCGCACCCGATGGGGGCCCCTCCCCGACCATGACCTGGCCCCGGGAGAGGCCTCGCCGCGGACCCGCACCGGTTCCGGGCTGCCCGTGACGACGAGCGGTCCGCCGACCGAAACGTCGACGTCGACGCAGGCTCCGACACCGCCCGCACCGAATGGCAACGCGACCCCGACCAGACCGCGCCACCCTGACCCGGAGGGCACCGCCGGCACGAGGCGGGCCGCGGTGCGGGATGACGGGAGGGATCCTGTGCCTGCGGTGGAGGTCTCCGGCTTCACCCCGCGCCGCAAGGGGGCACCGTCCGGGGGGCTGCGGGTGTCGGTGGTGGTCAGGGCTGGTACTGGCGCCGGTAGGCCGAAGGGCTGACACCCATTGTCTGCCGGAAGTGGCGGCGGAACCCCGCGGCCGACAGGCCCACCCGGCCGGCCACCGCGTCGATCGGGTGGGCCGCGGACTCCAGCAGGGCGGCCCCGGCCCGGATCCGCTCCCGGGTGATCCAGCGCCCCGGCGGCAGGCCGGTCGCCTCGATGAAGCGGCGTTCGAACTGGCGCACCGACAGGTGCGCGACCCCGGCCAGCTCGTCGACGGTCAGACGCCGCGGCAGGCCCTCCAGCGCGTACCGCACGGCAGCGCCGATCGGATCGCCGGAGGGCGCCCTGCCGACCGGGTGCTCGGCGAACTGCGCCTGGCCGCCCTCGCGGTGCGAAGCCACCACCATGCGGCGGGCCACTCGGGCGGCGACCTCGGCGCCGTGGTCCCTGCGGACCAGGTGCAGGCAGACGTCGATGCCGGCGGCCGTGCCCGCGGCGGTGACCACCGACCCGGTGTCGACGTACAGCACCGACGCGTCGACCCTCACCTCGGGGTGGCGTTCCTGGAGCAACCGGGCGTGCCGCCAGTGCGTGGTCGCCTCCAGGCCGTCCAGCAGGCCCGCGGCGGCCAGGGCGAACGCGCCGCTGCAGACGGACACCACCCGCGCTCCCCGGGCGTGTGCGGCCCGCAGCGCCTCCAGCACCGCCGGGGCGACCTCGCGGCGCACGTCCGCGACCCCGGGGACGACGACGGTGTCGGCGTGCCGGAGCCGCTCCAGGCCGTGGTGCACCACGATGTCGAAGCCGCCGACGACCCGGTGCGGCCCGGGCGTCTCGGCGCACAGCTCGAACCGGTACCACCACTCCACCTCCAGTTCGGGCCGGGGGACGGCGAACACCTCGGCGACGGTGGCGAGTTCGAAGGGCGCGATCCCGTCGAAGGCGAGGCAGGCGACACGATGGGGGCGCATGACGGAATCCTAGCGGTGCGCGCCGTTTCCGACACTGTCGGCCGCCGGCGTCGGGCCCGAGTCTGGTGGCATGCACCCTGACACCACCGCGCCGCTGACCTTCGGCATGCTCGTCTTCGACGAGGTCGAGGTCCTCGACCTGGGAGGCCCCTTCGAGGTCTTCAGCACCGCCGGTCGCCTGGCCCGCACCCCCGACAGCCGGCCGCTGCTGCGCGTCCTGACGGTCGCACCGGCCGGTCGCCTGGTCCGCGCCCGCGGCGGCCTGCACGTCCTGGCCGACCACACCCTCGACGAGGACCCGCCCTTCGACGTCCTGGTGATCCCTGGCGGCGTCACCACGGCCGTCGAGAAGGATCCGCGCGTCATCGCCTGGCTGACCCGCCGCCGGCAGACCTCCGCACTGACCTTCAGCATCTGCACTGGCGCCTTCCTCCTCGCCGCCACCGGAGCCCTGGCCGGCCGTCCGGCCACCACCCACTGGGAGGACCAGGACGAACTGGCCGAACGCTGGCCCGACATCCGCCTGCGCACCGACGTCCGCTGGGTCGACGACGGCGACCTCGTCACCTCCGCGGGTATCAGCGCGGGCATCGACGCCAGCCTCCACCTCGTCGGCCGCCTCCTCGGCGACGAACTCGCCCACCGCACCGCCCGCCAGATGGAGTACACCTGGATCCCCGGCCCCGGCGGCTCCACCCGACAGTGAGCCGGCCCGGTGAGCACGGTGCCCTTGTGCCGCATCGGGCAGTGGCGCGATGTCGTGACTCATCCCCGGCGTTCACGCGGGGGAGGAGTCACGATCCGGAGGCCGGTGTTCGGCCGAGGCGTCGGATCTGCTCCAGCACCCTCGGTGCGGATGCCTGGTTCCCGTGCGCTGCCGCTTCTCGTGAACGTCGGACAGGCGGGCCGCAGGGGGCTTCCCGGAATGGTGAACAGCTGCTGGTGGAAACTCGTGAACAAAACCGACGGCGGAGTTCATCATCCGACCCGGTTCCGGCGGGTCGGCGGCCGGGTCGCTCGTCACCGCGGTCGGTAAGGCACGGGCGAGGGCGTGGGTCGTCACAGCCAGCGGCCGGTGGCGTTCCCGTCCGGGTCGTCGGCCAGCACGATGGTCGTGGTGATGCGTTTGCCCACGGGTTCGCGGTGGATCGCGAAGCTCCGGCCGACGGCCACGACGATCTCCAGGCCGTGCTGGCCGATCCGGGTCGGGTCGGGGGCGAGGATCGCCGGCGGCGTCGGGTTGCTGTCCCACACGGTCACCTCGACCGCGCCGTCGTCGATCTCCAGGGTCAGCAGGCACGGGCCGGGTGCGTACTTGCGGGCGTTGGTCACCAGCTCGCTGACCACGAGCTGCACCGTGCCCATCACCCGCCCGGACACCGGCAGGCCGTGAACGGCCTGCACATCGGTGAGGAAGCCACGGGCGAGGTCGCGGGCGGTGGCGATGTCCTCGCCGTCCCCGAACACCCTGGACGCCGAGACGGCGCCCTTCGGCAGTGACCGTCTCTCCAGAACGTCCGCCGTCTGCTCCATGCCGTTCCGCCTCACCACGTGCCCGAGTGTCCTGCGCCCCCTTCTACCCCCGGATCTCCACCTCAGACATGTGCGGGCGCCCGGGCCCCGCTGCCGCTGTCGCGGTGTGGGGCCCGCGCGCGGCCGTTCCGGGCGGGTGTCACCGGTCGGAGTAGCTGAGGTCTCCCACCGTCCAGCTGCTGACGTCGGCGATGGCGATGCGGTACATGCCGCCGGTGTGCGGCAGGCCGTGGCTGCCCTGCAGGATGCGGGCCACGTGCAGGTGCAGGTGGGTCGGCCGCACGGCGGGTGGTGCCACGCCCGTGCCACCGTCGCCGGTGCCGGGCGACGTGAACATTGCGGCGAACGGCTTCAGGTGCTCCGAAGCCGTGAGGACTTCGGCCACCCGCTCGTGCCACAGGCTCTCCGGCGCCAGTCGGCCGGTGATGACCGCCCCGGGGACGACAACGGTCAGGGGCATCTGGTTGCTGTGCTCGGACTCCACCATCGCGGCGATGTCGACGAGCAGCCCGTCAGGGTTCGACATGGACCGAAGAATAACGGCCTCCGGTACCGGCCGGACGCCGCGGCCCTGCCGGCACGGCCGTCCTGCCCGCGGCGCCCGTCGTTCGCCGGGCCCGCCGGGTGCGCCGCGACAGGTCCGCCGTCCGTCCGTTCCGTCGGGAGCACGCGGCGACGGAGGCGGCCGCCGCCTCGCCCGGCACCGCCGTGCAGTACCTGCTCGGGTCCGTGCGCGGTGGCCGGCCCGCGGGTTCGGGCGGGGGAGTGGTGGTGAGTGAGGTGGCGCTCAGGGTGTCGACGACGTCCTGAACGTCCGGGGGCCGATGGTGGTCCAGGTACTGCGCCGACTGTAGGTCCGAGCGATGCACAAGTGCTGCGACAGGGGGAGGGCGGGGGAGCGGGCTACGTTCTGTCTTCGACACGCCGTGCTGCCGGTGGCAGCGGGCGATGATGCATTCGTGGGACAGGACGGTGGTGCACATGCGGAGAATGACGGACGGTTCGGGCCCGGGGACGGTACGCCTCGCCGACTCGGACTGCGCAACCTGCCACGGCGCCGGGGCCTCCCGGCACGGTCAGCCGTGTGGACCCTGCGGGGTGCGGCTCACCTCGACCCTCGTGCGCCGCCTCCTGGCCGCCGCGCACCGCTGTTGACAACCGTGAGGAGGGCCGGGGTCGCACCGCGTCCCACCCGAAGTACCCGTAGGCCGGTGCGGCCGGATGTCCGCGGCTGTCGGCGCCGGTCGGACCGTGGTCCTGGATCACTTCCCGGACACTGATCGGTGGTCTTCGGGAGTGTCGGATCTGGGTCTCCTCGCCCGGGTGCTGCCGGCCGGCTCGTGGTCAGCGGTCCGTCTGCGGGCCGATGTCGTGCGGGGTGTTCCCGGTGAGGAGTCCGGGCGGTGACTGCAGCGTCGCGGTGGCGGCGTCGGGGTGGATGGTGAAGACCCGGCCAAGGAGCGGCCCACTGCCGAGGGTGAAGCCGTCGACGGTTCGGCGGAGTCCGGGTGCCACCCGGCGGTCTCCGGGGCCACGTGGGCGAAGATCCGGGCGTTTGGAAATCCCGGCGCGGTGAAGACGGGTGTTGACACCGGATTCACCCGTCGAGGTAGGAGGAACGCATGGGCGTCATTGCATGGATCCTGATCGGACTGTTCGCGGGCGTCATCGCGAAGATGCTGATGCCGGGCAAGGACCCGGGGGGCGTCATCGTGACGATCCTCATCGGTATCGGGGGCGGCCTGCTGGGCGGCTGGCTCGGCAAGGTCGTCTTCGGCGTCGATTCCATCGACGGCTTCTTCGACCTCTCCACCTGGATCGCGGCCATCATCGGCTCGGTCATCCTCCTCGCCCTCTACCGACTGGTCACGGGCAACAAGCACCACCACCGCCACGCCTGATCGTTCCGGCCCCCGGCCCCCGGCCTCCGGCCCCGGCCGACGGAAACGGCTCCGCCCTCACCCTGTGAGGGCGGAGCCGTTTCGCCGTCTGCCACCTGCCGCACGGCTCGACGGCGTCATCGCGGCGCACCCGGATGGCGCGCACGGCCGCGCCGACCAGGTCGTCCCGTGCGAGGGTCGGTCTCGATGACGACCGCCCGGACGGCGACCGCGCCCCGGGAGGCGTCCCGCACTCCGGCGCGGGCACGGACCGGTCGTCGATGCCGCCCGGGTGCGGCTCGGCGACGAGCAGCCGTGCCGCGCGGCGCCGGACGACCTCACAAGGTGGGCTGCTGCATGGTGTCCGTTTGCCTCGTACGACGAATAGGCCTGGCCGGTGGCATGTTGGCCCTGACCGCGGCGACCGTGGCCGGCGGAGGGCCGCCCGGCGGCCCGGAGGCTCCGATCGGGCCGTCGCTGGGGCAGATCGTCGCCAAGCCGCTGTACGCCCACGCACAGTGGGGGATCCTGGCGGAGGACGGGGCGACCGGGCGGGTGATCAAATCCGTCCAGGGGGACAAGCTCTTCGTCCCCGGCTCCACCGCCAAGCTGTTCAGTGTCTCCGGCGCCTGGAACACCCTGGGCGGAGACCACCCGTTCACCACCCCCGTGCAGGCACTCGGCACCCGGTCGGGGTCTTCGCTGAAGGGCAGTCTCGTCCTCGTGGCGCAGGGCGACCTGGCGCTCGGCGGGCGGACGACCCCGCAGGGGACGCTGAGTTTCACCGACGTCGACCACACCTACGCCAACGACATCCCCGGCGCGACGCTCACCTCCGAGAACCCGCTGGCCGGGATCGACGAGATGGCCCGCCAGGTCCGGCAGTCCGGTATCACCCGGGTGGACGGCGACGTGGTGGTCGACGACCGGTTGTTCGAGCCGGCCGCCTTCTCGCCGACTCCGACACCGCTGATCGTCAACGACAACCTGATCGACCTGCTGACCACGGCGACGACGCCCGGCCGCCCGGCGAAGCTGTCCTGGCGGCCGCAGGTGGCGCCGTACGAGGTCACCTCGATGGTCACCACCGTGGCGGCCGGCGGTACGACCGCCATCACCGTGGACACGTCCGACGACGGCACCAGGATCACGCTGTCGGGCACGATCGCGGCCGACGCCGCTCCCGCGCTGCGGGTCTCCCCGATCACCGACCCGGCCGCGTTCGGGCGGACCGCGCTGATCGAGGCGCTGGGCCGGGCCGGGGTGACCGTCACCGCCCCGCCCGTCGGACCGAACGACGAGGACGGCCTGCCGGCCTCCTACCCGTCCGGGTCGCGGGTCGCGGCCTTCGTCTCGCCGCCCTTCACCGAGTACGCGAAGCTCGTCCTGAAGGTGAGCCACAACCTGGGTGCCAACCTCGACGTCTGTCTGATGGCTGTCGCGGCGAAGAGCACCGACTGCGCGGACGGCTTCCCCGTCCTCAAGGCCTTCCTGCAGAAGGCGGGGGTCGACACGACACAGGTGCAGTTGGCGGACGGTCGCGGTGGTGACCCCGCCGACCGGGCGACGCCGGAGGCGCTCAGCCAGATCCTGCGGTACTGGCTCCGCACGCCGGAGGCCCGGCAGTTCCGCGACAGCCTGCCGGTCCTCGGGCTGGACGGTACGCTGGCCGGCTTCTGCTCCGGCTGCGCGGGCGTCGGCAAGGTGTTCGCGAAGACCGGCACCGCCATCGGCGGCGACGACCTCAACCAGCAGCTCGAAGTCGGTTCCGAGGTGCTCGCGGGCTACCTGGAGGCCGATGACGGCACCCTGCGGACGTTCTTCGCCGGGGTGAACAACACCGCCGTGCCGGACATCACCGCCTTCTACGAGATCATCAACGACGTGTCGCTGGCCGCGTCGATCCTCCAGCAGGAGACGAGCGGCTGACCCGGCCCCGCCGCCCCGCCGTGCCCGGTGAGCGGGCCACGGCGGGGCGGCGTCCGGTCACGGCCGCCGGGCCGGGATCCCGGCCTCGAAGCCCTGGAACTCGCACTCCTGACGCCACTCCAGCTCGGCCTTCGGACTGCCGGCCAGCAGCGCCGCGCAGGCCGCGCTCGGGTGGTCGCTCCCCGGTTCGTCCCCCGCGCACTCGGCGGCCGGGCGATAGCCGTCCCGGTCGGCCCACAGGCTGCGCCCGGGTAGGAAGGCGTACTCCAGGGACGCCCGGGCCAGGTCGCGCAGCGCCGGGTAGTCGAGGTCGTACGTCAGCGCGGCCCGCTGGTACTCCGTGGTGATGTCGGTTCGGGAGACCCCGGGATCGTCGGTGGCCAGTGCCACCGGGACACCCGCCGCCCGGTAGCGGGGGAAGGGGTGGTCCGGCCCGCTGACGCCGAGGATCTGCGCGTTGCTGGTGAGCGGCACCTCGACGGCCACGTGCCGGTCGGCCAGCAGCCGCAGCAGCCCCTGCGGGTCGTCCTCGTACGCCAGGTCGACGCCGTGGCCGATCCGCTCGGCGTGGCCGGTGACGACGGCCTCCCGGATGTGGAAGCGCAGGTCCTCGGGCTTCGCCAGGCCCGGCACCAACTCCCCGGCGTGCAGGGTGATGTGCGCCTCGGGGTAGACGCCGTGCAGGTAGTCCAGCATCTGCATCTGGAGCCGGTAGTTCTCCAGCGCGGCGGGCGCGTCCTCCGGCTGGACCAGGTTGACCGCCACGAACCGCGAGTCCTGCCGGGCCAGTTCCATGCCGAGCAGCAGCTGGGTGAACACCCGTTCGGGGGTGGAGGCCCGGGAGGCCTGGGAGATGAACCGGACGGCCACCGCGCAGCCCGGTGCGGGGTCCGGGCCGTCGCAGTGCGAGGTCGTCCGGTACTCCGCCTCGGTGGCGTCCGCCTCGGCGACGGCGGCCCTGACCACCCGGCCGAGCCCGTCGTCGGCCAGCAGCTTCTGCCGCAGCTGCTCCAGGTCGCTGTCGAAGCCCACCCTGGCGGCGAGTGCGGCGGCCGCGTCCGAGGCCGGGGTCAGCATGGTCTCCAGGTAGGACTGGTGCTGGGTCGCGGCCGAGTCGGCGACCTCGGCCAGCAGCCGGCCCGGGCGGGTCCAGGATGCCGGGCCGAACTTGCCGAAGGTGGCGAAGAAGTGGTCGTGGCCGGACTCGGCCCCGGGGACGAAGTCCTGCATCGACCAGGCCCGGATCACCTGCAGCCGGAAGTCCTCGTCCGTCCGGGTGTCGGCGGCCGGCCGGCTGCCGGCCGCGCACGGGGCGAAGGTGGCCGTCGAGGTCGCCCGGTCGATGCACAGGCCCTCGTCCACGGCGATCTGCAGCAGCAGTTCGGTGGAGGCGGCGCCGGCCAGGTGGTTGTGCAGGTCCCCGCCCTTGGGCAGGGCCTCGAAGAAGGCGCGGAGCTCGGCGGGACGGTCCCGGATGCCGTGCAGGTAACGGGTGACGCGGTCCTCCGGCGCCCCGGTGCCCGACCGGGCGTTCGCGGAGGCGGGGACCAGGGACAGGAGCAGGGCGGCGCCCGCCGCGACGGCGGCGGCGGTGGCTCGGCTTGTACGGATCATGGCCGCATCCTGGCCGCGGACCGCCCGGGCACCGGGTACGACAGGCCGACGGGGCCGGGCGGTCAGCCGATCGCCGGAACGCGCGGGCCGTCCACCACGGGGCGCCGCTCCGCCCGGCGGCGCCGACACGGGTGAGCCGCACGTCCTCGGCGTACGGCCCACGGTGCGGGACGATACGGACAAAGGATATGAAAACCGAGCAAGGAAGAAGGGGCGGACGTGTCCGGCAGCGAGAGCGAAAACCCAGCAGTTCCCTCACCCACCCCCCCGTCGACCCGCCCCAGGACGAACCGGGACTGGTGGCCCACCCAGCTGGACCTCCAGGTGCTGCGCCAGCACGAGCCCCGTCCCAACCCGGTGGACGAGGACTTCGACTACGCGACGGAGTTCGCCGCCCTCGACGTCGACGCGCTGAAGCGGGACGTCATCGAGCTGATGACGACGTCGCAGGACTGGTGGCCCGCCGACTACGGCCACTACGGACCGCTGTTCATCCGGATGAGCTGGCACGCCGCCGGCACGTACCGCATCGCGGACGGCCGGGGCGGGGGCGGCAGCGGCGCCCAGCGGTTCGCGCCGCTCAACAGCTGGCCGGACAACGCCAGCCTGGACAAGGCGCGGCGACTGCTGTGGCCGGTCAAGCAGAAGTACGGCCGGAAGATCTCCTGGGCCGACCTCCTCGTGTTCGCGGGCAACTGCGCCATGGAATCCATGGGGTTCAGGACGTTCGGCTTCGCCTTCGGGCGCGAGGACATCTGGGAGCCCGAGGAGATCTTCTGGGGTCCCGAGGACACCTGGCTCGGCGACGAGCGCTACAGCGGCGACCGCGAACTCTCCGGTCCGTTCGGCGCCGTGCAGATGGGGCTGATCTACGTGAATCCGGAAGGCCCCAACGGCAGTCCGGACCCGCTCGCCGCCGCCCGCGACATCCGGGAGACCTTCGGGCGCATGGCCATGAACGACGAGGAGACCGTCGCGCTCATCGTCGGCGGACACACCTTCGGCAAGTGCCACGGCGCCGTCGACCCGTCGTACCTCGGCCCCGAGCCCGAGGCCGCCCCCCTCGAACAGCAGGGCCTTGGCTGGCACAACACGTACGGCAGCGGCAAGGGCCCCCACACGCTCACCAGCGGGCTGGAGGGCGCGTGGACCAACGAGCCGACGACGTGGGACAACGGTTACCTGGACAACCTGTTCCGGTACGACTGGGAGCAGACCACCAGCCCCGCCGGGGCCCGCCAGTGGAAGCCCACCGACCCCGCGGCGCAGGGCACCGTGCCGGACGCGCACGACCCGTCGAGGCGACACGCCCCGATGATGCTGACGACGGACCTCGCGCTGCGCGAGGACCCGGCTTACGAGCCGATCTGCCGGCGTTTCCACGAGCACCCGGACCAGCTCGCCGAGGCGTTCGCCAAGGCCTGGTACAAGCTGCTGCACCGCGACATGGGCCCGGTGTCCCGTTACCTCGGACCGTGGGTCCCCCGACCGCAGCTCTGGCAGGACCCGGTCCCCGAAGCCGATCACGAACCGGTCCAGGACGAGGACGTCGCCGCCCTCAAGGACCGCGTCATCGACTCCGGCCTGAGCATTTCGCAGCTGGTCACCACGGCGTGGGCGGCGGCGGCGAGCTTCCGCGGCACCGACAAGCGCGGCGGGGCCAACGGGGCGCGGATCCGGCTGGCGCCGCAGAAGGACTGGGAGATCAACGACCTGCCCGAGGTGGCCGGGACGGTGCGGCGGCTGGAGGAGATCCAGCGGGACTTCAACGGCGCGCAGACCGGCGGCAGGAGGATCTCCCTCGCCGACCTGATCGTCCTGGGAGGCTGCGCGGCGGTCGAGCAGGCCGCACGGAACGCCGGGCACCCCGTCACCGTCCCGTTCGCGCCGGGGCGCACGGACGCCTCGCAGGAGCAGACCGACGTGGAGTCGTTCGCCGTGCTCGAACCGCGGGCGGACGGGTTCCGCAACTACCTGCGCGACGGCGAGAAGCTGTCGCCGGAGACCCTGCTGCTCGACCGGGCGAACCTGCTGACGCTGACCGCGCCCGAGATGACGGTCCTGGTGGGCGGCATGCGGGTGCTCGACACCGGATTCCGGGGATCCCCGCACGGCGTCCTCACGCATCGTCCGGGTGCGCTGACCACGGACTTCTTCGTCAACGTGCTCGACATGGGCACGGAGTGGAGGGTGTCGGAGTCGGACGCGGACGTCTTCGAGGGACGCGACCGTGCGACGGGCGAGGCGAGGTGGACGGCCACCGCCGTCGACCTCGTCTTCGGGTCGCACTCCCAGCTGCGCGCCCTCGCCGAGGTCTACGCCTCCGGGGACGCGGACGCGAAGTACGTGCGCGACTTCGTGGCAGCGTGGGACAAGGTGATGAACCTCGACCGGTTCGACCTGCGCCGACCGGCCGACCGGCCGAGGGGCTGACCGGCTGAAGGGCTGTCCCGGCCGGCCGCGTGCGCGCTCCACGCGGCCGGCCGGGGCACGACGGGCCGCTCCCGCACCTGCGGGAGCCGACCGGCGTGGACTCCCACCGCCGCCCACCCGGCCGACCGGTGCCGCCGTCCCCCGGTCCTCTCCTCTCCCCTCCGCTCCTCGGCGGTCGCGTGCCCACGCCGGTCCATGGGCAGATCCGTACGCCGAGGGCGGGAACGGGGCGCCCCACGCCCGATGCGGGGGCCGTGCACACCGCCGCGACCCTCGCACCCACTCCACGGCCGACGCGTACGGTGGCTCTGTTCACGCGAGAACAGACGCCACCTGTACGCGAGTTCGGGAGACGTCGACGGTGCGTCGTGGTCCGGGATCCATGAGGGACGGCGGCGTCGGCGCGGCCCGCCGTCGCGGAGCCGGCACGCGGGAAGTCGCGATGCGCCCCGGGTAGCTGCTACATTCCCGGTGGCCGTGCGAGAGATCGAGGAGGTGGTACCCGTGAACGCAGTATCGACATGGGCGCTCCCTTCCGGGGTCATGGTCGGGCGATAGACAGGTCGTCCGGGAGCGCCGTTCCAGTGCACTCCGAAAGGCACGACCATGCGTTTCACCTCCGAGCAGCGCCTCGACGACGGCGTCCTCGAACGCGAATTCACCCTCGGTGAGATCCCCGGCATCGTGTGGACACCCGCGTCTGCATCGGCATCCGAACCGGCGCCGCTGATCCTGCTCGGCCACCCTCCCCTCGGCCTGGGCAGGATGTACCCCCGACTGGTGGCCCGGGCTCTGCACTCCGCAGCGGACGGCTTCGCCACGGCCACCATCGAGCTCCCCGGAAGCGGCGACCGGCCCCGTTGGCCCGCCGTCGAGCAGGCCCGCGCCGACCTGCGCCGGGCGATGCAGGCCGGCGAGCCGGTCACCGACGAGATCGTCGACGCCCTCGTCCTCCCGCTGGTCGAAAAGGCCGTCCCGGAGTGGCAGGCCGCCCTGGACGCCCTCCTCGCGCTGCCCGAGATCGGCGGCCCGGTCGGGTACTCCGGAGGAGTGATCTCCATCGGCGTCCGGCTGGCGGTGGTCGAACCGCGCATCTCGGCCGCCGTGCTCTTCGCCGGGAGTTTCGTGCCTCGCGCCATGTTCGAGGAGGCCCGGCAGGTCACCGTTCCACTGCACGTCCTGCTGCAGTGGGACGACGAGGGGAACGACCGGCAGGCGTCCCTGGACCTGTTCGACGCCTTCGGCTCCGAGGAGAAGTCCCTGCACGCCCATCTCGGCGGGCACACGGGTGTCCCGCAGTTCGCGGGGGACGCGGCGGCCCGGTTCTTCACCCGGCAGCTGACGTGAGGCCGGGCCGTCAACCCGGCGGCAGGCGGTGGCGGATGCCAGTCGGCACGCCGCTCACCGGGCTCGGCGTTTGACCCCTGCGGTCACTCGACCAGCTGATCTCCGGTTCTTCCCGGGACAGCGGAGACGGCCGTTCCCCGCGCTTCGAGATGTCGGGTCACGAAGCGCGGGAGAACGGCCGGCCGCCGCTCGCAGCCGAGCACCGGCGCGGCGCCCTGTACGCCGCCGCTGTATGCCGCGCTGTACGCCGCGCCGGACCAGTCCCGGTCACGGAGAGCCGGTCGTCACGAAAAGTGAGAAGGCGCGTACGGAAAGTCGGCGAAAGTGATGTAAGCGCTCGGCCGTCTCCTGCTCATCTGTCAGCGGGTCGGTGTGCACCGGCCCGTGGTCCTGAAGCCATCGCGCCTCCCCGGTGCGTCAGAAGAAGGAGACAGGTGCGCGTGAGCGTCATCCCGTTGGACCCCGCTTCCCCCGCCTCGTACGCCGTCGGTATCGACTTCGACCAGACGCTGGTCGCCCACGACGACGGCTGGCAGGACGGCCGGATCTACGGCGCCCCGATTCCCGGTGCGATCGATTCCCTGCACGCGCTCGCGGGCGTCCGCTCGGTGTTCATCGTGACTGCCCGCCACCCGCGCTTCCACCCGGCTGTCGCCACCTGGCTGACCCGGCACTCCGGACTGGACGCGGTCGTGGACGACGATCCCGAACGGGCCTACTGGCAGGGCGAGGCTCTGCTCGTCACCAACAAGAAGCTCGGTGCGGCGTTGTACATCGACGACCGTGGTCTGCGCTTCGGCGGCGACTGGACCACCACTCTCGCCCAGGCCCGCCATGCGATCGGACTTGCGGCACATCCGGCCCCGACCGGCCCGGCCGACCGTGTGGCCGGATCTCCCGGGCATGGGGCTCCCCAGGGGCGCGACGCCTTCGCTGAGGGGAGCGGAGCCGTCCGTGTGCCCGTCCGCGGTCGGCCCGGGGCACGGCTTGCGGCGTGGGGCGTGCCGTGGCCGCCGACCAAGGGCTGGAGGAAGAGGCTCGCCGGCCACCGGCAGGCCGAGCAGGACTGATGCGCGTGCGGCCGCCACCGGCCGCCCGATGTGTCTGCTGCCGTGCGGGTCGGCCCTGTCGGGCCCGCGCGGTGGTCACCCCCACTCACTGGGGACGGGGCTGGTTGCCCGTCCGGCGCAGGTGGGCGTCGACCAGGGCGAAGGTGGCCTCCGGCTGCTCGATCTGCGGAAGGTGGCCTGCCTCGGGGATGATCTCGATTCGACCGTTGCCGAAGGCCTCGGCGTACGCCGCGCCGTAGGCGGGGGTGACGACACGGTCGCTTTCGCCCCAGAGGAGGAGGGTGGGCACCTGGACGTGCCCGAGTCGGTGCAGCAGCTCGGGGTCGTGCATGTAGGGGTCGCCGGCGAGGGTGCGCATGGTGGCCATGTTGGCTTGCCTGCGGGCGAGTTCTTCGGTCGGGATGGCGGCGGGGTCGAGGTGGTGGCGGTCGGGGTCGTGCCAGGAGTGCTCCGCGATGCCGCGGGCGTCGAGGGCGAAGACGTCGGTGATCGGTTCCGTCTCGACCTGCACGCCCACGGCATCGATCAGGACGAGGCCGGTGATGACTCCCGCGGTGTCGCGCACCGCCATCTCGGCGGCGATCCAGCCGCCGAGTGAGGAGCCGACGACGAGTACGTCGTGCAGTCGGTGCTCGTGCAGGTGGTGCAGGTAGGTGAGGGCGAGGTCGTCGATGCCGGTGAGCCGTGCGGGGCGGTGAGTGCCGTCCCAGCCGGGGTGCACGGGGGTGAGGGTGTGGGCGGTGCGGGAGAGGTGCTGGGCGAGGCCGGCGACCGTGGCGGGGCCTCCGCCGCCGTGCAGGACGAGAACCGGCCTGCCGGTGCCGGCTTCGGACAGGGTGAGGGGCGGGTTCGCGTGGGCGTCCGATGCGGTCGTGGTCATGCCCCCACTGTAACTAAATATCTTTATATAAGCTAGCTTGGTCATGGCGTAGACTTCCTCCATGCATGGTGAGCTGCAAGAACTCGGCAGAGCGGTCAAGCAGGCCCAGTACCGGCAGCACCGGGCACTCGACGGTGCGCTCGCGGCCGTCGGCACGACGCTGGCCCAGTGGGATGCCCTGCGCGCCGTCAGCCGTTCACCGGGTGCCTCGGCCCGCGAGCTGGCCGTGGCGACGTTCCAGACCGAGCAGGCTTTCGGGGCGCTGGCCGGCCGCCTTGCGGCCCAGGGTCTCGTGGAGCGCAGGCCGGGTCACGGCCGGCGCATCGAGCACCACCTCACCTCCGCCGGCGAGAAGGTTCTGACGGCGGGTCACGGAGTTGCTGACGAGGTGCTCGCCGACTGCTTCTCGGCCTTGCCCGACGCGGATCGCGCGACCCTGCTCGACCTGCTTCGACGCCTCACCGCGGAGCGGGGCACATAGGCCCCGTCGGGCGTACCGCGCACCCGTTCATCCCCGCCGCTCGCTGAGCGGCCGCCCCGTCCGTGGACGACTGCGTGCAGGGCCGGTGTGTCAGGCGGTTCCGCCCGGACCGGGGTTGCCGGCCCACCAGTTCCCCGGGGCCTGTGGATCACGGCTGCTCCAGAACTCGATCGCCGCGGTGGTGAACTCCTCGAGGGAGAGCGTGCCGTCGCCGTCCCGGTCGAGATGCCCGAAGGCAATGTCCGCAGTCTCGCGGTCGAGGCCGGGGAAGTGTCCGCGCTGGAAGGTGAAGAACTCGTCGGGAGTGACCCGCCCGTCGCCGTCTGCGTCCGCGATCGACAGGAACGCCCTCGCGACGGCTCCGACCGTGGCCTGCGCGGTGGCCGGATCGTCGGCCAGCGTCGCCGTACTGGCGATGAACTCCGCCCGGCTGATCGCCTCGGTTCCCGGCGGGAGTGTGGGCAGGTGCAGGTCCCGCCAGATGGCGACGTACGCCGCGACGATCCTGGCTTCCTCCGCCGAACCCTCCGCAAGCCCGAGCGAACGCGCCGACGAACGCCCCATCAGGACGTGGTCGTCCTCGGTGAGGCGGCCGTCCCCGTCGGCGTCGAGGTGGTCGAAGCCGTAGCCGATCCTGGCGAGCAGCAGATCGTTGGACATGGGTTCCCCTCATGGTCAGCCGCAGCCCACAGCCTGGGCCGTCCCCTGGTACAACGAGCCGCGGGGACGGACGGCACCCCGGTCGTCGCCTTCCGCATCCGTACCCGCCGCCGGTGGGTTCCCCGACCGGGGAAGGACACCTGACGAGCGCCGTGGCCGCCACCGTGGACGGGCAGGGTCTGAGACACGCGGGGGTCGCTCCGTGCGGCAGGGCCTACGACTGTCGCCACCGCTGGGTGCGGGGTGGGGTGCGGGGCCAGGGGTCGTCGGGGATGGGCGTGGGGCCGAGCAGGGTGGGCAGGTCGCTGTCGTCGATCTCGTGCCAGCCGGTGCGGTCGGTGGTGGTGAAGGGGCCGGCGGTCTGCAGGGTGCCGTCGGGAGCGGTGGTCCGCAGCCAGCCGAACGCGACCGGACCGGCGGCACCGGCAGCACCACCGGCACCGGCAGCACCACCAGCATCGGCAGCGGCATCGGCATCGGCGCCGGGGTCGGCATCGGGGGTGGTGAAGCCGGCGGGTGGGTGGCCGGTGTGGACGACGACGAACATGTCGAGCGGGAAGTGTTCCGCCTCGTGTCGGCAGTAGACGCCACCGGCGTGGAAGAACGCCTCGCCCGTGTCGTGGCCGGTCAGCGGGTGCTCCAGAGCGGGCAGTTCTCGGTATGGACGGTCAGGACGACGACGGCTCCGCCCTCCATGACCTGGCGGCTGCGGGTGGCCGCGCAGCAGTCAGGTGGCGCGGGGGCCGGCTTGTGCCGCCGGACGGACCGTTGCCGCGTAGGCGTGAGCGCAGGCACGGACGAAGGCGCAGGAGCAGGTACAGACACCGGGACAGGGGCAGGGGCGGTGACGGTCGTGGCACCGGGGCGAGGCGGTGCGGGGACCGGACCCGGCGTCAGGTGCGGGACCGGCTGCGGCCCCTCGGACTGCGGGGCCCGGGTGCGGCGGCCGGCGGCGTGGATGGGCAGGCCCGGGGTGCGGGCCCGGTTGCGGCGGCGGGAGCGGCGTTCCGACATGCCGGACAGCCTGCCCGCTCCCGGGCCGTTCACCGCAGCAGCCGTGCCTGCGACACGCCGCAGGCACGCCCGCTCGGTGGAGGGTCCCGAACCCGTGCGGAAAACCACGGCCGCCCCGTGTGCGGTCCCGGTCAGGGGTAGACGGGTGTCAGCACCGGCTCGCAGTCGGTGCCGCAGCTGGCATCGCTCCACAGCCCCGCGCCGATCGCCAGGAGGAGCACGGCGAGGACCGCCACGAAGAGGAGACGCCAGTGCAGTTCCAGCGCGTCGGGACCCCAGAGCCACCCTCTGCCGATGATCAGCAGGAGGACGGCAACGGGCAGGAGCAGACCTGCCAGGACACTCAGCAGCGCCGAAAACACGGACAGCCTCCCTCGGGGAGCGCGGTGAACGGCCCAAAGCCGAGCACGCCACCACCATGACGACATCCAGGAGGTCGCCTCCCGCGGGCTCGCGGTTCCCCTCCTGGGTATCGCCGACGGACCGGACCATCCCGAGCGCGTCCGGCATCTCCGCCCGGTACGTTGCCGGTTCGCCGGCCGCGTTCTCACTCCCGCGGTCCGGCAGCTCACGGTCCGACAGCCCGCGGCCCGACAGTCCACGTTCCGCGAGGGCTTGGACCGACGGGACCGGTTCAGGTCTGTGGGGCGGGGTCGAGCGGCCTGCGCGAGTCGGGGTCGGTGTCGGGGGCGGGTTCGATGCTGTGGCGGCGGACGAGGAGCACGATGATCAGGGCGACCTGGAGCCCGATGAGCAGGAAGGATCCGGCGTAGGGGCTGGGGTCGGTGCCGATCAGGCTGGAGAATAGGCTGGTGTCCCAGAGGCCGTGGACGAGCATCGGCAGGAGGATGATGCCGCCCACCCGCAGGCACAGGTAGAAGAAGTAGCCGGAGGTGGAGACGACGGCGGCCTGCACGACGGCCTGCGCGCCGTGGCCGAAGGCGTTGCTGAGGTGGGCCAGGCCGAAGACCACGGAGGACCACAGGGCGACCTTGCCTTCGCTGAAACCGGCGCGTTTGAAGACGTGGACGCCGATGCCGCGGAACATCAGCTCCTCGCCGAGACCGACGAACACGCCGAGTACCAGCAGGCATGCGACCAGGCCGGCGCTCTGGTCGGCGAGGTGGCCGTAGTTGAGGCCGACGACCGCCGCGGCCAGCATGGAGATCGGCACCCAGCGCACCCATCGCCGTACCGGCACCCGGTAGGTCAGCACCTCGCCCCACCAGCCGAGCCAGGTCACCACCGCGGCGCCGAACAGGATCGACAGGCCGATGGGGATGAGGACGTTGTGCACCATCGCGTCGACGTTCGGGAACTCGCCGTCCGTGCCGGAGGTGTCCACCTCGATCAGCTTGCCCACGCCCTGGAGGATGGCCGTGTAGACGACGACCACCACCAGGAACCACGGCCAGGTCAGCTGCCGTCCCGCCTGCTCCTGTGCCGCGACCGTCTCCATCGGATCACCTCTTGTCCATCGGCGGTACCGCCGGGACCGAAGTTTCCCATAACGGACATTTGATCACCTGTGTGACATGCCCTCGTTGCGCGGCCGACAGGTGCGGGACCGGTCACCGGCGGCCGACTCCGCCGTCGTTGCCGGCGCCTGTCCGGCCCCGGCCACGGCCTGGCGGCGTCAGGTCAGCAGGCCGAGCACAGCGCTCCACCCATTGCGGCGCCCAGCCGTCACTGTCAGTCGTTCTTGCTGAGGGCGCCGGGCCCGGTGGAGGCGAGAAGGGCCGCGGCGAGGGTCGGGGCCGTGGTGGAACCGCGGCCGTGGTCGCGGAAGGCGTCCGAGAGGGATGTGGTCTTCGACTCCGCGCGCTCCTGCGGGGCGCGTTGGATGACGGTCGTGCCCGTCTCGGCTTCCAGGACAGGTGCGTAGCCGGCTTTGCGGAGTGCGGCCAGAGTGGTGTCCGGGTCGGCGGTGCTGATCAGGACGGTGGGGGCGATCCGGCGCAGGCCGATCTTGGTGAGTGTCCTGGTCCGGGACAGTTCCGTGATGAGCGTTTCGTCGTCGGAGCGGATGCAGCAGGCGGAGCGGACCACGCGCATGCGGCCGTGGGTCCGGGCGGTGTCCCTCACCAGGTATTCCAGGGGCTGGGGCAGCCGGCGTGCGCCCTCGGACACGTCGGTGAGGTGCTTGAGCAGTTCTTCCGGGTCCGTGCCGGTGTCCAGCGCGCGGCGTACCGAGGCCGCGGTGATGCGCCAGACCACGGCGTGTCCTTCGGATTCACGGTCCGCGCAGGAGGACAGCAGGGCGGTCAGGTCGGCTGACGGTGCTCCGGTGACGACCGCGGTGAGGTCGGCCTGGAAACGGGCACCGTTCTGCGGGGCGGGCAGGAGGTTCTCCAGCTCCCGCGCCACCTGCAGGACGGCCTGTGCCAGGGCCGGCCGGTCCTTCAGCGAAGGGCCGGCGCCGGGGACCGCGGGGAAGTAGCGGGCCGCGCCCGCCCGGAGCAGTGCGAGGACCGCGTGTCCGACCGGCGTCAGCGTCCCGTGGGCGACCAGGCCCAGCAGTTCCGCCTCGGCCAGGGTCGCGGTGAGTGGGCCGCCGCTCTCGGCGCTCTGGGCCGGGGCGGCCGGCTGGTGCCACAGCAGGGCCTGTTCCAGCTGCCGCAGCTCCTCGACGTTCCCGGTCTTCACGCCGTGTCCTTCGGGGAGCGCCGCCAGCGTCTCCAGGAGGGCGTGGCGGAGCGGGACCGCCGTCGGGTCCTGGGGGCTGACCAGGGCGACGGGGGTGTCGCCTTCATCGGGCCAGTGACTGAACACCTCGGGGGTCACGGCCCAGGTGGCGATGAGCGGCAGGAGCCGTTGGGCCGGTGGCGCGGTGAGCCAGCGGTCGTAGCGTTCGGTCGGCAGCACGCGCGCGGCGACCTGCGGCGGCGCGGGCCGGCGGCGGCCGCGCGGGGCGGGTTCGGGTTCGGGTGCATGGGTGAGGAGCAGGCCAGCGTTGAATGCCAGGTCCAGCCACAGGCGGGCCTGCTCCTCGCCCATGCCTGCCTGTTTGGCCACCCTGCGGGTGTCGCGCACCGCGATCCCGCCCGCCTTGCGCACCGTCAGCGGCTGGACGTCGACCTGGCGCAGCAGCAGCTCGACGCGGGAGGCCGCTGCCAGGGCGGCGGCCTGTGCCTCCCGCGCCGCTGCCTGCGGCGACACCGCTGTGCTCGCCGGTTGGGGCGGGAAGGGATCGTAGGGCGGCCGGGCGTCGGGACCGCGCAGTGCGTGGCCGATCTCGTAGGGCAGTTCGGCCAGGTCGTGGCCGACCGGGACGACCATGCCGTGCTCGGCCAGCCAGTCGGTGCCCGCGTCGCCCGATCCGCCGGGTCGGAAGGCGAAGGTGCTGTCCTGGGAGGTGTAGTAGCCGCCGTACCGGTCCTGGAAGCAACGCGTACGCAGCAGCGCCGGCCCCGCGACCAGCTTGTCCAGCAGCTCCACAGCCTCCGGCGGAGCCTGTTCCGCAAGGTCACGGACCTGGGCCGGGTCCGACAGCAGTGCCACGACCGCCCGCTGGCGCTCGTCCCGGGTCCTGGCGGTCGGCAGAGCCAGCGCGCGGTGGATTCGCTGGACCTCCGCCGACTGGTAGGCACGGGAGAGCAGCCCGTTCAGGGGGCGCCCCAGACCGCTGAGATAAGCGGCCTGGCGGTGCAGCAGACCTGGTACGACGATCTTGGCTCCGTGCGGCGGCAGGACCAGCGCCCGCAGCGCGAGCCGGTCCAACGCGGCCTCCGCCTCCCGGCGCGCCTCGCCCTCCATCCGCAGGAAGTCCAGCAGGTCGGCGCGAGGCACCGCCCGCCGGGCAGGGTCGGGCCGTGGATCCTGCGGCCGGCGGTGATCCCGCCCGTATGCGTCCACCGGCATCAACCCCACCCCGGCAGGCTCCGTGGGCGGGCCGTGGCGCAGCGCGGCCAGGACGGCAACTCCGGCCATCAGTTGCATGTCGGCCACGTTCAACGCGGCCAGCGCCCCGCTCACGGAGGCATCGGTCAGCAGGTGCTCCGCCAACTGCGACAGCGTCCGCACACCCGGGCCACCGGCGAGCCGGGCGGCATACGGCAACGCCCGCTGCTCCAGTAGTTCGGTCAACTGCTCACGGGAGAAATCGGCCAGCCACGTCGCCAGCGCCTCGCTCGTACTCACCGGGCCGATTCTAGCGGGGGCCGTCGACGTGGTTCGCTGCCCTGGCGAAGACCGGCTCCGGTCGGCGGGGCGTTCGTGTTCCGTCCGCAGATCGCGACGCGATGACGTTCACCCGGGGCTTGCGAAGTTCCCGGTACTCCGTTGTCGTGGCCGGCGATGACGTCCCGTCACCCAGGTCACGTCGACTCCCCGCGGCCGGTGCCGCGATCGGGTGCGCTCATGTCCCCTGTCCGGGGGGTGCCGTCCGCGCGCCCGTACCGCAGGTACACGGTTCCCTTCGGGCTGGCTGCCGGAGGCTCCAGGAGCGTGACGTTCGTGGGCACGGCGCCGTCGTCGAACACCTTCTTGCCGACGCCGAGCACGATCGGGTGTACCCAGAGGTCGAGGCGGTCGAAGAGCTTCTCCCGCAGGAGGGTCTGCACCAGGTTCAGGCTCCCGACGACCTTCACGTGTTCGTGCCGCCCGCGCAGCTCGCGCACCGCGCCGGCCAGGTCGGGGCCGAGTTGCGTGGATCCGGCCCACGAGAGGTCGGGCCTGCCGCGGGAGGCCACGTACTTCGGGACGCCGTTGAAGAGCGTGGCGATCTCGTTGTCCGCGCCGCCCTCCTGCTGCGGCCAGTAGGCGGCGAAGAGGTCGTACGTCCGCCGGCCGAGCAGGAGGGCGTCCGTGCCCTCGTACGCGGCAAGGATCTGCGCCCCGGCGGTCTCGTCCAGCAGGGGTGCCTGCCAGCCGCCGAACGGGAACCCCGCCGGGTCCTCGTCGGGGCCGCCGGGCGCCTGCCCGACGAGATCGAGGGTCGCGAACAGCTCGATGTGGATGAGGCCCATGCCTTACTCCCGATGGGTCGGATGGTCGGGCCTGCGGGAACCGGCAGAACCTGCCCCCGCGCGGCAGATCGTTCTGCCCGGTGGCCCATCACCACCTTGCCCCGGGAAGGTCGTTCTCGCGACGTCCGCCGACAGGACCCCGAACGCATGCCGTACGCCGTGAACCGTGCCGCGCCGTGCCCAGCCATGCCGTGCCGTGACGTCCTCCACGCGGAGGGCCCGGTGGTCGGGCGGGCCTGGGCCCGGTGGCGCGCAGCCGGCCGTCCGTGGGGGCGGCGGTGGCGGTGCGGCACGGCCCGCGCAGCGCTCCCCGGTGTCACCCGGATGGTCCGACAATGCGCTGAATGTCCATGATCGTTCTAGGGTGGGCCGGGAACACCGTCGACCTGCCGTGCCGCTACCCGGCCCGCCCCGTGCCGGTACCGGCCGGGGGGTCGGCCTGTGCCCGGCTCGGCTCTGGATCGGAGCGACACATGAGCACCTCGCTGCCCTTCGGCGACAGGACGGACTTCGAGAACGCGGACCGCGGGCTGATCGCCTCTCTTGTCCCGGCGGTGGTGAAGGCCGCGGACGGGCGAGTGGTCTGGGACAACGACGCCTACGACTTCCTGCAGGGGGAGTGCCCGCCCACCGCGAACCCGAGCCTGTGGCGCCAGGCCCAGCTCTGTGCGAAGCAGGGCCTGTTCGAGGTCACCGAGGGCATCTACCAGGTGCGGGGCCTGGACCTGTCCAACATGACGCTGGTGGAGGGCGAGCGCGGCGTGATCGTCATCGACCCGCTGATCTCCGCCGAGACCGCCGCAGCCGCACTCGCGCTGTACCGGGCGCACCGCGGGGATCGGCCGGTGACGGGCCTGGTCTACACCCACTCGCACGGCGACCACTTCGGCGGGGCGCGCGGCGTGCTGCCGGCCGGCACCGAGGAGGGGCTGCCGGTGATCGCACCCGCGGGCTTCCTGGAGCACGCGGTGAGCGAGAACGTGTACGCGGGCAACGCGATGACGCGCCGGGCGATGTTCATGTACGGCGACCGGCTGCCCAAGAACCCGGAGGGGCAGATCAGCGCCGGGCTGGGGATGACCACCTCGACCGGCACGATCACCCTGATCCCGCCGACCCTCGACATCACCCGCACCGGTCAGGAGGAGACCGTCGACGGGGTGCGGATCGTCTTCCAGCTCACCCCCGGCACCGAGGCCCCCGCCGAGATGAACTTCCTCTTCCCCGACAGGCGGGCGCTGTGCCTGGCGGAGAACGCCACGCACAACATGCACAACATCCTGACCCTGCGCGGCGCGGTGGTGCGCGACGCGCGGATCTGGTCCCGCTACCTGGACGAGGCGATCGAGTACTTCTACGGCCGGTACGACGTGGCGTTCGCCTCGCACCACTGGCCGACCTGGGGCCACGACAACGTGGTGGCGTTCCTCGCCGCCCAGCGCGACCTGTACGCCTACCTGCACGACCAGACCCTGCGCCTGCTGAACGACGGGCTGACCGGCCCGGAGATCGCCGAGCAGCTGCAGCTTCCGCCGGCGCTGGAGAACTCCTGGCACGCGCGCGGCTACTACGGTTCGCTGTCCCACAACGTCAAGGCGGTCTACCAGCGGTACCTGGGCTGGTTCGACGGCAACCCGGCGCACCTGTGGGAGCACCCGCCGGTGGAGCAGGCCCGCCGGTACGTGGACGCGCTCGGCGGGCCGCAGGCGGCGCTGGTCAAGGCGCTGGCCTGCGTCGAGGACGGTGACCTGCGCTTCGCCGCCACCCTGCTCAACCACCTGGTCTTCGCCGACGACTCCGACGCCGCGGCCAGGGATGCGCTCGCCGGCGTCTACGACCGGATCGGTCAGGGCGCGGAGAACGGCCCCTGGCGCAACTTCTTCCTCACCGCCGCCCTCGAACTGCGCGAGGGCCCGGGCACCACCCTGCTGGACGCGGCCAACCCCGAGATGGCGATGGCCCTGACCGTCGAGATGCTCCTGGACTCGATCGCGGTGCGTATCGACGGCCCCCGCGCCTGGAAGGAGGACATGACCATCGACCTGGTCCTCACCGACGAGCGGCACCGCCGGCGCCTGACCCTGCAGAACGGTGCCCTCACCCACCGCGTCGTCCCCCTGGCCGGCTCACCCCGGCGGTCCGCCGACCTGACCCTGACCCTGACCAAGCCGCAACTGCTTGCCCTGCTGGCCGGCTCCGATCCGGAGAACGTCGAGCACGACGGCGACCCCACCATCCTCAAGCGGCTTCTCTCCCTGGTCACCCCGCCCGACAAGTCCTTCCCGATCGTCACTCCCTGACATCCGGCCTCGTCCGTCGGCTCGGCCGCGCACCCGGTCCGCCGGGTGCGCGGCCGGTGCCGGGCTTCGCCAACGCACGAGGAGGAGGCCCACCGATGGGTGAGGCGATCGGATCGATGCCGGCTTCCGCGGTCGGCATCTCCACCGGCACCGCCTCGGCGGGCGGCAGAACGGTGCCGGGCGAGGGAAGGCGTGGACGCCGGTCCACAGCACCGCGATCACGACCGTGGTCCCGGCGGTGATCGGTGCCGGGTACGTCGGGGACGCGGTCTCCGGGCTCGCCGGATGAACCCCACCCCGCGGCCCGGGCGGCTGACCGCGCCGAAGCCCGCCGACGTGTCAGCCGGGCTGGTGACCGGGCTGTTCAGCATCCCCGAAGGCATGGCGTACGCGGCGATCGCCGGGTTCGACCCCGTCGCCGGCCTGTTCTCCGGCGTCGTCCCCGCCGTCGTCGGCTCCTTCGCCGCCCGCACCGTGCTGATGGTCACCACCCTCACCAGCGCCATCTCCCTCACCGCGCAGAGTGTCCTGGCCGACGCCGGACTCGACCCCGCCGACAGCGGCAACATCGCGGCGATCGCCCTGATGACCGGCCTCGTCATGCTCCTCATGGGCGTCCTGCGGCTCGGAGTGGTGCTCTCCTTCGTCTCCAACGCGGTGATGACCGGGTTCTCCGTCGGCATCGCGGTGCAGATCATCACCGGTGTCCTGGAGGACGCCACCGGCTACGAGCCGCACGGACACAACAAACTGGTGCAGCTGGGCGACTGGCTGGTCCACCTCGGCTCGTGGCAGCCGGCCGCCACCCTGACCGCCGTCGCCACCATCGGCGTCTGGGCGCTCGCCCACGCCGTGCAGCGGTTGCGGACGGTCGCGCTGCTGATCGCCATGGTGGCCGTCAGCGGGGTGGTGGCGGCGCTCGGCACGGACGTGGAACTGGTCGGGGGCATCGCCGACATCCCCTCCGCGCTGCCGCACTTCACCACCCCCGACTGGTCCGCCTTCCCGCACCTGCTCGGCGGCGCCCTGTCCATCGCCCTGGTCGCCCTCGCCCAGGCCGCCGGCATCGCCCCCACCGTCCCCAACCCCGACGGTTCCAAGTCCGACACCAACCGGGACTTCACCGCCCAGGGCCTGGCCAACGTCGCGGGCGGCCTGTTCCAGTCGCTGCCCGTCGGCGGCTCCCTGTCGCGCACCGGGGTGGCCGTCTCCGCCGGAGCCCGCACCCGGTGGGCCGGGGTCTTCTCCGGCCTGTGGCTCGCCGCGGTCGTGCTGACCCTCGCGCCACTGGCGGAGCGCATCCCGATGCCGGTCATCGGCGGCCTGATCATCGTCGTCGGTGCCGAACTGATCACCGGAAAGATCCCCGACATCCTCCTCGTGCTGAAGACCGCACCCCTGTCGGCGGCGGCGATGGCACTGACCTTCCTCGCCACCACCCAGCTGCCCCTGCAGCAGGCGGTTGTCCTCGGTGCCGTCCTGTCCCTGCTGCTGTACTGCGCGCAGGCCGCTCGCCAGAGCCGGCTCCGCGCCCTGCGGCCGCTGGGCCGAGGACGCTGGGAAACCGCGGAAGCGCCGGCCGAACTGCCCCCCGGCCAGGTCACCGTCCTCGACTACAACGGTGTCGGGCTGTTCGCCGAACTTCCTCGCATCGACCAGAAGTGGCCCGTCCCGGCCCGGGGCGCCGTCCTCGTCCTGGTCGTCCGCAACCTTCCCGACGTGCCGTCGTCGGCCATGGTGAAGCTCCTGCGCCGCAAGGCCGACGAGCTGCACCGGAGCGGCGGCCGCCTGATCCTCGCCGGCGTCCAGCCACCCCTCGTCCGGATCGCCACCGACACCGGCCTCGCCGACCACCTCGGGCCCGGCGGGATCGTCCCGGCGAAGGGGGCCTTCTTCGACCCGCTCGACGCCGCGCTCGCCGACGCCGGCGCCTGGATCGCCGACCACCCCGACACGCCGTCGGCTCCGGACGGCGACGGGGCTGCTCCACCGCCCCGCGGGTAGCTCCGCCCGGCGCTGCACCGCCTCGAACCCGCCCGCGACCCCCGTACCCGCCCCCGTATCCGCCCCCGCGCCCGTACCCGCGCCGCGCCCCGCCGGAGGTGCGAACGGTTGGTGCGCATCCGTTGACCGTGCGTCATCATGTGCTCTAGTGTGCGATTTTGGTCGTACAGGTTACGCCTTGATGATGGATCGCATGCCCTGCGTCGTCGACCCGGATCGTCGACCGGCGGTGTGCGGTCCGCCGAGCCCGACACCACCATGGAGGGCACCATCCGTACGCGAAACGCCTTCACCGCCCGCGCCCCGCGCCGGCCCCGCGGCCGGACGGCCGCGCTGCTCACCGGTCTGCTGCTCTGCGCCCCCCTCGTCACCGGTGTCGCCCCCGCCCCCGCGTCGGCCGCGGTCGACGCGGCCGCGGTGAACACGGCGATCACGGTCGACGGCACCAGCCCCGGACGGACCTTCGACGGTGTCGGCGCGATCAGCGGTGGCGGCGGCAACTCCCGCCTCCTCGCCGACTACCCGGAACCCCAGCGCACCCAGGTGCTGGACCACCTCTTCAAGCCCGGCCACGGCGCGGCGCTTCAGATCCTCAAGGTGGAGATCGGCGGCGACACCAACTCCACCGACGGCGCCGAGTCCTCGATCGAGCACACCCGGGGGGTGGTGAACTGCGACAACGGCTACGAGTGGTGGCTGATGGAGCAGGCCAGGGCCCGCAACCCGAAGATCAGGCTGGCGGCACTGTCGTGGGGCGCGCCCGGCTGGATCGGCAACGGCAGCTTCTGGTCCCAGGACATGATCGACTACCTGATGTCCTGGCTGGGCTGTGCCGGGCAGCACAACCTGACCATCGACTACCTCGGCGGCTGGAACGAGCGCGACTACGACGCCGCCTGGTACGCGAACCTGCGCGCCGCACTGAACGCCAGGGGCTACGCCGCCGTCAAGGTGGTCGGCGCCGACTCGTTCGGCTGGGGCGTGGCCACCGCCATGCGCGACGACCCGGCACTGAACTCCGCCATCGACGTCATCGGCGTGCACTACGTCTGCGGCTACCTGACCGCCATGACCGACTGCCCGAGCAGCGCGGACGCGGTGGCCTCCGGCAAGCAGCTGTGGGCGAGCGAGAACGGCTCGCAGGACGCCGAGACGGGCGCCGGCCCGATGGCCCGGGCCATCAACCGCGGCTACCTGGACGGCCGGATGACCGCGTTCGTCAACTGGCCCCTGGTGGCCTCGCTCTACCGTAACCAGTACTTCCACACGGACGGCCTGGTCACCGCCGACCAGCCCTGGTCGGGCGCCTACAGCGTGAGCCGCAGCGCCTGGGTGACCGCGCAGACCACGCAGTTCACCGCACCCGGATGGACCTACCTCGACACCGCCTCCGGCTACCTCGGCGGCAACCGTGCCAACGGCAGCTACGTGTCGCTGGCCGACCCCACCAGGACCGCCTGGTCCACCGTCTTCGAGACGATGGACGCCACCACCGCCCAGACCGTGACGCTCCGCACCACAGGCGGCCTGCCCGGCGGCACTCCGCACGTGTGGTCGACCGACCTGTCGAACCCCGCCGTCAACCCGCGGATGACCGCCGGCGCCGACCTGACCGCGACCGGCGGCAGCTACACGCTCACCCTGCAGCCCGGCCGGGTCTACACCGTGACGACCACCACCGGCCAGGGCGCGGGCACCGCCACCGCCCCGAAGCGCCAGGTCCTGAACCTGCCCTACGGCGACAGCTTCGCCGGCTACGCCACCGGCCGCGAGGCCGCGTACCTGGCCACCATGAACGGCGCCTTCGAGACCGCGCGCTGCGCGGGCGGCCGCACCGGCACCTGCCTGCGTCAGATGGCCCCCGTCAGGCCGATCAAGTGGACCGGCGAGAGCGCCGACCAACCGTACGCGATGCTGGGCGACCTCGGCTGGTCGAACTACACCGTCTCCGCGGACGTGCTGCTGGAACAGGCCGGCGCCGCCGAGATCCTGGGCCGGGTCGGCAGCCAGGGCCGCAACAACGGCGGCCTGAACGCCTACCACCTGAGGCTGAGCAACACCGGCGCCTGGTCACTGCTGAAGAGCGACGGCGCCTGGACGTTCACCACCCTGGCCGGTGGCACCGTCGCCGCCCCGGGCACCGGCACCTGGCACACCCTCCGCCTCGGATTCCAGGGCACCACCATCACCGCCCGGATCGACGGCACCACGGTCGGCACGGTCACCGACGCCTCCTACGGCGGCGGCATGGCGGGCCTGGGCACCGCCGGCTACTACCCCGTCCAGTACGCCAACCTGTCCGTCACCCCGGGCAGCACCCCGTCGCTCGCCGGCACCTACCAGCTGGTCAACGCCAACAGCGGCAAACTGCTCGACGCCTCCGGAGCCGGCACCGCGGACGGCACCCCGGTCATCCAGTGGGGCGCCAACGGCGGCACCAACCAGCAGTGGAAACTCACCGCCACCGGCGACGGCTACTACACCATCACCGGGGTCGCCGGCGGCAAGGCACTCGACCTGCCCGACGTCAGCACCCTGCCCGGCACCCAGCTCAACCTGTGGGGCGCCAACGGAGGCACCAACCAGCACTGGCTGCTCGCCCCCTCCGACGGCGGCAGGTACGTCATCGAGTCCCGCGCGACAGGCGACGTCCTGGACGTCAGCAACGCCGCCCGCACCGACGGCGCCAAGGTCATCCAGTGGTACCGCACGGGCGGCACCAACCAGCAGTGGCAGCTGGTGAAGATCGGCTGACGGCGAGGACGCGCGGCGCCCGCGGCGGGGAGGTACCACGCCGCGGGCGCTGCCGCCGGCGGACCGGTCGCTGACGGCGGCCCCACGCGCACGCCCACGCCCGAGCCCGGGGTCGTGCGGGCGGCGTGCCCGGGTGCGGTGTGCGCCGCAGGCTGCCGACGGGGGCGCGTGGTCGTGGGCCGAGTCCCTCCCGCGCTCCCGGACCGCCCGCGGCGGCTCTTGGCACGCCGGTCGGCCGAGGCGATCCTGACAACGGGTGCCGCACGCGCGCCGACCTGGCGCAGGCCACGAACCCGAACCCCTCTCCTCTCCGGTGCCGCCCACCCGCGGCGCGGGCGCGCCGCGCCCTGCGGCCGGCCCGGTCCGGAGCAGAGCCCCTGACAGACCGTGACGACCCCCGTCTCCGGGACCTCCGTCCGGACGGTGCTCTCTCCCACGGACAGGCGGGCGGCGGCCACGGACCGGGAAAGGGGCGGCGGGAATGACCGAACCCGCGATCGAAACGGCCCTCGCCCATGGATGGGCGTACCTCCGCACACCGTCGCATGCCGACTGGTCGCTGACGATGTCCCTGGAACCGTCGATGCCGGCCGCCGACGTGTTCACCGCGGCCCAGGCCCGCAGCCGGATCCGCCGACTGCTGGGCACCGACATCGGGTTGGACCTCTCCCGGGACGGGTTCGGCGCGATGCTGGCCCTGCTGTTCATGCCCGCGGCGGAGCGGGCACTCGTGTGCGCCCTCGGCCGACGCGTCCGCTCCTGCCAGGTCGGGAGTCGCTTCCGGTTCTTCCCGGACGTCCCGCGGTTCGCCGCCGACACCGACTCCACCGCCGTGGCAGCCGCCGCCCTGCACCGGCACGGGCTGCTCGGCGCGGGGGAGTTGAGCGCCGTCGCCGCGGAGCTGCGCGGCGCCGTCGCCCGTACGCCACCGGCCGGGTCGGGCCTGCGGGACGGAGTCGTCCTGGTGTACTGGGAGGACGGCACCGAACCGGACGCCGAACCGCGCGGCCGCAAGCACGACGCGGTGGCGTGCGCCAACAGCGCCTACACCCGGCACCTGGCCGGGACCGGCCAGGGCGACGCCGGCATCGCGTACCTGCGCGAGCACACGGAGTCGGGCCGCTTCCTCCGGGGCACGCGCTACTACCCCGCACCGGCCGCCTTCCTGCACGCCGCCTCCCGCGGCTGCGCACGATTCGACAGCTACGCGACAGCGCTGGGCGAGCCGCTGCGCGCGGCCTTCCGGGCGTACGCGGCGCAGCCGGCCGTGCTCGGCGCCCTCGACCTCGCCCTGCTGACCGCCGCGGCCGACAACCTGGGCCTCACCGAAGGGCAGACCCGGCGCCGCGCCGCACTGGCCCGGCTCCAGGAGCCGGACGGCTCCTGGCCCGCGCACGCCTACTTCCGGATGGGCCGCCTCCCCGTCCACTTCGGCTCCCGCCGCCTGACCACGCTCCTCGCCCTGACCGCCCTGCACCCACCGGACCCGAGGTGATCCCCATGCCGTACCCCGGCCCCGCAGACCCTGCCGACCGTGCCGAGCGCCTGCTGGCCTGGTTCCTGGAGGTGTGCCCCTGCCACCGCGACCGCGAGTGGCACACCTCGACCGCCCGCGTCGCCGCAGCCTTCGGCGTCCACTGCGGACCCGCCGGGGCCACCCCCGGGCAGAGCTTCACCGCGGACGTCTACCTGGTGTTCTTCCTCGCCCTCGACGACGCCCCGGCCCCGGAGAAGGCGGCGTTCGCAACCGCGCTGCGCGGCGGGTCGATGCCTCCCGGCAGCGCTCCCGCTGCCGCCCACCGAGCCCTCATGGACGACCTGGACGCCCGCTGCCTGCCGACCGCACGGCTCTGCGCGGAGATCTCCGACCTCGCCGCCGCCATGGCCCGCGAAGGCGAGGCCGACCCCGCCGCCATGACCTGGGACGAGTTCCACGCGCTGCGCCGCGCCACCATCGGCACCGGACCCTTCGTGACGCTCTGGCGGCTCCTTCGGGGCCTGCCCGTGCCCGATCCGTCCGCCGGGCCCGAGCCGGCGGTGGCCGACGCCGTGGAGGCCAGCTACCTCGCCAACGACCTCGCCTCCCTCGACCGGGACCGCACCGCCCACCCGGACGATGCCCCGGTGACGTCCAACCACGTGCTCTTCCACGCCCACCGTGCCGGACACGACGGGCTCCGCACCGCCGTCGAAGCGGCTCTCACCCGGTACGCGCTCCTCGTCGCCCGCGTCGGACGGGCCGAGGGCGAACTCGGCCACCTCCTGCGCGACATGGTCGAAGGCAGCGTGGACGCCCACCGCCACCTCGCCGGTACCCGCTACCCCGGCGCGGCCGCCCGGATGGACCGGCTCCGCCGTGTCGGCCACGACCGGGAGGCCGGCGCGTGAGCGCAACGCGCCGCGCAGGCACCTGAAGCAGAGCCGGTCACCGCGGAGCGGGCGCCCCGCCCGGAGGTGCGGACGCTTCCGGTCGGGGCCCGGCCGTACCGCTCAGCCGTACCGCTCAGCCGTACCGCTCAGCCGTACCGTTCGACGAGCGCGTTGCCGATCGAGGCCAGGTGGTCCCGTACACCCGGAGGGCCGGTCACCTCCAACCATTCGACCAGCCCGGAGAGTTCACCGGCCAGCGTGTACTCGTCGTAACCGCGGACCGCGATCTCGATGCGGCCGTCGGCGGTGGGACCCCCCACCTCCAGCCGAGTACCCAAGGCCATCCGGAGCAGGCCGATCCCGTGGGGCGTGCACACCGCCTGGATCTCCAGGGGCGTGCGCCTGCGGTCGACCTGGTCGGCGATCTCACGCCAGCTCTCGGCGAGGTCGAAGTCCTCGGGCCGGTCCACAGGATCGCCGGTCGGTTCGGCGGAGGACACGCGGTCGATCCGGAAGGTCCGCCGGCCGGCCTCGGTGCCGGCGACGAGGTACCACGACGGACCTTTGGCGACGATGCCCAGCGGGTGGACGGTTCTCTCGGTTCCGGCGCCCTTGCCGTCGACGTAGCCGAGCCGCACCTGGACGCCGCGGATCACCGCGTCCTGGAGTTCGTCGAGGAAACGCGGCGGACGGTGCTCGATCCGGCTCGTCCCCCAGCGCTGCGGGTCCGTGACCAGCGACGCCGCCGCCGCCTCGGCCTGGACCCGGAAGGGCTCCGGCAGGGCGTGGACGAGCTTGCGCAGCGCCGCTTTCACGGTCGGCGTCGCAGCCGAGGCCGGGCCGGCGACCAGGAACAGCGCGCGGGCCTCACCCGCGGTCAACCCGGACAGGTCGGTGCGGGCGCCGCCCACGAGGCGCCAGCCGCCGCCCCGGCCCTGCACGGAGTACACGGGCACCCCGGCCATGGCCAGGGCGTCGAGGTCGCGGCGGGCGGTGCGCTCGGAGACCTCCAGCTCGCGGGCGACCTCCGCCGCCGTCACGCGCTCGCGCCGTTGCAGCAGGAGGAGGACGGCCACCAGCCGGTCGGTTCGCACGCCGGCAACACTTCCACACAAAACCGGTCATGGGGTGACCGGGTTCGGTGGGCAGGATGGCGACATGGCCGCACCGGCGAGTCGCACCACCCGCGACCGTGTCGGCCCCCGGCCTGTCGGGGCTGCACCGTCGCCGTCGCCGGGAACTTCGCCGCCCGACCTGCCCGATGCCTGAAGCCCGAATAGATGAGGAAGAAATCCCGTGTTCGATCCAGCTGATTTCCCCGAGCCCACCCTTGTCCCGGTCAACGGCGTGGAACTCGAAGTCTTCGAAGCCGGCCGACAGAATGCCGGAAGGCCCGTCGTGCTCTGCCACGGCTGGCCGGAGCACGCCTTCTCCTGGCGCCACCAGGTGCCCGCCCTCGTCGCGGCGGGCTACCACGTCATCGTCCCGAACCAGCGGGGGTACGGAAATTCTTCCCGTCCGGCCGAAGTGACGGACTACGACCTCGCCCACCTCACGGGCGATCTCGTCGCACTTCTCGATCACTACGGGTACGAGGACGCCACCTTCGTCGGTCACGACTGGGGTGCCATGGTCGTCTGGGGGCTGGCCCTGCTGCATCCGAAGCGGGTGAACGCGGTGGTCAACCTGAGCCTGCCCTACCAGGAACGCGGAGAGAAGCCCTGGATCGAGGCCATGGACGAGGTGCTCGGCGGCGACTTCTACTTCGTCCACTTCAATCGGCAGCCGGGCGTCGCGGACGCCGTGTTCGACGAGAACACCTTCCGGTTCCTTCGCAACATCTACCGGAAGAACGAGCCCCCCGCGGAGCCTCGGCCGGGTATGGCGCTGATCGATCTCGCCAGGGCGGAGAAGCCGCTCGGCGAGCCGGTGATGAGCGACAGCGAACTGGCCGTCTTCGTCTCCGCCTTCGAGTCGACAGGGTTCACGGGCAGTGTGAACTGGTACCGGAACCTCGACCGCAACTGGCGCTTGCTGGCGGACGTGGACCCGATCGTCCGGCAGCCCGCGCTCATGGTCTACGGCGACCGGGACGCGGTCCGCAGGTCCGAGAATCTGGCGGAGTTCGTGCCCGGTGTGGACGTGGTCAGTCTGGACTGCGGCCACTGGATCCAGCAGGAGAAGCCGGAAGAAACGAACCGGGCGATCCTGGAATGGCTGGAGCGCCACTAGGCGTGTCTGACCATTCGCGGCGGATCGGCGGATCGGCGGATCGGCGGATCGGCGGATCGGCGCGCGGCGTCGGGCGCCCGGCCGGGCGTGTCGGCGGATCGTCCTCGTACCGGGTCGTACTCGGGCGATTCGCCGGTGCGTCCGGCCGGGATGCCCGGCGTCGTGCGCCCGTCGGGAATGGTCAGACACGTCCTGGCTGGGCCGGTGGCACGGCCTGGAGCTGCGGGGCGGCCTCGGCGGCAATGTAGGAGGAGGCGAAGGTGAAGGCGCGCGGGGACGGACCGTGCTCCCGCAGGTCGGTCAGTCGCTCCAGGGCCTCGCCGACGGTGGGAAGGTGCCCGGCGGGGATCCACCAGAGCACCAGGTGCGCCTCGACGTGCCGGTGGAACCACTCACGCCGCCGCCGCATCACGTCCAGGTGTTCGCTGCGGTAGGCGAAGTCCCACAGGGCTTCCTGGGTGTCCCACACCGACAGGTTGACGATGACGTCCTCGCCCGCGGGGCGCAGGCCGGTGGCGTCGGCCTCGCCCTCCTCCGTGAGTCGCCACACGAAGCCGGGCGCACCGTCGGCGGCGGTGTTGACCGCATCGAGCATCTCGACGAACGGCGCGATGCGGGGGTCGTCGAGGGGGTGCCGGAGGGTGGCGACGTTGAGCTGGGCGAGGTGGGCGCCGTGCGCGGATGCGGTCATGGGCTCATCCCAGCACGGTCGGCTTTTCTATGTCAATCAGTATGTGTTTTAGAGGGTTCGACCACCACGCAGCACTCTCCCGGCCGGGCGTCCATGCGGGCGCGGACGGGACCGTCCACCCCGAGCAGCCCCTCCAGCAGCGCGAGGTTCATGCCGCAGACGAGGGGTGGAAAGCGTTCGGAGACCGCGTGGAAGGGGCAGTTGCGCATGCGGACCACACCTTCGGCCGACCCGGCCGCCGCCTCGACACCCGCGGCATCCTCGGTGCCCCGGACATCCCCGGCGCTCTCCAGGTGCGGTTCGTAGCCGCGCGCGGACAGCATCCTCATGGCCTCCTCGAGACCGCCGCAGGGTTCCGCCGAGCCGCGCAGCGCCTCCCCCCGGCGGCGCGCGGCCGCGCACAGCCCGGCATCCAGCCCGGCCTGCTCGGCGGCCTCGGCGAGCAGCTCGGCGACGGTGCGGTAGTCCCGGGCGGGCAGTGACACCGAGTGTTCGGCAGGGGCCCGCGTGTACACCTTGGCCGGACGGCCCGCCCCCGGCCCCGTCCGGCCCGACAGCCGGCGGCTGCCACTCTCCAGCAGTCCGGCCTCGGTCAGCCTGTCCAGATGGTGCGCGGCAAGCGTGCGCGCCACCCCGGCCGCCTCGGCGGCCTCGTTGCGGCCGACCTCGCGGCCCTGCGCCACCACGTACTCGTACAGCCGTCGCCGCACCGGATCCTGCAGCGCCGCGATCGCATCGATGTCCTTCACCCGGCCATTCTAGGAACAACACGGATGGGCGTTAGAAGGTCCCGCGCGGCTCCGCACACCCGTACGCGGTGATCCGCCCGCCGGCACCGGCACGGCCCGCGAAGGTCTCCGCCATGGCCGGCCGAGAGCCGGTGACGGCAGGTGCCGGCGGACGGCCCCCGCCTGCTGTCCAGCGGGCGGGGGCCGTCAGGAGAGGGGCCGTCAGCCGGTGGCCCGGGAGACGAACTCGGTGGTGTAGGTCTTCGTCAGGTCGATGGTCGACTCCTTGCCCTTCACGTCCGGGTGGAAGGCGCCGAGCACGGCGAGCACGGTCTTCGGGCCGTCCGGGGGCATGACGCCGTCGGTCGTGAACATCGGCAGGGTGGCCTTGACGGACGCCGCGTAGAGCTCGGCGCCGCCCTGGGCGTAGTCGGCGGGCATCTTCGCCGCGATCTCCTCGGGGGTGTGGGTGTTCATCCACCGGAGGGTCCTGACGAAGGCGTCGGCGAGCTTCTGGACGGTCTCCTTGTGCCCGTTCACCCAGGCGGTGTTCATGTACAGGGACGACGACGGGTAGAGGCCGCCGAGCGCCGCCCGGGAGCCCTCGGGGGTGCGCATGTCGTAGAGGACGGTGCCGAGGTTCTTGGCGAGGATGTTGGCGACGGTCGGGTCGGTGGTCATGCCGGCGTCGATGGAGCCCTGCTGCATCGCGGCGATGAAGGTCTGGCCCGCACCGACCGCGATCGGGCTGAACTCGCTGACGTCGACGCCGTTCTTGACGGCCAGGTACTTCGTCAGGAAGTCGGTGGAGGAGCCGATGCTCGTCACTCCGAGCTTCTTGCCCTTGAAGTCCGCCCCGGTCCTGATCGCCCCGGCCTGCTTGGCCGACACCACCTCGACCTCGCCCGGCGCCTGCGAGAACTGCACGACCGACTCGACGCTCTTGCCCTTGGCCTGGAGGTCGATGGTGTGGTCGTAGAAGCCGACCGCGCCCTGGACGTCGCCGGCGAGCAGGGCGGTGGTGGCGTTGACGCCGGCCGGTTCGCTCATCAGCTCGACGTTGACGCCGGCCTCGGCGAAGAAGCCGAGACGCTGGGTCAGCATGGCCGGCATGTAGATGACCTTGTCGAGGCCGCCGACCATGATCTTGACCTTGGGTCCGTCGACCGCGGGTCCGGCCGGGGCGGCACCGGTACGGGAGGAGGACGCGGCGTCGTCGGCACAGGCGGTGGCGGACAGGAGCAGCGCGGCGACGGCGGCTGCGGCGGCGGTTCTGCGCATGGGGGATCCTCTTTCGAACAGCGGGAGGTGAGGGGGCCGGGGGCGGCGGGGGTCAGCGGCCGTCGCCGGCGTCGGCGGGCTTCCACCGGAAGAGCCGCTTCTCGGCGAAGGTGAGCAGGCCCTCGGTGAGGAGGGCGACGACGGCGAGGATGGTCATGGCGGCGTACACGCCGGCGGCGTTGAAGGTGCCCTGGGCCGCGGCGACCAGGAGGCCGAGGCCCTTGGTGGCGCCGATGTACTCGCCGACGATGGCGCCGATCAGTGCGAAGCCGAAGCTGACGTGCAGGCTGGTGAAGATCCAGGTGGTGGCGGCGGGGATGACGACCTGGAGGGTCACCCTGCGGTTGTCGGCGCCGAGGATGCGGGCGTTGGCGACGAGGTTGCGGTCGACCTCGCGGGCGCCCTGGAAGGCGTTGAAGAAGACCGGGAAGAAGACGAGGACGACGGCGGAGGCGACCTTGGAGGCGGGGCCGAGGCCGAACCAGATCAGGAAGATCGGCGCGAGGACGATCCGGGGGATCGCGTTGAGCACCTTGACGTACGGGCCGAACACGTCGGCGAGGAAACGGATCCGGCCGAGCGCGATGCCCAGCAGGACACCGCCGACGACGCCGAGCACCCAGCCGGTCAGCGCCTCGTAGAGGGTGTAGCCGATCTGTTCGCCGAGCGAGCCCTGGGCGGTGCCGTGGGCGATCCACTGCCAGATCTGTGCCCAGATCCTCGACGGCTGCGAGAAGTTGAAGGGGTCGACGACGCCGGTGCGGGCACAGACCTCCCAGAGGCCGAGGAAGGCGACGAGGACGCCGGCCCGGGCCGCGTACACGGTCAGCCTCCGCCGGCGGGCGGCGCGTTCGCGGACCTCGGTGCGGGTGGCGGCGGGTGCGGCGGGCGCGGTGACGACGGTCTCAAGCGGCACGACCCGCTCCTCTCTCACGGGTGATGCGGACCTCTTCGCCGAGCGACGCCCAGATCTCGCGGTACAGCTCGACGAAGCGCGGCTCCAGACGGACGGCCTCGACGGTGCGCGGGCGGGGCAGGTCGACGGTGAAGACCTCCTTGACGGTGGCCGGGCCTGCGGTCATCACGACGACGCGGTCGGCGAGGGCGATGGCTTCGTCGAGGTCGTGGGTGACGAAGACGACGGACGAGCCGGTGCCCGCCCACAGCTCCAGGAGCTGATCGGACATGAGGGCGCGGGTCTGCACGTCGAGCGCGGAGAACGGCTCGTCCATGAGCAGGATCTTCGGGTCGTTGACGAAGGTCTGGGCGAGCGCGACGCGCTTGCGCATGCCGCCGGAGAGCTGGTGCGGGTAGCGGTCCTCGAAGGCGGCGAGGCCGACGCGGCCCAGCCAGTCGCGGGCCCTCGCACGGGCCTCGCCGGCGGGGACGCCGCGGAACCGCGGGCCCGCCATGACGTTCGAGAGCACGGTGCGCCAGGGGAAGACGGCGTCCTGCTGGAAGACGAAGCCGACGTGCGGGTCGATGCCGTCGACGGACTCGCCGTGCACCCGCACGATGCCCTCGGTGGGCTCCTCCAGACCGCTGACCAGGGTCAGCGTGGTGGACTTCCCACAGCCGGTCGGGCCGACCACGGCCACGAACTCGCCGGGCGCGACGGTGAGGTCGAGATCCCGGACGGCGGTGTGCAGGGCGCCGGACGGCGTCCGGAATCGTTTGGTCGCGCCGGTCAACTCGATCGCCGGGGCGGTGCGGGCCTTCTCCGGGCTCACGGGAACCACCTACTTCCTCGGCCGGCGTCGTCGCCGGCTCGGTGCTGTGGGCCGTGACGCTACGAGCCGGGGCGGGCACGGCGGGAGCCTTGCGGGCGTATCGCGGCTTTGCCGCGTTGAGGGGTGTTCTGCTCTTTTTGCTTCCGCTACAACAGCGGGGGCGGGGCTGACAGAAACACGCGGGAAACATAGGGTGACTCCCCACCCCACCCCGCTGAGCTGGAAGGAGAGCCGCGATGAGACGACCGCACTGGCCCCGCCGGGTCTTCGCCCAGCTCCTGCTCAGCCAGACCGTGGTGACCGTCGGCGTCACCGCGGTGACCGCGGGGCTGTTCCTCGCACCGGTCAGCCGGGAACTCGACCGCGACGCCATGCAGCGCGCCCTGTCCATCGCCCAGGCGACCGCCACGGACGAGACCGTCGCCCGGGCCGCCGCCGCCCGGGACTCGGACACCGTGCAGCGCAACGCCGAACAGATCCGCCTCGCCACCCACGCCAGCTTCGTGGTGGTCACCGACGTCGCCGGTATCCGCCTCTCCCACACCGACCCGGCCCGGATCGGCCAGCGGGTCTCCACCGACCCGGAACCCGCCCTGCGCGGCGAGACCGTCACCGCGATCCAGGACGGCACCCTCGGCCGCACCGCGCGCGGAAAGGTGCCCCTGCGGCTCGCGGACGGCCGGATCGTCGGCGAGGTGTCCGTCGGCATCAGCGACGACTCGATCCGCCGACGGCTGCTCTCGATGACGGGCGGCATCCTGCTCTGCGCCGGCGCGGGCCTGGCCGCCGGGACCGCCGCCACCCTGCTGCTCGCCCGGCGACTCAAACGCCGCACCCACAACATCGCCGTCGCCGACATCGCCGCCCTGCTGGTCGAGCGGGAGGCGATGCTGCACGGCATCCGCGAGGGCATGGTCGCGCTGGACGCCGCAGGGCGCATCCGGCTCGCCAACGACGAGGCGCTGCGCCTGCTGGCCCTCCCGGACGGCTGCGGCGGACTGACGGTCGACGAGGCCCTGCCCCCCGGCCGCCTGGCCGACGTGCTGACCGGCCGGATCGAGGGCACCGACCTGCCCGCCGTCCGCGACGACCGGGTCCTGGTGGTCAACCGGATGGCCACCGCCGACGGCGGCGCCGTCACCACCCTCCGCGACCGCACCGAACTGGAGTCGCTGGTACGCGAACTCGACAACACCCGCAGCCTCACCGAGGCGCTCCGCGCCCAGGACCACGAGCACGCCAACCGCATGCACACCCTGCTCGGCCTGCTCGAACTCGGCCGGCACGACCAGGCCGCCGCGTTCATCTCCGAGCAGTCCGGCTCGCACGCCGCCCTCGCCGCCCGGATCGGCGAACAGGTCCAGGACCCGCACGTGGCCGCGCTGCTCGCCGGCAAGGCCGCGGTCGCCGCCGAACGCGGCGTCCGGCTGACCGTCACCCCCGACAGCCACCTGCCGGACGCCGCGGTGGACGCCCGCGCCCTGGTCACCGTGATCGGCAACCTGGTCGACAACGCCCTCGACGCCATGACCGGCGGCACCGTCGAGGTCAGGCTCCGCCCGGTCGGACCGACCCTGCTGGTGGAGGTGGCGGACAGCGGCCCGGGAGTGCCGCCCGAACTCCGCGAACTGATCTTCGAGGAGGGCTGGACCAGCAAGGACGCCCCGCCCCACCGTCCGCGCGGCCTCGGCCTGGCGATGGTCCGCCGGGTGGTCGAGCACTCCGGAGGCCGGGTCGCCGTCTCCGACGGCCCGCTCGGCGGCGCCGGCTTCACCGTGGAACTGCCCGGGGCCCTGCTCACCGTGGAGACCGCATGATCGACGTACTCGTGGTGGACGACGACTTCCGGGTCGCCGACGTGCACGCCGCGTACGTGGCGAAGATCCCCGGCTTCCGGGTCACCGGCACGGTGCACACCGCGGCCCAGGCCCTTGCGGCGCTGGAACGCCACCCGGCCGACCTGGTGCTCCTCGACCACCACCTGCCGGACGAGAACGGGCTCGCCCTGGTGCGGCGGCTCCGGGAGGCCGGCATCGGGTGCGACGTCATGATGGTCAGCGCCGCCCGGGACGTCTCCACCGTGCACGCGGCGATGCAGCACGGCGCCCTGCAGTACCTGGTGAAGCCGTTCAGCTTCGCCGGGCTGAGGGACAAGCTCACCGGCTACGCCGAGCTGCGCCACGCCCTCGCCGGGCCGGCGGCCCGGGAGGCCTGTCAGGACGAGGTGGACCGGATGTTCGCCGCGCTGCGCACCGCGGCCTCGCCCGTGGCCTCGCTGCCCAAGGGCCACAGCGCGCCCACCACCGATCTCGTGATCGGCGCGCTGAGGCGGGCGGGCCGGCCGCTCTCCGCCCAGGAGGTCGCCGACGAGACCGGGCTGTCGCGTTCCACCGCGCAGCGCTACCTCAAACAGCTCGCCCGTGACAGCCGGCTCCGGCTGTCACTGCGCTACGGCGACACCGGCCGCCCCGAGCACCGCTACCTGCTCGCGGCCCGCTGACCTTCCGCGACCCCGCCGACGCGCCGGGCCCGGTCCGTCGCAGCGGGACCGGGTGCCCGGAACCCGCCCCGCGGCGGCGGGGTTCACCTGCGGTCCGGCGGTGCCTGCCCCGTGGGGAGGGCGGTGGGGAGGGCGGTGGGGAGGGTGGTGCGGAAGGTGGTGGCGCCGGGTGCGTCCAGGACGGTGAGGCTGCCTCCGTGGACGGCGGCGATGTCGCGGGCGATGGGCAGGCCGAGGCCGGTGCCGCCGTCGTCGCGGCTGCGGGCGTCGTCGAGGCGGGCGAACCGTTCGAAGATCTTCTCCCGGTCGTCCGGGGCGATCGGGGGGCCGTCGTTGGTGACGTCGAGGACGGCCCGGCCCGACGTCCCGTCCGTGTCGAGGTGGACGGTGACGCCGTGACGGGCGTGGCGCTGGGCGTTGTCGAGGAGATTGGTCAGCAGCCTGCCCAGCCACAGAGGGTTCCCGGGGACGGTGACCTCGGCGGGCGTGCGGACGGTGACCGGGTGGCGCTCGGCGCCGCGGGTCCGGACGGTGGTGTGCACGAGCTCGGTGAGGTCGACGGCTTCGGCGGACCGCTCGTTGCCGGCCGCGTCGAGGCGGGCGAGCAGCAGGAGGTCGGTGGCGAGCGACTGGAGGCGTTCGGTGTCCTGCAGGGCACCCTCCACCAGGTCGGCCCGGACACCGGGGTCCGGGTGCTTGATCGCGACTTCGAGCTGGGTGCGCAGCACCGCGAGAGGGCTGCGCAGTTCGTGGGAGGCGTCGGCGATGAACCGGCGCTGTCGTGCGCCGGCGGCTTCGAGGCGCTCCAGCATGGCGTTCATGGTGTCGGCGAGGCGGGCGATCTCGTCGTCGCTGCGGGGGTCGGGGACACGGCGGTCGAGGTCGCGGTCGCCGATGGCGGCGACCTCGGCGCGGATGGCCTCGACCGGCCGCAGGGCGTGGCCGGCGGCGCGCCAGGTGAGGGCGCCGACGGTGAGCAGCAGGAGGCCGCTGAGGGCGGCGAGGGCGACGGTGGTGAGGTCCTCGGCGGTGTCGGCGGTGCGCAGGGAGGCGCCGACGCGGATGGTGAGGGGGCCGGCGGGGGTGGTCGTGGTGACGGTGGTGACGCGCTGGTGGTGCTCTTCGCCGAGGTCGCCGAGGTTGTAGGTGTCGTGGCCGTCGGCGGTGCCGGTGGGGGCGAGGGCGGGGCGGCCGGAGAGGTTCTGGCTGGCGGCGACCACCCTGCCGTCGGCGTCGACGACCTGGACGAAGTCGGTGCCGTGGTCGAGCGGGAGCTGTCCGGGGAGGTGTCCCTCGGCGGCGAGGCGGGCGACGACCAGGGCCTGCTCGCGGGCGCCGGTCTCCACGGTGTGCTCCAGGTTGACCCGCAGCAGCACGAGGACGGCGGCCGAGGCGGCGAGCAGGACGACGGCCACGCTGGCGCAGGCCGCCAGTGTCGTGCGGGTGCGGACCGAGCGCGGCGCGGTGCGTGCGATCAGGGCGGCCGCGCGCGGTGCCTGGGCCTGGGCCGGTGCCGGTGCCGGTGCCGGTGCCGGTGCCTGGGCCTGGGGTCGGGTCAGCCACCGTCGACCGCCAGCCGGTAGCCGGCGCCGCGGACGGTCTGCACGGCGGAGCGCCCGAACGGGGTGTCGATCTTTCGTCGCAGGGCGCTGATGTGGACTTCCACGGTGTTGGGGTCGCTGTCGGGGCCGCTGTCCCACACCTCGTCGAGGATCTCCCGCTTGGAGACGGCTTCGCCGGCCCGGCGCGGCCGTGGTGGTGATAGGCGGCGGCGCGGACGCGGTGGTCAAGGCCGCCGCCGCCGTCCCCGGAGGCAGGGTCGAGTCGCTCACCGCGGTCGCGCAGCAGGGCGGTGGCCGGGCGTGGCAGGCCGTGGTCGTCGGCACGGACGGGGTCCGGCACGTGGTGACCGTCGACGGCACCGGCGGCGCCCTGACCGGCAACACGGTCCTGGGCGGCTGACTCGCCGCACCCCCGCACCCGCCCTGCGGCCCGCCCCACTCCCCGGGGAGGGGCGGGGGCGACCGGGGGTGCGACCGACACTCCGCATCCCACTCTCCTCACGGAAAGGCGCAGACCGATGCACCTCTCGTCCGGCCTGCCGGCCGTCAACCCGCTCGACGCGGGATCACTGCTCGGCGCGTTCGGTGCGCTCGGCATCGCCGTCGTCCTGTTCGCCGAGACCGGCCTGCTCGTCGGCTTCTTCCTGCCCGGCGACTCCCTGCTGTTCACCGCCGGACTGCTCTGCACCACCGGCGCCCACAGCGGCCCCCACCTCGACCTCGCCCAGGTCCTCGCCGCGGCCGCGGTCGGCGCCCTCGCCGGCGCACAGGCCGGCTATGTCATCGGCCGCCGTGGCGGGCCGGCGCTGCTCGCCCGCTCCCGCAACAAGCACCTCCACGAAGGCGCCGCCCGCGCCGAGGAGCTCCTGAACCGCTACGGCCACGGCAAGGCCGTCGTCCTCGCCCGCTTCGTGCCCGTCGTGCGCACCGTCCTCAACCCGCTCGCCGGCGCACTCGGCGTCAAGGCCCGCCCCTTCACCCTCTGGCAGGTCGTCGGCGGCCTGGTGTGGACCTTCGGCCTGGTTCTCGCCGGCTACGCCCTCGGCTCCTCCGTGCCGAACGTCGACCGGTACCTCCTGCCGATCGTCGCCGTGGTCGTCGCGGTGTCCCTGCTGCCACTGGTACTGGAACTGCTGCGCTCCCGCCGCCGGGCGAGGGCCTGATGGCTGCCGGACACGCCCTGGCGGCGTTCGACGGCCGCGCCGTGGACGGAGGCCTGTACCTGCGCGCGGACCACTTCGCCCAGCACCTGCCGTCCGCCGTGCGGGACGCGATCGCGGCGTTCTCCGCCTACGGTCTGGGCCTCCTGGCCGTGCTGATGCTCGTGGCGTGGTGGCGTGCCCGCCGCACCGACGGCGCGGTGATGGCCCGGGCGCTGGCCGCACCGCTGTGCGTGGTCGCGGCCTTCGCGGCCGACACCGCGCTCAAGGGCGTGCTGCGCGAGCCCCGCCCGTGCCGGGTCCTGCCGGCCGGACCCACCCTGGAGGCCTGCCCGGCCGCGGGGGACTGGGCACTGCCGAGCAACCACACCGTCATCGTGTTCGCCGGCGCGGCCGTGCTGTGGCTGGTGGACCGCCGCCTCGGTGCCCTCGCCCTGGTCCTGGCCGTGGCCATGGGCGTCTCGCGGGTGCTGGTCGGCGTGCACTACCCCCACGACGTGGTGCTGGGCGCGTTGATCGGGGCCGCCGCGGGCTACGCGCTCGGTCTCCTCGCCGGCCGCGGCCGGGGCCTGGTGGACCGTGCCCGATCAGGAGGCATGCGCTGGTGGCTGGCCGCATGAGCCGTCGACGCCCCCGGCTGGCCGTCGGCCTGCTCGCCATCGGCGTCAACCTCGCGGCCGAAGCCCCCGCCCCGCCCGGTCCACGCCGGGAGCCCGGCGGACGGCCGCGGCCGTGTGGACACGGGATCGGGCCCGGACGACACTGAGGGCGTCCGAACCGGGGGTGTCCCGAGGAGTGGATGATGACTGCTTCCGGTGCCGGCCGGCGGGTGGTCCCGGGCTCCGGGTGGGACGCCCGGCTGTACTGGCTGTGGATCCTCTGGAACACGGTCGCGTTCGTCACGGTGCTGACGGTGGGTTTCCTGCTGGCCGCCGTGGGGAGCAACGTTTTGCACCTGTCCCTGGCCAGCGGCGGGACGGTGGTGGGGCTGCTGATCGCCACCGGGGGTGCGGTGCTGTTCGGCGGGGTGCTGGGGTCGCTGCAGTGGCGGGTGGTCGGGGAGCGGGTGCCGGTGCCCCGCAAGGCCTGGGTCACCGCGAACGTCGGTCCGGCCCTGCTGGCCTGGCTGCTGGTGATCATGCCCGCCGTGATCGACGCGCAGGACACCGGCAAGGACGCGTCGACGGCCTACCTGCTGGCCGCCAGCCAGTCCCTTGCGCTGGGGCCCCTGCTGGGCCTGTCGCAGTCGATGGTGCTGCGTGCGGTCACCCGACGCTGGGCGTGGTGGATCGGGGCGAACCTCGCCTCGTGGCTGATCGTCGACGCGTCCGTGTACCTGCTGGCGGAGCTGTTCGGCGGTGCCGACGTGCTGACCGCCAAGGGCTCGATCGCCGAGGTCTACCTGACCCTGATCGCCACCACCCCGCTCACCGGCCGCGCCCTGCTGTGGGTCCTGGCCCCCGGCGCCCTGATCCCCGCCCACGCCGCCCACGCCGCAGTCCCCGCCCACGCCGCCCACGCCGCAGTCCCCGCCCACGCCGCCCACACCGCCCACGGCGCCATCCCCGCCATCCCCGTGACGGGCCCGCCCGGCCGAGGTCAGGCCGCTGTGCCGTCGTTGCCGCCGTCGGCGGCCGCCGTGCGGCCCTGCTGCCGCACGCCCTCCTGGACGGCGTCGACCAGCATGCGCGCGGCGACGCCGATCAGGATGAGGTCGATCGTCATCTGTCCGGTGGCCAGGAGCCGTGCCGGGGTGCTGCGCGGGGTGATGTCGCCGAAGCCGACCGTGGCGAACACCGTCATCGTGAAGTACAGGGCGTCGCTGCGCGACAGCACCTCGCTGAAGCTCTCCGGCGTGCTGCGCTCCAGCAGGTAGTAGGTCGCGGAGAACAGGAGGATGAACAGCGGCAGCGCGGTGGCGAGGCCTTCGAGGGCCCGGAGTCGGGGCCGGGCGGAACGTGCGATGACGCGGGCCTGCCGGGCCAGGAGCAGAGCGACCGCGGCGATGCCTGCGGCGAGGACGGCGACGGTGCCGGCGGTGAAGGCGGAGTCGAGGGGGAGCAGGTAGTAGGCGGCGAGGAGCAGGCCGGTGGTCAGCAGGGCGCGCATGGTCGCGCGCACGGCTCCTCGGCGGTCACCCCGTGGTGTCCCGGTCACGGGCTCCCCTTCCCGGCGGCAGGGACCGGTCCGTCCGCGGTGCGGCGTACCGGGTGGAAGCCTCCACCCTTCCGCGCCGTCGGTGTCGTGCACGGAAGGCGCGCCTGTGGGTCACCGGCACGGCCGCACCCCGGTGCCGGGGCTCGGGCTGCGGCCCGGCAGCGCACCGCCGCACCCGCTGCGGCCCCGCTACGCCCACTCCACCCGTAGCCGGCGAGCTGCTCGGCGGTGAGCTCGCCCCGGCGGGCCCCGGTGTCGTTCAGCCGGCCCCCGGCGACAGCTCGGCGACAGCCCGTCGACGGTCCTGGTCGACGGTCCTGCGGGTGCGCGCTACCAGGGGAGGCCCTCCCGCTCGACGAGCTCGGCCAGGTGGAACCTTCGACTCCACCTCCGCGGCAGCCCGGCGACCGCGGGCTCGACGTCCTCCTCGCCCTGCTGACCTGGCCAAGGGCTGCACTACAATCCCCCCGACAGTCCGTCAGGTCACGGTCCAGATCCGGGGGAAATATGGATCCCGAACTCCTTGTGCTCGCCGGCAGCGCCGCGAGCGCCGTCGTCACCGCGCTGTCCACCGAGGTCTGGCAGCAGGCCCGCGACGGCCTCGCCGGACTGTGGCGGCGCTCCCACCCCGAGCGGGCCGAGGCGGTGGCGGCCGAGGCGGACGCGACCCGGAACGACCTCGCCGACGCCCGGGCCTCCGGCGACACCGCCGCTCAGGACGAGCTGCGCGCCGAATGGCAGGGCCGGATCCGTCGACTGCTCGCCGCGGACCCGGCCGCCGCCGCCGGGCTCCGCGCCCTGGTCGACGAGCTCACCCCGCACCTGCCGCAGGCCGTACCCGGCACGTTCACGCAGAACGCGCAGGCTTCCGGCAACGCCCGCGTCTACCAGGCCGGGCAGTCGATCCACGTCACCGAGCGGCCCCTGCCGTGAGGCCGGACGACCGGATGTCCGGACGGGCCGACGGCCACGGCCGGGTCTACCAGGCGGCCGGCGACCTCCACGTCACCGAGCACCACCACGCCGCGCCCGACTGGTCCGGACCGGACTCCGTACGGCGGCCCGCCGTCGGCCGAACCCCGCTCGTCCTGCGCGACCGCACCGAACTGATGAACCGGCTGGAAGCCGCCGTCGGCCCCGGACAGGCCGACACCGTCCACGTCCTGCACGGGCTCGGCGGCGCCGGCAAGACCGCCGTCGCCCACACCCTCTTCCGGCGCGCCGCCGAGAACGCCGGCCGCCTGTGCCTCTGGGTGAACGCCTCCGGTGCCGCGGGCCTGCGCTCCGGCATGCTCGCCGTCGCCGCCGACCGGGGCGCCCGGGAAGGCGAGCTCATCGCCGCCCGCAGCGGCCTGCGGGCCGGCGCCGACCTCGCCTGGGACCTCCTCGACCGCTCCGACCGGCCCTGGCTGCTGGTCCTCGACAACGCGGACGACCCCGCGGTGCTGCAGGAAGGCGGCTGGCTCCGCAGCAGCCCGTCCGGCGTGGTGCTCGTCACCACCCGCCAGGCGGCCGGACGATGGTGGCCGGAGGCCGAGCTGCTGCACGTCGGCGTGCTGCCCCGGGCGGACGCCGCCCGGGTGCTGCACGACCTCGCCCCGGAAGCCGGCTCCGTGGAGGAGGCCGAACGGATAGCCGACCGGCTCGGACGGCTGCCGCTCGCTCTCACCCTCGCCGGCGGTTTCCTCGCCAACCAGGTGCTCGACCCCTGGACCATGGCCGACTACGAGCGCAGCCTCGACGACGGCCAGGGACTCGCCGCCCTCTACGAGGGCACCGACCCGGACACCGGCGACGACCGCCTGCTGCTCGGTACCACCTGGCAGCTCTCCCTCGACGCACTCACCGCACGAGGGCTCCCGGAGGCCACCACCCTGCTGCAACTGCTCGCCTGCTGGGGGTCCGACCCTCTGCCGGTCCAGCTGCTGGCCGGCCCGGCGCCCATTCCCGGACTCCCTCGCACCCGCGTCGAACCCGCCCTGCGCGGCCTGCTGGACCACTCCCTCACCCACCTCGGCCGAGACGGCATCCGCTGCCTGCGCACCCACGGGATCGTGCTCGACAGCGTCGCCCGCCGCACCCCGTCCGACCGGCACGGGGAACTGCTCGCCGCCGCGGTCGCCCGGCTCGACGGGGCGGTCCCGCCGCAGCCGACCCGCGGCCCGCGCGATCCGTACCTCGGACTGCTCGCCCCGCACTGCACCGCCCTCCTGCGGCACACCACCGACCCTGCCGTGACCGTCCACGCGCTCGCCGTCACGGTGCGGCTCGCCACCGCACTGCACCGCACCGGCGAGTACCTCACCGCCCACGAACTCGCCCGCACCTGCGCAGACCTCGCCGAATCCCGCCTCGGCGCCGAACACGACGCCGCCCTGACCGCCCGCACCCGCGAGGGCCGCTCGCTGTTCCGGCTCGGCCGCTTCACCGACGCCGCAGCCCTGCACCGGCGCGTGCTCGGCGTCCGCGAACGACTCCTCGGCCCCGACCACCCGGACACCCTGGAGAGCGCCTTCGCCCTGCAGTTCCCCCTCCTGCAGCTCGAAGGGCACCACGCGGAGGCCCACGCCCTCCTCGCCCGCGTCGCCGAAGGCCGCGAACGCATCCTCGGCCCGGCCCACCCACTCACCCTGTACACCCGGGCCAACCAACTCGAATACCTCGAAGGAGACGAACTGCGCCGCGAGGTCGACCGCGACCTCCCCGCCGACTGCCTGCACCACCTGGGCGCCGACCACCCGGTCACCGTGGTCGGCCGGCACAACCACGCCTACGCCCTCTGGCAACTCGGCGACCGCGCCGAGGAAGCCGACCGGCTCGCGGCCGCCGTCCTCGCCGACTACCTGCGGCTGTACGGCCCACGCTTCCCCGTCACCGTCTCCGCCCAGCTGCTCCACGCCCGGACGCGGGCGGCCACCGGCCACCTCCCGGAGGCCGTCGACCTGATGGCCGAGGTGGTCACCGGACGCGAGGAGACACTGGGACCGGACCATCCCTACACCGTGCGCACCCGGGAGATCCTCGCCGAGCTCCGTGCCGAGCTCCGTGCCGAGTCCGACGGCCGCACCACGCCCTGACCGGCCCGTGAGGGATCGGGGCGATGCCGTCGCCCCGGGCGAGGAGCCGGGCGATGCCCGGTTCCCGTAGCACGGGCAGCACCCTGCTCCCGGTGCCGCGCGGTGGCCGACTCCTGCGGGCAGCGGGCCGGCTGCCCGCGTGGCCCGGCGGTCAGCCGTCCAGGCGGCGCTTGCTGAGCCAGGCGACCATCTCGGGGTCGTGGTGGTCGAAGAACAGGGTCTTGCCGGTGTCGAGGGCGGCGATCCGCGTCATCTGGTCGTCGGTGAGGGCGAAGTCGAAGACGTCGAAGTTCTGCGCCATCCGGCCGGGGTCGACCGACTTGGGGATGGTGACGATGCTCCGCTGGATCAGCCAGCGGAGCACGACCTGCGCCACGGACTTGCCGTGTGCCGTGCCGATCCCGCTCAGGACGGGGTGGGTGAACAGGTCGTTCTTGCCCTCGGCGAAGCCGCCCCAGGACTGGTGCTGCACCCCCTGCTCGCGCATGAGGTCGTGGTCGGGGCCGCGCTGGAAGAAGGGGTGGGTCTCGATCTGGTCGACCGCCGGGGCGATCTCGTTGTTGAGGACGAGGTCCAGGAGCCGGTCGGGGTGGAAGTTGGCGACGCCGATCGCCCGGGCCAGGCCCTCGCGGTTGGCGGTCTCCATCGCGCGCCACTGGCCGTAGACGTCGCCGTAGGGCTGGTGCATCAGGTACAGGTCGACGTGGTCCAGGCCGAGCTTGGCCAGGGATGCCTCCAGGGCGCGGCGGGTGTTGTCCTGGGCGGGGGCGTCCTGGACCCACAGCTTGGTGGTGACGAACAGCTCCTCGCGGGGGATGCCGCTGTTCTTGATCGCGTGGCCGACGGCCTTCTCGTTGCCGTAGGCCGCGGCGGTGTCCAGGAGCCGGTAGCCGGTGGCGAGGGCCTCGGAGACGGCTTGCTCGGTCCGCTCGGCGGGGATCTGGTAGACGCCGAAGCCGAGGATCGGCATCGTGACGCCGTTGTTCAGGGTGACGGTCTGCACGGGGGTCTCCTTGTGGTTCGGGTGCGTGGGGGCGGCCGGACGTTCCGGCCCGTTTCCGCGTGCGGCTCGGGGGAGTGTCACTGGCCGGCGGGGAAGTCCGTGGAGGCGGCCAGGTCGCGCTGGGCCTCGAAGGCGTCGATCCGCTGGCGCAGCACGCCGAGGGTGGAGTCCAGGGCCTGGGAGCCGAGGACCATCCGCAGCGGGGCCGGTTCGGTGTCGACGGATTCGATGATGCGCGCCGCCATGCGCTGCGGGTCGCCGGGAGCGAGGCCGTTCGCCGGGCGACACGATCCACTCTGCCCCGTCGCGCCGGCTCCAGGCAGGCCGAGATCTGCCAGGGTGTGACAGGGCCCCCCTGGGCGGGCGCACCACGCCGGTGGCGGAGGGACACTGGCCCCATGGCATCCGAGCAGCACGGCGGCGACGAACTGGCACGCTTCCTGCGTGCCCGCCGCACCCAGACCAGCCCGCAGTCCGCCGGCCTCACCCCCGGCCCCGGTGTGCGCCGCACCCCCGGTCTGCGCCGCGAGGAGCTCGCCACCCTCTCCGGTGTCAGCATCGACTACTACACCCGTCTGGAACGCGGCAAGGAGACCCGGCCCGGACCCGCGGTCGTCGACGCCCTCGCCCGCGTGCTGCAGCTCGACGACGCCGAACACCAGCACCTGCGCGACCTCGCCGTCCGAGCCGCCCGCTACCTGCCCCGGACCGCAGCCGAGCCCAGCCGCACCGTTCGCCCTCACCTGAAGCTGCTGCTGGAGACGGTGCGGCCGAACCCTGCCTACGTCGTCAGCCGCAGCATGGACGTCCTGGCCCACAACCCCGGCGGCCTCGCCCTGTACGCGGGCATCGAGGGCTGGCCCGCCACCCAGCGCAACCTGGGCCGCTACCTCTTCCTCCACCCGGCCGCCCGCGAGGTCTTCCCTGACTGGGACAACCAGATCCGCCACTGCGTCTCGCGCCTGCGCGCCCTGGCGGGGACCGACCCCGACGCCCCCGACCTCACTCGGCTCGTCGGAGAACTCCTTCTCAAGAGCCCCGACTTCGCCAGGTTGTGGGACCGCTACGACGTCACCGGCCGCAAGATCAGCACCAAGACCTTCCACCATCCCGACATCGGAAGGATCACCCTCTCCTTCCAGGGAATGGCCCTCGAAGGCACCCCCGGCCAGCGCTTCGGCGTCTACACCGCCGAACCCGGCACGCCCGACCACGACGCCCTGCTCCTGCTCGACATGACCGCCGCGCCCGCCCTGCCTCGGCCCGTGGGGCCGTAGGGCCATAGGGCCTCGGCACGGCCGTCCCCGGCTTTCCCGACCGTACGTCATACGCGGTGGAGGGCCGAGCTGTGCGGCGAGCGGTCAGCAGGTCCCGCCCCTCCTCCAGGGCTCCGGCGTGGACGGCTCGGCGCCGATCCGGGCGGCGCCGACCTCGGCGGCGATTCCCCTCCGGCACCGGGGTGTCCGGCCCGGGCGGCGGGTGCGCCGTCGACGGCCTGTCAGATCCGGGTGGCACCGTGGAGGGCATGCGCGACTCCACCGGTCAGGTCACCCGCCCCGCCCACCCCCTCGGCGACAGCCCCACCGAGCCGTGGGCCTTTCTCCCGCACCCGCCTGCCGCACCCGTGACGGCCCGGGGCGTCCTCGCCGCGTTGCGTGCGGCGGAGGCGGAGAGCTTCGGGGAGCGCCGGGAGCTGTGGGGCTTCGCCGCGATGAACGCCGAAGCCGCGATGAACGCCGTGCCGGGCGTCCGTCCGACGGCGGGGGAGCTGTGGGCCGTGGCGATGGAGTACGGCGTCCTGGCGGCCGCCTGGGCGAGGACGTGACCGTCGGAGGTGCGACCTGGCCGGATTCGAGGTCGGCCCGGCCCACCCCCGGGGTCACCCGGACACGTACGGTGCTGCGCGCCCGTGGCCCCGACCGGGAGGGCGGCGGCCCGACGCGGAGGCGTCCCGGCGGACCTCGTCCGAGTACGTCGGCGGACGTCCCGTCCGGTGTCCCTCTGGACCAACCTGCTACGGGGTACCGAGCAGACGGGTGCGCAGCGCGGCGGCGCCCGATTCGGAGAGCCAGTCCGCCAGGGTCCGCAGTCCGGGGTGGATGACCCGCAGTGCCTCGATGTCGGCGTGCCAGCGCCGGCCGGAGATCCACTGCTGCCGGGTCTCCGCAATCTCCGGGTTCAGCGCGGCGGCCTCTTCGTGGGTGAGCTGCTCGTAGCGCACCGGGATTCCGGTCGCTGCGCCGATCGCGGCGACGGCCTCGGCCGGGGTCGGGTCGTCACCGGCCAGTTCCAGGGTCCGTCCGGCGAACCGGTCCGGTTGTTCGAAGGCCAGGGCGGCGAACTCGGCGATGTCCTCAAGGGCGATGATCTGGGCAGGCTCGTTCGGCGGGAAGAGGTGCCGGTGGACGCCGTCGGCGAACCCGTCGAGGCCGATGCCGGACACCCCGAGGTAGTTCGTCATGAACCGCACCGGGCGCAGCACGGTCACGAGTGGGATCTGCTCGCGCAGGTACTGCTCGATGCGTCGCTTTCCCGGGGCGGCGGGTCCGTCGCCCGAGGCCGAGGCGACGCCGGTGAACACCACGTGGCGGACTCCTGCGGCTGCCGCCGCGTCGGCGAGGTCCCGGCCGCGGGTGAACTCGAGTTCCGGGTTGCTGCCGGCCGGCCCGTAGGCCACCGGCGGCACGGCGAACAGAGCGGTGGTGCCGTCCAGTGCCGCCGCCAGGCTCGACGGCTCGTCGAGGTCCGCGAGGGCCAGTTCGGCTCCTGCGTCCGCGAGTGCCACAGCGGCGGGTGCGGACGTGTCCCGTACCAGTGCGCGCACCGGCCGGCCGCCGGCCAGTAGCCGGCGTGCGGTCGCGCCGCCCTGCTTGCCGGTGGCGCCGGTCACGGCGACGGGGCCCTGGGCAGGGCCGGTGACGGAACGGGTGGGTCCGGTGGTCATGTCGTCCTCCCATTTCCCCGGGGCGGTTGCCACGGACAGGGTGGTGAACCCGGGGGTATCTGGAATACTCAACCCGGTTGAGCCGGGCGTACAAGGGGTTTCGTGACATGACCGCAGCGATCGGTGACGGCGACCGGGCCGACGCCCGCCGTAACCGGGCCAGGGTGCTGTCCGCCGCCGGCGAGGCGTTCGCCGAGCAGGGACTCGGCGTCCCGCTCGGCGAGATCGCACGCCGGGCGGGTGTCGGAGCCGGCACCGTGTACCGGCACTTCTCGAGCAAACAGGCCCTCCTCGAGGCGGTGTTCGCCCAGCACCTGAACGACATGGCCGCCTCCGGCGAGCGGCGGACGGCCCGGTCCGAGCCCACCGAGGCGTTCTTCGGATTCCTGCTGGACGCCGTGGAGAAGTCCCACCGGCGTGGGCACCTGTGCGATGTCGCCGCCGCCGACGCGAGCTGGCCGCGCCCCGTGCTCACCGCGGCCGTGCTGCGGTTCCGTCAGGTCCTGACCGCGTTGCTCCACGCCGCACAGCGGGCCGGTGGTGTCCGTGCCGACATCGGCCCCGACGACGTCGTCGCACTCACCGTCGGGTGCGCCTCGATGCTCGCCGCCCGCCGCGACCGATCGGCAGGCCTCGGACTCGTGCGACTGACCCTGGACGGTCTGCGGCCGTCCGCCGATGTCACGGAACGGCACGACTTTCGTGACGGCTCCGGGGTCCGCGGGCGGACCCCCGCGGGCTGTGAGGAGTGCGGGGCGGCGCTCACCGCCCGGCCCACCGGCCGCCCGGTACGTTACTGCGGTGCGACCTGCCGGCAACGGGCCCGCCGTCGGCGTCTCGCGGGCTGAAGGGGCCGGGCTCGTGATCTCCTCGCGGCCCCGTCGCCCTGCCGCCCTGCCGCCCTACCGTCCTGCCGCCTTGAGTGAACTGGGTGAACCTGACGCCCTGGACGGACTGGGTGAACCTGACGGACCGGCCGGTGCCACCGCACGCCGACCGTCGGACCGTCGGACCGCGGGGGCCGGGCCGCTCGCCGAAGCCGCTCCTCCGGATGATCCACCCACCGCCCGGGGCCGGCGCGGTGGTGCGGCCTGCGTGCCGAAGCGCGCCCCAGACACCAGACTCGTGACACGAGACCCCCGGCAGGCGGGGGCACGTCCGGGGAGGAGCCGATGTCCGGATCGCCGACCGGCGCGATGCCCGCGGACCACGCCGTGTCTGCCGGGGTGCTCGGCCCTGGTGGGGTGCCGCCGTGGTGAGGGGGGAGGCGGTCCCGGACCTGCGGGTGTTCGACGGTGCGACGGCCGCCGTCGCACTGCTGGCCGGGCCCGAGCGCCGCCTGATCTACACCAACGCGGCGTTCGCCCGGCTGTTCGGCGACCACCGGATCGGGTGGCCGGCCGCCGAGGCGTTCCCCGACCCGGACGGCCGACGGTTCCCCGACTTCCTGGACGCCGTCCGCGTGAGCGGCTGCGAGCGGCTGTCGGAGGGCACGTACGACACGCAGCCGCGCGGGGGGGAGCGGGCCAGGCACTTCGTCTACTCGTGCAGTCCCGTCGCCGTCGGGCGGGAGGGGACGGGGATCCTCGTGGTGGCGATGGACACCACGCAGGCCACCGACGCGCTGCAACGGTACGAGGCCCTGGCGTCGGCGGTGTCGCAGACGCTGTGGCTCATGCGCCCCGACGGCACCATGCGCGAGATCCTGCCCGGCTGGGAGCGGCTGACCGGCACGCCCTGGCGCTCGCGCGCGGACTCCGGCTGGTCCGAGGTGATCCACCCCCGCGACCTCGCCAACGTGGGGGAGGCCTGGCGGGCGGCCGCCGAGGCCGATCCGCCCGAGGTCTTCGAGTGCACCTTCCGGACCCGTACCACCAGCGGGTACCGGCACATGTTCTCCCGCGCCGTGCCCGTCCTGCACGAGGGCCGCATCGTGGAGTGGATCTCCGCCACCAGCGACGTCGAGGACACCTGGCGGGCCCGGCTGCGCGAGAGCCTCCTCACGGCCATCGCCGGCGGCACCGACACCGCCCACGGCACTGCCGATACGGGTACCGGTAGCGGCCCCGGTAGCGGTACGGCCCTGAGCCGGGCCTTCCAGGCCGTCGCGAACGCGATCGTCCCCGAACTCGCCGACGCCTGCCTGATCCTGACCCTCACCCAGCCCGAATGGCCACTGCCCGAACCCGAGGCACCTACCGAGGCCCGGACCGCAACCCGTCTCGCCACCGCCGTCCGGACCGGCCTGCCGCAGCCCCCACCCCTGCGCGGACGTAATCTCCCGCTCTCCCCGGCCCTGCGCGAGGCGCTGGACCGGCGCGCACCGCAGACCGTCACCTTTCCCGCCGGTGCCGTCCCCCCGCACCTGGTACCGGCCGCCACCGCGCACTGGCTCGCCGCCGTCGGCGCCACCAGCCTGACCCTCCTCCCGCTGATCGTCGCCGACGCCGTCTACGGCTACGCCGTCACCGTCACCTGCGGTGACAGCCCACCGCCCGGCAAGGACGACACCGACCTGCTCCACGAGGTCCTCCACCACGCGCAACAGCCCATCCGCATCCTCCTGGACCACCAGCAGGCCCGCCGCACCGCCCTCGACCTGCAACGCGCCCACCTCACCGCCCTGCCCGACATCCCCGGCGCCGAGCTGGCCGCGCGCTACCAGCCCTCGTCCACCACCACCGAGATCGGCGGCGACTGGTACGACGCCTTCACCCTCCCCGACCGCACCCTCGTCCTCGACATCGGCGACGTCGCCGGGCACGACATCACCGCCGCCACCGCCATGGGCCAGCTGCGCAGCATGCTCCGCGCCCTCGCCTACACCTGCGGCCCCACCTCGCAGCCCGGCGAAGTGCTCGTACAGCTCGACACCGTCGCCGACGGGCTGGCCCGCGCCCCCTTCACCACCGCCGTCCACGCCCACCTCACACCCCGGCCCGACCGCACCTGGCACCTCGCCTGGTCCAACGCCGGCCACCCGCCGCCCCTCCTCGTGCCCGCTCACGGCCCGACCCGCTACCTGACGGGCGCGGGCGGGGACCTGCCGCTGTGCGTCGACACCGGCGCGCCCCGCACCACCCACCACCACGAACTCCACCCCGGCGACACCCTGCTCCTGTACACCGACGGCCTCATCGAGACCCCCACCACGTCCCTCACCGACGGCCAGGACCGCCTCGCCCGGTCGGCCGCCGGCCACCGGCACCTTCCGCTGGCCGACCTGCTCGGCCGCCTCCAGGAGCTGTCCGACCACCGCGACGACACCGCCCTCGTCGCCTTCCGTGCCGGCACCCCACCGGCCTGAACACGCCGCTGCCGCTGCTGCCGCCGCTTCCGCTGCCGGGCGGGCGGTACGGGGCAGCCGGGAAGAGCGAGCGTGATGACCCGGCGCTCCCCGGTACCCGGCGGGGACCTGCTCCCGGAGGCGCCGGGGGCCTCGCCGTGGCCGTCCCCCGGCGCCTCCGGCGCTGCCTGCCCCGCCCACCGATCACGCTGCCCCGCTGCCTCCTCCATAGCGTTCACTCTCGGCCTATTGCAACGGCTGGAGTGGCTCCCGTTGCATTGATTTCACGGCCATTGCAACAGTTTTCCAGTCTTCACCTGCATAGATGTTGTTGCTACGCAACGAATGTGTTGCCCAATCATGGAAAGCAACGTAGCGTTTCTGTTGTCAGAAACAGTGAGCGAGCACAGGAGAGCACGATGCAGACGTTCGACACCCCCGTCCCGGTCACCGCCGTCCTGGACATCCCCGCCGGCCGCGTCCAGGTCATCGCCGCCGACCGGGCGGACGCCACGGTCGAGGTCCTGCCGGCCGACCCCTCCAAGGGCCGCGACGTGAAGGCGGCCGGGCGGATCACCGTCGCCTACGCCGACGGCGTCCTGCGGATCGCCGCCCCGGCCCCCGACAGCCGGCTCCTGGGTCCCTCGGGAGCCGTCGAGGTGACCGTCCGGCTGCCCGCCGGATCGAGCGTCGAGGGCAGGGCCGCGGGCGCGGAGCTGCGCGGAGTCGGACGCCTGGGCGAGGTCGCCTTCGACGGCGCGTACCACCGCATCAAGATCGACGAGGCCGCGGGCATGCGCCTCACCGCGATCGACGGCGACGTCGAGGTCGGCCGCCTCACCGGCCCCGCGCAGATCAGCACGGCCCGGGGCGACATCCGCATCACCGAGGCCCACCGCGGCATGCTCGTGCTCCGCACCCAGTCCGGCGACATCACCGTCGGCGCCGCCGCCGGGGTCCCGGCCTCCCTGGACGCCGGCACCGGCCACGGACGCGTCGGCAACGCCCTGAAGAACGACGGCACCACAGCCCTCGACATCCGCGCCACCACCGCCCACGGCGACATCACCGCCCGCAGCCTCTGAACAAGCGGACACCACCCGGACGCAGCCCCGACATCCACACGCAGGGCCCGGGAACCCGCACAAGCCGCCCGACACACCCGACGCACCTGGCACACCTGACACGCCCGGCACCCGACACGCCCGGTACACCCGACACGCCCAGGGGGAACCACCTCATGACGAACAACAGCACCTCCTCGACCGGTTCGACGTGGACCGGGATGGTGCCGGTCGACGACACGGCCCTCGCCGTCACCGACACCGGCGGCCCCGGCATCCCCGTGATCTACCTCAACGGCCAGTTCGCCACCCAGGGCTACTGGCGGCACGTCATCCCCGAACTCGGCACCGACTGGCGGCACATCACCTTCGACGAGCGGGCCCGCGGCAGGAAGTCGAAGCGCTCCGCGGACTACTCCTTCGCCGCCGCCCTCCGCGACGTCGACGCCGTCCTCGCCGCCCGCGGCGTCGACCGGGCCCTGGTGGTCGGCTGGTCCTACGGTGCGGTCGTCGCCGCCCACTGGGCCCACCACAACCCCGACCGCACCCTGGGCGCGGTCCTGGTCGACGGCGCGTTCCCCCACGACTGGCTGGACGACGCGATGGAGCAGCGCATCCGCAAGCAGTTCCGCCAGTGGGGCCGCTTCATGCCGCTGCTGCGCCCGACGGGCCTGGTGCCGCGGATGAACGCCGAGCAGATGGCGGAGAGCAACATCGAGCTCGGCAGGCTCTCCCGCGAGCGCGAGCTGGGTCCCGTGCTGGACGGCATCACCGTCCCCGTCCGGTACGTCGTCGCCTCGGGTACGTCCCTGGGAAGCCGTGACGGCGAGCAGGAACGGATCCGCGCCAGCCTCGACGGGGTGACCGCCCGCAACCCGCACATCCGGGTCGGCGCGAAGGTCGCCAGCAACCACGGCGCGATCCTCAAGAAGGACTTCCCGGCCGTTTCCGCAGCCGTCCGCGAGACCGCCGGCCCCGACCGGCACTGACGGCACGACCCGCGGCCTCCTCGCGGGTCCTGGTCGCGGGTCCTGGTCGCGTGCCGTCACTGTGGGTCGATCGTGATTTCCCTCTCCTCGGGCTCGGCGACCAGGACATCGAAAAACACCTCCGGCAGGTCCTCCACGAGTTCGACGGGGACGTCCCTCTCGACGGCGGACTGGCTGTCACTCGTGCTCTGGGAGCCCAGCGATTCGCTCTCGGAGTGCGTGAGCGTGTCCCGGTTGGCCAGGGTCGGCTTGGTGACGGTCTCGCGCAGCATGACGGTGGTGACGGGTTCGGCGGCCATGGATGCGGCTGTGGCGTGCTGGACCAGGCCCGGCTCCAGCCCGTTCCCCGTGATCAGGTCCTGAACGAACTCGAACACGTTCACGAGCCCCAGTTCCCGGGCGACCCTGTGCAGGCCCTCGTATGTCGTGGTGCTCCACAGCCCGCCCGGACGGGGGTTGAAGGAGACGTCGTAGCCGTATTCACGCGCCAGGCGCAGCGTCGCCCAGCACACCGTGCACGGTCGTTTGCCGCCTGCCACGGACGACCTCCCCTTGTGGCCCGCCAGGACCACGGCGTGGAGCAGGTTCTGTTCGGCGTGGGCGTTCAACTGCGTGCCGGGCTGCCCGTTGACCACGATGATCCGACCCGCGTGCTCTTCGTCGGTGATCAGTCTCCTGATCAGATCGGGATCCTGGCCGGGGGTTCCGCCGTCGACGATCCTGGCGGCGTCCTCCACGGTCATCACCCGGTGCAGTACCGCCAGGACCGCCTTGACGGACTCGGCCTGTGCGGGCTCCATCGTGCAGTCGACCTGGAGCTGGACCAGACGCCCGATGCCTGCGGCCTCCTCCGATTCGGCGTCGAAGGGAGCAGGCAGGGCCTTCAGGGCCAGTGCGGTCATGAGGTCGTCGAGTTTGTCGGCCTTGCGGGCCGTCCAGTCGTCGTAAACACCCTTGCCGCTCCAGGTCAGCACGTCGACGAGGTTGTAGCCCAGGAGCGTCGTGACGGTTGTCCGTTCGTTGGCGCTGACGAGGATCCGGCCGTTGACGGCCATGGCCTCGATCTCCGCGGTACCGCTGCCCGGGACGTCCTTGACGGGGCGGCCGACGTGGTTGATCAGTGCCTGCGAGAGGTGGTTGAGCAACTGCAGGTCCCGAACCGTGGCCTTGGACACCGGGCCGAGGAGCTGGCCGGTCTCCTTCCAGAGTCCGGCCCGCGGGGCGGGAGCCCTGAACTCGGCCGAGGCCGAGATCCGCTTGACGGCGTCCTTCACCGCGGCGGCCGTCAGCTGTGGGCGCGCGTCGGGCGAGCGCACCGTACCGAGGGGGTACTCCTCCCGGCCGTGCAGCGCGTACGCCGCCAGTCGCCGCACGATCCGGTTGTCCTCGTCCTCGTCCCTGGACCCGAGCCGTTCGACCAGGCGCAGCGCCCTGCCCTGGACGTAGTCCCTCACCGGCTTGCCGAGACCGGCGGGAAGGACGTCCACCAGCGTCGGCGCCTCGGACGTCCCGCTCGACGACGCGTCCTCCCCCGAGGACTCCGCGTCGGTCTTCTGACGCTTCGCGGGCTTCGTTCCCCGGTCATCGGCCTTGCGCTTCATGAGCCCCCCCATGTGCACGAGCCGGATCTGATCCGGCGTAATGTGATCCCCTGAGGGCAGCGTGTCAGCAAAACGGCCTCAAGGCGACCCTCGACGGCAGAGTGGTCCCACCGGTGCGGAGGCCGGGAGCCGCCGCACCGTCCGTCCCGTCGCGCTCGTTCCCGTGCTCACCGCGGGCGGTCCGGCACCCCGGGCGCCGAAGGGGTGCAGGCCGCGAGGAGGACCTCTCGGGCGCGGTCGCGGAGCCAGGTGTGGGCGCGGTCGCCGTCGTAGCGCTGGTGCCAGGCCAGGTGGATCGGGACCGGCGGCATCGCGAGGGGCAGCGGCAGCGTACGCAGGCCCAGGTCGGCGAGCATCGTGCGGCTGACCAGTGCGGGGACGGTCACCAGCAGGTCGCCGTCGCGGACGAGGTGCAGGGCGGCAGCGGCGGTGGGGACGGCGGCCACGACGCGCCGCCCGCGTCCGCCGGCCGCGAGGGCGTCGTCCACCGGGTCGTTCAGCCGCCCCCGGCGTGACACGGTGACGTGCTCGGCCGCCGCGTACCGGTCCAGCGTCAACGGGCCCTCGCCCAGGGGGTGTTCCCGGCGGAGGGCGACGACGAGCGTGTCGAGGCCGACCCGTTCGTGTCGGATCTCGGGTGCGCCGGGCTCGCCGGACGCGGTCTCCAGGTCGACCTCGCCGCGCCTCAACTCCTGGGTGTCGGTGCTGGTCTCGGCGAGGAACCGCAGTCGTACGCCCGGCGCCCGGGACCGTACGGCAGCGTGCAGCGCGGGTGCGCACGCCGTGGTGAGCGCGTCGTGCCAGCGCAGGGTGAAGGTGCGCTCCAGAGTTCCCAGGTCGACGTCCTGCTCCGGGGCCAGCAGCGCCCGGGCCTGCTCGACCAGGGCGTGGACCTGCGCGTGCAGGGCGACGGCGCGCGGGGTGGGTGTCATCTCCCGGCCGGTGCGCACCAGGATCTCGTCGCCGGTCGCCCGCCGGATCCGTCCCAGGGTCCGGCTCATGGCGGGGGAGGTCACCCGCATGCGGGCGGCGGCGCCGGCCACACTGCCCTCCTCCAGCAGAGCGTCCAGGGCTGTCAGCAGATTCAGATCCAGTTGCATGGAAGTAATCCTAGGGGTAACAAGCATGCACTTGCTGTTAACTGTCAAGTTTTCTACCGTCGAGGCAGGCGGGAGAAACCGCCGGAATCCCGCAGCGGATCCCGCATGCGACGAAGGGAAACCCCCGTGTCCGACCAGACGTCAGCCCCCGCGCCCACCCGCCCCTCCGCCCCCGCGCCCACCCGCCCCTCCGCCCCCGCGCCCGACCCGCTCGGCACCCTCGCCGACCTGCCCACCGCGACCGCCGCCGACGCGGCCCTCCTCGGCCAGGTCACCGACGCCGTACGCCTGGCCGCCCGGAGCCTGCGCGAGCGCTTCTCCACCGACACCCGGCCCGGCGACCTCGACGCGATCCTCGCCGACCTCGCCGCCAACGACGGCACCGTGCTCGACATCCTCAAGGCACCCCTGCTCGCGGCCCGCCCCGGCTCCGGCTGGGTGGAGGACGAGCTCGACGGCGGCGCGCTGCCGCCCGGCGAGTGGTGGGTCGTCGACCCCGCCGAGGGCAACATCAACCACGTCCACGGCATCGGGGAGTGGGCCGTCACCGCCACCCTCGTCCGCGACAACGCGCCCGTCCTGACCGTCGTCCACCTCCCGCTGACCCAGGACACCTACACCGCGCTGGCCGGGCACGGCGCCCACCTGAACGGGACGCCGCTGCGTCCCTCGGCGAAGACGGAGCTGGGGGCCGCCCTGGTCGGCACCGGCCAGGCCCGGCCCGGTGAGGACGAGGAGACCCTCCGGCGGATCGGCGCGTCCGTCACCGCGATGCTGCTCGGCGCCCTGGTCGTCCGGGTCTCGGTTCCGGCCACCCTGCAGCTGATCCACGTCGCCGCGGGCCGCACGGACGCCTTCTGGCAGTACTCCGACGTGCGCTCCGGCCTGCTGTCCGGCGCGCTGCTCGTCAGCGAGGCCGGCGGCACCGTCACCGACACCCACGGCCGGCCGTGGAGCCTCGCCAGCGAGGACTTCCTGGCCGCCGCCCCCGCCCTGCACGCCGCGAGCGTCGCGGTGCTGTCCGCCCTGCACTGACGTCCCGGTCCCGACCCGACAGCCCCTGAGGAGAACAGCATGAAGATCGCCGTGCTCGGTTCCACCGGCCGCACCGGCCGCCTGCTCGTCACCCAGGCCCTCGGCCGGGGCCATCAGGTCACCGCCGTGGCCCGCACCCCGGACCGCCTCGCCGACCTCGCCGCCGACAACCTGCGCACCGTGCGCGCGGACGTCGGCGACCCGGCGACCGTCCTGGCCGCCGTCGACGGCGCGGACGTCGTGATCAGCGCCCTCGGCATCACCAGGAGCCAGGACCCCCGTGTCCTCGGCGACGGCGCCGCACTGGTGGCCGGGGCCGCGCCCCGGGTGGTCTGGCTCGGCTCGCTCGGCCTCGGTGCCACCACGGGAGCCCTCGGCAGCCTCAACGGCCTGCTGCTCAAGCGCCTGCTGCGGCACGAGTGGGACGCCAAGGCCGTCGCCGACCGCGCTGTCCTCGACGCCGGCGGCACCCTCGTCCACGCCGGGCCGCTGACCGACCGCCCCTACCGGGGTCGCGGCACGCTCGTCCCCGCCCAGGGCCTCAAGCCCCGCCTGGTCCCGCCCACCGCGCCCCGCGCCGGGATCGCCGCCCTGATGCTCGACGAGGCCGAACACCCCCGCCACCCCGCCTCCACCGCCGTGGCCCTCTTCCCCCGCCGCCGGTAGAGCGCCCGTACGGCCGGCGGTGCACCCGCCCGCCCGCAGGATCTCCTCACCTCCCCGCCGGTGCCGGTGCCGGTGCGGGTGCGGGTGCGGGTGCGGGTGCGGGTGGTGTGGGTGGTGTGGGTGGTGTGAGCGGTGCGGGTGCGGGCCGCCCGGCCGAGGTGGCCGCGGTGGTTGTCCGTCACGAACGGCCCGCGCCGGGAGACCGGTCCGCGGACCGGCAGGCCACCGGGCGCCGCCGCCTGACATCCTCTGAAGGGGCGCACTGCCCCACCCGGAGCTCCGGGCTTCCGCCGATCCGGGCCCGGCCGGGCGTCGGCCCCTGTCCGGACAGCGGACGGGTGCTGACAGTCGGTCACGGAAGAACGGGGCCGAGGCCGGTGTTCCGACTGCGGGGTTTCTTCGTTCAGGGGGTCGTGCGAGATGGTGCCGATGATGTCCTCGGCCGATGTACCGGTGAAAGACAGATTCGAGTGGTTCACGGATGTCGTCGCCAGCGCGCTGGCGCCCACACAGATCAGCTGTGAGGCGCCCGGAGAGTTCAGTGCGGAGGCCTCGGCGGTGGACCTCGGCCCCGTGCAGCTCTCGGAATTCGCGTACGGTCCGCTGCGGTCACGACGCACGCCTGCACTCATCAGGAAGTCCGACCCGGAGCAGTACCAGGTGGCGCTCGTGACGGGAAGCCCCATGTGGATATCGCAGCGCCGTAACGAATCCGGGCTGATCTCCGGCGACATGGTCCTCTGGGACACCTCCCATCCCTACGAGGCCGGCGCTCCCAACGGCGGCGATCTGGTCCGGGCCGTCATCCTCCAGATCCCCAAGAGCGTCATGCCGATCCGGGCCGACAAGATCGACCGGGTGCTCGCCCGCCGGCTCCCCTGCGACACCGGCACCGGAGCGGTACTGGCCCAGCTCATCTCCACCCTGAGAACCAACCTGGCCGACTGCTCCGAACACGAGCGCACCCGCCTGGGACGAATAGCGGTCGACCTCACCTCCACGTGCCTGGCCCGGAACCTGGACTCCTACGACGACCTCCCCGTCGAATCGCGGTCCGCAGCCCTGGTAGCGGAGATCAACGATTTCATCGACGCCCATCTCGGCGACATGGAGCTGACGCCGAAAGCCGTCGCGGACCACCACAACATCTCGCTGCGCCGCCTGCACCTGTTGTTCCAGGGGGAGGAGGACAGCGTCGCGGCCTCCATCCGCCGCCGCCGGCTCGAACGCTGCCGCACCGACCTCACCAGGGCGGAGCTGCTCCACCACCCCGTCCATGCCATCGCTGCCCGCTGGGGCTTCCCCAGTGCCTCCGCCTTCAACCGGGTGTTCCGCCAGGCCTACCAGATGACCCCCACCGAACTGCGCCACCAGGGGGCGTGAGCCGCGACGCGGATCGCCGATATCATGACGGTCGGCGATCGACGGCCCTGAACAACCCCCGCCCGCGGAGCGGGACGCCCCGTCGCCGAGGCGGGGCGATGGGGCGGGCCCGCCGACTCGCGGACCCCGTGGAAAGAGGAGCGGCGGCCATGGAACTCGCGACTGCCCGGTTCATCGAGGCCGCCACGGCGCTGCCGGCCGGTGTGCTCGCGGCGGTGCGCGAGGAGTCGCTCGCCCGCTGGCGCCGGGGCGGACGCGAGGCCAGCCGTGCCACCAGGGTCTCCGCGTCGGAGAACTCCGCGATCGAACACGCGGTCAGGTCCGCGCTGCTACGGCGTGGCAGCGAACCCGGGCCCGACGGGGCGATGTTCCCCTCCGACGTCAAGCCGCTCTGCGCCATCGCGGCGAGAGCCGTGTGCAAACGCGCGAAACTGACCGAGGAGCAGTACCGCGTGCTTCTCGACCCGTTCGCGGCCGTCGGTGTCGCCGTGCCGGACCGGGACGCCGCAGGCCCCGCCGTCGACCTGCCCTGACCTCCGGGGCGGGTCGACGGCGGGTCGGGTTGCGCGGCCGGCCCACGCCGGTGCCGGGGAGACCGCTTCCGCGGGCGCTCTCCCCAGCTGTGCTTCACACGGTGAGGTGCCGCTCCGCGTCGGAGCCGGTGGCGGGCCCGGTGGCGATGCCGTGCTGCTCGTCGGGGCGGCCCTTCCTGGGCAGCAGGAAGGTGATCGCGAGGAAGACCACCAGCAGGCATGCCTGGACGATCAGCGCGCGGTGGAATCCGCCGGTGAAGTCACCGGTCTCGGCCCGGGCGAAGAACACCGAGCCGAAGACCGCGACGCCGATGGAGCCGCCGATGGCCTGCACGGCCGACAGGACGCCGGAGGCGGATCCGATCTCGTCGTCGTCGACCGCGGCCAGGATGAAGCTGAACAGGGCGGCGATCACCATGCCGGCGCCGACGCCCGCCACCGCCACGCCGGGAACGATGTCCCGGATCGAGAAGGTGGCGGCGTCGAGGCCGTCGAGCTCGAACCACAGCACGGCCGCGCCGGCCAGCTGGACGAGCGGTCCGATCTGCAGCACCTTGCGGCCGATCCTGTCCGCGAGGAACGCGCCGCTGACCGCGCCGCCGATCGCGGTTCCCACCGCGAGGGGCAGGTTGCCCAGCCCCGCGTTACCGGCGGTGAGGTGCCGGCCGATCTGCAGGAACAGGGTCAGCACGAGCTGGGTGCCGACGAGCCCGCCGAAGAACAGGGCGATGCCGCCGAGTCCGACGGTGAAGGCGGGCTTGCGCAGCAGGCCCGGGGTCACCAGCGGCTCGCGGCCCGTGGCGGCCGTGCGGCGCTGCTGGAGGGCGAAGAGGGCGAAGCCGATCGCCGAGGCGGCCATGGACAGCCAGGTCCACAGCGGCCAGCCGTTCTCCTGCCCCTGGTTGAGCGGCAGCACCAGCAGGGCGCAGGAGATCGCGACCAGGGCGGCGCCGGTCGTGTCGACCCGTACCGTGCGATCGCCCGCCTTCCTGGGCACGAACCTCGCGGCGACGATCAGTGCCGTGATTCCGATGGGCACGTTGATCAGGAACACCGACCGCCAGCCCAGGCCGAAGAAGTCGCCCTCGATGAGGAAGCCGCCCAGGACCGGGCCGACGATGCCGCCCAGGCCGAGGACGGGTCCGAAGATCGCGAAGACCTTGGTGAGCTCGGGGCCGGAGAAGTTCTCCCGCAGCAGGCCCAGGCCCTGGGGCAGCAGCACCGCTCCGGCGGTGCCCTGCAGCAGGCGGAAGGTGATCAGCGACCCGATGTTCGGCGCGACCGCGCACAGCAGCGAACACGCGGTGAAGGCCGCGAGTCCCACCAGGAACATCCGGCGGCGGCCGTAGCGGTCGCCGAGCCGGCCGCCGAGCACGAGCCCGGCGCCCAGGGTGAGGGCGTAGCCGCCGATCACCCATTGCAGTCCGACGGAACCGGCGCCGAGGGACTTCTCCAGGTCCGGCCCGGCGACGTTGACGATCGAGGCGTCCAGGAGGTCCATGATCTCCGCGATGATCATCACCGCCAGGATCAGCCACCGCCACCGGTAGGGCTCGGTCGTCTCGTCAGGGGTGGGAGACGGGTCACGCACGTCAGATACCTCCATGGTGAAGTAATTCCACCATGAAGGTAAAGTGGTGAAGGTAGGTTGTCAAAGCGGGCCGCCCACCTGGACGCCCGGCAGGAGAGCAGAGGTGGCGGGCCCGGTGGAGGAAGCGATGGGTGACGGTGTCGCGGCACGGCGCGAGCGGCTGATGGAAGGGCTGCGGATCTACGGCGGCCACTACGCCGAGCTGAGCCGGCGCTTCGCGGCATGGCTGGGCCTGCACTCCACCGACGCGACCGCGGTGCTGGAGATCGCCGCCGCCGAAGAACGCGGGACCCCGTTGTCACCGGCCCGGCTGAGCGAGCGCATCTCCCTGTCCACGGGCGCCACCACCGCGCTCCTGAACCGCCTCGAAGCGGCCGGGCACATCACCCGCACCCGCGAGCACTCCGACCGGCGCGTCGTCACCCTACGCGGCGGCCCGCACATCCAGGAGCGGGCGGACGAGTTCTTCGGCCCGCTCGCCGGCCGCCTCGATGCCGCGATGTCCCCCTACCCGCCACAGCTCCTGGAGCAGTTCGAGCAGTTCATGGCCGATCTGAACGCCACCATGGACGCCCACCTCGCCGAGCGGAGCCCGGTGGCACCGTGCCCCCCGGGCGTCCTCGGGGACCGCCGACGCTAGGGGCGGGTCCGCCGGTGGTGGGGGTCCGCCCCGGCCGCGAGGCAGGGCAACCTCGGAATGGGAAGTGCGGCCGGGGCGGAGTTCCCGTCCCTGGCCCCGGGGGTACGGGGAGTGCCTGCCGGGCCGGCGGCCGGGCGGGACCGCGGGCCACCGGCTCGGCCGGCTGAGGGTGGGGAGTGTGGTTCAGGAGGGGGCGGGCGCCGGTTCGGCGATCCGGACGGTCACCGGGGCGCCGGTGCGGGTGATGACGTCCTCGGGGGTGACGCCGGGGGCGGTCTCCACCAGGGTGAGTCCGTCGGTCCCGACGTCGAGGACGGCGAGGTCGGTGATGATGCGGTGGACGCAGGCCCGGCCGGTGAGGGGGAGGGCGCACTCCCGGAGGATCTTGGGGGTGCCGTCCTTGGCGGTGTGCTCCGTCAGCACGATGACGCGGCGGGCGCCGTGGACGAGGTCCATGGCGCCGCCCATGCCCTTGACCATCTTTCCGGGGATCATCCAGTTGGCGAGGTCGCCGGTGGCGGAGACCTGCATGGCGCCGAGGATCGCGGTGTCGATGTGGCCGCCGCGGATCATGCCGAAGGAGAGCGCGGAGTCGAAGAAGGCCGCGCCGGGCAGGGTGGTGACGGTCTCCTTGCCGGCGTTGACGAGGTCGGGGTCGACCTCGTGCTCGGTGGGATAGGGGCCGGTGCCGAGGATGCCGTTCTCGGAGTGCAGGACGACGTGCACGCCGGGCGGCAGGTGGTTGGGCACCAGGGTGGGCAGGCCGATGCCGAGGTTGACGTAGGAGCCGTCGGTGAGTTCGGCGGCGGCACGGGCGGCCATCCGGTCGCGGGTCCAGGCCATCAGGCGCGCACCGTCCTCTTCTCGATCTGCTTGTTCACGGCCTGGGCGGGGGTGAGGGCGACGACGCGCTGCACGAAGATGCCGGGCAGGTGGATCTCGTCGGGGTCGAGTTCGCCGGGTTCGACGAGGTGCTCGACCTCGGCGATCGTGATGCGTCCGGCCATCGCGGCGAGCGTGTTGAAGTTGCGGGCGGCCTTGGTGAAGACGAGGTTGCCGTGCCGGTCGCCGCGGGCGGCGCGCACCAGGGCGAAGTCGCAGGTGATGCCCTGCTCCAGCAGGTAGGCGCGGCCGTCGAAGGTCCGCACCTCCTTCGGCGGCGAGGCCACGGCCACACCGCCGTCGGGGGCGTAGCGCCACGGGATGCCGCCGTCGGCGACCTGGGTGCCGACGCCGGCGGGGGTGTAGAAGGCGGGGATGCCGCAGCCGCCGGCGCGCAGGCGCTCCGCGAGGGTGCCCTGGGGGGTGAGTTCGACCTCCAGCTCTCCGGCGAGGTAGCGGCGGGCGAACTCCTTGTTCTCGCCGACGTAGGACGCGGTGATCCGGGTGATCCGGTCGTCGGCGAGCAGGATGCCGAGGCCCGCGTCGTCGACGCCGCAGTTGTTGGAGACGACGTGCAGGCCGCCGGCGCCTCGGGTGTGGAGTGCCTGGATGAGCGTGCCGGGGATGCCGCACAGGCCGAAGCCGCCGACGGCTATCGAGGCGCCGTCACCGATGTCGGCCGTGGCCTCGGCGGCGGAGGAAGCTGTTTTGTCCATCGGGGACCTCTCGGTCATCGGGGGAGGTGGTGGGCGGTGGCGGGGACGCCGCCCAGGACGCGGTGGAAGAACGCGGCCACGGCGGCGACGGTCTCGGGGACGGCGGCGGGTTCGCGGTCGGTGTCGCCGAGCAGGACGGAGGCCCGGCCGCCGGCGGCGGTCACCACCTGTGCGAAGCGGACACCGTGTTCGGCCGGGACGTGCGGATCGTCGGGCCGGTGGACGACGAGCAGGGGACGTCGTTGCCGGTGGCCAGCGCGATCTCGCTGACCTGGTGCAGGACTTCGGCATCGGGATGGCGGCGGACGGCGGTGCGCCGGTGTGTGTCGGGATCCGGGGCGGGGCCGGCGCCCCAGCTGCCGGCCACGCCGGCCAGGGCCTGGACGCGGGAGCGGGTGTCGACGGTGCCGTAGGCGGTCAGGGCCGCGAGGTGCGCGCCGTCTTCGCAGCCGAAGAGGGCGATCCGGTCGGTGGCCGGGCCGTGCGGGGTGCCGTTGCTGCGCAGCAGACGCACGAGGGCGCGGATGGTGTGCAGAGCGACGTCGCGGCGCGCGGGGCCCGGGGCGCGGACGGCGGCCACGGCGAGGCCGTGTGCGGCCAGGGCGGACGTCCATCGGGCGGCGTGGTGATCGTCGGGCCGGGCGTAGCCGGAGACGTCGATGACCAGCGGGCAGCGCATGGCGCCGCCGGTGGGCAGGTGGAGGTCGACGACGGGGAGGGTGCCGTCGTGCCGGGCGCGCAAGACGTCCCGCTCGACGCGCGCCGGGGCGGGGGCGGCGGGGTGCGCGTCGGAGTCTGCGGTGGTCCGCATGGCTGATCCTCGGGGTGCGTGGGTGCGTGGGTGCGTGGGTGTGTGGGTGTGTGGGTAGGCCGTGCCGCCGGTGCGTGCTGTCCGGGAACGCAGCGGCGGCACGGCCCGCCGGATGGTCGCCCCGGGGGACGGCTCGGCGCGACCGGATCGGTTGCTACCGGCTCGCGGCTGCGGTGGTGAGCGGTGAGCGGTGGTGCAGCCCGTCGCGGAGTTGGCCGAGCAGGTGGTGCAGCCCGGCCGGGTCCGCGGCGGCGCCGTACAGGTAGAAGTCGGGTCGGACGACGGCCGCGACGTGGTGGTGTTCGCGCAGGTGGGGCAGGTAGGCGCCGTCGACGTCCAGGTAGCCGTCGGCCGGGGCGTCGGGCGTGTGCGCGTCGTACAGCGGCACCAGGGTCGCGCCGATGCGGTGCAGGAGGTCGCGGTCGGCGTCGTCGAGGGCGTCGAGGGGGCCCGGGCCGTCGGTGAGGACGGTGAAGCCGCCGCCGGTGAGTTCGTCGAGCAGGGCGGTGCGGCCCTGGTGGGTGAGCCTGTACTGCGGGGTGAGGTGGCCGACGGCGGGGCTGCGGGTGCCGTCGGGGCCGTGCTGGAGGACGCCGTCGCCGAGGACGGGCGGCGGCATGGGGGGCAGGGCGAGGGCGGGGTCGGCGCCGGTGGCGATCATGCGGGCGTCGCGGGCGGCGGCCTCGGCCGGGTCGAGGACGCAGATGACCCGGCCGAGGGCCATCGACATGCTGATGGCGTGCTGGACGTGCTCGCTGCGCTCGGTGGTGTAGGTGTCGAGCAGGTCCGGGTGCGAGATGCCGCGCAGGACGTGGTCGAGTTTCCAGGTGAGGTTCATGGCGTCGCGCAGGCCGGAGCACATGCCCTGTCCGGCGAACGGGGGCATCTGGTGGGCGGCGTCGCCGGCGAGCAGCAGGCGGCCCTCGCGCCAGCGGTCCGCCCAGCGGGCCTGGAAGGTGTAGACGGTGTGGCGTTCGATCCGGGTGTTGTCGGGGGTGCGGCCCCAGGGAGCGAGCAACTCCCAGACCTTCTCGGGCGTGTTCAGCTCCTCGGCGCTCTCGCCGGGCAGCCGCATGAACTCCCAGCGGCGCCGGCCCGGTCCGCCGGAGACGATGGTGGTGGGCCGTGCGGGGTCGCACAGCTGCCAGTTCATCGGCGACCAGGTCTCCTGCTCGTGCGGGAGGGTGTCGACGATCAGCCAGTCGTAGAAGAAGCCGAGGTCGGTGACGGTGCTGCGCATCCGGGAGCGGACGAAGCTGTTGGCACCGTCGGCGCCGACGACGTACCGGGCCCGGACGGTGTGTTCGGCGCCGTCCTCGGTGCGGGTGGTGAGGCGGACGTGGTCGTCGCCCTCGGAGAGGTCGACGGCCGTACGGCCGCGGTGGAGGGTGACGCCGGGCTCCAGCAGGGCGGCGGCGGAGAGGACGGCCTCCAGGTCGGGCTGGGAGAAGAAGCTGGCGGTGGGCCAGCCGCACGGGCCGGTGCCGGACCAGTCGATGCGTACCAGGGCCTCGCCGTCGGCGTTGCGCCATTCGTAGTGGTCCGGGACGGGGTCGGTGACGGCCCGGATGCTCTCGTCGATGCCGGCCGCCTGGAAGATCCGGCCGATCTCGTGGTCGAAGTGGACGGCGCGCGGCAGGTCGTACGGGGCGGGCCAGCGCTCCACGACGACGACGTCGTGGCCGGCGCGGGCGAGGAGCAGGGACAGCAGCTGGCCGACGGGTCCGAAGCCGACGACGGCCACGTCGTGCGTGCGGGGGGTCTCGGTCATGCCCTGCCGTCCTTGCTGTGGGTGCCGGTCATCAGGGCCGCGAGGTCCTCGGGGGCGAGGAAGGACGGCGGTGGCGGGGGGCCCCAGGTGAAGAGGCTCTTGGCGCCTTCGAGGGTCTCGGGTGTCCACAGCTGGTCGTCGACGATGCAGTCCATGTCGGAGTAGTACTCGGAGAAGTTGCCGGCCGGGTCCTTGAGGTACCAGAAGAAGTTGGAGCCGGCGTGGTGGCGGCCCAGGCCCCAGACGTGCCGCTCGGGGTGGTCCTCCAGCATGGCGTGGGCGCCGCGGCCGACCTCGTCGATGTCGTCGACCTGCCACGAGGTGTGGTGCAGGTAGGTGACGGGCGAGGCCAGGACCAGGAGGTTGTGGTGGTCGGTGGAGCAGCGCAGGAACGCCCCGTGGTCCTTGATGCGGTCGGAGACCTTGAATCCGAGGCCGTCGTGGAAGAAGGCGGCGGTGGTGTCGAGGTCGGTGGTGCCGAGGACGGCGTGGCCGAGCTTGCGGGGCCGCACCGGTCCGGTGCGCAGGATGCCGGGGGCGCGGGCGCCGGTGCGTTCGGCGCGGCCGGGGCCGTTGTAGGCGGTGGCGGCAGCCGGATCCTGGACGAGGCGGGGGACGGTCTCCAGGACGGCGCGCGTTCCGGTGGGCCGGTCGTACGCGGTCAGGGTGCCGGGAGTGCGCTCGGTGGGGACGTCCAGGCGGTGCAGGCGTGCCGCGGCGGCGGCGAGGTCGTCCGGGTGGTCGACCCCGATGCGGATCTCGACGAGGCGGCGGGTGGGGGCGTGGACGATGCGGAGCTGGCGGCCGCCGTCGCGGCTGGCGAACCAGCCGTCCTCCTCGGGGGTGAGTCCGAAGTCGGTGTAGTAGGCGGCGGTTTCGGCGACATGGGGAACCCCTATCGTGATGGAGGTCAGGCGGTGCAGTGCCATGGGGGTGCTCCTCGGGCGGTACCGGATGGCAGGAGGATCGGCGGGGCCCGGCGGGCGGCGGCGTTGCCCGCCGGGCGGTCCGGCGGTGTCAGGCGGTGAAGCGCTGGCGCAGTTCGCCGATGCCCTCGATGGTGCTGACCAGTTCTTCGCCGGGCTGGAGCCAGCGCTGGGGGTCGCGGCCGAGGCCGACGCCGGCCGGGGTGCCGGTGAAGATCACGTCGCCGGGGAGGAGGGGGGTGACGGCGGAGAGGCCGGCGATCAGGGCGGGCAGGGAGAAGATCAGGTCGCGGGTGCGGCCCTTCTGGACTTCTTCGCCGTCGATGGTGCAGCGGAGTTCGAGGTCGTCCGGGTTGTCGAACTCGTCGGGGGTGACGAGCCAGGGGCCGATGGGGGTGAAGCCGGGGTAGGACTTGCCGAGGCTGAACTGGGGGATGGGTCCGGCGAGCTGGGTGATGCGTTCGGAGAGGTCCTGGCCGGCGGCGAGTCCGGCGACGTGGCCCCAGGCGGCGGCTTCGGAGACGTGTTCGGCGCGGGTGCCGATGACGGCGACGAGTTCGACCTCCCAGTCGGTGTGGCCGCCCGGGGGGAGGGTGACGTCGGTGACCGGGCCGGTGATGCTGGTGGCGAACTTGGTGAAGACCGGGGGCAGGCCCTCGGGGGCGGTGAAGCCGGATTCGGAGGCGTGGTCGCGGTAGTTGAGGCCGATGGCGAGCAGTTGGCGGGGGGCGGGGGCGGGGGAGCCGAGGTCGGCGGGGTCGAAGGCGGTGCCGGTCGGCAGGTCGGCTGCGGCGGCCCAGGTGCGGAACTCCTCCCAGCGCTCGTAGACGGCCTGGGGGTCGGCGGGGAAGCGGCCGGTGCTGGCGCGCTCGACGTCGACGGCGAGGCCGTCGACGACGAGGGCGAGACGGCCGCTGAGGTTGGCGATACGCAAGGGGGCTCCCGAGGTGCACGGGCGGTCACTCGGATACGCGGGGGAGGGCGTCGAGCGCGAGCGGCCCGCTCCGAGCTATTGGCCATGATGATTACATTGATATTGCGCCCGCGGGTCCATGACGTCAAGAGGAGGTGGTCAGTAACCTTCATAATGAATTCATCACGGAGCTGAGGAGAAGCGCGTTGAGCACCGCATCCGACCGTGCGTCGAGCACGCCACCGAGTGCATCCGCCAGCCCGGCACCAGCGGGACGGCACCGCGAGGGCCGACGGACCCCCGGCTCCGGGACACAGCCCGCGCGCCCCTTCGACGCGACCCGCACCAGCAGCCCCAGCCGCTCCGAGGGCGCGGCCGGCCGACCTCGCCGGCCTGCGCGAGCACATCACCGCCATGGGCCGGGTGTCCGCGGCCGAGGACCCGGTCGCCTTCGTGACGCCAACTGGCGCCTGCACGGCCGGATCGCCGCCATCAGCCCGAACGCGCTGCTGCGCTCCCTCTGCGGCAACCTGCTCGACCTCATCGAGTCGCACACGCTCTCCGTGCTGCCCCACGGCGACCAGCCCCTCGCCGAGTACATCGCCGAACGCCACCGCCTCCACAGCGACTTGGTCGAGGCCCTCGACCGGCGTGACCGCGACGCCGCGCTGCGGCTGATCGCCGAACACGGCACCTGCGCCGCCGCCGACGACACCGACCGGGGCGCTCTTCTCTGACGTTCCCGCAGGTCACCGGGCCCGCCACCGCGCGCACCCGCCGGGTGCGGCCACGGTGACGGGCCCGGCGCGGCCCCGCCGCCTGCCGGTCGGCACGCCGGGCGGGCAAGGATCGAATTTCGGCACTACTTTCGAAACATCCATTGACCCGGTGAAAGTCGGTGCCGTACACATGGGGCACCTGCCGAGCCCGCCGCTGCCAGGGAGCCCTGAACGGAGCGCGTCCAACCGCCCGTACGGCCCTGGCCTTCAGCCGCGGATGCCCTCGGCCCACCCGCCACACAGTCGTGGCCGGAAGAAAAAGGGCCCCACACTCATGACCTCCCCCTCCCCGGAGACGTCGGCGGCAGCCGCCGCAGGCGCTCCGAACCGCCGGACGTCCCTGCTCGTCCTGCTGATCGGCGTGCTCGTCCTCTTCATCGACGGGTACGACCTGTTCGTCCTCGGCACGGTCGGCCCCTCGCTGATCACCGACCCCGAGTGGCACATCGCCCCCACCACCATCGGCACCCTCGGCAGCCTCACCGCCCTCGGCATGCCGATCGGCGCCATCGCCACCGCCCGCATGGGCGACGCCCGCGGACGCCGCCTGCCCATCACGCTCTGCCTCGCCTGGATCTCGCTCTGCATGCTGCTGAGCGGCCTCGCCCCCGGCATCGGTGTCTTCGGCCTCAGCCGCTTCCTCACCGGCATCGGTATCGGCGCACTGTCCCCGCTGGTCACCGCCCTGATCGTGGACTGGGCGCCGCCCCGCCGCCGCACCCTGTTCGTCGGCGTCGCGCTCTCCGGCATCGCGCTGGGCGGTGTCGTCGTCGCCTGCATCGGGCGCGCCGTCCTGCCGGGCGTCCACTTCCAGACGCTCTTCCTCGTCGGACTCTTGCCGCTGCTGCTCGTCCCCGTCTGCTGGAAGGCCATCCCCTCCCACCGGCCGGCGTACGCCGCAGCGCCGGACACCGCCACCCCCGCCTCCGCCGCCACTGCCACTGCCGGCGAGGCCGAGAGCGGCTGGGCCGCGCTGTTCGCCCCCGGCCGCCGGCTCGCCGTCGTCCTCTTCTGCCTCGTCGCCTTCCTCGGCCTGGTGCTCGTCTACGGCGCCAGCACCTGGCTGCCCACTCTCATGATCAAGGCCGGCTACGACCTCAGCTCCGCACTGGAGTTCACCATCGCCTTCAACGGCGGCGCGATCGTCGGCACCCTCGCCGTCGCCCTGCTCGCCGACCGCGGCCACCTGAAGACCGCCACCCTCGGCCTGTTCACCGCGGCGGCCGTCGCGATGCTCGTCCTCACCCGGCACCACGACCACAACCTCATCCTGGCGATGTCCGCCCTGGCCGGCATGGGCACCCTCGGCACCCAGAACCTGGTCAACGCCTGGGTCGGCCGCTACTTCGGCCCGGAACTGCGCGGCACCGCCCTCGGCTTCGTCATCGGCCTCGGCCGGCTGGGCTCGATCCTCGGCCCCAGCTACCTCACCTACGTGACCACCGTGTCCGTCGCCCCCAGCGCCGGCTTCTACGCCTTCGTCGCCCCCGCCCTGCTCGGCGCCCTCGCCGTCGCCTTCATCCCCACCCGCCGCGGCGACGCAGCCCGGGAAGACCGGGCATCCGCCCGGCCCGTGAGCGCCGAGGCATAGCCACTCGGCGTGGCCCGGGGCCGCGGGCAACCGCGGCTCCGGGCCACGCCCACGCCCGCCCCACGCCCGCCGTGCGCCCCCCCGCGGCCGGCCCGCGGCGCAGGACAGTGTCCGAAAGCCCCCGGCCTCCCCGGCGGACGACTCGTTCGCCGCCCCGACGACGAGAGGGAACGCGGCCTTGCCCCCACACGACCCGCCGAGGACCGGCATCCCGCGCGGCAAGCGCCCGCCACAGGGGGATTCCGTCGTGGAGCGGTCCTTCGCCCTGCTCGGAGTCTTCACCACACACCGCCGATCCCTGGGACTCGGCGAACTGAGCCGTCTCACCGGCATCCCCAAGAGCAGCGTGCTGCGCCTGGCCCGCACCCTGGTCGGGCTCGGAGTCCTGGAGCGCACCGGGGACGGCGACTTCGTGATCGGCCTGCGCCTGTGGGAGATCGCCTCGCTCGCGCCGCAGATGCAGGGACTGCGCGCGGTGGCGATGCCGTACATGGAGGACCTCGGCCTGGTCACCCGCCAGCACGTCCTGCTCGCCGTCCGCGACGGCGACGACGCCCTGCTGGTGGAACGGCTGTCCGCACACGCCGCGAACCCGATCCTGTACCGGGTGGGCGGCCGACTGCCGCTGCACTCCACCGGGGTGGGCCAGGTGCTGCTCGCCTTCGCCGGCTTCGAGGAACGCAACGCCTACCTGGCCCGCTCCTGGCGGACCGAGCCCGAAGGCGTACCCATCGACGCCCGTGACCTGCGCCGGACCCTGACGGCCGTGCGCCGCGACGGCTACGCGACGGTCGTCAGGCCCCGGCCCGGGCCGCTCGTCTCGGTGGCCGCCCCGATCACCGGCGCCGACGAGGCCGTGGTCGCGGCGCTGTCGGTGGTGGTGCCCGCCGGCGACGACGTGCGCGCCATCGTGCCCGCCGTCCGGGCCGCCGCCAGGGCCGTCTCACGCGGACTCGGCTCCAGCGGCGTCGACGCCGCCCGCCCCGTCGCGTAGCCGCCCGTCACGTAGCGGTCCCGGTAGGGCGGGGCCGCCCGCGCCAGGTTCGGCGCGGGCGGCCCCGCCCCGTGCACGGGTCAGGAGGCCGGCCGCCAGTCGTAGAAGCGGGGCACCGGATCGCCCTTGCTCATCTGCAGACCGGTGACCTTGCGCGGATCGAAGAGCCAGACCACGGTGTCATGACCGATACCCGCGTACCAGGCCTGCTCCACCAGCAGCGCCGACGCACGGCGCAAGCCGTCCGAGGCCTCGGCATCGGTGGCGTCGCGGGCCTGCGCGAACGCCGAGCCGAGCTCAGGATCGGTGCTGCGGAAGGGGTTGCGCCGGCTGCGCTCCTCGAAGAGGACCGCCAGCGTGGTGTACGGCGCCGACCCCTGGACCGGGAGGATGGCGGCAGACAGTTCACGGGAGGTCAGGACACGCAGGTAACTGGCGTAGTCCTCGACCTCCCGCTGTACGGTGACCCCGATGGCCGCCCAGTCGTCGGCCACCGCCTGCAGGAGGGCGTCGCACTGGAAACGGTCGGTGGACAGCACCGGCAGGGTGAAGCCGTTCGGGTAGCCGGCCCGGGCCAGCAGCTGACGGGCCCGGCCGGGGTCGTAGGGGTAGGCGTCGTCGAGCCCGGCGTCGTAGCCGGGCGTCTCCGGCGCGATGATCTGGGCGGTGGGCCGGCCGGCACCGGCGAAGAACCGCGTGCTGATCGCAGCCCGGTCGATCGCCATGTTCAGGGCCTGCCGGACCCGGACGTCCTTCAGCGCCGGGGCCCGGGTGCCGGTGCGGTCCAGCAGGTTGACCAGGTAGTAGTCGGCCGCTCCCTGCACATGGGCCAGACCCGCTCCGTCGGCCTGCGCGAGAGCCGCCGGAACGCCGGGGGCGACGTCCACGCGGCCTGCGACGAGCGCGTCGTACGCCGCACCGAAGTCGGTGATGATCGTGAAGACGGCGTTGTCGAACGGGTAGGCGGCCGTGTTCCAGTAATCCCTGCGCCGGTGGAAGACGTAGCGGGAGCCCGGGGTGCTCCGGGCCGCGTCGTAGTCGTAGGGCCCGGAGCCGTCCATCGCGGTGGCGAGCTGCTCGGGGGTGATCAGCCGCTGCGGGTTGACGATCATGCCGGTGCAGCCCGCGAGGGTGGCCGGCAGGTCGGGGTAGGGCCGCGACAGGTTGATCACCACCCCCTGCGGCCCCTGCGCCTCGACGGACCGGACCGCGCCGGCGAAGTTCGAGGTAGCCGTGCGCACGCTCGTGGCCGCACGGTCCAGGTTGTGCTTGACCGCTTCGGCGTCCAGCACCGTGCCGTCGGTGAAGGTGACGCCCGTGCGCAGGCGCAACTCGAACCTGGTCGCACTCCGGTACTGCCAGGACGTGGCGAGTCCGGCCTGGACGGTGCCGTCGGGGGCGATCCGCAGCAGCGTGTCGTAGGCGGCAAGCAGGACGTTCAGGTCCGGGGCGCCGGCACAGGAGTACGGGTCGAGGTCGGCGGGGGCGCTCAGCGAGGCCACGGTGACGGTGCTCGCGGGGGCGGTCACCGGCGTGGCGCCGCAAGCGGCGAGGCAGACGGCTGCGGTGACGAGCCCTGTGGCGGAAAGCAGTTGTCGGCGGGTGGGGGCCATGGGAATCTCCTTCGATACCCGCGCGGCCGGTGAAGGGCCGCGGGCCCCACATCGTGGTGGCGGCAGCGAGGACGCGCGACGCCGTTGCCGCTCAGCGGCACGCTTTCCCCGTCGCTCCGGTGATCGCCCGGCGTGCGGGTGCGGCGGCAGACCACCGCAGACCGTGAGCGTTCCGCTCAATGGAATCCGTGAGCCGGGTCGCCTCCGGGACGGTCACCATGAGCAGCGACTACGACTACGACTGCGGCTGCCTTCACCTGCCTGCACGGCGCCTGACCGGCCGTCCGACCTCACGCACCGGCACCGGTACCGACACCGGTACCGGCGCTGGTACCAGTGCCAGTGCCGGAGCTCCCCGGCAGCCCGCGCCGGGGATCTCCGGGTGCTCCGGCTTCCCGACCCGGAATCAGCTTCCGGCCGTCTGCCAGGAACCGGGGAACCTGCCGTTGGTCCGGAAGGACGCAAGGAAGCCCAGCCGCGCCCCGTCGGGCTCCGTGACCGCCGCCGGCGCGGCGTTCAGCTCCATCAGCTTCGAGCCGGTCCCCGCGTACCGAGGCCAGTACGGCAGGCCCGGGCCGTTGGGGTCACCATGCACGGCGAAGTTCGTCCAGTACTTCGCGAGCGTGTCCGAGAACGCCCGATCCGCGGTGCCGGCCGGGGGCGCCTGCGGTGCGAAGTACTGCGGCAGGAGATTGCCGAAGACGAACGGCACGTCGGCGACGTGCGCCGGCACGGGCGAGTACGCGGACGTGTAGGTGAACGTGTACCCGTACACGTTCGAGCCGCCCGTCCGCTGCTGCAGGCCGAGCAGCTCCCAGGCCTGCTCCGAGATCACCATGTCACCGACGAGCCGACGGGCCTGAGCCGCCGCCTCCGCCGGTGTGGCCGCCGGATAGAGCCTCGCGAACTCCGCCATGCGGTCCGCACCGTACAGCCTATCCGCCGCGGTGTAGAACTCCTGCGACGAGGCATGGGGCAGCGCCCGGGCGTCGAAGAGCGGAAAGTCCTCGGCACCCGTGTAGCCGGCGAGCAACGGAACGTGCCGCTGCTCACCGCGGGCGAACACGGCGGCCGGGGAATCGGTCAGGACCTCACCGTCGATGCTGGGCGCGAAGAACGCGCTCCCGGTGGCAGCGGCGAGCCTGTCCGCGGGAACGGCCCGCAGGTCGGCAAGAGTGGGGGCGGCCAGGGTCGTCGAGAGCGCCGTACCCTGGGCCAGCGCGGCGCCGTGGGGCGGGATGGACCCGTACTCGCTGTCCCAGAAGGCCCCGCTCTGGGCGACGGCCTTCGCGAACAGGCCGCGCGTCTGCGGGGACGCCATCAGCATCCCCACCGCGTGGGCACCGGCGGACTGGCCGAACAGCGTGACGTTCCCCGGATCGCCGCCGAAAGCGGCGATGTTGCGCTGGACCCAGCGCAGAGCGGCGATCTGGTCCTGCAGGCCGAAGTCGCCGGAGCTCCCCGCCTCCCGGTCGAGGTCGGGACGCGCCAGGAACCCGAAGGCGCCCAGCCTGTAGTTCAGGCTGACCACCTCCACACCCTGGGCGGCCAGCCTGGCCCCGTCATACTTGGGATCGGCCGAGGAACCGAACTGGAACCCTCCTCCGTGCAGCCACACCATGACGGCCTTCGGCGGTCCCGACCGCCGCGGAGGCTGCCAGACGTTGACCGTCAGACAGTCCTCGCTCATCACCGCCGCCGGCGCCCCGGCGGGCTGCGTGCCCCAGCAGGCCGGCCCGAAGGCATCCGCCGTGCGCACACCGCTCCAGGCCGCTGCGGACCGGGGGGATCGCCAGCGGAGCGGACCCACGGGCGCTGCGGCGTAGGGAATGCCCTTGAACGCGGTCACACCGTTCGCATCCGGCGCCGCTCCCTGGACGAGGCCCGTGTCGGTCGCGACCACGCCCGGTGTCAGCGCCAGGGCGGGGGCGGGGCTCAGGGTCACCATCGCCGTCATCAGCGACAGCGCCACGCCCGCGGCCGGGACGTGTCCCCATCGTGCTCGTTGTTGCATGTACGACTCCTAGGGTGTGGGATCACCGGCAGAACGAACCACCGGTGACCAGGAGTTGAGACCCTAAAAGGCGATCGGCCCCCCGTTCGGCGTGGTCTCATTGAGCGGCACACGACTTTCCGTGAAGCCGACGAGGAAGCTCCTGTCCGCAGCCGAGACCGCCGCCGACGACCGTCACCGTCACCGCCGTCGCGACCGCCACTCCGGCCGTACCGTGCCCGGCCGGCCCGCATCGCGTGCCGCGCTCACTGCCCTGCACCCGGGTCACGGCGGGCAGGAGCGGGCCGCTGCGGGGGCTTGACGCCTGCCGTGCGGCGCGGTGCCATGGACCCGGCGGGAGGGGGAGCGTGGTGCCCGACGAGAACAACGGTGCCGAGGGCCGGAACGGCGAGGGCCCCGGCGATCGGCCGGATCGCCCACCGGGCCCGCATCGTCCCGGACCCCAGGACGCTTTCTGGGTGGGGGTGCTCGTGCTGATCGTGGCGGTCCTCGTCCTGGTCGCCCTCCTGTCCCAGGTGGACATGGACACCGGTGGTCCGACGTACGAGGACTGGAACACCGTCTGGCACTGAGCGCCCGCGTGCGATGTCCAGGTCCGGGTTGTCAGCGGCACCGGCCAGGGCACTGATCGGCGTGCGGGCTCGGCCACGCCCTCGTCGATGGCCCGATGTGACAGATCCCGGTCATTGCGGCCATGTCGGACCGGGCGGAAGGATCAGGGCATGTCCCCACCGCACCGCGTCGTGATCGTCGCCTTCCCCGGCATCGAGCTGCTGGACGCCACCGGACCGGCCGACTCGCTCCCGCCGGTGTCCCTCCGGCATGAGCGACGCGGAGTGGCAGGTCATCGCGTCGCTGCCGCTGCCGACGGCTCGTCGGTGGGACAACGGCGGGCGTCCGCAAGGGCACTGCGGCACGCCGTCGGTCAGCGCGGCCGCAACCCGTCGAAGACCACGTCGAAGATCCGCTGCCGGGCCGCCGGGTCCGTTCCGAGGTGCTCCATCGTCACACCGGTGCCGACCAGCAGGGCGATCAGTTCCGGCAGGCCGAGTTCCGGGCGGACGGCTCCGGCCCGCTGCGCCCCGTCCAGCAGCCGGGCGAGCTGTGCCTGGATCACCTCGCTGGACGCCTGCAGGGCCACGTGCGCGTCCACGCCGGCTGCGGCGAGTGCCCGGGCGAACTCGTTCTTGCCCGCAGACTGTTCGACGATCAGGCGGAAGCAGGCGAAGAAGGCGTCCGCGGGCTCCAGTTCGGCGGCCAGCTGTGCCGTCCGGGTGGCGATCGCCTCCAGTCTGCGCACCATCACAGCCTCCAGCAGCGCTTCCTTGGTCGGGAAGTGGCGGAAGAGCGTGCCGACTCCGACCCCGGCGGCCCGGGCGATCTCCTCGGTCGGTACGCCGACGCCGCGGGTGGTGAACACCTCCGTGGCGACGTCCAGCAGCCTGGCCCGGTTACGGGCCGCGTCCGCCCGCAGCGGGCGCTCCTTGGCATCGCTCATCCTTTTCGCCCTTCCTCGTCGACGGCGCCGTCGCCCTGGACAACCGGAGTGTTCAGTCCGTATCGTTGAAAGCGGACTCACCAGTCCGATTCTAGCAACGGATTTCACCGGAGGTTGATCATGCCCGGGACGCCGACACCGCGCGAGGTCTTCACGAAGCTGCTCGAAGGCATCGCCGCGGGCCGCTACACCGAGCTGGCCGGGCTCTACGCCGAGGACGCCGTGGCGGAGATCGTCTTCGAGCCGATCGGGCCGCGCCGCATCGAGGGGCGGGCCGCGCTTGCGGAGCGTTTCGCGCAGGTCGCCGCGCACAGTCCGGTGGACCTGACCCCGGCGAACGTGGTGGTCCGGGAGACCGACGACCCGGAGCTGATCGTCGCCGAATGGGACTACCAGGTGCACCACCGGCCGACCGGGCGGACCTTCGAGGCCGCCAACATCCAGGTGTTGAGGGTCCGCGACGGCCTGATCGTCCACACCCGGGACTTTCACGACCACCTGGCCCTCATTGCGGCCGGTGGCGCGCTGCCGCAACTGGTGGCAGCACTGGAGGGCAGGTAGCGGGGGACCGGCCGGGGGCCGCGGGCTCCCCGGGTCCCGGCTGCGACGCGTCCGACGGACCGGCCGCCGCTTCGGCACTCGCGCCCGCACCGGCGGGGCGGGGCCGTCGCGCCGGCGCGGGCGTCCGTGGACGTTCCCCCGGGGCCGGCGGTCGACCGGCCGGACGCATCATCAAGAAACCGCGCGGGCCTTCGGGTCCGCCTTCCAGTCCTGGGCGAGAAGCCCGAGCAGCACCTCGTCCATGAACTCTCCCATCACCCAGGCCGAGGAGCGCAGCACGCCCTCGCGGGCGAATCCGTTGCGCTCGGCGGCGCGCAGCATCGCGGCGTTGTCCGACAGCGTCTCGATCTGCAGCCGCTGCAGGCCGCGGACGACGAAACCGTAGTGGCACAGCACCGCGACCGCATCGGTGCCGTAGCCCCTGCCGCGGGAGGACGGCAGCAGTCCCAGGCCGATGTGTGCGGACCGGTGGTGGGTGTCGATGCCCCACAGCGCCGCCGTGCCGACCAGGGCGCCGCCGTCCAACTCCACCACGGAGAACGGGACGTGCCTCGGCTCGTCGTCGTCCACCACGAGCCGCGGGTCCTTCGAGCCGGGCGTGATCGGCCGCCACGGCCGGCTTTCGGACCGGGAGGAGTTGACCACGTCGTCGTAGAGCTCGGCCCGCAGGATCGGGATGTCCTCCTCGTGCCGGGCCCGCAGCCCGATCGTGTCGCCTCGTAGCATGCGAGCTTCCTATCCGACCGGGCCGACCGGCGGCAAACCGATTTCGGCTCCGGTGCTTCAACCTGACGGTGACGATGACGGTGGCGATAGGTCGGGGGAGAGCCCGGGTCATCCAGGGGTTGCGGGCGGGGGAGCGGTGCGCAGGGCTTCGCCGAGCTGGGTGCGGGTGGTGATTCCGAGCTTGGGGAAGATCCGGTAGAGGTGGGATCCGACGGTGCGGTGGGAGAGGAAGAGCTGCTGGCCGATCTGGCGGTTGGTGAGGCCTGCGGCGGCCATGGTGGCGATCTGGAGCTCCTGGGGGCTGAGCTGCTCCCGGGCCGCCGGGGTGCGTCGTTGGCTGTCCTCCCCTGCTGCCCGTAGGAGTTGGCGGGTGACGTTGCTCCAGTGGGGTGATCCGAGGGCGTCGAAGATGTCGCGGGCCCGGCGCAGGGGCGCGCGGGAGTCGGCGGTGCGGCGCAGGCGGCGCAGCAGGCGTCCTTGGGCGAGCAGGAGGCGGGCGCGGTGGATCGGCCAGCGGTCCGCCTCTTCGAGGGCTTCCTTGAGGTGGAGTTCGGCGGCGTCGTCGTCGGCCAGGACGGCCCGGGTGTAGTGCAGGCACATCAGGGTCATGGGGGAGGGGAGGCGGTCTGCGTGGGTGCCGAGTCCGGCGAGGATGCGGCGTGCCTCGTCCTGGCGGCCGGTGTGGACGGCGGCGTCCGCGAGGTCGGGGGCTGTCCACCAGCGCATGTCGTGGTGGGTGTCGTGGGTGGCGTCGAAGGCGTTTCGCAGGAGGTCGAACGCCTCGTCGTGGCGGCCGGCCGTGCTCGCCGCGATGCCGCGCACCTGCTGGATGCCGACGAGCAGGAAGCGCATGCCGGTCACCTGGGGGCTGCTGCGGGCCTGCGCGGCGAGGGTCTCCGCGAGATCGTGCTCGCCGCGCAGTGCGGCGAGCATCGCCAGGTTGGTGGTGGCGGACACGGCCCAGAACCGTTCGCCGGTTTCCTCGGCGAGGGCGGCGGCTTCTTCGCTCTCGGTGCGGACGCGGTCCCATTCGCCGGTCCACAGGCGGCCCCAGTTGCCGGCGCCCAGGGTGCGGGCGAGGAGGGCGAGACGGCCCTGGGAGCGGCAACTGTCGGCGGCGGTGGCCATGTAGGCGGAGGAGGTGTGGAAGTCCCCGAGGATCAGGGCCGTGCTGCCGAGGAACCGCACGGCGTCGGGGTCGGAGCGGTCCGGTGTCAGCTGTGCCGTGCGGGCCATGGCCGCGGTGCCGTGTGTTTCGGGGAGGGCGTAGGCGCGTACGGCCAGCAGGCGCGGGTCGTCGGGCCGCAGATCGAACGGGTCGGTGGCGGTGGCCACGCTCTCGCGCAGGTGGTGCGGCAGGTTGCCCCACCAGCAGCGGGAGGCGGCCCGCCAGAGCAGGTGGACGGCCAGGTCGGTGTGGCCGGCCTCACGGGCCTGTGCGGATTCCTCCAGCAGGGTGTGGACCTGCGCCTCGTCGCGCATGGGCCCGGGTGCGACGACCTCGCGGACGGCGGTGAGCCGGGCGCGTTCCACGGGGCCCATCTGGGCGGGGTCGGCCCGGGAGGCGAGGTCGGCGGCGGTTTGGCGGCGGCCGAGTTCGGCGGCGAGTTCCGCGGCGCCCAGCAGGAGTGAGGTCCGGCGCGGGGGGAGGGCGGTGAGTGCGGAGGCCTGCTCGAGTGCGCCGACGGCGGCGGTGTTGCCACCGCGGGCCCGGGCGCGGGCGGCGAACTCCTCCAGGAGGGTGACCACGCCTTCGTCGGTGCCGAGGGTGGCGGCGGCCCGCTGCCAGACGTGCCGGTCCGGGTCGTGGGCCAGCACGGTGGACAGGGCGGCGTGGACGGCGAGCCGTTCGGCGACGCCGGCACGGGCGTAGACGGCGGATCGGATCAAGGGATGGCGGAACCGCACCCGGAGGGTGTCGGGGTGCACGAGGCCCTCGTCGACGGCGGGTTGGAGGACGTGGGTGTCCACCGGTACGCCCTCGACGATGCTCGCGGCCCGTAGGAGCTGCCCCAGCTCGCAGCCGCCCTCGGCTGCCGCGGCCAGGAGCAGGGTCCTGGTGGCCCGGGGCAGGGTGGTGGTGCGTGCGGTGAACGCCTGCTCCAGCCGCTCGTTGAGGGGAACGAGGTCGGGGAGCCGGCCTGCCGGGCCCGCGTCGGCCAGGGCCCTGGGCAGTTCCACGAGTGCGAGCGGGTTGCCCGCCGCGCGGTCGAGGACGAGTGCCCTGTCGGTGGGCGCCAGATGGGGTGCGTGGGTGTCGAGTAGTGCGCGGGCGGTGCGGTCGTCGAGGGACCGCAGCCGCAGTTCGGCGAACCCGGGGCCGCCGTGCGCGGCGGGTGCCCTGGTGCGGGAGGCGGTCAGGACGACGACGGGGTCGACGCCCAGTCGGCGGGCGACGAACGACAGGACGTCCTGGGTGGGCCGGTCCAGCCAGTGCGTGTCGTCGGCGATGAGGAGCACCGGCGTGTGTCCGGCCGCCTCCGAGAGGAGTTCGAGGGTCGCGAGCGCGATTCCGAACAGCTCGGGGGCGGTGTCTTCCAGAGCGAACGCGGCGCGAAGTGCGCGGCGCTGCCGGGGCTCCAGCCGGACGGCCTCGGCCCGCAGCGGAAGCAGCAGCTGGTGCAGGCCGGCGAACGGCAGGTGGCTCTCGGACTCGACGCCGGCCGCGCTCAGGACGGTCATCGAGCGTCGGCGGGCGCTGCGGGCGGCGGCTGCGAGCAGGGTCGACTTCCCCAGTCCGGCTCCTCCCGTGACGGACAGGGCACCTCCCCGGCCGTGCCGGGCCTGGTCCAGGAGGTGTTCCAGGAGGGCGAGGTCGTTCTCCCGGCCGTACAGGGTCTCGGCGGCGGCGGCGGCGGTGGTGGCCGTTGCCGGAGGCGGGGCCGGTCGGGCGATCGGCGGGGTCGGTCGGGCGGTCGGTTCGGGCTCGGGCAAGGGTTCACCACCGGGAGCAGGGGCGCGGGCAGGCGGGCGAAGCCCTCTCGTCCATCCTGGGACTCAGGTCGGCGGGGTGCTTAGGTCATCTGACCGGTCATCGCGGCATGTGCTCCGCGAGGGCCTTCTGAAGCTGGGAGCGGGCGGCGACGCCCAGTTTCGGGAAGACCTGGTACAGGTGGAATCCGATGGTGCGCGGGGAGAGCAGCAGCCGTTCGCCGATCTCCCGGTTGCTCAGGCCCTCGGCCGCGAGCCGGGCGATCTGGAGCTGCTGCGCGGTGAGGCCGGTCTCCGCCCGCTCGTGCGGGTCGCGGGTGCGGTGCGGGGTCACGCCGCAGGCCCGCAGTTCCGCGGTGCACCGGGCCGTCCAGGGCCGGGCCCCGATCCGTTCGAACACGGCCAGGGCGCCGGCCAGGACGGGGCGGGCGTCGTTGACGCGGCGGCGCCGGCGCAGCCATTCCCCGTACTCCAGTCGCGCCTTGGCCTGCTCGAAGGGCCATGGATCGCCGGCCGGGTCGAGGGCGGCCAGGAAGTGCTCCTCGGCGTTCTGCGGGCCGGACAGCAGCGCGCGCGCCCGGTGCAGCAGCAGATCCAGGCGGATGCTCGTCCGTCCCCGGAGGCGGTCCTCGACCGTCTCCAGCAGCCGTAGGGCCTCGTGCCGGCGGTCCACCCGGGCGGCGCAGGCCGCGAGGTCGGCGACGGCGTAGAAGGAGGCGTGGTAGTGCAGCGGGGCCGCACCGGCGTCGCCCGCGAACAGCCCGCGCAGCTGTTCCCAGGCGCCGGAGTGGTCGCCGTCCGCTGTCGCCGCCGTTGCCAGGACGACGCGGGCGCGCACCGCCATGGCCAGGGTCTCGGCGGGTTCGACCCCGATCATGGCCCGTGCGAGCCGGGCCCGTGCCCGTGCGGTGTCGCCCTGGACCGCGTCCAGGGCCGCGACCAGTGAGCAGGAGCTGGCCGCCGCCATCTCCAGGCCGCCCTCGCGTGCCACCGTGTACGCCTCGACGGAGGTCGACCGGGCGGCCTGCCATGCTCCGCTCTCGTACTGCGCCAGCCCCAGGGCGGCGGACAGGGTCGCGTTGGTGCCCGCCGTGGTGATGCGCCGGAGGTGGTCCTGCGCCTGGCCGAGCAGGTGCAGGGAGGTGTCCGTCTCGTCGAGGATCCACGCGCCGGCGCCCAGCAGGATCAGGTGCAGCAGCGCGGGCTCCCGTTCGGCGGCGCCCTCGGCCAGCAGCTGCAGGTGGTGCCGGCGGTCGCCGAAGGGGTCGCAGCCGGCCCGGGCCCACAGACGGTCCGCCACGTGCCCGGTGTCCGCAGCGAGCAGGGCGGTCAGCCGCAGGCTCTCACGGCGTGGGCGCGGGGCGCCGCTGTTGTAGACCACGGTGGCGGCCGTGCTCAGCGCGGCGAGCGCGTCCTGCGGGTCGCCGGTGAGCGCTGCGGAGGCCGCCGGCAGCAGGAAGCCGAGCGAGGCGCTGTGGCGGGTGGTGACGGCCAGCGCCCATCCGGCCCGGATGGAGGCCGCGCTCAGTGACCGCGGGTCGTCGGCGCTCGCGACCGCCTGCGTGGTGATGGCGGCGACCTCGTCCGGAAGGCCGGCGAACATCGCGAGTTCGGCGGCCTCCAGCAGCCGGTGGGTACGCAGCGGTGCGTGCGGGGTCAGTTCCGCCGCGCGCCTCATCGCGGCCGCGGCCCCTTGGTAGCCCCCTCGCCGGCGGGCCCTGTCGGCCGTGGCGACCAGGTCCTGCGCGATCTCCTCGTCCGGTCCCAGTGCCGCCGCCGAGCGGTGCCATGCCTGCCGGTCGGGGCTGCCCGCAAGGGCCGCCACCAGCGCGAGGTGGGCGTGCCGGCGGGCCGCGAACGACGCCCCCTGGTAGACGGCCGAGCGCACCAGCGGGTGCCGGAACCGCACCCGGCCGTCCTCGACGACCACCAGGCCGGCCTCCTCCGCGGGCTGCCAGGCCTCGGGCCCCGGCAGATCACCGGTGGCCGCGGTGCACAGGTGCACCGCGGCCAGCACTGCTTCCCGGTCCGGCTCGCCGGCGGCAGCGGCGACCAGGAGCGCCTGCCGGGTGGTGGCGCCCAGGGCGGGCAGCCGTGCGCCGTGGATCCGCTCCAGTGCGGGCGTCAGGGGCAGTAGACCGGTCGGTTCGAGCCGGGCCGTCGCAGCGCCGTCGGCGACCGCCCGGGCCAGTTCGAGCAGCGCCAGCGGATTGCCCGCGGCCTGCTGGAGGATGAGGGCGCGCTGCGTCGGCGGCGGCCGCTGCGGGAGTGAGTCCAGCAGCGAGGCGGCCGCGGTGTCGTCGAGGTCCCGAAGGTCCAGGAAGGGCATGTCGTCGTCCGGTACGCCGGCGTTGCCGTTGTTGCCGGGTCGGGCCGCGGTCAGCAGCAGGAGGGACGCCCGGCCGATCCGCCGGGCGACGAAGGCCAACACCTCGGCCGTCGGGCCGTCGATCCACTGGGCGTCGTCGAGGATCGCGACCACGGGTGTGCGGGCGGCGCAGCCGGTCAGCAGTTTCAGGACCGCGTGCGCCACCTTGAGCCGGTCGTCCGGCCGGGCGCCGACCGTGACGGCGGCGCGCAGGGTGCGCACCGTGTCCGGGGCGGCCCGGCAGGGATCGGACCACAGGGGGAGGAGGAGCCGGTGGAGAGCCGCGAAGGGCAGCTTGCTCTCCGATGCGGCGCCCGCGGCGCAGAGCACGGTCATGGACCGTTGCGCCGCACTGTCGCGGACCGCGGCCAGCAGGGCGGACTTGCCGGTGCCGGCGGTCCCGCCGATGGCGACAGCGGCGCCCTCGCCCTGCTGCAGGAGGTCCAGCAGGCGTTCCAGGAACGCGATCTCGGTGTCGCGTCCGTGGAGTGCGGCCGGTCCTCCCGACGGCTCGGTCCGGGTAGAGGCAGAGGCAGGAACAGGGGCAGGAACAGGAACAGGAACAGGGGCGGGACGGGGCCGGGCTGAGGGGAGTGGCCGGGCTGAGGGGAGTGGACGGGTCATGGGCGCTCTCCGACGTGGTGCGTGGTGCTGCACGGCCGGGGCCCGCCGCGGCTGAAGGGTGCTCGGGCGGGAGACCTGGCACGGTGAGCCTAGGAACGAGCGGTGCACTCCGACCGGCGGTGCCCGTTTTGCCGTGAACGCCGACACGCCGGGGCCAGAACGGCACCCGGGCGGCACGCTCGGGCCAGCCGACGCCGTCGGGTCGGCTACCCGTTCTCGGTGAGGAGGCGGCGCCACTCCCGCGGGGTGAGGCCGTACGCCGCGCGGAAGCGGCGGCCGAAGTGAGAGGGATCGGCGAAGCCCCAGGAACGCGCCACCTCCGCGATCGGGCGCCTGCCGTTCTCGGGCCGGCCCAGGTCGGCGCGCACGCCCTCCAGCCGCCGGTTGATGATCCACTGCTCCAGGGACGAGTGCGGGGGCTGCACCAGACGGTAGAGCTGCCGCAGCGAGATGCCGTGTGCGGCGGCGATCACGGCGGGCCGCAGGAGCGGGTCGCGCAGGTGCAGGTCGATGTAGGCGTGGATCCGCACCGGAAGGGTCTCCGCGAGCGCCGGGCGGGCCTGCGGGTCGTGGCGGGCGGCGGACACGAGCAGCGCGCGCACCAGCGAGACACTCGCCTCCCCCAGACCGGACGCCCCGGCATCGGCACCGAGCACGTCCGCGTCGGCGGCCAACCGGGCCAGGTGGTCGCGGACGAAGCCGTACAGGCTGCTCGTGCACAGCAGCGGCACGGCCCGGCGCACCAGGTCCACCGGCAGCCCCAGCCGCTCGTAGGGGATCGACAGCGCGCTGGCGGCGCCGACCCCGCTCCACGCGTAGTCGTAGGGCGCGGTCAGGTCGGACAGCAGGAGGTCGCCGCGGCGCAGGTCCGCCGTGTGCGCGGCCTGGATCCGCCGGGCACGGCCGAATTCCTGCAGGGCGATCGCCACCGTCTCGGGGGCGTCGCGGCGGATGTGCGCCGCGGTACGCGTCATCCGCACGCCCGACCCCTCGTGGCGCCACAGGAACACCCCGCCGAAGTCCCACAGGTCGATCCGCGCCCGCAGGACGGCATCCGGATCCCAGTGAACGAGCCGACAGGCCGGCGTGGCGGTCAGCATCGCGGCGAACACGGCCTCCGCACGATCCCGGCTCGGCAGCTCCGCCGTGTCGAGTACGAGCACCGCACACCAGCCCTTCCGCCCCTGTCACGCCTGCCCGGGACTGCGCACCACCCCTGATGACCAGCGCCGCCGAGGATATCGGGCCCGTCCTGCCGGGCCGGCGGCCACCCCGCGGGCGGACGACTGAGCGCGCCGACGACGACTCAACCCGCCGCAGGTGAGTCGGTTGACCCAAGCTCAGAACACCCGCCGTACAACAGACTCGGACCACCGGAACACGGCGGGCCGGCCCGGGTGGCAGCACCCGGGCCGACCGGCCGGAACCACCACCCGCACCCAACGGAGGTACACCATGCCCACCATCACCACCCGCGACGGCGCCGAGATCTTCTACAAGGACTGGGGCAACGGCCGTCCGGTCGTCTTCAGCCACGGCTGGCCGCTGAACGCCGACGCCTGGGACAGCCAGGCCAACCTCGTCGCCTCCCACGGGTTCCGCGCCGTCGCCCACGACCGGCGCGGCCACGGCCGCTCCGCCCAGACCTGGGACGGCAACCACATGGACCAGTACGCCGACGACCTCGCCGAGCTCATCGAACAGCTCGACCTGACCGACGCCGTCCTGGTCGGCCACTCCACCGGCGGCGGCGAGGTCACCCGCTACCTCGGCCGGCACGGCAGCGCCCGCGTCTCCAAGGCCGTCCTGCTCGGCGCGGTCCCGCCGCTGATGCTCAGGACCGCAGCCAACCCGCAGGGCTCCCCGATCGAGGTCTTCGACGGCATCCGCGCCGGGGTCACCGCCGACCGCTCGCAGTTCTACCAGGACCTCAGCACCCCCTTCTACGGCGCGAACCGCGAAGACTCCGCCGTCTCCCAGGGCCTGCGCGACGCGTTCTGGCTGATGGGCATGCAGGTCGGCATCAAGGGAGCGCTCGACTGCATCAAGGCCTTCTCCGAGACCGACTTCACCGAGGACCTCAAGAGCATCGACGTCCCCGTCCTGGTCGCCCACGGCGACGACGACCAGATCGTCCCCATCCAGGCCGCCGCCCTGCAGAGCGTCGAGCTCCTCAAGAACGCAGTCCTGAGGACCTACCCGGGCGCGCCGCACGGCCTGGTCGGCGACTTCGAGAAGGCGTTCAACGCCGACCTGCTCGCCTTCATCGCTTCCTGAGCACGACCGCAGCAGATCCGGCGGCGCGGGCCGAGAACAGCCGCCCGGGCCCACACCCGGCCCACACCCGGCCCGCGCCGCCGGCCCACGGCCGACCCGTTGCCGGCCGCCTTCCCCGCGCACCGGCCCACGGCGACCCGTTGCCGGCAGCCTTCGCCGCACACATCCGCCCCTCCCGGGCTCTTTCCCACCTCACGGATCCACACCTCACGGAGCAGCCATGTCCGATCCCGCACCCCTGATTCCCGCCCCGACCCTGGCCGACATCGAGCGGGCCAACGCCTCCGGGCGCACCCCCGTGGTCTTCATCCACGGCCTGTGGCTGCTGCCCGCCAGCTGGGACCGCTGGGCCGCACTCTTCGAGGCCGCCGGCTACACACCGCTCTCCCCGGGATGGCCCGACGACCCCGACACCGTGGAGGAGGCCGCCGCCCACCCCGAGGTGTTCGCGAACAAGACCGTCGGGCAGGTCGCCGACCACTACGGCGCCGTCATCGCCCGCCTCGACCGCAAGCCCGCCGTCATCGGCCACTCCTTCGGCGGACTCCTCGCCCAGATCATCGCCGGACGCGGCCTGTCGGCAGCCACCGTCGCCATTGACGCCGCCCCCTTCCGCGGCGTCCTGCCGCTCCCGATCTCGGCCCTGCGCTCCTCCCTCCCCGTGCTCGGCAACCCGGCCAACCGCCACCGTGCCGTCCCGCTCACCTACGAGCAGTTCCGCTACGCCTTCGCCAACGCGGTCGGCGAGCAGGAGGCCCGACACCTCCACGAGGCCTACGCCGTGCCCGCGCCCGGGGCTCCGCTGTTCCAGGCCGCGACGGCGAACTTCAACCCCTGGACGGAGGCGAAGGCCGACACCGACAACCCGGACCGCGGACCGCTGCTGATCGTCTCCGGCGAGAAGGACCACACCGTCCCGCACGCGATCTCGGCCGCGGCCTACAAGCGGCAGCAGCGCAACCCCGGACTCACCGAGTTCACCGAGATCCCGGGGCGCGGCCACTCGCTGACCATCGACTCCGGCTGGCGCGAAGTCGCCGCCACCGCCCTCGCCTTCGTCGAACGCTTCGTCAAGTGATCCGTCACCAGCTGCATCCCGATCCCTCCCCGCGATTCCGAGGAAGACCCATGAACCCCCGCACCAGGCGCACGGCACCCCGATCCGGCCGTGCCGCCGTACTCGGCGCCCTGCTCCTCCTCGGCCTGACCGCGGTCCCCGCCGCGGCATCGGGCACCCCGGCCCACGACCCTGCCCGGGTCAGGCCCACCATCGTGCTGGAGCACGGCGCCTTCGCCGACGCCTCCGGCTGGAACACCGTCATCCAGTCCCTGCAGAAGCGCGGCTACACCGTCCTCGCCCCCGCCAACCCGCTGCGCGGCCTGACCGGGGACACCGCGTACCTCACGTCGTTCCTCGCCACCGTCAGCGGACCGGTGGTGCTCGTCGGCCACTCCTACGGCGGGGCGGTCATCACCGGTGCCGCCACCGGCAACCCCGCCGTCAAGGCCCTCGTCTACATCGCGGCCTACGCCCCCGCCGAGGGCGAGAGCGTCGCCCAGGCCACCGAGCTCGGCGGCGGCACCTCCGAACTCCTCCAGCACGTGATCGCCCGGCCCTTCCCCGGCGCGGCGCCGGGCGACGCCGACGCCTACCTCGACCCCGCGTACTTCCGTCAGCTCTTCGCCCAGGACCTGCCCGCCGCGCAGGCCGCCCAGCTCGCCGCGGCGCAGCGCCCGGCCGCGTTCGCCACCCTTCTGGAGCCGGCAGCCGTCCCCGCCTGGCGGACGATCCCGTCCTGGTACCTGGTGGCCCGCAACGACCGGACGATCCCCCCGCAGGCCGAGCGGGCGATGGCCGCCCGCGCGCACGCCCGCACCGTGGAGATCGACAGTTCCCACGCCGCGATGATCAGCCACCCCCGCGCCGTCACCGACCTCGTCCTCGACGCCGCCGACGGCTGACAGCCGCCTCGCCCGCCGGGGGACAGGCCCACCACGGCCGGTCCCCGGCGGGCAGCCACCCGACACGACCGGAGCACTCCCATGACGATCGTCACCGGCCCCCTCGCCGAGTCCGACCGGGCAGTCACCGCACAGGCGCTGCAGGGCGCCCTGGTCGACCTGCTCGACCTCTCGCTCAACGCCAAACAGGCCCACTGGGCGCTCTTCGGCCCGCGCTTCCGCTCCCTGCACGAGCAGCTGGACGAACTGGTCGTCACAGCACGCGACTTCTCGGACGTGCTGGCCGAACGGGCCGCCACCATCGGCAGCCCGCCGGACGGCCGCCCGGCCACCGTCACCGCCACCAGCGGGCTCCCCGCCTTCCCGGCCGGCTGGATCAAGGACTCCGCGGCCCTCGACCTGGTGACCGCCTCGATGAGCACCCTCGTCGACCGGATGCGCCGGCGCATCGAGGACACCACGACGGCGGACCCGGTCACCCAGGACCTGCTCATCGTGGTCACCGGTGAACTGGAGAAGCAGCACTGGATGCTGCAGGCCGAGCACGCGCACTGACCCACCGCCACGGCACCGCGCCGCAGCCCGTACCCCACCTCAGGAGAACACCGTGAAGATCACCGTCACCCACATCGGCACCGCCACCGTCCTGCTGGAGATCGGCGGATTCCGGCTGCTGACCGACCCGGTCTTCGATCCGGCCCCGGCGCAGTACCGGTTCGGCACGGTCACCCTGAACAGCACCGTCGGCCCCGCCCTGACGGTTGACGAACTGCCCGCCATCGACGCCGTCCTGCTGAGCCACGACGAGCACCCCGACAACCTGGACGACGCGGGCCGAGCGCTGCTCGCCGGACGGACCGTTCTCACCACCGGCAGCGGCGCCGGCCGGATCGGCGAGGGAGCCGTAGGACTCGATCCGTGGGCGAGCCACGAGATAACCCGCGGTACGGAGAGCCTGCGCATCACGGCCACCCCGGGCCTGCACGCCGGAGACGTGATCGGCTTCGTCGTGGAGCAGCCCGGCGAGGACGAAGCGCTCTACGTCTCCGGCGACACCGTCTACTTCGACGAACTCGACGAGATCGGAAGGCGCTTCGCGATCGGCACCGCCGTCCTCCACTTCGGCGCCGCCCAGGTGGACGAGATCGGCGAACTGCCGATCACCCTCGACGGCGCCCAGGGCGTGGCACTCGTCCGATCGCTCGGCGCGAAGAGCGTCATCCCCGTCCACTACGCGTCCTGGGCACACTTCTCCCGGGGCCGTGAGGACGTCGTCACCGCCTTCGAACAGGCCGACCTCGCCGACCACCTGCACTGGCTCACCCCGGGCGTCCCCACCACCCTCGGCTGAGTTCTCCACAGGCCGTACGGACCCGGTCCGGACCGTCCTCCCGTGACGGTCCGGACCGGGCGGCACACCGCAGGTCCCGGCCCGGCCCAGGCTGTCTGACCAACTCTCTACGTCGCCAAGTCACTTGACCGTCCCCATCGCGGGGGCGGGAGTTCACCCGCGTCCGTGAGCATGGGCGGCCATGAGCAACTTACGTCGCCGCACCCTCATCCTGGGCGGACTCACCACCGCGAGCACCGTTGCGCTCCAACTCGGGGCGATGGCCCAGCCGTCGGCCGCCGCCTCCACGCCCTTCCCCTTCACGCTCGGCGTCGCCTCCGGGGAACCGGACGACAGCAGTGTGGTGCTCTGGACGCGCCTGGCTCCCACGCCGACCAACGCGGACGGTCAGGGCGGCATGCCCAACGCCGACGTCGCCGTCGACTGGCAGGTGTCGACCAACCAGAACTTCACCACCCTCGTCAGCTCCGGTACGGTCACCGCCCGCTACGCCCAGGCCCACGCGGTGCACGTGCTGGCCGGTGGACTCGCCCCGGACTCGGAGTACTACTACCGGTTCCGGGCCCAGGGATTCATCTCCCCGGTGGGCCGGACCCGCACCGCGCCGGCGCCGACCACGGTCGGGCGTGACTTCACGATGGCCTTCGCCTCGTGCGCCCACTACGAGCAGGGCTACTACACCGCCTACCGCCGCATGGCCGACGACCGCCCCGACCTGATCCTGCACCTGGGCGACTACATCTACGAGGGCGGCGCCACCTCCGGGGGCGTGCGCCAGCACCTCGGCAGCGAGATCGTGTCGCTGGCCGACTACCGCCGCCGCTACGCGCTCTACCGCAGCGACCCGGACCTCCAGGCCGCACACGCGATCGCGCCCTGGCTGGTGGTGCCGGACGACCACGAGGTGGAGAACAACTACGCCGACATGGTCCGCGCCGACAGCAGCCCCTCGCTGACGGCGGCCCAGTGGACCGCGCGACGCACGGCCGCGTACCAGGCCTACTTCGAGAACATGCCGCTGCGGGCCGCCGCGATGCCCTCCGGCAACAGCATCCAGCTCTACCGCCGGGTCCGCTGGGGCACCCTCGCCACGTTCCACATGCTCGACACCCGTCAGTTCCGCGACGACCAGGCCTGCGGCGACGGGATGAAGGTCTGCGCCGACGCCGATCTACCCAACCGTTCGGTCACCGGTGCGGCCCAGGAGGCCTGGCTGCTCGACGGACTCGGCCGGCACCTGAGCACCTGGGACCTCATCGGCCAGCAGATCTTCTTCGCCCGCGACGTGAACGCGTCCGGCGCGATGAACATGGATGCCTGGGACGGGTACCGGGCCGGCCGGGCGCGGATCCAGCAGGGCATCATCGACCGGGCCGTACGCAACCCGGTCGTCCTCACCGGTGACGTGCACACCTCGTGGGCCAACGACCTCAAGGCCGACTACGCCGATCCGTCGTCGGCGACGATCGGCTCCGAGCTCGTCTGCACCTCCGTCACCAGCGGCGGCAACGGAACCGCCACCACGACGATCCCCAACGGATCGCTCAACCCGCATCAGCGCTTCTACTCCGAGCGGCGCGGCTACGTCCGCACGCGCATCACGCCGTCGCAGCTCACAGCCGACTTCCGGTCGGTGGCGACGGTGACCGAGCACGGCGCGGCGGCGACCACCGCCCGGACCTTTGTCATCCACGACGGAAAGCCGGGGTTGGCCGATGCGTAAGCTCTCGATACTCGGCGCGGCCATCGCCGGCCTCGCCGCTGTCCTCGCCATGGCCGTCCCGGCCTCGGCGGTGGGGCCCTCGTCCTGGGTGACCGCGAACAGCGACTCCACCGGTGACCAGGACTCCGCCTCGATCGCGGCCGACCGCCCCGGCGACGTCGCGGTGGTCTGGGAGGACGACCGCGACTCGACCGGCGCCGGCGACGACGCGCACAGCGACGTGTGGGTGCGGATGTACCGCAACGGCGTCTCGGCCTACGAGGCGAAGCTCTCGGCGGGCGGGACCGCGGGCACGGCCTGGCGGCATCTCCAGCCCGACGTGGGACTCGACGACCGGGGCAACGCCGTCGTCGTGTGGGCGGAGGACCCGGACGGCAACGGGCTCTACAACATCACCTACCGTGTGCTCTCCCCGGCAGGTGCGGTCCTCGGCTCCGGTCGGGCCAACGCGAGCGCCGACGGCCAGCAGACCCGTCCGCGCGTCGCGGTCGATCCGGACGGCGCGCCCAACAGCACCGGCGCGGTCGCGTTCTCCGTGGTGTGGGAGGACACCCAGGGCACCGCGGCGGCGACGGTGAAGGCCGCCGGGTTCACCGGGACCACGACGAAGGCCTACGAGGTGACGGTCAACGCGGCCGGCGGCGCGCACCACAACCCCGACGTCGCGACCTCCGCCTCGGGCGACGCCGTCGTCGTCTGGGACGAGGACACCGACGGCAACGGCCTCTACCAGATCGGCCTGGTGAAGCTGGCCAAGGCGAACGGGGCCGTCGCACTCACCCGCCGCAGCGCCAACAGCCTCGGCGGCGGGCAGCAGCAACGCCCGTCCGTGGCCGCCGCCTTCAACGGCGACTTCGCCGTGGCATGGGAGTCCGATCACACCGGCACCCGTGGCGTCTGGGCCCGGTCGTTCACCGCGACCGGCACCCCGGGCTCGGCCGAGGTCGAGATCTCCGGCGCAGCCGGAGCAGGCAACCCCACGGTCGGCATCGACGACCAGCGCGACGCCGTGGTCGGCTGGAGCGTCGCCGGCACCGATCCCGCGGTCTGGGCCAGGGGCCTCAACCCCGACGGCACCTTCGCCGGCCGGCTGCCGGCCCAGTCCGTCAGCCAGGTCACGACCGGTCGACAGGAGCAGGTCGCGGTGGCGTCCTCCCCGTTCGGCACACTCGCGATGTCGTACACCGATGACAACGACGGCAACACCTTCGACCAGGTCCTGCTGAGTCTGGGCGCGACCAACTCGGACTGGTGACGTCCTTCCGATCCGTGGACGTCCGCCGGGCCGCCCCGCCCCCGGCCCGGGTCCTGGTGCGGAGGCTGCGTCCTGGTGCTCTTCATCCGGCGGGCACCTCGGCCCGGGACGGGAAAGGGGCCGCTGTCACGGGAGTTGCGTCGGAACTGCGACGGGTGGTGCTGTTTTCGGTCAGCTGCAGTCATGCCGGCTCTTTTATCGAAGGCGTGCAACCGATCGGGTGCGTCCTCCCACCGGCATATTGGTGTGTGTGGGACGGGTGGGTTCCAGAGGGGGCCTTTGCGGTAAAGCAAGATCAAGCCGAAGGGCGGGTGGTGCTAATTCTTACTAGTGACATCGCCGGCCCGGCGGGCATAAGTTGAGCCTCGTGCTCGACCCCCGTCGTGGCCGGTGTACGGCGCGGGGCCGGGAACGCCAAATGAGGTGCGGGGTGTGCATTTCGCCTGCGCCTGCGCTGGTCGTGCGGTCGCGGGGCGGGAAGCGCGGTACCGCCGAATATCGAGGGGGGACCAATTATGCCTGACGTGGATCTCGGCGTGGCAACGGACTGGGAAGAGGGCGACACGCACGGGCGGATCAGCCTGCGGCCCAGCCCGAAGTTCTCGGATGCCGGAAAGCAGGACGTGGTCATCAGCTCGCCGCTCGGAATCGAGCTCTCGGTGAACACGAACCATTCCACCAGTCAGGAAGGGGACAGGATCGTGTTCAGCACCTTCCACGGAACCGAGAAGAAGGTGATCGCCATCCTCGACTCCGCCGGCGACCTGTACATCGCGGGCCGTGTGATCGAGGGGCAGGGCGATCTGTCCTACTGATCCTGTAGGGCAAGGCGGTCCGCCGACCCGGTCGGCGGACCGCCTCTGCCTGTTTCGCTCCGTCCTCGTGGCCCACTCCTGGGCCGGTCGGGACGGTCCACGTCGACGACCGTGACCCCGGCGGCGGCGCCGGCGCGTGCCTGCGGGTGCCGGGCGTCACCCGGGCGGCCGTGCCCGCCGGGCCGGGCCCGGCCCGGCCGTCAGGCGGCTCGCTGTCGGCCAGGCCCGTCCGGAGCCGACCCGGCGGGGGCGCCATCACCTGGGCGTATGGAAGCCGGGCGGGCCTGCCGGCCTTCACCCCGCCGTGCCGGGCCGGTTCCACCCCGCTCCGGACCCGGCGAGGCCATCGGGTTCGGGCCGGATGCGCGAGCCGCGGGCCGCGCACAGCATGTGGGCATGACTGATTTCGCCCAGTCCCCGCCGTCGGTGACGACGCCCGATGTGGTGCGGACACGGATCGGTGCGCTGAGGTTCGCCGACGGGATCCCGAACGCCGACTCCGCCGGGAAGGGTGAACGACCACCTGGACCTGGTGCACCGGGTGAACGCCGACCTGGCTGGGCTGCCGGGCGTGTCGGTCCGGGCGGTCCGGGCAGTCCGGGCAGTCCGGGCGGGATTCCGGCAGGCCGGGGTCGCGGACTACCGGGTGGTGCTGCTCCGGCCCGTCAGACCAGGAAGGAACCCCACCGATGACGACCTCGGTCAACCTCGCGGCGGACTACCCGCTGCTGAACGTCTTCTGGAGCATCTTCTGGATCTTCCTGTGGATCCTCTGGTTCATGCTGCTCTTCCGGGTCATCGCCGACATCTTCCGCGACGACTCGCTGAGCGGCTGGGGCAAGGCCGGCTGGGCCGTGTTCGTCGTCCTGCTGCCCTTCCTCGGCATCTTCGTCTACCTCATCGCCCGCGGCCGCGGCATGGGTGAACGCGAGATGCGCAAGGCCCGGCAGAGCGAGGAGCAGTTCCGCTCCTACGTGCAGCAGACGGCGGCCACCACCGGTCAGACCTCCACGGCGGAGCAACTGGCCAAACTCGCGGAGTTGCGCGCTGCCGGCCAGATCACGGACGAGGAGTTCGCCAAGGCCAAGTCCAGGATCCTCACCTGATCACCCGTAGCCGATCCGAGGTCGCCCGGAAGGCGACTCCCGACCTCTCTGTCGTGTCCCCCACGGCGAGGCGTACACGACCCAGGAAGGCACCATGAGCAAGACCGACTCCGTGTTCATCTTCATCGGCACCTACCCGAGCGAGGCCGCGGCGCGCGCCGACTACGACATCGTCAAGGAACTGCACGAGGCCGGTGCCGTCGGCACCTACGACGCCTCCGTGGTCACCAAGGACGAGAACGGCAAGGTCCACGTCAACAAGGACGAGACGGCCACCCGCCACGGTGCGTGGGGCGGCGCCGCGGCCGGTGCCGTCGTCGGCCTGCTGTTCCCCCCGGCGGTCATCGGCACCGCCGCCGTGGGCGCCGCCGTCGGCGGCGTGGGCGGCCACCTGTGGCGCGGGATGTCCCGCGCCGACGTCAAGGAGTTCGGCGAGATCATCGACCAGGGGCAGGCCGCCCTCGTCGTCGTCGGCGCGAGCACCCTCGCGCAGGCCATCGACAAGGCCGCGCTGAAGGCCGAGAAGCAGATCGCCAAGGAACTCGACGTGAGCCCGGACGACATCGACCGGGCCGTCCGGCAGGCCGCCACCGAGGTCGGCTGACTTCCCTGTCCCTGTGGCCGCCTGAGCCCGGACCTCGCTCGGAGACGGACGACACCAGGGGCCGTCACCCGGCAGGGTGGCGGCCCCCGGGCACGCCCGCGAGCGCCGGTCGTGCACCGATGGCCCACTCCGAAGGCAGCGGCGCCCAGCCCCGCACAGCATGGTCAGGCAGGACGCCGTAGACGCCAGTGGGAGTGGAGAAGCCATGAGGATGTTGCTGACCGTCCAGATGGATACGGAGAAGGCGAACAAGCTCATCGAGGACGACAGGCTGACCGAGTTCATGCAGACGGCCGTGGGGCGGCTGCGGCCGGAGGCGGCGTACTTCGGCGCCCAGGAGGGCCGGAGGACCGGATTCATCGTCTTCGACCTGGACGAGGCGTCGGACATTCCCTCGATCGCCGAACCCTTCTTCACGGAACTGGGCGCCAAGGTGAGTTTCATCCCGGTCATGAACCTCGACGACGTCCGCGACGGCCTGGCCAAGGCCGCCCAGGGGTGACCCCCCGCCCGTCCGCCGGGTGCGGGGGCTGCTGACGGCCCCCGCACCCGGGGGTGACGGACCAGGGGCGGCGCGCGAGGACGGCGAGTGAGGCCGACAAAGCGGCGCCAACGGACCTCCGGGTACCGGCTTCTACGGCGTGCCGGGCGAGTCGGGCGTGCCGGGCGTGCCGGGCCGCAGGCGCGGTGCCGGCGGCAGTGGCGCGGGCGCTGCCGTCCCCGGTGCGGCGCGGAACGCCTCGATCACGTAGGCGGCGAAGCGGCGGGAAGTCGTGACCCGGGCCGCACGCGGCGCGTCCTGGAGGCCCCGGTGGGCCATGAGCATGAGGACCAGGTCGTCGATGACGAAGTCGGGGCGCAGCCGGCCGGTCTTCTGCGCGCGTCGGGCGAGTTCGCCGACCGCGCGCAGTGTCTGCTCCCGGTCGGCGGCGAAGTCCATGGCCTCGGGGAAGGCCGTCATGAAGGCGTCGGCGAATCCCCGGCTGTGCGCGTGGAGTTCGCAGATCCGCTCGACCAGGTTCCGGAATCCGTGCCACGGGTCCGGATCCGCAAGAGCGTCGCGGACGGCGGCCCGGCAGGCTCGCCGCTGCTCGGCGAAGGTCTCCACGACCAGTGCCTGCTTGGTCGGGAAGTGCCGGTACAGCGTGGCGGGGCCGACGCTCCCGTGCCGGGCGACTTCGCGCATGGGTGCGCTCAGGCCCTGCTCGCCGAACACCGTGCGGGCGGCGTCCAGGATGCGGGCCCGGTTGTCGCGGGCGTCGGTGCGCATGGTCTGAGGCAATCGGCTGGTCATCGGTTCTCACTTTAGCCAGACGGACGGGGGCGTCCGTTACGGTCCGATGGCGGTGCTGCGGCCCCGGTTCGACACTTCACCGGTGACGGCCCGCTTCGGGGGCCGGTTCGAGAGCCACGTCCGCAGCAACCGCGAACCGTCCCTCAACCGACCCGAGGAGCAGAGATGAAAGCCGTCGTGATCAGGACGTTCGGCGACCCCGACGGGATGGAGGTCGTCGAGGTGCCCGTGCCCGTTCCCGCCCCGGGGCAGGTGAGGATCGCCACGGAGGCGATCGGGGTGGGCGGCGTGGACGCCGTGATCCGCCGGGGAACGCTTGCCGCGTACGGCTTCCGGGAGGGCCACCTCCTGGGCAGCGAGGTCGCGGGAAGGATTGCCGCGGTGGGAGAGGGCGTGGACCCCGCGTGGATCGGGCGGCGGGTGTGGGCGTTCACCGGCCTGTCCGGCGGGTATGCCGAGCAGGCCGTCGCCGCGGTCGAGGACGTCCTTGCGCTGCCCGACGATCTGACCGGCGCCGACGCGGTGACCCTCGGCGGCTCCGGCGTGGTCGCCCACTTCGCCCTGGAACGGGCCCGTTTCACGCCCGGGGAGACGGTGCTCGTCCGCGGTGCGGCGGGCAGCATCGGGATCACGGCGGTCCAGCTCGCAGCCGGGCGTGGCGCGAGCGCGGTGGCGGTCACCACCTCGTCGGTCGACCGTGGCGCCCGCCTGCGGGACCTGGGCGCCACCCATGTCCTCGACCGCACCGGCGAGGGCGGCCCGGACGCGCCGGCGGGCTTCGACGTGGTGATCGACGTCGTGGGAGGCCCGCAGCTTCCCCTCTTCCTGGACAGGCTGAACCCCAACGGGCGGTTCGTGGCCGTCGGCGTGGTGGGCGGGCAGCCCCCGGCGGACTTCGGCACGCGGCTCATGGACGCCTTCCGCAAGTCGCTGTCGTTCGCCACTTTCAGCTCTGACACCGTGCCCCGTCCCGACCGGCAGAGCGTGCGGTCGTCGCAGTTCGCCGATGCTGCGCGCGGGGACCTGCGCACGGTCGTGCACGAGGTGTTGCCCCTGGACCAGGCGGCGCTGGCCCACCGACGGATGGACGCGGGGGAGGTGTTCGGCAGAGTTGTGCTGGCGCCCTGACCCGGGCCCGGGGTCCGAGGAAGGGGACCGGTGCGAGGTCACAGAATCCGGTCGACCAGCCCGTCGACGTAATCCGGCGTGAGCTCCATGCCGAACAGGACGCGGATGTACATCGGGGCCAGCACGTGGTCCAGCACGCCCAACGCGTCGGGTGCGTGCTCGCCACGTTCGCCGGCGCGATCGAGCATGGACTGCAGTTGCCGCATGCGTTCGACGCGGAGGTCGTTACCGGCCTGCAGGCCCTGCGGACCGTTGTTCGACAGGGCGACGGCCAGGCGTATCACCGCCAGACCGTCCGGTCCGGTGATCTCGCGGGCCACGTTGGCCGCGTAGGTGCGCAGGTCGCCGGTCAGGCTGCCGGTGTCGGGCATCGGCGACTGCGCATTGAGGCGGGTGAGCGCCACGTCGGTGAGCAGGGATTCCAGGCTGCCCCACCGGCGGTAGATGCTGCTGTCGGCCACGCCCGCGCGGGCTGCGACCTCGCCGACGGTGAAGTTGCCGTAGCCGCGCTCACTGATCAGGTCGGTGACGGCCTGGTGCACCTCCGCGCCGATGCGCGCGCTGCGCCCGCCGGGCCGTCGGGCTCGCTGTCGCTCGTTCATGCCCCCACCTTAACGCAGTCATGACTTGCGTTTGCGGGCCACCCTCTCCTACAGTCTCCTAACGCAGTCACTGACTGCTTTAGAGCGCCCGGGCGTATCGCCACCCGCGTCGACCGCGGCCGGGCGCAACCGGCGACCGAGAGGAATCCCCATGGCGGCATCGCCTGCGGCCGTAGGCAGTCGACCAGGCCGGGCCGTGCTGCTCACGGTGACCTGCCTGGGGCAGTTCATGGTCCTGCTCGACAACACGATCGTCGGAGCGGCGCTGCCTGACATGCAGCACCGGCTGCACACCCGGCTGACCGGTCTGCAGTGGATCGTCGACGCGTACGTCTTGCTGGTCGCCATGCTCCTGCTGTCCGGCGGCGTGTTCGCCGACCGGTTCGGCCGCAAGCGGGTGTACCTGACCGGCGTGGCGGTGTTCACCGCCGCGTCGGTGCTGTGCAGCCTCGCGCCCTCGCTCGGCTGGCTGGTCGCCGGCCGGGTGCTGCAGGGCGTCGGGGCCGCGGCACTGAGCCCCGCCTCGCTCGCCCTGCTCGCCGCCGCCCATCCCGCGCCGCAGGAACGCATCAGGGCGATCGGACTGTGGGCCGGATTCAGCGGAATCGGCCTGGCCGCGGGCCCCGTGGCCGGTGGCGTGCTGACGGACGCCTTCGGCTGGCCCGCCATCTTCCTGGTCAATCTGCCCATCGGCGTGGTCCTGCTGCTGGTCGGTCTGCGCAGCCTTGAGGAGACCCGCAATCCGAGTGCCCCCGCGATCGACGTCCCGGGGACGGTGCTGTCCGTTCTGGGAGTGGGGGCACTGACCTGCGGACTGATCGAGGGCGGCGCCCGCGGCTGGACGTCGCCCGTGATCCTGGGCAGCTTCACCGCCGCGGTGATCCTCCTCGCAGCCTTCGTCGCCGTCGAAGCGCGTCGCTCCGCGCCGATGCTGCCGCTGAGGCTGTTCCGGCAGCGCCTGTTCACCGTGTCCAACACCGCCATGGTCGTGGTGGGGTTCGCGCTCATGGGTTCGTCGTTCTTCTTCTCCCAGTTCTTCGTATACGTCCAGGGAAGCTCGGTGCTGCGCGCCGGCCTGCAGACCCTGCCGGTATCCCTCGCCATGGTGGTCGTCAGCCCGTACGCGGGCCGACTCGCCGCCCGGTACGGCTTCCGAGTCGTGGTGACCACCGGCCTGGCCCTGGCCGGCCTGGGACTGCAGGCGCTCGGCCTGGTGCACGCCGACACCGGCTACGGGAACGTGTGGTGGCGGCTGGCAGTCGTCGGCATCGGCTTCGCCCTGACGATGTCCCCACTGACGGGAGCCGCCATCCAGGCGGTCAGCTCACAGGAAGGCGGCCTCGCGTCAGGCATCAGCAGCACCACCCGGCAGATCGGGGCGGTGCTCGGCGTGGCGGTACTCGGAGCCGTCGTCCGCACCCGGCAGTCCGGCGGCGCCTCCTTCGAGACCGGCCTCGACAGCGCCTTCCTCGCAGCCGGCACCGTAACCCTGGCCGCCGCCGTGTTCACCGGCCTGTGGCTGGCGAGGTCCGAGCCCCCGGAAGGCTCCGCGACGCCGCAGCCCTCCACCGGCCCGGATGCGGTCACCGCCGTGGGCGAGGCATCCGCGAACAGCGCGCACTAGACCACGATCATCCCGTGGCCCGTTCCTGCCGTACCCGGGCCGCACCCCCACCGGAGAGGAACCGCCTCCGCGATGCAGCCCGTTCCCGTCGACCCCACCGTGCTCCACCCGATGCCCGAGCACCCGCGCGTGGTTCTGCTCAAGCCGCTGGTGACGTCGCCGCTGATCGAGGTCGGCGACTTCACCTGCTGCGAACAGGCCGACGCCTTCGTCACCCACGCCGGCATGGGCGGCTGCGGCGAAGGGCTCCTCGCGGGCGTGCCCATGATCGCCGTGCCGCAGGGAGCCGAGCAGTTCATGAACGCCGACCGGCTCGTGGAACTCGGCGTCGCCCGCCGTGTGGACACCGCCGACGCCAATGCCGAGACCCTTCGCGCGGCGCTGAGCGACCTGGTCGCGGATCCGGAACGCGCCGACCGGTCCAAGCGGTTGCAGGCCGCCGCCCGGGCCGAAGGCGACCCCCCGCGTGCTGCCGACCTCGTCGAGAACATGCTGGCCGCCGCCGGGGACCCCGCGCTCGGTCCGTACCGGCCAGGAGGCCTCGGGGGACGGCAGCAGTTCCTCAGGCCGCCATGTCGGGGTGGGAATCAGGGCGGGTAACTCTCAGGTCGTCCGAAGCAGGGGGCCGTTTTCGGAGAGCCTCACCAGAGGTGGTCGGCGGCGGTCTGGACCTCCTGGAGGAGGGTGTCCACGTCGTCGGTGGTGGTGAGGTAGTTGCAGACGCAGGCGCGGAGGACCGTTTCGCCGTCGTGGCGGACGGTGGCGAGGTAGGCGCGGCCGCGGGCCTGGACGTGTGAGGCCAGCGCCGTGTGGAGGTCCGCCTGTGAGTCCGGACGGCCCGTGTCGTAGCCGGCGGCCAGGCGGAAGCAGACCACCGGCAGCGGGCCGTCGGTGCACAGTTCCAGTGCGGGGTGTTCCCGGACGCGTCGGCGCAGGTACCGGGCGAGGTCCTGGTAGTGCTGGAGCAGGTCGGCCACGCCGGAGCGGCCGAGGTGGCGCAGGGTGGCCCAGAGGGTGAGGGCGCGGGTGCCGGGCCGGGTGAGTTCGACGGTGTAGTCGGACATCCAGGGCCAGTCCTGGTCGCCGTCGAGGTAGGAGGCGCGGAAGGTGAACGCGTCGCGCAGCCGGGAGGGGTCGGTGACCAGGGCGGCGCCGCAGCCGACGGGCACGGACAGGGTCTTGTGCGGGTCGACGGTGAGGGAGTCGAGGCCGTCGACGCCCCGGTAGAGGGGGGCCAGTTCGGGGACGAGGGCGCCGAGTCCGCCCCAGGCGCCGTCGGCGTGGTGCCACAAGCCCGCGCGGCGGCACACCCCGGTGATCGCCTCGATCGGGTCGACGGCGCCGGTAGCGGTGCTGCCGAGGTTGGACACGACGCAGAACGGCAGGAGGCCGGCCGCGTGGTCGGCGTCGACCATCGCGCGCAGGGCGTCGACGTCCATGCGCCGATCCGCCGTGGTGGGCACCGCGCGCAGCCGCCACGGCGGCAGGCCGATCACGGCGGCGGCCTTCGCGACCGACATGTGGGCCTGGTCGCTGTGGTAGGCGGTCAGGCGCGCGTGGGCCTGGTCGTAGGCGGGGCCGTCGGTGGCGCCGCGCTGCCGGAGGAACCAGGTGCGGGCGGCGCCCAGGCAGAGCAGGTTGGCCATCGAGCCGCCGCTGGTGAGGACTCCGCCGGTGGTCGGCGCCATGCCGGCCAGTGCGGCCAGGTCGCGCACCACTCCGCGTTCGAGGTCCATCAGGGCGTGCTCGCCCATGCCGCAGGTCGCGTTGACCGCGGCGGCCAGCAGTTCGGCGATCACCCCGGCCGGGGACGGCGGCGAGTTGATCCAGGCGAAGAAGGCGGGATGACCGTTTCCGGTCGGGTACGGGGCGATCGCCCGGTCGACGAAGTCCAGCAGGGCGCCGAGGTCCTGACCCTCCTACGGCAGCGCACCGGCTGCCAGGGCCTGCCGGTGCGCCGGCGGGATGGGGCGGGCCACCGGACGCTGTGCGATCTGCCCGAGGTAGTCGGCGACCCAGCCCGCGGCGGCTGCCAGTTCGTCGCGGAACACCTTCGGGTGCACGGCCAGTGGCCCGGTGCCGCCACCGGGCTCCGGCTGGGCCGAGGGCAGGCGGGGCGGGCGGCTGGTCTTCGGCGGGGTCGGCATCGGACGGTCGCGCTTTCGCTCGGGAAGTCGGCCGAACGGCCATGATCCAGAACGACTGCCGCCTGCGTCGGTAACGGTCCTGACCCGGCCCGGATCCACCGGCCCGACGACGGAGGTCCGACTCACCGGAGGCCGAGGACGAAGCTCGGACGTTCCCCGGCCCAACGCCCCATCGTGCGACCGATGCCGACCACACGCTGTCACCGGTACGGCCCTCTGCTCCGAGCACGAGGTGTGTGAGGGGTGGGACGCCCGCCGGGCAAGCCGTCGGCATGTCCGGGGTTCCGTTCCGGGGGCCGCGGACGGGCCCCTACGCTTCTGTGACGACAGCCGAGGAGACGGCGGAGGAGACAGCAGAACTGATGGTCGGCACGATTGTGGCGTTCGTGGTGATTCCCCTGGTCATGGCCGGGATGGCCCGGTGGGCCGCGGCCCGCAGGCGGCGGGGCCTGGCGGCGGGCCGGGCGGTGCACTTCCGCGGCCGGCTGGACGGCCGCAGGGGCCGGCTGCTGGCCGATCCGCGCCTGGAGGGGCCGGTCTTCCTCGACCGGGCCGGGAACGCCACCGCCGTACCGCGCGGCGGCAGGGCCCTCGACGCGACGATATCCAGCGCCAACCAGCCCGCCCTGGAGAAGGTCGGCCTGCGCTACCGGACACCCGACGGCACGGTGCTGCACCTGCACCTGGCCACCCACGACGCGCGGACCCTCGGCTCCTGGCTCGGCGAACAGCCCGGCCCGGCCCCCGCTCCCGCCCGGTGGCTGCCGGTCGCCCCGCTGTGGGCGGCACTGGCCCTCACGGCGGCCCTCCTCGTGGGCCTGGCCGCCGCGGACGTCGTCCTGCTCGGGGAGCACACCGCCGCCGAGGTCGTCCGGGTGCACCGCCACGAGGACGGCTGCACCGTCCGCTGGAACGGCGGCGCCCAACAGGCCTACGTGGACTGCGACGCGGCGAATCTGCGCCCCGGCGACCGGACACCGGTCATCGCCCTGCCCTGGCCCTTCCTGGGGGATGCCGTGGACACGCGGATCACCCCGACCGTGGCCGCCGTGACCGGAGGCGGCCTCGGCCTGCTCGGCCTCGCCGGCGCGCTGCTCGCCACCCCGCTGGCCTGCGCCCGACGCGTCCGGCTGGCACGCCGGGCCGCGCCGACGTCCCCGCAGCCGGCCGCCGTCGACGGCACCGATACCGATGAGGGCGAGGACACGTGGCCGTCCCCCAAGGGCGACCTCACCTACGCGAGCCTGGCCGCCGCCGCCCGTCACAGTGACCGCCACCGCCCCGGCCCCCGGGTGAGCCCGCCGCGCCGCCGCCCCGACCGGTTGTCCGTGTCACCGCGCCGATGGACCGCAGGCATGATCGGCTCCACCGGCGCCTGGTGGTTCCTGGTGGTCTCCATCGCCACCATGTTCGGCGACGACCTCGACGACCTCCACCTGGGACGCTGGCGTTTCCTCGTCCTCGGCACGGTGGCCGTCACGGCCCTCGCCCGCATCGGATGGGTCACCGCCGACCGCTCCGCCCTCTGGCGCCCGGTCCTGCGCGCCGCCCGCTCCCACTCCACAGAGGACGGATGGCAGCCCATGCGCTACGTCCGGCTGCGCCGGGGCCACGGCGAGATGGCGCTTGTGCTGTTCCGCCCCGAGGGCGGGGAGGTGACGGCGCCGCGCTGCCTCCAGCCGATATCCCGCAGCCGCGGCAGCGAACGCGGCACCTTCGGCGGCCCCGGACCGGTGGGCGAGGCCCTGATCCGCGACAGTGGCGCGGGGGCGCTGGTCTGCGAGATCGACGGAATCCGCTACCTCCCCTCGGCCCGGGCCACCGAGACCACCGCCGACCCGGGCAGGGCCCGCACCGAAGTGCTCAGCTTCGCCGAGAGCCACCTGCGACCGGCCGGACGGAACTGAAGCACGAGCCCGGAGACGCCGGATCCAGGTGGCACCCCATCACCTTCGGAGGCGCGAACAGCCCCGGCTGCCCCGCTCGTCACCGGTCGGCGGCACACTGCGGGCATGAGCGACACCCCGGACGCCGTCCGGCAGGCCCTCGCTCCGGCCCGGGTCGGCCCCACGGGCGGTCCGCTGATCGTCGTCCCGGTGTCCGCGCTGCGCAGCTGGGGCGGGGTCGCACCGAGGACGGCGCGGCCGCGGCGGGACGAGGCGGGTGTCGCACCGCAGTGCCGGGTCTGCCGGGCGGCCGTCACCGACTCGGAACGGCGATGCCGGTTGCGCGCAGTTTCTCCTCGATCAGCGTGTTCAACCGGGTGATGGACGGTGACTGATCCTCCCGGTGCTGATTGACCATTCCGTACCGGGAGGCGGCGTCGGACCGGTTCTGAAACCCGGTCGGCGTCGCCAGCAGCGCGCGGTCGGTCAGCAGTTTGTCGGCCAGGGTGGACGCCAGCTCCTCGATCCGCGGGTCGTCCGGGGCCCAGGCCCTCGCCTCCCAGCCGCGCTTGGTCAGCTCGACGGACTCGGGATCGTCGAGCACGTGTTCAAGCCGGGTCAGGAAGCTGTCGAAGATCTCCGGGACGAGTGCCCGGGCCAGCACCAGAGCCTCCCGTTGACCGGTGACGTAGTCGGGACCGAAACCGACTTCGGTGAGGCGGTCCAGGACTGCGCAGGCCCGGTCGGGCAGCAGAGCCCGGTCGCCGTGGTCGAGACGGTGCAGCCTGTCGCGGCGCGCGATCAGCTCTTCGATCCGTTCGGTGAGCTGGTGATGGACGTCGTCCAGGGTGGCGGCGAAGGCGTGGGGATCGGCGTCGAGCAGGTCACCGATCCCGGCCAGCGGCACGCCGGCCGCCGCCAGGGTCCGGACCTGGACCAGCCGGAACAGCTCGCCCGATCGGTAACGGCGGTAGCCGGAACCGTCGCGTTCGGGCTCGGCGACCAGGCCGAGCCGGTGGTAGTGCCGCACGGTCTTGATCGTGACACCGACGAACGCCGCCGCCTGACCGATCGTGAGTCCGTCTGCCATCGGGTCGGCGCACCTCCGGATCGTGGGCGGCTGCGGCTGCGGTCGCGGTCGCGGTCTCGCGAACCGCGCCGGCGACGGCCCGGGACGTCCGGACGATCACCGGGGCGAGGATAGCGCGCACCGGTTCCAGCCCGTCCCCCTGCCGCCGAAAGGACCGGGACGCCGACGATCGGTGCGGATCATCCCTTGATCACGACAAGGGGTTGACCTTGACCCTGGGTCAAGGTCGCAGGCTCTTCACACGGCCGCTCGAAGGGCCGGGCAGCCACCGGGGCCGCCGTGCGAACCGACCCTGTGAACAGGAGATTCATCATGGGAACAACCAGCAGCGGCTTCTCCGACGTGGGGCTGCGCCGGCTGCGCGAGGTGCTGGCACGGCATGTCGAGTCCAGGAGGATCCCCGGCCTTGTCGCCCTGGTCAGCCGCGGTGGCCGGACGCACGTTGAAGCGATCGGGACGATGCGTCATGACGGGGGCGTGCCGATGCGCCGGGACACGATCTTCCGGATGGCGTCCACGTCCAAACCGGTCACGATGGCTGCGGCGATGATCCTGCTCGACGAGTGCCGGCTGCGGTTGGACGAGCCGGTCGATCCGTGGCTGCCCGAACTTGCCGACCGGCAGGTGCTGAGGCGGCCCGACGGACCGCTGGACGACACCGTGCCGGCGCAGCGGCCGATCACCGTACGGGACCTGCTGACCTCCACGTTCGGGCTCGGAGTGGACTTCGAGTCGATGGCTTCCCCGATCAGGGCCGCGACCTTCGAGCGTCTCGACTACAGCGTGGCGTCCGGGCCGGCGCCCGGGCCGGACGAGTGGATGCGCCGCCTCGGCGAACTGCCGCTGCAGTACCAGCCCGGAGTGCGGTGGCAGTACGACCTCAGCAACGAGGTGGTCGGTGTGCTCGTCTCCAGGGTCGTGGGACAGTCGTTGGAGACGTTCCTGCGCGAGCGCATCCTCGATCCGCTGGGGATGAAGGACACCGCCTTCCACGTGCCCGCCGACAAGATCGACCGGCTGCCGCCCCTGTACGGGCCCGACCCGCAGACCGGCGAGTTCGTCGTGTGGGACGAGGCGGCAGGGGGAAGGTCCAGCGCACCTCCCGTGTTCCAGGGCGCCGGCGGCGGGCTGGTCTCCACTGCCGACGACTACCACGCCTACTTCCAGATGCTGCTCAACCACGGGATGCACGGGAGCGAACGGATCCTGTCCCGGGCCGCCGTCGAGCTGATGACCACCAACCGGCTCTCACCCGAGCAACTCGCCGGCCGGGAGGCCATGTTCAGTAACATCGCCCACCTGTCGTCCGGCCAGGGGTCGAGCGGCGGCTGGGGCTTCGGGATGGCGGTCCGCACCCACCGCGGCGACTACGCGCCCACCGGCCAGTTCGGCTGGTTCGGCGGTACCGGCACCACCGCCTACGCGGACAGGACCAACCGGCTCACCGGAGTCCTGCTCACCCAGGTCGGACTGTCCACCCCGGATTCGCCGCGTGCCATGAACGACTTCTGGACGACGCTCTACCAGGCCGTCGACTGACGACTCGTTCGACCGACAAATTCGCTACCCGGCGGCCGGAACGCCGTGATACACAACCGACGTGCAAAAAATCTTGGAGTTCCCCGAGGTCCTGCGGCTGATCGAAGACCGCTCGGCCGCGTTCCGTGCCGCGATCGCGTCCGCCCCCGACCTCGACGTGCAGGTCCCGACCTGCCCGGACTGGACGCTGCGCGACCTGGCGCAGCACCTCGGCGACGGCCGCCGCCGCCAGGCCGCCATCGTCGCGGCGGGCCCGGGCGCCGAGCCCCCGGCGAGGACGGACCCGAAGGGCGCCCCGACCGCGCCCCGCGATCGCGAAGCGCTGGACGCCTGGCTCGCCGAGTCGACCGGGCTCATGCTCGACGCGATGCGCGAGGCCGGCCCGGACCGCGGCTGCTGGACCTGGTGGGGCCGCTCGCAGGCCCCGGAGACCAGCGGAGCCGTGGCCCGGCACCAGATCCAGGAGATCGCCGTCCACACCTACGACGTCCAGCTCATCCAGGGCGCCGCACAGCCGCTGCCGGCGGACGTCGCGGTCGAGGGCGTCGACGAGTTCCTGACGACCGTCTCGGCGACGACCGTCCCCTGGCCGTTCAAGCCGGCGACCATCGACCTGCACACCACCGAGGGCCGCTCCTGGCGTCTGACCCTCAACGCCGACGGCGTCCGCTGCGACGACCTCGCCGCCGACGCCGAGCCGGGCGACATGGCGATGCGGGGCGCGGCGAGCGAACTGGTCCTCTACTTCTACGAGCGCGTCCCGCTCGACGGCCTGGAGACCACCGGCGACACCGAGCCGATGGAGCAGCTCGCAGACTGGGACCCGAACGCGTAGAACGCGCACGTGTGACGCATCGGCCGGTGGTGCGCGCGCTCCTGCGGGCGCCACCGGGCCCGGGGTTGCGGACAACGCGCGGCTCCGGGCAGGCTGCGGGCCTGCTGTTCGGGGGCCGGCTGCCGGTCGCCGTTCCGCTCGTGGCGCCGAGGCGGGCGCTGCCCGGTGACCCGCACGGAGTGCGGATCGGGGCCCAGGATTTCGGCCGGCCGGAGAAGCGTCCGCGGCGACCGCCGCCCCGGCACCGGCGGCGCCCCTCGCCCGTAGCGGCGGGCTTCCGGCCAGGAAGAGGGCGGCCAGGGCGAGGACCGGCACGCAGAGCCTGCGCGGCAGGGCGATGCGGGTCGGCGGCCCGCCGAAACCAGTGCGACCGATCAGGCCCCACTCCCGGACGACCGTCCCCAGCCGGACCCGCTGCACCGCGGATTCCCGCTCGCCTTCCACCTGGCCTTCTCCCACCGTCGCTGCCCGGCGGCGAGACCCTGTCGGCCGGATGCGAACCCGGAGTGGACGGCTCGGCTGTGCTCCGGGCACGACGGTGTCCGGCCGGGCCTGGACGCGCAGAGCGCCGCGCGGGTGCTGGGCAAGCGGGCCGGCGCACGGTCGGGACGGCCGCCCACCGCGGACCGAAGCGGCTCGCGAGGCTGCTGGAACCGACCGGCCGAGCGACCGGCCGAGCGACCGCCGGAGTGCCCCGGCAGCAGGCCGCCGAAGAAAGTCCGCCGCAGGGTGTGACGCCCGCGCGGGCCGCGACGCTGAAGGACATGAGTTGAGCACCGACCGATCCCTCCGGATCGACCGCGTCACCGCCGAGCAGCTGCTTCGCGGCGACCCGGCCGGCTCGGAGGCCGGCCCGCCCCCCCTCACCGCCGCGCAGCCTCACCTGGCTGTTCGCCGCCGTCGGCAGCACCCGCTGCCAACGACGGACCGGCCGGAGAGCGGACGGCACCGGCCGCCTTCCGGGAGGCTCGTCGCAACCCGGTACCGGAGAGTGGGAGAGCAGTCGTGACAGGAGTCGCGCGTAGGAGGGCCTTCACGGTGAAGGCCCTCCCCGCCGCGTTCGCCGTCACGGCCCTCGACGTTGCCGCGCTCCCCGTCACGGCCCTCGGCGTTGCCGCGCTCCCCGTCACGGCCCTCGGCGTTGCCGCGCTCGCCGCGAGCACCGGCGGCCTGCCCCGCGCCCCCGGTGGCGCACCCCGGTGCCGCCCGTACCCGAGCCGCCGCCACGAACGGTGCCACGAACGGCGACACGCCAGGCCGGCAGCCGGGAAGCACGCCGCCGACCGGCGCCGCGCTGTCCCGCCGGCCGCGCTGCCCGCCGTTGCAGGCGGCAGGGACCGGGTCGCCGGGTACGGCAAGGCCCTGCCCGCAGCCGCAGGGGCGAGCACCGCTTCCGGGCGCGGGCAGGACGGATCGAAGAGCTCGACCACCCCGGCCACGCCTCCTCCGGGCCCCTGCCCGACACCCCCTCGCCGCGACCTGACGCCGCCCGGCCCCGATGTGGAGCAACCACGGTGATCGACCACACGCTGTCTACGGACCATCCGCCCGCGCCCCCGACACCCGCCCCCGTGTTCGTCGATGCCTCCGGCCGCCGACAGCGCCGGGTGCGCCGGGCCGGACGGATCCTCGCGGTCCCCGCCGCGGGCTACCTGGCCCTGCTCGCCAGCAGCGCGCTCGGGGGACCCACCCTCGACGCCCCCTTCCTGCCCGGAAACCCGGCCCGCACCGCCCCCGCCCCGGCCGCGCCCCCCGAAACCCCCACCGCAGCTGCGACGACCACGGCCCGACCCACCGCACCGGCAGCCCCGGCCTCCCCGACCCGCGGCGTCACGCCGACCACCCGCACCACCGCGGTACGGACGCCCGCGCAGGCGAGCACCCCACCCCCCGCAGCCACGGCCGCTCCCACCTCGGCAGCCACCCACGGCAAGTCCACCGCTCAGCCCAGCCGCCGCCCCACCAAGACCCCCTGACGACCGTGCACCGCCACCCGGCGGCCACCGGCCGGCAGACCTCCCGGAGAGCGAACCACCCGTGACCAGCACCATCCGACCCCCAGCGGCCCGCCGCGCCCGCCGTACCCGCCGGGGCCGCCGCCGCATGGTCCGCCAGGTCCCGCTGCGCACCCACTGGCTGCTCCTCACCGCCCTCGTGCTGACCCTGGCCGCGGCCCTCCTGCTCCAGGGCTACACCCAGCACATGTACGGCCACGAGGCGGACGGCGCGGCCCCCGCGCGGGGCGGCGCGGCGTCCGTACCCGAGCAGGTCCGCACCGGCGGGCCCGTGATCGACGCATCGGGCGCCCAGCCGCGGACAGCCGGCCCCGCCGCCGGCACCCTCGCGCTGACCTTCGACGACGGGCCCGACCCCGAGTGGACGCCGAAGATCCTCGACGTCCTGCGCCGCCACCACGTGCGCGCGACCTTCTTCGTCGTCGGCACCCAGGTCGCCGCCCACCCGGAACTCGCCCGGCGCATCGTCGCCGAGGGCCACCAGATCGGCATCCACACCTTCACCCACGCCGACCTCGCCGCCGCCCCCGCCTGGCGGCGATCCCTCGAACTGCGCGAAGCCCAGGCGGTCGTCGCCGGAGCCACCGGCGTTACCACCCCGCTGCTGCGCCCCCCGTACTCCTCGGAGAACGACGCACTCACCGACGCCGGCTGGGAGGCCGTCCGGCAAGCCGGCCGCGAGGGTTACCTCACCGTGCTCACCACGCTCGACAGCGAGGACTGGCGCCGGCCCGGCACCGACCGGATCGTGGCCGGCGCCACCCCGAAGGGCCGGGACGGCCAGGTCGTGCTGATGCACGACGCCGGCGGTGACCGCAGTCAGACCCTCGCCGCGCTCGACGTCCTCCTGCCGCGCCTGCAGGCCGACGGCCTGCGGTTCGCCACGGTCTCCGACGCCGTCGGGATGACCGATCCCGTCCACCCGGCCACCACCGCCGAGCACTGGCAGGGACTGGCCCTCGTCGGAGCCCTCGGCGCGAGTTCCTGGATCCTCGAGGTCCTCGGATGGCTGCTGTGGGCAGCCGGTGCCATCGGCGTCCTGCGTGCCGTGGCCCTGGTGGCGGCCGCCCGGCGCCACAAGAGGATCCGGGCCCGCGGCTGGGGTCCGCCCGTCACCGCGCCGGTGTCCGTCATCGTGCCCGCCTACAACGAGAGCGCCGGCATCGAAGCGGCCGTCCGTTCGCTGGTGGCCTCCGACCATCCGCTCGAGGTGATCGTCGTCGACGACGGTTCCACCGACGGCACCGCCGACCTCGTCGAATCCCTCGCGCTGCCCTGGGTGCGGGTGATCCGGCAGGCCAACGCCGGCAAACCGGCGGCGCTCAACAACGGCCTGCGGCACGCCCGTGGCGAGCTCGTCGTCATGGTCGACGGCGACACGGTCTTCGAACCGGATGCCGTCCGCATGCTCGTCCAGCCCTTCGCTGACCGCCGAGTCGGTGCGGTTTCGGGCAACGCGAAGGTCGTCAACCGCGGCGGTCTGCTCGGCCGCTGGCAGCACATCGAGTACGTCGTCGGCTTCAACCTCGACCGGCGCCTGTTCGACCTCGCCGAGTGCATGCCCACCGTCCCGGGGGCCGTCGGCGCGTTCCGCCGCTCCGCGCTCCTGCGGATCGGTGGTGTTGCCGAGGAGACCCTCGCGGAGGACACCGACCTCACCATGGCCCTGTGCCGCGAGGGCTGGCGGGTCGTCTACGAGGAGCGCGCCAAGGCCTGGACCGAGGCCCCTGCCTCGCTCGGTGCCCTGTGGCGCCAGCGCTACCGCTGGTGCTACGGCACCCTCCAGGCGATGTGGAAGCACCGCGCGGCACTCGCCCAGCGAGGCCAGGCCGGGAAGCTCGGCCGCCGCGGGCTGCTCTACCTCCTCGTGTTCCAGGTGCTGCTGCCGCTGCTCGCACCCGTCGTCGACGTGTTCGCGGTCTACGGCCTGGTCTTCCTCGACCCGGTGCGGATCATCGGACTGTGGGGCGCCTTCCTCGTCCTCCAGGCCGGCATGGGTGTCTACGCCTTCCGGCTGGACGGCGAACGCCTCGGGCCGCTGTGGACACTGCCGCTGCAGCAGTTCGTCTACCGGCAGCTCATGTACCTGGTCGTCATCCAGTCCGTGTGCACCGCGCTCGCGGGCTCCCGCCTGCGCTGGCAGCGGATGCAGCGCTACGGCACCCTCCAGGTCCCCCCGCAGCGGACCACGTGAGCGGCACACCGGACGGCGTGCCGTACCGATGTCCCGCCCTGCGGCGCGGCGCGTCCGCACGCGCACGTGATCACTCGCCGCCGCTGCGCCACGGGCCGGTGGCGGGACGTCGGGTTCGGTGCCAGCGGCAGATCATGCCGGTACGCGAAGTCCGCAGGGCTTCCTCCGAAAGCGGAGGGCATCTCCGACCTCGTCCCGGGCGGCGAGGACCCGCGGGTCTTCCACTGGATCCCCGGCGACGGCGCCTGCGCCGACGACTACTGCCTGCTGGCAACCTCCGGGCAGGCGGCGGCGCTGCGCGACGAGTTCGACCTACGCATCGAGGTCCGCGGCGCGGAGGGACTGCCCACCCACGGGCCATCGAGGACTGCCTGGCCTGAGGTCGCCCCGCCGCCCGCCCACACGAGCAGTGGTGTGGGCGCGCGGCAGGCCGTTCAGCCAGCCCTTGCGCACCGCGGGGCGCAACACGCGGGCACCGTCGTCGGCGGCCGTCACCATTCCGGGGCCGATGGGCGACGGTGCGGGGTCATCGCCCCTCGGCTCGATTCGCACCAACCGACCGGAATCGACCACCGCGACAAAACTGCCCCAGTGGGTCGCCACCGACATGCGTCGTTCCACCATGCGCCGACTCCGTCCCTGAAGTTTCCCCTGCTCTCGGACAGCGGTTGCTCACCTCGCAGGGGCTCCACTTCAGTCGACGGCCACGGAACGGAGACTTCCCCCGTGGCATGTTGCCCAATCCCGTCGGTGCGCGCGGCTGTTACCGCACAGAAGCCCCGGTGCCTGCGGCGATCGGGTGGTCCGGTCGGGCTTGCCGTCCTCCTTGACCACCATCTGGTGGGTACGGGCGTCGAGGCTGCAACGCCCTGGGCCTGACCCGCGCCTGGCCGCAACGGCGTGCGCGGCCACCGCTTCGAACCGTCTGCAGCTGTCAACCCGTGCCGCCCTGACCAGGCCCTCGCTGTCCCCGAAACTGGCGCTACGGCCGCGTGGAGGTCCGCGCCTGGCATCACATGTCCCAAAAGGTCCTGGGCAGCGGCTACTTCGCGGGCCAGTGCTCGAAGCTCGACATCGGCCTGCCGGTGATCGGGGGCACCGTGATCGAGGTGCGGGTCGAGCAGCTCCCTGAAGCCCGCAACCCCCGCCGGGCTGCCTGCCGCCCCCGGAGGGGCGGCAGGCAGCCCGGCGCCTGATGGCGTCCGATCAGCTCGCGGTGCAGGCGAGGGTCGGAGCGGTGTTGGTTCCGCTGTAGTTGGCGTTGAAGCCGAAGCTGGTGGTGCCACCCGCCGCGACGGCGCCGTTGTAGGCGGTGTTGTTCACCGTGATGACCTTGGCGGACTGGGCGTAGGTGCCGTTCCAGAGGTTGGTGACCGTCTGGTTGCCGGTGTAGGTCAGGGTGACCTTCCAGCTGTTGGTGGCGGCGGACCCGTTGTTCTTGACGGTCACCGCGCCGGTGAAGCCGGAGCCCCAGTCGGACGAGTTGGTGAAGGTTGCGGTGCAGCCGGTGCCGGTGCTGGTGCCGGTGCTGGTCGGGGTGGGCGACGGACTGGTGCCGGTGCTGGTCGGGGTGGGCGACGGACTGGTGGTGCCGCCGCTGGTCCCGTGGCTGACCGTGATGTTGGAGCTACCGCTGCTGCCGTAGCCCTCGGTGGCCAGGATCTCGTAGTTAGGGGTGCCGAGGTTCAGCCCCGCCTTCGCCCACGCGTTGAAGAAGTTGGACACGGTGATGGTGCCACCGGTGCGCTTCGACTGGCGGATCGCCCAGAACTGCGTGAAGTTCGAGCTGTTGCCCTCGATGGACGGGGCGTTGGTGCGCTGCGTCGAGTACAGGTCGTACGTGCTGCCGTCGCTGGTGACCGTGCCCAGCTTGGTGGCGCCCGAACTCGGGTTGTAGTTGCCGTAGTTGTCGACGATGTAGTACTCGATGAGCGGATTGGTGGTCCAGCCGTACAGCGACAGGTAGCAGTTGCCGTTGCAGTTCCACGAGCCCGAGTAGGTCACGGCGTCGGTCGTGCCCGGGTTCCAGCCCTTGCCGGCGACGAAGTTGTTGACGTTGGTCCACGTGGTGCTGTACTGGCCGCCGGCACCCAGGGTCATGGAGGCCTGGCCACTGTTCTGGCTCCAGAACGAGTAGAAGTACCCGTTGTTGGTACCGGTGCCGTTCGACGAGATGGTCGTGTCGGCGTTCGCGACGGTGGGGATGATGAGCACCGCTGCGAAGGCCACGACAAGGATGCGCGCCTTGCTGACGAGCCGTGAGAGGCGGCTGCCCCGGGTGGGACGGATGGGTTTCACGAGCGTGCTTCCTCTTCAGTGGGGGCGGACGGAAGGGGTGCGGCGTGGCGTGCCCGGCGCAGCGCCGCGGCCGAGGTGGCGGCCGGCGCGTGCGGGTGTGGTGCAGTGCGGCCGGGTGGCTGGGTGCCGCAGGGTTGGCGACCGGAGAACACCTGGGGACCAAGTCGCGAGGATCGACTCGGATCGGCCGTCGTGGAGCCTGCCGATCGCGATGATGCTGGCCCGCACCTGTCGGGGCTGTCAACACTTTCGACAAGAATGCGGAAACATTCCGAGAGGTGGAGGCTCCCCTGGTTGAAAATATCCCCTGATCACAGGCCAACTTGAGGAGGACTGTCTGCGTAATTATGCAACTTTCAAGAGCTCTGGGGGTGTTGAAAGCCAAGAATGGCGACCCTGGAAGATCACCTACTTCGAAAGTTTCGACGCCTGGCCCGATCGTTGTTGATGCCGGCCGAGGACGTCGCTCACCGTCTGGCGTGAGCCGGGGGAGCGCCGGTCATGCTCGGCTGCCGGCGGCCTCAAGAGAGTCAGAACGGATGCGCCCCCGGTGCTGAGAGGGCGTTAAGTCCGTCTCTGGTAGCGGCCGCGTCGGGTTGGTCGAGGAGTCCCTGACGAACGAGTCGTCCCAGGCGGGAGCGGGTGACGTTGATCGAGGGCTCGCCGGTGGGCAGCCCGAGGAGTTCGTGGAGGTCTCGAACCCGGAAGACCCGCCCGGGATGCTCGTTGAAGGCGGTCACGATGCGCTGGTGGGTGGTGGCGGTCTCCGCGGAGGCCGGTTCGTGGTCGGCTGGGGTGAGGCCGTCGATGACCTTGCCGGTGGTGACGATCTCGGCGAGGCGGGCCTCGGCCTCGGCCAGGACGCTGGCGGGTTGGTCGATCTGTTCGCGCAGGCAGTCAGCGCGTGAGGCGGTCCTGGCGGCGGCCGACGATGATCAGGTCGTAACCGTCGGCGGCGAAGCGCTCGGCGAAGGCCTTGCCGATGCCGGAGGTCGCGCCGGTGACAAGAGCGAGCTTGCTCACGGAGGTGTTTCCCTTCGAAGGCGATCCGGCTCAGCCGGTCGGCTTGGCGGGGGTGCGCTGCGCACCGGACGAGTCCGCCGCCCCGTGCGGCACACCGGCGAGCGGCGCCGGAGAGGCGGGACGACAGGCCCGCACACGCAGAGGGAACCCGGCCTCGGCGATCGCCCGGGCCATCGGCAGACCCTGATCGCCCGGCCCGACGAACCCGGCCACCGGGGTGTCCTGGGGTCTGGTGTTCCGCTCATGCATTCAGCATGGGCACCATTCACCCCATCAGGTAGTAGACCCGACTTCCTGGCACTGTCAGTACCAGGAAAGACAAAGAGGCTTTTTGCCGCAATGACGGCATGTCCCCAACCGAACTCGGCGAAGCCCTGCACACCTGGCGCGACCGCACCACCCCCGCCCGGGCAGGCCTTCCCGCCGGCGGCCGCAGACGCGCCCCAGGACTCCGACGCGAAGAACTCGCCCACCTCTCCGGGATTTCCGCGGACTACATCATCCGCCTCGAACGGGGGCGCGCCCGCAACCCCTCACCCCAGATCGTCGAAGTCCTCGCCCGTGCCCTGCGCCTGGAGAGCGGCGAACGCGAACACCTCTTCCGCCTCGCCGGACTCGCCGTACCCGGCCCCGGCGCGGTCCCCCGCCACATCACCCCGGCGTCCACCGCATCCTCGACCGCCTCGGCAACATCCCCGTCGCCGTCTACGACGCGACCTGGACCCAGCGCATCGCCAACCCCCTCCACACCGCACCACCGCCTAGCACCAGTCGAGCCGCAAGACCATCGACCATCCCGCCGTCGGCGCTCTCACCCTGGACTGCGACGTCCTCCAGGTCGCCGGCGACCACCTTCGCATCATGGCCTGCACCGCCAGACCCGCCACCGAGGACGCCGAACGCCTCGCCCTGCTCTCCGTCCCGGGGAACCGGACACTCACCGGCTGAGACCGCGAAGGCGCGACATGCTCCCCGTCCGAGCAGCCAAGGCGGCGGGCGCTGCGGTGCGGCTGGTGAAGTCCCCGAGATGGCGCCTTTGCTACGGGTGGGTCTGCGACCGGGGGCCTTTGGGGGTACTGGCGGGAGCGGCGACGTGGAGGGCGGCGGTCAGGTAGCGGTGAACGGTGTCCAGTTCGCCAGGGGTGAAGTCCTCGGCCGCCTCGACCAGGTTGGCGATGAGCGGACCGAAGAAGGCCCAGCCCAGCTCGACGGCCTTCTGGTCCACCGTCAGCAGGACCCGTCGCCGGTCGTGTTCGTCGCGCCTGCGACGGACCAGCCCCAGGCGCTCCAGCCGGTCGAGCAGGGCGGTGGTGCCCGCCGAGTTGAGCCGCAGCGCCTCGCCGAGCCGTCCCGGGGTGACGGTGGCCCCCGCCCGCTCGGCGTCGAGCAGGCAGATGAGGGCCCGCAGGTCGGTCGGGTGCAGGCCGTTCTGTCCGGCGAACTCGGCTCCGCGCAGATCGAATTCCACGGATACCGCGCGCAGGAGGTGAACCAGCCGCATCGCTGGGGAGATGTCATCGCTCACTCAGCTAGTATCTCGCCAAGCGAGAGAATTGGTCAACGAGACGATGTCCGAGGAGTTCACCGTGTCCGAATCCCAGGAGTTCTTCGCCGCCTACGACGCACTGCTCGCCCGCTGGCCCGCCGGCACCACCGAGATCGACGTTCCCACCCCGTACGGCACCACCCGCATCCATGCCTACGGGCCCGCCGACGCCACCCCGCTGCTCCTCCTGCACGGTGGCGGCTCCACCGGGGCAGTCTGGTTCGCCAACGCCCGGGCGCTCGGCACCCGTCACCGGGTGCTCGCCGTCGACATCCTCGGCGACGCCGGCCGCAGCACCCGTGAGGGGCGCCCGCTGCGCACCACCGCCGACCTGATGGACTGGCTGGACGCGCTGCTCAACGGCCTCGGTGCATCCCGCGTGCACCTGCTGGGCCATTCCTACGGCGCCTGGATCGCCCTGACGTACGCCCTGCACGCCGCGCAGCGGGTCGACCGGCTGGTACTGCTCGACCCGACCCAGTGCTTCGCCGGCTACCGCCCCGCCTTCCTCCTGCGGTCGCTGCCGGTCCTGGTCCGCCCGACGGTGACCCGCGCTCTCGCCTACCTGGACCGCGAGACGGCGGGCACGGACACCGACCCGGACTGGAAGCGGCTCTACGCTCTGGCAGCCTCGGGCTTCGCGGACCGGAAGCTGGTCGTCGGCCGCCGCCCGGACCCCACGACGCTGAGCGTCCCGCTCCTCGTCCTTCTCGCCGGCCGCAGCGGCACCCACGACGCGGCGAAGGTCGCGGCCCGCGCCCGCAAGGCCGTACCGCACGCCCGGATCGAGACCCTCGCCGATCTCACCCACTTCGCGCTGCCCACCGCCGCGCCCGCAGAGACCAACCGCCGGATCACCGACTTCCTGACGGCCGACCAGGAGACCCAGGCCGCCCCGGGTGCGGTCTGACCGGGCGTTCCACCCTTTGTAGGCCAGGCCCTGGTCTGCGGTGTTCTACCGTTCACCCGGTGACGTGTCCGCCTGGGCCGATGAGACCGTGGTCGGCAGGAGTGTCGCCTGCACACCGGCAGCTCATCGCCGACGACCGGTCCTTCGACGAACGCCTCAGGGCCGCCCGCTCGAAGCTGCGGTTCCAGGACCGCCGCATCGCCGGCCTCGAAGCTCGGATCGCCACTCGCCGGGATGATCCGCGCTACGCGGGGCGAAGCACGGGGTCGATCTCGGCCAGGATGTCGTGCAGCTGACGGGCCCCCAGGGCAACGCGGTCATCGGCGTCCCGCAGCATCTCCGCGCACAGCTGCAGCGCTTTGTCCCTGTCCTCGGAGAAGATGCTGAACACACCGACGATCGCGGTGTGGATCCAATCGCTGTGATTCGGGTCGGCGACTGCCATCGCGGAGGCGACGATCGTCAGCCCGATCCTGTCCATTCGCCGAAGCACGGCTTCTGCGGTCACCCGCGTGACGAAGGTGTCACCCGGGTCGAGCACGAGTTCCAGCAGCGGCCCGAGGGCCTCCTCCATGTCGGCGAAAGCAGCCAGGCCGCGACCGGCATCCGCCCGGTCACGGTAGTCCTGGCTTCGGCCGAGCTCACGGAGTGCCACGAAAGCGACGTGCCGCCGGTCACTGTCCCCCTCCAGCAGGCCTCGAAGTCGCCTCACCTCAGCGATCAGGCGGGGCACGTCCTGTCGTGCGGAGGCGATGAAATCGAGATCGGCATCCAGTTGCAGGTCCGGACTGACCTGGACCTGTTCTCCGTTGGTGAACCGACTGAGATGGATCTCATCGTCCTCCACGGCAGTGGCTGGGGCGATCTGGATGCAGCTCGCCCCGCCGGTCGCACCACGAGTCTCCAGCACGGGAACCCACGGACCCACGGATGCGGCCGCGATGCGTGCCTCCATGGATTCGAGCTCTTCTTCAGTCGGCATGGCCGGATCATCCACCCCGACCGGGCAGACCGTCCACGAGATACCCAGAGGCCGTCCACATGCGCATCCGCGGCGAGGGCGTCACCACCGGTTACGAGGCGGACGTAGCGGACCTGGCCGTGGCGGCCGGTGCCGGCCAGGATCTCGACGACCGGCTGGGGCTCCGCGATCCGGTGAACCCGGGCAGCGGTCCGGCAGTGGCCGACTCCAGGCGACCGATGACGGCGTCGGCGACCTGGCGCGCCTGGGTCGAGGTCAGACGTGGGCTGGTGATCTCCTGGTGGCCGTCGGGCAGGCGGACCAGGCAGGCCTCGGGGTGATGCCGACCCGGTGGTCCTGAGCGTGTCCGGTGGATACCCGGATGCCGACCGGTCGTGGCACGCCGGGCCGGGAGCCGGGGTAGCGGACCGGCGGGGCGGGGGAGTGGGTCGGCGGGGCGGGGTCAGCTGGCGGGGCCGGTGTCCTTGGGCAGGGCGGCGACGACGAGGGCGACGGCCTCCTCGGGGGTGGCGGTGTGCGCGATGATCTCTCCCCGGTCCCGTACCAGGTACTGCCCGTCGTGGAGCGGGTCGACCGAGTACCCGACCCGTATGTACGGGTAGTTGATGCGGGTGGAGAACCAGAGCATGAAGTGGCTGGTGACGGGCATCAAGCGGCGGAGTTCCGGCTGTGCGTGGGCCGCTTCCAGGAGCGCCTGGGCCCGGGGGTTGTGGACCCACGGGGCCGCGCGGCCGCGGTCCAGCCTGTGCCACCAGGCCAGCTCGACGGCACCGAACGGCTCGCGCTCGTGCTCCAGGGCCCAGTCTCCGAACCCGATGAACGGCGCCGATTCCCGGGCCCGTTCGAGGCCCGCGCCGCCCGTCCACGCCGCGACGGCCGCCACCACGGCGGCCGGGTCCGATGTCGTCCCGGTGGCGAGACAGGCCCTCTGCTCGTAGCAGCGCACCCAGTAGCCGGGCTCCTCACGAAGAGCGAGCACGACCGCCCGACGGCCGTCGCCACCACTGAACTCGGCCTTGCGCTCCCATCGCTCCTCCGGCACCGGCAGGCCGAGGCCGAGCTCTGCGGCCGCGCGGAGCAGGTCGGCCGGGAAATCCCCGTCGCCGCTCCGCGGCATCGCGGAGGAGTCCGGGGCGGTGTCCGAAGGGGAGGAGGCCATGAGCCCCATTCTGCCGGGGAGCGGCCGTTCAAACGATGATCGGGTCACGTACGGCCCCGGGCAGCGGAAGTCTGAGGTCCCCGCCCGCAGGACGCAACCCGTTGCGGTGGTCCCCGGTGCGCAGTCCAAGAGCATCAGCCCGAAGCGGGTGCCCGTCCGGCCCCGGCGTGCCCGGGACGGTGGCGCCCCGAGCAGGCAAATGGATGGCCCGGGGCGCCGACCCCATCGCCCGTTCCCACCGACACCCAGCAGGCATACCGCGCTCCACCGTGCCCGGCGGCTCCCTCTTGACCCGCCGCACGGACCCGCTAGGTTCCCACCGCCACAGCACCACCGGCGTCCCCGCCGGACAACGGGCACCTACCTGGACACCGTCGACACCGCTCTGACCGCCGCGGGGCGCCCCGCCGCTCGAAGGGTGCCCCGGGACGGGGGCATGCCGTCCGGGCCCCGGGCGAAGGCGGACAGGCCGCACTCCGGGAACTCCTGACGGAAGGCCAGCCCGACGTCTTGACGTCGCCTCAAGGCGGGCGATGACTCGGCTCGGATCGTCGGTCGGCATGCCCGCTGATGCTGTAGGTCCGGGGTGAGATCGTTTCCGCATGGCTGACCTGGGTGTTGCAATTGCGGAGGACGACGCCGAGCACGCTGTCATCGGCCGGTACCGACTGGCGGGTGACGGGTTCGGCGGGCAGGGCGAACGGGCGGTGGTCCGCGAGGCCCAGAGACTCTTGAGCGAGGTGATCGAACGAGCCGGGGTCGGCGAGTTCGACGGGAACGAGTTCGGGGGTGGCGAGGCCGTGCTCTACGCCTACGGACCCGACGCCGATGCGCTGTTCGCCGTCATGGCACCCACCTTGCGCAACCTGCCGTTCCGCCCCGCGCACGTCGTGCTGCGCCATGGATCCGCGTCCGATCCGTCGGCCGTCGAGCGGCGCGTGGAGCTGTAGCCGAATGGGCTGCAAGGCCTGTCCAACGGCCGGCACAGCAAGGCCCTCATCCCGGGCCCACCGGCGCCGGGGTGAGCGGATCACCGTTCAGGGAGCGGCAGTTCTCCCCGGTATCCCACCACAGCTCGCCGTCCACAGCAGACCTCGCGGCGGAACTCGACCGCAGCCGCCGGCTGCGGGACAAACTCACGCAGGGCACCGCGACAAGTGCCGCCCTCGATCCGGTCACGGCCATCGACATGGTGCGTGTCGTCTTCGATGCCGTTTCCCTGCTCCTCCGCCCGACATCCGAGGCAGAACCGGCAGTTGTCGACGTGAGCGGAGCACAGCCTGAAGAACGACTCGCCCGTCTGTGGGAGGAACACCGGCGCGCCCTCTACCCCGACAGCTTCCGCGGCGTCGACATCGAGGGCGTGGAACTGATCCTCCTGGACGCCGATGTCGCCGGACTCGTCCAGAGGGAGCTGAACGGCGGGCTCGATGACCACGGCATCGCCATTCTCTGGGCGTGCATCGCCGACCTCGACAAGATCGTGCCCCTGATCAACTCGGAGTACTGCGGTGCGGTCCTGACGGCGGCGGTGTCGGAGGTGGCGCTGCCGATCCACCTGGCCGGCACCCACTGGGAGAAACTGCATCCCCCGCTGCTGGAGGCGGGGACCTATGCCGTCGACCCCGCACCGTACGGGCCGCCGTGGCGGCTGCGGGCGATCTACGGCCGAGGACGCTGAACCGGCCGACCTTCTACCATCGCGGGCTCCAGCGGGTCTTCTGCACCTCCGCGCCGGTCAGCATCCGATGTGACCCCAACTCCATGGCGTTCTATGGCCGCAAACGAGCGGAGGGCAAGCGGCACGTCCAGGCCGTGACCGTGATGGCTCTGGCCCGGCGACGCGTCAACGTCCTTCGGGCCCTGATCCGTGACCAACGGCGCTACCAGGTCACACCGCCGGTCACCGAGTCCGCTTGACAGCAGCATCAGGAAGCCAGGACCTGGCGGGCGGCCCGGACCTGGGTCTCCAGGCCAGCCTTGGCCTCGGCCATCGCCTTCCCCTCGGCGGCGATCACCTCCTGCTGGTAGGCGTAGTCCACTGCGTACCAGATGCCCACCACGTTGTGCTCGTGCCGGCAGGCCGCGTCCGCCTTGGCCACCCGGATCTCGTGCGGGGTGGGCATGGGCGTTCTGTTCCACTCCGGGTCGCCCATCGCCGTCACCGGGTCCCGGTAGTCGAAGCCGCTCCCCTTCATGCACTGAGACCATCGGTCGAACGCGGCCTGGGTGCGCGTGTCCTGCTGGGACTCGCTCAGTGTGCGGAACTTGAGGGTGACGGCCGTCTGCGGGTCGCCGATCTGCCCGTCCACGGTGCCGGTGAGCCGCTGGTTGGCCTCGCCGAAGCAGCCGTGGTCGGGCACCTTCCGGCCGTTGACGAGCTGGCCTCCCGGGCCGAACCGCTGCTTCGGGTCCGAGGAGCCGGTCGCCGCGATCGTCTCCTCCCGTGACTTCGGCGCCGGGGCCGACTTGGGCTGCATCTTCTCCGCGGGGACGCCGCCCTCCGGGTGGTAGCCCCAGGCCGCCATCGTCGCGGCGTTCTGCGGCCCGTAGCGGCCGTCGATCCGCGTGGTGGGAGCGTCACTGCCACGCAGTTCCCTGGGCGAAGGGGGGAAGGTGAAGGCGAACCCGAGCCGGGTCATGCAGGCGGTGACCAGTTTGGCCTGCGCCTGTTCGACCTGGGTCTGCTGCTCGTAATTGAGCAGGTAGCCGTCGAGGGGCAGCGGCTTGTCGTTGGCCGAGTCGAGCGCCGGCACGGCGGAGACCGGGGGAACGGGGTCCGTGCGCGACGGGGAGGCGGTGCCGGGCTTCGGCTCCGCAACTGCGCTCGCGCAACCGGCCAGCAGGAGCGGCAGGGCGATCAGCAGGGCGGTACGGCGCGGGCGTCGTGACACGAGTGGGATCTCTCTCGCGAGGAGGACTCGGTGGATCGGCTCCCGCGGTGGTCCTCGGCCGGTGGGGACGGCCGTGGACCACCGCGGGAGCCACCCGGGAACGGACGGGGCCGGACACGGACCCGGGTTGGCTCAGTGGAAGGCGCCCGAGGCGTTGTTGTTCTTCAGCGTGCTGTTGAGGTCCACGGTCTTCCACGCGGGGATGGTCTGGCAGGCGTACCTGCAGTCGTACCAGCTGTTGTAGTAGACGACGAAGTTTCCGCCGTACCAGCTGTCCACGGCCGCGGCGTTGTTCTTCACCGTGTTGCCCACACCGCTGTTGCCGTTGAGGCCGGGCTGGAACCAGTAGGCCCCGTAGTCGTGGATGTCACCGCCCTGCTGGAAGTAGGCGCCGTAGCCGTAGGCACCGGAGTTGTAGTAGAGGCAGACGGCGTGGCTCTCGCCACTGCAGTCGTAGTTGATCGCCGAGGCGGTGTCCGCCGTGGCCAGGCCGGTTGTGGCGACGGCGGCGGCCACACCGGCCGCGGCGAGGAGTTTCCTGATGCGCATCTCGTTCCTCCTTACGACGCCGGCACCTCCGGCGTTCGGTCCGAGCGGTCCCGTCGGTGGTCCCCGGACGGCTGCGGTCCCATCATTGGGACGGCCCGTATCGTCCCGGTAGCGCCGTCGTAGCGCGGGACGCACTGTGGGCGCCGGGGCGATACGCCAGAGACCGGGGACTCCGTCGGCCGGCGGCTCCGCCGCGTGGGTGCGGGCGGCCCCGGACCCCGCAGGAACCGGCGGATCGAGGACGTCCGGCAGCCTCCGCCGCCACCGCGCCGGAGTCCTGTCACCGGTACGGCCACCCTTCGTCCGCGTCGGACCGCGAAGCCGGATCGCCGCCGGGCGGGGTCCAGGACGGGGTCCGACGCCCCGACGGGGTCTCAAGGCTCTCGGCCGCGGTCTGCCGGCGGGTGAAGACCGCGAGGAGGCCACCGGCCGGCGCCCGTTGATCTCGCCGAGGAACCGGGCCGTGAGAACCGGCGTGCCCGGAGCCCGGCTGATCCGCTCGACGGTCCACGGCTCGTCACTCATCGCTCCTCCGACCCCGGCCGTCGCGCCTGCGATCCCGCGGTACCGCCTTCACGAGTCCGCCGGACACCGCCCGTGAGGACCAGAAGGGCGGCATGCACGTCACCCTGGTGTGAGCCGCGCGCCGCCCACCTGTCGGTTCTCACTGGCCCGTGCCACGCAGCGCATCCCTGACCGGCAGCTTTCCAGGCTCTCAGCCCGTGTCGGTGGCGTTCCCGGGCCCCACCCCGGGCCGGCACCTGCATGACGACTGCCGTGCGAGCGTTTCCGCCGCGAGCGGCCATCCACTCCTCCGCCAGTGAGTTGCCCCGTGCCTGCCCGTTCCCGGAGTTCGGCGGCGATGGCCCTCGTAGGATCGGCAATCATGGTGGACCTCAACGCTCCGACCCATCCCTACGATCACGGATTCCTCGACACCGGAGACGGTAACCGCATCTACTACGAGCAGTTCGGCAGCCCCGAGGGCAAGGCCGCCCTGAGCGTCCACGGCGGCCCGGGTGCGGGCGCTCCACAACGCCCGCCGAAAGCCTGGGACCCCGACCGCTACCGCGTCATCCGCTTCGACCAGCGCAACTGCGGCCGCAGCACCCCGCACGCCGGCGACCCGGCCGCGGACATGACCCTGAACACCACGCAGCACCTCATCGACGACATGGAGCGGCTGCGCGAACACCTCGGTATCGAGCGGTGGCTGCTGAGCGGCGCCTCCTGGGGCGCGACCCTTGCCCTGGCCTACGCGCAGCAGCACCCCGAACGGGTCAGCGAGATGATCATCCCTTTGGTGACGACGACCCGCCGCGATGAGATCGACTGGCTCTACCGGGGCGCCGGGCGCTTCCACCCCGAAGCGTGGGACCGGTTCCGCGACGGCGTTCCCGAGGACGAGCGGGACGGCGACCTCCTGGCCGCCTACGCACGGCTGATGGAGAACCCCGACCGGGCGATCCGGGAGAAGGCCGCCATCGACTGGCTCACGTGGGAGGACGCGGTCATCTCCAACGAGCCCAACGGCCGACCCGGCATGTACAGCGACCGCGAGATCGACGCGCAGATCGCGTTCGTGCGGATCTGCGCCCACTTCTTCAGCAACGGAGCATGGCTGGAGGAAGACCAACTACTGAGGAACGCCCACAAGCTGGCAGGGATCCCGGCGGTATTGATCCACGGCCGACACGACATGGGCAGCCCGGTGCAGACAGCGTGGGAGCTGGCCAAGGTGTGGCCCGACGCGCGGCTCCGCATCATCGAGGACTCCGGGCACGGCGGAAGCCACACGATGCAGGAAACGATCTGGGCGGCCATCGAGGAGTTCAAGAACCGGTGATTCCCAGCTCCCTCTCCTGAACAGAAGCGCTGACAGCGAATCGTTGCTACGGGAGAGACGAACGCGAGAGGGCTGGGCGAGTTGACGCACGAGGACGTCCACGTCGGTGAGCGCGGTACTCGCGCGCGGTGCCTGCCTGAGCCGTGGATGTGTGATGTCTTCCATCTCGACGGCAGTCTGAGAGACATCCGGGTCCTCGCCACGACCCGCGGCGAGTGGATCGCCGTCCTGGAACGCCTGCGCGCTGTGGCCGACGAGACGGAGGTGGAGCACCCGTGCCCCCGGCTCGATCCCGTGCGTCCCGCCATTGCCGACCTCTTCCGCGTCTGGGCGGACGAGCCGGAGGGCCGGGGGAGGAGTTTCTCCGTCCGGGCCCGTTTCGGCGCCGTCTGGTTCTTCGCCGTGCCCTACGACGAGGAGGAGATCGAGTTCTCCGTTCCGGCCCGAGGACGTCCTCGACGGGGCGGGAGGGGCCGCCGTGCTGCGGTTCCTGGCCGAGATCGCGACGGCTGGCCGGCGACCGGCCCTGCTGACCGCCGAGGCCGTCCGGTACGACCCGCATCTGCCGACGCTGATCTCCCACGACCCCGTCACCGGCCTCACTTCCCACGTCTGAAAGCCGGGCATCCCCGACGCACCGCCGGACGCCGACACCGACGCCAGCGCCTGCCGAACCGCTGCCCTCCCGCCGTGGCATCCCGGTGCGCGAGATCAGCACGTGCTGCCGGTGGCCGGCGGCAGGCGTCGCCGGCCGTGACCTGCGCAGCCACCCGCCCGAAGGAGAGAGGACGGTGCGACAACGGTGGTCCGGACCTGTCCTGCCGGGTGCCGCTGCCTGGTTGTGCGTCCCGGTCCGCCGCTTTGGCCCGCTGCCGCCGGGAACTGTTCAGCCACGGAGTCGGAGATCGTCGTCGAAGCCTTCGTCGCAGTCGGGCTGGTGGGCGGGGGTTTCGTTCACCCAGCCCGCGGCCAGGACCAGGCGGGAGGCGCGGTGGACCGCCAGGAAGCCGAAGGGGCGGTCGAAGGAGACGGCGACGCTGCGGACACGGTAAGGCGGTTGGCGCCAGGCCGCGCTGCCGACGTCGAGCGCGATCGCCGTCACGGCTGCCGCCTCGAAGCCCTCCGCGCTGAAGGCTGCCACGGCGCGTTGTCTGGCGGAGCCGACCGCCAGGGGAGTGCTGCGGCTGACACCCGGGAAGTGGCCCCGGCTGCGGTCGGCTGCGGTGGTGAGGCCGAAGGGAGCGGCCGGCCGGAGCAGGTCGTGTTCGGTGTCGACGGTGAAGGGCACCGTCATGACCCCCAGACCCGGCTCGGGCCGCCAGCTCCGCTCCCAGCTCACGGTCATCCCCGGGCCGGCCTCGGCGGCAGGCAGCACGTCGGCCGTGACCCGCTCCACCTCCTCCCCGAAGACCGCCCGGATCCCCGTCCGGAGCACCTCACCCGGCGTCCGCGCCTCCTCGCCGAGCAGCAGCCGGACCTCGATCCCGCCGTACCCGAGCACGGACAACTCGGTGACGGCCCCCACCTCGCCGCGCAGGACGGCCGCGCGGTCCAGCAAGGCGGTGCGGCGGAACAGTGCGGCCAGCACCCGCCCGGCCCACGGACCCTGCTCCGGCACGAAGACGCCGTCGGTGAACGGGCGGATCCAGCGCGTCCGAACGGTCAGCCCGCCGGCCAGCACCAGGCGGGTGTCCTCGTCCAGCTCCACCGGCATGGCCGGGATCAGTCCGCCCGTCACCTTCGCGGCCCAGGCGTCGAGGCGGGCGCGGTCGACGGTCTCGACCCCGGTCAGCTCACCGAGTCCGTGCTCCGGCAGAGCGGCCACCCAGTCGGGTTCCAGCACGATCCGACGGTCCGCCCAGAGGCCCACCGCCGTGGACACTCCAGGGATCCCGCCGACATCCGCCAGCAGCCGACGGGCACCTTCCGCAGCAATTTCGGCCGGCAGCCCGACCGCCGCCGCCAGCTCCGCCCGCGCGGCCCCGCCCGCCCCGCCCGCCAGCACCCCCAGCAACGGCCACACCCCCACCGGGGAGAACACCGTGCTCTGCCCCGCCACCGCAGCCACCCGGGCCCACCGCCCGGCCAACGCGTTCACGGCCCCCACCACTGCCCTGCTGCTCATCCGTACCCCTGTTCCGCCCTCTTGGCCCGCAGAGCCTAGAGCCGCCGTACGGTCCTCCTGCACCGGTTTTCCGCAGCGCCAGGCTGCGTACCCGGGCGCCCCGCCCATGGCCGTCAGCCCGATGACGGTGAACACCGCACTGATCGGCGTCACGCCCCAGGAGAGCGGATCCGGTAACAGGGCGTACGGCGTTCCAGCCTGTGTGCTGGGGGACTGGGTCATGCGTCGAGCCGGGGACACCGACGCGGACCTAGGACACCCCCACCCACGGCCGGGCAAGACGACCACCCGGCACACCACGACCCGGGCCGGGCGGACCGCCGGGCCCGCTGTGCCGTAGTGGGCCCGGGCGGCCCCGCCGATCCCTCCAGCGACCCGACCATGCCCGGACACCCCCCGGGGCCGGGGCCGGGCACCGGCGGCGCGTCGTCCGACCTGAGGAGGCGTGGTCGGCTGCTCCCGGTCGGCGTTATCGGCCGGACCGCTCCGGTCGGCGGCGAGATGGTCCTCGTCCATGTGGCCGATAGCCTGGGGCTGTCCGGTCGTACCGACGTATCACTAGGGTCGGCGCCACCATCGGCGCGGTGGCCGTTCGTCGTGTTGCTCGGCATGGGCTCGGCGGGCGGCCTCGGCTGCCTTCGGGTCGTCGTACTCCTGCTGTGGGAGGGTCAGAGGTTCTCGCGCCGCCACAGCAGCAGGCCGACGGCACGGCTGCCGAGGAACCAGAGCACGGGCATGGCCAGCGAGTAGTAGAGCGCCGACTGCAGTGCAGTGTCGGACGGGCCGAGCACGGCAGCCGTGACGACGAGCCCCACGATCCAGGCCGGCGGAGACACCTTCGCTGCGCGCCGCACCCTTTGTGCAGTGCTTCTCCGGGCCGGCTCACCCACGCCCTGTCGGTCGCCGATTTCCGCAGCGTTGTCACGCGCGTCGACGTCGAGCAGCCAGAACGAAGGTGCGAAGCAGCAGTCCTGAGGGCTACAACGAGGGGATGACCGTCTTCCTCTGTTCCAAGTGCGGCACCGCGATCACGCCGGAGCTGGCCGAGCTGGCCGCCGTCCCCAACGTTCCCGATGACGAACACGACCGGGACAAGGGGACCCGCCGGGCACCTTCCACCGTTCCGCGGGGCCGCTACGCGATCGATCCCGGGCCCTGGGGACCTCCCTACGTCGTGCAGGACGATCAGGAGGAACCGAAGCCGGCGCAGTCCCGATCGCCGCTGCACTGCGGTGAGGAGGGCTTCGTCATCTCGGCGGGCGTCCCGGGCACGGTGTTGATGCACCCGGAGGACGCTCCCGGCCTTCGACCGCTGCCCAACGGGGAGAACAGCACCGGCTGCTGCGGGCCGATGGGTAACGAAGGACTCAACCGGGCCTGTCCCTGCGGCGCCGCGGTCGCGACACTCGCGGCGGACTGCTTCGGGCCCTACGAACTGCACCTGGACCCCGTCCGAACCTACGCGTTCTCCCAATAGACCCGGGGAACGGCCCACCCCGGACCGCGACACGCCCGGGACGGCCTTTCGCCCGGCTGCTTCGGGCCGCCCCCGATCATCCTCACCGGACCCCATCCCGCGGGGGCTACGCCGTGCTCGGAAGGAGAAGCCGGCCGACCCGCACTGGGGGATCCGCTCGATCCACGCCGAGAGGTGCACCCGGACCGGTGGAGAGCAGCAAGGCACTGTCCGGTCCAGCAGGCCGGTAGATGGAAAGCCAAGGAACTGTCGACGCAGCGCCAACACGGCCGGGGTAGCGCCCTGAAATCCTTCATGGGAAGCCATGACGGGGCGTCAAGCACGGAGGCCCCGCGCGAATAGGGGACAGTAGATGCTCAAAAGGACCGTTCACGCTCTTGCTGCTGTGTCGATAGCAGCGACAGGCCTCATCGGTGGCGCGGGACCGGCCGGCGCTTCCAGTGCTCCGTGTGGCGGGGCCTTCGCCTACCAGGCACACCTGCAGAACAAGGGTTGGCAGGAGTGGATGTGCGGCGGACAGTGGGCCGGCACGATCGGTGAGGCCCGGAATATCGAAGCAGTGCGATTCCAGTCGCCTGCGAGTGTTTCGTACTGCATGAAGGCGCACCGGAGCAACTTCGGTTGGGATTCCAATTGGACTTGCGCGTGGGGAGGCGCCCAGGCTCAGATCGGCACCACGGGCATGAACTCCCCGATGGAAGCGATCATGATCGGTACTCAGGACATGGCCGGTGACGCCTACATCAGGAACGAGCGCTGGCTGAATGGCCCCACCTACCTGCCTGACGGAACCATGCAGATCGGCACCACGGGTCGCGGCCTTCCTATGGAAGCCTTCTGGCTGAATGAATGAGCGCTGCCGGCAGGTCGTTGCCCAGGGCGACGTTGTCCAGCCTCGATCTCTTTCGTGACGGTTCGTCGGTTCGCCAGCGGGCCGTTCGGGCTGGTGAGGCTGATCGTGGGCATGCGGTTCTGCCCGGCTGTCGCACGGGGTGGGCGTCGGGTCCCACGGCTCCGCTGTGTTCGGCGTCCGCGCCGGACGATGTCCTCGGTGCGGGCAGTGCGGGCAGTGCGGGCGGTGCGGGCGGTGATCATCTGGGCGGGGTCAGGCGGGCGGCGGACCCGACACGCGGCCCAGTGTCTCCAGCGGTCGCGACAGCAACTCGGAGAAGGCGAGTTCGGCGGCGCCGATCAGGACGGTGTCGTTGCCGAGTTCGCTGACGCGCAGGCGCAGGTCCGCCCGGGATGCGGCGAGGGCGCTGGTGTTCACCCGGCTGCGGACCTGCGCGGCGGAGCCGAGGAAGACGTCGCGGAGGGTTCCGCCGAACACGATCAGGTCCGGGTTGAAGAGGTTGACGAGGTTGGCGACGCCGATGCCGAGCCAGTCTCCGACCCGGTGCAGTGCCGCACGAGCGCTGACGTCGCCTCGGTCGGCGGCGGTGACCACCGCCCGCACCGCGTCGATTCCGGTGATGCGACTGTCGCGACCTGCGGCTTCCAGCAGGGCGCGCTCGCCCGCCTCGGCTTCCAGGCACCCGTAGGCCCCGCAGCCGCACTGCCGGCCCTGATGGGGGTTGACCGTGGTGTGGCCGATCTCGCCGGCGTATCCGCGCTGGCCGCGCAGGAGTTCGCCGTCGATGACGATGCCGGCGCCGATGCCGATCTCTCCGTGCAGGTAGACGAGGTTCCGGCTGCCGCGGCCGGCACCGCGGCGGTGTTCGGCGAGGGCTCCCAGGTTGGCCTCGTTGGCGACGAGGACGGGGGTTTCCGGGTGGAGCCTTTCGGCGAGCGCGGTTGCGAAATCGACGTCTTTCCAGCCCATGTTGGGGGTGAGGCTGACCAGGCCATCGGGGTGGCGGATGATGCCGCGCACGGCCACGGCGGCCCCGACGCAGGAACTGCCGGCAGGAGCGGCGGTCAGCATCTGCCGGGCGTAGCCGGCCAGGATGTCGGCCACCTCTGCGGGGTCCTGCGGATGGTCCGGAGGCCAGGCGCACTCGCGCCGGTCGAGGAACACGCCGCCGAGGCCGATGAGGGCGGCTGTCAAGCGCTCCACGCCGATGTCCAGGGCCAGCACGTGCGCGCGGGTGGGCTCGGGCCGGACCACGAGGGACGGGCGACCGGCGCGGCCGGTCACCCTGGGCAGTTCCTCGTGGACCAGGCCGACGGTGTTCAGGTCGTTGACCAGGGCCAGGATGGTGCTGCGGTTGAGACCCATCCGGGTTGCGAGGTCGGTCCGTGACGTGGGTCCGCCGAGATGGACGTGGCGTAGCAGGGCACCGAGGTTGTGCTGGCGGATCTCTTCCTGGGAGGGGCCAGCCTTCATCGTGGCGCGAACCTCATCGTTGGACGGAGCGGCGGCGGGACAGCGCGTCCACGCCGGCGGCCACCAGCAGAACCGAGCCCGTGACAGCGTACTTGACGCCGGAGGTGTAGCCCATGAGGCCCATGCCGTTCTGGATGACGGCGACGACCAGGCCGCCCAGTACGGCGTCCACGACGCGGCCGCGGCCGCCGAAGAGGCTGGTGCCGCCGATGACGGCGCTGCCGACGGCGAGGAGCAGGACGTTGCTGCCTCCGGTGTTGGGGTCCACGGAGTTCCCGCGGGAGGCGGCGATGATGCCGCCGATGGACGCCAGGCAGGAGCAGATCACGAAGGAGGTGATGCGGATGAAGGAGACGTTGATCCCGGCGCGGCGGGCGGCTTCCGCGCTGCCGCCCACGGCGTAGATGTGCAGACCGAAGCCGGTCCGCTGCAGGGCGAACGTTCCCAGCAGGACGAGGACTCCGATGACGGGCACGACGATCGGGACGCCCCTGAGGGAGGCGACGACGACGTTGCGGCTGCGTTCCTCGTTGAGGAAGTGCACGGCTGTACCGCCGAGGACGGCGATCGTGCCGATTCGCGCGGCCAGGAGGGCGGCCGGGACGCCGGGCAGGCCCCGGTTGCGTCGGTCGCGGCTGCGGCGCAGCTGCAGGACTGCGGACACGAGGACGCAGCCGGCCAGCAGAGCCCAGCCGAGTGCGGGGCTCAGGTTGTCGTTGGCGATGGCCAGGACGGTCGGGTCCTGGATGGAGACGTTGGTGCCTTCCTTGAGCAGGATGAGCACGATGCCCTGGAACCCGAGGAAGGCGGCCAGGGTCACGACGAAGGAGGGGATGCCGACTTTGGCGACGAGGGTGCCGATGAGCAGGCCGATGGCTGCGCCGGTGAGCATGGCGGCGGGCACCGCGGCGTACCAGGGCCATCCGTGGTCGGTCAGCAGGATGGCGAGCACGGCGGCGCAGACGCCGCTGGCGTAGCCGGCCGACAGGTCGATTTCGCCGAGGAGCAGGACGAAGACCAGGCCCATGGCGATGGCGATGCTGCCGGCGCTCTGGGTGAGGAGGTTGGCGAAGTTCAGGTTGGACAGGAAGACGGGGCGGAGGACGGCGAAGAACACGCACAGGACGACCAGGCCGCCGACGGCAGGCAGGGCGCCGAGTTCGCCTCCGCGCAGTCGCTCCAGGTAGGTGCGGGTGATGCCGCTCAGCGTGGGGGCGGGTGGACGGGCGTCCGCGGTGCGGTCGGGCCGGTTGGGCCGGCTGGGCCTGTCGGGCTTCCGGGGCGCGATGGCGGCGCTCATGCGGCGGCTCCCTTGGAGGTGGTGGTGAGGCCGAGGTCGCCGCTGCGGCCGGAGGTGATCAGTTCGACGACTTGGGCGTGTGTCACGTCCGAGGTCCTGACCTGGGCTGCCATGCGCCCCAGATAGAGGGCGGCTACTCGGTCGGAGACCGCGAAGACGTCGTTCATGTTGTGCGAGATGAGGACGACGGCCAGGCCGTTGTCGGCGAGCCGTCGCACCAGTTCGAGGACCTGTGCGGTCTGGGCGACGCCGAGGGCGGCGGTGGGCTCGTCGAGGATGACGAGCTTGCTGTTCCACAGCACGGCTTTGGCGATGGCGACGGTCTGGCGCTGGCCGCCGGAGAGGTTGGAGACCTTCTGGCGCAGGGATTTGACCGTGCGCACGGACAGTCCATCGAGCGTCGCAGCCGCCATTTCCTCCATGGTCGAGTCGTCCAGAACCATGCCGCGGCGTATCTCGCGTCCGAGGAACATGTTCTGGACGATGTCGAGGTTGTCGCACAGCGCGAGGTCCTGGTAGACGATCTCCACACCGAGGGCGGCGGCGTCGCGCGGGCTGTGCACCTGGACCGGGCTGTCTTCGAACAGGTAGTCCCCGCCGTCGATGGCGTGGATCCCGCCGATGCACTTGACGAGGGTCGACTTGCCGGCGCCGTTGTCACCGACGAGGGCGGTGACCTCGCCCGCGTATGCGCTCAGGGCGACGTCGTGCAGGACCTGGACAGGGCCGAAGCTCTTGTCGATCCCGCGCAGTTCCAGAATCGGTGGCTGTGTCATGGGGAGGACTCCTGGGGATCGGTCGTACGGGCCCCGTTCGCTTCGGGGTCGGGGCCCGCGGTGTGCGGCCGGATGCCGCTTACTTGATGCCGGCGGCCGTGCACAGGGCGGCGTAACTGCCGGTGCACAGATCGGTCTTGGTGACGAAGCCGTCGTTGACGACGTCCGGGACGTTGTTCTTGAAGATGGCCACCGGTGTCAGGAGCGTCGCCGGGACATCGCGGTTGCCGACCGGGTCGTGGACGGTGGTGGTGGTCTGGGCCTTCTTGCCGTGGGCGAGGTCGATCGCGAGTGCAGCCGCCGCGTCGGCCTCCTTCTTCACGGCCTTGTAGACGGTCATGCACTGGTCGCCGGCGAGGATGTTCTGCAGGCCCTGCACGGTGGCGTCCTGACCGGTGATGGGGACCTGTCCGTTGCGGTGGTTCTTGCGCAGGACGGCGATGGCGGCGTTGGCGAGGCCGTCGTTGGCCGCGAGCACCCCGGCGATGTCCGGCCGGCTGGTGAACATCTGCTCGAAGATGGTCCCGGCCTGGGCGTTGTCCCAGTCGGGCACCGGCTGGTTGGGGCCCTTGGCGTACTCGCCCGAGGCGTACTTGGGGTCGAGGACGCTGTTGTAGCCGTTGGCGAAGAGCGTGGCGTTGTTGTCCGTCGGCGACCCGTTGAGTTCGGCGACGACGGGCGTCCTGGCCCCGGTGTCGCTCAGGCACTTCGCCAGGCCCTGCCCCTGCAGCTTGCCGACCTCGGTGTTGTCGAAGCTGACGTAGTGCTGGGCGGAGCCGCCCAGGGTGAGCCGGTCGTAGTCGATGGTGGCCACGCCCTGCGCCTTGGCCTTGTCGAGTACGGCCTTGCCCGTGCCGCTGTCGAGGTTCACGGTGATCAGCACGTTCACACCGCTGGTGATCATCTGGTCGGCGATCGTCTGGAACGCCTGCTTGTCGCCCTCGGCGTTCTGGATGTCGTAGTCCACGCCGGCCGCCTTGAAGGCCGCGGCGAGGTAGGGCCGGTCCGCGGTCTCCCAGCGGACGGAGGACTTGCTGTCCGGGAGGATCACGCCGACCTTCGGCTTCTTGGCGCCGGCCGCATCGGTAGTGGTGGTCGAGGAGGAGCTTCCGCAGGCGGTCACCGCGGTCAGGAGCGCCGCTGATACGGAGGCGGCGACGAGGATTCTCTTGCGCATGGGGGACTGGGTCCTTTCGGATGTGCCCCGGTCCGGTGCCGGGCGGGGCGGGTGCCGAGGGGTGGGGAGGGTGCCGAGGGGTGGGGCGCCGATGGGGTTGGCACCGTGCGGGAAGCAGAGCCGTAGGCGCTGAATGTTGTGAGCGGCAACATACGTGGTGGGGAACAGCCCCGCCAGCCCCGCGACAGACATCGCGTCGTAACGATCGGGTCACTGCATGCGGTCGCACCCCGACCGATTCGCGCGTCGGTCCATGCCCCGGGGGAGGCTGCGGGCCACTGCGGCACGGGTCGGCCCATGGAACGCGGCGCGGCATCGCGGCCGGGCGGGACGGTCGGGGCGCCGCATGACGCCGCGTCCCCACCCTTCGCCCGCAGGGGACTTCCTCTGCGTCGGCAGTGGGCCGGCGGCTGTCGGCCCGCCGGACCGGACACTTCGGCGCTCGCGCCGTTCTGCGCGTTCACGCCGCTGTCGCAGCGAGGGGGCGGCGGCACGGTACTGCAGGCACTCAAGGGCGGCGAGGGCCCTGGCCGGACGGCGCGTCCGGCGGAGGGTGGCGAAATGTTTCGGTAGGCACCTCGGAGGATGGGCGGCAAGTTTCGGGGGAATTTCGGAAACAAGTCATTGACTGCCGCTCCGGACCGAGCACATACTCTCCACCGGTCGAACCCCCGTGACGAAGACGCCTCCGTGCACGGTCACATCCGTCCACCCGGCACGCCCACACGCGCATGCCCGGAGCCGGAGAACAGCGGCTGCAGTGATCGCCACGGCTTCGCGCACGTGCCGAACCCTCACCCGCCACCCCGACCGGCCTGCCGCCCGAACACCCGGGTCGGCGCCTGCACCAGACCTCCGCCACCCCGGCGCCATGACTTCGCGCACACCATCCGCATCATTCCGGCCATGACGACAGAACAGGAAGTCCCCCGATGACGAGGAAGACACGCAGCGCGACGGCTGCCGCACTCGGCTTGGCCATCGCGCTCGCCGTCACCGGCTGCGCCGGCGGCGGCGACGCCGACAGCGGCGGTTCGTCCGACGGCAAGGTCACCCTGACCCTCTGGGAGAACGCGCAGCCCGGGCCCGGCGCCGAGTACTGGAAGACCGCCGTGGCGGCGTACCAGTCGCTGCACCCGAACGTCACGATCAAGATCCAGGCGATCCAGAACGAGGACCTCGACGGCAAGTTGCAGACCGCGCTCAACTCGAACTCCGCCCCGGACATCTTCCTGCAGCGCGGTGGCGGCAAGATGCAGGCCATGGTCCAGGCCGGTCAGCTCCAGGCGCTGGACCTCACCGACACCGACAAGGCGAACGCGGGCGCGGCAGCCGTCGCCGGCTATTCGATCGACGGCAAGGCCTACGCGATGCCGCTCGACACGCAGCCCGAGGGCATCTACTACAGCAAGGACCTGTTCCAGCAGGCCGGTATCGACTCCACGCCGACGACGATGGCCGAGCTCGAGGCCGACGTCGCGAAGCTGAAGGCGATCAACGTCGCGCCGATCGCGGTCGGCGCCAAGGACGCCTGGCCGGCTGCGCACTGGTACTACAACTTCGCCGTGCGCGAGTGCAGCCAGGACACCATGAAGAGCGCCGCCAAGTCGCTGAAGTTCGACGACGCCTGCTGGACCAAGGCCGGCGACGACCTGGCGTCGTTCCTGAAGGTCGAGCCCTTCCAGAAGGGCTTCCTGACGACCTCGGCGCAGCAGGGCGCCGGGTCGTCCGCGGGCATGCTCGCGAACCACAAGGCGGGCATGGAGCTCATGGGCAACTGGGACCCCGGTGTGATCGGCAGCCTGACCAAGGACCAGAAGCCGCTCCCCGACCTGGGCTGGTTCCCCTTCCCCGCCGTGGACGGTGGCCAGGGTGACCCGACCGCCATCATGGGCGGCCTCGACGGATACTCGCTGTCCAAGAAGGCACCGAAGGAGGCCCTTGCCTTCCTCCAGTGGCTCGTGACCAAGGAGCAGCAGGAGGCCTACTCCAAGGCCTTCTTCACGATCCCGGTGAACAAGAGCGCCCAGGAGGTCGTCACCGACTCCTACAACGTCTCGGCACTGCAGGCCTTCAACAAGGCCGCCTACTCCGTGATGTTCCTCGACACCGAGTACGGCCAGAACGTCGGCAACGCCATGAACACCGCCGTCGTGAACCTGCTGGCCGGCAAGGGCAGCGCCGCCGACATCGCCAGGGACACCAACGCCGCGGCCGCGAAGGGCTGAGTAAGCAGACGATGAGCAACCCCCTGGGTACTGACACGGCCACCGGCCGCCGGTCGCAGGGCACGTCCGGAGTCGGGGGTGCGGCCCGGTCCGCGCCCCCGGTTCCGCCGCGAGCGGCCGCGCGCCGCCGCGGCCGTGCCAGGACGCGGCTCGAGATCGCGCTCCTGTCCGGACCGGCGATCATCATGTTCCTGGCGTTCGTGATCCTTCCGGTGGCGCTCGCCGCGTTCTACGGCTTCTACCGGTGGCGCGGCTACGGGGCGCCCACCGACTGGGTCGGTCTGAACAACTACAGGCTGATCCTCACCGACCCCGCGTTCCAGCAGGTCCTGTGGCACACCGGCCTGGTCCTGGTGCTCTCCCTGGTCATCCAGGGCCCGCTCGCGATCACCCTCGCGCTCCTGCTGAACCAGAGGATCCGCGGCCGCTCGGTCATCCGTGTCCTGATCTTCGTGCCCTACGTCATCTCCGAGGTCATCGTCGGCACCGGTTGGAGCCTGATGCTCCAGAGCACCGGCGCCGTCAACGACCTGCTGCAGCACATCGGCCTGGGCTCCCTGCAGGCCGAATGGCTCTCCGACCCGAAGCTGGCCATCTGGACGCTGATGGGCATCATCTCGTGGAAGTACATCGGCTTCGCGGTGATCCTGATGCTCGCCGGCCTGCAGTCGATCCCCGAGGAGCTCTTCGAGGCCGCTCAGATCGACGGCGCCTCCTACTGGCAGATCCAGCGCCGCATCACGCTGCCGCTGCTGGGGCCGACGATCCGCATCTGGGTGTTCCTGTCGATCATCGGCTCGCTGCAGTTGTTCGATCTCGTCTACATCATCTGGGGTCCGTACGTCGCGGGCACCGCGGGCACCTCGACCATGGCGATCTACATGGTCGCCCAGGGCCGCAACGCGGGCAACTACGGCTACGGCAGCGCGATCGCGGTCGTGATGTTCCTGATCTCGCTCATCGTCGCGCTGATCTACCAGCGCTTCGTCCTGCGCCGCGACCTCCGGGGTGCCGTCACCGAAGGAGCCGCCCGATGAGCGCGACGACCGCCAACTCCCGGTCCTCCACCGGGGAGCCGAATGCGCCCGTCGGCCGTCGCGGCGACCGCGCCGTGCCGCAGAAGTGGGGGAATCCCTTCACCTACTTCATCGCCCTGCTCTTCATCGGGGTCTGCATCGCACCGGTGCTCTACATCGTGCTCGGCGGATTCCGCACCAACTCACAGATCAGCACGGGCCCGGCCGCCCTGCCTCACCCCTGGGTCGTCGGCAACTACGTCAGCGTCCTGAAGTCGGTGACGTTCTGGGGCGAATTCGCCAACTCCGTCATCGTCGCGCTCGCGAGCACCGTCGGCACCGTCGTCCTCGGCCTGATGGTGAGCTTCGTGCTCGCACGGTACGACTTCAGGCTCAAGGGCGCGATGTACTCCCTGTTCGCCGCCGGCCTGATGTTCCCGATGGTCATCGCGATCACCCCGCTCTACATCGTCGTCAAGGACCTCGGCCTCGTCGACAACCTGCTCGGCGTGATCGTCCCGCAGATCGCCTTCGGCCTGCCGACGACCGTCATCATCCTGGTGCCGTTCCTCAGGGCCATTCCGAACGAGATCGAGGAGGCCGCCGCGATCGACGGTGCGAGCCGACTCGGATTCTTCTTCCGCATGGTGATCCCGCTGTCACGCCCCGGTGTGGTGACGGTCGGCGTCCTCGGGTTCATCGGTAGCTGGAACAACTACGTCCTGCCCCTGTACGTCCTGAACTCGCAGGCGAACTTCACCCTGCCGCTCGGCGTCCAGGCCTTCTCCTCGCAGTACTCCGTGGACACGGCGAAGGTTCTCGCGTTCACCTCGCTCGCCATGCTGCCGGCCCTGGTCTTCTTCGCGATCTTCGAGAAGAAGATCGTCGGCGGTCTCACCGGCGCCGTGAAGGGCTGAAGCCGGCACCGGGATCCGCACCGGACCGTCCCACGCCTGCCCCTGCCTCTGCCCCTGCGACGCCTCCGCCCCCTGCGGCGCCTACAACGTAAGGACCACCGAGTTGCCCCGCGCCCACATCGAGCTCGACAAGCGGGCCGTCATCGCCCCTGTCCGACGCCGCACCTTCGGCTCGTTCGTCGAACACCTCGGCCGCTGCGTGTACACCGGGCTCTACGAGCCGGGACACCCGAGCGCGAACGACGAAGGGTTCCGCATGGACGTCGTCGAACTCGTCAGGGAGCTCGGCAGCACGACCATCCGCTACCCGGGCGGCAACTTCGTCTCCGGCTTCCGCTGGGAGGACTCGGTCGGCCCGCGCGAGAAGCGCCCGGTACGCCGCGACCTCGCCTGGCACTCGCTCGAATCGAACCAGGTCGGCCTCGACGAGTTCGCCAGGTGGCTCGCGCTCACCGACTCCGAGCTGATGCTGGCGGTCAACGTCGCCACGCGAGGCATCCTGCCCGCCCTGGACCTGCTCGAGTACGCCAACCACCCGTCCGGCACGGCGCTGTCCGACCTGCGCATCGCCAACGGCACGCCGGACCCGCACAACGTACGCATGTGGTGCCTCGGCAACGAGATGGACGGGCCGTGGCAGACCGGCTTCATGACGGCTGACGACTACGGCAAAATCGCCGCCCGCACGGCCGCCGCGATGAAGACGGCCGACAAGGACCTCGAACTCGTCGTCTGCGGCTCCTCCGGGTCCGGCATGCCGACGTTCGGCGACTGGGAGCGCACGGTGCTCGAACACACCTACGACCATGTCGACTACGTCTCGTGCCACGCGTACTACCAGGAGCACGACGGCGACCTCGGCTCCTTCCTCGCCTCGGCGATCGACATGGACTACTTCATCGACACCGTCGTCGCGACCGCCGACCACGTGGGATACAAGAGGCGTTCGAACAAGAGGATCAACGTCTCCTTCGACGAGTGGAACGTCTGGTACCTCAAGGAGCACCAGGAGTCCGAGGAGGTCAACGCCGAGTGGCGCCACGCCCCTCGGCAACTCGAGGACACGTACACGGTGGCGGATGCCGTCGTCGTCGGCAACCTGCTGATGACGCTCCTCAAGCGCAGCGACCGCGTCACCTCGGCATCCCTCGCGCAGCTCGTCAACGTGATCGCGCCGATCAGGACAGAGCCCGGCGGCCCGGCCTGGCGGCAGACGACCTTCCACCCGTTCTCGATCACGAGCCGGCTCGCCTCCGGCGAGGTGATCCGGCCCGTGATCGACGCGCCGACGTACGGAACGGCGCGCCACGGCGAGGCGTCCGTCATCGACGCCGTCGCGACCGTCGACGAGGACCGGGCCGCGGTCTTCCTCGTCAACCGCGACCTGGAGGAGGCCGCGCAGGTCACGATCGACGTGCGCAGCCTCGCCTCCTCGCACATCGTCGAGGCGGTCACGCTCGCCGACTCCGACGTCCACGCGAAGAACACGCTCGCCGATCAGTACCGGGTGACCCCGTCCGCGAACACGGGCGCGACACTCGACGACGGCGTGCTCACCATCGAGCTGCCGCCGGTGTCGTGGACGGCGATCTCCCTCCGCTGAGCGACGACACGCGACAGGCCCGGCGCCGGCACGGGGTTCCGGGCCACGGACGAGGAGTCCCCCAGGACGTGGTCATCGGGCCCGTGCCAGGTACGCGCCGATGCAGTCGGGCGCTCCCCGTCCCACCCGAGCCGGCCGGCAGCCCTGACCGCGCGTCACTCGTGCGACCTGCCGAATCCCGGCACCGTCGACGTCGGCAAGCCCCGCCACTCCGAAGGGACCACGCCCTGTGCGGACGTACGACAACCCCGTGATCAGCGGGTTCCACCCGGACCCCAGCGTGTGCCGGGTCGGCGACGACTACTACCTGGTGTGCTCCAGCTTCGAGTACTTCCCCGGACTGCCGATCTTCCACAGCAAGGATCTCGTGCACTGGCGGCAGATCGGCAACGTGCTCGACCGCCCCGGGCAACTGCCGCTGCCGCTGCCGGGCAGCATGGCCTCCCGCGGCCTCTACGCCCCCACGATCCGTCACCACGGCGGCCTCTTCTGGGTGATCGACACCAATGTCAGCGGCGGCGGCAACTACATCGTGACCGCCGAACGGCCCGAGGGCCCCTGGTCGGACCCGGTGTGGATCGACCTCCCCGGGATCGACCCGGACCTGGCCTGGGAGGAGGACGGCACCTGCTGGTGCGCCTTCACCGTCCCCGGCATCCACATCGCCCGGATCGACCCGGTCAAGGGCGAGGTACTGGAGGGGCCCTTCCCCGTCTGGTCGGGCACCGGCCTCACGTGGCCCGAGGCCCCGCACCTGTACCGCATCGGCGACCGGTGGTACCTGTTGATCGCCGAGGGCGGCACCGAACGCGGCCATGCCGTGTCCATCGCCCGCGCCCGCTCGCCGCGCGGCCCCTGGGAAGGCGCACCCGCCAACCCCGTGCTGTCCCACAGCGGCACCGACCGGCCCGTCCAGAGCACCGGCCACGCCGACCTCGTCACGGCGCCCGACGGCACCTGGTGGATGGTGCTGCTCGGCACCCGACCCCGCGGCTACACGCCCGGCTTCCAGGTGCTCGGCCGCGAAACCTTCCTCACCCCCGTGGAATGGGACGGGAACGGCTGGCCCGTCGTGGCACCCGTGCACGAGCGCCACCCCGCGCCCGCCGGTGCCTGGCACCCCTTCCCGGCCCTGCCCGCCCGCGACGACTTCGACGCGCCCGCGCTCGCGCCGCACTGGATCTCGCCCTACGCCCGTCCCGACGGCTCGTGGTCGCTGACCGAGCGCACCGGCTGGCTCACCCTCACCGCCACCGGCCCCACCCTCGACCGCCCCGGCCACACCTTCGTCGGGCGCCGCCAGCAGCACCACGACTGCCGTGCCGCCGCCCTGCTCGACCCGGGCACGGGACGGGGCGGCCTGAGCGTGCGCATGGACGAGGCGCACCACTACGACCTGGAGGCCGGTGGGGGAGAGGTCCGCGTCGTCGCGCGCATCGGCCCGCTGCGCCAGGCCGTTGCCCGCCGCCCGGTGCCGTCGGGCCCGCTCACCCTCACCGTGACGGTCCGCACCGCCGACATCGTGCCCCCGTTCCCCGAGTTCGCCGGCATCGAGCCCCTCGGCCCCGACACCGTCGCCTTCTGGCTCGGCGACCCCGACGCGCCGGGCGCGCAGCCGCTCGCCGAACTGGAGGGGCGTTACCTGTCCACCGAGGTCGCCACCGGCTTCACCGGACGCGTCATCGGCATGTACGCAACCGAAGGTGCCGTCGCATTCGACTGGTTCCACTATGTCCCGGCACCCTCCGCCTGACGCCCGGGCCGGCATCGGCCCGCAGTGCGACGCCCCCTCCGAATGACGCGTGACCGGCGGAGAGGAGCACACCCATGACGGACGCGGGGTCTTTCCTGCTCGAACGCCTGCGTGCGGCAGGCCTGACCGACATCGTCGCGGTCGAGCCGGCCACCGGAGGCCTCGCCGCGACCGCAGGGCTCGCGCGCCGTGGTGACGGCACGTCGGTGTTCGTCAAGGCGTTCGGCGAACCGCCGTCGGACGACGTCTTCACCGCGGAGGCCGAAGGGCTCACCGCGCTGCGCGAGGCGGGCGGCATCGCCACGCCCGAGACCGTCCTCGCGGACCGCGACCTGCTCGTGCTGTCCGTGCTGCAGCCCCGGCCGGGCACCGAGGCCTTCTGGGAGCAGTTCGCGCACGCACTCGCCCACCTGCACACCACCACGCGGTACCCCCGGTTCGGGTGGCACCGCGACAACTGGCTGGGCCGTCGCCGCCAGGTCAACACCTGGGAGGACGACGGGTTCGCGTTCTTCGCCCAGCACCGTCTGCTGCGCTGGCTCGGCGAGCGCCGCGTCCGGGAGGCGCTCGACGCCGCGGACCGGGCGGCACTGGAGCGGCTGTGCGACAGGCTGCCCGAGCTGCTGCCGGTCAGGCCCGCGTGCCTGACCCACGGCGACCTGTGGGCGCTGAACGTCATGGCCACCCCCGACGGGCGGCCCGCACTCATCGACCCGGCCGTCTCGTACACGTGGGCCGAGGTCGACCTGGCCCACCTGTGGACGACCGCGCCGCCGCCCGAGGCGCAGGGGTTCTTCGAGCTGTACGCCGAGCTGACCGGGCTCGACCACGACTGGCGCAAACGGATGCCGATCCTCCAGCTGCGCCAGCACCTCGCCGTGATCGCCCAGTTCGACCCCGACTGGGGCGCCGCCGACCTCGTACGCGCCACGCTCGACCCGTTCCGACAGCGGCCCCGAGCCCGGCTCGGAAGAGCTCGGGGCCATCCGGTCGTCCCCTGACGAGACCGGTGCGCGGGTCGCCCCCGGCAGGCCGTCCCGGTGATTCGGGATCACCGATCCCGGTCGCCTCCGGCTCGCACTCACCTGCTCGTGCGGAGCCCGTGGAACCGCCCGTGATCGGCATCGACGGCAGGGACGGCACGAACGCGGCCCCCGTGCCCCTGGCGGCGTTCCACCGCCCGCCGGGCCGTCCCGCCCCGTCCCGGCCCGTCCGGTCGGGCCGGCGGCGTCCTCCGCGAGGCTGGACTGGCTGATGGTCCTCACCGGCACCCCCGCACCCGGTCGCCGACCACCCGTGGGGTCAGACGCGGGGCTCCGGTGGTGCCGGGCGGTGTCGGCGCATTCGGTGGGCTCCGATGGCGGTGGCCCCCAGGTGCGCGGCCAGGCCGAGAGCGGCGCCCGCGAGGCCGAGCTTCGTGCCGAACCGCAGGTGGGCGCCGAGGCCGGTCACGAGCAGGGGGAGCGCTGTGATCCGTAGTGCTCGCAGCGCCGCCGGGGTGCGGCTCACGCGGCCGGCCCGTCGGTGCCGGGCCGGCGGGCGGTCACGTACCGGATCCAGGGGTGCAGGTCGCCGGTCCGGATGCTCTCGAACCGGGCGGTGCGGACCATGTCCTCCAGGTGGTCGATCGGGTTGTGCTCCATGTCCGGTCCGGTGACGGCGCCGACCAGGTGGCGGGCGAGGGGATTGCCGGGCGGGCGGAAGTCGGCGACCAGCAGCCGACCGCCGGGCCGCAGTACGCGGTACATCTCGCAGACGGCCTTCTGCCTCACCTGCTCGGGCAGGTGGTGGATCATCAGGCTGCTGACCACGGAGTCGAACGAGGCGTCGGGGGAGTGGAGTTCCTCGGCGATGCCGCGTTCGAAGCGGCAGTTCGGCAGGGTGCGTGCCCGGGAGCGGGCGTGGTCGATGATCGCGGGGGAGGGGTCGATCCCCAGGACGGTGCCGGACGCGGACACGGCCTGCGCCATGCGCCGGGTGAGGTAGCCGGTGCCGCAGCCGATGTCGAGTGCGTCGTCGCCCGGGTGGGCCCCGCTCAGTGCGGCGAGGCGGGTGAAGACCAGGTCGCGGCGTCCGGCGAAGACGATGGTGCCGAACAGGTCGTACGCCCGTCCGTTGGAGATGGTGGATCCGCCGGTGTCGTGCTGGGGATCCCCGTGCAGCAGGCGACCGATCGCCATGGTGTGCTCCCTTAACTTAGTCGCGACTAATAAGAATAACTTAGTCACAACTAAGTTCTGTTGACAAGGGCCGACTACGATGGCCCCGTGACCCCGCCTTCCGCCTCCCGCCGCACCCGTCTCAGCGCCGAGGAGCGCCGCGCCTCGATCCTGGTCGCGGCCATGGACGTCTTCGCCGAACACGGCTACCAGCGCGGCAAGGTCTCCGAGATCGCTGCGAGGGTGGGCGTCACCGAGCCGGTCGTCTTCCAGAACTTCGGCTCCAAGGCGGCCCTGTTCGCGGCCGTGGTCGACGCGGCCAGCGTCCGCATCTGTACGGAACTCTCCGACCAGGTGACCGCGGGAACCCCTGTTTCGGCGCTCCTCGCCGACGTCATCTCACCCGCACACCTCGACCAGCTGCACGCCCGCGGCTCTCTCGGAGTCCTCTTCGCCGATTCCGTCGCCCCCGCCGCCGAGCCCGCCGTCGCCGAAGCCGGACGCTCCGCCGTCCGCCGCATCGCCGACGCCGTCGCCGACATGCTGCGCCACGGCCAGGCGGCCGGTGACATCGCCCCGGAGGCCGATCCTGCCGCGGCGGCCTGGCTCCTGGTCTCGCTGATCTCGGCGCGCCCGCTGCGGCTGGCCGCCATGGGGGGCGATGACCGGGAACGGCTGGAGTACACCGTCGCGGCCATGGCCATCTCGCTGCTCGCGCCCAGGGCCTGACGCGGCCCGGGATGCCGCGCCTGGCGGGTGTGCCGGTCCGGTACCGCTTCCCCGGAGGGGCCTCCGCCGTGAGCCAGCGGCCCTGCCGCCCCGGCCTCGCCGGCACCACAGGGGCCGGGCGTGCCGGCACGTCGGCGGCAGGCAGCTCCTCGGGGCGTACGGCCCGCCCGTCATCCCCACCCCGATACGTGCGCACACGAGAAACCCCGAGCCGCATCTACGATGTCGGGATGGACACCCGCGCGCCGCTCGCAGATGCACACCACTCGCAGCACCGTGCCGGCGGCGAGCGCCTGGAGGTCGCCGCCTCTGTCCTCGCCCTGCTCGCCGACCGCACCCGCCTGGCCCTGCTGGAGCGGCTCGGCCGCGGCGAGGCGGACGTCACCACCCTGGTCGAGGCCACCGGTGCCGCCCGCCCCTCGGTCAGCCAGCACCTGGCCAAGCTTCGCCTCGCCGGGCTGGTCGCCTCCCGCAAGGACGGCCGCCACGTCGTCTACTCCCTGCGCCACGGCCACCTGCGCCGTCTGGTCGACGAGGCCCTGAACGTCGCCGACCACCAGATCGGCTCCCTGCCGCCCCACGACTGACGCGCCCGCAGTCGGCCCCGCGCTGCACCACCACCGCCCGCCCTTCCATCAACAAGTGCGTGAGTGCGCACTTGTTGCCTACGATGGGAGGGTCACACCACCGCCGAGCCGGGGACGGGCCCATGCTTGCCGTGCTGCGCAACCGCGCCTACCGCCACCTGTTCACCGCGCAGGCCGTCGCCCTGGTCGGCACCGGCCTGGCGACAGTGGCGCTCGCCCTGCTGGCGTACGACATCGCCGGGCCCCGGGCGGGCGCGGTGCTCGGCACGGCACTGGCGATCAAGATGGTCGCCTACGTGACCGTCGCGCCGCTCACCGGCGCGCTGGCGGACCGGATACCGCGCCGGGCGCTGATGGTGGCGATGGACCTCACCCGGGCCGGCGTCGCCCTCGCCCTGCCGTTCGTCGCCCAGATCTGGCAGATCTACCTGACGGTCTTCCTGCTGCAGGCCGCCTCCGCCGCGTTCACCCCGACATTCCAGGCCACCATCCCCGAAGTACTGCCCCGCGAGCGCGACTACACGCAGGCCCTGTCGATGGCGCGCCTGGCCTACGACCTGGAATCCCTGTTCAGCCCCGCACTGGCCGCCCTCCTGCTCACGGCGGTGTCGTACAACTGGCTGTTCGCCGGCACCACGGCCGGCTTCCTCGCCTCGGCCGCCCTGGTCGCCTCGGCCGTCCTGCCCAAGCCCGCACCGGTGGAACGCGCGGGCGGGGTGTATGCGAAGGCGGCGTTCGGCACCCGGCTGTTCCGTGCCACCCCGCGCCTGCGGGCCCTGCTCGCCCTCGACCTGGCGGTCGCCGCCGCCGGGGCGATCGTCTTCGTGAACACCGTGGTCGTGATCCGCGAGCACTTCCACCGCCCGGCCGGCGCGGTCTCGCTCGCGCTCGGCGCCTACGGCGCCGGATCGATGCTCGCCGCGCTGGCGCTGCCGCGGCTGCTGCGCCGGTTCAGCGACCGGCAGGTGATGCTGCCCGCCGCGTTCGCCCTCCCCGCCGTGCTGGCGGCCGTCGCCGCGATCACCGCCGCCGACCCCGTCACCTGGTCGTGGGCCGCGCTGCTGGGGGCATGGACGCTGATCGGGGCCGCCAGTTCCGCCGTCCTCACTCCGGGCGGGCGGGTGATCCGCCGCTCGGCCTCGGAGGCGGATCTGCCCGCCGCGTTCGCCGCCCAGTTCTCCCTCTCCCACTCCTGCTGGCTGCTCACCTACCCACTCGCCGGATGGCTCGCCGCCGGGGCCGGCCTGCCGCTCACCGCGGTCGTCCTCGGCGTCACCGCGGCCGGTGCCGCCACGGCGGCCGCCGTGCTGTGGCCGGCCCGCGACCTGGACCGCCTGGAGCACTGCCACGCCAACCTGCCCGTCGGCCACCCCCACCTCGAAGGCGCCCACCCCGCCGACGGTGGCTGGCAGCACGGCCACCACTACGTCATCGACCGGCACCACCACACCTGGCCCCGGCCCGCCCCGGAGACGGCCAGCGACCGAACCCCTGCCGACCGCTGAGGTCAGCGCGACACTCCGGCGTCCGGTCCTTTGATCTCCTCCTCCGGCAGCGCGATGCGCAGCGCCCCGGGCCCGGCTTCGCCTTTTGCGGCGGGAACCTCCGGGCGGCTTTCGGCCGGCCCGTCAGCAGTCCTTCCGGGTTATTCCGTGTCGCCAGGCCCAGGCGGCGATCTCCACGCGGTTCCTGCCCGCGATCTTCGACTGGACGTTGCCCAGGTGTGTTTTGACCGTGCCGACCGTGATCGTCAGCGCGCCGGCGATCTCCGCGTTGGTCAGGCCGTCCGCGAGGAGGACCACCACGTCCCTCTCCCGGGGGGTGAGCCGCACACCCGGCGTCGGAGGCGCCGCCCGGCCGTGGTGCTGTCGGCGCAGGAGGCGCAGCGTGATGGAGGGGCTGACGAGGGCGTCGCCTGCGGCTGCGGCGCGTACGGCTTCCGCCAGGAGGCGGGGGCCGGAGTCTTTGAGGATGAAGCCGTGGGCGCCGGCTTCGATGGCGCGGGTGAGGTATTCGTCGTCGTCGAAGGTGGTGACCATGACGGTCTTGGGGGTGTGCGTGGTGCCTGGCCGGTTGAGGAGGCGCAGGGCGTCGAGGCCGTCCAGGCGGGGCATGCGGATGTCCATCAGGATGACGTCGGGGTGGTGCCGGGCGGCCTGTTCGACGGCGTCCAGGCCGTCCTGGGCCTGTGCGACGACCTCGATGTCGTTCTCGGCCGAGAGGATCATGGCCATGCCGGTGCGGACGATGGCCTGGTCGTCGGCGAGGAGGACGCGGATCACGGGCGGGCCGTTCGGGGGCTGGGGGTCGGGGCGGGGAGTTGGGCGCTGACGCGCCATTCTCCCCGCCGGTCGGGGCCGGCACGGAAGGTGCCGCCCGCGGAGGCGAGGCGTTCCTTCAGGCCGGTCAGGCCCCAGCCGCCGGCAGGCGTGATCGCATCTGTGCTGCCGCTGCTACCGGGGTCGGGGGTGCCGTCGTCGGTGACGTCTGCCGTGGCGTGGCCGGGGAACGCGCCGAGGCGGACCGTCACGTTGCGGGCGCCGGCTGCGTGTTTGCGGACGTTCGTCAGGGACTCCATGACGACGTGGTGGAGCACGGTCAGGGTCTCGGGGGGCAGGTGGGCCACGGGCCCGTCCTCGACCAGGCAGGCCGTGGTCCCGGGCAGGGCGAAGTCCGTCACCAGTTTCCTGATCCGGTCGAGGTCGGCGGGCGGGGCCTGCACCGGGGCTTCGTCGTCGGCGCGAAGGCCGCTGACCATGCGGCGCAGGGCCCCGAGAGCGTCCGCCCCGGCCTGCTCGATCTGTGCCAGGGCGGGCGCGACCACCTCAGGCCTCGCGGCGGCGACGACCTGGGCCCCCTGGGCCTGCACGACGATGCCCATGACGTGGTGCGCGACGTAGTCGTGCAGGTCGCGGGCGAACGCCAGACGCTGCTCCAGCCGCAGACGCTCCTCGCGGCGCCGTCGGTCGGCCACCACCAGACGGGCGGTCAGGGCCCACGCCCCCGCACCGCAGGCGATCAGCGTGCAGAAGAAGGTGACGATCAGGCTGCCCTCGTCCACGTCGACGGCCACCGGCCTCGCGATCACGGCGGCCAGCAGAAGCAGAGCCGCCACGGCGGCGGGCCGGGGGGCTCCGCGCCGTACCGTGACAGCCAGGGCCAGGACGAGTACGGCGATCTCGAACAACGTGTACGCGTCCGCCCTGTCCACGGGAGAACCGGGCCGTGACGCGGTATCGCGGATCACCACGGTGACGCCCAGCGAAAGCGCTCCGGCCACACCACCGATGGCGGCCACCGCCCGCGGCGACAGCCGGCACCCGCGCAGGGCCGGCACCAGGAGCGGCAGGGCGAGCACCGCAAGCAGCACCGCCGACACGGCGGCGGAGACGGTGACATACGGCGCCAGGGCCAGCCGATAGACGTCACCACGAAAATCCGCATACAGGGCGACACCGAGCCACAGGCACCCGACGACCGCCACCAGTACGGACAGAGCGGATCGCACCGGGGGACGCGGCCGGGAGGACGGGGCAGAACACATGAGCGCCAGCCTACGCATCGGCCCCACCAGGGCCCTCTGCCAGAAGTTGCAGACACAGCCCCCGGAATCCGCCGTTCGGTCGATCCACCGGCACAGCCGTGACGGCGAGAGTGGGCACCGCCTGCTCCTCGACGAGCGGACGCCGACCCAGCCAGGCATGGAGCAATTCCGTGAACACGCAGTTCGACATCCCCGCCCCCTACGTCCTCGGACCGGCCCTCGTCCTCTTCGCCCTCCACACCACCGTCCGCCGACGACGCCGTGCACCGGGCTGGCAGGGCGGCCCCCTGGCCGTCCGCGCCCTCACCGCGCTCTACTGCGCCGCGGTCGCCTGGCTCACGTTCTTCCCCCTGTGGGTGTACACCGGCGCCTACCGCAACCAGATGCCGTGGACGAACCAGCTCAACCCGATCCCCCTCCTCACCGCCGACGCCACCATGCTCCCCAACGTGATCATGTTCATCCCCCTGGGATTCCTGCTCCCCCTGCTCACCCGCTGCACCGGCCCCCGCCAGGCCGCCACCCTGGCCGCCCTGGCCAGCCTGCTCGTCGAAGGCACCCAATTCGCCCAGTACCTGGCCTTCGGCTCCGGCCGCGCAGTCGACGTCAACGACCTCATCGCCAACACCCTCGGCGGCCTCCTCGGCCACACCGCACTACACCTCTCACTGCGCATCACACCCCTGCGGAACCTGCTGGAACGCTGCGCCCTCCCCGGGTCCAGGCTCCGTCACCAGCAGCGGCACGAGACCACCGCGCCCGACGCGCCCGACGTGGCTGACGCTGCCGACGCGGCCGACCGGTCCGGACGGTCGGCCGCGGCACCCCCGCAGCGGCGAGTCCGGTGACGGCGAGTCCGGTGACGGCGAGCCGAGCCGTCGACCGGCCGTTCGAGGGGTGGGGCCACGTTCCACCGTCCGCCCGGGCCGCGGCGGAAGCCGTTCAGGACGCGGGGGGCGGCGCGGTGTCGCAGCGTCCCGGTATCGAGTCCTCGCCGGGTCCGGGTCCGGGGCCGGGCCGCTGCGCGATCCGCGTCACCGGGCACCGGCCACCGTCCCGACCCGGCGCCCCTGTCCCGGCCCGTCGGCCCCGGGTGCCAGGCCCGTTGCGGCGGTCCTCGGGGCGGCGGTCGGAGCGATGGGCGGGCCGGGCGGGGGTGTTATCGCAACGGTGGGCCAGGCGCGGCAGCAGCGGCGGCAACACCACAGGGAACGGGCACGCTGGCGGGACGAGGTCCGGCGTACTGCGTACGGCGACATCCTGACTGGGCGTTTCGTCCTTGATTTCGGGGGTCAGGTTCCGCGCCAGGTCGGGGTGGTTTCGCCGGTGAGTCGGTGGGTCATGAGGCTGATCATCGCGACGTGGACCATGGCTCCGGATCGGGCGGGGAGGGCTTCGTAGTCGCGGGCGAGGCGGCGCTGTTGCATGAGCCGGCCGAAGGTGCGCTCGACGGGCTTGGCATATGCTGAGCCGATGTCGGACGGCGGCGAACTGCCAAGTATCTCGGGCATCGGTGTGGACCTGCCTGCAACGCTGCGTATCGCCGGGCTTGCATTGAAACGGACGGAGAGCCCTCCGTCTTTGGCCTGCTGGACCGGCTGCTTCCCGGAGCCGGCAGGCGGCAACGCGGCGGTTGTCAGTCTGGTGATCGAGCCGGCCGCGCCGCCTGAAGAGGCCACCCTCCAACTCGCTCGCGACGTTGTGAGCCGTTTCGACGTCTTCGTCGACCGAGCCGTGCGGTACTGCCGGACCCGGCTCCGGGAACGGCACTTTGAACTCACGTCCGAGGAACTGAGCTGGCTGGATCTTCCAGAGTTGCCGTTGGCAGTTCCCGAAGCAGTGGTGGGGGCCGACCAGACCTGGGCAATCCGGTTCACAGAGAGCAGGTTCCGGCTGGCGGACCCCTACGGAATCCTGGTGACCTTCAACGGCACGCAGCCTGTCGACGTCCAGGGCCTGGACGACGAGCAATGAGCCGCTTGTTATGGCATCGCGACTCTGGAGGCCGGGCAGATCGTCAGCAGGCGGGGCCAGTTGGCAGACGGCACAGGCACAGATCCGTGATCATGGAGTTGCGACGCTCTGTGATCACTGAGGAGACCTGTGCCTGTACTGCCATCATGGCCGACTGAACCGCTCTGGGGCCAATTTGCCGGCCTGTTGCCGCACTTGTGACCGTGTCGTCGGTCTCGCCCTCGACCGGATCACCGTGGACGTGCCATCACCAGGGCCCCCGGCGGCGGCGATGCGGCAGGACGCTCACCAGTCGACCGGGGCAAGCAGGGCATGAAGCGCTCCAGCACGACCGACGGCTACGGCATCCCACTCGGTCGCGTCCTGGCCGGCGCCAACCGCCACGACTCCCCGCTGCTGGCTCCGGCTCTCGATCTTCTGCACGAACTCGGGCCTCTGCCCGACAGGATCGCCGTTCATCTCGACGCCGGCTACGACTCGGCCAGCTCCCGCGCTGTGCTCGCCGAACGCGGTCTGCACGGCCGGATCGCCCGCAAGGGAATCAAAGCGCCGGTCCAGGCCACCCACCGGTGGCACATCGAGCGCACGCACGCCTGGCAGAACGCCTTCCACCGGTTTGCGCGCTGCTACGAACGCCGGACCAGCGTCATCGAGGCGTTCTTCGATCTCGCCGACACGATCATCACCGTCCGTAGCCTGATCCGCCAAGCCTGGACCACCCGTCGCCGGGCAGCCCGCCCCCGACGCCGTCCCTGACCGTTCGCCTATCTGCGCGACCTCCTAGTCGGCGGTCTCCGCCTCGATCGTCAGCTCGACCCGGTCCAGGAAGGCGGAGACCTCGGTGTCGGGGTCCGCCTCCCAGGGGAGGTCGACGACCGCGGACGCCGATCGTCCGTTCGATTCGTTCAGGGGGCCGAGTTCGGCACCGCGCGGCAGTCCGACCATGACCGACACGCAGCGCGCCGGGGCGTCGGCCCCGGCTGGCGCGACGGTCGGCCAGTAGCCGTCGTCCGCGGTCCACGACACGGGCTCGCCCGCGTAGGTGACGTCCGCCAGGCGGCCCGGGCGGTGTTCGACGAAGCGCTGCACGGCCCGGCGCGTCGGTGCCGGGTAGTCCGGCCTCACGCCGAGGGCGAGGTCCACCATGGCCGATTCGACGAGGCCGCCGGTGGCCAGGTACCAGAGCATGGTGATGGCGTCGCCGGGGAGACGGGCGGCCACCTCCATCAGCACCGGCTGTCCGTCGCGCAGCCGGAACTCCGCATGGGTGATTCCGCTGCCGAAGCGCAGGGCCTTGAGGATCGCGGTGTTGGCCGCGATGAGCGCCTCCGACTCGGCCACCGGCAGCTTGGCGGGGCTGGTGTGGCCGATCTCCGTGAAGTACGGGCTGCTGTCCTCGTTGGTGATCTTGGCGGTGACGCCGCTCCACACCACGTCGCCGTGGTGGACCAGGGCCTCGACCGAGAACTCCGGGCCGGTGACGAGCTCCTCCACCAGCAGCGCCTCGTCCGGGCCGTAGGAGGGCAGTGCGGCCTGCAACTCCGCCTCGTCCGAGACCCGGAAGACGCCCGAACTGAACATCCGCCCCGCCGGCTTGATGACGCACGGGTACACGTCGGAGGTCACGGCGTCCCGCTCGTGGGCGGCGAAGGTGCGCCACGACGGTCCGTACTCGCGCAGGACGACGCGCTGCATGACCTTGTCCCGGCACACCCGGCCCGCCCAGGTGCCGGCGCCGGGCAGGCCGAGCGCGTCGCACAGGAATCCCGCCGCGTCGACGAAGATCTCGCCGCTGCAGATGACCCCGCGCACGTCGTAGTCCGTGATCCAGTCCTGCACGCAGGAGAGGACTCCGTCGATCGCGGCGTCAGGGAGCTGGCGGACGACCGGGATCCGGGACAGCGGGTGCGTCCCGTCCTCGATGAAGCCGTTCAGCTTCGCCAGGTCGGTCGAAGGCCCGACGATGACCAGTGGCGCCAGCCCACGCTCCGCGATGTCGGTTATGAGGCGGTGTTGGCGGGCCAGGGCCGCCAGGTCGCTCATGACGATCACGGCGGACGGGCGCTCGTTTTGACGGTTCAACAGGACTCCTCGAGTGGGATGTCGTCCAATGCGTCCGACGGCGTGGAAGCCGTCCGTGGCGCAGACTGGGAAAAGGGCGCCGATCGCGTTGCCGACCGCGCTGCTGGTCTCGCTGCCTCGGCAGGTCGACGCGCTTGCCTCACGGAGATCCTCTCAGGAGCAGCGCGTGCGCCATAGTACGAGGCGGCGTCACCGTAGATCAATGATTCGCCTGGTCGCCGGGACATGGCCCGGACCTCGTGCGGTGGCCGGCTCGGCCTCCGGCCGCACCCCTCACCCGGCGGCCACGGCTGATGCCACCGCGTCCCGCAGGATGCCGAGCCCCTCGGCCAGTTCCTCGTCCGTGGAGGTCAGCGGCGGCATGAGCTTCACCACCTCGTCGTAGGAGCCGGACGTCTCCACCAGGAGCCCGCGGGTGAACGCCGCGTCCGCGGCCCGTCTGGCCAGGAGCGGCTCGCGGAAGGCGAGACCCCACACCAGGCCGCGGCCGCGCACTGCCGCCACCCGCTCGGCGTGCAGGTCCGCGAGGCCGCCCAGCTCCTCCTCGAACAGCAGGGCCCTCTCTCCGGTCTGCTTCTCCAGGGTGCTGTCCGCCCAGAACTCCCGCAGGGCGGCGGCAGCCGTCACGAAGGCCGGGTTGTTGCCGCGGAACGTGCCGTTGTGCTCGCCCGGCTCCCAGACGTCCAGCTCGCTGCGGAAGAGCGTGAGGGACATCGGCAGGCCGTATCCGCTGATGGACTTCGACAGGCAGACGATGTCCGGGGTGATCCCGGCGGCCTCGAAGCTGAAGAAGGGACCGGTGCGGCCGCAGCCCATCTGGATGTCGTCGATGATCAGGAGGATGCCCCGGCGGTCGCACAGCTCCGCGAGGTCGGCGAGCCACTTCGGGCGGGCCGGGTTGACGCCGCCCTCGCCCTGCACGGTCTCCACGATGACGGCCGCGGGCAGGTCCATGCCGCTGCTGCTGTCGGCGAGCATGGTCTCCAGCAGCTTCAGTCCGGAGACCTGGTCCCCGGCGAATCCGTCATAGGGGAGGCGCCAGGTGTTGCCGAGCGCGACCCCGGCGCCCGCGCGCTTGGAGGCGTTGCCGGTGACTGCCAGGGCCCCGAGCGACATGCCGTGGAAGCCGCCCGTGAAGGCGACGACCGTCTGTCGCCCGGTCACCTTGCGTGCCAGTTTGAGCGCGGCCTCCACGCTGTTGGTCCCGGTGGGGCCGGGGAACTGCACCCGGTAGTCGAGCCCGCGGGGGGCGAGCACCCGCGTCGCGAACCCGGAGAGGAACTCCTCCTTGGCGGTGGTCAGCATGTCCAGGCCGTGGGTCACACCGTCCTGTTCGAGGTAGGAGAGCAGGGCCCGCTTGAGCACGGGGTGGTTGTGGCCGTAGTTCAGGGCGCTGGCGCCGGCGAAGAAGTCCAGGTAGGAGCGGCCGTCACGGTCGAACATGCGGCTGCCGCGCGCCTGCTCGAACATCACGGGCCAGTTCCGGGAGTAGCTGCGGACCTCGGACTCGATGGTGGGTGCGGTCATGATGTCTCCTCGAAAAGGGAGCCGGGACGGGAGGCGGTCGGGAAGAGGGGACCTGCCGGACGGCTGCGCAGGGGTTCGGCCATCGCTCATCCCCCGAGCAGGCCGGCAGCGATGGGGACCACCGTGCTCACGAGCACGAGCACGACCAGGAGTGCGGCTCCGGCACACCGCATCAGCGCCCCGCCCCGACGTACGGCGGCGGCTGCTGCCAGGGCGTAGCCGATGAGCGCGGCCGCGGCCGGACCCAGCAGCAGCAGCGGGACGGCGCCGTCCCCGGTGGCCCCCGCAGTGGCGAAGACGCAGCAGGCGACGCCGACGGCCGCGACGACGGCCTTGGCGGGGCCCCGGTCGGGGGAGTCCGGACCGCCGCGGCGCAGCCGCGAGGCGATCCGGGCGGCGGTACGCACATTGGTGAAGCAGTAGCAGGTCAGCACGGCTGCCGTCGCGATGGCGAGGACCCAGCGCACGGGTGCGGGAACGGCGTCCCGGCCGACAGCCGACCCCTCGACGCCCAGGTGTTCGACGAGGGCCAGCCCCAGGTAGACGACAGCCACCGATGCGGTCCCCAGGGCCACACCCACCGCGGTGCGCCTGGGCCCGGCGGTCGTGGCGGGGACGATGCCGGTGACCGCCTCCCATCCGACACCGGCGAAGAACAGCGCCATCAGGGCCAGCCACCGGGCGCCGTCGGGGGAGAGCCCCGACGGGGCGAGGGGCGTGTGCGAGCCCGCCGCGACGGCGGGCCAGCCGCACGCGGTGCAAGCCAGTGCCACGGCTCCGGCGGCCCAGGGGCGGAGTCGCAGCACGGCGGCCGGAAGGGTCAGCGGGCTGAGCGCCGCGAGCACGGCCACCGCGAGGATGCCGAGGGCGAGCAGCAGGCCGCCCGCCCCCGGACGCGGCACCCCGCCGTCGGCAGCCGTCTCCAGGCAGGTCGCGGCGAACCAGGCGATCGCCGCCTGCCCGAGGGTGAAGGCGACAGCGAAGGCGCCGTCCACCGTCCGTCGCGCCCACGGCCCCAGCAGGACGCCGACGGTGTCCGCCAGCGAGGCCGACCGCATCCCCGTACGGACCAGCAGCGCGAGCAGGAGGCTGACCGAACCGCCGAGCAGGAGGTGGGCCGACCAGACCAGGAGGCCGTCCCCGCCGGCCAGGACCGCGACAACAGGAGGCATGACCAGCATCCCGGCTCCCAGGACCTGGCCGGACAGGCGGCCGGCGATCTCCCGTTCGGCCCCCCGCGCCGGTCGGGCCGCGGCGTCCGCTCCCGGCCCGCGCGGCCCGACCGCCGTGCCGGGAGCACGGGTGTCTGCTGGTTCCATTACGGGAGACGCTTCCTCAGGGCCTCGGATATGGTCTTCGCCCTGAGCGACAGCAGGCTGAACGAACCGGCGTCACCGATGCCGTGGCTGGATTCGCACAGGCCGTTGAGGAAGAGCGCGGGCGTGTCGGCGCTCACCGGCTGCACTTCGTAGTCCGGATCGACGGAGAGGTAGCCGTGGCTGTCGAAGCGGAAGTCGGCGGCGATGCCGCGCATCATGGCGGGGACGCGCTCCTGGTGGGCGGCCGGACCGAGGTCGCGGAACCCGGTGGCCAGGACGACGAAGTCGGCATGGTGCTCCTCGCGCTCCCCGGTGTTCAGCTCCTCGACGCCGAGGTGGACGCCGTCCTCGCGGACCTCGATCCCGCGCACCTGCCGGCTGGTGCTGACGGACACCTTCGGGTCCCCGTCCAGGCGCTGCTCGTAGACGAGCCGGTACAGCTCGCGCAGCACGTCCCCGTCGGCCGACGAGTAGTTGGTGAGGCGCATGTAGGAGTCCATGGCGTTCTTGCGCTCGCGGGAGGCGCGGTAGTAGTACTCGGTGAAGTCGGGGAAGTACCCCTCCTCGCTGAACGGGCTGGTGTCCTTCTGACGCAGCGACAGCGAGCGCACGAGCAGGTTCACCCGGGCGCGGGGGTAGCGGCGCGCGAGGTCGAGGGTGAGCTCCACCGCGCTCTGGCTGCCGCCGACGACCGTGACGGAGCGCGGGGACCAGTCACCCGCACCGGTCCCGCCCTGCTCCTCCAACTCCCGCAGCGCCGGCAGGTAGCGCGTCAGGTGGAACACGCGCGGGGAGTCCACCGCGTCGAAGGGTTCCGGGACGAAGGGGGTGCGGCCGGTGCCGATCACCAGCGCGCGGGCCCGGACGGTCTCCCCGGCGGAGGTGGTGACGGTGTAGAGCGCGCGGCCGTCGGTGTCGCGGTCGACGGTGACGCCGGTGACGTGCACGCCGTAGTCGACCAGCCGGCTGAAGTGGCCGGCGACCCAGGCGACGTACTGCGCGTACTCCTTGCGCAGCGGGAACTCCATCGGGACGTTGAGGTGGTCGAGCAGCAACCCGTTCTCGAACAGGTAGTTGATGAAGGTGTAGCGGCTGCGCGGATTGCGCAGCGACACGAGGTCGCGCACCGGGTGGTTCTGGATGTCGGACCCCGGAAGCATCATCGCGCTCTGCCAGGACGGCCCCGGACGGGCCTCCAGGAAGCGCACGTCGAGGTCGTGGCCCTCCTCCTCCAGGGCGATGGCGAGAGCCAGGTTGGCCGGACCGAAGCCTATGCCCAGGACATCGTGGCAGTGGGTCACTGTTCCCCCTTGATGGAAGGCAGGTGTGGATGGACGGCGGTCAGTGGTGGGAACGTCACGGGACCGGACGCATCCGGCATGAGACACCTCGGTGCAGTGGTGGGGAAGGGTCCGGGGGCCGGTGCCGTGGGGCGGACGGCCGTCAGGCGGAGTCGGCGAAGGCGTCGGCCAGGCACGCCTGCGCGATGCGGCGGCCGGCCTCCGGCGCCGTCTTGACGCCGCCGCCGTTCCAGGCCCGTACCGACCACACGTGCGGCACGCCCGTGGCCTCCAGCAGCCCGGACGCCCGGCCGCCGTCCGGCGGGCCGTAGGCGTCGGCGGCGCGGACCGTGGCCAGGTGCGCCGCGGTGGCGAGCCACGGGAAGTGGGCGGTGAGCGCGGCCAGGGTGGCCCGCTCGTGGGCCGGGTCCGGCCGTGCTTCGGTCGGGGAGTCCCACACGAGGTGCGGCATGCCGATCAGCGTCCGGTCGGAGCCGACCGGCTTGGCGTACAGCCCGGTCCGCAGGTCGATGAAGGTCGCGTGGTCCGGTGCGGGAGGGCGGCGCTCGACGATGCTCACCTGGATCGACCGCGACCGGACCGGTGAGGCCGGCCGCAGGCCGGGCACCGGGTCGGCTGCCCAGGGCCCGACCGCCCCGATCACGGCCCCCGCGCTGATCACGCCCGCGTCCGTGAGCACCGTCGGGCGTCCGCCGCGCTCCCCGACCTCGAGTACGCGGACCCCGTGGCGGACGAGTGCGCCGTCGGCGGCCGCCTGCGCCAACCAGTCCGCGGCGACTTCCGCGGGCGCCACCCAGCCGGCCTCGGGCTCGACGAGGGCGACACCGCCGGCCAGGCGGATCCCGGCCGCCTCGTCCCGGTCGGCCACCACGTGCGCCGAGGCGGCGAGTGCGTCGTTGATCCGCCCGGCGGCCGCCTGGAGAGCGGGCTCCAGGGCCGGGTCGGCCACGGTGACCGCGCCGACCGCGTGCAGCGGGGCCCGCCCCGACGCCCAGCGTCCGGGATCCCGGTACGCGGCCAGGCTCAGCAGCGCCAGTTCCCCGACCAGCGGGTCGGAGTCGTACCCGCGCACCATGCCGCCGGAGTGGCCGGTGGCTCCGGCGGCATGGTGCGGCGACTGCTCGACCAGGACGACGGACACACCCCGGCGCGCCAACCAGTGCGCGACGGAGGCACCGGTGATCCCGGCGCCCACCACCACGACATCGGCGACGGCGGGCAGTTCCCCACCGTGCAGGGGCGTCGCCGCACCGGGGCCGTCCACTAGGACCCGCTCCCGGCGAGGGCCGCCGTGGCGGGGCCGGGAGCGGGGGTCGCGCACCGGGTGCCGGAAGGGAGGAAGGTCCACTCGGCCTCGCGGACCGGCTCCCCGGGCAGGCCCAGCCAGTCCCAGACCTGTTGGGCCAGCCCGGGCGTGACCGGCCAGGCCAGCGCGGCGAACGCCTTGGCCGCCAGGTACTCCAGAGCCAGGCTCGTGCGTGCCTCCTCCGGCAGCGACGGGACGAGGCGGACCGCCTGCTCCGTCGCCCGGAACTCGTCGCAGCGTTCCACGAAGGACTCCAGCAGCCGGATGTACCCGCGCGCGCTGAACGACTCCGGGAGCAGCAGGGCGTCGAGCTGCTGCGTGGCCAGGTTGAGGTACCGGTAGAACTCGCGGTGCGCGTCGGTCCAGGCGCCGGTGCCCGGGACCCTTCCGTCGAGCTCCTCGGTCGGAGCCGCGAAGCCGGCCAGCCACGCCTGGGCGCCGAGGTGCAGCGGGTCCTGGTCGAGCCGGTCCGCTGTCGTCCGGGCGATCCGGGTGACGCGTCCCTCGGGGGCGTCCCGCAGCAGGGCGAGGCGTACGACGTCCGGTCCCGCCGCCGCGAGGGCGTCGTCGGCCCAGACCGCGTGGCCGCGGCTGGTGGAGAACTTCTCGCCGTCCAGGTGAAGGAACTGGTTGGTGACGAACGAGGTCGGCAGGTACTCGGTGAGCTCGGCCGCGAAGGCCACGGCCGGGAGCAGGACCGCGTAGAAGAAGCTGTTGTCGTAGCCGAGGAAGAGCGAGATCTTCGCCGGTCCGCCCTGCTCGGTCTCGGCTCGGGCGGCGTCCAGGAAGGTCAGTGCAAGGTCCACCCAGGCGTCGACGGCCCGGCCGTCGCCGAGGGGAACGCCCCACTCGGTGGACCGGTCGAGCCGGTACGCGGGCAGCCCCTCGGCCAGCAGCCGCTCCACCAGGGCCTGGAGGTCGGGCGAGGTGTACGTGAGCCGCAGGTAGTCCCGCAGCCGCTCGGCGTAGGTGTTGAGGTCCAGCCACAGTGCCCGCTCCGGGCGGGTGACGGCCGGGGTGCCGCAGATCAGGCATTTGAGACCGGCCAGCTCCCGGGCCTCGTTGGGCCGACCGCAGGCCTCGCAGATCTCCCCGTTGCTGGATGCGCCGCAGTGCGTGCACAGCCCGAGGGCGAAGGCCTGGTGCAGCGACAGCTCGCACTGCGGGCAGTAGGCCGTCTCCCGCTCCTCCTCCGTGACGGCGGGCGAGGCGGCCACCCGGGCGAACAGCTCCCGGATCCGGTCGGCGTGCTCCGGGTCCCCGAGGGGGCGGGTCAGCCGGTCGGGGCTGACGCCGGCCGCGCGCAGGGTCGCGATGATGGCGTCGCCCGTGGTGGTGGCCACGTCGGCCGGCTCCGTGCCGCGCAGCCGGGCGGCGGTGACGACGAACGACTGGTGGTCGTCGGTACCCGTGACGTACCGGGCGCCGCGGCCCGCGCTGCGCAGCGCGCGAGCGAGCATGTCGGCCCGGACGTAGGGGCCCGCGAGGTGGCCGAGGTGCAGGCCGCCGTTGGGCGTGGGCGGGGGGCAGAAGACCAGCGTCCGCTCGGCGAACCGGGCCCGCGGCGAGGTCTGGTCGAGGACCTCGACCGCGGCCGGGATGTCCTCCCAGTAGATCGAGACGATGTCGAACGGCTCGTCGAAGGTGTTGCGGATCTCGTGGAAGCCGAAGGGCGACAGGTGGACGACTCCGCCGGGTCCGAGCAGGCACTCCTCGTCCCCGAGCACGACGGTGGCCTGCCCGGCCAGGACGATGAACATCTCGCCGTCCTGGTGGGCGTGCCGCTTCGAGACGCTGTGCGCGGCGACGCTGCCGAAGACCGACCCGAAGGGCAGGCCCTTGATGTCGGTGGCGTCCAGCATGTCCTGGAGATCCATCTCGTAGGACCAGCTCATCGCCGATCTGTCGAACTTGCGCGTGATCACAGAGAGTCCCTCACTGGCTTGGAGCGGAGAGCGGAAGAGGAGGGGCCCGGCGCACCGGCGCGGGGCGGGCCGGAGCGGCTCATCGGGGGTCCCGCTGCCTTTCGGCCGACCCGCTGAGCCGGGTGGGTGCGCCGTCGGGGGTGAACGGCTGGCGGAGCGTGAACGCGACCGGAGAGGCGCCGTTGTCGTGCAGGTGCTCAAGGCGGCGGCAGGCGTCGGCCCAGGTGGGGACGGTGGTGTCGGAGACCCACCACACCGCGTAGCTGGGCCACTCCGGCTTGAGGAACCACTCGTGGCGACTACTCAGGGCCTTGCGGTGCAGACCTGTGTAGACGAAGGAGAAGACGGACTCCAGATCGGTCCACAGGGACAGGGTGGAGGCACGGCTGTCGGTCTCGTTGCTCCGGCCGCCGGTGTAGAAGCGCGGGACGTCGAACGTGCCCCAGGCTCCCCAGTGGCGCTCGAAGTTGGTCAGATGGCTCTGCCCGGGGTCCTCCTTCGCCCGGGCGATGAATCCGGGGCTGCCCTCCGCCTCCTCGAAGGTGGGCGGCGTGAGGTCGTCGAACGCCTGCACCTCGGGGTCCCCGTAGGGCTTCTTCAGGATCGCGAAGGTCGTGAACGCGACGCGCGACATCAGTCTCTCTTCCCCATCTGTGTGTTCATCGTCGTGGAGTTTCCGGTGGTCGACCGGTCAACTTCCTTCGCTCAGCGGGTGCTTCGGCTGAGCATCGCGCGCAGGAGGTCCTGGTTGAAGCCGGCCGGCGAAGCCAGCCGGCCGGTGATGGCCAGGTACTTCCGGCTCAGCTCCGGGCTACCGCTGATGGTCTGGAACATCTTTCGCCGGAACGCCGCCTTCTTGCTGATGAGGGAGTCCGCGCAGATGCCTTCGACGTGCGGGGCGATGGTGTCCGCGAACCGCTGCCGGTACTCGTCCAGCCCGGCCTTGAGATCGGCCTTGGCCAGGGACCGGTCGGCGAACGAGGCGGCCAGCAGGTCGGCCGACGACAACGCGAAGCCGCAGCCGACCCCGCTCATAGGGTCGAGCGACAGGGCCGCGTCGCCGACGAACGGGACCAGGCCCAGCACCGGTTGCCGGACCTGGCTCGGATAGTCGGTGTAGCCCAGCAGTTCCGACTGCGGGACCGCGCCGGCCATCGACGGTGCCTCCGGGAGCGCGTCGAAGTAGGCCAGGAACTGCCGCATCCGCTCCTCCGGACCGCGCCAGCCCTCGACCCGCGACTTCTCCGCGAACAGCACGAGCAGGGTCCTGCCGCCGGGGAGCGGATAGGTGCAGGCCAGGTCGTGCTCGTTCATGACGAAGACCGAGCGGTTCCCCTCCGGGGCCTCGATCCCGGAGAAGTAGCCGAAGAGGCAGGCACGCTCGTTGGGATGGGTCTCGGCCGGGTTGTCGAGCTCCCTGGCCATGCGCGAACGGCGCCCGTCCGCGGCCACCACCAGCCCGGCACGGAAGCGGCGGGGTCCGGCATCGCCGAGTGTGTCCAGCGTCCAGCCGGACTCGTCCTCCGTGACCGTCTCCACGCCGGTGCCGTCGATGAACTGCACGCCCTGCTCCCGTGCGGCCGCGCGCAACGCGGGGTCGAGCACCCGCCGTTCGAGGTTGAGGGCGTACGAGTCCGGTTGCTCGGGGAGGTATCCCCCGGGCCCTTCGATCAGGCCCCCGGGCGTGACGAACACGGCCTTGGTGGTCGTGGACCAGGCAGGCTCGCGCAGGTGGGCCAGCCCCAGCCGGTCCAGCAGCGGCACCCCGTTCGGCTGCATGAAATGCGTGCAGAGTCGCTTGTGGGACTGCTCGTCGGTCGCCTTCTTCTCGAAGACCGCGACCCGGTGGCCCATCTGGCTGAAGCGGATCGCGGTGGCGCAGCCGGCGATGCTCCCACCGACCACCGCGACGTCCAGCTGCGTGCGGTCGGAACTCGGAGTACTCACAGGGGGACTTCCATCTTTCGGTTCGATCGGACTCTCTGGTCGGCTCCGGTCGGCCTCGGCGCTAGCCGGCGCATCCGCAGTCGGCGTGGTGGACGAGGCGCCCGGCCTCGAGTCCCTCGGTGGCGTGGCCGTCCCGCTTCCACCAGTCCAGACCGCCGATCAGCTCCTTGACCCGGAAGCCCGCGGTCGCCAGCTTGATCGCTGTCTTGGTGGAGGCGTTGCACCCGATGCCGTCGCAGTAGGCGACGTACAGCGGTGTCCTGGGGTATCCGGAGAGCAGTTCCTGCGAGATGGAACGGTGCGGAACGCTGATCGCTCCGGCTATGTGCTCCCGCTCGTAGGACTCGCTGCTGCGGCCGTCGACGACCACGATGTCCTGGCCCTCGTCCAGGGCGGTCCTCAGGTCCGCCGAGTCGATCTCGTAGGCCAGTTTCTCCTGGTAGTAGTCCAGTTGACTGCGCTGCCCCCGGGCCGGCTCCTCCCCGTCCGGGCCGGACTCCCCGTCGGCCTCCATGAACCGGCCGGCGATGCCGTACAGGTCTCCGAGGGTGCTCGGGGTGACCAGTGAGTCCGCGTGCTCTCCCAGGTCGACGCCGCAGTCCTCGAGGAGTGAGACCAGGACGCTGATGGTCGTGAGGGAGTCGAGGCCGAGGGCGTTGAGCGTCGTGTCCTCCGGCAGTCCGACGACGTCGACCGGCTCGCCCAGCGCCTCCTCCAGGTACTCGGAAACCTTGTCCTTCACAGCTGCTGACATAGCTACACCTCGTCCATGGGTTCGACGGCGCCGTCGGCCGACACCGCGAAGTAGTTGGAGTTCGACTGCTGAGCCGCCGCGTCGAGCCGCCGGACCAGCTCGCGTTCATCGGTCTGCACGGTCTGCACGGTCGTTGCGGCCGGTCCGGTGCGCACCCAGGCCATCAGGGTCGGACGCATGTAGCCGGGCAGTACGGCGCGCAGGTGCTCCTGCGTGTCGGCCACCGTCTGTCGGGCCGACGACCCGACGACGAGGGCGACCACGTCGCGGCCGTTCCGCCGGACGACGGCCGGGACCGCCCGGTCGACACCGGGCCGGCTCAGGGCGCTGCGCCGGATCTCGCCCAGATGGGTACGGCGCCCGGCCAGCCACACGACCTCCTCGTCGCCGTGGCGGCGGAACACGATGTCGCCGGCGTTGTCGTAGGCGCAGACGTCCCCGGTCCGGAAGTAGCGGATCCCGTCGGACTCCACGACGTGGCGGGCGGTCTCCTCCGGCCGGTCGAAGTAGCCGCGCATCACCTGCGCGCCGCCGATCCACAACTCCCCTTCGGTGTCAGGCTGCTGGACCTCGACCCCGTCCTTCACCAGCTTCGCCGCCATCCCCCGCAGCGGCCTGCCGATCGGATGCGCGGGCCCCTGCTCCGGGTCCGCGTGCCCGATCTCGTTGCCCACGCTGAAGACCGTGGCCTCGGGCGGCCCGAAGGCGTGCAGGAAGCGGGTCTCCGGCAGCTGCTGCCGCCAGATGCGGACCACGGCGGGATCGCACACCTGGGCACCGGTCATCACCACCTCCAGGCCGGGCAGTTTGGCCCGGGTGATCTGGCGTCCGTCCCCGGTGATCATGGCCAGCAGCATCGAGACCGCGATCAGGTGGGTGATCCGCTCGCGCCCGATGACGGAGCGCATGACGGCCCCGGCGGGGAGGCTGCGGAACTGGTAGACGAAGGCTCCCAGCGACAGGGGGAGCAGCGTGTCCTCCAGCGACACATCGGCGTGGAACGGCGCCAGACTCAGCACGCGGGAGTCCGGGGTGATCCGGAGGACCTGGTTGTGGTTGCCGAAGTAGGAGGTCAGCGCTGCCGCGCTGGTCTCCACCCCCTGGGGCTCACCGGCCGAACCGGAGGCCCAGACGATGTACGCGGCCTCCTCCGGCCCGCGGGCCGCGGTGGTGTGCACCGCCGCCGGTCCGGACAGGATCGCGGCCAGTTGCGTCCCGCCCAGGAAGCGGCTCGCCGAGGCGGTCGGCTCCCGGTCGTCCAGTGCGATCACGACCGCCGGTTCCAGGCGCGCGAGCAGCGCCTCCAGCCGGCCCGCCGGCTCGGAGCCGTCGAGCGGGGCGTAGACGGCTCCGCACTTCCAGACGGCGACGGCGAGCGCCGGCATGATCGAGCGCTTCTCGGCCAGGACCGCCACGCGGTCCCCCTCGCCGACCCCCTGCCCGGTCAGCCAGGCCGCGACCGCCAGGGCACCCTGTTCGAGCTGGGCGAAGGTGTAGCTGGTGTCTCCGTCGCTGATGGCGGTGCGGTCCGGGTACGCCAGGGCCGGCGCCACCAGCAGGTCGCCGAGGGCGGGCAGCGGCGTGGACCGGTCTGCGGGGTCGACCGACCAGGGCGGCAGAGCACCCGCTTCGGCTGTGGCTACCATTTTCGAGCCCGTTCCCTTCCGTCTGCGTTCCCTTCACGGACTCCGGTGCTCGACGGGAGCGGGAACGCGGTCCTGGCGATCTCGGTCACGGCGCGCCCGGCCGAGTCCAGCCTTCCCGCGTACAGGCAGAAGTCGTGCGGCAGGTCCGGGAAGTGGCGGTGTCGTACCACGACCGACCGTTCGCCCAGGTGCCCCACCCAGTCGAGTCCTTCGTCGCGGAGCACGTCGCAGCCTGCCGTCACGACCGAGCACTCGGGCAGCAGGGCCAGATCGCCCGGCGTCAGGGCGAACGGGTCGAAGGAACGCTCCGCAAAGAAGGGGCGCAGTATCGACCTGAACGTGCGCATGGCGCTGCTGTCCAGGAAGTAGCCCTCACCGTAGGTCCGGTAGGACTCGCGCTCCGTCTCCAGGTCGAGCACCGGATAGATCAGCACGACGCGTGAGAGGACTCCGGGTAGGACGCGCAGGCTCAGGTAGAGCGCGAGCAGCCCGCCGACGCTGTCACCGGCGATCACCAGAGGCCGGCCGGCCAGGGCCGCGCAGCGTGCCGCGATCTGCTCCGCCAGCAGGTCCACCGACTGCTCGGCGGTGGACTCCGGTGCCTTCAGGTAGTCGAACGCCTCCACGGGCGCGTGCAGGGTGTCCGCCAGCACGCGCAGGAAGGGCCGGAAGACGGCCGTCGAGTAGTAGACCATCCCGCCGCCGTGGATGTAGAGGACCCAGGGGGCGTCCTGGTCCTCCTGCTCCGGCCGGATGACCACCGAGTGCTCATCCGAACCCGTCGGCGCGACGTCCTCCGGCTCGGCCGGGCTCCCGAAGCGGGCGATCCACCGCTCGGCGTTGAGCCGGTCCTGCGCGAGCGAGCCGGTGGAGGCGGCGGTCCCCATGATCTTCCTGGCGGCGGCCAGGCGGCGGAACTCGACGTCCAGCGCCCGCTCCTCCCGGTCAGACATCGCCGTCCCCGTCGAGGGGCCCGACGCCGCCGTCCGGCGCGAACGCGAAGCGCGTCGCACTCGACCCGTCGACTGCCCCGGCGAGCAGCCGCATCAGCCGGATCTCGTCCGTCTTGCCGGTCGAGGACACGGCGAACTCCGGCGACCAGGCGAGCAGCGCCGGGCGCATGTACTCGGGCAGCAGGTCCGCCAGCAGCTTCTCGACGTGGGTCAGCACCGTGCGATCGGAAGCGACCACCACCAGGGCGATCACGTCGTGGCCGTGGCGCGGGACGAGCCCGACGGCCGCCCGCTCGACGCCCGGGCAGCCCAGTACGACCTGCCGGATCTCACCCAGGTGGATCCGGCGGCCGGCCAGCTTCACTTCGTCGTCGTTCCGGCCGCGGAACACGAGGTCGCCGTCCTCGTCGTAGCTGCACATGTCGCCCGTGCGGTAGTACCGGACGCCGTCCACCTCGACCACGCGGCGCGCGGTCTCCTCCGGCTGGTTGAAGTAGCCGCGCATCACCTGCTCGCCGCCGATCCACAACTCGCCTGCCTGGTGCGGCTCGTGGACCTCGACGCCGTCGTGCACCAGCCGCACCGCGACTCCGCGAAGCGGCCGTCCGATGGGGTACGTGTTCGTCCGCTCCGGGTCGGCCCGTTCGATCTCGTGGGCGGTGCAGACGATCGTCGCCTCGGTCGGCCCGTACACGTTGAAGACGCGCACCTCGGGGAGGCCGCTCTTCCAGGCGTTGATGACACCGGGGTCGCACACCTCGGCGCCCGTCATCACCAGCTCCAGGGCGGGGAACTTCTCCCGGCTGACGTGCCGTCCGCCGTCCGTGATCATGGTCAGCAGCGTGGACACCGCGATCAGGTGCGTGATCCGTTCGCGCGCGATGACGGCGCGCATGATGGCACCTGCGTGGACGCCGCGGAACTGGTAGACGAACGCGCCCAGCGACAGGGGCAGCAGCGTGTCCTCGATCGACACGTCGAAGTGGAACGGGGAGAGGCTGAAGACCCGTGACTCCGGCGTGAACCGCAGTACCTCGTTGTGGTTCCCGAAGTACGCGAGCAGGCTGCCGGTGCTGATCTCGACGCCCTTGGGCTCGCCCGTCGAGCCCGAGGTGAAGATGATGTACGCCGTGTCCTCGGGCCGCCTGGCCACGGCCGGCCGGTCCGGGGCCGGTCCCGAGAGGACCGCGTCGAGCTGCGTCCGGCCGACCCAGCGGACGCCGGGCACCGTCGGCTCCCGGTCGTCGAGCGCGATCACGGCACTCGGCTCCAGCCGGTCGAGCAGGCCGCGCAGCCGCAGCACCGGCTGCGTGGCGTCGAGCGGGACGTAGACGGCCCCGCACTTCCAGATCCCGATCGCCAGGACCGGCATGACCGCGCACTTCTCGGCGAGGACCACGACCCGGTCGCCACTGCCGACGCCCTGCTCGCCCAGCCAGGCGGCGAGCGCCCTGGCCTGCTGCTCCAGTTCGGCGAAGGTCAGTCCGACCCGTCCGTCGTGCAGCGCCGGGCGGTCCGGCCGGTTCGTCGCCGCGGCCCGGACGATGTCACCGAGCTCCGGCGGCGGGAAGGCCTGGTCGGCGGGGTCGAGGGACCAGGGGGGCATCGGTATCGGCGACACCATCGGATTCCAACTCTCCGTCAAGAGGAGCTCCGCGCAGTAACGTTGTAGCTGAAGCGGAGCTTTGCTTTGTCCTTGGCACCCATCCGCCGGTAGAAGCCGACGCCGAGCTCGTTGTCCGGAGGGGTCTGCCACTCGGCCCACCCGCACTGCTGGGTGACGGCGAACTCCCGCAGCCGCTCCAGGAAGACGCGGCCGAGCCCCATCCGGCGGTACGGCTCCTGGAGGTAGAGGCAGTCCATGTAGACGAACCGCTCGGCGCCCCAGGTGGCGAAGTCGGTGGTGACCGTCATGAAGCCGCAGGGCACCCCGCCGTCCGTCGCCACCCAGCCGTACAGCGACGCCCGCTCGGCGAAGAACGCCGAACGCCAGCGCTCGACCTGGCCGTTCTCGTGGAAGTCCGCCCCCTCGTACACCGCGTGCTCGCGGCACAGGGCCAGCAGCGCGTCCAGGTGGGACGGCTCGATCGGCTGCACCTGGACGTCGCGGCTCATACCCACCCCGAGAAGGTCGTGGCCAGGTACGCGTCGAGCGCCACCTGGTCGAGCCGGCCCTGCGACAACACGGTGTTGACCCAGGCGTCGCGCTCAAACCTGATGACCTCCAGCTCCCAGACACAGGCGATCAGATCGCGCTGGGCAAGGGGGGCGAACGTCGTGCCGCCCTCGGCGTCGACCACCGATCCGCGCACCCAGTGCTTGAGCATGTCGGCGTCGTACCACTGGCTCACCAGCAGGTAGTCGGCTTCCTTCCCGTAGTGCAGGATCAGGAAGCCGACGGGGTGGTCCCCCTCTTGCGGAGGTTCGCCCAGCACAGAGGCCGCGTGCTGCCGCAGCCACTCCGGCTCCGGGAGGGCGGACCCGTGCTCCGGCTGCGCGAACATCGCGTACGCCTTCAGCACCCGACCGCACGCCTCGACCGGCGGGAGCGCCTTCACCAGGCGCGGCGAGTAGGTCAACGGATTCATGTGGCCGCTGCCCATGGTTGCGGGCGGTATTCCATGCCCCGCCCTGTGAAGCTCCCCACAACAGCCCTTCTCAATCAATTGGCCGCGCCAAAGAGGACCACTTTCAGGGCCCGAGACGATGACGATAACCCTAGGGACTGCGACGTTGATCGTAAAGCCCCGGCGTCCATATATGCCCAAGATGACGGGAAACGGGGTTCTGGGCGATTTGCCGCAGGAGGCGGCACCGGCGGGCGTCCACGGGCGGGGCGCGGCCCTGCCCGATCGACGGGGGGGCAGCCCCCAGGCGGGATCCCGGACGCCCCATCAGCTACCTGTGCGGGGTTGGCCCGCAGCACGGCGGAGGCGGGGAGTCCAGATCGTGGCGGACCCATTGACAGCCGGATCGGTCCTCGTGGATGATCACGCCACATCTTGAGTCGAGCGGGGCTTCCGGCTTTCTGCGGGTAAATGCCGAGGCCGGGCCGAGCCCCTTATCCGAGCGGCCCGCCTTCTGCCGTAAAAGGTGCTGCAACGTCTTCATCCGAGCGTATTCCAGACGACTGATTCCTGTACTGTCCATAAACTTTCCACACACCCGCGCGAGAGGCGCCCCGAGTACGAGCCACAGACCGTCCGGGGTGATATTTTTATGATCCGCTTGGCTCTGGACGACTACCCGGCCGACATCCAGCGGGGACACGCCCCTTCCGCCCCACCACACCACAGGGCGCTGACCGGGACCTTCGACGACAGGTACCTCTCGCTATGACCACACTTCAGGAGCTCGGGCTCACCGCACCCTTCGCCGTGTACGAGCACGTCGGGCAGGGCGCCGACGATGACGCGTACCTGCACGCGTTGGCGGTTCCACGCAACTCCGGCGCACAGAACCGGATCCCCGTGCTCGGTCCACCGACCGCGGCCCACCACGCCGTCGAGGCGGTCAGCACACCGGCCCCGCAGCGTTCGCCCGGGCAGCCGGGCACCGTCGTCGTGGTGTCCCCGCCCGGCTCCGCCGTGGCCGACATCGCGGCCGCGCTGGCCGAGTCGGTGGGCGGCCGCCATGTCGAGCCGACGGACCTCGGCGGGATCGGGCGCGCCTGCGCCGGCGCGCGGCACGTGGCGCTGGTCGCGCTGGCGGGAGAGATCGGCGAACGCGAACTCGCCGCCGCGCAGGACAGCCTCTGGCAGGAGTTCGGCGGCGGCGACGGCGGCCACCTGGGCCTCCTGACCGGCGTGACCCGGGCGGACGTCGCCTGGCTGATCGCCAAGGGACTCGGGCTGCCGCACCGGTCCGCGCCCCGGGACCCGGCCCTGCGGGTGTGGTCCGCGCTGGAGTCGCTGGAACGCAGGGTCAGCAGCAGGGTGCTGCTGGCCGAGGATTCGCGGACGAGTGTCCTGCGACCACTGCTCACCGAACAGCGCTGGCGGGACCTGTCGTTGATGACGCACGGTCGCGACGACGCCGCCATCTTCAACGACATGGTGGTGTGCGCTCCCGGCCCGCTGCGGCTGGAGCCGGACGACCCCGAGCGCGAGCGGGCACCGGCATGCGCCTTCACCGGTCGCTGCTACCGGCCCGGCGTCGAACCCGACCAGGTGGTCAAGGCGGAACTCATCCTCGCGGACGCGGTGTTCGCGAACGTCTGCATGTCGCTGAGGGTGTCCGACGGACTGTTCCCCGCGCGCTACCTCCTACCCCACGGCTTCGTGCGCGGCACCGCGGCGGGCTTCATCGGCTCGCCGATGGTGGTGAACGGCTCGGCCAAGCTGGCGGACGTCTTCCACGCGTGCAGCGCCGGTGGGCTCACCCTCGGCGAGACCGCCACCGTCATGAACGACCACCTGCGCCACGAGCGGGTGGACCTCCCCAGCTTCACCATGCTCGGGCTGCCGTGGGCCCGGCTCGCCGACCCGGACCCGGCCGCCTGGGACGCGTTCGCGCAGCTGCGCGCCGAGGCCGGAACGCACTGGGGAGCGGCGAGGGCCACCGCGCTCTCGCTCTCCGCCGAGACCCGGACCGGCCGGGCCCTGGTCCTGGCGACGTCGCCGAGGTCGGCGGCCGCCCTGGCCGCCGTGCCCGGCGCCACCGCCCTGCCCGAGGTCGACGCCGATGACGTGTCCGACCTGAGCGCCCGGGCCCGGGCGCTGGGCCGGTCGATGACCAACCTCGACGACGTGCCGCTCCTGGGGCTGCGCTACTCCCGCCACGGCAACGTGATGAACAACGTCCGGGCCCAGGTGACCAGCCTGGCCACCGCCCTGTCCCGGGCCGCCCTGGCCGGGGACATCGACCGCCTCACACGGAGGTTGGACACGGTCGTGCAGGCGGTCGAGCGGGCGGAGCTCGGCCTGGCGGAGGCGCTCGCCGAGCGGGGCGTGAACGGCATCCAGACCTTCAACGACATCTGGGGCGAGCGGTTCGAGTACGACGAGCCCGAGTTGAGCGGTGAGGACTGCCCGTACTGCGGGCGCGCACTCGTCTGGCAGCGCGCGACCCACTCGGTGTTCGGGCGGCTGCGGCGCACGGCCACCATATGCCCCAGGTGCGTCGTCGTCATCGACTCCGACGACGCCTCTCCGGTCGCCTCCGCGCGGCTCGCGTGCGAGGAGTCGTGGTCCCGCGACAGCAGCCAGGAGGTCACGCTGACCTTCCGGCTCGGCCCCGGGCACGCGGCTGGGTCCACCGTGGCGGCGGCGGTGTTCGTGGCCGGCGCGGAGAAGATCGGCATCGGAGCGGCGGCCGTCGAGCGCATCCGGCCGGACGCGACCGGTACGGGCCGACTGACCGTCAAGGTGGCGGTGGGCCAGGAGGCGCGGCTGCACCAGGAGTACGTGCGCGGACTCGTCATCGCCGAGGGAACGGTCGTGGTGGTGACCAGGCCGGTCTGGGTGCGCCCCGCGGCCACGCCCGTCGGCATCGGACAGCGGCCGGTGACCGGATGAACCCCCTGAAGCGACTCGCTCCGCGCCCGGGCGCGCTGCTGCCGCAGGACGGCGCGCAGCGGCTGCTCGCCGGCATCGCGTTCCTGGTCACGTTCGGCTACGGCATCTACCTGACCGGCGAGGCGCTGTACCTGACACAGGGCCTGCACCTTCCGGCCGGTCAGGTGGGCCTCGGCATGGGAGTGGCCGGGGCCGTCGCCCTGGCGGCCGGCATCCCGGTGGGCCACCTGGCCGACCGGCACGGAGCGCGCGGCGTCTACACCGTCATGCTGCTCCTGTGCGGCCTGGCCATGACCGGGCTCTGCTTCACCCGCACGTTCTGGCCGTTCCTGTTCTACGCCACCGTCTTCTCCTTCGCCCAGACAGCCGGCTACGCCGCCCGCAGCCCGTTGATCCAGCACTACGCCGGAGACCGGCCGGCCGAGTTCCGCGGCTACATCCGGGCGCTGACCAACGTCGCCTTCGCCGCCAGCGCCGTGTGCGCCGGGTGGGCGCTCGAACTGAACACCCGCAGCGCCTACATCGCGATCATCGCGCTCGGCGCCGTGTGCCACCTGGTCGGTGCGGTGATGGCATGGTCGATCAAGAGCGTCCCGCCGCCCCGGGCGGAACAGCAGGGCCCGCGCTGGGCCGCCCTGCGCGACCGCCCCTATGTGGTGCTGTCCGCCCTGGACGGGCTCATGTCGGTGCAGTACCGGGTCCTCACCTTCGCGGTACCCCTGTGGCTGGTGGGGTTCACCTCGGCACCGCGCTGGTCGGTGTCCTCCGTGGTGCTGGCGAACACGGTGATCGTGGTCTTCTTCCAGGTCCGCGCGAGCCGGAGCATCACCTCCGTGGCCACCTCCGCCGCCGCCTTCCGCCGGGCCGGCTTCGCCTTCCTCCTCGCCAGCGCGGTGTTCTCACTGCTCCCCGGGATGCCACCCTGGGCGGCCGTGGCTGCTGTGCTCACGGCCGCGACGGTGCACTCGATCGGCGAGATCTGGCAGGCCGCAGGCGGCTTCGAGCTCTCCTACGCGCTGGCCCGCCCGGAGTCGGTGGGCCAGTACCAGGGCCTCTTCGGCATGGGGCTCGGCCTCGGCACCGCGGTCGGGCCCTCTGTTCTGACCGCGCTCTGCATCGACCTGGGACGCCCGGGCTGGTGGATCCTCGGAGCCGGCTTCGCCCTGACCGGCTTGGCGGTCCCGGTGGCGACTCGGTGGGCGGAGCGCGCGACGCACCGGACGCAACCGGCGGCGGAGCTGGCTACCGGTTGAGGCGGCGAGTGAAGTTCCCCCCAAGGCCGAGTAGTTGGCGTTTTTGCAGGTCGCGCAAGGGAGCTGCTGCGGATGGAGCTGCCGTGCAACGGCCGGTGCGGACTCTCCTGGTCATTCCCTTCTTCGTCCAGCGGGAGAGTTGTCGGTAGGTGGCGACGAGGGTGACGTCGCCGAGGAGCTCGGCGATCTCCCTTGCCCGCCGATGTCGTTCGTGTTCGGTCTGCAGGATGGTCAGGACGCGTGTCATGCGGCTGCTGGTCCTGCCGGGGCCGACGTATGGCGGGACGGTCGCCGCGGGTGGTGCGGGCTCCGGGGCTGGGGGCGGCAGGAGAGCGATCGTTATCGAGGTCACGGTCCGGCTGCCGTCGGAGCGGCCGTCCAACTTCTGTTCCGCATAGCGGGGACGGGAGACTTCACCTTGCGGGTGCTGACGCGGGTTCTGTGTGCGGGCGCGAGCGTCGACAGGAGTCGGCGGCCGATCTCTCCGATGTCCTGCTCGAAGACTCCCTGAGCACATACCAGCAGGTCACGGGCGGTTTGGAGTGCGATAGTGAAGCCGCATCGGTCGGGATCGGTGCACGGCTGGGACTCCGCCGCCTCGACCATGGTGCGGCGCAGGAGCTGGTAGAGGGTGAGCAGGGACCACATCTCCTGCTCGACGCCGATCGGGTCGTTCGAGCGCAGGACGCGTCCGTGCAGGATGGTGCGACGCAAGGCGTAGTAGGCGCTCTCGTGTTGTCGGGTAGGTGCGGCGCATTGCTGCGCCGCACCCCCCTCAGAACCGGACGGGCGGCGTTAGCGACTTCGGCGCATCAGGGTACGCCCAGCACCTTGAAAAGGGGCACGACCTGCTCGAACGTCAGACCTGATACCCCTGACCGTCCCCGAGATCCGCCGACTGGTCACCCACCTCACCCGGCCCGTCCGCCGCAGCATCGACCATGTCCTGCACTGGTCCCGATGGCGCCGCCGACGCCGGCACCAGGCCCGCACCAGCCACTACAAGCGACGAGGCCACAGCCCAAGAGCTGAAGCCTCGTCACGGTAAGCACCGTTGCAGTACTAGGGCGCCCTTGAGGGCGCCGAGTTCGGCGTTCACGGGGCGGCGCACAGTTCGCCGAGGCGTTCCAGGGTGCTCGCCATCTGCGTCTGCCACCAGGCGCGCCCGCTGTCCACCTCCGCGCGTTTGTCCTCCGGCATGCGCGAACCGTCGAAGATCTCGGTCACGACCGTCGCCCCGGCCCGGTCCGGGAGCAGGTCGAAGATCCACCGGTGGCCCCATGCGGCCCCTGGTGTGGCGGCGTCCGGGTGCCCGCGACCGGGCCTCGGCTCCCAGCCGATGCGGCGGTCCGGCTCGTACTCGACGACGTGGTTGTTCATCTCGTAGTCGCCGTAGCGCTCGTAGTGCATCCGCATCACGAAGACGTCTCCGACGCCCGAGACCAGGGCGTCGGAAAAGCCACCGCGCAGCATCCCCGAGCCGTCGAGGTCCGGGTGCCGTCCGGGGTCGGCCAAGATCCGGAAGATGTCCTCCGCCGGGGCCTTGATGCGCCGGGACACCGCCACCACGGCCTCCCCTGTCCTACTCGTCATCCGCCGCCTCCGTCAACCGCAGAGCATGAGCCTGACTTCGGCCCGGACGCTACACCGGGGGTACGACAACGCCAGGCCGAGCACGTACGAGCCCCGCCCTGCGCGCACTCCCACCGAACCAGTTGGTCGCCAGCACCACATGCAGTTGGGTGCGCGGCCATCTCCGAGCAGTACTCGCGCTCGTGTGCGGCCCAACTCCGCCGTCGGCTGCCCTACGTCGTCCGGCATCCGCCAACCCGGTGAACCTTCCTGGGCCGGGTAGCCGGAGGGGATCTCACCCTCCGGCTCCCACAGATCCGTACGTGACAGTCTCCCGTCATACGGCTCTTGTCGTCCTGATCGTCAGCCCGTGAAGGCGGGGGTAGTCCATTTCCAGTGCACGAACAGCCGAGGGCTGCGTTGCGCCCCGGCCTGCAAGGCTTGGATGGCTTTCCTCAACGAGCTCAGCCGTTTGTACTTCTTGCGGATCCAACGCACCAGGTAGGCGTTGATGCGCATCAGGAGAGGGTCCCGCTCTCACCCAAGTCTGACAGAGAGGGGACTGGCATCGGCCCACACGCCGCGACGGGCAAGCGTGCAGCCGGAAGATCAAGTGGACTCACGGACCACGAGTTCGTTCGGCATGATCACCGGGTCGGTGGAACCGCCTTCGATGAGGCTGAGGAGCAGGCGGACCGCAGCGGTTGCCTGATCGGCCATCGGGCTGCGCACCGAGGTGAGGGCAGGACTGGTGTAGGACGCGGCTTCTATGTCGTCGAAACCAACGATGGCCACGTCTTCCGGGACGCGTCGTCCCGCTCGGTGGAGGGTGCGCAGGGCTCCGATCGCCATCAGGTCGTTGGATGCGAACACCGCATCGAGATGGGGATCGTCCTCCAGGAGTTGGCGCATGGCCTCGGCGCCGGACGCTCTGGTGAAGTCACCCAACGCCACGATGGAGCGGCGCCCGGTGTCGCGCAGTGGCTGGCGGTAGCCTTCGAGACGCTCGCGCGCCTCGTAGAGTTCGAGCGGTCCGGTGATGGCGGCGATCCGGCGGCGGCCCCGCTGCAGAAGGTGACGCACCGCAAGGGCCGCTCCGCCGGCGTTGTCCAGGGCCACGTACGGGATGTCCGGTGCGGAAGTGCGGTTGAAGGAGACGACCGGCAGGCCCTGCCTGGCCAGGGCGGCCGGCAGTGGATCTGCACCGTGCAGGGCTACGAGCATCACGCCGTCCACGTGCCCCCCGGCGATGTACCGTTCCACTTCGGTCCGGCTCCGGTCCGATTCGGCGAGCATGAGCAACAGCCGTTTTCCTGCCGACTCGAGTTCTCTGCTGACGGTGCGGACCACCGTGGAGAAGAGGGGGTCGTCCGAGACGACTCCCTGAGGGGGGTCGGAGACGACCACGGCCAGGGTGTCCGTGCGACGGGTGACCAGGTTGCGGGCCGCGCCGTTGGGCACATAGCCCAGCTCGCGGACGGCTCGCATGACGACGTCCCGGATCTCCGGGGCGACTGTGGTCTCGCCATTGATGACGCGGGACACGCTTGATTTGGACACACCCGCACGGACGGCGACTACCTGGAGAGTAGGTCGTTTCATGCCGCTACCTTCCCATTTCCGCTGTCCGGGACGGTTCTCAGGGAGCGTTCCCTCATCGGGGCCGACCTCCGGCTTCGTGTGTTGGCGATGCAAGCAGCGTATCCGCGGGCCGGGTCGCACGGCTGTGTTCCGGACCTGCTCCCTCCCTGCGCCTGCCTCGGTGGCCGCTCTCTCTGATTCCGGAGGTCGTCAGGGAGCGCTCCATCAACACAGTCCCCTTGAAATCTCCGCTTTCCTCAAGGCATACAAGGCTATTGACAGCCCTCCGTCACGCCCTCATGCTCCCTTCAGGGAGCGTTCCCTCAACTTCCCCCCACTTGAGGAGTCGCCTGTGCGAGCCGTGTTGCGCTGCTTCGACTCACCTGTCCGACTCTTCGAGTAGTCGTTCCCCGGGCACCCGCAAGAACCCCAGGGCCGCTCCGCCTGCCCCCTGGGGTACCGGGCTTCGCATGTCCGGGCACGTTCCACTCCGACGTTCCTGCTCCATCCCCTGAACCGCCCGCCGGGAGCAGCACTTCCCGGCCGCGACGCTCGTGAGGAAGTGAGATGCGTAGACACCCCGTACGCCTGTACACGCCGTTAGTGGGCACTCTCGTGCTCGTACTGGCCGCTGCTCTGGGCGGCCTGACCGCCTCGGCCCAGTTGGCACAGGCCGCCACCGTCACCGTTCAGGCCGAGTCCTACGCGGCCCAGTCCGGCGTCGGGTTGGAGGTGACCGCAGATGCCGGAGGCGGGCAGAACGCGGCGTTCCTCGCCAACGGCGACTGGATGCGCTTCGACAACGTCGACCTCGGCGCCGTCGGCCGCCTGACGGTCTCGGCCCGCATTGCTTCCGCCGTCGGCTCGGGCACGGTGGAGTTGCGGACCGAAAGCCTGACGGGTCCGTTGCTCGCGGCCGTGCCGACCTCCCCGACCGGCGGCTGGCAGAACTGGGTGACCCGGGACACCGACGTCACCACCCACCCCACCGGTTCGCAGACGGTGTTCGCCGTGCTGCGCAGCGCGGCAGCGGGCGACTTCGTCAACATCAACTGGTTCTCCTTCGTCGGCGCGGGGAGCAGCCCAACGGCCGGCTGGATCCCCGTCGACCAGGCCAAGTGGGACGCTCAGCTGGCACAGTTCCGTGCGATGACGTCGGCCGCAGTGCCCGCCGGCGTGGTCCGGGTTCCGGAGTTCAACGCCGGCTGCACCTACAGTCACTCCAAGCCGGACGACCCGATCGTCCTGCCGGGTCTTGCCGGTGCGTCCCACATGCACAGCTTCTTCGGGAACAAGAGCACCGACGCGTTCTCCACCACCGAGTCGCTGCTGGCCCATACGGGAACCAGTTGCGCTCCGGCCAAGGACCTCTCCGCCTACTGGATCCCCACGCTGTACGAGGGCGACCGTGCCGTTGAACCCGCAGGCATGACCGTCTACTACGGTTCCCGGCTTCCCGACCCCTCGGTGACCGTGCCCTTCCCTGAGGGCTTCCGCATGATCGCGGGCAGCGCCAAACTGCAGGCGCCCACCCCGGCGGGATCGCCCGGACAGTTCTGGTGTGCCGGTGAGGGCGGCGAGATCGGCCGCAGCGGTGACGGCAACTGGCCGGTCTGCGCCCCGAAGGCCCATCTCACCTACCAGCTCGTCTTCCCCGACTGCTGGGACGGCAAAAACCTGGACAGTCCCGACCACAAGTCACATGTCGCGTCGACCTACGACGGCAAGTGCAGCGGCGCCTACCCCGTCGCCATCCCGAACGTCTCCTTCGTCATCGACTACCCGACCAGTGGGAGTGCCGCAGGCTTTCGTCTGGCCTCGGGCATGGCATCGTCCATCCACGGTGACTTCTTCAACGCCTGGGACAACGCTGCCCTCGGGCACCGTGTGAAGGACTGCATCGTCCAGAAGGCCAAGTGCAACTCCGCCGGCACCTTCTGACCCTGCGGTCGGCATGACGCCTTGGCCATGGCGCTGCCGGCTGTCGGATGCACCGCGCAGTCGACAGCCGGCAAGTCGCCGGCAGCATCCTCGACGTCACCGACACGGCATGGATCCAGTGGGACGATCCCCATGGACGAGCGCGTGCGACTCCTGACCGATCTGGCTCCTGAAGTTTCCCCGTGATCTCGGACATTCGTTCTTACGCGGTTCGACGCGAAGGCCACCGTGCCCATCGAGATGGTCGGGCACCACATCCAGGAGGAGGGAGACCGACTGGTTCCCGAAGGTGCGCGACGCCCTGGGCCGTAGGGAGCTTCAGGAGATCGGGGCCCGGATGCTGGAGGTCCGCGCGATGGCACCCCACCGGCCCGAACATCCGGGCTCGCTCAAGAGGACCGTCGAGGGGCTCCTGGGGTGACGCACAGGCGGGCCGCCCGCTCTGCTGCCAGTCATATTTGCCGTTGGCGGCGACGCGCCCACGTGGGTGGCTGTCAACGGCAGCCGTGGCCGTCAGGGCTGCACCAGGGACCCCGCCTGGTCGGAGAGGCGGCCGTAGTGGGCGTCGTTGTACTCGACGGCGAGGCGGACGCTGTTCTGGAAGGCGCCGTCGGTCGTGGCGTTGTCGATGAGCCACCGGGCCAGGGCCTGCTGCCGGGCGTCGGCACCCGCGGTCGGGAGTCCGTCGATCGCGACGCGCCCCGTGCCGTGGACGGCCTCGTAGGCGCTGCGGGCCGCGTTCACGGCTCCGTTCGCGCCGATGATCTGGTTGGGGCGGTTGACGTGCCAGCGCAGCAGCGCGGCCACCGCCTGCTCGCTGGTGAACACGTCGCCGAACGTCGCCACCGAGCCGTCCGCCCGGAAGGGGCCGGTGTCCTCCGGGCCGGAGGCGGTCTGGAAGGCGCGGCCGAGCAGGGTGCGCAGCCGGATCAGGGCGAACCGGTACTGGGCGTACTGGAACCGCCGGCTGGTGCGGGCGACCGAGAGCAGCCGGTGCAACACCCGCCAACTGCGATACCAGTCCAGCAGGTAGGCGTCCTTGACGCCGCCGCCGTCGGCCGGGGTGAACGGCAGTGCCAGGTACGGCTGGAGCACTCCGTCCTCGTCGTGCAGGCCGTACATGGCCAGTGTGCCGGTGAGTTTGGCGCGGTTGACCGAGTCCGGTGGCTGGGTGTCGTCCCAGCCCTCGGCGATGCCGACGCCCCAGGAGCCGAAGTCCCGTTCGTAGTCCTGTGGGTAGTGGGTGCGGTAGTGGCTGAGCATCGCCGGCAGCTCCCACCGGCCGTTGGGGCCGAGGGTCCAGTGGTACATGCCCATGGACAGGCGGGCGATGTCCCAGCAGTTGTGGACGTCGAAGTACCCGTACATCTCGACCTTGGCGATGGCCCGTACGACGCGGTACTGCGAGACGACGACGGGAAGGGCGGGGGACGGCGGGACGTCCGGGTCGCCGCAGGTGTACGGGGTCATCTCGGCGCCCGCCCAGGTGCGCCGGATCGCCTTGTTCGGCATCTGGACCGGTCCGCCGGTGCCCTCGGGGGTCCAGGAGCCGAGCACCACGGGGTCGTTGCCCTGGGCGCCGAGTTCGGGTGCGGGGGTCGCGCCCCTCTCGGCGGCCTCGAACCACTGGCGGCGCAGGCCGTCGACCGCGCAGAGCACCAGCGAGGAGTCGGTGACCTGGTTCCATGTCCACACGTCGTCGTGGACCACGACGCCCAGGCCGGCGCTGCTGTAGCGGTGGGAGCGCACGCGCAGCGGGTTGAGCCGCACCGGTGTCGCCGTGGGGTCGGTGAGCCCGGACGCCTCGACCCAGGTGGCCAGGACCTGGGCGGTGTCGTGGTCCAGCACGCCGTTGACCGGCCCGCGGTAGCGCATCCAGGCGAGCTCGTCGGGACGGGGTGCCGGCCCGGCGGGGACGTCCCGGTGGAACTGCGACTGCTGCGCCTCGATCTGGAACTCGCGCAGCGCGACGGCCGTCCGGCCGCCGAAGTCCCCGTCCGCGGCGGTGATCACGGTGAAGCCGAGCGCCATCAGGTCCGTCTGGAGCCGGCGGACGGGGCCGAGCGGGGGAGGGGTGCCGTCGGGGCCGGGGGCGGAGGCCGGGTCCTTGGAGCCGATGGACAGCATCGAACCGCCCCAGCGCTCCAGCGGGTTGACGAGTGGCCAGCCGTTGAGCGTCCAGCCGTCGCCGGTCAGGCCGGCCCGGAGCCAGGCGGTGAACCGGTCGGTCACCGCCTGCAGCATCGCCGCGCCCCAGGGGCTGCCCAGTTCGTGATCGATCTCGCGGTTGATCTCGTTGAAGCCGACCCGGCCGACGAGGGGCAGTTCGCGGACCACGGTGGGTCGGCCCTCGGGGAAGGCGTCGAGTGCGTCGGTGTGGAACGAGGCCCGGCGGTAGCGGGCGGTGTAGAGCAGGGTGTGGACCGCCTCGCGGAGGGCCTCGCGGACGTCGGTCGCCGCGTCGGCGCCCAGCTTGCGGGCGCCGGGACCGCCCGCCGGGTCGTCCTCCTGGTCGATGTCGGGTACGACGCGGGCGAGGAAGAGGTGGAAGCGGTTGTTCGCGTGGACGGCGGAGCGGTCGGCGGGCGGGTGCTCCACGTCGTAGTAGGAGCGCAGCAGGTCGGTGACCGGGGTCCCGGAGTCGTCGTCGAGGTCCTCGAACTCCCGCATCAGGACCACCGCGTCGAGGTCGCCTATCAGGTCGTCGGCCGCGCAGCGGGCGGTGACCGCGGCGTCGAGCCACTTCGCCGGCACCGCGGCGATGACGGCGGGGTCGGCGGACTCGGTGAACGGCGGCTCGGTCACGGGGACCCTCCGCGCGACGGCGTCCCTCCGGACGGTCGTCCGGGTGTCGTTCCACTGCGACCACCAGGAGGCCAGGTCGCCCGTCCAGCTGAGCAGGCCCGTCACGTCGGCGAGGCCGGTGTCCACCGCGTGGGCCTTGTACGAGAGGCCGTTGCGCGCCCGGTCGGCGAGCACCCACAGGTGGGAGAGGTCGACGGGCGGCAGGTCGCGGCGGACCCGGATCGCGCCGGTGCGGAAGAGGTTGTCCAGGGTCTGCTGCGGGACGTCCTTGACGGTGACGGGGGCGCCGGCCCAGTCGCTGCCGGTGGTGTCGAGGACGGTGTCGAAGAGGGCGTTGCCGGTGGCCTTGCCGTAGTAGAGCAGGCGGACCCGCTGCACGAACTCGTCCACGTCCCAGTCGGTCGCCCGTTCCAGTTCGGCGAGCCAGGTGAGGTAGTCGGCGAGGTCGACGACGTACCCCTTGTGCTCGCGCCGCAGTGCTACCGGTCCGCCGTACCAGCGCTCCCGGGGGTGGACCCGGCCGACCCGCAGCGTGGCGGCCGTCAGCGCGGTGATGTCGACCGGGGGCGGGGCCGGCGCGGCGGCGGTGGTCTGCATGGTGGCTCCCCATGGTTGCCGGACGTGGCATCAGCTGACTGGAGATCAGTTTGTAGATTTTACAGGCAATCTATGTACTTGTAGGGCAAGATGTGAATCTGCCGGGGTGGGCTGGTGTGCGATCGAGGGGGATCCCATGACGGTTCGGGTGGATCGGGCACTGGCCGAGGCCGCCGTCGAGCTGGTGCGCCCGCTCCTGGCGGCCGCGCGCACCCCCGCCGACGCCGAGCGGCTCTTCGAGACCCTCGACTGGGACCCGCTCGCCGTCACCGGCCTCTCCGAGGCGCTGACGGCCGCCTTCGCCGCCTGCAGGAGTGCCGTCGACCAGGTGGTTCCCCTAGTGGAGAAGGGGCCCGACAGCTTCTCCGACGTCCAGGCCGCCCTGGCGGCGGCCGGGCGGGCCGCCGTCGCCCTGCGCGACACCGCCCGCGCGTGGAAGCCCTCGGCGGAGATGTCGCCCGAGCTCGCCGTCACGCTGGTGGAGACCTTCGTCGAGGACCTGCTCAACGCCCTCTTCGACCGCTGGCTCGAACTGCGCTTTCCCTGGCTGGCCGGCGTCCTGTTGCTGCTCGGCGTCCGCACCCTGCACGTCGAACCCGAGATCAGGATCGGCGCGGCGCCGCCCGTCCGGCGGGCCGCTCCCCGGCCGCGGCTGCACCTGGACCGGCTCGGCCGGGCGCTCACCGAGCCGGCCGAGGTGGTACGGGAGAACGCCTTCGCCGACGGGACGGCCGCTGTCCAGGTCGCGGACCGGATCGGCCCGCTGGTCGCCGAGGCCGTCCGGCAGCTCGGACTGAACGCCGTGTACGGTATGCCCGCCGCATCCCTGGACGGCACGCTCGACCCGGACGCCCGCGCCGCGGCCCGGCGACTGCTGCGGGTGTCGCTGGGCGCACCGTTCGGCGACCCGCCCCGCGCGGCAGGCGGGGCCGGCACCGAGGGCCGGGCGGACCTGGCACTGACGGCCGGCCTCGGCGACGGCCCCACCGGCCTCGTCGTGGCCGTCGTCCTGGCCGGGGCACTGGACGCCCGCTGGACGTTCGGCGACTGGACGGTCGAGGCGGTGCTGCAGGCCGTCGCCCCGGCCCTGCTGATCGACCGGGACTCGGTGACCTTCGCCGCCCCTGACGGGGACGGCGGCACCGGCGAGGTGAGCGGCCGGCTCACCGTCACCGCGGACCCCCAGGACGGCCCGCTGCTCCGGATCGGCCCGGCCACCGGCACCCGGCTGGAGATCGACGGCGTCACCGCCTCGGTCGACGCCCGCGCGGCAGCGGGTCAGCCCTTCTCGTTCACCGTGGGCCTGCACACGGGCGGCGCCCGACTGGTGCTCGGCGCCGGCGAGGACCCCTTCCTCGCCCGGGTGCTGCCCGACGAACCGCTGGTGGTCGCCCTGGACCTCGGCGCGGAGTTCAGCCCCGGCACCGGCCTGCGGTTCACCGGCTCGGCCGGCCTGGACCGCACCTTCCCGGTGGCGCTCGAACTCGGACCGGTCCGCATTCCCCGGGTCCGGGTCCGCTTCGCCGTGGACAGCACCGGCGTCGCCGTGGAGGTCGGCGCGGACCTCACCCTGGCCCTCGGCCCGCTGCTGGTCTCCGCCGCCGACCTCGGGCTGCGGCTGGAAGCGGCCGGCGCCGAGGACGGCACCGGGAACCTCGGTCCGCTCGCACTGCGCGCCGCGCTCAAACCGCCGACCACCATCGCGCTCAGCGTCGACTCGGGGCCGGTCTCCGGATCCGGCGCACTCATCGTCGACCCCGGCCGGGGCCGCTACGCGGGCGCCGCCCAGCTGCGCATCGACCTCGGCGGCTACGACATCCGGCTGACCGCCCTCGCGGTGATCGACACCCGGCTGCCGGACGGCACCCCGCTGCGCGGCCCCGACGGCTCGGACGGCTGGTCGCTGCTGCTGCTCGCCTCCGGCAGCTGGGCGCCGGGCTGGCAGCTCGGCCTCGGCTTCGCGCTCTCCGGCCTCGGCCTGCTGGTCGGCGTCAACCGGGCGGCCGACCCGGAGGCACTGCGGGCCGGCGTGAAGACCAGGGCACTGGACGCCCTGCTCTTCCCGTCACCCGCCACCACGTCCGGCGGCACCGATCCGACGGCCCTGCCCGAAGTCCTGGGCGGGCTGTTCCCGGCCGCCCCCGGCCGCCACGTCGCCGGCGTCATGGCCCGGATCACCTGGGGCCCGCAGCCGCTCGTCACCGCCGACCTCGCGCTGTTCCTGGAGTTCCCGGCGCCGCTGCGGGCCGGGCTCGCGGCGAGGATCACCGCGGCCCTGCCCGACCCGAAGGCGCCCGTGGTCAAGCTGCGCATGGACGCCGTCGGCCTGGTCGACCTCGGCACCCGCACCGCCTCCCTGGACGCGGTCCTGGTCGACTCGGCGATCGCCGGGTTCCCGCTCACCGGCGAGATGGCGATGCGCCTGCAGTGGGGCGCCCGGCGGCGGTTCCTGCTGTCGGTCGGCGGGTTCCACCCGCGCTTCACCGACAAGCCGGCGGGCTTCCCGCAGCTGCGCCGGGTCGCCCTGGACCTCGGCCGGGGCGACAACCCGCGCATCCGCGCCGAGGCGTACCTGGCCGTCACCTCCAACACCGTGCAGCACGGCGCGCGGGTCGAACTCAGGGCGTCCAAGGCCGGGTTCACCGTCGAGGGCCAGCTCGGCTACGACGCGCTGATCCAGCTCTCGCCGTTCGCCTTCGAGGTGGACGTGTTCGCCCGCGCCGCCGTCAAGCGCGGCAGCAAGGTACTGCTGGCGGTCGGCATCGAGCTCAACCTGTCGGGGCCGAACCCATGGCGGGCCCGGGGCAAGGCCCACTTCAAGATCTGGTTCGTGTCGGTGTCGGTCTCTTTCGACGTCACCTCCGGCACCCGGGCCCGCACCACGCTGCCGAAGACCACCGACCCGCTCGCCGACCTGCGCCGGGCCCTGGCGGACCCGACCTCCTGGTCCGCCTCCGCGCCCGGCTCGGGCCCGGTCACCGTCCGCCAGGTCCGGCCCCGCGCCGGAGAGGTGCTGGTCCACCCGCTCGGCGAGCTCACCGTGTCGCAGCGGGTGCTGCCGCTGGGCGTGGTGATCGAGCGGGTCGGCCCGGACCGGGTGGATCGCAGGACGGCGTACGACATCGCGGGCGTGCGCTTCGGCACCGGCCAGCAGTCCCGGCCCGGCCCTCTCGGAGCCGCCGTCACGGACGCGTTCGCCCCCGGCCACTTCCTCGAACTCGACGACGCCGCCAGGCTCAGCAGGCCCTCGTTCGAGAACATGCGTTCCGGCTACCGGATCGGCGCGGCGGGCCTGCGCTGCCCGTCCGGCGGGACCCCGGACGGAGTGCCGCTGACCACCTTCGGCGAGCTCGGCTACCGGACCGTCACCAAGGACGAGCCCGACCCCGCGCTCTCACCGGCGGCCGGCGGGACGGGAGGGGCCGCCGCGGCCCGGCTCGAACCGGTCGCGGCAGCGGACCTGTTCACCTTCGCGGCCGGCGCCCCGGCCGCGCCCCGGCCCCGGTTCGCCGCGGCGGGACCGGCCCTGTCCACCGTGCCGGTCCGCCACACCACCCCGGGCGGTCCGGCGTCCGGTGCCTGCTACACCGAGACCGCCCAGGCCGGCGGCGGAGGGCAGCGGGTCGTCACACTGACGGCGAGCGCGCTGCGGGCGGCCTCCGGAACCGTCGCCACCCCCGCCTGACGGCACGCCAGGTCCTGTCCACAACCCGGACCATCCGTGACCGGACCCGTCCGAGCCCCCACCCACCGACGACGCCGTTGCTGCGGCACCGACCAAGGCAGGAGACACACGTTGAGCGGAGGGCTTCGGTTCCTGCCCTGGGTGCGTGACGGCCTCGCCGGAGGCGTGGACGGGCAGCCGGACGGCACCGGCGGCGTCAGGGCCGCGACGACCGTGGGGCTCACCCTGACCCGCGGCGGCGAGCCGCTGGACGGCGGCCGCGTCCTGGTGACCGTGCTCGGACCCGGCGACGTCACCGGGCTCGACCCTGCCCAGATCGTGCGCGCCTTCCCCGCATCCGGCAGCGCCGACGCCGAGACCACCGGCTTCGCCGCCGTCGAGTTCGCCCGGCCCGACCTGCCGTGGATGTTCAGCCCCGGCGCACCGGACACCCGGGGGCGGCTGCGCCCGTGGCTGGTCCTGGTGGTGCTGCCCGAGGACGAGGGCGTCCTGGACAGCCCGCCGGGGCGGACGCCGGTCCTGTCCTGCCCGGCCGCCTCGCTGCCCGACCTCTCCCGCTCCTGGGCCTGGGCCCACGCCCAGGTGCTGGTCGACGGCGCCGGCCAGGACCCGGCCCAAGTGCTGCGCGACCACCCGGAACGCGGCTCGGCGCGGCTGCTGTGCCCGCGCCGCCTGGAGGAGGGCGTGCGCTACCTCGCCGCGGTCGTCCCCGCCCACGAGGCCGGCCGCCGCGCAGGGCTCGGCCTGCTCGCCCCCGAGGACGACGGCGGGCCCGCGGCCGACGCCTGGGACCCGTACTCCGGCGCCACCGCGACCCTGCCCGTCTACCACCACTGGCGGTTCACGGCAGGGCCGGAGGGCGACTTCCAGACCCTGGTCGAGCGGCTGACCGCCCGCCCGGCGACCGGCGTCGGCACCCGGCCGCTGGACGTCAGCGGGCCGGCCCCGCTCGCGGTCGGCCCGGCGGACCCGGCCGCCCGCACCGTGCTGCCCAGCGCGCTGCGCGCCCCCGGGGAACTGCCCGACTGGCCGCTGCGGGACTCCTGGCGGGCCGCCATGCGGACCGTCCTGTCGGCCACCGACCGGCTCACCCCGCCGCTGTACGGCGGGCCCTACGCGCCGGCCGGGCTGTCCGCCGACGGCGCCGAGCCCGCCTGGCTCGCCACGCTCAACCTGGACCCCCGCTACCGGGCCATCGCCGCCCTCGGCGCCCGGATCGTCCAGGACCACCAAGAGGAGCTGGTCGCCGCCGTCTGGGAGCAGGTCGTCCGGCTGCGCGACGCCAACGAGGTGCTCGGCCGGGCGCAGCTGGCCCGGGACGCCGGCACCGCGCTCTACCGGCGCCGGATCACCGGCACGCTCGGCCGGTCCGCGGCCGGCCTGGCCGCGGCGGCGTCGGCGCGCCTGTCGGACGCGGCACTGCTGGCGGTCACCAGGCCGGTGCACGACCTGGTGACCGTGCCGTCCGCCGGCACGACCGGGCTCGCGGCGGGCCCCGGAAGCCCGGCTGCGCTCGCCGCGGGCACCGCCGCGGTCGCCGACGTCCTCGCCGAGGGGTCGCCTGCGGTGGCCGCCGCCGTCACGCCCGCCTTCCGCCGGGCCGTCCGCGGCCCGGCGTCGCTGGGCGGCCGGCTCGGCACCACCGCCGACGCGGCCGTCGCCGGACTCGCCGCCCACCTGGTCGACCCGGTGCCCCCGGCCGCGCTGCCCGCCGGTGCGGTCGCCGACCTTGCCCTGCGCGACCCGCGCGGCAACCCCCTGGACCTCGCGCTCTTCGACCCGGGGCTGCAGGCCACGGCCGACGCGTGGTGGAAGCCCCCGGTGCCGCCCGCGCCGCTGCCGCCCGCGAACGGCCCCAGGGTGGCTGCCACCACCTCGGTGGTGGTCGGCTTCGGGGCCGAGTTCGTCCTGGGCAACGACAACAGCCTGTACGAGCTGGCCCGGGGCAAGTGGCGCCGCCACCCCGCCGAGATGTGGGGCGACGTATGGGCCCTGGGCGGCGGGCTGGCCGCCGTGCCCGACGATCGCCGGGTGTTCACCCTCGCCTCCGGGATGAGCGGCATGCGCCGGCTGATCGAGCGGCGCTGGGAGGTGGACCGCTGGGTATGGCGGCCGCACACCGAGGTCAGCGGCTCCTGCGGCGCCCCGACCGTCGCGGCCGGTTCGCTCTGGCTGATCGTCGGGGACCAGCTGGCCCAGATGAACCTGGCCACCGGGGCCTGGACGTACCATGGCAAGCCCCCGCAGCTCGGAGGCGTCTGGACGATCTGGCTGGACCCCGACCGCGCGCCCGGCGTGTTCGCCGACGGCTCCTCGGTGTTCGTGACCACCCAGTGGGGCACGCTCTACCAGCGCCGTCGCGACGCCGACGGCATCTGGCGGTGGTACGAGCGGATCACCAAGGACCCCGCCAACCCGGGCGGCCCCGACCTCTACTTCAGCTCCGCCCCGGTGCCGGTGGGCTCCACCGCCGTCCGGCTCACCGAACGCGCCTGGACGGAACAGGCTGTGACCCGCCTGTGGGAGTACCGGCCGTCCGGCGGCTGGATCAACCGGGGCTCGCCGCCCGCCTCGCTCGGGCTGCTCGGCCACGCCCTCGGCGGCTCCGGCGGCAGCGGCGCCAACCACCTCGTGCTGCGCAACGGCGCGGCGGCGACGGTGACCGGCCTGGACACCGGCACACCCCAGTGGACGACCTACAACATGGGCCTGCCCGACCCCGCACTGGCCCCGACCGAGGCCAACCCCGCCCAGGGGCTGCTCTTCTGGACGCAGACCGACGGCGCCATCGTGGTCGGCGGCCCCGGACGCCGGCTCGGCATGGGCCTGGGCTACCCCGCCGACACCGCGGGCCGCGGCGACCTCACGGACTGGCCGACCGCGGACCGCTGGCGGTTCGCCCCACCGGTCGGCGTGTTCGGCTCGCTGGTGGTGGCGCACCTGGACAACCCGGGCGGGCTGAACCACGTCCGCCACCGGGTCGGCCCCGACCTCGGCTTCGACGGCCGGCCGCGCGGCGCCTGGGGCCCGGCCGACCCCCACGCCAGCCCTTCGTTCCACGGCGAGGCGACCGGCCTGGGCATCGCCGTCGCCGACCTGAACGGCAACGGCCGCCCCGACCTGCTGGTGCTGACCGTCGAACCGCAGGCCGACGGCACCCGCCGGGCGGTGTACCGGGTGGGACGCGACCTGGACGCTGCCGGCTCCGTGACCGGCGGCTGGCTCGGCCCGTACACCGGGCCCGACCCGCTGCCCGCCGTCCAGGCGTGCGACGTCGCACTGACCGACCTGGACGGCAACGGCCGCCCCGAACTGGTCCTCGCCTACGCCTTCCAGGGCCGCATCGCCTACCGGGTCGGCTGGTCGCTGGCCGCCGACGGAACCGTCACCGAGGGCTGGGGGCACAGCACCGACGTGCCCTGGCCGTTCACCGCCGAGGTCACCGGCCTCGGCATCGCCGTCACCGACCTGCTCGACGACGACGACTGCGCCGACCTGGTCGTGGTCGCCGCCACCCGCAACGGCACGGCCGACCGCGTCGACCACCGGATCGGACGGCGCGTCAACCGGCGCGGCAGGGTCACCGGCGGCTGGACGGAGGCACTGCCGCTGGGCAGTGAGCCGACCGGCGCAGTGCCCCACCAGGGCCTCGCGGTGACGGTCGCCGACTTCACCGGAAGCCGCCGCCCCGACGTGCTGGTCCTCCGGATCGAGAACCACCCGACCGACAACCGCGGCCTGTTCCGGATCGGCTTCGACCTCGGCAACGACGGCCGGGCCGCGTGGTGGGGCGCCGAGACCCAGATCCCCGGCTGGTGGGGCTGGGAGAACGCCGGCGCGGGCATCGCCGTCGCCGACCTCGACCCGACGCTCGTGGCCCGCAGACAGGCCGTCGCCGAACGCTTCGTCTCGGCCGCGATCCGCCACCAGACGGCGGTCTCCGCCGCGCAGCGCCTCACCCACAGCACCGTGCCCGCGCCCGTCCCGGTGTCCCAGGCCGCGGCCGCCGTCCGCGCCGCCCTCGACCCGGCCGTCCAGGTCACCGAACGCGCGCTGGCCCGGATCACCCTGGACGGCGCCCCGCCGGCCCCGGCCCCCGGCGGCGACCCGCTGCGCCCGCTGGCCGCGGCCGTCGAGTTGGCCCAGCCCGTGTACGAGCTGCTGCAGGCCTTCGACCCGCAGCAGCTGATGGCGGGCGCCGAACTGCTGCCCGCGGACACCCTGACGATCCTTCAGGCCGACCCCGCCTACCTGGAGGCGTTCCTGGCCGGGCTCAACACCGAGCTGAGCCGGGAACTGCTGTGGCGCGAGGTACCAGTGGACGGCGGCACCACCTGGTTCCGCACCTTCTGGGACATCCGCGGCGCCCGCCCGGCCGAGGCCACCGACATCACCCCGCTGACCGAGTGGACGGGCGGCGAGCTCGGCACCCACACCACCGGCGCGGGCGGCCCCGACGAGGGCGTCTGCATGCTGCTCATCCGCGGAAACCTGCTGGACCGCTACCCCGGCACCGCCGTCACCCTGCGCCGCGCGGCCTGGGAGGCCGGCGCCCGCACCATGCCCGAGGGCGGCGAGGAACGGCTGCCGCTGTTCGGCGCCCGCCTGGGCGCGGACACCCGGCTGCTGTGCTTCCCGGTCACCCCGGAGAAGGCCCGCGGCACCGCCGGGGACCCCGGCTGGTACGTCGCTTTCCGGGAGCCGCCCGCGAGCCTGCGGTTCGGCCTGGACACCGGGGCCGAGGAACCGGCCGACCCCACCAACTCCGCCCACTACGCCCTCGCGACCCTGCAACTGCCGGTCTGCTACGCCGTGCATGCAAGCGACATGATCCTCCCGGAGGCCGCCCGGTCATGACCACGCCCATCCCAGCCCCGCCGTGGACGATCGGCACCACCCTGCCGCTGGCCCTGCTGCCGGTCCGGGTGGAGACCCGGTTCACCGGAGCGGAGAACGAACGGCTGCGCATCCGGATCTTCCCCGACACCCTGCACGTCGACAGCCACGAGCCGCCGCTCACCGCGGAGGAGGTCGCCGCCGCCCGCCGGTACTGGGAGGACGCCTGGCGGGCCGCCGGCGAACAGGCCCGCCGCACCGAGGCCTGGCTCGGCCTGGTCGCCCTGTTCGGCCCCGGCCGGGCCCGCTGGATCGCCCAGGTGATGGAGCCCGACCCGGCGGGCAGGCCGGCCGCGCCGATCCCGCCCGGCGCGCCGCTGCCCACCGCACCCGCCTTCCCCAGCCCCCGGCTGCGCGCGGCCTCCTGGACCAGGGCGGCGGTCGCCCGGCTGCTGCCCGCACGGTGGTGCGCGGTCGCCGTGACCGGGGAGCAGCGGGCCGCCGCGACGTCCGAGCGCCCCGTCCGCCCCGACCTGGTGGTCGGCCTCGACCCGGACGCCGACCTGTCCGCCGTACCGGACGACGCGGCGCCCGTGGACGCCGCCACCCGCTGGATGACGGACTACCAGGCGGCCGTCGATGCCGGCATGGCCCTGACCCTCGACCTGCCGCCCGCCCTGCGCGAGGGCATCGACCGGCTCCTGGTCTTCGGCGTCTCCCAGCCACCGTCCCCGACGGCCGGCTCCGACGCCCTCGCCCACCTGCTGGAGGCGCACGCCGCCACCGACGGCCTGGCCCACCTGCCGCCCGGCACACCCACCAACAACACCGATGGCGCCCGCTCCGGCCTCGACCCGGCCGAGCCCGGCCCGCCGGTGTGGCACACCGACACCGCCCCCGATCGGACGACCGAGGCCGGCCGCCTGGCCCGCGCCCTCGGCCTGCCGCTCAGCCACGACCCGGGCGGCTACCTGGCATCCGCCCGCACCACCCCGCCCCGCCCGGGCGCCCCCACCGCACCGGCCCGCCTCCTGCCCGCCGGGCCCGCCGACACCGAGGCGGCACGCACCGTCCAGGCGGCCACCTGGTCCGCGACCTGGGGGTACTTCCTGCGCCACATGATGGCCGGGGCCGCCACGCCCGCCGACGTGGAGCGAGTGCGCGCCCACTACCTGGACTGGGTCAGGGCCGAAGGGCCGCTCCCGACCCTGCGGATCGGCGACCAGCCCTACGGCGTGCTGCCGGTGATGGAGACCGGCACCTGGGAGCCGCTGCCCGGCGAGAGCGACGACCGGGCCGGGATCGCCCTCCTCGCCCGGCTGCGCTCCTCCGTCTGGAAGCCCTCCGTCGACCGGGTGCCCCGGCTCGGCCGGCCCGCCCAGCCGGAGGAGAACCTGGTCGGGATCCTCGGCTCGGGGCCGCGCGCGCTGGAGGTGCGCGCCCGCAGCCTCCTCGGCGAGGAGTACGTCATCTGGCTGTGGCGCTTCCTGCGGCTGAGACTCGGCAAGGACTGGCGCAGCCGCCTGTTCACCGAACCGATGGCGGTGCTGCGCACCCTCGAACTGGCCGGCGAGCCCCCGCTGGCCAGGGCCGTGTTCGCCTCCGGCTCGTACCCGCTGCGCACCCCGCTCGCCGCGCCCGGCACCGCCCCGGGCACCCCCGACGGCTACCTCACCGCACTCGCCGCCCGCGGGCTGCTCCCCGCCGCACTGCTGCACGAGGACCGGGCCGTGCCCCGCCCGCTGCTCCACCGGCTGGCCCGGGCCGCGCTGCTCGACGAGTTCTCGCGGGCCGCGGCCCAGCTCGGCGCCGCCGAACCGACCGAATCCCAGCTGATCGACATCGCCGAGGGCGAGACCACCCCGACCCTGGAACGCCGGCTGGCCGGGCCCCGACCCGCCGGAGCGTCCACCACCGGTCAGGACGGGCTGCCCCCGGCGTCCTCGGCCGCCACCCTCGGCGAGTACCTGGCTCTGGCCCTGCCCGCCGACCCGGGCGGCGCACGCCTCGCCGAGCAGCGCGCGGCCCTCGCGGCCGCCGCCGTGCTCACCCCGGAGCAGGCCTCCCGCCACCTGGCCGGTGTCCTCGGACTGGCCTCGCACCGGCTGGACGCCTGGATCACCTCCTTCGCCACCAAGCGCCTGGAGACCCTGCGCAGAGCCACCCCCACCGGCCTGCACACCGGAGCCTACGGCTGGGCCCTGGACCTGCGCCCCGCCGTGCGGCGCATCCCCGTCACCACCCGCCCGCCGTTGGAGAGCGGCCTGCTCACCCACGGCGGCCCCGCCACCGGGTACGTGCTCGCGCCCTCGGTCGGCCAGGCCACCACGGCGGCGGTGCTGCGCAGCGCCCAGCGCTCCCACGGCGGCGAGGCGTTCGCCGTGGACCTCTCCTCGCGGCGCGTCCGGCTGGCCGGCACCCTGCTCGACGGCGTACGGGCCGGGCGGCCGATCGGCGTGCTGCTCGGCGCCCTGGCCGAGCGCGCGCTGCACGAGCACCCGCGCGGCACCATGGACCGCTACCTGCCGACCCTGCGGGCCCTCGCCCCGGCCGAAACCACGGTCGTCGCCCCGGACGGGACCGTCTCCTCCGGCAGCGCCGCCGGAGTCCTCACCGACGGCCTGGCCCTGCACCTGGCCCACCGTGACGGCCGACTGCCGTGGGGCGGGCCTGCACCCGCGCCCCGGCCCGGAGCCCCCGCGCCACTGCCGCTGCCCGCCGGCGGCGAGGACCGCGCCGCGCTCGAACAGGTGCTGTCGGTGCTCGCCGACGCGGTCGACGCGGTGCACGACAGCCTGCTGGCCGAGGGCGTGCACCAGGTCGTCCAGGGCCGCCCGGAACGGGCCGCCGCCGCCGTCGACCTCCTCGCCCGCGGCGAGGCCACGCCCGCCGAGCTGGAGTTCGCTCGCAGCCCGCGCAGCGGCGACGCCGTCACCCACCGGCTGCTGCTGGCCGGCAACCAGACCCCGGTCAGCCGGGCCGACTGGCCGGCCGCCATCGGCCACCAGCCGCGCATCCTGGCCGCCGCCGCGGCCGACGCCGTCGCCGCCTCCCTGTTGCCCACCCCGGCCCGGGTGCGGTGCGTCCTGCACTGGGAACCGCAGGACGACGGCAGCGGGCAGCCGCTGCCGCCCGCCGTCGTCAGCGACCTCACCTTCGACCGCCTCCAGATCTCCGCGATCGACCACGTCATGGCCCGGCGCAAGGGCCTCGCGGTGGACGACACCGCCGAACTGGAACGCCGGATCGCCGTCGCCGCGTGGGCCGCCGCCCGCCCGGCCGCGGCTGCCGGCCACCCGTACCGGCTGAGCCTGGACTTTGGCCGCCTGCCGTCCTGGCCGGCCGGGGCCGTCTCCGTCACGGAGTTCCTCACCGCGGTCGGCAACGTCCGCGAACTACTGCTGCGGGCCCGCCCGCTGACCGCCGCGGACCTGGTGCCCCCGGGCGACGAGCCGACCGCCGACGAGCAGTCGGCCGCCACCGCCGCGCAGGACACACAGAACCGCGCCGACTTCGCCCTCGAACACCTGCGCTCCACCCTCGCCCAACTGGGCGGCGAGACCGCCCCGGAGATCACCGAGGCGACACTGCCCGCCCTGCGCACCGCCCTCGTCCGGGCCGCCGGCGCCGGCATCGCGGCAGCCGTACCGCCACCCGCCGGCCGGCCCGGCGAGAAGGAGGCCGTCACCCAGTGCACGGCCGCCGCCCGGGCCGAACTGCTGCGCCGCCTGGCCGCCCACGACGCGCTCGTCTCCACCCACGCAGCCGAACACCCGGCCGGCGCACCCGCCACCGCCCGCGAGCGCACCGAACACCACCGCGACCGCCTCCACGAACTGCTGGACGCCGACCTGCCGGTGCTCCCACCGCTGCTCGCCCCGGTCGGCACCGGCCTGGCCGACTCGCTCGCCTCCGCCCCCCTCCAGGGCCGCCCGGGCACCGCGCACCGCTGGCTGCGCCAGTACGGGCGCGTCCGCGGCGGCGCCGCGCGCTGGCAGGACGCCGTCGACTTCGCCGACATGCTCGGCGCACCCCTCGCCGACGCCCCCCGCGAGCGCCTACGCGTCGCCCAGCTCCCGCACCGCCCCGGCGACGTGTGGTGGGGCGCCGAGAGCACCACCCGGCCGGCCGACTCCGGACGGCTCTCCCTCGTCGTCGGCATCACCGCACCGGGACCGCTGGACCTCTCCCGGCAGATCCACGGCCTCGCGCTCGACGAATGGACCGAGACCGTGCCCGCCACCCGGAACACCGCCGCCCTGGCCGTCGAGTACGACGCCCCGGCCGCCGCGCCGCCGCAGACCGTGCTGCTCGCCGTACCGCCGAACCGGCGGGAGGCCGCCTGGTCGCCCGCCGCACTGGAGCGGCTGCTGCACCAGACCCTGGACCTGGCCCGCATCCGTGCCGTGGACCTGGACCTGCTGGAGGCGGTCGGCCAGTTCCTGCCCGCCGTGTACCTCGGACTCAACACCGACGGCCTGGCCGTCTCCACCGACCTCGCCGTCGACGCCGCCCCGCCGGCCGGCTGACCGACCCGGAGAACCCATGCCCCAGCAGCCGTCCATCACCTCCTGGACCAGGATCGAGCCGCGCACCCGCGCCGCCGACATGTCGCCCGGCCTGGCGGCGGCGACCGCCGACCCGCTGTGGCTGCTCGCCCGGCAGTGGCAGGTCGGCGAGTTCCGCGGCGAGGACGCCGGCTCGCCCGTCACCGTGCGAGTCCGCGCCCAGGCCGCGCCGCTGGCCCGCTACCGGCCCGAGGGCGGCCCGGTGCCCGGGACGGCGGTGCCGATCGACCCGACGCTGCCGCTGGAGGCGGTGGTCGAACGGGAACCCGCCCCCCTCGCCCACGACCGGCGCCTGGCCGCCCAGCTGGGCCTGGACCTCCTGCGGGCACTGCGCTCGGCCGGCGTGAGCCCCGCGATCGTCACGGCCGTCCTCGCCGCCTACCCGCTGCCCGCCCCGGCACCCGACACCGGCGACCCGGCCGTCCCCGCCATCCCTGCCGACGACGACACCGCCGGCTACCACGCGGTGACGACCGGCCGCGCCCCCGACGGCCTGGCCCTGCTGCGCGAACGCGGACCCGGCCGGATCCCGATCCCGGCCGACCAGACCGCGCCGGTCGCGCGCGCCGTCCAGGACTGGCTGGCCACGGCGGGAGAACCCGCCGTCGCGGCCGCCACGGGCCGGGCCTGGAACCAGGAACGCATGGAGTACGCCTTCGCCGTCGCCGCCCGCGACGACACCGGCGAGACCGTGCTGGAGGCGCGCGGCTACCACGGCGACCGCCTCGACTGGTCCGACCTCGACGTCCGCGAGGAAGCCACGCTCGGCACCCCGCCTCCCCTTGACGCCGTCCCGGCCGCCGCCGTGGAACACGTGGTCAGGACGGTGCTGCCCGCCGTCGCCGCCTACCCGGGCATGCCCGCCACCCGATGGTGGGAGATGGAGGACTCCCGGGTCTACTGGGGCGGCATCACCGCCGAAGGCACCGACCTGGCCCGGATGCTGGTCGCCGAGTACGCGACCGGCTACGCCAACGACTACTTCCTGGTGCCGCTCGACCTCCCGGTCGGCAGCGTCACCCGGGTCGGCTCGGTGGTGGTCACCGACACCTTCGGCGAGCAGATCCTGATCCCGCCAGCCGGCCCGGACTGGACCCTCTTCCGGCCCAGCACCACCCCGGCCGCCGGCGCCACCGGGCCCCGCCCAGCCGCCGACCTGCTGCTCACCCTGCCCACCGTGCTCGACACCCTGGACGGCGAACCCGTCGAGGAGGTGCTCCTCGCCCGCGACGAGGCGGCCAACCTCGCCTGGGCGGTGGAGCACAGCGCCACCGGCCCGGCCGGCCGGGCCGTCGCCCTGACCCCCCGCCCGGCGGCCACCCCGCCCGCCGCCACCGCACCGGGCGGGGTGCTGCACTACCGGCTGACCACAGGCGGACCGGAGAACTGGGTGCCATTCGTCCCCGTACCGGACCCGGCCCACCCGGGACGCACCCTGCTGAAGCGGCTCGGCGCCACCGCACGCGGGGCGGTCCTGGACCGCTCCGTCCCGATGACCGTGCCCGAGGAGGAGATCCCGCCCGGCGGGACGCGCGTCGTACGCCACTGGCAGCTGTCCCGATGGACCGGCGGCCGCACCGTGCTGTGGCTGGCCCGCGCCCGCGGCGCGGGCCGGGGCGGCGCCTCGTCCGGGCTGCGCCACGACGTGCTGGAGGAGCTGCGCTGACCGGCCGGCCCGGGGGCGGCCGCCAGCTTCGGCGCCCGCTCCGGGGGTGTCCGCGAACGGCCCGCCGCACGGTCAGAACACGTGACGCCAACGCAGCAGCCGGGGCCGCCCGTCCGGGTCGACCAGCAGCCGGTTGAGCGGCCGGGCGAGCGCGGCCGCCCCGCGGGAGAGCCCCGCCCGGGCGGTAGGCCCGCAGCCGCCCGGGCGGCCGCGGATGCGGCGAACACCCGGAAAGCGCCCTCCAGGTCGCAGAGCGCCGCGGTGGTGGCGGGGGCGTTTCCGGCGTCGAGGTGTTCCCGGGACAGTTGCAGCCGGAGCTCCCGGCGAACCGGCGGGCCCCGTCGTCCGCGGGCGGGCGGCCGTCCGCGGTGCCGTCCAGGACGGCGCAGGACCACGTTGCCGTCGCCGACCCGTCGGACCGCTGTTTTCTCTGGAGGCATGACGCGAAGAGGGTAGCCGTCACCTTGCCGGATGCCGCCGTGCAGGACCTGGTCGGCTCGCCGGGGTGGATCGTCATCGGCGGCAACGGTGGCGGGGACCAGGTGGCCGTCGACCTGACACCGGCCCCGCGCGGTCACCTGGGGCAGATCATCGTGCTCGACCATGAGCAGAGCATCGGCGCCTACCTGCTCGCCGAGTCCCTCACCGACCTGGTGCTGAACCCGGACCGGGACTGTTCCGTCAGCCGGAAGCGGGACCGCTCGCCGTTCGCGGCCAGGGTTTCCCACCAGGACCTCACAAGCGTCGAGGCCGCGGCCCACCCCACTCTGGAGATCCTGAGCCTCGGAATGGGAGACGGTGAACCGTTCGCCTCGCCCCCGTCCTGGGGCTGCCCCACCTGCGTACCCTCTCCGCCGACCCCGGGACACTCGCCGACCCGTTGGAGATCGCTGGGCTGACCGGACTGGAGTTCCTCGAACTCGCCCCGCAGGACCGGCGGGCCCTCCTCGACGCAGGTGCCGTCCCCTGCAGCCTGTCGGCGGCTGCCATCAGCGCGTACGCCACCACCCGCGCCCGGTCACGGCCCTGGCGAACGAGATCCTCGCCCTGCGGGAGCGCCCCCTGATCACCGAGACCCGCCTCGACGGCAACCTCGAACCGCTGCCGGTGCCCTAGCCACGACGGCCTGCCCCTGCCACACCCGCCTCATCCCCGATGGCTGCTACGGCCCGGTCGCCCGTCGGCCGGGGACACCACCACCCCGTCGCGCCCGGCGGGCGACCGGGCACTGCGGACCTCGCACCTCTCAGGAGGACATTCCAGCGCGATTCGTAGCGGCTGAGCCCTGCTTCTCACAGGGGCAGTGGGCGGAGCATGACGGTGTAGCGGGGGAGTCAGGGAAGGGCTGGCGGGTGCCGATGGGCCGGTAGCCCCACGACTCGTAGAGGGCCTGCACCTTGGGATGGTCGGGGTCGACGAGGAACGCGGCGAGGTGTTCGGGGCGGTCGGCGAGAAGGGCCCGGTGGAGGGCGGCGGCGGTGCCAGTCTTGCGCCAGGCCGGGCGGACCATCAGCTCGGACAGGCCGAAGGTGGCCGACTCTCTGTTGGCGGGTGCGAGGTCCAGGTGCTCGCGCCACCATTCGCGGTGGAAGGCCAGTGGTGCGCCGCGCTGGAGGTCGCCGAGCAGGTCCGCATCCGGCCCGGGAGCGGGACGCCGGTCATCAGTGCGAAGACGGTGCTGCCGATGGTGGCGTGTTCGATGTCGCCTTGGCCGAGCTGGGCGAGGGCGAGGCGGGCGGTGGCCATGGCCCGGTTGCGGCGGAACTGCCCCGGGAGTTGGGCGAGTGCCCGGTGGGAGTGGGCTTCGGCCTGCTGCGCCTGGCCGAGCTGGAGGTGGGCGATCGAGTGGAGCGCCCACAGTTCGGCGCTTCCGTAGAACGCGGTCCAGGACGGCCGCGCGACTGCCGTGTCCTGGGCTTTGGTGAGGGCTTCGCCGGCGTGGCCGAGCGAGCGGATGGCGGCCTGCCGGTCGCCGAGCCCGGCGTGTGCGACTGCCACCCGGGCGTGGGCGAGGGAGGCGAACAGCGGGTCGCGGCGTCCGGCGCCGGTGGCTGCCCGGCCCGGGCCGCCGCGAGGGCCTCGCCGTGGCGGCGGCGCTGGTGGGCGAGCATCGCCACCGAGTTCCATGCCCGCAGCTGTGCGACCGGGTCGCGGGCCAGGCCCGCCAGGACGAGGCACCGGTCGAGGTGCTGCTGGGCGTGGTCGACGCATCCAGAAACGCCTCGGCTACCTCAGCCCCATCGAGTACGAGGAGAAGCACTACGCCGACCAGGCGACGGCCGAACAAGCGAACCTGAAACCCCGTCAACCCATCCTGACAAGCTGATCAGCCCCTCCCACACACCAGGGGAACCTCATCGCGTCGGCCGGCCCGCAGCCGGGTCCGCCACGGGCAGACCTCCTGCGCGGACTACGGCTGCACCCGCCCGGTCTGCCGCCAGGCGGCACTGCGCGCCCGCCGACGCCGCGACAACGACCGCGCCCAGGGCCTGGCCGCCCGCCTCGACCCCACTCCCGCCGCGATCCGGGCCGCCGTCCTGGTACACCGCGGCATGTCCACCCAGGACATCGCAGACGCCTCCGGCATCTCCCCCACCCTCATCCGCCGCCTGCTGCGCCCGCCCGAGCGCTCACCCCTCTGGTGCGCCGGGCCGCGCTGCGCCTGTCCCGCGGTCCCGGCCACTGCCCTGAAGTCCGTGTCCTGCCTTGTCCGGCTCTTCGCCGGGGCCTGGCGAGGTCCTGCTCCCGGACATCTCCTACGCGACGTCAGGTCGTGTCATGAGGGGCGATCGCGCGTGCAACTCCAGGCTGGGACCGGTCAGGGGCAGTGTGCTCCACGTCGCTGTCGCGGTCCTGGTGTCGGCGTCGACGACCAGCCGGACTCGGTGCGGGGTGGTGATGACGTAAAGGTCGGCGACGAACACGCTGCCCTGCCAGGCTCCGGCCGAGACGACCGGCCGACCGAGCGGGGAGCTTTCCCGCCATTCGCCGTGGCCGACCTCGACGTCGAGGAGTGGCCCGAGCCGTACGAGCCATCCGCCGTCGGTGGGATCGACGACGACCTTCGTTCCGTCGGGCAGAGCCGAAACCTCTGCGGAGGCGTCCAGCCTCGCGTCGACCGAACGCTCCGGATCGGCCGTACCCGGCACCGGCGGCAGTGACAGCCGCTGCAGCCGATCGGCGAGGATCTCGTCGTCCTGGGCGCTTCCCGCCCGGCCCACGCCGGGCAGCAGGCACTCCCACATGGCGTCGAGCACCTCCTGAGCCTCCCCCTGGGCGGTCACGGCGACCACGAGGTCATGCGACGGGACCACCACGCACTGTTGTCCGAAGGAACCGTGACCGTGGTATCCGTGACGCGACCTCCAGAACTGGTAGCCGTACCCGCAGGAGAAGTCGGCGTCGTCCGATCCGTCGTCCTTGAACGGCAGGCAGCCGATGTGCCGTCCGGTCGCGAGTTCCACCCACTCGCGCGGGACGAGCTGTCGGTCGCCCCGGCGGCCTCCACGCAGCAGCAGTTCACCGAAGGCGGCGACGGCCTCGGTCGTGAGGTGCAGCCCATGGAACCCGAAGGCGGCACCGCTCTTCACCCGGTCCCATTCGGCGTGGTCGACGCCCATCGGCTTGAAGATGCGTTCGTCGAGGAACTCCGGGAGACCCCGGCCCGTGACCCGTTCCACCATGCGAGCCAGGATGAAGGTGGTCGAGTTGTCGTAGGTGTGCCGCGTTCCCTCGGCTGCGGCGAAAGGCAGGCGAAGGAAGCCCTTCACCAGGTCGTCGGGCTCTAGCTCCCAGGCCTCGGCGAGACTGTCCGTGGGGTGCCCTGCTGTCATGGACAGCAGGTGGTGAACGGTGATGCGGCAGCCCTGCTCCGAGACGTCGGCCGGGACGTGGTCGGGCAGTACGTCCACCACCCGATCGCCCAGCGAGAGCAGCCCGTCGGCGATCGCCAGCCCCACGGCGATCGACGTGAACGACTTGGTCAACGAGTAGAGAAGGTGCGGACGGTCGGCGGAGTAGGGCGCCCACCAGCCTTCGGCCACGACGCGACCCCGGTGCACGACCATGATGGAGTGACACTCGACGGACCGTGCTTCGAGACGGTCCAGCAGTGCGGTGATCGAACGGGACGACATCCCCGAGGCGGCCGGTGCCGAACGTGGCAGCAGGGTGTGCTGAGAAGACATTCTGGCTTCCTAACAGATCCACGCGCCCCGGCCCGGTGCCGGTACCGCCAGGGGTCTACCGCGTCGGGAGCGCGGCCTTCGCCGGGGCGATGACGTCGCGGCCGAAGCGCTCCATCTCGCTGTGCTGGGGCGAGAACTGGAGCAGCATCAGGTCGACCCCCGCCTGCTCGTAGGCCTCGATCCGGGCGGTGATCTGTTCGGGGGTGCCGATCAGGTTCGCGCGCAGGCCGCGGTTGGAGACGCTGTACTCCTGCAGGGAGACCTCCGACTCCAGGTGCGAGCCCTCCACGAAGTCCCGGTAGGAGGCGTACGCCTCGGGGGAGGAGCGGACGTCCAGGATGCGGCGCAGCTCGTCCTGGGCCTCCTGCTCGGTGTCGCGGCAGATCACGTAGCCGGAGACGCCGAAGGTGAGCGGCGGGAGGCCGTGGGCCGCCCGGCGCCCGCGCATGTCGGAGATCTTCGCGGCGATGGTCTTGGGCGGGTCGCCGTGCATGACGTAGGCGTCGCCGCGGGAGGAGATCAGGTCCTTGGCGGTGGGGGACTCGCCGCCCATGTAGATGGTGGGCCGGCGGGTCGGCTTGGGCTCCATGACCGCGCCCTGGAGGTCGTAGAGGGCGCCGTGGTGGGTGACCGTCTCCTCGGTCAGCAGCCGGTGCAGCACCTCCAGCCACTCGGCGGTGCGGGCGTAGCGGGCGTCGTGCACGTCGAAGGGGACGCCGTACTGGGTGGCCTCGTCCTTCCACCAGGAGGAGACGACGTTCAGGCTCAGCCGGCCGGGGGCGATCGTGTCGAGGGTGGAGAGGGCCTTCGCGGTGAGTGCGGGATGGTGGTAGTTGGGACGTACGGCGAGCATGAGTTCGAGGTGCGTGGTGACCGCGGCGATGGCGGGGGCGAGGGTCCACGCGTCGATGCTGGGGGCGCGGTGCCCCTTGATGTCGTTGAGGTTGAGCTCGGCGATGAGGGTGAGGTCGAAGCCGTGGTGCTCGCCGGCGACGGCGAGGTCGCGCAGGTAGGGCCAGTCGACGGACATGCCCTCGTCGGGAACGTTGCGCAGCCAGCCGCCGAAGATCGGCATCCAGTACCCGTAGCGCATCAGGTGCCTTCCTCCTCGGCGATCAGCCGCTTCAGGAGCCGGGCGATCTGCCGTGGCCCGGAGCGTGGCGCGGTGGCCTCCACCTCGGGGTTGTAGTTGGTGTTGGTGTTGACGTCGTAGGTGACCAGGCGTCCCTCGGCGGTCTCGATGAACTCGAAGCCGGCGACCTCGATCCGGTGCCGGCGGGCGAAGTCCAGGTACTGGCCGAGGACCGGGTGGTCGAAGTCCTTGCGCAGGGCGAATAGGCTGGAGGCGAGCGGGCCGCCGTCGATGGCGCAGGCGTCGGCCGGGCAGAGTTCGAAGCCGCCGCGGGCGGTGTCGGCGGTGAGCGCGTACACGATCTCGCCGTCCACGATCTCGACGCGGGTGATCTGCGGTTCGGCGGCCTTCAGGTACTCCTGGAGCAGGGTGATCCCGTCCACGGGTGGCTGGTGGCCGGGGTCGTCGAGGTGGTCGGCGAAGGCGTCGACGCTCTCGAAGAGGGCGACCCCGAGTCCCTTGCCGCCCTGGTTGTGCTTGGCGATGAAGGGCGCGGGCAGTGTGGCGGCGGCCGCCAGCAGGTCGTCGCGGCCGACGACGGCCAGGGTGCGGGGGACCTCGATGCCGGCCGCGCGCAGCGCGGTGAGCTGGTCGACCTTGCTCATCTCCAGCTCCAGCACCCGGCGGCCGTTGACGACCCTGCGGCCGTTCGCTTCGAGCCAGTTGAGTACGGACCGGGTGTGGTCCTTGGCCAGTGCGTGGCCGCGGGTGTGGGCGGAGGCACTCATCCGGGACCAGAACACGCCGGGCGGCGGCTCGGAGTCCAGGTCGAGCACACCGGCGCCGAGCAGCCACGGCTCGTGGTCCACGCCCTCGGCCTCGAAGGCCGCTGCGAACGGCGGGTACCAGTCCGGGTTCTCGTGGATCACGTACGCCTTCATCCGGTGTGCCGCCCTCCGCCGAAGTGACCGTGGTCCGAGGCTATCGCACGTGACTTCGTGCACCCCCGGCCGGGCCCTGCAGCACCCTCGACAACCACCGGCCCGGCTGCGCCGACCGGCCCGCCGACGTCGACGCCGCCCTGCTGCACCTGTTCCCGGCGGCTGGTACGTCTGTGCCCTGGTGGCCATTTCCAGGGAGCGCGAGGCCGGGCCTCGGCGCCCGATCGCTCACCGGCGCGGTCGGGCCCGTCTGCTGTCGGGGGTTCTGTCCGGCGTGCAGGGTTCGGCTTCCCGTCGTCGGAGTCCGCGGCGCATGCCGTGGAGGGCCGGGCGGTGTGCCGTCCGGTCGGCGCTTCGACCGCGTCGTGGGCGCCCTCGTCGAGGCCGGCCGAGCGGCCGGAGGGCCGGGGTCCGGCTGTGGCGGCAGCCGGGCCATGGGGCAGGATGGCAGTCCGTTCGGAATGCGTACATCCGCTCCATCGCGGCTGCGCACGACACGACCTGACAGGCGACAAGGTGACGACACAGCACGTACGGCGGCCGGCGGCGGCCCGTTCCCTCGCCCTCCACGCTGCGGGGGCAGGGCGGTGACCCGGGACCTGGTCCTGCACGACTGGGTGGTGGCCGGCATCGCGATGGCCTCCGGCTGTGTGGCCGGTCTGGTGCTGCGGGCTCTGATGAAGTGGCTGGGCAAGCACGCGAGCAGGACCAAGTGGAGCGGGGACGACATCATCGTCGACGCGCTGCGCGCCATCGTCCCCTGGGCGGCCGTGATCGCCGGGGCCGCGGTGGCCGCTTCGGCCCTGCCGCTCACCGCGCGGATCGGGGGGCTGGTCGACCAGTCGCTGACGGCCGTGCTCATCGTCGTCGCGACGCTCAGGGCGGCCCGGGTGGTGGCCGGGCTGGTGCAGTCCGTGGCCGCGTCCCGGACGGGCGTCGCGGCGTCCGCGACCATCTTCGTCAACATCACCCGTGTCGTGGTGCTGTCGATGGGTGTCCTCGTGGCCCTGGAGACCCTCGGAGTGTCCATCGCCCCGCTGGTCACCGCCCTCGGCGTGGGCGGTCTCGCTGTCGCGCTGGCGCTGCAGGACACCCTCGCCAACCTCTTCGCGGGTGTGCACATCCTCGCCTCGAAGACGGTCCAGCCGGGTGACTACATCCGGCTCACCAGCGGGGAGGAGGGGTACGTCGTCGACATCAACTGGCGCAACAGCGTGGTGCGCAACCTGTCGAACAACCTGGTGATCATCCCCAACGGCCGCCTGGCGCGGACGAACATGACGAACTACTCCCAGCCCGAGCAGAAGCTGTCGATCCTGGTCCAGGCCGGGGTCGGCTACGACAGCGACCTGGAGCACGTGGAGAGGGTCACCCTCGACGTCGTCGACAGCGTGATGGCCGACGTCAGCGGTGGCGTGCCCGACCACGAGGCCGCCGTCCGCTTCCACACCTTCGCGGACTCCAGGATCAACTTCACGGTGATCCTGGGCGTCGGCGAGTTCAGCGACCAGTACCGGATCAAGCACGAGTTCATCAAGCGCCTGCACCAGCGGTACCGGACGGAGGGCATCTCGATCCCCGCGCCCACGCGCACGGTCTCGCTGCATCTGGACGGGGCGGGCACACCGTCGTCCCTCCCGCCGATTCCGCACCAGTGGGAAGCGTCGTCCGAGGTGCTCGCGGACCGGTGACGGCAGCCGGCGCGGGGCCGGCTGCTGCTCCGGCGGACCCGGTGCGCTGATTATGCCACCGAGCTGACCGTCAACTACGGTGCGGTGCCGTTGAACCGCACCCGCGTTCGCCGATGATCGGGGCGCCGAGCCGGGCGCACAGCTCCTCGGGCAGGAGGCCAGCGAACGGGTAGGCGGTCACCTGCTCCGGTTGCAGGACGCAGGGCTCGGGCACGAACCCGGTGGCCCCGACGACCAACGGCTGCGGGGGAACGGCCAACACGTCCCCGACTTCCCACGACCGCCGCCAGCGCAGATGCAGATTCAGGTCGTACCGGCTCGGGCCGTGCGCGTCGAAGGGGCACCAGAACACCTGAAGCAGGTCGCAGTCCTTCGGCCCCTGCGGCAGGTCCGGCACATCCCGCCGATACAGCTGTGCCAGGCCGATCAGCGGCAGCGGGTCCGTCTGCGACGCCTCGGGGAGCCGGCGCTCCAGGTGCAGCTCGGCCAGGAGCTCCCGTTCCTCCTCGGTAGGGCCCGGGCTCTGTTCCCGAGCCCACGCGGCAGCCAGGATCTGCCGGTAGCGGTGGATGTCGGCCGGGCGCCGACCTCGCCCCCTGCCGTGGCCCTCACCGCACACCGGCCACGGCTCGTTCGCCGGCCACAGCATCGGACCGCCCACCGAGCTGTCAGAAATCTGCGGGCTGCCCGGTCGCGGGTGGAGCCGTGTCGTCGTACCTCGGTAAGCAGCCAGTTCCGGGAAGAGCACCTCGACATCAAGCGGGCGCGGCGGAGAGGTCCTCGTCATGGAACGCGACCCTAGACACTCCGCGATCTTCGCGGTCAAGCACCCCGGCAGCAGTCTCTGCGGTGCTGGCACCGTCGCCCGGCCACCGTCGTGCTACCCAGCCGATGAGGTGACAGACAGGACGGTGATGCGCGGGGGCCGCGACCTGGGCCGAGCCGGGTTGGGGCGTCAGGGCAGGCGCAGGGTCTGGGCCGGGAGGATGAGGTCGGGGTTGTCGCCGATCGCGCCGTGGTTCGCCTCGTAGAGAGCGGGCCAGCGGGCCAGCGGGCCAGCGGGCCAACCGCCGACCACCTGCTGCGCCTGGGCGATGCCGCCGAGGGTGTCGCCGTCCTGGACCAGGATGGTGCCGTCCTTTGCTGGGCCCGGGCCGGGGCGGGTGCTGATCGTCGGGTCCGGCTCGTCGGTGGCCGCGCTCTGGCCGGTGGCCGACTGCGAGGCGGCCGGTTTCCGGGTGGCGGGCTGCTGCGCCGGTCGCGGGGCGGGCACCGTGTGGTGGGGGCCGGGGAGGCCCGCGCGGGGGAGCGGAGGAGCGGGAACTGTTCTGGATGCGGCTGCCGCTGATCGCCGCCCGCGACGGCGTCGACGAAGCGATCGCCCAGGCCCGAGCCCACCCCGAAGGAGCCACCTGGTACGCGGCGGAGCACATCGCCCGGCTCCTCGCCGATGCCGGGCGCACCGAGGAAGCCGTCGCCGTCCTCCGCCGGCACGACCGCAGCTGCAGCCACGACCTGGCCGGCTACCTCATCGATCTCGGCCGCGTCGAGGAGGCCATCGGTACCGTCAAGACGGCTGCCACAAGCTTCCTGCGGGGCCGCGAGCAGGGCGTGCGGGCACCAAGAATCTGTTCGCCATGGGCCTTGACCTGAGCAATGCCCAGGTCAAGGCCGACCTCGACCCCCTGGGCAGCGGCAAGTACATCCTGATCCCGGTCGACCGGCAGACGCCGATCCGCGACTTCGTCACCAGCGCCGGGCACCCGTACAAGACCGGCTGCGCCTTTTACGAACTGTCCAAGCGCGAGAAGGTCCAGGGCGGCAAGCAGCTCGCCGTGGCGGAGAAGGACCCGGCCACCGGCCGGACGACCGGCAGGGTGTTCTCGGGCCCGGAGGCCCGCATGCTCCTCGGCCTGCCGAAGTCGGAGGCCACGGTGGAGCCGGGCGACAACCCCTCGTACACCGTGTTCGTCCAGTCGACCTCCGTCAACCGGAAGCCGGTGCCGGGCACCAAGCTGCTCGTCCTCCTGTAGCCGGGAACTGCGATCCGGTCACGGACCCGGCGGCACTGCCGACTCCATCCCTGCACGCCGAAAGGCCGCCTCCCACCCTCCGCAGGGATCCGCCCGGAAGGCCGGCCCGACGCGAGGCCGAGACTTCGCGATGCTCCCACCGGGGCAGTGGGGCGACACGCGCCTCCAGGCGAATCGCTGTCGGCACGACCGCTGCCGACCTGAGCGAAGCCGAACCGCACGGGCGCGGCGTCCCCGGAGGGAGTCACTGCTCCGGAGAGGACATCCAGCGCGACTTCGCCGCCTGCACCGGCTGCCAGGGCCGCACCACCGCGTGCTGCCCGCCTGCGAACTCCCCTGGGAGACCTGGCACGACAGGAACGACATGCCGACCGTGCTCACCGCCTGGCCCACCCGCAATGCCCCCCGGCCGTCCGGGGCCGACAACGCCCCGGACGGCCTCCTGCGCCGCCCGAGACCGATCGGTCCCACCTGGCCCGCCCGCCGGGAGGACCCGGCGGCCCCGCTGCACCCATCGGCCGGCGCGACAGAGGCGCCGAGCGGCGTGACACGCTCGCCCGCCATCACCCGAGCGCTCCACAAACCCGATCGGGAATCGGTGATCCGGGCAGGCGCTGCGGAGCGTTCCGCGGGTTGTGGGGCAGTTCGACGACATCGGTCCCGAATTCCCGGAGGAAGTCCGTGACGGAGTCCGCGGTCCTGATGTCGAGGGAGAAGACCCAGCGCCCCGGGATCAGCACGGTGCGGATGCGGCTCTCGGTGGCCCGGGCGAGGAGCCGCTGCAGTTGCGGCTGCGGGCTTCTGGAGGAGACGCCGTTGTCCAGGAAGACGTACGGGGCCGAGAGGCCGATCCGGTTGGCGTGTTTCTCCAGTGCACGCACATGCGATGCCATCTGCCAGGTGTCGTAGGGGTAGCAGCGCAGGTACGCGGCTGTCCCGTCATGGCAACTGCGGGGGTGGCCAGCGATCATGGTCGCTCCTCGTTGAGCAGAATCGCAGGACGGCACCTGCGGTACTCGCATCCGGCGCCGCTTTCCGGGCCGAGGGCAGCCAGGTCGGGCGAGGCCGGAAGCGCTGCGATCGGCAATGCCCGCCTCTCCGGGGTGCCCGGGTGCGTGCACGCGTACGTTCCTGGGCTTGGGGCCCGACATATCTCGGTCCTTCGTGCACTGTCCACTATGGACTGAACCACTCGCAAACGTCTAGACCTTTCACTGCGGAGTGCGAAACCCGAATCCGAACCTCGCCGGTCGTGCCGGTCATGTCGGCTGCGCCGGGCAGCCGGCACAGCGCGCCGGGCAGGGCGTGGAGCGGACGTGGGCCGGCGGGCCCTGACAGGAGGCCGTTGCGGCTCCGAGGAAGCGCCCACCGGCGCACCACCTCGGGGCAGTGCGGACGGCGGCAGCGTCGGCGCCGGACTGCCGGCGGATCGGGCGCGAGGGGCAGGTGTGCCGGTATCGAGCAGGTCGCGGCCCAAGCCTGTGGAATGGGGCTACCGCCCTGCCCGCAGGTTCTGCTTTCGCTACGCTCGGTGCGCGGCCCACCTCCGGTCGTGCAGTCGTCTGGAAAGTAGTCCCGGTCCGTGGCAAGTGTCCCCCGTGTCATCGAGGTCCCCGGCGAGGCCGCTCCCGGCCTCGCCGTCCCCGACAACCAGGCCCCGGGCGAGCCGTTGGCGGTCATGACTCCTGACCAGCTCGCGGAGCCGGCCGGCTGCGCCGCGGTGTTCCTGCCGGCGGATCCGCCCCGGCTGGGCCGGGTGGCGTTCTGGCGTACCGACACCGCCACCCCGCCCGGAGCGAACGACCGGCTCACGGTGGTGCGGCCGCACGGCAGTTCGGTGCGCCGCCGCGAGGTCCCGGTCACGGTCGTGCCACTTCTCCAGGCCCTGGCACCCCTCGGCCGTGCGCGCCGCACGCCCGGTGCCGATCCGGCGGCCGCGTTCTGGGGCGCGGCGAGTGTCCTCGCGCTGCAACTGCTGGCCCGTGGCCGGCTCCTGCCCGGGGTCAGCCCGCAGGGCTTCGACGCCTGGCGTATCGGGCCTTACGACCCGGACGACGCCCGGCGGGTACGGGAGCTGGCGGCGGCGATGCCGCCCGAGGCGCGGGCGGTTCCGCTGCCCGGCCCGGCACCGCTGCAGCTGCCGGCGGCCGAACCGCTCCTGCGGGCCTTCCTCGACGCCGTCGCCGACGCGCTGCCCCGCACTCCCGCCGCGCACCTGGCCACCGGCGGTACGGCGTGGGCGGCCGGCCCGCCGCAGCACGTCCCCCACCAGCGCGTCTGGGCGGCCCAGGTGGCCACCGGGCTGGATGCCGGCGTACGCGTGTCCCTGCGCCTGGAATTCCCCTCCCTCACAGCCTTCGAGGACGACCGGGACGACATCGACGACCCGGCCGCCGGCAATGACCCCTGGAACGACGGGGCCGGGGACAGTTCCTTCCGGGCCGTCGTCCAGCTGCACAGCCTGGGCGAGGCTGCGCTGGTCGCCGACGCCGCAGACGTCTGGTCGGGCCGCTCCCCGGCCCGGCATGTCTTCGGCCCCAGGGCGAAGATCGACGCCCTGCTGGCCCTGCGCCGCGCCGCCCGGGCCTGGCCGCCGCTGGGCCGTCTGCTCACCGCTGCCGCCCCGACCGGGCTGGACCTGTCCGACACCGAGGTGCAGGACCTCCTCGGTGAGGCAGCCGCCGACCTGGCCGCGGCCGGTGTCCAGGTGCACTGGCCCAAGGAACTGGCCCGCGACCTGCTCGCCCGCGCGGTCGTCGAACCCGCCGAGCGGGTCGGCTCCGACCTCCCCTCCCTGCTCGACGCCGACACCCTCCTCACCTTCCGCTGGCAGCTCACTATCGGCGGCCACGAACTCACCCCGGCCGAACTCGACCACCTCGCAGAAACCCAGCGGCCCCTGGTGCGACTGCGCGACCAGTGGGTCGTGATCGATCCCGAGGCACTCCGCCGGGCCCGGGCCCGCGAGGCCCGCACCCTCACTCCCGTCGAAGGGCTGGCCGCGGTCCTGGCCGGCAGTACACGGGCCGACGGGACACAGGTCGAGGTCGTCCCCGGCGGCTGGCTCGCGGAGCTGAAGGAGCGTCTGGCCGATCCCGAGGCCACCGCCCGCCGCGCCCTGCTGGAGCCCCCGGCCGCGCTCCGGGCGACGCTGCGGGACTACCAACTGCGCGGCTTGACCTGGCTGGACCAGATGACCTCCCTCGGTCTCGGCGCCTGCCTGGCCGACGACATGGGCCTGGGCAAGACCGTCACCCTGATCGCCCTGCACCTGCACCGCCAGAACGTTCCGGCCACCGCCGGCCCCACCCTGGTCATCTGCCCGACCTCGCTGCTCGGTAACTGGCAGCGCGAGATCGAGCGCTTCGCGCCCGGCACACCCGTGCGCCGCTTCCACGGACCCGCCCGCACCCTGGACGACCTTGCCCAGGACGAGATCGTCCTCACCACCTACGCGACGATGCGCCTGGACACCGAACACCTCACCTGCGCCGACGCCTGGGGGCTGCTGGTCGCGGACGAGGCCCAGCATGTCAAGAACCCCTTCTCCGCCACCGCCAAGGCCTTGCGCACCGTCCCCACCCGGGCCAAGGTCGCCCTCACCGGCACCCCGGTGGAGAACAACCTCTCCGAACTGTGGGCCCTGCTCGACTGGACAACCCCCGGCCTCCTCGGCCCCCTCAAAACCTTCCGCAGCACCTATGCCCGCGGTGCGGAGAGCGGCCAGGACCCCCACGCCGCCGACCAGCTCGCCCACACGGTTCGGCCGTTCCTGCTGCGCCGCCGCAAGTCCGACCCGGGAATCGCCCCGGAGCTCCCGCCGAAGACCGAGACGGACCGTGCGGTCGCCCTGACGAAGGAGCAGATCGCCCTGTACGAGGCGGTGGTCCGCGAGACCATGGCCGAGATCAGGCAGAACACCGGTATCGCCCGGCGCGGTCTGGTCGTCAAGCTGCTGACCGCCCTGAAGCAGATCTGCAACCACCCGGGGCAGTACCTGAGGGAGACCGGCGGAAGGATCGCCGGCCGGTCCGGGAAACTCGAGCTCCTCGACGAACTCCTGGACACGATCCTGTCCGAGGGCGCCTCGGTGCTGGTCTTCACCCAGTACGTGGCGATGGCCCGCCTGATCGAGGCGCACCTGACGGCGCGTGGGATGCCGGTCCAGTTCCTGCACGGCGGTACCCCGGTGAAACGGCGGGAGGAGATGGTGCAGCGCTTCCAGGACGGCGAGGCCCCGGTCTTCCTGCTCTCCCTGAAGGCGGCCGGCACCGGCCTCAACCTGACCCGCGCCGGGCATGTGATCCACTTCGACCGGTGGTGGAACCCCGCGGTCGAGGACCAGGCAACCGACCGCGCCTACCGGATCGGGCAGACCCAGCCGGTGCAGGTGCACCGCATGATCACGGAAGGCACCGTGGAGGACCGCATCGCCGACATGCTGAAACGCAAGAAGGCACTCGCCGACGCCGTGCTGAGCGGAGGCGAGGCCGCGTTCACCGAACTGAGCGACGCGGAACTCGCCGATCTCGTCCACCTGCGGGTGAGCACCCGGTGAGCCGCCCGGTGAAGCGACCGACGAATCGCGCGACGAAGCCGGACGACGGCCGCACCCGTATCTTCCCCCCGCTGCCGCCGGCCCCGGGCCGCCGCTCGTTCGCCGAATCCTGGTGGGGCAACGCCTGGGTCGAGGCACTGGAAGGCCCGCAGCGCTCGGCCACCGGGCGCCTGGCCCGGGGACGCACCTACGCGCGCGCCGGCAACGTCGGCGAGATCACCGTCACCCCCGGCCGGGTGTCCGCCCGTGTCCGGGGCAGCTGCCGCACCCCCTACCGCACATCCATGGACCTCCCCCGGCTCACGGACCGCGACTGGGACCTCCTCCTGGATGCCGCCGCAGGCCGGGCCGGACACATCGCGGCCCTCCTCGACCACGACATGCCCACCGCCCTGGCCGACGACGCCGCCCGCGCCGGAGTACGGCTCCTCCCGAGGCAGGGCGAGCTGACCCCCGACTGCTCCTGCCCCGACTGGGGCCACCCCTGCAAGCACGCCGCCGCCGTCTACTACCAGGTCGCCCGCCTCCTCGACGAGGACCCCTTCGTCCTGCTCCTGCTGCGCGGACGCGGCGAGCACGAACTCATGGACGAACTCCAGCGCCGCAACGCCGCCCGGGCGGCGGCCGAGGACATCACACCCACGGGCACCCCGCCCGCCGCACCGCGCGGTGTGCCCGCCCGCGAAGCGTTCGCCGCCGCCCGCAGCGGAATCCCCCCGGTCCCCGCCCCACCAGCCCCGGTTGAGCAGCCCGGAAAAGCCGCACGGTTCGCCGACACGGACGGTCCCGCGCCGGGCGTGGACCCGTCCGCCCTGGAGTTCCTCGTCACCGACACCGCCGCCCGCGCAGCCCTCCTGCTCCACCACGCACTACTACCCCTCCCGGGCGCCGGCCGGAGCGACGCCGACCTCACCCGGACCGGGTCGGGCGTGGACGAGGACCTGGTCCGGCTCGCCGCAGCCGCGCCCCCGCCACACGTCCTCGCCCGCCTGGCCGACAGCGGCGGCCGCACCCCCGAAGGACTCACGCGGGCGGTACGGGCCTGGCACCACGGCGGCGCACCCGCACTGCACGTCCTCGACGGGACATGGGAGCCCGACCCCCGGCAGATCGCCGCCGCCCGCGACACGATCAAACAGGCGTGGGAGGGCGAACGGCCCCCCGCACTGCGAACCACCCGCAACCGGCTCACCGTGATCGCACGCGACGCCCAACTACGGCTCGCCATCGACGGACGCTGGTACCCCTACCGCAAGCAGCACGGCACCTGGTGGCCCGCCGGCCCCGCCGACCCCGACCCGGCGACCGCACTGGCCACCCTGCTCACCCTGCTGCCCGACCCCGAGCCGTAGTGGTGGATCCCGCTCCGCCGGCCGGACTCGGGGGACCCGGTGAACCGATGCGTTCACACCACGCGGGCGGGGTCGGCGCGGGAGGTGCTGGTGGCGGGCGGCCTCCCGGGCGAGGCGGTTCTGGCCGTCGGTGAGGGAGGCGGTGGGGGTCTCGATGAGGCCGTCGGTGTAGAGGAGCAGGGCGTCGCCGGGGTGGAGCTCGTGGTGGTGGGTGGTGCGGGCCATGGCGGTGTCGACGCACAGGGGCATCCCTGCCGGTTCCGGTCAGGTAGGCGGCCGGTCCGCGGGTGGGCAGCAGGAGCGGGGGCGGGTGGCCCGCGTTGGACCAGGCGAGGTACCAGGTGTGGTCGGGCCGGGGGATGAGGTGGGCGTGGACGGCGGTGGTGAAGGGGGCGGCGGCCAGCCCGTCCGGGTACGCGGCCTCGACCCGGGTCGCGGTCGCGGCGCCCGGCTGCACGCCGGACGCCGCGACTGCGCACGTCAGGCCGGCGAGGTGATCGGCCGGCCGAGGTGCCGGGCGAAGAACCGGACCGCGCTGTCGGCCTCGAACCTGGGCAGTTCCTTGTGCCTGCCCGAGTTCACGTGCAACGACTTCTCCTTCGAGGCGAAGGCGTCGAACAGCGCGAGACCCTCCTCACGCGAGATGTGCTCGTCGTCCCACTGCAGGTCGAACTCGATCGGGACGGTGATCCGCTTCGCCTTTTCGGCCAGGACATCGGGCCAGTGCTGACCGAACACCGCGGCGGCGATCCTGGCTTCGGTCGCCACGAACGGTACGCCGATCGCGGTGCCCATGTTGATGCCCCAGAAGCCGACCGGCCCGTCGGTGCCGATCTCCGGGAGTTCCTGGAGGGCGTCCAGGGTCGCCCGGTACTCGGGCACGGCCCGTTCCGCCAGGTGGTCGTTGTAGCGCACGACGATCGGGCCTTCCGGCTCGCCCGCCGCCCTGGCCCGGAACAGCTCGGCGATTTCCGCCTCGTCGTGCGCCGTGCGCGGCCGGTCGCCGTGGCCGGGCGCGTCGATGACGGCGGCGTGGAAGCCGCAGCCGGTCACGAGAAGACGGGCGCGGCCCGCCATCGCCGGATGCTTCTTGTGGGTGCCGCCGCCGTGGGCCATCAGGACCAGGGGTGCGCGATCGGCCGCGTCGGAGGCCGGCGACCAGAGAACGCCGGGGACGCCGTCCACGACGAAGTCGCGCTCGAGCATGCCGTTCGACGACGACTCGGCGGTGAACTGCAGGGAGTGCACAGGTGTTGCCTTTCGGGAGTGCCTTGTCGGCGAGGCGCTCCCGGCGACGCCTACGTCAATCGCCGGCCGTGACGGCGAGGGGGAGCACCCACATGGATACGGCGTTCATGGGTCTCACCTCCTCGGACGGTGTCACGGTCGACCGGAAGCTACCAGCCCCGGTGATCGTTCCTCAACCCCTTTTCCCCGCCGCACCCTCACCGACGGCGAAGTCCTCGCGCCCATGCGTTCGGGCCGTGTCGGGGCAGCCGCGCCCAAGCGCTCACGGGGATTCCGCAGGGCGTCGACAACGATCGGGCGCTCAGGAGAGTTCGTACCGGGTGCCGTCGGTGACGGCGTGGAGCTTGTCCGGGTTGGCCACGTTGTGGACGGCCGAGATGCGGTCCTCCGGGTCGAAGTCGAAGGTCATCGTGGCGATCACGCGGTCCGGGCCGCGGAACACCACACCCGGGCCGCCGTTGATCCAGGTGAGCTCGGCCCGCATGTGCCCGGGCTCGATGCCCTGGTAGGTCGCGGTGCCGAGCGCGGCGAACCAACCGACCACGGTCTCCAGACCGACGACCGGCTTGAGGGCCTGGCGGACCTTGCCGCCGCCATCGGTCCACAGCGTCACGTCCGGGGAGAGCAGCTCCATCAGGGTGTTGATGTCGCCGCCCGTCGCCGCCGCGAGGAACCGCTCGGTGACGTCGCGTCGGCGGGCGCGGTCCGCGTTGAAACGGGGCTGGCGGGCCTGGACGTGCTCGCGGGCGCGGTGCGCGGCCTGCCGGACCGCCGGCTCCGAACGTTCCACCGCTTCCGCGATCTCCGCGTAGCTGAAGGCGAAGACCTCCTTCAGTACGAAGACCGCGCGTTCCAGGGGGCTCAGCGTCTCCAGGACGACGAGCAGGGCCATGGAGACCGAGTCCGCCGCGGCGACGCCGTCGGCGGTGTCCGGGCCGGTGAGGATCGGCTCGGGCAGCCACGGCCCGACGTAGGTCTCGCGCTGGTGGCGGGTCGACCGGAGCCGCTCCATCGCCAGGTTGGAGACGATCCGGGTCAGGTAGGCCTTGGGGTCGGCGACCTGGGAGCGGTCGGCCGCCGACCACTTGAGCCAGGCGTCCTGGACCACGTCCTCGGCGTCGGCGGCGGAGCCGAGGATGCGGTAGGCGACGGAGAAGAGCAGGGTGCGGTACTCCTGGAAGGCGAGCTGCTCGGGGCTGGTCTGCCGAGAGTGGGTCACTTGGCGCTCCTGATGCGGGTGTAGCGGCCGCCGTGCGGCCAGAGGGCGCCCGAGGCGGGCATCTTCTTCATGCGGGCGAAGGTCGGCCACGGTGCGGCGGTGACCGTCTCCTTGTACTTCGCGGCCCGTCTGCCGGTCAGCACGATCCGGCGCGGGCTGTCGTCGGGGCGGGTGAACTGCACGACGGCGTCGCTGCGGCCCAGGCTGACGGGGGTGTGGTAGTAGCCGAAGCGGAAGGGCCTGGGCTCCTTGCCGGCCAGCACCCGCAGGATCGACAGGGCCGCGTGCACGCCGGTGGGCATGCCGCCCTGGCAGGTCCCGTGCATCACGCCGTAACCCTGACGGATCGCCGCCGCGTCGCCCACGGCGTAGACGTCCGGGTGGGAGACCGAGCGCAGCGCACCGTCGGTGACCACCCGGCCGCGCTCGTCGACGGTCAGGCCCGCGGCGCCGGCCAGCGGCGGGACACGGGTGCCGCTGGTCCACAGCACCGCCGCCGCCGGGATGCCGGAGCCGTCCGCGAGCTCGACGCCGTCCGGCAGCACCTTGGCCACCTCGACGCCGCTGCGCACCCGCACGCCGAGCCGGGCGAGTGCCGCATCCAGGTGGGCCTTGGCCTTCGGGTGCATGCCGGCGCCCGGCTCCTGCCGGCCGAGCAGCACCACCCGGAGTTCCGGGTGCCGCTCGGCGATCTCCGCGGCGGCCTCGACACCGGTGAGGCCGCTGCCGCCGACCACGACGGTCCCGCCGTCGAGCCCGGTCAGCCGGTCGGCGAGGAGGGCGGCGTCCTCCGGGCCGCTGAGGGTGTAGGCGTGGTCGTCCACGCCGGGGACGGCGACGGTGTCCGCGATGCTGCCCAGGCCGTAGACCAGGGTGTCGTAGTGCAGGACCCGGTCGTCGTCGATCCGGACGGTCTTCGCCTCGGCGTCCACGGCGGTGACCCAGCCGCGGACGAAGTCGGCGCCGGTGCCGTTCAGCAGCTCCGGGATGTTCATCTCGGCCGTCTCCTGGCCGGTGGCGGTCATGTGCAGCCGGAGCCGCTCGGTGAAGGTGTCGTACGGGTTGACCAGCGTCACGTGCAGGTTCCCGCGCCTCCTGGTGCGGGCCGCGAGCTGGATCGCTGCGGAGAGCCCGGCGTAACCGGCGCCCAGGACCAGGACCTCGTGCTGCTGCGCTGCTGTCGCGTTCATCGCTCTGCTGTCTCTTTCGTGTCGGTCGTTCCCGCTGTGCGGACGACCACCAGACGCAAGCTGCCCTTCCGTTCGTGACATGGGGGCGATGTGACCTGCATCACATCCTGAAGAGGGGGCGGGCGGGCTCGGCCCCAGTACCCCGGGCGCCGCGACGCGCAGCATTCAACCATGATCGACTGGGCCCCGCACGAGAACTGACGGTCAACAGGATCCGCAGGCCGGCGGCAAGGACTGGCGCTTCCGCACCGCCTGCGAGCACGACCGCCTCTGCACCACCTCCGGGCGGCGGAACGACGAACTGCTGAGGTTTCGCCGCGTCGTCGGCCGTGACCGCCAGTCCCGCAACCCACTCCGAACCTGCTGCTGCGCCCTGCACCGGGGTGGCGAATCCGGTTCGGTCCAGGGGGTGGCCCTGGCGGCAGTGCCCCTTGGCGCCGTGAACGACGGGCTCGGTCGGTCGGATCGGACCGTACGTGAGGTCCCTGCGAGTTTCCGCTCACTGCCCCGGGGCGGCGGAGAACGGGATGCCCTGCCCGAGGTCGAGGAAGGGGCGTGACCGTCGTGGTATCCCGGTTGTCGGTGGCCAGGTCGGCAGGTCCCCTGCCCGGCACCTGTGGCCCGACCGGAAGCCCGCGTGCTGCCCTCCGGTCAGCTGCCGCCCATCACGCCCTGGCCGGCGACCATGGTCAGGTTCAGGCCGCTTACCGCCCGGGCCAGGCCCGGGGCGTCGTCGGCGAGTCGGTCGGTGAGCGCGGTGATCCGCCCGGCGCGGCCTTGCGGTCGTGGCGTGAGAGCACCAGGTACAGGTGTCCGTGGCCGGCGAGCCGCCGCCAGCACCGCGTCGGCGAACGGCGCCCGGGCGACGGGTCCGTTGCCGCGGACGAGCTCCGCCACCCGCAGCTGGAGGTCCAGGGCTTCACACGGATCGTCCATCGCCACCGCGCGGTACGGCGTAACCGGACCGTGCGGAGCCGGTCGGCCGTCGTCATGACGCCGAGCACCGTCAGCCGCTCCTCGACGGCTTCCAGGGTGTCGTCACGGCTGCGCCTGATCCACGACTTCCATGTACGGGGCCGTTCCGCCAGTTCGGCGAGCAGCGCGTCCAGGACACGGTCTCCGGTGGGGACGGCGGAGACGACCCGCACCCGGGCCGCCCCGTCCTCGGCCGCTGCGCCCCGGTGGGCGAGTTCGGCCAGGGCGGCGGCGCGCACCAGGAATCCGGCGCCGGTGCGGTCCTGCAGTGACTGGGCCCGGGTGTCGAAGGCCAGCAGGTAGGCGGCCAGATGCAGTCCCGGCTCATGGCACCGAGCCTACGGCGCGCCTGTCCGCCCGCCATCGGGCCCGCAGGACCAACCGCCCTCCGCCCGCAGGGGCATCTCACCTGGCCGCCGTCATCTCCGCGGCCGGGGTCGGGCGGTTGCCGGTCCGACCCCGGCCGGAAACATCCTTCGGCCGCCACGTCGGCGCCCGTACGGCTGTCGGCGGCCGGGCCGCTGCCCGCCCGCGTGCTCAGGCGGTGGCGGGGTGCCAGCCGAGCGCCGGGCCGAGGGCGGTGGCGATGTCGGTGAGGATCTGCACGTAGTCCTCGTGCTCGAAGGTGAAGGGCAGCGCGAAGGCGACCTCGTCGATCTCGCGGAAGGCGGGGTGCTCGTGGAGCCGTTCCGCGATCTCCTGCGAGCTGCCGACCAGGTCGGGCGCGAACAGCAGGCGGGCCGGACCCTGCGGGGCGGTCGTGCGCGGCAGCCGGGCGCGGGCGTACTCCCGGTACCTGGCCCGCTGGGCGGGGGTGGCACTGTCGGTGGGGACGACCACCAGCCCCTGCGAGACCCGGGCGCGGGCGCCGTCGGGGTGGCGCTCGCGGAACGCCCGTACGTGGGAGAGCTGGACGGTGCCGAAGTCCTCGCTCTCCTCGGCCTTCACCACGCTGCTGACCAGCAGGTTCATGCCGTTCTCGGCGGCCTGCCGGGCCGAGTTCAGGCTGCCGGCGCCGTACCACATGCGGTCGGCCAGGCCGGGTGCGTGCGGCTGGACCCGGTCGGAGAACGCCTCGATGCCCTCGGTGCCGCGGAAGTCGGTGGCGGGTTTGCCGCCGACCAGGTCGAGCAGGCGGCGCACCCGGGTGAACCCGAAGTCCTCGGCCTCGGCGGTGTCGGGGTACAGGGCGTCACGGACCTGCTCGAAGTGGATCGGCGGGCCGACACTGACACCCGGGTTGAGTCGGCCGCCGGAGAGGATGTCGACGGTCGCGAGATCCTCGGCCAGGCGGAGCGGGTTCTCCCAGCCGAGCGGGATGACCGCGGTGCCGAGTTCGATGCGCCTGGTCCGCTGGCTGGCCGCGGCCAGCACCGCCACCGGGGAGGAGATGCCGAACTGGAGGTGTCGGTGGCGCAGCCAGGCGCTGTCGAGGCCGAGCCGTTCGCCGAGTTCGACGAGCTGCAGGGTGGACTCGTGGCCGCGCCCCGGGTCGGTCCCGTCGAACAGGCCGATGGTCAGGAAACCGAGTCTGCGCAGGGGTTCCGAGGGAAGCGGCATCGGGGTCCTCCGGGTCGGGTGCGGCGCGCCGTACGGTCAGCGGTCGCCAGCGGTCGCTGGTCGTCCTGGCCGAATCCTGCTCGGTCGGTGCACGCCGCAATCCCGGTGGAGTCGGCCGGCAGCCGCTCCGCTGGGACGATGCCGGTGCGATGGCAGGTCGGCGGGCCCCGGGAGGTCCTGGCTGGCCCGGTGCAGCCGGACGTCCTCCGCTCGTCCGGCGTCGGGGGTCCGTCCGCCCCGGGGAGCTCTCGTCCGGCAGCATCCCGACCGGACATGCCACCGCGCTCGAGCGGGCCCTCACCAGCAGGTGTGCCCCGGCCCCGGCGCAGGCCTTCTACAGAGCCACCCCGGAAGGTTGCGGAGCCCCTACCGGGCCCCGCAACCTCGCAGCCCGGGCGCCGCCGGGAAACGGCGCAGCCCGTGGGCCACGGCCGGGACCGAGCACGGGCGCTGCGGCGGTGGGGAGGGCCGCCGGTGGTTCCAGGCGCCGGCGGGCCGGTCGGGGGTGTGCGACGGTGGTCATGGCCTGACCTCTTTCCGGACAGCGGCCGGCGGGGGCCCGGCGCCCCAGGGCGCCGAGCCTTTCGGTCGGACCGGAACTGCCGGTCCGTCAGCGGTGGTACCAGCCGGCCGCGACCCAGGTCTTCTCCCAGTGGGCGGGGATCCACTTGTTCTCTCAGCCGGCCTTGTGCCACATCTTGTGCCGGTAGCCGTGGTGCCACTGGTGGTGGGAGTCGTACCAGCCCGCGTGCCACACGTTGTGCCAGTAGCCGGCGTGCCAGACCTTCTGCCAGTGGCCCGCGACGTGCGTGTTCTCCCAGGGCGCCGGGACGGTTTCGGTTCGCGCAACCCACCAGGTGAGGCGTACACCGGAAGGATGAACGGTTCTCATGGGGCATGTGGGCCCAGGCCGAGCAGCGAGCCGGAGCTCTGCGACCGGTGCGGGACCCTGATGCCGGCCGGGCAGATGGTGATGTCGTACGTCCCGGACTCCTCCGCGGTAACCGGGGACGCCCGGTTCGACGGGCAGCGCCTCCTGCGCGCCTGCGGCGAGCCGCACCTGATCGAACTCGCCGCCTCCTACCAGCACCGCCCGTTCGTCACCGAGGAACTGTGGTCCGCACAGATCACCCGCGCGGTGCGCCGGCTCGGCCCGCTGGACCAGGAGGAGATGTACGAACGGGTCGTCACGATGACCGGCCTCAGCGAGGAACAACTGCTGAAGGCGGTCGCCTGGCAGGACAGCCATAGCCGCCCCGCATAGGGTGCACATTCCCGGCGGCAGGCCACCCCGCCCTACCCCGTGCTGGTCGCTGTGCCCTCAGCTCGTGTCGCCCCCGCCGTCGGCGCGATCCACTCCGTCCCCTTGGCCCCTTCACGGTGCGGGCTGGGGGTAGGACACCGGCCGCAGACGGCGGGCCCGTGTCCGATCCGGCGGCAGAGGGCGGGTGGCCTGGTCCTCGAAGGCGGGGCGTCGCTCCGGGCGGGGGAGCGATCGAGGCGGTGGACATCGCGTGCACTGAAGCGGGTGAGCGGTCCGGGTGAGCGGGAGAGGTGGCGCGGGTTGGGGAGCGACGGGCTCCGGCTGAGTGGATCACGGGGCGAAGTCGCCTTCCCAGTGCATCCGGTCGGAGTCCGGCGAGGTTCGGCGGTAGACGGAGAACCCGCCCGGGTAGGTACAGCCGCTGCCGGCGTCCAGTGCCACCCCTTGCACCGTCTCTGCGGGGCTGAGGGAACTGACGTCGAGGTGGAGACCGTCCAGGGGACCTGCGAACAACTCGACGCGGCCTGGACCGGGCTCCCCCCACAGGCCACCGTCGGGTTCCCAGCCCGGCCCGAGCGGTAATCCACCCGGCGGGGGCCACGACGGCTCTACGGGCTCGCCGTCCTGTGTCTCGTCCCTCATTCAGCCCCGTCCCTTCATCCGACGCCGAGCCCGGACCTGCGGCCCGCGTTCTCACAGCCCCATAGGGACCAGCGCCGTCCGTACCTGAGGTGTCACACCGGCGTGGAAGGCGGGGGGCCTGAGCGGAGCCCTGGCTGGGTTTGGGCTGCAGCAGCCGTCGAGGCGGTACGTGCCGGGCGGCACTCTACCCGCGGTAGAGTCGCGGGTGTGGCGGATGACACCAGCATCAAGGTCTCCAAGGAGACCCGCGAACGACTGCAGCTCCTGGCCGGCCAGCGCGGCACCACGATGCGCGACCTGGTCGAGCAGCTGGCTGCGCAGACCCTGACCGAAGAGGAACTGCGTGCCCGCGGTGAGATGGCCCGCCGCTACCTGCGCGAGCGGATGGGCATCGACGTCGACGACGAGGCCATGGCCGCCTCCGCCCGGCTGCGCGCCATGATCTGCGAGCGGAGCGCGACGGCGTGATCCCAGCGGTTCTGGACCACACAGCGCTGCTGGCACTGGGGGCGGGCTATCCCGCGCTGTCCGGGTTCATCGTGGACGCGGCCGAAGGCCGGGCCGCCGTCCACGTTCCGGCCCTGTGCCTGACCGCGGCGGAGGCCGAGCGGCAGGGCGTCGCCGAACACGTCGGAGCCCTGCCCGGTCTGGAGATCGAGACCCTCGACCTGTCCGCCGCCATCGAGGTCGGCGCCCTCATCGGTGCCGGGACCGACTGGCGCATCGCCCACGCCGTTCACTCCTCCCGCCCAACCGCCCAGCACCCTGTCGGCCGTGTCGTCCTGACCACTCGCCGCGAGCTCTATGCAGGCACCGGCGTCGACCCCATCGACCCCGGCAAGATCGGCTGAACCGGCGCCGGGAGCGGATACACCGCCCGCTCCCGGCTCCACCACCTCCACGGAAGCAACCGCAGGGCTTCGCAGGCTGGCCGCCGGACACACGCACGATCAACCGGCCCTGCGCTTTCGGCGCCGCCCGGACCACGTCCATCAGCGCCGCCACGAGCCGGACCGCCGCGACCAACGTCCGCGGTCGCGGCTTCCGGTGGATCTCCCTGGGTAGTTTCCTGGCCGTCCTGCTTTGGATGGCAGCCTCCGCCGGCTTCGCCCTGTACGTCGCCAACTTCGCCCCCTGCAACGAGACCTATGGCACCGGCAGGCGACATCGTCTTCCTCGCGTGGCTGTGGGCTTCCCACCTCGCGATCCTCCTCGGCGTGGAGTTCGACGGCGAACTCGCCCGCGAGCGCGCCACCCGGGGCGGTCTGCCCGAAGCGCCGAGCCCCACGTCCGGCCCCGAGCGCGGGGGCCGCACCCGCTGGTCGACCGTTTTCCGCCAGCGCAGGGTGTCGTGCGTCGGCGGCTGTCCCGGCACCCTGGGGGTTACAGGCTCGACCTGCCGGAGCGGCAGCCGGGGGCCTCTATCACCCGGGTTCCCTTGCTGGAGTGCAGGTCGGGCCGGGGTGTTGCAGGCTCGACACCGTGGCCGCGGCCAGGGCGAAGGGCCCGGTTGCCGGCAGCCCCGGCCTCGGCCACGTCCCCCGCCGCTCCCAAGGAGAACCTGATGATCGTCAAGAAGCTCCACGACTCCGGCATCCGCAGTGAGCACGCCTACGCCGCCGCATTCGCCTCGATCGGCCTGTCGGTTCTGACCTGGGCCACCTCGCTGAAGGCCGAGAAGGGCCAGGGACTGGAGCGCGCCGACCGTTGGGGCATCTATGTCGGTGAATGGGCCCCCACCTTCTTCGGCCTGGGTCTGGCTCTCGCCAACTACGAGAAGAACCTCTGACCGGTGGCCGAGCACCGGGCCGACGGCCCGGCCGACCTGCCCGGTCACCCGCCCGACCGCAGCACCGAGGCCTCCCGCCACGGACGATGGCAGCCCTGGTACACCGCCGCCCACCAGCTCCGCGCCACCCTCCGCCGCCTGTTCCACCGTCGCTGACGAGCTTCCGGGAGCCGGCGGCGATGAAGCAGCGGCCCGGGGGAAGACGCACGCACATGAGCATCAGTGAAGGAACCCCGGGCCGGTGGCAGGTCTACGCTGCGACCACCACGGCGGTGCTGGCCACTGCGGTCGCCGGCGGCCGAGCCGTGGATGCCGACAGCGCCTGGTACCGGTCGCTGGAGAAACCGGCGTGGCAGCCGCCCTCCTGGGCGTTCGGAGCGGTCTGGACCCCGCTGTACGCGTCCATCGCCTGGGCGGGTGGCCGCGCGCTGCTCAGGACGCAGGGCAGGCAGCGTCACGCCCTGGCCACCAGCCTCGGACTCAACCTCACCCTGAACACCGCCTGGAACTGGCTGTTCTTCCGCCGCCGCAGTCCCGCCGTCGGTCTGGTAGGAACCGTACTGCTCGACGTCAGCAACGCCGACCTGATCCGGCGCACCGCGCGGGCCGACCGCACGGCAGCCACCGCCCTGCTGCCCTACGCCGCATGGTGCGCGTTCGCCACCGTGCTCGACGCCGACATCGCGCGCCGCAACCACGTCAAGCGCCCGTGATCCCACCCGACACGCCCGCCGGCCGTGCCGCCCGCCATACTCGGGCCCGCGTTCCCGCCGACCCGCACGGAATCCGGGCCGCGCACGCCCCCACCCCGTCCTGCGGGGAGGTGTGTACCGCCGCACTGCTGGCCGTCGTCGGGCCGCTGAGACGGCCCGAGTCGGTACTGGTCGAGTTGGCGGGTGGACGGCGAACGGTCACCTCGCCGAGGCTGACGGCCGCCGAGGCCCGGCAGGTGGCCGAGGCGGTCGGCGGGTGCGTGCGGCCGGCCACCGCGAGTCCGCTGGTTCTGGTCCACTGGCTGCTGGAGCCGCTTCCCGCCGTCGACGTCCGCGTGGGCGGGGATCGCAGCACGGCCCGCTATGTGCGGATTCGCCCCCTGTAGTCCGCTGCCGGAGGGCCTGCTGGTCAGTCGGGGGCATCGGCCGACGGCGCATCCAAGCCCCGGCCGTGGTGATCCAGATGGTCCAACAGCGCCCTGAAGGAAGGGTCTGCCTCCTTGCCACCGGGCGCCGAGATCCGGGCGGAAAGGAATCCGCCTTCTGGCGTGAACGACGCCTCGGCATTCCTCGCGCCGTGCGCCATGACGAGGGTGTTGTCCGTACGCCATCTCACCGACCAGCCGTAAGCCTGGGCCGTGGCAGTCAGATAGTGGGAGTCGTGGCCGGTCGGAGGCTCGGTTGCACTCATGCAGGAATCCTCGGGCACCGAGCCCCGGCACCGCTTTCCGCCACGCCCGGCCACTTTCCGATTCACGACACGTTGGGGCGGTGATCACGCTCGGACCCCACAGCCCGCGCCTTCCGTCCGCTGGGCGAGGAGCACCCCGGCGTGTGGGTCGGCGGACGGCCGGGCGGCCATCGGCAGGCCGAACGGCGGGGTCCTCTCGTGGACGCATCGGGCGGGTGCCCGGCTCGCGCGTGGCCCTGCTCGGTCCTCTTCAGGAGTTGGAGGGGTCGCGGGCAGGGCAGCGGTGGCGAGCGCCCGGTGTGGCTGTTGAGTTTCCGGGGCGTGGGGCGTGTACCTGGTCTGGAGCGTTTAGTAGTAGTGGCGACGGCCGCCGACCTCGTGTCCGACCGCGCCCATGATCCACAGGATCAGGCCGATGACGACCAGAACGATGCCGATGGTCCACAGGATGCTGATGCTGGTGACGAAACCGATGACGAGGAGGATGACTCCGAGGATGATCATTGGTGCCTCCGTTCGATATCCCCCCGGATGGTGTGCTCGCTCCCTGTCGGGAGCGGGCCGGGTGTTGGACCGGTGCGGCTCTCGTGGCTGGGTTGTCCGGATGGCGGGTCTGCCCGGTCGTTCACGTGGGCGGCCGCTGATGGGTAGCGCCGGTTGTCGGTGGTGCCGCCGCCCGGGGTGGTGGCGCTCAGTGCCCCGCGGTGGGGCCGTAGGGCTCCTTGGGGTCGACGCCGGCGTGGGCGCCCGCATCGCGGCGGCCGCTGGGCCGCTGGGAGGGGCCCTGGGGTCCGGTGTCGTGGGTGTGCTTTCCTGGTCCTCGCCGGTGAAGCTGCTGGCCTCGCCGTCTTCCATCGAGGCGTGGGACTTGCTGCTCGAGTTCTTCACGGGTCTCTCCAGTCGTGTTTTGTCCCTGCTGGTGGGAAGTGATGGCTCCCGGATCCTGGTGTCGTGTCAGGTCTGCCGGTGGGTGGCCGGGTGAGTCCGATGACGGGTCAGTCGGCACGGTGCGGCCGGTGGGAGGCGACACGCAGGACGGCCCGGGTGGTGAGGTCCTGGCGGCCGGTGGAGCGGTGGGCGCGGTGCAGGGGCCCGTCGGCGAGGGCGGCGGTCACGGCGTGCGGGGAGGTGTGCGGATCGAGGGTGAGGGTGATGTGTGCCCGGGGGTTGCCGGCCGGCCCGGCGAGGCGGGCTCCGGCGCTCTTCACCCCGGGCAGGCGGGCGCAGTCCTCGGCCAGGGCCTGGGCCAGGGCGTGGCCGTGCAGCCTGACGCCGGCCACGGGCGGCGTGCCGACCGGCAGGCGGCCGGGACGGCGTTGACGCAGCTGCGCGAGGAGCCACCACAGGGCCAGCAGGAACAGGACGGCCAGGGCGGCGATGACGGTGGGCCACCACCAGCCTTCGCCCGTCCAGCGGGTGCGCTGAGCGTCGGTGAGCAGGACGCTGCCCGGCGTGGTGTAGGGCCATCCGTCGGGGGGCGTGAGGTCCAGACGCCGGTAGAGGTCCAGGCCCCCGGTGAGGACCAGCAGACCGGCGCCCAGCAGGACCAGGCCGGTCAAAGCCAGCAGGACCCGGTTGACTGCGGAGTGGGTCTTCATCGTCGTCGCCTCCTGTCGGGGTGCGCAGGGTGTTCGGCGGGGGCCGGGTCAGGCCGCTCGCGGGCGGACCTGCACGGTGAGCCGGGGGCTGGTGGCGAGGCCGAGGGCGGTGATCTGCTGGTTCAGGGTGTCCGTCAGCTCGCTCTCGACGGTCGCCGGGTCACGGAAGCCGGCCTGCGCCCGTGCCGTGACGTGCCGTCGGCGTACGCGGATCCGGGCCTCGGAGACCCCGGGCGTCTGCAGGGCGGCGTCCCGCAGCAGGACGGCTGCGCCGTCGCGCTCCAGCATGGCCTCGACGTCGGGGTGGGCGGCCTGCCCTGCCAGGGGCAGCAGGTGCCGGCGGCCGGGGGTGAGCGCGATGATGATCAGGCACAGTCCGGTCACTGCGGCGAGGGCGGCGCCGGCGAGGACCCACGGGTCGTTCAGGGGACGGGTGGCGAGTTCGCGGGTGAGGGATGTGCGCCAGGCCGCCGCGGTGTGTCCGGTCCGCACCCGGACCGTGTCGAAGAGCAGTGCGCCGCAGGCCGCCGCCAGGACGAGGGCGACGAGGGCGGCGGGGATCCGGCGCTGGGACCACCACCGTGACACGGTCCGGCGCGCGCTGACTGCTTTGCCGGCGTCGTCGTCGGTGAGGGTTCCGGCGGCCGGCAACTGCTGCCGGTGGTGCTGGGTCATTGAGCCTTCACCTCGCAGGTGGGCGGTCGGGCGAGGGGTGGAGGGGCCCTCTGCTGTTCAGTGGACGCGTCCGCGGTCCTCGCCGGCGTCCAGGTGCTGGATGTCGAGGGTCACTTCCGTGACGCGCAGTCCGGTGAGGACGCCGACCCGCTCCGCGACCTGGTGCTGGATGTCGCGGCAGGCGGAGGCGAGGTCGAGCGGGTAGGGCAGGGAGAGGGTCAGCCGCAGACGGGCCGTGCCCGTGTGCACGGTGGCCGAGACCCGGGGCGGGGTCTTCGCTCCGGTCCGCTCCACGAGGATCTGCCGGCCGGCGCGGGTGGCGATGCGGGTGACGACGCGCTCGGGGACGGTGGTCGCGCCGCGCTCCCGCGACGCGACGGGTGAGGTGTTCACCTGCGGCGCTCCCCGCTACGGGGGTGCAGCAGGCTGTCCACGCTCAGGTCGCCCTCCAGGAGCCGGCCGACGATCAGGCCGACCACCCCGAGGACCAGGACCAGCAGGAAGGCCCAGAAGCCGCCGAAGTAGCCGGCGAAACCCAGGGCCATGCCTGCCAGCAGACCGACTGCGGCTGTGCTCATCCCACTCACCTGTCCCTTGCTCGGTTCCCGTGACGCGACCCGGCGGTGCCGGGTCAGGCGACCCGGCTCCCACCGCCGCCGTCCTCGTCCTCGTCCTCGTCGGGCAGGTGGACGTCGTCGACGGCGATGTTGACCTCGACGACGTCCAGGCCTGTCATGCGTTCCACCGCGGAGATGACGCTCTCGCGGATGTCCCCGGCGACCTCGGTGATCGGGACGCCGTACTCGACGACGATGTCCAGGTCCACGGCGGCCTGGCGCTCACCGACCTCGACCTTGACCCCGCGCCCGGCGCTCGGCCGCCCGCCCGGTACCCGGTCGCGGACCGCGCCGATCGTCCGCGACATCCCCGCACCCAGGGCGTGGACGCCGGGAACCTCCCGGGCCGCTATGCCCGCGATCTTCTCCACCACGCCGTCGGCGATGGTGGTCCTGCCTCGCCCCGTGGGCGCGCTGTCCGACCCGTCGTCCGGCGGACGGCTGAGGCTCTGCGCGGCACGCGTGCTGCTGGTGTCGCCGGAGGTGGTGCTGTCCGTCATGGCGAGCTCCTCGATCGGACCGGGCGGGCGCCGTTGCGGTGCCCGTCACAAGATTGGACGGGCACCGGGGCAAAACCTCACACCCGAATCCCGCATGATGCAGGCCGGATCGCAGCGCGGGATGATGGGCCTGTGCGCACGCTGCCAGCGGCAAGGCGCCCGCCATGACCGCAGCCGAGTCCCCCCGCCCCCCGCCCCCGTCCTCCGGGGGTTCGGCACGGGGCGGATCCCGCAGCCCGCCCCCACGGCCACCGGCGGCAGCACCGCGCGTGTCCTGGCGGGTGGAGAGCACCGCCGAGCAGGAGGACCGGCTGCTGGCGATCCGTGCCGGTGAAGGTGACGACGACGCCTTCGCCACCCTCGTCGACCGCCACATCAGCGGCCTCCTCGCACTCGCCCAGCACCTCCTGGGCAACCGGCACGACGCCGAGGACACCGTCCAGGACGCCTTCCTCAGCGCCTGGCGCCGCCTGCCGCAGTTCCGCGGCGACGCCGCGTTCCGCACCTGGATGTACCGCATCGTCACCAACCGCTGCCTCAGCGTCCTGCGCAGCCGACCCCTGCCCGCCACGCCCTTCGACGTCGGCCCCGAACCTGCCCAGACCAGCGGCGCAGGCCAGCCCGAACGGGCCGCCGAGAGCCACGCGGCAACCGATGCGCTCGCCCGCGCGCTGGCCCGTCTCGACCCTGGCCAGCGCGCCTGCTGGGTGCTGCGTGAACTCCACGGCCTGCACTACGACGAGATAGCGCAGGTCACCGGTATCAGCGAACAGGCCGTACGCGGAAGGCTCTACCGCGCCCGGCGAACCCTCGCGCAGGAGATGTCCCCATGGCGATAGGCCCGCCCACTGCCGGGCACCTCGATGCGGACCGCGAGCAGTACCTCGCCTGCGGGCGCCCCCTCGCCCAGGTCTGGCAGAACGCCCACACCGCAGGCCCACCCGATCCGCACACCGCCCGGTGCCCCTACTGCCGCCAGGCCCTGCAGAGCCTGGCCACCCTCGAACAGGCGACAGCCGCCCTGCGGACCCAGCAGGCCGGCGGCCACCACCTGGCAGGAACCGTCATGCGAGCCGTCCGCGCCGAGATGCACCTCGGCCGGATCCTGCCCCTGGACGACCCCGCCCTGGACCTGCGGGTGGCCGAGAACACCGTGGCCAAACTCCTGCGCCAGGCCGCAGACCACGTGCCCGGGGCAACGGCGGCCAGCTGCCGGCTGACCCCGGTCGGCGACGGTACCGCGATCCACGTGAGCATGACCCTGGCCGCGGAACCCCACCGGCCCCTGCACCCCCTCGCCGCCCGGGTCCGCGAACGAGTCCTGCAGGCCGCCGAACACCACCTGGGCCTGCGGGTGCTGCGGGTCGACATCCACATCGCCGACCTCCTCCCTCCCCCTGCCACCGCATCCACCCAGGCACCCATCCAGCCCGGAGCGCCCCGATGACGTCGGCAGCGGTACACGAGATCCAGGCAGCCGCCGCACAGGCCGCCCTCGCGCACCCCCAGGTCGCAGCCCTCCAGCCCACCCTCGCCGACCGGCTGACCGCCGCCGCCGCATCGCTGCACGCGGCGAGCCGTCCCCCCGCCGCGGTCCGGGTCCACCGCCCGCCCACCGGCACGGGCTGGCACGTCGAGGTGCGCTGCATCGTCCACCGCGACCGCCGAATCCTGGACACCGCCCGTCAGGTACGCGAAAGCGTCCGCGCCGCCCTCACCGCGACCGGCTTCGTCAACGCCGCCGAGTCACTCACCGTCACCGTCACCGTCACCGGCGTCCTGGGCGAGGGCGCCGGCCGGCCGGGGGAAAGCGCGACAGCCTCTCCGCCGTCGTGACCTGGTGCCAGGGGATGTGCCCAGAGCATCGCTCCGCACGAAGGCTGGGCTTCAGGACGTAGGGGTTCCGCCGGTGGCCCGGCCAACCTGCGCGGCTTCCCGGTGACGTGGGTACTCGGCAACGTCTGCCACCAGCGGGTGAGGACGACGGCCGCAGCATTCCGCAGATCCGGCAGCAGAACGGCTGATGACGGGAGGTTCCGCCGCGCCGGGAGCTTCCCCGCGTAGTGCTCCTTCGCCGTCTCGACGGAGAGTTCCGGGCTTCCTCCTGCCCGCCCGTTACCGGGCCGGCGCAGAGCGGGGGAACCCGGCGTCGTGCGGGGCGGGGACTTTGGCACTGACCTCGTGGTGCCGGCCGTTCAGGAGGCGTGGCGGTGGGGCAGGGGTCAGGCGCTGGCGAGGCTGATCTGGTCGTTGAAGACCACCCAGTGCTGGCCCGGGTCCTTCGGGTCGCACGGCTTGACCGAGACGTCCTGCTTGCCCCAGGTGTTGGCGAGGCAGTAGGCCGGAGCGAAGGTGAGGGAGATCTGCTGGCCCGTCACGGTCCAGTACTGGCCCTGGTCCCCGGGGTTGCACGGCTTCGTGGAGACGTCCGGCACGCCCCAGGTGTTGGCGAGGCAGTAGGCCCGCGCGTTGGCGAGGGAGATCTGCTGGCCCGAGAGGGTCCAGTGCTGGCCGCGGTCGGCGGCGTCGCACGGCTTGACGGAGTCCTTCGGGGTGTCCCAGGTGTTGGCCAGGCAGTAGAGGCCGGGTGTGCGCAGGGACCGGGCAGCAGTGTCCGCGGCTCCCGCCCCGGTGGCCGGCAGGAAGGAGGCGGTGAGGGCCAGCGCGGCGACGGTGAGCGTCCTGCGGAGTGCGATTGCCATGAGGGGCGGAATCCGATCTTGCAGTGGGCGTGCGGTTCGCGCACGACCGTGAGGTGTTCTTCCGGCTCGGTACCGAGCGCAAGGCAAGTGGTAGCAGTGATCGTTAGTTGGCCAACAGTTCTGTGCGGCCCGTTCATTCGAATGGAGGGTCATGGATGATGATCCGGCCGGGATCCGGGGGGACCCGGCGACTCCGGCGCGACCGCGGCCGCAGTGCCCCCTACGCGGTCGCCGGACCGGGCAGGTGAACTGCGCGGTCACCCCGAAACCCCGGCCCGCGTCCGGCGCCAGCGGCCCCTCTTCACCTGCGAATCTACGGTTCGGCGTCACTGGAGAACCGGGTGTTGCCGCCGAGCGCGGCCCAGGGTCGGCTGGGCCTGGGCGGGGCAGCGGGAGCGAGTGGTGCCATTCGAGTGTCCACGGCCTGGCCGCGCCGTGTCCGGCTGGGGCTGGTCGTGTTCCGTTGCCGCGCCGCTGCAGTGCTGGTGGTGGTTTCCGGCCGGGCGGGGGCGCTGCTCTGCGCTGCCCGGTTCGGCGAAGTACCGCGGTCATTGGTGTCCGGGCACGCGGCGCCTGTCGGAAGTCTGCGCCATTCGTCAAAAACTGGCATCTCTTGATCTGAATCATGCGAGAAAAGCTGACAGATGATCGGAAGTCAGTTGGAAGCGGTCGCGTTTTCTGGGCGGTGGGGCGGGGCCGGGGCCGGCCGGTGGGCGGGCCGGGCGCTGGGGTGCTGTGTGTGAACCGGCCATGTTGATCGGTTCGTGAGGCGGGGACTGCCTTGTGCCGAGATGCTGTGCGCGGCCGGATTCCTGAACTGCCTTGGCCACAAAGCCGTTTCACTCCGCCGTGCGTGCCCTTGTCATGCGGGCGCGGTGCCGTGCCCGGCCGCCGGGTGCGGAACTTCTCAAGGGGGGACCTTGATGACTTCGTTAACCCTGCTCCGTCCTGCCCGTGCCCGGTGGCGCCGACGCACGGCCGCGCTCGCCGCGTTCGCGCTCGCCGCGACCGGTCTGGCCACGCTGGCGGCCTCGCCGGCGGCGGCCTCACCCGTCGTGATCGCCACCGCGCCGACCGGGGGAGGTCCGACGAACCTGGCCGTGGCCCCGGACGGCGCCCACGTCTACGTCGCCAACGCCGGCGACTTCATGGCCTTCGGTAACACGGTCACCGTGCTGGACACGGCCACCAACACCGTCAGCTCCACCATTACCGTCGGCAGTGGTCCGGGCGCGATCGCGGTCACCCCCGACAGTGCGCACCTGTACGTCGCCAACCGCGGCGATGCCACGGTCAGCGTCGTGGACACCGCCACCAACACCGCGGTCGCCACCATCGGCGGATTCAGCGACCCGGTAGGGGTGGCGGTCAACCCTGCCGGTACCCGGGTCTACGTCGCCGATTCCGCCTACCCCAACGGGTCGGTGCGTGTCATCGACACCGTCACCAACACGGTCACCGCCTCGGTCACCGTCGGTCCGCGTCCGCAGGACGTGGCGCTGAGCCCCGACGGCGCGCGCGCCTACACCACGAACCACGGCGACAACACGCTGAGCGTCATCGACACCGCCACCCTCACCGTGAGCGCCAGCGTGGCGCTGAGCGACCAGCCGTTCGACGTCGCGGTCAACCCCGTGACCGGGGCGGTGTACGTCAACCACTCCAACGACAACTTCCTGTCCGTGGTGGACCCGGCCACGCTCGCTGTCACCACGACGATCACCACCGCGGGCAACCCGATCGTCTCCGCGTTCAGCCCCGACGGTGCGACCGCCTACGTGAGCAGCTACTCCAGCAGCTCCCTCGCGGTGATCGACACCGCGACCGGCACCGTCACCGAGAACGCCCCGGCCGGCAGCGGCCCCTACGGTGTCGGGCTGAGCCCGGACGGCACCCGGGCCTACGTCGTCAACAACGGCAGCGCCACCCTCGACGTCCTCCAGCTCACGCCGGCCACGCCGGCGCCGACGGTCACCGCGATCAGCCCCGCCTCCGGCCCGACCGCCGGCGGCACCGCCGTCACCGTCACCGGCACGAACCTGACCGGCGCCACCGCCGTCACCTTCGGGCCCGGCAACCCGGCGACGTCCGTGTCCTGCTCGGCGACGTCCTGCACCGCCACCACCCCCGCCCACGCCGCGGGCACGGTCGACGTCCAGGTCACCACCCCGGCCGGGACCAGCACGACCGGCAGCGCGGATCAGTTCACCTACCTGGCCCCCGCCGCCGACCTGGCGACCGCGGTCACGGACTCGGCCGACCCGGCCGCCCTGGGCGACACGGTCACCTACACGCAGAGCGTCACCAACAACGGCCCGGCCGCGGCGACGCCCACCACTGCCGCGCTGACCCTGTCCGGCACCGCCGCCGCGGTCGTGTCCGCCAGCAGCTCCCAGGGCTCGTGCACGATCAGCGCCCCGGTCGTGACCTGCACCCTCGGCACCCTGGCGAGCGCCGCCTCGGCGACCATCACCGTGGTGGTCGAACCGCAGGCCACCGGCACGATCACCGCGACCGGTACCACCAGCTCCGCGGTGGCCGACTCCACGCCGGGCAACAACACCGCCGCGCAGTCGACCACGGTCGGCAACGGGCACGGCTGCACCATCACCGGCACGGCCGGCAACGACACCCTGACCGGTACGAACGGTGCTGACGTGATCTGCGGCCTGGGCGGCAACGACACCATCAACGCCGGGAACGGCAACGACCTGATCTACGCCGGGAACGGCAACGACACCGTCGACGGCGGCAACGGCAACGACACCCTCTACGGCGGGGCCGGCGACGACGTCATGGGCGGCGGCAACGGCGCCGACTACCTCTACGGCGAGGCCGGCAACGACACCAACTACGGCGAAACCCTGCTGGGCTCGCTGCTGTACCTGTTCGACAACGGTGACGACCACATCTACGGCGGACCCGGCAACGACGACCTCGACGGCCAGAACGGCAACGACACCCTCGTCGACACCTCCGGCACCGACACCATGAGCGGCAACCTCGGCAACGACACCATCAACGTCCAGGACAACACCGGCGGCGACAGCGCCAACGGCGGCCTGGGCAACGACACCTGCACCACCGACAGCGGCGACACCACCACCAGCTGCTGACCCGCGAACAACACACCACGGGGGCCGTCCGCGAACGCGGACGGCCCCCTGCCACGCTCGTCCGTCGCCCTGCTGTGACCCCGGCGGTGGACGGAGGGGGTGCCATGCCGCGCCCTGGCGGCCCGTCACCCGCACCCTGGGCGCCGGCGCGTCGGCCATCCGTGACCGTGGCGGTGACACCCACTGCCCCGAGCCGAAGCCCGGCTCCGATGGCAGCTGCTGCCAGGTGATGCCGGTGTACAGCATGTACAGGACACCCTGCGGGCGGTGCCGGGCCGTCGACCGGGCGGGGGCCCGGCGACCTCTCCGGTCAGGCCGGCAGCAGCGGTTCGATCCGGGCCCACGGCTCGTCGTCCACGATCCACGGTTCGCTTCTCCCGCCATCACGAACGGACGGATCGTCATATCGGTAACGCCCGCCAGCAACGATCGGCGAGATCGTGTTGCGGGTTCTCACCGCAGGCGGGTGTGGGCGATCAGAGGCATGAACAGGTCGTCCACGATCGCGGTGAGCCGTTCGGGCGGAATCGGCTGAAAGGTCATCAGCATGTCGTGACGCAGCAGGTCGAACGGCATGGCCAGGACGGCGGGAGGGATCCGGTCGAGGTCGATCTCGCCACGTTCATGGGCCCGTTGGAACACCTGGCCCGCCACGCGCGGGCGGTCGGCCATGAGCTGCTCGCGCACTTGTGCGGGGGTGAGACCGGCGTCGGCCAGCAGCCCGGCGAACGCTGCTCCGACGAGGGCGAGGAAGCCGGCCCTTGCGCCGGCCACGCTGTCGAGCAGCGTGATCACGTCGTCCCGCAGACTCCCGGTGTCGGGAACCTCGATGGGCCGCGTCGCGCCGTAGTGGCGGATGGCGGCGATCACGAGGTCGTTCTTGTTGGACCATCGCCGGTACAGCACCGCCACGCCGGTCCTGGCGCGGGCCGCGACGGACTCCATCGTCAGCTTGGCGTAGCCGACCTCGAAGAGCTCCTGCCACGCGGCCTCCAGCAGCGCCGTCTCCAGCTCCTTCCCGCGCCGCCGTTGCCGGGTCTGTTGTGCTGCTCCAGTCATGGCATCAAGGATAACGACGGCCGAAAGTAAGAGATGGTTGCATTCCTTATCGGGCGTCACTACGCTCATAAGAGAAGGATCCATCTCTTGTGAGGGAGTCGTGGCATGGAGGCCATACCGGTAAGGCCCGCGGCCCAGAAGCTGGATCCCGGGGTGGTCAAGACCGCCCTGATCCTCATCGTCGGCGCGATGGCCGTCGTCTTCGACACCACCATCGTCAGCATCGCCCTGGACACACTCTCGGTGAAGCTGAACACCTCGGTCACCACGATCCAGTGGGTGACCACCGGCTACCTGCTGGCGCTCGGTATCGCGGTGCCCCTCAGCACGTGGGGCCTGCAGCGGTTCGGCGGCAGACGACTGTGGATCTTCTCCCTGGCCGTCTTCCTCGCCGGCTCGGTCGGATGCAGCCTGGCCTGGAGCGTCGGCTCGCTGATCAGCTGGCGCGTCGTCCAGGGCCTCGGTGGCGGCCTCATGCTCCCGCTGATGACCACGCTCATCTTCCAGAGCGCGGGCGGCAAGGGGCTTGGGCGGCTCGTTACCTACGTCGCGCTGCCGGTACTGCTCGGCCCGGTCCTCGGCCCCGTGATCGGCGGCGTCATCCTCACCCATCTGAGCTGGCGATTCATGTTCTGGGTGAACGTGCCGTTCTGCGCCGTCGGCATCCTCCTCGCCTGGCGTCATCTGCACATCGACACGCCCGACCGTAAGGCCGCCGGGGCCGCTGGGCCGAGGCTCGACATAGCCGGGCTCCTCCTCCTCGCGCCAGGCACCTCGCTTGTTTTGCTCGGACTTGCCAACGCGGGCACAGCCGCCGGGTTCGCACACCCTGAGGTCATCGTCCCCCTGGTCCTCGGCGTCGCGCTGCTCGCAGCATTCACCAACTACGCGCTACGCAAGAGCCGCCCTCTCGTCGAGGTCCGACTGCTCGCCCGGCGGCAGGTCGCCGCCTCCAGCGCGGTGCTCTTCTTCTCCGGCTTCTCCCTCTACGGTGCGATGCTCCTGATGCCGCTCTACTACCAGGACGTGCGCGGCGCCACCGCCCTGACCGCAGGCGTCATGCTCGTCCCTCAGGGCATCGGCAGCCTCCTGTCCCGCATCGTCGCCGGAAGCAGCATCGACCGCTTCGGCCCGCGCGTCATCGCCCTGTCCGGCTTCGCCGTCGTCGCGGCCACGACCGTTCCGTTCGCCCTGGCCGGGCCACACACCAACGAGTGGCTGCTCGCCCTGTGGCTGGTCCTGCGCGGGTTCGGCCTCGGGGCCGTCACCATGCCGGTCATGGTCGCCGGCTACATGGGCCTGGAGAAGCACCAGATCCCGCACTCCAGCGTGCTGACCAGGACAGCACAGCAGATCGGCGGCTCCTTCGGTACGGCCGTCCTGGCGGTGATCCTCACCAGCGCCCTTGCCTCGCACACGAGCACACCGGTGGACGCGTTCCACGTGGCGTTCTGGTGGTCCGCGGGCTTCTCCGCCGTCGCCGTGCTCCTCTCCCTGTGGCTGCCCGGCGCCCAGCGAGAGCCCAGGACCGGCCCGGGCGAGGCCGGCAGCCGAAGCGCGGAGCACCTTGACGGTCCACCGACCGCCCCGGTCCGGACGCCTTGATGCGCCCCCCGGCGGTTCGGGACGGGCATCAAAGGCAGGGTGGTGGTGCCGGGTCAGGGCCTGGTGCCGGTCAGCTCCCAGCAGGGGCCGGGTTCGGCTTCGAGGTCGGCGATCGACCACCGCAGGTCGGAGCTGGGGCCGTCGGCCTCCAGGTCCTCCAGCTTCGCGACGCCGGCCGGGACGGTGTGCAGCATCTTGGCGACGGGGCGGGTGCGGGCGATGCGTTCCAGGTCGTCGGCGCGGTTGGCGAAGCCGGCCTGGCCGGTGCGGGTCCGCTGTTTGCAGGTCGTCCCGGGGGCATCGGCAGGGACCGGCCGGGTGGTTCCTCGTGCCCGGCCGGTGCCACCACGGGAGTTCGGTCACCGTGGTCGGGGAGGGGCAGGGTTGTCGTCCTTTCCTTCCGTTGGATGGGCGGTACGCAAAGGACAGTTGGGCCGGTGGGAGGATGGGGGCATGGATGTCATGCGCAGGAACAACGTCGTGGTGACCGGGCGGGTGGGCGGGCCTGTGGTGCTGCTGGCGCACGGGTTCGGCTGTGACCAGAACATGTGGCGGCTGGTCGTTCCGGCGCTTGCGGGGGAGTACCGGGTGGTGCTGTTCGACTACGTGGGCTCGGGCCGGTCCGAGGCGTCGGCGTGGAGCGAGGAGCGCTACGGCTCGCTGGAGGGGTACGCCCGGGACGTGGTGGAGATCTGCGAGGAGCTGGACCTGCACGACGTGACCTTCGTGGGGCATTCGGTCAGCGCCGTGGTGGGGGTGCTCGCCGCCGAGACCGCACCGCAGCGGATCGCCCGGCTGGTGATGGTCGCCCCCTCGCCCCGCTACATCGACGAGGACGGATACCGGGGCGGGTTCAGCGCCGAGGACATCGACGAGCTGCTGGAGTCGCTGGAGTCCAACTACCTCGGCTGGTCCGCGGCGATGGCGCCGGTGATCATGGGTAACGGGGACCGGCCGGACCTCGGCGAGGAGCTCACCGCCTCGTTCTGCGCCACCGACCCGGGCATGGCGAGGGTCTTCGCCCGCACCACGTTCCTGTCCGACAGCCGTGCAGATTTGAAGTCGGTGGCGGTGCCGACGCTGGTGCTGGAGTGCGCGCAGGACGTCATCGCCCCGCGCGAGGTGGGCGCCTACGTCCACGCCGCGATCCCCGGAAGCCGCCTGGTGACCCTGGACGCGACCGGGCACTGCCCGCAGCTGAGCGCACCGCAGGCCACCGCCGGGGCGATCCTCGCCTTCCTCGGAGGAGCCCGATGAACGCATCCCGGGCCACCGCGACGGTCACCGCGTACCCTGGCGCCGTCCGGCGCGGAGCGGCCTGGTGACATGCCGCACCGGCCAGGACCCCCACGAACCGGACGGCGGTGAGGACGTGCACGCCGACGACGCGGCGTTCACCGCCCTGCTGGAGGACAGCGCCGAGGACCTGTACGAGCACGCGCCGTGCGGCTACCTGTCCACCCTGATGGACGGCACCATCGCCAAGATCAACGCCACGATGCTGGACTGGCTGGGCCTGTCCCGCGAACAGGTCGTGGGACGGACGCGGTTCACCGACCTGCTCACCGTCGGCGGCAGGCTCTACCACGAGACGCACTTCGCGCCGCTGCTGTTCATGCAGGGCGAGGTCAACGGGATCGCCCTGGAGATCAGGGCCGCGGCCGGGCGGCGGCTGCCGGTCCTGGTCACCTCCAGGGTGAAGACCAGCACGGACGGTGAGCCGGTACTGATCCGCACCACCGTCTTCGACGCCCGCGAACGCCGCGCCTACGAGAGCGAACTGCTACGCGCCCGCCGGACGGCCGACGAGGCCCGCAGACAGGCCGAAGAGGCCCACCGGCAGGCCGAGGCGGAGCGCAGGCAGTCCGAGGCGGACCGCCGACGCCTGCAGGAAGCCCTCCACGTCCTGCAGCAGAGCCTGCTGCCCTCCGTACTCCCCGCAGTACCGGGACTGGAGGCCGCCTCGCACTACCACACCGCCTCCCCGGACCTGCTGGGCGGAGACTTCTACGACCTGTTCCCCCTGGACGGCACCCGGTGGGCGTTCTTCCTCGGCGACGTGTGCGGCAAGGGCCCCAAAGCCGCCGCCCTGACCTCCCTGACCCGCCACACCCTGCGCGCCGCGGCCCTGCACGACCCGGACCCCGTCACGGTGCTCACCACCCTCAACACCGTGCTGAACGACAGGTACACCAGCGGCGGCGACACCCGCTACTGCACCGCCGTGTTCGGCGTCCTGCACCCCCAGGGCGACGCGTGCGAGGTGCGAGTAGCCTCCGGCGGCCACCCCTCCGCGCTGATCCAGCGCGCCGACCGCACCGCCGAGTTCCTCCCCACCCCGGGCGGCATGCTCATCGGCGTCCTGCCCGAAGCCCAGTTCACGCCCGCCCGCACCGTGCTCCACCCCGGGGACACCCTGCTGCTCTACACCGACGGCCTGACCGAAGCCCGCATCGGCCCCGACCGCGACCTGTACGGCGAGGACGCGCTGCGCATCTTCGCCGCCCGGGCTCCCGCCGGGCCGCAGGCCCTGGTCACGGCCCTGACCGCACTGCTCGCCGGTTTCGGCGACGGCCTCGACGACGACACCGCCCTGCTCGCCCTCGGCGTCCCCGGCATCCCGTCCAGCCCCACGAGTGAAGACCCGACATGAGTCCATTGACGATCACCGTCCGAGACGCCGCCACCGGGCCCGTCCTGGAGATCACCGGCGACCTCGACTACCATCACGCCCCCGAACTGCGCAGAGCCGTGGAGGCCCTCACCCTCACCGCAGGGCAACTGCTGGTGCTGGACCTGGCCCGGCTGGAACTCTGTGACTCCAGCGGCATCACCGCCCTGCTGGCCGCCCGCAGACTGGCCATGGCACACGGCGCCGGCATCGCCCTGGCGGCCGTCCCCGACAACACCGCCCGGATCCTCGGCATCGTCGGTCTGGCCCGGGTCTTCACCCTCCACCCGGACGCCGCCACCGCCACCGCCACCGCCCCCCACCCGCCAGGGGCGAGCACTGCCGAGCAGGCCGCGCCCACCGTCCACACCGCCTATGAGCACAACCTCTGACCAGCCCCGAGCCGGATTCGGCCCGTGCCCCGGTGATCGGCGGCGTGCCACTCATGACGGAGCCGTAGACTTCCCGGCTGCTTTCGGGTGGGGGATCGGGCAGAGTGACGCCGTCGCTGCCCGGCCGCGGCGATCACTGACCGCGTGAGCACTTGCCTGGCCTCGCCCAGCGGCGGACGGCCCTCTACGTGAAAGCGCCGACTTCGCAGCTCGATGCGCTCGCCGCCCGGCAACCGGGAAGACCTGCCGACGGATCGGTGACCTCTCACCGTGTCCGAGGTTGCGCCGCGTCGCCGGAGACGTCCGGACGCGGGGCCGGCCCCGACAGTCCAAGCGCGCCCGCCGTCGGGACGCGGCAATGGTGGAGGCGGTCGGCCAGATCGTGCCGGATGGACTGGAGTTGGGCGAGGCATGCGTCCATGCCGGTAATCGCTGCGCCGATCTCGGCGTGCAGGTGGGCCCCGACAGCGGCCAGCCGGTCTTCCAACTGCTGCCACCGGTCGGCGGCGTGAGGGGCGGTTTCGGCCGCTGGGCGAGTCGGTGGGCCGCTCGCGTCGGTGCTGGGCGGGGTGCGCGGTGCGGCGTGGAGCTGGTGCGGGCGGGGGCGCGTGCTCTCAGGAGCGGTGGTGGTTGCTGTCATCGCGGAGTCGGTCCGTGTGGGTGGCGAGGGTTTCGAGGCGGGCGGCGATGTCGGGGTGCCGACCGGTGTCGAGGTGGGGGCGGATGTCGGCGAGGGGACTGATGAGTTGGGCGGTGTCGTTGTGGCCGAGGGCGGTGCGGAGGGCGTCGAGGTGGGGGTGGGCGGTGGCGGGGAGGTCGGTGAGGCCGGTGATTCGGGCGGCGAGTATGCGCAGGTCGGTGGCGTTGTCGCGGGCCCAGGCGGTGATGGCGCGGTCAGCGGCGCGGCGGTCGCGGATGTCCTTGACGCGCTGGGCGCCGGTGGTGGCGTCGTCGTCGGTGGTGGGGCGCAGGCGCAGGTATCGGTTCTCGGCGGCCTGGCGGCTGGCGACGCCCAGGGGGTGGGCGAGGTCGGCCCAGGTGGCGCCCGCGGCGCGGGCGCACTCCACGAGGGGGCTTTCCCAGGTGGCGAGTCGGTTGCGTAGTTCGCGTAGGAGCAGGAGCGCGGCCAGGGACTGTTCGGGGCTGTCGCAGGGGGCGGGCGGCGTGAGCCCGGGCTCCGGTGGTGCGGGGTTCTGGGCGTTACGGATAGCGGTGTCGATGGCGGCGAGGGCGGCGGTGGCGGCGAGGAAGGAGGCGGGTTCGCCTGGGTGTGCAGTGCCTGGGGCGGTGGGGGCCGGGCGCTCTCTCACGTTGTCACTCTTTCGAAGACTTCAGAGTTTGTCATCGGATGGATGACATGCTACAACAGTGTCAGGTGAAGCGCATTGGCACTAGTTGCCTGGACCACTGGAGGTGTTTCGCGATGTTGATGCGCACCGATCCCTTCCGCGAGCTGGACCGTCTGACCCAGCAGTTCCTCACCCAGAGCGGGACCTGGAGCAGGCCCGCCCCGATGCCGCTGGACGCCTACCGGGCCGGCGACGAGTACGTCATCGCGTTCGACCTGCCCGGGGTGGACCCGGCGGCGATCGACATCGACGTGGAGCGGAACATGCTGACCGTGAAGGCCGAGCGGCGTCCGCGCCCGGAGGCCGAGGGCGCGCGCATGGAGCTCTCGGAGCGGCCGCTCGGCGTGTTCTCCCGTCAGGTGATGCTCTCCGACACCCTCGACCCGGAGGGCATCAGTGCCGACTACGACGCGGGCGTGCTGACCCTGCGCATCCCGGTCGCGGAGAAGGCCAAGCCCCGCAAGATCTCCGTCACCGCCCAGGGCGAGGGTCGCAAGCAGATCCGCGCCTGACCCCCGGAGAGGTGTCGCCCTGCCGCCGCCGACCCCCCCAGGGCGGCGCAGGGCGGCACCTCTCCGGCGGTCTCGGGTGCCAGATGGGGAAAGCTCGACCAGCGCCGAGACAGAGGGTCCGCCACCAGCACCGCGGTCACCTCCTCGTGGTGGCGGTCCGCGGCGACGGCGCCCCGAGCGCCGCACCTCCTGGCACGGACTCCTCGACGCCGAGGCCACCGGCCATCGGACCGTCCTGCGTGCTGCCGGCACCCCGGTCACCCAGGTCCTGCGGCATCCGGTCTGTGCTCGCGCCCGACCGGCGAGCCCTGACACCGCCGCCGGCCACCCCCGCTCGCCCGCACACTCGCCCGGGAGGCAGTGGGCGATGACTCTTCGACGTGAGGCGTCCTGACGCAGATCCAGGAAAGTGTCGGACACCCCGCGGTCGGCGAGGCCAAGCAGGCACCCGCGTGGTCCTGGCCCTGTTCGGCGCCTACGTCGCCGGCCGCGGCCGGACTGACCTTACGGTCCGGCACCCGGGACTCCTCGCAGGGCGCGCAGTTCGTGAGGGTGGCCTGTTCGGCGAGGCGGGCCGGCAGTCGGCGCAGGCTCCGTTCGTCCCGGTCGCTGACGGCTTCGGTGAGGTGGCCGGCAGCGAGGCCTGCGTGTGCGGCTCGGTGCTGGGTGCGGGGTCCGCCCTGCCACGGGCGAAGGCTATCTGCCCTTCGAACACCGAAAAATCTATACCGGCTGGAGTAGACATTGCTCAGTGCTGTGGTTAGTGTTTCTCTCGTAGTCGAGGTCGAGAAGTACCCGCCAGACATGAACTGGCGGGCAGTAGTACAGGTTTTCGCAGGTCGGCATGGTTGCAGGGTCCTGAAGCCAGGGATGGTGCAGTAGGCGACAGGGCCGGTGGCCGGGCCGGGCGGCCCGCAGTGACAAGGGGCTGCCAGCGAGCGGTACCGCGGTTCACGCATGCAGTACCCGCAGGTGAATCCGAGTTGAGTGGTACCGGCAGTACGGCAGTCGAAGGACGGGTATCCCGGTAAAGGCGCCATGACTGCGGCGCGCGTGCCGGGTGGTCCGGGCAGTGGGGTTCCAAGCCGGGCAGGTGAGCAGGACGGGCGACGGGGCTGGCTGCCGGACCGGACGGTCCACCGGGACCGCCACAGCAGTACCGGGTAGGTGTAGTTCAGCAGTACCGAGAAGTACCCGTGTGAGCAGTACGAAGCAGTTCCCGCAGGTGGCAGTACCCGAAGTAGCAGTTCCGATCAGTACCCGCAGAGGATGAACGGAGGGACGAAGCGCCATCTGGATCGCCCGGCCCGTGAGGTGATCACCCGGGCGGAATCCGAAGACCCCAAGGCAAGGACGGTGGTTTCCGGTCACGCATACGCGATCCCCGCACGCCCCATCCCCCGGGGCCACGCGGACACGAGGAACCCGGCCCGAGGGCCGGTAGATGGTGTCAAACCCTTCGGGGCCCCGGGAGCAGCAAGCACCCGGGGCCCCTCAGCGCGTCCCCGGACACAACAGGAAGAGGTGCAGTGACCACGACAGCCTTGCGACCGCACACCCCCGACACCCCGGAGACGCCCGACCGTCTCGACGATGACGACTACCCCGCCTACACCATGGGCCGCGCAGCCGAAATGACCGGCACCACCCCCGGCTTCCTGCGCGCCCTCGGCGAACACCACCTCATCACCCCGCTGCGCTCCGACGGCGGACACCGCCGCTACTCCCGCTACCAGCTGCGCATCGCGATGCGCGCCCGCGACCTCGTCGACCGGGGCACCGCCATCGATGCCGCCTGCCGCATCGTCATCCTCGAAGACCAGCTCGAAGAAGCCCTGCGCATCAACGAACAACTGCGCCGACCCACCCGCGACCCTGCGCCGACCGCGGACACCTGACCCGCCGGGGAAAGGGCGCCAGGGCCGGGTGAGGCTCCACCGGCTTTACCGGCCCGCGGGCGGAGGCTGCCTGCAGTGAGCAGGTTGACCACGACAGCGGGCAGTTCTGTGCAGATCTTTCCCGTCGACCAGCACGTGCCCGCAGCCCACACCGCTCGTTGAACCATCGAGCGTCCCCGCCGGGACGCGTCGGCTGCGCTTCTCCTCCACGCACGGCCCGGACATCCCCACAAAGCCGGGCTCCGCAGCGCAGCCAGACCAGGGCGGCCGGACGGTATGCACCGGCCGTCCCGGCTACGGTCCAGGACTCCTCCCGCCCCCCGCACCTGGCCCGTGTCCAGCTGGCCGATGGTGTTCTTCGAAGGTTCCGGGCCCACTCACGCTGGTGACCCTGGAAAGCCGCAGCACTGCACCGCGGCACACGGATCCTTCCACCTGCCCGAACTTCACAGCGGCCCGGCGTCATCGAGGAACGCGGCACCGCGGCCGAAGCTCCACGCCGGCCCGGGCACGGCGCACGGCCCGCCGGGCTGAGCCGCCGGGGCGTCGTGCGGCCGGCTGCTACCGGTGGGGCGGGCCGGGGATGAGGTGGTACATGCCGCGGGCGGTCTTGCGGAAAGCGGCCGCCTTCGAGTTCGGAGGGACGGGCACGGCGCAGGTCGCCCCGGTCGGCCTCGACGCCGTCGGCGAGGTCGACGTAGCGGCGGATTAACCCGCTTTCCTGCTCGGTGAGCTCCTCGTCGGCCATCTGCTCCTCCGCACGCCTCGCCGTGCTTGCCGGCATGTCCCCGCGGGGCAAGGGCAGCCGTCCCGGCATCCGGCCGGCTGCCACGGGCGGGAGCGTCCGCCACCCGGGAGGCTGTCCAGGGTGGCGGACGCGGCATCGTGCGGGGCCGGCAGGCCGGTCGTCTGTCGAAGATCCGGGCTGTCCGCCTCCGGCCTGCTCTTCATTGCCAGGATCGCCGTCATCGGTGCGCTCGGCTGGAGCCGGTCGGCGACGATTCCGGTGGCCCGGTGGCCCGGTGGCCCGGTGGCCCGGTGGCCCGGTGGCCCGGTGGCCCGTTGGCCCGTTGGCCCGTTGGCCCGGTGGCCCGGTGGCCCGGTGGCCCGGTGGCCCGGTGGCCCGGCGGCCCGGCCGATCGGCTCACCGGTGAACGGGAGCGAGAACTGCCCGGGCAGCGTGACCGCCGCCTCCAGCAGCGCCTCGTCCACCCGCACGTTCTTCGCGTCCTTCCCGGGTGCGGCCGGCAGGCGATCGACGGGCGCCGCAGGTCGGTCCCGCTGACCCCGGGTCAGTCAGTCGGTGGGCCGGACCCCCACCGGAAGGCGCTCATGAACGTCCTCACTGTCAGTAGACGTACAGGTGGGTGGTGAGGTTGGCGAAGGAGATCGTGCTGCCGCTCTTCCACGCCTTGTAGCCGGTGCCCTTGGCCAGGTCGGCCTCGAAGGTCGGGCCGCTCTCGTAGCTGATGCCGTACTGGGTGGTGCTGCGGCCGGCGCCGACGAGTTCCCTGGCCATCTTGACCATCTGGTAGGAGTGGTCGGTGGGGGAGTTCGGGGAGGAGAAGACGTCGCTCCAGCGGCTGCCGACCGTCCCGCTGGTCGGGGCGTAGGCGGGCTTCGTGGAGGTGGCGGTCCAGGTGGCCGGGTTGTAGGTGTCGCCGTTGGTCAGGTAGGTCCACTTGACGCCGTCGACGGACCAGTAGCCGCTGTGGGTGCCGACGGTGTCGCTGCGCAGGTCGAGGATCGAGACGCCGTTGGTGCCGACGACGGCGTCGGACTCGTTGGCGGTGCCGGGGTTGGTGACGACCAGGGCGGTGTCCTCGTCGACGCCGAAGGCGCGGGTGTGGCCGGTGGCGGCGGCGAGGCGGGTGATGCGGCCCTCGCGGCCGCGGGCGGCGAAGTGGGTGTCGATCAGGCCGGAGGTGAAGAAGTTGAAGCCGCCCTCGGGCCGGTAGCTGAGGTCGTCGGGGTAGCTGTCGCTGATCGTGGTGTGGGGGCCGTAGCGCAGCGCGTCCCAGCTCTCGCCGCCGGTGACCATGTCGCGGCCGTTGGTGATGGCGGTGCCGGCGCTGGTGCCCATGACGGCCGCGCCTGCGGCGAACTTGGCGCGGATCGCGGCGAGTGCGGGGGAGTCGCTGTTGTCGCTCTTCATCAGGGTGGTGACCAGGCGGCTCTGGTCGCCTCCGCCGAAGAAGAAGCCGGTCATCGAGTTGATCTGGTTGAGGACGCTCTGGCTGGCGTTGTTGCCGATGTGGTCGAGGTCGATCGGGATCCACTGGGCGTCGGCCGCGCCGTAGCTGTTCTTCAGCAGGTTGCCGTAGTAGGTGCCGTTGCAGACGGAGTTGCTGCAGGTGGCCGGGTCGCCGGCGTTCGGGTCGTCGGCCGGGACGACCGAGGCGGCGGTGATGATGCCGATCCTGGCCGCCGAACCGCCGGACTTCGTGACGAAGGTGCTGTAGACGGCGCTGTTGGTGTCGGCGATGGCGCCGCCGCCCAGGATCAGGGCGCCGGGGCCGGTGGCGGCGTGCGCTGTGCCGACGGGCGTGAGGGCCCCGAGCGCCGCGGTGAGCGCGACGGTGAGGGCGAGGGCGGAGGTGCGGCGAGCGGTGGAGGTCACTGGCTGCTCCGTGGGGAGAGGCCCGGGCGCGGTGAGGGCCCGGGCGGGAGGGCCTGGCGCCGGGGCGGCGCGCAGGCAGACGCTCGGCCGTCCGGTGCGGGGTGTCCGGCGGCGGCAGAAACGGAACATACAGAAGCGCGGCTTCTGTGGGTAGATGTAATGAGAGGTTCGCCGAATGTTTAACACGGACGTGCCGTTGTGGTCTGGCCCGCCGGGATCCGACTGTCGTTATCTATTCGTAGCCGCTGTTACATCTGGCGCTTTAACTTGCCGATCTGTAACGTCTGCGGGGCCTGCTTCGGTACCCTCTGAAAGGTCCCCATGTCTCGCTCCGCCCTGCACAGAACCACGCTGCCCGTCGTCCTGCTCGCCACCGGCCTCGCAGTCGCCGCCTGCGGCAGCTCCACCACCCCGGCCGCCGACGCGAGCGTCGTGGCCCCCGTGACCGTCGCGGGCGTCACCCTCACCCCGGACCAGGCCCTGCACGACGCGCTCCCCGACGCCGTCAAGAAGTCCGGCAAGGTCCGGGTCGCCACCGACGTCCCGTACCCCCCGTTCGAGATGTACGTCTCCGAGGGCAGCAAGGAGATGACCGGCCTCGACTACGACCTCGGACAGGCCATCGGCGCCAAGCTCGGGGTCCGCTTCGAGTTCCAGGCACAGAAGTTCGACGGCATCGTCCCCGCCCTCCAGGCCGGCAAGTACGACGCCGCGATCAGCGCCATCACCGACAACAAGGAGCGCGAGCAGGTCGTCGACTTCGTCGACTACTCCGTCTCCGGCAGCGGCATCCTGGTCGCCAAGGGCAACCCGCAGAAGATCACCACCCTCGACGACCTGTGCGGGCACGCCGTCGCCGTGCAGACCGCCACCAACCAGCAGAAGCTCCTGGACAAGCACCAGGACAAGTGCCGCGAACTCGGCAGGGGCGCCGTCGACGTCCAGGCCTTCCCCAAGGACTCCGACGCCCAACTCGCTCTGCGCTCCGGCAAGGTGGTCGCCGACGTCCTCACCAAGCCCGCCGCCGGGTGGACCGCGAAGACCGCCGACAACGGCGCCGCGTTCGAACTCGCCGACGACCCGGCCGCGCTCGGCGGCTACAACGCCTCCCCGAACGGCATCGCCGTCTCCAAGAACCTGCCGCAGCTGACCGACGCGGTGCAGAAGGCCCTGCAGTCCCTGATCGACGACGGCTCGCTCGCCAGGATCTACGACAAGTACGGGGTGGCTTCGATCGCCGTGCAGCAGGCCACCAAGAACAGCGCGGTGGACTGACATGCCCGTCACCGCACCCCCCACCGAGGCGGCCCCCGCCCGGCCGGACGACCTGGTGGCCGTCCCGGTCCGGCGCTGGGGTCGGTGGGCCGCCGCCGTCGCAGCCGTGCTCGCCGTCGTCGGCCTGGTCGGCTCGCTCGCCAAGAACCCCAACCTGCACTGGGACGTGGTCGGGCACTACCTGTTCGCCGACCTCATCTTCGACGGCCTGGCCACCACCCTGTGGCTCACCGTCGCCGCGATGGCCGTCGGCCTCGGCCTGGGCGTCCTGGTCGCCGTCATGCGGCTTTCCGCGAACCCCCTCCTGTACGGGCTCTCCACCGGCTTCGTCTGGCTGTTTCGAGGCACCCCGCTGCTGGTCCAGATCATCTTCTGGGCCTACGCGGCCGCGCTCTACAAGCACCTGATGATCGGCATCCCGTTCACCACGGTCACCTTCGTCGAGCTCGACACCAACAGCCTGCTCACCCCGTCCGTCGCGGCACTGCTCGCGCTCGGCCTGAACGAGGCCGCCTACGCCTCGGAGATCGTCCGGGCCGGCATCCAGTCCGTCGACCCGGGCCAGACCGAGGCCGCCCACTCCCTGGGCATGAAGCCCGCCCTGACGATGCGCCGGATCGTCCTGCCGCAGGCCATGAAGGTCATCATCCCGCCGATGGGCAACGAGACCATCAACATGCTCAAGACCACCGCGTACGTCTCGGTGATCGCCGCGCACGACCTGATGTCCAACATCCAGGACGTCTACGCCCAGAACTACCAGGTCATCCCGATGCTGGTGGTCGCCGCCCTCTGGTACCTGGCGCTGACCACGGCGCTCTCCGGGCCGCAGGCCTGGCTGGAGCGCCGCTACGGCCGCGGCGCCGCCCGCGCCGGGCACGTCTCCCCGCTGCGGCGGATGTTCACCGGCCTCCCCGGCCTGCTCCCCACCACCCGCGAACGGAAGGGCTGAACCGATGGCCCGGCCCATGGTGCACGCCGAGGGCGTGCGCAAGCACTTCGGCAGGCTGGAGGTCCTCAAGGGCGTCGACCTGACCGTCGAGCGCGGACAGGTCTGCTGCCTGCTCGGCCCGTCCGGCTCCGGCAAGTCCACCTTCCTGCGCTGCATCAACCACCTGGAGAAGGTCGACGGCGGACGCCTCACCGTCGACGGCGACCTGGTCGGCTACCGGCAGTCCGGCAACCGGCTGCACGAGCTGCGCGAGGCCGAGGTCGCCGAGCGCCGCCGCGAGATCGGCATGGTCTTCCAGCGCTTCAACCTCTTCCCGCACATGACCGCCCTGGAGAACATCACCGAGGCACCGGTCCGGGTCGCCGGGGTCAACCGCACCGACGCCCGCCGGGAGGCGCTGCGCCTGCTGGACCGCGTCGGCCTCGGCGACCGCGCCGACCACTACCCCGCCCAGCTCTCCGGCGGCCAGCAGCAGCGGGTGGCGATCGCCCGCGCGCTGGCGATGAAGCCCAAGCTGATGCTCTTCGACGAGCCGACCTCCGCCCTCGACCCCGAACTCGTCGGCGACGTCCTGGACGTGATGCGCGACCTGGCCGCCGACGGCATGACGATGGTCGTGGTCACCCACGAGATCGGCTTCGCCCGCGAGGTCGGCGACACCGCCGTCTTCATGGACGAGGGCGTGGTCGTCGAGGCCGGCCACCCCCGCACCGTGCTGGTCGAACCGGAGCAGGAGCGCACCCGCGCCTTCCTGTCCAAGGTCCTGTGAGCGCCGCCCCCGCCCGTGCCGCCCTCGACCCGCGCGCCGCGGTGATCCTGGACGCCGCCCGGGCCGCCCTGCCCCGCTACCTCGCCGACCTGGCCGACCTCGTCGCCGTCGACTCCGGCAGCCACCACCCGGACGGGGTCAACCGCGTCGCGGACCGGCTCACCCACCGGCTGCACGGCATCGGGTTCGCCACCGAGCGGATCCCCGTCGAGTCGGTCGGCGGCCGCTCCTGGGGCGACGTGCTGGTCGGCCGGTTGCCCGGCACCCTGCCGCCGGGCGAGGGCGGCGCCCGGATCGTCCTGATCGGCCACATGGACACCGTCTTCGAGGAGGGCACTGCCGCCGCCCGGCCCTTCCGGGCCGACGGCTCCCGCGCCCACGGCCCGGGCGTCAGCGACGACAAGGGCGGCCTGCTGGCCGGCGTCACCGCCGCCGAGCTGCTGGTCCGCCAGCACCGGACCTCCTTCGCCGAACTCGTCCTGATTGCCACCCCCGACGAGGAGGCGGGATCGCCGGCCAGTCGCCCGGTGACCGAACTCCTCTGCCGCGGCGCGGACTTCGCCCTCGGCCTGGAGTGCGCGCGGGAGAACGGCGACCTGGTCGTCCAGCGCAAGGGCGTCGCCGACCTGCTCGTCACCGTCACCGGACGGGCTGCGCACGCCGGCATCGAACCCGAACGAGGCGCCAACGCCGCCCTCGCCGCTGCCCACCTGGTGGTCGCCCTCCAGGCCCTCAACGGCATCCGGCCGGGCGTCACGCTCAACGTCGGCGTCGTTCGGGCCGGCACCAGGCCCAACATCGTCTGCCCCGAGGCCGAACTCCACGTCGAGGTCAGGGCCACCACCCGCGACGCCCTGCACACGGCCCTCGACGCGATCCGGGAGACGGCGAGCCGCACCGCCGTCCCCGACACCACCGCCCGGGTCGACCAGCTCGACCTCTGCCCGCCGATGGAGTTCGGCCCCGGGACGCGGGACCTGCTCGCCCTGGCCCGCACCGCCGCCGCCGACCTCGGCTTCACCGTGGGAGGCGCAGCCACCGGCGGCGTCGGCGACGCCAACTTCACCTCCGGCCTCGGGATCCCCACCCTCGACGGCCTCGGCCCCGTCGGCGGGGCCGACCACACCCCCGAGGAGTGGCTCGACACTGCCGGCGTGCCCGCCCGGATCGCCCTCCTGGCCACCCTGATCGAACGGCTCAGGCGCAGCTGATCCCCGTCGAACCACCCGCCGCACCCTCCCGGAGGGGCCCGCACCGGACACCCCCGTGGTGCCGTGCGGGCCCGCCGCGACCCCGCAAGCACCGGCCCGACCGCCAAGGAGCCCGCCCGTGAACCACTCCCGCCCCGCCCGCCCCCGGCGCGCTGCCCTCATCCTCGCCGCCGCCCTCGCCACCGTCGCCTCGGCCGCCCCGCCCGCCCTCGCCCACCCCGCCGCCGGACACCATCCCGGCGGCACGCTCGTCCTCGTCGGAGGCGGGCTCAAGGACGACAACGCCGAGGTCTACCGGGAGATCGTCGCCAAGGCCGGCGGCCCCGGCCGGGCCCGGATCGGCGTCCTCACCGCCGCCTCCGTCCCCGAGAGCCAGGACCCCAACGCCGCCGACCCCGCCAAGTGCTCCAACTCGGCCTGCAACGGCGCCTACTACGCCGACCTGTTCCGCCACCACGGCGCGGCCGACGCCCAGTGGGTCCCGATCGATCTCGACCACCTCGACGCCGCCGACTCGGACGCCGTGGTCGCCCGGGTCGAGTCGATGACCGGCTTCTTCTTCGGCGGCGGCGACCAGTACCGCTACGTCACCACCCTGCTGCACGGCGACGCCCACACCGACTCCAAGGTGCTGGCCGCGATCCGCACCAAGCTCGCCGCCGGCGCCGTCGTCGCGGGCTCCAGCGCAGGCGCCCAGATCGCTTCCGGACCGGACATGATCACCGGCGGCGACAGCTACCGGGCCCTGCGCGACGGAAGCACCCCCGGCTACTTCGCCGACCCCGCCCGGCTCGGCTACCTCCCACAGGGCGGCTTCGGCTTCTTCGACGCCGGCCTGCTCGACACCCACACCGGCACCTACGGGCGCGAGGGCCGCGCCGTCCGCCTGGCCGCCGACACCGGCCACGGCCGGGTGTTCGCCCTCGACGAGGACACCGCGATCGAGGTCGAGCACGCCGGCACCCGCGACGAGACCCTGCGGGTGCTCGGCACCCACGGCGTCACCGTCCTCGACCTGCGCCGGGCCCGCACCCGCACGGCCGACGGCCGCTGGGCCGTCGACGGGGTCCGCTACAGCTACCTCACCGACGGCGACCGCTACCGACCCCACAGCTGGACGGTGCGGCCCGCCCCCGCCAAGGACCGCCTCCGGGCGACCGGCACCACCCCCGTCCCCGCCAACCACGACGCCTTCTACTCCGTCGACGACCCGAACGGCGCCCCCTACTCCCTCTCCGGCACCGCCCTGGCCCTCACCGCCCAGCGCACCCAGCACACCGCCACAGCCACCACCTACGAGACCGGCCCCGTCTTCACCGTCACCCTCCAGCGGCGGCCCGGCACCCGGGCCTGGACGTCCGACGGCGCCACCGCCGTCTCGTTCGCCGACCTCGACCTCGCCATCGCCCCCAGCGCCCGGTAGCACCCGGCAGGGAACATCACCGAACAAGATCTCCGCAGCCGGGCCCTTCGCTAGGCTGCGGAGCACCACAGCTCCGGACCGTCCACCCCGCCGACGCCCGGGAAAGGAACCGCGCCATGGCACCCGTCACGCTCGCCGAGGACATCCGCCAGCGCCTGGGCGACTGCAGCCCCGCCGAGCGGAAGGTCGGTCGGGTCCTGCTCGCCGGCTGGCCGGCCGCCGGCTTCGAGACCGTCGCCACCCTCGCCGAACGCGCTGACGTCAGCGCCCCCACCGTCATCCGGTTCGTCAACCGGCTCGGTTATCGCGGCTTCCCCGACTTCCAAGCCGCGCTGCGCACCGAACTCGACGAGCGCCAGGCCTCGCCGCTGACCCTCTACAGCACCGGTCGCTACGGCGGGACGGGCGAAGGGGAGGGCGAGGGCGAGGACGGCGGGCACCCCCCGCAGTCCGGCACGGCGGGCCTGCTCGCCCACGGCCGCGAGGTGTTCACCGCGGCCGTCGACCGCACCCTGGCCGAGGTCAGCCCGCACGAACTGGAGCGGGCCGTGCAACTGCTCGCCGACCCCAAGCGCCGCATCACCCTGGTCGGCGGACGCTTCACCCACCTGCTCGCCCAGTACCTCGGCCTGCACCTGATGCAACTCCGCGGCGACGTGCGCTTCCTCCCCGACCGTCCGGTCGAGCGGACGGCGCTGCTCGCCGCCCTCGGACGCCGCGACGTACTGGTCGTCTTCGACTACCGCCGCTACGAGACCGACAAGACCACCCTCGCGGAACTGGTCCGCGAGGCGGGCGGACGCGTCGTCCTGTTCACCGACGCCTGGCTGTCGCCGGTCTCCACCCAGGCCGAGGTGGTCCTCTCCAGCCAGGTCGGCGCACCCTCCCCGTACGACAGCCTGGTGCCGACACTCGCCGTGGTGGAGACCGTCGTCGCCGGGCTGATCGCCGAGATGGGGGAGCGGGCCCACCAGCACATGAAGCACAGCGAAGCGACCGCCGACCGGATCGGCCTGACCTGAGGACAGGCGGCCCCGGCCCGGGAACCGACGCGGGAACGCTGTGACGTTCCCGCGACACAGGGGGGCTCCGACGGTGCAAGACGCCACGGACGGCGGCCCTGGGACGTGGAGGACGCGTTGCTCTTACCCCTGAGAGGGCTGCAGCGGACCGTGTCGGCGCCCGACATCGTCACGTCTCGTAGATCGCCTCTCCTCGAAACGGCTCGCCCGGGGGCAGGGACGACACGAACGTCGCCGCGAGGAGGTCGTCGAGGAGCCCCCCACCCGGTCGGGCGGAAGGCCACGGGTCCGGTCCCCTGCCCGACGGGTGTACCGCTGCGAGGAGCCCGTGATGCCGATGCCGCCCGAGATCGGCCGCGCCGAGATCGACCCCGCCGAGATCAACCGCGCCGTGGTCGCCGCGCTGTGGAGGAGTCGGCCGGTGTGGGCACCGTGATCTGCGACGGCGTCCGGTGGGACCTGATCGTCAAGGCCGTAGCGGCTCGCATCGGTGCCGTTCGGGTGGTTCCGCGTGTCGAGCTGTGACTCCGGGCGCTGTTGCAGCGGCCGACAGGGACTGGCGGGAACAGGACCGGGAACGTCCCAGGGGCCTGGCATCCCGTCGGCGCCGACGGGTGCGTTCGTACACCACGCGCTTGGTACGTCGGCCTGACCGGAGGCTCCCCACCGCCCGGTTCGAACGCGACACCGGCGACGCGGCGGTGCACTGCCTCGGCGAGCGGCAGGCCCGGAGAGGGCGCACGGCAGGCGCAGGTGAGGGCCCGGAAAGTACATAGAGTGCGGCGGAGGGAGGAACCCGGGTCAGGCGTTCCGGTCGACCTTCGGACCCCTCGTCTCCTGGCGCCGGCAAGCTCCTGGCGCCGATCATCCAGTCGGAATTGGGAGTTCACACGTGAGGCCTCAGGCCACCGACACGCGTCAGATCGCCGAACCGCGCCGGACGGCCGATGGCGGCAGAACCGGCCACCGCACCCTGACCGCGTCGGCCACCGTGCAACCCTCCACCGCGTTCCTCGCCGGTCAGCACAGGCACCCGGGCCGACACGACCACTCCGCCCTGCGTGCCGCGCTCGCCGTCGCCACGGAGGACGTCATCGTCTACGACCTGGACGGCATCGGGCGCCAGTACACCGCCCTGTGCGCCGAACTGCCCGGCTTCTCGGTCCGGTTCGCGATGAAGGCCTGCCCGGTGGACGAGGTGCTCGGCCACCTCGCCGGGCTCGGGTCCGGCTTCGACGCGGCCAGCCCGCAGGAGATCGTCCAGGCGCTGCGCACCGGGGTGGCCCCCGAACTGATCCACTACGGCAACACCGTCAAGTCCGACGCCAACATCGACGAGGCCTACCGGCTGGGTGTGCGCGACTTCGCCACCGACAGCCCGGAGGACGTCGCCGCGATCGCCGAACACGCCCCCGGCTCACGGGTGTTCTGCCGGGTCGCAACCACCGGCGACGGCGCGCTGTGGGGTTTGAGCCGCAAGTTCGGCTGCTCGCCCGAGGACGCCCTGCGGGTGCTCGACGCGGCCCGGGCCGCCGGACTGGTGCCCTCCGGTCTGTCGGTGCACGTCGGTTCCCAGCAGATGACGGCCGACGCCTGGGGTGAGGCGATCGAGACGCTGGCCGGCGTGCTGGAGGCGCTCAACCGGCACGGCATCGTTCCGGACCGGATCAACCTCGGTGGGGGACTGCCCGCCCTCGGCGTCCTCGACCGGCACGGCCGTCCGCTGGAACCGCCGCTGGACAAGATGTTCGCGGTGATCCGCGAAGGCGTGGAACGGCTGCGCGCCGTCAACGCCGCCCCGCTGGACTTCCTGCTGGAGCCCGGCCGGCACCTGGTCGCCGACCACGGCGCGATCCGTGCCCACGTCGCCCGGCTCACCTCGCGCCACCGGCTCGACGGCACCCGTGAGGACTGGCTCTACCTCAGCTGCGGAAAGTTCAACGGCCTGTACGAAATGGACCAGTTGCAGTACCGGCTGGAGTTCCCGACCCGTCCCGGCGGGCAGTCGGTCGACGCCGTGGTGGCCGGTCCGACCTGCGACAGCGACGACGCGTACGCCCAGGAGGACGGCTTGGTGCGGGTCCCGCGCACGATCGCCTCCGGCGACCCGGTCTGGGTCCACTCCTGCGGCGCGTACGCCGCCGCCTACGCCACCCGGGGGTTCAACGGCTTCCGCCCGTTGCCGTACACCTGCGTAGGCGGTTCGGCGCCGGACGGAGCCGCCGCATGAGCGACACCCGGATCCGGCTGCTCCGGGAGGAGGACTGGGACGAGGTGGTCGCACTGGAGGAGCGCGCCTACACGGCGAGCGGCCTGTCCGAGGGGGAGGAGGCACTGCGCTCCCGGCACCGCGCCTCGCCCTCGACCTGCTTCGTGCTGGAGCACGCGGGCGGCTTCGGCGGCTACCTGCTCGCACTGCCGTACCCGCTCTTCCGCTGCCCGGACCTGAGCCTGGCCGAGGGGGGCACGGTGAGGGAGGACCGCGAGGGGAGCAACCTGCACCTCCACGACCTGGTGATCGCCGAGCGAGCACGTGGCCGGGGCCTGGCCCGACGGATGCAGCGGCACCTGGAGGAGACCGGGTGGTCGGCCCGCTACCGGACGCTCTCCCTGGTCGCCGTGCACGGCTCGCAGAGGATGTGGACGCTGCTGGGCTACCGCACCCGGCCGGAGATCGGGCTGCCCGCGAGCTACGGCGCCGAGGCGGTCTACATGGCGAAGCCGGTGGAGCGGGCCGTCACCGACCCGGCTCCCGGCCGTCCGGCGCAGGTCGCGGACGCGGAGGGCGCGCCGCGGGCGATCGGGTGCGCCGGGCTGCCCGCCGGGTCGGCGCGGGATTGAGCGTGCGGGCCGGCCGGCCGCGGACCGGCCGGCCGTTCGGGGGAGATGCGTGATTCTCCGTCAGTACCGCCAGCGGACGGCCTCGATGACGTCCTCGTCCGTGTGCGCGGCGAACAGCTCCGCCTCAGCCCGCCGTACGGCCAGCACGTTCCCGTACAGCTCGGGGCCGAGTGCCTGCCGCAGCACCGCGGACTTCTCGTACGCGTCGGTCGCCTCCGACAGGCTCGCCGGGAGGCGCTCGGCGCTGCCGAGGGCGGCGGGGTCGCTCCGGGTCTCGGGCGGGAGGGGCAGGCCGGCGTCGAGCCCGGCGAGTCCGGCGGCCAGCACGCCGCCGATCGTCAGGTACGGGTTGGCGGCGGCGTCGAAGCACTTGAACTCGGCGTTGGCCTGCCCGGCGGTGGAGCCGGCGATCAGGCGTAGCGCCGCCTCGCGGTTCTCCAGGCCCCAGCAACGGTAGGCGCCGGCGAAGTGGGAGGGGACCAGGCGCAGGTAGGAGGCGACGCCGGGCGCGCCGAGGGCGAGCAGGGCGGGCAGTTCGGCCAGTGCGCCCGCGAGGAACTGCTCGGCTTCGGGGTGCAGCCCGTGGCGGCCGGGGCCGCCGTGCCCGAGGTTCCGGTCCTGTCGCCAGATGCTGAGGTGCAGGTGGCCGCCGTTGCCGATCGCGCCCTCGGAGAAGACGGGCGCGTACGAGACCCGCAGGCCGTGCCGGGCGGAGACGGCCCGGACGGTGTGGCGCACCAGCATCGCGGTGTCGGCGGCCTCCACCGGCCCCTCGGCGGCGACCGAGACCTCGAACTGCCCGGCGGCGTACTCGGGGTGGATCTGCAGCACGGCCAGCCCCTGCTCGGTGAGGGCGCGCAGCACCTCCCGCAGGTAGTCGGAGTGCTCGATGAAACGGGCCATGCCGTACGCGGGTTCGACCGTCGCGGGGTTTCCGGCGGCGTCGGCCACCACCCACTCGATCTCGATCCCGGCCCGCACCGAGAGCCCGCGTCGCTCGACGGCCTCGGCGGCCCGGCGGGCGAAGCCGCGCTGGCAGCCGGGGTGCGGGGTGCCCTCCTGGGTGTGGCGGTCGGCCGGGGCCCAGGCCCAGCCGGGCTGGGCGGCGAGCACGGTGAGCCGGTCGAGGTCGGGGACGAGCCGCAGGTCGCCCACGGGGCCGGTGCTCGAAGGTGTGGTGGTGAAGGAGTCGTCCACCAGGGAGAGGTCGAAACAGGGTACGGCGCCGACACCGTACGCGGCGGCGTGTTCGAGCTGGTCGAGCGGGACGGACTTCACCCGGGTGATCCCGGCGTTGTCGACCCAGCCGAACACCACCCCGTCGATTCCGTCGGCGGCGAGCTGGGCTTCGGCCGACCGGGCCTGGGCGGCCCGTTCGGCCCGGGAGTGCGTGGTGGTCATGACGCCCATGCTGGTGTCCGCGGCGGCGGGCGTGCCGGGAAAACTGCCGGGGTTCACTCGTTCGTGAACGCTCGGAGTGGTGGCGTGCCACAGGACGCGGGCGCGGGAGACGCCGGGGGAGGGCGCTGTCCGTCCCGGGGATCCCTCAGACGTGCCGGAGGCAGAGGGTTCCCCACTGGAAGCCGGCGCCGATTCCGGACAGCACGTAGACGTCTCCCGGGAGCAGGGCGCCTGCGGAGACGGCGGAGTGGAGCGCGGTGAACAGGCCCGCCGAACCGGTGTTGCCCAGCCGGTCGACGGTGACGGGCGCGCGCTCACGGGGAACGCCCAGGGCTGCCAGGGCTGCGGTGAGGATGTTCAGGTTGGCCTGGTGCAGGAAGAAGTGCCGGACATCGTCGATCGGCACGCCGGCGCGCCGGGTGGCACTGGTGATGCTCTCGGGCAGGCGGGTGGTCGCCGCGTCCCAGACGGCGCGACCGTCCATGGACAGGTAGTGGTCTCCGGCGGCGACGGTGGCGGCGCTGGCGGGCAGCCGGGAGCCGCCGGCGGGGATCTGTACGCCGTAGGACAGCCGGGAGCCCAGATCGTAGGAGAGCAGGCCCGCTCCGGGGGCGTCGGTGCGGGTGAGGACGACGGCCGCCGCGGCGTCTCCGAAGAAGACGGCGGTGGTGCGGTCGTGGGGATCGGTGATCCTGGACGCGCAGTCGGCCGCGAGGAGCAGGACGGTGGTGATGGAGGGGTTCTGCAGGAGGTGGGCGGCGATCAGCATGGCCTGGACGCCGGAGGCGCAGGCGGCCTGGGTGACGTCCAGGGACAGCGCGCGGTGGGCGCCGAGGGCGTCCTTGACGATCAGCGCGGTCGACACGAGTGGCTGGTCACCCGTGTAGGTGGCGACGATGACCGCGTCCAGCCGGGCGGGCTCGATGCCGGCGGCTTCCAGGGCCGGGTGGGCGGCGGCGACGCACATGTCGGAGGTCGCCAGGTGCGGGGCCAGGCGGCGGCGTTCGCGGATACCGGTGCGACTGGTGATCCATTCGTCGGTGGTGTCCAGAGTGCGGGTGAGTTCCTGGTTGGTGACGACCGCCGGTGGCAGGTGCATCCCCGTCCCGGCGATGGAGAACGGCACGGACAGGCCGGCGCCGGTCTGATGGAACAGGGTCTGGTCCAGGGCCACGGTCACGCTGCGGCGCTCCGCCCCGGCGCGATCGGCGCACCTCGGTGAACTCCCATATTCCGTTCCTTTCGAAATCGTCCGTGAATGACCTGGCGCTGCCCGGTCCGTTGAATTCCGACGCCGAATCTTCTCACGGAAAGAAGGTGGGTAGATCGCCCTTTAATCCGTGAGTGTGAGGAAATATTTGACCGCTTGACACCGCGGTGCCGGAAATTCTTCGCCGTGTCGCGGAACGGCAGCCGCCGGGCGTCCACCGCGATCCGAGTGGGGGCGGACGGGCCGAGGACGGATACTGGTGGCGATCGGATTTCGAATGCCTTTGCGGAGGGTCGATGCGCCGGGACGGACGGGTCGCGGACTCCTTGCTCGCGCTGCTGAGCCGGGACTGGCTCGGGGCGCCGGTCGCGGTGCTGGTGGTGGGGGTGGGCGTCGGGCTGGTCGGGTCGCGGGCGGCCTGGGCGGTGGTGCTCGGCGGCCTGGCTGTGGCCGTCGGTGCGCTGCTGGCGGCGGGCAGCGCGCGGCACCTGGTGCTGTTGGCCCGGAAGGCGCGGGCGAGTCCGCCGCCGGGGCGGCTGGTGGACGTGGGTGACCACCGGATGCACGTCCTGGGCGAGGGGGAGGCGGACGGCGGGCCGACGGTGGTCTGGATGCCCGGCGGGCATGCCCCCGGAGCGGAGTTCCGGGAGTTGCACACGATGCTCGCCGGTAGCAGCCGGTCGGTGCTGGTCGACCGCCTCGGGACGGGCTGGAGCGATGTCGGGCCCTTCCCCCGGACGACGGCGGGCGAGGCGGAGGAACTGCTGGCAGCGCTGGAGGCGGCGGGGGAGCGGGCCCCCTTCGTGTTCGTCGGCCACTCCTTCGGCGGGCTGCTGGTCGCGAACGCGGCGAGGCGGCGGGCGGACCTGGTGGCGGGGCTCGTGCTGCTCGACCCGACGCCCCTGGAGGTCATCGCCTTCGGGCCGCCCAACGGGCAGCTCGCGGCGATGCGCCGGGGCTTCCTGCTGACGGCGGTGCGGCAGTTGTTCGGTGCCCACCGCGGCCCCGCGGACCGGGTCGGGCAGGGCTGCGCGGCCGTCTCGGCCTTCGCCGAGCTGTCGCCGTCCGGGCTGGCGAGGGTCGGCTGGGAGACCGTGGTGTACGACGGGGATCTCGGGGACCTGCCGCTGGTGCTGGCGGTACCCCGTGACCTCACCGGCGGTGAGGCGGTGCTGGCCGCTGCCCGGGACGCCGCCGAGGCCGAGCGGATCAGCCGCTTCTACCTCCGGAGCAGGGTCCGGTACCTGGCGGCGTCGACGGCGGCACGGCTGGTGTACACGCCGGAGGGGACGGGCCACGACTTCCCGAGCGAGGCACCGGAGTTCGTGGTCGGCGTGGTCGAGGGCCTGCTGCGGGAGCTGCGGGCGGCCGGCCCCTGACCGTCCGCGCGGAGCCGGCGGGGAAGGAGCGCCCGCATCCCCGTCCGGGGGCTCCGGCGGCCGCCGTGTCCGGGGCCCGACGGTCATGACGTGCTCCGCTCGGGCGGGGAGGCGCGCAGGGAGGGCACGGAGGCGAGCAGCGTCCGGGTGTAGGGATGCCGCGGTGCGTGCAGGATCGTCCCGGTGGGGGCGGACTCGACGATCCTGCCGTGCCGCATGACCGCCACCGTGTCGGAGACGTGGCAGACCGCCGGCAGGTTGTGGCCGATGAACAGCATCGACAGACCGAGCCGCCGCTGGAGTTCGCGGATCGTGTTGAGGACGCCGGCCTGCACCGAGACGTCGAGGGCCGAGGTGACCTCGTCCGCGATCAGCAGGCCCGGTCCGACGGCCAGGGCGCGGGCGAGGGCGACCCGCTGACGCTGGCCGCCGGACAGCTGCCGCGGCAGGCGGTCGACGAGCCGGGGGTCCAGGCCGACGAGGCCGAGCAGTTCGGTGACGCGCGCGGCGCGGGCGGCCCGGTCGAGCCGGCGGAAGACGGTGGCGGCTTCGACGAGCGTCTGGCGGGCCGTCATCCGGGGATCCAGCGCGGTGTCCGGGTCCTGGAGGACGACCTGGACGAGGCGGCCGAGTCGGCGCCGGTCGCGCACGGTGCGGGTGCGGACCTCCTGGTCGTTGATCAGGATCCGTCCGCCGTGCACGGGGAGGAGGCCGACGATCGCGCGGGCCAGGCTGGACTTCCCGGAGCCGGACTCGCCCACGAGACCGAGCGTGGTGCCGGACGGGACCTCCAGCGAGACGCCGTCGACGGCGGTGACCGGTCCGCGCGGGCCCGGGTGGCGGACAGTGAGGTCGGTCACCCGGAGGACGGTCATGACGCGGCCGCCGTCTCCGGGGCCGCTGCCACCGGTACCGGGTACCAGCAGGCGACCCGGTGGCCGGCGTCGAGGTCCTCCAGCGGCGGGGCCTGCTCGGCGCAGTGGTCCCGGCGGTGCGGACAGCGGGGCTCGAACGGGCATCCCGGTGCGGGTGCCAGCGGGTCCGGCGGTGCGCCCCCGATCGTCGGCAGCGGCCGGTCGCGGTCGGCGGCGAGGTCCGGTACCGAGGCGACCAGGGCCCGGGTGTAGGGGTGCCGGGCGCGGTCGGCGAGGCGGTCTGCGGGCAGGGTCTCGACGATGGTGCCCGCGTACATCACCAGGACGCGTTCGCAGAACTCGCCCACGAGCGCGATGTCGTGGCTGATGAACAGGATCGCGGCGGAGGTGTCCCGCCGGATGTCGGTGAGCAGCCCGGTGATCTGCCGCTGCACGGTGACGTCGAGCGCGGCGGTGGGTTCGTCGGCGATGATCAGCCCGGGCCGCACCATCAGCCCGGCGGCGATCAGCACGCGCTGGCGCTGGCCGCCGGAGAGCTGGTGCGGACGCGAGCGCAGCAGCGCCGGGGGCAGGGCCACCCGGCGCAGGGCGTCGGCGGCCTGCGAGGCGGCCTGTGCACGGCTGGCGCCGCGGTGGGCCCGGACCGCCTCGGTGAGCTGGGTGGCGACCCGCAGGGACGGGTTGAGCGCCGAGGCCGGATTCTGGAAGACCACTGCGAGGCCCGTCGCGAGGTGCCTGTCCCGTTCCCCCGGGGGCAGGACGGCGAGGTCGGCCCCGCGCAGGCGCAGGGTGCGCCGGGAGACCCAGGCGCCGTGCGGGAGCAGGCCGGCGACGGCGAGCGCGGTGAGCGACTTGCCCGACCCCGACTCGCCGACGAGCCCGACGATCTCGCCCGGCCGCAGCGACAGGCCGACGTCGCGCACCGGCCGGATCGGGCCGTCCCGGGTGGGGAGTTCGACGGTGAGGCCCTCGACCTGGAGGACCAGCCCGTCCTCGGCGGGGCCGCTCGGGGCAGGCGTCGGCACGGGCGTGCGCGGCGCCGGGCCGCGCCGGGCGGCGCTCCCGGCCAGGACCTCGCCGAGCAGTTGGAAGGCCAGGGCCGCGTAGAGGACGGCCAGGCCCGGGGCGAGTGCGGGCACGGGCTCGACATAGATCCGGTCGAGCCCCTGGTTGAGCAGCTGACCCCAGTCGTAGCCGGGCGGTTGGACGCCCAGCCCCAGGAAGCTCAGCCCGGAGAGCGCGACCAGGGTGCTGCCCGCCGCCGTGGTGATGCTCAGCAGCAGCGGCTCGGCGATGTTGGGCAGGACGTGCCGCCACAGCAGCCGGTGGCGGCGCAGGCCGAGGACCCGGGCCGCGGCCAGGTGGTCGGTGCCCGCGACGCCGGCGGCGAGGGTCTGGGCGAGCCGGGCGTATCCGGCGACGCCCGCGGCGGCAAGGGCAAGCACCGCCCCGGCCGCGCCCGCGCCGGACACGACCGCGAGGAACACGGCGACGAGCAGCGCCGGGAAGGCGAGCAGGAGGTTGATCAGCCCGGCGGTCAGCCGGCGGGCGCGCCGGCCGAGGACGGCGGTGCAGGCCCCGAGGAGCACCCCCGCGGCCGCGCCGAGCAGGACCGCCGCCAGCGCGAGCAGCAGGGAGGGCCGGGTGGCCGTCAGGACCCGGGCGAGCAGGTCCCGGCCGAGGTTGTCGGTGCCGAAGGGGTGTTGCCCGGAGGGGCCCTGGAGCACGGCCGCGGGGTTCGGGCGGTCGGCTGCCGCGCCCCAGACCAGTGGGCCGATCAGCGCGAGCGCGACGAGTGACGCCAGCATGACGGCGGTGGTCCAGGCCATGGGCGAGCGCCGGAGGCCGGGTGGAAGGCTCATGGTCACATCTCCCGGATCGCCGAACGGGGGTCGAGCACGGCGAGCAGCACGTCGACCAGGAGGCCGGCGAGCAGCACGGCGGTGCCCAGCACCAGCACCACGGCCTGGACCACCGGGTAGTCCTGGGCGACCACGGACTGGGCCATGGCGGAGCCGATGCCGGGCCAGGCGAAGACCTTCTCGACCAGCACGGTGCCGGCGATCAGGGCGGGTAGCAGGTTCCCGGCGACGGTGAGTGCGGCAGCGGCCGTGTTCGGTGCCGCGTGGCAGAGGTAGCGGCGCGCGCGGGACAGCCGTTTGCTGCGCGCGGTGCGCAGGTAGTCCTCGTCCAGCACCTTCAGTGCCTCCACCCGCACGATGCGCAGCAGGACGGCGGTGGGGGCGAGCGCGAGCGCGAGGACGGGCAGCACGAAGGACTCGGCGCCGGTCGCGCCGGCCACCGGGAGCAGTCGGAGGCCGACGGCGAGCAACGCGGTGAGTCCGGTGGCCAGGACGAAGTCCGGTACTCCGGCCACGGCGGCGGTGGCCACGGTGAACACGAGCTCGGTGCGCGGGCGGCGGCCGTCGCGGGTGCGGACGGCGGCCAGCAGGCCGCCGGGCAGTGCGACGGCGAGGGTGGCCAGAAAGGCGAGCCCGGCGATCTCCAGCGTGGCCGGCAGCCGGCCGCGGACCAGTTCCGCGACCGGTGTCCCGGTGATCAGCGAGGTGCCGAGGTCGCCGTGCAGGAGGCCGCCGAGGTAGTGCCGGTACTGGGACAGGAAGGGCGTGTCGAGCCCGAGGGCGTGCCGGCGGGCGGCCACCAGGTCGGGGGCGGCGTCGACGCCGAGCGCGGCCCGGACCGGATCGCCGGGGATGAGGCGGACCATCGCGAACGACGCGGTGAGCACGGCCGCGAGGGAGAGGAGCAGCCGGATGCTGCGGCGGCCGAGGAACACCGTCCAGGGGTGCCGCAGCAGCTGGGGTACGGACATGGTGGCCCCGGGTCACTCGTGGAGGCGGATGCTGGTGGGAACGAGCTGGCCGCCGAAGGTGGTGGTGAAGGTGGTGCGGTAGCCGTACACACTGCTCCGCCCCTCGGCGATCGGCAGCGCGTCGGCCGAGCGGAAGAGCGAGGCGGCGGCGCGGTTCCAGGTGTCGCAGCCCGCCGTGTCGGTCTCCCGGAGGGCCCGGGCGACCAGGGCGTCGTACTCGGGGTTGGCCACGGCCGCGAAGTTGAGGCCCCGGGCGGGGGTGGGGCCGGAGAAGAAGGGGACGAAGCCGACCGGCAGGGCGAAGCCCGGGGTGCTGCCGACCACCACGTCGAAGTCGGCGCTCCGGTACATGGCGTTGACGAGGGCGGGCAGGCTCTCGGTGACCAGCTCGACCTCGGCACCGAGCGCCGTCCACTCCCGGGCCATCAGCTCGGCGACGGAGGCGAGGGTCGGGCCGAGGTCGGAACTGGTGATCAGGCGGAGCCGGAGCGGTCGGCCGTCCTTGGTCGGCGGGCCGTGGGCGGAGCGGGTCCAGCCGGCGGCGCGCAGGGCCTCGGTGGCGTCCTGCGCGGGCAGGTTGGCGTCGGCGAGGTCGGCGTGGCAGACGGCGCCCACCGCGCCGAAGTCGGTGGCGGGGCTGCCGGTGCCGCCGACGGCGACGTTGGCGAGCCCCTGGCGGTCGAGGGCGGAGACCAGGGCGCGGCGCAGCGCCGGATCGGCGAGTGCCCGGCCGGGGCGCTGGTTGAAGAAGGTCAGCCCGATGACGGTCGCCACGTCGGTGGTCGCCAGGCCGCGGCCGGTGAGCCGGGCCCGCTCGGGCCCGCTCACGCCCGCGATGTCGACGCCGCCGGTGAGCAGCAGGTTCGCCACCGTGGAGGCCTGGGGCACCACCGAGATGACGACCCGCGCGGGGAGCCCGGGCACGGCGGTCGTCGCCCCGGCGGGCCCCCAGGCGTAGCCCTCGCGGACGGTGAACTCGTACGGCCCGCCGGGGGTGTAGCGGGTCAGCACGTAGGGGCCGGTGCCCCGGGTGGCGCGGTCCAGCGCACGGGGCCGGTCGAGGCCGGCGGGGCAGACGATCGGCAGCAGGCCGAGGGTGCGGGTGAGGAACGGGAAGGGGGCGGCGGCGTTCACCGACACCGTGCCCGTCCCGTCGTCGGCGCTCGCGGTGAACGGAACGTCCGGGAGGACCGTCCGGGCGCCGGCGAGCTGGTGGGCCGGGTCGCCCGCGTAGGTGAGTGACCCGGCCACGGCCGAGGCGGTGAGGGGGGTGCCGTCGGAGCAGGTGATGCCCGGGCGGAGGGTGAAGACGGCCGCGGTGGCCGTGGCCTGCCAGGAGGAGGCCAGGCCGGTGACCAGGGTGCCGTCGGGGGCGAGATTGACCAGCGAGTCGTAGGCGTAGCGGGCGTGGGAGGCGCCGAAGGCCGAGTACGGGTCGAAGCTCGGCGTCTCGCTGGACTCGGCGATCCGGACGGTGACGCGGTCCGCCAGGGGGGTGGTCGTCGAGGAGGCGGCGCCGCCGCAGCCGCCCAGTGCGAGGGCCGAGGCGGTGAGGGCGGCTGTCAGGACGACCGGCGGGGTACGTCGGGGCATGACGTCATGGTGTCACCGGGTCCTGGTCGTGGTGAATCAACTGACGTGCACGGCAGAAGTGTTCGAGCATCCGAAGGTGCCTGGTGGCTGGGCCGCGAGCCGTCCGGGGCGGCGGGGCGGGCGATCCTCGTTCACCCTCACGAGGGGGTGGCGGGGCTCGCTGCCGCGAGTCCGACGGGGGCGGGAAGCCGCCGTTCCCGGGGGCTGCGGCGGTGGGCGGCGCGGCAATGTGATGCTCATTCGAAGCGGATAACCGGGTCATAGTACAAAATGGCGTTCGAGTGCGCGGGGATTCGAATTTCACGGGAAAGTCGTGACCACTCGCACGAGTGAACCCGGCCGAATCCATTTGGCTCAGGCCGGCATGGTTCGAGTACGGTGGCCACGGGATCGGACGGCGCGTTCCGGTGTCCGGGAAGCCGATTCGTTAGGTGATTCCCGGATTCCGAGATGGAATGCTTCCATCCGCCCGGCTGTGCGCTGCTCCGGTGTTCGCCGTGCCCGGGTTCCCTGTCATACATGCGTAGAGAGGACGGAGCATCATGCCACCCCTGGTACCCCCATTCCTGGTCGGTCTCATCGTCGCGCCGCTGGCCAAGCGACTTCTCAAGCCACTGGTGCGCGGAGTCGTCAAGACATCCGTCGGCATCGCGATGGAGGTGAAGAAGGCGGCCCAGGAGGCCGGGGAGAACATCCACGATCTCGCGGCGGAAGTGGCCGCCGACGTGGTGGCCGCCCAGATCGCCGCCGATGAAATCGAGGACCACTCCGGTGACGGCCGGCACGCCGCCGGGAACGGTGCCAAGGGAGGGGCTGTTGGCCACGCCGAGGGGGACGCGAGGACCCCGAAGATCCGGGCGACCGCCGGCACCGCCGCCGGAAAGTCGCACTGACGGTCCGTGAGGACCGCGGCCGCCGCCAGGCGCGCCCGCCGATCGAGTTCGGCGGAACGCGCCCCGGCGGCGGCCGTTCGCAGGCCGTTCGGCCGCAACAGAACCGCTCTCCAGAATCTCCCGCTCCGTCGCCGTGATCCGTCGTTCCCGTGACAGTTCTCCGTGACCTCCGCAAACAGGTGATCGTACACATGCCATCGCTACGAGGTGCCGCAGCCGGATTCGGCTCCGTGGAACCGGGCGCGAGCCCCCGCTCGGTCACCCCGGGCCGCCAGCGCTGGGACGTCAGGCTGGTGCTCGGACGGCCCCGGACGGCCGAGGCCCTCGCCGCCGCGCTGCGCCGCGTTCCCGGGATCACCGAGGCCCGGGCCAACCCGGTCACCGGCGGGGTGCTCGTCCGGCACGACGCGCGGCTGCGCGCCGCGGAGGTCGGCCGGATCGTCCGCAGGGTCGTCGCCCGGGTCGCGGAGGATCCGACCGGGGCGCGAGGCCAGGCGCCGGCCCGGCCCGCCTCGGCGTCGGCCCCGCAGACGGGCCGCGGCCTGGTCGTGCGCCCCGTGCTCGCCGTCGGCGGCGGGGTCGCGGCCGGGGTCGCGCTGATCAGAGGATCGGCCTTGAGCAGGCAGCTGGTGGCGGTGGGAGGGGTGGCCGTGGCGACCGCGGTCGTCCTGCGGAAGGCATGGAACAGAACGGTCGACGCGCCCCGGGACGCGGCCGCGCCTGGCACCGAACGCCACCCCCTGCTGGAGATCGTCGGACCGCACCGCCGCCGCCTCCACCGGGCCGCCGCCCTGTCCGTCGCCTGCCAGGCCGCGGAAGTGGCACTCGGCACCTTCCTCGGATGGACCGGCCTGGTCCTCATCAAGGGTGAGGCGGCTCCCCTGGTCAGCCTCGGCCTGACCACGGCCTCCGCCCAGCTCTGGGGGCTGGCCGGGCTGGTGGCTGCCGCCTGCGCCGCGGTGGCGGGCCTCTCGTACGCCTCGAACCTCCAGTGGCGCCGACTCGGCCAGGACATCGAGCACGACTGGCGCGGACGCACCTACCGACACGTCCAGCACCTCGAACTGGGACACCTGGAGGGCGAGCGGACCAGCCGGGTGGCCGGCGCGCTCACCAACGACGTCGGCCAGCTGGGCGCCTTCTTCGCCGGCCCGGCCAACGACGTGCTGCAACTCGGCACCAGCCTGGCCCTCCTGGTACCGGCGTTCCTCCTGCTGGCACCGCAGATCGCGTGGATCGCGTTCCTGCCGATCCCGGTCATCGCCTGGCTCTCGCTGCACCACCAGGACAAGGCCGCCGCAGACTACGCCGCCGCCGGCGAGCACCGGGCCAGGCTGGGCAGCCAGGTGATCAACTCGCTCGAAGCCGGCGCGACCGTCAAGAGCTTCTGCACCGAGGACTACGAGGCCGAGCGCATCGACGGGCTGAGCGAGGAGGTCCAGGAGAGCGGTCGGCAGACCGATCGGAGCACGATCCGCCACGCCGAGACCGTCCGGGCCTGCACCACCGCGTCGATGGCCGGCACCCTGCTGATCGGCGGCCGTGCGGTGCTCGACGGCACCCTGCGCTTCGAGGTGTTCAGCCCGCTGATCGGGCTGCCCCAGATGCTGCTGATGCGGATGAGCCGGCTCGGCGGCATCGCCGACCAGTACCAGCGCACCCTCGCCTCCTACGACCGGGTCCAGCGGCTGCGTGCCCTGCCCGTCGAGGCGGACGGCGGCGACGGGACACTCGACCCCGCGGACGTGCGGGGCGAGATCGTCCTCGACGGGGTCACCTTCGCCTACCCCGGCCGACCGGCGACCCTGGAGAACCTCTCGCTGACCATCCGGGCCGGGCAGGTGACCGCCCTGGTGGGTGCCACCGGATCGGGCAAGACGACGATCGCCAGACTGCTGATGCGCTTCCAGGACGCGGAGTCCGGCCGGGTGCTGCTCGACGGACAGGACGTCCGGGACCTGCGGCGGCACGACCTGCGCCGCGCCATCGGCTTCGTCGCCCAGGACCCGTTCCTCTTCGACGGGAGCATCGCCGACAACATCCGCTACGGCAGCTTCGGAGCCCCGGACGAGGCCGTGGTCCAGGCCGCCGCCATGGCCGAGGCGCACACCTTCATCGCGACGCTGCCGGACGGCTACGACACCCTGATCGGCGAACGCGGCACCGCGCTCTCCGGCGGCCAGCGGCAGCGGATCGCCCTGGCGCGCGCGATCCTCAAGGACTCGCCGGTCGTCATCCTCGACGAGGCCACCTCCGCCGTGGACAACGAGACCGAGGCCGCCATCCAGCGCACACTGCGCAGCTTCGCGTCCGACCGGACGATGGTCGTCATCGCCCACCGCCTCTCCACGGTCCGCCACGTCGACCGGATCTACGTCATGGACAAGGGCGGCATCGTCGCCGAACAGGGCACCCACGACGAACTCCTCGCCCAGCACGGACTCTACGCATCCCTCTGGCAGCTCCAGGCCGGCGAACTCGCCGCCTGACCGTACAGAGCCGCCCCCCGGCCGCCGACCGCGTGACGCCACCGCGGTCGGCGCGGCCCTGCGCGCCCGCCCGCCCACACTTCTGGAGGTACCCCATGTCCCGCCCGCCCCGCCGCGACGGCGACGTCCTGCCCCTGACCGCGGCCCAGCGGGAGATCTGGCTCGCCGAGCAGAGCTCCCGGACGGCGGTCCCGGGCTACCGCGTCGGTGAGTGTCTGGAGATCCACGGACCGGTCGATCCGGAGCTGTTCGAAGCCGCGCTGCGCCGGGTGGTCGACGAGGTCGACGCCCTGCACGTGACCTTCGTCGACGGCGGTGAGGGCCCGCGCCAGATCCTCCGCGAGACCTGGGACTGGGCACCCGCGCACCTCGACCTCGGCGCGGAACCGGACCCCCGGGCGGCGGCCATGGCATGGATGGAACGGGACCTGGCCCGCCCGCTGGACCTCACCCGGGACCCGCTGTTCGGCCACGCGCTGATCCGGCTGTCGCCGACCGAGTTCCTCTGGTACCTCAACTACCACCACGTGGTGCTGGACGCGATCAGCAGTTCCATGGTCCGGCAGCGGGTCGGCGAGGTGTACTCGGCACTGGCCGAGGACGTCGCGGTTCCGCCCTGCCCGTTCGGCCCGCTGCGGGACCTGGTCGACAGCGACGCCGCTTACCGTTCGTCGGCCGACTTCACCGCCGACCGCTCCTACTGGACCGGGCGCTTCGCCGACCTGCCCGCCCCGACCCGGCTCGCCGGCACCTCCGTGACCGACCCGCACCAGGCCCTGCGCCTGGCCGGGGAACGGGAACTGCGCAGCCCCGAGGCGCTGCGGGCGGCGGCGGGCCGGGCCGGTGTCCGGTGGTCCCGGCTGGTGGTCGCCGCGACGGCGCTCTACGCCCACCGGCTGAGCGGCGCCCGGGACGTGGTGCTCGCCCTCCCCGTCACCGCCCGCCGGGGCACCGACCGCCAGCTGATGTCCGTGCCCGGCACGATGTCCAACGTGGTGCCCCTGCGGCTGACCGTGCGACCGGACATGCCGTGGGGCGAACTCGTCGCACAGGTGGCGGGGGAGGTCGACGCGGCCGTCGCGCACGAGCGCTACCGCAGCGAGGACCTGCTGCGCGACCTCGGCGCGTCCGGCGGCATCGGGACGGCGTTCCCGCTGATCGTCAACATCATGGCCTTCAACGCCAGGCCGAGCTTCGCCGGGCACCCCGCCTCGGTGCACCACTTCGTGTCGGGGTCGACCACCGACCTGGCCGTCTGGGTGTTCGACTACCGGGACGGCAACCCCCCGCTGCTCAGGCTGCACGGCGCCCCGGAGGGGTACGGCGACGACGACCTCGCCGCACACCAGCAGCGGCTGCTCGCCCTGCTCGACGCCGTCGCGGACTGCGACCCGGACGAGACGGTCGGCAGGATCGGCCTGCTCACGGCGGAGGAGCGTGGTGAGTTGGCGGTGCTGGGTACCGGGCCGGTGGTCCGTGACGTCGGCGCGAGCCTGTCGGGGTTGTTCCGGGCGCAGGTGCGGGCGGTGCCGGATGCTCTGGCGGTGGTGGGGCCGGAGGTGTCGTTGACGTATGCGGAGTTGGATGCGCGGGCGAACCGGTTGGCGCACGCGCTGATCGGGCGGGGTGCGGGGCCGGAGCGGCTGGTGGCGGTGGTGCTGCCGCGTTCGGTGGAGCTGGTGGTGGCGATTCTGGCGGTGCTGAAGAGCGGTGCGGCGTACGTGCCGGTGGATCCGGGGTATCCGGCGGCCCGGGTCGGGTATCTGCTGGAGGATGCCCGGCCGGCTCTGGTGGTCACCGACACGGCGTCCGTGGAGCGGTTGCCGGGGGTGGGTTCCGTCGACCGGCTGGTGCTCGACGCCCCGGAGGCGGCCGCTCTGGTGGCGTCCTGCCCGGGGACGGACCCGATGGCGGTCGTCGACCCGAGCCACCCGGCGTACGTCATCTACACCTCCGGCTCCACCGGCCGGCCCAAGGGCGTCGTGGTGACGCACGGCGGCCTGCTCAACCTGCTCACCGACCTCCGGCAGGTGCACCTCCCACCCGTGGTCGACGCACGGCGGCGGCAGCGGGTGGCCCTGACCACGTCGGTGTCGTTCGACGCCTCGTGGAACCAGCTGCTCGCCCTGTTCGCGGGCCACGAGCTGCACGTCCTGGACGAGGCGACCTGGACCGACCCGGACGCCTTCGTCGATTACGCGCGGCGCTGCGGCCTGGACTACGTCGAAGCCACCCCCTCCTACCTGCACGACCTCGTCGACCACGGCCTGCTGGGCAGCCGGGGGTGGCGGCCGTCGGTGGTCGCCGCGGGCGGCGAGGCCGTCCCTGAGGGGCTGTGGGAGCGGCTGCGGGCGGCCGAGGGAGTGTCCTGCCTCAACCTCTACGGGCCGTCCGAGTGCACCGTCAACCCGGTGACCGCGTCCGTGGGTTCGAGCTCGCGCCCGGTCATCGGCCGACCCGTCACCAACACCCGGCTGTACGTGCTCGACGGTGCGCTGCAGCCGGTGCCGGCCGGTGTGCCGGGTGAGTTGTACATCGCCGGGGCGGGCCTGGCGCGCGGCTACCTGGACCGGCCGGGTCTGACGGCCGGGCGGTTCGTGGCGGATCCGTTCGGTCCGGCCGGGGATGGGCCCCTCCTGCCCGATGGCGGGCGAGGAGGGAGGATGTACCGCACCGGCGACCTGGTGCGCTGGAACGCGGACCGGAACCTGGAGTTCCTCGGCCGCACCGACGACCAGGTCAAGGTCCGCGGCTTCCGGGTGGAGCTCGGCGAGATCGAGGCCGTCCTCGCCGAGCACCCGCAGGTCGCCCGGGCCGCCGTGATCGTCCGGCAGGACCGGGCACAGGACCCCCGCCTGGTCGCCTACCTGCAACCCGCCACCGGTGCGGAGCTCCGGCCCGAGGAGCTGCGGGCGCACCTGCGCGAGCGGCTGCCGGACTACATGGTGCCCGCCGCGTTCGTCTGCCTCGACGTCCTGCCGCTGACCCCGAACGGCAAGCTGGACCGGCGCGCCCTGCCCGAGCCCGAGTCCACCGCGACGCCGACCGGCCGGGCACCCCACACCCCGCAGGAGCAGGTGCTCGCCGGGCTGTTCGCCGAGGTGCTGGGCCTGCCACGGGTCGGTGTCGACGACGACTTCTTCGACCTCGGCGGGCACTCCCTGCTCGCCACCCGCCTGGTCGCCCGGGCCCGCTCGGTGCTGGGCGTGGAGTTGCGGCTGCGCGACCTGTTCGACGCACCGACCGTCGCGGAACTGGCGGCGGCGGTGGACGTCGCGGGCCGGGCGCGACCCGCGCTCGCGGCGGGCGAGCGGCCCGAGGCGGTCCCGCCGTCCTTCGCGCAGCGCCGCCTGTGGTTCCTGCACCGCATGGAGGGCCCGAGCGCCACCTACAACATCCCGCTGGCGCTGCGGCTCTCCGGAAGCCTGGACCAGCACGCCCTGCAGGCCGCCCTGGCGGACGTGGTCGAACGGCACGAGAGCCTGCGCACCGTCTTCCCGGTGGTCGACGGCGTGCCGTGCCAGGTCGTGCTCGACCCCGACGCGGCCCGGCCGCGGCTGAGGGTGACCGAGACCGGCGAACACGACCTGGCGGACCGGCTGGCGGAGGCGGCACGGCACGGCTTCGAGCTCGCCGAGGAGCCGCCGCTGCGCGCCGAACTGTTCGAGCTCGGCCCCGAGCAGCACGTGCTGCTGCTGGTGGTGCACCACATCGCCGGTGACGGCTGGTCGACGGGTCCGCTCTCGCGGGACCTGGCGGCCGCCTACGCGGCCCGCAGCGAGGGGTCGAAGCCGCAGTGGCAACCCCTGCCGGTCCAGTACGCCGACTACACCCTCTGGCAGCGGGAACTGCTCGGTGACGCCACCGACCCGGACAGCCTGATCAACAGCCAACTGAACTACTGGCGCCAGCAGTTGGCCGACCTTCCCGAGCAGGTCGAGCTGCCCTTCGACCGGCCCCGGCCGACGGCGATGTCCTATCGGGGCGCCCAGCTGCCGGTGCGGATCGACGCCGAACTGCACCAGGGCCTGCGCGCCCTCGCCCGCGACGGCGGAGCCAGCCTCTTCATGGTGCTCCAGGCCGGCCTGGCCGCCCTGCTGGGCAAGCTCGGCGCCGGCACCGACGTCCCGATCGGCACACCGATCGCGGGACGCACCGACGAGGCCCTGGACGACCTGGTCGGCTGCTTCGTCAACACCCTGGTGCTGCGCACCGACCTGTCCGGCGACCCGTCGTTCACCCAACTGCTGGGCCGGGTGCGCTCCGACGCGCTGGCCGCGTACGCACACCAGGACGTGCCGTTCGAGCACCTCGTCGAGGCCCTCAACCCGACCCGGACGCTCGCGCACCACCCGCTGTTCCAGACCATGCTCACCCTGCAGAACACGCCGTCCGGCACCTTCGACCTGCCGCGGCTGCGGGTGGCGGCCGACCTGGTCCCCACCGGGACGGCCAAGTGCGACCTGACCTTCGTCCTGGCCGAACAGCCCGGCGCGGACGGCCTGTCGGGCGTGGTGGAGTACAGCACCGACCTGTTCGACGCGGCCACCGTCAGCGGGATCGTCGAGCGCTGGCTGCGGCTGCTGCGCGCCGTCGCCGCCGACCCCGACCGGCGGATCGGCCGGGTGGACGTGCTGTCCGCCGACGAACTCCGGGCCCTGCTGCCGACCGCCGCCGACCGGGCCGGGAAGCTCCCGGAGAACGGCCTGCCCGCGCTGTTCGAGCGGCAGGTGCGGGCGAACCCGGGCGCGACCGCCCTCACCGACGGCGAAGTCCACCTGACGTACGGCGAGTTGAACGCCCGCGCCAACCGGCTGGCGCACGCCCTGATCGACCGCGGGGTGGGGCCGGAGCAACTGGTGGCGCTGGCCCTGCCGCGCTCGGCGGAGCTGGTCGTCGCCGTGCTCGCGGTGCTCAAGGCCGGCGCCGCGTACGTCCCGGTGGACCCGGAGTACCCGGCCGCCCGGATCGCCTACCTGCTCCAGGACACCCGGCCCGCGCTGCTCGTGACGACGAGCCGGACCGGAGAGCTGCCGGGGGCCGAGCACGTGGACCGGCTGCCGCTGGACACCGCGGACCTGGACGGGCTGCCGGACACCGACCCGGCGGTCGCCGTCGACCCGGGCAGCGCCGCCTACGTCATCCACACCTCCGGCTCCACCGGCAACCCCAAGGGCGTGGTCGTCCCGCACCGCAACGTGGTGCGCCTGTTCGACACCACCCGGGAGCTGTTCGGCTTCTCCGCCGAGGACGTCTGGACGTTCTTCCACTCCTACGCCTTCGACTTCTCGGTGTGGGAGCTGTGGGGCCCGCTGCTGCACGGCGGCCGCCTGGTCGTCGTGGACCACGAGACCAGCCGCTCGCCAGGACGGTTCCTGGAACTGCTCGCCCGCGAGCGGGTGACGGTGCTCAACCAGACGCCGTCCGCCTTCTACCAGCTCATGCAGGCGGACGCGGAGGCCCCTGAGACGGGCCGCCGACTCGCCCTGCGCACCATGGTGTTCGGCGGCGAGGCGCTGGAGCACGCCCGGTTGGCGAGCTGGTACGACCGGCACCCGCAGGACGCGCCGCTGCTGGTCAACATGTACGGCATCACCGAGACCACCGTGCACGTCACGTACGCGGCGCTCGACCGCTCCGGCACCGCCGCCGGCCAGGTCGGCACACCCCTCCCGGACCTGCGGGCGTACGTGCTCGACGCCGGCCTGCGGCCGGTGGCCCCGGGCGTGCCCGGCGAGCTGTACGTCGCGGGCCCGGGCCTGGCACGCGGCTACCTGAACCGGCCCGGCCTGACCGCCGGGCGGTTCGTGGCGGACCCGTTCGGGCCGCCGGGGTCGCGGATGTACCGCAGCGGCGACGTCGTGCGCCGAGGGGCGGACGGCAGCCTGCGCTACGTCGGCCGCGCCGACCAGCAGGTGAAGGTGCGCGGCTTCCGGATCGAGCTCGGCGAGATCGAGGCGGCGCTGGCCGCCCATCCCGGCGTCGCCCAGGTCGCCGTCCTGGCCCGGCAGGACCGGGCCGACGACACCCGGCTGGCCGCCTACCTGGTGCCCGCCGCGGGCGCCGCGCCGAGCCCGGCCGACCTGCGGGCGCACCTGCGCGAGCGGCTGCCAGAGTACATGCTGCCGTCGGCGTTCGTCGCGCTGGACGCGCTGCCGCTGACCGTCAACGGCAAGCTGGACCACCGGGCCCTTCCCGCCCCCGACCTCGCCCCGGCGACCGCCTCCCGCGCGCCGCGCACCCCGCAGGAGCAGATCCTCTGCGAGCTGTTCGCCGAGGTCCTGGGCGTGGCGTCGGCCGGCGTCGAGGACGGGTTCTTCGACCTGGGCGGGCACTCGCTGCTCGCCACCCGCCTGGCCGCCCGGATCCGCGCGACGCTCGGCGTGGAGATGCCGCTGCGCGCCCTGTTCGAGGCGCCGACCCCGGAGGGCCTGGCCGCCGCCCTGGCGGCGGCCAGGCCTGCCCAGACCGCCCTGGTGCGGCGCGAGCGCCCCGCGGTGGTGCCGCTGTCCTTCGCGCAGCGGCGGCTGTGGTTCCTGCACCAGCTGGAGGGCGCCGGCGCGAACTACCACATCTCACTGGCCTGGCGGCTGTCCGGCGCACTGGACCGGCGGGCGCTGGAGGCCGCCGTGGCGGACGTGGTCGAGCGGCACGAGAGCCTGCGCACCGTCTTCCCGGCGGTGGACGGTGTGCCGCACCAGCGGGTGCTGGACGCGGTGGCGGCCCGACCGCGGCTACGCGTGCACCGGACCACCGAAGCCGAACTGCCGGCCGCCATGGCGGAAACGAAGGACCGCCTGTTCGACCTGGCGGCCGACGTGCCGCTGCGGGTCGAGCTCTTCGAACTGGCGCCGGACGAGCACGTCTTCCACCTGGTGCTCCACCACATCGCTGGCGACGGCTGGTCACTGGGCCCGCTCGTGCAGGGGCTGACCGCCGCCTACGCGGCGCGCCGCCGCGGCGAGGAGCCGCGGTGGGCACCGCTGCCCGTGCAGTACGCCGACTACACCCTGTGGCAGCACGAACTGCTCGGTGACGCGGCCGACCGCGGCAGCCTGTTCGCGGGCCAGGCGGACTACTGGACCCGGCAGCTGGTCGGCCTGCCGGAGCGGATCCAGCTGCCCACCGACCGGCCCCGCCCGGCGGTCGCCTCGCACCGGGGCGGCTCCGTGCGCGTCGGGCTGGACGCCGAACTGCACCGCGGCCTGCGCGAACTCGCCCGCGCGCACGGGACCAGTCTGTTCATGGTGCTCCAGGCCGGCCTGGCGACGTTGTTGAGCAAGCTCGGCGCGGGCGACGACATCCCCGTCGGCAGCCCCGTCGCCGGCCGCACCGACCAGGCGCAGGACGAGTTGGTCGGCTACTTCGTCAACACCCTGGTCTTCCGCACCGACACCTCGGGCGACCCGACGTTCACCGAGCTGCTGGGCCGGGTCCGGGACACCTCGCTGGCCGGATACGCCCACCAGGACCTCCCGTTCGAGTACCTGGTCGAGGTCCTGAACCCGTCCCGGTCGCTGGCGCACCACCCGCTGTTCCAGGTCATGCTGGTGCTGCAGAACGCGCCCCGGGCCGACTTCGCGCCGCCCGGGCTGCACGTCGAGGACCTGCCGTCGGCGTCGACCACCGCCAAGCTCGACCTGATCTTCACCATGTCCGAGCGGCACGCGCAGGACGGTCCCCTCGGGCCCGACGGCCAGGGAGGTGCCCCCACCCCGGGAGGGATCGAGGGGTCCGTCGAGTACACCGGCGACCTGTACGACCCGGACACCGTCGAGACGATGATCGGGCAGTGGGAGCGGCTGCTGCGGGCCGCGGTCGCCGACCCTCGGCGGCGGCTCAGCCGACTCGGCCTGCTCACGGCGGAGGAGCGTGGTGAGTTGGCGGTGCTGGGTGCCGGGCCGGTGGTCCAGGATGTCGCCGAAAGCCTGTCGGGGTTGTTCCGGGCGCAGGTGCGGGCGGTGCCGGATGCTCTGGCGGTGGTGGGGCCGGAGGTGTCGTTGACGTATGCGGAGTTGGATGCGCGGGCGAACCGGTTGGCGCATGCGTTGATCGGGCGGGGTGCGGGGCCGGAGCGGCTGGTGGCGGTGGTGCTGCCGCGTTCGGTGGAGCTGGTGGTGGCGATTCTGGCGGTGCTGAAGAGCGGTGCGGCGTACGTGCCGGTGGATCCGGGGTATCCGGCGGCCCGGGTCGGGTATCTGTTGGAGGATGCCCGGCCGGCTCTGGTGGTCACCGATACGGCGTCCGTGGAGCGGTTGCCGGGGGTGGGTTCCGTCGACCGGCTGGTGCTCGACGCCCCGGAGGCGGCCGCTCTGGTGGCGTCCTGCCCGGGGACGGACCCGATGGCGGTCGTCGACCCGAGCCACCCGGCGTACGTCATCTACACCTCCGGCTCCACCGGCCGGCCCAAGGGCGTCGTGGTGACGCACGGCGGCCTGCTCAACCTGTTCGCCAACCAGGGCCCGCTGGTCTCCCCGACGGGAGCGCGGGTACGGATGGGGCTGACCACGTCCGTGTCCTTCGACGCCTCCTGCGACCAGCTGTTCGCCCTCTTCGCGGGCCACGAGCTGCACGTCCTGGACGAGGCGACCTGGACCGACCCGGACGCCTACCTCGCGTACGCCGTGCGGACCGGGCTGGACACCGTCGGCGGCACTCCCTCCTACCTGCAGGTCCTCGTCGACCACGGCCTGCTGGACCACCCGCAGTGGCGCCCCTCGATGATCGGGCTGGGCGGGGAGGCCGTCCCCGAGCAGCTGTGGGAGCGGCTGCGGGCCGCCGGGGGAGTGTCCTCCGTGAACTACTACGGGCCGTCCGAGTGCACGGTGGACTCGGTCTTCGCGCCGCTGGGTTCGAGCCCGCGGCAGGTGATCGGCCGACCGCTCGGCGGAGTCCGGCTGTACGTGCTCGACGGTGCGCTGCAGCCGGTGCCGGCCGGTGTGCCGGGTGAGTTGTACATCGCCGGGGCGGGCCTGGCGCGCGGCTACCTGGACCGGCCGGGTCTGACGGCCGGGCGGTTCGTGGCGGATCCGTTCGGTCCGGCCGGGGATGGGCCCCTCCTGCCCGATGGCGGGCGAGGAGGGAGGATGTACCGCACCGGCGACCTGGTGCGCTGGAACGCGGACCGGAACCTGGAGTTCCTCGGCCGCACCGACGACCAGGTCAAGGTCCGCGGCTTCCGGGTGGAGCTCGGCGAGATCGAGGCCGTCCTCGCCGAGCACCCGCAGGTCGCCCGGGCCGCCGTGATCGTCCGGCAGGACCGGGCACAGGACCCCCGCCTGGTCGCCTACCTGCAACCCGCCACCGGTGCGGAGCTCCGGCCCGAGGAGCTGCGGGCGCACCTGCGCGAGCGGCTGCCGGACTACATGGTGCCCGCCGCGTTCGTCTGCCTCGACGTCCTGCCGCTGACCCCGAACGGCAAGCTGGACCGGCGCGCCCTGCCCGAGCCCGAGTCCACCGCGACGCCGACCGGCCGGGCACCCCACACCCCGCAGGAGCAGGTGCTCGCCGGGCTGTTCGCCGAGGTGCTGGGCCTGCCACGGGTCGGTGTCGACGACGACTTCTTCGACCTCGGCGGGCACTCCCTGCTCGCCACCCGCCTGGTCGCCCGGGCCAGGACGACCCTCGGGGTCGAGCTGGAGCTGCGCGCCCTGTTCCGCACCCCCACCGTGGCCGGGCTGGCCGCCGGGCTGGGCGGCGCGGACCGGGCCCGGCTCGCCCTGGAGCGGGCGGAGCGGCCCGCGACGGTGCCGCTGTCGTCCGCCCAGCGGCGGCTGTGGTTCCTGCGCCAACTGGAGGGCGCGGACTCGGTCTACAACATGCCGCTCGCGTGGCGGCTCACCGGACCGCTGGACCTGGCGGCCCTGGAGGCGGCGCTGGGCGACCTCGCCGACCGGCACGAGACACTGCGCACGGTCTTCCCGGCCGTGGACGGCGTGCCCCACCAGCAGGTGCTGGCCGTCGGGGAGGCGCGGCCCACACTGGCGGTCACCCCGACCGACGAGCGGTCCCTGCGGGAGCTGCTGGCGGGAGCCGCCGCGCGCGGATTCGACCTCGCGGCCGAACCGCCGCTGCGCGCCGAGGTGTTCGAGCTCTCGGCGGACGAGCACGTGCTGCTGCTGGTCATGCACCACATCGCGGGCGACGGCTGGTCGCTGGGCCCGCTGGCCGCCGACCTGGCCACCGCGTACGCGGCGCGCCGCCGGGGCGAGGAGCCGGGGTGGGCGCCGCTGCCCGTGCAGTACGCCGACTACACCCTGTGGCAGCAGCGGCTGCTCGGCGACGCGGCCGACCCGCACAGCCTGTCCGCCCGTCAGACGGCCTACTGGACGAGGACGCTGGCGGACCTGCCGGAGCAGATCCGGCTCCCCGCCGACCGGCACCGTCCCGCGGTCCCCTCCCACGCCGGCGGCCACCTGGCGGTCGAACTGGACGCCGACCTGCACGCCGGACTGGTCAGGCTGGGCCGGGAGCACGGCGCCAGCGTCTACATGGTGATGCAGGCCGCCCTGGCCTCGCTGCTGGACAAGCTCGGCGCGGGCACGGACATCCCGGTCGGCAGCCTGATCGCCGGCCGGACCGACCAGGCGCTGGACGACCTCGTCGGGTTCTTCGTCAACACCCTCGTGCTCCGCACGGACACCGGCGGCGACCCGTCCTTCGCCGAACTGCTGGTCCGGGTCCGGGAGGCCGCGCTCGGCGCGTACGCGCACCAGGACCTGCCGTTCGAGCACGTCGTCGAGGCGCTCAACCCCTCCCGCTCGCTGGCCCGCCAGCCGCTGTTCCAGGTGCTGCTCGCGCTGCAGAACGTGCCCGGCACCGAGTTCGCGCTGGACGGCCTGGCCGCCGAGATCGTCCTGGTGCGGACGCCGACCACGATGTTCGACCTCGGCTTCCACCTGCTGGAGCGCGGCGGCACCGGCGGCCCGGCCGAGGGCATCGTCGGACGGGTCGAGTACAGCACCGACCTGTTCGACCCCGCCACGGTGGAGGCCCTGGTCGCCCGGTGGCTGCGGCTGCTGGCGGCGGTCGTCGCCGAACCGCAGCGTCCACTGAGCCGGATCGACGTCCTCACCGCCGAGGAGCGGCACGAGCTGCTGGTCGCCCGCAACGACACCGGCCGTCCGGCTCCCGAGACCACCCTGCCCGCGCTGTTCGAGGCGTGGGCGCGGGAGACCCCGCAGGCCCCGGCGGTCGTCCTCGGGGACACCGTCCTGACCTACCGCGAGCTGAACCGTCGGGCCAACCGCCTGGCCCACGCGCTGATCGCGCGCGGCGTGGGCCCGGAGCAGGTCGTCGCGCTGCGGCTGCCGCGCTCGGCCGAGCTGGTGGTCGCCGTCCTCGCGGTGCTCAAGACGGGCGCGGCGTACCTGCCGGTCGACCCGGACTACCCGGCCGCCCGCATCGCGTACATGCTGGAGGACGCCCGCCCCGCCGTGGTGCTCGACGACCCCGCGGCCGCCACCCCGGCCGGGGACCTGCCGGAGCACGACCCGGCCGTCCCCGTGGACGCCCGGCACCCGGCGTACGTCATCTACACCTCCGGTTCCACCGGCCGTCCCAAGGCCGTGGTGATGCCCGCCGCCGGACTGCTGAACCTGCTGGCCTGGCACCACCGGACCGTCGGCGGCGAACCGGGCACCCGCACCGCGCAGTTCACCGCGATCAGCTTCGACGTCTCGGTACAGGAGGTGCTGTCCGCGCTGCTGTACGGCAAGACCCTCGTGGTGCCGACCGAGGAGCAGCGTCGCAGCGCCGAGCTGTTCGCGCACTGGCTGGACCGGCACCGGGTCGAGGAGCTGTTCGCCCCCAACCTGGTGGTCGAGGCGCTGGCCGAGGCCGCCGAGGAGGCCGGGCTGGACCTGCCGCACCTGCGGCTGGTCGCCCAGGCCGGCGAGGCGATGCGGCTGGGCGGTGCCGTGCGACGCTTCCGGGCCCGCCGACCGGGCCGGGTGCTGCACAACCACTACGGGCCCGCCGAGACCCATGTCATCACCGCCTACGCGCTCCCGGCCGACCCCGACTGCCCGCTGCCGGTCCCGATCGGCCGACCGATCACCAACTGCCGGGTGTACGTGCTGGACCAGGCCCTGCGACCGGTCGCCCCGGGCGTGCTGGGCGAGCTGTACCTGGCCGGAGCGGGCCTGGCCCGCGGTTACCTGAACCGGCCCGGGCTCAGTGCCGGGCGCTTCGTCGCCGACCCGTTCGGTCCGCCCGGCACGCGGATGTACCGCACCGGCGACCTGGTGCGCTGGCGCGCCTGGGGGTCCCCCCGGCCGGAGGCCGGGGGAGGCGAGCTGGAGTTCGCCGGCCGGGTGGACCACCAGGTCAAGGTCCGCGGGTTCCGGGTCGAACCGGGCGAGATCGAGGCCGAGCTGACCGCGTACCCGGGCGTCGCCCAGGTCGCGGTGCTCGCCCGCGAGGACCGGCCGGGGGAGACCAGGCTCGTCGCGTACGTCGTCCCCTCGGACGGGAGCGGGACGACCGCGGCGGCACTCGCCGCGTACCTGCGCGAGCGGGTGCCGGACTACCTGGTGCCGTCCGCGTTCGTGCTGCTGGACGCGCTGCCGCTGACCCCGAACGGGAAGCTGGACCGGGCGGCGCTGCCCGCGCCGGAGCCCGGTGCGGCGGCAGGCGGCCGGGCGCCGCGCACGCCGCAGGAGCAGATCCTGTGCGCGTTGTTCGCCGAGGTGCTGGGCCTCGCCCGGGTCGGCGTCGACGAGGACTTCTTCGCGCTGGGCGGCCACTCCCTGCTCGCCACCCGGTTGGCCTCCCGCGTCCGGGTGACCCTCGGGGTCGAGCTGGAGCTGCGCGCCCTGTTCCGCACCCCGACCCCCGCCGGGCTGGCGTCCGGACTGCACGACGCCGGCACCGCCCGGCAGGCCCTGGTGCCCCGGCCCCGCCGCGAACCGATGCCGCTGTCGTTCGCCCAGCGCCGGCTCTGGTTCCTCCAGCAGTTCGGCATGCCCAGCGCCACCTACCACATGCCGCTGGCCCTGCGGCTGTCCGGCGACCTCGACCGGGCCGCGCTGGACGCCGCGCTCGCGGACGTGGTGGCCCGGCACGAGACCCTGCGCACGGTCTTCCCGCACACCGCCGGAATCCCGCACCAGCGGGTGCTGGCACCCGCCGAGGCCGCCGTCCCGCTGGCCGTGCGCGCGGCCGCCGAGGCGGAGGTGCCCGCCCTGCTGCGCGAGGCGGCGGTGCGCGGCTTCGACCTGACCTCGGACGTGCCGCTGCGGGCGGAGCTGTTCGAGCTCTCGGCGGACGAGCACGTGCTGCTGCTGGTCATGCACCACATCGTCGGGGACGGCTGGTCCATGGGCCCGCTGGCCCGCGACCTGGCCGCCGCCTACACCGCCCGGCAGGGCGGCCGGGCACCGGAGTTGCCGCCCCTGCCGGTGCAGTACGGCGACTACACCCTGTGGCAGCACGAGATCCTCGGCGACGAGCACGACACCACCAGCGTGTTCGCCCGCCAGGTCGGCTACTGGAGGCAGGCGCTGGCCGGACTGCCCGAGCAGCTGCAGCTGCCCGCCGACCGGCCGCGCCCGGCCACCATGTCGTACGGCGGCGACCTGCTGGAGCTCCGGATCGACGCCGAACTGCACACCGCGCTGGTGGAGTTGGCGCGCCGCTCGGGGACGACCATGTTCATGGTGCTGCAGGCGGCGCTGGCCGCGCTGTACACGCGGTTGGGCGCGGGCACGGACATCCCGATCGGCAGCCCGGTCGCCGGCCGCACCGACGAGGCGCTGGACGACCTGGTCGGGTTCTTCATCAACACGCTGGTGCTGCGCACGGACACCGGTGGCGACCCGTCCTTCGCCGAACTGCTGGGCCGGGTGCGGGAGACGGCGCTGTCGGCGTACGCGCACCAGGACGTGCCGTTCGAGCACCTGGTGGAGGCACTGAACCCGTCCCGCTCGCTCTCCCACCACCCGCTGTACCAGACCGGGCTGGTCGTGCAGAACGCGCCCGGTGGCGACTTCGACCTGCCCGGCCTGAAGGTCTCCGGGATGGCCGTGCTCACCGGGACCGCCCGCCTCGACCTGACCTTCGGGTTCGCGGAGGAGCACGCCCCCGACGGCACGCCGGCCGGACTCAGCGGCGCGGTCGAGTACAGCACCGACCTGTTCGACCGCCCGACGGTCGAGGCCCTGGCCGCCCGGTGGCTGCGGCTGCTGGCCGCGGTCGCCGCCGCGCCCGACCGGCCGATCGGCGGGATCGACCTGCTGTCCGCCGAGGAACGCCGCGAGCTGCTGCCCGCCGCCGAGGCCGGGACGGCCGGGGCGAGCCTGCCGGAGCTGTTCGCGGCGCGGGTGGCGGCGACGCCGGACGCGGTGGCGCTGGTGGGCGACGGCGATGAACTGACGTATCGTCAGTTGGATGTGCGGGCGAACCGGTTCGCGCATGCGCTGATCGCCCGTGGGGTGGGGCCGGAGCGGGTGGTGGCGGTGGCGCTGCCGCGGTCGGTGGAGTCGGTGTTGGCGGTCCTGGGCGTGCTGAAGGCCGGGGCGGCGTACCTGCCGGTGGATCCGGCGTACCCGCGGGCGCGGATCGCGTACATGGTGGAGGACGCCCGTCCGGCGCTGGTGGTCGACGACCCGGCGATGGTGAACGAGGGCGACTGGCCGGAGAGCGACCCGCAGGTCGTGTTCGACGTCCGGCACCCGGCGTACGTGATCTACACCTCGGGTTCGACCGGCCGCCCCAAGGGCGTCGTGGTGAGCCACGCCGGCGTGTCGGGCCTGGTGGCGGCGCAGGCCGAGCGGCTCGGCGTGGCGCCGGGCAGCCGGGTGCTCCAGTTCGCCTCGCCCAGCTTCGACGCGTCCTTCTGGGACCTGTGCAGCGCGCTGCTCACCGGTGCCGCCCTCGTCCTGGCACCCGCCGAGTCCCCGCTGGAGGCCCTGACGGACCGCCGGCTGGACGTCACCCACGTGACGCTCCCGCCTTCGGCCCTGGCCGCGCTGGAGAGCACCGACCTCACGGCCACCACCCTGGTGGTGGCGGGTGAGGCGTGCCCGCCGGAGCTGGTGGCGCGGTGGGCGCCCGGTCGGCGGATGATCAACGCGTACGGTCCGACCGAGACCACGGTGTGCGCGACCATGAGCGACCCGCTGTCCCCGGGCTCCGGCGTGCCGTCGATCGGCCGGCCGGTCGCGGGCTTCCGGGTGTACGTCCTGGACGACCGGCTGCAGCCGGTACCGCCGGGCGTGGTGGGGGAGTTGTACGTCGCGGGCGCGGGTCTGGCGCGCGGCTACCTGGACCGGCCGGGCCTGACGGCCGGGCGGTTCGTCGCCTGCCCGTTCGGCACGGAGGGCGCGCGGATGTACCGCACTGGGGATCTGGTGCGGCGCCGGGCCGACGGGCAGTTGGAGTACGTCGGCCGCGCCGACGACCAGGTCAAGGTCCGCGGCTTCCGCGTCGAACTCGGCGAGGTCGAGGCCGCACTGGCCGGGCACCCCGCCGTCGCCCAGGCCGCCGTCCTCGCCCGGGACGACCGGCTCGTCGGCTACGTGACGGTCCGTCCGGGCCGGTCCGTCCGTTCCGCAGAGCTGGCGGCGCACCTGCGTGAGCGGCTGCCGGACTACCTGGTGCCGACCGTCCTCGCGGTGCTGGACGCGCTGCCGCTGACGCCGAACGGGAAGCTGGACCGGGCGGCGCTGCCCGCGCCCGAAAGCGCCCACACCGGCAGCGGCCGGGCGCCGCGCACTCCGCAGGAGCAGATCCTCGCCGAGCTGTTCGCCGAGGTGCTCGACGTGCCACGGGTCTCGGTCGACGACGACTTCTTCGACCTGGGCGGGCACTCCCTGCTCGCCACCCGGCTGGCCGCCAGGGTGCGCTCGGTGCTCGGCGTGGAGCTCGGGCTGCGCACCCTCTTCCAGGCACCCACCGTGGCCGGCCTGGCCGGGCAACTGGCCGGGGCCGGTCGCACCCGCCCGGCACTGACCGCGCAGGAACGGCCCGAGGCGGTGCCGCTGTCCTTCGCCCAGCGCCGCCTCTGGTTCCTGCACCGCATGGACGCCGCCGCCGCGACCTACCACATCCCGCTGGCACTCCACCTGACCGGAACGCTCGACCGGCCCGCGCTGGACCAGGCGCTGGCCGACGTGGTGGCCCGGCACGAGAGCCTGCGAACGGTGTTCTCCGAGGTCGACGGCGTACCCTGCCAGCGCGTGCTGGACCCGGACGCGGTCCGCCTCCGGACCCGGCCCACCGCGGTGACGCAGGACGAACTGCCGCAGCGGCTCGCCGAGTCCGCCCGGCAGCCCTTCGACCTGGCGACGCAGCCGCCGTTGCGGGCGGAGCTGTTCGCCCTCGCGCCGGACGAGCACGTGCTGCTGCTGGTCATGCACCACATCGCCGCCGACGGCTGGTCCACCGGGCCGCTGGCCCGCGACCTCGCCGAGGCGTACGCGGCCCGCTGCGAGGGCCGGACGGCGGACCGGGCGCCCCTGCCGGTGCAGTACGGCGACTACACCCTGTGGCAGCGCGAGCTGCTCGGCGACGCTGCCGACCCGCACAGCCGGTTCGCCGAGCAGCTCGACTACTGGAAGCGGCAGCTGTCCGACCTGCCGGAGCTGCTTCCGCTGCCCGCCGACCGGCCGCGCCCCGCCGTCGCGGGCTGGCACGGAGACCACCTCGGCCTGGAGCTCGGCGCCGAACTGCACGCCGCACTGGTGGAGTTGGCGCGCACCACCGGCACGAGCCTGTTCATGGTGCTGCAGGCGGCGCTGGCCGCGCTGTACACGCGGTTGGGCGCGGGCACGGACATCCCGATCGGCAGCCCGATCGCGGGGCGCACGGACGAGGCGCTGGACGACCTGGTCGGGTTCTTCGTCAACACGCTGGTGCTGCGCACGGACACCGGTGGCGACCCGTCCTTCGTCGAACTGCTGGGCCGGGTGCGGGAGACGGCGCTGTCGGCGTACGCGCACCAGGACGTGCCGTTCGAGCACCTGGTGGAGGCGCTGAACCCGTCCCGCTCGCTCTCCCACCACCCGCTGTTCCAGACCATCCTGGCCGTGCAGAACGCGCCGATGGGCCGCTTCTCGCTGCCCGGTCTGGACGTCGCCACCTACGCGGTCGCGACCGGAACCGCCAAGTTCGACCTCGGCGTGAGCATGGTCGAGCAGTTCGGCCCGGACGGGAGCCCGGCAGGCATCGCCGGCGCGGTCGAGTACGCCACCGACCTGTTCGACCGCTCGACGGTCGCAGCCCTGGTCCGGCGCTGGACGCTCCTGCTGGAGGCCGTCACCGCCGACCCGGAGCAGCCGATCGGAGGGATCGACCTCCTGGACGCCGACGAGCGGAACCGGCTGCTGGAACGCGACAACGCGACCGCCCGGAACGTGAACGCCGTCCCGGTGCCACAGGCCTTCGCGGCGCGGGTGGCGGCGACGCCGGACGCGGTGGCGCTGGTCCGTGGTGACGTCGAGTTGACGTACGCGGAGGTGGATGTGCGGGCGAACCGGTTCGCGCATGCGCTGATCGCTCGTGGGGTGGGGCCGGAGCGGGTGGTGGCGGTGGCGCTGCCGCGGTCGGTGGAGTCGGTGGTGGCGGTCCTGGGCGTGCTGAAGGCCGGGGCGGCGTACCTGCCGGTGGATCCGGCGTACCCGCGGGCGCGGATCGCGTACATGGTGGAGGACGCCCGTCCGGCGCTGGTGGTCGACGACCCGGCGATGGTGAACGAGGGCGACTGGCCGGAGAGCGACCCGCAGGTCGTGTTCGACGTCCGGCACCCGGCGTACGTGATCTACACCTCGGGTTCGACCGGCCGCCCCAAGGGCGTCGTGGTGAGCCACGGCGGTGTGGCGAGTCTGGTCGCCGCCCAGATCGAGCGCTTCGCGATCGAACCCGACAGCCGGGTGCTCCAGTTCGCCTCGCCCAGCTTCGACGCCTCGGTGTCGGAGATCTGCACCGCCCTGCTGGGCGGCGCCACCCTGGTGCTGCCCCCTGCGACCGATCCGCTCGCCGCACTGACCGACCCGGCCCTGCGCGTCACCCACGCGACGGTGCCCCCGTCCGTCCTCGCCGCCGTGCCGGACGGCTCGGTGACGGTGTCGACGCTGGTGGTGGCGGGTGAGGCGTGCCCGCCGGAGCTGGTGGCGCGGTGGGCGCCCGGCCGGCGGATGATCAACGCGTACGGTCCGACCGAGACCACGGTGTGCGCGACCATGAGCGACCCGCTGTCCCCGGGCTCCGGCGTGCCGTCGATCGGCCGACCGATCGCCAACGCCCGGGTGTACGTCCTGGACGACCGGCTGCAACCGGTACCGCCGGGCGTGGTGGGGGAGTTGTACGTCGCGGGCGCGGGTCTGGCGCGTGGCTACCTGGACCGGCCGGGCCTGACGGCCGGGCGGTTCGTCGCCTGCCCGTTCGGAGCTGGTGGGCCCCTCCTGCCCGACGGCGGGCAAGGAGGGAGGATGTACCGCACCGGCGACCTGGTACGGCGCCGGGCCGACGGGCAGTTGGAGTACGTCGGCCGCGCCGACGACCAGGTCAAGGTCCGCGGCTTCCGCGTCGAACTCGGCGAGGTCGAGGCCGCACTGGCCGGGCACCCCGCCGTCGCCCAGGCCGCCGTCCTCGCCCGGGACGACCGGCTCGTCGGCTACGTCGTCCCGCGCCAGGACGCGGCCCGGGACAGCGGGCTGGAGGCGGACCACGTGGGCGAGTGGCAGGACATCTACGACGCCCTGCCCATCGCCCCCGAGGAGGCCGCCTTCGGCCAGAACTTCGTCGGCTGGAACAGCAGTTACGACGCGAGCCCGATCCCCGTCGAGCAGATGCGGGAGTGGCGGGACGCCACCGTGGCCCGCATCCTGGCCCTGCGCCCGCGCCGGGTGCTGGAGGTCGGCGTCGGCACCGGTCTGCTGCTCTCGCAGGTCGCGCCGCACTGCGAGACCTACTGGGCGACCGACTTCTCCGCCACCGCGATCGACGCCCTGAGCGCCCAAGTGGCTAGGGAGGAGCGGCTGGCCGGGCGCGTGGTGCTGCAGACCCGGCCGGCGCACGACACCGACGGGCTGCCGGCCGGGGAGTTCGACACCATCGTGGTCAACTCGGTGGTTCAGTACTTCCCGTCCGCCGACTACCTCGCGGACGTGATCGGGAAGCTGATGCGGCTGCTCGCCCCCGGTGGCGCGCTCTTCGTCGGAGACGTCCGCAACCTGCGGCTGCTGCGCCCGCTGGCCACCGCCGTCCAGCTGCACCGCACCGGCGACGGCGCCGACCTCGCGGCGGTGCGCCGCGCGGTGGAGCAGGCCGTCCGGGTGGAGAAGGAACTCCTGGTCGACCCGGACTTCTTCACCGCCCTGCGCGAGCACGGCCCGGACATCGGGGCGGTGGCGGTGGAGGTCAAGCGAGGACGCCACCACAACGAACTGACCCGCTACCGCTACGACGTGACGCTGCACAAGCCGCCGGTCGCCCCGGCGGCCCGGGGCCGGACCGTCGAGCTGGCATGGGGACGGCAGGTCGCCGGACTGGACGAGCTGCGCGAACTCCTCGCCCAGCCGCCCGCCGAGGTGCTGCGGATCACCGGGGTGCCGAACCGCCGCGTCGTGCGGGAAGCCGCCCTGGCCCGGGCCGTGCAGGACGGCGACGGGACGCTCGCCGAGCTGCTGGAGCGGCTGCACGCCCCGGAGGACGGAGACCTCCCCGACCCGGACGACTTCCACGCCCTCGGCGCGGAGTTCGACCGCCGGGTGGGCGTCACCTGGTCGGCCACCGCGGCCGACGCCCTGGACGTCGTCCTCGCCGACCCGCGGACTCACCACGGCTCCCCGGCCGTACCGTTCCCGTCGGCCGGCACCGCCGGCCGGGCGCTGTCGGCGCTGACCAACCGCCCGGTCGGCAGCCGCGGCACCGGCACCCTGCTCGGCGAACTGCGTGACTGGCTGCGCGGGCGGCTGCCCGACCACCTGGTCCCGGCTGCGTTCGTGGCGCTGGAAGCACTGCCGCTGACGGCCAACGGCAAACTCGACCGCCGGGCCCTGCCCGCCCCCGACCCCGGCCCGGCCGGAGCCGGGCGGGCGCCGCGCACCCCGCAGGAACAGCTCCTCGCCGAGCTGTTCGCCGAGGTGCTCGGCCTGGCCCAGGTCGGCGTCGAGGACAGCTTCTTCGACCTCGGCGGGCACTCGCTGCTGGCGACCCGCCTCGCCTCCCGCGTCCGGGCGACCCTCGGCGCGGAGCTGGAGGTCCGCACCCTGTTCGAGACCCCGACCGTGGCCGCCCTGGCGGCCCGCCTCGACGGCTCCGGCACGGCGCGGCCCACGCTCACCGCCCGGCCCCGCCAGGAGCGCGTCGAACTGTCCTTCGCCCAGCGCCGCCTGTGGTTCCTGCACCGGATGGACGGGCCGAGCGCCACCTACAACATGCCGCTCGCGCTGAGCCTGACCGGTCGCCTCGACCGGCCGGCCCTGCACGCCGCACTCGCCGACGTGATCGCCCGGCACGAGAGCCTGCGAACGGTCTTCCGTGAGACCGACGGCGTCCCGTACCAGGTCGTGCTGGACGCCTCCCAGGCCCGTCCGGCGCTGCCGGTGGTCGAGCTCGACGAGAGCCGGCTGGCCGATCGGCTGGCGGCCGCCGCCCGGCGCGGCTTCGACCTGGCCACGGAACCACCGGTGCGGGCCGAGCTGTACGCCCTCACCCCCGACCGGCACGTCCTGCTGGTCGTGGTGCACCACATCGCCGCCGACGGCTGGTCGATGGGGCCGCTCTCCGGCGACCTCGCGACCGCCTACGCGGCGCGCTGCCGGGGCGAGGAGCCGCAGTGGCCCCCGCTGCCCGTGCAGTACGCGGACTACACGCTGTGGCAGCGCGACCTGCTCGGCGACACCGCCGACCCGGACAGCCTGTTCGCCCGCCAACTCGGCTACTGGAAGGGCGAGCTGGCCGACCTGCCGCAGCAGCTGCAACTACCCGCCGACCGGCCCCGGCCGCCGGTGGCCTCCCAGCGGGGCGACCGGGTCGTGGTCCGGATGGACCCCGAACTGCACCAGGCCCTGCGGGATCTGGCCGCCGCGCGCGGTGCCAGCATGTTCATGGTGCTCCAGGCCGGCCTCGCCGCGCTGCTCACCCGGCTCGGCGCCGGCACGGACATCCCGATCGGCAGCCCGATCGCCGGCCGTACCGACCAGGCGCTGGACGAGCTCGTCGGGTTCTTCGTCAACACCCTGGTGCTGCGCACCGACACCGGCGGCGACCCGTCCTTCGCCGAACTGCTCGGCCGGGTCCGGCAGAAGGCGCTCACCGCGTACGACCACCAGGACGTGCCGTTCGAGTACCTGGTCGAGGTGGCCAACCCGGTGCGGTCGCTGGCCCACCACCCGCTGTTCCAGGTCATGCTGGCCCTGCAGAACGCGCCGCTCGGCGAGTTCGCGCTGCCGGGGCTGGAGACCGGCCACCTGGAGGCGCCGACCGGGACCTCCCGGGTCGACCTGACGTTCAGCCTGGCCGAGCAGTTCCGCCCGGACGGTCCCCCCGGGCCTGGCGGCCCGGGAGGTGCCCCCATCGCGGACGGCCTGGTCGGCGCGGTGGAGTACGCCACCGACCTGTTCGACGGGCCCACCGTGGAGCTCCTGTTCGAACGCCTGGCCCGCCTGCTGCGCGCGGCCGCCGCCGACCCGGACCGGCCGATCAGCCGGATCGACCTGATGTCCGGTGCGGAACGCCACCGCCTGCTGCACGGCTTCAACGACACCGCCGCACAGCTGCCGACGGCCCCGCTCCCGGAGCTGTTCGCCCACCAGGTGCGGGCCAGCCCGGACGCACTCGCGGTCGTGGCGGGCGGTACCGGGCTGACCTACGCGGAGCTCGACCGGCGGGCCGGCCGCCTGGCGGGGACGCTGGTCCGCCACGGCGTGCGGCCGGAGACGCCGGTCGCGGTCATGCTGCCCCGCTCGGCGGAGCTGGTCGTGGCGATTCTGGCGATCGTCAAGGCGGGCGGCGCCTACGTGCCGCTGGACCCGCGTTTCCCCTCCTCCCGGATCGAGCTGATCATGCGGGAGAGCGGAGCCGCCCTGGTGCTCACCCCGGAGGTGCTCACCGCACTGGAGCAGTCCGCGGCCGCCGACCCGTCCGACGCCGAAGTCCCCTGCGAAACCGACCAGTTGGCGTACATCATGTACACCTCCGGCTCCACCGGGCGGCCGAAGGGCGTGGCCGTCACCCACCGCGACGTCGCGGGCCTCGCACTGAGCTCCGAATGGCGCGGCGGCGGGCACGAGCGGGTACTGATGCACTCCCCGACGGCCTTCGACCTCTCGACCTACGAGCTGTGGGTGCCGCTGCTCAACGGAGGCCGGGTCGTGGTCGCCCCGCCCGAGCAGCTCGACCTCGACCTGCTGCAGCACACGATCGCCACGCACGGGGTGACCGGACTGTGGCTGACCGCCGGACTGTTCCGGCTGGTCGCCGAGGAACGCCCGGCCCTGCTCGCCGGGGTGCGCGAGGTGTGGACCGGCGGCGACGTGGTCTCCCCGGCCGCCGCCGCCCGGGTGCTCGCCGCCTGCCCCGGCATCGAGGTGGTCAACGGCTACGGGCCCACCGAGGCCACCACCCTGGCCACCCGCCACCTCGTGAACGACCTCCCCGAGAACGCCGCGACCGTGCCGATCGGCGGCCCGATGGCGAACATGCGCACCTACGTGCTCGACGACCGGCTGCAACCGGTGCCCACCGGCATGGTCGGCGAGCTGTACCTCGCGGGGACGGGCGTGGCCCGCGGCTACCTCGGCCGACCCGGCCTGACGGCGGAGCGCTTCACCGCCGACCCGTACGGGCCGGCCGGACGCCGGATGTACCGCACCGGCGACCTCGCCCGGTGGCTTCCCGACGGGACGCTCGACTTCGCCGGACGCGTCGACCACCAGGTCAAACTGCGCGGTCTGCGAATCGAGCCCGGAGAGATCGAAGCCGTCCTGGCGGCCTGCCCCGACATCGCCCAGGCGGCGGTGGTCGCCCGCGAGGACCGGCCGGGCGACAAGCGGCTGGTCGCCTACCTGGTGCCCGCCCCCGAAGGCGGGCCCGAGACGGCCGAACTGTCCACCCGGCTGCGCCGCGACCTGCCCGACTACATGGTGCCGGCGGCGTTCGTCGTCGTGGACGCGCTGCCGCTGACCGCCAACGGCAAGCTCGACCGGGCCGCCCTGCCCGCCCCCGACTACGGAGTGTCGAGCGCCGGACGCGGCCCCCGGACGCCGCAGGAACAACTGCTGTGCGGCCTGTTCGCCGAAGTCCTCGGCCGGGAGCAGGTGGGCATCGACGACGGCTTCTTCGACCTGGGCGGGCACTCGCTGCTGGCCGCCCGGTTGGCCTCCCGGGTCCGCGAGACCCTCGGTCTGGAACTGGGGCTGCGGATGCTGTTCGAGGCGCCGACCGTGGCCGGGCTCACCGAACGCCTCGCCATGGACGACCAGGCCGACGCACTGGACGTGCTGCTGCCACTGCGCTCGACCGGGCCGGACACCCCGCTGTTCTGCGTCCACCCCGGCGGCGGCATCAGCTGGTCCTACAGCGGGCTGCTGAACCACCTCGGCCCGCAGCACCCGGTCTACGCGCTCCAGGCGCGCGGCCTCGGCCGGCCCGAACCGCTGCCGACCTCCTACGAGGGGATGGCGGCCGACTACGCCGACCACGTCCAGAAGGTCCAGCCGCAGGGCCCGTACCTGCTGCTCGGCTGGTCCGCGGGCGGACTGATCGCCCACGCGCTGGCCTGCGAACTCCAGGCGCGCGGCGAACGGACCGCACTGCTGGCGATCCTCGACGCCTACCCGGTGAAGGACGTGCGGTTCGAGGAGGAGCCGGTACCCACCGTGCGGGACGTGCTCGTCGGGGTGCTCGACGTCGACCCGGACGAACTGGGAGACCGGGAGATCACCTACGCCGAGGTCGCCGAGGTGCTGAACCGGCGCGGCAGCGCGCTGGCCGGCCTGAACGAGCGGCAGATCGAGGTGATCGTCCAGATCATGATCAACAACGCGAAGCTGGCGGTCGACTTCGTCCCCGGCCGGTACGACGGGGACCTGCTGCTGTTCAACTCCACGATCGACCGGGGCGACGACGACGCCGGTCCGGAGGTCTGGCGCCCGTACATCGCGGGCCGGATCGAATCGCACGAGATCACCACCCGCCACGACCAGATGACCCAGGCGGGCTCGCTGGCCCAGATCGGACCGATCCTGGCCGCCAGGATCGCCGGCGCCACCCGCGACGCCCGTGACACCACCCTTTCCCCCCAGGAGGACTGACCCATGACCAACCCCTTCGACGACCAGGACGGCACCTTCCTCGTCCTCGTCAACGACGAGAACCAGCACTCGCTCTGGCCGCAGTTCGCGGACGTCCCGGACGGCTGGGCCGTCGTCCACGGCCCCGACACCCACGCCGCCTGCCTGGAGTACGTCGAGGGGGCCTGGACCGACATGCGGCCCAGGAGCCTCGCCGACGCCATGGACGCCCAGCGGTAGCGCGGCCGACATGACCTCCACCGACACCCTGGACGGGGCCCGCGACACCGCGGGCCCCGCCCGGCCCGGCGACCTTGCCGCGGCCCTCTTCACCCCCGAGGCCCGGCGCGACCCGTACCCGTTCTACGCCCGCATGCGGCGCGAGGACCCGGTCCACCGCAGCACCCAGGGCATCTGGTACCTCACCCGGTACGCCGACGTCGAGGCGGCGCTGGGCGACCCGCGGCTGTCCAACGACCGGGACCGCATGACCCGCGCCTACACAGCGCTCGGCGGTGACCTCAAAGCACTCAGCCGGCTCACCGACCGACTCGGCCGGGTGATGACCAACACCGACCCGCCGGACCACGCCAGGCTGCGCAAACTGGCCAACAGAGCCTTCACCGCCCGGCGCGTCGAGGCCCTGCGCGACGGCGTCCAGCGGATCGTCGACCACCTCGTCGACGAGGCGGTCGCGGCCGGGCCGACCATGGACCTGATCGAGGCGGTCGCCTCCCCACTGCCGATGTCCGTCGTCTGCGAGCTCTTCGGCATCCCGGACGAGGACCGGCCGCAGGTCAAGAGCTGGTTCCAGCGCTTCGGCCGCCTGGCCGAGGACATCGACGAGTCCGAGGCGGCGATCGAACAGTACGAGGAGTACCTGTCCGGGCTCATCCGGCAGCGCCGGCGCGAACCGGGCGACGATCTGATCAGCGCCCTGGTCGCCACCCAGGCGCAGGACGACCGGCTCACCGACTCCGAACTGCTGTCCACCTGCTTCGTCCTCATCACCGCCGGAGACGAGACCACCACCCACCTGATCGGCAACGGCGCGCTCGCCCTGCTGCGCCACCCGGACCAGCTGGCCCGGCTGCGCGCGGACCCGCACCTGATCCGCGACGCCGTCGAGGAACTGGCCCGCTACGACACGGTGACCCAGGCGATCGTCCGGGTCGTCGCGCAGGACCTGGAGATCGGCGGGCGGACACTGCGGGAGGGCGAGCTGGTGTACCTGTTCCTCGGTGCGACCAACCGCGACCCCGAACGCTTCGAGGACCCCGACCGGCTCGACCTGTCCCGGCCCGGCAACCGCCACCTGAGCTTCGGCCACGGCCCGCACTTCTGCCTCGGCGGCCCGCTGGCCAAGCTCCAGGCGGAGGTCGCCGTCGGCACGCTGGTACGCCGGCTGCCCGAACTGCGGCTGGCCGACGGAGCGGAGCTGGACTGGCGGCCCAACCCGCTGCAACGGCGGCTGTGCACCCTCCCGCTCGCCCACCGACCGTGAACCACGACGAAGGAGCAGTACCGACCATGGCCCGAGAGTTCGAGGTCCGCCGGGAACAGGACCTGCCCGCCACGCCCCAGCAGGTCTGGGACGCGGTGGCCACCGGCGCCGGCAACCTGGGCTGGCTCTACCCGATGGAGGTCGAGCCGCGCGTCGGCGGAAAGGCCACCCGGGGCGACGCCACCGTCGTGGCCTGGGAACCGCCGCGGCACTTCGCCGTCCGGGCCACCCAGGACGGCGGATTCTCCAACACGCTCAGCTACCGCATCGAGCCGGCCGACGGCGGATCCAGCCACCTGCGGATGGGGATCCACTGGGTGCACACGGGCGTCGTCGACGAGGCGTGGGCCTGGGACGCCAAGACGGACGCGGCCGAGAAGCACGTCGACTTCTACCAGCACGGCCTCGCCGAGTACCTCCGGCACTTCGCCGGCCGCCCCGCCGCCTACGTCAGGGCCCAGCGCCCCGAACCCACCGCCGAGCCGGCCGACTTCGCCGCCCTGCGCCGACGCCTCGGCCTCGCCGACGACGCGGCCGTCGGCGACCGGTTCACGCTTCTCTCCCCCGGCCCGGGCAGTGACCCCGTGGACGTGGTCGTCGACTGGCTCAGCGACGACTTCGTCGGCCTGCGCGGCCCGGACGCCCTGTACCGGTTCTTCAACGGCAGCACCTGGAACGTGCCGATCTGGGTCGGCCACCACCTGTTCGCCGAGGACACCGACGAGCAACAGGACACCAAGGCGTGGACCGCCTGGCTCAACGACACCCAGAACCAGGAGCACTGATGGGAACCTCCACACAGACGCTGCTCTTCGCCGCCGAACTCATCGAGGAGAACGGCACCTACGCCCTCGTCGTCGAGGACGTGAGGAGGGGCACCGTCCAGACCACCCCGGTCCCCAAGAACATGGTCGACAAGCTCCCCACCTTCCTCTCCGCGCTCGCCGCCAAGCTCAACCCGCCGCCGCCGCCGCCGCGCCGCCGCTGGTAGCCGCTCCGGGTCCGCCGGCCCGGGCGCCACCGCGCTCGGGCCGGCCCCGCACCCGGAGAACGCCCACGGCGAAATGAAAGAGGCTCAACCTTGGGTATTCAACCGGGCAGGGTGATCTGACGCAAAGTTAGAGAAGGGTACTGCTGACCTGCAAGGATGTGATTGCGACGTCATATCCGAGCAAGGATCAGGAGCACCCTTCTGGTGAGCGAGCGTACAGGGTGGGACCGGCGGCTGTCTGTGGCCGCCGACGGGAAAGGGCTGGTCGGGCACGCCGGGGTGGTGCTGCTGCACCAGGTCGCGGACCGCGTCGGGCTGACCGCCGCGCTGGGCCGCCTGTGGCCGGGCGGCGGTAGTGCGACTTGGCGCGACCGCGCGCATGTGCTGCTCGGGCTGGCGGGCGCGATCGTGCTCGGGGCGAAAAACCTGTCCGAGGCCGAGCAGTTGCAGATCCACCACACCGCCCTCCTCGGCACTGCGGCCTCGGACACCACGACGCACCGAGCCCTGGCCGTACTGGACGAGCCGCAGTTGAACCGGATCGCGAAGGCCCGCGCCCGGGTCCGCCGGCACGTGTGGGGCCTGCTGCACCTGCGGCCCGGTGGCTTCCCCTGGCTGGCCGTGGCGGGCAAGCGGCTGACCGGGTGGATCGTCATCGACGTCGACGCCACGATCATCCTGTCCTCCTCGAACAAGATCGGGTCGGCGGTCACGTTCAAGAAGACGTGGGGCTTCCACCCGCTCGCGTGCTGGTGCGCGAACACGCAGGAGTCGCTGTCGATGCTGCTGCGGCCGGGCAACGCCGGTTCCAACACCGTCGCCGACCACATCACCGTGCTCACGGCCGCGCTCGGGCAGATCCCGGGCTCGAGCGCCGCGAAGATCCTGGTGAGGATCGACGGCGCGGGCGCCACCCATGACCTGCTGGAACACCTGGAGGCGTTGAACACCGCCCGACACACGGTGCGCTACCTGGTCGGCTGGACGATCACCGAGGACGACGAGAAGGCGATCGCGAAGCTGCCGGACAGTGCGTGGGAGACCTCCCTACGGCAGAGCGGAGAGGTCCAGGAGGGCTACAGCGTCGCGGAGTTGACCGGCCTGAACACCCGGCCCGGCTGGCCCGTCGGCATGCGGCTGCTCGTGCGCCGGGTCCGCCCTGCCGGGCGGCACCAGAAGAAGCTGACCGCCTTCGAGAAGCGGACCGGCTGGAAGTACTCGGTCATCGCCACGAACGTCCGGCACATGTGGGGGATCGCCGGCTCGCACCAGCCGCAGTGGCTGGACGCGCTCGCCCGCGCCCACGCCGTCGTGGAGTGAGCTGCCCCGAGTTTCGTGGAGTCCGCGATCGTGTGATCAAGCGGTCTGCGGGACTGGCTCCAGGCTCGCCCGGTACGCCTGTTCGTACTCGTCGGGCGGGACGTAGCCCAGGGCGGAGTGGAGTCGTTCACCGTTGTACCACGCGACCCACTGGAAGAGGGCCCGCTCGACCTCGTCGAAGTCCCGCCATGGCCCCTGATGTTCGATCAGTTCGGCCTTGAATGTGCCGTTCAGGGCCTCTGCCATCGCGTTGTCGTACGAGTCCGCGACGGATCCGACCGACGCTGAGGCGCCGACCTCGGCCAGTCGCTCCGTGTAGCGAATGGACACGTATTGGGTGAGTTCAACCAGTCGTTGCAACACCGGGGTGTTGCAACGAGCGTAGCTGCTCTTCGAAGACCTCGGCCGGTGTCCGCCAGCCGAGGACTTTGCGGGGCCGGTTGTTGATCGCCATGGTGACGGCTTCGAGGTCCGTGGACGACCAGCGGGAGAGATCGGTGCCCTTCGGGAAGTACTGACGCAGTAGCCCGTTCGTGTTCTCGTTCGTCGGTCGTTGCCAGGGTGAGTGCGGATCGGCGAAGAACACCTTCGTCCCGGTATCGAGAGCGAACTGGGCATGACCGGAGAGTTCCTTCCCGCGGTCCCAGGTGAGGGTCTTGCGTAGCTGCTCGGGCAGCTGCGTCATCGACGTGGTGAGCGCCGCGTTCATCGCGATCGCGCCATAGCCCCCGAGCGAGGGGCCGTTCTTCGCGGGCGGGCTGTCGCCCCAGCCGTCGAGCCGGGGCAGGTGCACCAGGAGCGTGGAGCGGCTGCAGCGCTCGACAAGCGTGCCGATCGCGGAGCGGCCCGTCCCGATGATCAAATCGCCTTCCCAGTGTCCGGGGACCGCCCGGTCCCCGGCCTCGGCGGGGCGTTCGCTGAGGACGACGTTCGCGGTGACATGGGGCCTTCCCCCGCGGAGGTGGACACGCGTCGGGTTGGTTATGCAGCCAGCGTGAGCCTATCGGACTCCCGCCGGTACTGGTTTTCGTAGGCTATGGGGCTGAGCTGTCCGTTGGCGGAGTGCCTGCGGCGGGTGTTGTAGCGGGTGAGCCACCGGAAGACGGTGCGTCGGCAGAGTTCCGTTCCCGGGTAGTGGTGGGCCCCGCGTAGGGTCTCGCGCTTGAGGGTGGCGTGGAAGCTCTCGCAGGCGGCATTGTCGGCGGAGGTGCCCACCGTGCCCATGGACTGGGTGACGCCCAACTCGCCGCACAAGTCGGCGAATTCACGCGATGTGTACTGGGCTCCGTGGTCTGAGTGAAAGATCGCGCCGCCCAGGCCGCCGCGGGTGGCGGCAGCCATCCGCAGGGCATCGGCAACGAGTTCGGTGCGCATGTGGGCGGCGACGGACCAGCCCACGACCCGGCGGCTGAAGCAGTCCAGGACGGTGGCCAGGTAGAGGAAGTCGCCTTCACCGGTGGGGAGATAAGTGATGTCGCCCATGTACTTCAGGCCGGGCGCGGGGGCGGTGAAGTCCCGCTGGAACAGGTCCGGCACCGGTGTCGCCGACGGCTCGGGGATCGTGGTGCGGACCCGCTTGCGCAGGCGTATGCCCTGGATGGAGAACTTGCGCATCACGCGGGCCACTCGTTTCTCGTTGATTTTCCGGCCGTCGGCGCGGAGCTCGGCGGTGACCCGCGGGGAGCCGTAGGCGCCGTCGGAGTCGGCGTGGACGGCCCGGATCTGTTCGGCCAGGGCCTGGTCGGCGGCCTCCCGCGCGGTCCGCGCGTCGGCCCCGCCCCGCCACTTGTAGTAGCTGGAGCGGTTCACGCCCAGCACCTGGCACAACCGCTTCACGCCGAAGGCGTCCCGGTGGTCGTGGACGAACTGGAAGCGGTTCACCAGTTCGTCTCGCCGGCGAAATACTTGGCCGCCTTGCGCAGGATGTCCCGCTCGGTGGCCAGCTTCCGCTCGCTCGCCTCAAGCTCGGCCACCCGGGCCTCCAGCTGCCGGATCCGCTCGTCCGAGTCGGCGGACGGTGCCGGCTGTCCCGTCCGGGCCGGCGCTGCCCCACCTGCCCGAGCGGCCGCCGGGGCCCCGACGCGACGTTCCCGGTCCCGCAGCACCCAATCGCGCAGCGTCGCCCTGTTAATGCCCAGGTCGGCGGCGATGCTCTTGTAGGTCGCCCCGGGCGTGGACTCGTACAGGGCCACGGAATCGGCCTTGAACTCGTCCGAGTAGTCCTTCATCGCCATCGGCGGTGTTCTCGCTTCCTCCGGATCAAGCAGATCCAGTATCAGCGTGTCCGCTACTCAGGGGGAGGCCCCATGCCCCTGGGGTTTGTTCTGCGACCGTGCGCGGGGAGTCCGCAGCGCCCGGCCGGTGCGCAGACACGTGACCAGTTCCCGCTTGAGCGCGCCACGGCCCTCAATGAACAGGGCCTGGTAGATCGCTTCATGGCTGATGCGCATGGACTCATCATCGGGGAAGTCGGCACGGAGCCGGTGCGAGATCTGTTCCGGGCTCCATGCCGTTGCCCATCGTCGGTCCTGCCGATGCGGCTTGTTCAGCCCCTTCCACGTCTTCGTCTCCGGCCCGCTGACGATCGTGCCGTCGGGGCGACGGACACTGCCGGCGAGCCGGTCCTGCACGTACTCACGCAACCGGTCGTTGCCTGCGAGCTTCGCGGTCTTCGGGCGCTTCGCCGCCTGCTGGGCCTTCCACTGCGCCACCAAAGCCCGGTAGACCGGCTTGCCGCCCCGGGTCGCCGCATTGCGGCGCAGCTCGCGTGAGATCGTGCCCGGGTCGCGGCCGATCCTGCGGGCGATCTCGCGCACGCCGAACTCCTGGGCGCGTAGCAGCGCGATCTCCTCACGCTCAGCGAACGACAGATAGCGGCCCGTGGGCTCATCCAGGCTGATCGGCGGCATCCCCCCAGCGTGACGGAACCACCGGGATCCGACCGGCCATGAAACACCGACAGCCGCCGCGGCCTCTGCCGTCGTCACTCCCGACGCGATCCGCTGCCAGAAGTCCCGCTGCACTGCACGAGACGGCTCCGGCCGCCCCGGTGAACGCATCGGTGGTCGCATCGCCCGATCCGCTGCCCACTGACGTCGCGCTCCCGCCGGCACCTTCTGCCTCTGGCCCCGTCCCATCGCAAACCTCCGTGATCAAGGTGTTGCGACGACCGGTTGAATCCGCCTTGCGACCCGCGGTCGCTGTGGTGGATGAGTTCGGCGTCCTTCTTGATCTTCTGTCGCCACAGTGCCATCTCCAGCGCGTCCAGCGGCAGGTCGGTTCGCATGTGATCGGCGATCTGCCAGCCCACGATCCGGCGGGAGTACGCGTCCAGGACGAACGCGACGTAGACCCAGCCCGACCAGGTCCGCACGTAGGTCAGATCGGCCAGCCACAGCTGGTTCGGGCGCCCGGCGGCGAAGCGGCGGTTGACCAGGTCCGGCGGGCGGGGTGCGGCCGGCTCCGGGATCGTGGTGCGGCGGCGCCGGCCTCGGATCACGCCCTCGATGCCGAGCTCGCGCATCAGCCGCTCGACGGTGCAGCGCGCCACCTCGTGCCCGGCCCGGACCAGCGCGCGGGTGATGCGGCGGGCCCCGTAGGTGCGACCGGAGTCCTCCCACACCGCTGTGACCAGCACAATCAGCTCCTCGTCGCGCAGACGGCGGGCCGACTTCGGCCGCACCTTGCGCGCGAAGTACGTCGACGCAGACAGGTCCAGCACCCGGCATACGGGATCGACCCCGAAGCCCTCTCGCAGGTGGTCTATCACTCCCCCAGAGGGGGTACCCCCAGCTCGGCCTCGTCCGGGGACGGTCGATCTCCTGGGCAAAAAACACGCTGGCGGCCTTGAGAATCTCGTTGGCCCGTCTCAACTCGGCATTCTCTTTGCGGAGTTCCTTCAGCTCGTCCTGCTCGACGGTGGTGAGGCGGTCGTCACGCTCACCGGCGTCGGCCTCGGCCTGACGGACCCAGGACCGCAGGGCCTCCTTGTGGATGCCCAGGTCGCGGGCCACATGGGCGACGGGCCGGCCGGTCGAACGGACCTCCCGAACGGCGCGCTCGCGGAGTTCATCGGGGTACTTGCGTGGTGCTGGCATTGCTCGTGGTTCTCCTTACGCCTGGATCGTAACAAACCCAGACATCAGGGACTCCACGAAAGCCGGAGCAGCTCAAGGTGAGGATCACTGGCGCACTGCCTGTCGGCGCCTGATAGGCGTTGAGCTGCTTCAGAGCCCGAACGGCACGACGCCGCGCAGCGGGGGCAGTGGCGACATCCATCTCGTCCAACCCGTCCAGTACGGGCAGCACCTGGTGGCGGTCGACGAGGTGCTGTGCATCGCGGCGGGTGATGCCCTGACTGCGGAACTGCTCGTGGATCTGCTCGACGAGAAAGGTCTGCAGGGACAGCGCCGGATCCCACCCGGCGAGCGAACAGCGCACCGGGACGCGTTCGTTCGGGATCCGATCAGGATGGATGAGCAGGCCGAGCACGAGCTCGATCGCCAGCGGGGCCTCCCCCTGAGTAGCGGACACGCTGATACTGGATCTGCTTGATCCGGAGGAAGCGAGAACACCGCCGATGGCGATGAAGGACTACTCGGACGAGTTCAAGGCCGATTCCGTGGCCCTGTACGAGTCCACGCCCGGGGCGACCTACAAGAGCATCGCCGCCGACCTGGGCATTAACAGGGCGACGCTGCGCGATTGGGTGCTGCGGGACCGGGAACGTCGCGTCGGGGCCCCGGCGGCCGCTCGGGCAGGTGGGGCAGCGCCGGCCCGGACGGGACAGCCGGCACCGTCCGCCGACTCGGACGAGCGGATCCGGCAGCTGGAGGCCCGGGTGGCCGAGCTTGAGGCGAGCGAGCGGAAGCTGGCCACCGAGCGGGACATCCTGCGCAAGGCGGCCAAGTATTTCGCCGGCGAGACGAACTGGTGAACCGCTTCCAGTTCGTCCACGACCACCGGGACGCCTTCGGCGTGAAGCGGTTGTGCCAGGTGCTGGGCGTGAACCGCTCCAGCTACTACAAGTGGCGGGGCGGGGCCGACGCGCGGACCGCGCGGGAGGCCGCCGACCAGGCCCTGGCCGAACAGATCCGGGCCGTCCACGCCGACTCCGACGGCGCCTACGGCTCCCCGCGGGTCACCGCCGAGCTCCGCGCCGACGGCCGGAAAATCAACGAGAAACGAGTGGCCCGCGTGATGCGCAAGTTCTCCATCCAGGGCATACGCCTGCGCAAGCGGGTCCGCACCACGATCCCCGAGCCGTCGGCGACACCGGTGCCGGACCTGTTCCAGCGGGACTTCACCGCCCCCGCGCCCGGCCTGAAGTACATGGGCGACATCACTTATCTCCCCACCGGTGAAGGCGACTTCCTCTACCTGGCCACCGTCCTGGACTGCTTCAGCCGCCGGGTCGTGGGCTGGTCCGTCGCCGCCCACATGCGCACCGAACTCGTTGCCGATGCCCTGCGGATGGCTGCCGCCACCCGCGGCGGCCTGGGCGGCGCGATCTTTCACTCAGACCACGGAGCCCAGTACACATCGCGTGAATTCGCCGACTTGTGCGGCGAGTTGGGCGTCACCCAGTCCATGGGCACGGTGGGCACCTCCGCCGACAATGCCGCCTGCGAGAGCTTCCACGCCACCCTCAAGCGCGAGACCCTACGCGGGGCCCACCACTACCCGGGAACGGAACTCTGCCGACGCACCGTCTTCCGGTGGCTCACCCGCTACAACACCCGCCGCAGGCACTCCGCCAACGGACAGCTCAGCCCCATAGCCTACGAAAACCAGTACCGGCGGGAGTCCGATAGGCTCACGCTGGCTGCATAACCAACCCGACGCGTGTCCACCTCCGCGGGGGAAGGCCCAGCAACGTCTTGCCGGCCCCCGGCTCGCCGGTGATGACAAGCCGAGCCGGACGCAGCCTCTGGTAGTAGTCGACAACATCAGTCAGCGTGCCTGCCAATTGCGCGCCTTGAGCATTGTTCGCAGGCTCGACCCGATGACTGAACGCCAGATCGATGCGATGCGCGCCGGGACCGATCAGCTGCGCCCGCTGGCGGGTCTCGGCGGTGAGCACGGCACTGGCGAGAACCTGCACCAGGGTGCCCGGGTCTGCGGCGGCCTCCGTACGGCGGAGCATGTAGAAGGACAGGAGAAGACCCGCGGGGGCACTCAGGGCGCCGAGCACACTGGCCACCGGATCTGCCGACCCGAACCCTGAGACGAGCGCTACTGTCGTCAGGCCCACGACGGGGACGACGCAGAGCGCGACGGCGGATCTCCAACCCCATGAACGTAACACGACCAGATTCCTCAACACGTCTGTTCTGCAAGGACGATGACATTTTCGACAGGCTGGCACGGTAGCGTGTGGGTGAAGCGGATGCGAGTGACCTTGAGCTGCTCCGTCCACCGTTATGAAGGCGTGAGCTTGCTCCGCTTTGACGGGCCGGAAGATTTCAAGTCCAGTGAGACGGTCGTGAGGCTATGAGGTTTGTGGTGCGGGCTCGCGGCGCTTGGCGGGGTCGTTGATCCACGCCGTCGGCGGGATCTCGGGTGGTCTGGGGCGGCGGCCGAAGCGTTCGGGGTGGTGTGCGTAGGCCTGGGCGAGGGTGACGGCCCGCTGGTCGCGGATCTCCTCGGCGGTGCCGAAGTGGACGCTGGCGGGCGTGTGAAGTGCGATGCCCGAGTGCCGGTGTTCGTGGTTGTAGTACGAGATGAAGGCGTCGAACCATTCGCGGGCGTGGGCCAGGGAGTCGAACCGCTCGGGATAGTCGGCCATGTACTTGGTGGTCTTGAACTGTGCCTCGCTGTAGGGGTTGTCGTTGGAGACCCTGGGGCGTGAGTGGCTCCGGGTGACGCCGAGATCGATCAGCAGCTGGGAGACCTTCTTGGAGGTCATGGAGGTGCCGCGGTCGGCGTGCACGGTCTCGGGGACGATGCCGTTGCGCGCGATGGTCTCGCGGATCAGCTCCTCGGCCCGTTCGGCTGATTCGGCCGCCTCGACGGTGTGGCCGACGATGTAGCGGCTGAAGATGTCGATGATGACGTAGGCGTGGTACCAGATGCCCTTGCCGGGGCCGGCTGCTTTGGTGATGTCCCAGGTGAACACCTGGGATGGGCCGTCGGCGACGAGTTCGGGCACTGTCTTGGCCGGGTGGGTGGCCTGGCGGCGGCGCTCACCGGACTGCCCCCGTTCGCGCAGGATCCGGTACATCGTGGAGACCGAGCAGTGGTAGCGCCCGGTGTCCAGTTCACGGGCCCAGATCTGCGCGGGCGGCAGCTCGGCGTACTCGGGGCTGTTCATCAACGCCAGTACCGCATCACGCTCTTCGGCTGTCAGGGCCGACGGCTGGACCTGCGGGGACCTGGGCTGGCGCGCGGGCGGCGGCTTCAGCCTGCGGTAGTGGGTGGCCCGGGAGCGGCCGGTCAGCCGGCACGCTGCCGTGATGCCCAGCTCGTGTTCGACGGCGGTGAAGGCCTCGTCCACGACGGGATCGGCGGCGTGCCTCAGTCCGCGCTCTCGGAGATCATTTCCAAGAGCGCCGACGCTTTTCCCAGGACCTCCAATGCGGCCTTGTTCCGGGCGAGTTCCTTCTCCAGCCGTTCCACCTGCCGGCGCAGTTTCTCGTTCTCGGCCTCGGCGGCGGACTTCTTCGGGCGGACCGGGCTCGTGCGGCGGTCGGCCAGGTTTTCCAGGGCGCCGGCATCGCGCGCGGCCCGCCATTCGGTGACGTGGGAGTGGTACAGGCGCTCGCGGCGCAGGACCGCACCCTTCTCACCCTCGGGCGCGGCGTCGTACTCGGCGACGATCCGCAGCTTGTACTCGGGGCTGAACGTGCGGCGCTTCGGCTTGGGAGCCGGGCTGGCAGCGGACGGATTGGTGCTGGTCATCAGGGGTGGAACTCCTACTCGGGGCCCTCTCAGGCTAACCCGACAAAGCGGGATGTCTCACCCAAGGCTGACAGAGAGGGGGCACCATCGGTGTGGTGGTCAGGCCGCGAGGGCGGTCTCGTACTCGGCGGGACTGCGGTAGCCGAGGCTGCCGTGCAGCCTTCGTATGTTGTACCAGGCCTCGATCCACTCGAATATCGCGGAGCGGGCTGCTGCCCGGCTCGGCCACGGCCGGTTGCCGAGCAGCTCGTGCTTCAGCGTGACGAAGAAGGACTCGGCGAGCGCGCTGTCCCAGCACTGTCCGGTGCGGCCAACTGGCAGTCGGATTCCGAACTCGCGTGCAAGGTAAGAGAATTCACGACTGGTTGAATCCGCCTTCTTCCCCCGTGCTCTCCATGATGGACATCATCCTTCCGGGGCCGAAGCCCCTGATCAGGAGTGTCCGTCAAAGCGAATCAAGCCCGGTCCGGATCTTCCGTGAATCCGCCGCGCCGGTCCCCGGGCGGGGCGCCCGGGGACTGCCCGGTTGCCGTCGGTTCGGTGACCGCCGAGGGTGGGGGCAGGTTTTGTCCTGATTCGGTGGGGTCGATCGGAGTGGACGTGGGCGTGGAGTCGTTGCTGGAGCAGATCGCGCAGGGGCACGGGAAGGCCCGCGGGGACGAGGGGTACTGGGTGGGGATGGCGGCGTTCCGCTACGGCTACCCGCTGGTGGAGATGCACCGCAGCCTGTGGGAGTGGCACGTCGACACGAGCGCGCCCACCCACATGGGGGCGATCAACGAGGTGCACCACACCCCGCGCCGGGCGGAGCCGGAGGACACCTACTTCGTCACCCCGATCGTCGATGCGCCGTACTCGCGCACGTTCGTGGACCTGAGTGCCGGGGCGGTGGTGCTGTCGGTGCCGCCGGTCGAGGACCGGTACTTCACCGTGCAACTGCTGGACATGTACACCAACAGCTTCGCCTACGTCGGCACCCGCACCGGCGACACCGTCGGCGGTGACTACCTGCTCACCGGCCCCGGCTGGCGCGGCACCGCACCCCCCGGCATCACCCGCGTCATCTCCGCCCCCACCGCGCTGATCTGCCTGCTGGCCCGGGTCGCCATCCTGGACGACGACGTGCCCGCCGCCGTCGCAGTCCAGGGGCGGATCGCCCTGCGCCAAGCCGACCCGCGGGCGCCCGCCCCCGACCCGGCCGGCAACCCGCCGGCACGCGACTTCCGCACCGGCGACCCGCTGGACTTCTACCGGATGCTCGCCGACTGCCTCACCGCCAGCCCACCACCCGCCACCGACGCCGGCGTCCTGGGCCTGCTCGCACCGCTGGGCATCGCTCCGCACCGGTCCTTCGACCCGGACGTCCTGCACCCGGCCGCACTCGACGGCCTGCGGCGCGCGGTCGCCGACAGCCTGCGCGACCTCTACGCGGACATGCCCTTCGCCGGCCCGGCCCGCAACGGCTGGGTCATGGTCGACCCCGGCACCATCGGTGACTGGGGCACCGACTACTACTCCCGCCTGGAGGTCGCCCAGCTCGGCCTGCTCGCCAACAAGGCCCAGGAGGCGTACTACGTCGGCGCCATGCTGGACGCCGACGGCCGGCCGATGTCCGGCGACCACACCTACGAGATCCGCTTCACCCCCGGAGACTTCCCGCCGGTGGGCGCGTTCTGGTCGGTGACCATGTACCTCAACCCCGAAGGGTTCCTGGTCGAGAACCCGATCGGCCGCTACCACCTCGGCTCCCTCACCAAGGGCCTGCAGTACGGCACCGACGGCTCACTGACCTTCTACCTCCAGCGCGAGAACCCCGGCCCCGACAAGGAGGCCAGCTGGCTGCCCACCACCGGACCCGGCGCCCTGTTCCGCCTCATCCTGCGTCAGTACCTGCCCCACCCCGACATCCTCACCGGCCGCTACACACCCCCTGCCATCACCCGCACCGACACGTGACGCGAGCACCTGTCCTCCGGGAGAGGGCGTCGGGCAACTCGCTTGTCAGGCAAGCCGGTTGCGCCGGGGTGTGACCATGGTCGACTTCGTCGGCCGTTGATCCGCCCCGGCGATGGCCGAGCGATCTCCAGCCCCTTCGCCCGGGTCCGGACACGACTCGACGAGTTCATGCCGGCAGGTCCGCCCTCACCCGTCGGTGCGGTTGAAGGCAGTGGGGTGCCGGTTCGGCATGTTGGTATCGCATGCCGGGGGGCAGGCGTGCCGGATTCGAGGTCGTGTTCCGCCTCTACGGCCCCGAGGACGCCTACGCCCGGAAGACCTGGACCCTGCCCGGCCTCCAGCGCGTCTGACACCACCACCATCCGTTCGTCCCGGTCCCCGGGAGGGCTGGGGGCGATCGCCCGGGCGCTCCACCATCGGCGTGCTCGGCCGGGTACACGAGAACGTGTGCTCGTACAGTGCGCCGATCAACCGTTCGGCCGTGCGCGATGGCGGCCCGTCCTCCGGGCCGGAAGGGTGGCGCGCAAGGCGTGGCTGTCGTCCGCACCGCGTGCGGCGGCCCGGGAGCACGCGGAAGGGGTCGTCGTGGCGGATCAGGTGGAGTTCGAGGGCGGGTACCCGGCGATGCCGAGCGCGCGAGCGGCGCTGGAGCGCCGGGACCGGCGCCGGGCGGTGGAGGCGTACCGGTTCTTCTACCCGACGGTGTCGATGGAGGGCATCTTCCACGGCACCCGGCAGGCCGGGGCCGTGGACAACGAGACGGCCCTGCTGTTCGTCGCCCGCCCGCACCACCTCGGCTTCACCCTGAACTCCGACACCCCGTACTCGGGCGGCATCCTCGACCTGCGCAAGAGCGGCCCGATGGTGATCGACCTGCCACCCGGTCCGCTGGTCGGGCTGGTGGACGACCACCACCACCGCTGGATCACCGACCTCGGCCTGCCCGGCGTGTACGGCCCCAAGGGCGGCAAGCACCTCCTGCTGCCTCCCGGCTACGACGGCCCGGTGCCGGCCGACGGCTACGAGGTGGTCCGAAGCGACACCTGGACCGTCTTCGCCCCACTGCGGGCGCTGCCCCTGGGCGGCGACGTGGACAAGGCCAAGCAGCTCCTCACCTCGGTCCGCTTCTACCCGCTCGCCCAGGCCGGCAGCCCGCCGCCGTACGCCGTCACCGACTTCAGCGACCGGAGCATCGACTGCACCTGCCTGAAGTGGGAGGACAACCTGGAGTACTGGCGCGTCCTGCACCAGGTGATCGACACCGAACCCGCCATCGAGGAACTACGCCCCGTGCTCGGCCTGCTCGCCGAACTCGGCATCGAGGCCGGCAAGCCCTTCGACCCCGACGAGCGCACGGCCGCGCTGCTCACCGACGCCGCCCGCCAGGGCCGCGACGAGATGCTGGTCACCGCCTTCGCCTCCGACCGCCCCGACCGCATCGCCTGGCCCGACCGCACCTGGGAGTGGGCGAGCCTGCGCCCGGAGAACGGCACCTTCGAACGCGAGGGCTCCCTCGACGTCGAGGCCAAGGACCGCTGGTTCATCCAAGCGATCATCGCCTCACCCGCGATGTTCGGCCGCGCCGTCGGCCAGGGCTCGGTGTACTGGCTCGGCCTGCGCGATGCCGACGGCACCTACCTCGACGGCGGCCGGAGCTACCGGCTCACCGTGCCCCTGCCCGTACCGGCCGGCCTGTTCTGGTCACTGACCGCCTACGACGCGCAGACCCGCTCCGAGGTCGACGCCGACCAGGGCCAGCCCGCGCTCCGCTCGCTCTTCGACAAGCTCGAACCGGACGGCACCGACAGCGTCGACCTGTACTTCGGCCCCACCGAACCGGACGGCGCCGACGGCCGCTGGATCCAGACCGTGCCGGGCCGGGGCTGGTTCAGCTACTTCCGCATCTACGGCCCCCAGCAGGCCGCCTTCGACGGCACCTGGAAGCCCGGCGACTTCGAACCCCTCGCCCCGTAGCGGCAACCCCGCACCCACGACGGGCGGCCCGGTCGGCCGCGGCCGACGCAGGCATCGGCCTCCGCGCCGATGACTTCGCAGCAACCCTGCGCCGGTTGACCGACGCAGCGAAGCTCGGCCCCTTACCGTGTGCTCGGACAGCCGGCGGCCCGGTTCCACCGGGTGTCAGGGGCGCGGGTACCGGCCTGCGGTGAGCCGGAGCGTCCAGATCCGCCCGCAGCATCTGGTCGATCAACGGATCCAGACGAGCCTGACGGGGCGCCGCCTTCTTCCGAGGCTCCGGCCACGCCGACGACAGCGCCTTCTGCACCGTCAGGAACCCGATCTCGTACTTGCGCTGCAACGCGCGGCCGGACAGACCCTTACCCAGCGAGAAGAAGGCCGCCCTGAGCTTGACTCTGTCGGTGATCTTGGTGGTTCGTGGCTGGGCAGTGTGATCAGTGGGCAGGCTCGCGGCTGGTGATGCAGGTCGACCCAGTGGTGAGGTGCGCGTTGTCCGTCCGTCCCCGTTCGGGTGAACAGGTCCCGTCTTTGACCGCCCAGATCGCACGGGCGAGCAACCCGAGGGGGACAACGGCGATGTGGGTGCGGGACCGACTGGACGGGCTGTGGTGCGACGAGGACTTTGCCGGCTGGTATCCGCGCGATGGCCGTCCCGGTCTCTCGCCGGCCCAGTTGGCCACCGTGTGCGTGCTGCAGTTCCTGCTCGGCCTGTCGGACCGTCAGGCGGCGGAGGCGGTCCGCTGTCGCATCGATTTCAAGTACGCCATGGCCATGGAGCTGGACGATCCCGGCTTCCACCACAGCGTGCTCACCGACTTCCGCGAGCGCCTCACCCATGACGACCGTGCCGACCGCCTCCTCGATCTGGCGCTCGCGCGCCTGAAGGAGGCCGGACTCGTAAGCGAGCGCACCACGCAGCGCACCGACTCCACCCACGTCCTGGCCGCGGTGCGCGACCTGACCCGCCTGGAACTGGTCACCGAGGCGGTCCGTGCCGCGCTGGAGGAAGTCGCCCGCACGGCCGGACATCTGCTGGTCGACCTGGTCGACGAGGACTGGGGCCGTCGCTACGGCCGTCCGGTGCGTCTGGGCAAGAACCCCACCCGGCCCAAGACCAGGATCCTCACCACAGGCGACGACGCCCACCGACTACTGGAACACCTCCACCAGAACGGTCCCGGCTACCGGCCCGGACCGCAGGTCGAGGCCCTGCGACAGGTCGTTGTGCAGAACTACTACCGCGACGCGGCAGGCCGCCTGCGCTGGCGCACCCCTGATGACGGCGGGTTGCCGCCTTCCTCAGCCGCGATCGTCTCTCCCTACGACACCACAGCGCGCTATGTCCGTCACGGCCACATCATCCGCTGGAAGGGCTTCGCCGCCCACCTCACCGAGACGTGCGCCGCCGACAGCGTCAATGTGATCACGGACGTGGCCACCACCTCGGCCGCCACCAACGACGGCCAGGCCCTGCCCGGCATCCACACCCGCCTGGCCCGTCGCGGACTGCTGCCCGCCGAGCACCTGGTCGACGGCGGCTACACCTCCCTGGTCCACCTGGAACGAGCCGCCCGCGAACACCAGGTCACCGTCACCGGGCCGCTACCAGGCAACCCCACCAGCCAGCACCGCAAGAACGAGGGCTTCGACCGGGACGACTTCCACATCGACTTCGACCGCCGACAGGTCACCTGCCCGCGCGGCCAGGTCAGCGCGGGCTGGCACGGCCCCTACCCGACCTCCTCACCCGCCGCGGCGCCCCTGATCGTGGCGCGGTTCACCGAGAGCCAGTGCCAGCCGTGCCCGGACCGCCCCCAATGCACCAAGGCCCGCGCCCGGAACGTGGGCTTTCCCCCGCGAGAGCTCCGTGACCTGCAAGCCCACGTCCGCACTGAGCAGCAGACACCAGAGTGGAAGGCCCGCTACGCGGTCCGCTCCGGAGTGGAGGGCACCATCAACGAGTTCGCCCATGGACACGGCATGCGCCGCTGCCGCTACCGAGGACAGCCGAAGGCCCACCTGCAACACGTACTCACGGCCATCGCCGTGAACATCGAACGACTCAGCAGCAGACCGACAACCGAGGAAACCTCCCCGTCGAGACAACCGACCGCCTTCCAGACCTTCCTGGACCAGCAGAGGATCCCCCGATCACGGTCCTGGCGAACCCTCGGCACCTGACCGCAGCCATCAAGATCACCGACAGAGTCAAGCTGAACCAGATGCTCGACACCTGCACCACCGGAGCCCCCCGATGAGCCCCGCCCCAACAACACCGCCTCCGGCCCCGGACCCGGCCCCGAGGGGCCGCCCCGTCACCCGGCACGCCACCGCCGGCCCCGGCGGCGTCATGACCGTCGAGGTCGGCGTCGTCACCGGCGACCTCACCCTGCGCACCATCCTGCACGGCAGCCAGGTGGTGCTGGAGGTGTAGTACGACGGCGCCGAGGAGTGGTACACCGTCGTGGGCAGCCTCGTCGCCGCACCCGCTGGCACCGGTCTGCACACCATGAACCAGGCCATGACCGACGCCATCGAAGCGGGCAATGCAGCCACCGCACCCTACTGAGACATCCCCTGACACGGTGCCGGACAGCGAGGGACGAGGGTCGGCCGCGCCGCCGGCACGGTCGGCTTCGGTGGTGTGGGCGACTCTGTTGCGCGGTTCGGGGCTGTTGCTCAAGCCGTGAGCTGGTGGGCGAGTCGGGTGAGTTCCTTAAGGACCGTGCAGACCTTCAGTGTGGAGTGCTGGCGGCCAGGTCGAGACCGAGGGCACGGTCCTCGGCTGCCTCCGCCTCGTGGCGGGCCAGGCGAAATCCCATGAAGGCGACGAAGCCTGCGAAGACGAACCACTCCAGTGTGTAGCCGAGGCTTTGGAATGCCCGCAGGTTCAGGCCGTCGCCGCTCTGGGGCTGCAGGGATGCCAGGGACATGAGGCCGGTGGGCGCGGTGTCTGCTGCGACCCAGCCGTCGTGCACGGCGTACGGAAGGATGTTGACCAGTGCGGCGGGGGTGAGCGTGCCCAGTTGGCCCGGTGGTAGGCCGCCGGCCACCGCGCCGTTCCTGCCGCTGTTCTCGGAGGGGTGAAGGCGCCCGGTGACGGTCACGTGTCCGCTGGGCGGTGAAGGCGGTCGGGCGTTTGTCGGTGAGCTGGCCGCCCAGCCTCGTACGACGGCTACGGCCTGCCCGTCGCTGGTGCGGAGGGGGGTGAGGACGTAGAAGCCCTTCACGCCTTCCACGGTGCGGTTGGGTACGAGCAGTTGGTTCGGCGTGTCGTATGTGCCGCTGGTCGTAACCGCGCGTCCGGCTGTGTCGGTGCCCACCAGTGGCTGTTGTGGCGTCAGGATCTGGCTGAGCGGGACCGGCGGTGCGCTTGGAAGGGGTACTGCGTGCTGGGCCGCGGCCTTCTCCTTGAAGCGGCCGAGCTGCCACGAGCCGAGCCAGAGGCAGACGGCGACGGCCGCCAGTGCGAGGAGGATGCCGGCAAGCCAGCGTGGGGTGAGGAGGAACCGGTACAAGGGTGTCACCGTGGCCGTTCGTCGTGCGCCGACCGCCGTGGAACCGCCTGGTCGGCTGCCGGGCTCGTGCGCGTGGGCGCGGCGGCCTGGCCGTCGTCAGGGAGTCGGGGGCCGGAGGGCGGAGAGGAGGGTCGCGTCGAGGGCTTCGAGTGCTTCTTCGGAGGTGAACTGACCCGCTTCGACCTGGTCGCCGGCGGCCTGGACCAGGGCGTAGACGGTGCTGACGAGCCAGTGGGAGGGGAGGTCGTCGCGGAATGCTCCTTCCTGCCGTCCCCGGGTGATGAGGTGTTCCATCGTCGAAAGGATGCCGACGTGATGGTCGTGGACCGCTTCCGCCGGCAGGGCCCGGCGGGCGGCGTGCAGCATGCGCAGGTTGCGGTCGAGCAGTTGCCAGGAGGATCGGATGAAGGCCCGGAGTTTGTGGTCGGCGGGTCCTTCGTCGAGGTCGGTGGCGTCCAGAACGGTGGCCACCTCGGCGAGGGCGCGCTCCATCAGTTCGCTGAGGAGCGCCTCCCGTGAGGAGAAGTGGCCGTACAGGGTGACGCGGCCGACCCCGGCTGCTGCGGCGATCTCGGTCATGCTGGCGTTGGGGTTCCTGCCGAAGCACGTGGTGGCTGCGGCGAGGATCGCGGTGATGTTGCGCTCGGCGTCGGCCCGACGGGGGTGGTGGGCGGGTGTGCCCCGTCGGGCCTTCGCGGCGCCGTTCTGCTGTTCGGAGTCCATGGACGGAGTCTAGGGATCGTCGGTGGTCCGTCTCAGTGGACGTGCACGCCCTCGGGGAGGTCGGGCTTTCCCCGGGGGATCACGGCCAGGGCGATGGCCGAGGCCACTGCCGCGGCGATGGCCAGGGTGGTGTAGGCGGCGGGGAAGCCGGCTGCCGAGTGCCGGGCGATGCCGGTGGCGGCGACGGTCGAGACGACGGCCACGCCGACGGCGCCGCCGACCTCGTGGAAGGTGTTCACCACGCCGGAGGCGATGCCTGCCTCCTGGTGAGAGACGAAGCCCAGCGCCGTGGTGGTAGCGGACACGAAGACCGGGATGATGCCCACGGCTCCGACGGCCAGGCCCAGGATGGTGCCGGCGGTGCTGTCGGAGGTGGCGAGTACGAGGCTGCCGCATCCCGAGACGACCAGGCCGCCGGCGGCCACCAGCCGGGTGCCGGCGTGGGCGATGAGGTGGCCGGCGAGGTGGGCGCCGACCGCCGTGGCGACGGCGACGGGCAGGAGGAGTGCTCCGGTGGACAGGGCGGAGAGCTCCTGCACGCCCTGGAGGTACAGCGAACCGAGGAAGACGAATCCGAGCAGCAGGCCGGTGGCGATCAGCATCAGGAACGAGCCCGCGGCGACCGGGCGCTTGGCGAGGATGCGCAGGTCCATGAGCGGTGCGGAGGTCTTGCGCTCCACGACGGTGAAGGCGGTGTAGAGGACGGCGGAGCCGATCAGGGGCACCAGCGTGGCCGTCGAACTCCAGCCTGCGTCACCGGCCTTGATCAGGCCGTAGATGAGTGAGCCGGTGGCGGCCGTGACCAGGACGGCGCCGGGCAGGTCGATCCGGCGGCCGCCGTGTGAGCTCGAGGCGGGAAGCAGCCGGGGAAGGGTGAGGAGGATCCCCAGGCCCACCGGGACGTTGATGAAGAACACCCAGCTCCAGCCGGGGCCCGCGGTGAGGACGCCGCCGAGCATCGCTCCGACCGCGAATCCGATGCCGCCGAGCATGGCCCAGATGCCCAGCGCCTTGTTCCGCTCCGGGCCGTGGAACGTGCGGGTGATGGTGGCGAGGGCGGCCGGTGACAGCAGTGCCGCGCCGACGCCCTGGGCGAGACGGCCGCCGATCAGGACGGGGGCGTTCCCGGCCAGACCGGTCACGAGCGAGGCGCTCGTGAACAGGACGAGGCCGGTGATCAGGAGGCGCCGGGCGCCGAACGCGTCGGCTAGGCGGCCGCCGAGGAGCATCAGCCCGCCGAAGCAGAGCGTGTAGGCCGTGACGGCCCAGGTGAGGGTTGCGCGGGTCAGTTGGAGATCGGCTCCGATGCTGGGGAGCGCAACGTTGATCACGGTGACGTCCACGATCAGCATGAACTGGGAGAGGCACAGCAGTGTGAGCAGCGTCCAGCGCTTCGGGTCGGCGGTTGGCTCGGGATGGGTTCCGGCGGAGGCGTGCGTGGCGTGAGCCATGGGAGGAGCTCCTATCTCGTACAGGGGTGTACGGGATATGGATACCGCAAAACGGCTAAGTTGAACAGTCGTGTATGAGTTACTCTCCTTCCGGAGAGTCCGCCGGGGGTTGTCCGGGCGGCTCGAAGTGTCTCCAGGGCTGCGAAGTGAAGCCTTGACCCTAAGCGTCATAGTAGTTAAGTTGGACAGTGTGTTCGACTTGATGCGCAGTCAGTTGCGTCCATCTCCTCGAGCCGACCTCGGACTGCTTTTATCGCAAGGCCCTTGAGGACTCTCCGTTGCCTGGGTGCGTTCCCGGCCCGGGCCCGAGCAGAGCGTCAGTGCGACCGCGGTGGCGCGCCCTCATGAAGGAGCTTCGTGAACGTCATTGCTCAACTGGCTGTGGCCAGAAGGGGCCTGATCCTGGCTCTGGCCGTGTTCGTCGCCTCGCTGGCGGCGTTCTACGGCGCAGGTGTGCAGGAACACCTGGCCAACGGAGGTTTTCAGGACCCGTCGTCGGAGTCGATGCAGGTCGACGAGGCGCTTGCCGCCGACTTCGCCACGGGAGCGCCCAACCTGGTGGTGATCGCCTCCGGGACGGGCGGTCGGGCGCCGGAGGATCCCGAGGTCGCCGAGGCCGCCGACGCACTGGTCCGCCGGATCCGTACTTTCGACGGTGTGGTCTCGGCGGACTCCTACTGGACGGGAGGCCGGCCCGCCTCGCTGCGTTCCAAGGACGGTTCCGGTGGCCTGCTGCTCGTCCGGCTCGGCGGGAACGAGGGCACCTACCAGGCCACCGCGAAGCGGGTCGTCCCGCAGATCCACGACGAACGGCTGGATCTGCGGTTCACCGGGATCGCGCAGACCTATGTCGAGGTCGAGCGGGTGTCGGCGGACGACCTGCTGAGGGCCGAGTTGATCGTCGCCCCGATCACGCTGCTCCTCCTGGTGCTCGTCTTCGGCAGCCTCGCTGCCGCTCTGGTGCCGCTGGCGGTCGGCGGGATCTCGGTGGTCACCACCACCGCGGTTCTCCGCCTGCTCACGGAGGCCACCTCCGTCTCCGTCTTCGCGCTCAACGTCACCACCGCCCTGGGCCTGGGCCTCGCCATCGACTACAGCCTCTTTGTGATCAGCAGGTTCCGGGACGAGCTGGCCGCCGATCCGGACGTCGGCGCGGCGGTGCGGACGACGATCCGAACAGCCGGCATGACCGTCCTGTTCTCGGGTGTCACCGTGGCCCTCTCGCTCTCGGCGCTCCTGGTCTTCCCCATGTACTTCTTCCGCTCGATCGCCTACGGGGGCATCGCGGTCGTGCTCGTGGCCGCCCTGGTCTCCGTCGTCGTCCTGCCGGCACTGCTGGCCCTCCTGGGTCACCGGGTGAACAGCCTCGACGTGTTCGGACGGTTCCGGCGCCGGACGCCGAGTGGATTCTGGCGGCGCCTCGCGCTGGGCGTCATGCGGCGTCCGATCCCGGTCATGACCGCGATCAGCGCTCTCCTGCTCCTGCTGGGCAGTCCCTTCCTGTCGGCATCGTTCAGTCTCGCCGACGACCGGGTCCTGCCCGCCTCCTCCCCGGCCCGCCAAGCCGCCCAGTACCTCAGGGACAACTTCGACGTGGGGGAGACCAACCCCATTCCCGTCGTCGTCCCGGGTGTGACCGGCGACGGAGCCCTGCAGGCCCTGCCGCCGTATGCGGCGAGGCTCTCGACGCTCGATGGCATCCGGCGGGTGGACACCCTTACCGGCTCCTACGCCGATGGCCGGCCGGTCGCTCCACCGGCAGCCGCCTCCAGCCGGTTCACCGGTACAGCGGGAAGCTGGCTGTCGCTCGTGCCGTCGGTGGAACCCTACTCACCCGAAGGCCGTCAGCTCGTGGCGGCCGTCCGCGCCGCGGACGGGGCGCCCGCCGCGGTGAAGGTCGGCGGACAGGCGGCCCAGCTGGTCGACACCACACGCACCACCGGCGGAAAGCTGCCTGCGGCACTGCTCATCATTGCGGTGGCGACAGCCGTTCTGCTCTTCCTCTTCACCGGCAGCGTCCTCATCCCGGTGAAGGCGATCGTGTTGAACCTGCTCAGTCTCACCGCCACTTTCGGATCCATGGTGTACGTCTTTCAGGACGGACACCTCAAATGGCTTGTGGGCGACTTTGTGACCACCGGCATGATCGATGCGACGATGCCGGTACTGATGTTCTGCATCGCCTTCGGGCTGTCCATGGACTATGAGGTTTTCCTGCTTTCGAGGATCCGAGAGGAATACGTTCGGAGTGACGACAACGCGCATTCTGTGGCGCTCGGCCTTGAGAAAACCGGGCGTGTCATGAGTGCGGGCGCATTGCTGATCGGAACCGTGTTCGTCACATTCGCTTCATCCGGGCTCACCCTGCTCAAGCTGCTAGGCGTCGGCCTGGCCCTGGCGGTCGTGGTCGACGCGACGCTGGTCCGCGGCCTGCTCGTACCGGCATTCATGCGGCTCGCGGGAAGGGCGAACTGGTGGGCGCCGCCGCTGCTGAGGCGGCTGCACGACCGGTTCGGCCTGAGTGAGCACCCGGAGAATCCGGCAGGGACATCGGCCACTGTGGATGCGCAGGAGCGGAGCGTCGAGATGGCGAACCCACTGAATTGACTGTTTTGAGGCAGGGCGCGGCCGTCCGACGGCAAAATTAGTTTGACGCCGACCTGACCGGCTTGTAGTGTCTCGGCCGACGCTGATTCCAGCCGGCGCGTCCGCCCCGAGCTGGACGGGGAGATTTCGAAAGTGTCAGAACGGGGAGATTTCGAAATGCTGCACGATCTGCTGAGAATCCCGGCGAACGGGATCGAGCTGCGCCTCCCGGATGACCAGTGCGCACCTGAACTGCCACTGGCTCCGTACGAGGGCCAGGAGCCGTCCCACGCCGGACGTGTCACCCGCCGAGGACAGGTCGACCGGAAGTCCTGGACGGCCCTCCGGCAGGAAGCCCAGCGCCGGGACATCTCCCCGGTCGCCGTACTCGTCACCGTCTACGCGGACGTGCTGAGCCTGTGGTCCAAGCGGGCCGACTTCACCCTCGACCTGGCCGCCCCGGGCCAGGAAGCGGTGCTGGGCCTCGCCGTCGACAACCTCCCCGGCCGTTCGTTCGCGGCCCGCGCCGAGCAGCTTCACCGGCAGCTCGCGCGGGCCGCCGAAGGCCGACGGGAGATACGGCAGCCGGCCCGATGTCGTCTCAACCATCGCATCGCCGAAGAAGAAGACGGGCTTGCCCTCACCTGGGATATCCAGGAGACGGAGTTCCCGGACGGTCTGACCGGCGATCTGGTCGCCGTCTGCCTTGCAACCCTTCACCGCCTCGCGGACGACACCGGCGCCTGGGACCTCCAGGAACGCCTCACCGACCTGCCGCTCTGGCAACGCGAGGAACGGGAGAGCGCCAACAGCACCGCCGCCGATCTGCCCGTCACCACCCTCTGCCGACTCGTCGAGACCCGGGCCGCCGAACGTCCGGACGCCATCGCGGTGATCGCGGAGGACGGACGGCTCACCTACCTCGAGACCGTGACCGCGGCCCGCCGTCTGGCCCGCCGGCTGATCGCGCTCGGAGCGAGCCCCGGCAGCCTCGTCGGCGTCGTCGTGGACAGGGGCCTCGCCCAGATACCCGCTCTGCTCGCCGTGACCCTTTCCGGCGCCGCGTACCTGCCGGTCGATCCGCAATGGCCCGCCGCACGGCGGGCACAGATCCTGGCCCAGGGCGGTGTCCACACCGTCGTCACCACCCCCCGACTGCGGGACGAAGAAGCCTGGCCCGCCGGCATACGGCTGGTGACCCCGGACGACGCCGACGTGCACGGGGAGAGCGCCGAACCGCTCCCCACCGGCCCTTCCCCGGAAGACCTCGCCTACGTCATCTTCACCTCCGGCTCCACGGGCCGGCCGAAGGGAGTGATGATCGACCACCGCGGCGCCGCCAACACCGTCCAGGACATCAACGAGCGTTTCCGCATCGGCCCGGACGACCGGGTGCTCGCCCTCTCCTCCCTGAGCTTCGACCTCTCGGTCTACGACGTCTTCGGCACCCTGGCCGCCGGCGCCACCGTGATCACGCCCGCCCCCAACCGGGCCCACGATCCCGCACACTGGTCCGCACTCGTCGCGGACCACGGTGTCACCGTCTGGAACTCCGTCCCCGCCCTGATGCGCCTGTGGCTGGACGCTCCCACCACCGCCCCCGCGCCCACGCTGCGAGTGGTCATGCTCAGCGGCGACTGGATACCCGTCACACTGCCGGACGCGATCCGCTCGACCCACCCGCACGCACAGGTGATCAGCCTCGGAGGTGCCACCGAAGCGTCCATCTGGTCGGTCACCTACCCCATCGCCGACGTCCCGCCGCACTGGAGCCGCATCCCCTACGGCAAGCCGCTCGCGAACCAGACCCTCCACGTCCTCGACCACCGACTCGAACCGCGCCCGGTCTGGAGCACCGGGGAGATCTGCATCGGCGGCGTCGGCGTGGCCAAGGGCTACTGGGCCGACCCCACCCGGACGGCCGAGCGGTTCATCGTCCACCCCATCTCGGGCGAATACCTCTACCGGACCGGTGACCTCGGCCGCTACCTTCCCGGCGGCGACATCGAGTTCCTCGGCCGGGAGGACACCCAGGTCAAGCTCAACGGCTTCCGCATCGAACTCGACGAGATCGCCGCCGTGCTGCGCCGCCAGCCGGGCGTGGGCGAAGCGATCCTCACCATCGGCACCAACCCCACGACGGGCCGGGGACAACTCGTCGCGCACGTCATGCCCGACGAGCAGGTGGCGGCAGCGCCGGTTGCGGACACTGCCTCCCTCTGGGCCGAAACCCTCGAAGCCGGAACGCGTGAACTCCTGCAGGCCGTCGGCGACCTCGCCCCCGCCATCACGACCTTCCGCGACCTCTGGCACCGGCTGGAGATGCTCGCCCCGTCCGTCATGGCACGCAACCTCGCCCGGCTCGGAGCCCTGGCAGCCGCGGGTGACACCACGACCGTGGACGAGATCACCGACCGGTGCGGCGTCCGCCCCCTGTACCGCGGGCTCGTCGGCCAGTGGATGTCCGTCCTTGCCTCGGAAGGGCTGCTGAGCGCCACAGGACGCCCGGGGGAGTACCGCGCCGAGCGGGATCTGGACGCGAACGCGCTCGACGGCTCGATCAAGGCGGTGCTGTCCGCCTTCACGGCGACCGGCTCCGACCGGGTTCTCCTGGACTACTTCACCGCATGCATCGACCACCAGATCGCTCTGCTCCGAGGAGAGATCCGCCCGCTCCAGCTCCTCCTGCCCGAGGGCGACTGGCGTGTGACCCGGGCCCTGTATGCGAGCAACCCGGCCGCCGAGCTGCAGAACCGGACCGCAGCCGCACTGGTCCGCTCGTACGTGGAGCAGTTCCCCGCCGACCGACGGGTCCGAATCCTCGAACTGGGTGCCGGGACCGGGGCCACGTGCGACCGCATCCTGCCGGCCCTGCCGGCCGAGCGGGTCCGCTATCACTTCACCGACCTCTCGACCGCCTTCACCATCCCCGCGAAGGAGCGTTACCAGGACGCCTATCCCTTCGTCAGCTACGGCATCTTCGACATCGACGGCGAGCCGGCCGGGCAGGGCATGGCACCGGGCTCCGCCGACGTCATCATCGGGGCGAACGTCCTCCACGACGCCAAGGACCTCGGCAGAACCCTGGAGGCGGTCCGAGGGCTCCTCGCCCCCGGGGGCGTCCTGGTTCTCATCGAAGGCACCGTCAACTCCCCTCTCAACATGATCAGCTTTGCCTTCCTCGAAGGCTTCGGGAACTACCAGGACCAGCGCGAAGCCACCCTGCTGTCCGTCCCGCAGTGGCAGGCGCAGCTGGAGAAGGCAGGATTCACCCGATTCGCCGCCCTCCCGGACGGCCGGCCCGCAGTGGACGCCCTGGTCCAACACGTTCTGGTGGCCGGAGCGCCCTCCGGTGCGGAGTCCCTCGACCCCGCGGCTCTGAACAAGGCCCTGGCAGCCCTTCTGCCCGATTACATGGTTCCCCACCACTACCTGGTCCTCGACGAGCTTCCGCTCAGCGCCAACGGCAAGGTCGACCGCTCGGCACTGCCCATGCCCTGGCGCGAGTCGGCGCCGACGGAGCGGACGACCCCGCAGACGGCTTTGGAACAGCAGCTCTTCGACATCTGGACCGAGGCGCTGGGACGCGACGACTTCGGCATCGAGGACAACTTCTTCGACCTCGGCGGCGACTCGCTGCACGCGGTGCGCATCATCGCCAGGCTCCGCACCGAACTCGGCATCCAGCAGGTCGGTGACGACGCCGTCGACATGCTCTTCCAGGCCCCGACGATCGCCGAACTCGCCGAGATCCTCTCCGCCCAGACGGTGACGGGAGGGTGACCCGCCACGAACCGTTCCCCCTGACGGAACTCCAGGGGGCCTATCTGGTCGGTGCCTCCGACCTGGTCGAACTCGGCGGCTTCCTGCCGAGCTACTACGTGGAACTGGACATGGTGAACGTCGACCTGTCCCGTGCGCAGCAGGCACTCGACCGGGTACTGCGTCGGCACGACCACCTGCGGACCGTGATCGACACCGAGGCAGGCACCCAGCGTGTCCTGACCGACGGGCAGACGCCGTCGCCACGGTTCACCGTGACCGATCTCGCCGGCCTCGACGAGGACGGCCGGCAGGCCGCGATCCTTCGCACCAGGGAGCGCATGTGCCGAGAAGGCGTGGACCCGGCCGACTGGCCCCTGTTCCACGTCGAGGTGCACCGTCTGCGGCCGCGCCGGGCCAGGGTCCACCTCTCGATGAGCCTGCTGCTGCTCGACGGACGCGGAATCCGCCAGGTCATGGACGAGTGGCGGGCGTACTACGACGATCCGACCCTCCAGCTCCCGTCACAGGAACCGACCTACCGTGACTGCCGGCTCGAACTCCTCGCGCACCAGGACACACCGCACTACCAGGAGCAGTGGAGCTACTGGGAAGAGCGCCTCGACCGGCTTCCGGACGCTCCCCAGCTGCCGCTGGCCGTGCAGCCGGGTGCCATCGGCTCCGTCCGCTTCACCCGCAGAACCCACCGGCTCACACGTTCGCAGTGGCAGCGGCTGTCCGCCGCTTTCCGTCACCACCGGGTCCTGCCCACGACCGCGCTGTGCCACGTCTTCGCTGAAACGCTCGGAGCATGGGCGCTGTCCCCGCACTTCAGCCTGAACCTGCTGCACCAGAACTGGGCCTCCACCCGCCCCCACATGGCCGAAGTGGTGGGCCAGTTCGGAGCGACCCTTCCGCTCGAGGTCGATCTCGGCCGCTCCGGGGACTTCTGGGAACGAGCCCGGCAACTGCAGCGCCAGGTCTGGAAGGACCTGCAGAACGCCGACGTGGCAGGTGTGAAGATCACCCGGGAGCTGGCCGCGCGACGAGGCTGGACCTCACGCGCCGCACTTCCCTACGTCTTCACCAGCACGCTCAAGGCAGGTGGAACGGATTCCGCTCCGGCAGGAAACAGCCGGCCGCGGACAGCCTGCCGTGAGGTGGCCAGCGATCTGCGCACACCCCAGGTGCTGATCGACAATCAGCTCCACGACGGTCCTGACGGCGGTGTCGACTGCATCTGGGACGTCGTCGACGAAGCCTTCCCTTCAGGCCTTCCCGACCTGATGTTCGAGGCGTACGGGCGGATGCTGGACCTGCTGGCCGGGCCGTCCGGGGCCGAGACCCGTCCGGACCCGGTCCCGGCCGCGCACCGCCATCTGATCGCCCACCTCAACGGCCCCGTCCAGGCGCCGCCGGCCGAACGACTCGAGGACGGCTTCCTCCGCCAGGCCGCACTGCGGCCCGAAGGCACCGCAGTGATGACCACACAGCGGACGCTCACCTACGGCGAGGTGGAGGGCCGCTCCCGAGCGGTCGCCTGCAGGCTGGGCGCCGAGGGTGTCGGCCGCGGCGACGTGGTGCCCGTGGTCATGAACAAGGGGTGGGAACAGGTCGTCGCAGCCCTCGGCGTGCTGCGAGCCGGCGCCGCCTACTGCCCCGTCGACGCAGAACTTCCCTCTGAGCGCATCGCTCACCTGCTGGACGAGTGCTCCGCACGCGTCGTCCTGGTCCAGTCGTCCGCCGAGTCCCGCATCGGCGTCCTCGGCCCGCGGCCGCTCATCTGCGTGGACAGGCTGGAGCCCGCCGCCGGCCAGACCTGTGCACGAGTAGGCGACCCGGCCGACCTCGCCTACATCATCTACACCTCAGGATCGACCGGCCGGCCCAAGGGCGTGATGATCGAACACCAGGCCGCGGTCAACACCGTCCAGGACATCAACGACCGCCTCGCCCTCACCTGCCAGGACCGGGTCTTCGGCATCTCGTCACTCAGCTTCGACCTCTCCGTCTGGGACGTCTTCGGCACCCTGGCCGCCGGCGCCGCACTGGTGCTGCCGGACGCGACACACCGTCCCGACCCGGCAGGGTGGGCGGACAGCGCCGTCAGGCACGGAGCAACGGTGTGGAACTCGGTACCCGCGCTGGTCCAGATGCTGGCAGAGGTCCTCGAACAGCGGCCCCGCACCCTTCTCCCGCCGGTGAGGGCCTTCCTGATGAGCGGCGACTGGATCCCGACCCACCTGCCGGACCGCCTGCGAGCCCACTGGCCCGATGCACGGATCATCGCGATGGGCGGTGCAACCGAGGCTTCCATCTGGTCGAACATCTACGAGATCGACCGGATGGATCCCGCCTGGCGGAGCATCCCCTACGGCGTTCCGCTGCGCAACCAGACCATGAAGGTCCTGGACCACCGGCTGGAGCTCCGAGCGCCATGGGCCGTCGGCAGCATCCACATCGGCGGCACAGGACTCGGCCGCGGCTACTGGCAGGACACCGGCCGCACCGCGGAGCGGTTCATCCGGCATCCCGCGACCGGCGAGCGCCTGTACACGACGGGCGACCTCGGCTGCTACCGGCCGGACGGCACCATCGAGTTCCTGGGCCGCGAGGACCGCCAGCTCAAGATCCAGGGATTCCGGGTCGAGCCCGGCGAGGTGGAAGCGGCGATCTGCGAGCACCCGGGAGTGCGGGAGTGCGTCGTCACCGGTACGGCGACGCCGGGAGGCGTGCGCCTGGTGGCGCTCGTCGTCGCGGACGAGAACGAGGACATCGACAGCGCGGCCCTCCGCACACACCTCCAGTCGCGACTGCCGCACTACCTGGTACCCGCACAGATCCGCGTGCTGGACCGACTCCCCCTGACCTCCAACGGGAAGGTGGACCTCGCGTCCGCTCTGACCTCGCTGGCCGCGCAGCCGCCCCTCGAAACCGGCGCCGCACCCGGAGCCGACGACGAACTCGTGCAGCAGCTGTGCGGGATCTGGGCCGAACTGCTCGAACTCCCCTCCGTCGAAGCGGACGGCGACTTCTTCGCGCTGGGCGGCAACTCGCTGCTCGCACTGCGGCTGATCAACCGCATCCGTACCCGACTGGGCATCGAGCTGCCGTTCGGGCAGGTCTTCGAAGCACCCACCGCACAGACACTGGCGCGGTGCATCGGCGCCCACGGCCAGGTCACCGGCAGCCGGGTCAGACTGTCAGGCGGGGACGCCGCCCACAGCGCGGGCAGGGAACTCTTCCTCTTCCACCCCGTCGGCGGCTCGGTCAGCAGCTACACCGCGCTCGCCCGTTCCTGGCCCGGCCCGGTCCACGCCTTCCAGAGCCGAGCCCTCGCCCAGGGCACCACCGCGGCACTCGAACCCGACCTCGTGGCCATGGCGACGGCCTACCGAGAGGAACTGCAGCAGCTCACCGCCCAGGGCCCCTATCTCCTGGGCGGCTGGTCGATGGGCGGGATCCTGGCCTACGAGGTGGGCTGCCAGCTCGCCGAGCAGGGGCACACCGTCGACGTCTTCATGATCGACAGCTGCCTCGACCAGCTTCGGGAAACCGGCACGGAACCCGCCCGCCACATCGAGTTCCTCCAGGACCTCGCCGCAGGACACCTGCCCGACGCGGCACGCGCCGCCGTTCTCGACGCCCCGCGCGACAACCTCACCCACACTGCGGCCGACGTGGCGGTCAGGCACGGATGGCTGCCGCCGGACACCGGTGTGCAGCAGTACGACCTGCTCATGCGCACCCACGCGCACAACCTGGCAGCCCTGGGCTCCTACCGCGCCGGCAAAGCAGAGATGCCCGCCCTCCTCTTCGTGGCCGGCACGGTCGACCGCGAGGACCCGGTCCCGGCATGGCGCGGCCTCTGCCCCGACCTCGACGCGGAGGTCCTGCCCGAGGACCACTACTCCATCGTCACCGGCGACCGGCCCGCAGCACTCGCCGAACGGGTCACGGCCTGGCTGGACCGCCGGCACGTCCAGCGGTAGCCGCCTCCGCACGGCCCGGTCCGATCATTTCGATCCACACACCAACGGGGAAAACCAGCATGCAGTTTTTGGAAACCGAACGCGCTGTACTCCAGCAGTTCATGCCCGGTCTCGACGACGGCCTCGCCCGGATCCCCCTTGCAGAACTGGAGAGCCCGGGCAGCCCCGGGCTGGCCATGCTCAAGGCCGCAGGCGGCCCGGGCATGCTGATCCCCACCGCGCAGGGCGGCAACGGCGCCACCGCACTGGAGGCGACCCGGGCGCAGCGCGCGATCGGCGCCAGATCACCCTCCCTCGGCGTCGCTTCCACGATGCACCACTTCTCGGTCGCCAGTCTCGCCGAGGCCAGTCTCGGCGACGGATGGGAGTGGATGCTCCTCGAAGGCATCGCCGACGGCCAGCTCCTCGTCGCCTCCGGCTTCGCCGAAGGCCGCAGCGCCGCAGCCATCCTGTCCCCGACACTGCGCGCCGTACGGCGCGGCGACGACCTGGTCGTCACCGGCTCCAAGAAGCCCTGCTCGCTGTCGCGTTCGATGGACCTCCTCACCGCCTCCGTCGCGGTCACCGATGACGACGGACACGAGCGGATGGCCGTCGCAGTCATCCCGGCCGACAGCCCGGGCCTGGAGGTCCGGCCGTTCTGGAACAGCTTCGCGCTGGCCGGCGCGGAGAGCGACGAGGTCATTCTCAAGGACGTCGAGGTGCCCAGGCGCCTGGTCGTGATGACAGACAGCACCGAGAACCAGCGGCCCGACAAGCTGCAGACCAGCGGCTTCATCTGGTTCGAACTACTGGCCGCCGCCTCCTACCTCGGCGCCGCCAGTGCTCTGGTCGAGGGCGTCCTGTCGGCGGGCAGAGCGGCTTCGGTCGAGCGCGCTGCCCTGGCCACGGAGGCCGAGGCCGCCATGGCCATGCTCGAAGGCGTGGCCCGGGCCAAGGACGCCGGAGAACAGGGCGAGGAGATGCTCGCCAAGGTCCTGTGCGTCCGCTACGCGGTGCAGGACGCCATCGGCCGCATCAACCGCCGTGCGGTGGAACTGCTCGGTGGTATGTCCTTCATCGGGTCCGGTGACGCGGCGTACCTGTCCGCCGCATGCGCAGGCCTGATGTTCCATCCGCCGTCCCGCACCCACATGTCCGACCAGCTGTGCGACTACTTCGCCGGCCGGCCGCTGCGCATCGGCTGAGACGAACTCACATGTCCGAGATCCCGAACCCCGCTCCGACCGTCCTCCTCACCGGAGCCAGCGGCGTCGTCGGCCAGGCTGTACTGGCCCGGTTGACCGACTGCACCGTCGTCTGCCTCACCCACAGCACACCGGTCCCCGGCCACCGGGCGGCCCGCGTCCACGGCGACCTGACCCTCCCGTACTTCGGCCTCGACCGATCCGCCTACCAGGACCTGGCCGACCGGATCGACACGGTCGTGCACTGTGCCGCGGTCACCGGCTTCAGTGTCGACGCGGAGCAGACCAACGACCTGAACGTCCGCGGAACCGAGAGCGTCCTGGCATTCGCCCGGCGGGCGCAAGCACCACTGCAGCATGTCAGCACCGCCTTCGTGGCCCGCCGCGACCTTGCCCTGGACGGGTACGGCAGCGCCCGCCCGGAGATCTACCTGGACAGCAAGCGCATCGCCGAGCAGGCGATCGTGGAGTCGGACGTCCCCGCGAACATCGTCCGCCCGTCCGTGGTGATCGGTGACTCCGTCACCGGCCGCATCTCGCAGTTCCAGGGACTGCACGCCATCGCCGGCGCCCTGCTGAAGAACGCACTTCCGATGCTCCCGCTGGAGCCGGACACCAGGATCGACTTCGTCCCGCAGGACCTGGTCGCCGACGTCATCGCCCAGCTGGTGCGCACGGGGACGACGGGAGGCGAGTACTGGGTGACCGGCGGCCCGGCCGCACCGACCGCCGAGCGAGTCATCGAACTGGGCCTGGCGCTGGGCCGCAGCCTCGGTCTGTCGTTGGACGCACCGCGCTTCGTCTCCCACGACATGATCGACCGGCTGATCCGCCCGGTGTTCATCGACGCGCTGCCCCGGGCCCAGCGGCGCCGCTTCGACGACATGCTGGCCATGACCGCCCTGTTCAACACCCAGGAGCCGTTCCCCAGCACCTATGGGCACGTCCCCGGTGTCACCTCGTTCTCCGCCCGGAGCCTGGAGGACGCCTTCACCACGTCCATGCGTCACTACGCCCGGGCCAAGGGCATGGTCCGCCCCAGCGAGGTGGCCGCATGACCGCAGCAACCGAGCAGTCACGGACAGCCGTCCTCGACCTCTACCGCCGGCACCTCAGCAAGGGCCGGGCCAGTCTCGCCGAACTGACCGGAGGCGACCAGGAAGTCTCGTCGCACGCCGCGCACGTGTTCGGCGCCGACGGCAGGCGCTTCCTCGACTGCGGCGGGTACGGGGTGTTCCTGGTGGGGCACACCCATCCGGCCGTCGTCGACGCAGTGGTGGCGCAGGCCCGCACGCACCCGATGTCGACCCGGCTGCTGCTGGAGCCCACGGCGGCGCGTGCCGCCGAGGCACTGGCCGCCGTCACACCCCCCGGGCTGGATCGCGTGCACTTCGTGAACTCCGGCGCCGAGGCCGTCGAGGCGGCCATCAAGCTGGCCCGCACACACGGCAAGGACCGGCTGGTCTCGGCGGACGGAGGGTTCCACGGCAAGACGATGGGAGCACTCTCCCTCACCGCCAAGGAGCTCTACCAGGCTCCCTTCCGGCCGCTGCTGCCGCAGGTCGCACACGTCCCCTACGGCGACGCGGAGGCGCTCTCCGCCGCCGTCACGGCCGACACCTGCCTGGTCCTCGAACCGGTCCAGGGAGAAGGAGGCGTGATCGTCCCACCGGACGGCTACCTCATCGAAGCCCAGCGGATCTGCCAAGACCGCGGAGCCCTCCTGGTCCTGGACGAGATCCAGACCGGCCTCGGCCGACTGGGCACCTGGTGGGGCGCCGACCGCGAGCACATCTCCCCCGATGTGCTGCTCGTCGGCAAGGGCCTGAGCGGAGGGGTCGTGCCCGTCGCCGCCATGGTGGCCACCGACACCGCCTACGAGCCGTTCAACCGCGATCCGTTCCTGCACACCTCGACCTTCGCGGCATCACCCATCGCCATGGCCGCCGCCCGCGCCGCCGTCGAGACCATCCGGAACGAGGGCATGGTCGAACGCGCCGCCGCACTGGGACGCACCCTGTCCGGCGAACTGGCCCGGATCGTCGCCGAACGCTGCCCGGAACTGGTCACGGAGATCCGCGGCCCCGGCCTGCTCATCGGCATGGAATTCAAGAACGAGCACACGGCCGGCGCCTTCGTCATGGAGCTCCACGACCACGGCGTCCTCGTCAACCACAGCCTCAACGCCCACAGGGTCCTGCGCTTCACCCCGCCCGCCGTACTCACCCCGGGCGACGTCGACTGGCTGCTCACCGCCTTCGACGCCGCCGCCACCACCTTGGAAGGAACCCTGTGACGCGCCAGGTCACCCTCGCAGCATTCGTCCACGACGCCGATGCCGACACGGTCTTCACCCGGCTGGCCGACTTCGAGCGCTACCCCGAGTTCACCGACGCCGTCCGAGAGGTCCAGGTCACCCACCGCGACGACGGCGTCATCGACTCCCAGTGGGCGGTCAACTTCCGCAACGGCATCCTCCGCTGGACCGAGAACGAGATCATCGACCAGGCCGCGCGCTCCATCACCTTCGCCCAGACGACGGGGGACTTCGCGTCCTTCGACGGCACCTGGCAGGTCGAGGAGCACCCGGACCACGTCGTCATCCGGTTCGACGCCGAATTCGACCTCGGCATGGCCAGCCTCGCCGCCATCCTCGACCCGATCGCCGAACGCGCGCTGGTCGAGAACCTCCAGCGCATCCTGTCCGGCCTCAACGGCCCGTCGACGACCTTCGGGGAGCGGCCGTGACAGGACCGAGCAGGCACCGGTGACCGACGTGGACAGCCGACGGGCCTTCCGCGACCTCCTCGGCAGCATGCCGGCGGGCGTCTGTGTCATCACCACGGACGGTCCCGCCGGCCGTGCGGGCATGACGGCGAGCAGTGTCTGCTCGCTTTCACTGCAACCCCTCCTCCTGCTGGTGTGCCTCGGCAACGGGTCCGGGACGCTGCACGCCATCCGCCGCAACAGCCGGTTCGCCGTCAACCTCCTGCACGAAGACCATGAACGGACCGCCGACGTGTTCGCCACCGACCGGCCCGCCGGGGAGAAGTTCGCCGACGCCGGCTTCCACCTCGTCGACGGATCCCCGGTGCTCCGTCAGGCACTGGGCTGGCTCACCTGCCGGGTGTACTCGACGGTGCCCGGCGGCGATCACACCGTCGTGCTCGGAGAGGTGCTCGACCTGTCCCGGTCCGGCGGGCAGTCCCTCGTCTGGCACCACAGCCGATACGGATACCACCGCACCGCGCACCCCACCCTCCACGAAGCGTCCCTTCCCCTCGACCCTGCCCACACGATGGACCGCCCATGACCAGCACCCACCCCGCACCCCCTGCCGCGGACCTCTCCAAGGACGACATCCGCAACGCGGTGGCCGGCCTGCTCGAAGTCCCCGCCGACTCGATACCCGACACCGACAACCTGATCCGCCACGGCATGGACTCCATCAGAATGATGAGACTGGCCGGCGGCTGGCGCCGCGCCGGCGCGGACATCACCTTCCAGAGACTGGCCGAGCAGCCGACCGTGGAACGCTGGCACGAACTGCTCACGACACGCCCCGCGCCGAGTACCGCCAGTGCCCGTACCGCCCTCCACCCCGTGGACTCCGCTGCCGCCTTCGACCTCACCCCGGTGCAGCGCGCCTACTGGATCGGCCGCGGCGACGAGATGAGCCTCGGCGGCGTGGGATGCCACGCCTACATGGAATTCGACGGCAGCACCGTCGACCCGCACCGCCTGGAAGAAGCCGTACGCCAGGTCATCGCCCGCCACGAGATGCTGCGTGCGAGGTTCCTTGACGACGGGCGGCAGCAGATCGCCGAGCAGAGCCCCTGGCAGGGCCTCACCGTTCACGACCTCACCGCGTTCGACGCCCCCACGGCCGAGCGGACGCTCGAAACCGTACGGGACCGGCTGTCGCACCGGCGCCTGGACGTTGCCAGGGCAGAAGTACTCGATGTGCAGCTGTCCCTGCTCCCGGCCAGCCGGACCCGGATCCACGTCAACATCGACCTTCTGGTGGCGGACGTCGCGAGCATCGAGGTCCTGCTGACCGATCTCGCCGAGGCCTACCGGGAACCGGGGCGCCACACCCCGGCGCCGGGGTACGGCTTCGCGCAGTACCTGGCGGACCACCGGGCCTGGAGCGAGGGCCCGGACACGGCGGGCAGTCCGCTCACCGAGGCCAAGGACTACTGGAAGGGCCGGATTCCCGCTCTTCCTCTCGAAGGACCGCGGCTGCCATTGGCCAAGCGGCCCGAGGAGATCGGCAGACCGCGGTTCTCCCGGCGCAGTTTCGTGCTCGGCACACCGCAATGGCTGCGGATCACCGCCCGGGCCCGAGAGCACGGCCTCACCCCTGCGATGGTCCTCGCCACCGCCTACGCCGAGATCCTGGGCGCCTGGAGCGATGACCCGGACTTCCTGCTCAACGTGCCGCTCTTCGACCGGCAGCCACTGCACCCCGCGGTCTCCGGCATGGTCGCCGACTTCACCAATCTGGTGCTGCTCCACGTCGACCTCCGTCGACGGATCCCGTTCGCGGACCGGGCGGGCGAGCTGCAGCAGCAGCTCCAGCAGAGCGCCTCACACGCCCAGTACTCCACGCTGAACGTCCTGCGGGACCTCAGGCGAGCCAACGGCGGCAAGCGGGCGGGAGCCCCCGTCGTCTTCGCGTGCAACCTCGGCTCCGACTTCGTCGGACCGCAGTTCCGCGCCGCGCTCGGCGAGCTGACCTGGATGCTCTCCCAGACGCCCCAGGTCTGGCTCGATCACCAGGTCTACCGCACCGACGATTCGGTGCTCCTCGCCTGGGACGCCGTGGACGAACTCTTCCCGGCCGGACTGCTGGACGACATGATGCGCAGCTACCAGCAGATGCTCGACTGGCTCGGCGCACCCGACACCGAATGGACGTGTCCCCCGCCTGCGATTGCCGGCGGTGCGCGATGAACGCAGCCGTCACCACCCGGTCCCGATGGCTCAGGCGCTTCCACCGCGCGGACGACGCCACCGTCCGCCTGGTCTGCTTCCCGCACGCGGGAGGCGCGGCCGGATTCTACTTCCCGATGTCCCGGGCACTCTCCCCGCACGTGGAGGTGCACGCCGTGCAGTACCCGGGCCGCCAGGACCGCAGGTCGGAGCCCGGAGCGGTGGACATCGACGAACTGGCCGACGAGATCGTCGGCGCACTGGCGCCGATCCTGGACGGAAGCCCCCTGGCCTTCTTCGGCCACAGCATGGGCGCTGTCCTCGCCTACGAAGCGGCTCGGCGTCTCGAACGCCAGACCGGACTTTCACCTGTCGTGCTGTTCGCCTCCGGCCGGAGGGCGCCCTGCCGCCACCGGGAGGAGAACGTCCACCTGAAGGGGGATCGGGCGCTGCTGGAGGAGCTCCGCCACTTGGGCGGTACCGCCCCGGAACTCCTCGACGACCCCGGAGTCATGCGGGCGCTCCTGCCGGCCATCCGCCGGGACTACCAGGCGATCGAGACCTACCGCCACCGCCCCGGAGCGGAACCCAGCTGCCCCATCGCCGTCCTGACCGGTGACGACGACCCCAGGACCACCCTCGACGAGGCCCGGGACTGGAAGCACCACACCACCGGCGGCTGCACCCTGCACGTCGTTCCCGGCGGCCACTTCTTCCTCAGCGATCACACCCAGGACGTTGCCGCCCTCATCACGGCCCGGCTCCTGGCCGGACCGTAGCGCCGACGCCCGAACACAGCACGCAGACATCGACCGAACGACAGAGCCGCCGGCAACGGACCGGTGGATCCGCAAGCGCGCCGCACCGGCGCCGGAACGGGGGCAGGAATGGACCACTACAAGGACGAGACGATCACAGGGCACTTCGACCCGCTCGTCGCCGCCACCATCCTCGTCCGGGCAGGGCTCCACGACCGCCACGTCGTCTACGAACGCGAAGGGGAGTGGTGTTACGCCGGCGGGGCACTCGCCGAGATCGTCCTGGACTCCGCCGAACTCCGCGTACGCCGGAACGGGGAGGAGAGCGTCGAGCCGGTCGGGAACCGTCCACTCACGCAGGTGCAGGCTGCTCTCGGCCGCCTGCCGATCACCGACTGGACCACCTACGGCTGGATGGCCTTCGAGCTCAGCTACCTGACCCGCCGACAGGTCGAGGCACCGGCCGGAACCCCGCTCCTCCACCTGATCGTGCCCCGGACCGAGGTGAGGCTCCGGTCCGGGCGGGCCGTGATCCGCACGACCGAACCGCCGGTGACCGAAGCGATCCGCACGCTCCTGGAAACCCCGCAGCCCGAGCCGGCCGGCACCCCGGTGCCTGTCCCGATCGATGCCTACGGCGCGGAGATGTACAAGAAGTCCGTCGCCGTCGCCGTCGAGGACATCCGGCGGGGTGAGCTGCAGAAGGTGATCATTTCACGGCCGGTTCCCGTCCCGGGACCCGTCGACATCTGTGCGACGTATGTGAACGGTCGCCGGAGCAACACCCCCGCCCGTTCCTTCCTGCTCGACCTCGGAGGCTGGCGCGCGATGGGATTCAGCCCGGAGACCGTGGTCGAGGTCGACGCCGACGGTGCGGTCTCCACCCAGCCCCTGGCCGGCACTCGGGCCCACGGGCTCGGCGACGAACGGGACGCCCAACTGCGTGAGGAACTCCTCACGGACGCCAAGGAGATCTACGAGCACGCCATCTCCGTGAAGCTGGGCCACGAGGAGCTTCTCACGGTGTGCGACCCCGACTCCGTGGTCGTGAGCGAATTCATGAACGTCAAGCCCCGAGGTCCCGTCCAGCACCTCGGCTCGCGCGTCATCGGTCAACTCGCCCCCGGAAAATCGGCCTGGGACGCCCTGGCCGCGCTGTTCCCGGCGATCACCGCCTCCGGAGTCCCCAAGGAGGCCGCCTACGAGCGGATCGTCCGCCTGGAATCCCAGGCCCGCGGGCTCTATTCCGGGGCCGTCCTGACCGCGTCGAGTGACGGTTCCATGGACGCGGCACTGGTTCTCCGCGCGCTCTACGAGCAGGACGGCCGCGCGTGGCTGCGTGCCGGTGCGGGCATCGTCGCGGACTCGAACCCGGCACGGGAGCTGGAGGAGACCCGCGAGAAGCTCTCCAGCGTGGCCCCCCACGTGATCGGCCCGATGCGGCGCCCGTGAGGTACGACCCCCATCCCCTGACAGGCCACCGACAAGAGGAAGTCAACGCAGATGCTCGACGGTTTCGTGCCATGGCCGGAAGAACTGGCGAACAAGTACCGCACGGAGGGCTACTGGCGTGATGTCACCCTCGGCGGGCTGCTCACCTCCTGGGCCGCGGCTTACGGAGACAGCGTGGCGCTGACCGACGGCGACCGCCGCGTGACCTACCGGGAGCTGGACGGCTGGGCCGATCGTCTGGCCCACGGTTTCGGCCGGTTGGGCATCACTGCCGGGGACAGGGTCGTCGTCCAGCTTCCCAACGTGCTCGAGTTCCTCCCCGTGGTCTTCGCCCTCTGCCGGCTCGGCGCCCTGCCCGTTCTCGCTCTGCCCGCCCACCGGGAACACGAGATCGGCGCCCTCAGCGTCCTCACCGGGGCGAAGGCCTACATCATCGCCGACCGGTCCCTCGGTTTCGACTACCGTGACCTCGCCCGCCGGATCGCACAGCGCGCCCCCGGCCTGCAGCACGTCGTCGTGGCCGGCGACCCGGCCGAGTTCGTTCCCCTGAGCGCACTCGACGCCCCGGCCGGCCGCGAGCCTGAAACAGACCTTGCACCTTCGCTCCACGGCGCCGAAACGTTCGGTGCGCAGGACGTCGCGTTCTTCCTGCTGTCCGGCGGTACCACCGGACAGCCCAAGCTGATCCCCAGGACGCACACCGACTACGCCTACAACCTGACTGCCAGCGCCGACGTCTGCGGACTGGACCGCGACACCGTCTACCTGGCGGCACTTCCTGCCGCGCACAACTTCGCGCTCGGCTGCCCCGGCGTACTCGGCACCCTGCACGCCGGCGGCCGAGTGGTGCTCGCCGCCGACGGCAGCCCGGACCAGGCCTTCTCCCTGATCGAGAAGGAGGGCGTCACCATGACGGCCCTCGTCCCCCCACTGGCGATGCTGTGGATGCAGGCCGTGGAGTGGCTGGACGACGACCTGTCCACACTCGAGGTGCTCCAGGTGGGCGGTGCCAAACTGCCGGCCGAGGCCGCCCGGCGGGTGCGAGGCACCCTCGGCTGCCGACTGCAGCAGGTCTTCGGAATGGGGGAGGGCCTGCTCAACTACACGCGGCTCGACGACTCCGACGAGGTCGTCGCCACCACCCAGGGCCGACCGCTGTCCCCGGCCGACGAGATCCGGATCGTCGACGAGAACGGCCGCGAGGTTCCCGTCGGGGAGGCAGGACAGCTGCTGACCCGAGGCCCGTACACCTTGCGGGGCTACTACCTCGCCGGGGACCACAACGACACGGCCTTCACCGCCGACGGCTTCTACCGCACCGGTGACCTCGTCCGTCTCCTTCCGGGCGGCAACCTCGTCGCCCTGGGCAGGACCAAGGAGGTCATCAACAAGGGAGGGGAGAAGATCGCCGCCGAGGAACTGGAGAACGAACTCCTGGCCCACCCCGCCGTTCGCGAGGTCGCCGTCGTGCCGATGCCGGACCCGGACTTCGGCGAGCGGATCTGCGCTTTCGTCGTCGCCCCGGGAGAGGGCCTGTCCCATGCCGACGCAGTCGACTTCCTCACCTCCCGCGGCCTCGCCACCTACAAGCTGCCCGATCGCGTCGAACCGGTCGACGCCTTGCCGCTCACCACGGTGGGGAAGGTCGACAAGCGGGAGCTGGCCGAGCGGATCTCGACCGCCGTCGCCGCAGCGCGGACCGTGGACTGACCACGGGGCGAGGCAGCACAACAGCAACGCCCGCGGTCCGCGACCAGCCACGAGTTTTCGGAGAGCGACCTTCCATGTCTTCAGCCCCGCCACAACGACCCGGCCTCCTCACCGCCGGCCGGCCGCTCGTCTGGGACATGCTGCCCGCCGAGCAGCAGCCTCACTGGCGCGACCACAGCTCCTATGCCGCCACCCGCCGTGCCCTGCTCGAGGCCGCGCCGCTCGTGCTGCCCACCGAGATCGCCGAACTGCGCGGGCAGCTGGCAGCGGTTGCCTCCGGCCGGGCCCGCCTTCTCCAGGCCGGCGACTGCGCCGAAAACCTCACCGAGCAGACACCCCGGCACATCGCCGGCAAGATCTCCGTCCTGAACGCCCTCGGGGACCACCTCGCCGCCCGGACAGGCCAGGACGTCGTCCGGATCGGTCGTATCGGAGGGCAGTTCGCCAAACCGCGTTCTGCAGCAACCGAGCGGCATGCGGGATCCGAACTTCCCTCCTTCCGCGGTCATATGGTGAACGCCGAGGAACCGACCCCCGAGGCGAGACAGCACGACCCGCGACGGATGCTTCTCGCCTACGAGGCGGCGGCCCTCGTCTCGGAGCACCTGCGCGAAGCCCGGCACCAGGGTGCCGCCGCCGACAGCCCCCGGATCGCCTCCGGACCCTGGGCGAGCCACGAGGCCCTGGTCATCGACTACGAAGGACCACTCGTTCGCAGCACTCCCGACGGCAGGGAGTACCTCGCCTCCACCCATCTGCCCTGGATCGGGGAACGCACCCGCCAACCCGACTCCGCACACGTCGACATGCTGTCCGTCGTGCAGAACCCGGTCGCCTGCAAGATCGGACCCACTGCCGGCCCCGCAGAGGTCGTGAAGCTGTGCGGGCTGCTCGACCCCGAGCGGAGCCCAGGTCGGCTGACCCTCATCCTGCGGCTGGGCCGTACTCGGGCCGCAGACGTCCTGCCAGGGATCGTCGACGCGGTCCGCCACGCCGGCCATCCGGTCATCTGGGCCGTCGACCCCATGCACGGCAACACCGAGCACACCCAAAGTGGCATCAAGACCCGGCATCTGCGGCACATCGCCGAAGAAACGACCGTGTTCCTGCACGTACTCGAACGGCAGGGAGCCCACCCCGGCGGCCTGCACCTGGAAACGGCAGCCACCGACGTCACCGAATGCCTCGGCGCGGGCATCCGCAGCGAGGACGCCCTCGACCGGAGCTACACCACCCTCTGCGATCCTCGCCTCAACCCCGAGCAGGCCCACGAACTCATCCGGATGCTCTTCCGGTCGTGAGCGGCTGCACGGGGCTCCTGCAACGCCGCCGGCGTGCCACGGAACGATCCCCGGCAGGCACGCACACCCTCCACCCGATCGGCACAGCCGGAAGGAACGATGACATGACGACACGCGTAGGAACCGTCGGAGCACTGTGGCGCTACCCGGTGAAGTCGATGCTGGGCGAGGAACTGCCGGTCGCGGAGATCACGGGACGCGGTCTCGCCGGCGACCGGACACACGCCCTGCTCGACACGGAGACCGGCAAGGTGGCCAGCGCGAAGAATCCGCGGCTGTGGCGGAACCTGTTGACGCTCTCGGCGTCGGCGACGAGCGACGGCGGTATCCGTATCACCGGCCCGGACGGTTCGGAGCTCAGCCACGACGACCTGTCGCGGGCCGTCGGGCGCGCCGTCGTCCTCGCCACCGAGCCGCCGTCGAAGGCCAGCATCGACCGCGCGAACCCGGACGAGGTCCTGGACGAGGGCGTCGACGCCGAGGTCGGGCTCCACGCCATCGACCTGCCGCCCGGAACCTTCTTCGACTACTCCCCGCTGCACCTGCTCACCACCGCCACCCTGGACCGGATCGGCGAGCTCAGCCCGCGGGGCAGTGTCGAAGTCCAGCGCTACCGCCCCAACCTCGTCATCAGCACCCCCGAGAAGGGATTCGTCGAGAACGCATGGATCGGCCGGGAACTGACGATCGGACCGCACCTGCGTCTGAAGGTGGCCGTTCCCACCCCGCGCTGTGCCATCCCGACCCTCGCCCACGGCCGGCTGCCGCGAGACCCTGACGCCCTCCGGGTGCCTGCGCAGCACAACCGGCTCGAGCCGCTTCCGGGTATGGGACTGTACCCCTGCGCAGGCGTGCACGCCGAGGTGCTCGTACCCGGACGGATCACCAAGGGCGACCCCGTGCTGCTGGAGTGAGCGGACAGCGCGCCCGCCCTCCGTCCGGACCGGACCGAAACCCTCAGCCGATCACGGGCCCGCACGAGATGAAGTACGGGAGTGCGGCCGCCACTGCGCCGAGCAGCAGGATGGCGAAGCACGTGATCGGACGGAGGGGCGCACTCGGGCGCAGCAGACGCCTCAGACGGGTCAGCACGGCCGAACCGCCGGCCCCGAGCGCGGCCTTCGGGGTGCTGCCCGCGGCGACCTCGCACATCGCGTCCGCCAGCGCCCGTGCACATGCGCTGCGCAGGGCGCGGTCGTCGCAGACCATTTCCAGGAGCTCAGCTGTGCTCTCCCGCGCGGCGCGGGCCAGTGGGACCACGGGGTAGGCCCGAGCGAACGCTTCGGAGGCTGCCGACAGCAGGTGGTGGCGGCCCGTCAGGTGGGCACGTTCATGGGCCAGGATCGCCTGCACCTGTGCGGGGGACAGGCATCGTACCGCCCCACTGGTCAGGACGACTCTGCTCGGTCGCCCCGGCAGGCAGTACGCGGCCGGTGTGTCGTGGTCGACGATGACGGCCCCCAGGGCGGGTTCCGTCCGGCCGACCAGGTCCAGCAGCTCTGTGTGGCGGCGCCTGCGGCGGGCCGCGGAGGCGGTGACCTGGATGAACCAGGCGGCGGGCCATACCGCGGTGAGAGCGATCGGTATCAGGAGCCCGACGCCCTCCGCGGAGAGGCCATCGGCGGTGGTCCTCTCCGGTGCACCGCTGATCCACTGCTCCGCCGAGCCGAGCAGTCCGTGCAGGTGCCGGCCCGGAGCGATCGCGTGGTACCAGGCGAGCGCGAAGCAGACGACGAACGAGACCGTCAGCGCCTGCCAGAGCGCGATCGCCGTACCGGGTGCGCGCAACGGCCACTTCGCCCGGGCGAGGAACCGGGGGACGACGAACCCGACGAGCACTGCGTACGTGACGAGGACGATGGAGGCGATCACTGCGGCTCGGCTCGGTCCGTGAGCGATCGCAGAGCCTGCCTCAGTGCCTCCTGCTCATCGGGGCTGATCCGCTCGACGAAGTGGGCAAGGGCGCTGGAGCGGTCGGAACTCGAGCCCAGGGCGTCCTCCATGAGCGCCGCGGTGTAGGACTCCCGGCTCCGCGTCGGCTCGTAGAGCCATGCCCGGCCTGTCTTCTCACGACGCAGCATTCCCTTGCCGTGGAGGATGTCGGCCACGGTCATCACCGTGGTGTAGGCCAGAGTCCGCTGCCTGTTGAGGTCGTCCACAATCTCGCGAACGGTCGCCGACCGGCCCCAGGACCACAACCGGTCCATGATCTGGGCCTCCAGGTCCCCCAGCTTCCGCACGCTGCAGCCTCGTTTCCGCCTCGACCCGTTGCCTCGACCCGTTGTCTCGACCCATCGTAGGCGGCTCGTGCGATGGCGAGTACGGCGCCTGCGCAGGGCTTCCGGTCGCGGACGACGGATCGAGGCGATCCGGATTTCGGGCATGCGGTCCTCGGTGGTGGACAGGGGACGTGAAGCCGGCCACATCGGATCGGGTGCGATCCATTGGTGGGGTGGGGCGGCAGCCTCCGGTGGCCGCCCCACCGGCTGCCACCGGCCGCTACTCGCCGGCCGGGGCGCGGACGGCGGGTTGGCTCGGGCGCTCCCACCTGGCACGCTGTGCTGCGATGGCGTGAGGGTGTCGTGAAGGTCGGGGTGGAGCGGTGCGCGGGTTCGGTCAGCTGGAGGCTGAGATCATGGACCGGTTGTGGTCATGGGCCAGGCCTGCGACGGTCCGTGAGATCGTCGACGATCTGAACCTGGTGCGGCCGGTGGCGTACACGACGGTCAACACGGTGGCCGACATCCTGTTCCGCAAGGGCTTCCTGTGCCGGACGAAGGAGGGGCGGGCGTGGGTGTATGCCCCGGTGCGCTCCAGGGAGGCCTACACCGCCGAGGTGATGCGCGAGGTGCTGGGCGAGGCGCCGGACGCACGGGCGGCGCTGGCGCTCTTCGTCGGCGGCATGGATCCGCAGCAGGCAGCCGCGCTGCGTGAGGTGCTGGACGGCCCGGGCGCGGGAGGGGCCCGGTGAGCGCGCTCGCTCTCCTCGCCGCACTGACCGCGGCCGCGGGCTGGTGGGTGCCCGGCCGCCTGGCGCGGGCCGCCTGGACGGTGCGCGCGCCGGGCGCGGCGATCGCCCTGTGGTGCGCCCTGATGGCGTTCTGCGCGATGGCGGTGGCGATGGGCCTGCATCGGCTCTCGGCCGGGCACGACCGCTCGGCGGGGCTGCTCGGCTGGATCACCGGCCGCCACGGGCGCGTCGCCGAGGGCCTGGCCGGGCATGTGGAGGCCGTGGTCCTGGCGGCGGCCGTGTTCGGTGCCGCCGGGACGGTCGTCGCGGCGGGCTGGGTGAAGGCCGCACGCGCCCGCAGACGGCACCGGGAGCTTCTCGACCTCGTCGCCCGCCCGGGCGCGGGCGGCACCCTCGTGGTCGACGACTCGAGGGCCGCCGCCTGGTGCCTGCCCGGCCGGGGCGGGCGCGTCGTGCTCACCCGCGGCGCCGACGAGCAGCTGACCGCCGGCCAGCGCAGGGCGGTCCTCGCCCATGAGCGGGCGCACCTGGCCGGCCGTCACCACCTGGTGCTCGCGTCCGTCGCGGCGCTGGGCCGGGCGCTGGACCGGCTGCCGCTGGCCCGCCTGGCGGCGCAGCGGGTTCCGGTGCTGTGCGAGATGGCGGCCGACGACGCCGCGGTGCGGGTGGCGGGCCGCGGAGCGGTGGCGCAGGCGCTGTGCCGGGTCGCCGGAGGCGCCGCTCCGGCGGGGGCGCTGGCAGCCGGCGCCCACGGGGTGGTCGAGCGGCTGCGCCGCCTGACGGCGGTTCAGCCGGCCCTGTCGGTTCCTGCCCGGGTCGTCTGCTGGGGCGTGGTGCTGGTGCTGCCGGTGGTGCCGGTGCTGGTGGCGTGCGGGCCCTGACGGTGCGGGCCTCGGAGCGGGGGCGGCTTGCCACACCCCCACCCCTGTCTACTAAGTTACTTAGCGGACATGTGGGTGGCGGTTGCCGCCGCACTGTAGCAACCTGCCCGCGCCGCGGACCGGGTGCACGACAGCGAGGAAGTGACCGCACCGATGGGGAACCGACGCAAGCCCGCCCCGCCCAGCCGCGCGCGCATAGCGATCGTGACCACGGCCGCTGCGGGATCCGCCCTGTTCGCTTCCGCAGGCGGGGCGCACGCCGAGCCGAAGCCGGACCTGGCCACCGTCAAGGCGCAGGTCGACGGCCTCAACGAGGAGGCCGAGGCCTCCACGGAGAAGTACAACAAGTTCAAGGAGAGCAGCGAGCGCCTGCGCAAGGAGGCCGCGCAGCTGCAGGACCAGGTCGTAGCCGCACAGGAGAAGATGAGCGGCCTCAAGGAGCGCCTGTCGGCGGTGGCCGCCGACCAGTACCGCACCGGGAACGTCGATCCCACCATCGCCCTCATGCTGTCCGCCGACCCCGACAGCTACCTGTCGCGCGCCTCCGCCCAGGACTTCGCCGCCAGCTCCCAAAGCGACCTGCTGCGCCTGATGCAGTCTCAGCAGCGGCGCCTGGATCAGAAGCGCAGTGAGGCGACGGCGGCCCTGGCGGGCCTGGATGCGGCCGAGAAGGCGCTGGCGGCGGAGAAGAAGCAGGTGCAGGCCAAGCTCGGCGAGGCGAGTGCGCTGCTGGCGAAGCTGTCGGCCGCCGACCAGGCGAAGGTCAATGCGCAGGACGGCACGGGTCGATCCTCGCGCTCCTCGGCGCGTGAGACCTACAACGGCCCGGCGACCGGCGCGGCTGCGGCTGCTTTGAAGTTCGCCTATGCGCAGCTCGGCAAGCCCTACGAGTGGGGTGCCACCGGCCCGAGCACCTTCGACTGCTCAGGTCTGACGGGGGCCGCCTGGCGGGCCGGCGGGGTGTCCCTGCCCCGGGTGTCCCAGGACCAGTGGAACGCCGGCCAGCGGGTGTCGAAGGCGAACCTGCAACCAGGCGACCTGGTGTTCTTCTACTCGGATCTGCACCACGTCGGGATCTACATCGGTGGCGGCAAGATGATCCACGCCCCGCGCACCGGCAAGAACGTCGAGATCACCCCCATCGAGTACATGCCTTATGTGGGAGCCGTGCGCCCCTGATGCCGCCCGGCGGCATCGGCGTCCGTCCGCGGGGAGCATCCCGCCCTGCCTGGGCCGGCTGCCTTGCGGTCAGGACCGCATCAGGCGGGCGATGGCGGCGGAGGCTTCGGCGACCTTGGCCTGGGCGTCGTCGTCGCCGCCTCGGCTGATGGCTTCGGTGACGCAGCAGGCGAGGTGTTCGTCGGCACTGTCGGTGCTCAAGCCCGAGGGCACTCCCCGCCACGGCCGGCTCACGCCTGCCCGCCGCCTGCTGCCCTCGCCCTGGCCACAGGCCCGTCCGCGTCCCGATGCCGCGGGTATCCGCCCCGAGGACGCTCTCGGTGGCGGCTGCGTGCGTCTGATACCTGGTGGGGGTATGGTCGTGCCGCGGCGGTCTCGGTCGGGTGCCGCCGGCCAATGAGGGAAATGGGAGTACCGCGGTGAACACGGCCACTGGCGAGCGACGGCCTGCGGGCCTGCTGCTGTCGGTGTGTGCGCTGCTGCTGGGCCTGTTCCTCATGCACGGAGCCCCTTCCTCCGCCGCAGGCTGCCACGGCACCGCAGCGGAGCGCACGGCGGGCGAGCCGGCTCCGGCCGCGATGGCCCATGCCGGCCGCCTGGACCACACGGAGGGCGGCGTCGCTGCCCAAGCGGCGGCGGACACCGCCGACGACGTGGCGGCCCGGCCGGGCTTCGTCGGCATGGCAGGCGGCGAACTGTGCGTCTCCACCCCGGCCCACGGCCGTTCGACCCCGACGCCGCCTACGCTGCTCGCCGTCCTCGGTCTGGATGTCCTGGTCGGCCGGGCCGTCCTGCGGGCCCCGGCGGGCCGGGGATTCCCGCGACGGCGCGGTCCGCCGCGGGCCGGCCGCGCCGTTCTCACACAGGTGTGTATCTCCCGGACGTGACAGGACCCGCCCGCCCCCGGCCCACTGCGGGGCGGGATCCGTGTCCTGAGCGCTCCGCGCGCCCTACGCGCCCACTGAAAGACCTGAGATGCCTTCTTCTTCGCGTACCTCGCTGCGTCGTATCCTGACCGCCGCCGCCACCGCAGCGGCCCTCGGGGCGGCCCTGACCGCGTGCGGATCATCCGGCGTGGGCCACGACATGGCCGGCATGAACCATGGCGGAGCCACTTCGGCCACCGCGTCTGCCGAGGCGTCGCACTCGATGCCGGGAATGGGCCACGAGATGCCCGGGACGGAAGGCGGCAACGGCCTGTCCGACAGCCAGGCCGGCTACCGCCTTACCGCCCGGGACGCCACCGTGCCCGCCGGCTCGGCGGCCGACCACCGGTTCGCCATCACCGGCCCCGACGGCAGGGCGGTCACCGACTTCGCCGTCGACCAGACCAAGCAGATGCACTTCTACGCCATCCGATCCGACCTGACCGGCTTCCAGCACCTGCACCCGACCATGGCCGCCGACGGCACCTGGAGCGCCCCCCTGGCCGCGCTGACCCCCGGCACCTGGCGTACCTACGCCTCCTTCACCCCCAGCGGCGGCGACGGCAAGCGCAACGCCCTGGTCCTCTCCCGCACCGTGACCGTGGCCGGCGCCACCACCGGCGCCGCTCTGCCCCCGGCCTCGGCCACCGCGCAGGCCGACGGCTACACCGTCACCGTCACCGGCGACCTCGTGGCGGGCATGGCCCACGGCATGACCGTCGGCATCGCCAAGGACGGCAAGCCGGTCACCGACCTCCAGCCCTACCTCGACACCTACGCCCACCTCACCGCCTTCCACGAGGGCGACATGGCCTTCGCCCACCTCCACCCGGAGACCACTGCGAACGGCGACCACGGCGGACCCGACCTGTCCTTCCACGCCGAGTTCGCCCAGTCCGGCAACTGGCGGCTGTTCCTGCAGTTCCAGACCGCCGGACAGCTCCACACCGCCGCCCTGACCCTCAAGGTCGCCTGACCCCGGCACCCGGGGGGGGCGCAGCCCACCGGCTGCGCCCCCCGGGGCCCGGCACGTAGCACGACCGCACCGGCACCCGGCCGGTTCTCACCGGGAAGGCCTGGGTTTCCGGACACCCTCAGCACGTTCGGTCCGCCGGATCGATGACCCGGGAAATCGCCAGGGCGTCGGTCCCGGGCTTCCCCCTGGGGAGGGAGAGCGCCGCCGAAGGCGGCCCAGGGGCCACGCACGGCTCAGCTAGGATCGCGTGCGTGCCAGATCCCTCCCCGCGCCTGCGACAGGTTGCCGCCTTGCCGGCCATCGCACGCGCACGGGAACGGCTCCCGCTCCTGCTGGTCCTCCTGGCCGCGATGGCCGTCCTGTTGTCCCACGCACTGGACAGCCAGCACCCCGCCGCGCACCCCACGGCAGCCCATACGACCGCACTCCAGCCCGGCCCAACCGATCACGAAGGCCCCGGTCGCGCGGAGCACGGCCACACCACTCACCCCGCCACCGGGAAGCCGGCGCCGACAACAGCTCAGCCCCCCGGGCACGACGACGGCCCCGGGCACGACCACGGCACGCACAACTGCCGGACCGGTCACGTCCCGCAGCCCCCGTCCCTCCACGCCCCTGCCCCGGTCACGGACACCGTGCTGCCCACGGCGAGCACGTGCGGCCACCGCCCCGCGCCCGCCGAGGCAGATCCGGCCCACATCCTCGACCCGGCACGAAGCCAGGTCCTACGGGTCTAGGCGTACCCGCGCACCACGGCCCGCCTGCCCGGCCAAGCCGCAGGCACACTGCCGCCGTCCTCCGTTCCCGGACGCTGCGACCCGCACCGTGATGCGCAGCCGCCCCCGCCCGCCGCGCGCAGCGCGCCGGGCACCCACCCGTACCTGCGCACACCAGAGGTCTGCCCATGAGCACCGCCACTCCCGACGTCACCGACCAGGACGCCCCACCGACCGCGCCCCGACCGGACGGCCGGGCACGGGCCCGCCACTCGCGCCGAGCCCGGCGCGAGCCTTCGCTGCTGGGCCGCTACCTCGGCTATGTCGGCTACTTCGTCGGCGCCGGCCTGCTCAGCGGCGCGATCGTCCACCACCCACTCGACCCCGCCCGCTACAACCTCATCGCCGCCGCCGGCGCCGCCCTCTTCCTCACCGCCGCCCTCGCCACCGAACTCCAGCAAGGCCGACCCACCACAGCACGCCTGACCACCGTGCTCGGCACCTCCCTTGCTCTGTCCTTCGGCATCGGCATGCTCAGCGGCGGAATGCAGCACTTCGAGGACTTCCCCGACCGCGCCGCCGCCCTCATTCCCGCAGGCTTGCTGCTCTCCTTCCTCGCCTACACCCTCAAGGAGGCCCGAAAGCCCTGGCGCCGCATCCTCGGCCCGGTCGGCCTGACCATCCTCCTCATCGCCGCCGGCGGGTACGTGGGCCTGCGGCAGGTGGCCGCCGGCATGTCCGTTCCCGCCGGCGGCCACCACCACGGCACCACCGAGGACGGCCACCAGGAACAGGAGGACGAAGGGGCGGCTCACGACCACGAGGACACCGGCAGCACGCCCACCGCGCCCGCCACCGGCCAGCAGACGGCACCGGCCCCCGGCCCCTCGACCGCTCCCGGCACCCCCGCTGCGCCGGCCACCGCCCGCGCCACGCCAACCGTTCCGCCGCACGGCAGTCCCGGCCACCACCACTGACCGCCACTGCCGGCTGGATACCCCCTAGGGGTATATGATTTTGATGTGCCATACCTGGAGGGGGCACGCTGGACGGGAATGGGGATGACCGACCGTGGACCACGCCGCTCACCAGGCCAAGGCAACTCACGACCACTCGATGCACCGCGAGGGCGGCGCGACCGCTCCAGCTGGAGCCTCGTGGGCAACCGCCGCGAAGGCGGCCCTGCACTGCCTCACCGGATGCGCCATCGGCGAGATCCTTGGCATGATCATCGGAACCGCGCTGACCTGGAACAACGTGCAGACCATGATCCTGGCCATCGCGCTGGCCTTCCTCTTCGGCTATTCCTTCACCCTCTACGCCGTCCGCCGGGCAGGCCTGGACTGGGCGAGTGCGATCAAGGTGGCGCTGGCCGCGGACACCGTCTCCATCGCCGTCATGGAGCTCGTCGACAACGGGATCATCGCCCTGGTGCCCGGCGCGATGGACGCCCAGCTTTCCGACGGGCTCTTCTGGTCGAGCCTGCTGGGCGGGTTCGCCGTCGCCTTCCTGCTCACCACCCCTGTCAACAAGTGGATGATCGGCCGCGGAAAGGGCCACGCCGTCGTCCACGCCCACCACTGACAGCGAACCGCATTCAGTCTGGGTTTTCTCAGGTCATGAGGGTGTGGACTGCGGTGATCAGGCGGCTGATGTGGTTGGTCGAGCATCGGGCCTTGCGGAAGATCTTCCGTGCCTTCAGCCGGGCGAAGGCGCGTCCCGGACCCGCTCGCGGGCCGGGCGCGGCCATGGCATGCCGTCGGACGGTTCTCGGCACGGTGTCGTAGAGCCAGCTCCAATAACCGGCTTGGATCAAGATGGTCCGCGCGAGCCCGGCGGTGTGGTGACCGTCCTCTCCGGGTCATCCCGTCTCGATGCTGGCCGTACTTCGGCAACCGACAAGGGGCCGAGTGCTGAGGCATGGGCCGGTCTTTGCGGCGGCACCGTCCGGGCGGTGCCGCCGTCACGCACGGATCTTCGGACCCGCACGGTGCCCGTGGGGGAGCTCGGCGGAGGCCGTCGCGGCGCTGGACGCGGCGCGGACCGGGGACGTCGTCCAGGTCGCCGCCGGCAGCTTCGCGGGAAGCGTCGACCTGGTGGCCGACGTCGAGGGTTACTACACCACCACGGCCGGCGACAACGCCGTCGGTGCGGGCTTCGTCCAGCCGACCGTGCCGACCCAGGTCCTGGACACCCGCAACGGTACCGGCGCCGCCAAGGCCCGACTCGTGGGCGGCTCGAAGCTCGTCGTCAGGGTGGCGGGCACCCACGGCGTCCCGGTCGGCGCGAGGTCCGTGCTGGTCAACCTGACCGGCGTCGAACCGACCAACGGCACCTGGCTGGCCGCCTACCCGGCGGGTACGGCCCGTCCGGGCGTCTCCAACCTCAACCTCGACAAGGGCACCGTCCGCCCGGTCCTGGCTCTGGTGCCCGTCGGGGCCGACGGCTCCATCGAGATCTACAACGCCTTCGGCAGCGTCGATGTCGTCGCTGCCGTCCAGGGCTACTACCTGGGCTGACGCGGTTGACCCGCCCCGCCGCCCCGCCGAACCGGTCCCGCGGGCGTCGAAGCGAGGCGTCGCCTCAGTTGACCCGGTCCGTCGGCGACGGATCTGGGCGGCACCGGTTCCGGGTGATCCGCCACGCACGGCCAGGCCGCTCCGCGCGCCTATCCGTGCCAGGCCGGTAGGCGTTTCTCGGTGAACGCGTGGGCGCCTTCGGTGGCGTCGACGGTGGTGAAGACGGGGGTGCTGAAGGGGTCCTGGACGGTGTAGGCGGCGTGGTCGTCGAGGCCGCGGGTGTTCTGGACGATCTGCTTCGTGAGGTGGACGGCGTCGCGGGAGTGGGCTTGGACGCGGCCCGCCAGGGTGAGGGCCGCGTCGAGGGCCCCGCCTTCGGGGGTGAGCCGGTTGACGAGTCCGTGGCGGGCTGCGTCCGGTGCCGGGAGCGGGGCTGCGGTCAGGAGCATCTCCATGGCCAGGTGGTAGGGGAGGCGGCCGGGGAGGCGGATGGCGCCGCCCTCGGCGGCGATCAGCCCGCGGGCGACCTCGGGCAGGGCGAAGAACGCGGTGTCGGCGGCGGTGATCAGATCGCAGGACAGGGCGAGTTCGAAGCCGCCGGCCACCGCCGCGCCCTCGATCGCGGCGATCAGCGGTTTGCGGATGCGGGCGCGGGTCAGCCCGGCCAGGCCGCGGTCGGCGACGAGCGGGACGCCTTCGGCGGGGAACGCCTTGAGGTCCATGCCGGAGCAGAAGTGGCCGTCTGCTCCGGTCAGGATGCCGACGTCCAGGGCGGGGTCGGCATCCAGACGGGTCAGCGCCGTGTCCACGGCTTGGGCCAGGGCGCGGTTGACGGCGTTGCGGACCCGGGGCCGGTTCAAGGTGATGAGCAGGACGCCGGGGCGGGGCTCGGTCACCATCACGGGGTCTTGGGTGTCCATCCGGTTCTCCTGGTGGTCAGTTGCGCACGACGGGCAGAGCGGCCAGCCCGCGCATCACCCGGGTCGGCCGCCAGGGCAGCTCGTCGGCAGGCTTCGCCAGCTGGACGGGACCCAGGCGTCGCAGCAGCAGGGGCAGCGCGGTGCTGCCTTCGAGGCGGGCCAGAGCGGCACCGATGCAGAAGTGGGGTCCGTAGCCGAAGGCAAGGTGGTCGTTGGGTGTTCGGCCCAGATCGAGCCGGTCCGCGCCGGGGAAGTGCGCCTCGTCGCGGTTGGCGGAGCCGATCAGGAGGCTGACGATGTCGCCTTCCTCGATCTGCTGCCCGTGGAGGGCGATCGGTTCCGCCGCGCAGCGGAACGTCGCGTCCCGCACCGGGGAGTCGTAGCGCAGCAGTTCCTCGACCGCGGAGGCGACCAGCCCGGGACCGGTGTCGGGGCCGGTGAGCCGGGCGGCCTGGGCGGGACAGTGGAGCAGGGCCAGGGTGCCGTTGCCGACGAGGTTCATGGTGGTGTCGTGTCCCACCAGGAGCAGCAGGTAGGCGGTGGAGCGGAGTTCCTCCTCGCTCATGGCGCCGTTCTCGTCGCTGGCGCGTACGAGGGCGCCCAGCAGGTCCACCGTGCTGCTCTCGTTCGCGCTGCGCTTGTCGGCGACGAGCGTGTCCAGCAGGGCGTGCAGGTCGTGTTCCTGTCGGCTCGGGTCGAGGTCTGCTGCCGGGGCGATGGTGGCCATGAGGGTGGCGCGGGTCGCCGGGGTGTCCAGTCCGTCGGGTACGCCCAGGATGGCGCAGATCATCCGGAAGGTCAGCGGCGCGGCGAAGTCCGCGATCACGTCGACGTGGACGTGGTGCTCGATCCGGTCCAGCAACCGGTTCGCGGTATCGGTGATGAGGGGTTCCAGCTGCGCGATCCGGCGGGGCACGAACGCCGTGTTCACCAGGGTCCGCAGGCGGGTGTGGTCCGGGGGGTCGGCGTGGACCAGGTGCCGGTTCAGCCCGGTCGGCCCCGGGACGTAGCCGGGGACCCGGCCCGGGTCCTTGCTCAACCGGCGATCGGTCAGCAACGCGCGGACGTCGGTGTATCGGGAGACCTGCCATACGGTGGGCCGACCGGCCCTGCGGTCCGCGTGCACGGGCGCATACCGACGCAGCCACGCGAAGTAGGGATACGGATCCTGCACCCGCGCGGCCAGCAGCTCAGCCGGCGCAGACGGGACAACGGGAACAGGCACGGAAGCTCCGGACTCGGGGCCGACACAAACACCGCGCCAACGACCGCTGACACCCGAAGGGTGCGGGAACCGCCGCATTCCGGGCAACCGGACGGCCAGGACTACCCCGATGGACCAGTTCAGGGTCCTCTGTCGCGAGATCCTGACCGTTTGCCAGGTGAGTTTGACCGCCCGGCTCACCGGCGACCGGGCACTTACCGTCACCTTCTGCATGCTTGGCGTCATGATGGTCCGGTGTGCTCGAACCCGGCACCCCCGTCGACTTTGATGAAGGGCACCTCCGTGGCAACCGCTCGTTTCGCGTTCCAGACGCCGCCCGGCCAGGGCAAGGAGTTCATCTTCGAACTGACCAGTGACGCCCTGATCGCCCACGCCCGCAAGGTCCTGAGCGGTGAGGAGACCCTCAAGACCCACGTCCAGGGCAGGATTGTGAAGAAGAAGGCGTCCTACAACCCGGACTTCAGCTTCTACCTCGACCCGGCCACCATCAGCTTCTTCGACGTGGGGAGCGAGTTCTGCGACTCCAGGGCGGAGTATGCCGAGGACCACTTCGATGAGATCGCCGGACCTTTCCTTCCCGGCGGCCACTGGTGCCCGTGGGCGTCAGGGCTGACCCGCGAGGTCAAAGCCTGACCCGGAGGCGGCGAAGCCCCCGGCTGCTGCAGGAGGAGCGCAGGGGGCTTCGTCATGCCCCGGGAGTCGGAAACCTGCGGCCCCCGGAACCGTCGCACTCACCTGGCAAACGGTCGAGATCACCTGCCCAAGGACACTCGGTCAGTCCTGCCGGAAGTGGATCTGACGGTACCGCAGGGACCTGGAAGACCGGTGATCATGGGTTCCCCTGACCGGCGCCCGCTGTGGCAGCCCTTCTCCGGGCCCGCCATCGACACCCCCGTCCAGCCGTCCAGCCGTCCCGCGGGGCCCGGCTGCTCGCCGTCGGCTCGGCAGGTGATCGGCAGGTGAGGCGGAAGGCCCCGGCGTCAGCGGCTCGGAACAGGCGGCGGGCGAGGGCGCTGTCGTGGTGGTGGACGGCCACCCGCCGGCCCGGGGGCGTGGACGGGCCGTGGCCGGCCCCGGCGACCACCGGGGCCGCCGTTCGCCGGAAGTGTCACCCCGGAAGTGTCGCCGGAGGCTCCGGGGCTCAGTCGGCGAGGAGGGCGTCCACGACGGCCTTGCCGACGCGGGCGACCCGGTCGGCCGTCCAGTAGGCGGGCTCCTCCATCGAGGAGACGTAGTAGCCGCGGGTCAGGAGCGACAGCACGTCGGCGGCGAGGGCCGCGTCGGGCACCCCGGCGGCGATGGAGGCGTCGAGGAACTCCTGGCGCGAGTCGCGGGGTTCCTGACGGTCGACCCCGGCCGGGTCGACGTGCGCGGCGGAGAGCATCTCGACCCACAGCGTGCGCAGGAGCAGGTCGTCGGGCTCGGTGCTGAGGTGCCACTCCACGGTGGCGCGCAGTCGGTCCGCGCCGGTGCGGTCGCCGACGTGGGACTCCAGGTCGGCGCGCCACTGGGACTCCGCCGCGCGGACGGCGTTGAGGATCAGGGCCGTCCGGGTGGGCACGTAGTTGGTGACCATGGCCGTGGAACCGCCGAGCTCCTTGGCGACGGCGCGGATGGTGATCGCGCGCGCACCGTCACGGGCGGCGACCGTGAGGGTCGCCCGGGCGATTGCCTTGCGGCGCTGGACTTCGTCGACGTCGATCGGCATGGAGGAAACCTAGCTCAGAGGGGGGTTGACGCAGAACACCGCGAAATGCAACATTGTTATATCACGACGTTTTCTCAATGTCCTCCAGCCGGGCCGGCGAGGTGCCTGCCGAATGGATCCCGCGCCGGCTCCGACCCGGCCGCGTCGTGGCCGTGACCGGAGGTCCGGCGCGGTGACCTCGTACGTCGCCGCGCCGCGCCGGATGCCGGCCGGCCCGTGAAGCGCCATCCGAACCACCGACCCGTGTCCTCCGTCGGCGCCGCGACCTGTCGTGCGGCCCGGCGGTCGACGACCCGGGAGGAGAATTCCGATGTTCTGCCCGCCCCGCACCGCCGCGCCTGTCCGAACCCGCTGCCACCGCCGTGCCGGAGAGTGCCGGGCCGCGGTCCTCCGCCTCCCCGCGACCCCCCGGGCCGCGCGCCTCGCGCGCTCCCGCTGCACCCGGCTGCTGGCGGTGTGGGGCGTGCCGGCCGACGACGCGATCGTCGTCCTCGCCGAGTTGGTGGCCAACGCGGCGGAGCACGGAGGGAGTGAGATGGTCGTGCGCCTCCATCGCTGCGGCGACCGCCTGGAGATCGAGGTCGTCGACAGCGGGGCCTCCCGGTCGCTCCCCGATGTTCCCGGGGCCGGTGCGGTGGGTGACCTGGAGGGGCTCAGGGGGAGGGGTCTGCCGATGGTGTCCGCACTGTCCGAGCGGTTCCTCCTCCGCCGGGAGGCGGACGGCTCCACCCGTGCGCTCGCGCTCGTCCGGGTGGACGGCCGGGTCGCGGCCGTGCGTCCCCCCGACCTCCGCGGATCCTTTGCGGTGGCGTGCGGGCTCCAGGCGTCGCCGGCGTGAACCCCGCCGCCCGAACGGGGGTTGACGCTGGTCCGTACGTAATGCAACGCTGTTGTATCACAGTGTTTTTCAAGCGATTCGCTCCCATGGAGGGCCGCATGAGCCTTGCCGTCCAGCGCGTCACCCCGCAGCCCGTCCCACCGCACGCCCAGCAGCACATGGTGCGCATGCGCGACGGAGTGCTGCTGGCCACCGACGTGTACGCCGCCCGCCGGCCCGAACCGGTGCCGGTGCCGACCGTCCTGGCCCGCCTGCCCTACGACAAGAACAGCCGCTACGTCTTCTTCGACCGGATCGCGGAGCGGTTCACCGCCCGCGGCTACGCCGTGGTCGTCCAGGACGTCCGCGGCAAGTTCCGCTCCCAGGGCCGGACCCTCGGCTGGACCGGCGAGGTGGACGACGGGTACGACACCATCGAATGGATCACCCACCAGCCCTGGTCCAACGGGATCGTCGGCATGTTCGGCGACTCGTACTACGGGTTCACCCAGTGGTCGGCCGTCTCCAGCGAGCACCCCGCCCTCCGCGCCATCGTCCCCCGGGTGACCTGCACCAGCAACGGCCCCGGCATCGCCAGCTACGACACCGGATCCGGTCCGCAGCCGCTGTGGCTGGAGGGCGCCACCTACCAGGCGCAGGTCTGGATCGACAACGACATCCACGAGTTCGACGTCGACCTCGGCACCCGCCCGATCGCCGCGGCCTACGAGGAGGCGTTCGCCGCGATCGGCAAGCGCTCGGCCGGCTTCGACCTCATCGCCGCGGGCATCCCCCTGGCCCCCTACAACGGCCCGCACCCCTACGACGCCCGGCCCGTGCCGGTGCTGCACTGCGTGGGCTGGTTCGACAACCTCGGCATCGCCCACATGCGCGACTACACCGAACTCGCCCGGCGCCCCGGATGGTCGGCCGTGCAGTACCTCGTCGCCGACACGATCGACCACGAGAACTACTTCCTGGAGAACGCCCCGGTACCGCCGGAGGACGACCACCTGGTCCACGACGCCGCCCTCGACCGCATGATCGACGCCTACACCGGCCCGGCCGCCGACTTCTTCGACGTCTTCCTCAAGGGCACCGCCCGGCCCGAAACGCTTCCCCGTGTCCGGTGGAAGCTCGGCCACGTCGGCTGGCGCACCGCGGCCACCTGGCCGCTGCCGGAGGCGGTGGAGACCGAACTGCACCTCGCCGACCCGGACGCCGCGACCGGCCCCGCCCCCGGCGGCACGCTCACCGCCCGTCCCCCCCGCGCGACGGAGGCGGTGGACTGGCGCTACGACCCGGACGACCTCGTACCGTCCGCCGCCGCCGACACCTTCCTGCAGCTGCGCGACCACGCCGACGAACGCCGCACCCTCGACCGGGACGACGTCCTCGCCTTCACCACCGCCGCCGCGGACACCCCCCTCGACCTCGCCGGTCCCGTCCACGCCGTGCTGCACGTGGAGAGCACGGCCCCCACCTTCGACGTGTTCGTCCGCCTCCTCGACCTCGCACCGGACGGCACGGCACGGCTGATCGTGCGCGGCTGCGCCCAGGCCGACCGGCCCGGCGAGGTCGGGATCGCCCTGGGCCACACCGGGTACCGGGTGCGCCCCGGCCACCGCCTCGCGCTGATGGTCGCCTCCAGCGACTTCCCGAACCACCTCCCCAACTCCGGTACGCCGGAGAACCCGTGGCTCACGACGACCCCCAAGGCGAGCCGGCAGAAGCTCCGCACCGGCCCCGCCCACCCCTCCCGTCTGCGCCTGACCGTCCTGCCCGAAAGCGGCGAATAGCCCCTGCCCTTGGAGGGCCCATGCCCCCTCTGCGAGTCGTCCCCCACACGCCGGCGCCCCGCCGCCGGAGCGCACCGCGCGGCGGTCCGGGAGGCGGTCCCCGATGACGCTCCGGTACGTCGCCACCCGCCTGGGCATGCTCGTCGTGACCGTGCTCGTCTCCAGCCTGGCCATCCACGGCGCCATGTTCCTCACCCCCGGCGACCCCGCCACCCTCCTCGTCGGCGGCAGCCGCAACCCCGACCCCGCAGTGCTGGCGCAGATCCACCGCGAGTACCACCTCGACGACCCGTTCCTCCAGGGCTACTGGCACTGGCTGAGCGGCTGCCTGCGCGGCGACTTCGGCACGTCCCTCGTCTACCGCGACTCCGTCGCCGACCTCGTCGGCGCCCGCGTCGGCGACACCCTCGCCCTGGTCGGCTACGCCTCCGTGCTCGTCCTGGCCGCGGGCATCGTCATCGGCACCGTCGCCGCGCTGCGCGGCGGCCGGACGGAGACGCTGGCCACCACCGTCACGGCGGGGGCGATGGCGGTGCCGACCTTCGTCCTGGCCGTCCTGCTCATCTGGCTGTTCGCCGTCCGGCTCCCGTGGTTCCCCGTGTACGGCTCGGGCGACGGCTTCACCGGCACCCTCTCCCACCTGACGCTGCCGGCCGTCGCGCTGGCGATGACCTGGATCGGCTACGTGGCCCAGGTGACCCGCACCGCCGTCCGCGCGGAGATGCGCGCGGAGCACGTGGAGACCGCGCGCAGCCGCGGGATCCCCGAGTGGACGGTGATCAGGAGGCACGTCCTCCACAACGCCTCCGGCCCCGTGTTCGCCGTCTCCGGGGTCGCCGTCGCCGGTCTCATCGCCACCGCCGCCGTCGCCGAGCAGGCGTTCGGGACCGGAGGGCTGGGAGCCCTCATGATCGAGGCCGCGTCGAAGCAGGACATGGCCGTGGTCCAGGCCGTCTCGCTGATCTTCGTGGTCGTGTTCGTCGTCCTCAACACCGCCGTCGACCTGGCCGGCGCCGCGCTCGACCCCCGAGCCGCACAGAAGGGGTCCGGATGACCGCCGCCCTGTCCACCCGTACCGCCGCCGAGCCGAGGGCCGTCGTCCCGCGCGACCGTCTGACGACCGGCGCCGGCTGCGTGGTCGTCCTGTTCGTCCTGCTGGCCGTGTTCGGCCCGCTGATCGCCCCGCACGACCCGAACGCCGTCGACCCCTTCGGCGTCAACGCGGGGCCGTCCGCCGCCCACCTCCTCGGGACGGACGACACCGGCCGCGACCTCCTGTCACGCCTGATCAGCGGCACCCGGGCCAGCCTCGCCGCCCCCACGGTGGTGGTCGTCGTCTCGACGTCGCTCGGCACCCTCCTCGCGCTGGCCGCCGCCTGGTCCGGCGGATGGCTCGACCGGGTCGTCTCCGGGGCCCTGGACATCGTGTTCGGCTTCCCCGGGCTGATCATGGCCGTCCTCGCCGCCGCCGTCTTCGGCGCCGGGCTCACCGCGCCGATCGCCGCCCTGTCGATCGCCTACCTGCCCCTCATCACCCGCGTCGTGCGGTCCGCCGCCCTCAGGGAACGCCACCTGCCGTACGTGTCGGCACTCCAGCTCCTCGGCGCCCCGACCGCCCGCATCTGGCTGCGGCACCTGCTGCCGAACCTGCTGCCCCTCGTCCTCGTCCAGGCCACCATCGGCTTCGGCTACGCGCTGCTCGACGTCGCCGCGATCTCCTTCCTCGGCCTCGGCAGTCAGCCCCCGGCCCCGGAATGGGGGCTGATGGTGTCCAACGGGGCACCCTCGATCCTCGCCGGCCAGCCGCAGCAGTCGCTCTACGCCGGCCTCGCCATCCTCGTCGTCGTCGTCGCGTTCAACCTGCTCGGCACAGGACTGTCGCGCCGCCTGCTCGGAGAGAACGCATGAGCCCCGCACCCCTGCTCGAGATCAGAGCGCTCAGGATCGACCTGCTGCTCGACGGCGCCGTCCGGACCGTCGTCCACCGTGCCGACCTGAGCATCCCCGAGGGAACGGCCCTCGCGCTGGTCGGCGAATCGGGATCGGGCAAGTCCCTGACCGCCCGGTCCGTCATGCGCCTGCTGCCCGGGGCGGCCCGGATCCACGGCGACCTGCTGTTCGCGGGGGAGTCCGTCCCCTTGATGACACCCGAACGCCTGCGCGAGTTCCGTGCGTCCGACGTGGCCATGGTCTTCCAGGACCCGAGAGCGCACGTCAACCCGGCGCGCAGCATCGGCGACTTCCTGATCGAGGGCCTGACCGCCGGTCGCCGCGTCCCGGCCGCCGAAGCGGTCGCCAGGGTCACCCGGATCCTGCGGGAGGTCGGCATCGCGGACGCCGAACGGCGCATGCGCCAACGCCCCCACGAACTCTCCGGGGGCCTGCTCCAACGCGTCATGATCGCCGCCGCGCTCGCCGCCGAACCGCGTCTGCTGCTCGCCGACGAGCCGACCACGGCACTCGACGTCACCACCCAGGAGGAGGTGATGGCCATCATCTCCGAGGCCCGCGAAGCCCACGGACTCGCCATGCTGTTCATCACCCACGACCTCGAACTGGCGGCCGCCGTGTGCGACCGGGTCGCCGTCATGTACGCGGGCACCACCGTGGAGAACCTCCCCGCCGACCGGTTGCGCGGCCGCGCCGCACACCCCTACACCCGGGCCCTGCTCGCCTCCCGCCCCTCGGTCGACGACGCCGGCGCCGTGCTGCGCGCCATCGACGGCAGACCGCTCTCCGGCTTCGAGGCGCCCGGCGGATGCGCGTTCGGCGACCGGTGTCCCCGCGTCCAGGATCTCTGCCGCAGCGACCGGCCACGCCCGACCCCGGCCGGCGACGGCACGGCGTCCTGCCACTTCCCGCACACGGTCTCGCCCGAGGAGGCAGGCAGCCATGCTTGACGTCCGCAACCTGCGCAAGGAGTACGGCGACTTCGTCGCCGTCGACGACGTGGCCTTCTCGCTTCCGGAGCGGGGCTCGCTGGCGATCGTCGGCGAATCCGGCTCGGGCAAGACCACCACCGCCCGCATGGTCGCCGGGCTGGAGATCCCCACCGGCGGACACGTCGCCGTCGCCGGCCGGGAGCGCCGGCCGGGTCGGCCGGGCTCGCGGGAGCGGCGGGCCCGGGGCCGGCAGATCCAGATGGTCTTCCAGGATCCGTACTCCTCCCTCGACCGGCGGCAGCGCGTCGGCGACGCCGTCGCCGAGGCCGTCCGGCTGCACCGGCGGCTCCCCGCCGACGGCCTCCGGGCCCGGGTGGCCGAGCTGCTGGACATGGTCGGCCTGGACGACCGTCAGGCGCGCGCCCTGCCCAGGGCGCTGTCGGGCGGACAGCGCCAGCGCGCGGCGATAGCCCGGGCGCTGGCGGCCGAGCCGCAGGTGCTGATCCTCGACGAGGCGATCGCGGCCCTGGACGTGTCCATCCAGGCGCAGATCCTGGGCCTGCTGGCGCGCATCCGGGCGGAGACCGGGACGGCGCTGCTGTTCATCACCCACGACCTCGGAGCCGTTCGGCACGTCAGCGACGACGTCCTGGTGATGCAGGCGGGCCGGGTCGTCGAACGCGGTCCGGTCGCCGCCGTCCTCGACGACCCGCAGGACCCGTACACGCAGCGCCTCATCGCCTCCATCCCGAAGCCGGGCTGGAAGCCGCGGAGGAGGGGTGGCCCGGCCGCCGCCTGAGGTCCGGTACGACGACCGGACCACGAGGACGTCCGCCCCGGCTCCGGGGCGGACGTCCTCGGCGTTGGTGCGGTCGGGCGTTGGTGCGGTCGGGCGGTCGGGCGGGCGCCGGGTCCGGGCCGCGGCGCGGACCGGCGGGAGGCGGCCCTGCGGCGGCCACCCCGGGGGCCACGGAAGCGCTGCCCGGCCGCGGTGGGCGGGCAGCGCTGAGGGGCGGAGCCGGCGCGGGGTGCTCGGGCCGCGCGCCGGCTACGCGGTGCCGATCAGCGCCACGGTCACGGCCTCGGTGTCCGCGGCGCGCTCGGCCGGCGTGGGCGGCCGGAGGCGGCTGCCGGCCCAGCCGAGGAGGAAGCCGAGGGGCACGGTCGCCACGGCGATGTTCTGCAGCGGGAACCAGTGGAAGTCGACGCCCGGGAGGAGCGAGTACGGCTGCCCCGAGACGGTCGGCCCGAAGACCTGCAGCAGGACGCAGCAGGCCAGCGAGCCGTAGAGGGTCCACAGCATCCCCAGCCGGGAGAAGCCGGGCCAGAAGAGCGTGTAGACCAGGGCCGGCAGGATCACCGACGCCGCGGCGGCGGCGGCGAACGACGCCAGGAAGAGGACGCTCCATCCGCGCAGCAGGACGGCCAGGAGCACGGCGACCGCCCCCAGCGCGACGATGGCCCACTGGGCCACGGTGAGTTCCTGCTTGTCGGTGGCCCTCCCGCGGCGCAGGGCCCCGGCGTGGACGTCGTGGGACAGGGCCGCGGCGCCGGCGAGGGCGAGCCCGGCCACCGAGGCGAGGGCGGTCACGAAGACGGCACAGGCGACGGCCGTGAACAGGATCCGGCCGCCGGTCCCCTGATCGAGGGCGTCGGTGAGCAGGAGCAGCGCCGAATTGCCCTGCGGGTCGTCCGTGGCGATCGCGTGCACCCCCACGATCGCGGCGGCGGCCAGGCCGAGCAGGACGACCGTGCTGTAGAAGAGGCCGACCATGACGGCCGCGTAGCCCGAGGCGCGGCGCGCGGCGCGGCCGTCCACGGACGCGCCGACGCGCATGAGGAGGGGCGGCACCACGGCGGAGCCGAGGGACACGGTGAGGCAGAGCGAGAACCGTTCCAGTGAGCCCGTCGCGGTGGTGCCGAAGAGCAGGCCGGGGGCGTGGAAGACGGCGGCGCCGCCCGATCCGATCGCGGCGCGTTCCATCAGCGCACCGGGGTCCCAGTCCAGCGTGCCGGCGGAGGCGAGGGCCGCTGCGACGACGACGCCGAAGACGAGCAGCGCCTTGCCGGTCTGGATCATGCTGGTGCCGCGCATGCCGCCGAACGCCGCGAAGGTGATGACCAGCAGGCCGCTCAGCACCGTGCAGACCAGGGCGGCCCCGGGCGTCCGCGTGCCGAGGAGGTACGCGATGGCCTCGCCGGCGACCGTGAGCTGGACGACGGTCAGCGGTACGCACACCGCCACCGTCGTCACCGCGCCCGCGATCCGGGCCGCCCGCCCGGTCGTGCGGGTGGCCAGGACCGAGCCGAGGGTGAAGCGTCCGGTGTTGCGCAGCGGTTCGGCCAGGACGAGCAGGAGGACCATGGACGCGCTTGCGCTGGCGGCGGTCGCCATGCCGTCGTACCCGGTGAGGGCGACCGTGCCGATCGGGCTGAGCAGGGCGGTCGCGGGAATGTAGTCGCCGCACAGCGCGAGGGAGTTGCGCAGCGCGGGCAGGGAGCGCTCCGCGGTGTAGAAGTCGGCGGTGGTGTCGTTGCCCACGCCGGCGATCAGGCAGAGCAGGAAGCAGAGGCAGATGACGACGAGGAAGGTGGTCAGCGGAGTGACCAGGGCGGAGTCACCGCCGGCGAGGAGGGTCGGGGTGGTCACGGCCGGACCCGGCCGGTGCCGTGACCGTACGCGGCTCTCGCCAGCGCGTCGGCGTGCGGGTCGCAGCGGGTGCGGCAGGCGCGGTCGTACCAGAGCGCGGAGGCCGGCACGGTGGCCGCCTGGAGGCTGAGGAGCAGCATTCCGAGGGTGTACCCGCCCGGCAGCGGGGTCGCGAGCCGGCTGCCCGCCGTGGAGGCGAGCAGGGACACCGCGAGGCCGACGGCGGCGTTGACCGCCAGCAGCCGTCGTCGCAGGCGGCGCGAGGTGAGACGCAGGAGCTCACGGGCGGGATGGCCGCCGGGGCCGGATCGAGGTGGTTCGTGCAGGACGCGTTCGAACATGGACATCGGGACGACTCCTGGGTCTCGGTGCGTGGGGGGTGCGGTGCGTGGGGGGGTGCGGTCCGCGCCTGCGGCGGAAGCCGACGCGTCGCGCCCCCGGCGGTCCTCGGGACCGCCGGGGGCGCGACGTTCACACGGGGTCGGTCGGCGGGCGGGTCACTTGCCGGTGCCGCCGAGGGCGGCGGCCCACGGCATGCCCATGTAGGCGAAGGAGGTCGGCGCGCCGCTGAGGCGCTTGTTCATGAACATCCGCTCGTGCGTGGTGGCCAGGTAGACCGCGGGGGCGGTGGGGGTGAAGAGGGCCTGGGCCTGGGCGTACGCGGTGGCGGAGGCGGAGGGGTCGGAGGCGGTGCGGGCCCGGTCGAGGAGCCGGGTCACCTCGGCGTCGTCGTAGCCGGTCCAGTTGAAGATGCCGCGGGGGGTGACCATCTCGGCGACGTACGAGGCGGGGTCCGGCATGGTGACGTAGCCGAAGGTCAGCACGAGGTCGAGGTTCTTGCGGACGGAGGGGTCGTAGAAGAGGGACGACATCTCGGTGGGCTGGAGCTGCTTGATCTCGATGTCGATGCCGATCTTCCCGGCCGCCGCCTGGATGAAGGTCATGGCCTGGAGGGACCGCTGGTCGCCGGCCGGAATGGCGGCCGTCAGGGGGCGGGAGAGCGGGCCGGCCTGCCGGACGAGGTCCTTCGCCCGTGCGGGGTCGGGCTTCGAAACGGCGGGCAGCGCCGCGTAGGCCGCGTCGAACCGGTCGGCGGCCTTGTCCCCGCTCCAGACCGGCGGGGGGACGAGCGACTTCAGGGGGGTGGCGTCGCCGCCGAAGACGTTCCTGATCAGCGCGTCGCGGTCGATGATCTGCGACAGGGCGTCGAGGCGCCGGCGGTCGGCGGCGGGGGACGCCGCGTTCGTGGGGATGAGCAGCACGTTCTGCGTCGAGGGGCCGAGGTGGATCGCACCGGAGCCCGCCCTGGCCAGTGCGGTGGCGCTGCTGGGCGGCAGCTCGTAGGTGCCGTCCACCTCGCCGGAGAGGAGTGCGCTGGTCAGCGTGTTGCTGTTGGTGAGGAACCGGAACTGGACCTGGTGCGCCTTGGGCTTCAGCGCGGCGTCCCAGTAGGAGGTGTTGCGTTCGAGGGTGATGCCGCTACCCGACTCCCAGGAGCCGAGTGTGAACGGGCCCGTGCACATGAGGCCGCCCTTGGCCGTGCCGTAGGCCGCGCCCGCCTTCTCGGTGTACGCCTTCTGGTTCACGGCGCCGAACGACGTGGAGAGCGCCTTGGGGAGCGTCTGGTCGTACGTCCTGGTGGTCAGCGTCACCTGGTTCGGCCCGGTGGCGGTGATCGACGTGACGGCGGCGAGGTAGTTCCCGTAGAGCGCCTGCGTCCTGGGGTCGCGCTGGCGCTCCAGGCTGTAGACGACGTCCTGGGGGGTCATGGGGGAGCCGTCCCAGAACGTCACGTCGGGGCGGAGGTCGAGGACGAGGGTGTGGTCGTCGGTCCAGCCGACCTTCCGGGCCAGCCCGGGGCTCAGGGAGAAGTCCGCGTTCATCCGGGTCAGGGTGTCGCAGAGGTTCGCCTCGACGGTCTGGGGCGAGTAGTCGCCGATCTTCGCGGGGTCCAGGGTGGTGGGTTCGCCGTAGGGCAGTGCCCAGGTCACCCGGTCGAGGTCGGCGTCGCCGGGGGTCGTCGTGGTGGTGAGGCGTTCGGTCCGGGGCGCGGCGTCGCCTCCGTTCGACGAGGTGGTGCAGGCGGTGACGGCCAGCAGGCTGATGCCCGTGAGCACCGTCAGCACCGACTTCTTCGCAGCCATGGCTGTGCTCCTGTCGAGAGGAGTGAGGGGGAGGGCGCTCGTGATGGGGGTGAGCGCCAGGACGACGAGACGTCGTAAACTAACGTCATATAACGCTGTTGCATGTCACGCTCGCATCTGGTGAGCTGGTGAGTCAAGAGCGAGGTGCGAGGTGGTCGCCGGTGCGGTTGCGCCGGCCCCCCGCTCCCTTCAGGCCGCCCCGCGGTGCGCGCGGCGGTCCCTTCCGAGGCATTGGAGAACCCTCATGTCCTTCACTCCGGCCCTGCGCTTCGCCTTCGAGATCCGAGCCGAGGTGGCCGGGACGCTGCACGTCGGCCACGGTGACGGCGAGGTCACCGAGTTCACCCCCATTACCGGTGGCACCGTCGACGGACCCCTGCTGCGCGGGGAGGTGCTGCCCGGCGGGGGCGACTGGAGCAGCACCCGCGGGACGGTCTGCCAGCTCGACGCGCGCTACCTGCTCCGCGCGGAGGACGGCGCCGTGATCGACATCGTCAACCGCGGCTACTACGCGCCCAGGGCCGAAAGCCCCGACCAGTTCGACGGGGACCTCCGGGTCTCCGAGGCCGGCCACTACTACCGGACGTCCCCGGTCTTCCGCACGGACGCGCCGGCCCACCGCTGGCTCGCGGAGACGGTCTTCGTCGGCCTCGCCCGGCCGGACGGCGACGACGCGGTCGTCATCCGGATGTACGCGCTCGCGTGACGTGCCGCCGCCGGTGGCCGACGGCCGGGCCGCCGGCGGCGTGCTCCGCGTCCGGGCTCAGGACAGCGAGCGCCACGCCCCGTTCAGCGCCTCCCTGAAGCGGTCGACCTCCTCGGTGGTGAGTCCGGCGACCATGCGTTCCTCCAGCTCCCGGGCCGGTCCGGCGTACGCGGCGAGCAGTTGCCGGCCCGGCTCGGCGAGCAGGACGAGGCGCTCGCGACGGTTGCCGGGGTTCGGCTCGCGGCGGATCAGGCCGCGGCCCTCCAGCGTGCGGATCATGTCCGCCATGGACTGGGCCGTGACGAAGGAGTCGCGGGCCAGCTGGGCGGCGGAGATGCCGTCGTGCTGTTCCAGCACCGTCAGTGCGGTGTACTGCAGCGCCGTGATGCCGACGGGCCTGAGCAGCTCGTCGAGTCGTGCACGCACCGCCAGTTCCGTCCTCTTGACCAGGTACAGCAGCGAGGTGCTCACGGCCGTCCTCCTGCGGTGGCGGTCGGCGCGGGTCGGTTCACGTCGTTCCCCTTCGTCGGGCGCCGCCGGTGCGGCGGCGTGGCCAAGCCTAGGCCATTGACAGGAATCCTGATGATTGGCGAGACTCTATTCATCAGGATTCCTGTCGATCCTGGTCCGTGCCGTGCTCTCGGCCACCACCACACCCACCACCCCACCCACGAGAGGTGCACCCTCATGGATCTCCAGGGCAAAGTCGCCGTCGTCACCGGCAGCGGACGCGGTCTCGGACTCGCGTACGCACAAGCCCTCGCCGCCGCCGGCGCCGCCGTCGTCGTCAACGACGTCGACCAGGACGCCGTCGACGCCGCCGTCGCCTCGATCACCTCCGCCGGCGGCCGCGCCACCGGCGCCGTCGCCGCGGTCGGCGACGGCGACGCCGCCCGGCTGCTGGTCGACACCGCCGTGCAGGAGTTCGGCAGCCTGGACGTGCTCGTCACCAACGCCGGCATCCTGCGCGACCGCGTGCTGTGGAAGATGACCGACGACGACTTCGACGCCGTCGTCCGCGTCCACCTGCGCGGCACCTTCACCTGCGCCCGCGCCGCCGCGATCCGCATGCGCGAACAGGGCACCGGCGGACGGCTCGTCCTCATCTCCTCGCCGGCCGGCCAGCGCGGCAACTTCGGCCAGACCAACTACGCCGCCGCCAAGGCCGGCATCGTCGCCATGGCCCGCACCTGGGCCCTGGAGCTCTCCCGGGCCGGCATCACCGTCAACGCCGTCGTCCCGGTCGCCGCCACCGAGATGACCAGGACCATCCCGGCCTTCGCCCCGGTCATCGAGGAGGCCGAGCGCACCGGAGACCCGCTGCCCGACTGGCTGCGCAAGGAGGAGGGCCTCGGCACCGTCGAGGACGTCGCCGCCCTGATCACCTTCCTCGCCTCCGACGACTCCGGGGACGTCACCGGCCAGGCCATCGGCATCGGCGGCGACCGCCTCGCCCTGTGGGCCCACCCCCGGGAGAAGGCCGTCGCCCTCGCCGACGGCGGCTGGACCGCCGAGGCCATCGCCGCCCGGTGGCGCGACGGCGTCGGCGCCGAGCCCGAGACCTACGGCATCCCCGCACCCAAGGCCCCGGAGGCCTGACATGGCCGACCTCGCACTCGACCTCGACCGGCTGACCGCCATCGACGTGCACACCCACGCCGAGATCTCCAAGGACGGCCACGGCGCACTGAGCCCCGAGCTGTTCGGGGCCTCCGAGAAGTACTTCAAGGCCCACGGACACCGGCAGCCGACCATCGACGAGATGGCCGACCACTACCGCGAGCGCCGCATGGCCGCCGTGGTCTTCACCGTCGACGCCGAACACGCCACCGGCCACCCGCGGATCCCCAACGAGGAGATCGCGGAGAGCTGCGCCGCCCACGCCGACGCGCTGATCCCGTTCGCCAGCATCGACCCGCACAAGGGACGTGCCGGCGTGCGGGAGGCCCGGCGCCTGGTGGAGGAGCACGGCGTCCGCGGGTTCAAGTTCCACCCGAGCATCCAGGCGTTCGCCCCGAACGACCGGCTGGCCTACCCGCTGTACGAGGCCATCGAGGAGCTGGGCGTGCCCGCGCTCTTCCACACCGGCCAGACCGGCATCGGCGCCGGCGTCCCCGGCGGGGGCGGCATCCGGCTGAAGTACTCGAACCCGATGCTCGTCGACGACGTCGCCGTCGACTTCCCGGAGCTGCGGATCATCCTGGCCCACCCGTCCTTCCCCTGGCAGGACGAGGCCCTCGCGGTGGCCACCCACAAGCCGCACGTCCACATCGACCTGTCCGGCTGGTCGCCGAAGTACTTCCCGCCGCAGCTCGTCCGCTACGCCAACACCCTCCTCAAGGACAAGGTCCTCTTCGGCTCCGACTACCCGGTCATCACCCCCGACCGGTGGCTGGCCGACTTCGCGGAGCTCGACATCAAGCCCGAGGTCCGGCCGAAGATCCTCAAGGAGAACGCCGCCCGACTGCTCGGCCTGCTCACGGACTGAAGGAGTCCCCGTGCTGAACCAAGGCATCGGCTCGTGGCCGGCCCGCCGGGCCCGCAGGACGCCCGACCGGGTCGCCGTCGTCCACGAGGACCGCACCCGGACCTACCGCGACCTGCACCGGCGCGTCCTGCGGCTCGCCCACGGTCTGCGCGCCCTCGGCGTCGAGCCGGGCGACCGGATCGCGTACCTCGGCCCCAACCATCCGGCCTTCCTGGAGACCCTGTTCGCCGCCGGAACCCTCGGGGCGGTCTTCGTCCCGCTCAACACCCGCCTCGCCGCGCCGGAACTGGCGTACAACCTGTCGGACTCGGGCAGCACCGTCCTCGTCCACGCACCCGAGCAGGCCGGGGCCGCCCGGTCCGCGGCCGACGACGCCGGGATCCGGCACCGGATCGCCCTGGACGGCCCCGGTGACAGCGCCCTCGGGTACGAGGAGCTGATCGAGGGCGGCGCCGCCGAACCGCTGGACGTCGCCGTCGCCCCGGAGGACCCGTGCATGATCATGTACACCTCCGGGACCACCGGCCGCCCCAAGGGCGCGGTGCTCTCCCACGGGAACATCGTCTGGAACAGCGTCAACGTCCTCGTCGACACCGACCTCTCCGGCGACGAGGTGACCCTGGTCGTGGCCCCGCTCTTCCACACCGCGGGCCTCAACATGACCTGCCTGCCCACCCTCCTCAAGGGCGGCCGGGTGGTGCTCCTCGGCGCCTTCGACGCCGGGCTGGCGCTGCGCACCATCGAACGCCTGCGCGTCACCTACATGTTCGGCGTCCCGACGATGTACGACGCGATGGCAGCCCGGCCCGGCTGGACGACCACGGACCTCTCCAGCCTCCGCACCCTCAACTGCGGCGGAGCCCCCGTACCGGCCCGGACCATCGCCACCTACCTCGCCCGCGGCCTCGCCTTCAGCCAGGGCTACGGCATGACCGAGGCGTCCCCCGGAATCCTCTACCTCGCCGGGGATCAGACCTCCGCCAAGGCCGGCTCCGCCGGGGTGCCGCACTTCTTCACCGACACACGGGTCGTACGGCCCGACGGCAGCGACGCCGGGCCCGGAGAGCGCGGCGAGGTCCTCGTCCAGGGCCCCAACGTCATGACCGGCTACTGGGGCCGGCCCGACGACACCGGGGCCGCCTTCACCGACGGCGAGTGGCTGCGCACCGGCGACGTCGCCCGCACCGACGCGGACGGCTACGCCTACATCGTCGACCGGGTGAAGGACATGTTCGTCTCGGGCGGCGAGAACGTCTACCCGGCCGAGGTCGAGGACGTGATCCTCACCCACCCCGCCGTCGAGGAGTGCGCGGTCGTCGGGATGCCCGACCCGGTCTGGGGCGAGGTCGGCCGCGCCGTCGTCGTCCTCCGGGCCGGTACCCGCGCCGACGAGCAGGACATCCTCGGCCACCTGCAGGGCCGGCTCGCCAAGTACAAGATCCCCAAGTCGGTGGTGGTCACGGACGCCCTGCCCCGCACGGCCTCCGGAAAGATCGTCAAGCCCGCCGTCCGCGACCTGTACGTGCGCGGGGCCGCCGCGTCCCCGTCCACGCACCGATAAGCCCCACCCTGCCGCAGGCCGCGTTGCGGTCACTGCGCCATCGAAAGGAACCTCCATGTCCACCACCGCCCACGGCATCGACGGACTCAAGGCCCTCAGCGGCACCGACCTCGGCCGCACCGAGTGGCACGAGATCACCCAGGACCGGGTGAACACCTTCGCCGACGCCACCGACGATCACCAGTGGATCCACACGGACCCCGAGAGGGCCAAGGGCGGCCCCTTCGGCGGCCCGATCGCCCACGGCTACCTCACCCTGTCCCTCGTCATCCCGCTCTTCGGCGAGCTGCTCGACATCACCGGCATCTCCATGAGCGTCAACTACGGTCTGGAGAAGGTCCGTTTCCCCAGCGCCGTGCCGGTCGGCGCGAAGATCCGGCTGCACGGCGCCGTCGGCAGCGTGGAGGAGGTCGGGGGCAACGGCGTGCAGATGCCTCTCACCTTCACCGTCGAGGTCGAGGGCGGCGACAAGCCGGCCTGTGTGGCCCGGGCCGTCTACCGCCACTACGCCTGACCGGCGGAGGCCCCTGTGTCAGGAGGGCCTTTCGGCCGGTGCGGACGTCACGGTCCGCACCGGCCGAAAGGCCCGCACGCGTGTCCGCCGGAACGCGGCGAAGGGCAGGCGCCCCCGTGCGGGGGCGCCTGCCCTTTCCTTTCCGCGGCGGCCGCCCGTGTGCGGCGGCCGCCGTCCTGCGGTGGGCCCGGGTCAGAGCGCGGGGACCAGGCGAGGGGTCCGGTCCTCGATGGCCTGGGCGGCGTCGAGGACCATCTCCTCCTCGAAGCGCCCGCCGATCAGCTGCACGCTCATCGGCAGGCCGTCGACGAGGGCACTGGGCACCGTGGCGGCCGGGAAGCCGAGGATCGGGACGGCTGCCATCGGCCACATCGCGGTGACGAGCTGTGCGGCCCGCTCGGGGCCGGCCAGGTCGGCGTCCTGCTCGAACGGGGGCTCCGCGGACACGGGCGTGAGCAGCAGACGCTCCCGGCCCAGCAACTGCTGGAGCTCGGTGACCAGGGCCCCGCGGCGGGACCAGCCGTGGATGTACTCCGCCAGCGAGGGGGAGTCGCCCCACTGCCGGGCCGCCGCGGCGAAGGAGTACCTCAGCGAGGTGCGGATGTCCGCGTCGCCGATCTGCTCGACGGTCGGCATGGTGGGGCGGAAGTCCTCGTAGATGAGCAGGGACCACAGTCGCGCCGCCTCGGCGAGCAGCGGGAGGCCGTCCAGTTCCTCGACCTGGTACCCGGCGTCGGTCAGCTTTCCGACGGCCTCGTCGACGGCCTTCTCGACGGCGGGGTGGTTCGCGACCGTGCCGATGCCGCGCACCACGCTGATGCGGGGCAGGGCCTCCGGTGCGGGGAGGCCCGGGACGGCGGGGACGCCGACCGGATCCCGCAGGTCCGCGGTGGTCATCACCCGCAGGGCCAGCCGGGCGTCGGCCACCGTGCGGGCGAGCGGACCCTCGACGGCGCAGTTCAGCACGGTCGGCGGCATGACGAGTTGCCGGCGGCCGTCCGGGGTGTCGACGAACACCGGCTCCGTCCAGTTGGAGACCCGGCCGACGGTCGGGCGGATGCCCACCACTCCGCAGCAGGCGGCCGGGTACCGGATGGACCCGCCGATGTCGTTGCCCTGGGCGATCGGCGTCATGCCGGCGGCCAGGCTCGCGGAGGCGCCCCCGCTGGAGCCTCCGGGGGTGCGGTCGGCCGCCCAGGGGTTGAGCGTGCGACCGTGCAGGTCGTTGGTGCTGAACCAGCGGTAGGAGAAGGCCGGGGCGTTGCTGCGGCCGACCAGCACGGCTCCGGCGCCGCGGAGCGCGGTCACGCACGCGGCGTCCTGGGCGGCGGGGGTCTCGGCGAGGGCGACGACCCCGTGGCTGGTGGCGTATCCCCGCTGATCGGTGTTGATCTTCGTGGAGACGGGGATGCCGTGCAGCGGGCCGAGCGCGGCGCCCGAGGCGGTGCGCCGGTCGGCGGTGCGGGCCTGGTCGAGCGCCTCCTCGGGGCGGAGGTCGGCGAGGGCGTTGATGCGGGGGTTGACGGCGTCGATGCGGTCCAGGCAGGACTGCACGATGTCGACGGAGGACAGCGTGCGGTTGCGGATCGCGGCCGCGAGCTCGACGGCCGGGAGCTGCCACGGTTCGGTGGCGGGGGAGTCGTGTTCCATGATCGCCTCTACGACGGCGCGCCCGCAGCGGAGCGCGCGGAGGGAGCGGAGGGGCGGCGCGGGTGCCGCTCCGGAAATACAACGTCGTTATAGGACGACGTTTGATTCAGCCATCGTGGTCCCCGCTGCCGGAGCTGTCAAGGACGCGCCGTCGTCGACCGCCGCGCTCGGGCGCTCCCGTGAGCGATCGCCCGGTGCCCACGCTACGGACCCGCCGCGCGGCTCGCATGCGTTGCGGGCGGCGGCGGGCGGCGGCGGGAGGGACGGATGAGGCCGTGGGGCGGAGCGGGCGCACGGCTCCCGGTGGCGAAGGAGCCGGCGCCGTCAGGCGAGGTGCCGGGCGGCCCGCATGCCCGCGGCGAGAGCGGTCGTCGACGCCTCGTCGGAGCCGAGCAGGTCGAGCATCGCGGCGGCGCGGGCCGGCCGGGTGGAGACGGCCAGCACACCGCCGCCGAACGTCGTGCTGATCGCGGTGCCCCCGGGCAGCGGCCCGACGATCACGACACCGGGCAGGTCCATCAGTTCACTGTGCTGCTGGAAGGCCAGCTCGGCCGCACCGGGGACGAGCAGGCTGCCGGCCGGCACGCCCGGCGGTGCCTGGACGAGCCGCGGTGCGAGCACGTCGGCGAGACCCAGCCGCGCCGTCAGGTCGACGAGGGCCGTGCCGCTGGGACCCGTGGAGTACGCGATCCGCTCCGCGGCCAGCAGAGCGGCCCGGAGGTCGGACTCCGAGTCGAGGGCGGGCACCGGCGACCCCTCGGGCACGGCGGCGACGACCTGCGAGACCCACAGCGGCCGCACCGTGCCGCCGAGGAGACGCCCCTCACGGGCCAGTTGTGCCAGTGCGTCGTCGGCGAGCACCAGCAGGTCCCCTTCGGCGCCCTCCCGCACCCGGCGCGCGACCTCGACCCCGCCGGCCGACTCGAACCGCACCGCGGCGCCGTGGGCGCGTCGGATGTGTGCGGACAGCTCCGCCAGGAGCCCGCGTGTCGCCATCGAGGACAGTCCGGTGATCTCTCGGTCCACGTCGTCTCCTTGTGCGCGGCCGGTGCTGCGACGGGCGAACGGGCGGCTCAGTGCCTGTCTGCGACACTGACCGCGTGAGCACAACCCGGAGCACGGCGGCTGGAAAAGTTCTCGAAGTCCTCTCGACGTTCGGCCGCGAGTGCCGGTCGCAGACGCTGTCGGAGATCGCCCAGCGTACGGGCCTTCCCCTGAGCACCGCGCACCGGGTCGTCGCCGAGCTGGCGGCCTGGGGCGCACTGGAGCGCGGCGAGGACGGCTCGTGGCACGTCGGCCTGCGGCTGTGGGAGATCGCCTCGGGCTGCCCCCGCAGCCAGATCCTGCGCGACGTGGCGCTGCCGTTCATGCAGGACCTGTACGAGGCGACCCACGAGAACATCCAGCTCGCGGTGCGCGAGGGCACCGAACTCGTCTTCGTCGAACGGATCGCCGGGCACCGGTCGGTGGAGCTGGTGACCATGGTCGGATCCCGCTTCCCCATCGGTTCCACCGGGATGGGCCGGGTCCTGCTGGCGCACGCACCGCAGGACATCCAGGAGGCGGCCCTCGAAGCGCCGCTGCGGGCCTGGACCCCGCACACCGTCACCGACCCGAAGACCCTGCGCGCCCAGCTGGACCGGATCCGCCGCGAGCAGGTCTTCGTGAGCGACCGACAACTCTCGGAGAGCACGGTCGCGGTGGCCGCACCCGTACGGATCGGCCGGACCGGCGCGGTCGGCGCAGCGCTGGGGATCGTCATCGCGGCGCGCAGCGCGAGCCGCGCCCGTGGACTGCGCGATCCGCTCCTGAGAGCCGTGCACGGCATCTCCGAGGAACTGGGACGGCGCGCCCGCGCGGCCCTCTGATCTCCGGGCGCGCTTCCGCCTGGCGGAAGTGATGCTGACCGGCGGCGCTCGCGGATGCCAGCGTTCGGGGTGTTCCGGACGCTCGCAGTCGCTCAGGAGATGCCATGGCCGATGCCACCATCGACACCGTCACCCCGGTACCGGTCGCCGTCGTCGGCGCCGGCCCGGCCGGCCTGATGCTGGCCCACCTGCTCGGCCGCGCAGGGGTCGACACGGTCGTGATCGACACCCGCACCCGGCACGGGATCGCCACCACCCACCGGGCCGGCATCCTCGAAGCGGACGCCGCCCGGGATCTCGTCGAGACCGGCGTGTCCGACCGCGTCCTGCGCGAGGGCCACGAGCACGAAGGCATCGAACTCCGCTTCGGCGGCCGGCCGCACCGCATCCACTTCAAGGACCTGGTGGGCGCGTCGGCATGGCTCTACCCGCAGACCGACGTGTTCACCGACCTGGCCGACGCCCGCGACCGCGACGGCGGCACGGTCCTCTTCGGCGTCACGGACACCGAGGTCCTCGACGTCACCACCGACACCCCCCGGGTGCGCTGCACCGCCCCCGACGGCACCCGCCACGAGATCCGGGCACGGTACGTGATCGGCGCCGACGGCTCGCGCAGCACGTGCCGCGACCTGGTGCCCGAGGACCGGCGGGTCCGCTACGGCAAGGACTACCCCTTCGCCTGGTTCGGCATCATGGCCGAAGCCCCGGCGAGCGCACCCGAACTGGTCTACGCCCACTCCGAACACGGTTTCGCACTGATCAGCCAACGCACCGACACCGTGCAGCGGATGTACTTCCAGTGCGCCCCCGACGAGTCCGCCGACGCCTGGACCGACGACCGCATCTGGGAGACGCTCCAGGCCCGGGTGGCCGGCGAGGACGGCTTCCGCCTCAACGAGGGGCCGATCCTGGAGAAGACGGTGCTGCGGTTCCGCTCGTTCGTGCAGGAGCCGATGCGCTGGGGCTCGCTGGCCCTCGCGGGCGACGCCGCACACACCGTGCCGCCGACCGGCGCCCGCGGGCTCAACCTCGCGCTGCACGACGTGAAGGTGCTCGCCGACGTCCTGCTGCGGGCCCTCGGCGGTGAGGGCGCGGCCGCGCTGGACGACTACCAGCCACGCGCCCTCCAACGGATCTGGCGGGCCCAGAACTTCTCCTCCTGGATGACCCGGCTCCTGCACACCGCACCCGGCGGCACCCCCTTCGACCTGCGCCGCCAGCTCGGCGAACTCGACAACGTGGCGGGCACCCGCGCCGGCCGCACCTACCTCGCCGAGCAGTACACCGGCTGGCCCGCCGTCAGCCCGCGCTGACCCGCACACCTCTCGGAAGGACACCCGTGATCATCGACTGCCACGGCCACTTCACCACCGCACCACCGCAGTTGGCGGCATGGCGGGACCGCCAGGTGGCGGCGGCCGACACCCCCGCCGACGCACCCGACCCCGACGACCTGGTCATCACCGACGACGACCTGCGCCAGGCGATCGAGGGCAACCAGCTGCGGCTCATGGACGAGCGCGGCATCGACCTGACGGTCTTCTCCCCGCGGGCCAGCTTCATGGCGCACCACATCGGCGACTTCCGGGTCTCCTCGGTGTGGGCGCGGATCTGCAACGACCTGGTCCACCGCGTCAGCAGGCTCTACCCCGACCGGTTCGCGATGGGCGCGATGCTTCCGCAGTCGCCCGGCGCCGCCCCCGCCACCTGCCTGCCCGAGCTGCGCCGCGCGGTGGAGGAGCTCGGCGCGGTGACGGTCAACCTCAATCCCGACCCGTCGGGCGGCAGCTGGACGGCGCCCCCGCTGACCGACCGCAGCTGGTACCCGCTGTACGAGGCCATGGTCGCGTACGACATCCCCGCCATGATCCACGTCAGCACCTCGTGCAACCCGGCCTTCCACACCACGGGCGCCCACTACCTCAACGCCGACACCACGGCGTTCATGCAGCTGCTCCAGGGCGACCTGTTCGCCGACTTCCCGACCCTGCGGTTCGTGATCCCACACGGCGGCGGCGCGGTGCCCTACCACTGGGGCCGGTTCCGCGGCCTCGCGGACGCACTGGGCCGGCCCGACCCGGAGGTGCTGCTGGACAACGTCTCCTTCGACACCTGCGTCTACCACCAGCCGGGCATCGACCTGCTCACCCGGGTCGTCCCCAGCCGGGCGGTCCTCTTCGCCAGCGAGATGATCGGCGCCGTCCGCGGCACCGACCCGCGCACCGGCCACCCCTACGACGACACCGGGCGGTACGTCGACGCCACCCCCCACCTCTCCGACGACGAACGGGCGGCCGTCCTCGGCGGCAACGCCCTGCGCGTCCACCCCCGACTTGCCGCCCGCCTCGCCGCGGCCGGCCGATGACCCCAGGAGGACACCGCATGGAACACGGCGAGATCGGCGTCGTACACACGTCGCTCACCCGCGCCGACCCCGGGGCCGTCGCCGCACTGTCGGCCTTCGGCGTGGCGACGATCCACGAGGCCATGGGCCGCACGGGCCTGATGCGCCCCTACCTGCGCCCGGCCCACCCGAAGGCCCGCCTGTGCGGGACGGCGGTGACCGTCCTGCTGCAGCCCGGCGACAACTGGATGCTCCACGTCGCCGCCGAGCAGATCCGCGACGGCGACGTCGTCGTCGCGGCCTGCACGACCGAGAGCGAGGACGGCTTCTTCGGCGAACTGCTCGCCACCTCCTTCCGCGCCCGGGGCTGCCGGGGCCTGGTCATCGACGGCGGCGTGCGCGACGTCGCCGACCTGGAGGAGATGGACTTCCCCGTCTTCGCCCGGGCGGTCAACGCCAGGGGCACGGTCAAGGCCACGCTCGGCTCGGTCAACGTGCCGGTGGTCTGCGCCAACGCACTGGTCAGGCCCGGCGACGTGGTGGTGGCGGACGCGGACGGGGTCGTGGTGGTGCCGAGGGAGCGGGCCGCGGAGGTCGCCGAGGCCTCGGCGAAGCGCGAGGCGAACGAGGAGGGCAAGCGCGCACAGCTCCGCGCGGGCACGCTCGGCCTGGACATGTACGGCATGCGCGGCCCGCTGGCCGAGCTCGGGCTGCGCTACGAGAACCGGGGATGACGGTGGACTCCGAGAAGACCCCCGGCTGGCTGGACTGGTACGCCGGCCCGAGCCGTCCGCAGTACCGGCTGCCCGAGGGCGCCGTCGACGCGCACTGCCACGTCCTCGGTCCGGCCGCCGGGTTCCCCTTCGCCCCCGAGCGCAGGTACACCCCCTGCGACGCGTCCAAGGACCAGCTCTTCGCGCTCCGCGACCACCTCGGCCTCGCCTGGAACGTCGTCGTGCAGGCGACCTGCCACGGTGCCGACAACAGCGCCCTGGTCGACGCCCTGCGGAGCTCCGGCGGCCGCGCCCGGGGCGTCGCCACCGTACGGCCCGGGACCGCGGACGCGGAGCTGCGCGAGCTGCACGAGGCGGGCGTCCGCGGCGTGCGGTTCACCTTCGTCGAACGCCTCGCCGACGCGGCCCCGCGGCAGGACCTGCTGGACGTCGCCGAACGGATCGCCCCGTACGGCTGGCACGTCGTCGTCTACTTCGAGGCCGCCGACCTCGCCGACCTGCGCGACGTCCTCCTGTCCGTCCCGGTGCCGCTGGTCGTCGACCACATGGGGCGCCCCGACGTCACCAAGGACCCGCACGGCCCCGACTTCGAGGCGTTCCTCGACCTCCTGCGCGCGCGGCCCGACATCTGGTGCAAGGTCACCTGCCCCGAACGGCTGTCCGTGAGCGGACCGCCGGCCCTCGACGGCGAGCAGGCGGCCTACCGCGACGTCGTCCCGTTCGCCCGGCGCGTCGTCGAGGAGTTCCCCGACCGGGTGCTGTGGGGCACCGACTGGCCGCACCCCAACCTCACCGACCACATGCCCGACGACGGCCTGCTCGTCGACTTCGTCCCGCACATCGCGCCGACGCCGGAGCTGCGGCACAAGCTCCTGGTCGACAACCCGATGCGCCTCTACTGGCCGGACGCCGTCTGACCCACCGCACGAACGGAGCCCCAGCATGCCGCTGGACAAGACCTACAAGCTGGTCCCGGGGACGACGGTCTTCGACGCCGAGCAGTCCGCCAGGGGATACCACCTCAACCAGTTCTGCATGTCGCTGATGACCCCGGAGAACCGCGAACACTACCTCGCCGACGAACGCGCCTACCTCGACGCGTGGCCCCTGCGGGAGGAGCAGAAGCAGGCCCTGCTCGACCGCGACCTCAACGCCGCCATACGCGAGGGCGGCAACATCTACTTCCTCGCCAAGTGGGGCGCCACGCTCGGTCTCTCCTTCCAGCAGATGGCGGGCTCGATGACGGGCATGACCGAGCAGGAGTACCGCGCCATGATGGCCGGCGGCGGCCGCTCCGTCGAAGGCAACCGGATCGACCACGCCGTCCTGGAGGCGGCCCACGCCGACCCGACCCCGCCGGCCGAGCACGCCGGGATCACCGCCGCCGTCTTCACCTCCCACGTGCCGGCGATCGGCGCGGCGATCGACCACCACAAGACCGACGAGCCGTACTGGAAGCCCGTCTTCGACGGCTACGCCTACTCCAAGCAGTGGGTGCGGGACAACCTCCCCGACGTCGTCCTCCTCGTCTACAACGACCACGCCAGCGCCTTCGACCTGTCGCTGATCCCGACCTTCGTCCTCGGCACCGGCGCGGCCTACCCCACCGCCGACGAGGGCTACGGCCCCCGCCCCGTCCCGGGCATCGAGAGCGACCCCGACCTGGCCGCGCACATCGCCCACTCGCTCATCCGCGACGACTTCGACCTCACCCTGGCCAACGAGATGACCGTCGACCACGGCCTGACCGTCCCCCTGTCACTGATGTTCGGCGACGTCGAGCGGTGGCCGTGCAAGGTGATCCCGTTCCACGTCAACGTCGTCCAGTACCCGGTGCCCTCGGGCGACCGCTGCTTCCGGCTCGGCCGGGCGCTGCGCCGGGCCGTCGAGTCCTACGGCCGGCCGCTGAACGTCCAGGTGTGGGGCACCGGCGGCATGAGTCACCAACTGCAGGGCCCCCGCGCCGGCCTCATCAACCGCGCGTGGGACAACGCCTTCCTGGACAGGCTGGTCGACGACCCGGCCGGACTCGCGCAGCTGCCCCACCTGGACTACGTCGAGCAGGCCGGATCCGAGGGCATCGAACTCGTCATGTGGCTGATCGCCCGCGGCGCGATGAGCGACGTCGACGGGACCGGAGCGGTCGAGGTCAAGCACCGCTTCTACCACGTGCCGGCGTCCAACACCGCCGTCGGCCACCTGATCCTGGAGAACCAGCCGCGGGCCGAGGCGCCCGCCGAGGAGGAGTGACATGAGCCACCAGAAGACCGTCCGGGTCGCCCTGGCCGGAGGAGGCGCCTTCGGCGCCAAGCACGCGGCCGCACTCAGGCGGATCGACGGCGTCGAGGTGACCGCCGTCGTGAGCGGCACCCCCGACAGCGCCCGGAAGTTCGCCGCCGAGCACGGCATCGGCCGCGGCGCCGCCACCCTGGACGAGGTACTCGCGGCCGACGACGTCGACGCCGTCATCCTCGCCACGCCCACACCCCTGCACGCCGGGCAGACCATCGCCTGCCTCGAAGCCGGCAAGCACGTGCAGGTCGAGATCCCGCTCGCCGACTCCCTCGCCGACGCCGAGGCGTGCCTGGCGGCGCAGCAGCGCACCGGCCTCGTCGCCATGGCGGGGCACACGCGCCGCTTCAACCCCAGCCACCAGTGGGTCCGGCAGCGGGTCCTCGCCGGGGAGTACCGCATCCAGCAGATGGACGTGCAGACGTACTTCCTGCGCCGCACCAACCTCAACGCGCTCGGGCAGCCCCGGTCCTGGACCGACCACCTGCTGTGGCACCACGCCGCGCACACCGTCGACCTGTTCGCCCACCAGACCGGTTCGCCGATCGTGCAGGCCCATGCGATCCAGGGCCCGGTCCACCCCGAGCTCGGCATCGCGATGGACATGTCGATCCAGCTGCGTGCGGAGAGCGGCGCCCTCTGCACGCTGTCCCTGTCGTTCAACAACGACGGGCCGTTCGGCACCTCCTTCCGCTACATCGGCGATACCGGCACCTACCTCGCACGGTACGACGACCTGTTCACCGGCAAGGACGAACCCATCGACGTGAGCCGGGTCGACGTCTCCACCGACGGCATCGAACTGCAGGACCGCGAGTTCGTCGCCGCCATCCGGGAAGGCCGCGAGCCGAACGCCTCCCTCGCCCAGGTACTGCCCTGCTACCGGACACTGGACGCCCTCGAACAGCAGCTCACCGCTGCCACGAACCCGTGACCGCGGCGCCGACGGCCGCCCCCGGCCGCACCCCGCGCCGCATCGGGCCCTTCGAGGTCCCGGCGATCGGCCTCGGCTGCATGAACCTCAGCCACGCCTACGACGTCCCACCCACGCCCGAGTCCGCCGAACGGCTCCTCCTGACGGCACTGGAGGAAGGCGTCACACTCTTCGACACCGCGGCCCTCTACGGCTTCGGGAGCAACGAGGAACTCCTCGGCCGCGCACTCGCCCGCCACCGCGACCGCATCGTGCTGGCCAGCAAGTGCGGGATGACCGGCGTCGACGGCCGACGCGTCATCGACGGCCGCCCGGAGACCCTCCGCCGCACCGCCGACGAGGCACTCGCCCGGCTCCGCACCGACACCATCGACCTCTACCACCTGCACCGCGTCGACCGGCAGGTCCCGGTCGAGGAGAGCATCGGAGCGATGGCCGACCTGGTGGAGGCGGGCAAGGTGCGTGCGCTCGGACTCTCCGAGGTGTCCGCCGCCACGCTGCGCCGGGCGCACGCGGTGCACCCGATCGCCGCGCTGCAGAACGAGTACAGCCTCTGGTCGCGCAACCCCGAGCAGGGCACGCTGGACGCGGCACGGGAACTCGGCGTCGCCCTCGTGGCCTTCAGCCCGCTGGCCCGCGGCTTCCTCACCTCGGCGCCACCCGACCCCGACCGCCTGCCCGCCCACGACATCCGCCGGGCCATGCCCCGCTTCGACGCCCGTCACTACCCCGCCAACCTGGCGATCCGGCGAGAACTCGACGGGATCGCCAGGGAGGCCGGCTGCACGCTCGCGCAGCTGGCGCTGACGTGGGTCGTCTCCCGGGCGCCCCACGTGGTCGCCATCCCCGGCACCCGATCCGTCGCGCACCTGCGGGAGAACCTGTCCACGCTCCACCTCGACCTGCCCGGCGAGGTCCTCGACGCGGCAGGCCGGCTGCTGAACGCCGCGACCGTCCACGGGGCGCGCTACAACGAGGCCACCCTGGCCGAGATCGACACGGAGCGGTGCGTGCCGGGTACGGCCGACGGCTCCGGCCCGTGATCGGTGGTGACCGACCCCGTGATCGGCGGTGACCGACGGTGGCGGCTTTCGCCGGCCTGGCGTGCGCGACGTCAGGGGGTGGTTCCGCCGGTGAGTCCGCGGGGCGAATCCAGCCGTACAAGTCGGCGGTTCAGTCAGGGCCGATCCAGTCGAACGGGAAATGCTTGCTGGATCTGCCGCTGCGGTTCCAGCTGAAGCCGAAGGCGTCGGCACGGTCGGTGGTGGCGCGACCCCAGGTGGCGATCCGGCCCGGCCCGACCTCGGCACCGGGGGCGTTGTGGACCTGCACGCGTCCGCCCTCGGGGGTGGTGGGGCCGGTGAGGGCTTCGGCGCGGGCGGTGACCCGGCCGGGGATCTCGACGCTCCACGCCCCGAGGTCGTCACTGATCTCAACGGTGATGGGGGCGACATCCATGCCGCGCACCTCGGTCGTGGTGAGCTCGCCGAACCGCTTCGGCCACCCGCCCACCTGACCGCTGAAGATCGTGCCGAGTGCGGCGCGCTGTTGGTCGTCGGCGCGCTCGTCGATGAAGAAGGCGGCACGCGAGTCCGTGGCGGCACCCGCCCAGATGTTGCCGGTGAAGGACCCGAGCATCACGAAGTTCAACCCGTCGAGCGGGACGTCCCCGTACCGGCCCTCACGGATGTGCCAGACGAGCACGCCCTCGCAGTCGCCCTCGGTCGGGGGCTGGGCGAAGGTGCAGGGGCAGGGTATGGCGCACTTGCAGGTGTCGAACCAGTCGCCGACCAGGTGCCAGGCCGGGCTGGTGGTCACGTCGGTCATCTCTCCGACCTCCTCACCCCCCGTTGTCGCACGGTTCCAGGAGTGACGGGGCTGTCCGCACGAAAGCCCGCAGGCCACGTCGGCGGAGCGGCCTCATCTCCAGCGTGCACCAATTCGGCATCGCCCGGTATCCCTGCGCGGCCCGCCGCCCGTGATCGGTGCTGTCCCGTGTGTCGCCGCGCGGGATCGCGACCGGGTTTTGCCGTCGGCGCACGTGTGCTGTCCTGGAAGGACCAGGCAGGAGAGCAGCATGCGTACCGTCACCGTGGAGAAGCAGCCGCTGCGCACCGGGGTGCTGATGCCCGTCAGGGATCTGGCCCTCGCCTGGGGCCTGATCGTGGTGATCGCGGCCCTGGCCTGGCTGTTCACGGTCGGGCAGGCCCGGGGCATGGGGATCGAGCCCGGCACGATGGGGATGGCGCTGCCGCTGTTCCTGGTGCTGTGGCTGGCGATGACGGCCGCGATGATGCTGCCCTCGGTGGCTCCGGTGGCGGTGACCTGGGCCCGCGCCATCGGCCGGCGGTCGAGCGGCGCCGAGCGGGTGGTACGCACGACGGAGTTCCTCGGCGGCTATCTGCTGGTGTGGACGGCGTTCGGGCTGCTCGCGTATGCCGGCCTCGCGCTCACCGGCCACCTGGTCGAGCGCGATCCGGACGCCGGGAAGTGGATCGGCGCGGCGGCGTTCGCCCTGGCCGGGCTGTACCAGCTGGGCCCGCTGAAGTACGTGTGCCTGCGGCACTGCCGCAGCCCGATGGCGCAGCTGATGCGCTACGCGGGTTACCGGCCGCCGCTGCGGGACCTGCGGGTCGGGCTGCACCACGGCGGGTACTGCCTGGGCTGCTGCTGGGCGCTGATGGTGGTGCTGGTGCCGCTCGGCGTGATGAACGTGGCGGCGATGGCGGGGATCGCGGTGGTGATCTTCCTGGAGAAGCTGTGGCGACGCGGGCCGCTGCTGGCCCGGGTCGCCGGGGTGGCGTTCCTCGTGCTCGCCGTGCTGGCGCTGTTCCAGAGCTGGCTGCTGCCCGGGCTCACCCCGAGCGACATGATGTAGCGCTCACGGCCGGAGGGGCGGGCGCCGTAGAAACCGGCGCGGGAGACACGGAACGGCGCCAGGCGGTGCACCGGCGCCGCCCTGCTGGTTCCTGGGCCGGGCGTCCCTCGGCGTCGAGCCGCCGAGGCGTTCCGCCTTCCCGAGCACGCTGCCCGGCGTGCCCGGCGTGCCCGGCGGGGAGATCGCCGGCGTGGTCGGCCGTCCGGGCGGTGCCGCCGTCGCGCGCGCGGACCTTCGGACCCGGGCGGTGCCACTCGGCGCTCGTGGGGGAGGTTGGCGGGGCCGCCGTAGCGGCCGGCTCCCTCCATATGGGGGTGGAGGTCAGCACTGATACAGCCGGACCCTGTGAAACCCGGTCACACGTGAGACCGGACGCGCCTTGCGGGGTACGCGTCTCAGTCAGGCTGCGGGGTCGTAGGGCGGTCGGCGCGGCCATCGTGCGGTGCTTCCTGGCCGGTCGTTCCTGCGACCCTTCACGCGTACCTCGATGGGGGAGTACTTGCAGGTCAGCGCGCCCGTCCGCGCGGTTTCAGGGAGCGGGGGGAGCTCGGGGGCGGCGAGGCGGTGGCCGTCGTAGCCGTGGACGTCGCCGAAGTGGTCGCCCTGCCTCCAGTCGCGGCGGGCCTCGGCGATCTCGTCGTGGGTGCGGCCGATGAAGTTCCACCACATCGAGAGCTCGCCACCTTCCCGGTGTTCGATCGCCGTGGCGCCCACTTCTCGCGGATGGATCGTGATCAGCTCAGTTGCGCGTAGGTCCCGGCCGCAGTGAACGCCTCGTCGATGGGCTTGAGGAGCTCGGCCAGGCGGCGGGCGCCGGTCGCGCCGATCGGCGCCCAGAGCCCGGCGCAGTGTTCGTCGGTCTCGACCTCGATCCGCTCGCGCGCCGCGGTGCCCGCGTCGGTCGCGGTCCCGTCGGTCTCCAGCCAGCCGCGGGTGACGAGGCGTTCGGTGGCCGCTGCCCATTCCCCGTCGTCCCATTGCCGGGTGGCGCGCACGATCGGCGTCGGGAGCCGGCCGGTGGCGGTGTGGATGACGTTGCAGTCGCACGGTCCGAGGCGGTTGCCGGCGAGGACGACGAGGTGCGCGTCTCCGCGCCACTCGCGCAGCACGGTGACCTGCTGCCACAGTGCGGTCAGCGGGTGGGATGGCAGGGGGACGGATGCGTTGGCCGCGGCCAGCGGTTTGCCGGCGTAGTCGGCGGCGGTGACGACGGGGTCGATCAGCGATCGCGCCTCGGCTATCTGATCGCTCGTCAGGTCCACTCCGGCGCGCCGTAGCGCGTGCTCGGCGGCCGTGTAGCGGGCGGCCTGCCACCGCTCGGGCGGCGCGGCGTCCCATACGCCTGTCATCGATCGCACCGCCCGAGGGCTGAAGTTGTAGAAGGTCGCGAGAGTGACCTGCCACGCGACCGCGCCCATCGGTGCCGAGCGGAACGCGAAGTAGGCCGGTGCGCGGTCGGTCACGCCGAGATCGGCGGCCTGCTGGGCGGATTCCGGGACGAGGTAGATGAACCGGTGGGCCGCGTTGACGGCGAGGCTGATCTCGCGGACAGCTGTGATGTTCATGTGTACGGCTCTCGGCTCGGGGGTTCGGCGGTGGCGGTCGGCATCGTCCGGCCGAGGGCGTGGCCGGACATCGTGAAGCCCGGATGGGCCGGTGTGGATTCGGCCGGGATGCCGATGTGTTCGAGGTCCGGCGCGTGCGCCACGACGAAGTAGCGGTGCGGGCCGTGGCCGGCGGGCGTTGCGGTGCAGAGGAGGCGGGCCGCGCGGGCGTCGTCCGGCAGCCGGATGGCGCCTTCGGGAAGGCCCGAACCGGCATCGTCGCCGGCGCTTTCCGGGAGCCCGGCGACTGTGGCGGGGATGCCGGCCGCGGCCCGATGCCAGAAGCCGGTCGGGGCGTCCGGGGCGTGGACGGTCGCGGCGAAGATTCCGGTGCCCCCGGGGGCACCGCTCCAGGACGGCTGCGGGCATGCGTCCTTGCCGCCGGGGAGACGGGCGGACATCTGCCCGGGGCGCAGGGCCGCACCCTCGGGCACGATCGTGCTGGTGACGGTGAAGTTCGCCGCCCCGGGGCGGCGGGCGAACGGGTCGTTGACGCTCATCGATCATTCCCCTTCACTGGGGCAGGCTCCTCAGATATTAGATCATAGCAAGGATAATCGATTATCTTGCTTTCAGGTGGACCGACCGACAAATGGATCACGTGAGGCGTCGGGTGGTGGAGCGGCCGTCCCGGCGGTAGCGGCTCGTCGAACGCCTGATGAGCGTGCGGAGCGTGACGAGGTGGCGGCGAGGCGGAGGTGGAAGTCCACGACCTCGCCGTTTCTCCCAATGCGGCGCCGGAGCTTGCCGTAGTCGTTCATCCATGAGTGCGTTCGATCGCCCAGCGCTTGCCGGCCTGCTCCCCGGCCACTACCGGGGTGGGGCCGAGCCGAGCAGTGGTGAGCCGTGGCAGTGCACGCCGTCGGACACGATCCCCAGCGGGACCCCGCATGCGTCGGAGGCGGCCGAGCGCTTCAGCCCCTGCTCGCCCGGTCGACGGGCGAGCGTCCTGCCTTCTCCCCGCCGGACGGAGCCTTGGTGATGCAGCCGTCGACCGGGATGTCGCCGAGGTCGAGACCGATCACGCGGTCGGAAGCCCTCAGGTCGATCCGGTGCAGACTCCGCGTCATTCCCATCTGAGCCCAGAGTTTGACGTGGTGCCTGATGGCGCGGTCGGAGCATCCGGGCGAGGAGATCCGCTCGTACCCGGAGCCGTGGACCAGCGCCTGGACGACGCGGTCGAACACGACATGGTCCGGGATGCGCTGCCGATGGCAGCCGAGCGGATGGCCGGGGTCGAACTCGGTCCGACCGGGCAGCAGGGCCCTGAACCGGCCCCAGGCGGGTTCGAGCAGGCAAGAAGGCAGCGCGGGCACAGTCGTCCTTCGAGATCACAGAGCGTAGGGAGCTCAATGATCACGCGGGCCCTGGGCCCGTTCTGCCGCCACTTTCCGTCATGGCCGCCCCCCGCGCCCACTGCCGGTCGCTCATAGACTGTAGCCGTGATGCAGACGACCGATGGCCCCGACCGGGCGGGCAAGCAGATGCTTTCCGAACGGGTTTACGACCGGCTTCGCAAGGACGTGCTGCACGGGGTGTTCGCTCCCGGGGATCCCCTCAAGCCGCAGGAGTTGGCGAAGCAGCAGGGTGTCAGCCTGGCCGTGGTGCGGGAAGTCCTGGTTCGACTGGTCGGGGAGGGGCTCGCCACCCGGCTGCCCAACCGCGGCTTCGCTACACCGGCCCTCTCCGACCGCCGCTGGCAGCAGCTCACCGAGGCCCGCTTGACCGTCGAACCGGACATGCTGCGCATGGCGATCGAGCGCGGCGACCTCGAATGGGAGACTCGCGTGCGCGCCGCGCACCACAGACTGGCGCGAACCGCGGAATTCGACCCCGAACAGGGCGAGTACTACAGCGACGCCTGGGCCGAGGCCCACCGTGGCTTCCACCGCACGCTGCTGGAAGGCTGCGGAAACTCCATCCTGCTGGAGACCTTCGACCGGTTGTGGACGGCGAGCGAGATGGCCCGCCGTCTGGCCAGCCACCACACCCCCGACCGCTCGGCTCCTGATGAACACGGAGACCTGGAGCAGGCCGCCCTCGCCCGCGACCCCGCCGCTGCCACCGACACGCTGGTTCGGCACCTGAGCCGCACCATAGCGGCCCTGTCTCCGGCCACGGGCACCTCGATCTGACACGCACGGATTCGCCATGGGTCACAAGCCGCTGCCCGGGCTGCTCCCCGCACCGCCGCACCGCCGCACGGCCGCACCACGAGGAGTACGCGAACGAGCGGGCCGGGTGGGCGGCGGACGTGGAGCGGCGAACCCCGCGACAGAGTCTGCGCGGCCCCGCCCACGGTCGGCCGGCGTCCCGCTGACGTGCACGAACGCCCGACGCCCATGGTTGACTTGACGGACGGTCGAGCGGCGGGGGAGGGTACGCCCGGCGGCCCGGGGAGGGCGGTCCGAGCAGACGGACAGGGGGAGCGATGCTGGCGCTCGCCGGAGTGCGGGACGAACCGATGGCGGCCGACGGGCTGGTGCTGCGGAGACCGCGCCCCACCGACGCGGCCCTCGTGCACCGTGGCACCCACGACCCGCTGGTACGGGAGTTCCTGCAGGCCGTGGTCCCGCACCGGGACACCGCCGCCGCCGAACAGTGGCTGGCCGAGATCCCGTCGATGCTGTGGGAGACCGGCCGCGCCGCGTACTTCACCGTCGAAGCCGCGGACGCGGGCGAGCCCGTCGGGTGGGCCGAGCTGGTCAACCTCGACCCGGAGCAGGAGCGTGCCGAGGTCGCCATCTGGCTGCTGCCCGAACACCGCAGGCTGCGCACCGCCAAAGCGGCCCTGCGGCTGGTCTGCCGCTTCGGCTTCGAACGGATCGGCCTGCGCCGGATCGACGCCTACGCCGCCGCCGACAACATGCCCAGCCAGCTCACAGGCGCCGCGATCGGCTTCCGCCGGGCCGGCTACCGCCCCGCGCTGTTCCGCAGCTCCCGCACCCACCGGCTGCACGACGCCGTGCACGCGACCCTCGTACCGGAAGACCTCTGCTGATCCACGAGGCTCCCAATCTCCCTGCACCGAAATAGGAGTGACGACATGTCAGGAACCGTACGGCTGGAAGACGGCAGCGGCGCCGAACTGCTGATCACCGCCGACGGCGGGTTCCGCGCCACCCGGGAGGACCGGGAGCGGACCGGGCGGATCGACCCGGCGCTGATCCGCCGGGTGCTCGGCGGGACCGGACCGGCCGCCACCCCCGTCGAGACCTCCGCCGGCGCGCGCCGGCTCACCGTCCAGGGCCAGCCCGGCCAGGCCGACCGGCAGTGGACCGACGGCACCGCCGAGCCCGTCCCGGCCTCCGCCGCCGTGCTCGGCGCTCTGCTCGACCAGGTCCTCGGCGAGCCCGGCGACCCCGCCGCGCTGGCCACCGCGCTCGCCCGCACCGACCCGTCGGCCGGGACCGCCCGCAGCGCCGCCGCCGTCGGCACCGTCGCCGGCCGGGCCGCGTATGCGCTTGTCGAGGCCGACGGCGCGTTCGGCCTCACCGCGCTGGACGACGCCGCCCCGCTCGGCGGCTCGGACGCCGACGCCGGGCTGGCCCCCACCGCGGTCGCCCTCGGCGAGGCCGGCGGGCGCTCGCTGTTCGCGGTCGGCAGCACCGACGGCTCGGTGCAGGTCTGGGACGCCGCCACCGGCCACGTGGTGCACGGCACCACCGGCGGCGAGGGCACCCAGGCCGTCGCCGCGCTGGTCTGCCGGGACATCCCGGTGGTGTTCTCGGCCGGCCAGTCCGGCGACCTGCGGGCCGTCCGTGCCGACGACGGCCGGGTGCTGGGCACCCTGTCCATCGGCGGCCACGGCGCCACCGCGCTGCGCGCCGCGCACTGCGCCGGCGTCGACCTGCTGGCCGCGGCGTCCCCCGACGGCACCGTCCGGGTCTGGGACGCGGGCACCGGCGAGCAGCTGCACCTGCTGGTCGGCCACCGCGGCGAGGTGCAGGCCCTGGCCGTGCTCACCGTCGAGAACCAGGCCGTCCTCGCCTCCGCCGGCCAGGACCGCCGGATCCGCCTGTGGGACCTCGCCACCGGCCAGTCGGTCGCCGAACTCGACGGCCACACCGGCACCGTGACCGGCCTCGCCTTCACCACCCTCGCCGACCGCCCCGTGCTGGCCTCCTGCGCGCTCGACGGCACCGTCCGCACCTGGGACGTCTACGACGGCCGCCCGCTGCACGGCTGGCCGGCCGGCGAGTGGCTCACCGCCCTCGCCGCCATCGAGGACGTGCTGTACACCGGCGACGAGACCGGCCGGATCACCGTCTGGGAGGCCGCCACCGGCAAGCCCGCCGCCACGGCGGTGCCGGCCGGGCGCCCCGGCAGCCCGCTCACCGCGCTCGCCGCCGGCCCGCTGCACGGCCGCCCGGTGCTGGTGGCCGGGTTCGGCGACGGCGTCGTCGCCGGGTGGGACGCCGCGACGGGCGGCCAACTCCTCGACCTGGCCGGCGAGGGCGGCCCCGTCCACACCCTCGACCTCACCGCCGACCTGCTGGTGTGCGGCACCGCCGCGGGCGCCGTCCGCAGTCACCGCCTCGCCGACGGCACCGCCCACCCGCTGCCCGTCCCGCACGCCGGGCCGGTCGCCGGGATCGCCTTCACCCCCGGCGAGCAGCCGCTGCTGGCCTCCGCCGGACGGGACGGCGTGCTCGCCGTGCGCGACGCCGCCACCGGCGCCGGCCACCGCCGCTTCGCCACCGGCCGGGGCCCGTTCACCGCGCTGGCCGCGACCGTGGCGAGCGGCCAGCCGATCCTGGCCACCGCCGGCGAGGACCTGACGGTCCGTCTGTGGCACGCCGGCAGCGGTGCGGCCGGCCCGGTCTGCGCCGGCCTCCCGGGCCCCGCCGAGGTGCTGTCCTTCGCCCAGATCGGCGGCCGCCCGATGGTGATCGCGGGCGCCGCCGACGGCACCGTGCTGCTCTGGGACGTCCAGGACGGCAGCCGCACTGCGGAGTTGACCGGCGGCGGGGCGGCCGTCCGGGCGGTGGTCGGCCGCGAGTTCGACGGCGAGGCGCTGCTCGCCGCCGGGGACGCCGCCGGCACCCTGCGGCTGTGGCACCTGTCCAGTGCGACTCTGCTCAACGAGGCAGTGCTGGACGGGACTCCGCTGGCGATCGAGCTCGACGACGCGGGCCTGCGGATCGTCACTCCGACCGGGGCGGTCACGCTCTGACGCGGATTATCCGCAGAGCATTCACGATCGACCCGGACTGGACACTTCCGTTCTTCACTCCCCTTACGGGTTCATGCCGTGAATTTACCTGATGCATGCTTTCCGGTCCCTGTCGCGACTTGATGCTCCGTGAAAATGGTGCCGGGGTGACGCATCGTCGCCCCGGCACGCCCGCGCCGGTGGGAGCGCTCCCAGCAGCGAGTTAGGGTGGCTACGACATGGGCCGGTGCGGGCATGGCACGGCGTGTCCGGGCTGCCTCGGCCCCGGGACCTCGGCGTGCCCGGTGCGGGCCGCCGGTGCAAGGGCGCGCCGACCGGGGGCAGTGGAGTGCGGGAGGGTGTGCAGGTGGCGGACCAGACGGTATGGATCGACCTCGGCGAGGTCGAGGCGGCGGCCAAGAAGATCCTCGGACTACTGGGTGAACTGAAAGGGCCGGCCAACAAGTTGTCGGCCGCGGTCAAGCAGGTGCAGGAATCCGTCTACGGAACCGACCTGCTCGGCAAGGCACTCCAGGGCAGCGGATCCTCCGTCGGCGGCCTCGCCCAACACCAGGAACAGGTCCTCGAAGGCATCCGGACCCTGCTGCAGAACGCCACCGCGGTGGGGGAGAACCTGCAGAGCATGGTCGCCCGGCACCGCACCAACGACGACGAACATGCCACCTCGATCGGCCGGATCGCCGACACCGGCACCATGCCTGTCGGCCCCCAACTGGCCGGCCTGACCACCGGCGGAACGGCGCAGGCCACGCCGGCGTACGCGGTGCACGGGCGACTTCTCGGGACGGAGCCGATGGAGGAGCTCAGGCCGCGAATGATGGAGGGGCGACGTCTCGAGCCGCAGCCGATGGTGCAGGCCACGCCGCAGCACATCGGGCACCGGCCCATCGAGGACCCGTCCGTCCTGGCCCCGCCGCCCGCCGTCGAGCCGCTCGGCAACACCGACCCCGGCGTCGAGTACCACGACCCGGACGCGCCCACGCTCGACTACAACCCGCCGAACCCGTTCGTCGGACCGGACGGGGTCTGGATCGGGCCGATGGTCTGACGGCCCCGGCCCGCCGGCACCGCGCGTCAGCACCGCTCCGCACCAAGGCCGCCCGGCCACCGGCTGCGCCACCCCGACTGTCCGGTGGCGCCGGCCATCTGCTCCGAACCCGACTGCCTTTCTCCGGAGACCCTCCCGTCATGATCGAGCTGCCTGCCGACCTCGCCGAAGTCCTCAAGACCCTCCAGAGCAACGAGAGCGGCGGGGACATCCTCTTCCCCGACGGCGACGAGGACCTGCTCGCCGAGCTCGCCGCCTCCTGGCAAGCCTGGAACGAGGTGGCCGAGACCCACGTCAAGGCGATCGTCGAGGCCGCCAACCTGGCGCTGGCCAGCATGTCAGGCCCTGCCGCCGACAGCTTCCAGCAGTACCTGCAGAAGTTCGCCGGCGGGGACGGCTCGCACGTCACCACCACGCTGTTGTCCGGACGTGCCGTCGCCGAATCGCTGGGCGGCGCCGCCAACTCGGTGACCAACACCAAGACCGAGATGGTGCGCGAACTCCAATACGCCAAGGACTACATGGAGCAGAACCCGGCGGGCAAGCACGACGACATCGCGGAGTCCGAAGGTGTCAAGCAGGCCGTCACCCTGTACCACCAGTACATCGGGCAGGTCGGCAACAACATCGACACCATGCTCCGGAAGAGCGCCGGGAACATCACCGACATGGCCGGCATGGGTCAGACCTGCGCGCTCAACGGGACCTCCGCGAACGGCGGTTCGGGCGTGGGCGGGGTTCCCGGCGCGATGTCCGGGACCGCTGGGGCGGTGCCGGGCGGCCTGCTCGGCCCGGTGGGCGCCAATGGTGGTGCGCTCGGCGGTGTTCCGGGCGGCGCGCTCGGCGGTGTTCCGGGCGGTGCGCTCGGCGGCTCCGCCGACCCGTCCGCCTTCTCGCTGCCCGGCGTGGACGGCAGCGGCGTCGGGCTCGCGGGCGGTGCGGACGGCGCCGGCGGTACGGGATCCTTCGGCGGGATCGGGCCGGTCGGTGCGCCCGGCGCCTCGGGCGGCAGCGGATCGTTCGGCGGGGCCGGGTCGTTCGGCGGCTTCGGACCGGTCGGCGGCGTCGACGGGTTCTCGGGTTCCGGCGGCAGCGCGGGCGGGAGCGGCGGCGGCTCCGGCCTGGCGCCCTTCACACCGTTCACCCCTAGCATGCCCGACTTCGGCTCGGGTTCGGGTTCGGGCTCCGGTGGGGGCAGCGGCGCCGTGTTCACCCCGCTCTCCACCGGCTCCGGCAGCTCGCTCAGCCTGGCCGGCCTCGGCGACCTCGGCACCGGCGTGTCGGGCGGCGGCTACACCCCGAGCACCAACATCGGTTCCGGTCTCGGCGTCGGCCTCGGCAGCGGCGGTGGCCCCGGCGGCAGCTCGACCGGCAGCCTGGGCAGCGCCCTGGGCTCGCTCGGCATCGCCGGGGGGAGCGCCGCCCACGGCAGCCTCGCCCCGTTCGGCGGGACGGGCAGCAGCCCGTTCGGCCTCGGCACCGCGAGCGGACGCGGCGTAGGTGGCGTGGGCGGCGGCGCCGGCGGAACGGCCGGTCGCAGCGGCGCCACCGGCACCGCGGGCATGGGCGCCGGCGGCCACATGCCCGGTATGGGCGGCGCGGGCCGCGGCGGTGGCGGCAAGGAGGGCAAGAACGGCCACCGCTTCGTCCGCCCCACCCGGTTCGGCGGCGAGGGCGAGGACGAAGAGGAGCTGTACGGCGACGCGGGCATCCTCGGCCAGGCCACCGACGTCGACCCGCGCGACCGTCACTGGCACCGGGCCCGCCGCCGCTGGCTCGACAACGCCCACGCCGACGGCACCTTCGCCGGGCCCGAGCCCGTCGCCGCCCAGGCGGCCCCCGCCGGCCCCGCGAGCGAGAACGAGGTCATCAGCCAGTTGGCCGGCGTCCTGCTCGGCGGTGGCGCGGCGGCCGACACCGGCACCGGCACCGGCACTGCGAGTGCCGACACCACGACGACGGCCGGGTCGACGATCCGTCAGGACACCTCCACCGCAACGACGGAGACGCCCGCCGGCACGGACGACGCCTACCTGGAGCGTTCGCGCAGCGCCGCCGCCCGGCGCGGGCACGGCGACGTCCCCGAGGCCGCACCGGACGCCGCGGCATCCGCCGCGGGCGGCGAGGCGGCGGCGCCGCAGCGGGCCCCGCTGCGCGAAGAGGGCGGCTTCCAGGTGCCCAGCCCGTTCCTGCGCGCCGCCCTCTCCCGGCTGGCCGCCCCCGCCGCGGACTGACCGCGCGCAGCCGTCGCCCCGTACTGACGAAGGAACCCGATGAGCAACGACGAGCAGGCCTCGTACGAGACCGAGGCGCGGACCGAACCCGTCCACGCCGCACACCTGGTGACCGAGAGCGTTCCGCTGGAGCCGATGGAACGCGGCATCCCGATGCAGCAGGCGACGGCCGACATCCCCGTCGAACCGTTGCAGGCGGGGCAGGTGTTTGAGCGGCCGACGGCGGGCATTCCTGTCGAACCGTTGCAGGCGGCGTCGGTGATGAGGCGCGGCGTGGCAGCCGCGCCGTCGGAGCGGACCGCGGCGACGGTCCACAAGAGAAGTGCGGACGGCGGCGGTTCGGGGAACGCCGGGTCGGGCTTCCAGGTGAATCCTTCGCAGTACCAGGCGGCGGTGTCGCCGATGCTGGCCGCGTCGGAGCAGGTGGGCAATCTGTACCGGTCGTTGAGTGCCTTCCTGCCGTCGCTGGAGGCGCAGCACCCGTGGGGCAATGACGAGTCGGGCAAGAAGTTCGCCGAGGGCGACAAGGGCTACCTGAAGTACAGCAAGGACACCCTTGAGGTTCTGAAGGGCCTGCCGGAGGCGTTGAAGGGAATCGCCGACGGTCTGAAGGCGATGGCGCAGAGCTACCAGAACGCGGACGAGAGCGTGATCGCGGACCTGAACGGGATCGACGAGGGCCAGGCGCCGATGCCTCTCGCGCCGGTGATGCCGTCCAGTCCCGTGCACGTCCCGATGACCCCGCGGATCACCCAGAGCGGAAGGCACTGACCCGATGGCTGTCGAACTCCCGGAGCCGCTCCAGTGGGTCCTGCTCCTGCTCGCCGGAACACGTTGGCCCGAGGCCGACGAGGACCAGCTGCGCGACATGGCCGACCGCTGCCGCAGGACAGCCGAAGGCCTCAAGGACGCCGCGCAGAGTGCCGATGCCACGATGAAGCGCGCGCTGGACGGTCAGAAGGGCACCGCCGCCGAGGCGTTGGGGAAGTACTGGGAGAAGTACTCGGTAGGCAAGGGCACCGAGCAGGACCCCGGATACCTGCCCGGTGCGATCAACTCGCTCAACGGCATGGGCGACATGCTGGAGCAGGTCGCCAACTCCGCGGAGACTGCGAAGATCCAGATTATCGCGCAACTCGGCATCCTGGCTTTTGAGTTGGCGACCGCAGAGGCCGAGGCCCCGTTCACGGCGGGCGCCTCGCTGCTGCAGGTCCCCGTGATGATCGGGGCGAGCAGGCTGGTCGTCTCGCAGCTGTTGAAGCAGCTGATGAAGGAAATGGTCGAGATGGCGGTCAAGCAGGCCGCGCAGATGGCCGCGATCAACCTGCTCGCCCAGGGCATCGAGTTGGCCGAGGGCCACCGCAAGAGCATCGACATGAAGGAGCTCGGGCAGAACGCGCTGGGCGGTGCGGTCGGCGGCGCGTCGGCGCATCTGATCGGCAAGAGCATCGGCGCGGCCGGGAAGAAGATCGGCGCGGAGAACGCGCTCAACACCACCGCCGGCAAGATGGCCAGCGGTGCGGCCGTCGGTGTCGGCGCGGACGTCTCCACCCAGCTGATCACCACCGGCAAGGTCGACGGCGACTCCCTGCTCGGCTCCGGCCTGTCCGGCGGCGCGGGCGCGGGTCTGCACGCCGGCGCCTCGGCGTTGAAGGGCCACGCGGCCGCTCCCACGCCGGCCGAGCCCCCGAAGCTCGACCTCCCCTCCACCTCCACCGCGGGCGGCCACGACGGCCCGTCCACGTTCACCAAGTCCGACACCGCCTCCGGCGACAGCGCCTACCACGGCCCGTCCGGGACGACTTCCGGCGGCAGCGGCAGCGGTGGCGCGGCGACCGGGACCGCCGGAACCGGCACGAGGACCGGGAGCGGCGCGGACTCCGCGGGCGGCGCGGGCTCGTCGGTCGGGCACGCCTCCGCGACGGGCGCGGGCGAGTCGAAGGTGAACGGCCTGACACCGTTCGGCTCCGGCCGCAGCACCGGAACCGAGACCACGGCCGACACCACGGCCGGGGCCACCGCGCACGGGACGACCGCGCACGGGACGACCGCTCCGCCGGTCCAGGAACAGGCGGGGACGCACGTCCAGGAGAACATCGCGCCCCACGCCGACTCGCGGACGGCCGCACCCAGGACCGAGACCGAGCCGACGATGGTGCGCTCGGAGCGCCCGGCGACGCCGCTGGCCAACGAGACGACGCCGCCGGCCAACGAGACGACGGTGCAGGCCCACGAGTCGGCGGTGCCGCGTCAGGAGCCGGTGTCGACCGGCCCGACGCCGGAGCGCAGTGCTCCGCAGGTGCACGAGTCCGCCGCGCCGCGCGTGGAGCCCGTCACCGTGCAGCCGCGCGAGTCGGCCGCCCCGGTTTCGGAGCACGTCACTGCGCAGCCGCACGAGAATGTGGTGCCGCGTCAGGAGCCCGCAGCGCAGGTGCACGAGAGCGTGACGCCACGTCAGGAGCCCGCGGCGGCGCCCTTGCACGAGTCGGCGGTGCCGCGGCAGGAGCCGGTGTCGACCGGCCCGACGCCGGAGCGCAGTGCTCCGCAGGTGCACGAGTCCGCCGCGCCGCGCGTGGAGCCCGTCACCGTGCAGCCGCGCGAGTCGGCCGCCCCGGTTTCGGAGCACGTCACTGCGCAGCCGCACGAGAATGTGGTGCCGCGTCAGGAGCCCGCAGCGCAGGTGCACGAGAGCGTGACGCCACGTCAGGAGCCCGCGGCGGCGCCCTTGCACGAGTCGGCGGTGCCGCGGCAGGAGAGTCCTGCGTCTACGAGCGAGACCGTCGCTCCGAGGGCGGCGGAGCAGGCTGCCGGGTCCATGGCTGCGCAGCAGTCCGCGGTGCCGAACCTGTCGGGTGTGGTCGGCAACGCCGCAAGCCTGGCCGGTGCCGGCGGCACCCACCTGGACGGCGGCACCCGGGCGGCGGCCGCCCCGGCACCGGCGCGTCCGGTCGGGCCTGAGCAGATGCCCGGCCAGGTGTTGCCGGACGCGGTCCCGGACGCCACGCCGTCGTCGACCGCCACGCCGAACCCGATGACGGGCGGCGGGTACATGCCCGCTGCGGCGACCGGTGGTGCGGGCACCGCCGGACGCGGCGGGGCCGGAGCGTCCGGCCGCACGACGCCGCCAGGGACCGTCCCGCAGCAGGTCGGAGGCCGGGAGGCCCCGGCGGCCGGTCCGGTCCGCACCGAGTCCGGTGGCGGCACCATCCGCTCCGGCGCGGGCCGTACGTCCGACACTCATGTGCCGTCCCCGCCCCCGCCGCCGCAGCACCAGGCGGTCGGCACCTCGCGGACCCTCGGCGATCCGAACGGTTCCGCACCCTCCACGTCCCGCACCGGCCGGACCGGAGACGAGCACCTGCCGCCGCCTCCGCCGCCTGCGAACACGCGGCTCCGCCCGATCGACGAGCCGCCGACCGCCGCCGAGTTGGCGCAGTTGCACCAGCACCCGGGCGGCCCGGCACTGATCCACCCGCCTGCGGCGGATCCGGCGGCACTGCGCCGGTACAAGGACGACAACAAGTTCACCTTCCGGCTGACGGGGGAGCTGGGGACGGCGGCCAACTCCCTTCCGCACAGCTCGTGGGGGCGGCACGACTCGGGCAGCCGGTTGCCGGACGGCAGGCCGGACGTCAAGGTCAGCCCGTACTCCCAGTCGTTCAAGTCGCACCTCGACCCGCTGACCCTCAAGGCCTTGCACCCGCTGGCCGCCAACGTCATCACCCCGCCCCTGCGCAACGAGCTCGGTCCGGAGGCCATGGCCTTCCAGGGCAACCAGGTGCTGGAGGCGGCGGGCAGCCTGGACTTCCGTACGCAGGAGCACTTCCAGCAGCAGGAGGTTCGCCGGAACGTGCTGGAGCGGCTGGCCCGCCAGGATTCGGAGCAGGCCTGGCAGCCGGTCGGCGCGCAGCGGGTGGCGGACCACCTGGACGGCTCGACGTCCGCGATGGACGGCGTGAACCGGCTGTTGGGCGGGCATGACGGCCGCCCCGGCTTCGACGGGATCGTGCTGGGCGAGGCGCACAGCCAGTCGCCCAGCTGGGGCTTCCTCAACGAGAACATGCACGAGCTCAAGGCCGCGGGCGTGGACCGGATCTACGTCGAGTCGCTCCGCGACGACGCCTTCCAGCGGGACCTGGACGCCTACCAGCGCCCCGGCGGCACCATGTCCCCGAACCTGGAGACCATGCTCCGCACGTACGACCGTAACCTGAACTCCCCGGCCGGCAACGGCCTGTACGAAACCGTTGTGCGGGCGAAGGCCGAGGGGGTGACGGTCCACGCGGTGGACGGCTACCCGGCGCGGCGGCCGCACGAGCCCGGTCCGCAGGCCTTGCAGGAGCGCGCGCGTCTGCTCAACTCCTACATGAACCACGCCATTTCGAGCGGCGGGTCCGGCAAGTACGTGCTGGTCACCGGAAAGGCGCATGTCCACGAGCATGCGACGAGCTCCGAGCACCGGATCCCCGGTGTGGCCGAGATGCTGGGTGCCCCGGCCGTGCGGCTGACCGACGCCGGTCGGCCGAACCCGAACGGTGCGCCGCACGACGCGTCCACCGCCACCGACTCCGGGAACCTGCGCCTTGGCCATCTCCCCCCGGAGCCGACCGGACACAATCCGGCGAACGCGGCCCAGCACCGCGGCGACGACACTCCGTCCGTGCCGCACCTGGGCGAGGGCAGCCCGGCGCAGTCGACCCGGAGCCTCGGGGGCGACGACCCGTTGGCCCCGCCCGTCCCGCCGACCCGGCACAGCCCGGCCGGGACCCCGCAGTCCGGTGGCCGACCTGCGGCCCCCACGACGCCGGGCACCGACCACAACACGCCGTCGACCGCCGGTCACGACAAGCCGTCCGGCACCGGCTCCAACGCACCGGCGACCAGCGCGCACGACCGGATCCCCGGCCGGCAGGAACAGGCGCGGGACACGGAACTGCGGCCGGTGACCGGCGAGTCTCCGGCGTACGACGCGGTGGATCAGCCGGGTCACGAGCAGTCGGCGGTGGCGGTGCCGCCGGCCGGTGCCGACCGGCTACGGCAGGACCTGCCCGGGATGTCGCCGGAGCAGCGGGCCCAGGAGCTGGCCAACCTGTCGCCGGAGAACCGGCGTTGGCTGGCCCGCGACCCGCAGACCGTGGACTCGTTGAAGGCGGGGCTGCCGCCGCGCGAGTTCGCCGACACGGCCGCCCAGCTGATCGTGCACGTCGATCCGCGGGCGGAGCAGGCCGCGTCCGCGCGGCACGAGGCGCAGCAGCAGGTCGCCCGGCTGCTTCAGGACCCGGACACGGCGGCGCGGCTGCTGAAGAACGGCGCGGACGTCGTGATCGTCCCGAAGGACGTCCGGATGCCCGAGGTCCCGGAGCTGCACAGCCTTCGCGGGGTGCACAACGACGGCGAGGCGGGCAGCGGCCGCGGGTACGACGACATGCGCGGCTCGGGCGGCCGGCACACGGCTGTCACCGAGGAGAACCTGCTCGGCGAGCGGACCCCGATCGGGCAGGTCGGCCACTACCAGGACGGCTACTCCACCACCACGCACGAGTTCAGCCACACCGTGCACCAGTTCGGTCTGGACGCGCACGACCAGACGCTGATCACGGATGTCTTCGACCGGAAGAGCGCGGACCCGGCCGCCAAGTGGCCGGACGGCCCGCTGCGCGGGGCCGACGGCGAGAAGAACTACTCGGCGCGCGACGAGATGGAGTACTTCGCCCAGGTCAGCAACGCATACCTGGGGACGAATCACGGAACCGACCCCTTCACCCACGAGGCCCGCAACAACGGCGCGGCCTGGGTGCGGGCCAACGAGCCCGAACTGCTGCCGCTGCTGCAGAAGTTGTACGGGTCGAACCCGGCCAAGCTGCACGACCGCCAGGCCAACCCGGTGAACGCCACCGACGCCGACAACGCCATGTACGAGGGTCTGCGCGAGTTCACGGAGAACGTCGAGGGCACCACCGGCGTCCGCGAGCAGCCCGCACCCGAGGCTCCGCAGGCCCCCGCTCCGTCCGCTCGACAGCGCGGAGCCGCGCAGGGCGAGCGTCTGCCGCCCACGGCACCGCCCGTCAGCGGCGACGACCACGAGCACAAGATCGATGGCGAGAAGGCCTTCGACACCATCGCCACCTTCCTGGACAACTCTCCCGAGTTCGAGCAGGTCCGCAGCGAACTGGAGGGGTACGACCGGCCCCCGCTGCTGCCGGCCGACACGGACGTGATTCTCGACCAGTACCGCAACGAGAAGTTCCGGCACGTGGATGTGCTCTCGCGAGGCGTGGATCCCGCCCTCGCCAAGGTCGACGGCGAACTGGCCGAGGTGCAGCAGGAGCTGAAGACCGCCCACCCCGATCAGAGGGCCGAACTCGACGACCGGCACGCCAAGTTGCAGGCCTCGCGGGACCTGCTGCAGGAGCAGCGCGACCGGATGGCGATCTTCGAGCACGAGCGGCTGAAGGACCGGCTGACGGGCAACGAACTGGCCGTACGCACCCGGGAGCGCCAGGAAGCGGAGCTCCGGGTGCTGCCGGGCGCCATCAAGCGGATCGAAGCGGAGGAGGCCCGCACCAAGGACCTGCTGGATGAGGCCAAGGCGAAGGACGCGGAGGAGCAGAAGCAGGCGAAGGCCAAGGGAAGGACGCCCTCCAGGGTGTTCTCCGACCGGGTCAAGGATCTCGAGAGCCGTCAGACGGCGTTGGAGGCCGACCGGACGCAGCGTGAGAAGGCCGTGTCGGACGCCGGGGCGGCGGTCGCGCTGCCTGCCCCGGCCGCACAGTCCTCGGCGGGGAAGTCGACGTCGGACCCGATTCCGATGCCCGGCTCGCCCGAGAAGTCCGCTTCGACCGGGAAGTCTTCCGCGTCTCCGAAGAAGAAGACCGGGCAGGACGTCGCCGAGGAGTGGAAGCGCTTCGAGGACAACTACCGCAACGCGTTCGGATACTCCGGCCACTCGCTGATGGAGCAGCAGCCGCACGCTGAGAAGATCGTGCAGCGGCTCGACTCGAAGGGCAACGTCAGGCTGACCGAGGCGTCGGTCAACCGCAACCATGTGATCGCCGACTACATGGTGCACAAGTATGTGACGGCAGCGGTGTTCAAGGCCCGCTCGCTGGACGAGAACAGCCGGGCGGCCGCTTCGGATGCGTTCGGCGACTTCGTCACCGTGATGGCCCCGGACCGCCACCGGATCCTCGACACGTACGGAACCAACGCCGCGGCGCGACTCAAGGCGGGAGGCTCGGAGGAAGCGGTGCTGGTGCGCCGTGACCTCACGGCCACGGCGGCCGACGTCGACCTGAAGGCCACCTACGGCAACGAGGAACTGCCGAAGGCGTTCGACACGGCCGGGGTCGGCGACCGCCGGAGCGCCGACGACGCCAGGGAGAAGCTGGAACGCGAGCTCAAGCGCAACGGCCTGGACGTCCCGGCGCGTGAGCAGCTCGACGCGTTGGCCGCCGCGGTGGGCAACGTGCACCCGGCCGGCCCGACCCGCGAGCAGGTGGAGGCCGTCCACGACGCGATGGGGCAGCTGGAGACGAAGGTCAAGGGGCAGGCGGTCGAGGACCTCGCGCTGGTCAACGGGGTCATCGGTCCGCGGATGCTGGACGACACGGTGTCTGCGCTGCGTGACGCCGCCGTCCGCTCGGACGGGTGGCTGACGCAGGACGACCGGAACCGCCTGGCCGGGCAGCTGGACGACCTCGCCGGCCGCCCGCTGCCCAGCGGCAGCAGGCAGGTGCTCACCGACACGGCGAACGCCTTGCGCGAGAACCGGTCCACCCAGGCCGATCTGAACCGGCTCGCCGATCAACTTCCGGGTGAACGCGCTCAGCTGCGGACGAACGAGATCGATCGGCGGATTGCGGAACTGGGCGACCCGACCAAGGACACCAAGCGGCCGAACACCAAGGCCGACGACGACCGGGCGGCCGCGGAGAAGAAGCGGGACGACCGCGAGAAGGAGCTGGCCGATGCCGTGCTCCAGAAGCCGATAAGGGAAGCCGAGCACGCTCAGGCCAAGCAGCAGGCCGAGACCTCCGCGAAGATCGCCAAGGCGAACCCGACCGACGCCGTCGCGAAGAAGAGGGCCGAGGACGACGCGAAGGCGGAGAAGACCGCCAGGGACGCGGCGAAGAGGGCCCGGGACGAGCCGGAGAAGGCCGAGGCCAGGCTGGTCACCGCCAGACGGGACCTGGAGACCGTCAAGGCGGTCCAGGCGCGGGTGCAGGAGGTGTACGGCCAGGAGCTGCCGGCCAACACGCCGGGCGGCAAGCCGCCGGTCGCGAAGGCGAAGCACGCCGCGGCCCGGGTGGCCTGGACAGTGGCCGACGTGGAACTGGTCGGCAGGCAGTACGGCGGCGTGTACGCACGCGCCGGCGCGGGAGGGAACCACCCGACCGCGATGTTCGACCGGGCGCTGACCGCCAACCTCGACGACGTACCCGCACTGATCGAGGACATCACCGCCGGGCTGTCCAACAGCGGCTCCAACCTGCGCTTCGGCGACGAGACGGTGAACAAGTGGATCCAGAACTTCCTGGACCCGCACATCATCCGCGACCCGGAACTGCTGACCGCCGTCGCCCACGGTCAGCTGCCGCCCGAGGCGCTGTACGCGCCGCACACCGCCGACCTGGTGCAGGCGGTGCGCAGGCTGGAGGCCGGCGGACTGGTGCCGCCGGAGCTGCGCGACATGATGGCTTCCAAGACCCAGGCCGACCTGGAGCCGAAGCCGAACGCGACCCAGAGCCCCAGCTCTCGACTCATCGTCGACGACCTCGCGGTGGTGTCGAATGCCGCCCCTGAGCTGCCGGTGTCCTCCTCCGGAGACTTCGCGGCCCGCGCCGACGCCAACCAGCTGCCGGCCGATCGGTTGGGCCGGCTGGGCGGCGAGGACCTGTACAGGCTCGACCGGGTCCAGCAGCCGGGCGACCACCCGACCGCCGGCGCGACCGCGGACCCGGACGCGATGGTGATCGACTCCAGCCGGCCGTCCTCGCAGCCCGCGCACGCCCCGGACGGGGACACGGTGATGGCCGACGCCTCGGGCGGCACCACGGCGCGTCCCGACCTGAAGCGCGGCCGGGACGAGATGGACCCGGACAGCGACTCCGACTCCGACGGTGGCGCCCGTGTGCCCAAGATCCGCAGGCAGCTGGCCGGCCTCGATCTGAACGGACCGACCCCGCCGCCGCCCCCGCCGCCGTCCACCCCCCACAACGGCGGCACCCGCGGTCTCGGCAGGGTGCTCCCCCCGCCGCCCCCGCCCGTCGCGCACAACAGCGGCACCGGTGGTCTCGGCAGGGTTCTCCCGTCGCCGGCGCCCCCGATCACTTCGGCCGGCGAAACGTCAGCGACGGCCCACGAGATGAGGTTCCCCCGATGACCTGGACAGCCTGATACTGGGACGGATGGTCCCGGAGGAAGCAGTCCAGCGTAGTGAGTAAGCAGAGCAACAGGAGCAAGCGGTACACGTCCGAGTTCAAGCGCGATGCCGTGGAGCTGGCGCTGTCCTCGGAGAAGACCGTCACGGAGGTCGCCCGGGATCTCGGGGTCAGTGCGGAGGGGCTGCGGGGCTGGGTCAAGCAGGCGAGGATCGACCGGGGCCAGGGGCCGGCCGGTGCGCTGACCACGGCTGAGCGTGATGAGCTGGTGCGATTGCGCCGCCAGGTCCGCGAGCTGGAGCAGACCGTGGAGGTCCTGGGAAAAGCGACCGCCTTCTTCGCGAATCGCCGGACGAAGTAGCAGCGCGCTACGCGTTCATCGACGCGGAGAAGGCCGACGGGACGAATCCGGACGGGTACAGCGTGGCCTTCCTCTGTCGCACGCTGGGCATCTCCCGCTCCGCCTACTATGCGCGCCGGGCCGCTGAACCGGTCCGGCGCGTCCGCCGCCGGGCGGAGGACCTGCTGGTCAGCGAGATCCGGGTGCTGCATGCCGGCTCGCGCGGCGCTTACGGGGCACCGCGGGTCCACGCTGCGTTGGTGCGGGCCGGGCGGGTCGTGAACCGCAAGAGGGTGGAGCGGCTGATGCGGGAGAACGACATCGTGGGGGTCACGCGTCGCAGGCGGCGGGGGCTGACCCGGCAGGCGAAGCGGGCGGTGTTCGCCGCGGACCTGATCGGCCGGGACTTCACCGCTCCTCGGCCGGGTGTGCGGCTGGTCGGCGACATGACCGAACTCGTCACTCTGGAAGGGAAGTTGTATCTGGCGACCTGCATCGACCTGGCGACCCGCGAGGTGATCGGTTGGGCGATGGCGGACCACCACCGCGCCGAGCTGCCGGTGACGGCGCTGCGGATGGCGGCCGGGCGCGGGCAGCTGGAGGTCGGCTGCATCATGCACACCGATCGCGGCAGCGAATACACCAGCGGTCAATTCCGGCAGGCGATAAGGGAGTTGCGGATGAGACAGTCGATGGGAAGAGTCGGCTCCTGTTACGATAACGCCGCGGCGGAGAGTTGGTTCGCCCTGCTCAAGGCCGAGATCGGCACCAGCGTGTGGGCCACCCGGGCCGAGGCCCGTGCCGACGTCTTCCGCTTCATCGAAGTCGAGTACAACCGCACCAGGCTCCGCAGGCACCCCGAGCTCGGATACCTCACCCCGCTCGAAACCCGGGCCAGACTGCGGCACGACTTCACCCCCGCAGCGTAGAAACCCGCTGTCCAGCATCAGGGGGGAACTTCAAGACGCCCGTTCACGAGCAGTTTTCGCCGGGGTCGCAGCCGCATGTCGATCCGTCGTTGCCGCCGGTCGACTCCGGTGGCGTTCCGCAGATGGTCGAGGGCGAGGTTGCTGCGGCACAGGTTCCGTTGCCGCCTTCTCGGCCGGAGAGTCCGTCGGTAGGGGATGGCGGTCCCGTCGTGCCTGTCGTCGAGCGGGAGAGCGTCCCCGCGGCGTCGCACGACGGCGTCCGCCAGGAGGTTTTCCCACAGCATGAGTTGACCGAAAAGCTGGTCACCTATCTCGGTGGGGAAGCAAAGTTGCACCCGCCGATGAGCAACTCTCTTCTGCAGAAGGTCAATCCACACGAGGTGTCGGCGCAGTCCGGCGACGGTATCCGGCCGGGCCAGGACCTGGACGCCCGCCTGGAGAGCGTCGCGGCCTACCGGGACACCCACTACGGGCGACCCCGGGTGGCCGGGCAGCCGGTGCAGGGCGGTGCGGAACCGAACCTCGGCAACCCGCCGGTGAACGGTCCGGACGGGTCCGCTCGGTTCGGTCAAGGACCTGACGCGATCGGGAAGTTGATGGATCAGGTGCGGGCAGGTGGGAAGGGCAGCTTCGCCACTGTGCTCGGCGCCGGTCCGAACGGCGAGGGCCACGCCGTCGCGCTGGTCCACGACCGCGACGGGCAGCTGCGCTGGGCCGACCTGGCGGACCGCAAGGTGACGTCGGCGGCCGGCGGCATGCCGGAGAACTTCCACGCCGACTGGACGGTGTGGGCGTCCGTCAGCGATCCGCACGGAAACATCGTTCCCGGCCGGCACGAGCCGGAGTTCACGGCCACCACCTCCAGCCGGACCGAGACGCTGAACGGGGACCAGAGCAAGGACCCGAAGGACGACTCGTCGCTGCCGAACACCCCCAAGCCGACCGATCAGACGTCCTCCCGCGACAGCCGGTCGGACGAGCCGGAGCCCACCGCGACCGTCCCGGTGACGCCCCGGCCGGGCGACAGCTCCTCCGTCGTCCCGCCCGTCGGCACCCACGGTGGGGGATCGACCCGCCCGCGGTCCGCCTCGGACCCGTCGGGGCTCGGCACGCGCGCCACGGACCCTCGCCCGTCCGACGGCGGCACCAGCTCGTTGAAGCGCAGCGACTCCGCCGGTGCCGCCGCCTCGCATCCGACCACGACGTCGGAGTCGCACCCGGTGACGGCCCAACCGGAGTTGCACCCGGTGACGGTGCCGGAGTCGCACCTGGTCACGACGCCGGAGTTCCCGCCGCTCGGCCGGCGGGTCCCCGTGGAAGGGGATGGTCTCTGCCTGATCCACTCGCTCGAAGCCAGCACGCCCGGCCTGGCCGCTCGGCACCCCGAGGGTCTGCAGAGGGCGGTCGCGGAGCACTTCGGCACCCTGCGTCCGGAGGACTGGCCGACCGAGGTCGTGTCGAACTACCGCAACCACCTGCTCAGCCGGTCGAACCTGGGCGAGAGCGAGCTGCTGGAGTTCCTTCCTCCCGAGAACCGGCCCGCGTTCGCGGGGATGCCCGACGACCAACTGCGGGCGATCATTTCCGATCACCTCGCCGTCAACTCGCCGGCTCCGTCGCCGCGTGAGCAGCAGGCCCTGCTCGGGACGGCCCGGGACTGGGCCGCCCGATGGGGGTCGGACGAGGGCGAGATGCTTCCGGCGGCAGCCGCCCACGCGCTGGACCTGCGCCTGCGGGTGGTCGACCACGACGGCCTCACCCGAGCCGTCTTCGGGCCTGCCGACGGGACGCCGGTGACGGTGTACCACCGCGGGAACCACTACGACGGCAGCGAGCCGCAGCCGGTCACCCCGGCGACCGGTCACACGTCGCCCACCCCCAAGCCGGAGGTGAAGGCTCCGGAGACCGGGCAGCAGCCGAAGCCGGAAGGCGAGCAGCCGCCGTCGAAGGAGACGCCCGAGTTCGAGCAGCAGCAGCCCGAGCCGACTCCGACCCCGGAGGGTGAGCAGCCGCCGTCGCTCATGACCCCCGAGAAGAACGAGCCGAAGCCGTCGAAGCAGGAGACCGTCGTAGAGCCGAAGCCGATCGCGGGCACCGACCTGGTGGTCGGGTTGACCTCGAACGAGGTGGCCGTACGGGAGAAGGTCATCGACATGCTGGCGCGGGCCGTGCCGGGTGACCGGGCGGCGGCCCGGGCGTTCGCGGACGCGAATTTCGGTCCGGCGACGCTGCGTCCGATGCTCAGCGCGCTCTCGCGGGGCGAGGTGTGGACGGCCCCGTTGGAGGGCAACGGCTGGAGTGGCAGCGTCAAACTGCGCGGCGAGATCACCGAGTCGAAGCACGTGGGCCAGAGGAAGATCGAGTTCGAGGACGGTGCCGACCGGACCGTGGCGACCGGTACCAACCGGGACTCGGCGTGGCAGTTCACCATCGGAGCCCAGGCCAGGCAGGCGCGCGGCGTCGGAGAGCCGCAGGAACTCGTCGCCTACTACCACGACCGTGGTCAGGCCGAGGTCAGCATGGACCTCGGCGGCACGGTGGCACGGTCGAAGACGAACGAGGAAGCCGACCTGTTCGAGTCGACGATGCAGCTGAAGCTCGACTTCGACGGCCTGAGCCACTATGGCACTCCGGTGCGCAACGAGTCCGGCGGGCATACCGAGACGGTGGACCTCGGCCTGAGGGTCGCGGTCCCGCAGCGCCCGGCTGTCACGGCGGACGGCGAGCAGCGGGTCCCTCCGCAGCGGCTGCAGGACGGTCGTGTCGGCGGTCAGGAGATCGTGCTCGACCTCACGCCGCGCGGCGCTTCGCTCGACCGTCCGCCGGTGAAGGCGCTGCTCGACAAGGCGGAGGCGGCGGCCAGGGCGGAGTTCGGCGACGAGTGGCCCGCTGTGCGCGACAAGGTCCTCGCCGAGGTCGACTTCGCCCGTCTCCAGCGCGACCTGAAGAGCATGACGGCGGGTGAGCCGGTCTCCGTCACGCTGACCGACCGCCGTGGCAATCCGCTCGGTACGGTCGAAATCACCGCGCGGGTCGGAGAGTTGAAGCAGGTCGGTTCCACCAAGGAGTCCGAGTTCAACATCGGCACCAGCATGCAGCAGGTGCGCAGCACGTCCTCGAACAGCGGCCACGCGGGCCAGCTCGGGTTCTCGTCCGTGGTCAAGCCGGATGCCGGTCTGATCACGCCCCCGGGCGTTGCCGGGCGGCTGGGGCGCGACCACATCTCGATCGTCGGCGAGGCCCGCACCTCCCAGCTGACCAGCAAGTCGAAGGTGCCGGGCGTCGTCTACGACGGCACTGTCCACTTCGACCTGTCGTTCAACGGCAAGCCCGTGGCGAGCGACGCGGGCGCGGCGGATGTCCGGCTGCTGGTCGACCGCGCGGACACGGCACCGGATCCGGCGAAGGCCGAGCCCGTCGCGGCCGAGCCGAAGGACGGGGCCGGACCCGAGCTCGAGGGGCCCGCCCCGAAGGCGGAGGGGTCCACCGAGCCGCAGCTGCACGAGGTCGTCAGCCCGCCTGCCAGCGTCTGGCACAGCGGCGACGACACGGGCGGGCTGGGCGAGACTGTCGTCGTCCGCGACCTGGAGAGCACGAAGGCGCTGCGTCAGGCGGTTGACACCGCCGGACGGGCGAAGTTCGGCAAGGACTGGGACACCGTCCGCGACCAGGTCCTGCGCGGGTTCAGCCAGCCGAACCTGGCCGCCCGGCTGACCGGCATGACCCGTGGCGAGCCGCTGGAGATCAAGATCCCCGGCCGGGAGGATCTCGTCGTCACCGCCGTCGCCAGGGTCGAGACGATGACCTACCGCCGGGAGGACAAGAACGCCGAACTCAATGCGGTGAACGAGACCAGCTCGTTCACCATGGACCGTCGGCTGGGCGCGCGTACGACCATCGAGCAGGGCTATGCGGGCGGCACACCTGTCAAGGGCGCGCCGGGCTTCGACCTGATTGCCACCGCGGCCGCCGAGCAGCGCCGGCGCGCCGGTGGGCAGGGCCGGCAGGCCGACCGGGTGTACGCCAGCGGCAAGTACAGTGCGCCGCAGGTCATTTACGGCACCCAGTTGGTCATGGACATCCACGTCGGCAGGCCCGGGGAGGCGAGCGGTCGGCCTGACGCGTCGGTGCCGGTCCGCGCCGAGGTGGGTATGGACGCCCGGGAGACCGTCAAGGTCCAGGCGCCCCGTACCGAGGACGGCGTGATCGACTTCAAGCGGCCCGCGGCGGACCCGGCGAACGGCACTCCGCCGAAGCCGGACGCGACCACCGGCACTCCGCCGAAGCCGGACGCGACCCACCATGCGCCGCCCCGGATGCGCGAGCAGCACGAGCTGAACGCGTCCTACGTGGTGCACAGCCTGAGCGGTGCCGACAAGGTGCGTTCGGCGGTGGAGGACGCGGTGCGCTCGAAGCACGGCGCGCCGTCGGAGGAGGTGAAGCAGCGGATCAACGCGAGCTTCGACCGGGTCGCGCTCAAGACCAAGCTCTCCCAGCTCACCCGCGGCGGGAAGATCACCGAGACGGTCTCCGGCAAGACCTGGTCGGCCGAGATCACCGTCCGGGCCCGGCTGGGGGACTCCACCCACCACTCCAACGTGGACAAGTACGAGTTCGAGTCCGGCACCCGGGCGTCGAGCGGCCAGGGCAACCTGCACGACGGCCGCAACCGGATGGCCGGCGGCGCTCAGGCCAAGATCAAGGCGCCGTTCGTCGACATCCCGGCCGGCTACGCGTACCGGGTGGAGCGCACCTACGGCCAGACGACGGAGACGATCGGCTCGGCCTCGAACCGCGGCAAGCACGTCGAGAAGGCCGTGTTCTTCGACGTCAACACGGCCTACGACGTCGAGGTCAAGTTCACCCAGCTGGGCATGTCCCACGGGACTGTCACCCGCCAGGTGGACACGGTGGCGCGGGTGGCCGTTCCGGAGCGTGACGCCGAGCCGGTGGGCGGACAGGTCGAGCGGCCCACGACGAAGCAGCCGAAGAGCTTCGTGGATCACAAGCGCCTGGACTCGTCGGCGATCGTCACCGACGTCCACGCGCTGCCCGACCCGACGTCGACCCCGGCACCGGCGAACGGCGCTGCGAACAGCGCGGCGAACGGTTCCACCGGGACGAAGTCCCCTCGCCGGACCCTCGGCGAGTCGATCCTGTCCCAGGTGGAGTCCGGCTGGAAGCCCGGCGACCTGCGCCTGCCGGGCAGGACGCCGAAGGGGCAACCCCGGTTGGAGAGCAACCCGTTCGGCAGCGACTGGAAGGGCATCCGCCGCGAGCTGGACAAGGAACTCACCCCTGACAAACTCCAGTCCAGGCTCAAGGGCATGACGGCCGGCGACGAGATCGTGGTGCGGCACGGGCGGACCACCGTCCGGGTCCGCGCCGTCCTCCGCAACGAGATGACGTACCTGGGCGACTCGGGCACCACCGAGTTCAACGCCGGTACCGACGTGCAGCGGAACTTCGCCACCACCGACGGCACCGGCACCACCCACCAGGGCGTGTTCGGGGCGGTGGCCTCCGTCCCGCTTCCGCAGGCGCCCGCCGTCTCGGTGACGGGCGGCGTGATCGGCACCGGAGGACGGGGCCACAACCAGGTGGACATCCAGACCCGGAGCACCACGGCCGGTACCGCCACCAAGACCAAGACGGACGGCAGCGCCTACAGGGGCGAGGCCGAGCTCCAGTTCACGATCACCCGGAAGCCGTGGGGCGGCACCCAGGTCTACCAGCGGCGCACCGCGGCGATCGGCTTCGAGACCATCGTCGAGTCCGGCGAGACCGTGCCGGTCACGCCGAAGCCCGACGCCGCCACCGCCGCCACCACCAGTGGGCGGCCCGACACCGACGCGCCGACCGTCGATCAGCAGCAGCGGCCTGCGACGGACGCGACCGCCGGCGACAAGCAGCCGCAGACCGTCTCGCTCCAGCCGCCCGCGTCGGAGACCGTCCAGGTCCCGCCGAACCGGATCTGGGAGACCGGCCTGCGCGACACCGACATCCTGCGCTGGCTCGGCGACGTCGGCGGCGTCCAGGACCTGGTGCGGCTGCGCGGACCGCAGTACTTCGGCGCGTCGACCTGGGAGAAGATGGAGCCCCAGGTCGGAAAGATCACCTCGCACAGCCACCTCTCGGCGCTGTTCGGCAGCGCGAGTCAGGGCGCGGAGGTGGCGGCGACGGTCCCGTCCAACAAGGTCACGTTCAGTGGCGGGAAGGGGGTGGAGGTCGCTGTGAAGGTCGTCTCCCTCGAGAACGGGTCGAACGGCAAGGCCGATGTGGCCCCGGCCAACACGCTCTCCTCCGGCAACACGCGGTACGACCTCACGGCGAACAACGCGGGCGCCCAGGGCCAGGTCGGAGCCAAGGTCACCGGTGCCCCGACCTCCAACAGCCCGTCGCTCATCGGCGGGGCGACCCGGTTCTGGCGTGACGGCGGCGCGCACGGCGACTCGGGCCAGGTGATCTCCAACGCCAAGTACCCCGAAGACCTGGCGCGTTACACCGGCTACGCCGAGGTCGACGTGACGTTCTTCAACGGGAACAAGGAACGGGTCACGGAGAAGGGAATCGTCCCTTTCACCGTCGACATCCCCGCAGCGGAGACCACGGCGAAGGGCGTGCCGGGGGACCACTACGTGGCGTTCACCCCGGAGCAGAGGGGAGGAGAGTCGCGCCTCACCGAAGGCGGGTGGCGGCTCTCCGAGGTCGAGCGGGCCATGACGCCGGACGACGGCGAGCAGACGACCGGCCGCACCTCGTCCGCCCCCACCCCGGCCCCCGCCCCCACTCCGGCCCCCGCCCCCACTCCGGCCCTCACCCCCGCCCAGTACGAGCAGCTGATGGGCACTGTGCGGCTCGGGCAGGCGTTCGCCAACGAGGAGTTCACCTCCAGGACCGACACCGGCGCCGCCCGCATCAGGGCGGCCCACCGGCTGGTCGAGCTGGCCGGCGGCACCACGGCCGGCACCTCCGCCCTGCTCGGGGACCTGCTCCAGCCGGCCGAGGGGGCCCCGCTGAAGGCGGAGGAGGTGCGCAAGGTGATCGACTACGTCGCGCGGAAGAGCACCGCGGGGCCGATCACGCTGGACGACCTGGTCGCCGGAGCGCAGGACCGCTGGCCCGACCACGAGCCGTACGAGATCCACCGCGGCACGTGGACCGACACAGGCCCGGCCAGCGAACTGGTCACAGCCGCCATGGCGACCGTCGCGGACGCCGCCCGCCCGCTGCTCCAGAACGGGGCGCCCACCCCCGGGCAACTGCACCTCACCGTGGCCGGCGAAGGCCCCGAACTGCCGCTGCACCGGGTGTTCGACCTGGACGGCGGCCCGGCGGCTGAGCAGATCCGGAAGATCGAGGAGGAGACCTACCTCAAGCCGGGCACCCGGCCGAGCGAGGCCACCGTCCGGCTGACCGGCAAGCCCGGCGCGGGCCAGGACTGGGACTACCGGGTCACCACCCGGTCGGACCGCAGCCACGAACTGATGATCCGTCAGCTCAGGCCGGAGGAGGGGCAGCAGCGCGACCCGCAGGCCCAGGCCCGGGCCGACGCCCGCTCCGCCGGGCTCACCCGGTTCGTCGCGGACCGCACCGGAGCATCGGAGGGAGACACCTGAGCCGTCCGGGGGCCGCCGCGCCAGCGGGCGCGGCGGCCCCCGGCGGTCCGACCTGTGGGGCTCGGAAAGTCATCGCCGTTGGTCAAGTTGCGTACCGGTACTCGTTGATGACACCGCCGAGAACGCGGGTGCGCCGGAGTCTGCGGCCCTCGAGGTCGTCCACGGCGGTGGTCTGCTCGTGGGCGTCGGGTGGTAGCCGGTTGCGGGCGCGATGGGGACGGTGCTCGTTGTAGTGCCGCTGGTAGGCGGCCGGGACTTGCCGGGCGTGGGCCTCGTTCATGATGAGGACATGGTCCAAGGCCTCGCGCCGGATGCTGCCGATCACCCGTTCGCAGTGGGCGTTCATCCGGGGAACTCGCGGTGCGCGCTTGAGGATCTCCATCTCCTCGGCCTCGAAGGCGGCGTCGAAGGTCTGTCCGTACTTGTCGTCGCGGTCACGCAGCAGGAAGCGCAGGGACCCCGTGCGCCTGCCGAGGTCGGTGGCCATGTTCCGGGCCTGTTGCACCGCCCGGTACCGGGTGGGGCTGAAGGGCCGACAGGTCTCGATCACAGGCAGTAGCCGTGGCAGGGTGCTGGGGGGTCAAGGGGTCGCAGGTTCAAATCCTGTCGTTCAGACCAGTGGTTTCGCAGGTCGGAGGCCATTCTCATCCGAAGATGGGGGCGGCCTTCTTGTGCGTGTCTCAAGGGAGTGGTCGCAGGGTGGTCGCATCTCGTCCGGCCGCGGAGCGCAGCCGGGTGCGGGCTGACCTGTGCGCTCGAACCTCAACGCCGGCCGAAGTGCCGAAACCCTCTCGGCTCGGTCTCGGTCGTCCACCGGGCTCGAAGAACCGCCGTCCGGTGAACCGTTATGACGTGGGCCTGCTCTTGGTCACCGGCGAGCGCTACCGCCGACCGGCTCACCACGAGGTCGGCACCAAACCACGCCGCACCGGATAGATCTCAAGGTCAGGGCAATGGGTCACAACAGTCTCGTGACAGGATCCGGACCTCATCCGCAGTCAGTTGTCACATCCATCGTGATAAAAATTGTTTCGACCACAGGAACGAATGTTTCGACCGCAAGCACCATACGCACCACACCAGTTACGGGGAAGCGTCATGAAGAACCACACCCGCCGCACCAGCGCGTTCGCGGCCCTCGGCGTCGCTGCCGCCCTCTCGCTCACTGCCTGCGCCGGTGACGAATCGGGCAAGGACACCGCCGGCAAGGGAAGCGTCCCGCCCGCCTCCTCCCAGCCCTCGGACCCCGCGAAGGCCGGCCCGTCCCCGAGCGGCGGCACTGCGGACAAGGGGAAATCTCAGACCGCGAAGCCGAGTTCCGGCAGCACGGCGTCCGGCAGCAGCGGGGACAGTGCACCCCAGGGCGGTCAGAACGTCGAGCCCTGCAAGACCCGGAACCTGACCGTCGAAGCCAAGAACGCCTCGCCCGACGCGAGCACCGGCACCATCGACATCACCATGACCAACCGGGGCACCACCACCTGCTCGGCAACAGGCTTCGCCGGTATCGGCATCACCGACCAGGACACCACCACGAACCCCATCGAGCGGGGCAAGGCCGAACCCCGCATCACCGACCTGAAGCCTGGCGAAGCCGCAATCTTCAATCTCTCGTACGAGATCGACAACAGCGGCAACAGCCTCACCCGCCCGACCGGGATCCAGGTGACGCCCCCGAACCAGACCAGCCACGTGAACGTGAAGTGGCCCGCCGGCGCGGGCAACATCAAGGGCTTCTACACCGACGTCAAGGTCTACCCCACGCACAACAAGTAGCAGCAGGCCCTGTTGCGGTAGGTCCGGCGCTGCGATGGTGACTGGCTGTTACTGGGGTCGACCGCTGCAACGTGGGGTGATGTGCATCCGTGCACGCCGCACAGGTGTAGACCGATCGACTGACGTGCCGTCAGGAAGGTCGCCAAAAGGTCGGCACTGATGCAGCCGGACCCTGTGAAACCCGGGTCACACATGAGACCGGACGCGCCTCGCGGACACGCGTTTCAGTCGGGCCCGCGGGGTCGCAGGGCGGTCGGCGCGGCCATTGTGCGGTGCTTCCTGGCCGGTCGTTCCTGCGACCCTTCACGCGTATCTCGATGGGGACGTACTTGCAGGTCAGCGCACCCGTCCGCGCGGTTTCAGGGGGAGCGGCGGGAGCTCGGGGGCGGCGAGGCGGTGGCCGTCGTAGCCGTGGACGTCGCCGAAGCGGTCGCCCTGCATCCAGTCGCGGCGGGCCTCGGCGATCTCGTCGTGGGTGCGGCCGATGAAGTTCCACCACATGACGAGCTGTTCGCGGAAGGGCTCGCCGCCGAGGAGCAGCAGGGACGCGTCGGAGTGGGCGTGGAGCGGGAGGTGGCGGCGGCCGGTGCCGAGGTAGAGCATCGAGCCGGGTTCGAGGCGGACGCCGTCGACCTCGGTGAGGCCGCTCATGGTGAGCACGGCGTACTCGAAGTGCTCGTCGAGGGGCACCTGGTGGCGGCTGCCCTCGTGCAGGGTGAGGTCGGCGCCGACGATCGGGGTGTGGGCGGTGCCGGGGGAGGTGGCGCCGTCGAGGGTGCCGAGGATGACGCGGGCGTCGAGGCCGGGGGCGGTGACGCGGGGCAGGTCCGGGTGGTGTTCGAAGGCGGGGGCGCCGTGCCGGTGGCTGTCGGGCAGGGCGACCCAGAGCTGGGCGCCGTGCAGGAGCGGGGCGTGCGGCCGGGGGGACTCCTCGGAGTGGGAGATGGCCCGGCCGGAGGTCATGAGGCCGAGTTCGTAGGGCCGGACGGTCTGCAGGCTGCCGAGGCTGTCGCGGTGGAGGACCTCGCCCTGGTGGAGCCAGCTGACGGTCTGCAGGCCCATGTGGGGGTGCGGGGGCACCTGCATGCCGGGTTCGTCGGCGATGTCGTCGGGCCCGTAGTGGTCGACGAAGCACCAGGCGCCGACCATGCGCCGGCCGAGGGACGGCAGCAGCCGCCGGACGACGGTCGAGCCGCCGAGGGCGGTCTCGCGCGGTGGCAGGAGGTCGCGGACGGGCCCTTCGGTGGCCTGGCCGCCGCAGCGGGCGGCGGTGGGGTGCAGGTCGAGGTCACTCATGGCCGTCGTGCTCCTTCGCGTCCGCGTCCGCGTCCGTGTCCGCGTCCGCGTCCGTGTCCGCGTCCGCGTCCGTGTCCGCGTTCGCGTTCGCGGGTGCGGCGGGCCGCGGGCCGGCCGCGACGATCGGGGTGCCGCCGCTGACGGCGCGGGTGACGGGGGTCCGGTCGGCGATGTCCAGGAGACGGGCGCGCTGGGTGTCGTCGAGGTCGCCGAGGAGGTCGATGCGGCGGGTGATGCGGGCCGTGGCGTCCGGCCCCTTCTCGTAGCCGAGGTGGACGCGGACGGTCTCCAGCGGCCAGCCCTTGCGTCCGGCGTACATGCGCAGCGTGATGGCGGTGCAGGAGCCGACGGCGGAGAGCAGCAGGCCGACCGGGGTGGTGGCGGTGTCGCCGCCGCCGGACTGCTCGGGTTCGTCGGCGGCGAGGAGGTGGTGGCCGCTGCGGATGTCGACGTGGTAGTCGTCGCCGGCGCTGGTGGCGACGGCCGCGGCGGAGCGGACGAAGCGCGGCGCCTCTGTGGTCGTGGTGGTGGTGTCCATCGGTTTCGCCTCCGGGGCGGGTCAGAGGCCGAAGCGCTCGTGCTGGTCGGCGGGGACGAGGTCGGCGTACTCGGGGTGCTTGACGATCCAGCCGCGGATGAAGGGGCAGTAGGGCAGCACGGTGAGGTCCTGCTCCCGGGCGGTGTCGAGGGCGGCGCGGGCGAGGTGTCCGCCGAGGCCGAGGCCGCCGAAGCGGGGGTCGATCTCGGTGTGGATGAAGGCGATCTCGTTCTCGTGCCGGTTGTACTCGGCGAAGCCCGCGAGGTCGTCGTTCTCGAAGATCTCGAAACGCGAGCCGTCCTGGTTGTCCGTCACGTGGATGCCCATCGTGGTGCCTCTCCTCTTCGTCGTCGGGGCGGCCGGTGGCCGCGCATATAGTTTAGTGTTCAATTACTTGTGGATCAAGTCCTCGCCGCGAGGCCGCTGCGGCGGTCCGAGCGAGCCGAGCGCCGCCGCCCACGGGTAGGTCGCCGGGTCGCCCTCGCCAGGGGCGGCGGGCACGTACAGGCCGGGCCCGAGGAGCACGCGGACTCCGGCGCCGCGGAGGGTGTCGACGGACCGGCCGAACTGCGGGTGCGCGGTGAGCGCCGTGTTGGTGCACGGCATGACCGACACCGGGATTCCCTTGCCGACGGCCTCGGCCGCGTACCCGACCACCCAGGACGTCGTGATGCCGAGCGCGAGGCTGTTGACGCTGTTCAGCGTCGCCGGGGCGAACAGGACCGCGTCCGCGGGCGGCAGCACGTCCGGATCCCCGGGGCGCCGGTACCTCGACTTCACGGGATGCCCGGTCAGCTCCTCCAGGCCGGCCAGGTCGTCGGCGAGCCAGTCCGCCGCCGTCGGGGTCAGGCCCAGCACCACGTCCCATCCGGAGGCCTGCCCCAGGCGGACGGCCCCGGCGGCGTCGAGGACGGGCGCGGCGGCGGAGCCCAGCAGGTACAGCACACGTTTCGGCATGCCGACCAGCCAAGCCGCACCACCCGGGCGGAGGCAAGCGGCGGAGGCCGGCCGCGGAGGCCCGCAACGGCTGCGGACGGCGGCGGCGGGCGACGTGCGGCCCGGGCGACGGCGGTCGGCGGCGACGGAAGACCCCCGGCAACTCGCGCGGAGTCGCCGGGGGTTCACGTGAGGCGGGAGGTCAGGGGCGGGTCGCCCGGCGGCGTGCGTACTGATGCGTGCCGGTGCGTCCCGGTGCGGTGCGGTGCGGCTCAGTGCGGTGCGGGCGCGGGCCGCAGCACGAAGACGGGGATGACGCGGTCGGTCTTCTCCTGGTACTCGGCGTAGTCCGGGTACGCCGCGACCGCGCGCTCCCACCACACGTCCCGCTCCTCGCCGGTGACCTCGCGGGCCGTCATGTCCTGCCGGACCGGGCCGTCCTGGAGCTCGACCCGCGGGTCGGCGACCAGGTTGTGGTACCAGACCGGGTGGGTGGGCGCGCCGCCCTGGGAGGCGACGACGGCGTAGGCGCCGTCGTGCTCGACGCGCATGAGCGGGGTCTTGCGGACCTTCCCGCTCCTGGCGCCCAGGGTGGTGAGGACGATGACGGGCATGTCCCGCATGGTCGTGCCCTCGGTGCCTCCGGAGCTCTCGTACTGCTCCACCTGGTCGCGGACCCACTTGGTCGGGCTCGGCTCGTACTCGCCCTTGAGCGGCATGTCGCCCCACTTCCGTTCGTGCCTGGCTGGTGTCGGGGCGGGCGGTCGCCCGCCCCGACCATGCATACCACCGCGGCCTCGGGCGGCCGGAGTTGCCGGGGTGTCCCGGCGTGGCGGGCCCGCGGGCGGTACGCCCGGGGCGGGGCCGGGGCGTGCGGGAGGCCGACGGGTGTCAGCGGCCGGCCGCGCCGTGCTGCTGCGCGGCAGCGGCCGGCCCCTGCCCGGGGGTCAGCTCGGCCGTCCGGCCTCCACTCCCAGGGCCACCAGCAGAACGCCCATGGTGGCGTTGGTCGCCGGGTACGACACGAGCACCGCCGCGAACTCCCGCAGCACGGCGCTCGGCCAGTAGTAGCCCGCGGTCGGTGCGCCGATCACCTGGCCGGTGACGCCCGCCCGGCGGGTCGCGAGGGCGGCGCGCAGCACGTGGAAGGTGTTGGTGACGACCACGCAGCGGTAGTCGGGCAGTTCGGCGGCCATCAGGGCGGCGCTGTACTCCATGTTCTGCGCGGTGTTCTCCGAGCGGTCCTCCAGACGGACGGCCCCGGGCGGCAGGCCGCGGGCCGCGAGGTGGCGGGCCATCGCCTCGGCCTCCGACACCTGCTCGTCGTCGCCCTTGCCGCCGGAGACGACCACCACCGGTGCCCGGCCCCGGGCGGCCTGCTCCTCGTACACGCCGAGCGCCGTGTCGAGCCGGGCGGCGAGCAGCGGCGGCACCCGGTCGCCGTTCAGCAGGCCCGCGCCCAGCACGACGACGAAGTCGACGTCGCGGCGGGTGCCGAGGCGGCGGTAGAGGAAGGCGTAGCCGAGGAAGCAGAGCAGCAGGAACGACAGGTAGCCGGCCAGCAGCAGGGCGCTCGCGGCGACGGCGTGCAGGACGGGCGAGTCGACGCGTACGGCGGCCCACAGCACGCCGATCAGGGCGAACACGGCCAGCCCGGCGAGCAGGGAGAGCAGGTTCGCGGGTCGGCCGCCCTCCTGGCGGATCATGTGCACGCCGTTGGCCAGCAGGAGCACCCCGGTGGCGACGGCACCGAGCAGGGCGGCGGCGGGCAGGGCGGTCGTGGCGGCGTCGACCACCTGGTCGGGCAGCCGGTCGAGCTCGCCGGCGAGGCCCACGGCCGCGAGGACGGCGGCCAGGCCGAGCAGCACGGCGTTGCTGAACCTCCGGCGGTCACGGCGTACCCCGACGACGAACAGCACGAGCATCAGTGCGGCGAGCAGGTAGGCGACCATGGGCCCGATCGTAGGGCGGCGGACCGGCGGCCCGAACGCGCCGTCCTGCCGTGCCGGGCCGGTTCAGCCCTCCCGGGCGTCCAGCCAGTTCAGCAGGACGGTGCGTTCGGCGGGCCCCAGCGGGCCGGACTCGGGGCCCGTCGCCCAGGCCCGCAGCCGGTCGACGGTGGCGGGTTCAAGGTCGCAGTACAGGCGCCAGACCGCGTGGGCGTGGCCCTGCGGGCCGGCCGGCCTGTCGCGGTTCCCGCAGTGCGTGAAGAAGGCGTCCACGAGGCGGTGGGCGTTCATCGCGTCGGTCACGGCGGGAGGTGGCCCTTCGTCCGGGTGCGGTGGGGTCGGCGGGGGATCACCCCACCGGTCCATCGTCCCGGACATGCCGTCCCGCCGCGCCGGGGCGGAAGGCCCGGCGCGGCGGGACGAAGGTCCCGGATCCGCGAATCCGCCGCCTACCCGACGTCGATGCCGGTGATCGCGGGCCGTCCGGTGGCCACGTCGTCACCGGTGAAGCCGACCGCGGCGAACGCGTCCCGGGCGAGCCGCAGGGCCTCGTCGCCGGCGGCGGTGCGGTCCGCCGCCTCCACCTCCAGGCGCAGGACGAAGGTGCCCTCGGGCTCGCCGACGGTCAGCACGTCGAGGTCGGGCACCTCGGCCCCGACCTGCTCGGGGTCCACGCCGCGGAGTCCGGCGACGAGGCTTCTCCGGGCACCGTCGTCGAGCGGCCGGTGGAGTGTGCCGGGGATGGTGATCACGTAGCTGCCCATGTCTTCCTTCTCGCCGCAGGCGGCGCCGGGAAACCTCCGGGCGGCCTGCGGCACGTGGCGGGGTGGTGCGGTCAGACCTCGGCCGGGCCGCGGGGACGGGAGCGGGAGCGGTACAGCGCCTTCGACAGGTGGCGGCCCACGAGGAGGTAGAGGAGCAGGGCTCCGCCGGTGTTGAGGATGACGTCGTCGACGTCGAACGCGCGCCCTGGCACCAGGGCGGCCTGCGCGACCTCCACGGTGGCCATGGTCAGTACGGTGAGGCCGGTGACCCGCAGCAGACCTCCGGCGCGCCGGGAGAGCAGCGGCAGCAGCACTCCGAAGGGGGCGCCGAGCAGGATGTTGCCGCCCACCTGGCGGGCGGCCTCGCGGACGGCCGGCCGGTCGAGGTAGGCCCTGAGCGAGGCGCCGGGATGAAGGTTGGTGTGCGCGATGCCGCGTGAGGCGGGGGAGGGCGAGAGCGTGGCACGGGCCAGCGCGACCGCGAACAGCACGGTCAGCGCGACGGCGACCAGGAGCACCACCGCGCGCAGCACCGCGGCGAGCGGCCCGCGACGCTGCAGCAGCGGGGGCCTCATCCCGGTGGGCCCGGGCGTGGCGGGCCCGGGGGCGGTGGGATCGAGCTTGGCGGGCTCGGTGGCGGTGCGGCGGGAGCGCCACGTGCGGCCGGGCCTGCGGCCGGGTGCGGTTCCCTCCGGCGCCGGGCCGCCCCCGCCGCCCGCCTCGCCGACCGCCGCCTCCACCGGTCTCGCCGTGCGGAATGCCGTCATGACCCCTCCTCGTCTGCGCCCGCGCCTCCTCCGGGCGCCCGGGCCGTGTACCCGGCGCGGGGCCGTTCACACGCGGCCCGGCTGCCGGGCCTCCTCCTCGTGCTCGGTGCGGCGCAGCGAGCGGGTCAGGACGACACCGCCCGCGACGAGGGCGATGCCGACCCAGGCCGGGCCGTCGTCGGCGGCGAGCAGCACGATGCCCACCGGCACGAGGTAGCCGGCGAGCGGCAGGAGGAAGGCGCGGACGGTCGGCACCGGGACGTCGTCGCCGCGGGCCCGGGCCGCCCTGGCGCGGACGACGTCCGGGTACCACCCGGTGAAGCGCACCGCGGCGATGATCGCGCCGATCTGGATGATCCAGCCGGTCCACAGGTTGTTCGGGTTGTGCAGCACGAGGTCGCCGTACAGGCCGGCGAGGGCCGCGACGAGGAAGGCGGCGCCCCACACACCGGTCAGCAGGTAGTTGGTGCGGACGAACTCGGGCGTGTGCCAGAAGTTGCGGGGCGTCTGCTCGCGGGCGTACTGCAGGGTGAAGGGCGTGCCGACGGCCATCGACCCGAACGCGATCACCACCAGGGCGATGTTGGAGACCTCCCCGGCGTACGTCTCCAGCCAGGTGAGCGTGCCCGCCGAGGCGAGCGCGCCGATCACGGTGAGGCCGGCGAAGAAGACCACGTCGGACACTTCGAGGATCTTCCACGAGCTGCCCGGTGCGCGGATGCGGCCGATCACGACGAGGGCCGCCGCGAGCGCGAGGGCCGCGCCGACGGCGATCTCGAACCGGCCCGGACCCACGACGACCGAGAAGAGGATCCACGGCGACATCCCGACGATCGGGCTGTCCAGTAAGCCTCCGGCGCTGCGGCCGGTCCGGGTCTCGGTGGCGGTGTTCACGAGGATCTCCTCCCGCTCGGCAAGGCTCCTTCCAGCATCCGCCCGCCTGCCCGGCGCCCGCCACCGAGCCCGGCCCAGCCCGCCCCTGGGACGCCACCGGGCCCGGGCCCGCCGCGCGGCCGGTGCGGCCGTGCAGCGGGCCCGGGCCCGGTGGTGCTCCCCGCGGTACTCCCCGTCGTGCTCCGCGGTACGCGGTGGAGCCGCGCGGTGCGGGGAGGGAGCGGCGGGGTGCGCCGGTGTCAGGCCGGGACCTTCTCGGTGCCGGTCTCGGCGGCGGTCCCGGTCTCCGCGGCCTCGTCGTCCTGCGGCCGGGCGTGCTTCGGCAGGAGGAAGACGGCGAGGAAGACCACCGCGAGCATGGCGATCTCGACGCCGAGCGTGAACTGCTCGGCGTGGACGAAGCTGGCGCTCTTGACCTGCTCGAAGAAGACCGTGCCGAGGATCGCCGTGCCGAGGGCGGCACCGAGCTGCTGCACGGAGGTGAGGGTGCCGGAGGCCGAGCCGGTCTCGTGCGGCTCGACCGAGGCGAGCACCGTGTCGAAGAACGGCGCCATGACGAAGCCCATGCCGAGGCCGGTGACCGCAAGGGCGGGGGCGAGCTGCCACGGCGTGACGCTCTCCCCGGCCTGGCCGAGGGTGAGGATGAGGCCGCCGACGCCCGCGGCCATGCCGATCAGGCCGCCGTGCATGACCTTGCGGCCGAACTTCACCAGGCCCTGCGAGGCGACGAACGCGACGACCATGCCGATCGAGGACGGGATGCCCGCCAGGCCCGCCTTGGTCGGCGAGTAGTGCAGGCCGATCTGGGTGTAGAGGCTGAAGGTCAGCCAGAAGCCGGTCATCGCGGAGAAGAAGAACAGGCCGAGCACCATGCCGCCGCTGAAGCCGCGCTTGCGGAACAGGCTCGGCTCGACGAGCGGGTCGCGGCCGGAGCTGCTGATGCGCTTCTCGTACCAGGCGAAGACGGCGAAGACGGCGAGGGCGAGGCCGATCAGGGCGAACGCCCAGGCGGGCCAGCCGTGCTCGCGGCCCTGCACCAGCGGGAAGATGATCATCGCTGCGCCGGCGGCGGCGAGCAGGGCGCCGACGAGGTCGAGCCGGACGGCACGGGCGCTCTTCCACTCGGGCAGGAACGCCAGGCCGCCCGCGACGGCGAACAGGCCGAGCGGGATGTTGATCAGGAAGATCATGCGCCAGCCGGTGCCCCAGAGGTCGGCGTCGACGAGCCAGCCGGCGAGGATCGGGCCGCCGACCGTGGAGAGCCCCATGACCGGGCCGAACAGGCCGAAGGCGGTACCCTGCTCCTTCTCCGAGAAGATCTCCTTCAGCATGCCGAGCCCCTGCGGCAGCATGATCGCGCCCAGCAGGCCCTGGAAGGCGCGCGCGGCGATCAGCTGCTCGGGGCCCTGGGCGAGGCCGCAGGCGATGGAGCCGAGGGTGAAGCCGACGGCGCCGACGAGGTACATGCGGCGGCGGCCGAAGATGTCACCGAGGCGGCCGCCGGTGATGAGGCCGATCGCCATGGCGAGGGTGTAGGCCGCGCCGAGCCACTGGATGGTGCTCTCGCCGCCGCCGACGTCGGCCCGGATGGCCGGCGCGGCGACGTTGGTGACCAGCGAGTCGAGGAGGTCCATGACCTCGGCGGCGAGGATCACGAAGAGCGCGGCCCACCGCCATCGGTAGGGCGCGGACGGGTCGGTCATGAGGGGCTCCGAGTCTGGAACGGTGTTTGATTGACGAACACTGTTCTACGGAGCGATCCTCGTTCCGTCAAGCCTGCAGGTCGACGCCCCGAACACTGTTCGCCACGGGTACGATGTTCGTCGCCCACCGTGACAGCCCGGGTTCACCCGGCACGCGCCGGGCGACCACGCCCGCCCGCACCCGCCCGTACCCGACGAAGGAGGCGCGCATGACCTCGGACGGCCACGCGGACATGCCCGCCGTGCCCTGGCACAAGCCGCGCCGCACGGACCCGCGTCAGCCCCTCACCCGGGACGCCATCGTCGAGGTCGGCATCCGCATCCTCGACGCCGAGGGCATGGCCGGCGTCACCATGCGGCGCGTCGCCCAGGAGCTCGGCACCGGCCCCGCCTCGCTCTACGCCCACGTCTCCAACAAGGACGAGCTCCTGGAGCTCATGCTGGAGGAGATCTCCGGCGAGATCACCCTGCCCGACCACCCCGAACCGGACCGCTGGAAGGAGCAGATCCTGCAGCTCTGCCTCGACGCCCAGCACGTGTACACCCGGCACCGGGACATCACCGTCGTCTCGCTCGGCAGCATGCCCGTGGGCCCCAACAAGCTCCTCCCGGCCGAGTTCATGCTCGACCTGATGATCCGCGCCGGCATCCCCGGGCAGGTCGCCGCCTGGGCGCTCGACGGACTCGGCCAGATGATCGACGTCGACGCCTACGAGGCCTTCGTCTACGGGATGAAGGCCGGCAGCGGCATCGACCTGGAGGCCTACTTCGACGAGGTCGGCCAGTACTTCCGCCGACTGCCCAAGGACAGGTTCCCCCGCATCAGCGCGATGGCGGAGACCATGACGACCGGCGACGGCGACGACCGCTTCCGCTTCAAGGTCGAGGTCTTCCTGCGCGGCCTGGAGTCGTACATCGAACACTGAGCCGTCTGTCCGTTGTCCGTTGCCCGTTGCCCGTTGCCCGTTGCCCGTTGCCCGTTGCCCGTCTGCCCGCCTGGCGTCTGTGCGGCGGGCTGCGCGGTCGGCCCGTCACGGGGACCCCAGGCGGCGCTGCCACCAGGCGCCGGGCGGTGCGAACGGATCGGGCAGTGTGCGGCGTTCGAACTCCTCGTCGAGCCGGGCCACCACGCTCCGCAGATCACGGCGGGCAAGCCGGGGCATCGATCGGAGGAAGGCCTCCACGCCGTCGCGGTCGCCCATCGGGTCGTGGCACGGACAGTCCGCCGACTCGACGTACAGCCACCGGCCGGGCCGGCGCAGCGCGCCCTCGTACCCCCGGAGGGACGCGGCGAGGAACCCGGGCCCGAAACGGCGGGCCTCCAGGCGCCGCACCGCGGAGCGCGCCCGCCGGGGCAGGCCCCGCACCTCGCTGAACGGCCTCGACGGGCCCGGCGTCCTCGACATCACGGCGCGCACGGCGCCGGGCGGCCTACGCGGCATCGCCCTTTCTGAGCATCGTCATGGCGCCATCCTGGCAGAGTGGTGCAGATCCGCCGAGCCGTTTTCCTGCCCCCCGCCCGTCTGCCCGTCCCCCGGCCGTTCGCCCGTCGGTCCGTCACCTCCGCCGCGGCCGGGACTGACGGTCCGGTTGCGACGTGGCTACGCTCCCCGCATGACGATCAAGGCTGTGGTGTTCGACGTCGGTGAATGCCTGGTGGACGAGACCCGCGAGTACGGCACGTGGGCCGACTGGCTCGGTGTGCCGAGACACACCTTCGTCGCGCAGTTCGGCGCCACCATCGCCCGGGGCCTGGACTACCGCGAGACGTTCCACGTGTTCCGGCCCGGGTTCGACCTGTACGAGGAGCGAGAGAAGCGCGCGGCTGCCGGGCGGCCGGAGACCTTCGGGGAGGAAGACCTCTACCCGGACGTCCGCCGCTCGCTCCTGCGACTCAGGGCGGACGGCCTCTGGCTGGCCATCGCCGGGAACCAGACCGTTCGCGCCGGGCGGATCCTGCGTGAGCTGTTCGAGGACGACGTCGATCTGATCGGCACCTCGGACGACTGGGGTGCGTCGAAGCCCGACCTGCTGTTCTTCGAGCGTGTCGTCGTGGCCACTCCGGTCGAGCCGCACGAGATCCTGTACGTCGGCGACCGCCTCGACAACGACGTCCTCCCCGCGCTCGCCTCGGGGATGCGTACCGCGCTGATCCGCCGCGGCCCGTGGGGCTGGATCCAGCAGGACGATCCGGCCGTCGGCCGGTCGACGTTCCGCATCGACAGCCTGGCCGAGCTGCCCGAGCTCATCGCGAAGTTCAACGCAGGGAGCTGATCCCCCGTCGCCCTCCGCTTCCCGGGTGACGCCGCGGGCCTGGTTGACGGGCGCCGGCGCGGTGGCGGCGTACGGTGCGGGCAGCGCAGGACGGTCCTCCCGCCGGTCGGCCGGCCCCGTCCCGTCCCAGTCCGCTCCGTTCCGTTCCGTTCCGAGGAGAGAAGCACCATGCGAATCCTGCTCGTGGGAGCCGGCGGCGTGGGCGGCGCGGTCACCCGGATCGCCGCCCGCCGGGACTTCTTCGACCACCTGGTCGTCGCCGACCACGACGAGGCCCGCGCGGTCTCCGTGGCCGCCGCCGCCCGTGACCCGCGCTTCACCCCCGCCCGCGTCGACGCCTCCGACCAGCGGGCCGTCGAGGCGCTCCTCGCCGAGCACCGCTGCGACGTGCTCCTCAACGCCACCGACCCGCGGTTCGTCATGCCGCTCTTCCGCGGCGCCCTCGCGGCCGGTGTGCACTACCTCGACATGGCGATGTCGCTGTCGCGCCCGCACCCCGAGCGGCCGCACGAGCTCACCGGCGTCAAGCTCGGCGACGAGCAGTTCGCGCTGGCCGGTGCCTGGGAGGAGTCCGGCAGGCTCGCCCTCGTGGGCATCGGCGTGGAGCCCGGGCTCTCCGACGTGTTCGCCCGCTACGCCGCCGACGAGCTGTTCGACGAGATCGAGGAGATCGGCATCCGCGACGGCGCCGATCTCACCGTGGACGGCTACGACTTCGCGCCCTCGTTCTCCATCTGGACGACCATCGAGGAGTGCCTCAACCCGCCCGTCGTCTATGAGAAGGACCGCGGCTGGTTCACGACCGCGCCCTTCAGCGAGCCGGAGGTCTTCGACTTCCCCGGCGGCATCGGCCCGGTCGAGTGCGTCAACGTGGAGCACGAGGAGGTGCTCCTCGTGCCGCGCTGGATCGACGCGAGGCGTGTCACCTTCAAGTACGGGCTCGGCGGGGAGTTCATCGACGTCCTGCGGACGCTGCACAAGCTGGGCCTCGACGGCACCGAGCCCGTCAGGGTCGGCGACGCCCTCGTCGCGCCCCGCGACGTCGTCGCCGCCTGCCTCCCCGACCCGGCGGGCCTCGGCGACCGCATGCGCGGCCGGACCTGCGCCGGCACCTGGGTGAAGGGCACCAAGGACGGCGCCCCGCGCGAGGTCTACCTCTACCACGTCGCCGACAACGAGGTCACGATGGCCGAGTACGGCTCCCAGGCCGTCGTCTGGCAGACCGCCATCAACCCCGTCGTCGCCCTCGAACTCATCGCCGCCGGCACCTGGACGGGCGCCGGGGTCCTGGGCCCCGAGGCCCTGCCGCCGCGGCCGTTCCTCGACCTGCTCACCGCGTACGGCGCGCCCTGGGGGCTACGCGAGATGTGACCGGCGGGCGTCCCGGACCGGACGGCGGACGGCGGTCAGCCCTCCAGTGAGCGACGGGTCGCGGGCCCGTAGACCCCGGCCGGGTCGCCGGTCAGGCCGCGGTCGTGCTGGAGCTGCGTGACGCCGCGGAGGGTGGCCGCGTCGAAGACCGCGGTGCGCGAGACGTACGTGAAGCCCTGGCCGAAGAGCAGCTGCTGGAGTCGGGCCACCGCAGGCCCGCTGTCGCCCTGCCGCAGGACGCCGTCGGCCGGGGCGGTCGCCGCGCTGGTGGCCGGTGCCGTGCTCGCGACCGTGGTCGTGGCTGTGCCCGCGGCTGTGCCCGGGGCGTCCGAGGTGCTTCCGGTCGGTGCGGGGCTCGCGGTCGCGGCGCCGGGGGAGGCAACGGTGGTGGTGGCGGAGGTCCGTGACGCGGTGGTCGGTGCGGCGCCCGCCGCCGCGGGGAGCGGTCCGTCGGTGGCCGTGGTCGCGCCCGGCGCGGAGGGCTGCGCCTGCGGGCCGGGGGAGTCCTCGCCGGGGAGGAGGAGCAGCGCCAGGCCGGCACAGGCGGCCGCGACGGCGAGCAGGACCGGTAGGAGGTGCCGACGGCTCGGGCGCTGCGCGCGGAGCGGGGCCGCCGCGGGCGGGAGGTCGGCGAAGAGGTCGGCGGCGCCGGTCGGCGGCCCTGCCTCCGGCGACGGCTCGGCGGGGGCCTGCGGTGCGTAGGGCCTGACGAGATCGTCGTGGGGGTGCAATGGCGTTCCTCGTGGTGCGGACGGGCTGGGGCACATCATGCCCTGCGTCGCTCCCGGGCCCGCGCCGGGGTGGGTGGCGTGCGTGCCGGGAGCCCGCGGCTCGCCCGGGCGGGGCACCAACCCGCCGGAGGGCGGGCCGAGTCGGCGCCGTCGGCGCGCGCCGGATGCGGGCCGTGCCCTACCGCCGTTCGGTCGCTCTCTGTGCAAAGATGCATCCGCACCGTGACGGTACCGATATGAACGGACTCCGCCGCGCTGCCTGTCCCCACCCCTGCGCGCCCTGCGCGCCGCCCGAACGAAGGCTCTCACCATGGCTCAGAAGGCCGAGATCCACGTCAACCGCAGCCTGATCGAAGGACTCGCGGAGGCGTCCCCCTCCCAGCTCGCCGAACTCGCCGCAACCCTGCCGCAGCACGTCTGGTTCTCCTCCACCGCACCGGCCGAGGAGGGCGACGCCCCGGAACCCACCTTCACGTGGCCCCTGCACGGTGCCTACTCCCACCAGGGCAAGGTCGCGACGGGCACTGCCCACGTCCACCTCGCACCCGGTCACCGGAACCTCGAACGGCCGCTCATCCTCGCCGACGGCTTCGAGTACGGCCCGAGCGACCTGCCCGCGCTCTGGCAGCACTTCGACGCCGCGGAGGGCGGGCACTTCCTCACCCGGCTCGGCGAGGCGGGCATCGACGTCATCCTGCTCGGGTTCGAGGAGCGCCACACCTACATCCAGGCCAACGCGGGTGTCGCCGCGGCCTGCATCCACCGCGCCGTCGCCGAGCGGATCGGCAGCACCCCGCTCGCCGTCGGCGGGGTCAGCATGGGCGGCATGATCACCCGGTACGCGCTGGCCCGCATGGAGGCCGAGGGGGTGGACCACCAGACCGGCACCTACTTCTCGTGGGACACCCCCCACAACGGCGCCTGGATCCCGCTGATCCTCCAGCAGATGGCCTACTTCTTCGAGGACTTCACCCCGGCCGAGCCGGGCCGGCCCAAGCAGGCCGAGCTCATCCGCAGCGAGGCCGCCCAGCAACTGCTGTGGGCCTGGGTGGAGAACTCGAAGTACGAGGGGCCGGTGGCCACCGCCAGCCAGCTGCGCACCGACTTCCTGGCCGAGCTGGACGCGTACGGGTCCTTCCCGGTGCGGCCGCTGAAGCTGGGCGTCGCCAACGGCCACGGCGAGGGCGTGGGGCTGAAGTTGACCCCCGGCGAGATCGCCTTCGACTGGAAGAACCAGTACAACACCGCGAGCGCCACCGCCCGCGTCCAGCCCGACAAGGGTGCGAAGCAGCCCATCGGCGGCATGCACATCGCGCTGACGGTACGCCGCAGTTCGACCACGGCCGTCCCCGCCCTCGACGGTGCGCCCGGTGGCACCCTGCCCTCGTTCGGGCTGGTGGCGAAGGCCCTCGGCATCGAGGTGGACGAGCGCTTCACCAACACCTGCTTCGTGCCCGCGGTCAGCGCCGTCGCCCTCGACTTCGACCCGGCCGTCTGGGAGGTCGACCTGGAGACCGATCTGACCTCGGTCGACCCGAGCCGCGTCGCCCTGGACGACTTCCTCTGCGACACCGAGAACTCCCCGCACAGCGCACCCCGGCGTGCGCTGACGGACTGGCTGTTCGAGCGCGTCACCCGCTGAACACGGGCCCGCGGCACCGCCGTTCCGGAGGCGGTGCCGCGGGTGGGGCCGACGGGGTCACGCCCACTCGCGCCGCCCGAGGGCGTACGCCACGGCCCCGTACACCACGGCGGGTATGCCGTAGTCGGCGAGGGTGCGCGCGGTGGAACTGTCGGGTGAGAAGAGGCCGCGGGACCAGCCGGACAGCCAGTCGGCGGCGTCGTGGAACCAGTCCGCGATCGGGTTGCCGGGGTTCGCCCCGGACAGGTCCAGGACGATCCAGACGGCCAGAATCAGTGTGGCGACACCTGCGGCGATGCGCAGGACGTGAACGAGTGCTCTCATGGCAGTCGTCTTGCACGATCCGCCGCCGCCAAACGTGGCGGACCGCGCCCGCTCAGGCGTCCGGGGCGCGGCCGACCCCGCGGACGGCCCCATGGGCGGCCCCGCGGGCGGCAGTGCGGCCGACCCCGACGCACCCGTACGCGGCCGCGCGGCCGGGCAACCCTGCGGCGACCGGGGGCACATGGCGGCCCGGGCCGGCGGCCGGGCGGAAGCGGCAGGATAGGGTGATCCGGCTGTCCGGCCGGAGGGGGAGAGATGGCCCGGATCCGTCGTGTCGTCCTGGGAGCCGCCGTGGGCGGGATGCTCGCCGGGCTGACCGGCTGCACGGTCGCCGTGGGGGCGGTCAGCGGCGTCACGGTCACCGCGGACGGCCGCCCGATCGGCATGGTGATGGTCTGTCACCACCGCATCGACGGGGCCACGCTGTACACCGACCAGGGCACGAACGGCACCCGCAGCGTGGGCCGTTGGAAACACGACGGGCCGCTGACCGGGTACGCCCCGCTGCCGCTCGACGGCGGCGACGGCTGGACGGTCGAGCAGCCGCTGCAGCCCCTGGAAGCGGGCCGCGTCTACACGCTCTACGGGTGGACCGAGGACGACTCCTGGTCCGCGGGGTCCGTGTCGTTCACCCTCGCCGACCTGGCCGCCCTCACCCCCGGGCGGGTGCGGTACTTCGTGGGCGCCGAGTACGGCGGGGACGCCGACGGCTGGACGACGACCTCGCTGGAGGAGTTCCAGGCCCACGCCTGCGACAACGTCGGCTCCTGACCCGGCGCGCACCCGGCGCGCACCCGGTGCACACCCGGCGCGCACCCGTGCGCCTGGCGAAAGCCGGGCACCGCGACGGGAGGACGTGGCAGGGTGGGCGCGGCGGCAGGTGCCGTCGCGGCCGGGTCGGGGGAGAGGACGCCGTCGTGCGAAGAGGCGAGCTGAGGCGTGGGCCGGGCGCGCGGTCCGGCCACCGGGTGCCGTCCGGCATTCCGGAGGACGGGCCGGCCCGTGAGATCGGCGACCACCGGGTCCTCCTGTCACGCCCGCACATCGACAGCCGGCTGGTGGTGGCCTGCGAGACCTGCGGGGTGCCGATCCCGTACCGGGTGCTCGGCCGGACGGCGACCCGGGTGTGGCGGTGCGTCTGGCTCGCGCTGGCGCTCGCGGGCACGGTGGTGGCGGTGTACTGCCTCGGCCGGGCGTTCGTCGTCGGCGGCCAGGTGCTGGAGGAGGGGGCGCCCAACCCGCTGGACCGGCTGCTGCCGTCCGTCCTCGGCGCGGTGGTGGTCGCCGTGTTCGGGTGGGTGCGGTGGCGGCGCGAGGACGGTGTGCGGCAGCGCCGCCGTCCGAAGGGGCACCGCGGGCACCGGCTGAGGCGCATCTGACACGGTGTCGTCCCCCCTGCGGTGTGGTCCTCGGCGCGGCCGGTCGCACCGGGCGGCGCTGAGCCGTAGCGTCGGGGGCCTGGACCGTCCACCGCGGGAAGGCGGGTGCGGTGATGGCACCGGCGTCGCCGGCCGACGTGACCGGCCCCCTTCCCGGCCGCGGGTAGGCGCGGCCCGTGACTGCCGGGCAGCCCTCGGGGCACATCCGGTACGGCGTGTCCGCGGAGTTCTACGACCTGCTGCAGGCCGAGGACGACCGCCGGGCCGCCGAGCGCCGCCTCACCGCGGCGGCCCGCGCCGCGAGGACGGGGGTGCTCGACGCGGGTGCCGGCACGGGCATCGTGACCGAGACGCTGGTGAAGGCTGCCACTGCTCCGGTGCACGCCGTCGAGCCGTCGCCCGCCATGCGGATCGCCCTGCTCGCCCGGTTGGCCCGCCTCGGCGCCGACGAGCGGGCCCGCGTCACGCTGCACCCGGAGACCGTGGGTGCCTGCGGCCTGCGGGAGGCCGTCGACCTCGCCGTCGCCTCCAACCTGGTGGCCACCCTGCCGCCCGCGGAACGCCGGGCGACCTGGCGGGCGCTGGCCGCCGCACTCGTACCGGGAGGCCTGCTCCTCTTCGACCCGCCGCCCGTCGGGGTGCCGGGCGGCGAGGAGAGCCGCGAACTCCCGCCCGCCAGGCTCGGCACCGACGTGTACGCCGCCCGGCTGACCCGCACCCCGGACCGCGGGATCATCGCCGTCCGGTACGACTACCGGGTGGAGCGCGGCGGTGTGGTGGTGCGCGAGGAGCACGAGACCTTCCGGCTCTGGCCCGCGGAGCCCGCCGTCCTCGCTGAGGAACTGGCCGAGGCCGGTCTCCTGCCCGCGGACGCTCCGCACTCCGACCTCACCGCCGCCCGGAAGCCGCTCCGCGGGTGACCGGCGGGCCGGCGGAACGCGTCCCCGTACGGGCGCGCAGGCCGGAGGGGGTGCCGTGCGGACACGGCACCCCCTCCGGCTCTGTTCCCGCTCTGTTCCGCTCCGTGCAGCCGTCGCGGACGGCGGCGGCTCAGCCGTGCCGCATGTCGTCCGGGTCGGCCGGGCGCGGCGCGGTCCGGGGGTCGTCCAGCGGCCCGGTGCCGTACGGCCTGCCGCTGCCCGGGTCGGTGCCGTACCGCTCACCGCCGTACGGTTCGCTGCCGTACGTCTCGCCGCCGTACGGGTTGGGCGGCGGGGCTCCCTCGCCGGTCATCCGGGACTGCGGGGTCTCGCGGGGCGGCGCGTCGGGGAGCGCGCCGGTCGTGGCGGGGCCGTCCGTGCCGAGGCCGCCGGGGGAGATCCGGCCGCGCCAGCCGCCGCTCTCGGCGCCGCCGCGTTCCTCGATGAAGCCCTTGAAGCGCTTGAGGTCGCCCTTGACCTGCCGGTCGAGCACGCCGAGCAGGTCGCCGGTGCGCTCGGCCATGCCGTGCGGTTCGAAGTCCATGGCGAGGCTGACCCGGGTGTGGGCGTCGTCCAGCCGCTGGAAGGTGACGACGCCCATCTGCCGGACGTCGCCGCCGATCGTGCGCCAGGAGATCCGCTCGTCGGGCAGCTGGTCGACGATCTCGGTGTCGAACTCGCGCCGGGCGCCGGCGACCTTGGTGCGCCAGTGGCAGTGCCGGTCGTCGGTCTGGCGGACCTCCTCCACGCCCTCCATGAAGCGCGGGAACTCCTCGAACTGGGTCCACTGGTCGTAGACGCTGTGCAGGGGCACGTCGACGTCGATGGATTCCTTCACCATGCTCATGGTGACCTCCTTCGCGTTCCGGGACCGGACGTTCCGGGCCGCCGCGCGCCTGCCCGCCCCTGCGGGCTTCAATCCCCGGGATCGTCCGGAAGGTGTGCCGCCGCCCCCGGCGGGGGATCCTCCGCCGGGGGCGGCGCGGGGTGGTGCGGGCCGGGCGCTACGCGGGCTGCTCGGCGGTGTGCAGGGCGCTCACCTCCGCCGCGGTCAGCGCCTTGTCGTACGCGTGGACCTGGTCGATCGAGCCGTTCCAGAAGTCCACGTTGCCGCCGTTCCACTTGGCGCGGCCGAGGCTGAGCGGGCCGGTGGAGACGTCGGCGGATCCGGCGGGCACGGTGGCCGCGAGGGTGCCGTCGACGTACAGGGCGATGGTGCCGGCCGCCGCGTCGTGCACGCCGACCAGGTGGTACCAGTGGCCGAGCTGCGGGGTGATCGGCAGCCGGGCCCGGACACCGCCGGGGACGCTGAAGGCGAACGCGCCCTGGCCGTACTGCAGGTAGAACGGGTTCTCGGTGCGGCGGCCGTCCTGGCTGACCACGGTGGCGTAGTTGCCGGGCAGCGCGTCCAGGGTGGCCCAGGCGGAGATCGAGTAGCTCGCGGTGGTGTCGACCACGGGCCCGGCGGTCTGGGCGTACTGCGACTGGCCGTTGAACTTCAGGGCGCTGCCGCTGACACCGGGGGTCCAGGTGGTGCCGTCGGTCAGGGTCATCGAGGCCTTGTTGGGGCCCTGGTCGGCGGCGGTGGTGCCGGTGCCCTCGTCGAGGGACCAGGAGCCGCCGCCCTTGAGCTCGGAGCGGGCGCCAGCCGCGGCGCCGGCCGCGATGACCTTGAGGTTGATGGCGCGGACCTGGGCCGGGTCGACCTTGATCTGCCGGCGGTCGTACGTCCAGAGGCCGTTGAGCTCGTTCTCGAGGTCGGTGACCTGGGTGTAGACCGAGCCGGAGAGCTCGGCGCCGGCGGCGGCGAGGTAGAACGTCTCGGTGTTGTCGACGTACTTCTTGGTGAGCGCGGCCTTGTCGTTCACGCCGCTGTAGATGACGGTCGGGGCGCCGGGCCACATGTGGCCGGGGGCGCGGAGGGTGAAGCCGCCGTGCTCGCCGTCCATGGCGGCGCGCTTGCTGTCCGGGAACGCCGGGTCGTTGTTGCCGTAGTCGTGGTGGTCGATGATGTCGCCCTTGCCGGAGTCACCCTTGGAGGCGCAGCAGTTGACGCCGCTGTGGGCGTTGACGATGCGGGACGGGTCGGCGGCCTTGACGGCGTCGGTGAGCTTGCCGGTCTCCTCGCGGTTCCACTCGCCCCAGCCCTCGTTGAAGACGATCCAGCCGATGAGGGAGGGGGAGTTGTGGAGGAGCTTCATCTCCGCCATGCCCTCGGCGACGAACTCCTGCTGGCCGGCGGTGGTGCGGAAGTCGCCGGAGACGAAGTCCTGCCAGACGAGCAGGCCCAGCTTGTCGGCCTGGTAGTACCAGCGCGGCGACTCGACCTTGATGTGCTTGCGGACGGCGTTGAAGCCGAGGTCCTTCTGCGCCTTGAGGTCGAAGGTGATGGCCGCGTCGGTGGGCGCGGTGTAGAGGCCGTCCGGCCAGAAGCCCTGGTCGAGTTCGGCGAGCGAGAAGATCGGCTTGCCGTTGAGGACGATCTTCTGGTAGCCGCCGACGTCCTGGATGGCGATCTTCCGCATGCCGAAGTAGCTCTTGACCGTGTCGGTCTGCTTGCCGCTGGTCAGCGTGACCTTGAGGTCGTAGAGGTACGGGTCGTCGGGCGTCCACAGGTGCTGGTTGCTCACCGGCAGGTGGAGCAGGGTGTTGGCGGGGCCGCTGATCGAGCCGACCACGTTGCCCTGGGTGTCCTTGGCGACGGCCTTGACGAGCGTGCCGGCGGGGGCGCCGGGGGAGTTGACGGTGACGGAGAGCGTGCCGGAGTCGATGTCCGGGGTGGTGGTGACGCTCTCGACGGAGGTCGCCGCGACGGGCTCCATCCAGACGGTCTGCCAGATGCCGGACGACTGGGTGTAGACGATGCCGCCGGGGTTGGCCGACTGCTTGCCGAGGGGCTGGTCGGGCCCGGCGGTGTCGGTGACCGCGACGACGATCTCCTGCGGGCCGGTGCCCTTGAGGGCGTCGGTGATGTCGGCGGAGAAACCGGTGTAGCCGCCGGTGTGCTCGGCGACCCTCGTGCCGTTGACCCAGACCGTGGCCTTGTTGTCGACGGCGCCGAAGTTCAGCTTGAGGTGCTGGCCGGAGCCGATCTTCCAGCCCTTGGGGACGGTGACCGTCTTCCGGTAGAACATGTGGTCCTCGTGCCGCTCCAGGCCGGAGAGCATCGATTCGACCGGGTACGGCACGATGATCTTCTCGCCGAGGTCCTTGCCGAAGACGGGCTGCTCACCCGCGGCCGCACCGGCGAACTGCCAGGGGCCGTTGAGGTTCAGCCAGTCGTCGCGGACCTGCTGCGGCCGGGGGTACTCGGGCAGCGGGTGGTTCTTGTCGACCTTGTCGGTCCACGGGGTGGTGAGGCGGTGGGTGGAGGCGTTGGCGGCCGTCCGGATGATCTGCGGCACGGTCTCGCCGCCGGAGGTGAGGCCGCCGGCGCCGTCGTACGACACCCGGACCTGCTGGCCCTTCTGGACGGGCTCGGAGAGCTTGACGATCAGGGAGTTCCTGTCTCCCGAGGCGTTCGCGACGGACTTGACCGGCATGGGCGTGGTGTCGGCCTCGATGCGCAGGTGGTCGGCGATGCCCGCGGCGTTGCCGACCCTGCCCTCGAAGGTGGCCTGCACCTTCAGGCCGTCCTCGGCGACGGCCAGCGCGACGGGGTAGACGCTGAACCCGGCGGGCGGGGTGAAGGCGCCCTCCGGCACGATCTGCTTGGGCAGCGCGGGGCTCGACCAGCGCAGGAACATGTTGGCGCCGCCGACGTCCTGGAACATCTCCAGCTTGAAGTCGTGCTTGACGCCCGCGGTGAGGTGGACGGCGGCGCTGGTCTGCTCGCTGTCCCAGTCCGGCACCCAGTGGTCGATGACCGCGACGCCGTCGACGAAGAGGCGGAAGCCGTTGTCGCCCGTGGCGTAGAAGGTGTAGTCGCCGTCGGCGGGGGCCTCGATCTGGCCGGTCCAGCGGGCGGTGGTGTTCTCCTGGCGGCCCGTCATCGCCTCGAAGGTGGACGCCAGGCCCGCCATGTTGATCTGCGGGTCGAGCGCCGTGCCGCCGAGCTCGGCGAAGTCGCGGGCGCCGGGCGCCGACATCCGGTAGTACTCGCCCTTCAGGCCGTGCGCCTGGATGCTGGGATCGGCGGCGGCGAAGGTGGTCGCGGTGTCGGCCGGGGCGGCGGACGAGGTACCGGGGACCAGGCCGACCACCGGCAGCGAGAGGGTCGCTGCCAGCAGCAGCGCCCACGTCCTGCGTCGGTCTCGGGTGGCTGGCTGTCGCGTCATGCGGTGGCTCCTCACACGGGGGAGTAGAGGGTGGTGGGGCATTCCCCGGGCGGCGACCCGCTTGCCCGGGGACGTGGTGGGGGTGTCGCGAAGAGCGACGGTGGTGGCGCGCCGGCGGGAGGGGGCCGGGGCGGTCACGGCACGGTGGTGCCGGGGAGGGGGACGTGCGGGCGCCGGGCCGCCGGGAGGCGGCGCGCCGGGGCCCTGGCCGTTCTGACGAACGGGCCGTCCGGTCGAACGGTCGGGGCAGGGGGTCGGAGCGGTGGCCGGGGTGCCGCGGGCAGCCCGGCGCGGCGCCGTCCGGTGGAGCCGGGGCGGGCCGGTGGGTGGCCGGCGGTGCGGCGGCGAGCGGGGTTCGCGGGCCGGGTGGCGGCCGTTGCACAACGTTGGAAAAGCGGGACAGCGAGAATGACAGCACGACCCTGCGGCCGTGTCCAGCCCCCGACGGGCAGTTCTGTCCGCGGAATCGGCCGCCGGCGGCCGGACGGCCCGTCCGGAGCCTGTCGCCGTGCGGTGCACGGCGGCTGACGGAGCCTCCGCCGACGGGCCCGGGCGGAACGGAACGGGCCACTCCGCGAGGCCGGTGCGCAGCGGCGCCGTACGCCTCCGGGTGCGCCGCGGCCGGGCCGGCCGGCCGGCGGGTGCGGCCTCGACCTGCGGCTTCTCCGGCCCGGGGCGCCGTGGGCAGGGGAGGGCGCGGGCGGCCGCCGCCCGGCAGGGTGAACGGTGAGCACCACTCCGCCAACCCCCGGCACCTCCGGCCGCGTTGGCGCGGAGCCGTCATGGAGGGCCGGTCGGGGAATGAAACGGAAATGCGCGCGCAACACTCTTGCCCGACGGATCGGGCGGCCTATATAACGTTGTAAACAGCGACGCCGAGAGGCCCTGCGGACCTCTTACCGCTCTCTCCTGCACCGGATTTCCCAGCCCCGTGTGCAGGCGTCGGGCGGACCCGGTCGCCGCCGTCCCACCCCGCACCCCCCGCCCCACCGCGTCGTCGGCCCACCCGTCCGGCGCGGTGCGTCTCCCCCTCGCCAAGGAGTGTCCCCGTCATGACCATCACGCGCAGATCCCGCACGCTCGCCGCCGCCTCGCTGCTCGCCGCCGCCGCCCTCGTCGTGTCCGGCTGCGCCAAGTCCGAGACCCCGTCCGCCGGCTCGGGCGACGGACAGGCCGCGCAGGTCGCGGAGAGCCCGGCCGGCTCGGCCACCGCCGCCACCGGGGCCGGCTGCACCCTGCAGAGCACCGGCACCCCGAAGATCGACCTGAAGGACGCGATCGTCGGCTTCTCGCAGTCCGAGAAGGAGGCCAACCCCTTCCGTATCGCCGAGACCCAGTCCATCAAGGACGAGGCCGCGAAGCTGGGCGTGAAGAAGCTCCTCACCACCAACGCGCAGTCGCAGCTCTCCAAGCAGATCAGCGACATCCAGGACATGCTCAACCAGGGCGCACAGCTCCTCATCGTCGCCCCGCTCAACTCCGACGGCCTGCAGCCCGCCCTCGACGCGGCCGCCGCCAAGCACGTGCCGGTCATCACCGTCGACCGCAAGGTCAACGCCACCGCCTGCAAGGACTACCTGACCTTCATCGGCTCGAACTTCGTCGAGCAGGGCAAGCGCGCGGCCGACGCGATGATCGCCGCCACCGGCGGCACCGGCAAGGTCGCCATCCTGCTCGGCGCGTCCGGCAACAACGTCACCACCGACCGCACCAACGGCTTCGTCGACCAGCTGAAGGCCAAGGCGCCCGGCCTGGAGATCGTCGCGCAGCAGACCGGCGAGTTCGCCCGCGACAAGGGCCAGCAGGTCATGGAGCAGCTCATCCAGTCCAAGCCCGAGATCACCGCCGTCTACGCGGAGAACGACGAGATGGGCCTCGGCGCCGTCACCGCGCTCAAGAGCGCCAACAAGAAGCCCGGCAAGGACGTCAAGGTCATCTCCATCGACGGCACCCGCAACGCCGTGCAGGCGCTCGCCGCCGGCGAGTACAACGGCGTCATCGAGTCCAACCCGCGCTTCGGCCCGCTCGCCTTCGCGACCCTGCAGAAGTTCCTCGCGGGCGAGTCGATCGCCGACAGCGTCATCATCACCGACCGCGCCTACGACTCCGCCAACGCCGCCGCCTCCGTCGCCGGCGCGTACTGACCCGCGCCCCCACCCTCCGGGCCCGCCGCGACCTCCCCGACGCGCGGCGGGCCCGGAGACCACCCTCCATCGACCCTCGGAAGGCCAGAACCATGGCACCCCCCGAAGCGGCGGCCACCAGGCCCGCCGGCACCGCCCTCCCCACGGCGACGCCCGTGCTGGAGGCCCGCGGCGTGAGCAAGCGATTCCCCGGCGTGGTGGCCCTCGACGACGTCTCCTTCTCGCTGCGACCCGGCGAGGCCCACGCACTCGTGGGGGAGAACGGGGCGGGCAAGTCCACCCTGATCAAGGTGCTCACCGGCGTGCACCGCCCGGACGACGGCGAACTCCTGCTCTCCGGAAGCCCGGTGAGCTTCGCCCGGCCCTCCGAGGCCCAGCAGGCCGGCATCTCCACCATCTACCAGGAGGTCAACCTCGTCCCGCTCATGAGCGTGGCGCGGAACATCTTCCTCGGCCGCGAACCCGTCAAACGCCTCGGCCTCATCGACTTCCCGCGGATGCACCGCGAGGCCGCCGAACTCCTCGCCGGGTTCGGCATCGACGTCGACCCGCGCCGCCCCCTGCACACCCTCGGCATCGGCACCCAGCAGATGGTGGCCCTCGCCCGCGCCGTCTCCGTCGACGCGCAGGTCGTCGTCATGGACGAACCGACCTCCTCGCTGGAACCGCGCGAGGTGGAGACGCTCTTCCGCGTCGTCGGCGAGCTGCGCGCCCGCGGCATCGCCATCCTCTACGTCAGCCACCGCATGGACGAGCTCTACCGCCTGTGCGAGCGCGTCACCGTGCTCCGCGACGGCAGGCACATCCACACCGGCGACCTCGCCGACCTCGACCGCATGCAACTCGTCTCCATGATGCTCGGCCGCGACATCACCGAGGTCCGCCGCCACGGCGTCACCGGCTTCGGCGACGAAGGGCACGACGTCGCCCGCGAACCCGTCCTCACCGCCGACGGCCTCACCCGCCGCCACCAGCTGGACGACATCTCCCTCGCGCTGCGCCCCGGCGAGGTGCTCGGCCTCGGCGGCCTGCTCGGCTCCGGCCGCAGCGAGACCGCCAAGGCCATCGCCGGGGCCCTCCCGCTCGACGGCGGCACCGTCTCCGTCGGCGGCCGCACCCTGCGCCGCCCCAGCTCCGCGGGCGCCATCCGGGCAGGCATCAGCATGCTCCCCGAGGACCGCAAGGCCGAGGGCATCATCCCCGGCCTGTCGGTACGGGAGAACATCGTGCTGGCCGCCATGCCGCGGCTGTCCCGCGCCGGGATCGTCTCCCGCGCCCGGCAGGACAAGGTCGTCAGGATCTTCATGGAACGCCTGCGGATCAAGGCGTCCAGCCCCGAGCAGAAGGTCTCCGAACTCTCCGGCGGCAACCAGCAGAAGGTGCTCCTCGCCCGCTGGCTCTGCCTCGAACCCACGGTGCTGCTCCTCGACGAGCCGACCCGTGGCATCGACGTCGGCGCCAAGGCCGAGGTGCAGGCCCTCATCGACGAACTCGCCCAGGAGGGACTGGCCGTGCTGCTGATCTCCTCCGACATCGAGGAACTCGTCGAAGGCGCCGACCGCATCGTCGTGCTGCGCAGCGGCGCCGTCGCCGGCGAACTCACCGGCGACCAGGTGGGGGAGAGCGAACTCCTCGCCGTCCTCGCCGACCACGGCGCGCCCGCCGCCGGACCGGCCCCCGCCGCACCCGACCAGCCCCGCCCGGCGAGCGCCGGCAAGGAGGACCCCCGATGACCCAGGCGACCGCCGCCCCCACGCGCGGCCTGACCCGGCTGCCCAGCTCCGCGTGGTTCCAGGAGTACGGCGTCTACGCGGCGCTCGCGGCCCTGGTGGTGTTCAACGCGCTGTTCACCGACCGCTTCCTCACCACCGACAACCTCCGCACCCAGCTCGTGCAGGTCGCCCCCGTGGTGATCGTCGCCCTCGGCATGGCGCTGGTCATCGGCACCGAGGGCGTCGACCTCTCCGTCGGCTCCACCATGGCGCTGGCCTCCGCCCTGCTGCCGCTCTACCTCGGCTACGGCCTGGTGCCGGCCCTGCTGATCGCCCTGCTCGCCGGGGCCGTGGTCGGCGCGATCAACGGCACCCTGGTGTCCGTCGTCGGCCTGCAGCCCATCGTCGCCACCCTCGCCCTGTTCGTCGGCGGCCGCGGCCTGGCCCTCGTCATCGCCGACGGGCAGCTCAAGCAGATCGTCAACCCCGACCTGCTGGCGCTCGGCACCAACAGCGTGCTCGGCATCCCGCTGGTCGTCGTCGTCGCGGGCGTCCTCGCCCTCGCCGTCGCGTTCCTGGTGCAGCGCACCACCTTCGGACGCCAGGTCGTCGCCGTCGGCGGCAACCGGGCCGCGGCCGCCCTCGCCGGACTCCCCGTCAAGCGCCTCCTCATCGGCGTGTACGTGCTGTGCGGCGTGTTCGCCGCGCTCGCGGGCGTGCTCGCCACCGCGCGGCTCACCGCCAGCGACCCGTCCTCGCTCGGCACCCTGATGGAGCTGTCCGCGATCACCGCCGTCGTCGTCGGCGGCACCCCGCTGACCGGCGGCTCCGTCCGCGTGCTCGGCACCGTCGCCGGCGCGCTGCTCATGCAGCTGCTGCGCGCCACCCTCGTCAAGCACGACCTGCCCGACTCCACCGCCCAGATCGCCCAGGCGGCCATCATCCTCGCCGCCGTCTACGTCGCACGGGAGCGCCGATCCCGATGAACCACACCCCCGCACTCGGCCTGCCCGAGCCCGCCGCCGGCCTCTCCGCACCCCCGGCCCCGCCCGCCCGCCCGAGCGGCGCGGCCGCCGGGACGACCGGACGCGAGCGCCTCCTGTCGCTCCTGCAGCGGCAGGGCGTGCTGGCCGTGCTGCTGCTGGTCGTCGTCGTCTCGTCCGTCGTCTACCCGACGTTCGGCACCCTGGACAACGCCCGTGGCGTGACCGTCCAGGCGTCCTTCCTCGCGATCGTCGCCCTCGGCATGACCCTGGTGATCATCACCGGCGGCATCGACCTCTCCGTCGGTTCGGTCTTCGCCCTCGGCGGCGTCCTCGCCGCCTGGGCCTCGCAGTGGGGCATCGTGCCCGCGCTGCTGCTGCCGATCGCCGTCTGCGGCGCCATCGGCGCCGTCAACGGCCTCCTCGTCGCCCGCGCCGGCATGGCACCGTTCATCGTCACGCTCGCCTCGCTGCTCGCCGCCCGCGGCCTGCTGCTCGCCCTCACCGACGAGGGTGCCACCACCTACCTGGTGCCGCGCGGCTCCGCCTTCGCCGAACTCGGCCAGGGCACCGTCTGGGGCTTCGGCTACCCGCTGCTCATCGCCCTCGCGCTGTTCGGCCTCGGCGGTGTGCTGCTGCAGCGCACCTCCTTCGGGCAGACGCTGTTCGCCGTCGGCGGCAGCGCCGACGCGGCCACCCTCATGGGCCTGCCGGTCGCCCGCGCGAAGGTCACGGTCTACCTGCTCAGCGGCCTGCTGGCCGGTCTCGCCGGTGCGCTGAGCGCGGCCCGGCTCTCCTCCGGCGTCACCATCGTCGGCGTCGGCATGGAGCTCGACGCGATCTCCGCGGTCGTCATCGGCGGCACGCTCCTGGTCGGCGGCGCCGGCTCGGTCAGCGGCACCCTGTGGGGCGTCCTGCTGCTCGCCGTCATCCAGAACCTCATCAACCAGATCGGCTCGCTGAACTCCTCCTACCAGTCGGTGGTCAGCGGCGGCTTCCTCATCGTGGTCGTGGTCGCCCAGCGCTACCTCGCCCGCGGCCGCAGAACGACCTGAGCGGCGCCCGGCCGCCCCGGCGGCCGGTGGTGCCCGGAACCGTACGCCGCGTCCCGGGCACCACCGGGGCCCGGTCCCCGTCAACGAAGGAGTGCCGTGGGCGTCAGCCTCAAGGACGTCGCGCAGCGGGCGGGCGTCTCCGTCAAGACCGTCTCCAACGTGGTCAACCACTATCCGCACGTCACCCCGCAGATGCGGGCCAAGGTGCAGAAGGCCATCGACGAGCTCGGCTACCGCCCCAACCTGACCGCCCGCCACCTGCGCAAGGGCCGCACCGGCATCATCGCGCTGGCCGTGCCCGAACTCGGCAACCCGTACTTCGCCGAACTCGCCGGGGCGGTCATCGACGCCGCCGCCCGGCACGAGTACACCGTGCTGGTCGACCACACCGCGGGCCGCCGCGAACGCGAGATCCACGTCAGCGGCGGCTTCAGCTCCCACGTGATCGACGGGCTCATCCTCAGCCCCATCCACCTGGAGACCGAGGACCTGACCGGCCGCGACGAGACCGTGCCGCTCGTGCTGCTCGGCGAGCGCGAGTACGAGGCGCCGTACGACCACATCGCCATCGACAACATCGCCGCCTCCCGCGAGGCCGTCCGGCACCTGCTCTCCCTCGGGCACCGGCGGATCGCCTTCCTCGGCTCCCGCACCGGCCACGAACGCCAGCCCGCCCACATGCGGATGCGCGGCTGGCACGACGAACTGCAGGCCGCCGGCATCGTCCCCGACGAGTCGCTGGTCGTCGTCACCGAGGGCTACGGCCGGGCTGACGGCGCCGCCGCCATGGCCTCCCTCCTCGACCGCGGCGAACGCCCCGACGCGGTGTTCGCCTACAACGACCTCATCGCCATCGGTGCGATGCGCACCCTCACCGAGCGCGGCCTGCGCATCCCCGAGGACGTCGCGGTCGCCGGCTTCGACGACATCGAGGACGGCCGGTTCGCCGCCGTCCCCCTCACCACCATCTCGCCCGACAAGCAGGCCATCGCCCGCCTCGCCGTCGACCGGCTCGTCGCCCGCCTCACCGGCCTGTCGCCCGCCGAACCGCGGCGCGAACGGCCCGGCTACCGCCTCGTCGTCCGCGGCTCCACCGGAGGCCCCGCGACCTGACCCCCCGTGCCCCGATGCGCCGCCGGGCCGCCCGCCGGCCCCGCCCCCGACCACCTGTCGCGTCCGGCCCGCCCGCCGGGCCCCGCCCGCCCCCGAGGGAACGACCATGCCCCGACCCACCGTCCGCCGCCGGCCGTTCGGCACCGCCCCCGGCGGCACCGCCGTCGACGCCTGGCAGCTCGACGCCGGCACCGGTGTGCACGCCGAGATCCTCACCTACGGCGGCATCCTGCACCGGCTCGTCGTCCCCGACACCGCCGGTCACGGCGCGGCCGTCGTCCTGTCCCTCCCCACCGTCGAGCAGTACGCCGAGAAGAGCCCCTACTTCGGCGCCCTCGTCGGCCGCTACGCCAACCGCATCGCCCGCGGCCGCTTCACCCTCGACGGCGGCGCGCACCACATCCCCGTCAACGACCGCGGCCACGCCCTGCACGGCGGCCCGGACGGCTTCGACGCCCGGGTCTGGCACGCCGAACCCGCCGGCGACGGAGACCCCGCCGCCCTGCGGCTCACGCTGCGCAGCCCGCACGGCGACATGGGTTTCCCCGGCACCCTCGACGTCACCGCCACCTACACCCTCACCACCGACGGCACCCTCGCGCTCGACTGGACCGCCACCACCGACCGGCCCACCGTCGTCAACCTCACCAACCACGCCTACTTCACCCTCGCCGACGGCCCCGACGTGCTCGGCCACACCCTGCAGGTCGACGCGCCCGCCTACCTGCCCGTCGACGCCGACGGCATCCCCACCGGCCCGCCCGCACCCGTGGCCGGCACCGCCCTCGACCTCACCGCCCCCCGGCGGATCGGCGACGTCCTCGCCCGCCCCGAACCCCAGCTGCGGACGGCCGGCGGCCTCGACCACTGCTTCGTCCTGCGCACCCCCGGCGAGAGCACCGCGCTCCGCCGCGCCGCCCGCCTCACCGCCCCGCACGGCACCCGCACCCTGGAGGTGTGGACCACCGAACCCGGAGTCCAGGTCTACACCGGAAACCAGCTCGACGGCTCCCTCACCGGACCCGACGGCCGACCCTACGGCCGGCACGCCGCGGTCTGCCTGGAGACCCAGCACTACCCCGACGCACCCAACCACCCGGACTACCCCAGCACCGTGCTGCGGCCCGGCGAGACCCTCACCAGCCGCACCGAGTACCGCTTCCCGCACCTGGCCTGACGGGCCGGCACGTGGCGCCCGCCGGCGTCCGCGACCGGGTGGCGTCCCGGTCGGACGGAACGGACGACACCGTCACCGGGAGGGAGTCGACAGGGTCGGACAGGGCTGATTTCCCGGCCCCCGACACCCGTACACCGCCAGTGTACCGGCGGTGTACGATCGGGGTATGGCTGATGCGACGATCAAGGTCTCCCCTGATACCCGTGACCGTCTGGCCGCCCTCGCGGCAGCCCACGGCACCACGATCGGCGCCCAGGTGGCCCTGCTCGTGGAGCAGCAACCCACCGCGGAGCAGATCGCCGAGCGCGTCGCCGAGGGCCGCCGGCTGCTGCGGGAGCACTTCGGGATGACCCTCCCCGACGCGGAGCTGGACCAAGGCCCGGACATGCTCCAGCGGGTGTACGACATCGCCGCGGCGGACGCGCGCGCCAGGATCGCCCCCCGGCGCAGCGCGTGATCATCCTGGATTCCAGCGCCCTGGCCGCGCTGGCCGCCGGCCACTCGCGCCTGCACCGGATCGTGGACTCCGCGCTGCGGAGCCCGTTCCGGCATCTGCTGGTCCCGGTGCTGTGCCTGGTCGAGGCCGAGATCAAGGACGAGGGTGCCGCGCAGGCGGTCCTGGCGCTGCCCGCGCTGGAGTTCGAGCCCCTGGACGCGAGCACGGCCGTGATGGTGGCGACCATGGTCCGCGACGGGTACGGCGGCCAGGATCTGGCCCACGCCATCACCACGAGCCTGCCCACCCCGGTGCGTCCGCTGCAGCACCTGATCCTGACGGCCCGTGCGGAGCTGTATCCGCCCGGGGTCGCCACCGTCGACATCGACGACCCCCGCCTGGAGCCGTAGGTGCCGCAGGCGGGGTGTTCGGGGACGGGCTGAACCCGGACGAGGACGCGCGCATCCTCGCCGGGGAGATCCTGCCCGCCGGGCGCGGTCACGGCCCTCGTCGGCCTGCACCGCTCCCCGCCGGGCCGCCCGCCGACCTGCCGTACCGAATCGGCCTGCGCTGTCGGTGTGTCAGATGACGTCTTGCGCAAGTCGGTTGTCTGCAGGGAGGCCTGGTGCCGCCGTGCGCCGATCGGACAGACTGAGGGGGTCTGTCACCGACCTGAGGAGCCGCCGCATGGGACGTGCACCGGGATTCCCGCCGGCGCCCTCCGACGGTGCGGCCGGCTGGGGCGCACTCGGCCCTCCGGTCGCGTCCGCCGGGGAACCGACACTGGACCGCGCACCGCGTGCCTCCCGGCTGCTGGTGCCGGCGTTCCTCGTGTACGGCCTCTTCATGGTCGGCGTGCTGAGCGGTCAGCCGCTGCTGATCATCCTCTCCCTCCTCGGTGCCCTGGCGCTGGTCGTGCTGCTCGGGTTCGCCCTCCGGACCCCCGCCAGACGCAAGGGCCTGGCCGATCAGCTCCTCGTGGTGCACACCGGCGGACTCGTCCACAGCATCGGCGGCCGGACCCAGGACGCGCTGCTGTGGGACGACGTCACCGAGATCCGGATCCTCAGCGGGGGCGGGCTCGGCTCCTTCGTGCAGACCTGCCACCTCACCCTGGGCAACGGGCAGCGGACCGTCCTCTCCTCGCAGCGCATCGGGGGTCTCTTCTCCGTGCTCGACCGCATCGAGGAGGGCGTCGCCCGGGCACAGCTGCCCGCCGCCCTCGCCTCGATCGAGGCGGGAACCCCCGTGCGGTTCGGCGCCCTGAGCCTCGGCGCGGACGGCCTCGCCTCCGGCGCCGACCGGCTGCCCTGGGCCGAGGTCCGGATCACCGGCCACCCGACCGACGGCGTCATCCGGATCGACCGGAGTGCGGGCGGCACCTGGCGACGGCAGCAGGCCGCGCAGTTCCCCAACCTGGCGCTGTTCCGCCTGCTGGCGGAGAGGCACACCCCCCGGCCCTGAGACGCCGTCCGGCGGACCCGGCTCGGTGATGGGCGCCCTCAGCGGACGGCGGCGGACCGGAGCCCGTCGCGATCGGGGTGCCGGGGGACGAATCCGCCGGCGCGTTCGCCTCCGGCGTCTCAGCCTTCCCCGTCGCGCTCCCCGTCGCCCCCGCGCCGGCGGAGCACTCGCCCGGCAATCCCGCTGGACAGATTGCCCGTCACCGATCTGGCCCGGACGAAGGTCTCGATACCGATGCGCCTGGCGGCGTCGACGCCCTCCGCTCCCGTCTCGAGTACCTTGTCCCTGGCCTCCGCGGCTGCCTCCGCCCACCGTCGGGCGTCCAACGACTGTTGACCGCGCTCGATCCCCAGCCGTCCGTGGAAGTCGACGACGGCGATCGCGACATGGTTGCTCGAATGCACCACGGCCGGGGACGCGGTCGGGTGCAGCAGCACCTTCGTGTTGGCCGTGCCGACAGCCGCACCCACGCGGGCCATCAGCCGCCCGGTGCTCCGTGAGATGAGCTCCATCCGGTTCTGCCGGGCGGTCCGGAGTGCGAGGCGATGCCGGTCCAGCTCGTCCGGCGACGCGTCCAGCACGCGGTCGAGTTCGAGCACGGAGACCGCGTCGTGCAGCTGGAAGCAACGAGCCAGAACGGCGAGCCACTCCCGGACCGTGACCTCGGCGTCCCTGGACGCCCTGGCGAGATCACCGATCGTGGTCCTCTGCTCGATCTTCTCGGTGAGCACGTCGAGTTGACGCAGCGCGTAGGCCTGGGTCCGCGCGATCGTCATCGACGTGGCCTGCACCTTCGACCACGTGACCTCGGAGACCCGGCCCACCTGCTCCCGGACGGTCAGGGCCTCCTCGATGACGAAGCCCGCTCCGATCATGTCCGCCAGCACCGCGTCCTTCTGGGCGCGGAGCACGTCGTCGACCTTCTCGTCGATCGAGGCGAGGTAGTCGGTGATCTCGTCCATGGTCTGCTGCATCGCGAGTTGCACCATGAGCCCCGCGGCACCGGCCAGGAACGCCGGGTTGGACAGGGACGATCCGGGCTTCGCCAGTTCGAGGAGTCCCTTGATCCTGCCGCCCTCGGTGAGCACGGCGCGGCTGGCACCCGCATGCGAACCCTTCATCAGCCCGTACTTCTTGAGGGCCTGCGCGGACTGCTCGGTCAGCTTCACCCAGCGACCCGAGGCGGCTGCGATGTCGGAACCCGCCTGTGCGGCTCCGGCCACGGCGCCGAGGGTGGACCGGAGCCTCGACAGTCCGAGGTCCCTCGACGGCAGTCTTTCGGAGACGAGGAAGCGTTCGACGGCCGCCGGGTCTCCGATGACGGCCAGGCCGTCGCCGTCGCTGATCAGCTGAAGGTCGTCATCCATCGTCGGCTCCTGAAGGGGCTCTTCGCAGGTGAGGGCGGGGGCGGGGTGCGCGGCGATGGCCGGGCAGGGCCGGGTCCTCCGGCGACGGAAGTCCTCGCACTGCCCGTCCGCAGGACCCGACGGGCCTGACGCTACCTTCGCCCGCCCCGGCCTGACTACGCGTTCCGTCGTCTCCCGCCCACCGGCGCCGCACGGCGAGCGCGCCGTGTGACTGTCGGCGTCGCGGGCCGCACCCCCTGGACAGGACCGGGGCCCGGCACTCAGGTGGAGTTCGCGCCCCCGACGACGATCCGCCCCGCACGCACGGGCTCGTCGGCCGCCGCGAGGTCGTCGAGCAGGCCGTCCAGCCACACCTCGACGTCCACCGCGTGCAGCCCCTCCGGCGCGGACGGGCGGGCGGCCGCCGTCGGCGCGGCGCGGCTCCCGGCCCGGTGGCGCAGCGCCGCGGCCCGCTGCTCGAACGCCGCCGCCACCGCGGCCGCCGGGCCCTCCACCGACCGCGGCACCGAGCCCGGCCCGAGCCGCACGAGCAGCGGCTCGGCGCCGCGCACCGCGTGCTGCCCGGCCAGCAGCACCGCCTGCCAGTCGGGCCCCTCGCCGACCCGGTCGTGCCGCTCCGACCGGTACTGCGCGTACGTCGCCTCGGCGAGGACGGCGCTGCGCCGTGCGCGTCGCAGTGCGCCGGTGGCGGGGGTGCCGGTGGTGAGCACGGCGGCCGTCTCGCGCAGCGCGTCGGCGCAGTCGGTGAGGAGTTCGGCGGTGCGTCGCCGCACCTCGCCGCCGCCTCCGCGGGGCCAGGCGCACGCGCCGGCGAGGACGCCCACGCACGCCCCGGTGACCACGTCGAGCACCCGGGCCTCGGCGAGCTGCCAGCTCGCGGGTGCGAGCTGGCCGAAGACGGTCGCCACCACGACGGTGAAGGTGCCCTGCGCCCAGGCCGGGCCGAGCAGCGGGCCGACCGTGAAGGCGACCAGCATCACGGCGGGCAGCACGGCCGCGTACACCTCCGGACGCTGCCCGGCCGTGACGAGCAGGACGGCCGCGACCGCGGCGCCGAGGGCCGTCCCGGTCAGGGCGGGCCGCAGCGTCGTCCGGGTGTCGGCGGCGCTCGTCCGCATGAGGGTGAGGGTCGCCAGCATCACCCAGAAGCCGTGCGTGAGGTCGAGGGCGCCCGCCGCCAGCCGGGCGGCGGCGAGCGCGAGGGCGGTGCGCACCGCGTTCTGCAGGAAGACCGACCGCGGTGTCAGGTTGGCGCGGAGCCTCGCCCACCACAGCAGGGGCGCCGACCGGTACGCGTACCAGAACGGGCCGGGGCGCAGCGCGGGCGGCGTCGCGTCGGGCGGCAGCGGGACCTTGCGGCTGACCCGGGTGGCGAGGACGAGGAAACGGGCGCCCTCGGCGGCGTCCAGCGCGAGGGCGCCCGGGGCGGCGCCGGTCGGGCTGCCTCCGGCGGTGGTGCGGTGCTGCTCGAAGGCGGTGATGCCGTGCTCGATCCGCCGCGTGTCCGGTACGGGGCCGCCGGGCCGGAGCCCCGCTGCGGCGTCCCGCAGGGCTGCGGCGGCGTCCCGCAGCGGGCCCGCGGCGGCGGGGCACGGCTCGTGCGCCGCCGCCCGGCCGAGCTGCCGGAGTCGGGCGTGGGTGTACCGCAGGGCGGTCGCGCCGTGGCCGAGCGCCCGGTCGACGGCGCTCGCGGAGGCGGGCCGCTCCATGACGGGGATCCGGGAGAACCGCAGCTCGTCGAGGAGGGCGGGGCACGGGTCCGGGGGCAGGCCGGGGGGCGTGTCCGGGAGCGGCCGGGGAGCACCGTCCGTGCAGGCGGCGGCGGTGCGGTCGGCGAGGCCGGCGACCGCCTCCGCGGCCCGGGCCAGCCGGGCCCGGTAGTCGACGGGCGGGCCGGTGGGCCGGAGCAGCAGTTCGGCGGCGGCCAGCAGGACGACGCCGACGGTGAGGCCGCCCAGGCGGTGCGGCAGCGTGCCCGGGTCGTACGGCGGGAAGCACGGCAGGATGTAGAACAGTTGCAGGCCGTTGGCGAGTCCCACCAGGCGCGGCCCGCCGACGGACGCGTACGCGACGGTGAAGCCGACGGCCAGCATGCCGACGGCGGCTGCCCACGACGTGACCGCCAGCAGGGTGCCGAGCGTCACCAGCACGTACGCGGCGGGGAGCGCGGCCAGCAGGGTGCCGGCCCGCTGCCGGGCCCCGCCGCCGAGCCGGGCGAGGATGCCGAACGAGACCGGGCCGAACACCGCGTAGATCGCGGCCACCGGCTGGTGCAGCCCGTACCGGCAGAGGTAGAAACCGCCGCAGGACGCGGCGGTGACCCGGACGGCGTTCCAGGTCGTCCGCAGCTCCGGGTCGCGGGCGCGCAGCCACCGCCCGGGCCCGGTCCGGCCGCGTGTCGGCGTCGTCCTCGCCATGGTCCTCGATCTGCTGCTCGGTGCTCGGTGCTCGGTGCTCGCTGCGTGATGCCCGGTGCCCCTGTTCCGCCCGGCACGTCCAGGCTATCGGCAGGTCAGGGCCTCAGCTGGACGGCCGCGGTGAGGGTGTAGCCGACCAGCGCCCCGAAGAAGGCGACGGCGGTGACGTGCCGGGCGGTGAAGGGCAGGCCGGCCAGCGCCGGGTACAGCAGGACGGCCGCGCCGGCGCAGACGTCGGCCGCGTAGAGGCCGACCGGGGGGAGGACGTGCGTGGTGCGGGCCGCCCAGCCGGTGGCCACCAGGAAGCCCGTGAGCAGGACGAAGCCGGAGAGCAGGCCGGATCCGATCGTCGACAGGACGGAGTGCGGCTCCGGGGCCGGCTCGCCCTCGGGCAGGGCCGGGCGCAGCCGGTGGGCGACGGCCAGCCCGGCGACGGCGACGATCAGCGCGGCGAGGGCGCCGAGCAGGGCGAGCGGGTTCACGTGCGGCTCCGCGGGTGTCGGACGGGATGGATCAGGGCCGCCAGGGCGGCCGGGGCGAGGACGACGATCAGCAGCACGACCGACCACACCACCGGGTCGATCCCCGGGGCGGGCGCGGCGGCCGGCGGGGCGGCGGCGGGCGGGCCGACCGTCGCGGTCGCGGTGACCGGGGCGGCCGGCAGGGGAGCGGGCGGCGGGGCCTGTGCCGTCGCCGACGGCGGCGGGGAGGTGCGTACGGCGGCCGGTGCGGCCGCGTGCGGACGCGGGTGCTGCTGCGGCCGGGGGTGTGCCGCCGGCGCGGCGTGGTGCACGGCCGGTGTCGCGGACGCGCTCGGGCCGGGGGGCGCCGTGGGGGTGGGCGTGGGGCTCGGCGTGGGCGTCGCGGTCGGGGCTGCCGTCGGCGTCTCCGTCGGCGACGGGCACGGCGGGGACGGTGGTGGGGGAGGCGGTGGGGGCGGGCAGGGCGGTGGGGGCGGGCAGTCGGCGTCGTCGTCCACCCGGCCGATTGTGGGCGCGCTCCCGGTGCGGCGGGGGCGGATCCCGGGCGTGATCACACGCACGGGTGACAGGCCTGCGCCCCCGCTGCCGGGAGGGGCGGCGGGGGCGCGGGCGGGTCGGGCGGCGGGCGCGGGTACGGGCGCGGCCCGGTCAGACCGGGGGCGTCCAGACGTACGGCGTGGTCGTGGTGATCGCGGTCAGGCCGAGGCGCTGCAGGATGGGGCTGCTGTCGTCGGAGGCGTCGACGTGCAGGTAGCGGTGGCCGTGCTCCAGGGCGAGCCGGGCGCGGTGCGCCACCAGGGTGCGGTAGACGCCCCGGCCGCGCCATGCGGGGAGCGTCGAACCGCCCCGCAGCCCGGCGAACTCCCGGTCGCGGTCGAGCATCAGCCACGCGGCGGACACGACCTCCCCGCCGGCCTCGGCGACGAGCACGGCCACCTCGTCGGGCCGGGCGGTCAGCAGGCCGAGCAGGTGGTCGGCGAGGAACCCCATGTCCTCGCCCCACACGGCGGTCTCCATGGCGGCGATCCGCGGCAGGTCGGCCGGGTCGGCGGTGCGGCGGACCGTCACCCCGGCGGGCGGCGCCGCGTCGACGGCGAGGTCGGCGGCCCGGCCGACGAGCACCGTCTCGCGCGGCTCGGCGGTGAAGCCCGCGGCGAGCAGGCGGTCGGGCAGGTCGGCCGGCAGGTCGTGGCCGCGGGTCTTCCACTCGAAGGCCTGGCCGTGCGCGGCGAAGTGCGCCGTCTGGCGGGCGATCAGGGCGTCGAGGCCGGCCCCGCGCACCCCGACGTCGCGCGGGGTGCTCACGAACCCGCGGTGGCCGCCGGTCAGGCGCACCACGCAGCCGTCGCGGTCCCGCACGGTGTCGGGTCCCGAGGAGAAGCCCCGCATCTGGTCGTCGTACGCCGCGAGCAGGCGGCTTCTGAGATCGTCGTCGGTCATCGTCCCGAGCCTAGGGACGGCGTCAAGGCGGTTTTCCCGCCCGTATCCCGGCAGGTCGGCGGGGTGCGGCGCAGGTCGGCGGGGTGCGGCCTCAGGCGGCCGGGGGCGGGCCGCCCGGGGCGGTGTCCTCGGGGGGCAGGCCGTCGGTCCGTCCCAGTTCCGGTTCCAGGCCCTCGGCCACCGGCGGCACCCGGCGTCCGGTGTCCAGCCGCCACGCCTCGAAGGCCCACGCGGTGGCGGCCACCAGCGCCAGGCCCAGCAGCCAGCCGCCCAGCACGTCGCTCACCCAGTGCACGCCCAGCGCGACCCGGGTGAACCCCACCCCGGCGACCGACACGGCGGCCACCGCCCAGGCCGCAGGCCTCACCACGCGGGGCATCACCGGCAGGAGGACGAGCAGCAGGATCGCGCAGGAGCTCGCCGCCGTCATCGCGTGGCCGGACGGGAAGGAGTAGCCGGCGGCGTGCGCGACCGGGTCCGGCAGGTTCGGCCGCACCCGGGCCACCACCACCTTCACCAGCAGCCCGACCACCCCGGCCGCCACCGCCGTCGCGGCTGCCCACACGGCCAGCCGCCACGCCCGGCGGGTGAGGAGCCAGCCGACGGCGGCCGCGACGAGCAGGCGCATCGTCCACGGGTCCCAGACCAGGTCGCTGAGGACCCGCAGCAGCCGCAGCAGCGCGGGGTGACCGAGCACGGCGGTGTGCAGTTGCAGGGCGGTGCGCCGGTCGAGGTCGCCCAGCGGTTTCCAGCGCGCCTCGACCAGGGCCAGCAGGACGCCGGCCGGCACGGCCGTCACGGCGAAGGCGACGACCGAGGCGGCCAGCCGTACGCCGAACCTGCGGTCGGCGGGCCAGGACCGCCAGCGGGCCGCGACGCGGCGGCTGCGTGCGGGACGGACGGGCGCGGGACGGGGGGTTCGGGAGGGAGGAGTCATCGGCATTCCGGATACCCCGATCCGACCTCCTCAGGCACCCGGGTCCGGCCGGACGGGTTCCTGCCGTCCGGTGCGGTCCGCCTCCAGCTGCGCGGCGAAGGAGATTCCGAGCAGCAGCGCGAGGGCGGTCAGGTACGCCCACACGAGGAGCGAGAAGAAGACGCTCAGCGGCCCGTACACCGCGTCGAAGGAGCCGCTGAGCCGCAGGTACGCGCCCAGCAGCAGGGTGAGCGCGACCCACAGCACCAGGTGCACGGCGGCGCCGAACGCCAGCCAGCTGTAGCCGGGCTGCTTGCGGCGCGGCGCGCGCCGGAAGATCACGCAGGACGCCAGCAGCGCCGCCAGGAACCCGACGGGCCACCGCAGCACCGCCCACACGGCGGCGACACCCGTGCCGAGGCCGTAGACCTCGGTGACCGAGGCGGCGATCTCGCGCCCGGCCAGCAGCACGACGAAGCCCAGGCCGAGCGGCAGCCCGGCGATCAGGGCCATCAGCAGGCCGCGGCCGTACTTGCGGTGGAACGGCCGGTCGCGTTCGATGCCGTAGATGCGGTTCGCGCCGCGCTCGATCTGGCACATCGCGGTGGCGAGGTTGGCGAGCGAGAACACCGCGCCGAACCAGAGCGCCAGCGTGCCGCCGTCACCGGCCCGCTCACGGCTCCGCCGCAGCAGCTCGTGCACGAGGTCGGAGCTGGGGCCCGCGGCGAGCCGGCCGAGGGTGAGTTCGGTGACCTCGCCGATCTGCTGCGTGTGCAGCGACGACGACAGGCCCACCACGGCGATCACGAACGGCACGATCGCCAGCACGGTCTGGAAGGCGAGCGCCCGGGCATGGCTGAACCCGTCGGCGTAGCGGAACCGGACGAAGGCGTCCACGAGCAGCTGCCGTCGGCCGTGGCCGCGCAGCGTCTCGACGGCCTCGTCGGCGGAGAGCTCCTCGCCGGACGGGCCGCGGCGGCCGACCCGGGTGGCGGTACCCATCAGCCGTTCCTCTCGGTGGGCACGGCGACGGCCGGCCGGGCCACGGCATCGGCGGTCGCTGTGGCGTCGGCGGTCGCGGTGGGAGCGTCGGGGACGGTGGGTCGTCGTGCGGGCTGCGGCGCGTGCACGAGCAGCGCGCCCGGCTCGACGGTCAGGGTGAGGGTGTGTCCGGGGGTCACCGGTTCGCCGTCGAGTTCGCGCGGGCGGTCGGCGTCGAGGTGCAGGGCGATGCGGCGGGCCCGGAAGTGCTCGAACGGCGCGCCGGTGCGGGGGGAGCCGTCGTGCGGCGCCCGGTGGCGGCCCGTCGCCAGTTGCGCGACGGCCGCGAGCCAGCCGCCGGGTCCGCGCGGGTGCAGCAGCACGAGGTCGAGCAGCCCGTCGTCGGGTTCGGCGTCGGGCAGCAGCCGCACCCCGCCCTGCAGCGCGCCCACGTTGCCGACCAGGGCCATGTCGGCGTGGCGGTGCAGCGGCGGGCGGTCGTCGAGGGTGACGGTGACCGCCATCCGCCGGTCGCCGAGGTGCCGGGCGACGGGCAGCAGGTAGGCGGGCCAGCCGAGCCGGCGCTTCGCGGTGCGGCCGGTGTCCGCCATGATCGCCGCGTCGAGGCCGATCCCGGCCATCGCGCTGACGTGGGTGGTGTCGAGCCCGTCGCCCTCGGCGCGCGCGAGGTCGATCCGGCGGGTCCCGGCGGCGAGGGCGGTGTCGAGGGCGCGGCCGGGGTCCGACGGCAGCCGCAGGTTGCGGGCCAGGAGGTTTCCGGTGCCGCAGGGCACGACGGCGAGGGCCGTCGCGGAGCCGGCGAGCGCGCCCGCGCAGGCCGTCACCGTGCCGTCGCCGCCGCAGGCGACGACCAGCGGGACTCCCTCCGCCGCGGCCCGGGCGGCCGCCCCGCGGCCGGGGTCCTCGGCGGAGGTGGCGACGATCCGGGGCCGGTGGTGGCCGTGCCGGGCGAGGACGCGGCAGATCTCGTCGAGGGTCCGGCGGTCGACGAGCTGCGGCTGGTGGACGACGACGGCGGTGGGCCGTCCGTCCGGTGCCACCCCAGGGTCACCGGCGGGCCCGGTCGCACCGGAGGTCGTCGAGGCGTGGGCCGCGGCGGTGCCGGCCCGCTCCTCCCGGCCGTCGAGGAACGCCCGCCACATGATCCACAGGACGCCCGCGCCGTTCAGCAGGCCCGTCAGCACGTCACCCGGGTGGTGCATGCCCCGGTACATCCGGCTCGCCCCGACCAGCAGCGGCACCAGGCCGGCCAGCACGCACAGCGGCACCCGCCACCGGCCCGTGACGCGCAGGGCCGCCAGCACCGCGAGACCGCCGTACAGCGCCATGGCCGCGCCGGTGTGCCCGGAGGGGAAGCTCGACGTGGGCGGCGAGGCGTCGAGCCGCACCACATCGGGCCTGGCGCGCTCCACGCACACCGTCGCCAGCAGGAAGACCAGGGCCTGCGCGGACACCGCGCCGGAGAGGAACGCGGCCTCCCGCCACCGACGCAGCCGGCTCCCGAGCAGCAGCACCGCCACGGTCAGGATCGTCACCGCCACCACGGCCCCGGTGCTGCCCGCCAGGGAGAACCAGGCACTCGCGCGGGTCGCCGCGGGCGTGCGCAGCTCCGCGAGCCGGCCGGTGAGGCCGTCCGCGGCAGGATCCCACCAGCCGTGCGGCGGATGGGTGATCAGCAGGCCCACCAGGACCACCAGGACCGCCTGCGCCAGCAGTGGCAGCGCGATCCGTCTGCCGGCGGTGACCGCCCGTGTCGTCGTCATGCGCCCCGTGTGCCCCGCCGCGGCCGTGCCATCCGTCCCCGGTGCGCCGGGGTTCCGTCGGGTGGCGTCCGGCGTGAGCCCCGCGGGTGCCCGGCGCGTGCTCGGCGCGTGCCGGGCCCGCCCCCGGCCGACCCGGGGCAGGGGTGTTTGCCCCGGCACGCCCCGGGCAGGCGCCCCGCGTCACCTACCGCCCGACCAGGCAGGGAGAACACCATGGCCGAATTCCTGACGGACGTCCACGCGCTCCGCGACCGGGCCCGCTCGGAGATGATGGACGGTCCGGTCACCGCCGCGTACGGCGCCGACCTCCCGCGCGTGATCGAGATGCTCAACACCGCGCTCGCCACCGAGATCGTCTGCACCCTGCGCTACCGCCAGCACCACTACATGGCGAAGGGCCTCAACTCCGAGCCCGTCGCGCAGGAGTTCCTGGAGCACTCGAACGAGGAACAGGGCCACGCCGACCTGCTGGCCGCACGCATCGCGCAGCTCGGGGGCACGCCCGACATGGACCCGGCGCGCGTCGTCGGCCGCTCGCACGCCGAGTACGTACCCGCCGCCGACCTGAAGCAGATGATCCAGGAGAACCTCGTCGCCGAGCGGATCGCGGTCGCCACCTACACCGAGATGATCACCTGGCTCGGTGACGGCGACCCGACCACCAAGCGCGTCCTGGAGACCATCCTCGCCGCCGAGGAGGAGCACGCCGACGACATGCTCGGCTTCCTCGAGAACTGACCCGGCGCACGCCGCGGGCCCCGCGACCCGAGAGGTCGCGGGGCCCGCGGCGCGTACCGGCGCCGTCAGGGGCGGCTCTTCGGGGCGTTCTCCGCCGTCCGGCCCGGGTCGGACTCCGCCACCGGGGCGAGGATCTCGTCCATCGCCTTGAGCAGCCCGGAGTCGAGCGTCACACCGGCGGCCTTCACGTTCTCCGCGACCTGCTCCGGCCGCGACGCACCGATGATCGCCGCGGACACGTTGGTGTTCTGCAGCACCCACGCGACCGCGAGCTGCGCCAGGCTCAGCCCGGCCTGCTCGGCGAGCGGGCGCAGCAGCTGCACCCGCTCCAGCACCTCGGGCCGCATCCAGCGCGCCACGAAGTTCGCGCCGCCCTTGGAGTCGGTCGCCCGCGACCCCGCCGGCGGCTCCGCCCCCGGCAGGTACTTCCCGGTCAGCACACCCTGCGCGATGGGCGACCACACGATCTGCCCGATGCCGAGCTCCTCGCAGGCGGGCACGACCTCGGACTCGATCACCCGCCACAGCGCGCTGTACTGCGGCTGGCTGGAGACGAGCGGCACCCGCAGCTCGCGGGCCAGCGCGTGGCCGGCCCGGATCTGCTCCGCCGTCCACTCCGAGACGCCGATGTACAGCGCCTTCCCGGCCCGGACGACGTCGGCGAACGCCACCATCGTCTCCTCCAGCGGGGTGCTGGTGTCGTACCGGTGCGCCTGGTAGACGTCGACGTAGTCGGTCTGCAACCGGCGCAGCGACCCGTCGATCGACTCCATCACGTGCTTGCGGCCCAGCCCCCGGTCGTTGCGGCCGGGACCGGTCGGCCAGTAGACCTTGGTGAGGATCTCCAGGCCCTCACGGCGCTCGCCCTTCAGCGCCCGGCCGAGCACGGCCTCGGCCCGGGTCTCCGCGTAGACGTCCGCGGTGTCGAAGGTGGTGATGCCCGCGTCGAGGGCGGCGCGGATGCAGGCCGCGGCCGCGTCCTCCTCCACCTGCGAGCCGTGGGTCAGCCAGTTGCCGTAGGCGATCTCGCTGACGATCAGGCCGCTGCGGCCGAGATGGCGGAACTCCATGACGGATCCTCTCCGTGCGCGGGCCGGGCACTGCCGGCCGCTCGTGCGGGTGCTGGGGGTGCCGGCCGGTGCCGACACGTGACCGATCATGCCTCCCGGCGCGCCGTCCGGCGGAGAAAACGCCGTGCGTACGGACGGCACGGCCGCCTACAGTCGGGCGGATGAGCACCCGCACCTTCCGGATCACCGTCCGCGGCGTCTTCGACGGCCTCACCGCGGAGCAGCGCGCCGCCCTCCTCGCCGACGCCGACGCGCACGACGTGCTGCGCGCCGCGTTCACCGCCGAGGGGCACCTCAGCTACGACATCGCCGCCCGCACCGCGTTCACCTTCCGCTTCGCCGACACCGGGGAGACGGACGAGGACCTCCTGACGGCCGCCGCCCGGGCCGAGTCCGCCGCCGAGGCGTGGCTGACCGGTCGCGGGTACGGCTTCAAGAACCTCCGCTCGCAGGCCGAGGACCTCTCGCAGGCACCCCTCGGCAAGCGGCAGCGGCGCGGGGCGGCCGGCGCGGCCTGACCGGGCCGGACTCCCGGCACGCGGCCTGACCGGACCGGGCCGGACTCCCGGCATCCGGGAGGTCCGGGGCCGTCGCCGCCCTCCGCGGGGCGGCGGCGGACGAGGAGAGGCGGACGGCGTGGGAGCGCGGGAACAGGATCGCTGGACGCGGTCAGGGGTCAGGCTGCGCCCGGTGTCGCGGCGCGCGGGGCGATGGAACTGGCTGTTCGTCCCGGGTGGTCCCGGACTGGGGTCCGAGTCCGTGCTGGGCCTGGCGCGGGCGGCTGACGTGCCGGGCACGGTGTGGCTGGTCGACCTGCCGGGGGACGGTTCCAACCGCGGCGTGCCGCAGGTTCCCGACCGCCCCTACGAGCGGTGGCCGGAGGTGCTCGCGGAGGCGGCCGAGGCACTGGACGAGGTGGTCATGGTCGGCCACTCCACCGGCGGGATGTTCATGCTCTCCGTCCCCGAGCTGCAAGGGCGGCTCGCCGGTGCGGTCCTGGTCGGCAGCGCCCCGCACGCGGGCTGGCGGCCGGCCTTCGCCCGGTGGGCCGAGGCCAGTCCGCTCCCCGGCCTGGACACGGCGGCGGGGGAGTACGCCCGGCACCCCGGCGACGAGACCCTGCGCGCGCTGACCGTGGCCGCCGCGGCCTGGAACTTCACGCCCGAGGGGCTGACCGCGGGACGCGCCGTGCTGGAGGGCCTCGCCTACTGCCACGCCGCGGTGGCCTGGGCGGACGCCCACTTCGACGACACGTACCGGGCCCGGTGGACGCCGCAGGACGGCGCGCTGCCGACACTGATCGTGAGCGGTGCCGAGGACCACGTCGTCGACCAGGGCCTCTGGCAGGACGACGCCGCGTTCGGCGGGCCCCACGTCCTGCGGCGCACGATCGACGGCGCCGGCCACTTCCCCTGGATCGAGAATCCGGAGGCGGTCCGCACGGCCTTCGCCGACCTGACCGGTCTCCTCGACGGCGCCTCCCCCGACGGCGCCTCCCGCTGACCGCCCGTTCCCGTCGACCGCCCGCGGGCCCGCATCACCGGGGTTCCGCACCATGCGGTCCTGCGGTAGGCCCGCGTCGACTTTTTCCGGTCGCCGGGGTTTGCCGCCGCCGGGGCGGGTGAGACGGACCGTCAGGCAGGGGCCGAGGCCGCCCCGACGGTATCCCCCCACCGGCCGGTGCGGCCCGTCCCTGCCAGGGGTCCCGCCCGGCCGTCGTGTCTTCCTCCGGCGGCCGGGGGGCACCCCACGGCCCGGCTCCCCTCACGGACGGGTGACGCTCGCACCCGCCGTCCCGGAGCCGTCGGCATCGGTACCGGCCTGCGCGCCGGCGCGGAGCACGGCCCGCCGGGAGGCGACGGTGACGGTCACCGAGGCCGCCGCGGCGAGCGTGATCGCGGTGCCGGGCGTCAGACACTGCGCCAGGCCGCCGGCCACCGCCGCCCCGACGCCCTGCCAGGTCAGCCGGCCGGCCGACTCCACACCCTGGACCTGACCACGCACCGGGGCGGGCGTCAGTGCGAGCAGCCGCTCCTGGAGCGGCAGGGTGGCGGCGAACCCGGCCCCGGCGAGGAACACCGCGGCCACCGCGACCGGCAACGGCGGCCGGAGCACGAACAGCAGGAACGGAGCGGCGAGCAGCAGCCTCAGGGCGAACGCCGACCGGCGCCGCCGCTCCGCGGTCAGCAGCCGCCCGACCACCAGGTCGCCGAGGAGCATGCCGGCCGCCGACGCGGCCAGCAGGACCCCGGCACGGTCGGGCGCGTACGGCACGAACAGCGCCTCGCAGCCGACGACCAGGCCGTTGGGCACCCAGAGGTTCAGCAGCAGGACCCGGCGGCCCGGGTCGGCGAGCAGGGCACGGTTCACCGTCCACGTCCGCCGCAGGCCCGGGCGGCGGGTGAGGCGGATCGAGTGCTCCCGGACGGTCGCCGCCACCACGGACGCGCCGAGCCCCGCCGCGGCGGCGGCGACGAGGAAGACCCCGTGCGGGCCCAGGCGGTGCAGCAGCACCGCGCCCACCGCGTAGCCGAGGACGGCGGTGCCGCCGGCCGTGATGTTCATCAGGGAACGGGCCATCGCATGGGTGGCGTCCGGCACGACCTCGGCGAGCAGCCCCATCCGCGTGCCGGTCGCCAGCGACTGGAAGAAGCCCGGCACCAGCAGCAGGGCGAACCGGGCGGCCAACGGCAGCCCGGGCACCGCCTGCACGGCGGCGCCCGCGAACGCCAGGCACTGGAGCGCGACGAGGGTCCGGCGCGGACGGCGTCCGTCCGCCACCGACATCACCGTCAGCGCGCCGAGCACCATGGCGAACGAGCCGCCGTACATGCTGACGGCCGTCAGGAAGGCGGAGCCGGTGCGGTCGTCGACCAGGGTGCCGAGCGCGAAGCCCGACAGGGTGCTCGCAACGACGGTGAGGGCGAAGCCCGCGTACAGGCCGGCGAACTCGCCGTTGCGGAGCAGGGCGCGGTAGCCGGGGGCCGCCGGACGGCCCGACGCGGATGCGGGCGTGCCAGGAGACGGCGTGGCGGGAAGTGGCGTGGCGGGGGGTGGTGTGGCGACGGGCGCGGAGGCGGACGGGACCGGAGGGTGTACGGGCTGGGAGGGCATGAAAAAAGCCTCCGGGCGCTGATGGCGCGCCGAAGGCCGACACCGTCATTCTACCAGCAGGTGACGCCCGGGCCGGTTCCCGGGCTGGGCCGGATGCGTGACCGGGCGTCAGGCCGCCCGCAGGCCCGCATGACGGCGCCCGCGCTGGGCATGTGTCGGACGATCACGCTGCACGCACGAACGCTGCACGCACGAACGAGGAGGAACGATGACGACCGATCAGGCATCCGCCACGCTGGCCGACGACCTGCGGGCCCGCACGAGCGCCTTCGTCAACCACCACATCGACCTCTGGGTGGCCGTGGAGGAACCCGGCACGCTGGTGCTCGCGGGCAACGACCCGGCGGCGGTCTTCCGCGCGGCCTCGGACTGGCTCGCCGACGACCCCGCGTACACCGTCCTCGACGTGCGGTGGGACCGGCAGGCCGCCGAGCCCGTCCACGCCCTGCGCCTGGTGCTGCGGCGCGGCACCCGCGGCGTCGTCCCGGCCCCCGACACACCTAGGGACTGACCGGGCGTCAGTGGCGGCCGTGTGCCGGGAGACAGACGGGGCAGACGACGGACATGACCGTACCCGCCCCGCCGTCCCGGCCGCCGCAGCCGACCTGGCCGCCCCAGCCCGTCCGTCCGCCGCAGCCCGCCACGGGCCCGCGCCGCCCCGGTGGCCGCGGGCCGTGGTGGCGGGCCGCCGTCGCCGTGGTCTGCCTGGCGGTCGCCGCGTCCGCCGCCGTGCTGCTGACCCGGCCCGACTCCCGCGCCCACCGGGCCGGGGCCGGCAACCCCGACGGGCCGGCCGGGCCGCCGCCCGCCGTCTCCGGGGCACACCCCGGGCCGATCCTCCTGGACGGCGTGTCGGGCCGCCTGGAGATCGCCGCAGGCCCCGGCACCGAGGCCACCGCCACGTACGTGCCGGAGGGCCGGGACACCTTCGGGCACGTCGAGTTCGGCCCCGCCCTGTCGGACGGCGTCCTCCCGGTGCGGTGCGCCACCGACGACGGCGTCCCGCTCGGCCCCTGCCACGGCCTGCTGCAGCTGTCGCTGCCGGCCGGCACCCCGCTGACGGTCCGCCAGTCCTCCGGGGAGATCTCGCTGTCCGGACTCGACGGCGACCTCGACCTCTCCCTCGCGTCCGTCCGCTTCACCGCCGTCGGCCTGCACCCGGAGCGGGCTGCCGTCGCCGTCCGCTCCGGCAGCGCGGACCTCGCCTTCACCACCCCGCCCCGGGCGCTCTCCCTCGAATCGGTGTCCGCCTCCGTGGCCCTGCGCCTGCCCGCCGCGGCCGCCGACGACGCCTACGCCTTCACCTCCGACGCGGTCTCCGCGGACGTCAGGATCGCCCTGCCCGATCGTCCCGGCGCCGCCCACCAGGTGCGGCTGCGCACGGAATCGGCCTCGGTTGCCGTCCTCCCGGCCGGCTGACCCCGGCGGGGCCCGCCAGCGGGCGGGTCAGCCGGCCAGACCCGGGATGACCTCGGCGCGCGGGAGGGCGGCCACCGCCCAGCCGGGGAGGATGAGCTTGCCGCGCCGCCGTCCGCTGCCGACCAGCACGTGCGGGGCCGCGGCCACCGCCGCGTCGACCAGCAGCGGCCAGGCGGCCGGGAGGCCGACGGGGGTGATGCCGCCGTACTCCATGGCGGTCTCCTCGACAGCGGTGTCCATCGGCGCGAACGACGCCTTGCGCGCGCCCAGGTGCGTACGCACCGCCCGGTTGACGTCCAGCCGGGTGTGCGCCAGCACGAGGCCCGCGGCGAGGGTCACCTCGCCCCCGCGCTTGGCGGCCACGACCACGCAGTTCGCCGACACCTCCGGCTGCACGCCGTAGGTCTCGCAGAACACCGCCGTGTCGGCCTTGTCGGGATCGGTGTCGACGTACAGCACGGACTCCGCCGCCGCGCGGTCGTCCCAGTTCTTGAGGGCGTCCGCCACCGGGGGTGCGAGCAGGTCGCAGACCTCCAGCGCCAGGTGGACGGACGGGAAACCGCCGAACGGTGCGTGCACGTGATCGCTCATGGCACGGACTGTAGCGAAACCCGCCCCGCGTCCTCCGACGTGGTTGGTGGCGAAGTTTGTTGTGGTACCCGGCTGCATCACCCGTCGGGTGCGGCGTCAGGCCGTCCCGTGCCGCCCGGTGGCCGACTCGTCCGGTCGGCCACCAGGCATCGTCGCCGTCGGCAGGACGTTCGTCACCCGGATTTCGGCGGGGACGCGCTGTCGGGGCACGTGAGCGCGGCGGGTCCCGCGGGGGAGAGCCGGCCGGTCACCTCCGGTGGCGGGTCAGGGCCAGCACGACGGCGGTGCCGAGCATGACGCCGCCGACCGCGGCGAGCACCGGCCCGCCGTACCGGGCGACCTCCAGAGCCATCTCGCGGGCCGAGCCCTCCGAGTGCTCCCCGACGGCGGCACCGGCCGTGTCGGCGAAGCCGGCGGCGTGCTCCTTCACCCGGGATCCGCCGGCACGCACGCTGTGCGCGGCGCCGCCGACCCGGTCCTCGACGACGTGCCGGGCGTGGTCGGCCGTGTGGCTGACGCGTTCCTTGGCCTGGTCGGTGGTGCGGCCGACGCGTTCCTTGGCCTGGTCGGCCGTGTGGCTGACGCGTTCTTTCGCGTGGTCGGCCGTGTGGCCGACCCGCTCCTTGGCGTGGTCGGCGGTGCGGCCGAACCGCTCCTTGGCCTGGTCGGCCGTGCGGCTGACGCGTTCCTTGGCGTGGTCGGCGGCGTCGCGCACCCGGGCGCCGACGTCGGCCTTGGCCGCGAGCTGCTCGACGGTGTCGGCGAGCCTGTCGCGGGTGTCCGCGATCTGCGAGGTGAGCTCCGCCGCGGTGGGGGCGGCCCCGCCGGTGTTGTGCTTGGAGGTCATCGGTGTGCACGCTCCTTGATCACGTCGATGTCGGTCCTGGTGGTCGCGATCGCCTGCTCGGGAACGGGGGAACCCGCCTTTCTCAGCTGTCCCCGGCCGACCAGGGCGAGGACGGCGGCGATCAGCATCAGGGCACCGCCCGCGACCAGGGCGGCCGCCCACAGCGGCATGACCAGGGCCAGGCCGGCGATGGCGGCCGCGACGAAGGCCTGGAGGCCGATGATCGCGAGCAGCCCTGCGCCGCTGAAGAGCCCGCCGCCGAGGCCGGCCCGCTTGCCCTTCTCGGTGAGTTCCGCCTTGGCGAGCTGCACCTCCTGCCGCACCAGCCGGGAGGCCAGCTCGGTCGCCTCGTGCACCAGCTCGTTCACCGGCCGGGATGCGCCGGTGGCCGGGCCGGCACCGGTGGTGGCACTCGGTCCGGTGCCGCCGACCGTGCCGTTCGGTCGGGCCGCCGTCGCGGGCCGACCGCCGTTCACACTCGTCTTCACGTCGCCGCTTCCCTTCGTCCGGTTCTGCGGGCACCCCCTCCCCGCGCCTGACCGGCCCGGCCCACCACCAAACCCCGTTTCGCACACCGATTCGGCGGACATGCGGGTCCGCACCCCGGCGCACCCCAGCGCACGGCGAATCCCGGCGGCGACGGTCAGGCCCTAGGGTCGGAGCAGCCGTGCCGTACGGCCCGCGGCCGCGGCTGCGGCCGCCCACGAAGGAGGACGCGTCCCATGCCGACCGCACCCGTGATCCGGGCCGACGTGACGGGCTCCTTCGCCTGGGGCGTGTTCCACGAGCGCCATCCGGTGCTCGTCCGGCAGGTGCTCGACGCGCTGCCGTACGGCCCCGCCGAGCGGGCGGCGGTGGAGCGGCTGCTCGCGGAGAGCACGGAGGGCGTCCTGGAACCGCCGGCGGCCGACCTGCACGACCACGCGGAGTGGCTGGCGTGGGGGAGCGGACTGTGGGGCCGGCCGTGGGGCGAGGCGCCGTTCCTGTGGGCGGAGAGCTGGTTCTACCGCCGGCTGCTCGACGCCACCGGCTACTTCCGTCCGGGTACGTGGCAGGGCGTCGACCCGTTCGCGCCGTTCAAGGACGCGGAGCTGGCCGGCGCGGCCGTCGACGGGGAACTCGCCGCGCTGGACGACCTGTCGGCGCTGCCCGACGAGGCCCGCGCGGAGACCCTCCTCGCCTCGGCGCTCTGGGGGAACCGTGCCGACCTGAGCTTCCGCATCACCGCGGGGCCGTCCGGGGCCGCCGGCGGGATGCTCGCCGACGACGGGCCGTTGCTCTGGTCCGCCCTGCGGCGGGCCGACGGCGGGCGCGTCTGCCTGCTCGCCGACAACGCCGGTCCGGAGCTGCTGCCCGACCTGGCGCTGATCGACCACCTCCTGGGCGCCGGGTGGGCCTCCGGGGTGGTCCTCCTCGTGAAGCCGCAGCCCTACTTCGTCTCCGACGCGACCACCGCCGACGTGGTGGCGGCGCTCGGACGGCTGCGCAGCGCCCCGGGCGCGGAGGCGAAGGCCGTCGGCGCACGGCTGTGGCAGGCGATGACGGACGGCCTGCTGGAGGTCCGCACCCACCCGTTCCTCTGCGCGCCGCTGCCGTTCGACGCGATGCCGGACGACCTGCGGGCGGACCTCTCCGGCGCGGCGATGACGATCGTCAAGGGCGACCTCAACTACCGGCGCCTGGTCGGCGACCGGTCGTGGCCGCCGACCACGGCTTTCGCCGACGCGGCCGCCGGCTTCCCGTCCCCGGTCGCCGCGCTGCGCACGCTCAAGTCGGACGTCGCCGTCGGCCTGGACGCGGCGGTGGTGGCCCGCCTGGACGCCGACGGGGAGGCGTGGCGCACCGTCGGCCGCCACGCCGTCGTCCAGGTCCGCGCCCACTGACGCACCCCGCCGGGCCGGACGCGGCGGCCCGGGGCGTGCCGCGCAGCGTCAAGAAGACGCTAGGACGAAAGCCGCAAGTGGGGCGGAAGGGGCGTTGCGGCCGTCCGTGCACCTACGCTCGTACCCGGTGAACACGTGTCCGACCGGGTCGGGCGCGACGGCTCTATCGAGACTGGTGCACATGGGGCGCGGCAGGCTGCGGATCCACCTCGGTGCGGCGCCCGGGGTCGGCAAGACGTACGCCATGCTCGGCGAGGCCCACCGGCGGGCGGAGCGCGGCACCGACGTCGTCGTCGCCCTGGTGGAGGACCACGGCAGGCCGCGCACCGCCGGACTGCTCGACGGCCTGGAGACGGTGCCGCGCAGGCGGCTGGAGCACCGCGGCGCGACCTTCACCGAGATGGACGTCGACGCCGTGCTCGCCCGGCGCCCAGCCCTGGCCCTCGTCGACGAGCTCGCCCACACCAACGTGCCGGGTTCGAGGAACGCCAAGCGCTGGGAGGACGTCGAGGAACTGCTCGCCGCCGGCATCGACGTGCTCTCCACCGTCAACATCCAGCACCTGGAGTCGCTCGGCGACGTCGTCGAGACCATCACGGGTGTGCGGCAGCGGGAGACCGTGCCCGACGAGGTGGTGCGCCGGGCCCACCAGGTCGAACTCGTCGACATGACACCGGAGGCCCTGCGCCGCCGCCTCGCCCACGGCAACGTCTACCCGCCCGACCGCGTCGACGCCGCCCTCTCCCACTACTTCCGCCCCGGCAACCTCGCCGCGCTGCGCGAGCTCGCCCTCCTCTGGACGGCCGACCGTGCCGAGGAGTACCTCAGGCACTACCGCACCGAGCACGCCATCCACGCCACCTGGCCCACCCGGGAGCGCATCGTCGTGGGCCTCACCGGCGGGCCCGAGGGCCGCACGCTCATCCGGCGCGCGGCCAGGATCGCCGCCCGCGGGGCCGGCGGCGAACTGCTGGCCGTCCACGTCGTCCGCCCCGACGCCGCGCCCGCCGCCCCCCTGCCCGAACTCACCGAGCAGCGCAGGCTCGTGGAGGACCTCGGCGGCACCTACCACCCGGTGCTCGGCGACACCGTGCCCACCGCGATCCTCGACTTCGCCCGCGGGGCCGACGCGACGCAGATCGTCCTCGGCACCAGCCGCCGCAAGGCCTGGCGCTACCTCCTCGACCCCGGGGTCGGCGCCACGGTCGCCCGCGAGTGCGGCGACATCGACGTGCACGTCGTCACCCACGAGCACGCCGCCGCGGGCCGGCCCGCCCTGCCCGGGAGGCTGCCCGTCCGGCTGGGCCGGGTGCGCACCCTGGCGGGCTGGCTGCTCGGCTGCGGCGGCGCGGTGCTGCTCACCCTGCTGCTGGTCGGCACCGGCGCCGGTCTCGGGCTGCCCACCGCCATGCTGCTCTTCCTCAGCCTGACGGTCGGCGCCGCCCTGCTCGGCGGGGTCTTCCCGGCGATCGCCTCCGCGCTGGCCGCCTCCCTGCTGCTCAACTACTACTTCGCCCCGCCCACCCACACCTTCACCATCTCCGACCCGGAGAACATCCTGGGGCTGGCGGTCTTCGTCGGTGTCGGCATCTCGGTCGCCTCCGTCGTCGACCTCGCGGCCCGCCGGGCCCAGCTCGCCGCCCGCAGCCGGGCCGAGGCCGAGGTGCTCGCCTTCCTCGCCGGCGGGGCCGAGCCGGACAAGGACACCGTCGCGGCACTGCTCGCCCGGGTGCGCGACACCTTCCAGGCGGAGTCCGCCGCGCTGCTCGAACACACCGGAGACCACGGCTCCTGGCACTGCCTCGCCGCAGCCGGGCCGCACCCGGCGGCATCCCCCGAGGAGGCCGCGGTCGACGTGCCCGCGGGGGAGCGCTTCTCCCTCGTCCTCACCGGCCGGGTGCTGCCCGCCGAGGACCGCCGGATCCTCGCGGCCTTCGCCGCCCAGGCCGCCGCCCGCCTGGAGCACCGCCGTCTCACCGAGGAGGCCGCGGCCTCCCGCCGCCTCGCCGACGCCAACCGCATCCGCACCGCCCTGCTCGCCGCCGTCTCCCACGACCTGCGCACCCCGCTGGCCGCCATCAAGGCCGCCGTCAGTTCGCTGCGCTCCGACGAGGTCGCGTGGGCCCCCGAGGACGAGGCCGAACTCCTCGCCGGCATCGAGGACGGCGCCGACCGGCTCAACCACCTCGTCAACAACCTGCTCGACATGAGCAGGCTGCAGACCGGCAGCGTCACCGCGCTCACCCGCGACATCGACCTCGACGAGGTCGTGCCGCTCGCGCTCGCCGCCGTCCCCGCCGACACCGTGCGCCTGGACGTGCCGGAGGACCTGCCGCTCGTCCCCGCCGACGCGGGCCTGCTGGAGCGCGTCGTCGCCAACCTGGTCGAGAACGCCGTCAAGTACACCCCGCCCGGCGTCCCCGTCACCGTCCGCGCCGAGGTGCTCGACCTGCCCGGCGCCGGGCGCCTCGAACTGCGGGTGGTCGACCGCGGCCCCGGCGTCCCGGAGGATGCCAGGGAACGGATCTTCCAGCCGTTCCAGCGCCACGGCGACGCGCCCCGCGGCAACGGCGTCGGCCTCGGGCTGGCCGTCGCACGCGGCTTCACCGAGGCGATGGGCGGTGAACTCACCGCCGAGGACACCCCCGGCGGCGGCCTCACCATGGTGGTGACCCTCCCCCTGATCCCGGCCGACTCCTCACCGGCCGACTCCGCGCGGCCCGGCTCCGAAGGACCCGGCCCCGCACCGCACCGGCAGAAAGGCGGTCTCCCCTCGTGACCCGCGTCCTCGTGGTCGACGACGAACCCCAGCTCGTCCGCGCCCTGGTGATCAACCTCAAGGCGCGCAAGTACGAGGTGGACGCGGCCCACGACGGTGCCGGGGCGCTCGCCGCGGCAGCCGCGCACCCGCCCGACGTCGTCGTCCTCGACCTCGGCCTGCCCGACATGGACGGCACCGACGTCATCCGCGGCCTGCGCGGCTGGACCCGGGTGCCGATCATCGTGCTCTCCGCCCGGCACGCGTCCGGCGAGAAGGTCGAAGCCCTCGACGCCGGGGCCGACGACTACGTCACCAAGCCGTTCGGCATGGACGAGCTCCTCGCCCGCCTGCGCGCCGCCGTCCGCCGCGCCGAACCGCTGCCCGCGGACGCGGTCGAGGCCGTGCTCACCACCGCGTCGTTCACCGTCGACCTGGCCGCGAAGAAGGTCCACCGCCGGGGCGCCGACGTCCGGCTCACCCCCACCGAGTGGCACCTGCTGGAGGTCCTCGTCCGCAACGCCGGACGCCTCGTCGGGCAGAAGCAGCTGCTCCACGAGGTCTGGGGGCCCGCCTACCGCACCGAGACCAACTACCTGCGCGTCTACATGGCCCAGCTGCGCCGCAAGCTGGAGGACGACCCCTCGCACCCCCGCCACTTCCTCACCGAGGCCGGCATGGGCTACCGCTTCGAACCGTGACCGCGATCCCGACGGCGGCCCTGACAACGGCGCTGACAACGGAGCTGGCGGTGGCCCTCGACGCGGCTCCGCGGTGGACCGTCCGGGGCGGCGTGGTACCGCGGTACCACCCGATCGGCGTGGGTCGCACCCCCGGTACCGCGGTGTGCGGCCGGTACCGGCCCTAGCGTGGGCGGTGGGCCGGCCGGAGCGCCGGGTGGCGAGCGCGAGGGAGCACCGATGATCGAGGCGCAGCAGCTGACGAAGCGGTACGGCGAGAAGACGGCCGTCGACGGTCTGGACTTCACCGTCCGGCCGGGTTCGGTGACCGGCTTCCTCGGGCCGAACGGCGCGGGGAAGTCCACCACGATGCGGATGATCGTCGGCCTGGACGCCCCGACCGCCGGATCGGTCACCGTCAACGGGCGGCGGTACGCCGAGCACACCTCCCCGCTGCAGGAGGTGGGCGCACTGCTGGAGGCACGGTCGATCCACCCCGGCCGGTCGGCCTTCGACCACCTGATGGCGCAGGCCCACACGCACGGGATCCCGCGCCGCCGGGTCGACGAGGTGATCGGGCTGACGGGTCTGCAGAGCGTCGCGAAGAAGCGCGCCGGGGCGTTCTCGCTCGGCATGGGGCAGCGGCTCGGCATCGCGGCGGCGCTGCTGGGCGACCCGGCCACGGTGATGCTCGACGAGCCCGTCAACGGCCTCGACCCCGAGGGCGTCCTGTGGATCCGCAACCTGCTCACCACGCTCGCGGCCGAGGGCCGTACGGTCTTCGTCTCCTCGCACCTGATGAGCGAGGTGGCCCTGGTCGCCGACCACCTGATCGTCGTGGGCCGCGGCCGTCTGCTGGCCGACACCACGGTCTCCGAGCTCGTCCGCCGGGCGGGCGGCGACACGGTGAGGGTGGCGAGCGCCGACCCGGCGCGTCTGCGGGAGGTGCTGTCCGCGCCCGGCGTGGAGATCACCGGCCGGGCCGGGTCGGAGGAGTTGGAGGTGGCGGGGCTGTCCGCCCGTGAGATCGGGCTGGCGGCAGCCGCGCACGGCATCGCCCTGTTCGAACTGACGGCCCGGGCGGTGTCCCTGGAGGAGGCGTTCATGGAGCTGACCAGGGATGCCGTCGAGTACCACGGCACCACCGGCGTCGACACCCCCGGGAGGGCGGCATGAGCACGATTGCCCCGATCCACACCGCCGACCACGCGGCGGCGGCCGGCCCCCGGCCCGTCTACCGGGTCACCGGCCGGCGTGTGCTGCGCGCCGAGTGGGCGAAGCTGTGGTCGCTGCGCTCCACCTGGATCACGCTGGGCCTGGCCCTGCTGTTCGTGGTGGCGTTCGGCATCATCGCCTCCGCGCACTACAAGTCGCGGATCACCTCTGGCGAGCGCCTCGACCGGGACTTCGCCGACGCCACCGCCGTGCAGCTGTCGCTGTTCGGCACGAACTTCGGGCAGCTGGCCCTCGGTGTCCTCGGCGTGCTGGTGACGGCCGGCGAGTACTCGACCGGCATGATCCGCTCCACCCTGGCGGCGGTGCCGCGCCGCCTGCCGGTGCTCTGGTCGAAGGCCGCCGTCTACGGCGTGGTCGCCCTGCTGACCGGGACGGTCGGCGCGTTCGCCGCCTTCCTCGTCGGCAGCGGAATCGTCTCCGGCACACCCGCCGCGCTGACGATCTCCGACCCGGGCGTCGTCCGCAGCCTGCTCGGCGCCGGGCTCTACCTCGGCCTGGTAGGCGTGATCGGCGCCGCCCTCGGCGCGCTGCTGCGGTCGGTGGCGGGCGGCATCTCGGTGCTGGTCGCCGTGCTGATGCTGATCCCCGGCCTGATCGGCCTGCTGCCGAGCTCCTGGCAGGACGACATCAGCCCGTACCTGCCCAGCGCCGCGGGCCAGGCGGCGTTCGCCCTGCACCACTCGGCGGGCACCCTGACGCCGGCGGCCGGCCTGGCGGTCCTCGTCGGCTGGACGGCGCTGGCGCTGGCCGGTGCCGCCTGGCGCCTGGTCCGCACCGACGCCTGACGGGTCCCCGGTGCCACCGCCCGGCCGGGCCCACTCCTGCCCCGGCCGGTGCGCTGCCGACGTCCTGCCCGGGAGGGCGCCACCGTGCGACGCCGGCGTCCGGACGACCCTCGTGGTCGGCCGGCCGCCGGCGTCCGCCCATCATGGACGGGTGACCCCTGTGCGTACCGACCTGCCCGCCGACCCCGTGGTGGCCCTCCCCGCGCTCTCCCCGCCGGGGCTGGAGGCGTTCTCCGCCAACCCCGTGATCGTCCGGCTGGTGGCGGCGGGGCGGCGGCTGCGCAGCCTCGACCGGGAGCGCCCGTGGGTCCTGGACACCCTCGTCGTGGTCGCGGTGTTCGCGATGTTCTGCCTGCCCGACCTCGTGCACGACGGGGCCGGGCGCCACGAAGCGAAACTCAGGTTCACCCGGCTGCCCGTGGCCGGCACGCTGGCGTTCCAGCTCGCCCTGGTGCTGCCGCTGTGGTGGCGACGCCGGGCGCCCACCGGGGCGTTCGCGGTGATCGCCGCCGTCTTCACACTGCAGTGGGCCCTGCTCGTGATGGTCCGCGCGGACGTCGCCCTGCTGATCGCCCTCTACGGTCTCGCCCTGCACGGCCGGCTCCGGCACCTGCCGTGGGCGTGCGCGGTGATGGCCGGGGCGCTGGGTCTCGTCGCCCTGCGGGTGTCCGGTGTGGTGACCGTCGGCGACGCCCTCTTCTTCCTGCTCAGCGCGGCGACCGCGTCGGTCGCCCTGGGGCTGGCGCTGCGGATCCGGCACGCCCACATGGCGGCGCTGCGCGAGCGCGCCGTGCAGCTGGAGGTCGAACGCGACCAGCGCGCCGCGCTCGCCGCCGCGGACGAGCGGGCCCGGGTGGCGCGGGAGATGCACGACATCATCGGCCACAACCTGTCGGTGATCATCGGCCTGGCGGACGGCGGCGCGTACGCGGCCGAGGCCGACCCCGGACGCGGCCGGGAGGCCCTGCGCCTGATCGCCGGCACCGGCCGCGAGGCGCTGGGGGAGATCCGCCGGATGCTCGGCGTGCTGCGGGCCGATCGCGAGGACGGCGCCGTGCTCCGGCCGCAGCCCGGCGTCGCGGACCTCGACGACCTCTGCGAACGCATCCGGGCCGCCGGCCCGACCGTCACCTACCGCACGAGCGGCCCGCTCGACACCCTCGACCTGGGTGCCCAGCTCACGGTGTACCGGATCGCCCAGGAAGCGCTGACCAACACCCTCCAGCACGCCGGCAGCACGACCTCCGCGCAGGTCCGGGTCACCGTCGACGGCCCGACGGTCGGCATTCGCGTCGACGACCGCGGGCCCGTCGGCCCGCAGCTCACCGACCCGCAGCTCACCGACCCGCCCCGCGGCGCCGCACCGCCGCCCGGCGGCGGCCACGGCCTCGTCGGCATGCGGGAGCGCGCCGCCCTCTACGGCGGCACGGTCGCCGCCGGGCCCCGACCCGGCGGCGGCTGGACCGTCGAAGCCCGCCTGATCCTCGACCCGCCCGCCGACCCCGGAGGCAGCACCCCGTGACCACCGTCCTCATCGTGGACGACCAGCCGCTCCAGCGGCTCGGCTTCCGCATGCTGCTCGAAAGCTCACCCGGCACCGCCGTGGCGGGCGAGGCCGCGCACGGCGCGGAGGCGGTGCGCCGCGCCGCCGAGCTGCGCCCGGACGTCGTGCTGATGGACGTGCGGATGCCGGGAATGGACGGCATCGAGGCCACCCGGAGGATCGTCGCCGACGGCGGGCGCTCCCGGGTCCTGGTGCTGACCACCTTCGACATGGACGAGTACGCCCACGCCGCGCTGCGCGCCGGGGCCAGCGGATTCCTGCTGAAGGACGCCCTGCCGGAGGAGCTGCTGGCCGGGATCCGGGCGGTCGCCTCCGGCGACGCGGTGATCGCCCCGAGGCTCACCCGCCGACTGCTGGACGCGTACGCGCACCACCTGCCGGTCCGCGTGGCCGGCACCGAGAGCGACGACCCGCGCTACCGGGCGCTCACGGAACGCGAACGCGAGATCCTCGTGACCATGGCCAGGGGCTGGACGAACGGCGAGATCGCCGAGCGGCTGGTGCTGGCCGAGTCGACGGTGAAGACCCACGTCAGCCGGGTGATGGCGAAGATCGGCGCCCGGGACCGCGTCCAGGCGGTGATCTTCGCGTACGACCTCGGGCTGACGCGCGCCGGCGGTACGGCCTGAGCTCCGGCGGCGGGGGAGTCGCGGCGCCTTCCGGTCGCGCGGCGGGGTGCGGAACCACCGGGCGGCCTCGTCCGTCTACATCGCTGTAGTCTGTCGACAGTGATGTAGACGGTCCAGGGTGCGGCGTGCGCACCTCCAGAGAGAGGCGCTCCCGCCGATGCCCCGGACCACCGGTGGACGGGTGATCCCGCCGCAGGCCGGGCCGCCCGCGGACGACCCGACCCCGCCTGCCCTTGCGCCCGCCCCCGCGCCCGTCCGCTCCGCCGGTGCCGCCCGCGCCGCTCGTGCCGCCGCTCCGGCGGTGCTCCCGCTGCTCCTGTTCGCCGTCGTGACGGCGGCCGCCACCGCGCACGGCGGCGCCCCCTGGGCCGCGGAAAGCTCGGTGCACGCCTGGGTGCTCGCCCACCGGCCGGACGCGGCGGCGCACGCCGTCGGCACCCTCACCCGGCTGGGCACCGGGCTGCCGCCCTACCTGGCGGCGGCCGCCGCCGGAACGCTCGCGGCCCGGGCCGCCCGCACCACCGGATACCGCCTCGCGGCCCTGTGCGCGCCCGTCGCCGTGCTCGCCGCCGGCCAACTGCTGCGCACCGGGCTGATGCTCGCGCTCGCCCGGCCCCGTCCCCCCGCGGCCGACTGGGCAGGCCCGCCACCCGGCGCGCACGCCTACCCCTCCGGGCACGCCTTCACCGCGGCGGTCGCCGCGGGCCTCCTCGCGCACGCGATCGGCCGTACGGTGCCGCGCTCACGGGCGGTGCCCGTGAGCGCCGTGCTGCTCCTCGCGGCGGCGGCCGTCGGCGTGAGCCGCGTGTACCTCGGCGTGCACTGGCCGCTCGACGTCGTGGGCGGCTGGCTTCTCGCGGCGGCCTGGCTGGGCCTGTGGCCGCCGCTGCTCGGGCGGCTCAGCGGCCCCGCACCACCGACCGGGCCTGCTCCACGTACTCGTGCAGCTCGTACGCCGAACCGACGCTGAGCATCACCGAGAGCGCGACCAGGGCCAGCAGCCCGGCGGCCGCGACCCGCAGCGCCCGGCCACGCGGTACCCGCGGCGCGGGGCACAGCAGGGCCCGGACCCGGCGCGGCACCGGCCCGGTGGCTGCCGCGAGCAGCAGCCCCTCCCGTCGGCCGGTGTCCGAGGCGGCCAGCGCCGCCCGGGCCACGGCGGCAGCGGCCAGCCGGCGGTCGCCGACCGCCGCGGCGGCGTCCTCGTCCGCCCACCGCTCCAGATGGAAGGCCAGCGGAGCCCGCAGCCCGCGCAGCGCCGGGTGCGCGGCGCTCGCGATCCGGGCCGCCCGTGAGAGGAGATGGTGCCGCCCGGCGAGGTGGGCCCGCTCGTGAGCGAGCAGGACGTCCCGCTCGCGCCGCCCGAGCGCCTGCAGCATCGGCGCGGTCACCACGACCCGGCCGCGGCGTCCGCGGTGGCCGGGGAGCGCGTAGGCGTCCGCCGCGGCGTCGGGGAGGACCGTCAGGTCGCCGCCCACCGGGTGTGCGTCCACGGCCTCCCAGGTCCGGCGCAGCAGCGCCTGCTGACCGCGCCAGCGGCGGGCCGCCAGCCGGCCCGCGGCGGCCAGCGCGGTACCCGCGGCGAGGGCGGCGGGCACGGCGGCGGGCGACGTCGACACGAGCCAGGGCAGCGACATCCGGCCGGCGGCGGCCATCGGCGGCAGGTGGAGCAGCCCGCCGCCCACCAGGACGGCCAGGGCCAGCGCGGTCGCGCCCGCGAGTGCCACCGCGGCGCCGGCCAGCACGAACCCCGCGGCCTTCGGCGGCAGCAGGTCGGCCAGCCGCCGGGCGGCGGCCACGGCCGGCCACGGGCCGACGAGCGTGAGCACGACGAGGGCGACGAGGAGGTTCACCGCGCGTCGCCGTCCGGGGCCTCCGTGGCGAGCAGCAGCCGGCGCAGCACCACCTCGTCGTCCTCGGACAGCGTCGAGACGAACCGCTCCAGCACGAGGTCGCGGTGGGGTTCGCTGCGCAGCTCGCGGTGCATCCTGCCGGCCGCCAGCCCGGGGGCGTCGTGCACGGGCGCGTACACGAACCCGCGGCCGACGCGGTGCCGGGCCAGGGTGCCCCGCTCGTGGAGGCGGGTGAGGATCGTCGTCACGGTGGTCCTGGCCAGGTCGCCGTCGAGGGCCTCGTTGACCTGGCCGACGGTGAGCGGTTCCCGGGCGGCCCACAGCACGGCGAGTACATCGGCGACGAGTTCGCCCTGCGGGCGCCTGGCGTCCTTCGCGTCGGTCATCTCTCCCCGTTCCGCCGCCGCCCCGCCGGGCGGGTGTCATTCGCTCCGGCCCGTCGACGGCAGTCCCTCCGGAGCGGCCGATCCGCCACCCCGGCGACTACGCAAGTGTAGACGGCCGACGACGGTGGACCGTCGCCTCCCGGCGCTCCCCGGCGCTCCCGCCGACCGCGGCCGGAGACACGAAAGCCCCGGGGGCCCGCCGCGTGAGCGGAGGACCCCCGGGGCCGGCCGCCCCGCGCGAGGGGCGGCGTGGTGCCGCGGTCAGCCGGCGAACGCCTCGATCAGCGACCACAGCGCGAGGACGGCCATGCACCCCGCGCCGATGCGCTGCACGAGGCGCAGCGGGACGCGCTTCGCGATGAACCGGCCCACGACGAGGGCCAGCGCGGAGACGGACATCAGCGCGGCGGCCGAACCGATCGCGGTGGACAGCACGCCGTTGGTCGCGGCGAGGTTCGCGGTGGTGATCTGCGTGAGGTCGCCCCACTCGCTGATGAAGACGGCCGTGAACGCGGTCGTCCAGACCGGCCAGAAGCCGGTGACGGTCTTCCCGGCGCCGTCCGCTCCGTCCTCGTCGTCCCCGCTGCGCAGGAGGACGAACGCACCGAAGGCGAAGAGCGCCGCGGAGACGAGCTTGACGAGCATGCCGGGCAGCAGCCCGATCAGGCTGCCGGCACCGACGGCGATCGCCACGTGCACGATGAAGGCGGCGGAGGTGCCGAGCCACACGTACAGCGGCCGCATGCGGGTGCCCATGGCCAGCGATGCGAACATCGTCTTGTCGGGGAGTTCGGCGAGGAAGATCAGCCCGAAGGCGGTGACGATCGCCAGGGGGTCGAGGGACATCCGGGAGGCTTTCTGCTGGGGCCGGGCCCGGAACCCTGCGCGGAACACCCTCGACGAGGGCTGCGGGAGGACTCTCGGCCCGGCACGACGAAGTCGGCACCCGCAGGATGCGGGCACCGGTCATGCCTTGGCCGAAGGTCTCGTCCACCGCGCCTACCCGGAGGCCTGTGCGGCCCGGCGGCCGGGCCGCCCGCTGGTGTGCGGACGTCCAGTATGTCGACCTGCCGGTGTTTCGGGACTACTCCCCTTCGCAGCTCCAGTGTACCGGCCCCGGGTGCGGAGCCCTGCGCGGGGGCACCGCACCGCCGCGCGCTCCCGTGCCGGCCCGCACCGCCGGGCTCGTACGCCGGGCGGAGCGGTCAGGAGAACTCGGGAGCGGTTGGGGAGAGCCCGGGAGCGGTTCGGGAGGGCTCAGGAACGCGGGCGGCGGGGCTGGTCGGTGCGCTCCGCGGCCTTCTCCTTGATGCGCACGGTCTCCTTGCGGACCTCCGCCTGGGTGGCGCGCTCACGCCGCAGCCACTCGGGGCAGTTCTCCTTCAGTGCGTCGATCTGCTCGGTCGTGAGGGCCTCGGAGACCCCGCCGCGCGCGAGACCGGCGATGGAGATGCCGAGCTTCGCCGCGACCACCGGGCGGGGGTGCGGGCCGGTGCGGCGCAGCTCCTGCAGCCACTCCGGCGGGTCGGACTGCAGCGTGTTCAGCTCGGTGCGCGAGACGACACCCTCCTGGAACTCGGCGGGCGTGGCTTCGAGGTACACGCCGAGCTTCTTCGCCGCGGTCGCGGGCTTCATCGTCTGGGGTGTCTTGTGCGACGTCATGGGTCCAAGGGTATCGAGCGTGTGCACCACCTCCGACCACGACCGGTAACCTGGCGGGGTGACAGGCTCGGAAGCATCCCCTTCGTTCCGGCTGGCGTATGTCCCGGGAGTGACGCCCACGAAGTGGGTGCGGATCTGGAACGAGCGGCTGCCCGACGTCCCCCTCACCCTCGTCCCGGTGACCGCCGCCGACGCGTCCGGAGCGCTGCGCGGCGCCGACGCCGACGCGGGGCTCGTCCGGCTGCCGGTCGACGGCGCGGACCTCAGCGCGATCCCGCTCTACACCGAGACGACCGTGGTCGTGGTCCCGAAGGACCACCTCCTGACCGCCGTCGACGAGGTGTCCGAGGACGACCTCGCCGACGAGATCGTGCTGCACCCGCTCGACGACACCCTCGCCTGGGAGGGCCTGCCGGGCCGCCCCGCGATCGAACGCCCCGAGACCACCGGGGACGCCGTCGAACTCGTCGCCGCCGGCATCGGCGTGCTCCTCGTCCCGCAGTCGCTCGCCCGCCTGCACCACCGCAGGGACCTCACCTACCGGCCGGTGCCGGGCGCCCCCGAGTCGCGCGTCGCCCTGTCGTGGCCCCAGGACGCCACCACGGACCTGGTGGAGCAGTTCATCGGGATCGTCCGCGGGCGCACCGTGAACAGCTCGCGCACCCCTGCCGCGGCGCAGGCACCGGAGCAGTCCGACCGGCGCCGCCCCGACGCGACCGGCGCCCAGCGCAAGCCCGCCGCAGGCAAGGCCGCCGGGGGCAAGCCTGCCGCCGGGAAGTCTGCCGGAGGCAAGGCTGTCGGCGGGAAGTCCGCCGGCGGGAAGTCCGCTTCCGGCCGGTCGGCCGCAGGGAAGTCGGCCGGTGGCAGGACGGCCGGCCGGCCCGTCCGCGGTGGCTCCGGCGCACCCAAGGGCACCAAGCGGGGCAAGCCACGCCGCTCGTCCTGACCTCTCGTCCTGACCGTTCGTCGCGTCCCGCGATTCCACGGCACCTGCGCGTCGATCAGGGTGTGAGCGGATCCCCGCTGCCGCCCGTGGGCGCACTCCCTTCAAGCGGCCCTGAGGGGGGCCCTGTCAGGCCTTCGTGGAAGACTGCGGCGCATCATGAGAACCGAAGTCCGGATCTTTGTCGCCGACGGACCGCTGCCCGACTGGGACTCCGCCGAAGAAGAGATCGACAGACGCGGGCGGCAGCTGGATGCGATCACCAAACCCGTCACCACTGAGGAAGCCCACGCCCTCGCCGGCTGCTTCGGCCCCGACGACTGCTACGGCGTCGGCTGGACACTGATCCACCTCATCGAAACAGCCACCGGGCCCTTGCCCGTCATCCCCCGTCCCGGCCCCGACGCACCCACCTGGGACGTCCCCTGGGGGCGATGGCACTGCCACTACGGCGAGGAAGCCGACGACGAGGGACCGTGAGGCGTCCAAGAAGAAACCGTCGAGACACTCCAGAGCCCCGGCCCGTGACGTCCCGCGTCGGCCGGCCCCGTCCGGACGGCACGGGGAGGCGTCGGCGATATGCGGTTGACGTGCAGGCGCCGGTGCGGCCTCATCGGAGCGGGCCGGGCGACGCGCCGGCCGACGGACGGGCAGGCCGAGCGACGAGGAGCACCGTGATCACCCAGGGCGTGACGGTCACCACCCGATGCACGGAGTGCGGCGGTGTGCTGATGCTCGACATCGGCCAGTTCGTCGAACGCGGCCGGCTGTGCTGGGGCACCGAGGGGTACTGCCTGTCCTGTTCCGTCGCCTGGTGCGATCAGGACAGCGGCGACGAGACGCCGGAGGAGATCCGTCGGGCCCTCCTGGCGGAACACGGACCCGCCCGCCTCCGCTTGACGGACCCGGAGGCACGGATGGTGCCCGTTCTCCGGGCCCTGCGGGAGGTGTACGGCCTGACGCTGCCCCGAGCGCGCGTCCTGGCGACCGAGCTGAGGACGGCCGGCCTCGTGGGCACGTTCGTCGAGATGGAGCTCCTCGCCTCCAGGCTCCGGCACCTCGCCGTCGAGGTGGCGGTCGGCACGGAGTCCGGCTGAACGGTCCGGAGCGGTGGGAGCCCGGACGACCCGCGCTGGGCATCACGTGTGGTGAGTCAAGCCCTGTACCGAGGCGCGGCGAGCCGACCCCGAAGGTGAGAGACGGGGTGTCCCGTGTTCCAGGTAGACGGTCGCCGAACCCGCTCGGGCGCCAAGAGCAGCGTGAACTCGGCGAGCCAAGCGAGGGATGAGGAGCGTGTCGATCTGGTCGGCGGCATGGAAGGCGTACTCGCCGATCTCCACCCCGTCCGGGTTGATCTGAGTTCGCCCCTCTGCAGGGAGGATGCCCCCGTCGAAGACGAAGAGCAGCTTGTCGCCCTCGGTCGGGTGGGGTGCCCAGTCCGCGACGAGGAGCTGGCCGATGGGCGGGGTGATGCCGAGTTCCTCCTTGACCTCGCGGGCCGCGCCTTCGCTGGGGGTCTCGCTGGGGTGGAGGTATCCGCCCGGGATCTCCCAGCCCGGCTTGTATGTGGGCTTGACCAGAAGCACGCGGTCGGCTTCGTCGAAGAACAGCACGCCGGCGGCGGTGCGCGGCTGGGCAACGGCCTCGGGGGCGTCGGAGTCGCTCATGGCAATGACTGTAGTCGTCTGCGCCGGGCTACCCGACGATGCGCAGCCGCTGGGCCACGCCGGCGAGGAGATGGCTCGGCTTGCCGCGTTGCTGCCGGACCCACACGGTCACCAGATGCCGTGGGATGAAGTGGTAATGGACCTGTTCGGGGGCGAGTTCCTCGGCATCCAGGACAAGCGCGAGTGCTTCGTCCATGCGGTTCTGTGCACTGTAGGCGCGGGCGACTTCGAGAGTGTGCCGGACCCGCCGCTCAAGCGGCAGGGTGGAGGAGTCCACGCGAGGTCCCTGGTCTGCGGCCACCTGAATGTCTCCCAGTTCCATGGCCGCTGAGATGCGGTGGATGGCGACGTTGGTCGACCCGAAGGCCGTCCACATGTGGTTGGCGTCGTGACCGAGGCGCTGTGCGGCCTGGTCCGCCTCGGCGAGGAACGCGCTCACTGTGGCTCGGTCTTCGAGCCGAGCCGCGGCCACCGCGCCGACGAGGAAGAGCGACCCGTAGATCGACAGGTAGGTCGGTGAGGCGTCGGGGAGGCCGCTCTCCAGGTATCCCGCCGAGTCTGCCACCAGGTCCCGCGCTGCGGTGAGGCGGCCACCGGCCAGGAGGCAGTGGGAGACCGATCGGAAAAGGGAACCGATGACCACCAGGTCCCCCGACTCCTGCGCGGCAGCCAGACCCCGGTCGGCGGCCATCCACGCGAGATCGGTCTCCCCTGTCTTCGTCAGCACCATGGCCGCGCCCTGGTAGGCCATCGCGAGCAGGGCTCTGGCCTTCGACCGGTCGTCGCCCTCGTGGGCACGGACAGCGCGCTGGGCGTCCGCCAGGATCTCCGGGATGAGCCGGGTGGCCCGCGCGTATCGGGCATCCTGGTAGGCCGACCACGCGGAACCGACCTCGGCTCGAAGGATTTCCAGGTCCGGCGGCGGACCGGTGCTCTCGGACGCCAGTAGCGACGACATGTGCTTGTAGTTCGTGAGGGCTTCCCGCAACTTCGGCACCGCGCCACCCCGGCCGTCGGTACTCCAGTCGATGAGGGACGGCTCGACCAGCAGATCGCCGAGTTGCACGTCGAGGGCGGCGGCCAGCGCTTTGATCACTGAGAGCCGGTCCAGTTCGATGCGGCCGTTCTCCACCTTGCTCAGCCAGTCGGCGGTCCGCCCGACGAGGCCGGCCAGTACCTCCTGCGGGATGCCTCGTCGGCGGCGGTACCAGGCCACGCGTTCCCCGATGCTCAGCGTCTCGATCATTCCTCGCATGCCTCCAGCCTGGCGCTGCTCGGTTTCCTCACCCCGGAAGAATTTTCCGGGTTCCGCCTCGCCCATCCTCCTAGCTTTCTGACTTGTCATCAAACACTGCCTATGGGCTGCCTGTTGCAAGAAGATGGGGGACGAATGGCGATGGAACGTCGCGGCCGTCGGGCCAGTGCATCCACTGCGGAGGCGGCACTGGCGCGTTACCAGGGTTCTGAGCGACCTCGCATCCGGCAGGCACCGGGCGGCCCTGTCCAGAATGGCGGCAACGTGATGACACGGAGCGCCCAGGTCGAAGAAGTCCGCTGTGTGTCAGTGCAGATGCGTTTCGTCCTGTCTGCCAGTTCGGTGCCCCTGGTTCGGACGTCGGTCAGGTGGATCGCGGACGCGTGGGGATTCGACGCCTTGCTGATCGACGATGTCGAGCTGGTGGCCTCCGAACTCTCGGCCAACGTCGTGTTGCACAGCGGCTCGGCGGCCTCCGCCTGCTTCGATGTCCGCCTCGCTCCTTGCATCCGCGGGCTGCGGATCGAGGTCTCGGACGGAAGCCCGGAACTGCCTTGCCTGGAACAGTCCAGGCCGACCTCCGAGCGCGGTCGCGGGCTCTTCCTCGTCGAGGCGGTGTGCCGGCGCTGGGGTGTCGAGGAGAGGGACTCCGGCAAGGTCGTGTGGGCCGAGGTCGGAGCTGATGCGGCTTGAACGCCTACCAGTTGCCGCCTGCTCGACACCGCGGCGCGCGCCACGACCCGTTCGGTGCCGCGCTCGCCTGGCTGTGGGCACTCGGCCACCTGCTCGTACTGACGCTCCTCGGCGTCACGGCACAGCACCAGCTCTGTGCTGATCACCTCGGCCCCACTCTGGCGGCCGACCACGAACCCGACCGCGAAGCACTGCGTGACTCCGCGGTCGAAACCGGGACCTGACAGCAACGCCTGGTCCCGGCGCCATCGCGCACCACCGATCCGAAGGGGGCACAGCCATGACGTCCACCAGCATCGCCTGGAGGCGCCGCGGCCACTGCCGTTACCTCCCCCGCCGACTCCGCAGCCGTCCTACCCGGGCCGGTAGTCGGACGAGAGACCGTGCGGGCCTGTCGGACGAAACCCGGCAGGCCCGCACGGGCCGATCCTCCTGGACGGCGGCCGGGAGGACGGCGCATCCAGCGCGGCGTACAGACGGACGACTCATCCCAGGCCGGATCCAGACACCGACGGAGAGCAGATCATGACGGCAGTCCTCGGAGACTCATCAACAGCGGCACTCACCCTCCCGTACGTCGAACGCATGGCCGATCGCCACGGCGTGCCGGTTGAGGACGCACTGCTCATGGCGATCAACCTGTACGGCATCTCCTCCGTCCACGCCCGCCACCGGGGCCGCGTCTCGGTGCGTCTGGCAACTCGGCCCGAGGTCTCCTGGATGGTGATCGTCCCGCTGAACGCCGAGGCGTCGCCGTTCCGGCTGGAGGGAGACGAGCTCATACTGGCCGCGCACCCCGTCGCCACCGTCGAGCGGGTCACCGCCGACGAGGCGGTCGGCGGGTACTTCCGGGACGGCGGTCGCGCCGCCACGCTCAACCCCAACGCTCGCAGCCGCTGCGTGGGGTGCGCCTTCTGCCCGAACACCCTGGAGGCAGCGGCAGACCCCCGGCTCGCCGAGGAGCGGGAGCTGAGCGAGCTGCTCGCCGCCATGGTCGAGCAGCAGCCCCACCGCGATCTGACCGAGCTGCGCGAGGTCACCGTGTCGACCGGCTGCTTCGAGCGCGAGCGGGCCGCCGTCGACCACCTGATCGGACTGCGTCAGGTGCTCAGTGCGCACGACATCGGCGCCCGGATCGGCTTCCTCACCTCCGTGATCCGGAGCGCCACTGCTTTCGAGGAACTGGCCCAGCACGTCGCGCCTTTCGTGCTCCGGCTGACCGCCGAGTGCTTCGGCCGACGGGACCTGCTACTCAAGGCCAGCAAGGCGGTGCTGACGACCGAGGAGATGCCCGAGGTTCTCCGGCGGGCGATGGCGGCCGGCCACGCCACGTCGTTCACCTACATAGTCGGCTTGGACAGCCTCGCGGAACTTCGCGACGGGGTATCCGAGTTGATGCCGTTCGTCACCGAGTTCCCGAACTTCCAGGTCTACCAGGCGCACAACTCGATCATGGCCGGTCTGAGGGCCGGCGGATCGGAAACCCTGGAGTTCTACCTCCGGGCGCGTCGGGAGATCGAACGGATCGTGGGCCCGGCCGGGCTTCGTCCGGCGGCCTGGGAGTGTTACCGGCCGCTGTGGTACTTCACGTTCGACGGTGAGAGCCTGGTGGCCCCGTGCTGAACCGAGCCGACGTGCTCTGGCGGGCTGCCGTCTACGTGTCGGTGGTGCTGCTGCACCTCGACGGGAACGTGCTCCTGGCGGAGCCGCTGCTCGCCGGCCACATCAAGCGCCGACCGGCGGGCCACTGGGGAACGGTGCCCGGGACCGCGTGGGCCCTTGCCCATACGCTGCTCGCGGCAGGGAAGGCGGCACCTGCCCGGACGCTGGTCCCCGTGCTCGGTGCCGGCCATGCGGGTGTGGTGCAGCTGGCTTTCGGGTGGCTGTCGGGAGAGCTCGCCTCCGTGCGTCCGCAGTACTCCCGCGACGCTGTGGGGCTGGCGCGTCTGGCCCGCGACTTCCCGGAGGTGGACGGTCTCGGGTCGGAGGTTCACCCCCTGCTCGCGGCGGGGGCGGCTCCTGGGGGCTGTCTCGGCGGCGCCTTGGCGTTCAGCCACGGGTTCGCACTGGACTCACCTGATCGGGTCGTTCTCCCGATCATCGGCGACGGCGAGTGCGAGACGCCCACCACGGCGGCCTCCTGGCTTGCCGCGCGAGCGTTGCACGGGAGCACGGTCGTCCCGATCGTTCACGTCAACGGCTTCCGGATGGGCGACCAGTCCCTGCTGGGAGCGATGACGGACGGGGAACTCACCGGATACGCGGCCGGGCTGGGCTGGCAGAGCCGAGTGGTGCACGTGTCCTCCGCCTCCCGCGAGGAGCACGAAACCTTCGCGCAGGCGCTCCTGGAGTCCGTGCGACAGGTCGTGGACGGTGTGCGCACCACCGTCTTCCTGCGGTGCGTGAAAGGCTGGAGCGGACCCGAGCGGGTCGGGGGACTGGCTCTGCTCGGTACGGCCGACACCCACAAGACACCGCTCGGTCTGGCACATGAGGACGCCGGCCAGCGGGAGCTTCTGACGCGCTGGCTCGCCTCGTACCGGCCGGAGGAGTTGTTCGACACCGACGGGGGCCCGACCGGAGAGCTTGCCGACGCGCTCGAAGCGGCAGGACAGCGCCCGGTCTGCGCACCGACCCTGCCCCCGCCGGTCTCCGCGGAGCCCCAGGACGGCAGCGCCTTCGGACAGGCCGTGGGCCAGGTGCTGCGGAGCCATGCCGCCGCAGGGGACTTCCGCGTCTTCAGCCCCGACGAGCTCGCCTCGAACCGCCTCGGTGCGCTGCAGGACGAGCCGTGGGTGTCCGAGGTCCTGGCGGAGGAGGTTCTGCTGGGGTGGCTGACCGGCTGGCTCGCCAGTGGCCGGCGCGGAGCCCTGGTGTCCTATGAGGCGTTCGCGCCGCTCCTCACTTCCGGACTCGTCGGCCACCTCAAGCACCGACGACTCACCGTCGGGACCCCGGCGCCGAGCCTCAACCTGTTGCTGACCTCGTACGGATGGCGCAACGTCTACACGCACGGCGATCCCTCGCTGGCCACCGCCCTGCTGGCGACGTGCGATCCGGCTGTGCGGGTGCTGACACCGGCGGACCCGAAGCGGGCGGCCCTTGCCCTGGACGAGGCCCTGGGGTCGACCGGCCGCGTCAACGTGGTGATCGCCGGCAAGCACGCGGCCGTACGGCAGCCGGACGAGACCGTCGAGCAGGAACTGGCTCGGGGACTGGCCATCTGGCCTCACCTGAGCGATGAGGGCGAGCCCGACCTCACCATCCTGGTCGCAGGTGATCTGCCGGCGGAGGTCGCGACAACAGCGGTGCCCGAGATCCGTGAGCAGTTGGGCTGCCGCGTCCGAGTCGTGGGCGTACTGGACTTGACGGTCCTCGGGGATCCGCAGATCTGGCCGAGGGGGCTGCCGGAGGCCGAGGCGGCAACCTACCTCGGCGAGAACGCCGCGGTGCTCGTGGCCACGTTGGGCCACCCTGCTGCCGTGTGGGGACTGCTCGCCGGGCGGCTCCGCAGTTCCATCGCAGTCATCGGCTGGCGCGAACCCTCCGGGCCGATGGCCCAGGCAAAGCTCACCGATGAGCTCGGCCTCGACCCGGAGGGTCTGCTCCGGGCCGCCCGCAAGTTGACCGTCTCCCGGGAGGGCGCGTGCTGACGGAAGCGACCGTGGACAAGGTGGAGACGGTACTGGTCGAAGCAGATCTCGCTCCCGGGGACGACACCGTCTTCGTCGCCGTGCACGGTGGCGGTCGGATCGGTTGGTACGGCCCCGTCAGTGAACCTGTCGGCCGTGCCGTCGACGTGCTGTCCTACGCTGCGATCGGCCACCTCGTGACGGACCACGAGGGCCGCCGGGCAAGACTGCAGGGCGCGGCCGTCGGACTGGCCCGCGAGGTGGCCGAATGGGCTCTCGGAGCGGTGGACTGTGCTCTGTGGGATCTCCACGGACGTCTGGCCGATCGACCGGTGGCCGATCTGCTGGCTCCCGGGGTGAACCGTTCGCCGGTTCCGGCGTACTCCTCATGGCTCCGTCTGGATCTCAGCGGTCCTCCGGCTCCGGGGGTTCTCTCCCGGGTCGCCGTCGAGGGTTGGGCCTTCACCAAGTGGGGTCTTCGGCGCCGACCGGGTCCCACGACGGCCTCCGAGGCGCGGCGTCTCGTCCGGGCCGTGGAGCAGGCGGCCGAGGTTCTCCACAACGGCTTCGCCGTCGACGCGGTAGGGACGTGGAGCCCTCAGCTCGCCACGGCATTCGCCGAACGGTTCGAGCACTCGGCGCTGACCTGGCTGGAAGACCCCTTGCCCGAGCACCACCTGCGGATCTACCACCGCCTTGCCACTGCCGGCCTGCCCGTGGCCGTCGGTGAGCGGCTGAGGTCGACCGAGGACCTGCCCATGCTGTTCGACCAGGTCAGGCCGAAGGCTCTCACCATCGACGTCGTCGGGTGTGGCGGGCTCACCCGGGCCGTCGAGATCACCGCAGCCGCGCGCAAGGCCGGCGTCCCCGTGTACCCGCATGGCCGCTCGATGGTGCCTGGGATCCACCTGGCGGCGGCCTTCCCCGACGCCGTCCCCGCCGTCGAGTACCGCCGTCAGTGGGAACCCCGCCGCCAGACCATCTACGCCGAACCCTGGATACCCGAACACGGCCACCTCCCGTCGCCCCGGACTCCCGGCCTCGGAACCCAACCACGGAGACCCCAATGACCCGGAGCAGCGAGAGCATCCCCGTCCGCGGTACGACCCGGTATGACGAGCACGGCTCCCTCCTCGTGCTCGAACACCGCCTCGACGGCCACGACACGTTCCTGTCCGGCGAACTCGACCTCGGCGAGGGGCGGGTGCCCGTTCGCATCATCAGCCTCGACGACGTCACGGTCCTGCGACCGATGCACCGTCTGCCGGCGCCGGCACCCACATGGGCTGGCACCCTTCACCTGCCGCACGGACTGCGCCCGCGCACCATCCCGGTGGATCTCGCAGAGGCGGCCCAGATGCACGGGCGCGACCTGGGCGCCCTCGACCAGGCGGAGACGCGGTACGCGCTGACCTTCCTCGGCGAGGCCACAACGGAGCCGATCCGTGCGGCGCGCCTCGAGGCGATCGTGTCCGCCCTCCCCCTCGCCGGAATCGAGGCCGCCTGATGGAGCCCGTCCGACCGCTGGTCAGTCTCGACATCGGAGGCACGCTGGGGAACGCGCAGGGACCAGGTCTCGCTGCCCGCCTGGCTGCTGCCTCACCGCTCGGCCCGAAGCAGGCCCGAAGGGTCATGCGCAACGTCCTGCACACCGCGCCCGAGATCACCGATGCGCTGATCGAACGCGTGTGCCGTGCCCTGGGCGTCGAGCCATCGGTGTTCCCGCGCAATCTTCCGGTGGCCCCGCTCGTGCTGTTCCCGGGGACGGTCGAGGCGCTGCAGGAACTCAGCCGGGAAGCGACCGTCGTGACGCTGTCGAACGTCACCTGTACAGAAGCCGACCCCGAGCGGCTCCTCAAACTCCTCTCCCCCTGGGTCAGCAGCCACTTCCCCTCGTGCCGGACGGGCTACGCCAAACCGGACTACCGGGCCTTCTGGACAGTCGCCGACTCGTACAAGGTGCCGCCGTCGCAGATCGTCCACGTCGGCGACGACTGGGAGTGCGACATCCAAGGGGCCACTACGGCGGGACTGCGCGCCGTCTGGGTGTCCCATGGGCGTACGGTCCCTGACGAACAGTCACTCGTTGAACATGGCGTGCTGGTGGCCGGCGATCTCGCCGATGCCGTGCAGCACGCACGGCAACTACTCGCGCGGAGGCTTCCATGAGTTTGTTCACCGGCACCGTCGGCTACTACCGCCAGTACCGTCCGGGCATCCCGGAGGAGGTCGCGGCCGTCCTCGACCAGGCGGCTCCGACGGGCAGCCCCCGCCGGCTCCTGGACGTCGGCACCGGCACCGGGCTGGTCGCCGAGGCCCTGCTGGGCCGGTTCGACGAGATCATCGCGATCGACAACGACGCCGAGATGCTCGCTGCGGCGGAGTCGGCCCTCCGCCCTGCACTACCGGACGGGACCTCCCTGGCACTCGTCGAGTCCACGGCTGAGGACTTCACGCCGCCGGCGGGCTGGCGCGCCGATCTCGTCACGATCTGCCGGGCCTTCCACTGGCTCGACCAGGCCACGGTCCTCGCGCTCCTCGACGACCAGGTCGCTCCTGGCGGCGCGGTCGCGATCTTCGGGGACAACAGCTTCTGGGCGGCGGAGAGTCCCTGGAAGCAGTCCGTGCGCTCGGTCGTCCAGGACTTTCTCGGAGAAGAGCGCCGGGCCGGCAACAGTACCTTCAAACACCACAACCGGCCCTACAGCGAGATCATGGAGGAGTCCCCGTTCAACCACGTCGAAGAGGTCCGGGTGCCGGTCCAGCGCACCTGGACCACCGAGGGCATCCTCGGCTACCTCTACTCGACCAGCTTCGCCGCACCCCACCTCTTCGGCGACCGTCTCGCCGAGTTCGAGTCGGCGGTGAAGGCCGTCCTCGCCGAGCACACCAACGACGACACCTTCCCCGAGGACAACGAGTTCCTCATCCGGATCGGCCGACGGAGCAGGACATGACCGCCGTCGGGGCGGATGCTCGGCAGTACGGCCGGCTGACCGCTCCGGACGTCGCCGCCGAGCTCGGTCCCGGGTCGGTCCTGTGTCTGCCGATCGGTTCCTTCGAGCAGCACGGCCCCCATCTGCCGTTGAACACGGACACGGTGATCGCGGAGCAGTTCACCGCCCGGCTGGTCGAGCGCTACGGCGACGGCCACGACCTCTGGGCGTTGCCGTCGATCCCGTACGGCCTGTCGCCTGAGCACGCCTGGGCGCCCGGAACGGTCTCACTGCGCGTGGCGAGCTTCATGTCGCTGCTCGACACGGTCGTCGGCGACTACGTCCGAGCCACCCCCGCCCGATCCCTTCTGATCGTCAACGGCCACGGCGGCAACCGCGGCATTCTGGAGGCCGCGCTCTACGAGCTGCAGGAGCGGTACGCTCTCGCCGCCTGCGTGGTCCACCCGGGTTCGCTGTCGGCCTTCCGAACCGAGAGCGGGCTGCCGGAGATCCACGCCGGCCTTCACGAGACCTCTCTCATGCTCGCCCTCACTCCCGAGGACGTCCATCTCGACCGGCTCCCAGCAGACTTCGGCGCCGACCGCGAGCGCCTCCAGGAGATCAACCGGTTGGTGCTCGACCGTGGGGCGACCTGGCCGTGGAACTCCGGCGACACCACCATCGCGTCCTCCGGGGTGATCGGCGGCGATCCGCGGGCAGCCTCCGCCGACGTCGGCCGCTCGATCATCGAGAGCGCTCTGGACGCAGCTGCCGACGTTCTCATCCGGCTCCCCCTCCACCGTCCGCAGACGCCCGCCTTCGTCAGGGGATCCCATGGCCCTCACCACTGCTGAAAAGAGCGACTTCGTACGCCACGGCCTGGTCATCAGGCGCGGCGCCGTCGCCTCCGGGCTCGTCGCCCGCGCTCGCGCGCTCGTCGATGACTGGTGCCGAAAGTCGATGGACCCCTCCCTCATCAACTCCTACACACAGCGCAGTTTCGCCCCCGAGCTCGGCAGCCACCCCGATCTGTTGGGCCTCTTCGCCCACTCCGGGGCGGCCACCCTCGCCAGTGAGCTGGTAGGAGAGTTTGAGCCCGTCTCAACCATACAGATCCAGATCCGCATCCCCGAGTCACAGCTCCCCAACGCGCAGCCCGAGAAGGCGATGCACGTCGACGGCGTCGCCTGCCCGCACCTCGATCCCGACGAACTACGGACCTTCTCGCTGCTCGTGGGAGTGGTGCTCTCCGACATCACGGACCCGGACGGCGGCGCGCTGCGCTACCAGCCCGGCGGACACCTGACCATGTCCGAGTGGTTCCGCGACCAGTGGTTCCTCGGCATCACCGACCAGGTCCCTCCGGAGGTCGACGGACGGACGGGCACGCCGTTCCTCGGGGCGCCCGGAGATGTCCTCCTCATGCACCACCTCGTGCCGCACGCTGTGGGTCGCAACCGCACTCAGGAGCCCCGCGTCATGGCGTACTTCCGCGTATCGAATGTCTCCCACGCCGATCGCCGACTCCAAGCTCTGCAGGATCCGTGGCTGGACTACCCCGGTCTTGCCGATCTGTACCCGGCCAAGGCGCCCTTGTAAGAACACCTCGCCTCGTCCTCCTGGCCGGCCCTGCGACAAGGCTCCTCGTTCAAGTCGGCGGTCCAACTCACCGATCTCGAAACCGGAGTGTCCATGCAGCCGATTCCACCTGACCAGCTCAACCGAGCGGCCCGCGCGCTTGAAGCCGGCGAGCTGGTCATCGTCCCCACCTCGCGCTGGTACATGATCTGTGCCGACGCGACAAACACCCGCGCCTGCAGAACCATCTTCGAGGGCAAGCAGAGGTCCCCTGGAAAGTCCCTCGTCCTCGTCACCCCGTCCCTGGCGGACTGCGAGCAATGCTTCGTGCTCTCCGACGAAGCCCGCGGGCTTGCCGACGCCTTCTGGCCCGGCGATCTGGCGCTCCTTCTGCCCTGGCGTGACCTCGACGAGGGCGCCCGGTACTCCGCTGTCGGGTCTCCCGCCCTCGTCACCAACGCCCGCGGTGCACTGGGGGCACTGGCATCGTTGACCCGTACGCCAGTCGCCGCGACCACCGTCAACATCTCCGGAGACGCGGGCATCGACGCGCGCGGGCCGGCGATCTCGCCGGAGGAGGTCGCCGACTTCCTGGGCCTCACGGGCGTGAAGGCCACCGTGATCTTGGACGGCGGGGTCTGCCCGGCAGCCAACCACCTGACGATCATCGACTGCTCGACAGCCCATGCCCGCCTCATCCGGACCGGCCTCGTTCACGAACGTGCCATAGCAGCGGCGCTCGGGCGCGGGATCCCTGCCTGAGCGAAGTTGGCGATAGGCCGGCGTGGCTGCAGCTCTCGCCGTCGAGGTGGCGGTCGGCACGGAGTCCGCGGGTCCACGAGGTCCGCGGCGTCCGCGCCGGAATGAAAACGAAAACCGTTCTGTTGATGCCCGTGTATGACGAACGACACGACGGCAACAGAAGGAGTCACCGTGGCCCGCAGCGACCTGCGTCCGATCGTGAAGCTCCGCTCCACCGCGGGGACCGGCTACACCTACGCCACCCGCAAGAACCGCCGGCAGGACCCAGACCGGCTCGTGCTGCGCAAGTACGACCCGACCGTCCGGCGGCACGTCGAGTTCCGCGAGGAGCGCTGAACCCGGCAACCGTCCCCGTCCCCGCCCCCGTCCCCTCCGACGACCCGAGGAGCGCACCATGAAGACCGGCATCCACCCCGCGTACCGCCCCGTCGTCTTCCGCGACAAGGCGAGCGGCTACGCCTTCCTGACCCGCTCGACGGCCGCGGGCCGCGACGCGGATACGGCCGCCCGGACCGTGCTGTGGGAGGACGGTCGCACCTACCCCGTCGTCGACGTCGAGGTCTCGTCGGCCGGACACCCCTTCTACACCGGTGAGGCCCGCGTGCTGGACACGGCAGGCCGGGTCGAACGGTTCCACCGCCGGTACGGCCTCGCGGGCGGACCCGCCCGTACGGCGGCGCCGAACGGCACCTGACCGTCGCCCGGCCGCCCGCCGTCACGAGCAGACGCAGCCGCGGCCGGTGCACCGGTCCGTACCGCCCGGCGGCGATCCCCTCGGGGACCGTCGCCGGGCGGCCGCTCGTCGGGGCGGTGCAGTGCTGGGCGGAGGGGCCGGTGACCGGCGACCGGCGACCGGCGACCGGTGACCAGCGACCGGTCACCGGCCCGAGGCCCGGACGGCGCGGAGGCGCTGCGCCACCACTCGCCCGTCGCTGGGCCGCTCGGCGGGCTCCTTGGCCAGCAGGTCGCCGATCAGGGCGGACAGCTCCTGCGGGACGTCGTCGCGGTGGCTGCGGACCGACCGGGGCCGCTCCTCCAGGTGCCGTCGGCGGAGTTCGGTGAACGTGCCGTTGAACGGTGGCGCGCCCGTGAGCAGGGCGTAGAGGGTGCAGCCCAGCGCGTACAGGTCGGTGCGGGGGTCGGTCCGCCGGTCGGCGAACTGCTCTGGCGCCATGAAGCGCGGTGTGCCCATCAAGCCGAAGTGGTCGGCGAGCCCCGCGGTCGAGCCGGCCATCTGGGCGGTGCCGAAGTCGCAGATCTTCACTCCGCCGTCCTCGGTGACGATGATGTTGGCGGGTTTGACGTCCCGGTGCACGATGCCGGCCTCGTGGGCCGCCGCCAGGCTCTCGGAGATCCGGATGCCGTAGCCGATCACCGTCCGGACCTCCAGGCCCAGCGGGTGGCGTCCGCTGACGGTCTGGAGATCGCTGCCGGGCAGCAACTCCATGACGAGGTACAGGCACCCGTCGTGGTCGCCGACGTCGAACACCGTCGCGATCGACGGGTGCCGGTGCTCGTTCAGCCAGGTGATGATCCGGCCCTCCCTGCGGAGGCGGGCCGTCAGATCCTCCCGCGACGCGTCCGGCACGACTTTCACGGCGACCGGCCGGTCCAGGTCCAGATCCCGCCCGCCCCAGACGTGCCCCATTCCGCCCTGGCCCAGCATTGCTTCCAGCCGGTAGCGCCCGGCCAGAACCTGCCCCTGCCGCACGGCGTTCTCCCTCGGATCGTTGCCCCGACCCCTGACGTTCCGGCATTGCACCACACAGCCGCCGCCGCGCGGGGGCGGTGGGCCACATCGGTGACGGATCGACACCTGCCGCCCTCACCTGCATTGATGACGTACCGTCAAGAACGGTTGACGAGGGGTGGGCTCGGCGGGCGGCCGCGCCGGGCGGCCGCCCGAGTCGGCGTCCGGGCAGGCGCTGCGTCAGCCGGTCTCGGCCTGCCTGCCGTTGCCCGGACGGACCAGACCGCTCTCGTATGCGATCACCACGACCTGGGCGCGGTCGCGGGCGCCGAGCTTGGCCATCGCCCGGTTCACGTGGGTCTTCGCGGTCAGCGGTGTCACGAAGAGCCGCTCGGCGATGTCGTCGTTGGAGAGCCCGGCGGCGACCAGGGCGACGACCTCCTGTTCGCGGGCGGTGAGCACGTCGAGGCGGGGGAGGGCGCTGCGGTCCCGCGGTGCGGGCTGGGAGAGGAAGCGGCCGATCAGGGCCTTCGTCGCCGCCGGTGAGAGCAGGGCGTCGCCCGCGGCGACCACCCGGATCGCCTCCAGCAGCTCCTCCGGGTTGATGCCCTTGCCGAGGAAGCCGCTCGCCCCGGCCCGCAGGGCCTCGGCGACGTACTCGTCACTCTCGAAGGTGGTCAGCACCAGCACCTTGACCCCGGCGAGGTCGTCGTCCTCGGTGATCAGCCGGGTGGCGGCCAGGCCGTCCAGTTCGGGCATCCGGATGTCCATCAGGACGAGGTCGGCACGGGCACTGCGGGCCAGGTCGACGGCCTCCCGGCCGGTTCCGGCCTCGGCGACCACCTCCAGGTCGGGTGCCGAGTCGATGAGCAGCCGGAAGGTGCCCCGCAGCAGGGCCTGGTCGTCGGCGAGCAGGACGCGGATCGTCATGGGCGGCAGACCTTCCGGCCGGTGTCGGTGGGCAGCGGGAGTTCGGCGTCGACCCGGAAGCCCCCGCCTGGGCGGTGGCCGGCGGCGAGGGTGCCGCCGACCGCGCGGGCGCGTTCGTGCATCCCGATCATGCCGTGCCCGGTGCCGGTGCCGGTGCCGATACCCGCGCCACCGGCGGTACCGGTGGTACCGGTGACGGCACCCTGGCCGGCGGGCCCGCCCGGGCGGCCGCGCGTGCCGTCGGCGGGCTTGCGCCCGTCGTCCTCGATCGTGAGCCGCAGCGTGTCGGTGCCGAAGTCGAGACGGACGTGCGCGGTGACGGCACCCGCGTGCTTGTGGGTGTTGGTGAGGGCCTCCTGGATGATCCGGTAGGCCGTCAGGTCGGTGATCTGCGGAAGTTCCACGGGAGTGCCGGTGCGCTCCAGCGCCACCGACAGGCCGGAGTGCCGGAAGGAGTCGAGCAGGTCGTCGAGGCCGGCCAGCCCGGGGGCGGGCTCGCGCGGTGCGGCCTGGTCGCCGCTGTACCGGAGCAGGCCGACGGTGGCGCGCAGCTCGTCCAGGGCGGCCCGGCTGGTGTCGCGGATCCGTTCCAGGGCCTGGTAGGCGTGTTCCGGGTCGGTGCGCATCAGGTGGTGGGCGACACCGGCCTGGGCGTTGACGAGGGTGATGTGGTGGGCGACCACGTCGTGCAGCTCGCGGGCGATCCGCATCCGCTCCTCGGTGACCCGACGGCGGGCCTCCTCCTCCCGGGTGCGCTCGGCCCGCTCCGCGCGTTCCATCACGGAGGCCAGCAGCTCGCGGCGGCTGCGGACGGCGTCGCCGATGGCGACCGACAGGAACGTCCAGGCGATCAGGCCGAGGTTCTGCGGCAGGTCCTCGACGCCGGGGCTGGTGATCACCGAGGCGGTGGTGAGGGCGACGGCCGCCCAGATGCCGGTCCGCCAGGCGGTCCGCCGGTCGGTGCGGCTCGCCACCGCGTACAGGGCGACGCCGACCGCCACGGGCGGTGGACCGGCCACCGGGATCACGGCGTACTCGACCACACCGATGACCACCGTCGTGGCCACGACGCCCACCGGCCACCGGTGGAGGACGAGGAGCGGGACGCAGGACACCGCGAGCAGCACCAGGTACAGCGTGATCGAGGCGTCCTGGTGGTAGGCCGTGGCGGCGGTGACCGGCGCGACCAGCACGAAGCATCCCAGCGCCAGGGCCAGGCCGTTCATCAGCGGCCGCGCGTGGAGCCACCCTCTGATCGTGTCGGCCATCTGCACTCCTTCACCGTACGCAGTCGGGGCCCGGACCGGCGGTGTGCCGGTCCGGGCCCCGGCGTGCGACGGGGACGTCGGGACGTGGTCAGCGGGTGACGGCCGGTATCGGCTCGCGCTCCGGGTCGGGGACGGGCGCCGGGTCGGGCTCACCCTCCACCGACACGTGGGGCAGCAGCCGGTCGAGCCAGCGGGGCAGCCACCAGTTGGCCCGGCCGAAGCGGTGCATCAGCGCGGGGACGAGCACCATGCGCAGCACGAGGACGTCGAGCAGGACGGCCAGCGCCAGGCCCATGCCGAACTCCGCGATCATGCGCTGCCCGGCGAAGACGAAGGCGGCGAAGACGCACGCCATGATGACCGCGGCCGCCGTGATGACCTGCCCGGTCTCGCCGTGGCCGACGCGGACGGCCCGCCGGTTGTCCCGGGTGTGGGTCCACTCCTCGTGCATCCGGCTGATCAGGAAGACCTGGTAGTCCATCGAGAGACCGAACAGGATCGCGATGATCATCACCGGGGCGAAGGCCTCCACCGGGCCGGCCGCGCCGACACCGAGCGCCTCGGAGCCCCAGCCCCACTGGAACACCGCGACGATCGCGCCGAACGCCACGCCCATGGTGAGCAGGTTCATCGCCACGCCGATCAGCGGCACCAGCACGCTGCGGAAGGCGATCATCATCAGCAGGCAGCCCAGCCCCACGATGATGCCGATGAACAGCGGCAGCTTGCCGATCAGGACGTCCGCGAAGTCGGCCGCGGTCGCGGTCGCACCGCCGACGTACACCTTGAGGCCGGTGCCCGCCTCGGCCTGCGGGATCACCCGGTCCCGCAGGTCGGTGATCAGCTCGGAGGTCTCCGCGGACTGCGGCGAGGTGGTCGGCACCACGCTGACGGTCGCGATCTGCTTGCCGTCCGGCACCGGGGCCGCGGCGACCTGGGCCACCCCGTCCACGCCCTTCAGCTCGGCGACGAGCCCGTCCAGGGCCGCGCGCTCCTGCGGTCCGGGTGTCTCGGCGACCAGCAGCAGCGGGCCGTTCGAACCGGGACCGAAGCCGTCGGCCATCAGGTCGTACGCCTGCCGGCTGGTCGTGGACCGCGGGTTGTTGCCCGCGTCGGAGGTGCCGAGGCGCAGCGAGAACACCGGCAGCGACACCGCCACCATCACGAGCAGCGCCACCAACGCCTTGCCGACCGGGCGCGCCTGCACCCGCAGTGCCCAGCGGGCCCAGAAGCCGGAGGTCGGCAGCGCGGACGGCCCCTCCTCGGCCAGCCGGCGGCGCTGGGCCCGGCTCAGCACGCGCAGCTTCAGCAGACCGAGCATGGCCGGCAGCAGGGTGACCGCGGCGAGGACGGTCATCGCGACGGTGAGCGCGGCGGAGATCGCCATGCCGTTGAGGAAACCGATGCCCAGGATCAGCATGCCCAGCAGTGCGATCACCACGGTCAGGCCGGCGAACAGCACCGCCCGGCCGGAGGTGTTCAGCGCCTTGACCACCGACTCCTGCACGCTCAGGCCCGCCATCAGGCCCTTGCGGTGGCGGTTGACGATGAACAGCGCGTAGTCGATGCCGACGCCCAGCCCCACCAGGACGCCCAGCGTCGGCGCGACCGAGGCGACGCTCATGCCGTGGCTCAGAAGCCCGGTGCCGATGACACCGGTGCCGACCCCGGCCACCGCCGTGAGGATCGGCAGCGCGGCCGCCCAGAGCGAACGGAACACCAGCGTCATCACGATCAGGGCGGCGACGATGCCGATGAGCTCGCTGGCCCCGCCCATCTCGCTCTCGGTGTTCTGGATCGCCTGCCCGCCGAGCTGGACGTCCAGGCCGTCCGTCCGGGCGTCCTTCGCGAGGTCGACCACGTGGTCGACGTCGGCCACCGGGATGTCCCGGGCGTCCTTCGTGAAGGTGATCTGGGCGTACGCGGTCGACCCGTCCGCGCTGATCTGCCGGGCGCCCTGCGGGTCGTACGGGCCGACGACGGAGGCGACGGACGGACTGGTGGCGATCGCCTCCAGCGTCTTCGTCATCCGCTCCTCGGTCGCCGGGTCCTTCACCGACCCGTGGTCCGTGTGCCAGACGACCGTGTCGGTGTCGCCCGCGGCGGCGGGCATGTCGGCCCTGAGGAGTTCCAGGGCCTTGCTCGACTCGGTGGCCGGCATCGACATGCTGTCGCTGTACTTGGTGCCCACCGCGCCCGAGGCTGCGCCCAGGCCCACGAGCAGGCCCACCCACAGGAGGACGGTGACGAGCCGGTGCCGGTGGCACCAGCGGGCAAGCGCGGACATCGGGACTCCAGGTTCTCGGGCCCGCTGCCGGGCCGGCCGCATGCCCGTCCGGCGGACGCGGCGCGCGCCACCGGGACGGGCGGTGCGGGCCGGTCCCGGTACGACGGGCACGGTCGAATGCCGGGGTCGGGTGCTGACGGAGGTGTTCCGTCCCGGCCCGTGAGGGCCGCGGGCCCTCTCCCCGGTGTACTCAACCCTGCCGTCCGGCAGGTCCGTTGTCGTCAGCCGTCCGCAGACACTCGGTGTACCGCACCCGCAGTAGGCCGCCGGCGCCGGATACCGCGGGTGCGGGTGCGGGTGCGGAGGCTGGGTGCCGCCCGGGCCCCGCGCGCTGGGCCGGGCCCCGCTGCGGAGCGGACCGCGGGCCATGATCGAATATGCACCCCGGTCGAGGACCGACCGGACTACGGAACCAGCGGAACTCAGCGGAACACGGGGAGACCACATGATCGAGCTGCCGGACCGGCCGATGACCTGGGTGGCGACCGGGGACAGCATCACCCAGGCCGTCCTGCACACGTACGGTGCGCGAGGGTGGGTCGAGCACGTCCACGAGCGCATCCGCTGGCAGCTCGACCGGCTGACCGACATCGTCGTGAACACCGGCGTCTCGGGCTGGCGCGCCGTCGACGTCCTCGGCTCGTACGACCACCTGGTCGGCCGGTTCGCCCCCGACGTGCTGTCCGTCTCGCTCGGCACCAACGACGCCCGCGCAGGCCTGGCCGGGCTGCCCGAGTTCCACGACGCCATGCGCGCGATCGTCGACCGGACGGCCGGCGCCCGGATCGTTCTGCACACCCCCGTCCTGACCAGCCTCGCCGGGCGGCCGGCCCGGTCGGAACTGCCCGCCTACTGCGAGGCCGTCCGCGAGATCGCCCGCGACACCGGAGCCCTGCTGGTCGACCACGAGGCCCACTGGCGCGCCCGTTTCGGCGACGCCGACCCGATCTCCTGGCTGGACGACCCCGCCCACCCCAACGCCGTCGGTCACCTCCAGATGGCCGACCACACGCTGCGCACCCTGGGTCTGGGGGAGATGACCGACCTGTGAACCGGTACGCCCGGCGTCTGCTGCCGCCGGGCGCGCACGGGACGCGGCCGTCAGCCCCTGTCGCGGCGCCCGGCCGGCACCGCGCCCCGGTACGCGGTGCCGCCAGGACGCGCGGGCGGTGTCGGCGGTGTCAGGCGGTGGCCGCCGCGAGCGCCTCCCGGACGGTCGAAGCGGCTGCGGGGCTGCCCGGGTCGGTGGACAGGTCACCGGCCGGGTCCTTCAGGTACGGCAGGCCGTAGGCCGGTGTGCCGGGCTGGAAACGCCGGCCCTCCGGGAGCGGCCCCGCGTCGACGGTGTCGAAGCCGAGGGCGTCCAGCAGCGCAGCCGCGCGCGCCTTGGCCCCGGCGTCGTCGCCGGCGACGGGCAGCGCGGTACGGTCCGGCGCGCCGGCCGGCCGTGCGAGCGAGGCCAGGTGCCCGAAGTAGATGTTGTTGAACGCCTTGACCACGTGCGCGCCGACCAGGTGCTCCTGCAGGAGCCCGCTGCTGGTGGTCTCGCCCGCGTCGAGCCGTGCGATCCGGCCGTCACGCTGCGGGTAGTAGTTGTTGGTGTCGAGCACGGTGCGGCCGGCCAGCGGTTCGACCGGCACCTGGAGGTAGTTCTTCAGCGGCACCGTCACCACCACCCAGTCACCGGCGGCGGCCGCCTCGGCCGGTGTCGCGGCGCGGGCCCGCGGGCCGAGCTCCGCGACCAGGCCGGCGAGGGTCTCCGGACCGCGTGAGTTGCTGAGGACGACGTCGAGCCCGGCCGCGACGGCGAGCCGGGCCAGGGTGCCGCCGATGTTGCCGCTTCCGATCAATCCGAGAGTAGCCATACCCGCCACAGTGCCGGACGGTAGGAAGGTATTCCCGTTCGGCGCCGCCTCACCCCTTCGGATGACTGCCTCGGGGGCACCCGCCCGGTCGAGGGGGCGCACGGCACGGTGGGTCCGCCCCGGTGGCATGGCCCCCGCGCCGCAGATCCCACGCGTCCGGGCGCACCCGGCCGCGGACCCTCCCAGGAGGTCACCAGATGACCAGCTCGCCGTACCGGGCCGCCGAGAGCCGCTACGACGGCTCCATGCGCTACCGCCGCACCGGCCGGAGCGGACTCCGCCTCCCGGAGATCTCGCTCGGTCTGTGGCACAACTTCGGTGACGACCGCAGCTTCGCGTCGCAGCGCGCCATCCTGCGCCGCGCCTTCGACCTCGGCGTGACCCACTTCGACCTCGCCAACAACTACGGCCCGCCGTACGGCGCAGCCGAGGCCAACTTCGGCCGCCACCTCGCGGCGGACTTCCGCCCGTACCGCGACGAGCTCGTCATCTCGACCAAGGCCGGCTACGACATGTGGCCCGGCCCGTACGGCGAGTGGGGCTCGCGCAAGTACCTCACCGCCAGCCTCGACCAGTCGCTCCGGCGGATGGGCCTGGAGTACGTGGACATCTTCTACTCCCACCGCTTCGACCCCGACACCCCCGTCGAGGAGACGATGGGCGCCCTCGCCGCGGCGGTGCAGCAGGGCAAGGCCCTCTACGCGGGCATCTCCTCGTACAGCGCCGACCGGACGCGCCGGGCGGCGGAGGTCCTCCGCGGCCTCGGGGTGCCGCTGCTCATCCACCAGCCGTCGTACTCGATGCTCAACCGCTGGATCGAGGACGACGGGCTGCTCGACGTGCTGGCGGCCGAGGGGGCCGGCTGCATCGGCTTCGCCCCGCTGGCGCAGGGCATCCTGACGGACCGCTACCTGGACGGCGTCCCGGCCGGATCACGCGCCTCCCGCGGCACCTCGCTCGACCCGTCGAGCATCACGGAGGAGACCCTGGGCAAACTCCGCGGGCTGAACGGGATCGCGTCCGGCCGCGGCCAGTCCCTCGCCCAGCTCGCCCTGACCTGGCTGCTGCGCGACCCGCGGATGACGTCCGCCCTGATCGGCGCCTCGTCGGTGGGCCAGCTGGAGAACAACGTCGCGGCGGTCCGCGCCGAACCGCTCACCACGGAGGAACTCACGGAGATCGACCGCTACGCCACCGACGCCGGCCTCAACCTCTGGGCGAGGTCCACCGAGAGCTGACCCGGCCGCGGCGGCCCGCACCGACCCCCGCGGCGCGCGGGCCGCGGGGGCCGCGGGGGCCGCGCTCACGGCTCCACCCCCGGCCGGCGGGCTCCCCGCCTGGGCCGATCGGGTGGATCCGGGGGCGGGCACCGAACCGCGGACCGGCAGGCCGCGAACCACCCGTGTCAGCGGAACGGCTGACGATCCGTCCGATCCGTCTCGCACAAGGGAGTTCCACCATGGCCTTCGTCCGTACCTCGTGTGCCGTCGCCGGGTTCGCCGCCGGTGCCGTCCTGCTCGCCGCGGGCGCCGCGTCGGCGAGCGCGGGAGCCTCCGGGCTCGCCGCGGGCTCGCCCGGCGTGCTGTCGGGCAACCTGGTCCAGGTGCCCGTCCACGTGCCCGTGAACGCCTGCGGCAACACCGTCGGCGTCGTCGGCCTGCTCAGCCCGGCCTTCGGCAACGCCTGCGCCAACCTCGGCTGACGACCGGACGGCCCGGTGGGGCCCGCGAGCCGCCCCGCGGGCCCCACCGGCAGGAGAAGGAGACGCTGTGAGCCTCGCCGTACCGCAGGGCCGCGGCAGCCTCCTGCCGCCGGGTGTCCGGCGATGGTTCCGCGCCTGGCACGGACGCGGCCTGACGGCCCGGCGGGTACGGCGGCCCCGCCACGGTCCCGCCGCCCGCCGGGCGGACGCCCGGACCCGCCGGCACCACGCGCTGACCGCGGCCGCCGCGGCGCTGGGCGAATGCGGTCTCGTGTGCGGCTGGGACGACTGGTTCGTCATCACCACGGCCTGCCGGCGCGACCGCCGGTTCGCGAGCCCCTCGGTGTTCGCCATGACGGCGCTCGGCGAGCACCTGGTGGACATCCCGCAGGACGGCAGCAGCATCGGCGCGATCCTCGACGGGCTGCGCCGCGCGGCGGCCCGCCGGTTCGCCGCCGCCCCGGACCGGCGCCGGGCCGCCGACCTCTACCGTGCGACCGCCACGGCCCTGGTCGCCGCAGGCCGGGGCCCCGGCGCGCGGAGCGGTACCGCCGGTCCCGCTCGCGCCGCAGGCGCGGCCGAAGCCGCGCGGCCGGTCCTGGAACTGCGCCCGTGAGCAGGATCGTGAGCGGTGACCGTAGGACGTCCGACGGTTGAAGAATTGACCGTACTTTCCCGCCGATCGCCCCGTCCGCGCCGGGCCCGCGTGCGAATCAAGGTCATGGAACGCACCTCGGCCCACAGCGTGACGACCGGCGCACTCCGCGCCGGACCCACCGGGTCGGGTGACGGACGGTCAGGAAGGATGGGCAGGACGATGCATGCCATGCGAACGAAGCGGTCGTTGGCGGTCGCGGCGACCTGCGTGATGCTCGGAGGCGGTGCCGCAGTGGCGACGTCCGCGGCGTCGGCCTCGGCGACGACCACGGCGTCGGCGCCGACCGTGTCCGCGGTCTCGCACGACAAGGAGTGCCGCTGGTACCCGGCCCACTGGGAGAACCAGCACGTGGCCGGCCACTGGCAGAAGGTCTGGCACGCGGGCTACTGGCAGAACCAGTGGCACCCGGGCTGGTGGGACTCCCACCACCACTTCCACCACGGGTACTGGCACAAGGTGTGGCACAAGGCCGGGTGGGAGCACAAGTGGATCCCGGCGCACTGGGAGAAGACGTGGGTCGCGGCCGGCTGGTACTGCCGCTGACCACCGTCACCGACGGAAGCACGACGGCCCGGCGCCCCGAGGCGCCGGGCCCTCCCCCGCCGGACGGGCGCCCGACCCGTCCGGCGCCGCACCGGGGCGGATGACCCCGCCCCGACGTCACGGAGGCGTCCGGCCATGACCACCGCACAGCCCCGACCACCAGCCCGCTCGCCCGCCCCCGCCCTCGCTGCGGCACCGGCACCTGCACCTGCACCGGCGCGGCCGACGGCCGACCCCGAGACCACCGGCTGGAGCGAGCACTTCACCGACCGGCCCCAGTGCGTGCGCGGTCTGCGGGACCATGCCCGCGCCTACCTCACCCGGGCCCACCTGCCCCGCCCGCTGCGCGACGACGCCCTGCTCGTCATCAGCGAACTCGTCACCAACTCGATCCGCCACACCCACGGTCCGGGCAGCCTCCGGCTGGCCGGCGGCCCCCACGGCCTCGACGTGTCCGTCAGCGACGGCGGCCGCGAGCTGCCGGTGCGCCGCCACGCCGACGCCCGCACCGCCACGGACGGCCGGGGCCTGACGCTGGTCGCCGCCCTCTGCGACACGGTGACCATCACCCTCGACACCGGCACCGGCAAGACCGTGACCGCCCACCTCGTACCCGCGGCCCCCGCCCGGCCCGCGGCCCCGCCGCTCCCCGGCCGCACCCGCCGCTGGTGACGGTGGTCCCCGGACCCGTCCGTGGCCGGCCGCTGGAGCGCCGACGACATCCCGGCCCGACACCCTGAACTCGGCGGGGGACGTCACCGTGTTCGCGCCGACCGACGCGGCCTTCGCGAAGATCCCGAAGGTCGACCCGGACGCCCTGCTCGCCGACGCGGCCGAGCCCACCGAGGTGCTGACGTGCCGCGTGGTGCCGGAGCGACTCGCCCCCGCCGCCCTGCCCGGGGACCACGCCGGCCTGGAGGGCGGCAGGGGCACGGTGACCGGCTCCGATGAGGGCCTCATCGTCAACGGCACCGCCACGGTGCTCTGCGGCAACGTGCAGACCGCCGATGCGAACGTGCAGATCGTCGACACCGTGCCGATGCCGCCCCGGTGAGGTCCGAGGGTCCGAGGGCGCCCGGCCCGACGGCGGGGGGAACGCTGCGGCGGCTGCGACAGGCTGTCCGGAATGTGGACAGAATCCGGACGCTTCTGGACAGGCGTGCGCTCGGGGTGCGAACCTCCCGCCATGCTCCCGGCCCTTCAGCGGGCGGCGATCCGCCGCGCCGAACCGATCCGGGTGCCCTCCTGTCGTCGCACCGGCCGCTGTCCGGGCTTCTGACGCTGCATCGGGGGCACCGCGGACGCGCTGCCCCCGCCCCGCCCCGCCCCCGGCGGCGGCATCCGGCCGCCGGGCCGGCCCCGCGCGCCGCCCTCACCGCGCCCACCAGTGTCCCGACCTGCGGACCGGTGCGCGCGGCCCTCCCTCCCCTCCCTCTGGAGTCCCGACATGACTTCCGCTTTCGCGAGCCGCCCGACCGGCCCCACGAGCCGCCCGACCGGCCCCGCGTCGCTGGCCGCTCTCCTGCTCGCCGCCTCGGTGCTCGCCGCCTGCGCGCCGCAGGACGCGGCCACCTCCGGCCCGGCCGCCGCGAGCGGGGCCGGTCAGGGGTCGGCCGCCACCTGCGCGAAGGGCGCGCTGGCCACCCACAAGGCCGGCACCCTGACGGTCGGCACCGACAAGCCCGCCTACGCACCCTGGTTCGCCGACGACGCCCCGGCGAACGGCAAGGGCTTCGAGTCCGCCGTCGCGTACGCGGTCGCCGACCGGCTCGGCTACCCGCAGGACAAGGTCACCTGGACGGTCAGCCCGTTCGACAAGGCGTTCGCCCCCGGTGCCAAGGACTTCGACTTCGACATCAACCAGGTGTCGATCAACGACGACCGCAAGAAGTCGGTCGACTTCTCCTCCGGCTACTACGACGTCCGCCAGGCCGTCGTCGCGCTCAAGGGCACCAAGGCCGCCTCGGCGAAGAGCCTCGCCGACCTCAAGGGCGTCAAGCTGGGCGCGCAGGTGGGCTCCACCAGCCTGACCGCCGTCACCGGCCAGATCGCCCCCACCACGCAGCCGGCCGTCTTCGACAGCAACGACCTCGCCAAGACCGCGCTGAAGAACGGTCAGATCGACGCGCTGGTGCTCGACCTGCCGACCGCCTTCTACGTCACCGGCGCGGAGGTCACCGACGCCCGGGTGGTCGGCCAGTTGCCGAACGCCGGCGGCGGCACCGAGCAGTTCGGCCTCGTGCTGGACAAGGGCAGTGCGCTGACCGGCTGCGTCACCGCCGCGGTGGACGCGTTGCGCGCCGACGGCACCCTGGCCCGCCTGGAGAAGCAGTGGCTGTCCGACGCGGTCTCCGCGCCGGTCCTCGGGTGAGCGCCGCCACGGCCGGGGGCGTGCCGCCGGCGGCCGGTGCGGAGGCCCCGTACCGGCCGTCCGCCCGGCGGCTCGCCCGTGAGGCGTACCGCCGGCGGCAGGCCCGCCGCTCGGCGCTGATCGCCGCCGTCAGCACGGCGGTGACGGCGGTCGTGCTGTACCTCGTCGTCGTCGGCTCGCCCGGCTGGCAGCGCACCCGGGAGACGTTCTTCGACGCCTCCTACGCGCGGCAGGCCCTGCCGGAGGTGCTCCGCGGCCTGCGGGTCAACCTGGAGCTGATGGCCGTCTGCGGCGTGCTGATCCTGGTGCTCGGCCTGGTGCTGGCCCTGCTGCGCACCCTGCGGGGGCCGGTGTTCCTGCCGGTGCGGCTCCTGGTGACGGCGTACGTGGACTTCTTCCTCGGCCTGCCGATGATCATCTGCCTGCTCGTCATGATCACCGGTGTGCCCGCGCTGCGGCTGACCGGCGTCACCACCGACCCGCTGCTGCTCGGCGGTGCCGCGCTCGTCCTGACGTACTCGGCGTACGTGTCCGAGGTGTTCCGGGCCGGCATCCAGTCCGTCCACCCGAGCCAGCGGGCCGCCGCCCGGTCCCTGGGCCTGACCAACGCCCAGGCCATGCGGTACGTCGTCCTGCCGCAGGCGGTGCGGCGGGTCGTGCCACCGCTGCTCAACAACCTGGTCTCGCTGCAGAAGGACACCGGCCTGGTGTCGATCGGCGGCGTCATCGACGCCGTCTTCGCGGCGAAGATCATCACGGCCCAGACCTTCAACTACACGCCCTACCTCGTCTCGGCGCTCGTCTTCATCCTGCTGACCGTGCCGCTCACGCGCTTCACGGACTGGGTGACGGCCCGCGCCGACGGGCGGCGCCACCAAGGAGGTGCGGTGTGACGGCGGTGGATCCGACCGTGCCCGTGCTGGCCCTGCAGGAGGTCCGCAAGGCCTTCGGCGACCACGTCGTGCTGCGGAGCGTCGACCTGGCCGTGCCCGCGCACTCCGTGACCGTGCTCATCGGCGCCTCCGGCTCCGGCAAGTCGACGCTGATGCGCTGCGTCAACCTGCTGGAGGAGATCGACGACGGCGCCGTCCTGCTGGACGGCGAGGAGATCACCGACCCGGCGGCCGACCAGGACGCCGTCCGGCGGCGCATCGGCGTGGTGTTCCAGCAGTACAACCTCTTCCCCCACATGACGGTCCTGGAGAACGTCACCCTTGCCCCCCGCCGGGTGCACCGGGTCGCCCGGGCCGAGGCGGAGACGCGTGCGCTGGACCTGCTCGGCCGGCTCGGGCTCGCGGACAAGGCCCGTGAGTACCCCGACCGGCTGTCCGGCGGCCAGCAGCAGCGGGTCGCGATCGTCCGCGCGCTGGCCACCGGGCCGAGGCTGCTGCTGCTCGACGAGATCACCGCGGCCCTCGACCCGGAACTCGTCGGCGAGGTGCTCGCGGTCGTCCGCGACCTCAAGGAGCAGGGCCTGACCATGGTGGTCTCGACCCACGAGATGGGCTTCGCCCGCGAGGTCGCCGACCAGGTGTGCTTCCTCGACGCCGGTGCGATCGTCGAACGGGGCACCCCCGAGCAGGTCTTCGGCGACCCCCGGCACGACCGCACCCGCCGGTTCCTGCGGCGGATCACCGAGGCCGGACGGTTCGTGCCGGGATCGTGACCCGGACGGGCCCGCCGCCGTTCGGACGGGCCCCGCGGCCCTCCGGACGGCCCCCGGCGGCTCCGGGCGCGGCCGTGCCCGGCGGGCCGGGGAAGGGGCGCCGGGAGCCGCTCAGGCGTCCGGGGAACCGTCGAGCTGGAGCATCAGCAGGGCCGCGTCGTCCTCGGCGTCGATCCGTTCGGTGAGGCTGTCACGGAGGTGGTCGGCCAGGGCGTCCAGGTCGGCGGGGCCGGCCGAGAGGACCGCCGCGAGCCGGGCGAGTCCCTGGTCGAGGTCCTCGCCGGGGCGTTCCACGAGACCGTCGCTGTAGAGGACGAGTGTGTCGCCGGGCCGGAGGCGGAAGCGGCTGTGCGGGTAGACCGCGGCGCCCCACTCGACGGGCAGGCCGAGCGGCGGGCCCCCGGCGACCTCCCACCAGGTGACCGTGCCGTCGGCGTGCCGGACCAGCGGCGGCAGATGGCCCGCGTTCGCGGCCCGGACCGTACCGGTGGCGGGCGCGACGTGCACGTACAGGCAGGTCGCGAAGCGTTCGGCGTCCATCTCGGCGAGGAAGGCGGAGGCCTTCGCGAGCACGCTCTCGCAGGGATGGCCCTCGCGGGCGTACGCCGTCATCGCGATGCGCAGCTGGCCCATGATGGCGGCGGCCTCGGTGTCGTGGCCCTGGACGTCGCCGATGGCCAGGCCCACGCTGCGGTCGGCGAGCAGGACGGCGTCGTACCAGTCCCCGCCGATCCAGATGCCCTCGCGGGCGGTGCGGTAGCGCACGGCGATCCGTCCGCCGGGGACGTCCGGGATGCGGCGCGGCAGCATCACGTTCTGCAGCCCCGTGGCGATCTCCCGGGACCTGTCCAGCAGCATGGCCCGCTGCAGGGACTGCGCGATGGCGCTCGACCAGGCGGTCAGCAGGGTGCGGTCCTCAGCGGAGAACGAGCGCTTGCCCTCGTAGACCATCGACATGGCGCCGATCGCCCGGCCCTGCGCGATCAGCGGCAGGAACGCGGCGGCGGTCGCGCGGGTGCCCGCGACGTACCGGGCCAGCCGCGGGTAGCGGTCGATGAACGTCTCCAGGGAGGTGAAGAACAGCGGCTCGCCGGACCGCACGGCGTCGTTCAGGGGCCACGGCTCGGCGAGGCGGGCCCGCTGGAGCTCCTTGACCTGGGCGTTGGTGGTGCCGACCGCCGCGACCAGGCGGATGCGGCCCTGCTCGACGACGCCGAGCGAGACGCCCTGCGTGCCGAGGCGGCGCATGCTCTGGTCGCCGGTGAGGACGTCGACGACGTCGGCGACGCTCATCGCCTCCGCGAGCGCGTGCGCGACCTCGCGCATGGCGTCCTCCTGGCGGCGCCGGTCGCTCTCCGCGAGCAGCCGCAGCGCCGAGTGGGAGAGCTCCTGGGTGGCGTCCCGGAGCACTCCGACCACCCGGACCGCCCCGTACGCGGGGTGCCGCACGACCTGCCCCTGGGTGTGGGTCCAGCGGGTGCCGCCGCCGCGCAGCCTGATGCGGAAGTACGTGCTGTAGGAGTCGGCGCGGCCGGCCACGATGTCCGCGACCAGCGCGGTCAGGCGCGCCGACTCGTCCTCCGGGATGCGCTGGCCGAGGTCGTCCGCCTGGCCGTTGTACTCCTCCGGCAGCAGGTCGAAGACGGCCAGGCCGTTGTCGTCGAGGGTGAAGCGGCCGCTGGCGGGCTCCCACTCGAAGCAGCCGATGCCGTTGGCCGCCAGGGCCTCGGCCTGCTCGACCCGGGCGGCGGCGCCGCCCGGGGGAGCCGTGTCCCGGCTCAACGCGGCCGGCTCCCGGCGCGGCGCGTGGCCGCGGCCCCGCGCGTGGCCGCCACGGCGAGGCCGGGCCCGGTCGTGCGTGTGCACCCACCAGCCATTCGGACCTCCCGGGAGAACGGGTCGATGTCCAGAATCTACCGCTGTGTTCCGTATCGGGTGGTTGCGAGGAGGAACACCACGCGCCCGATCAGCCGTCCGCGGGGCAGGCGTGCGGGTCGTGGGCCGTCGTTCCGTCCGGTCGTCCCGGTGCTGGTGCTGGTGCCAGGACCGGTGCCGCCCGGTGACCGGGTGGGCAGGCCGTCCAGCGGGGCGGCCCCGAAACCGATGCAGGGCGAGGGCGAGGGCGGCGCCGGGGTGCGCGGCACGTCCGTGCCGGGGCACGGGCGGGCGGGGAGGCGCCCGGCCGCCGGCGCCGGGTTCAGGACGGCCCTGCGAAGTCGACGTCCGCGGTGGCGACCGTCCCGGCCGTCCGTCCCGGGGCCGTCTGGTAGGACCAGTACAGGTTCGTGTGCGCGACGACCTGCTCCGGCGGCGGTGCGCCCCAGGCCGTCTGGTCCTCGGTGGTGTGCGCGTCGCGGACGAGCGTCGCGTCGTACCCCCGGACGAGTGCGCCGTGCAGCGTCGAGCGGATGCACACGTCGGTCTGCGCGCCGACGACGACGAGCCGCCCGACCTCCAGGTCCGCGAGCACCTGCTCCAGCGAGGTGGCCTCGAAGGAGTCGCCGTAGTTCTTCTCGACGAGGGGTTCGGTGTCGCCCGGCACGAGTTCGGGCACGATCCGCCACTCCTCGCTGCCCCGCACGAGCCCCTCGTCGGAGTGCTGCACCCACACGACCGGCACGTGTTCACGCCGGGCCCGGGCGACCAGGCTGCCGACGTTCGCGACGACCGCGTCGCGCGCGTGGGCGCCCTCGACCACGCCGTTCTGCACGTCGACGACGAGCAGGGCGGTGCGCGGCCTGTTGCCGAGTGTGGTCATGGTCTTCCCCTGCCCGTGGTGGATCTCCGTGTCCCCCCGCACGATAGACCGGGGCGCCGACAACCGGGCCGACAACCGGGCCGGACCCGGGATCCGCCGGCCGGGTGGCGTCAGCCGGGTGCCGCCTCCCGGGTGAGCAGGGAGCCGCCGACCGGCCGTCCCCCGATCAGGGTCAGGCGTACGAGCGCCGTGTCCAGCCGCCGCAGCACCTCGCCGAGCGGCGCGCCCAGCAGGACGAGGTCGGCGGCGACCCCCACCCGCACCCGCCGCACCGGCCCGCCCGGGAACGCGGCGGGGGAGAGGTAGCCCGCCAGGGCCCGTCCGACCGCCAGGCGCTCCCCGGCCGCGACCGTCCCGCCCGAGCGGGTGCGCCGCAGCACCGCCGCCCGCATCACCGCCCACGGGTCGAGCGGACCGTACGGGGCGTCGCTGGAGAGACCGAGCGACACCCCCGCCGCGACGAGCGAGGCGCCGCGGTGCACGTCCGGCAGCCGGGCCGGGGGGACCGACCGCAGGTAGTCGTCACCGAGGTCGGCGATCAGCCCGGGCCGGCCGACGACCCGGAGGCCGAGCCTGCCGATCTCCGGCACCGCCGCCGCGGGCACCAGCAGGGGGTGGTCGATCCGGTCGCCGGGCAGCACCCCGGCCTCCTCGACCGCCGCGAGGAACGACAGCACGGCCTCCCCGGTCGCGCAGTGCGCCGCCACCGGCCGTCCCACCCGGTGCGCCGCCGCGATCCGCGCGGTCAGCGCGGCGTGCCCCGGCAGTCCGCCGCCGGGGAGCCCGATGCGCCACGGGCCCGCCACCGGGCCCGGGTCCGGCAGCGGCACCCCGAGCGGGGCGCCGAGCAGCAGCACCCGCTGCGGCAGGTCGCCCCGGGCCGTCGCCGCGGCGACGGCGTCCACCGCCGCGGGGTCGAGCGCCGGACCGGCGTCGGTGACGGCGGTGATGCCGTGGTCGGCGAGCTGCCGTCCCAGGGCCGCCGGCAGGAGCGGCCCGGCGGCGGGCAGCCGGTCGGCCAGCCAGGCGTCGGCCTGCCGCAGCCGGCCGGTCGGGCGGCCCGCCGCGTCGCGCTCGACCCCGGGGCGGTCCGCCGTGTCGAGGCCGACGGCCGCCACGGCCGGGCCGTTCAGCACCCACAGGGCGCCGCTGCGGTGCCGGACCCGCACCGGAACGTCGCCGCGCAGCCGGTCCAGCCCGGCCGCGTCGAGGTCGCCCGCCACCGACACGTCGTAGCGCACGCCCCGCACCCAGCCGTGCGCGTCGGGCGCCGCCCGGTGCAGAGCCGCGGACAGCGCGGCCGCGTCGGGTACGGCGGACGGCGCGCACAGCACCGCACCCGACTCGGCCGCGGTCGCGAACAGGTGCAGGTGATGGTCGGTCAGGCCCGGCAGCAGCGCGCCGCCCCCGGCGGCGACGACCGCCTCGGTCCCCTCCCGCGGCAGCGCCGGTGCGATCGCGGTGACCAGCCCGTGCCGGATCCGCACGTCCACGGGCAGGCCGTCGACCTCCGCCCCGCGGATCAGCATCCCGCTCACGGCGTCGGCATCCCGGCCCGCCCGGGCCGCGCGGGCCGCCGCGTCCCGGTCGGCTGCCGGGCCCCGGCGGTGGTGCCGCCGTACGCACCGGTGCACGCCCGGCCGGGCACCGGACCGGTGCGACGTCCCCTCCATGCTCCTGCCATGTCCAGGATGCTAGGGCAGGACCTCACCGGCCCCCGTGACCCGCACCCCGCGTCCGTACCCGCGTCCGTGTCCGCCCCCGTGACCCGCACCCCGCGTTCGTCCCCGCGTCCGTGTCCGCCCCCGTGACCCGCACCCCGCGTTCGTCCCCGCGTTCGTCCCCGTGCCCGGCGCGGCCGCCGCACCGGCCCGGTCCGCCCCCGCTGCCGCAACACGCCCGCCATCTGCCGCAGTACGCCCGCAGCACCCCCGAAACACGCTCGTAGGACTACCGCGGACGTGACGCACGCCGCGCGCCGGGCCGCGGACGGCGGCGGATATCGTCTGGACATGAATGCCGTCGAACCATTCGCGAACGCGCCCGTCCCCACCACCTCTTCCATGCGTCGCGCGTTGCGCCGGGCCCGTGACGGGGTCGCGCTCGACCGCGCCGAGGCGGCGGTGCTGCTGCAGGCGCGCGGTGACGATCTGAGCGACCTGTGCGGCTCGGCGGCGCGGGTACGGGACGCGGGACTGGCCGAGGCCGGACGGCCGGGTGTGGTCACGTACTCCCGCAAGGTGTTCATCCCGCTGACACGTCTGTGCCGGGACCGCTGCCACTACTGCACGTTCGTCACCGTGCCGGGCAAGCTGCGGCGGGCCGGGGAGGGCATGTTCCTGTCGCCGGACGAGGTGCTGGACATCGCCCGCGCCGGTGCGGCGCAGGGCTGCAAGGAGGCGTTGTTCACGCTCGGCGACCGGCCCGAGGACCGCTGGCCGGAGGCCCGCGAGTGGCTGGACGCGCACGGCTACGACGACACCCTCTCGTACGTACGGGCCATGGCCGTGCGGGTGTTGGAGGAGACCGGCCTGCTGCCGCACCTCAACCCGGGCGTGCTGTCGTGGACGGACCTGCAGCGGCTGAAGCCCGTCGCGCCGTCGATGGGGATGATGCTGGAGACCACCGCGGAGCGGCTCTGGTCCGACCCGTCCGGGCCGCACCACGGCTCGCCCGACAAGGAACCCGCCGTCCGGCTGCGGGTGCTGGAGGACGCGGGCCGTTCGTCGGTGCCGTTCACCACCGGTGTGCTGATCGGCATCGGCGAGTCCTTCGGGGAGCGGGCCGACGCGCTGTTCGAGATCCGGCGGGTGGCACGGGAGTTCAGGGGCGTGCAGGAGGTCATCGTGCAGAACTTCCGTGCCAAGCCCGACACCGCGATGCGCGGCATGCCCGACGCCGAACTGGAGGAGCTCGCGGCGGCCATCGCGGTCGCCCGGCTCGTGCTCGGCCCGTCGGTACGGCTCCAGGCGCCGCCCAACCTCGTGGACGGCGAGTACGCGCTGATGATCGGCGCGGGCATCGACGACTGGGGTGGGGTCTCGCCCCTGACGCCGGACCACGTCAACCCGGAACGCCCCTGGCCGCACATCGACGACCTGGCCGCCCGGACGGCCGCCGCAGGCTTCACGCTGCGCGAACGCCTCACCATCTACCCGGAGTACGTGCGCCGCGGCGAACCGTGGCTCGACCCCCGGCTGCTGCCGCACGTCGCGGCGCTCGCCGACCCGGAGACCGGGCTGGCCCGCGAGGGGGTGCTGCCGGTCGGGCTGCCGTGGCAGGAGCCCGAGGAGCCGCAGACCGGTTCGGGCCGCACCGAGCTCTTCCGCACCATCGACACCGACGGCCGCACCGGCGACCGCCGGGCCGACTTCGAGGAGGTGTACGGCGACTGGGAGGTGCTCCGCGAGCGCGTGGGGAACGCGGTGCCGGAACGGCTGCCGACGGGCGTGCGGGCCGCGCTCGCCGTCGCGGCGGACGCCCCGGAGAAACTGACGGACGATCAGGCACTCGCGCTGTTCGGCGCGGAGGGCCCGGCGCTCGACGCGCTGTGCGCGATCGCCGACGCGGTGCGCCGCGACACCGTCGGCGACACCGTGACCTACTGCGTCACCCGGAACATCAACTTCACCAACGTCTGCTACACCGGCTGCCGGTTCTGCGCGTTCGCGCAGCGCCGCACCGACGCCGACGCCTACACGCTCTCGCTGGAGCAGGTCGCCGAACGCGCCGCGCAGGCCTGGGAGGTGGGCGCGACCGAGGTCTGCATGCAGGGCGGCATCCACCCCGACCTCCCCGGCACCGCCTACTTCGACATCGCGCGGGCGGTGAAGGAACGGGTCCCCGGGATCCACGTGCACGCCTTCTCGCCGATGGAGGTCGTCAACGGCGCCACCCGCACCGGCCTGTCGATCCGCGACTGGCTGCAGCGGGCCAAGGAGTCCGGCCTCGACAGCATCCCCGGCACGGCCGCGGAGATCCTCGACGACGACGTCCGCTGGGTGCTCACCAAGGGCAAACTCCCCGCCTCCGCCTGGGTCGACGTCGTGACCACCGCGCACGAGCTGGGCATCCGCTCCTCCTCGACCATGATGTACGGCCACGTCGACACCCCCCGCCACTGGCTCGGACACCTGCGGCTGCTCGCGGAGATCCAGCAGCGGACCGGCGGCTTCACGGAGTTCGTGACCCTGCCCTTCGTGCACACCAACGCCCCGGTCTACCTCGCGGGCGTCGCCCGGCCCGGGCCCACGGCCCGCGACAACCGGGCGGTGGTCGCGATGGCGAGGCTGCTGCTGCACCCGCACATCCCCAACATCCAGACCTCGTGGGTCAAGCTCGGCGCCGACGGCGCCGCGGACATGCTCCGCTCGGGCGCCAACGACCTCGGCGGCACCCTGATGGAGGAGACCATCTCCCGCATGGCCGGCTCCTCGTACGGAAGTTACAAGTCCGTCCGCGACCTGGAGGCGATCGCGGAGGCCGCCGGGCGGCCGGCCCGGCAGCGCACCACGACCTACGGCGAGGTGCCGGCCGAACGCCGCGCCGCCGCCCTGGCGTCGGACGGCCACCTGCCGGAACTGCTCCCCGTCCTGGACTGAACGCCTGCGGCCGCAGGTCTGTTACAGGACCGCGCGGCGGCCGTTACACGGACGGCGGTGGACCGTGAGGAGGGCTTCCTAGCGTGGTGCCACCAGCCCCCGTTCACCGGAACGGGGGTGGTGAGCAGTTCGGAGGAAGTCCCATGTCACGCACCTCGTCCGTGCGCCGTTCCGCACGGTACGCACTGGTCGTCGCCGGAGTGGCCGGAGCCGTCGTGCTGTCCGGCGGGGCGGCGATGGCCGACGGCCCGTCGGCCTCCCCGGCCCCCGTGACCCGCACCCCCGCGGCCAGTGCCGCGCCCACCGCCCCGACCAGCGCCCCGCCCGCCACGAAGATCCCGGCCAGCCCCGTCCCGTCCGTCACGGCGCCCGGCGCCGCGCCTGCGCGGCCCGTGCCCCGCGGCGGCGCCCAGACCGGCGAGGCGGAGCGCGGCGGGTCGCCGACGGCCGTGCTGCTCGGCGGGGCGGTGGCCCTGGCCGGGGTGGCCGGCGTCGGCACCGCCGTCGTCCGCCGCCGTGCCGGCGCCCGCGGCTAGCCGGAACCGGCGCGGCCGGCGCCCCTCGTGGGTGCCGGCCGCGTCGGTCGGCGCGCTGGCCCTCGTCCTCGGCCTCGGGACGGTCGCGCTCGGCGAGGCCCCGGACCGCACCCCGGTCCGGATCACCGGCACCGACAACGGCACCGGCAACGGCGCGGACCCGGCCCGCGCCGCGGCCCCGCCGGACCCGGCCGCCACCCCCCGGCCCGGACTCCCGGCCTCGCCGCCGGTGCGCCTGCTGATCCCCCGGATCGGCGTGGACGCGGAAGTCGGCTCCGTCGGCCTGAACACCGACGGCACCGTCGAGGTGCCACCGCTGGACCGGCCCGCCCTGGTCGGCTGGTACCGCGACGGTGCCGCGCCGGGCAGCCGCGGCCCGGCCGTCCTGCTCGGCCACTACGACACCCGCAAGGGCCCCGCGGTGTTCCACCGCATCCCGGAGCTGCACCCCGGCGACCGCATCGACGTCGTCCGCCGGGACGGCCGCACCGTCTCCTACCGGGTGCGGTCGAGCGGGCAGTTCAGGAAGACGGCGTTCCCCACCGAGCTGGTGTACGGGGACACCCCCGACCCGCAGCTCAGGCTGATCACCTGCGGGGGCACGCTGGGCGGCGACGGGCACTACAGCGACAACATCGTCGTGCTGGCGGACCTGGCCGGGACGGTGTGAGCGGGCGGCGGGCGAGCGCCCGCCGCCCGTGGTGCAGACTGACAGCCGACCCCGCCAAGCCGCTGACCCACCACCCTGCCGACCCGCCAGACCGCCGACCCCGCCAGACCGCCGACCCCGCCGCCCTGCCGACCCGCCACCCCTGCCGCCCCTCCGGTGCGGCCGACCGAAAGGCCCCGCTCCGCGTGAGGACACGGACCCGCCCCACCGCCCTCGCGCGGTACACGGCCCGCACCGCCGCGGCCGTCGCCGCCGCCCTCGCCACCGCCGTGCTGCTCACCGGCTGCGGCACCCCCGGCCCGCTGCACGACGCCGGCCCCGCCCGGCCGATCGCCGCGCACCCGAGCCCGCTGGCGCTGTGGCCGGCCGCCGCCACGTCCGCCCAGGCCACCCCGCAGCCCACGGCGGACCGGCCGCCGCCGGAGCCGCTGCCCTCCCTCACCGCCCCGGCCGGGGGCCTCGGCGCGCTCGGCGCGCCCGCCGTCCTCGCGCACGACCCCGGGCTCACCGACCTCGAACACCGTGCGCTGAGCGGCAGTTGCACCGGCTGCACGGTCCAGCCCGCCCAGTACCGCGACCTCAGCGGCGACGGCCGCCCCGAACTCATCACCGCCGTGGTCATGCCCGACCGCGACTCCGGCGAGGGCCAGGCCGTCCTCCACGTCTACACCGAACGCGGCGGCGGCATCGTGCCCGTGCTGTCGGTCACGGCCCTCGCCGGCTTCACCGCCGACACCGTCGGCCGCGACCTCGTCGTCCACGAGCCGACCGGGCCGCTCGCCCGGACCAGCAGCACCTACCGCTGGAACGCGGTCCGGATGGCGTTCGCCGACCGCCGGATCACCTCCACCGGCCCCGACGACGGCGCACCCGCCTGCCCCACCGCCGTTCCGGAGCCGCGGCCGGCCGCCCCGGCCGGGAAGACCGCCGCACCCAGCGCCCGGCCCGCCGCCGGCCCCGGCGCGACGGAGCCGCCCGGCCGCGCGGAGTCCTCCGTCCTCGTCGTGCCGACCGCGACGGGGCGCCGATGACCGCCGCGCCCCCGCCGATGCCGCGCATCCTGCTCGTCGAGGACGACGAGGTGATCCGCGAAGCCACCCAGATGGCCCTCGAACGCTACGGCTTCCCCGTCGACACCGCCGCCGACGGACTGGAGGGCCTGGAGGCCTTCCGCACCCGGCAGCCCGACCTGATGCTGATCGACGTCATGCTCCCCCTCCTCGACGGGGTCGGCCTGTGCCGCCGCGTCCGGGAGGAGAGCCCGCTGCCGGTCCTCATGATGTCGGCGCGCACCGAACCCGTCGACGTCGTCTCCGGGCTGGAGGCCGGCGCGGACGACTACGTGGTCAAGCCGTTCGAGATCGCCGTGCTGGTGGCCAGGATCCGCACCGTCCTGCGCCGCACCGGGCCCGCCGCCGGGCCCGCCCCGGACACCGCGTCCGCCGCCGGGCAGCCCCACCGGTCCGCGGTGCGGGTGATCGACGACCTGGAGGTCGACACCGACGCCATGGAGGTCCGGGTGGCCGGCCTGCCGGTGCCGCTCACCCCGACGGAGCTCCGGCTCCTGCTGGAGTTCACCGCCGCACCCGGCGTCCTGATGGAGCGTCAGACCCTGCTCTCCCGCGTGTGGGACTACGCCTGGGACGCGGACAGCCGCGTCGTGGACGTCCACGTGCAGCGCCTCCGCGCCAAGATCGGCACCGGCCGGATCGAGACCGTCCGGGGATTCGGCTACCGCCTGCGGCGCGTCCCGTGACGCTCCGCCGCCAGATCGCGGCCGTCATCGCCCTCGTGTCGTGCCTCGTCGCCCTCACCGTCGCCCTCCTGGTCCACCGGGCCTCCGTGCGCCAGCACACCGACCAGGCCCGCACCTCCGCCGAGGCCGCCCTCGACGCGGCCCTCACCGGCTACGACCGCACCGGCGAACTCGTCGGAGGCTGGCACGCGGCGCTGGACGACCCGGCCGTCCCCGCCGACCTGCGCGCCCTCGCGGAGCGCGGCCGACAGGGATCCACCCTCGGCCCCGGCCCGGACGGCACCGCCCTGTGGGCCGCGGCCCGCGCGGACGGCCACACCGTCTCCGTCCGGATCGACTTCGCCGGGGACGAGCGGGCCGTCGCCGAACTCGACCGCGCCGTGCAGATCGCCGCCGCGCTGTCCGTCGCCGTCACCGTGCTCGCCGGCGTCCTCGCCGCCGACCGGATCAGCGCACGGCTGCGCACCGCGGCCCGCACCGCCCGCACCATCGCGGGCGGCGACCTCGACGCCCGGATCGGCCCGCTCGGCCGCCCCCGCGACGAGGTCGCCGAACTGGCCGCCGCCGTCGACTCCATGGCCGCCGCGCTACGGCGCAGACTGGAGGGCGAGCAGCGCTTCACCGCGGACGTCGCCCATGAGCTGCGCACCCCGCTGACCGGTCTCCTCACCGCCTCCGAACTCCTGCCGGACGGCCGTCCCACCGAGCTGGTGCGCGACCGGGTCCGCGCGCTGCGCGACCTCACCGAGGACCTGCTGGAGGTCTCCCGCCTGGACGCGCGCGCGGACCCGCCCGACCTCGCCGACCTTCCGCTGGCCCCGCTGGTGGCCCGGACGGCGGCGGCCGCCGCGCGGCCGGTCGCGGTCGACGTCACGGTGGACGCGGTGGTGACCACCGACCCGCGCCGCCTCGACCGGGTGCTGGCCAACCTCGTGGCCAACGCCCACCGGCACGGCCTGCCGCCGGTCGCGGTGCGGGTGGACGGGCCGGTCGTCACCGTCCGCGACCACGGGCCGGGGTACCCGGAGGGGATCCTGCAGGACGGCCCGCAGCGCTTCCGTACCGGTGCGCGGGAACGCGGCCGCGGGCACGGGCTGGGCCTGACCATCGCCCAGGGCCACGCGGAGTCCCTCGGCATCGACCTGGTGCTGCGCAACCATCCCGACGGCGGGGCGGTCGCCGAACTCCGGCTGCCGGAGCCGCGGTCGGACCGCATGCCGCGCTGACCGGGGTACCGCGCCGACCGGGGGCCGGACTGCCGCGCTGACCGGACCGCCGTCCGCCGGGAACGCCGCGGGCCCCCGCGGCCGTGGGTGGGAGTACCACGGTCGCGGGGGCCCGGTCCGTCCGGTGCCGGACTGCGGGGTGTCCCGGCGGCCGTGGCGGCCGGGACGGTGGTGCCGGTGCCGGTGCCGGTGCCGGTGCTAGGGGTTCGGCGTCCCGGTGATCACGAACTGGGATCCGGGCTCGATCAGCACGTTGCCCTGGGCCGAGTTGGTGATGGTGACGTTGGTCAGCGTGGCGGAGCCGCGGGCGCCGCCGTGGGCGAGGATGCCCGATCCGTTGAGGGACCGGTCGATGCGGACGTTGCTGACCTGGACGTTCGGCATGGAGCCGCCGCCGGTCTTGAACTGGATGCCGTCGTAGGTGGAGTCGTAGATGTCGGTGTCGCGGATGGTGACGCCGGTGATGTCCTGCGAGGAGGCGAACAGGGTGATGGCCCCGAACTCCTGCTGCTCGCCCCAGAAGGCGCCGCCCGTGCGGTACAGGGCGTTGTTGGCGATGAGCGTCTGCCCGGAGAAGGGCAGCGGGTCGTGGTCGGTCGCCAGCATGATGCCCGGGTAGTTCATCGTGTCGGAGACGATGTTGTTCTCGATGGTGTTGCCGTAACCGCCGTACACCGCGATGCCGTTGGCGCGCCACGGCAGCTGGATCGTGTTGTTGCGGAAGTGGTTGTCGTGACCGATGTCGACCGACTGGTCCTTCACGGCCTTGTTGGACCAGACGGCGAGCGAGTCGTCGCCGGTGGTGCGGAAGGAGGAGTTGAAGACGGTCGAGTTGCGCGTGCTGTTGGCGAAGTTGATGCCGTCGGCGTAGGTGTCGCGGATGCGCATGCCGGTGAACTCGAGGCCGTCGGCCGGGCCCCAGAGCGCGGGGATGTTGTCGTAGTCGCGGCCGACCCAGACGGCGACGTTGGCGTGCTCGATCCAGACGTTGCTGATCTTCGTGTTCTTGCCGAACCGGCCGTTGAGGCCGACACCGCCCTCGGCGTTGCCGTCACCGCCGCGGATCGTGCCCGAGCCGAAGATCGCGATGTCGGAGATCTGGGTGTTGTCGTCGATGTCGAAGCCGAAGTTGCCCTCGTGCGGGTGGTTGATGCCGCCCGCGTCCTGCGGCGCGGTCAGCGTGTAGAGCTGGGTGTGCCACATGCCCGCGCCGCGGATCGTCACGTCGCGGATGCCGACCTGGTTGAACTGGCCGCGGTTCAGCGGGTCGTCGGTCAGGATCTTCTGCTCCTGCCGCCACTGGCCGGCGGGGATCCACACGCAGCCGATCTCGCCCTTCTGGTCGGCCGTCACGGCCCGCTGGATGGCGTCCGTGTCGTCGAGGCCGTCGTTGGGCACGGCGCCGTACGCGGTGATCGAGGTGCAGCCGGCCGGCTGGGAGAGCGCCGGGGCGACCTGCTCCAGGTCGACGAGGTCGATGATGTAGAAGGCGGCGCTGTCACCGGCGTCCCGCTGGAGGCGGAACTTCGTGCCCGCCGGGTACGACTGCGGCAGCAGGGCGTTGGACTCGTCGAACAGCCGACGGGCGTCGCCGCCCGGCGTGTTGGTGAGGCCCTCGGGGCTGTCGGTGCTGCCGTACAGCCAGCTGTGCTTGGAGGACAGCGTCAGCTTCCGGTTGAAGGTGCCGTTGACGTAGAGGCTGATCGTCGCCGACTGGCCGCCGCCGTTCGCGGCGTCCGGGATCGAGTTGCGCACGACGATCGAGTTGGCGGCGTTGGTGGAGGTGAACTCCACGTACTGGCCGGAGGAGTTGAGCTGCACCGACCGGCGGCCGGACGACTCGGTCGCGAAGTTGGTGTGGCCGAACGTGCGCTTCTGGTCCGACTGCAGCAGGACACCGTTGTACTGGGCGTCCTCCGCCTCGTACTCGGTGTACGGCAGCGCGGCACCGCGGCCGACGACGACCGAGCGGGCGAACACGTTGTTGTTCTCGTTGGTCTCGGCGACGACGCCGGTCGCGTCCGCGGTGGCGGTGAGCGTGGCGCCACCGCTGGCGGCGGTCCAGGTGCCGGTGATCGGCACCTGGGCGGTCGCACCGGCGGCGATGGCGCCCGTGGTGCCGTTCAGCGTGGTGGTGCCCACGACCAGGCGGGTGACCGAACCGGCGGCGACACCGGTGGTGCCGCGGTTCTGCACGGCCACGGTGAAGCCGACGGACGCCCCCACGGCCGGGGAGGCCGGGTTGGTGGCGATGCCGGTGACCGTCAGGTCGGGGCCGGGACTCTGGGAGACGGCGAGCTTCGCGGAGCCCGTCCGGCTGTTGTTGGAGTTGTCCTGCTCGGTGACGGTGTCGGTGGGGTCGACGACCGCGGAGACGGTGTAGCTGCCCATCGGGCGCTTGCCGACGGCGACCGCGACGGTCGTCGAGGCGCCGGCGGCCAGGGCGCCCACGGAGGCCGAGCCGGCGACGACGCCTTCGAGGCTGACGTTGACGGTCGTCGCCGGGGAGGCGGCGGTGCCGGCGTTGCGCACCGTCGCGTTGACGGTGACGTCGTCCGCCTCGGTCGGGGCGGTGGGCGACCACACGAGGTCGGTGACGGTGAGATCCGGGTTGGGGGCCGCGGACCCGATCACCTGGAGCTCGGCGACCTGCGCGCCGGGCGCACCGGTGTTGGAGAAGAACGTGAGCCGGACGTCGGCGTAGCGGCCGGTCGCCGGGATCGTCACGGTGTTCTGGCCGCCCGGGCTGAACACGTAGTCGGCCCGTGCGCGCAGCGAGGTGAAGGCGGTCGCGGACTGCTCCCGGCCCTCGACCTGGATCGCCTGCGTCCTGGCACCCCAGGCGGGGTCGGGGTTGAGCTTGACGACCACGCCCTCGACGTCGGCGTTGGAGCCGAGCTTCACGGTGAGCGTCGACGGGAACCCTGCGGACTCCCAGTACGTGCTGACGCTGTCGTCGACGGCGTTGGCCGCGGTGTAGGTCTGCGTGGTCGACGAGGCCTCGATCGGCTTGTTGCGCGCCAGGTTCGAGCCGTTGACCGGCGGGTCGACCGGGCCCCCGCCGCCGCCCGTGCCGTAGATCTCCACCTCGGAGAGCTGGGCGGCGTTCCAGCCGGTGTTGCCGGTCACCTGGATCCGGACGTACCGGACGGTGGAGGCGGTGAACGGCAGGCTGACGGTGTTGGTGGCGGCCGGGTCGAACGTGCGGGCGGCCGACCCGGCGAGGGTGCCGAAGGTGCTGCCGTCGGTGCTGCCGAGCACGCTGAGCGTCTCGTTGCGGGCTCCCCACGAGGACGGCAGCTTCAGGGCCACCTCGTTGACGGCGACGCTGCTGCCGAGGTCGACCTGCAGCCACTGCGGGAACGCGCCCGTGGGGCTCTCCCAGTAGGACGCCTGGCTGCCGTCGGTGACGTTGCCGGCCGGGTAGCCGCCGTTGGCCCCGCTGGCGGTGACGGGCTTACCGAGAGCGAGGTTGGGTCCCTGCGCCGCGGCGGCGTTCGCGGGTACCAGTCCCACCGCGAGCAGTCCGGCGACCACCGTGCCGGCGATCAGCCGCCAGCCCTGGTGTTTCCAACTCATCAGATCCTCTTGTTCGTGATCGGGGGCATCCGGACGCGGTTCGGCGCCCGCAGCCCGACGGCGCACGGGGCGACGGGGGAGCGGGGCAGTCGGGGCGCGTACCGGTTGCGCCGAGGACGGTGGCGGGTCTCGCCGGCCGCCTGACACGGATGTGGCGAGGATCGGCAGTCCATGTGAAAGTCTTTTGCATGACTTGGTCGATCTTTTGCACTGCCGAGCTGGAATGTTTCTACGGGGTGACGACTTTGTCAACGGTCCTGACCTGACAGGTACTTGGCGGCGGCGGTCCGCGCCGCTGACGGCCCGTCGGACCCGCCCCACGTCGGCGGTGGTCCGGCGCGGGGGGACAGGGCTCCCGACCTGCACGTACGGCAGGCGGGCAGGGCGACCGGGGCGGTGACGGCGGGCACGGGGACCGCCGCGGCGCGGGCCGTCGGCGGATCGGACGCGGTTCCGGGGGAGTTGGCCCGGCGACGGGGCCGGGGCGGCCGGGCGCCAGGGCGGCCGCACCGCCCGCTGCAGGGGCCCTACGGGTCGTGTCCGGACTGTTCATCGGCACTCGATGACGTACCCGACCGGTGGACGTGACCGCACCGGCCCGGCCGAACCGCGGCCCCGCGGAAGGTGGCACGCGGGGACACACGGGGACACACGTGACTCCCGCACCGCGCGGGGGTCTTCACCGCGCGGGAGTCTTCACCGCGCGGGGACGGAGCCGCCGTGCCCGGGGAGATCCCCGGGCACGGGCGGGAGGATCAGCTCTCGACGACGCCGGAAGCGCCGACCTCGATGGTGGCCGAGGTGGCGCCGGACTGCGAACCGAGCGACTCGATCTTCTGGACGAGGTCGCTGCCCTCGACGACCTCGCCGAAGACGACGTGCTTGCCGTCGAGCCACGAGGTGACGACGGTGGTGATGAAGAACTGCGAGCCGTTGGTGTTGCGGCCCGCGTTCGCCATCGACAGCAGGAACGGGCGGTCGTGCTTCAGCTGGAAGTTCTCGTCCTTGAACTTCTCGCCGTAGATGCTCTTGCCGCCCGTGCCGTTGCGGCGGGTGAAGTCGCCGCCCTGAAGCATGAAGCCGGGGATGACGCGGTGGAAGGGCGAGCCGGCGTAGCCGAAGCCGTGCTGGCCGGTGGCGAGCTCGCGGAAGTTCCGGGCGGTGTCGGGTACGACGTCGTCGAAGAGCTTGAAGACGATGCGACCGGCGGCCTCGCCGTTGATGGTGATGTCGAAGTAGACGTTGTTCATGACCCCCATCCTGTCACTTCCGGCGGCCCGGGCCGAACCCGGGAGGGCGCGGGCCGACGCACGGCGGACCCTCCGACGGCGCGGTGTGCGGCGCCGCTCACGCCGCCGCCGGGCGTCGCGCCAGGTACTTGCCGGTTTCCCAGAGCACCAGCAGCACCACGGCGGCGAGCAGCGCCCAGCCGAACTGCTGGACGGTCAGCCGGGTGGTGCCCAGGATGTGGCGGAGTGCGTCCGTCTGGGTCACCAGTACGGCCAGCACGAACTCGCCGAGGGCTGCCCGGTTCATCTGCTTGCTGTCGAAGGTCGTCGGCGTCAGCGCGGACGCGGTGTCGCTGCGGCACTCGAACGCGGCCACGATCAGGCAGAGCGCGAACGCCGTGAACGCGATCGAGTTGCCCACCGGGGCACTGTCGTAGCGCCACTCGCCCAGCTTGATCAGCCCGATCAGGAGGGCCGTCACGACGATCCCGCTCAGCGCGACCGTGGTCACGACCGGCCTCGTCAGGACGGACTCGCCGCGCGGGCGCGGAGTGCGCCGCATGAGGCCCGGGCTCTCCTGGTCGAAGCCGAGCGCGAAGCCGAACGGCGCGTTCACCACGAAGTGGATCCACAGCACCTGCGGCGGCGTGAAGGGCTCGCCGGCCGCGATGTTGAGAATCGTCGCGCCGAGGAACGTCAGCACGAACGTGACCAGCAGCAGCAGGACGAACCGGATGTACTTGGTGAGGTTGTCGTAGAGCTTCCGGCCCTCCGCCACGGCGTAGACGATCGTGGCGAAGTTGTCGTCCGAGAGGACCATCCGGGCGGCGTTCTTCGCGACGTCCGTGCCGCTGCCCATGGCGATGCCGATGTCGGCGGCCTTGATGGCGGGCGCGTCGTTGACACCGTCGCCGGTCATCGCCACGACCTCGCCCTTCTTCTTCAGCGTCGCCGCGAGGAGCACCTTGTGCTCGGGCGCGACCCGGCCGACCACGCCGATGCCGTCGATCCGGGCCAGCTGCTCGGCCTCCGACATGGCCGCGAAGTCGGCGCCGAGCACGGCCTCCCCCGGGATGCCGAGCTGACGGGCGATGGCCTCGCCGGTCGTGACGTCGTCGCCGGTCACCATCCGGACCCGGATGTTCGCCGCCTGCGCGCTCTCCACCGCGGCCTTCGACTCCGCCCGCGGCGGGTCGACCATGCCGACCAGGCTGGTCATCCGCAGGTCGGTGACCAGGGCGAGCAGGTCGCCGTCCGGGTCGAACACGGCCGGATCCAGGTCCCGGAAGGCCGCGGCCATCACCCGGCGGCCCTCCCCGCCCATCCGCTCGCTCTGCTCTGCGGCGCGCCGGCTCGGCTCGCCCTCCCACGGCACGGCCGCTCCCGCGGCGAGCGCGGTCGTCGCCCGGGCCGTCACCGCGGGGGCCGCACCCTTGACGAAGCAGCGCACCACCGGGCGGCCCGCGTCGTCCACGGCGGAGTTGAAGGTGGCCATCAGCTTGTAGTCGGGGTCGAACGGCAGGGTGGCCAGGCGTGGGAACCGCTCGCGGGTGCCCTCGATGTCCAGGCCGGCCTTGTGGCAGAGCACCAGCAGCGCCCCCTCGGTGGGATCGCCGACGACCCGGCCGTCCACCAGTTTCGTGTCGCTCGCGATCAGGTACGGCAGCACCGCGTCCTCGATGCCGCCCGCGGTGCCCGCCGCGTGGTGGACCTTGCCCTCCAGGCCGTAGCCGGTGCCGGAGACGGTGTACCGGTCCGTGGGGCTCAGCACCTCCACGACGGTCACCTGGTTCATCGTCAGGGTGCCGGTCTTGTCGGAGTTGATCGCCGAGGTGAACCCCAGCGTCTCGACCGACGGCAGCTCCTTGACGATCGCGTTCCGCTTCGCCAGGTTGAGGCTGCCGAACGAGAGGATCACCTGCGTGACGGTGGGCAGCGCCTCCGGGATGGCCGCGATGGCCAGCGACACCGCGCTGACGAACAGGGCGTCCCAGGCCTGTCCGCGGGACCGGCCGAGGACGAACATCACGACCATGGTCAGTCCGGCCGCCCCGGCGATCCACAGGGTCAGGGTGTTGAGCTCGCGGGTGAGCGGCGACTCCTCCTTCTCGGTGGCCGACAGCATCCCCGCGATCCGGCCCAGCTCGGTGCCGGAGCCGGTGGCGGTGACGACCAGCACCGCGCTGCCGTGGGTGACCGGCGTGTTCATGAACGCCATGTTCGACTGGTCGCCGGGTCCCGCATCCGCAACGGTCAGCGTGGCGGTGTCCTTCGCGGCCGGGACGCTCTCCCCGGTCAGCGCCGACTCGTCGATCTGCAGGGCGCTCGCTGCGACGATCCGCCCGTCCGCGGGCACCTGGTCACCGGCGGCGACCAGCACCACGTCGCCCACCACCAGCTGCTCCGCCGGGATCTCCGACTCGACGCCGTCGCGCCGCACCCGGGCGGTCGCCTTCATCATCGACCTGAGCGCGTTCATCGCGCTCTCCGCCTTGCCCTCCTGACGCAGCCCGACCACCGCGTTGAGCAGGGTCAGGAGGACGAGCAGGATCCCGGTGCTCCACTGCCCGATCGCCATCGACACCACGGCCGCGGCCACCAGGATGATCTGCATGTAGCTGCGGTACTGCTCCAGGAAGCGCCGCCAGCCCGGCGGCGGCTCCTCCTCCGGCAGCACGTTCGGCCCGTCCGCCGCCAGCAGCTCGGCGGCCCGCACGGCGGGCAGCCCGACGGCCGGGTCGACACCCAGCCGCGCGGCGACGTCCTCCGGGGTCCGCGTGCACCACGCCTCCCGGGCGGGCCGTCCACCCGCCGGATCCGGCTCCGCCGTCATCCCGGTACCTCCGCCGTCCGTCACCGGCGTCGCCGGCTCTCCGGGTGGCCGGCCGCGTACGGGTCGGCCGCGGCGCCCACGGGCGCCTGCTTCTCGAGTTCGCGCCGGGCGGCCCGCAGTTCCTTGCGCGCCCGCTCGTCCACCGTCGGGTACTGCGGGTCGATCGTCATCAGCGTGCGGGCCAGGATCGCCGCGGCGCCGATCCGCGCGAACCACTTGCGGTCCGCGGGCACGACGTACCACGGCGCCCAGGCGGTGCTGGTCGCCGACAGCATCTCGGAGAACGCCTCCCGGTAGTCGTCCCAGCGGCGCCGTTCGCGGATGTCGGCCGCGGAGAACTTCCAGTTCTTCTCCGGCAGGTCGAGCCGCTTCATGAAGCGGGTGCGCTGCTCCTCCTGCGACAGGTTCAGGAAGATCTTGACCACCGCGAACCCGTTGTCGGTGAGGTGGCGCTCCCAGTCGTTGATCTCCCGGTACCGGCGCTCCCAGATCCCGGGCCCCCGGCTCTCCGGGGGCAGCCGCTGCCGGTCGAGGTTCTCGGGGTGCACCCGCACCACCAGCACCTCCTCGTAGTGCGAGCGGTTGAAGATCCCGATCTCGCCGCGGGCCGGCACCCGGCAGGCGTACCGCCACAGGTAGTCGTGGTCGAGCTCCTCGGCGGAGGGCACCTTGAAACTGCTGACGTGGACGCCCTGCGGGTTCACCCCGCTCATCACGTGACGGATCGTCCCGTCCTTGCCGCCGGCGTCGATGGCCTGGAGGCAGAGCAGCACCCCGTGGGTGTTCTGCGCGGCCAGCCGGGCCTGGTACTCGGCGAGCAGCGAGACGCCGGTCTGCAGGAGTTCGGCGCTGTCGCGCTTCCTCAGGTCGCCCCGGTACCGGGGGTCGAAATCCCGCTCCAGGTCGACCTCGGAGCCGGGCTCCACGCGCAGCGGCCGGATGAACTTCTCCAGCCGCTTGGCCCGCTTGTCCGCCATCGCCGACCACGTCCTCTCGCACTGCACCGCGGCGCGCCCGGACACCCGGGAACGGCGCCGACCGCAGGCCGCCCGGGGCCGGGGCGGGGCCCGCCCCGACGGCCGGGTGGTACCCGCTACGGTCCGCCCGGCCGGCACGGCCGTCAAACGGACCGGGAGGCCGGCAGGTCCGCCGAAGCGCCGGCGCGGCCCGCGGAACGCCCCCTGAGGGCCCGTCGCCGCCGGGTGACGATCCGGGTCCGGCACCCGAACAGCCCAGTCCGCGGAAACCGCGCCGGACTCCGTCCCGGGAGCGGGCGTCATGACCCGGGAAGGCCCGGAGGTGCGGGGCGGCACCGCCGCCGGGAGGCCGTGCCGCCCGGCTCGGCACCGCCCCGACGGTGCCACCGCCGCCGCGCGCGCCCCGGGCGGCGGGCGGCCGCCGGGCGGCCGCCGGGGATGGCTCCTACGGTGAGCGAAGTGTCCGGCGCCTACGGACGGGCCCTAGCGGTCCCGGGCGCCGGCAGCCTGCTACCAGGAGGTCGTTCGACATGTCCACCGCATCTGACACCCCTGTCCTGGACACCCTCGCCGCCATGACCATCGACTCGATCGAGCGGTGCGGGCTGTCCCCGGACATGCTCATCCTGACCCGGATCGCCGCGCTCGCCGCCTCGGACGCCCCGCCGATCTCCTACCTTGCCCACATCGACCCCGCCCTCCGCGCCGGCCTGACCTCCGCGCAGCTGCAGGACGTCCTGGTGGCCGTGGCCCCCATCGTCGGCACCGCGCGGGTCATGACGGCCGCCGGCAACATCGCCTCCGCACTCGGCATCGCGATCGCCGTCGCCGACGCGGAGATCGAGGCCGAGGCCGAAGCCCAGGGCTGACACCCGCCCGGCCCCGTCGCGGGCACGGGCAGGCTCCACGGCACGCGGTGGCGGCCGGAGGCTCCGGGAGGAGCCTCCGGCCGCCACGTGCCGTGCCGGCCCCGACGGACGCAGGCGGCGGTCGGGGCGACCGGTGCGGTCAGTGCCCCAGGGCCCGGGCGAGCTGCTGCTTGTTCATCGTGGAGCGGCCCCTGACGTTGCGTTGCCTGGCCTCGTTGTAGAGCTGCTCGTAGGTCGGCCCCTGCGCCCCGGAGTGCGAGCGCAGGCCGCCCCGGCGGCCGGAGGAGATGTCCTCGACCGAGCTGCGGCTCGCGGTCCGCGACTCGCCGTGCCGGGCCCGCTCCTTGTTGACCGTCCGGGCGGCGATCTCCTCCGCCCGCTGCTCGCTCTCGCCCCGGCCGAGGGCGCTGTCCCTGATGTGCTCGTACTGCCGTTCCCGCTTCGCACTCGATCCGCGTGGCATGACGGCTCCTCCTTCCGTGCAGGCCGTGCAGGTTCCTCCGGCGCTACGACGCCCGGCGCGATCCCGTTCCGTCGCCGGTGTTCCCCGGGGTGCGGGGCGCCGACCCGTCGTCCGGCCGGGGCGTCCGCCAGGGACGGTCCCCGGGGCCGGTACCGGCAGCCCCGGGCACCGGCACCGGTGGCGGCTCCTTGCTCCTGCGGCGCTGGCCTGCCACGAACGCCGTGATCAGGAAGGCGGTGACCGCCACTCCGGCGGCCACCGCCAGGGCGAGCTCGAATCCCGACATCGACTCCACTCCTTCCGTCCCGGATCGGATCCGGCGGGCCCGGCCGGGAATCTCCCGCTGCCGGGCGCACGACCGCGTCTACCCGCACGCGCGGTCCGGACACCGGCCGGAGCGGTACCGGGACGGACGGGTCGGGCGGGGGTGATGGAGCGGCGAAGCGGCGGGACTGCGGGACTGCGGGGCTGTGGGGCGGGGTGGGACGGGCGTACAGAACCGTGCCCGGCGGCCGCGCCCGGCTCAGGACGGCGGCGGTCGGCCGGACCCGCCCGCGGCGCCCCGCGGACCGGTCACCGGGATCTCGGCCCAGACGGTCTTCCCGCCCGGGAGCGGCATCGTGCCCCAGTGGTCGGTGAGCGCACCGATGATGTGCAGGCCGCGCCCGCCGGTACGGGACGCGCCGTGATGCCGGTACGGCACCGGACGGGCGGTGCTCCGGTCGGTCACGGTGATCCGCAGCAGACCGTGGCGGTGGTCCAGGTCGAGGCACCGCGGGCCGGCCGCGTGCTCGATGGCGTTCGTGACCAGCTCCGCGGTCACCAGGACCGCGTCGTGCGCGGTGGTGCTCTCCGCCTCCGAGGCCGGGGGCAGGTGCCACTCGGCCAGCGTCTCCCGGACGAAGTCGAGAGCGGCAGGCAGGTGCTGGGGCCCGGCACGCTGCGGAAAGCTGAGGCTGCGGTGCAGCGGGGCCGTGGCGACGGGACTGTTCATGGCGTTCCCCGGGCGGCCGACGACGGTGATCTCCCCCAGAGGGCCTTCCCGCCCTGCGGGCCTCCCACACGACACGGACGGAATTCGTCGAGGTCGCGGGGGGAGGTTGCAGGGGGCGGGGGAGGCCGCGGGGGAGGCCGCGGGGGAGGAGCGACCGCGCGCACCGCCGCCCCCGTACGCGGGCCTCCCCTGCGCGGAGGCCCGCGGCGACGTAGCGTCGCCGGAGGGCGCCGCACGGGCGGCGCCGTGGGACCGGCACCCGGAGGTGGGCGGATGGGCGGACCGGCCCAGGGCACCGCGGGTCCCGCCGCGGACGGCGCCGACCCCGGCCGCGGTGACGGCCTGCTCGGCGCGGTGCTGGCCACCGCCCTGGAGGCCTCGCACCAGGCCGCACCGCAGGACCTTCCCGGGCTGGTGGCCGCGTGGGGCCGGGCGCTCGGCCTGACCGGCGCCGAGGTGTTCCTCGCGGACCTCCAGCAGCGGCTGCTGGTGCCCCTGCCGGCCCCGGAACTGCGCGTGCCGGCGGAGGCCATGGACGTGGACGGCACCCTCGCCGGCCGCGCCTACCGCACCGAGCACACCCGGATCGCTCCCGGTCCGCCCCCGGCGGCCTGGATCCCGCTGATCGACGGCATCGAGCGCATCGGCGTGCTCCGCGTCGGCTTCACCGGGCCTGCCGGGGCGCCGGCCGGCGTGCTGATGGAGCGCGCCCGCGCGCTGGCGTCCCTCGTGACGCTGATCCTGGTCTCCAAGGGCACCTTCGGCGACGTGATCGTCCGTACCGTCCGCACCCGCCCGATGACCCTGCAGGCCGAACTGCTGTGGGCGTTCGTGCCGCCCCGCACCATCGGCACCCGGCACGTCACCTCCAGCGCGGTACTCGAACCCGCCTACGACGTGGCCGGTGACGCCTTCGACCACAGCCTGGCCGGCGACACGCTCCACCTGGCCGTCGTCGACGCCATGGGACACGACCTCGCCTCCGGCGGTGCCAGCGCCGCCGCCCTCGCCGCCTGCCGCTCCACCCGGCGGGCGGACGGCTCGCTCGCCGACATCGCCGAGGCGATCGACACCACCCTCGCCCGCTGGATCCCCGACCGGCTGCTCACCGCCGTCCTCGCGGACCTCGACACCGCCACCGGCCGACTCACCTGGGTCAACTGCGGCCACCCGCCGCCGCTGCTGATCAGGGAGGGCCGCGTCGTCCCCGCCGCGCTGGAACGCGCCGCCCACCTGCCGCTCGGCATCGGCGAGCACCGGCGCGCGCCCGTCCACCGGGCACGGCTCCAGCCCGGCGACCGGGTCCTGATCCACACCGACGGCGTCACCGAGGCCCGGTCCGCCGGCGGAGACCTCTTCGGCGAGCAGCGCCTCGTCGACAGCATCGTCCGGACGACCGCGGCGGGCGATCCCGCCCCCGAGGCGCTGCGCCGCCTCGTGCACGCCCTCCTCACCCACCGCGACCACCGGCTGCGGGACGACGCGACCGTCCTCCTCGTCGAGTGGCACCCCGACCGTGAGCCGTGAGCCGTGAGCCGTGAGCCGTGAGCCGTGCCTCGCCGGCAGGGCGGTGCGGCACGGTGCGGTGCATCGGCGCCGCGGAACCGTACGTCGCCCTGCGGGCGATCCGGCCGGCGGAGCGCAGGGGCCGACCCGCCGAGGGGTGAACCCCGCGGTCAGCGCCGGGAGGTGCGGCCCGTCGGCGGGGCGATGCGGACCCGCTTCGCGACGGGTGCGCTCTCGATGTCGTCGAGCTGCGCACGGATCGTGCTGCGCAGGTCGTCGTCGTCCTCGAAGACGTGGTCGTTGAACAGCGTGTAGCCCGTCCACATGAGGTTGGCGCAGACCCGCGCCGGCACCCGGCCGGTCCGGGCGCCCATGCCGACCAGGGCCACCGACCCGATGCTGCCCGGCACCTGCCGGTTCTGCCGGTGGATCGCCTGGAACGCGGCGGCGCACGCCAGGGCCACGTTCAGGGTCTCGCTGACGTTCTGCGAGGACTCCTGCATCGTCGGGGCCGAGATCAGGAACCTCGGCGTCACGGCTCCGGACGGGACGCACACGGCGCTTCCCACCGGGAGCCGTCCCGCGTACCGGTCGCGGATCGCCCGCTGCACCCGCAGCTGGATGCCCGCCCCGAGATGCCGCTTGACGACCGCGTCGACCCCGCCGTCCATCCGGCCACGGGAGTTGGTCGGGCTGACCCAGGCGTCGACGTCCTGGTCGAGGATGGAACCCCGGCGGATCTCGATGCCGGGAGTGTCGGCGAACGCCGCCCGCCACGCCTCCACCACCGGCGCGTCGATGTCGGTCAGCACGACCCTGAGCGGCGGCTGCACGCGGTCTTCGGTCATGGTCCACTCCGATCGGGAAACTGTCTCCTTGCCGATCACGAAGCTATCGGTGCCCGCTGACAGGACGTCCGCCGTCGGGTGGGCCCGTTCCCTGGGAGGGCCGTCCGGTCGGCCGGCCCGGGCCGCGGGTTGTCACACGCGGCCGGTATTCCTGTGGGTACCGCCGGACGATCGGCCGCCCGGCGGTCATGCCCTTCCCCGTACGGTTCGACATCTCGGAGCCCCTCCACCATGAGCGATGCCAGCACCCCCGCCACCCCCGACCCGAACGACCCGCTCGCGCTCGCGGAACTCTTCGCGGGCGGCGGCGAACCGTGGCTCCCGCTGCTGAAGCCGGTCATCGAGGCGCAGCCGGACGCGGCCTCGTTCATCGGCCCCGGCCGAGGCCCGTCGGTCGTCCCGGTGCGCGAGTTGACGTTCCAGGCGCTCAAGCCCCATGCGCCGCACCGGTGGAAGGTCGTCGTCTTCGGCCAGAACCCGTATCCGCGGCCGGAGAGCGCCACCGGCATCGCGATGTTCGACAACACCTTCCACGACTGGAAGGACAGCCAGTTCGGCAGGGTCGTCAGCATCCGCTGCATCATCAAGGCGGCGGCGATGTGGAAGTACGGCATCCCCAGGAAGACCCCGATCGCCGAGGTGCGTGCGCTGCTGAGGAAGCAGGACACCGTGCAGCCGCCGGAGTGGTTCCAGGCGATGCTGACGCAGGGCGTGCTGCTGCTCAACGCGGCCCTCACCGCCGACAGCGACGGGGCGGTGGGGCCCGACCGGCACACCGCGTTCTGGCGGCCGGTCGCCGAGCGGATCGTCGAGGAGATCCTCAGGGCCAAGCAGGACGCCGGGGAGGAGGACCGCGGTGTCGTCTTCGCCTGGTGGGGTGCGCACGCACGCAGCCTGAAGGCGGTCGTCCTCCGGCTCCAGAAGAAGTACCCCGACGTCGAGGTCCGGCACATCGACCACCCCAACCCCGCGGCGCAGGGCGACGTCTTCTGCGAGGGCGACCACTTCGGGACGGTCAACGCGGCCCTCGCCTCGCTGGGCGCCGACGAGATCGACTGGCTGCCGAGCACGGGGTGGAACGCGCGCGCGGCGGAGAGCGGCGGTGCGGGCGACGGGACCGCCGAACGGATGGGCGCGTTCATCGCGTCCACCATGGAGTTGCACCAGCTCTACCTCGAACGGCTCGCGAGCGTCAAGGACGAGGGACTCGTCCTCCCACCGATCACCGGCGTGTTCGACACCGCGCTCATGGACTTCCGCGCCGCCGTCTCGCCGGTCGCCGACCTGCTGCCCGGTCTGGGCCGACACGTCGACCGCTCGTACGAGTTCGGCAAGCGGCGCGCGGACGAGACGCCCGGCGGCCTGTCCGCCGACGCGATCTCCGCCCTCTACCTCTACACCTGCGAGTCCGCGTTCTACCGGGAGATCAACGCCGTCCTGCGCTCCCCGGACCGGACCAGGGTCGTCCCCTACCTCCCGTACCTGCGGCTGCTGTTCGCGGCGGTGTCGCAGCTCCCCGCCCGGACGGAGCCGCTGTGGCGCGGGGTGTCGCTGGACCTGCGGGCGCAGTACCCGCTCGGGCGGACGGTCACCTGGTGGGGCGTGTCCTCGTGCACGTCCGAGCCCGGTGTGGCCCGGTCGTTCCTCGGCAGCCGCGGCCGGCGGACGTTCTTCGAGGTGCGTCCCCTCCGGGCCACGGGCATCCGGAACTTCTCCGCGTTCACCGGCGAGGAGGAGTTCATCCTGCTGCCCGGCACGCAGCTGAAGGTGACGGACGTCAGGAGCGAGCGCGGCGGTCTGTGCACCGTGACGCTGACGGAGGTGGAGGAGCAGGCGGTCGTGTCCTGAGCGGGTGCCGGTCGGGCCGGTGAGGCCTTGTCGGGCGGCCTGCCGCGCCGACGCCCCGGACGGCCGCCCGCATGCACGCGGGCGGCCGTCCGGGGTGTCACGGCCGGTGTGGCTAGTGCCAGTTGCTGATCTGGACGTCGTGGGGCGAGGGCTCGCCCCTGCCGGTCTCGACCAGCTTCTTGAGGCTCATCAGGTAGATCGCCCACTTGGTGCTGCAGTGGTGCATGAACTCCACCGGCTCCCGCCAGCCCTCGTGCCGGAACAGGACGATCGTGTAGTCGTCCTCCTGCTTGAGCTCGAAGGCGACCTGCGTGCCGATCCACTCCTCGGGGCCCTCGACGACCTCCCAGAGCACGCGCTCCGAGGGCTCGGTCTCCAGCACCTTCATGTCGAACCCGCCGGGCAGGAAGCGGAATCGGACGATGCCTCCGGGGCTCGCGTCACCTTCCGTGTCCTCCGTCCACCAGCCCGCCAGGCCTTCGACGGTCGTCAGGGCCGCGTAGACGTCCTCGGGGGACGATGTGATGCCGATCCTGTGCAGGATGTCCACCATCTCGGTACCTCTCCCTGGTGCAGGCGCCCGCAGGCGGGCGCGGTTCGCCGGCGCCACCACGGTGGTGGCGACGTTCTGTTCGGTCTGTCTGTGTGTCTGTGGGGCGTTCGTGACGTGCGGGGTGCGGGGTCAGCCCTCCTGGCGGCGCTGGATCGCCTCGGCGATCCGCTTGATGCGGTGCAGCCGGGCGTCCCAGGCGGCTCCGACCGCGGACAGCTGGGCGACCGCACGGGCGAGTTGGGCCTCGTCGACCTCGTAACGGCGCTCGCGGCCGGACGGTGTGCCGTGGACCAGCCCCACCCGGTCGAGGACGCCGAGGTGTTTGGCGACCGCCTGCCGGGTGACCGGCAGTTGCTCGCTCAGCGTGGTCGCCGTCCCGCCGCCGCCGGTCAGCAGCAGGTCGAGCATCCGCCGTCGTATGGGATCGCCCACCGCGGACCAGAGTTCGTCGTCGACGGTGACGCTCACGGCGTCGACACCAGCCGGGCGACGTACGTGACGAGGCGGGGCAGGAAGTAGTCCCAGCCGTTGACGTGGTCGCGGTACTGCTCCTCCAGGACGGCGGCCTCCCAGCCCTTCTCCCGGAACCCCGTCTCGGTGAAGCGCAGCAGCGTGCCCGCGCCGGACGGGACCAGGTCGAAGATGACCAGGAGCGAGTTGGCCGGGGTCGCGGCCTCGTCCCGGTCGTAGACCCACCGGAAGGAGAACCGCCGGGGAGGATCGGCCTCGACCACGGTGAGCGGCACGACCGTCGCGTCCGGTGCGGACCGGTCTCCGAAGGTGACGACCCCGGTGGCACCGGGCACGGGCTTCAGCTCCGCCTCGTCCGGCCACCACTCCTGGAGGTGTTCGGGGGCGCTGACCACCTCGTAGACCACCTCGGGCGTGGCGTCGATGTGGATCTCCCGCTCGATGCTGCCGTACTCCATCGTGCCCCTCCGTCCTCTCGCAACCTTTGGTTGCGTATTACGGTAGACCGCTCCGCGGCCATGTGCAACCTTTGGTTGCTCAAGGGGTGGGCCGGATCGGCGGCCGGGGCGGACGCGCCGGGGCGACGGCGCAGGTGGAGGCCGCCGCGGGCGCCTGCCGGGTGCTGTCGAGCCCCACCCTCGGCACTGCGGCGGGGCGGGTGCCGGGCGGGCGCGTTCCTACCGGCCGGGGCGCGGCTGCAGTGCGTCGACGACGAGGTCGAGCAGCCGTGCGGTCCGCCCGGTGGCGCCGTCGGCGGCCGTCGACAGTGCGACCCCGAGCAGCATCGCGGTGACGTCCGCGGGGTCGACGTCGCCGCGGAGCGAGCCCGTCTTCGCGCCCGCCGCGAGGATCGTCGCGATCTCGGTGGTGATCCGCTCCCTGGTGGGCGGCGTGATCCGCCCCGCGGCCCAGCCGGTGCGGAGGGTGTCGATCATCCCGTGCTTCGCCGCGGCGAAGCGGGCGTACCGGCCCATCCACGCGCGCAGCGCCTCCTCGGGCGGGAGTTCTGCGAGCAGGCCGGGTGCGCTGGTGGTGACCTCGGTGAGTTCGACGGCGTAGACCGCCTCGACGAGCGCCTCGCGGGTGGGGAAGTGGCGGTACAGGGTGCCGATGCCGACCCCGGCCTCGCGGGCGATGTTCTCCAGCGGGACGGTGTCGTCGGCGGCGGCGAAGGAGGCCCGTGCGACGGCGACGAGCCTGTCGCGGTTGCGTCGCGCGTCGGCGCGCAGCGGGCGTTCGGCGGGGGAGGGTGCGCCGCCGGGGGTGCGGTCGGGGGTGTGGTCGAGAGCGCAGTCGGGGGCGCCTGCGGGGGTCGGGTCCGGGAGATTCAAAACGGAGGCACCTCCGGTAGTGCTACAGTCGAAAGACGGAGGCTCCTCCGCTTCCCTCATCCTCCCACACGGCAGGAGATCTGCGATGCCCACCGACACCCGCTCCCCCCACACCACGGCCACCGGCGCCCCGCGCCCCGGAGGCCCCGGCCTCCTCGGCGACCGCACCGTCTCCCGCGTCGGCTACGGCGCGATGCAGCTCGCCCGCCTGCGCGACGACCGCGGCGCGGCCGTCGCGCTCGTCCGCCGCGCGGTCGAGCTCGGCGTCGACCACATCGACACCGCCCAGTTCTACGGCGGCGGCCTCGTCAACGACCTCCTCCGCGAGGCGCTGCGCCCCGAGGACGACGTCCTCGTCGTGAGCAAGGTCGGCGCGGAGCCCGACCCGGTCGGCCCCCACCCGTTCCGCCCCGCGCAGCGCCCCGAGCAGCTGCGCGCAGGCGTCGAGGACAACCTCCGCGGCCTCGGCGTCGACCGGATCCCGGTCGTGAACCTCCGCCGCATCGACACCGGCCCCGGCCTGCGCGCCGAGGGCGACCAGGCGGTGGACCTCGACGACCAGCTCGCGGTCATGACCGCGATGCGCGACGAGGGCAAGATCGGCGCGATCGGCCTGAGCAGCGTGACCCTCGACGGGCTGCGCCGAGCGCTGCCCGCAGGCATCGTGTGCGTGCAGAACGCCTACAGCCTCGTCGCCCGCGACGACGAGGACATGCTCCGACTGTGCGCCGCCGAAGGCATCGCCTGGGTGCCGTACTTCCCCCTCGGCAGCGCCGTACCCAGCCTGCCGAAGGTGACCGACGAGTCGGCCGTCCGCGCCGCGGCGGAATCCCTGGGCTGCACGCCGTCGCAGGTCGGGCTCGCCTGGCTGCTCCGGCACGACCCGAACCTCCTCCTCATCCCCGGCACCGTGACCCCCGACCACCTGGAAGCGAACGTCGCCGCCGGCACGGTCACCCTCGACGACGCGACGCTCGCCGCGCTCGACGCCGTCCCGTCGCGTCCGGCGGTCATCGCCCGCGGCTGACCCGCCGGGGCGCGCCCGTCACGCGACCCGGGCCGTCGGGCCGCACCGCCGAACCTCCACCGAAGCGAGGCCGACATGACCCTGAATGCTGCCGAACGCCGCCGTACGAGCGAGGAGTTGGCGCAGAACCTCGCACTGTCCGGCCTGACGCCGCAGCAGGTGGCCCAGGACCTTCACCTCACGCCCCGGCAACTGCAGGCCGCACTCGACCTCGACCCCGCCGCCGGTCCGGTCGACGTGTGGTACCTGCGCGACCACCTCGAACAGGCGGTCCGTGACGCCGGCCGCGAGCCCGTCGCCCACACCGTCCTGACCGGGGAGGCCCGCCTCCTCGCCACCCGGTGGTTCCCGCTGCGCGAAGCACCCCGCCGCCCGCCCGCCGCGTCCTGACGCCCGGGCGGTCCTGACCCCACGCGCCCTGACCCCACGCGTCCCGACGCGGGGCCGTCCTGGGCCCGCACCATCCGGACCCACCATCCGGACCCCACCATCCGTCCTGACCCCGCCTCGTCCTGACCCCGGGCCGGGCGGCGCCCCCGTCGCGGCCGCGCCGGGTCCGCCCGGGGACTCCGCACGCCCGCACCCGACCGAAAGGCAGCTCCGTGCCCGACGCACGCGACATCCACCTCGGATTCAGGACGCTCGCCATCCTGCCGATCGTGCTGTTCCTCCCCACCCTCGTGTCCTTCGCCGTCGCCGAGCACGGCGTCGTCTGGCCCGAGTACACCGGCGTGCTCTTCCACCTCGCGATCCTCTTCCTGATCGCACGGATGGAGGCGCCGGTCTGGGCCAAGGCCGCCGGCTACAGCTGGATCGCGCTCGACGTCCTCACCGGCATCCTCGCCATCAACGGCGTCACCCACGACCTCACCTGGCCGATCCGGCTGGGCGGCCACGTCTTCGCCGGGATCTGGATCGCGGTCAGCTCCGCCTTCGCGCACCGGCCGGTGATCCGCGTCCTCGGGGCCCTCACCGGCGTGTGGCTCGCCGGCTACTCCTTCGTCGGCAACGTCGCGCCCGAGGAGGCCCTGTACCCCGCAGGTCTGCTCATCGTCGTCTGGTTCGGGGCCCTCGCCCTGCGGTACGAGCCCGCCGGCCGGCCGCCGGACACCTCCGCGGACCTCCACCTGCTCGACGCCCGCCGGATCCCCGACCACCCGTAGGGCGTTCCGGACCCGTCGCGGGCGGACCGCCGGCCCGTCCGTCCCGCGGCAACGCCTGTAGCCTGAGCCGGATCCGAGCCCCATCGAGAAGCGGACCGACCCCATGCGCCTCGTCTTCGACGGCCACGTCATCGAATGGCGTGGGCCCTCCCCGTACTACTTCGTCCCCGTGCCGGAGGAGCAGTCCGCGGACATCCGCGAGGTGGCGTCGAGGGCCACGTACGGCTGGGGCGTCGTGCCGGTCGAGGCCGGCATCGCCGGGACGGCCTTCACCACGTCCCTCATCCCGAGGGACGGCGGCTACCTGCTGCCGATCAAGGACGCCGTGCGCAAGCCGCTGGAGCTCCTGCCGGGCGACGCGGTCGCCGTGGAGATGACCGTCCGCCTCTGACCGCCCCGGGCGACGGCCCCGTAGCCGTACGGCTGCGGCTCTCGTACCCGGGCGCGGGCGCCGCCGGGCGGCGTCCGCGACGGTCGGCCGGTCGGCCGGTCGGGCCTCACTTCCGCCAGAAGAGGTGGTGCGTCACGCCGCTCGGGCTGGGCACGACGTCCTGGTGGAACCGGTCGAGCAGCTCATCGGGGGACTCCCACAGGCGGGTTCCGGACCCGAGCGCCGCCGGCACGACCGCCACGTGCAGGGTGTCGACGAGGTCGGCATCGAGGAACTGCCGGATGATCGTGGCCCCGCCGCCGAGCCGGACGTCCCGGCCCTGCGCCGCCTCCTTCGCCTGCGCGAGCACCGCGGCCGGGTCGCCGTCGACGAAGTGGAAGGTGGTGTCGGAGAGCGTGAACGACGGGCGGCCGTGGTGCGTCATGACGAACACCGGCGTGTGGAACGGGGGCTCGTCACCCCACCACCCCTGCCACTCGTGGTCCTGCCAGGGCCCGCGCTGCGGACCGAACTTGTTGCGGCCCATGATCTCGGCGCCGATGTTGCGGGCGTAGTCCCGCGTGATGTAGTCGTCGAGACCCCGGCTGCCACCGGGTCCGGAGCGGTCGACGGGCGGGTGGTCGGTGGCGATGGCCCAGGCGAACATGCTCCCCGGGTCGGCATGGCCGAACGGCCTCTCCAGGCTCTGGCCCTCGCCGGCACCGAACCCGTCGCTCGACACGGTGAAGTTCTGGACCCGCAGCAACTGGCTCATCCCGTTCCTCCTGCTTCGCGCTCGCTGCTCACCTGACGAACGGTAGACCGGCCGGGCCGGGAAAACCCGCCGCCGCATCGTGAAGCAGGTGCACGGTGACGGAGGGATCCCGGCCGTTCACCGGCGTCCGCCGGGTCCGCACCGACCCGACCCGACCGCCGGGGAGGTGGCCACGGGCAGCGCGGCCGTTCCGGCCGCGCTGCCGTCAGACCTTGTCGTCGTACGCCACGGTGACCGGCGCGTGGTCGGACCAGCGCTCGTCGTGGGTCGCGGCGCGCTCGGTCTCCGCCCAGAGCGCCCGTGCGGCCAGGCCGGGGGTGGTGATGTGGTAGTCGATGCGCCAGCCCGAGTCGTTGTCGAACGCCCGGCCGCGGTAGGACCACCACGAGTACGGGCCGGGCCGGTCGGGGTGGAGGCGGCGGACGACGTCGACGTAGCCGACCTCGTCGAAGAGGCGGGTGAGCCAGGCGCGCTCCTGGGGGAGGAAGCCGGCGTTCTTCTGGTTGGCGCGCCAGTTCTTGAGGTCGTCCTCGCGGTGGGCGATGTTCCAGTCGCCGCAGACGAGCACCTCGCGGCCGTCCTCGGCGGCCCGGCGCCGCAGGTCGTCGAGGTGGACGAGGAACTCCGCCATGAAGCGTTCCTTCTCGTCCTGGCGCTCGGTGCCGACCTCGCCGGACGGCAGGTAGAGGCTGGCGACGGTGAGGCCGGGCAGGTCGATCTCGGCGTACCGGCCGGAGCCGTCGAACTCGGTGGAGCCGAACCCGACGGCGGTGCGCTCGGGCGCGCGGCGGGATAGCACGGCGACCCCCGCGCGCCCCTTGGTCGCCGCGGGTGCCCACACGGCGTGCCAGCCGTCGAGGTCGCGGATCTCCGGGGGGAGCTGGCCGGGTTCGGCGCGGACCTCCTGCAGGCAGACCACGTCGGCCTTGGTGTCGGCGAGCCAGCCGACGAGGCCCTTCTTGGCGGCTGCACGGATGCCGTTGACGTTGACGGTTGAAACCACGATCACCCCGGGAGGGTACCGGGCGGCGGCCCGGATCGCCGAAGCGGCAGGCCCCGGGTGTGGCGGGGCCCACGAACGGCCGGGCCGCGGCAGGGGTCGGTCGGCGGCCCGTCATTGGTCTTGACCATGTCCTTCGGCACCCCCTAAGGTCACATACTGCAAAGACCTTTAATAAAGAAGGACGGATAAAGCCCACCCTCCCCACCTGCCGAAACAGGGGAGTGGTGGGCGGCCCACACCTTCAGGACCTTCAGGGTGGAGGACACGGTGGCGCAAGGACAGCTCACGGCGGCCCCGGAGCCGAAGTACTGGCACCTGCGCACCGTGTTGGTGCGCACCATCGACTCGGAGTTCTCCACGGGGCAGGTGCTGCCCAACGAGCGTGAGCTGGCAGCGCGCTTCGGGGTGGCCCGGGCGACACTGCGGCAGGCCCTCGACCAGCTGGAGCTGGAGGGCCGGCTCGTCCGCCGCCGCGGCATCGGCACCCTGATCGCCGCCCCGCGGGTCGGTGTGCCGGTGAGCAGTAGCGAGGAAGGCTGGCCGAGTGCCTCGCGCAGCCAGGCCTGGCGGGTGGTGGACTGCACGAGTGCCCCCGCCGCCGAGCGGCTCGCCGCCGAACTGGGCATCCCCCAGGGCGAGATCGTGCACACCGTGCGCCGGCTGCGGCTGGTGCAGGGCCGCGTGATGGCGACGGAGTCGCTGCACGTGCCCGACTCCGCGGTGCCGCACCTGCCCGCACTCCCGCAGCTCGTCGGTTCGACGGCCGAGGGCGAGCGCGCCCGTTCGGTGCTGCGCCAGCTGGAGCGGTGCGGGGTCGACGGGGAGTCGCGCACCGTGGAACTGGGCGTCGCCGAGGCCGAGCAGGCGGTCCTGCTGGAGCGTCCCCCGGGCACGCCGGTGCTGATCGTCACCACGCAGTACGCCGCGGCCGGCCGCCGGATCGCCCGTGCGGTCTGCACCTACCGTGCGGACACCTGCAAGCTCACGTTCGGCGAGGCCGGGGCCGTCGAGGTCACCCCGGTCGAGGCGGTCCGCTCCGCCTGAGCCCGCCCGCACCACCCGTACGCGGCGCCGGTCCCTTCGGGGGCGGGCGCCGCTGCACGTGGTGGCGGGCCGGGGCTGCACGTGGTGGCCGGCCGGGCCGCCGACGGCCGGTCAGCGGCTGCCGGTGCCGGGCGGGTCGACGGCGAAGAGCTGCACCTCGACGTGGTCGAGAGCGACCCGCAGCGCGCCCGTCGCCACGACCTCCGTGCCGAGCGTGGCGAGCGACACCTCGGGTGCGCGCAGCGTGAACTGCGCGAGCCGCTCGCGCAGCGGCTCCAGCACGCCGTCCAGCCCGGCCGCCCAGCCGCCGACCACGACCAGCTCCGGGTCGAGGGCGAGCACGAGCGCGGCGACGTCGTGGACGAGCCGTCGCATGAAGCGGTCCATCGCGACCTGGGCGACCTCGTCGCCCTCGCGGGCCAGCCGCAGCACGCGGGCCACGGCGGCCTCGTCCAGCGGGTCGAGGGGTTTGCCGGTGGTCGACAACAGCCGTTCGGGGGTGGCCTCCTGGCCGAGCAGGTGCAGGGCGCCGATCTCGCCGGCCGCGCCGCCGTAGCCGCGGTGCAGCCGCCCGTTGATCAGGGAGCCCGCACCCGGGCTGAGCCCGGCCATGACGAAGACGACGTCGCCCTTGCCGACGGCTGCGCCCTTCCAGTGCTCGGCGATCGCGGCGAGGTTGGCGTCGTTCTCGATGGTGACGGTGCAGCGGAACGAGCGGCGCAGCCGGGCGCCGAGGTCGAGGCCGGTCCAGCCGGGCATGGCGGTGCTGAGCTGCACGGTGCCCTCGCCGTCGACGATGCCGGGCGTGCCGACGGCGACCGCCCACAGGCTGTCGCGCGAGACACCGGCCTTGCGGAGCACCTCGGCGACCGTCGTGCGCATGACGCCGAGCCGCTCCTCGGCGTCGAGCGTCTCGTGAACGGGCTTGGCGTGGCTCGCGAGGATCTCGCCGGCGAGGTCGGCCAGCACCACGCGGACGTCGTGCACGCCGATCTCGATGCCCAGCACGTGGCCGGCCTCGGCACGGAAGCGGAACCAGCGGGCGGGGCGGCCGCGGCGGCCTCCGCCGTCCTGGCCGTTCTCGACCTCGGCGACGAGCCCGGCCTCCAACAGTCCCTCGATGACGCCCTCGACGGTGGGCCGGGAGAGCCCGGTGTCGCCGACCAGCCGGGTCAGGGTCACGGAGTGCCCGTCCCGCAGCGCCCGCAGGGTGACTGCCGCGTTGATACGACGCAGCAGTGAGGAGTCCCCGCCGGTGAGCCGATCCGTCAAGTCGCTGCCTTTCCCGCGTTCGCGCGACAGCTCTGGCGCGCGGTGCCGAGTGCGCGGTGACCTCCGTTGCCCCGCGAGAGCCCGCCGTCGGGCCGGTGCGGCACGTGGCCTCCCGGCGCCCTGGGCGTCAGCCGGATGGTACTCGGGCGCCCGTTCGGCCGCGAGCGTTTCCGCAGCTCATCATGGCTTCGGTATGGAAACGGTACTTAGCCGGTGATGCTCCCGTGCGTCCGCCGACCGGGAGGCGGGGGCTCCGGCGGCGGCCGGGTCCGGCGGGCCCGGCGACCGGGGTGGGAGGTCGACCGCCGGGTCCGGGCCGGGACGGTCCGGCGGCGTCAGCCGAGGGGGTTGTCCTCGGAGCGCAGGGTCTCCAGGGTGGTCGCGTACATGCGGGCCTTGATGGTGCCGAGCGTGGGGCCGGCCTTGGCGGCCTGGGCCCGTGCGATGCCGACGGCGGTCGGGCGTACGGCGTCCTCGCCCACCGCGTGGTCGACGACGGCGGCGGCCAGGGCGTCCGTGCCGCCGTAGCGCCGCGCGGTGGTCATGGCCTCGTGGGCGACCTGCGGTGCCAGCCGTGCCTGGATCAGGGCGGACATGCCGGGGGTGAAGGGGATGTCGATGTCGGCCTCGGGCAGGCACCAGAAGCCGCGGTCGGCGCGCATCACCCGGAAGTCGTGGGCGAGGGAGAGCATGGCTCCGGCGGCGTAGGTGTGCCCCTGGAGGGCGGCGACGGTGACCACGGGCAGCGACAGCATGCGGGCGAACAGCCGGTGCACCGACACGACGTACTCCTCGTACCGGTCCGCATTGGCGTAGAGCCACTCCAGGTCGAGGCCGTTGGAGTAGAACTTGCCGGTGGCGGCGGTCACGAGGGCGCGGGCCCCATCGGTCTTCTCCACCTCGTCGAGGGCGGCGTCGGCGGAGGCGATCCAGTCGGGGTGGAAGCGGTTCTCGCCGTCGCCGAGGTCGAGGACGAACACGTCGTCGTGGCGGTCGAGCACGGGCATGGTGGCTCCTTCGGCGGGGCGGACGGCGGGCCGGGGTGTGCGGCCCGGTCACGGGCCCTGCGGACACCGGGCACCGGGACCCTCACCTACCAGTCGGTAACATATGGCGCGCGACCGCGTGCGTGCAAGGTCCGCGGAGCGCCGTCCTGCGGGGCCCGGTTCGCGCGGGCGCCGACCCGGGGCGCCGACCCGGGGCGCGCGGGCGACCTCCGGCGGGGTGGCCCCTCGGCCGTGCGGTCGCCCGCCGCCCGCCCGTCGTGGTCCGATGGTGGTCGAGCCGGGCGTGGCGTCCCGCCCCGCCCACGAGCGCGCACGTGGAGGTTCACCATGGCCGGATCGTCCGACGCCGGGGTGATGAGAGCGGTCGCTTACCGCGAGTACGGCGGCAACGAGGTCCTTGCGACGACCACCCTGCCCCGCCCGAAGGTGGGGCCCGGCGAGGTGCTGATCAGGGTGCGGAGCGCCGCGGTCAACCCGGTCGACTGGAAGGTGATGGCGGGAGGGCTGGACGGGCTGATGGACATCGCCTTCCCGGCCGTGCCCGGCTGGGACGTCGCCGGCGTCGTGGAGCAGGTCGGTCTGGACACCCCCGAGTTCGCGCCCGGTGACGAGGTCTGCTCCTACGCCCGCCGCGATCACGTGCACGGCGGCACCTTCGCCGAGTTCGTGACGGTGGCCGCCCGCGACGTGGCCCTCAAGCCGGCCTCGCTCGGGTGGGACGAGGCCGCGGGCCTGCCGCTGGCCGGGCTGACGGCCCACCAGACGCTCACCCGGCTCGGGACGGGACCGGACGACGTCGTGCTGGTGCACGGCGCCGCGGGCGGCGTCGGGACGTTCGCCGTGCAGATCGCGGTGGCGCTGGGCGCCCGGGTGATCGGCACCGCGTCGCCGGCCAACCACGAGCGCCTGAGGGCGCTGGGTGCCGAGCCGGTGGCGTACGGCGAGGGCCTGGCGGAGCGGGTCCGCGGGCTGGCGCCGTCGGGGGTGACGGTCGTCGCGGACTACGTCGGCGGCGTCCTCGACACCACGCTGGCCGTGCTGCGGGAGGGCGGTCGGCACGCCTCGATCGCCGACGACCGGGTGGTCGGCGCGGGCGGGCAGTGGATGTGGGTGCGCCCGGACGGCGACGGACTGCGGGCGCTGGCCGTGCTGGTCGACGAGGGGCGGCTCGTGGTGCCGGTGGCGGCGGTGCTGCCGCTGGAGCGGACGGGCGAGGCGTTCGACCTGAGCCGCGAGGGCCACACCCACGGCAAGATCGTCATCCGGGTGTCCGACTGACCGCGGGCGCCTGCGGGCAGTCGTGCGCGGCCGGTGGGCCGCGGCGGCGCGGATCGCAGGGCATCTGACCCGCGACGCTGACGCCCCCGTCGCTTTCCGGCTCCGCGCCGGGTCGCGGCGGGGACGTCGCCGTGCCGTGCGGCGTCCGGCGCGGGCCGGAGCGGGGTGCGCTCCAGGGGTGTTCAGCAGCGTTCCCCGCGCGAAGTCTTGACGGCGATTCATCAAAACCGTACGTTCTGGGCTCGGAAAGTTTCCAGCAAATTTCAGGACTGTTTCGGAAATTCTCCGAATGACTTTGCATGCCCCTGTGTGCCCATGCGCCCCAGCCCAGCTCCCCGAGCTGCCCCCACCCGCAAGGAGACGCCGTGGACCGATCCGTACGCGAGCCGCAGCGCAGACGCGAGCCCCGGCGCGGGCACCGCAGGCCGCGCACCGCGGGCGTGCTCGCCACCGCCGCCGTGCTGAGCCTCCCGCTCGGCGCGGGCCTCGCCCAGGCCCCCGCCGCGCACGCCACCCCGCCCGGTGCCAGGACGGTGACCGCCACGCTGTTCGAGTGGACGTTCGCCTCGGTCGCCAAGGAGTGCACCGCCACGCTCGGCCCGAAGGGCTACGGCTACGTCGAGGTCTCCCCGCCCCAGGAGCACGTCCAGGGGGCGCAGTGGTGGACCTCCTACCAGCCCGTCGGCTACCGGATCGCCGGCCGGCTCGGTGACGCCACCGCCTTCAAGGCCATGGTGAACACCTGCCACGCGGCGGGCGTCAAGGTCGTCGCCGACGCGGTGGTGAACCACATGAGCGCAGGGTCCGGCACCGGCACCGGCGGCACCGCCTACACCAAGTACAACTACCCCGGCTACTACCAGACCCAGGACTTCCACTCCTGCCGCACGAACATCAGCGACTACGGCAACCGCGGCAACGTGCAGAACTGCGAGCTCTCCGGGCTGGCCGACCTCGACACCGGCAGCGACTACGTGCGCTCCACGATCGCGGCCTACCTCAACACGCTGATCGCCGCGGGCGTGGACGGCTTCCGCATCGACGCCGCCAAGCACATGGCCGCGGCCGATCTGGCGGCGATCAAGGCCAAGTTGAGCAAGCCGGGCATCTACTGGGTCCAGGAGGTGATCTACGGCTCCGGCGAGGCCGTCCAGCCGGGGGAGTACACCGGCACCGGGGACGTGGACGCGTTCCAGGGCGCGTACGACCTCAAGCGGATCTTCACCTCCGAGAAGCTCGCCTACCTGAGCAACTGGAACGACTCCTGGGGCGCGGGCTACCTGCCGGGCGCCAGCGCCCGTACCTTCACGGACAACTGGGACACCGAGCGCAACGGCTCCACGCTCAACTACACGTACGGCTCCACCTACACCCTCGCCAACGTCTACATGCTGGCCTGGCCGTACGGCTCGCCCAACGTCCACTCCGGCTACGAGTTCTCGAACGCCGACGCCGGCCCGCCCAACGGCGGCACCGTCAACGCCTGCTTCTCCGACGGCTGGAAGTGTCAGCACAAGTGGCGGCAGATCGCCAACATGGTGGGCTTCCGCAACGCCGTCGCGGGCGCCTCGGTGACGAACTGGTGGTCCAACGGCAACAACGCCATCGCCTTCGGCCGCGGCGGCAAGGGGTACGTCGCCGTCAACCGCGAGTCGGGCGCGATCAGCCGGACGTTCCAGACCTCGCTGCCGGCCGGCACCTACTGCGACGTCCAGCACGGCGACCCGACCGCCGGCGGCGGCTGCACCGGACCCACCTACACCGTCGGCTCGACCGGCACCTTCACCGCCACCGTCGGGGCGGGTGACGCGGTGGCGCTCTACGTCGGGGCCACGGCGTAGCGCCGACCCCGGAGCCGTGACCGCGGGGTCCGGTGCGCGCTGTGCGAGCAGCGCGGACCGGGCCCCGCGGCGCAGGCGGGGCGGCGGGCCCGGCGGTGGCTGGGTGGCAGCGGGCGGCGGTGGCGGCGAGGAGGCCGGATCATTCGATGCACGATCGATGCGACACCGGTGTGAGGCGCATTCGGTCCAGGATCGCGGGCAGACGGGGCGGGTGTCGGCGTCCGCGGGTCCCCGGTGCTGTGGTTCACCGATAAAGACTCTCAATCATTGAGATACCATCGGCCGTCCGGTCTTTCACAGCACGCCCGAAGGGCTCCTTCGCCATGCTCGCCAACCGACGTCGCCTCAGACTCCTCCTGCCCCTCGCCCTCCTGATCACCTGGCTCGCCCTGGGCGGCGCGTTCGGCTCCTACGCCGGAAAACTGTCCGAGGTCGCGACCAACGACAACGCCGCGTTCCTCCCCCGGAGCGCCGAGTCCACCGAGGTCGTCCGCCTCGACAAGGGATTCCAGGCCGACTCCACCCTCCCCGTGATCGTCATCTGGGAACACAGCGGCGGCGGCGCCCTGGAGCCCGCCCAGCAGGAGGCCGCAGGCCGCGCGATCGAGTCCGCCGCCTCCGTGCCCGGCGCCGTCGGCCGACCGTCGCCGGTCATCCCGTCGTCCGACGGCAAGGCCGCCGAGGCGATCCTCCAGCTCCGCGCCGACCTCGGCACCGCCACCCCGGACAGCGTGGACGCGATCCGCGGCCTGGCCGAGAAGGTGCCCGGCACCACCGTCGCCATCGCCGGACCGGCAGCCATCCAGGCCGACCTCTCCGGGGCCTTCGCCGGCATCGACGGCCTGCTCCTCGGCGTCGCCCTCGGCGTCGTGCTGATCATCCTGCTCGCCGTCTACCGCAGCGTCCTGCTGCCCTTCCTCGTCATCCTCGGCGCCGTCTTCGCCCTCGGCGTCTCCTGCGCCGTCGTCTACGTGCTCGCCGACCACGGCATCGTCCGCGTCGACGGGCAGGTCCAGGGCCTGCTGTCGATCCTGGTCATCGGCGCCGCCACGGACTACGCGCTGCTCCTCTCCGCGCGGTTCCGGGAGGAGCTCCAGCAGCACGGCGACCGCTTCACCGCCATGCGCATCGCCTGGCGGCAGTCGCTCGAACCCATCGCCGCGTCCGGCATGACCGTGGCCCTCGGCCTGCTCGTCCTGCTGCTCTCCGACCTCACCAACAACCGCGCCCTCGGCCCGGTCGGCGCCATCGGCATCGTGTGCTCCGTCCTGTCGGCCCTCACCTTCCTGCCCGCCGCGCTGGTGCTGCTCGGCCGCGCCGCCTACTGGCCCGCCCGTCCGCCCGCCGACGGCACCGCCCCGGTGCACGGCATCTGGCGCAGGGTCGCCGCGATCGTCGGCCGCCGCCCCCGTACCACCTGGGCGGCCAGCCTCGTCGTCCTCACCGCCCTGGCCGCGTTCGCCCCCGCGCTCGACAGCAGCGGCGTGCCGCAGACCGAGCTCTTCATCAAGGAGCAGCCCTCCGTCACCGCGCAGAAGGTCCTGTCGGCGCACTTCCCCGGCGGCTCCGGCAACCCGGCGGTGATCGTCACCTCCGTCGGCGGCGCCGACGCCGTCGCCGCGGCCGCCCGCACGGTGCCCGGCGTGACCTCCGTCCGCCCGTACACCGGCGGCGACCCGTCCGCCCCCGCGAAGACGGTCGACGGCAGGGTCCGCCTGGACGCGACGCTGAACGACCCGGCCGACAGCGACGCCGCCGTCGCCACCGTGCAGCGGCTGCGCGCCGCCGTGCACGCGGTGCCCGGCTCCGACGCCCGCGTCGGCGGCTACACCGCCCAGCAGTACGACACCCGGACCACCGCCCGGCACGACCGTGCGGTCATCATCCCGGTCGTCCTCGTCTGCATCCTCGCCGTCCTCGTGCTGCTGCTGCGCTCCCTGCTCGCGCCCGTGCTGCTCGCCGCGACCGTGGCCCTCTCCTACCTGGCCACGCTCGGCGTCTCGGCGATCGTCTTCCCGCACGTCTTCGGCTTCAGCGCGACGGACCCCTCCGTGCCGCTGTACGGCTTCGTCTTCCTCGTCGCCCTCGGCGTCGACTACAACATCTTCCTGATGACCCGGGTCCGCGAGGAGGCCCTCCGGCACGGCACCCGGGAGGGCGTGCTGCGCGGCCTCACCGCGACCGGCGGCGTGATCACCTCGGCGGGCGTCGTGCTCGCGGCGACGTTCGCCGCCCTGGGCGTCATCCCGCTCGCGTTCCTCGCCCAGATCGCGTTCATCGTCGCCTTCGGCGTCCTGCTCGACACGCTGCTCGTGCGCTCGCTCCTCGTCCCCGCGCTCGTGCACGACCTCGGCGACCGCGTCTGGTGGCCCGCACGCCTGCCCGCCCCGGCCGCCGCCCGCACGGGCCCGGACGACACGGCGGACTCCGCCGGGCTCCCCGAGGACGCCCACCGGTAGCCGAACCCGCCGCCGGCGTGCTGCCCCGGCCCTGCCCGCGCACCGGACCGACCGGTGCGCGGGCAGGGCCGTCCGCGCGTCCGGCACCGGTCCCGTCCGGCCCGGCTCCCGCTGCGCAGGCGGAGCGGGAGTGCCCGGGTCCAGAGTGGAAGGTGGCTCCCGGCAGCACACGGGGGAGCGGTCCCGACGGAAGGCGGCCCCGACGATGGCCAGGATCGTGGTGATGCTGGAGATCGAGGAGCTCGACGCCGCGCGCGACCTCGGTGGCGGCGAGCACCCCACGCCGGGCAGGGCCGCGCTGGTCGTCCACGCGGCCGGGCCCGCAGCCGACCCGTCCCGGGCAGGGCCGCGGACCTTCTGCGGGCTGGACACGGCCGGGCTGCAGCGCGACCCGGCGCAGCCCGACGACGCCGACGGCGAGTGGTACCCGGCGCGCTGGGCCCAGCGGGTCTGCGACGACTGCGCCGCGGCCGTGCACCACCTCACCGCATACTGAACCCGGCAGCCGTCGGCCTCCGCCGACGGCTCCGGGCGTCGGCGGCGGCGCTCCGGCCGGTCGCCGGCCCTCTATGCTGCGGGCATGCCGAACGAGACCCCCACCCTTCCGGACCGGGCCGCTCCCGTGGACGCGGCCTTCGTCCGCAGGGAGACCAGCCCGGCGCTCGTTCCCTTCGTGCCCGAGGTCAGCCTGCACATGGCGGACGACGCCATCACGCTGTGGGAGACCACGGAGTCGGCGCGCGGCGAGGTCGGCCTGCCGCCGCCGTTCTGGGCGTTCGCCTGGGCGGGCGGTGTGGCGGTGGCCCGGTACGTCCTCGACCACCCCGGGCTGGTGCGGGGCCGGACGGTCCTCGACGTGGCGGCCGGCTCCGGTCTGGTGGGCATCGCGGCGGCGCTGGCCGGTGCCGCGGCGGTGCGTGCCGCGGAGATCGACGCCTACGCGGTGGCGGCGGTCGGGATCAACGCCGAGGCGAACGGCGTGCACGTCGACGCGGCCGTCGAGGACCTCCTCGACGGCGATGGCGGACCCGCCGAGGTCGTGCTCGCCGGGGACGTCTTCTACGAGCGCGCGATGGCGGCGCGCTTCCTGCCGTTCCTGGAGCGCGCCCTGGCCCGCGGTGCCGTCGTCGTGGTCGGCGACCCGGGCCGGGCCTACCTGCCGCGGGAGCGGTTCACGGAACTGGCCTCGTACGAGGTGCCGGTCGTGGCGGATCTGGAGGACACGGCGCTCAAGCGCACCACCGTCTGGCAGCTCGTGCCCCTCGCCGCCGGCGGGGCGGCGTCCGAGCGGTCAACTTGACCTGGCCGTGAGCGGCCGGGTTTGTGGGTAGGGCGCGACTGGCTGTCGCGTGGCCTCCCACGTCTGAGCACCTATACGGGTGCTGGGACGCGTGACTCACGCCCCGCTGTCCACATAATCTCGCCCTTGCGAGCGATGTTGCGGGACGCGTTGTCGTCCGCGTGTGCCATGAACCCGCAGGCCAGGCAGGCGAACTCGGATTGCTTCGACCGGTTCTTCCGGTCGATGTGTCCGCATTGGGAACACTGCTGGCTGGTGTACGCCGGGTCGACATACACCAGCGGCACCCCAACCCGGCGCGCCTTGTACTCCACGAAGGCAGCGAGCTGGTGGAAGCTCCACGAGTGCAGCGAGGTCCGCTGGTCCTTTCGGAGCCGTACCCGGCTTCGGATGCCCGTGAGGTCTTCCAGGGCGATCCCGTGGCCGGTGCGTTCAGCGGTCGTGACGATGGTCTTCGAGACGATGTGGTTGACGTTCGCGGTGTGCCGGGCCTCGGCGCGGCGGCGCCTCTTGAGCAGCCGCTTCGCGGACTTGGTGTCCTTGGCCTGCAACTTCTTCCGCAGGTCGAGTTGCCGTGTGCGACGGCGGTTCAGGCCGCGTCCGGTGGCCCGGTATCCGGTGCTGGTGGTGGCGATGTTGGCGATCCCGAGATCCACACCGACGAATCCGGTCGGCGTCCCGTTTGGAGGCGCCTCGGGGACGTCGCAGGTCGCGATCAGGTAGAACGACCCGTCACGCTCGATCAGATCCGACTCACCCTGACGGTAGTCGCGCAGCATCTTCAACGCGTCCGGCGAGCACGTGAACCGAACGCCCTTCAACCGGCCGCCCGTCGTCCACAGTGACACCGTCTTCGCATCCAACTGCCATGACAGACAGCGATCGTCATAGGGCTGAGCGGCCTTCAGCCGGAACGCGATCGGCTTGGACTCCGCCTTGGTCCGACGTTTCGAACCCGGCTTCCCGAGGTTCCCGGCCTTGATGTTGGCCTTCAACGTCGCATAGGCATGGCACGTCTTCCTGATCACGTGCTGTGCGACCTGAGCCCCGAGCCCACGCGCCTTCAACTCCGCGTAGGTGTGCTTGCGCAGCTCGTACTCACGAGGGACACCGCGCTCGAACGCCACGGACGACACCCAGCACGCCGCATCGTTGACCGCGCGCAGGGTGGAGCGCAGCGCGGCGACCTGGTCGGCCTCCGGCAACAGCTTCACCTGCGTCACGATCTTCACGAGCAAGACCATAGCATTGATCTATGTCACCACGATGGGAACCAAACCCCAGCATCCGCAGGGGTCGTAGCGTCGTCTACACCCTGCACGCTCATTTGGTCTTCACCCCGAAATATCGACGCGGACCGTTCACCGACGAGATCCTGACGCGCTGCGAAGAGGTCATGCGCGCCGTGTGCGCGGACTTCGAAACCGAGCTGGTCGAGTTCAACGGCGAACGTGATCACGTACATCTGCTGGTTCACTACCCGCCGAAGGTCGCCTTGTCACGACTGGTCGGATCACTCAAGGGCGTATCCGCGCGCCGACTGCGCCAGGAGTATCCCGACCACATCCGCCGGTACCTGTGGGGAACGCACTTCTGGTCACCGTCCTACTTCGCCGCATCCTGCGGTGGCGCACCCCTGAGCATCATCAAGGAGTACATCGAGAACCAGAAGCAGCCCGTCTAACCGTCACTACGGAGGCGCACAACACTCCGGCGCTCCGCGCCTCCGAGCCCAGAAAGCGATTCCTCCCGGCCATGAACGGCCGGAGTTCCTCGCTAGATCCCGCTGAAAACGCCGGGCCGCCGGGCGGTGCGGCTGCTAGACAGTCCGCATGAACGAGAGCCCCGCGGCGGACGCCCGGACCCAGGACCGCAGCGCCACCGACCCGGCCGACCCGGTCGGCCCGGACGGCCGTGCCGTGCGGATCCGGGCTGCGGTGTCGGCGGACGTCCCCGCCCTGCTGGAGTTCTGGGCCCGGGCGGCGGAGGGCGCGAGCATCACCGACGACACGGCGGGCGTCGCCGGTCTGGTCGCGCGCGACCCGGAGGCCCTGCTGGTCGCGGAGGTCGGCGGGGTGCTCGCGGGCACCGTGATCGCCGGGTTCGACGGCTGGCGCTGCCACCTCTACCGCCTCGCGGTCGCCCCGGACCTGCGGCGCCGCGGCGTCGGGGCGGCCCTGGTGGCGGCGGCCGAGCGGCGGTTCGCGGCACTGGGCGGGCGCCGAGCGGATGCCATGGTGCTGCAGCACAACGACCTCGGCCGCCGTGCGTGGGAGGCCGCGGGCTACCGGCCCGAGGAGCAGTGGCGGCGCTGGGTGAAGCCCCTGGAGGGCTGACCGCCGCCGGCCGTCAGACGTGCTCCATGACGATCACCGCCGCGGTGCCGGGCGCGAGCGCCTCGAAGACGTGCAGGGCGTCGCCCGGGTAGGTGACGTAGTCGCCGGGGCCGAGCTCGACCGGTGCCTCGACCGGGCCGACCAGTGCGCGCCCGGCGCCGAGCACGAGGTGCTCGACCGAGCCCGGGATGTGCGGATCGGAGATCCGGGGCTCGCCGGGCTCGGCGGTGATCCGGTAGATGTCGCGGCGGGCGCCGGGCGGGCAGGAGGCGAGCAGGGTCGCCGCGTAGTCGGCGCGCTCGGCGTAGGTGACCGGCCCCTCCCCGGCGCGGATGACCCGCACGTGGGGTCGCGGCGGGTCGACGAGCCGGCTGAACGGCACCTCCAGTGCGGCGCCCAGCGCCCACAGGGTCTCCACGCTGGGGTTGCCCGCGCCCGACTCCAGCTGGGAGAGCGTCGACTTGGCGATCCCGGCCCGCCGGGCCAGCTCGGCCATGGAGAGTCCGGCCCGCTCGCGCTCCCGGCGGATCGAGGCGGAGATCAGGGCGATGAGGTCGAGCGAGGAACGGTGTCCGCCCGCTGCCGACGCGTTGTCCACGTGTTCGCTCCAGACTGCCGATCGTTCGACTTGACGAACGGCGGTGATGCTGTTCATTCTAATGGACATGCGTTCGGTATTGCGAACACTCGATCGCGGCACGCTCCGCGACATCGCCCTCGTCTGTCTCGCCGACGCCCTCGTGGGGGCGTCCTTCGGCGCGATCGCGGTCTCCGGCGGCCTGCCGCCGTGGGTGCCGGTCGTGATGTCCCTGCTGGTCTTCGCCGGCGGCTCGCAGTTCGCCGCGGTCGGCGTGGTGCTGGCCGGCGGCGGCCCGGTCGCCGCCGTCGTGACCGGCCTGGTGCTGAACGCCCGCCTCCTGCCGTTCGGCTTCGCGGTCGGTGACGTCCTCGGCGGCCGGTGGCGCGACCGCCTGCTCGGCAGCCACCTGCTGACCGACGAGTCCACCGCCTTCACCCTGCTCCAGCGCGACCCGGCCGCCCGCCGCGCCGCCTACTGGATATCCGGCGCGGCGCTGTTCGCCTTCTGGAACATCGCCGTCCTGCTCGGTGCGCTGGCCGGCGGCGTCATCGGCGACACCGACGCCCTCGGGCTGGACGCGGCCTTCCCGGCCGTCCTCCTCGCCCTCGTCCTGCCCTCGCTCGGCGACCGCTCGGTCCGCAACCCGGCCCTCCTCGGCGCGGTGCTCGCGGTCGGCGCGACACCGTTCCTGCCTGCCGGACTGCCGGTGCTGTGCGCACTGCTCGCGCTCCTGCCCGCCGTCCGCTCGGCACTCCGGGCCGCACCCGCCCGGGCCGTCGCCACCGCGGGGGAGGCCCGCTGATGCCGCTGCCCGCCATCCTCCTGCTCGCCCTCGGCACGTACGGCCTGCGGCTGGCCGGGCCGCTGCTCCGCGACCGGCTCCGGCTCTCCGCCGGCCTGGAGCAGCTGTTGTCGACGGCCACCGCCGTCCTGCTCATCGCCCTGGTGGCCACCGCGGCCCTCACCCAGGCGCAGGGCTTCGCCGGCTGGGCCCGCCCGGCCGGGGTGCTCGTCGCCGGGGTCCTCGTGCTGCGCCGGGCGCCGTTCCCGCTGGTGGTGGTGGCCGCGGCGGCGACCACGGCGCTGCTCCGGCTCGGCGGGGTGCCGTGACCCCGGGCCCGTCCCGCTACCGCCCCGGTGCGGCCACCGCGTGCGCGGCGGTGAACGCCGCCGCGTCCCAGGTGCCGCCCAGCGCGGGCGCCAGTGCCGTGCGGGCCGCTGCGGTGAACGGCGCGCCGCCGACCGCCGCCGCACCCAGCGGGAGCGCGCCGAGCAGGGGTGCACCCGCCGCGGTCGGCAGGTCGGCCAGGTTGCAGCGCATCGCGAGGTCCGGCTCGGCGGGCCAGGAACCGATCACCACGCCGCGCAGGTCCAGCCCGCGCGCCCGCAGCGCCTCCGCGGTCAGCGCGGTGGTGTTGAGGGTGCCGAGGCCCGCCGAGGCGACCAGCAGCACGGCCGGCGCCAGACCCAGCGCGGCGGCCGCCCGGGCCATGTCGGCGAGGGTGCGGCCCTCGTCGTCGTAGCGGACGAGCAGCCCGCCCGCGCCCTCCACCAGCACCAGCGCGTGCTCCGCGGCGAGTTCGGCCACGGCCTCGGCGACCTGCCCGGGGCCGACGGGCGGCAGGCCGGAGCGCCGGGCCGCCGTGTCGGGGGCCAGGGGCTCGGGGTAGCGGGCGAGTTCGCGCACGGTGAGCTCGCGGCCCGTCAGCCGGAGCACCTCGGCGACGTCACCGGGCTCGCCCGGGGCGACACCGGTCTGCCCCGGCTTCAGGACGGCCACCGGGCCGTCCGCGAGGGCGGCGACCGCCGCGGTGGCGACGGTCTTGCCGACCTCCGTCCCGGTGCCGGTCACGAAGAGCACGGTCATCCGGCCACCGCCGCCGCGGTCACCCCGGCGGTGATCCGCGCCAGGTCGTCGTCGCCGGTCACGTACGGCGGCATGGTGTAGACGAGGTCGCGGAACGGCCGCAGCCACACGCCCTCCCGGGCGGCGGCCTCGGTGGCGGCCCGCATGTCGACCGGGTGGTCGAGCTGGACGACGCCGATCGCGCCGAGCACCCGCACGTCGCGGACGCCCGGTGCCCCGGCGAGCGGGGCGAGGCCCGCGACCAGGCCGGCCCCGATCCGCTTGACCTCCTGTGCCCAGTCCTGGCCGAGGAGCAGGTCGAGGGAGGCGTTGGCGGCGGCCGCGGCCAGCGGGTTGCCCATGAAGGTCGGGCCGTGGGCGAGTACCGGCACCTCGCCGCGGCTGATCCCGTCCGCGATCTCGGCGGTGCACAGGGTCGCCGCCATCGTCAGGTACCCGCCGGTGAGGGCCTTGCCCAGGCACATGACGTCGGGCGACACCGCGGCGTGGTCGGCGGCGAAGAGCGCGCCGCTGCGGCCGAAGCCGGTCGCGATCTCGTCGAACACGAGCAGCACGCCGTGCGCGTCGCACAGCTCGCGCAGCAGGCGCAGGTACGCGGGGGAGTGGAAGCGCATGCCGCCCGCGCCCTGCACGACCGGCTCGACGATGACGGCGGCGAGCTCGTCGGCGTGCCGCTCGACCAGGTCGGCGAGCGAGGCGGCGTACGCCTCGTCGACGGGGGCGTCGAACCCGGCGGGCGGCTCGCCGGCGAAGAGCTGCCGCGGCAGCACCCCGCCCCACAGCTGGTGCATGCCGCCCTCGGGGTCGCACACCGACATGGGGTGGAAGGTGTCGCCGTGGTAGCCGCCGCGCCAGGTCAGCACCCGGCGCTTGGCCGGCCGGCCCACCGACCGCCAGTACTGCAGGCACATCTTCAGCGCGACCTCGACGGCCACCGACCCGGAGTCCGCCAGGAAGACGTGCTGCAGCGGCGCAGGCGTGATCTCCACGAGCCTGGCCGCCAGCCGGACGGCGGGCTCGTGGGTGAGGCCGCCGAACATGACGTGGCTCATCCGGCCGAGCTGGTCGCGCACGGCCTCGTCGAGCACGGGGTGCCGGTAGCCGTGGATCGCGGCCCACCAGGACGACATGCCGTCGACGAGTTCGCGGTGCCCGGCGACCGGCTCGGCGAGCCGCAGCCGCACCCCGGACGCGGACTCCACCACGTACGGGGTGACGGTGCCGGGCATCGGCCCGTACGGGTGCCAGACGTGCGCCCGGTCGAGGTCGAGCAGCTGGTGCACGTCGCCCATCAGGCGTTCGGCGCCAGCTCGGTGCCGGCGCCGCGCCGGCGCACCCGGACGAGGTCGGTGCGGGCCTCGTCGGCCTCCTCCCCGGCCGGGGCGGGGACGTGTCCGCCGCAGGGGCCGCAGCCGCCGCTGCCGCAGGCGTGCCCGCCGTCCGCGGCGTCCGCCGCCGTACCGGCCCCGGACGCCGCGGAGCCGCAGCCGCCCGGGGTGGCGGTGCCGCAGCCGTGCTCGCTCGCCGCAGCGGCGGCGTCGGCCCGGTGCCGGGGCAGGGTGGCCTCGCCCGCGCCCTCGACGGTGAAGCCGGCGTCCTTGATCATGTCGAGGTCGGCCTGCCCGGCCTGGCCCTCACTGGTGAGGTAGTCGCCGAGGAAGATCGAGTTGGCGATCTCCAGGCCGAGCGGCTGCAGGCTGCGCAGGTGCACCTCGCGGCCGCCGGCGATCCGCACCTCGACGTCGGGGCAGACGAAGCGGACCATCGCCAGGATGCGCAGGCAGCGCTGAGGGGTGAGGTTCCACTCCTGGGCGAGCGGCGTTCCCTCGAACGGGATCAGGAAGTTGACCGGCACGGAGTCCGAGCCGATCTCGCGCAGCGCGAAGACCACGTCGACGAGGTCGGCGTCGCTCTCGCCCATGCCCGCGATGAGGCCCGAGCACGCCGACAGGCCCGCGCCGTGTGCCTTGGCGACGGTGTCGACGCGGTCCGCGTAGGTGTGGGTGGTGGTGATGTCGCCGTACGTCGCCTCGGAGGTGTTGAGGTTGTGGTTGTAGGCGTCGGCACCGGCCGCCTTCAGGCGCTCGGCCTGGTTGTCGGAGAGCAGGCCCAGGCAGGCGCACACCTCGACCTGCTCGTCGGCGTCCTTGATGGCGGCGATGGTGTCGCTGACCCGGTCGATGTCGCGGTCCGTCGGGCCGCGCCCGCTGGCGACCAGGCAGACCCGCTTGGCGCCGCCCGCCACGCCCGCCCTGGCGGCCTCGGCGGCCTGCTCCGGCTTCAGCCAGGTGTACTTGAGGATCTCCGCCTTCGAGCCGAGCCGCTGCGAACAGTAGGAGCAGTCCTCCGGGCAGAGGCCGCTCTTGAGGTTCACCAGGTAGTTGAGCTTGACGCGCCGTCCGAACCACTGGCGGCGCACCTTGCCGGCGGCCGAGACGACGTCGAGCAGTTCGTCGTCGGTGGTGGCGAGGACGGCCAGGGCCTCCTCCCGGGTGGGGAGTTCCCGGCGCAGGCCCTTGGCGGTGAGGGTGTCGAGCAGATCCATGCGCTCGATCCTGCCCGGGGCACGTCGCGTTCCGCCAGAGGGAACCCGCCAGAAGATCGGCGCGGCGGTGTGCGAGTTGTCACAGTGCCGCCGCACAGGGTAGTGGCGCAGGGTGGTGCGCAGCTCACGCGCGCCCCCCGGCCGCGTCCGGCGCCCTTCTCCGGGCCCTCCCTCCGGGCCCGACTGATCATCTGCTTACAATCACCCGCATGACTTCGCAGGGGGAGCCCGACCAGTCCGCCGCAGGCCAGGAGGGCGGGACGCCCGCCGCCGACCGCCGCGGGCGGCGCTTCGGACGCCGCCGCACCGCGCTGTGGTGCGCCCTGGTGGTGGCCGCCGCCGCCGTCGGCTTCGTCGTCAGCCTGCCGCACCCGGGCGACCTCATACCCGGGCTCGGCTCCACCGCGGGCGGCCCGAAGGCCCAGCCCGCACCCGGCCTCGACTCGCAGCAGCCCCTGACGGAAGCCCAGGTGTTCACCGCCGACCACTACTTCCCGGGCGACCGGACGGTCGACCAGGACGGCGTGCAGGCACGCCGCACCGCGGCCGCCGGCGGCGGCGACTGCGCGGAGACCCTCCTCGACCGCGCCCACGACCCGCTGCACGACACCGGCTGCCAGGCGTACGTCGGAGTCGCCTTCGACCACGTGGACCAGAAGGTGGTCAGCAGCGTCACGGTGTTCCGCTTCGCCGACGAGGAGGGCGCGCGGAAGGCCCGGCAGGCGCTCACCGACCCCGGCGCGCTGCTCTTCCGGACCTCCGCCCCCGCGACACCCTCCCCGACGACCGGCTCGACGGCGAGCCCCGGGGCCGGCACCGCGAGCGCGTCGCCCGGCGCACCGGCCGGCACGGCCCCGTCCACCCAGACCGCGGCCACCGCCCAGCCCGGCGCGTCCGCCACGCAGCCCGCGCCGAAGCCCGTGACCGCGGTGCGGGTCGAGCCCGTGGGCCGCTACCTGACGGTCACCGTCTCCCGCTACGCGGACGGGCGCACCACGACGCCGCCCGACGACCGCACGCTCGACCACGCGGCCCGGGCGCTCTCCTACGTCGTCCGCGCACCGTTCCTCTGGATGTAGCCCCGGCATGTAGCCCCGACCGGGAACGGCTCGCGCCCTCCCGTTCCCTCGCCGACCGGACGCCGGGCGCCAGCCGCCGGCCGTCGGACGCCCTGCGGGCCCGGTGCGGGAGGCACCGGGCCCGCAGGGTCCGTCACGGCAGGTCAGGCCCGCCCGGTCAGCCCGGTCAGCCCGGCAGGCCGGGCCTGCCGGATCAGCCGCCGAGCCGGTTCACCCCGGTCACCCGCAGCACCGCCCGGCCCTCCTCGTCGGAGCCGAACAGGTCGACCTCGGCGCTGATGCCCCAGTCGCGGTCGCCCGCCGGGTCGTCGAAGATCTGCCGGACCCGCCACAGACCCTCGTCCTCGACCTCCTCGATGAGCAGCATCTTCGGGCCGCGGGCGTCGGGGCCGGTACCGAGGTCGTCGTACTCCTCCCAGTACCCGTCCAGAGCGTCCGCCCACCGGTCGGAGTCCCAGCCGTCCTCGCCGTCGAGCTCGCCCAGCGCGTGGTAGTTCTCCAGCGCGGCCAGCTCGACACGGCGGAACATCTCGTTGCGCACCAGCACGCGGAAGGCGCGGGCGTTCGCGGTGACGGGCGCCGGCTTGTCGTCGAGCCGCACCTCGGCCGACTGCGGGTCGGTCGGGTTGGCGAGCTGCTCCCACTCGTCGAGCAGCGAGGAGTCGACCTGCCGCACCAGCTCTCCGAGCCAGGCGATGACGTCCTTGAGGTCGTCGGTCTTGATGTGCTCGGGGACGGTCTGCTCCAGCGCCTTGTACGCGCTCGCGAGGTAGCGCAGCACGATGCCCTCGGTGCGCGCCAGGTCGTAGTGGCCGACGAAGTCGCTGAAGGTCATCGCCCGCTCGTACAGGTCGCGGACGATGGACTTCGGCCGCAGCGGGTGGTCGCCGATCCACGGGTGCGCCCGCTGGTAGACCTCGTACGCGTGGCCGAGCAGTTCCTCCAGCGGCCGGGGGTACGTGATGTCCTGGAGCCGGGCCATCCGCTCCTCGTACTCGACGCCGTCGCGCTTCATCTCGCCGATGGCCTCGCCGCGGGCCTTGTTCTCCTGCGAGGCGAGGATCTGCCGCGGGTCGTCGAGGGTGGCCTCGACGACGGAGACGACGTCCAGCGCGTAGCCGGGGGACTCCGGGTCGAGGAGGTCGAAGGTGGCGAGGGCGAAGGTGGAGAGCGGCTGGTTGAGCGCGAAGTTCTCCTGCAGGTCGAGGGTGAGGCGCACGATGCGGCCCTCGGCGTCCGGCTCCTCCAGGCGCTCCACGACGCCGCCCTCCAGCAGCGAGCGGTAGATCGCGATGGTGGAACGGATGTGCCGGCGCTGCGCGGGACGGTCCTCGTGATTGTCGGTGAGCAGCTTGCGCATCGCCTCGAAGGCGTTGCCGGGCCGGCCGATCACCGACAGGAGCATCGCGTGGCTGACCTTGAAGCGGCTGACCAGCGGCTCCGGATCGGCGCCGATGAGCCGCTCGAAGGTCTCCTCCGACCAGCCGACGAAGCCCTCCGGCGCCTTCTTGCGGACGACCTTGCGGCGCTTCTTCGGGTCGTCGCCGGCCTTGGCGAGCGCCTTGTCGTTCTCGACGACGTGCTCGGGCGCCTGCGCGACGACCTGGCCGACGGTGTCGAACCCGGCCCGGCCCGCGCGGCCCGCGATCTGGTGGAACTCACGGGCGCGCAGCACCCGCACCCGCTGGCCGTCGTACTTCGAGAGGGCGGTGAAGAGCACCGTGCGGATCGGCACGTTGACGCCCACGCCGAGGGTGTCGGTGCCGCAGATGACCTTGAGCAGGCCGGCCTGGGCGAGGCGCTCCACCAGGCGGCGGTACTTCGGCAGCATGCCGGCGTGGTGCACGCCGATGCCGTGCCGCACGAAGCGGGAGAGGTTGCGGCCGAACTTCGTGGTGAAGCGGAAGCCGCCGATCAGGTCGGCGATGGCGTCCTTCTCGGCCTTGGTGCACATGTTGATGCTCATCAGCGACTGCGCCCGCTCCACCGCCTCCTTCTGGGTGAAGTGCACGACGTAGACCGGCGCCTGGCCGGTCGTCAGCAGCTCCTCCAGGGTGTCGTGGATGTTCGTCCGGCGGTACTCGTAGAACAGCGGCACCGGGCGGGTCGCGGAGCGGACGACGGTGGTGGGCCGGCCGGTGCGGCGGGTGAGGTCGTCCTCGAAGCGGCGGACGTCGCCGAGGGTGGCCGACATCAGCAGGAACTGCACGTGCGGCAGCTCCAGCAGCGGGATCTGCCAGGCCCAGCCGCGGTCGGGCTCGGCGTAGAAGTGGAACTCGTCCATCACGACCTGGCCGATGTCGGCCCGCTCGCCGTCGTGCAGCGCGATCTGGGCGAGCACCTCCGCGGTGCAGCAGATGATCGGCGCGGTCGGGTTGACGCTCGCGTCGCCCGTCATCATGCCGACCTGCTCGGTGCCGAAGATCTTGCAGAGGTCGAAGAACTTCTCGGACACCAGCGCCTTGATCGGCGCGGTGTAGAACGTCCGCTTGCCCTCGGCCAGCGCGGCGAAGTGCGCACCCGCCGCGACGAGGCTCTTCCCGGAGCCGGTGGGGGTCGCCAGGACGACGTTGTTCCCCGAGACCAGCTCGATCAGCGCCTCCTCCTGGGCGGGGTAGAGGGTGATGCCGCGCTCCATCGCCCACTCGGCGAAGGTCTCGAACAGGGCGTCGGGGGTGGCGGGCTTCGGCATCAGGTCCAGGAGGGTCACCGGCCCATCTTGCCTGGCCGGGATCACCGGGGGCAAAGCCCGGGCCGGAGCCGGGCCGCGGACCCGCCGCGGCACGGCTCGTACACGCCCCGCACGGGGGGTGGTTCGAATTAACCGAGTATCCCCGTTCGAAACGCCGGTGTAACCCGTCGGGCGGTACTCCGTTATCCGCATCGGATTTACATCCGATCATGGTTTCGCGACGGAACGCAAAACGCCGGAGAGCGTTACAGCGTGGTACTGCACCTTCCGCCGGGAAACTCCTAATGTCAGCGGTCTACCACCGACTTCCGCAAGGAGTTGAGCGATGAGCCGAGTCGTCAGGGCCGCCCTCTTCCAGACCGCCTGGACGGGCGACAAGGAAACCATGGTCGCCGCCCACGAAAAGGCCGCCCGCGACGCGGCCGCGCAGGGCGCCCAGATCATCGGATTCCAGGAGGTCTTCAACGCCCCGTACTTCTGCCAGGTGCAGGAGCCGGAGCACTACGCCTGGGCCGAACCCGTCCCCGACGGCCCCACCGTGCAACGCATGCAGGCCCTCGCCCGCGAGCTGGGCATCGTGATCGTCGTCCCGGTGTACGAGGTCGAGCAGTCCGGCTTCTACTACAACACCGCCGCCGTCATCGACGCCGACGGCAGCTACCTCGGGAAGTACCGCAAGCACCACATCCCGCAGGTGAAGGGATTCTGGGAGAAGTACTACTTCAAGCCCGGAAACGTCGGCTGGCCCGTCTTCGACACCGCCGTCGGCAAGGTCGGCGTCTACATCTGCTACGACCGGCACTTCCCCGAGGGCTGGCGCGCACTCGGCCTCGCCGGCGCCGAGATCGTCTACAACCCCTCCGCCACCAGCCGCGGCCTCTCCGCCTACCTCTGGCAGCTGGAGCAGCCCGCCGCCGCCGTCGCCAACGAGTACTACATCGCCGCCATCAACCGCGTCGGCGTCGAGGAGTACGGCGACAACGACTTCTACGGCACCAGCTACTTCGTCGACCCGCGCGGCCAGTTCGTCGGCGAGGTCGCCTCCGACAAGGACGAGGAGCTCGTCGTCCGCGACCTCGACCTCGACGTCATCGAGGAGGTCCGCCAGCAGTGGGCCTTCTACCGCGACCGCCGGCCCGAGGCCTACGGCCCGCTCACCGAGGCCTGAGAGGAGAACGGCCCATGACCCGTACGGTCATCCGCGGCGGCCTCGTCGTCACCGCCGCCGAGGAGCTCCACGCCGACGTCCTGATCGAGGACGAACGGATCGTCGCCCTCGCCACCACCGGCAGCACCGTCGCCGACGGCTGGACGGCCGACCGCACCCTCGACGCCACGGGGACGTACGTCATCCCCGGCGGCGTCGACGCCCACACCCACATGGAGCTGCCCTTCGGCGGCACCGCCGCCTCCGACACCTTCGAGACCGGCACCCGCGCCGCCGCCTGGGGCGGCACCACCACCATCGTCGACTTCGCCGTCCAGGGCGTCGGCGCCTCCCTGCGCGAGGGACTCGACGCCTGGCACGCCAAGGCCGAGGGCAACTGCGCGATCGACTACGGCTTCCACATGATCCTCGCCGACGTCAACGAGGGCAGCCTCAAGGAGATGGACCTGCTCGTGGGGGAGGGCGTCACCTCCTTCAAGCTGTTCATGGCCTACCCCGGCGTCTTCTACAGCGACGACGGCAAGATCCTGCGGGCCATGCAGCGCGGCGCCGACAACGGCGGCCTGATCATGATGCACGCCGAGAACGGCATCGCCATCGACGTCCTCGTCGAACAGGCCCTCGCCGCCGGGAAGACCGACCCCCGCCACCACGGCGAGGTCCGCCGCGAGCTCCTGGAGGCCGAGGCCACCCACCGCGCGATCAAACTCGCCCAGGTCGCCGGCTCCCCGCTGTACGTCGTGCACGTCTCCGCGGCCTCCGCCGTCGCCGAGATCGCCACCGCCCGCGACGCCGGCCTCCCCGTCTTCGGCGAGACCTGCCCGCAGTACCTCTTCCTCTCCACCGACAACCTCGCCGAGCCCGGCTTCGAAGGCGCCAAGTACGTCTGCTCCACCCCGCTGCGCCCCAGGGAGCACCAGGCCGAGCTGTGGAAGGGCCTGCGCACCAACGACCTCCAGGTCGTCTCCACCGACCACTGCCCGTTCTGCTTCAGCGGCCAGAAGGAACTCGGCCGCGGCGACTTCTCGAAGATCCCCAACGGCCTGCCCGGCGTCGAGAACCGCATGGACCTCCTCCACCAGGCCGTCGTCGAGGGCCGCATCAGCCGCCGCCGCTGGATCGAGATCGCCTGCGCCACCCCGGCCCGGATGTTCGGCCTCTACCCCCGCAAGGGCACCATCGCCCCCGGCGCCGACGCCGACATCGTGGTCTACGACCCGAACGCCGTCCAGACGATCTCCGCCGACACCCACCACATGAACGTCGACTACTCCGCGTACGAGGGCAAGCAGATCACCGGCAAGGTCCGCACCGTGCTCTCCCGCGGCACCGTCGTCATCGACGGCGACACCTACCTCGGCCGCGCCGGCCACGGCCGCTACCAGCCGCGCGCCACCTGCCAGTACCTCGACCGATAGGAAACACCGTGGACATCGGCCTCGTCCTCCAGACCGACCCGCCCGCCCAGCTGCTCATCGACCGGATGAAGCGTGCCGAGGCCGCCGGCTTCACCCACGGGTGGACGTTCGACTCCGTCGTGCTCTGGCAGGAGCCCTTCGTCATCTACAGCCGCATCCTCGCCGAGACCGAGCGCATGACCGTCGGCCCGATGGTGACCAACCCCGTCACCCGCACCTGGGAGGTCACCGCCTCCCTCTTCGCCACCCTCAACGACATGTACGGCAACCGGACGGTCTGCGGCATCGGCCGCGGCGACTCCGCACAGCGCGTCGCCGGCCGCCGGCCCGCCGGCCTCGCCACGCTCGGCGAGGCCATCCACGCCATCCGGGACCTCGCCGAGGGCCGCACCGTCGAGATCGACGGCACCGAGATCCACATCCCGTGGGTCAGGGAGGGCGCCCGGCTGCCCGTCTGGATGGGCGCCTACGGCCCCAAGGCCCTGAACCTCACCGGGCAGGCCGCCGACGGGTTCATCCTCCAGCTCGCCGACCCCTACCTCACCGAGTGGATGGTCAAGGCCGTCCGCGACGCCGCCGCCGAGGCCGGCCGCGACCCCGCGTCCGTCACCATCTGCGTCGCCGCACCGGCCTACGTCACCGCCGACGACTCGCCCGAGGCCCTCGCCCACGCCCGCGAGCAGTGCCGCTGGTTCGGCGGCATGGTCGGCAACCACGTCGCCGACCTCGTCTCGCGCTACGGCGAGCACTCCGCCATGGTGCCCGAGGAGCTCACCGCCTACATCAAGGACCGGCACGGCTACGACTACAGCCACCACGGCCGCGCCGGAAACCCCGACACCGCCTTCGTGCCCGACGAGATCGTCGACCGCTTCTGCCTGATCGGCCCGCCCGAGCAGCAGCTCGCCAAGCTCGAACACCTCCGCTCCCTCGGCGTCGACCAGTTCGCCGTCTACGCCATGCACGACGCCATCGAGCAGACCATCGACGCCTACGGCAAGAGCGTCATCCCCGCGCTCTCCTGACGGATCGTCAGTCTTCCTCCGCCTCTCCCCCCGACCCACCGTCGCCACGGAGGCCACCCCGCCGGGGTGGCCTCCGCCCGTCCCCCACAAGGCGGTCGCCCATGTCGATAACCCAGAGCCCGCACCCCGACGGCAGAGTCGAACTCGCCGCCGACGCCGACCTCTCCGACCCCCGCTTCGCCAACGCGGACCTCAACCCCGTCCCCGTCGCACAACGCCGCTGGACGACCTACAACTTCCTCGCCCTCTGGGTCGGCATGGCCCACAACATCCCGTCCTGGACGCTCGCTTCGGGTCTGGTGGCGCTCGGCATGGACTGGAAGCAGGCCGTCCTCACCATCGCGCTGGCGAACCTGATCGTGCTGGTGCCGATGCTGCTCACCGGGCACGCGGGCACCAAGTACGGGATCCCGTTCCCGGTGTTCGCGCGGGCCTCGTTCGGGCTGCGCGGGGCGAACCTGCCCGCGATGATCCGGGCGGCGGTGGCGTGCGCGTGGTTCGGCATCCAGACCTGGATCGGCGGCGAGGGCATCTTCCTCCTCGCCGGCAAACTGCTGGGCTCCGGCTGGCAGACCGCCGGTGAGATCGGCGGCTACCCGTGGACGCAGTGGCTGTCGTTCCTGATCTTCTGGGTCATCGAGATGGCCATCATCGCGCGGGGGATGGAGACCCTGCGGCGCTTCGAGAACTGGGCCGCGCCGTTCGTCATCGTCGGCGCGCTCGCGCTGCTGGTGTGGATCACCGTGAAGGCGGGCGGCTTCGGGCCGCTGCTGGACCAGCCCTCGAAGCTGGGCTGGGACGGCGACTTCTGGAAGGTCTTCTTCCCGGCGCTGATGGGCATGATCGGCTTCTGGTCGACCCTGTCGCTCAACATCCCGGACTTCACCCGCTTCGGCGGCTCCCAGAAGGCCCAGATCCGCGGCCAGGCCCTCGGCCTGCCCACCACCATGACCCTCTTCGCGCTGCTGTCCGTGCTCGTCACCTCCGGCTCGCAGGCCGTCTACGGCGAGCCGATCTGGGACCCGATCGCACTCGCCGCGAAGATGGACTCCACCGCGGGCATCCTCTTCGCGCTGTTCACCGTGCTGATCGCCACGCTGTCGGTCAACATCGCGGCCAACGTCGTCTCCCCGGCGTACGACCTCGCCAACCTGCTGCCGAAGCGGGTCACCTTCCGCACCGGCGCGTTCATCACCGGCGTCGTCGGGGTCGTCATCATGCCGTGGAAGCTGATCTCCGACCCGCACGTCTACATCTTCACCTGGCTCGGCGTCGTCGGCGGCCTGCTCGGCACCGTCGCCGGCATCCTCATCGCCGACTACTGGCTCCTGCGCCGCACCCGCCTCGACCTCGCCGACCTCTACCGCGCAGGCGGCCGCTACTGGTACGCGGGCGGCTGGAACTGGCGCGCCGTCACCGCCCTGCTCGTGGGCGGCCTCCTCGCCGTCGGCGGCTCCTACGGCGGCCCCTTCCCCGCCGACGGCCTCATCCCGTTCCTCAAGCCCCTCGCCGACTACGGCTGGGCCGTCGGCGTCACCTCCTCCCTCGCCCTCTACCTCGCCCTCAGCGCCGGCACCCGCCGTACGGCCGCGTGACCGTGGGGCGGGGGCCGCCGGACTACCGGTGGCCCCCGCCCTCGCCGCCGCCGACCAGAGCGACCAGACCGGCCGGCCCACTGCCACGGCCACGCCGTCGGCCGGTGCCACCGGGGACAGCATGGGCCGGCAGTAGGCGGCACTGCCTGCTCCCCGGCACGCACAACGGCCCGCCGTTCACACCGCCGGCGGCCCGCCGACGGCCGGGCCCGGCGGGAAGTCCCGCTGCCCGTCGGCGAGTTCCTCCCGTCCGGCACGCCCGCCGCCGGGCCGCCGCCGTGACTCGTGTGCGGGCCAGGGCGGTTGTCGGAGGGGCGAGGAGCACGGTTCTCGTCAGCGGTGACCGGGGAGGTAGTCGAACCAGTCGAAGTGCACGGCGCCCTCGGTGGCGTACAGGCCGACGACCCGGCCGGTGAAGCCTCCGGCGACTTCGGTCGAGAGGTAGCGGCCGTCCAGAGAGGCCATGTCCGTCATCGTCCCGTCGGACGCCTCGACACCGAAGATCAGGGTGTCGGGGCCGGTGCGCGCGTCATGGGGCTCGGGGGCCCTGCCGGTGTGCACGGTCAGGACGACGGGCCCCGTGGGCAGTGGCAGTTCCGCTGCCACGGTGCGCAGCGATCCGATCCGGGCGATCACCCGGGCGGTGCCGTCGGGCCGGGCCTCGACGGCGTAGTGGTGCCGGTCGTCGAGGCGGACGGCGAGGCCGCCACTGCCTTCGGCGGGGTCGATCAGGGTGCGTGCCCGGAAGGTGAGGTGCTGCTGGCGTCGTCCCAGCAGGACGGCATCGGGTTCGTCCAGGGATGCGCCGCGGGCACGCAGGGTGAGCCAGCCGGGGCGCTCCCGGGTGCTGTAGTGCTCGGCGGGGCGGTCGAGCAGGGAGATCCAGGAGTGCCGCAGTTCGGTGGAGGCGAAGTCGTCGCGCTCGGCGGACGGCGGTGTCGGCACCAGAGGCCAGGGCATGGTGGGGAGTTCGGGTCCGACCTCGCCGACGACGGGCCAGCCGTCGACCCACGAGACGGGGGCCAGGAAGGTCTCCCTGCCCAGGACGTGCCAGCCGGGGGTGCCGCCCTGCGGGCGGACGCCGAGCAGCACCATCCACCAGGAGCCGTCCACGGCCTGGACGAGGTCGGCGTGACCGGTGTTCTGGACGGGCCCGCTGGTGCTGCGGCGGGTCAGGATCGGGTTGGCCGGACAGGGCTCGAACGGGCCGTCGGGCGAGGGGCCGCGGGCGACGGAGACACAGTGGCCGCGTTCGGTGCCGCCTTCGGCGATCAGCAGGTACCAGTGGTCGCCGATGCGGTACAGGTGCGGGGCCTCGGGGGCGGCGGCGCCCGGGGTGCCGGACCACACGGGCCGCAACTCGCCGAAGGTCTCACCCGTGCCGGGGTCGATGCGGATCTGGGAGACCCCGGCGACGGTGCACCAGCAGGTGCCGTCCTCGTCCCAGGCCAGGTCGGGATCGATGCCGGGGACGCCGGGGAGGCGTACCGGGTCGGACCACGGGCCGGCGGGGTCCGTCGCGGTGACGATCAGATTGCCCTCGCCCGGCGTGACGTTGGTGACGATCAGCCAGAACCGCCCGTCGTGATGGCGCAGGGTGGGCGCGTACAGGCCCCCGGAGGAGGGGGTGTCCCGGGGCAGGCGGAGCTGGCCGGGCCGGTCCAGGGCGTTGCCGATCTGTACCCAGTTGACCAGATCCCGGCTGTGGAACACGGGGATGCCCGGGAAGTACTCGAAGCTGGAGCAGGCGAGGTAGTAGTCCTCGCCGACGCGGCAGATGCTGGGGTCCGGATGGAACCCCGGGATCACCGGGTTGGCGGCGGGCACCGGTGCGTACTCGTCGGACACCTCTGCAGGTCCTTTCGGCAGGATGGTTCGGTTCGGCGCTCCCCGGGTGCGGCCGGGTACACGTACATGCAGGCGGGAAGTCCCTTGCAGAGCCGGTGCCCGTGCGGCGGTCGCCACAGCCTCTCGACGCCGTTGGTGAAGCGCTTCGACGCTGGCAGGCATCCACCCCCGTGTCAAGAGATGGGCTCGCGAAAACGTCGGTGACCACCGGAGTTGGTGTCTCCCCGCACGGCTCCCGCGTGGTGGTGGGGCCGCGCCTGACCTCGTCCACCCCTGCCGGATGTCTCGACAGTCGAAGCGCTTCGAAAGGTGGGTGACGGCCCTTCTGTCGGCCGGTGTTCCGGGCCGTGGGCATCGCCGGTCCGCGGTGCCTGCCGTGGCGGGCCTCGCTGTCGGCATCCCGAGGGGTCCCTGTGTCGCCCGCCTCCTCCGCCGTGTCCGATGTCGCGTTCGGGGTCGGCGGTGCGTCGGTGAGTCGGCGAACGTGGCGGTCGTGGGGCGGTCGCTCCGGGCGGCCTGCGCGGCCGTGCGGCTGCGGCGATCACGTGCGCCGGTACGGGGCTGCCTGAAAATAGTAGCCATGGATATAATAGCCATGTAATGTGTCGGGCATGAGCAAGGCTTCCCCGGGCCCCACGCCCGGTTTCCTGGTGTGGCGGCTCGCCAACAAGTGGCGCGTCGCGGTCGATCGTGCGATGGCTCCGCTGGGCCTCACCCATGCGCAGTACTCGCTGGTCGCGTCGCTGTACGGCATGCAGCGCGCCGGCGAGCGGCCCAGCCAGCGCCGGCTCGCCGACCACACGGGCATGGAGGCGCTGTACGTCTCGAAGCTGGCGCGCGCCCTGGAGTCGGCCGGCCTGATCGAGCGCACCCGCGACCCCCGCGATCCGCGCGCGGTGCAGCTCGCCCTCACCGAGCAGGGCCAGGCCGTCACGCGGCAGGCCCTCGCGGTGGTCCAGGACCTGCTCCAGCAGTTGCTGGAGCCCCTCGGCGGCCTCGACGCCCCGCGGGCACGCGCGTTCACCGACGAGCTGACGGCCCTGCTCGACGCACCTCTCGCTCCATCCGTACCGAACGACGAGAACACTCAGGGGGCAACACCATGACCGGTACCGCAGCCGCACCCGCACCCGCCGACGCCCGCGCGCTCGGCCTGGCCCACTACGCCGCCCGCGGCGTCCTGGAGCACGTCCTGGCCCGGCACGGCGTCACGTTCCAGCAACAGGTCGCCCTGCGCGCGGTCGTCACGGCCGACGCCCCGCAGACGCCGGACGACCTCGTCGCCCAGGTCCGGGGCTCCCTCAAGGCGGATCCGGCCGACATCCGCGCCACGTTCGACGAACTGCTGGCCCGACGGCTGCTCGTCGCGGACGGCGCGCGCCTTCACCCCACCGACGCGGGGCGCGAACTGCTCGCCGCCGCCGCTGCGGAGTCCGCCCCCGTCTCCGCCCGCATCTGGGGCGGGATACCCGACGAGGACCTCGCCGCCGCTGGCCGCGTCCTCGCCCTGGTCACCGAACGGGCCAACGCGGAGCTCGCAAAGCTGACCTGACCGCCCGCCATGGCCGGGTGGCCGGTCGTGACCGGCCACCCGGTACCGGATCATGGCGATCGGACAGGTCGCTCGGGCGCCACAGGTCCGTCCGCCGCAGTCGTACGAACGCAGGGCCGGGCCGAGACGGTCGGGACCTGCAACCGGTGGGGCGCGTGATGTCACCGCGCAGCCGGGCGCCGTTGCCGGTACCGCAGAGGTTCGCCCAGCACCTTGATGTCGCAGGTCAGGGCATACCTCCCGTGGCCGCGCGCCGCCCGTGCGGCCCGGCCGGCAGGGTGACCGTCCGCGCTGCGGCGGCCGCCCGCGGGAAACCCCGGCGGCGCAGGGCGCAGCCCTGGCTCCCTGAAGGGTGATCGCAAACACCGGTCCCGAAAAGATCACTGCATCGGGCTAAACCCATGGGTTTACGGGGCCGATCGGCCCTGCCGACGGCTAACTTCCTTCTGGAGACGAGCGGATCGCGTGGTTTGCGCGAATTGCGCGGGCATCCGCCTGTTCATCCCCGGTCACAGAGGACATGGACGTGTGCCGGGCACCGTTCCTATGAAGGAGAGCCCGCCCGATGACGGTGGACACCAGCCAGCACGTGCAGTCGGAGCCGACCAGGCAGAGCAGCCTGGGCACGGCGGCTGCGCGCAACCTTGCCACCACCACCAAGTCCGCTCCGCAGATGCAGGAGATCACCTCCCGCTGGCTGCTGCGGATGCTCCCCTGGGTGGAGACCAAGGGCGGCACCTACCGGGTGAACCGACGGCTGACCTACACCGTCGGGGACGGGCGCATCGACTTCGTCCAGGACGGCGCCCGCGTCCGGGTGATCCCCCGCGAGCTCGGCGAACTCGCGCTGCTGCGCGGCTTCGAGGACGTCGCCGTACTGACCGCGCTCGCCGACCGCTGCGTCCAGCGCGAGTTCCGTGCGGGCGAGGTGCTCGCCGAGCGGGGCACTCCCGCCGAGTCGATCCAGCTGATCGCCCACGGCCGGGTCGGCCAGACCTCCGAAGGCCGTTACGGTGACGTGGTGGCGGTCGGCGTGCTGGCCGACGGCAGCCACTTCGGCGAGAACGCCCTGCTGGACGCCGACGCGAGGTGGGAGTCCACCGTCACGGCCGAGACCGCCGGCACCCTGCTCACCCTCTCGCGCGCCGACTTCCACGCCGTGCTGTCCACGGCGCCGGGCCTCCGGGCCCACCTGGAGCGGTTCGCCGAGATTCCGCTCCAGCGGCAGAACCGGCACGGCGAGGCCGAGATCGCCATGTCGGCCGGCCACACCGGCGAAGCCGAACTGCCCGGCGCGTTCGTCGACTACGAACTCAACCCGCGCGAGTACGAGCTGTCCATCGCCCAGACCGTGCTGCGGGTCCACACGAGGGTCGCGGACCTCTACAACGAGCCGATGAACCAGACCGAGGAGCAGCTCAGGCTCACCATCGAGGCGCTGCGCGAGCGCCAGGAGTACGAGCTGATCAACAACCCCGAGTTCGGGCTGCTCCACAACGCCGCCTTCAAGCAGCGGATCCAGACCTACTCGGGTGCGCCGACCCCGGACGACCTCGACGAACTGCTCTGCCGCCGACGTGGGTCCCGGTTCTTCCTCGCCCACCCCCGGGCGATCGCGGCCATCGGCCGTGAGTTCAACTCCCGCGGACTCTACCCGGACCACGTCGACCTCGGCGGACAGCAGGTCCCCGCCTGGCGCGGGGTCCCGATCCTGCCCTGCAGCAAGATCCCGATCAGCAAGGAGAACACCACCTCGATCCTCGTGATGCGGACCGGGGAGGACAAGCAGGGCGTCATCGGCCTGCACCAGACCGGCCTGGCGGAGGAGTACGAGCCGGGCCTGTCGGTCCGGTTCATGGGGATCGACGAGCGGTCGATCATCTCCTACCTCGTCAGCACCTACTACTCCGCGGCGATCTTGGTGCCCGACGCGCTCGGCGTGCTGGAGGACGTGCAGATCGGCCGCAGGCACGGCTAGACCGCCTCTGCCAGGGCTGCCAGGTCTGCCCGGCCGCGCACGCAGCGTGCGGTGTCGTTCGCCGCGGGGCGCCGGACCCCGACCGGGCGTCGGGCCCGGTCGGCTGCCGGGCCTGCCCCGGAGCCGTGGCCATCCGGCGGGGCGCGGGGCGCCGAGGCACAGCCGGCCCGGCCCGGGCGTCATGGTCCGGGAGAACCGGTCCGGAAGAGCCGGTCCGGGAGACGGCCGGACGGGCCCGCCCGATGAAACCGCAGCACACACCCCTCGGTCCGGCCCGGCGTGCCCGGGGTCCGCGACGTCCCACCACTCACCCAGGAGCTACCGATGCCCGTACCTGCGCCTCCCCCCGCGCAGTCGAGGCCGCCGTCCGCCCCGGGCCCCGGGCCCCTCACGCACGGCCGCGGCGCCGGTTCCGTCCCCGGAACCGGGGGTGGCGGCCTCCCCGGACCGCCCTCGCTGCCCTTCTCCGCCCCGGCAGCCGCCCCTGTCTCCGTCCCCGCCCCCGTCTCCGTGACCGTCGACGAGCCGGGCGTCGGTCCGGCGGTGAACCCCGTGCCGCAGGGTGCTGCCGCGGTGCGGACAGCACCGAGCCCCGTGCTCGAACGGATCCTCCGCGGCCCGAGCGGTCTCGGTACGGCGGGGCTGTACATGACCCGTCACGAGGAGCCGCCCGCGCCCGCGCAACCGGCAGCGGCGGGCAATCCGGTTCCGGGTCTCTACCACCACCCGGTGGCCGAACCCGACCCCGTGCGGGTGGAGGAGGTCGGCCGTCGGATCAAGGCCTGGGCGGTGGACGAGGTCGAGCTGTTCCCGCCGGACTGGGAGGACCAGTTCGACGGCTTCTCGCTGGGGCGCTACATGGTCGCCTGCCATCCCGATGCCCCCACCGTCGACCACCTGATGATCGCCACCCGGTTGATGGCGGCGGAGAACGCCCTGGACGACGTCTACTGCGAGGACCACGGCGGCTCGCCCGTCGGGCTCGGCGGCCGTCTGCTGCTGGCCCACACCGCGCTCGACCCGCTCCACACGACGACCGAGTACCAACCGGAGTGGGCGGCATCGCTCCACGCGGACGCGCCGCGGCGCGCCTACCGCTCGGCCATGCAGTACTTCGTCCAGGAGGCCGGCCACGCCCAGGCCGACAGGTACCGGCACGACATGGCCCGGTTGCACCTGGGCTACCTCGCGGAGGCGGCCTGGGCCGAGACGGACCACGTGCCGGAGGTGTGGGAGTACCTGGCGATGCGGCAGTTCAACAACTTCCGCCCCTGCCCCACCATCACCGACACCGTCGGCGGCTACGAACTCCCCGCGGACGTGCACGCCCTGCCCGCCATGCAACGGGTCATCGCGCTCGCCGGGAACGCCACCACCATCGTCAACGACCTGTACTCGTACACCAAGGAACTCGCCAGTCCCGGTCGGCACCTGAACCTTCCGGTGGTGATCGCCGAACGCGAGGACTGCTCCGTCCGCGACGCCTACCTGAAGGCCGTCGAGGTCCACAACGACCTGATGCGCGCCTTCGAGGCCGAGGCCGCCGACCTGGCCGTCAGCTGCCCGGCCCCGAACGTGCTCCGCTTCCTGCGGGGCGTCGCCGTGTGGGTCGACGGCAACCACTACTGGCACCGGACCAACACCTACCGCTACAGCCTGCCCGATTTCTGGTAAGAACGGATTCACCTGTGACCAGCACTGACCTCACCACCGCGACCACCCCGGCGTTCATCCCCGGCCCGGCGACGCCCTACCAGGGTGACATCGCCCGGTACTGGGACCACGAGGCCCGGCCCGTGAACTTGCGCCTGGGCGACGTCGACGGTCTGTACCACCACCACTACGGCATCGGCGACATCGACCACGCCGCCCTCGGCGACACCGAGGACAGCACGTACGAGAAGAAGCTGGTCGCCGAACTCCACCGCCTGGAGTCGGCACAGGCCGAGGTCCTCCTGGACCACCTCGGGGCCGTCGGGCCCGGTGACACCCTCGTGGACGCCGGCTGCGGCCGCGGGGGCTCGATGGTGATGGCCCACCAGCGCTTCGGCAGCAAGGTCGAGGGCGTCACCCTGTCGGCCAAGCAGGCCGACTTCGCGAACCGGCGCGCCCACGAACTGGGCATCGACGACTCGGTGCGCGCCCGCGTCTGCAACATGCTCGCCATGCCCTTCGAGACCGGCCGGGCCGCGGCGTCGTGGAACAACGAGTCGAGCATGTACGTCGACCTGGAGGACCTCTTCGCCGAGCACTCCCGGATCCTCGGCGTCGGCGGTCGCTACGTGACCATCACCGGTTGCTGGAACCCCCGTTACGGCCAGCCGTCGAAGTGGGTCTCCCAGATCAACGCGCACTTCGAATGCAACATCCACTCCCGCCGGGAGTACATGCGGGCCATGGCCGACAACCGCCTCGTTCCGCAGGCCGTCATCGACCTGACCCCGGCGACCCTGCCGTACTGGGAGCTGCGGGCCACGTCCTCGCTGGTCACCGGCATCGAGGAGGCGTTCATCAACTCGTACAAGGACGGCTCGTTCCAGTACCTGCTGATCGCAGCCGACCGCGTCTGACCACCAGGGGCGGGCGCCGCATCCGCCGCGGAGCATGCCGCGTCGGAGCGTGCCGACCGGCCGTCGCCCGACGGCCGGTCGGTGAGCCCGGTGGTCACGCCCCGGCAGGTCCACCCGGACGTCGGGAGTTCCGCGGACGGCGCGCGCGTCGGCAGCGCGCAGCCCTGCGAAGGTGAACCGTCACGCCGCGGGGGGTTCCGGTGGGGGCAGGCGCTCAGAACCTCCTGAGCCATGGACGTGCGCCTTCGGGCAAACGGCCGGGGCGGAATTCCCGGCGACCGCAGTGATCCGACCGCCCGTCAATTCCCGACCCTCCGGGAGATGAGCGGTCAGGGTCTGTGAAACCCCAGGTCAGGAAGGACTGTCAGTGTCCCACCGTAGTGTGGGAACAACGTCGGAGGGGACGCCGGAAATGGCGTCGAAAGGGCGTTGGAAAAGGGGTATGGCCATGTCTGCGAAGAGGATCAACCACAAGGTCAACCACGTCTCGCTCGTGGTCGACAAGTCGGGCTCGATGCGCCAGCACGAGGCGCAGCTCGTCCGCGTGGTGGACGAGTTCGTGAAGGGCCTCCAGGAGGAGTCCGACCGGCTCGGGCACGAGACCCGCATCAGCCTCTACGCGTTCGACCACGAGGTGCAGAACCTCGTCTGGGACATGGACGTCAAGCACCTGCCCTCCCTGAAGGGCCTGTACAAGGTCGACAACGGTGCGACCGCGCTCATCGAGGCGGCCGTCAAGTCCATCGACGACCTGAAGAACATCTGGGAGGGCTACGGCGAGCACTCCTTCCTCCAGGTCGTCGTCACCGACGGCCAGGAGAACGCCTCCGGCTGCTCGGAGACCGGCCAGATGCACACCCGCCTGGGCGGCGCCCGGGGCACCGCCGTCCTGCGCACGTGGATGGACCGCATCCAGAGCGGCATGGACAACCTCCCCGACCACTGGACGTCGGCGATCCTGGTCCCGAACTCCCTGGCCAAGCGCACCGCCCAGGAGTACGGCTTCCCCGCGGGCAACATCGCGATCTGGGACGCGGACTCCAGCAAGGGGGTCGAGGAGGCCATCGGCACCGTCAAGTCGGCGGCGACCAGCTTCCTGCGGGGCCGCGAGCAGGGCGTGCGCGGCACCCGGAACCTGTTCGCCATGGGCCAGGACCTGAACACCGCCGAGGTCAGGGCCAACCTCGACGCCCTGGACACCGGCAGGTACATCCTGGTCCCGGTCGACCAGCCGATGCCGATCCGCGACTTCGTCACCAGCGCCGGGCACCCGTACAAGACCGGCTGCGCCTACTACGAACTGTCCAAGCGCGAGAAGGTCCAGGGTGGCAAGCAGCTCGCCGTGGCGGAGAAGGACCCGGCCACCGGCCGGATGACGGGCAGGGTCTTCTCCGGCCCGGCGGCCCGCCAACTGCTCGGCCTGCCGCAGTCGGAGGCCACGGTCAAGCCGGGCGACAACCCGTCGTACACCGTGTTCGTCCAGTCGACCTCCGTCAACCGGAAGCTGGTGCAGGGCACCAAGCTGCTCGTCCTCCTGTAGCCGGCATCCGCCGGGTCGGCGACCGCAGGACGGCGGTCCACCTCCCGGGCCCCGGGCCACGAGGTCGGTGCGGACCCCGGCGGCGAGGCCAGGCAGGCCGTGGACGATCCCGACGAGTCGGGGCCGCAGGTGCGGGTCCGGCCGAAGGGCCGGACAGGAGCGGAGATCGTGAATTCCCGGCCCGCCCCGGCGTCGGGCCCGCGCCGGGAACTACTGTCGCGAGCATGGTCGAACACGATGCCCTCCGTGCCACCCGCGAGGCCTACGACGCCGCTGCCGACACCTACGCACAGCTGTTCCGCGACACGCTGCACGACAGGCCCCTGGATCGCGCGATCATCAGCGCCTTCGCCGAGGTCGCACGGACGAGCGGGGACGGTCGGGTCGCGGATCTGGGGTGCGGACCCGGCTACGTCACCGCCCATCTCGACGGGTTGGGGCTCTCGGCGTTCGGCGTCGACGCCTCTCCCGCGATGATCGAGCTGGCCCGACAGGCCTATCCCGGTCTGCAGTTCGACGTGGGGTCGATGGCCGCGTTGGACATCGCCGACGGCGTCCTCGGCGGCGTATTCTCACGCTGGTCCATCATCCACACCCCGCCGCAGGAACTCCCCGTCATCCTGGCGGAGTTCCACCGCGTGCTCGCACCCGGCGGTCACCTGCTGCTCGGCTTCTCGGCGAGCGACGACGCGTCCCACCCGACACAGGTCTTCGATCACGCGGTCGCGCCGGCCTATCGATGGTGGCCGGACCACCTCGCCGCACTGCTGCGCACGTCCGGGCTGGCCGAGGTGGCCCGGATGGTTCGTGAGCCTCAGCCCACCGACCGGCGTCAGTTCCGGGAGATTCACCTGCTCGCCCGCAAAGCCTAGGCAGGGCCGGTCGTTGGCGTTGCCGTCCTCGAACTCCCGGGAGCTCCGCCCCCGGGGAGAGGTGCCGCCGCCGCAGGCCCGGGCATGCGCGATCATGGTCGGATGGACTCTCGATTCCTCGGTATCCCTGATCTGGTCGAAGCGCCGACCGTGGCGGTCGTGGTCGACGTCATGCGGGCGTTCACCGTGGCCGCCTGGGCGTTCGCCCGGGGGGCGGAAAAGATCGTGCTGGCCGGGTCGCTGGACGAAGCGCTCGCACTCAAGGCCCGCCATCCGGACTGGGTGGCGCTGAAGGACGGTCCGCCCGCACCCGGGTTCGACGCGGTCAACTCGCCGGCCCTGCTGCGGTCCGTCGACCTCGGCGGACGGACCGTCGTGCAGAAGACCACGGCAGGCACGGTCGGCGCCCTCGCGGTCAAGGAGGCGTCGCTGGTGCTGTGCGCCGGGTTCGTGGTGGCGGAGGCGACGGCCCGGCTCCTGCGGGCACGCGAGTGCGGCAGTGTCACGTTCGTGGTGACAGGCGAGGACGGGCGCGCCGAGGAAGACCTGGCGTGCGCCCAGTACATCGCTCGGAGGGCCGCCGGGGCGGAGGCGGATGCCGCCGAGTTCCTCCGCCGCGCCGGCGGGTCGCTCGCCGCCACCGAGTTGGCGGAGGGCGTGCGTCAAGGAGCCCACCCGGATGACGTCGCGCTCTGCCTTGAGCTCGACCGGTTCCCGTTCGCCATGGTGGCGACCTTGGAGGACTCGCTGATGGTCCTCCGTCCGTGCCCCGCGCCTTCGCCGACCGGCGCGGTCTCGACCTGATCGCCGGCTGAGGTCCGACCGCCCCCGCGCCGATACGCCGGCCGGCACATCGGCAGATCGGCGCGGGGGCCCGGCCGCGGGCGGCTACTTCCGGTCGGTGGTCTCCGGGGTGATCGTGTAGATCTCCACCTCGCCGAGGTAGAGCAGGTCCTCGACGTACTCGTCGAGGTCGTCGTACAGCAGGTTCTCCGTCCAGGTGCGGTGCTCCATGATCCACGCGGCCAGGGCCGTCCGGTCCCCGGCGGCGAGCAGTCGGTCGAGCGCGGTCTGTGCGGAGAGGGCCTGGTCAGGGGTGATCGACTGGTGCTTGCCGGCCGCCGCGTGCTTGAGCGTGACGTCGATCTCGTCGCCGTAGCGCAGTACGGTCTGCAGTGCGAGCGCGTGCTTCATGGCCGCGGCCGACAGGATGCCGAACGGGTGCGAGGCGTACGTCCCGTCGGGCAGCTTGACGGTGTTCTCCCGTTCGAAGTCGGTGCCCGCGGACTGCGGATCGGCGTTGACGAACGCCACCCGGCTGCCCGGGGGAGCGGACCGCAGCAGCTTCTGCTCGTTTACGTCGGCGACGGGCTCCTGGGCCTTGACGCGGTCGGTGGCGGGGGTGCGCAGCCGGTACTCGGAACCCTGCGACTCCCTGAACCAGAGCTTGTGGTGGGTCAGCCCGGTGGAGGCGTGATCCTTGAGGTTGAACGGCCGCTTGACCGACTGGTCGAACGTCTCCTTGCCGACCGCCGCGGCCCACGCGCCGAGCTGGACGGCCTGCACGAACGTGGCGCAGTCCAGCGTCCAGGCACCGGAGTTGTCCGCCAGCTCGCGCACCGCGTCGTACGGCGACCGGTCGTTGCGCAGTTGCAGGAAGGCGTCGTCACCCTGCCCCTGCTGCGCCCAGTTCAGCTTGTTGTACGCCTTCGCCCGCCCGGTGTTCTCGAACACCGGTTTCCCGGCGAGGATCCTGCGCGCGGTGAGGTCCACCTGCGCCCGGTACGCGTACGCGTAGACGCTGCGGCCGGTGAGGCACCCGCCGAGGCTCAGCAGGACGGCGTCCACCGAGGTGAACACCGTCCGCCCGGCCTCTGCCAGCTCCGGCAGCGCGGCGACGTACCCGTCGTGCCAGACGACGCCGCTCTCCTTGTCGGCGGCCAGCGCCCCCAGTTTTGCGAGAAGTTCCTGTCCCGTGTACTGCTGACCCGCAACGGTGAACACCGATGGTCCCCCCATCCGCTTCGAACCTGACGGTTCCCCTGCGGTCAACACTAGTGACTCTCCGTCACCACGTCCATGGATTCTGCACAACGGCACCCCGCCCTCGCACCCCCGCATCCCGCTCCGCACGGAGCGCCGACCTGCGGCCCCCGACCCCCGGCAGGGCCGGCCGGGCCGGGTCGGTGGCGGGCGTCCGGTCAGAGCCAGTCGATCAGGGCGGGGGAGGGGCCGGTGAGGGTCTCGCCGGTGACGGGGACGCGGTGGGGCGTGCCGCCCGTGGCGGGGACGGTGAACAGCTCGTGCGGGAGGCCCGACGTGCCGGACGACGAGCCGTCGGCCTCGCTGAGGAAGGCGACCGTGGTGGCGGACGGATCGGCGATGGGGCTCCAGACGGTGCGGTTGGTCTCCGGGATGAGCTTCGTGCCGTCGGTGCCCCAGTCCATGAGGTCGGTGTCCTTCTCCGCCTTGAACGGCGAGCGGTAGACCATGTGGTTGCCGCTGTCGGTGGACAGGTAGGCGTCGTGGCCGAGGAAACCGGTGACCCGGAACGCCCCCTTGTCCTGTCCCGCGGGTCGGGAGAAGGGCGCGCATCCGGCGCACAGGCCGGTGATCCGCGACGGGGCGTCGACGGTGTAGTTGACCTCGTCGACACGGGCCGCCTCGCGGGCCGCGGCCGGATCGGAGCCCTCCAGGCGCCAGACGGCGGGCGGCTGCTTCCAGGCCCCGTCGCTCGGGCGGTGTGCGAAGTAGAAGGCGCCGTCGGGACCGAAAGCCGGGCTGTCGTCGGTGGTGGTGGAGGCGAAGTCGGCGCCGGCCGGTTCTGCGGCGGTGACGTCGGTGAAGGCGCCGGAGCGGTCGATCCACCCGACGTGCCCGGTTCCGTCGGGCAGGGTGCGCTTCGCGACGGCACGGGTGAGGTCGGCGGAGAACAGGTGGCGCTGGGCGATGGGCCCGTTGTCGTTCATGGCGGCGTACTCGGCGTCCAGGCGGACGTCGTCGTCCGCGGGGGTGAAGGAGGCCAGGAGGGTGGACGTGCCGGTGCCGGGGTCGACGACGGCCAGGCGCCAGCTGCCGCCCTGGAGCGAGGAGTACACGATGCCGGACGGGCGCGGTTCGGTGGTGGGGGAGGGGAGGCGGATCCGGAAACCCGGGCGGAGGCGGAGTCGTCCGCCCGGGGTCCGCCCGGCGTCGCCGTGTCGGCGGCAGGGCCACCGGCCTGACCGCACGCCGTGAGGAGGGCCGCCGCCGACGCGAGGACGGCCCGGGTACCGCGTCCTGTGGGGCGGTGGGATCCGGCTGGGTGGATGCGCATGGGTGGGCCTCTCCGACTCTCCCCCGGGCAAGGGGGCGGGCGGGGCCCGTCGGCCCCGGCCGTGTTCTCCGTCTGTGTGCTGCACGCTCCGTGTGCCGACGACGCCGACGGCGGGCCGGGGACCGGACGGCGACCCCGTCGCCGCACCTCTCCGTTCCCGACCGGGCGTCACCGACCGCTCCGTCGGAGGGTATGCACGGGGGTCGGCGCCTGTGCGCTGCCTTCCGGTACCCGGGTTTTCCCGGGCTTCCCGTGGTAGGGAGCGGTTCACTCCTGCACGCCTCGTGGCGGCCATGGGCCGGTCGGATCGGCACGAGATCCCATAATCAGGGCACCGACCCACATTCGCGACACCGCGCGCGGGCCACTTTCGGCCGGGCAGGAACCTGCCCTGTGATCGACAACTCCCCTGGGGGAGCGACCTGTTGTCCGTGGTGGCCCCGCGGCGTCATCGCCCCGGAAAGGGTGTCGGCAGTTCCGGGGGCCACACATCCCACTGCTGCGGGCCGGGACCTGCTAAAGTCTACGTAGTTGCAGTAGTGGTTCCCATGAACTTGTGTGCGCCTGCTGATGTGTCGCAGGCGCATTTCTGTTTCCCGGCTCTTCCCCGGGTGGGTCATCATCGCGGCACTCGGGGTTCGCACGGTGCGGACTTCGGACAGCCCCTTGAAGGAGATTTTTTATGGCTAATGGCACTGTGAAGTGGTTCAACGCGGAAAAGGGCTTCGGCTTCATCGAGCAGGAGGGTGGCGGCCCGGACGTCTTCGCCCACTACTCGAACATCAACGCCAACGGCTTCCGCGAGCTGCTCGAGGGCCAGAAGGTCGAGTTCGACGTCACGCAGGGCCAGAAGGGCCCGCAGGCCGAGAACATTCGTCCGCTGTAGTTTTCGCCAGGGCACCCGCCTGGCAACAGGGGCCCGCACCGCGTACACGTACGGTGCGGGTCCCTGTGCATTGCGCCCGACGCGCCCTTCCCGGCCGCCCGGGCCCCTTGGCTCCGCCACCGGTGCCGCCCCCACGCGAGACACACAGTGCCGCGTCCGGATCGGCGCCCTGCCGTGACATCTCACGGTTCGAGGCTCTTCGCTCCCGCACGTCGGTGAGCGCCGACCGTAGGTGACGTGCCGCACGGTTCTACCGTCCACGCCCCGCTCTTCACACTTCTGGCCCGTTCCTTGCGATCTCCGCCGGCGCCCACGCCGCGGAGTCCTCCTCGCGACGTGCCGCCCTGAGGAAGGTTTTCGCATGAACCGCTCCAGTCGCTCCTCGTACCAGAACGCCAACTCGCGCTCCGCCGGAGGCTCACGCGCCGGCGGCAGCGCCTACGGCTCCCGCTTCGGCAGTGGCAGTGGCAGTGGCTCGGGTTCCCGCTTCGGCGGTGGCTCGGGCTCCGGCTCCGGCTCCGGCTCGCGCTACGGCGGCGCATCGCGCTCCTCCGGTTCGTCCCGGCGTCAGGGCTCGTCCGTCCAGGGCGAGTTCGCGATGCCGGTGAGCACCACGCCGTCGCTGCCCGCCGTCGAGTCCTTCGACGAGCTGGACATGCCGAAGGCGCTGCTGCAGACGCTGACCCGGCAGGGCGTCACCTCGCCGTTCCCGATCCAGGCCGCGACGCTGCCGAACTCGCTGGCCGGCCGCGACGTCCTCGGGCGTGGCCGCACCGGCTCCGGCAAGACCATCGCCTTCGGCCTCGCCGTGCTGGCGCGTACCGCCGGTCAGCGGGCCGAGCCCCGCCGCCCGCTGGCCCTGGTGCTGGTGCCGACGCGCGAGCTGGCCCAGCAGGTCACCGAGGCCCTCACGCCCTACGCCCACGCGGTCCGGCTGCGCCTGGCGACCGTGGTCGGCGGGATGTCGATCGGCCGTCAGGCCCAGGCGCTGAACCGCGGTGCGGAGGTCGTGGTGGCCACGCCCGGCCGACTGAAGGACCTGATCCAGCGCGGTGACTGCCAGCTCGACGGGGTGGGCATCGCGGTGCTCGACGAGGCCGACCAGATGGCCGACATGGGCTTCCTGCCGCAGGTCACCGAGCTGCTCGAACAGGTCGCCACCGGCTGCCAGACGATGCTGTTCTCGGCCACCCTGGACCGCAACGTCGACCGGCTGGTGCGCCGCTTCCTGGAGGACCCGGTCACCCACTCCGTGGACCCGTCCGCCGCGACGGTCAGCACCATGGAGCACCACGTGCTGCACGTGCAGAACCGCGACAAGGACGCCGCGATCGCGCACATCGCCTCCCGCGAGGGCGGCGTGATCATGTTCACCGACACCAAGCACGGCGCCGACCGCCTGGTGCAGGACCTGCTCGCGAACGGCGTCAAGGCCGCGGCGCTGCACGGCGGCAAGTCCCAGCCGCAGCGCACCCGCACCCTGGAGCAGTTCCGCACCGGCCAGGTGACCGCGCTGATCGCGACCAACGTCGCCGCCCGCGGCATCCACGTCGACGGGCTCGACCTGGTCGTCAACCTCGACCCGCCGGCCGACCACAAGGACTACCTGCACCGCGGCGGACGCACCGCCCGGGCCGGCGAGTCCGGCCGGGTCGTCACCCTGGTGCTCCCCAACCAGCGGCGCGAGATGGCCCGGATGATGGCCACCGCCGGCATCACCCCGACCTCCGCCCAGGTGCACTCCAGCGACGAGGAGCTGGCCCGCATCACCGGCGCCCGCGTCCCCACCGGCGTGCCCGTCGTCGTCGCCGCCCCGGTGGTCGAGCGTCCCCGCCGCAGTGCCTCCGCCGGCCGCAACCGCCGCAGCCGGCCCTCCTTCACCGGCCGCACCCCGCAGACCGGCACCGGCTCCCGCAGCGCCGCACCGAGGCGCGACGCCCTCTCCGCCTGAGCACCGCGTGGGCCCGGCCCGATCCACGGGCCGGGCCCACGCAGGGCACCGAGCACCAGAAACCGGTTCCACGACGACGGCCCGCCGGACCACCCGCCCGCCAGTGCCCGCCCGCCAGTGCCGCCCGCCGGTCCCGGCGGGACCACCGCGAAGGAGCTCGCCCATGACCATCGTTCTCGAACAGCCCACTGCCACGGTCGGCGACCTGATGAAGCACCCGGAACTCCAGATCGGCGACGACGTCACGGTCGACACGGCGATGGACATCCTGCTGAGCTCCGGAGCGGACCACGCCCTGGTCCGTGACGAGGAGGGCCGCTGTGCCGGACTGCTGACCCGCCTGCACCTCGCGCCCTTCCAGGCCCGGTCCTGGTACACCGAGCGCACCCCGGTGCGCAACATCGTGCACGACCGCGCCCCGTTCGCGACCGTCGGCATGCCCGCCACCGTCGCGGCCGACGCCATGCGCTCCCGCGGCCTGGACACCTGGCCGGTCGTCGACGAGGACGGCCATGTCGTCGGCCTCATCAGCGCCTACGGCCTGTCCGAGAACTGATCGCGTCGCCCCGACGGGCACGGTCCCTCCGGCCGGCCCGGATGCGGCGGGCCTGATCCGCGAGGTCGCCCCGGACGAGGACCGTGCCGACCTCGGCACCGGGACGGCTGCCGGGCCCGGCGCTCGGCACGGTCGAACGGGCGCCGTCGAGCAGCGCCGGCCGGTGTCGGCTGATCCCGGCGGGCCCTGCGGAAGGCGCGGAGCCCGCCCGGGTCGGATGTCGGTGTCACGCCGTCCAGTACGTCCGCGCCTCTCACCGGTGTGAGAGGGCGAGATCCTGCCCTCCCCGGTGACCACCTCCAGGTCGGGAGGAAGCCCCGTCGAGCCTGCTCCGGGGTAGGTGGCGCGTGCCGTCCGCCCGCCGCGCCCGCGGGCCGGGCCCGGTCAGAGCAGGCTGCCGCACCACACGTTCCGGGCGAGCCATTCGTCGTGGCCGAACGCCGCCCGCCCGGTCCTCACGGGCTTCCCGGACCGTTCGCGCGAGGAGCGCACCTCCGGTGGAACGTCCGCCCGACACCCACAAGGGAGACCTTCCACGACCCGCGGCAGCGTGACCTTCGACGCCTTCCCCGCAGTCGACCAGGCTGACCGCGTTCCTCACGGACGGCCCGCCCGGCGGGGCCTGGCCCGACACCTGTCGAGCCGGTGGTGCGGCCGGGCTCAGACCCAGGTGGTGAACCACATCCGGGCGTGCCAGTCGGCGTACGGGATCGCCTGTCCGGTGTAGACCGGGAGGAAGTAGAGGAAGTTCACGACGATGAGCAGGACGAGTGTCCCGGCGGCCGTCACACCGCGTACGCGGCGCCGCTCGGACGCTCCCGGCGGGCCCAGCGCGGCCGCCAGCATCATCGTGACGGCCAGGCACAGGTAGGGCACGAGGACGACCGCGTAGAAGGAGAAGATCGTGCGGTCCTGGTACAGGAACCACGGCAGGTAGCCGGCGCCCACCGCGCAGAGGACGGCGCCGGCCCGCCAGTCGCGGCGGAGCGCCCACCGGTACAGCAGGTACACGAGGGCGGCGCAGGCCGACCACCACAGGAGCGGAGTTCCGAGCGCGAGGATCGACTGCGGGCAGTCGGCCGTGGCATGGCAGCCGTCCGTCCCGGGCTTCGCCGTCGTGTAGTGGAACAGCACGGGCCGCCCGAGGACCAGCCAGCTCCAGGGGTTCGACTGGTAGGTGTGCGGGCTGTGCAGCCCCACGTTGAACTGGTACACCCCGTACTCGTAGTGCCACAGGCTGCGGAGCGGGGCGGGGATCCACGACCAGGTGCCGCCGCGGCCGTCGGCCCAGTGGCGTCCGTAGGCGTGGTCGGAGAGGAACCAGCCGGTCCAGGTCGCCAGGTACGTCACGGCGGCGACCGGGCCGAGGGCCAGCAGCGACCCGCCGAGGTCCCTGCGCAGCACCGCACGGTAGGGACGGTGCGCCCCCGCCGCGCGGCGCGCGCCGACGTCCCACAGCAGGGTGAGGGCCGCGAAGAAGACGAGGAAGTACAGGCCGTTCCACTTGGTCGAGGCCGACAGTCCCAGGCAGACGCCGGCGGCGAGCCGCCAGGGGCGCACCCCCGTCCCGGCACGGTCGCCGGGGTGCCGGTCCGGGCGCGCTCGGCCGTCCCCGCCGGCCGGCAGGGCCGCCGCGAGCCGGGCCCGCGCACCGTCCCGGTCGACGAGCAGGCATCCGAACGCCGCCAGCACGAAGAACATGACGACGAGGTCGAGCAGGGCGGTGCGGCTCAGCACGAAGTGCAGGCCGTCCACCGCCATCAGTGCTCCGGCCACGCAGCCCAGGAGCGTCGAACGGAACAGGCGGCGTCCGATGCGGCACAGCATCAGCACCGACAGTGTGCCGAGGACGGCCGTCACGAAGCGCCAGCCGAACGGGGTGAGGCCGAACATCCACTCCCCGAGGGCGATCACCCACTTGCCCGCCGGCGGATGAGCGACGAAGGCCCCCGCGTCGGAGAGCGGGACCACCTGGGGACGGGCCAGGATCTGCGGGTCGGAGACCGTGCGGTCCGGCCAGCTGCTCTCGTAGCCGAGCCGCAGCAGGGACCAGGCGTCCTTGGCGTAGTACGTCTCGTCGAACACGACGGCCCGCGGGCTGCCCAGGTGCCGGAAGCGCAGCAGTCCGGCGAAGAGCGCGACCAGCAGCGGACCGCCCCAGCCCGACCACCGCGCCGGCAGGCCCGCCACTGCCGCGGGCAGCCGGGGCCCGCGGCACGTCCGCGACCCGGGCCCGGGAAACGGCACGACCAGGCGGTCGGTCACGGACGTCTGCGGGCGCTCGACGTGGCCGACGGTTCGCAGCCGCTCCTCCCAGGAGGTCGGCCGGCTCTCCGCCGGCTCGTGCGGCACGTCGACGGACGAGGGCGCGTTCTCATGCACCACGTGGTGACTCTCTGCTCGTGGACGACAGGACGTACGGGGACGCGACGGCGCACCGCCGACGGTCACGCGGACGCGGTCGGCGTGCGGCGGTGGTCATACGGGCCCGGTCGGCGTGCGGCGGTGAGGCGGGCCCGGCCGGCCCTCAGCCGGCGGGACTGCTCGAACCCGGCCGGGGCGCCGCCACCCCGGTGACCGAGATCCGGGTCGGCACGGTGGCCGGTCCGGGCGCCGACCGACGGAACGGCATCGGCGCGCCCTCGGCCGTGGACACGGGGCGGACCGTCGACGGCATCGGGGCGGACCCGGTGGAGGCGAGCGGACGGGGCTGCGGACCGCTCGGCCCGCCCTGGGTGAAGGCGCCGGTCAGGACCACCAGCCCGACCCCGAGCCCGGTCACGGCCAGCACCGACCCGGTGGCCGTCCAGGCCGTCCGGGCCCGCTGCCGGGCGCGGACGCCGACGCGCAGCCGGTCCCGGTGCCGGGCCTCGTACGGCGTGTCCTCCTGCCCGTCACGCATCATCCGTGCGAGTTCCTGCTCGAACTGATCCATGGTTCCCCTCCTCACACGACCGGCTCGACGGCCTCGGCCAGAAGCTTCCGCAACCGCGCGACGCCGCGCGCCGTGAGCGAACGGGCGGTACCCACCGGACACCGCAGCACCTCCGCGACGTACTGCTCGGGCAGGTCCTGGTAGTAGCGCAGCACCACCGCGGTCCGCTGCCGCACCGGCAGCAGCGCCAACATGGCCTCCAGCCGGGTCCGTTCGTCCACGGCGGCGGTCTCGTCGTCCACCCCGGGCGGGTCGGGCAGCCGGTCGACAGGGTGCTCGCCCCACCAGCGCCGCCGTGCCGAACGGGCCGCGGCCCGGGCCAGGATCGTGCGCACGTACGCCTCGGGGGCCTGCTCGGCGACCTTCGGCCAGACGAACCACAGCTTGACCAGTGACTCCTGCAGCAGATCCTCGGCCCGGTGGCGGTCCCCGCCGGTGAGCAGCCGCGCCAGGTGGAGCAGCGCCGACCACCGGTCCGCGACGAACCGGTCGAACGCGTCGGCCCGCGCCTGCCCCGTCAACGCCACCCCCTCCATCTCCCCTCGTCCCCCCGCGCCCGCGCCGGACCTGCCTGCGGTCCGGTCGGACCGCAGGGCGGTGCACGCGTCGTCGACCACGTACGCGCTGCCGCGCGACCGCGGACACGCCCTCACCCTTACCAAGGCACCGGCCCCCGCCCCGCTATGCACCTCCGCCCTGTGCCCTGGGTCACATCTGCCGCCCAGTGCCGTCCGGTGGCGTTCGTGCCCCCGTCCGGCGCCCCCGTCCCGGGACCGGCGGGCCGTCACCGTCCCCGCGAGCCGCCGCCCCCGCGCCGCCCTCCTCCCACCGCCGTGCGGTGCGGCTCCCGGCCACGTACGAGGGGTCAGTTGTCCCGCAGTGCAATGGCCTTGTGGAATCGTCGGCGCGCCCGCCCGCCGCAGGTGTCCCGCATCGGACGCTCGTCTACCGCACCGCCCCGCTCCCCGTGGTCGTTGCGTCATGACCGGGACACTGCTGTGATATGTCTGATAACATCTGGGCGCTGGCGGTGCTTGTGGAGCTGCCTAGAGGGGGGGCCAACGTGGCAGGTGTGAGCACGACCGGCGTACGCCGCGTGCAGCCACTGTCGGTGGTGGATCAGGTGACCAAGGAGATCCGGCGGTCCATCCTCGCCGGTGACCTGCCGCCCGGGCAGGAGTTCTCCCTGCGCGAGATCGCAGGCCGCCTCGGTGTCAGCATCATCCCCGTCCGCGAGTCCCTGCGTCACCTCGAAGGCCAGGGCCTCGTCATCACCGAGCGAGGGAAGAGCGCCACCGTCGCCCCGCTCAGCCACGACGACCTGCGCGCCGTCTACCGGCTGCGCCGGCAGATCGAACCGGAGCTCGTCGGACGGGCGTGCCTCCTGCTGACCGACCGCGACCATGCCCGGCTCATGTCCCACCTGGCCATCTTCGGCAACGAGCGCCTCGGACTCGACGAGATCTACGAAGTCCACCACGAGTTCCACCTCGACCTGCTGCGCCCGGCGGCCACCGACTGGGACCTCCGCATGCTCAACATGCTCTGGCACGCGGCCGAACGCTACGTCCGGCTCGCCTTCGGCGGCCGTGACAACGACCCCGACGAGCCCCACCGCCGGGAAGCCGCGCACGCGCAGCTCCTCGCCGCGGTGGCGGAACGCGATCCGGGCCGCGCCGCCCAGGCCGTCATGGTCCACCTCGACACGAACGAGCGGATCGCCCAGCAGGGCATCGCGGCCATCGCGGACTGACGGTTCCCTGCCCGCCGCCGCACCTGTTCGGTGCACCCGCGGCGTTCCTCCGGGCGCGCTGCGGCCGTGCTCTGAGCACGGGGCCCGGGGCCCGTGCGTCGCGATGCCGGTGATGCCGCCCGGCCCGGCGTGACGACCCCGCCCTCCCGCCGCGTGCGTGCACCCCTGCGGCACCTGCCCGCCCCACTCCTCCGCGCCGGCCGTCCGCCTCTCCTCCGCGCCGGCCGTCCGCCTCTCCTCCGCGCCGGCCGTCCGCCTCTCCGGAGCGCCGCTCCCGGCCGCGGGTGAGGGGGCCGCGGGGGCCTGCTGCCCGCGCCCGGGCCGGACGACGCCGGGGTCCGACTCCCCGAAGGCGTCCGTCGGCGACCACGTCTGTGCAGGTCACAGCCGTTCGGTCCACTGCTGCGCGCCGCGCCGACCGTCGGCGTTCGATGCCGTGCCGTCCTGCATGAAGGCCTCGATCCGGGGAAAGAACCCGCCCGGAGGGTTCCTGTTATCACATATCACCGCTAGGGTGAGGCGCACGACAGGCCATCGAAGCGCCCGGAGCGACATCGGCGCCGCCTGTCCGAGTCCGACGGAAGAGCCAGGGAGATCCGCCATGCCCGCGAGCCCGAAGTTCGCCCACGTCGTCTTCCAGACGGCCCAGCCGCAAGAGATGCGCGACTGGTACTGCACCGTCCTCGACGGCCACGTCGTCTACCGCGACGACGCCCTCTCGTTCATCACGTTCGACGAGGAACACCACCGGGTCGCCCTGATCCACCCGCCCGTCCCGCTGAAGCGCAGGACACCCGACACGGCCGCGATGCACCACGTCGCGTACACGTTCGACTCCATCGACGACCTGCTCGCCAGGTACGTCCTGCTGCGCGACCGGGGTGTGCTGCCCACGGTCTGCATCGCGCACGGCGTCACCACCTCGATGTACTACCGCGACCCCGACGGGAACATGGTCGAGATGCAGATCGACCGGTTCGCGGAGCCGGACGACGCCACCGCCTACATGAAGGGGCCGGAGTACGCGGCCGACTCCGTCGGGCCCTCCTTCGACCCGGAAGCACTGCTCGACGCCCGCTCCAACGGCGCCACGGCGGAGCAGCTCTCCGACCGCGCCTGGGCGCTCGACTCCCACCTGCCCGACCCGATGCCCATACTCATGGGCGGAGGCAACTGAGGGAAACAGACGCATGATTCGAGAGCAACGGACGGCCGACCGGCCGCCCGGCCTCCCCGCCGGTTCCTACGTGATGGGACTGACCCCGTTCAACCGGGACGGCGACCTCGACGAAGGCGCGCTCCGCGCCCACGTGCAGTGGATGGCCCGCGAGAACGTCGGCTTCTGGCCGGCGAGCCCCGCCACCGGCGAGGGCGCGCAGATGAGCGACACGGAGATCCTCCGGGTCGTGGAGATCGTGTCCGAGGAGGCGGCGGGCCGCAGCCCGGTGGTCGCGGGCAACCGGGAGTTCCCGACGGCGGCGCAGAACGTCCGCTTCGCCGCCGAGGCACAGGCGCGCGGCGCCGACGCCGTGCAGCTCTACCCGCCGACCCTGGGCCACTCGTTCTCCCCGACCGCCGGGATGCTCCGGCAGTTCTACGACGAGGTCCTCTCGGCGGTCGAGGTGCCGGTCGTCCTGTCCAGCAACTTCATGACCGGGTTCGAGGTGCCGGCGTCCGTCTTCGACCGGCCGCTGGCCGACCACCCCCACGTGGTCGGGATCTTCAAGCACCACCCCGACCAGCACAACGTCGCCGAGTTCGTCGCACGGTTCGCGCCGCGCACGACGGTGCTGACGATGACGCAGAAGCTGATGTTCTCCTTCGCGGCCGGGGCGGCCGGGGAGCTGGACAACCTGCAGAACGTGGCCCCGCGCCTGTGCCGCAGCCTTCACGACGCGCTGCACCGGGGAGACCTCTCCGCAGCGGGGGAGACCTACCGCACCGTGACCCGGCTGTGGAGCGGGATCTCCGGTTTCGCCGCCGAGTTCTCCGCGCCGCGGGTCGTCGTCTACAAGGCGATGCTGCGCATCCTGGGCCTTCCCGGGGGCCACGCCCGCAAGCCGTACCTCGAACTGGGCGAGGACGCCACCAAGGCCCTCGCCCTGATGATCGACGCTGTCGGCCTTCGAGACCTCGAAGGCCTGGGATGAGGCCGCACCGCACCGCGGCCGCCGGCGCGGTCGCGCCGCGACCGGCCGGCCGCCCGGTGGGACACGGGGACAGCAGGCCCACGCAGAGGAGCACATGATGACGACCGAGAGCCGCAGCGTTGCGCCGCAGGTCTTCCGCGACATGATGGCGGGCGTCTGCGCGCCGGTCACCGTGGTCACGACGGCCGGCGACGGAGGACCGGCGGGCGCGACGGTGAGTTCCTTCGCCTCGCTCTCGCTCGATCCGCCGCTCGTGACCGTGGCCTTCGACCGCGGATCGCGGGTCCTGGCGCAGATCCTCGCCGAGGGCCGGTTCGGTGTGAACCTGCTCGGCCACGCCCAGGCCGATCTCGCGATGCTGTTCGCCTCGCGCAACGTCGACCGGTTCGCACGGATCGACTGGCACCTCGACCACGGCCTGCCCCGCCTCGACGGGGCCGCCGGATGGCTCGAATGCGACCTGCACGAGGCGGTGGAGGGCGGTGACCACCTGCTCCTCCTCGGGCACGTCGTCGGCGCGAGCCGGGCGGAACTCCCCCCGCTCGTCTACGCGTACCGCACCTTCGGCACCCACTCCCGCTACGACGAGCGGCGCCGGCCGGCGATCACCGATTCCCTCGCCGCCCTGGCCCGCTGACGACCACCGATACGAGAAGGAACGCACCATGGCATCCGCAACCACCGAAGCGCCGACCGTAGGCACCGCACCCGGCACCGAGGAACTGGTGACCCGGATCAGGGAGCTCCACCCCCTGCTGGAGAGGAACGCGGCGCAGGGAGAGCAGGACCGCCGCGTGGTGGAGGAGAGCATTCAGGCCCTCACGGAGGCCGGCGTCTTCAGGATCGCCCAGCCCAAGCGGTACGGCGGCTACGAGATGCCGGTGCGCGCGCAGATCGAGGCGTCCGCAGCCGTCGCCGAGGCGGACGGCGGCACCGCGTGGGTCGTGACCCTCTGCAACCAGTGCGCCTGGATGACGGGGCTGTTCCCCGAGCAGGCCCAGGACGACGTCTGGAAGACCAACCCCGACGCCAAGATCTCCGGCGTCGTGACCCCGAGCTCGGAGTCCGTCAAGGTGGACGGCGGGTTCGTGGTGAACGGCCGCTGGTACTACAACTCCGGCTCCTGGCACGCCGACTGGGCGGTGCTCGGGATGCCGGTCGTGAACGAGGCCGGCGAGGCCGTCGACCACGGCATCGCGCTCATCCCGCGGGCCGACCTCGACTTCGAGGAGACGTGGTTCGTGGCCGGCATGAAGTCGTCGGGCTCCAACTGCCTCATCGCCAGGGACGTCTTCGTCCCCGACCACCGCATCATCTCGGCACCGAAGGCCTGGCAGGGCGAGGTGGCCACCGAGCACACCGACGAGGCGCTCTACCGCAGTGCCTTCACGCCGGTCCTGGCACTGGGCATCGCCGCCCCCCAGCTGGGCATGGGACGCAAGGTGCTCGACCTGGTGCGGGCGAAGGCGGCCGTCAAGCCGCTCACCTTCACCTTCTACCCGACGCAGGCGGACTCGCCGGTCTTCCGGCACCAGATCGCCGAGGCGGCGATGCTGATCGACACCGCCCACCTGCACGCCTACCGCGCCGTCGACGAGATCGACCGGGCCGCCCGCGAGGGCGATTTCCCCGACGAGCTCATGCGGGCCCGCGCGCGGGCCGACGCCGGCTGGGTGGTCGAGAACATCACCAAGGCGATCAACCTCCTGCTCTTCGCCCACGGTGCGGCCGGCTTCGCGGAGAACAACGTGATCCAGCGGCACTGGCGCGACTCGGCGGTGGCGGGCCGGCACGCGTACATCGTGCCCGGGGTGAGCCTGGAGATGTACGGCACGGCGATGCTGGCCCGCGACGCGAACATCACCCCGATGCTCTGAGGCCGCGCCCTCGCGCCGCCCGGACCGGCCCACCCGAAATTCCCGGCCGGGGACCACTGCAAAGTCTGCTGTTATCACATATATTTGCTTATGCCTGAGAGTGACGCCAGTCACTGCACATCGAGCCCCGGGTCAGTGCTGACCCGGAGGCAGGAGAACTGATGCGGAGCAGAAAGGCACAGGTCCGTCGAGAACCCGCCCGAGTCGGCGACGACGCCTGGAGCCGCGGATCGACCGGCGCGGCGCCCCACCCGAAGGGCTCGCGCGGCCGCGAGGCGGTGGAGATCAGGGGCCTCACGAAACGCTTCGGGCGCGCGACCGTCCTCAGCGACGTCGACCTGACCGTCGCACCGGGCGAGATCCACGCCCTGGTGGGCCAGAACGGATCGGGGAAGTCCACCCTGATCAAGATCCTCTCCGGTGTCCACACCGCCGACGCCGGGCAGATCCGCGTAGGGGGCCAGGCCCTCTCCACCCCCGTCCGCCCGGCCGACCTCCGGGAGCACAACCTCGCGTTCGTCCACCAGGACCTCGGCCTGGTCGACGACCTGACCGTCGTGGAGAACGTGCGCGTGGGCCAGTACAGGCCCGGCCGCGTCCTCCGGAACATCGCCTGGGACCAGGAACGCCGCCTCGCGGAGGAGTCCTTCGCGCGACTCAACGCGTCGATCCCCATGGACGCCCGGATGGGGTCGCTGCCCGCGGGGCAGCGGGCGGTCGTCGCGATCGCACGAGCCGTCCAGGGCCGTCACCCCGGCACCGGCTGCATCGTGTTCGACGAGTCCACCCAGTCGCTGCCGCGCGAGACCCTGCCCGAGTTCTACGACATCCTGCGCACCATCGCGCGCTCCGGCACCGGGATCCTGATCGTCAGCCACCGCCTCGACGAGGTGATGAGCCTCGCCGACCGGGTGACCGTGCTCCGAGACGGCCGGGCGGTCGCCGAAGGCGTTCCCGTCACGGACCTCAGCGAGGCCGAGCTGAGCCGGCTGATCCTGGGCCGCGAGCTGGCGAGCGGCCGCATCGGGGCCGTCGTCGACCCCCACGCCGTCAAGCCCGACATCGCCCTCGACGTCGCAGGCGTCTCCGGCAGGACCCTCCGCGCGCTCGACATGCGGGTGCACGGCGGCGAGGTCGTCGGCATCACCGGCGCCGGCGACTGCGGTCTGGACGAGATCGCCGACATCATCGGCGGGAACAGCCGCGCCTGCGGCGGCCGGCTCAGGGTCGGCGGCCGGGAGTTCGCCCTGCCGGTCACGAACCGCGAGGCCCTCCACGAGGCCGGGCTCGCCGTCATCCCCCAGAACCGCATGGAGGACGGACTCGCCGCCGAGGTGAGCGCGATGGCGAACGTGACCCTCCCCCGCGTGACCGGACGGGGCCGCCTCTTCCTCGGCCGCGGCTGGCAGCAGAAGGAGTTCAGGGCCGCGGTCGAGTCCTTCGGCATCAGGCCGGCGCTGCCGAACGCCCCGGTCGGCTCCTTCAGCGGCGGCAACCAGCAGAAGCTCCTGATCTCCAAGTGGCTCCTGAACGCGCCACAGGTCCTGATGGCCTGCGAGCCGACGCAGGCCGTCGACGTCGGCGCCCGCCTCGACATCCTGCGGGCCCTCCGCGGAGCCGCCAACGAGGGCAAGGCCGTCGTGATCTGCTCGATCGAGGTGCAGGACCTCGCGGCCGTGTGCGACCGGGTGATCGTCCTGCGCGCCGGCCGGGACCACCTGGAGCTGGGTGACGACGTCACCGCCGAAGCGATCACCAGGGCCACCTATGCCTGACCCGGTTCACCCGCCGGCTGCGCACGACCAAGGAGACACCACCATGACACCGAACGAGAGCGCCACTTCCACCACCCACGTGCGGCGCACGCCGGCCGCCGACCCCGGCCGGGGGGAGGGGCCCGCACCGGCCCCCCCGGGCCGCCGGCGGAAGACGGCGGCGGCGGACCTGTCGCGCCGGGGCAGCCTGATCCTCGTCTGGATCGCCCTGTTCATCGTGTTCGGACTGCTCGCCCCCGACCAGTTCCCCACCACCGGTACGCTCCAGACGATCTTCGGCTCCCAGCAGGCCCTGGTGTTCATCGCCCTCGGTGCCCTCTGCGCCTTCTCGGTGGGGGAGTTCGACTTCTCGGTGGCGGCGGTCGCCGGGCTCTCCGCGACCCTGGTCGCCGTGCTCGTCAGCGAGCAGGGCCTGAACGTGTGGCTCGCGGCGATCGTGGCCGTGGCGGTCGCGGTGGGGGTCGGCGCCTTCAACGCGCTGCTCATCATCAAGATCGGCATCAACCCGATCGTGACGACACTGGGCGTGGCCACCCTCCTCACCGGCGTGTCCTCGCGGATCTCCAACGGCGGCAGCGTCTTCCTCGACAGCCCGTCGCTCTACAAGGTCGCCGCGACGAAGGTGCTCGGCCTGCCGGTCAGCTTCTTCTACGGACTCGCGGTGGCCGCCGTCTTCACCTACGTGATGACGTCCACCCCGCTCGGCCGCCACATGCTGTTCGTCGGCTCCAACCGCAACGTCGCACGGCTCGCCATGGTGCGGGTCAACCGGATCCGGGTCGGCGCGTACATCTCGTCCTCGCTGCTCTGCGGCGTCGGCGGCGTGCTGCTCGTCGGCACCGTCGGCGGCTTCGACCCGGCGAGCGCCTCCTCCTACCTCCTCCCCGCCCTGTCGGCGACGTTCCTCGGCACGGCCGTCATCCAGCCCGGCAGGTTCAACCCCGCCGGCAGCATGATCGCCATCTACTTCCTGGCGACCGGCATCGTCGGGCTCCAGCTGCTCGGCTTCGCGGGCTGGATCAGCGACGTCTTCTACGGCTCGGCACTCATCATCGCCATCGTCCTCTCCACCCTGTTCCGTCGGGACAGGCGGCACTCCTGACCAGTACGGCCGGCAGCCACCGTGCCGCGGTGGCGGTCATCACCCACCCGTGAACCGAGGGAACCGAATGAGAACCATGCTGAACACCGGATCGTCGAGCGCAGGCCGCAGACCGGCCCGCACCACCTGGACCGCCGTCGCGGTCGCCGCCCTCACGGCCGCCGGCCTGAGCGCCTGCGGCAGCTCGGCCACCTCCGGCGGGTCCGACGGCGGCGTGACGAACGCCAAGGGCGTCGAGCTCGCCACGGCAGCGGTCGAGAGCCACGTGCGGGTCCTCGACTCGTTCAAGGCTCCGGGCGGTGAGATCACCGGCCTCGACAAGTTCAGGGGCGGCACCATCGCCTACGTCCCCATCACCCTGAAGGCGACGTACTTCCAGGCCCAGCTCGAACAGATCACCGCGGCCGCCGCCCTGCTCGGCATGAAGGTCCAGGTCTGCGACGCCCAGGCGCAGCCCACCGTGGCGACCCAGTGCCTCAACCAGGCCGTCGCGGCCAAGTCGGCCGGCATCATCACGGACTCGCTCCCGTTCGCCCTGGCCAGGAACGCCTACACGGCGGCGGCCGACGCCGGCATCCCGGTCGTCGCCTCCGACGTCTCCGACCCGCTGCCCCCGGCGCTCGCGGGCAAGGTCGTCACCACGGACAACGGCCAGGACGTCGGGGCCCGGCTGATGGCGGACGCGATCATCGCCGACTCGGGCGGCGACGCGAACGTGCTCTTCGTGAACACCACGTCGACCAGCACCACGAAGAGGTCGTCCGACGCGGTCCTCGACGAGTTCAAGACCCAGTGCCCCGGCTGCAAGGTGACCACGGCGGCCTGGGAGAGCACCGCCGTCCAGAAGGTCCCGACCACCGTCAGCGTCGCGCTCAACTCGCACCCGGAGATCGACTACGTCTTCGTGAGCTACGACCAGCCGGCCAGCCCGCCCGCCATCCAGGGCATGCAGCTCTCCGGCCGGGCCGACAAGCTGAAGCTGGTCGGCTACGGGTCGGACGTCACGGCGATGCAGCGGCTCGCGAACGGGACCCAGCTGGCGGACGTCGCCGTCGACCCGGCACTCGTGGCGTGGAACAACACCGACCGCCTGCTGCGCATGATGGCGGGGACGGAGATCCCGGAGCAGACCGCCTACACCATCCCGCGGCGCATCTTCAACAAGAGCAACATCAACTCCGTGAACGGCCGGAGCGTCGACGACTTCAAGAGCGGGGCGTGGTTCACCGACGGCTCGTTCCGGAAGACCTACGCGCAGCTGTGGGGGGCGAACTGACCACCGGTCGCACTCCACGGCCCGACACGGGACCGCGCGGGAGCGGCGCCGCACGAGCCGGCGCCGCCACGCAGCCAGCATCCACCCCAGGAACACCAGGAGCACCCGACATGCCGCACACCGTCCCCGGAGGCACCTACGTCCTCGGCGGCGACCTCACCGTCACCCGGATGGGCTACGGCGCCATGCAGCTCACCGGCCCGGGGGCGTTCGGGCCCCCCGCCGACCGGGCCGCCGCGGTCGCCGTCGTCCGCGAGGTCGTCGAACTCGGCATCACGCACATCGACACCAGCGACTACTACGGTCCGCACGTCACCAACGGCATCCTCCGCGAGGCCCTCCACCCGTACCCCGGCGACCTCCACGTCGTCACCAAGGTCGGATTCGCCCGCGACGCGGCGGGCGGCTGGCCGCAGGCCGCCGAGCCGGCCCAGCTGCGCCAGGCCGTCCAGGACAACCTGACCAACCTGGGCCTGGACGCCCTCGACGTCGTGAACCTCCGCATGGGCGGGCCGGCCGAGTCGGTGGCCAAGCCCTTCACCGTCCTCGCCGAGCTGCAGCAGCAGGGCCTGATCAGGCACCTCGGGCTCAGCACCGTGAGTGCCGAGCAGGTCGCCGAGGCCCGGACCATCGCGCCCGTCGTGTGCGTGCAGAACATGTACAACATCGCGAACCGCGGCGACGACGCCCTGATCGACGGTCTCGCGGAGCAGGGCATCGCCTACGTGCCCTACTTCCCGCTCGGCGGGTTCTCCCCGGTGCAGTCCGGGGTGCTCGACGACGTCGCGGCCCGCCTGGGATCGACCCCCAAGGCCGTCGCGCTGGCGTGGCTCCTGCGGCGCTCGCCCAACATCCTGCTGATCCCGGGCACCTCCTCGATCGGGCACCTGCGCGAGAACGTCGCCGGTGCCGGGCTCGACCTGCCCGACGACGCCGTCGCCGAACTCGACGCCATCGCGGGGTGACGCGGCCGGGCGCCCCCGCGGGGGCGCCCGTGCCACCGGCCCGACCGCCCACCACCCCGCAGAGGAGACACGAGCATGACCTCCACCCCCAGGTTCGCCCACGTCGTGTTCCAGACGTCCCAACCCGACGTGATGCGCGAGTGGTACTGCGCGCTGCTGGGCGCCCACGTCGTCTACGAGGGTCACGGCCTGACCTTCCTGACCTTCGACGACGAGCACCACCGCATCGCCCTCGCCCACATCCCCGGCCTGGAGCGCAAGTCGCCGAAGGCGGCGATCGTGAACCACGTCGCGTACACCTTCGACTCGCTCGACGAGCTGCTCGACCGCTACCAGGAGCTCCTGGCCAAGGGCATCGAGCCGTGGAAGCCCGTCCAGCACGGGGTCACGACGTCGCTGTACTACGAGGACCCCGACGGCAACCACGTGGAGATGCAGGTCGACAACTTCGCCACGGCGGACGAGGCCACCGCCTACATGGAGGGCCCGGAGTACGACGCCGATCCGATCGGCGTGCGGTACAGGCCCGAGCTGATGGTGGAGGCGCGCCGGGCCGGCGTGGCGGCCGCCGAGCTGCAGACCCGGGAGTGGGCGCTCAGGACGAGCCCCGAGCTCCCGCACCCGATGGCCGACTGAGACGGCCTTCCCCGGCCCCGGCACCGCCGGGGCCGGGCGGCCCGGTGCCGAACCGGATCCACGGAGCACCGGGCTTGCCAAAGACCAAGTGTTATCACATATATTGAAGTCCGCTGTTGTGGCGGCCGATCGGTGTCTCCCGGGGCTGTCCCGGAGAGCGCCGAGATGAGGAGTGACCTATGCGGATCGTCAACGTGGCGGGCAGGCCGGGCCTGCTCGTCGGCGACGGAGTCGTCGACATCGCCGAGGCGAGCGGCGGCCTGTTCCCGCCGGACGTCCACGCGGTCTACGACCGGTGGCCGGAGTTCACCGCCTGGGCGGCCGAAGCGGACGACGCGCCGGTGAAGCCCCTGGACGAGGCGCAGTTGGGCTCGCCGGCCCCGCGCCCCGGGCAGGTCTTCGCGATCGGGCTCAACTACCTCGACCACGCGGAGGAGGCCGGACTCGACGCCTCCACCGACGCCATGGTGGTCTTCGCGAAGTTCCGCTCCTCGATCACCGGCCCGTTCGCCGAGGTCGAACTGCCCCGTGGCTCGGTCGACTTCGAGGCCGAGCTCGTGATCGTCATGGGCCGACACGCCCACCGGATCGACGCCTCCCAGGCCTGGGACCACGTCGCCGGGCTGACCGTGGGGCAGGACCTCTCCGAGCGGGAGCTGCAACTCCGTCCGCCGACGCCGCAGTTCAGCATGGGCAAGTCCTTCCCCGGCTTCGCGCCGATGGGGCCCGCCCTCGTCTCCGTCGACGAGTTCGAGAACCCGGACGACCTCGCGATCGGCTGCACCCTGAACGGCGCGTCGATGCAGCAGTCCCGCACGAAGCTCATGATCTTCCCGGTCGCCGAGATCATCGCGCGGCTCTCCGCGACCGTGCCCCTGGCGCCCGGCGACGTCATCTTCACCGGCACGCCCTCCGGCATCGGCTTCGCGCGCGACCCCAAGGTGCTGATCCGGCCGGGCGACGAGCTCGTCACCGGCATCGAGGGCATCGGATCGATCCGCACGCGCTTCGTCGCCGGCAGCTGACGGCAGCCCCGTCCCCGATCGAGCCGCGCGTCCGACCGTCCCCCTTACGACCGTCCCCCGTACGACCCCGAAGCGAATGGATGTACCCATGGAACCGAACTGCCAGATCTGCGGACTCGAGAATTCCGAGGAGTCCCATGTGGTCTTCCGCGACGAGCTCTGGGCCGGCGAGATCGTCCCCGGCTACGACGTCCCCGGGTGGTTCTTCCTGCGCGCCCGCCGCCACGCGGAGCGGATCACCGGCCTGAGCGAGGAGGAGCAGGAGACCTTCGGCCGGCGCGCCAGGGACCTGGTCGAGGCCGTCACCCGGGCCACCGGGGCCGAGGCCACGTACATGCTGATGTTCGGGGAGGCCTTCCCGCACTTCCACGTCCTGATCACGGCGCGCACCGCCGACGTGCCCGCCGACCGTCGCTCCGGGGAGATCCTCAAGCTCCGGGCCGAGCAGTCCGACCCCGAGGCCGCCAGGGCGCTCGTCCCGGCCGTCCGGGAGGCCTACGCGGCGATCACGGCAGGGGCGCTCGCGGCCTCGGCAGCAGAGGGCAGCTGAGCCGGACGCGGGGCCGGCACACCGGTTACCTCCGGGTGCCGCGGCAGTGCAGTGCACGTCGGGGAGACGCCCCGGCGCAGATCAGTTGGGAGTCCTCATGGCCCGCATCACCGTTCTCGGCGGCACCGGCTACGCCGGCAGCGCCATCGTCCGCGAGGCAGCCGCGCGCGGACACGAGGTCGTCGCCTTCAGCCGCAAGGCGGCCGACGAGGCGATCGACGGGGTCGTCTCCGTCACCGGGTCCGCGCAGAGCCGGGCCGATCTCGAACGCGCGACGGCGGGCGCGGAGGTGATCGTCGTCGCGCTGGCGCCGAGCGGGGAGCTCCAGGACGGCTTCGTGGAGCTGAACGCGGAGATCGCCGAGCTCGCCCGCAGCCGGGGCGCCCGCCTCGGCGTCGTCGGCGGGGCCGGATCCCTGCTGCTCACGGCGGACGGCCCGGTGGTCTACGAGGCGCCGGAGTTCCCCGAGCAGTTCCGGGGCTACGCGCGCATCGGCGACACCGTCCTGCAGGCACTCCGCGGCAGCGACCCGGGCCTCGACTGGTTCGTGCTGAGCCCGCCCCGGGGCTTCGGGCACTACGCGCCCGGCGAGGCGACGGGGACGTTCCGGGTCGGCGGCGAGGTCATGCTCACCGACGAGCAGGGCCGCTCGGAGATCTCCGGGGCGGACTTCGCCACGGCCTTCGTCGACGAGATCGAGCGTCCCGTCCACCGCCGCGCGCGGTTCACGGTCGCCTACTGACAGGCACTTCCGCCGTTCGTCGGCCGGGCCCGTCCCCGGTGGCGACCGGACGGCACGTGCAAGAACCCAGCATTCCTGCTGGCCCGCCCGGTCACGGGCGGGCCAGGCAATCCGGAGGTCCCCATGATCCTGGTAACAGCGGCCGGCGGCCGCACCGGCCGCAGTCTGGTCCGCGCGCTGGTGCGCGAGGGCAAGGAGGTGCGGGCGGCGGACATCGCGCCCTCGGTGCACGAGGTCCGTGAGCTCGGAGCGGCCGAGTCCGTGGTGGCCGATCTCCTGGAGCCGGCCGATCTGCGCAAGGCGATGGAGGGCGTCGAGTCGGTCGTCCACATCGGTCCGCTGTTCCACCACCGTGAGGCCGACATCGGCCGTGCCGTGGTGGCGGAGGCGCGGCGTCACGACGTGCGGCACTTCGTGCAGTTCTCGGTGGTGCACCCGCAGATCGAGGCGCTGCTGAACCACCAGGCCAAGCTGGCGGTGGAGCGCGCGGTGGTCGAGTCGCCGATCCCGTTCACGATCCTGCAGCCGATGCACTACCTGCAGAACATCAACGTCGTCGAGACCGTCCGGTCGGGGGTCCACCGCAAGCCGTTCTCCCACGACACCCGGCTGGCGCAGGTCGACATCGAAGACGTCACCGAGGTGGCCGCGAAGGTCGTCGGCGACCCGTCCCACCACCACGCCACCTACGAACTGTGCGGGTCCGACTACGTGAACGGCCACGAGATCGCGGCCGCCATCGGCGAGGTCGCCGGTCGCACCATCACGACCGAGCTCCAGGCGATCGGCGACTTCGCGAGCAGCGAGCGCCGGCAGCACCAGGAGGACGAGTTCCCGTACGACGTGATGTACCGGCTGTGGGGCCACTACAGCCGGTACGGCATCACCGGCAACCCGAACGTGCTGGGCTGGCTGCTCGGCCGCCCCCCGACGACGCTCCGCGCGTACGTGGCGCGGGAACTCGCCGCCGCGGCCGCCACGGCCTGAACAGCGGCTGGCGGCCCGGCGGCTGCCCCGCCGGGCCCACCGCCCCGTTCCGCGGAGCGGTACACACTGGAATGACCGGGTGATCCCGGCCGTCGCCGTCGTACGGACGACGCCGTGACCAGGGATCGACCCGGAGCGAGGAGCGCGGGACCGGGCGCCACCGCCGACCGGCCACCCGCACGTCCGCAGACACCACGCGCCCTCGCGGCGCACCGAACTTCGAGGGACAACGCATGACCACGTCGTTTGACACACACACCCTCACCGGCGACCTCGACGCGGCCGCCCTCGTCGCCCGTGCCAGGGAACTCCGGCCGCTGCTGCGCGCGAACTCGGCGCAGGGCGAGCAGGACCGCCGCGTGGTGGAGGAGAGCATCCAGGCGCTCCAGAAGGCCGGGCTGTTCAAGCTCCTCCAGCCGAAGCGCTACGGCGGGTTCGAGACCTCGATGCGCACCCTGGTCGACGTCTCCGCCGCCGTGGGCGAGGCGGACGGCGGCACGGCATGGGTGGTCTCGCTGCTCAACTCGGGCGCGTGGCTGGCCGGCTGTTTCCCCGCGCAGGCCCAGGACGACGTCTGGGCGGCGAACCCCGGGGCGCTCGTGTCGGGTGTCTTCTCGCCGCTCGTCGAGTCGACGAAGGTGACCGGGGGCTTCCGGGTCACCGGCAAGTGGTTCTACAACTCCGGCTCCTGGCACGCCGACTGGGCCGTGCTCAGCGTGCCCGTCACCAACGACGCCGGCGAGGTCGTCGACATGGCGATGGCCCTGGTCCCGCGGAGCGACCTCGACCTTCAGGAGACCTGGTTCGTCGCCGGCATGCGCGCCTCGGGATCCAACTGCCTCATCGCCACCGACGTGTTCGTCCCGGAGCACCGGCTGATGTCCGTCGGCCCGGCGATCGAGGGCAACTTCCCGACGGAGTACACCGAGGAACTCCTCTACCGCTCGCCGCTCGGGCCGTTCTTCGCCGTGGGCATGGTCGGGCCGCAGCTCGGTCTGGGCCGGGCCGCGCTGGAGATCGTGAAGGAGAAGGCGGCCACCAAGGGCGTCGCCAACACCGTCTACGCGCGGCAGGCAGACTCGGTGGCGTTCCAGATCCAGCTGGCGCAGGCGACCATGCTGCTCGACACCGCCCACTTCCACGCCCACCGGGTGACCGACGACCTCGACACGGCCGCGGCCGAGGGCGGCAAGCTCGAATTCCTCGACCGGGCACGGATCCGGGCGGACATCGGCTACGCGATCGAGAACGTCGTGAAGGCGATCGACGTCCTGCTCTACGCGCACGGCTCGGGCAGCTTCGCCGAGGCCAACCCGCTGCAGCGGATCTGGCGGGACTCCGAGGTGGCCTCGCGCCATGCGGGCATCCTGCCGATGGTCTGCTACGAGATCTACGGCAAGGCGCTCGTCGGCTCCGAGGAGCGGATCACCCCCATGATCTAGGCCCCGCACGGCGGGTCACCGCCGGAGCAGCCGGAGCAGCCGTGGCGGTCGCGGGGCGCGGGTGCGGGAGAGGGGCGCCCGGTGTCCCGTGCCCCGCGCAGGAACGACCCGCCACGGCCGCCGGCAGCACGTTCATTTTCTGCTCGACCTGAGTCGATCGTCTGGAGACATCGTGATCCTGGTAACTGCAGCAAGCGGCCGGACCGGCCGCAGCCTGATTCGCGCGTTGGTGCGGGAGGGCAAGGAGGTGCGGGCGGCGGACATCGCGCCGTCGGTGCACGAGGTCCGTGAGCTGGGTGCGGCCGAGTCGGTGGTGGCGGACCTGCTGGAGCCGGCGGATCTGCGGAAGGCGATGGAGGGGGTGGAGTCGGTGGTTCACATCGGTCCGCTGTTCCACCACCGTGAGGCCGACATCGGTCGTGCGGTCGTCGCGGAGGCGCGGCGTCACGACGTGCGGCACTTCGTGCAGTTCTCGGTGGTGCACCCGCAGATCGAGGCGCTCCTGAACCACCAGGCCAAGCTGGCGGTGGAGCGGGCCGTGATCGAGTCGCCGATCCCGTTCACGATCCTGCAGCCGATGCACTACCTGCAGAACATCGACGTCGTCGGCACCGTCGCGTCGGGCGTGTACGGCAAGCCGCACTCGGCCGACTCCCGCCTCGCGCACGTCGACCTGGAGGACGTCACCGAGGTGGCCGCGAAGGTGGTGGGGGATCCGGGTCACCACTACGCGACGTACGAGCTGTGCGGGTCCGACTACGTGAGCGGCCACGAGATCGCCGGCGTCCTCGCCGAGCTGTCGGGCCGGCCGGTCGTCGCCGAGGTCGAGGCGCTCGCCGACCTGGTGAGCCCCGAGCGTCAGCGGCTGGCGGAGGCCGAGTTCCCGTACGACATCATGTACCGCCTCTTCGGGCACTACAGCCGCTACGGCATCACGGGCAACCCGAACGTGCTGACCTGGCTGCTGGGCCGCGCCCCGACGACGCTCCGCGCGTACGTCCTGCGCGAGCTCGGGGCAGCGAACGCCTGACGGCGGGTCGGCCCGCGCCGGCCGCCGCCGGACGGCCCGCGGGCGGGTCGCTCCGACCGCGGGCCGGCGGCGGGCGGTCCGTCAGGAGCCCCCGGCCGCCTTCGCGTCGGTGACGACGGCGAGCGCGCGCAGCGCCGTCTCCTCGTTCCGGGTGAGGTGGACCAGCACGGCCTCCGCGGCGGCGTCGGGATCGCGCCGGCGGAACGCTTCGAGGAGGACCTCGTGGGCGTGCCGGCGCCGCAGCTTGTCCTCGGGTGCGGGGTCGATCCGGCCGAAGCCGATCCGGATGTAGCGTTCGGCGGCGCGCCAGAGCATGTTCAGGACCCGCATCTCCCACGTGCCGGCCGCCGGTGCGAGCAGGGCGGCGTGGAACTCGTGGTGCGAGTCGTAGACCGTCTGGATGGTGTGCTGGGGATCCCCGAAGTCCTCGACTTGGGTCTGGAGCCGGTCCAGCTCGGCGTCGGAGATCAACAGGCAGGAGCGGCCGGCGAGCTCGGGTTCGAGGTTGCGGCGGATCCGGTAGATCCCCTGGAGGTCGTCGAGGTCGAGCGGTGCCACGCAGGCGCTGCGGCCGGGCCGGGTGATCACGAGGCCCTCGCCCTCCAGGTTGCGCAGGGCCTCCCGTACCGGGATGAAGCTGACGTCGAGCATGGCGGCGATCTTGCGAAGCGAGAACGTCTCGCCGGGTGCGAGGTCTCCCGAGACGATCGAGCGCCGCAGTTCGGCGGTCACCAGATCCGGGACCGACCGGGTCTCGATCGGCTGGACGGGGGGCTTCATCAGTGTTCCTGCTTTCGCGCTCAACGTGATGACCAGGGTAGCGCCGACGGTGCCCGCCGGGCGGGGGTGGTGCGACCGCACCATCTCCGTCATATGATATAACACTTGTACGGTCCGAGAGTGGAACTCTCCACGACGTCCGCCGCCCTCACCCTCCCGTTCCGGCCCACTCCCGGCCCGGGCGCCACCGGGCGGGACCCCGCCCCCGCGACCCCGGCGGGCGGCCGCGGCCGCCTTCCGGCACCGCCGGCCCGCCGCCCGCACACCCGCCGCAGCGGCAGCCCGGGGCACGGCCGGACGCCTCCGGGCACATCGCGGCGCGGCCCGTGCGGACGCGACCGACGGACGATCCCTCCCACCCGACAGTCAAACCGTGAGGAACAGCATGTCGACCACCGCACGTCCCCTCCTGCAGATCCACGTCGGAAGCACGCGGCCCAACCGGATCGCCCCGGCCTTCGCCGCGTGGTTCGCCGAGGCGGCCGAGAAGCACGCGGGCTTCGAGGTCGAGGTCGTCGACCTCGCCGAGGTGGGCCTGCCGCTCCTGGACGAGCCGAACCACCCCAGGCTCCGGCAGTACGTCCACCAGCACACCAAGGACTGGAGCGCGATCGTCGACCGCGCCGACGCCTTCGTGCTGGTGACCCCCGAGTACAACTACGGCTACAGCGCCGTCACGAAGAACGCCCTGGACTACCTGTGCCAGGAGTGGGCGGACAAGGCGGTCGGCTTCGTCAGCTACGGCGGCGTCGGCGCGGGCGTCCGGGCGGTCCAGCAGCTCAAGCAGGTCGTGACCACGCTGCGGATGGTGCCCGTGCTGGAGGCGGTCAACATCCCGTTCGCCTGGGACAGGCTCACCGCCGAGGGCGGGGTCACCCCGGACGCGATCCTGGACAACGCCGCCGCCCTCATGCTCGGCGAGCTGGCCCGGCTGACCGGGAAGCTGCGGCCGACGGGCCACTGAACCGACCCCGACGGCGCCGGACGGCGCCCGACGCTCCTCCCCGTGTCCGGCAGCGAGGAGCACAGTTGACGACAGGCGGCAGGCGGGGAGGACCGGACACCTCCCGACCCGCCGCACCGCGCCCGGCGAACGACGGGCGCCCCGCCGGCAGCAGGAGGATCGCATGGGAACGACAGACATCGGCGTCGGTGCACGGGGGGCGAACCCCGCCGGGAGCGGCGGCGACGTCGCGCTCGTCACCCAGGTCGTCCTGGCCGAGCGCCAGGGGCGCGACCGCGGCTGGTGGGAGCAGATGGCCGCCCTGTACTGGCCGGACTCCACGGTCCACCTCAGCTGGTACAACGGCGACGGATCCGGCTTCGTGGCGGGCTCCGCGGCGATGGCCCGGCGCGGAGCCGTGGCCCTGCACCACATGTCCGCGCCGGTCGTCCACGTCCGCGGCACCAGGGCCTACGTCGAGGCGTCCGTCGCCATGCGGTTCCAGGTGGAGATCGACGGCGTACCGGGCGACCTCGTCTCCCACACCCGTCTGAACTACCGCCTGGAACGACGGGCCGACGTCTGGGGCATCCTCTCCCTGGACGCCGTCTACGAATACGCCACCCTCACCCCGTCGGTGCCGGGCCAGAGCATCGTGATCCCCCCCGAGGACCTCACCGGGTACCGGTCCAGCTACGCGGTGCTCGCGTGGAACATCGCCCGGGAGGGCCGCACCCCCGGCCACGACGAACTCGGCGACGACCGTCCCGAGGAGCTCGCCGCCTTCTACGCCGCCGTCTGGAGCTGGCTGGACGCCGAGTAGCCGCGCCGGCCCGGCCCCGCGCGCCGTCCGCGGGGCCGGGCGGAGCCGCCCGGGGGCCCGCCCCGCGCACCGGGGAGGCCCGTCGGTGACGCCTGCGGAACGACACGAAGGCGTACATTGACGGTAGGTGCCCCGAGCGGTTGGTGAGGGCCAGCGTGGAAACCTCCGACGGTCACGACGACGGCGGCCCCGACCGGGGCGACGACGCCCTGACGGATGTGGCGGCCGCCCTGATCGACGGTCACGGCACGGTCAGGGAGTGGTCCGAGGCCGCCGCGGACCTGCTGGGACGGCCCGCCGAGGAGGTCTGCGGCCGACCCGTCTCCGGCCTGCTCGCCGACCCGGCGGAGCCGGACGCCGACCTGGCGGCGCTCCCGCCCGGAACCACGGTGCTGCTGCGCCACGCCCGCGGACACGCCGTCGCCGTCCGGTGCCGCCTGCTGCCGCTGGACGGGACCGCGCACCGGCTGCTGCTCGCCGTCCCCGCCGACCGTGCGGAGGAGTTCGAACAGGGAGCGGCGCTCGTGCGCGCCCTGTTCGAACAGCAGCGCGTCGGCGTCGTCCTCCGGAACACCGACCTGTCCGTCGCACGCACCAACCTCACCTCTCCCGTCCGGTGGTCCCTGCCACTGGGCAGCACACCGGCGGACGTGATGGCGGTCCCGGACGCCGTCGCCACGGAAGCCGGACTGCGCGCCGTGCTGGAGACCGGCGTGCCGATCGTGGACCGGGCCCAGCACGTACGCAGCCTGACCGACCCGGCACGCGAGTGGTCGTTCTCGGTGACGGCGCTGCGCACCACCGACCGCCGCGGTCACCCCACGGGCGTCACGGTCCTGCTGACGGACGCGACCTCCGAGTGGCTCGCCGGCCGGCGGCTGCGGCTGCGGCACCAGGCCGCCATCCGGATCGGCCCCTCGCTGGACGTGAGACGCACCGCCCAGGACATCGTCGACGTCCTCGTGCCCGACTTCGCGGACCTCGCCGCCGTCGACCTCGCCGAGGCCGTCCTGGTCGGCGACGAGCCGCCCAAGGGGTTCGTCGGCGGCGACCTCCACCTGCACCGGATGGCGGCCCGGGCGGAGGGCGGCTGGCCGGCCGGCCTCCTCGAACCCGGGAACGCCTTCCCCGAGCTCCCGGACCGGACCATGGTCCGGATCCTCCACGAAGGGCGCACGTTCGTCGCCGACCGCGCCACCCTCGAACAGGCCGTCGGCGAGGGCGCGCTGGGCAGACTGCTCATCCCCGAGGGCGGCCGCTACATGGCCGTCGCCCCGCTGTTCGCCCGCGGGCTGGTCCTCGGCATGATCGGCGCCTGGCGCATCGACCGCGACGAACCCTTCGACCCGCAGGACGCGGACCTGCTCACCGAGATCGCCGCACACGCCTCGCTCAGCATCGACAACGCCCGCCGCTACACCCGCGAACACCGCGCCGCCGTCGCCCTGCAGCGCCGCCTGCTGCCCGCCTCCACCACGCACACCCCGGTCGTGGAGGCCGTCGGCCGGTACCTGCCCGCGGCCGACGGCGCGGAGATCGGCGGCGACTGGTTCGACGTGATCCCGCTGCCCTCCCTGCGGGTGGCCATGATCGTCGGGGACGTGGTCGGACACGGACTGCACGCGGCAGCCACCATGGGACGGCTGCGCACCGCCGTCCAGACCCTGGCCGACCTCGAACTTGCCCCGGACGAACTGCTCACCCGGCTCGACGAACTGGTCACCCGGCTCGCCGCCGAAGCCGGCCCGGCCGAACGCGACACCGTGGGCGCCACGTGCCTGGTCGCGCTGTACGACCCCGTCACCCAGCGGTGCACCGTCGCCAGCGCAGGGCACCCGCCACCCATCGTCGCCGAACCCGACGGCACCGCCCGGCCCGTCCGCGTACGGCCCGGCCCGCCCCTGGGCGTGGGCGGCCTGCCCTTCGAGACGTCCACCGTCCACCTGCGCCCCGGCAGCTGGCTCGCCCTCTACACCGACGGCCTCCTCGGCCGCCCCGCCGAGGGAATCGACGTGGCCGTGGGCCGCCTCGCCGACCGCGTCACCGAACTCCACCGGTCGGGATGCCCCCTGGAGACGGCCGGCCACCTCCTGACCACCGAACAGGCGGGCCTCCCGGCGGCCGACGACACCGCCCTGCTGCTCGCCCGCATCCGGCCGCTGCGCGTCGACGCCATCGCCGAGTGGGAGTTCCCGGCGGATCCCGCCACGGTCGCCGACGCCAGGGCCGTGGCCGGCGGCAAGGTCCGCGAATGGGGGATCGGCGATCTCGACTTCGCCGTCGAGCTGATCGTGAGCGAGCTGGTCACCAACGCGATCCGCTACGCGGGCGGCCCGATCGGCCTCCGGCTCATCCACGACTCCGTGCTGGTCTGCGAGGTCAACGACCCGAGCAACTCCCAGCCCCGGCTGCGCCGCGCCTCCCTCGGCGACGAGGGAGGCCGCGGGCTCTTCCTCGTCGCCCAGATGAGCAGCCGCTGGGGCAGCAGGTACGGGAGGTCGGGAAAGACCATCTGGGCGGAGCTGGAGACCTCGGCCGACTGACCCGCCCCCTCCGGGAACGGGCCCGCCAGGTGCCACTTCCCGGCCCGTCCTTCCCGGCCCGTCCCACCGGCGGATCCGCCCCGCCGATCCGCCCGGCCGGGGTGCCGGACGGCATGCCGCGCGACCCGGTGCCGCCGGCACCGGGTCGCGTCGTCGGAAGCGCCGCCCGCCGCGCCTACGACCGGACGGTCACCGGGGCGTCGGTGCGGGCGATGACCTCTTCGGGGGTGACGCCGGGGGCGGTCTCCACCAGGGTGAGTCCGTCGGTCCCGACGTCGAGGACGGCGAGGTCGGTGATGATGCGGTGGACGCAGGCCCGGCCGGTGAGGGGGAGGGTGCACTCCCGGAGGATCTTGGGGGTGCCGTCCTTGGCGGTGTGCTCCGTCAGGACGATGACGCGGCGGGCGCCGTGGACGAGGTCCATGGCGCCGCCCATGCCCTTGACCATCTTTCCGGGGATCATCCAGTTGGCGAGGTCGCCGGTGGCGGAGACCTGCATGGCGCCGAGGATCGCGGTGTCGATGTGGCCGCCGCGGATCATGCCGAAGGAGAGCGCGGAGTCGAAGAAGGCCGCGCCGGGCAGCACGGTGACGGTCTCCTTGCCGGCGTTGACGAGGTCGGGGTCGACCTCGTCCTCGGCCGGGTACGGGCCGACGCCGAGGATGCCGTTCTCCGACTGCAGCACCACCTGCACGCCGGCGGGCACGTGGTTCGGCACGAGGGTCGGCAGGCCGATGCCGAGGTTGACGTAGGCGCCGTCGTGCAGCTCCGCCGCCGCCCGTGCGGCCATCTCGTCGCGGGTCCAGGCCATCAGTCCACCGTCCCTCGGGTCGCGGGCACGGAGACCGTGCGCCGTTCGATCTGCTTGTCGGCGGCCTGCCGGGAGGTGAGGGGAACGACCCGCTGGACGAAGACGCCCGGCACGTGGATCTCGTCGGGGTCGAGTTCGCCGGGTTCGACGAGTTCCTCGACCTCGGCGATCGTGATGCGGCCGGCCATCGCGGCGAGCGGGTTGAAGTTGCGGGCGGACCTGTCGAAGACGAGGTTGCCGTGCCGGTCGCCCCGGGCCGCCCGGACCAGCGCGAAGTCGGTGGTGATGCCGTGCTCCAGCACGTGGTCGAGGCCGTCGAAGGCCCGCACCTCCTTGCGGGGAGAGGTGACGACGACACCGCCGGAGGCGTCGTGACGCCAGGGGATGCCGCCCTCCGCGACCTGGGTGCCCACGCCGGCGGGCGTGTAGAAGGCGGGGATGCCGCAGCCGCCGGCCCGCAGCCGCTCCGCCAGGGTGCCCTGGGGCACGAGCTCCACCTCCACCTCGCCCGTGAGGTACTGCCGGGCGAACTCCTTGTTCTCGCCGACGTAGGAGCCGGTGATCCGGGCGATCCGCCCGGCGGCGAGCAGCACGCCCAGGCCGTGCCCGTCGGTGCCGCAGTTGTTGGAGACCACGCCCAGGCGGGTGGTGCCGCACCGGTGCAGGGCGGAGATCAGGGCGGACGGTATGCCGCACAGCCCGAACCCGCCCACGGCCAGGGTGGCGCCGTCGCGGATGTCGGCGACCGCCAGGTCGGCGTGGATGATCGTCTTGTCCATGGAACCCTTCATGTCATCGAAGCGGTGGAGGCGGGGCGGCCCGGCGGCCGCTGCGGCACCGGGCACGGAGTGGTCGGCTGCCACCGCGGCGGGGTGCCCGGCCCGAGGGCCGTCCGGAGCCGGGCGAGCAGGTGCTGAGCCTCCGTCACCGGAGGTGCGGGCGGCGGCGCGGGCGGGAACGGCCTCGACGTGGCGGGGCCGTCGAGCCCCGGCCGTACGGGTGGGACCGCACCCCGCGGGCGTGCCCGGCCCTGCCGGGCGTCGGAGCACGGGGCGCAGACGGGGAGCGCGGAGAGGGGGTCCACGGGGGCGTCCGGGCCCGGGAAGGCCGTGTGGGCGCAGACGAGGAGGTGGTCGTGCCCGGAGGGGGCGCACTGGCAGGTGCATTCGGTGTACATGGCGATGGTTTCCTGGTGGGCTGAGCGCCTTCGCGGCGGTGCGGCGGCAGGCGCGGGCCGTGGCGTGCGGTGGTGTGCGGTGGTGTGCACGACCGGGCCCGGTCGGCGGGGAGCCGGCGCGGCCCGCGGTGGTGCGGGCGGTGCGGCCGGTCCCTCCCTGACGGGAGCTCACCCTCCCGGTGCGGAACGGTTCCGGTGCCACCCGGTGGTGGCCGGTTGCGTGTCGCAGGGAAGGAAAGTCGTTGCGGACGAGAACAGCACCGCGCCGCGGCCCGCACAAGCACCCGCGAAGAATTCGCGCAGTATGCGCAATCCCGGGCCTCCGGGCTTTCGGGGAGTGTGCATTGTGCTCAGGCCGGAGCGGATCCTGCGGCAGGCATCCGGACGGTCCCCGTCGAATTGACGTCGTATTGACGGGGGTGCGGATTCGGAACCCCCGGCCGGGACGGGGGAGCTGACCGTCTGTGGTGCGGTTTTCGGTGAGGGGGATGTGGCGGGCGCCATACGGCCGTACCCTCCGCCCCTGCCCGAACCTGCTCCGACCTGCGGTGGAGCCGGATGACCCGGCTCGGCCCCGGATGCCTTCCGGCCTGGTCCGTATGGTCGGGCGCCGCACTTCCCTTGCTGTTATAACAGTGACCGCTTACAGTGGCTGCCACGCAGGGCGCGGCGCATTCACCCTCAGCGGGTGCGTGCAGCCGGGTGGCGATCGCCGTTACGCCCCCGGCCGGTTCCGGAGCCGTCGACCTTCCTTTCGGTCCGGTTTCGGGACCGTGCGCGGACACCCGGAAACTGCCGCGCCCTGCCATTGTCCGATCGTGTGCAACAGCCGTGAATCGAGGCGGTCATGAATGCTCTGGGCGGGGTGCGCCGACAATGGTCCGGCGCACCGGCTTCTCCGAGGCGGCTGTCGTCGCCCGTCAATTCCGGGCAGCTCGCGGTGGGCGGCCGGATCGGCCTGGTCGCACCCGGCGCGGTCGAACCCGAGCCGCCCGAGCCGGCCGGGTCGCCCCCGGACGGCCCGGACCGGGCGGCCTGAGCACAGGCCGTCCTCCGGCCGGGGCTCGCCGGGCCGGACGACTCGCCGGGTCGTCCGGAACGCCGCGGCAGGCGCCGCCGCGCGAGCGGTCAGCGTGCCGGGTGCCGGTTCCCCGCCGGGCGGCGGGAGGGCTCGACCCCGGCGACCCGCTGCAGCAGCGGCGTGAGCCGGTGCGGCACCAACTCCCGCATCGCGAGAGCGGTGTTGGTGCGCTCCACGCCGGGGCTGGCGAGGATCTGCCCGGCGATCCGGTAGAGGTCCTCGGCGTCGGCGGCGACCACCCGGGCGAGCAGGTCCGTCCCGCCGCTGAGACCGACGACCTCGACCACCTCCGGGATGGCCGCGAGGGCGTCGGACACCTCGGCGAGCCGGTGCTGGTCCACCTGCATGGTCACGAAGGCGGTGAGCGGATAGCCCAGCGCGCTGGGCAGCACCCAGCGTTCGCCGGAGCCGAGGGCGCCGCCGTGCTCCAGTCTCGCCAGCCGTGCCTGGACGGTGTTGCGGGACAGCTCCAGGCGCTGGGCCAGGGCCAGGACCGTGGCCCGCGGCTCTTCCGCCAGGGCGAGAAGGATCCGGGCGTCGGTGGCGTCGACGGTCCGGCCACTGTTCACGGTGTTCAAGCGGGCACCCCTCGTCAGCTTGATCATTGAGCACATTGCTCAACAATTTGAGCATGTGTTGTCCATATGAAGCGTGCCCTGTGTACTTGCGAAGCACAAAGTTGATTCTACGCGGCAGGCGCGCAGATGAGGTATCGGAGGTGTCGGACCATGGTCATGAGTGCCGCGTCGACTGGATCGGAGACGCCGGGCCGCTCCCGGCAGGACGTGCTGGAGACCCTTCGAGCGGTCGAGGACCGCGTGCTGTGGCTGTCGACGGCGATCATCGACCGGGCGAACCGGGTGCGCCCCAACCCGGAAGGGCTCAAGGTCGGCGGCCATCAGGCGTCCAGCGCCTCCATGGCGTCCATCATGACGGCGCTCTGGTTCCACCACCTCGGCGCGGACGACCGCGTCTCCGTGAAGCCGCACGCCTCGCCCGTGCTGCACGCGATCAACTACCTGCTCGGCGAACTCGACGAGTCGTACCTCGGCACGCTGCGCGCCCTCGGGGGCCTGCAGAGCTACCCCAGCCGCACCAAGGACCCGGACCCGGTGGACTACTCCACCGGATCGGTCGGCATCGGTGCCACGGCTCCGATCTGGGGGGCGATCGCCCGCCGCTACGTGGACGGCCGCTTCGGACAGGCCGGCCACGGCCGCCAGTTCTCGCTGCTCGGTGACGCCGAACTCGACGAAGGCGCGATCTGGGAGGCCGTGCACGACCCGATGGTCGCCGGCCTCGGCGAGATCGTGTGGGTCGTCGACCTCAACCGGCAGTCCCTCGACCGGGTGGTCCCCGACATCGCCGCCGACCGGCTGCAGGGCGCGTTCGCCGCCGCCGGATGGCAGGTGCTCACCCTCAAGTACGGGCAGCAGCTCCAGGACCTCTTCACCCGCCCCGGCGGCGACGCCCTGAGGGTGCGTCTGGACGCCATGGGCAACCCCGAGTACCAGCGGCTGCTGCGCTGCACCCCCGAGCAGCTGCGCGACCGCCTGCCCGGCACCGGCTCGACCCGCGAGCCGATCGGCCGCCTCGTCGCGGACCTGGACGACACCGAACTGCACACCGCGGTGCGCAACCTGGGCGGCCACGACCTCGGAGCGCTGCTGGACGCCTACGACGCCATCGACGACACGCGGCCGACCGTCATCTTCGCCTACACGGTCAAGGGCCGCGGGCTCGCCAACGAGGGCCACCCGCAGAACCACTCCTCCCTGCTGACCGAAGGACAGATGCGGGAGCTGGCCGCCCGCGTGGGGACGGACCTCGACGCCCCCTGGGGCCGCTTCCCGGACGGCAGTGCCGAAGCCGCACTGTGCCTCCGCGCGGCCGACCGGCTCCGGCGCGCAGACCTCCCCGCGCAGCCGTCCCCGTCCGTGCCCGCCGACATCGGACGCACCCCGTCCGGTACCGGCACCACCCAGCAGGCCCTCGGCAGGGTCCTGCTCGACCTCACCCGGCAGGCGCCCGAGGCGGCGGCGCGGATCGTGACCGTCAGCCCGGACGTCAGCTCCTCGACCAACCTGGGCGGCTGGATCAACAAGGTCGGCATCTGGTCGGCGGCCGAGCGCACCGACTGGTTCGCCGACGACGCGGAGACGATCCTGCACTGGCGGGAGCGCCCCACCGGCCAGCACCTCGAACTCGGCATCGCCGAGACCAACCTGGTCGGACTCCTCGGCGAGCTCGGCGCCACGTGGAGCCGCTGGGGACAGCCGCTGCTGCCCATCGGCGTCGTCTACGACCCGTTCGTCAACCGCGCCCTGGAGCCCTGGTCGTTCGGCATCTACGCCGGCGGCCGGTCCATCCTGGTCGGCACCCCGTCGGGCGTCACCCTCGCCCCGGAGGGCGGGGCCCACCAGTCGATCACCACCCCGTCCCTCGGCATCGAGCAGCCGGGCGTCACCAGCTACGAACCGGCCTTCGCCCTGGACACCGAGTGGTGCCTCCTGGAGGCCATGAACAGGCTCGGCGGCCCGGACGGCAGCTCGGCCTACCTGCGGCTGTCCACCCGGCCGGTGGACCAGACCCTGGCCGCCGTGCCGGCCGACCCGGTCGCCCGTGAGCGCCGCCGCCGCCAGGCGGTCGCCGGCGCGTACGCACTGCGACGGCACGAGGCCCCGGCGGTGACCGTCGCCGCGATGGGCGCGATGATCCCCGAGGCCCTCGCGGCCGCCGACCGGCTCGCCGCGCAGGGCATCGGCGCCGACGTCGTCTGCGTCACCAGCCCCGACCTGCTCTTCCGGGCCCTGCAGGCCCGGCGCGGGCTGGAGGACGGGTCGCACCGGATCCTGGACCAGGTCTTCCCCGCCGACCGGGCCACGCCCCTGGTCACCGTCCTCGACGGCCACCCCCACACCCTGGCGTTCCTGGCCACGATCAACAACGTGCCGGTCACCTCGCTCGGCGTCACCCGGTTCGGGCAGTCGGGGACCATCCAGGACGTCTACCGCTACCACGGCATCGACACGGACAGCATCGTCGCCGCCGCCCTCGACCTCACCGACTGACATCCCCTTCCCCCATGGAGGACGTGACGTGGCGAACGACGCCAGCACCGTTTTCGACGTAGTCATTCTCGGAGGCGGAAGCGGCGGTTACGCCGCGGCGCTTCGCGCCGCCCAGCTGGGTCTGAGCGTCGCACTGATCGAGAAGGGTGAGCTCGGCGGCACCTGCCTGCACCGCGGCTGCATCCCGACCAAGGCCCTGCTGCACGCGGCCGAGGTCGCCGACGAGACCCGCGAGGCCGCCGAGTTCGGTGTCCTCGCGACGTTCCAGGGCATCGACATCAAGGGCGTCCACAGGTACAAGGACGACGTCGTCAGCGGCCTCTACAAGGGCCTGCAGGGCCTGGTCGCCTCCCGCAAGGTCACCTTCGTCCAGGGCGAGGGCCGGCTCTCCTCGCCGACCTCGGTGGACGTCGACGGCCGGCGCATCGAGGGCCGCCACATCGTGCTGGCCACCGGCTCCGTCCCCAAGTCGCTGCCGGGCCTGACCATCGACGGCGACCGGGTCATCTCCTCGGACCACGCCCTCAAGCTCGACTACATCCCGAAGTCCGCCGTGATCCTGGGCGGCGGCGTGATCGGCGTGGAGTTCGCGTCGGTCTGGAAGTCCTTCGGCGTCGACGTCACCATCGTCGAGGGCCTGCCGCACCTGGTGCCGCTGGAGGACGACAACTCCTCCAAGCTGCTGGAGCGCGCCTTCCGCAAGCGCGGCATCAAGTTCGAGCTGAAGGCCCGCTTCTCGGGCGTGGAGTACACCGAGAACGGTGTCCGCGTCTCCACCGAGAACGGCAAGCAGATCGACGCCGACCTGCTGCTCGTCGCCATCGGCCGCGGTCCCGTCTCGGCCGGCCTGGGCTACGAGGAGCAGGGCATCGCGATGGACCGCGGCTACGTCCTGGTCGACGAGTACCTGCGCACCAGCGTGCCGACCGTCTCCGCCGTCGGCGACCTCGTGCCGACCCTGCAGCTCGCCCACGTCGGCTTCGCCGAGGGCATGCTCGTCGCCGAGCGCCTGGCCGGCCTGAAGACCGTCCCGATCGACTACGACGGCATCCCGCGGGTGACGTACTCCAACCCCGAGGTCGCCTCCGTGGGCCTCTCGGAGGCCAAGGCCGTCGAGCAGTACGGCAAGGACAAGATCGTCACGCTCAAGTACAACCTCGCCGGGAACGGCAAGAGCAAGATCCTCAAGACCGCCGGCGAGATCAAGCTCGTCCAGGTCAGGGACGGCGCCGTCGTGGGTGTCCACATGGTCGGCGCCCGCATGGGCGAGCAGGTCGGCGAAGCCCAGCTGATCTACAACTGGGAGGCGCTGCCCGCCGAGGTCGCGCAGCTCATCCACGCGCACCCCAGCCAGTCCGAGGCCCTCGGCGAGGCACACCTCGCACTGGCCGGCAAGCCGCTGCACGCGCACGACTGATCCGCGGGCCCCCCGCAGTCCATCCATTCCCGAACGCAAGACTTGATAGGAGTCGCTGACACCATGGCGGTCTCAGTAACACTGCCCGCACTGGGCGAGAGCGTGACCGAGGGCACCGTCACCCGCTGGCTGAAGGCCGAGGGTGAGCGCGTGGAGGTCGACGAGCCGCTGCTCGAGGTCTCCACCGACAAGGTCGACACCGAGATCCCGGCCCCCGTCGCCGGCATCCTCGCCTCGATCAAGGTCGGCGAGGACGAGACGGTCGAGGTCGGCGCCGAACTCGCCGTCATCGACGACGGCACCGGCACCCCCACCCCCGAACCCGCCCCCGCCGCCGAACCCGCCCCCGTCACGGAAACCGCCCCGGCCCCTGTGCCCGCCCCGGCCCCTGCGCCCGTACCGGCCCAGGCCCTCGCACCGGCCCCTGCGCCCGCTCGGACCGCGGCGCCGGCGCCGGTCCCGTTCACCCCACCGGCCCCGGCCGGTGACGGCGGCAAGGCCGCCTACGCCACCCCGCTGGTCCGCAAACTGGCCGCCGAACTGGGCGTCCCGCTGGCAGCCGTGCAGGGGACCGGCATCGGCGGCCGCATCCGCCGGCAGGACGTCCTCGCCGCCGCCGAGGCCCCGGCTCCCGCCGCTGCTCCCGCCTCCCCGTCCGCCGCCCCTTCCGCCGCACCGTCCCCGGTTCCGGCCGGGCCGTCCGCGGCGGCCGCCCCCTCGCCGCTGCGCGGGCAGACCGTGCCCATGACCCGGGTGCGGAAGGCCATCGCCAGGCACATGGTCCAGTCGCTCCAGGTGTCGGCCCAGCTGACCACCGTGGTCGAGGCCGACGTCACCCGGATCATCCGGCTGCGGGAGCTCGCCATGGCCGGGTTCCGGGAGCGTGAGGGCGTCAAGCTCTCCCCGCTGCCGTTCTTCGTCAAGGCCGCCGTCGAGGCGCTCAAGCTGCACCCGGTCCTCAACGCCCGGGTGAACGAGGACGACACCATCACCTACCACGACGTCGAGAACATCGGCATCGCGGTGGAGACCGACAGGGGCCTGTTCGTCCCGGTCATCCACGGGGCGGGCGACCTCAGCACCGCGGGCATCGCCCGGAGGACCGCCGACCTCGCGGCCCGGACCCGCGACGGCGGCCTCAAGCCGGACGAACTGGCCGGCGGCACCTTCACGGTGACCAACACCGGTTCGCGCGGTGCGCTGTTCGACACCCCGATCCTCAACCAGCCGCAGGTCGGCATGCTGGGCATCGGGGCGACCGTCCGGCGCCCGGTCGCGCTGGAGACCCCGGAGGGCACCGTCGTCGCCGTCCGCGACATGGTCTACCTGGCCCTGTCGTACGACCACCGGATCGTGGACGGTGCCGATGCCGCACGCTTCCTCGGCACGGTGAAGGCCCGACTGGAGGAGGGTGCGTTCGAGGCCGACCTCGGGCTCTGACCTCCGCCACGGCGGCCACGACGGGATGTCGTGGCCGCCGTGGCGTGCGTGTCGTGCCGTGGGCCCGGCCCGGCCTGCCGGACCGGGCCCACAGGGGTCGGGCGGGAGTCAGAAGGCCGAGGTGTAGGCCGTGAGGAACGGGGCCGCGACCGGGGTGCCGCCCGGGTTGAAGCAGAGGGTGTAGAGCTGCACCGTGCCGCTGGTGCGCGCCCAGGGCATGGCGAGGCCGCACCAGCCCGGTCCGGTGCCGTAGGCGGTGGCGTGGGCGGTGTCCGAGGGGACGGCCACGCCGGGCAGGGTGACGGTGAACGGCGCGGATCCGGCGAGGGTGTTGACCGCCCCTACGGAGTTGAAGTTCGTGTTCGCCGGTACGCCGCCGTTGAACCAGAGGTAGCCGAAGGACTTCGGCGGGAACGCCGGCCCGTGCACCGCCCGCTTGAGGGAGTAACTCAGCGTCCAGGTGGTGTCGTAGGGCGCGTTGGCGGCGTTGAAGCAGGCCACCACCACGGTCTGCCCGCTCGCGCCCGGTACCCAGTCGGCCACCTTGCAGCGGGCGCCCTGGATCCCGTTGACCGCCGTGACCTCGATGTTCCCGGCGGCGGTGGACACCCCCAGGCCGGGCAGCCACGCCTTCCAGATGCCGGTCGAGCCGTGGCTCACCGTGTTGACCGCCCCGGCCGAGTTGTACTGCGCGAGCACCGCCCCGCTGACCGCCGAGTAGGTGTACCCGTAGCTGCCGCCGGCCGGCGAGGGCGTCCCGCTGCTGGTGGTGTAGAGCACGGTGAACAGGGTGTTCGACGGGGCGCCGCTCGGCTGGTAGCAGTTGACCGCGACGTCCTGCCCGGTGCCCGCCGTGGACCAGCCCTTGATCTGGCACCAGTTGCCGGTGCGGCCGACGGCGGTGGCGTGGGCGATGCCGCCCGGGCCGGCGATCAACGGGAAGTGCACCACGTACGCGCCCACGCCGAGCTGGTCGACCTTGACCGGGTTGGCGGCCGGGGAGGGCCAACTGCCCCACTGCCGGGTGAGGTCGGGGACGTACCCCGCGGGCGGGGTCGGGTTGTCGAGGAACGCGAAGCCCCAGCGGTCCGGTACGGCGGCGTGGGCGGGCCCGGCGGCCGGCAGAGCGGCGGCCATGAGACCGGCCACCATGGCCAGGACGAGCAGGACGGCGCGGACGGGTCTGAACGACGGTGCGACGGTGCGGGCGTGCATGTGCGTACCCCCTGGGTGGTGAGGACGGGTGTGCTGCCTGCGCGGTGCAGCCTGCGCTGCGAGCCCGCTCCCGGGCTCCGGGGCGGGCGGCTCCGCCGGGACGGGCTGCTCTGGTGCGCCGGACGGTGTCCGGCGTCGGCCGCTCCCGGTGATCGGGCCCGGCGGCGCCTCACATCGTAGGATCGCCCAACGCCGTGGCACAGACCTCTGGCATGCTCCCGATGGTCGGTTGTCGGCCGTTCACGGGAACCGCCCCACCCGCCCCACCAGGGCCCGGCGGACGCTCCGGACCCGCCGCACGGGCCCGTGGCCCGCCACACCCTGCCCGGGAGCCCCGGTGCTCCCGCCCTCCCCGGCCGTCCCCGGTGCGGGTGCGGCCCCGACGGCCGGAACGGTGCACGGAACCGTGCCGCGGGCCGCGGCGCGGAAGGTGTCCCGGGGCCGCGGCCCCGGGACACCTCGATCAGCGGGGCCGGTCCGTCCGCTACGGGCAGGCGGGAACCGCCGACTGGTTGGTGACGTAGGAGGAGTGGACGTAGGCCCAGGTCGGCTGCGCGCCGCCGGAGTAGTTCACGTACGCGTAGAACCACCGGTTGCTGGAGTAGTTCCCCGTGGCCCAGCCCGCGTCCTTCCAGCAGGACACCCAGGAGGCCTGCCCGTTGGGGTTGCGCCAGCCGTCGGAGGTGACCCAGCCGATGAACGACCAGGACTCCGCGTACGGCGCGGTGCGCGCCGCGGCCCCGGCCTGGACGGTCATCGTCGCGTAGCCCGCCGCGTCGGCGGCCGGCGCGACCGCGACCGTCAGCCCGGCCAGGGGGACGCAGGCTGCCACGACCGCGGCAGCTCGCTGGAGGAGGGAATTCATGTCCTGACCCTTCGCTCGGTGTGCGGTGCTGATGGTCCGTCGGATCCGTCGAGCGGCAAGCTCGTTGACAGGCAGGCCCGGTGGCGGGACGCCCGGACCGGATCCGGCGGACCTGACCACCGTACGAAGGCTGCGGCGACGCTACGGCGATGGCCGCCGACCGTGCCCCGCAGCCCTCAACCCCCGTACGTGTAACCCGAGATGACACCCTCCCCGTAGGGCTCCACGATCACCCGGATCCGCACCGAGCGGTGCGTGCCGTCCACCCGGAACCGCGCGGGGATCGCCCACTCCACGTCCGGGAGCCGGTGCCAGGGGTTGAACAGCGTCCCCGGCTGTCCGCTCAGGTCGTCGTCCCCGCGGGTCCAGCGGGAGGAGGGGTCGGCGGCGACCGCCTGCACCGCTTCGAAGATCTGATCGTCCGTCCAGCCCGCGGGGAAGAGGCTCTTGCCGGAGCCCCGCGCCGCCGCCCTCGCCGAGTGCAGCTCCGCGATGTGGTCCATCCGGAAGGGCGACAGATAGCTTCCGGCCTTGCGGAGTTCGGGCGTGATCTCGGGACCGTCCGACTCGTCCGGCTCCTCCACCGGTACGTCCTCCCACCCGCCGAACCGTCCGGGCAGCGCCCCCCGACCACCGGCCTCGTGGCCGTAGACGTTCGCGGGACGGTAGGGCTCCTGCTCGGGCACCATCGGTTCGACCCCCGTGTCGTGGTGACGTTCGGCTCCTACCGTAAGGCGGCAGCATTGGCGGCGACCCCCACCGGACAGCAACCGCACGACCCGCGGACCCCTCGGCCCCGGCACCCCGGCCCGCCCCGACACCTCCGGACCGACCTGCCCCGCCCGGACGACGACCCGCAGGCACAGGGGGCCGCTGCCGCGGGCAGCGCGCTGCGCGGACTGCTCACCGGCCGCCCCGCCTACCGGAACCGCTGGCTGGCCCACGTCCGGCGGAAGCGCGGCGACGGGATCAGCTACTCCGCCGTCTCCCAGGTCGTCGCACTCCACGTCTGGGACAGCGGGTTGAGACCGGACACCGACCGGGACCTCCCACGCCGCCTGCGCGACCGGGTGCGCCAGGCCCTGCTCGGCGAACAGCTGACCCACGAGACCGTCACCTGGCTGACCGACTCCTTCGGGTTCTCCGCCGAGGACACCGCGCTGGTCTGGGAGGCCTTCTCCGGCCGCAGCGAACTCGACCTCGACGGCAGCGGCATCACGTTCACCCTGCGGCACCCGCCCGTTCCGCTGGTCCAGCCCCAGCGCCACCGCACCACCGCACTGTTCTCGCGCTACCACCTGGACGCGGACCGGATGCTGCGCCGGACGGAGCACAGCCACGTGCTGCTCGCACTGGAGGACGGCGTCGACTCCTACGCGTACAGCCCGCGCGACACCGTCACCGGTGTCGAGTCCGTCGTCGGCGGCACGTTCAGCGGCTTCCGGCCGAGCAGCCCGGGCTTCGTGGGGCTGAGGTTCGGCCTGGACCGACGGCTGCGCCGGGGCCAGCACGCCTCGCTGCACTACACGACCGTCCACCGGCCCACCCCCGGGCCGTGCGTCCAGCTGCGGCGGGCGGCACGCAAGCGGATCGACAACGTGGACATGCGGATCGTCTTCGACCGCGCCGTGCCCCGCCGGGCCTGGTGGTGCGCGTGGGACGACTACGACGCCGGCGAGCTGGTCCGTGAAGTCCCGCTCGCCGTGGGCGCGGACGGGGTGATGCACCAGTTCCTGCCCTACCTGGAGGAGGCCGTGGTCGGCTTCCGGTGGGAGTGGTGACCCGTCGGTGCCGGCAGCCGGCAGCCGGCGACGGAGCGAGACGAGGGGCGCGGTGAACCGTCCCGGTCCGGGAGGGAAGCCCGGTCAGGGGGTACCGGTGAGCAGGGTGGCGGCTGACGCGGTGGCACGGGCGAGCAGTCCGGGCAGGTCTGCGACGGCCACCTCGCCGCGGGCGTGGCGGCGGCCGGTGTGTTCCCAGCCGGCGAGGGCGGCCGCAGCGGCCATGGCGGGGCGGGTGTCGTCCGGGCCGGTGCCGAGGTCGGCGTGCAGTGCGGCGGTCAGCAGGTCCTGGTAGCGGGACACCTGGAGGCGGCCGCGGGCGGCGAGCGCGGGTGATCCGCCGATGATCCGGGCGAGCAGCCGTTCCGTCCCGGCGCCCCGTTCGGTGATCCAGCCGTGGACGACCTGCGCGGCGGTGTCGAGCGCGCCGGTCCCCGAGGTGCGGTCGGCGAGCCGGTCGGCAAGGTCGGCGCAGCGTCGGACGTCCAGGTCGAACAGCACGTCGTCCTTGCCGGGGAAGTGCAGGAAGAACGTGCGGGGTGCGATGCCGACCGCCGAGGCGATGTCCTGCACGGTCGTGTCCTCGAACCCCCGGTCGGCGAACAGCCGGAGCGCGGTGTCGGCGATGAGCCGGTGCCGTTGCTGCCGCTCGCGTTCGCGCAGGGTGGGTCGCTGGTCCATGCGTTCCATCCTAGCCCTTCCGGTGCAGTGACTGCATCGGATACGTGTGCTGCAGGAAGTGCAGGTGTTGCAGTCGGCCTCGGCTCGGCCTACCATCCGGGTGCGGCCATTCGGTGCAGTCAATGCACTGAATGCATTCGCTGCACCCATTGCTCTACCCGAATCATGGGAGGAGGCGGCCGTGAGCACGAGAGCTCCCGACCGTTCACTGTCCGGGCGGGTCGCCCTGGTGACCGGCGGTACCGGCGGCATCGGCCTGAGCACCGCCGTCGGGCTGGCCCGTCGCGGCGCCGAGGTCGTCGTCACCGGCCGGGACCCGGAGCGCGGGCACGCCGCGGTCCGGCGGATCGCCGAGGCCGCGGGCATCGCCCCCGAGGCCGTCCACCTGCGGATCGCCGACCTCGGCGTGCTCGGCGACGTCCGTCGGCTCGCCGACGGGATCCTCGCCGACCACCCCCGGCTGCACCTGCTGGTCAACAACGCCGGCGTCAACCACGGCTCCCGCCGGAGCACCCCGGACGGCCTGGAGGCGAACCTCGCCGTCAACGCCGTCGCACCTGTCCTGCTGACCCGGCTGCTCCTCGGCCGGCTGGCCGCGAGCGCGGAGCCGGGCCGGGCCCCCCGGGTCGTGCTGGTCAACTCCGGTGCGCACAAGATGGTGCGGCGGGCCGTCGACGCGCTCGACGACCCGCAGGCGGAGGCCGGGCCGTACGTCGCGATGACCGTCTACGCCCGCAGCAAGCTGCTCGTCCTGATGGCCGGCCTCGCGCTCGCCCGGGAGCCGGGCACCGGCCCGGTGACGGTCACCGCCGTCGACCCCGGCCCGGCGGACACCGGCATGACCCGCGCCATGGACCGCACCTTCCTGCCGCCCGCGATGCGGGCCGGCTGGGGCCTGTACTACCGGCTCGGCCCGGCTCGGCGCAGCGCCGACACGGCCGCCGCCTCCACGCTGGCCGCGGCGTCGTCGGCCGCGCTGGAAGGCCGGACCGGAATCTACCTGGACGCGAAAGGCCGGCCCGCCCGCACCTCGCCCGCCGCCCGCGACGAGGCGGCCCACGGCGCTGCCCTGGCGCTCCTGGACGACTTCGGGGCGGACACCCGCACCACCCGGCTCTGACCCGCCGGCCCGCGGCGGGCCGGCGGGTCGGAACCGGACGGGCGTCCGCGCCGCCACGGAGGGACGGCGGCGGCGCGGACGGACCCCGGCAGGGACGGGGGCTCCCGTGTGGCGCGGGTCAGTTCTTCCGGAAGACCGTCACGGCGAGCGGGTCGGCGACGCTCCCGGTCGCGCTGGTGGCGCCGTTGGTGCCGAAGACCTTGGTCCAGGAACCGGCGGGGAGGGTGGTGGTGTAGCTGCTGTCGGTGGGGTTGTAGACGACGACGGTGTCGTAGCCGGTGGGTGCGCCCGCGCTGGAGCTGATGGAGGAGACCACGACGGCGCCGTTCACCTGGGTGGACATCTGGTTCCTGACGGCGTCCCAGGTGGTGAGGCGCAGGGCGGGCGTGGCCTTCCGCAGGGCGATGGCGTCCCTGTAGTAGGCGAAGGTGGCGGCGTTGGCCGCCTTGTCGCCCCAGTGGATCGCGTTGACGTCGTCACCGGCGTTGTAGGAGTTCTTGGCGGTCTCGTAGTTGCCGCCGACGACCTTGGAGCGGAGGAACTCGTCGCCCTCGGCGAAGAACGGGATGCCCTGGGAGGTGAGGACCATGCCGGTGGCGAAGCGGTCGATCCGGCCGGCCCGTCCGGTGGCTCCGCCGGTCGCGCCGGAGTAGGTGATCTTGTCCCACAGGTTGAGGTCGTCGTGGACGGAGACGTAGTTGACGGTCTGCTCGGGGTCGTAGGCGAACGCCGGGTTCCAGGTGTCGGCGAGCCGGCCGGTGCTCTTGGCGGCGAGCGGTGAGCCGCGCATGCCGAGGGCGATCGAGGAGGCGGTGCCGCCGCCGTTCATGTACGCCATGACGGCGTCCTGCGTGCCGCCCTTGATCGCGTCGCGGTAGGCGCCGTTGAAGACGCCGACGTGGGCGTCGGCGAGCGTGGGGACGGCCGCGTAGCGGACCTTCTGCGCCTCGGCGGCGTCGGCGACGCCTCCGCTCCAGGGCTCGCCGTAGATCTGCAACTGCCGTTCCGGGAAGGTGGCGTTGAGGTAGCTGCCCCACTCGGCGGCGTTGGTCGAGTAGTGGACGCCGAGGAGGTCGAAGCGGAAGCCGTCGACGTTGTAGTCGCGCACCCAGTGCTCCAGGGAGTCGCGGATCATCCGGCTGACCATGGGGTTGCCGTCGTCGACGGAGTTGCCGGTGCCGGAGAGGTCGGTTCCGTTGTAGTACTTCCCGGTGATCCCGCCGAACACGTCCTTGCCGGCCGTGTGGTTGTAGACGACGTCCATGATCACGCGGATCCCGGCGCGGTGGAACGCGTCGACCATGTCCTTGTACTCGCGGATCCGGTCCTCGGGCGCGGTGTACTGGGAGAACTGCTCCTCGGGCACGTTGTAGTTCGCCGGGTCGTAGCCCCAGTTGGGCACGGTGCTGTTGAAGTCGAAGGACGGCAGGATCTGGACGTCGGTGACACCCAGCTCCTTGAGGTGGTCGATGCCCGTCTTCACGCCGTTGCCGGTCGTGCCGCCCTGGACGAGGCCGAGGAACTTGCCGCGCTTGGCCGGGTCGACGCCGGAGCTGGCGTCGACGGTGAAGTCCCGGACGTCCAGCTCGTAGACGACGGAGTCCTCGCGGTTGGTGCGGGCGGGCCGCGCGGCCCAGCTGCCGCCGGTCGGCAGCACCGAGCCGGAGTCGACGACGACGCCCTGGGTGGTGCCCGGGTTCACCATCTGGGCGTACGGGTCGCGGACGGCGTTGCCGCCGACGGAGAACTGGTACGGCTGGTTCTTGAGGTCGCCGGCGACGACGGCCTGGTAGACGCCGCTGTATCCGCCGAGGGTGACCGGGCTCAGCGGGTAGGTCCTGCCGCCGACGCCGACCGTGACGGCGGTGCTGTCCGGCGACCAGATCCGGAAGGTCGTGCCGGTGCTGGTCCAGATCGCACCGAGGGTGTTCCCGGTGCCGGGCGGGGTGGTCGTCGGGCCGGGGGAGGGCGTGGCGGTGGAGCCGGTGCCGCTCACGACGGTCAGCAGGTGGGTGGCGGCGGTGTAGCCGAAGGTGGTGGTCGCGCCGCCGGCCGGCACGGTGAACGGGATGTCGGCGCCGCCGGCCGTGCCGTTCTGGCCGTAGTTCTCCGCCCAGGAACGGTCGATGGCGGCCTTGACCGCCCAACTGCCCGCGGGGATCGCGGTGGTGGCCCAGGTGTAGGTGCCGTCGCCGTCGGTGTCCAGGAGTTTGGACAGCAGGCAGTCGGGGGCCCAGTCGCCGGGGCAGCCGATCTCGGACTGGAAGCTGCCGGCGGCGGTGACCGTCCTGCTGGCCGCGTCGTCGGTGATCCGGTGGGTCGCCGGGTCGTAGACGAAGGTGACGGGCTTTCCGCCGGCCGGCACGGTGAGCGGGATGTCCGCGCCGCCGGCCGTGCCGTTCTGGCCGTAGTTCTCGGTCCAGCTCCCGTCGATCGCCACCTTGTAGGCGTAGCTGCCGGCGGGGAGGTCGAAGGTCGCGGACCACAGCCCGTCGGCCCGCCGGGTGAGCTGGTCCTGCGCGCAGTCGGTGGCCCAGTCGCCGGCGCAGCCGATCTCGCTGTTGAACGTGCCGGGCACCGAGACGGTGCCGGGCGTGGCGGCGCCGGCGGGCGACGGGAGGAACGCGACGAGGGTGAGTCCGAGGGCTGCCGCTGCGGCGACGGCCGTGGCGGCGGCTGCTCGCTGCCGCCCGGGGCGGCGGTGGGTGCGGTGCATGTGGGGGACCTCTGCTGGGTGGGTGCCCTCGGCCGTGGCGGCGTCGGGCGTCGGGTGGGGGTGGGGGTGGGGGCGTGGTCCGGGGCTCCGGTGCGGAGGCCGGACCGGGTGTCCGGGGCGCGCGGGGGTCAGGTCCTGCGGGCCCCGGACGGCTCAGGTGCCGCGGAACCCCGCGACGGTGCGGGTGGCGGCGGGGAGGACGGCGGGTGCCACGCGGGCGGGCGCTCTTCGCGGCGTGGACGGGCCGGGTGCGGAGTGCACGGGTGGGACCTCCTGTGGAGCCCCGCGGCAGGCGGCACACGGGCGGGGCGGTGGGTGGGGAGGAGGAGCTGTGCGCCCGCCCGGCGGGTTCTGCCGGGGCCTGGACGCGTCCGGGACGCGACCCGGCGGGCGTTCGGCCGGCCGGCGCGGCAGCCGACCGCTGGGGGCAGTCGACCGGGACAGCCGACCGGGTGGGGCAACCGACCGGGTGGGGCAACCGACCGTTGGGGTCGCGCATTGGTCGGCAGGTTGCTAACTCATGTTAATAATGGGTGAACGGCGGCGCGGTCAAGGCGTCGGTCGAAACCCGCCGCGACCGGCGCACTCGGTGCGGCCTCCCCGCGCCGCCCCTCGGCGGGCCGGGCCGGTGACCCGTCCCGTCGGACTCTGACGAGTCTCGGCGAAGCTCGCGGCGAAGGGCCCCGGGTGCGAGCGTGCGCGCCGCAGAGGCGGTCTCCGCTGCCGTCATCGCGCTGCCCCAATCGCGTCCCGGGTCTCCGGATCGGCGACCGGCAGGACACGGTGGGCGTGGGCGACGGCGGGGTGGTCGGTGTCCGCGGCCGTGATCGGGGCGCCGGTCGGTCGGTGGCGGAGCGCGGGTCAGCCGGCCTGCGGGGTGGTGCGCAGGCCGCCGAGGAGGGTGGCCAGGTAGCGGTGGGCGGTGGCGGCGCGGTCGGCGGGGGCGCCGCCGTGGACGTCGACTGCGTGGGCGATGCCGCACATCAGGGGCACCAGGTCGGCGGCGGTCAGGTCGGGTCGGACCGCGCCCGCAGTGCGGGCGCGGTCGAGCAGCGCGGTGCCGGCCGTACGGAGTGCCGTCTTGAGTTCGGTGGTGCGTGGCAGGGCGTCGACGGGCGCGGCGGCGACCGGGGGCAGGGCGGCGTCGGTGACCTGGGCCTCGACGGTGCGCTGCAGGAAGCCTGCCAGCGCGGTCCACGGATCGGGCTCGGCGAGGGCCCGCTCCGCGTATGCGACCAGCGCCTCCAGGCAGGGCGCGGCCACCGTCTCCAGCAACGCCTCAGGGGTGGGGAAGTGCCGGTAGACGGTGGCCACGCCGAGCCCGGCGCGCCGGGCGACGTCGTTGAGCTGCAACGCGGCGCCTTGGTCGACCAGGGCGCGGGCGACGGAGACGATCCGGTCCCAGTTGCGGGCCGCATCCTTGCGCAGGGGCGTGGTCATCCGGACATGCTAATCGGATGGCCCATCCGCATGAGCGGGGACCGGCGCGTACTGCTCGCTGAGCCGCCGTACGGCCGCCGCGGTCCGGGGGTCGGTGGCCGCACGGAACGGCGCGTGCGGCTGCGCGTCGGCTCCGATGACCACGCCCGTCCGCCCGTCGAGGGCCGGGTCGGTGGCGGCGACGATCGACGGCCGGGCGGCGACGGACGCCGAACCCGACGTCGAGCGCTCGAACCGGCGGCGCACCAGGGGCCACAGCAGCCGCAGGGCGGGTGAGACGATCGCCGGGTCGGTCAGGGTGTTGTCGGTCATCTCCGTCGCGGCGCCGCCCGGGTCGGCGGCGAACACCGAGACGCCCGTACCGTCCAGGCGCCGGGCCAGGTCGAGGGTGTGGGCGAGGTGCGCCAGCTTGGCACGGCCGTACCAGTGGAACCCGTAGTAGCCGCCGGGCGGTTCGACCGAGTCGAACACCCGCTTGGCGACGCCGACCGCGCCCGAGGTGACGTTCACGATCCGGCTCGGCGCGCCGGCCTTCAGGGCGGGCAGCAGGAGTTCGGTCAGCAGGTACGGCGAGAGGTGGTTGACGACGAAGGACGCCTCGACGCCGTTCAGCTCCGTCTGCCGCGGGAACATCGCGCCGACGTTGTTGACCAGGACGGTCAGCGGATCATCGGCGAGCCGCGCGGCGAGCGCGCGGACCTGGCCGAGCGAGCCGAGGTCGGCCTGTACGAACCGGGCCGGACGCGACGGGTCCACGGCGCTGATCCGCTCCACCGCCCGGGCACCGCGATCCGGGTCTCGCCCGACCACCGTCACCGAGAACCCGGCGGCGGCCAGGCCCAGGGCCGTCTCCAGTCCGATGCCTCCGGTCCCCGCCGTCACCACAGCTGTCTTGCGCACACGCCCTCCAGGAATCGGATAGGTCATCCATTTGCGCCGACGCTAGCACATGCGGATTACTTATCCGCTTCGCTGGTGTCGGCGCTGCGCGGCCCGCAGGGTCGCGTCGGGGGTGCGGGCGGTCGCGCCGGGGTGCGGGCGGTCGCGGCGACGTCGAGCGGGATGGCTTCGAAGGCGACCACCTCTGAACCCGGTGGCCGAACTTCGACGGGACAAGCCGTTGCCGGTCAAACTTCGGCGAGACTCGTCAGACTTCGACGAGACAGGTCGGCCGGCTTCTGCGCCGACCGCGCATGACACGTTAGTAACATGCGTTATCGTTCCGAGAGCAGCCTGAACGCACCTACGAATGCGGGGACACGATGTCGGCGAGCACGCCAGGACCGGCCCCGGCCGGGCGGTCACGGCCCACCTCCACCGATGTGGCCAAGGCGGCGGGGGTGTCGCGCTCCGCGGTCTCCTTCGCGTTCAACAGCCCCGAGCGGCTCTCCGTGGCCACCCGTGACCGGATCCTCGCCGCCGCCAAGGAGCTCGGGTACTCCCCGAACACCCTGGCGCGGATGCTGCAGGCCGGGCAGACCCAGTCGCTCGGCGTCCTGCTCCCGCAGAACCTCGCCAAGATCATGGAGAACCCGTACTACGCCCGGTTCCTCACCGGGGTGGGCCAGGTCTGCGACGAACAGGGGTACACCCTGCTGCTCACCCCGCCGCTGCGCGACTCCATGCTGAAGGCGATCCCGTACGCGGCGGTCGACGGCTTCGTGGTGTGCGGGCTGGAGCACGACCGCGGCGAGGTCGCCGAGCTGCAGCGGCGCGGCATCCCGTTCGTCCTGGTGGACAGCAGCCCGTGGGCGGACGTGCCGAGCGTCGACGTCGACGACGAGAGCGGCGCGCGCGAGGTCACCCGGCACATCCTGGAGCTCGGCCACCGCAAGGTGGCGCTCCTCTCGATCGACCCGGGCCCGGAGCGGGCCGAGCGCGGCTACCGGGGGCCGCTGGCCCGCCGGATGGCCGGTGTCACGGACGCGCTCTCCCAGGTCGGCATGGATCTGCAGGACGTCACCCTGGTCGAGGTGCCCGCCACGCGGATGGACGGCTACCGCGCGGCGAAGGCCCTGATGGCCGCGCCGGGGACGGCGCCCACCGCGATCGTCGCGCTCTCCGACATCCTGGCCTTCGGCGCGGTCGACGCCCTGCACGACCTCGGCCTGCGGGTGCCCGACGACGTCTCGGTCACCGGCTTCGACGACCTGCCCGAATCGGCGTGGCTGAGGCCGCGACTCACGAGCGTCCGGCAGGCCATCGCCGCCAAGGGCCGCACCGCCGCGGACTTCCTCATCTCCGCGATCCGCGGGGAGGACCAGCACCCGCACCAGCTGCTCGGCACCAGTCTGATCGTGCGTGACTCCAGCGCCCGCGTGCGCGCCGCCCGGGACGCCGTCCTGCCCAACGGCTGACGGGCGCGGCAGGCGCGGCAGGCGCGCAGACACGGCGGACACGGCGGCTCGGCGGGCTCGGCAGACACGGCGAGCGCGCGGAACGGCGCCTTCCCTCCCGGTGGCAGCGGGCGGGAAGGCGCCGTTCCTGCGTTCCGGCGGCGCTGTCCATCGACTGGGTGGGGAACCGTCCGGGCCGTGTCCGCGGTGCGTCGAGCGTGTTACATAAACGTTAGCTAACTCCTGTTAGTTACCTGCTAACGTCATCGGCGTCAGAACACCGGCGCGACGGCCCGCCTCGCGGAATCCGGGCAGCACCTGCCCGCCGCGACCGGCGGAGCCCCGCCCACCACCCGGGCCCTCGGTGCAGCATCCGCCGTGCGCACCAAGGGACACCTCGCCCGCTTCCGCCGGACTCCTCCGGCGGCCCGGCGCGACCACCCCCGGATCTCTCCCACCGCACCCCCCACCTCCTCAAGGAGTCACCATGCGACGTGGCATCGCGGCCCTCACGCTGGCAGCGGCGATCACCGTCTCGCTGACCGCCTGCGGCTCGGACGGCAGCTCCGGCGCGGCCGGATCCGGTCCCGTCACCATCACCTGGTGGGACACCTCGGACGCGACCAACGAGGCGCCGACCTTCAAGGTCATGGTGGCCGACTTCGAGAAGGCCAACCCGGACGTCAAGGTCACCTACGTCAACGTCCCCTTCGCCGACGCCCAGAGCAAGTTCCAGACGGCGGCCGGCAGCAAGGGCGCCCCGGACGTCCTGCGGGCCGACGTCGGCTGGACCCCGGCCTTCGCCGAGGCGGGCTACCTGGCACCCCTGGACGGCACGGACGCCGCGAAGGACGCCGCCGCGTTCCAGCCCAACCTCGTCCGGCAGGCCGAGTACCAGGGCAAGCTCTACGGCATCCCCCAGGTCACCGACACCCTGGCGCTGATGTACAACAAGGAGCTCTTCGCCAAGGCCGGGATCACCGCGGCCCCCACCACCTGGGACGAGCTGAAGGCCGACGCCGCAGCGGTCAAGGAGAAGACCGGGGTGGACGGCTTCGCCTTCAACCCGCAGGGCTACTACGCGATGCCGTTCCTGTACGGCGAGGGCACCGACATGATCGACGTCGACGGCAAGAGGATCACCGTCAACTCGCCGGCCGCCGTCAAGGGCATCGACACCCTGAAGGCCCTGGTCGCCTCCCCGGGCGTCGCCAAGCTCGACACCACCAGCAACGGCTACGCCGACGTCATGGACGCCTTCGGCAGCGGCAAGGCCGCCTCCATCGTCCAGGGCCCCTGGGAGAGCGCGAACGTCTTCAAGAGCCAGGCGTTCCTGAAGAACGACAACCTCGGCATCGCCACCCTCCCGGCCGGCTCCGCGGGCAAGGCCGGCGCCCCGCTCGGCGGCCACAACCTCGTCGCCTACGCCGGTTCGGACGCCGCGCACCAGGCCGCCGCGCAGAAGTTCATCGCCTTCATGACCTCGGCCAACTCCCAGGTCTACACCGCGGGCAAGAACTCCACGCTGCCGACCCGCACCGACGCCTACACCCCCGAGGTCACCAGGAACCTCGGCATCGCCGGCTACCAGAAGGTCCTCGCCTCCGGGCAGCCGCGACCCGAACTCGCCCAGTACAGCTCCCTCTACGACCCGCTGGGCACCGAGCTCATCAAGATCCTCTCCGGGCAGGAGAGCACCAAGGCCGGGCTGGACAACGTCGCGGCCGCGGCCAAGAAGCTGATCCCGGACTACGCCACCCGGTGACCCGGGCCCGGCCGGCCGCCCTCTCTGCCGGGGCGGCCGGCCGGCACCGGTGCCACCCCGTCCCGGAGCCGCCCGCTCCGCCGGCCGCGCCCGCGCGGCGAACCGACCGGCGGAGCGGCGCGCAGCTCGCTCCCTGCCTCCCGAGGTGTCAGATGACCGTCGCCGTCCAGGGCGAGACCGCCCGCACCACGCCCCGTACGGGCCTGCTCCACCGCATCAAGCACTCCTACGACCGGTACTGGTACGCGTGGGCGATGTGCCTGCCGGTGGTGCTGGTCCTGGGCGCCGTCGTCGGCTACCCCCTGGTCCAGGGGATCCACCTGAGCTTCACCGACGCCACCAGCCGCAACGTCGGCCGCACCATCGGCGCCAACCACATCCCCGACACCTACCACTGGGTCGGGCTCCGGAACTACACCGACATCCTGACCGGTGCCAACAACCAGTTCTGGCCCCACCTGGTCTGGACGATCGGGTGGACCGTCGCCTGCGTCGCCCTCACCTACGCGATCGGCCTGGCCCTGGCCGTCGTGCTCAACCGCGACATGCGCGCCCGCGGCCTCTACCGGATGCTGCTGATCCTGCCCTGGGCGGTCCCGACCTTCGTGACGATCTTCGCCTGGCGGCTCGTCCTCGCCGACGACGGCGCCGTCAACCAACTGCTCGGCCTGGCCCACATCACCGGCCCGTCCTGGCTCAGCGACCCGCTCGCGCAGAAGGCCGCCGCCGTCGGCGTCAACATCTGGTGCGGCGTGCCGTTCATGATGGTCTCGCTCCTCGGCGGCCTGCAGGCCATCCCGGGCGAACTCCACGAGGCGGCCGAGATGGACGGCGCCACCCCCTGGCAGCGGTTCGTCCACGTCACCCTGCCGGGCCTGCGGCCCGTCAGCAGCACCGTGATCCTGCTCGGCGTCATCTGGACGTTCAACCAGTTCAACGTCATCTTCCTGCTGTTCGGCACCAACAGCGACAGCGTCCAGATCCTGGTGACGTACGCCTACAAGCTCTTCTTCGGCCGGCAACCCCAGGACTACGCCTCCTCGGCCGCCGTCGGCATCCTCTGCCTGTCCCTGCTCGTGGTCTTCACGAGCGTCTACCGCCGCTGGCTCAAGCGCAACGACGAGGGGGTCCTCGCATGACCACCGCGCCCGACACCACACCCACCACCGCGCCCGCCGCGCTCCCCACCACCGCGGCCCCCACCGCCGCGCCCGCCACCGGCCGTGCCGGTGCGGGGCCCCGGCTGCGCGGCCGGCGCCGGAGGTCGTCGTCCGTCACCCTGCACGGCGGCCTCACCGTCATGGCGTTCGTCGCGGCGTTCCCGGTGCTCTGGATCGCCTTCATCTCCCTGGGCGCAGGCAAGTTCGACTACCAGCACCCCGGCCGCATCCTCCACCACCCCTCGCTGGCGAACTACGGCCACGTCCTGACCGACACCGACTTCGGCACCTGGATGCTGAACTCGGTCGTCGTGGCGCTCGGCACCACCGCCGTCGGCGTCCTCATCGCGGCGAGCGCCGGCTACGCCGTCTCCCGGATGCGCTTCCCGGGCCGCGGCTCGCTGATGTACACCTTCCTGCTCACCCAGATGTTCCCCGTCGCCGTCCTGATGGTGCCGCTCTACAAGATCATGGCGGGCCTCCAACTGCTCGACACCTACAGCGGCCTGATCCTGATCTACTGCTCCACCGCGGTGCCGTACTGCGCCTGGCTGCTCAAGGGCTACTTCGACACCATCCCGCAGGAGATCGACGAGGCCGGCCGCATCGACGGGCTGTCGCCGTTCGGCACGTTCTGGCGCCTGGTCGTCCCGCTCGCCCGCCCCGGCCTCTCCGTCGCGGCGTTCTACACCTTCATCACCGCGTGGGGCGAAGTCGCCTACGCCTCGCACTTCATGCTCTCCGAGGACAAGTACACCCTCGCCGTCGGACTGCAGACCTACGTCAGCCAGTTCAACTCGCAGTGGAACTACATGGCCGCCACCTCGGTGCTCATCGCCGTACCCGCCGGCCTGGTCTTCTACGTCGTGCAGAAGCACCTGGTGGCCGGCCTGACCGCCGGCGGCACCAAGGGCTGAACCCCGCCCGCCCGGGCGGACGGTACGCCGCACCTCCTGATCGTCACCCACCGTTGCCGAGGCGCCACGCGCCGCCGTCGTGAGGACACCCATGACCCAGCATCCCGCCACAACCGACCGGCCAGTCGACGCCACCGCCGGGGCCGCCGACGCCACCGCCGGGGCCGCGCGCAGAGCCGACTGGTGGCGTGACGCGGTCATCTACCAGGTGTATCCGCGGAGTTTCGCCGACGCGAACGGCGACGGCATGGGGGACCTCCCGGGCGTCCGGGCCCGCCTTCCGCACCTGCGCGACCTCGGCGTCGACGCGGTCTGGCTGTCGCCGTTCTACGCCTCCCCGCAGGCCGACGCGGGCTACGACGTCGCCGACTACCGCGCCGTCGACCCGATGTTCGGCACCCTCACCGACGCGACTGACCTGATCCGCGACGCCCACGCCCTGGGCCTGCGGATCATCGTCGACCTGGTGCCCAACCACTCCTCCGACCGGCACGAGTGGTTCCGGCGTGCGCTGGACGAAGGACCGGGCTCGCCGCTGCGCGAGCGGTACCACTTCCGCCCCGGGCAGGGCGCCGACGGTGAACTGCCCCCCAACGACTGGGAGTCCGTCTTCGGCGGCCCGGCCTGGACCCGCACCACCGACCCGGACGGCACCCCCGGCGACTGGTACCTGCACCTCTTCGCCCCCGAGCAGCCCGACTTCAACTGGGAGAACCGGGCCGTCGCCGACGAGTTCCGATCCGTCCTGCGGTTCTGGCTCGACCAGGGCGTCGACGGCTTCCGCATCGACGTCGCCCACGGCCTCGTCAAGGCCCCTGGCCTGCCCGACCTCGGCACCCACGACCCGATGAAGCTGCTCGGCACCGGCGCCACCCCCTGCTTCGACCAGGACGGCGTGCACGCGATCTACCGCGAGTGGCGCCGGATCCTCGACGAGTACCCGGGCGAGCGGATCGGCGTCGCCGAGGCCTGGACGCCCACCGCCCGGCGCACCGCCAACTACGTCCGCCCGGACGAGCTGCACCAGGCGTTCAACTTCCAGTACCTCGCCTGCTCCTGGGAGGCCGAGGCGCTGCGCGAGGTCATCGACGAGTCGCTGGAGGCGATGCGCCCGGTCGGCGCGCCCACCACCTGGGTGCTCTCCAACCACGACGTCACCCGGCACGCCACCCGCTTCGCCAACGAGCCGGGCCTGGGCACCCAGATCCGCACCGCCGGCGACCGGGAGCTCGGCCTGCGCCGCGCCCGGGCCGCCAGCCTGCTGATGCTCGCGCTGCCCGGCTCCGCGTACATCTACCAGGGCGAGGAGCTCGGCCTGCCGGACGTCACCGACCTGCCCGACGAGGTCCGCCAGGACCCGTCGTACTTCCGGGCGGCCGGCCAGGACGGCTTCCGCGACGGCTGCCGCGTGCCGATCCCGTGGTCGGGCACCGAGGCCCCGTACGGCTTCGGTCCGACCCCCGGCGGGCCGTCCTGGCTGCCGCAGCCCGCCGAGTGGGCGCAGCTCAGCGTCGAGGCGCAGACCGGCGACCCCACCTCCACCCTGGAGCTCTACCGCTCCGCGATCGCCTACCGCCGCCGGCACACCGCACTCGGCGGCGCCGACAACCTCCGGTGGCTCGACTCGCCCGCGGGCGTCCTGAGCTTCGAGCGCACCGCCGCGGACGGCGCCGTCCTGCGCTGCACCGTCAACCTCACCGCCGAACCGGTCACCATCCCCACCCCGGGCGAACTCGCCCTCGCCAGCGCGCCGCTGGCCGCGGACGGCCCCCGCAGCGGCCCGCACACCGTGCTGCCCGCCGACACCACCGCCTGGTGGACCATCCGTTGAGCCCCCTTCCCGGCGGCGCCCGCCCAGCGCCCGCCGCCGCCCCACACCCGTCGCGACACGAAGAGGTGCCATGACCCCCCGCCCCGCCTCCGCGCACAGATCCCGCCGCGCCCGCCAGGCCGTCGCCACCGCCGTCGTCCTCACCGCCGCCGGCCTGGCCCCCGTCCCCGCCCTGGCCGCCGACCGGGCGGCCACGCCGTCCGCCGTCGCCGTGGCCGGCGACCTCGACCACCTGCTCGGCTGTCCCGGAGACTGGTCCCCCGACTGCGACCAGGCCCAGATGACCCGCCGCCCCGACGGCATCTGGCAGCTCTCGGCGCACCTGCCCGCCGGCGCCTACTCCTACAAGGCCGCCCTGGAGAAGAGCTGGGACGTCAACTACGGCCTGAACGCGGCACCGGGCGGTGCCAACATTCCGCTCGCAGTCCCGGCCGCGGGCGTGGACGTCACCTTCCTCTACGACCCCGCCACCCACTGGATCACCGACACGCTCAACACCGCCGTCGTCACCGCCACCGGCGACTTCCTGGACGAACTCGGCTGCACCGCCGACGCCGTGGACTGCCTGTCGGCCTGGCTCACCGACCCCGACGGTGACGGCCTGGCCACCTTCACCACCACCGCGCTGCCCGCGGGCGGCTACCACGCCAGGGCCGCCCTCGGACTGCCCGCCGCCCCCGTCGACGGCACCGACACCGCCTTCACCGTCGCGAAGACCGGCGACGCCACCACCTTCAGCTACACCGCGTCCTCCCGCGTCCTCAGCGTCTACGCCGGGCAGCCCAAGCCCAGCCTCGCACCCCGGTCCGCGTACTGGCTCACCCCCGACACCATCGCCTGGGACCTCGGCGCCACCGCCGCCACCGCCAGGACCTTCCAGCTCGCCACCGCCCCCGACGGCGGTCTCACCGCTGCGGGCACCGGCATCACCGGCGGCACCGGCATCCCGCTGACCCGCGACCCCAAGGGCCTGCCCGCCGCCCTCAAGGTGAAGTTTCCGCACCTCGCGAAGCTCACCGCACTACACGTCCCGCGCGAATGGGCCGCCAAGGCCAAGCAGTTGGTCAAAGGCCAGAGCGCGGTGGCCGCGCTCGACGCCACCGGGAACCTCACCACGGCGACCGGCCTGCAGACCGCCGGCGTACTCGACAGCCTCTACGCCGCCAAGGCCGCCCACGCCGAACTCGGCCCCGTCTTCCACGGAAAGAGGCCGACGCTCTCCCTGTGGGCACCCACCGCGCAGTCCGTCACCGTCGAGCTGTACGACACCGCCACCTCCGCCGCCGCCCGCACCGTCCCCCTGACCCTCGACGAGGCCACCGGGGTCTGGTCGGTGGAGGGCGACAGGAGCTGGAACGGCACGTACTACCGCTACCAGGTCAGGGTCTGGGCCCCCAGCGTGCTGAGGACCGTCACCAACACCGTCACCGACCCCTACTCCCTCGCCCTGTCGGCGGACTCCCGGCGCAGCCAGATCGTCGACCTCGACGACGCCACGCTGACGCCGCCCGGCTGGGACGACACCGCGTCGCCGAAGGCGATCACCGCCGGACAGCAGCAGATCCAGGAACTCCACATCCGTGACTTCTCGGCCGCGGACACCGCCCTGCCCGCCGACGAACGCGGCACCTACCTCGCCTTCACCGACCCGGATTCGGCCGGCATGAAGCACCTCGAGGACCTCGTCGCCGCCGGCGTCACCACCGTGCAGATCCTGCCGGCCTTCGACTTCGCCGGCACCGCCGAGAAGCGCGCCGACCAGACCACCCCCGGATGCGACCTGCCCGGCATGGCGCCCGACTCCGACCAGCAGCAGGCCTGCATCACCGGCACCCAGGCCGCCGACGCCTACAACTGGGGCTACAACCCCTTCCACTTCACCGTTCCCGAGGGCTCCTACGCCACCACCCCCGACGGCGGCGCCCGCACCGTCCAGTTCCGCGCGATGGTGCAGGCCCTCCACCAGGCCGGACTGCGCGTCGTCATGGACGTCGTCTACAACCACACCGCGGCCGCCGGCCAGGACCCCGACTCCGTACTCGACCGGGTCGTCCCCGGCTACTACCAGCGCCAGGACGCCAACGGCACCGTCACCCGCGACAGTTGCTGCGCCGACACCGCACCCGAGAACGCGATGATGAACAAGCTCGTCGTCGACTCCGTCACCACGTGGGCCAAGCAGTACCACGTCGACGGCTTCCGCTTCGACCTGATGGGCCTCGACCCCAAGCAGACCGTGCTCGACGTCAAGGACTCGCTGAGCGGACTGACCCTGCGCCGCGACGGCATCGACGGCAAGGCCACCACCCTCTACGGCGAGGGCTGGAACTACGGCGTCGTCGCGGACGACGCCCGCTTCGTGCAGGCCACCCAGGCCAACATGGCCGGCACCGGCATCGGCACCTTCAACGACCGCCTGCGCGACGGAGTCCGCGGCGGCGGCCCCTCCGACACCGACCCGCGCGAACAGGGCTTCGCCACCGGGCAGTTCACCGACCCCAACGGCGCACCCCTCAACGGCACCCCGCAGCAGCAGAAGGCCGACCTGCTCCACGACATGGACCTCGTCAAGCTCGGCCTCACCGGCAACCTCGCCGACTACACCTTCACCACCTCCGACGGCACCCGCCGCAAGGGCTCCGGCATCGACTACAACGGCACGCCCGCCGGCTACACCGCCGCCCCCGGCGAAGCCGTCACCTACGTCGACGCCCACGACAACCTCGCCCTGTACGACAGCCTCGCGCACAAGCTGCCCGCCGGCACCACCCCCGCCGAACGCGCCCGCCTGCAGGCCCTCGCCCTCGCCACCGGTACCCTCTCCCAGGGGCCCGGCATGGTGCAGGCCGGCACCGACCTGCTCCGCTCCAAGTCGCTGGACGGCAACTCCTACGACAGCGGCGACTGGTTCAACGCCATCCACTGGGACTGCAGTCAGGGCAACGGCTTCGGCCACGGCCTCCCGCTCGGCGGCCAGAGCGCCTGGAGCTACGCCAAGCCGCTGCTCGCCGATCCGGCGCTCGTCCCGAGCTGCACCGACACCGCGAGCACCAGCGCCCAGTACCAGCAGTTCCTGCGGATCAAGCGCTCCACCCCGCTGTTCTCCCTCACCACGGCCAGGGCCGTCCAGCAGCGCCTGACCTTCCCCCTCTCCGGCACCCCCGGCGAGGTCCCCGGCGTCATCACCGAACACCTCGACGGCCGCGGTCTGGGCACCTACACCTCCGTCACCGTCGTCTACAACGCCACCTCCACCTCCCGGACCCAGACCCTGCCCGGTCTCGCCGGCAGCCGCCAGACGCTCCACCCGGTGCAGCTGAACGGCACCGACCCGGTCGTCCGGCAGGCCGCGTACGACCGGGCCACCGGCACCTTCACCGTGCCGGCCCACACCGTCGCCGTCTTCGTCCAGCCGTAGCACCGGCCGCCCGGCCCCCCCCGGACGACCCGGCCGCGGGCCCGCCTCCGCCACCCGTACACGCGGGTGCGGAGGCGGGCCCGCGGCGTTCGGGCGGGGCCGGGCGGCGGCCGGCGGGCGCAGGCGGTCAGCTGGTGACCAGGAACGTCGCGTCCGCGCGGTCCGTGGCGGGGGACGCGGCGGACAGCGGGTCGATGCGCAGCTGGAAGTCGGCGTGGCGCAGGTACCGGTCGGGGTAGTTGTGCGAGTAGTACGACACCGCGCCGGAGCTCGCGAGGCCCGCCGTGCGGTGGAAGGTGGCGTCGGCGGCGAACTGCGCGGTGGAGTCGTTCGCGTTCAGCACGACGGCGAACCCGCTGTGCCGCAGGTAGCGTCCGGGGAAGTTGACCGACTCGAAGGAGACGCCCGTGCCGTCGGCCAGGCCGGGGACGATCTTCCACTCCGCGTCGAGGTACGGGTCGAACGGGAACGCGTCGATGCGGCCGGTGAAGTTGCTGTGCCGTACGAAGTCGCCCGGGTAGTTGTAGGACTTCAGCCGGTTCCAGGCGGGCGTGCCCCAGGTCGTCTTCAGCGCGGCCATCTCGGTGGCGGTGATCGGCGTGATGGTGCCGTGCTTGGAGTTGACCGGCTGGGTGTAGGTGCGCTGGTCGGCGGCGGTCCAGACGCCTCCGTCGATGGCGGAGGTCTGCCAGGCGTAGAAGAGGCCGTTGGGGGTGTAGGTGTCCCCCCAGAGCGTCCAGCCGTTGCCGGTCAGGGACTTCACGAGGATCGGCGCCTCGGTGCCGCCGTGGGCGATCGGACCGGTGTAGGTGGTGGTGTTGAACGAACCGGCCGCGAGCGAGGTGGACTTGGCCCCGTAGAGCTCGTTGCCCTTCTTGTAGTAGAGGTAGTTGGTGCCGCTGCCGCCCACCACGACGTCGGCGTCGATGATGCCGAAGCCCGGGTCGAAGTACGTCACCGGTGCGCTGAACGTGGTGAAGTCGGTGGTGTAGTCGGCCATGATGACGTCGCGCGTGCCGTTGTTGGCGGAGTAGATCAGCGCGTACTGGCCCCGGCCGGCGTCCCAGAACGCCTCCGGCGCCCAGGCGTGCGTGGTGGCCATCGAATGGACCTTCACCCGACGGTAGTTGGTGAAGCTCCGCAGGTCCGTGGAGTCCCAGACGTGGATGTACTGGTTGGTCTGGGAGAAGTCCGTGCCCGCGAGATCGGTGGCCATGACGGTGAAGGTGCCGTCCTGCTTGCGCAGGATGAACGGGTCGCGCAGGCCCTTCGTGCCCGCGGTCGGGGTGACGACCGGCGCGTTCTGGTTGAGCGGGGTCCATTCGAGGCCGTCGCTGCTCACCGCGAGGTGGAGGCCGTAGTTGTTGCCGAGCCCTTGGTTCGACTCGGTGAAGTACCCCATGACGTAACCGCTGTACGCCGTCGCGGCGTTGGCCGCGGGCACGGGGGTGGCGAGGGGGGCCGCGACGAGCGCGGCGACGAGGGCCGGGAGGAGTCGGGTGATGCGTGCGGTCGTGGGGCGGTATCGGTGCACGGGTGGGGTGTCCTCACTGCTGCGGCCGGTGGGGGCGTGCCGGCTCGGGGCGGGTGGTGTCGACGGTGGTGCCGCACGGTGCCGTTGCCGCCGCCGTCGGAGTGGTGGAGGGCATGCAGGTCAGGCGGGCCGAGTGTGCCCACAGGCCCGATCTTGCTTGCTGCACCGGGAGTTGGGGTGGCAGGTGCAGGCGGCGCCGGTCGGGGTGCGGCGCGCCGGGTCGTATTGTTAGCGCTCACAAACGGTGTGTCAAGACATTGCGCAGAGGTCGGGCCGCCCCGGACGGGCTGAGGTGGTGTGGCCGGCGCATGCGGCAACCACACAGTGGGGGAGTGGTGTTGGGAACCCCATGGGACTGGAGGAGTGGACCGCGGGGTGAGTCCCCTGGCCTGTGGCGGAGCCCGTTCCGGTGGTGCTCGACGGCCTGCGGTGGAGCGCCGGACCGTGCCCGCCGCAACGGGCGCGGGATGAACGAGACGTGTGGGCAAGCGCTTGACGCCGTCCGGTCGCCGGACCACACTCACTCACAGCCGTTTGTTAACGCAAACAGATCGTCGGTGCCGCCCGTACCCCCCGTACCCCCGCGCGGCCGGACATCGGACTCCCGTGCCCGACCGGACCGGGCCGGGCCGCAGCCTTGCCTTCACGCCCGGCCCGGCCGCATCCCCGCCGACTGCCCTTCCATCCAGCGCCGGTGATCGGAAGCGCCGTCGCGGGCACGGCGCCGAGCGGCCGTTCAGGCCCCGCCGCACACCCCCACCCCCAGGGAAGACCATGAACGCTCGTACCCCGTCCCGCCGGACCCTCCTCCGGGCGATGACAGTCCTGCCGGCCTCGGCCTTCCTGGCCGCCGAGCTGCCCGTGCTGGCCGGCACCGCCCGGGCCGCCGCCCCGGCGGCGGGTTCCGCCGACCGGTACACCGTCGTGGCGTTCACCAACGCCAGTGACGCGACGGTCAACGTCTACCAGTCGGACGACGCCACCGACTTCCGCCTGCTCAAGAGCGCCGCCTACACGCCGCCCGCCGACCGGATCCGCGACGCGAGCGTCTTCAGGCACACCGACGGCGCCTACTACCTCACCTACACCACCCACACCTGGCAGGACGCCAGCACCACCATCGGCTTCGCCCGCAGCACCGACCGGACCACCTGGACACACCTCTACGACCACACCGTGCCGATCGCCGACCTGTCGCGCGCCTGGGCGCCCGAGTGGTTCGTCGACACGGACGGCTCGGTCAACGTCGTGGTCTCCTGCTCGGTCACCAGCGACGAGTGGAACTTCACCCCCTACCTGCTGCGGGCCACCACCTCCGCCCTCACCGCCTGGACGGCGCCGACGGCGCTCGCGGGCATCGGCCCCAACCACATCGACACCTTCATCGTGAAGATCGGGTCGACCTACCACGCCTTCACCAAGAACGAGACGACCAAGTACATCGAGTACGCCACCGCGACGTCCCTCGCGGGGCCCTACACCATCAGGAAGACCGGCGACTGGGCGGGCTGGGGCAGCTACCGCGAAGGCCCCGCCCTGGTGAAGCTCGACAACGGCGGCTGGCGCCTCTTCTTCGACGGCTACGGAGCGGGCCAGTACTACTTCAGCGACAGCTACGACACCTTCACCACCTGGTCGGCGCCGCAGGCGCTGCCGGGCATCTCGGGCACGGCCCGCCACTTCACCGTCCTCCGGGAGCAGGTCACCGCGAGCGCCGTGCTCACCGCCGGCACCACGCGGTCGCTGCAGTCGGTGAACTTCCCGACCCGGCACTGGCAGAACCAGTCGGGCCTGCTGAACCTCCCGGTGGTCGGCTCGTCCAGCGCGGCCGCGGAGCGGCAGGCGTCGACGTTCTCCGTCGTGGCGGGCCTCGCCGACGGCAACGCCTTCTCCTTCCGGGACTCCGCCGGCAACTACCTGCGGCACTACGGCTTCCGCGCCCGGTTCGACCCGAACGACGGCACGTCCACCTTCGCCGGCGACGCCACCTTCGTTCCCCGCGCCGGCACCATCGTGGGCAGCGTGCGCCTGGAGTCCTACAACTACCCGGGCCGCTACCTGCGCCACAGCAGCTACCAACTGCGGGTCGACCCGGCCGACGGCAGCGACCTCTTCCGCAGCGACACCAGCTTCGCGCCCGTCACCGCGCTGGCCTGACACCCGCCGCCACCGGGCCGGCGCGGGGTCCGGCCCGTCGGCCGGATTTCGGGCAGCCCGGTCCGTACTCCGCCCGCCCGCGGCACCCCGACGCCCCGGGCGGGCGGCACCCCGCCCGGGTCCGTCCCCGCCCGGGCGTCCATCGCCCGAACGGGTGGTGATGCCCCACGGCGCCGGAGGGGCGACACTTCCTGTGAAGGGGTAGGGCGTTCCGCCCCCGGCAAGCCCCTGGCACGTGAGGGAGTCGAGCCGTGACAACACCTCTCGGAACCACCCCGGCGGACCCGCAGGACTGGCTCGCAGGACTCGGCAGGTCATGGTGGTGGGCGCTGGGATTCGGCGTGCTGACCATCGTCGCCGGCGTCGTCATGCTCAGCTGGCCCGAGGAGACCGCCCGGGTGGTCGCGATCATCATCGGCCTGCAGCTGCTCGTCGCCGGCGGGGTCCGCTTCGTGACCGCCTTCACCCAGGACGACTCGGCCGGCGCACGCGTGCTGCACGTCGTGCTCTCCCTGCTGGCCGTCCTCGCCGGTGTGCTCTGCCTCCGGCACCAGCTGCAGACGGTCGGTTTCCTCGCCCTCATCGTCGGCGCCTACTGGCTGCTGGCCGGCATCCTGACGCTGTTCGTCGCGCTCGGGTCCCGCGGGGCACCCGGCCGCGGCCTCGCCGTCTTCCTCGGCGCACTCGGGGTCATCGCCGGTATCGTCGTCCTCGCCTACCCGGTCGAGTCCGCGGTGGCCCTGGCCCGGCTTCTCGGGCTGTGGCTGCTCCTGCTGGGCCTCTTCGAGGTGGTGGCGTCCTTCGTCCTCCGCAGCGCCGTACGGCAGCGCACCTGACCGCCACCCCGAGTGCAGGGCGCCCGCGCGGTGCCCTGCACTCGGGCACCGCGCCCGGCAGGAAGGCCGCGCAGGGGCCGCGCAGGGCTCGGACAGAAGGCCGGGCAGGTCGGCGGCCGTCGATTGCCGTGGCGCCCGCAGGCTGATGAGATCACCTCATGAGCCCCGTGAGCCCGACGAACCCGACCGGCCCCGTCGACCCCGCAGGGTCCGGCGGTGCCGCCTCTGGCGGGGCGCCCGCCAGGATCCTGCTCCCGTACCCGCCCGACCGGCTCGGCGGCCTCCCCGGGCTGCGGGTGGAGGTCTGGGACGGTGCCACGGAGCCGCCACCCGCGTCGGTGCTCCGCGAGGTCGAGTTCTTCGTCGTCCCCTACACCCGGGCGGCCGCCGCGCTGCCGCTGCTGGAGCGGATGCCCCGGCTGCGGGTGCTGCAGAGCCTGTCGGCGGGCGTCGACGACCTCCGGCCGTTCGTCCCGCCCGGCGTGACGCTCTGCAACGCCCGGGGTGTCCACGACGCCAGCACCGCCGAACTCGCCGTGACGCTGCTGCTGGCGGCGCTCAGAGGGGTGCCCGGCTTCGTCCGGGCGCAGGACGCCGGTGAGTGGCGGGGCGGCTCGTTCCCGTCGCTCGCCGACCGTACCGTGCTGCTCGTCGGGCACGGTTCGATCGGCGCGGCCGTCGAGGAGCGACTCGTCCCGTTCGAGTGCGACATCCTGCGGGTGGCCCGCAGCGCCCGTACGGCCGCCCGGGGGCCGGTGCACGCGTTCTCCGAGCTGCCCGGCCTGCTGCCCCGGGCCGACGTGGTGGTGCTGACGGTGCCGCTCACCGCGGAGACCCGCGGTCTCGTGGACGCCCGGTTCCTCGCCGCGATGCGGGACGAGGCCCTGCTGGTCAACGTGGCGCGGGGCGCGGTGGTCGACACCGGGGCGCTGCTCGCCGAACTCGGCCGCGGCCGGCTCTCCGCGGCCCTCGACGTCACGGACCCGGAGCCGCTGCCCGCGGGGCATCCGCTCTGGAGCGCCCCGCGCACGCTGATCAGCCCGCACGTGGGCGGCAACAGCTCGGCGTTCCTCCCGCGGGCGCTGCGCCTGCTCCGCACCCAGCTGGACCGCTACGCGGCCGGCGAGGCGCTGGACAACGTGGTGGTCGGGCCCGGCGTCTGACCGGCCCGCACGCACGCCGCGCCACCTGGTCCCACCTGCCGCGTCGCGTCGCGCCGTGCCGTGCCGTGCCGCGCCGCGTTGCGCCGTCCGGGGGACATCGCCGCCCGGTGCGGGCGGGCCGGGCGAGCCGCCGCCCCGGTGGCGGCGGTTCCCGGCGATGGTGGTCCCCCGGTACCGGCCCTCGGCGTACGAGGGACGAGCGGCGACGGGAGACAGCAGTGACCGCAGGGGCGGGCTCGACGGCCGTCGGCACGGACGTGCCGGCCGGTGGACCGCATCCCGGGGAGGGACGCCCGTGACCGCCGACGACGTACTCGCCGGTGTGGGGATCATCGTCGTCCTGGCGGTCGGGTGCCAGCTGCTGGCGAGCCGTCTGCGCGTGCCGGCCCTGCTCCTCCTCCTGCCCGCGGGCTTCACCGCGGGCGCGCTCACCGACGACGTCAACCCGCAGCTGCTCCTCGGCGAGGCCTTCTCCCCGCTGGTCTCGCTGGCCGTGGCCGTGATCCTCTACGACGCCGGGCTCGGCCTCGACCTGAAGCGGCTCACCGGGCACAACCGGCGCGTCGTCATCAGGCTGCTCTGGCTCGGCACCCTGCTGACCTGGGCGTCGGCGGCGCTGTTCGCCGTGCCCGTGCTCGACATGTCGAAGCGGGCGGCCGTCATGCTGGGCGCGATCCTGGTGGTGTCGGGGCCCACGGTGGTGGGGCCGCTGCTCAACTTCGTCCGCCCGTCCGAGCGGCTGCAGCGCATCCTGATCTGGGAGGGCTCGCTCATCGACCCGGTCGGCGGCATCCTCGGTGCACTGGTCTTCCACGCGGTGACCAGCTCCGACCACGAGGGTCTGGCGCGGCAGGCCGGGGCGTTCTGGATCAGCGCCGGGGTGGGACTGGCCGGGGGAGCGGTGGGCGCGTGGGTGCTGTGGGAACTGCTCCGGCGGCTGCGGCTCGGTGAGGTGCTCGGCACGACGGTGCAGTTCGCCGCAGTGGTCGGGGTGGCGGCCGCGTGCGACGCCTTCCGCGACGACACGGGCCTGATCGCCGCCGTGGTGATGGGGATGGCGATGGCCAACCTCCCGGGAGTGGACATCCCCGCCCGCAGGCCGTTCTTCGAGACGCTGGTCTCGCTGATCATCGGCCTGCTGTTCGTCTCCATCTCGGCCACCGTCACCCCGGCCTCGCTGCGGCACGTGGTGCTGCCCACGCTCGCCCTGGTGGCCGTGCTCGTCCTCGTCACCAGGCCGCTGGTGGCGCACCTGGCGGCGCTCCGCACGGACGTCCCGCGCGGCGAGCGGTGGTTCGTCGGGTGGATGGCGCCGCGCGGCATCGTCGCCGCCGCCACGGCGTCGACGTTCTCCGTCACCCTCGTCGACCGGGGCATCGTCGGCGCCGAGCGGATCCTCCCGGCGACGTTCGTCGTGATCGTGGCCACCGTCATGCTGTACGGCCTCACGGCCTACCCGGCCGCCCGCCGGCTCGGGGTGCTCCGTCCTGCGCGGTCGCGGCCGCTGCTGGTGGGCGGCGACCCGTGGGTCGTCGACCTGGGCCGCGCGCTGCGTTCGGCCGGGCTGGACGTGCTGATGTGGGCGGGAGCCGACGACCAGCGCACGCAGATCGAGCAGGCCGGGCTGGAGCTCGCGGCCGGCGAGCTCCTCGCGGCCGCGTCCGGCGCCGGCGCCGAGCTGGAGGGCATCACCGGTGTCCTGCTCCTCACCCAGGAGGACGACTTCAACGCGCTCGCCGCGATGACGCTGCGGGAGAGCGTGGAGGGGCCCGTCCACCGCCTGGGCCCGCCCGCCGACAGCAAGGGCGTGGTGGCGCGCTTCACCGGGGGTGACGCGCTGTTCGACGCGGGACTGACCCGCCCCGAACTGGTCCGCCGGTACGCGTCCGGGGCGCGGATCGTCACCCACCGGGTCGACGGCGCCCTGCCGGCCCGGCACGAACTGCTGTTCCTCGTCCGCCCGGACGGCAGCCTCGTCCCGGTCACCGTGACCCGGGTGCCGACCCCGCAGGCCGGGGACACCGTGGTGCTGCTGAGCCCCGCCCCGGACGCCGCGCCCGTACCCACGCCCGGGGCGTCCGCAGGAGGGACGCCGTCGTGAGGGCCGGCTCGCGGGGAGGCTCCGTATGGACATGATCCACGTCCGTGCGGTGAGTCCGCCGGACCTCACCGACCGGGTGGTCGGCCTCCTCGCGGGTGATCCCTGCGTGCTCAACCTGATCGTGTCGCCCGGCGCCGCCCGCAACCCGGACGGTGACGCGATCGCCTGCGACGTCCTGACCGGCGCGGCGAACGAGGTGCTGAAGTCGCTGCGCGCGGTGCACCTGGACCGCCGCGGCTCCATCGTCATCGAGCCGGTGGACATCGCGTTCTCCGGGCGGGCCGCCGAGATCGGCTCGCGCCGCCTCGGACCGCTCACCCGCGCGCCGGTCTGGGAGCAGGTCGAGGCGAGGATCCGCGCCGAGGGCACGTACGCGCCGAGCTTCTTCCTCTACCTCGTCATCGCCGGGCTGATCGGATCGGTCGGCATCGTCACCAACTCCCAGATCCTCATCGTCGCCGCCATGGTCGTCGGCCCCGAGTACGGGGCGATCGTCAGCATCGCGCTGGGCATCGACCGCGGTGACCGTCCGCGGGTCCGGCGGGGCTTCCTCGCGCTGGGCCTCGGCTTCGCCCTGGCGATCACGGCCACGTTCGCCTTCAGCGTGCTGATCCGGGCCTTCGGGCTGCAGTCCCAGGCGTTCGACATCGGGCTGCGGCCCGTGTCCAACCTGATCAACACACCGAACTTCTTCTCCGTGGCGGTGGCGACCCTGGCCGGGATCGTCGGCATCGTGTCGCTCACCGAGGCCCGCACGAGCGCCCTGCTCGGCGTGTTCATCTCGGTCACGACGATCCCGGCCGCCGCGGACATCGGCGTGTCCGTCGCCTTCACCAGCTGGACGGAGGCCCGGGGCTCGCTGATCCAGCTGCTGCTCAACATCGTGGTGCTGATCGTGGTCGGCACCGGGACGCTCCGCTGCCAGCGGGCCATCTGGCGGCGGGTCGGAGCCCGGCGCGACCGCGAGGACCGGGCGAAGCTCAGCGGCTGACCGGAGCGGCGCCGCCCGGCCCCGTCGGCGGGCCCTGCGCGCCCTCCTCCGGTCCGGTGTCGAGGAACTCCCGGACGGCGAAGGCGATCAGCACGATCACGGCGATCCACGTCACCACCGCGGCGGTCGGGTAGCTCCAGGTGAACAGCACGATCGCCGCCACCGCGAGGATCAGGGCGCCGAACCACCGCTTGTAGCGGTGGACGAACCGGCCGGCCGCGCCCAGCCGGAGCCCGAACGAGTAGGCGACCTCCCGCAGCGCGGAGACCGCCCGGCGGCACGCCGTACGGACCGCGACCGCCACCCGCGACGGGCCGATCAGGAAGGCCCCGAGGGCGGTGATCACGGCCAGTGCGCCGACCGCGCGGACGCTCGCCCGCATGAACCGGATGAGCGTGTCGTACACGGTCCCGGCCGCGGCCTGGTTCGCGCCCGGCGGCAGGTGGTCGAGGTAGAACGCCCGGAACACCGTGAGGACGACCCCGACGAGCAGCATCGCGAGGGCCACGCCGACGGCGGCCCCGACGAGCGCCCGGCGCCGGTTGACGGCCAGGAAGACGCCCGCCGCGGCGACCAGCACCGTGATGATCGGCAGCCAGGTGCCGAGGATCTCCAGCAGGCGGAAGTACGACTTGACCTTGCCGATGTCCTTCGAGGCGAACACGACGAACTGGGTGTGCACCTCGGGGATCTTGGCCGCGACCCCGAGCCCGGAGCTCACCAGCTGGTCCTTCACCTGCGCCACCAGGGGGCCGATGTCGATGGCGACCTGGTTGTTCTCCAGCGAGACGACGCCGCCGCCCTCGCCGGTCAGCGCCTTGTCGACGGCGCTGTGCCCGGCGCGGTTCGCGTCGGTCCAGATCTTCTCGAAGGCGCTGCTGGAGACGACCTTGTGGACGGTGGAGTTCACCAGCTCGGTCAGGCCGCTGGTGATCGGGCCGCTCAGACCGTTGATCAGGGTGGAGGCCTCCGCCGGCACCCCCTGCTGCGCCGCGGCGTCGGACAACTGCTTGACCAGCGCCTTGACGTCGATCTGCTCCAGTACCGCGGAGGTGACGCGTGCGCTGACCGCGTCCTGCACGTCCGGGTCCGAGGCGAGCGGGGCGACCGTGGCGACGTACCGGTCGGTGTCGCCGACGAAGCTGCTCGTCCACACGGCGATGACGGACAGCAGCGCGAGGAGGGAGGCCACGACGATCAGGACGGTGGAGCCGGTGGTCCGCCAGAAGTGGTGACGCCGGTGGTGCGGGGCCGATTTCTCCAGCAGGGCGATCCGCTGCTTCAGTTCCTCGACCTCCCCCGGCCCGCCGGCCGGCGGCGGCGTCGGCGCCGCGGCCGGAACCGCCGGTGCCGCTGCCGCCGGTGCTGCTGCTGCGGCTGTCGGGGTCTCAGCTGTGGGGGCGGGCGTGGGTGTGGGTGGTGCCGGAGGCGGCGTCGGGGCCGGCGCCGGTGACGACCCGCCGGGCGGGGTCTTCGCGGGACCGCCCGTAGGCGGCCCGGAGGGCGAGGCGCCGTCGGGCGCCGACCCCTCTGCGGGGGGCGTGCCGTCCGGGTCGGCCGGCTCCGCCCCTGACTCGTTCGAGGCCATCGCGCTCTCCCTGGGTCGATGGCCGTCCGCCGCCACGACGGGCGGCGGACGGCTGATTCGCCTTCCCAGGAGATACTCCGGCGCGTCCGCCCACCACCGGGGCGGCGTGTCCGGGTGGTGCTGCCGCCGCCCGCCGACCGCTGCCGGGGCCACCCGTGTCGGCAATGCCGGAACCGGTGCCGTCCGTGATGATGGTGCTGCGAGCACCCCGCCCGTCCCGGCCACGACGTTCTCACGGCGGGCCGGTGCAGCGTCACCGACGGGCCCCGGCAGGTGCCCTGGAGGCCGCGGCCACGGCCGTGCGGCAGTCTGGAGACCCCGATGGCAGAGAAATCCGGTGCGGCGATCCGCGCGGTGCCCGGCGAGACCCCGGAGCAGCGGACGGCCCGCGGCAGGGCGGCCCGCCGCGCCGTACCCCGTTCGGCTCACGCCGAGTACCGGCCCCCGGCCGACCGCCCGGACCCGCTGGACATCCTCGAAGCCCAGTCGGCCACCCGGGTGCCCGAGCTGGTACCGATCCGCTACGGGCGGATGACCGAGTCGCCGTTCCGCTTCTACCGCGGCGCGGCGGCGATCATGGCCTCCGACCTGGCCGGCACCCCCGACTCCGGCATCCGCGCCCAACTCTGCGGCGACGCACACCTGCTGAACTTCCGCCTGCTGGCGTCACCCGAACGGAACCTGCTGTTCGACATCAACGACTTCGACGAGACGCTGCCCGGCCCCTGGGAGTGGGACGTCAAGCGGCTCGCGACCAGCTTCGTCATCGCCGGCCGGGCCAACGACTTCGACGACGCCGAACGCGCCGACATCGTGCAGGCCGCCGTACGGGCGTACCGCGAGGCGATGACCCGCTTCGCCGGGATGCGCAACCTCGACGTCTGGTACGCCCGGATCGACGCGGAGCGGCTCCAGGACCTGGCGGCCGGACGCCTCGCCAAGCGGGGCCGGAAGGCGCTGGCGAAGACGATGGCCAAGGCCCGTACCCGCGACAGCCTGCAGGCCTTCGAGAAGCTCACCGAGACGGTCGGCGGGCAGCTGCGGATCGCGGCGGACCCGCCGCTGCTCACACCGATCGGGGACCTGCTGCCCGACGTCGAACGCAGCGCGCTGGAGGGCGAGCTGAAGAAGCTCGTCACGCGCTACGGCCGCACGCTGGCCTCCGACCGGCGCACCCTCCTGGACGACTACCGCCTGGTCGACGTGGCGCGCAAGGTCGTCGGCGTCGGCAGCGTCGGCACCCGCTGCTGGATCTTCCTCATGCTGGGCCGTGACGGCGGCGACCCGCTCCTGCTGCAGGCCAAGGAGGCGGGCCCCTCGGTGCTCGCCCCCCACGTCGGCGCCAGCGTGTACAAGAACCAGGGCGAGCGCGTCGTCTCCGGCCAGCGGCTGATGCAGGCCGCCAGCGACATCTTCCTCGGCTGGGAGCACGTCGACGGCATCGACGGCAGGCGCCGCGACTTCTACGTCCGGCAGCTGCGCGACTGGAAGGGCATCGCCCAGCCCGAACTGATGGTGCCGCAGGGCATGCACGCGTTCGGCGAGATCTGCGGTGCCACGCTCGCCCGGGCGCACGCGCGCTCCGGCGACCGGATCGCCATCGCCGGGTACCTCGGCGGCGGCGAGGCCTTCGACCGGGCGCTCGCCGTCTTCGGGGAGAGCTACGCCGACCAGAACGAGCGCGACCACCGGACACTGGTCGACGCCGTCCGGGACGGCCGTCTGCCCGCCGTGGCCGACCCGGCCGCCTCCTGAGCGGCCCGCCCGGGTGGGCCTGCCCTGATGGCCCCCCGCCGGTCCGCCCGATCTCCGGTCCGCCCGATCTCCGGTCCGCCCGATCTCCGGGACGACGGCTGCCGCCTGGAACGACCGGTGATGGATCGGGACACCAGGCATGACACCACGGGCCGACGGCCCACCGGCGCCCGTGCGGCGCCCCGGATCGAGTGCTGAGGAGGCGGTGCGCAATGCCGGACGGACCCGGCGGACGGCCCGAGACGGCCGCCAAGGACCCGTACGCGCTCGTCCGGACCCGCGGCTACGTCATCGTGCTCGTGGTGGCGGCGGTGCTGGGCGTGCCGGTGTCGGCGGCGGCGTTCGGCTTCCTCGCCCTCGTCTCCGAACTCCAGTCGCTCGTCTACACCGACCTGCCGAAGGGCCTGGGCTTCGACGGCACCCCGTCGTGGTGGGCGGTGCCGCTGCTCGCCATCGCCGGACTACTGGTCGCCCTGACCATCCGCCACCTGCCCGGCACCGCCGGGCACAAGCCCGCGGAAGGACTGGTCGCCACCGGCCAGACCCGGCCGGTCGACCTCCCCGGCATCGCCCTGGCGGCACTGACCACCCTCAGCCTCGGCGCGGTGCTGGGGCCCGAGGCGCCGCTCATCGCCCTCGGCAGCGGGCTGGCCATCGGAGCCGTCCGCCTGGCCAAGCGCGACTTCCCGAAGGAAGGCGCCGAGGTCGTGGGCGTCGCCGGGAGCTTCGCCGCCGTCAGCACCCTGCTCGGCTCGCCCCTGATCGGAGCCTTCCTCCTCATGGAGGCGTCCGGTATCGGCGGCGCCATGCTCGGGATGGTCCTGGTGCCGGGCCTGCTCGCGGCCGGCATCGGCGCACTCATCTTCACCGGCCTCGGCTCGTGGACCGGGCTGGGCACCTACTCACTCGGCCTCGGCGACGTGCCCCACGCAAGCCGGCCCGACCTCGCCGGGTTCGGCTGGGCCCTCGTCATCGGCATCGCCGCCGCCCTCGTGGGTACGGCGATCCACCGGGTCGCCCTCGTCCTGCAGGACCGGGTCGATCGCCGACGCGTCGTGGGCACCGTGCTGGCCGGCGTGGTCGTCGGCCTGATCGCCCTCGTGTACGCGGAAGGCACCGGCAACGACATCTCCGAGGTGCTCTACTCCGGGCAGGACCAGCTCGCACCCCTGATCTCGGCGAGCACCGGCTACTCGGCCGTCACCCTCGCCGTGCTCACCGCCTGCAAGGCACTCGCCTACGCCGTCACGATGAGCGGATTCCGGGGCGGCCCCGTCTTCCCGGCGCTGTTCGCTGGCGCCGCCGGCGGACTCGCGCTCTCCCACCTGCCCGGCCTGGGCACCACGGCCGGACTGGCGATGGGCATCGGCGCGATGTGCGTGGCCATGCTGAAGCTCCCCCTGACCTCGGTGCTGCTCGCCACCCTCCTCATCGGGTCGGACGGCGTCACCGTCGTGCCGCTGGTCATCGTCGCCGTGGTGGTCTCGTACGTGCTCGTGCTGCGCCTCACTCCGAAGCCGGTCGCGGCCCGCGCCGAGCAACCGGCGTAGGAGCGCAGCGCCAATCCGACACCGACCGGCTCGGAGGCCGGATAGCTCGGATACCGGATGGCTCGGGCACCGACCGGCTCGGACACCGAGGTAAGTGGGCACCGAGGTAAGTGGACATCGAACGGCTCGGGCACCGAGGGAAGCCTGCACCGAACGGCTCGGGCACCGAACGGTTCGGTGCAGGCTCGTGCAGGGATCAGATGGGCTTGAGCCGGGTGCGCAGGAGGCAGAATTCGTTGCCTTCCGGGTCGGTCAGGACGTACCAGCTCTCGGTGCCGGTCTGGCCGACGTCGGCGTGCCTGGCGCCGAGGGCGAGCAGCCGCTCCAACTCGGCGTCCTGGTCGCGGTCGGTGGCGTTGACGTCGATGTGCAGCCGGAGCTTCCCGGCCCGCGGGTCGCTGCTGGGGCTGAGGATCAGGGTGGGCTGCGGGCCGCCGAAGCCGACGTCAGGTGGCCCGATCTCGATGCTTCCGTCGTCCTCCCGGCCGAGTTCGACGTAGCCGAGGACCCGGCTCCAGAACGCGGCGAGCCGGTCGGGGTCGGCGGCGTCGATGACCAGCTCACTGATGCGGCATGCCATGCCGGTCAGTGTACGTGGACAGCGGGGAGGTCCACCGGGCTCCCGCCGCAAGGTACTTGAGACGACTGCGCCGACCGTCCGCCGACGGCACTGTCGCCAGGTCGACATATTGACGGAGCCGACCGCCCGGAGCCGGGTCGATCCCGGCAGGTCGTCCGGGCCGGGACCACCGCGGGTGCGGCCGGTCCGGGCGCGCGGCAGGAGGGCTGTGGGCCGGGCTAGCCTGGCCGGATGGCGATCCACGGCTTCGCGACCACCGAGTTCCAGCTGGTGCTGCTGCGGCGGATGGCCGACTTCCGGCCCGAGCTGGTCGAGCAGGCGGTCGAGCGGCTCGGATCCTCCCGTGCCGCGATGCGGGAGGCGAACAAGCGGTGGCAGGCGATGCTCCGCTCGCCCCGCTTCCCGCACGGCGCGCGCCGCTTCGCCGCGGTGCTCGGCCCGCCGCCCGTCGTCCTGCCGCGCCGCATCGGTGACCTCGACTGCACGGCGCAGCAGTGGCCGTTGCCGCTCTGGCCGGACCTGCGCTTCGAGATCCTGCTCGGCCCGCAGGGCGGCGTCCCCCACGGCGGTGGCCCGCACAGCGGTGGCCCGGCCGGCGGCCCCGTCTGGAACGAGTGGCTGGTGCGCGCCGAGGATGTGCCGCCCCCCGCCGCCACGACGGTCGCCGACCTCGCCCCGTGGAGCCGCGTCGTCGGCGACGTCGCCCTGGCGTTCCCGCCCGCCGTGCTCCGGGAGGGCAGTGCGCCGACCCGGCGGCACCTCGACTTCACCGCGCCCGACTCGGCCGGCACTCCGCGGCCCTGGACGGCCGACTTCACCTGGGGCCTGCTGCAGGAGGTCCGCCCTGGCGGGCCTCCCGACTGACCCTCAGCCCGCGCCGTTCGCGCCGTTCGCGCCGCCCGCATCCGTCGCCGCGCGGGCGGTGTGCCCGCCGGTCCGCCGGGCAGACGCCGTGCAGCGCCGGGCCGACCCCGCCCGGCCCGACCCGGCTCGGGAGGCAGCCATGCAGGGGATCGCAGCGGGCGCACGGTCCGGCGGTGCCGCGAAGGACTACGGGCCACCCGTCCGAACGGACGTACCGGCCAGACTCGACCGGTTGCCGTGGTCGCGGTGGCACTGGCGGATCGTGATCGGTCTCGGCACCGTCTGGATCCTCGACGGCCTGGAAGTGACCATCGTCGGCAACATCGCCGGCCGCCTCGCGGAGCCCGGCAGCGGCATCGCCATCAGCACCGCCCAGGTCACCACCACCGCCGCCGCCCTCTACGTCGCCGGCGCCTGCGTCGGCGCGCTCTTCTTCGGACGGCTGACCGACCGGCTGGGCCGGAAGAAGCTCTTCATGATCACCCTGGCCGTCTACCTCGCCGCCACCGCGGTCACGGCCTTCTCGTGGACGGCGTGGTTCTTCTTCATCTGCCGCTTCCTCACCGGGTTCGGCATCGGCGGCGAGTACGCGGCCATCAACTCCGCGATCGACGAGCTCATCCCGGCCCGGGTCCGCGGCCGGATCGACCTGATCATCAACGGCAGCTTCTGGATCGGCGCAGCGGTCGGGGCCTTCGCCTCCATCGCCCTGCTCGACACGGCGCTCTTCGCCACCGACGTCGGCTGGCGGCTCGCCTTCGGCATCGGCGTCGTCCTCGGCCTGGTCATCCTGCTCGTCCGCCGCCACGTGCCGGAGAGCCCTCGCTGGCTGCTCACCCACGGCCGGGCCGCCGAGGCGGACCGCCTGGTGGCGGAGGCCGAACGGACCGTGGAACGCGAGGCCGGGAAGACCCTGGACAAGCCCGGGGAGAGCATCGTGATCCAGCCGCGCGGTGCGATCTCCTTCCTCGCGATCGCCCGCACGGTCACCCGCGACTACCCGCGCCGGACCGTCCTCGGACTCGCGCTCTTCGTCGGCCAGGCGTTCCTCTACAACGCGGTGACCTTCGGCTACGCGGTCATCCTCACGACGTTCTTCGACGTGCCCGAGGGGCACACCGGCTACTACTTCGCGGTCATCGCGATCGGCAACTTCCTCGGCCCGCTCCTGCTCGGTCACCTCTTCGACTCGGTGGGCCGCAAACCGATGATCGCGGGGACGTACATCGGCTCCGGTGTGCTGCTCTTCGGGACGGCCTACCTCTTCCAGCAGGGCTCCCTCGACGCGGTGAGCATGACGGCGTGCTGGACGGCCGTGCTCTTCCTCGCCTCGGCCGGTGCCAGCGCCGCGTACCTGACGGTGAGCGAGATCTTCCCGCTGGAGACCCGCGCGCTGTGCATCGCGTTCTTCTACGCCGTCGGCACGGCGCTCGGCGGCATCACGGGCCCGCTGCTCTTCAACGGGCTCGTCGGCAGCGGGGTGCCGGGCGACACCACGCTCGCGTTCTGCATCGGCGCCTCGCTGATGGCTCTCGCCGGCCTGGTGGAGGCCTTCATCGGGGTGCGGGCCGAACGCCGCAGCCTGGAATCGCTCGCCCGCCCGCTGTCGGCCGTGTCCCAGGAGGAACGGACCGGCACCCCGGCCTGACCGCGTACGGCCCGAGTGCGGCCCCGCGTACGGCCGAGTGCGGCCCGCGTACGGCGCCTCGGCCTCGGCGCACCCCCGCTCCGCCCGCTTGGCATGTACCGGCGGGCGGAGCGGTACGTCCGCTGACGGTGCGTCGGCGACCTTTGCGTGACGTCCCGCAACGGCACTGTGAAATCCGCATGGTGAACGCCCTGCCCGCATTGCGGGCCCTCTCCCGCGCCACCTACCTTCGCTTCCGGGGCTGCGGGAGATCGTTCCCGAAGCACCCAGCGCAGGCCGGGCGGTGCCCGGCCACCGTACCCACCCGTGCACCGCCGTCCGGCGGACGCACGGCCGCGTGCGGCAGCGCCGGACCGACCCGGGGGCGTGCACGCGCGCCGCCCGGCGGCCCCGGCGCGGTCCGCACGCGGCCGACCCGCGCCGCCCACCCGTTCACGAAGGGACCGCCTCATGAGCCGGAACGACCGGAACCGCGTCGGACGCCGGGGATTCCTCGCCGGAGCCGCCGCCGTCGCAGCCGCGGGCGCCGCACCCGCCCTCGGCACCCTGGCCGCCGCCACGCCCGCTGCCGCCGCACCCGCCGCAGGCCGCCCCAACATCCTGGTCATCCTCACCGACGACCAGCCCAAGCAGACCGAGTGGGCCACCCCGAAGACCGTCGGCTGGCTCGCCGACCACGGCGTACGCTTCAGCGGCGGCCACGTCGCCACCCCCCTCTGCGCCCCGTCCCGCTCCTCGATCTTCTCCGGCCGCCAGGCCCACAACCACGGCGTGCTCGACAACTCCTCGCCCTACAACCTCGACCAGCACACCACCGTGCAGCGCTACCTCAAGCAGGCCGGCTACCGTACCGGCCTCTTCGGCAAGTACCTGAACGCCTGGCACGCCGCCGACAACCCGCCGCACTTCGAGGAGTGGCTGCTGGAGAGCCCCGTCGTCTACAACGACGGCACCTGGAACGACAACGGCACGCTGCGCACCATCCCCGGCTACAGCACCACGGTCATCAAGAACCGCGCCCTCGCCTTCCTCGACAAGGCCGCCACCGACACCCGCCCGTGGTTCGCCTTCGTCGCCCCCAAGGCCTCGCACGAGCCCAACACGCCCGAGGCGAAGTACGCCGACACGGCCGTGCTGGCCTGGAACGGCCGCCCCGGCGTCACCGAGCCCGACCGCAGCGACAAGCCCGGCTTCATCCAGGAGGCCACCGGTACCCTCGCCGACGGCCAGGCGCTGCGCCGCCGTCAGCTCCGCACCCTGCTCTCCGTGGACGACGCGGTGCAGGCCTTCCACGACAAGCTCGCCGCACTCGGCCAGCTGGACAACACCCTGGTCATCTACCTCGGCGACAACGGCTACACCTGGGCCGACCACGGCTGGCTGAAGAAGTCGGTGCCCTACCGGCCGTCCATCGAGGTGCCGTTCTACGTCTCGTGGCCCGCCGGAGGCCTCGGTGCGGGCACCGTCGACGACCGGATCGTGGCCAACATCGACATCGCCCCGACCATCCTCGACGCGGCCGGCATCACGCCGGACACCCCGCACGACGGCCACTCCCTCCTCACCTCGTACCGGCGCGACCACCTGCTGGTCGAGTGGTGGAAGCACGGCACGGCCGCGGGCGGCCCGAACACGTGGTCCTCGTACGTGAGCGACAGCAAGCAGTACACCGAGTACTACAAGATCCACACGGACGCCGCGGGCAAGCCCGTCGGCACCGGCGAGGTGGTCTTCCGCGAGTACTACGACCTCGTCGCGGACCCGCACCAGCTGACCAACCTGCTCTACCAGGCCACGCCGCAGGACGAACAGCGGCTCGGCATACCCGCGCTGGCGTCCGCACTGGCCGCTGACCGGTCGGCCTGATCCGCCCGGGCGCCGGCCGCCCGGGACCGAAACGCCCCGGCCCCACCCGGGGTTCGCCGCAGGCCGCCCGGAGCACCCCACGCTCCGGGCGGCCCGGCCGGGCTCCCTCCCACGGCCGCTAGGCTCGACCACGCCCGCCCGACGACCCCCTGGAAGCACCGATGCGCGCCTGCTGCACCCCCGGAAACCCGCCGTCCGACGAGGACCCGGCGGGCCCCGTCCTGCTCGCGCTCGCCGCCCCCGCGGCCCGGACTCCCGCGGCCGGGGCCCCCGCGGACGCGCACCCCGCAGGCGTGCACCCCACGGACGTGCACCCCGCCGCGCCCGAGCGGCCCTCGCCGGCGGCGCTGCGGGCCGCCCGGGGTCTGGTCGACCTGCCCGGCGGGCGCTTCCTGATGGGCACCGACGATCCGGTGGGCTTCCCCGCGGACGGCGAGGGGCCGGTCCGCCCGGTGGAGATCGGGGCCTTCAGGATCGCCCCGGCCGCGGTCACCAACGCCGAGTTCGCGTCGTTCGTCAAGGACACCGGGTACGTCACCGACGCCGAGCGGTTCGGCTTCTCGTTCGTCTTCGCCGGGTTCCTGCCCGACGCGCTGCGGGCCGCGTCCCGTACGGTCGCCGGCACCCCGTGGTGGCACGCGGTGGAGGGTGCCGACTGGCGGCACCCCGAAGGCCCCGGCTCCGGCTTCGCCGCCCGGCAGAACCACCCGGTGGTGCACGTCTCCTGGAACGACGCCCGGGCCTACTGCGCGTGGTCGGGCACCCGGCTCCCCACGGAGGCCGAGTGGGAGTACGCCGCGCGTGGCGGCCTGGAGCAGCGCCGCTACCCGTGGGGCGACGAACTCGCGCCGGACGGAAGGGAGATGCTCAACATCTGGCAGGGCGTCTTCCCGACGTCGAACACCGGGCGGCACCGCGGCACGGCACCCGTCCGCTCGTACCGGCCGAACGGCTTCGGCCTCTACAACACGGTCGGCAACGTGTGGGAGTGGTGCGCCGACCGCTTCAGCGCCGACTTCCACCGCACGGGACCGCGCGTCGACCCGGTCGGGCCGCCCACCGGTACCGCCCACGTGATGCGCGGGGGCTCGCACATGTGCCACGACTCGTACTGCAACCGCTACCGGGTGGCGGCCCGCAGCTCCAACACGCCGGACAGCTCGACCGGGAACACCGGCTTCCGCGTCGCCGCGGCCGCACCCGTGCAGGCGTGAGCACCCGGGGGAGCGCCCGGGGGTGAGGGCTGACGACCGGGAGGGCGAGTGAGCGCTCTCCCGAGGTGTCGCCTTCCTGTGACCGTGCGGCGCCTCCGGCCTTGAGTCGGGGCCGAGCCGGGATTCGGCGCTGCGGAGTGACGTTCCGGCAGGTCCGGGCGGGTTTTCGAGCCGTGCGCGAGCTCCTGTGCTGCGATGGTCGACGCCGCCGGTGCGGTGCGATGTCTTGACAGGTCCCCGGAGTCCCAGCAGACTCCGGGAGAGCGCTCTCTGAGGCTGCGCGGTGCCCACCCACCCCACCGCACGCACCGGCGGCCTCTCCTCGCGCGACGGCACCCCCACCCGCCCGTACGGGCACGCGCACGTACGAGCACGCCGTCCCCACCGCCGAACCCCCCACCGAACCGCCGAGCCCCCACCAGAACCGCCGAACCCCCCACCGAACCGCCGAGCCCCCACCAGAACCGCCGAACCCCCACCCGCAGCGCCGGACCCCCACCACGGGCACCGGCCCCGCACCCACCCCCCGCGCGGCGACCCCAACGGTCCGCCGCCCCTCCGGGGCCGCCTCCCCACCCGGGGCGGCCCCGGACCGGTGCCCGGCGGCGGTCACCCCCCACTCGGCCGCGTGCCGTGCAGGCCCGCGGCCTCTCTTGTCGTCAGGAGTCCCCGTGCGTCGTCCGAAACCGCGATCCGCCCTGGCCGGGTCCGTCGCCGCGCTGCTGGTGGCCGGGGCGCTCGCCGTCCTCGGCGCCCCCGCGCAGGCCGCAGACCAGCCCTGGACCAACGCGGCCCAGACCCCCGAGCAGCGTGCCGACGAACTGCTCGCCGCGATGACCCAGGCCGAGAAGCTCACCATGCTGCACGGTGGCCCGTCCTGCGGCTACGCGGGCTGCGTGCCCGCCAACACCCGGCTGGGCATTCCCGCGCTGCACTTCCAGGACGGCCCGGTCGGTGCGGGCGACGGCCTGACCGGCGTGACCCAGCTGGCCGCGCCCGTGGCCGGGGCGGCGAGTTGGGACCCGGACCTGATGCGGCAGTACGGCCAGGTGCTCGGCTCCGAGCAGTGGGGCAAGGGCACCAACGTCGTGCTCGCCCCGACCGTCAACATCGTCCGTGACCCGCGCTGGGGCCGGGCCTTCGAGTCGTTCGGTGAAGACCCCTACCTCGCGGGCCAGTTGGCCGCGGCGGACATCACGGGCATCCAGAGCCAGGGCCCGATGGCGCAGGTGAAGCACTTCGCGGTCTACAATCAGGAGACCAATCGCAACTCGATCGCCGACAACGCGGTCGTCTCCGACCGGGCCGAGCACGAGGTCTACCTCCCGGCGTTCGAGACCGCCGTGCGGCAGGGCGGCGCGGACTCCGCGATGTGCTCGTACTCCGCCGTCAACGGCGCCTTCGCCTGCGAGAACGGACCGCTCCAGAACGGCATCCTCAAGGGTGAGTTCGGCTTCAAGGGCTTCATCACCGCCGACTGGGGCGCCACCCACTCCACCGTGGCCTCCGCCAACAACGGCCTCGACGTGGAGATGCCGGGCAGCGACTACTACGGCACCGCGCTGACGAACGCCGTCGCCGCCGGGCAGGTCACGCAGGCGACGGTCGACGACCACACCCGGCGGGTGCTCGTGTCGATGTTCCGCCGCGGCCTCTTCGACCGCACCCAGAACGGCAACCGGGACGCCGTCGTCACCTCCGCCGCCAACGCGGCCGTCTCCCGGAAGGTCGCCCAGGACGGCAGCGTCCTGCTGAAGAACAGCGCGTCCGTGCTGCCGGTGGCCCCGTCGGTCCGCTCGATCGCGGTGATCGGCGACAGCGCGGGTGCCGGGGCCATGACCCAGGGCGGCGGCAGTGCCGCGGTCAACGCCCCGTACGTCGTGACGCCCTACCAGGGCATCAAGGACCGGGCGGGATCGTCCGCCACCGTCACGTTCGCGCAGGGGGTGCCGTCGGCCGACGGCTCGCTGCCGCCCGTGCCGACGTCCGTCCTGAAGCCGTCCTCGGGCACCGGTACGGGCCTGTACGGCGAGTACCACAACAGCACCGACCTCTCCGGCGCCGTGGTGACGAGCCGGGTGGACTCCGCCGTCGACACCGTCTGGGGCGGCCGTTCGCCCGCGCCGGGCGTCAACACCACCAACTGGTCGGTGAAGTGGACGGGCACCCTGACGCCCCCCACCAGCGGCAGCTACCAGTTCTCGCTGAACAGCGACGACGGCTCCCGGCTGATCGTCAACGGCCAGCAGGTCATCAACAACTGGTACAACCAGGGCCCGACGACCCGCACCGGCAGCATCACGCTGACCGCCGGGCAGCCGGTGAGCATCGAGGTCGACTACTACCAGGCGGGCGGCGGCAGCAGTGCGGCCCTCGGCTGGCAGGTGCCGGGCCAGACGCCGCACGACCAGGCCGTGGCCACCGCCCGCACCTCCGACGTCGCCGTGGTCTTCGTCAGCGACTTCCAGTCCGAGGGCTCCGACCTGCGCGACATCGACCTCTCCGCCGCGCAGAACCAGCTCGTCGCCGATGTCGCCGCGGTCAACCCGCGGACGGTGGTGGTCGTCAACAGCGGCTCCGCGGTGACCATGCCGTGGGCCGACGCGGTGCAGGGCATCGTGGAGAACTGGTACCCCGGCCAGGAGGACGGCACGGCGATCGCCTCCCTGCTCTACGGCGACACCAACTTCTCCGGCAAACTGCCGGTGACCTTCCCGAAGTCGCTCGCCGACGTGCCGGCCGCGACGGCCGCCCAGTGGCCCGGCCAGAACGGCAGCGTGCAGTACACGGAGGGCATCAACGTCGGCTACCGCTGGTACGACGCGAAGAACAAGGCGCCGCTCTTCCCGTTCGGCTACGGCCTCTCGTACACCACCTTCGGCTACTCCGGCCTGACCGTCTCCGCGCCGGACGCCTCCGGCAGCGTCGCGGTGGGCTTCGACGTCACCAACACCGGCACCCGTGCCGGCTCCGAGGTCGCCCAGGTGTACGTGGGCCAGCCGGCCGCGAGCGGTGAGCCGCCGAAGAACCTGCGCGGCTTCCAGAAGGTCGCCCTCGACCCGGGACAGACCAAGCACGTGACCCTCACCCTGGACGCCCGCAGCTTCCAGTACTGGTCCGGCTCGTGGACGACCGCCGCCGGCACCCACACCGTCTCCGTCGGCTCCTCCTCCCGTGACCTCCGCCTGACCGGCCAGACCACCGTCACCACCGGCGGCGGCACCGGCGGCGGGCTCACCCTGCTGCCGCGGACGGGGTGGTCGGCGTCGGCGTCCTCGACCGGGGGCGGTGACGTGGCGGCGAACATGCTGGACGGTGTCGCGGGGACGCGCTGGTCGTCGGGTGCGCCGATGGTGTCGGGGCAGAGCATCACGGTGGACACCGGTGCGGTGCGGTCGTTGGCGCGGATCTCGATGGACTCGGGTGGCAGTGCGAACGACTACGCGCGGGGCTACCAGGTGTTCCTGTCCTCGGACGGGGTGTCGTGGGGGTCGGCGGTGGCGTCCGGCAGTGGTGCGGGGGCGCTGGTGACGGTCGACTTCCCGGCGCAGAGCGCCCGGTACGTGAAGGTCGTGCAGACCGGCACGGCCACCTCGTGGTGGTCGGTCACCGAGTTCAACGCGTACACCACCGGCGGCGGCACCGGCGGTTCGCCGACCGTCCTGCCGCGGACGGGGTGGTCGGCGTCGGCGTCCTCGACCGGGGGCGGTGACGTGGCGGCGAACATGCTGGACGGTGTCGCGGGGACGCGCTGGTCGTCGGGTGCGCCGATGGTGTCGGGGCAGAGCATCACGGTGGACACCGGTGCGGTGCGGTCGTTGGCGCGGATCTCGATGGACTCGGGTGGCAGTGCGAACGACTACGCGCGGGGCTACCAGGTGTTCCTGTCCTCGGACGGGGTGTCGTGGGGGTCGGCGGTGGCGTCCGGCAGTGGTGCGGGGGCGCTGGTGACGGTCGACTTCCCGGCGCAGAGCGCCCGGTACGTGAAGGTCGTGCAGACCGGCACGGCCACCTCCTGGTGGTCGGTCACCGAGTTCAACGCCTACGCCTGACGCCGCTGCCGGGCCGGGGCCGCCACCTGTACGCCGGTGGCGGCCCCGGCCCGTTCCGGCTCGGTCCCGCGCGCGGTGCGCGGATCGCTCGCCTGCTCGCCTACTCGTCCCGATCGACAGCCCGCAGGCCTTCACCCTGCGGGAGCCGTTCCCGCCGCCGGCGGTCGTCGTCCGTCCGTGATCCCGGAAAACGGCGAGCCCCCTGCCTCGCCGGGTCGCGGCGGTGCAGGGGGCGTCGGCGGCCGTGCTCCCGGGGTAGGGGTGCGGGCCGTTCGGGTGGCGCGGGCTACGCGCGGGGTCGGCCGGGTCCCGGCCGGGTGTTCAGCGGGTTCGGGTGCCAGGGCTCAGCGGGTGAGGCCGGCCTTGACGGAGCAGACCGGCCAGGCACCGGGGCCCTGCGCGGCCAGGACCTTCTCGGCGACGGCGATCTGCTGGGCCTTGCTGGCCTGGTGCGCGTTCGCGGCGTAGGCGTGGCCGCCGAAGGCGCCCCAGGTCTGCGAGGTGAACTGCAGACCGCCGTAGAAGCCGTTGCCCGAGTTGACCGCCCAGTTGCCGGTCGCCTCGCACTGCGCGACCTTGTCCCAGGTGGAGACCGGCGCGGCGGAGGCGGTGTTCGCCGTGACGAGCCCGGCCACCGGCAGGACGGCCAGCGCGCCGCCCATGACCGCCATCCGCACCCGGCGCTTGCCCGGGGTGGCGGTGGTGGTGCCGGCGGTGGTGGTCTCGCGACGGAAGATCATACGGTTCCTCTCGGTGTCCCGGGCGGTTCCGGGCGGGCCACGACCGTACGGCCGGACCCTGCGTCGACAGGCCCAGCGATGGGCCTTGCGTTCCTCGGTGCTGCGGAACCCGCTCCTTCGGCCCGGGGGCCGCGGTGGCTCGCTGCACTGGTTTCGAAGCTACGAGGCCGAACCGGACAAATCCAGCATTTCGGTTTCACCGCAGGCCAGAGCACCGTTACCACCGGTACGACACCCCACCCGCCCCCACCGTTGAGCCACCCACCACCCACCACCACCCCCCGATGTGGCCCCCGTCACCGAAAAACCCCCGTGACCCCGCCCACACCATCGACAGACCGTCACCACCACCCCACCCCCCGCCCACCACCCACCCCCGCACCACCACCCCCGACATGGCCCCCGTCACACCGGCGACGACGGACCCGCCTCCTGCCCCGGTTCCACCAGGAACGCACCCAGCGCCAGCCCGGCCACCGGCACCCCGCAGAGCACCGCGAGCACGCCCTGCGGCCCGTGCGCGTCCGCCACCAGGCCCAGCAGCGGTGCCACCAGCCCGCCGGCGCTCACGGCCAGGCCCAGCGTGACGCCGGCCGCCGTTCCCGGCCGGGTGGGCAGGTAGTCCTGCCCGAGCTTCACCAGCACCGCGAACGGCAGGTTCAGGGCGGCGCCGGTCAGCACCGCGAAGAGCAGCGGCACCAGTCGGCCCGGTGCCAGGCACAGCCCCGCGAGCGCGGGCACCGCCAGTGCCGTGCCCAGCTGCACCGTGCGCACCATGCCGATCCGGTCGGCGAGCCGCCCGCCGCCGAGCGTCCCGGCGACACCGCCGCCGAGGAAGCACGCCAGCGCGGTGCCCGCCAGGGCGTGCGAGGCGTGCAGGTCGCGCAGCCAGTACAGCTCGACGAAGGTGCTGACACCGAAGAAGACCACCGACCGCACCACCTCCACCGCCGTGAGCACCAGGAACGGCGGCCACCGGTCGGCGCCGTTCCGCACCTGTGCCGCCCGCGCCGCGGCGAGGGCGCGCTGCCGGTGGCGGCCGCGCAGCAGCACGTACGCCATCAGGAGGGCGGGCGGCATGAAGAGGAGGGTCGACCGCACGCCCCAGGCCGCCAGGGCGGGGGTGGCGAGCACCGGCGCCAGGAAGAAGCCGACACTGCCGCCCGCCGCGAAGACGCTCATCGCGGCGGTACTGTCCCCGGCGGCCTCCCGGGCGGCCTTGCCCGCGGACGGATGGAACATCGCCACGCCCAGCCCGGAGAGCAGCACCAGCGCCCACACGGCGGCGTACGAGTGCGCCAGGCCCGACAGGCCCAGCCCGATGCCGGCGAGGGCGAGTCCGGCCGCGGGCAGCCGGCCGAGCCGCATCCGGTCGACGGCCATCCCGATCGCGGGCTGCGGCACCGAGCTGCCCAGCGTGGCGGCCAGGGTGAGCCCGCCTGCGGCGACGTAGCCGTAACCGCGGTCGAGCACGAAGTACGGCACGACCGCGGGCACCAGCCCCTGGTAGAGGTCGTCGACGGCGTGCGCCAGGCCCCACAGCCGCATCCGCCGCCACACCCCCTGCCGGGTGTCCTGCCCGGCCGCCGTGGCTGCCGTCGCTTCCGTTGCCGCTGGTGGCGCTGGTGGCGTCGCGCCCGTGCCGTGCCCTTCGCGACGGTGCCGCTGTGGTTGCTGGTGCCGTGTGCCGGCCATGCGCCGTGCCCCCTGCCGTCCATGGTGTCCGCTGACGGCGACCAGCCTGGCGTCCGCGACCGGGTGCGGGCTTTCGGTATTCTGACATCTTGTGTCGACAACCCGCCGTGATCCGCAGGGCCCCAGCAGGGTGCCGCTGGCCGACCGCGAACGCATCGACTGGCACTTCCACAGCGTCAACCAGCTGATCTGCCCCGCCCGCGGCGTGCTCCAGGTCTCCACCGCGCGCGGCTCGTGGGCGGTGCCGGGCCACCGCGCGGTGTGGATCCCGGCCGGTGTGCCGCACGCGCACCGGGCGCACGGGCCCAGCGAGCTGCGCTGCCTGACCTTCGCCGCCGACGTCAACCCGCTCGCCCTCGACGCCCCCACCGTGCTGGCCGTGAGTCCGCTGCTGCGCGAGGTGATCGGCGTGCTCAGCGGGCCGCACGCGCCGACCGGCGGCCGCCGCGAGCGCCTGGAACTGGTCGCGCTCGACGAACTCGCCGAGGCGCCCTCCTTCGACCGGCGGCTGCCCACCCCGCAGGACCCCCGGCTGCGCGACGTCGCCGCCCTGCTCGGCGCCGACCCGGGTGATCCGCGGACGCTGGCCGAGCTGGGCACGGCCGTCGGGGCGTCCGAGCGCACGCTCAGCCGCCTCTTCCGGCGGGAGACCGGCATGAGCTTCCCGCAGTGGCGGGCCCAGCTGCGGCTGCAGCACGCGCTGACCCTGCTCGCGACCGGCCGCACGGTCACCGCGACGGCAGCGGCCTGCGGCTACGCCACGCCCAGCAGCTTCATCGAGGCGTTCCGGCTCGCCTTCGGCACGACGCCGGGCCGCCACGGACGGGCGGACGCCCCGGGCGGCCCGGACGGCCCCGTCGTGGAGCCCTCGGACTTCCCAGTCACCCCGGTCCTCCCGGTCACCCCGACCCTCCCCGCCGTCCCGAGCCGGGCGGAGTCGCCGGCGGAGCCCGTCACTCCGACCGCACCGGCCAGCGCGTACCCGGCGTCTTGACCACCCGGTCGCCGACGCCGAGCGCCTGGTACGTCCGGCCGTCCACCGCCACGGCGAGCTCCCGGCCCCCGTCGGTGCGGATCCGCACCATGCAGCGGGTCGTCGTGCCGTAGGTGCCGGACGACGTGCTGACCCACCGGTCGGTCACCTCCCCGGTGTACGCGTCGTCGACCTCGTTCGCCCGCTGTACGGCGATCAGCGCCAGGATCAGGGCGAGCGGGCCGAGGGACAGGAGCAGCAGAACGGTGTTCGACATGTGCGACCCCCCGCGTCGGCGACGGCACGGACCGCCTACGGCAGCGTACCGGCCTTCCGGACGGTCGCCCAGAAGGCCGGTACGGCAGGGGAGTTCGGGCCGCGCCGGGCGAGGGGCGGGAGCAGCCCGGGTGCGCCGGGCGGGGGGCAGCCCCGCCCGGCGCGGTACGGGGCGTCGTCAGGGCGCCAGGGGGCCGCGGTCGGCCGGGTGGTGTCGGCGGCCCGGTCGGCGGAGGCGTCCGAGGGCCGAAGGCGAGGGCCGCTCCGAGGATGCCGGAGAGCAGTCGCCCGGAGTGCGCCATGGTGCCTCGATCCGGGGTCGACGGGTGGGTGGGGGAGGCGCTGGAAGGCGGCGTCTGTACCAGAGTTGAGTGTTAGCGCTCACAAATGACATGTCAATATGCGTGCGCGGCCGTGTTTCCGGGTCGCGCCGGAAGCCCTGGTCGCGCCAAGGCGCCCGAAAGAAGCGCGGCTTGGGAGTGTCCGCGGATCGGGCGGGGGTGGCCTCGATCGGCAGTCCCCGTCCCGTTGCGGGCGGGTGGGCGCTGGGCCCGCCTCGCCTGCCGGTCTCCTGCTCAAGCGGGTCGGGGTGGACCGCGACTCTGCCGGATGTCTTGACACTCAATCTGTGAGCGCTAACAATCCAGAGCGCCGATGACCCCGGCGCCGCTCCGAGCGGCGCGCCGCGCGGGCACCGGCTCCACCATCCCCGGACCGCGATCGCGCACCCGCCCCGACACCCGCGCGTCGCCAGGTTCCCCCGTCGAAGGGATGTCCCGGCACCATGTCCGAGATCAACCGCAGGCTCTTCCTCGCCGCCGCCGGGGGGACCGCCCTGGCCGGCGCCACCCCGTTCACGGCCGCCGCCGCAACACCTGCCGCAGCACCAGCCGTTGCACCCGCCGCAGCACCCGACGCCGCGGCTGCGGCTGCGGCCGCCGTCACCGTCCTACCGCAGGTCCGCACCGACATCGGCGCCGTCGTCCGGCCGTTCGAGCTGGGCCAGGTCCAACTGGGCGCCGGACGCTGGCGCGACAACATGAACCGCACCCTCGCCTACCTGCGCTTCGTCAACGCCGACCGGCTGCTCTACAACTTCCGCCTCAACCACCGGCTCTCCACCCTGGGGGCGGAGCAGTGCTACGGCTGGGAGGCCCCCACCTTCGAGTTCCGCACGCACAGCCAGGGCCACTTCCTCAGCGGGCTCGCACAGGCGTACGCCGTCACCGGGGAGACCGCCTTCCGTGACAAGGCCGCCTACATGGTGGCCGAGCTGGCGAAGTGTCAGGCCGCGGCGGCCGGGTTCAACTCCGGCTACCTGTCGGGCTTTCCGGAGTCCGACTTCGACACCGTGGAGACCGGCACCCGCAAGGGCGTGCCGTACTACTGCATCCACAAGACGCTGGCCGGCCTGCTCGACGTGTGGCGGCTGACCGGCAGCACCCAGGCCCGCGACGTGCTGCTCCGGCTGGCCGGATGGGTCGACTTCCGCACCGGCCGGCTGACCTACGCGCAGATGCAGACCACCATGCGCACCGAGTTCGGCGGCATGAACGCCGTGCTCACGGACCTGTACCAGTACACCGGCGACGCCCGGTGGCTCGCCGTCGCACAGCGCTTCGACCACGCCGCGGTGATCGACCCGCTGGCCGCCCGCGCCGACGAACTCTCCGGCCTGCACGCCAACACCCAGATCCCGAAGATCGTCGGCGCCGTCCGCGAGTACAAGGCCACCGGCACCACCCGCTACCGCGACATCGCCGTCAACTTCTGGGACATCGTCACCGGCGCCCACACGTACGCCTTCGGCGGCAACAGCGTCGGCGAGTTCTTCCAGCCGCCGAACGCCGTCGCCCGGTTCCTGACCGACAACACGTGCGAGAGCTGCAACACGTACAACATGCTCAAGCTCACCCGCGAGCTCTTCGCCCTCGACCCCGGCCGGGTGGCGTACGCCGACTACTACGAGAACGCGCTGACGAACCAGCTGCTCGGCCAGCAGGACCCGGCCGACGCGCACGGCCACGTCTGCTACTTCACCCCCACCGTGCCGGGCGGGCAGCGGTTCTACAGCCGCGACTACGACACCTTCACCTGCTGCCAGGGCACCGGTCTGGAGACCCAGACCAAGCTGATGGACTCGATCTACTTCTCCGACGACTCCTCGCTCCACGTCAACCTCTTCATCGCCTCCACGCTCACCTGGGCGGCCCGCGGCGTCACCGTCACCCAGGCCACGACGTTCCCCGCGTCGGACACCAGCACGCTCACCGTCACCGGCACCGCCGGCAGCTGGACGATGCGGATCCGCATCCCCGGCTGGACCACCGGCGCCACCGTCAGCGTCAACGGCACCGTGCAGAACATCGCCACCACACCCGGCAGTTACGCCGCCGTCACGCGCACCTGGGCCTCCGGCGACACCGTCACCGTGCGGCTGCCGATGAGCCTGGGCGTGCGCGCGGCCAACGACGACCCGTACGTGCAGGCCCTCACCTACGGGCCCGTGGTGCTGAGTGGTGCGTACGGCACGACCAACCTCGCGGGACGGCTGCCGGTGCTCACCTCGGGCTCGGTCAAGGCGGCCGGCACGCCGCTGACGTTCACCGCGACGGCCGACGGCGCGACCGTGAACCTCGTGCCGTTCTACGACAACCACCACCAGAACTACAGCGTCTACTGGAACGCCGACGGCCGCGCCGGCACGTCGGGCTTCCGACTCGTCAACGCCACCAGCGGCCTGGTGCTCGGCATCAAGGACATGTCGACCGCCGACGGCGGCCAGGCCCTGCAGTGGAACGACAGCGGCACCGCCGACCACGACTGGCAGCTCGTCGTCTCCGGCACCGCCCTCAAGCTGCGCAACGGCAACAGCGGCAAGGTGCTCGGCATCAGGGACATGTCCACCGCCGACGACGCCGACGCCCTCCAGTGGGGCGACACCGGCACCGCCGACCACCTGTGGACCCCGGTCGACGGGGGCGGCGGACGGCACCGCCTCCGCAACGGCGGCAGCGGCAAGGTGCTGGCCGTGCTCGGTGCCTCGACGGCGGCCGGCGCCAAGGTGGTGCAGGACACCGACGACGGCACCGCCGGACACGACTGGTGGTTCGTGCCGAACGGGCAGCGGCGCATCCAGAACCTCAACAGCGGACTGCTGCTGGGCGTTTCCGGCATGTCGACGGCGGCCGGCGGCCTCGCCGTGCAGTGGGGCGACAACGGCACCGCCGACCACCTCTGGGAGGCGGTGCGCGACGCCGACGGCGCGTTCAGGCTGCGCAACCTCAACAGCGCCAAGGTGCTCGGGGTCGAAGGGGCGTCGACCGCCGCCGGGGCCCGCGTGCTGCAGTGGGACGACAACGGCACCCGCGACCACCTGTGGCGGCTGCGCTACGGCGCCGACGGGTACTTCCGGATCGAGAACCTCAACAGCGGCAAGGTGCTCGGCGTCACCGGCGCGTCCACCGCGCAGGGCGCCCAGATCGTGCAGTGGGACGACAACGGCACCCGCGACCACCTCTGGCGCTTCGTCTGACCGTGCCGCCGACCTGCGGACCTGCGAACCTGCAGACCCGTGGACCTGCGGGGCTGCGGACCTGCGGGTTCGCGGGTCCGCAGGCCCAGGGACGGGCGGGGGCGGGTCAGCCTGCCGCGGGCGGGTACAGGCCGGGCAGGTTGACCACGATCGCCTCCTGCGTGCTGCGGGCGATCACCACCACGGCCTCCTCGGCGGGGTCGGGGTTCTCCTCGCGGTGCGGCACGAAGGGCGGCACGAAGATGTAGTCGCCCGGGCCGGTGCGCAGCCGCACCTCGACCGGTTCGCCGGAGGAGTCGTCGACGAAGACGAACTCCGGGTGCCCGCTGACCACGTGGATCGCCGTCTCGGAATCGCCGTGGTGGTGGTCGGAGGAGGCGGTGGAGGGGGCGACGTGGGTCTGGCCCATCCAGAGCTTCTCCGAGCCGACCGTGCCGCCGCTGATCGCGGCGAACCGGCGCATGCCGCCGGTCTGTGCGGTGTCGCCGTCCAGTGCGTCCGCGCGGATGTGGTGCAGCCGGGCGCGCAGCCCGCCGGACGCCGCGGCGCCCTCGCCGGGCAGGTGCGGGTGGAAGCCGGTGCCGGCCTCGGTGCAGGCCGCGCCCGCCGGGCCGGCGGCCGGTGCGGGGTGGCTGGAGGCTGTGGACATGGCGGTCTCCCGGTGCGGGGGCGAGGCTGGCGGAGGGCGTACGGGCGCGCGCTGCAGGGCGCCCCGGGGCCGTGGGCGTGCCGCGGCCGCCGGTCGGGCGCGGCGGCCGACGTACGGTGGACGCTAGGCGGGCGACCGAAAGGATGTCAAGAGGTGTCCTTTCGGCCGGCGTGCCAACCCGCCACGCCGGGAAGGGGCTTGAAGACGGCGCCGCGCAGTGGATACTCGTGCACATGCATATTTCCGCGAAGGCGGACTACGCCGCCCGCGCGCTGGTGGAACTCGCCTGCGACGCAGCGCGTCCGCTCACGTGCGAGGCCATCGCCTCCTCCCAGGGCATTCCGTTCCGGTTCCTGAAGTCCGTCGTCGGCGACCTGCGCCGGGCCGGGCTGGTGCGCAGCCAGCGCGGCTGCGAGGGTGGCTACTGGCTCGGGCGTGCCGCCGACCAGATCACCCTGCTCGACGTGGTGCAGGCCGTGGACGGCGAGGTCATCACCCTCAGGGGCGAGCCGCTCGGCGGCCTCGACTACCCGGGCCCCGCCGACGCGCTGCCCGCCGTCTGGCGCACCGTCGAGGAGCACGCCCGGGCGATTCTCGCCGACACCACGGTCGCCGGACTGGTGCACGCCACCGGCCCGGCCGCCGGCCGCCCCCGGGTGGGGGAGCCGGTGTGAGCGGGCCGCACGAGGGGACCGCCGGGCCCGCCGCGCCGCCTGGGCCCGCCGCGCCTCCGGCTCCCGCCGTGCCTGCCGGCCCTGCCGCGGCCGGCGAGGCCCTGGAAGTCGTCGAGTACACCGACCCGCTCTGTCCGTGGGCGTGGGGCTCCGAACCCGTGCTGCGCCGGCTGCGCCGCGCGCTGGCGGGCCGCGCCCGGCACCGCCGCGTCTTCGGCCTCCTCTTCGAGGACGAGGACGACCCGGCTCCCGATCCCGCCGCCGAGACGGCCTGGTACGCCGCCCGGCTCGACGGCATCGCCACCCACACCGGCGCCCCGCGCGCCGCGGAGCTGCGCTGGGTGGCGGCGAGCAGCGTGCCGTCCTCGCTCGCCGCGGCCGCCGCCGAACTCCAGGGGGAGCAGGTCGCGGAACGGGTGCTGCGTCGGCTGCGCGAGACGGTGTTCGTGCTCGGCGAGCCCGCCGACACGCCGGCCCGGGTGCGGGCCGCGCTGCGGGGCGTACCCGGGCTCGACCTCGACCGGCTGTGCGCCGACGCCGACGGCCCCGCCGCGCGTGCCCGGATCGCCCGGGACCGCGCCGAGACCCGCCGCCCGGTGCCCGAGGTCGTCGGGCTGCGGGCGGACGGCCCGCACCCGGGGGCGGCGAAGGAGACCGAGGACGGCCACCGGTACGCGCTGCCGACGCTGGTGTTCCACGGTCCCGCGGGCCGCCGGGCGGTGCCCGGTTGGCGACCGCTCCCGGCGTACCTGGCGGCGGCCGAGGCGGTGTGTCCGGGGCTGCGCGCCGCCGTGCCGGAGCCGTCCGTGCCGTCCGCCGGGGAACTCCTCGACCGGTACCGCAGCCTGACGGTGCAGGACCTGCCCGGGGGTGGCGGGGCCCGGCCGAGCGGTGCCGTCGAGGTGCCCACCGCCAACGGCCCGCTGTACCTGCACCCGGGGGAGGCAGCCGGCTCGCTGCTGCTCGCCGGCCGTGACCCGTCGCCGGTGCGGGGCTGACCGCCCGTGGGGAACGACCGTCCGTGGGGAACGACCGTCCGCACGTACGGTCCCGGCCTCCGTGCGGGACCGGCCGCGCGGCGCCGGTGCCCGGTGCGGCGCGGGTGCTCCGCGCGGTGCCGCGGCCCGCGGGGCGTCGCGTGTCCGTACGCCTCTGAGCAGCAAGGACCGTTCGCAGTCGGTGGATCGGGGCGGTGCGGGGCGGCCGTACCGCCCAATGAGACACCAATTGGTGTCCATTGACAGTCGGGCCCCGCACTGGCCAGGATGAGCGCATGCTCTCCACACACCCCAACGTGGTGTGCCGCTACGTGGACTTCCGGCGCACCAGCAGCGACCTCTGTCGCTGAGCGCCCTGCTCTCCCCGGCGGCCTCCTTGCCCGCCGCACCCGCCGACCCGCCTCGCCGCGCCTCTGAGCGCCGGGCCCCGTCGGCCGAAATTCCCGGCCCGGCCGTTCACCGCACCCTGCTCTGAGCAGGCCTGCGCCGGCCGCCGCCTCCCCAGACTCGGCCCAGAACCGTCGGTGCCCGCCGACGCCCGTGCCCAGACCCCTGCCCGTGGCCCCCGTGCCCCGGAGCGGAGGCCTGCCCCGGGCCTCCCCGGTGTGCCCGCGAAAGGTGACGCACGCTCATGAACCGACTTCCCGAGACCGCACCGAACCTCGCCAGACGCTCCTTCCTCGGCCTCGGCCTGGGCGCCGGGGCTGCGCTCGCGCTCGCCGCCTGCGGCAGCGCCGGCACGGTCGCCACCGGTGCCGGAGGCACCTCGGGAACGCTCAAGTGGGGCTGGGCGCTGCCCACTTCGTGGGACCCGGTGTTCTCCTCGGCCGGCTGGGACGTCCACGTGCTGTCGCTCGTCTACGCCGGTCTCACCAAGCTCGACGAGAAGGGCACCGCGGTGCCCGCCCTCGCCACCGGCTGGACGTACAGCCCCGACGGCACCTCGGTCACCTTCAAGCTCCGCGCCGGCCTCACCTTCAGCGACGGCACCCCGCTCGACGCCGCCGCCGTCAAGAAGAGCCTCGACCGCGGCCGCACCGCCGCCAAGTCGCTGGTCGCCCCGCAGCTCGTGCACGTGAAGGAGGTGTCCGCGCCGGACGCCACCACCGTCGTGCTCCAACTGACCCAGCCCGACTACCAGTTGCCCAACCTCCTGGCGGGCAAGACCGGACTCGTCGTCAACCCGAAGGCCTTCGAGGCCGACGCCGCCGGCATCGCCACCAAGCCCGCCGGCGCCGGACCCTTCACCCTCACCTCCTACACCCTCAACACCAAGGCCGTGCTGCGCCGCAACCCCGTCTACTGGGACGCCGCCGCCATCAAGGTCGAGAACTTCGAGGTGTACCCGCTGCCCGACGCGGCCACCGTCGTCGGCGGCCTGCAGTCCGGGCAGTTCGACGTCGCGCAGATCCCCGGCAGCCAGGTCGCCGCCGCCAAGGCCGCCGGCCTGGAGGTGCAGGTCATCCCGTCGCTGGTGGTCGCCGTGCTCGACGTCAACACCGCCAAGGCGCCGTTCGACAACCCCGACGTCGTCGCCGCGGTCAAGTACGCCATCGACCGCGAAGCCCTCGTCAAGACCCAGCTCTTCGGCTACGGCGAGGTCAACTACCAGCCCTTCCCGAAGGGTTACGTCGGACACGACCCCGGCTCGGAGGACCTCTTCGCGTACGACCCCGCCAAGGCCAAGGAGTTGCTCGCCCGCGCCGGCCACGCCGACGGGATCGACCTCACCATCACGACCTCCGCCGCGCAGGGCCTGCCCGAGCAGATCCAGGCCCAGCTCAAGGCCGTCGGCATCCGCGCCACCATCGAGGTCGTCCCGGCCGCGCAGGCCACCCAGATCATCTACATCCAGCACTCCAAGGCGCTGTTCACCGACCAGTTCGCCGGCCGCGACTCCGCCGCCCAGGCCTTCCAGGTGCTCTTCGGCGAGCAGGGCCTGATGAACCCCGGCCGCACCACCCCGCCCGACCTGAAGGCCGCCGTCGAGAAGGTCTCCCGCACCCCCCTCGACTCGCCCGACTACCCGAAGGTGCTGCAGGCCGCCACGGCCCTGGCCGTGCGCACCATGCCCAACGTCTTCCTCTACAGCGTGCCCCGGCTGCTCGCCCGCCGCCGCTCCATCTCGAAGATCCCCGAGTTCACCGTGGTGCAGCGCTTCGAAGGAGTGACCGCGTCATGAGCGCCGCGGTCGCCTCCCTCCCGGCCGCCCGGTGGACGGCGGCCGGGAGGCTCGCCCGGCGGGCCGCGCGGGCGCCCCGTTCGGCCGGCCGGGTGCTGGCCGGCACCGCCACCGTCTTCCTGCTCTCCTCCGTGCTCACCTTCGGCCTCGGCGCGGTCTCCGACGCCAATCCGGCGGCCGCCGTCCTCGGCGAGACCGCCACCCCCGCCGACATCGCCCGCCTCGACCACGAGTTCGGCCTCGACCGGTCGCTCGCCGCGCAGTACGGCAGCTGGCTGACGCACGCCCTCGGCGGCGACCTCGGCCGCTCCTGGTTCACCACCGTGCCGGTCTCCGACAGCATCGCCGCCGCGCTGCCCGTCGACCTCTCCATCGCCGGCCTGGCCCTGGTGTTCGCCGTACTGCTCGGCTCGGCGGCCGGCATCGCGGCCGCCCTCAGCAACGGCGGCCGCACCGACCGGGCGGTCACCGCCGTCTGCACCCTGCTCGGCACCCTGCCCGCCTTCGTCATCGCCATCGGCCTGATCACCCTGGTCTCCGTCCAGCTCGGCCTGCTGCCCTCCGGCGGGTACGTGCCGTTCGGCCAGGACCCGGGCCAGTGGCTGCAGTTCGCCCTGCTGCCGGCGCTGGCCCTCAGCCTGGACGCCGCAGCCGGCATCGCCCGGCAGCTGCGCACCTCGCTCGTCGGCGCCCTCCGCGAGAACTACGCCACCGGCGCCGTCATGCGCGGCCTCTCCCGGCGCCGCGTCCTCTTCGGCCACGTGCTGCGCAACGCGGCCGGACCGGCCGTCACCGTGCTCGGCATGAGCGTGCCGATGCTCATCGGCGGGGCCGTCGTCACGGAGCGGATCTTCAACCTGCCCGGCATCGCCCAACTCTCCCTGCGGGCGGCGGAACAGCACGACGTGCCGGTCATCCAGGGCACCCTGCTCGTCACCGTCGCCGTCGTGCTCGCCGCCAACCTCGCCGTCGACGCCGGCCTGTTCGCCCTCAACCCCGCCGCCCGCCGCCCTGCCGCCCGCACGGAGGTACGACCGTGAGTGCCACCCGCGCCGTCCTCCGGCAGCCCGTCGCCCGCGTCGCCCTCGCCGTGCTCGTCCTCATCGCCCTGCTCGCCGTCCTCGGCGGGGCGGTCGCCCCGTTCGACCCGCTCGCCCAGGACGTCGCGCACGTGCTGCAGGGCCCGGGCGGCGGCCACCTGCTCGGCACCGACTACCTCGGCCGCGACGTCCTCAGCCGACTGCTCTCCGGCACCGGCCTCTCCGTGCTCGCCGCGGTCGAGGCGGTCGGCGCGGCGATGCTCCTGGGCGTCGTGCCCGGCATCGTCTCCGTCCGCCTGGCACCCGCGCTCACCTGGGTGTCGCTGCGCGCCGTCGACGCCCTGATGACACTGCCGTTCACCCTGTTCGCGATCGCCGCCGTCGGCATTCTCGGCAACGGCCTGCACCAGGCGATGCTGGCCCTCGGAGTGCTCCTCGCCCCGCTGTTCTTCCGCGTCACCCGGGCCGCCTCACTCGGCCTCGACCGCGCCCAGTACGTGGAGGCCGCGGAGCTGATGGGCGCCACCCGGGCCCGCATCCTGCGCACCCACATCTGGCGCAAGGTGCTGCCGACCGTCGCCGTCACCACCGCCCACGCCCTCGCCACGGCGCTGCTCACCGTCGCCTCGCTGACCTTCCTCGGCATCGGCGTCCAGCCGCCCGCACCGACCTGGGGCGGCATGCTCGCCAGCGACCTGGGCTTCCTCGCCCAGCAGCCCTGGGCGCCCGCCCTGCCCGCCGCACTGATCATGCTCACCGTCGGCGCGCTCAACCTGCTCGCCGACGCCGTCCGCGACGCCGACCCGGCCGACGTCCGGCACCCCGGCACCGCGGCCACGGCCGACAACCCCGCAGCGATCACTCCCGGCGCCACCGCTCCCGGCAACAGCGCCACCGGAGCAGCGAAGGAGAAGGCCGATGCCCACGCCTGACCAGCCCGTGCTCGCCGTCGAGGGCCTCCACATCACCGTCGGCCACGGCCGCACCGAGGCCGTCCGCGACGTCTCCTTCGCCGTCCGCGCGGGCGAGGCCGTCGGCCTCGTCGGGGAGTCCGGCAGCGGCAAGACCCTGACCTGCCGTTCCGTGCTGGGCCTCCCGGCGCCCGGCACCGCGGTCTCGGCCGGCCGGATCACCCTCGGCGGCACCGAGCTCACCACGCTCGGCGAGCGCGGCTGGCAGCGCGTCCGCGGCGACCGGCTCGGCGCCGTCTTCCAGGACCCCGGCTCCTACCTCAACCCGTCGCTCACCGTCGGCCGGCAGCTCGCCGAGCCGCTGCGGCTGCGGCTCGGCCTCTCCCGGGCCGAGGCCCGCCGCCGTGCGGTCGCGCTGTTCGCCGCGGTCGGCCTGCACGACCCCGAGAGCGTCCACGACCGCTTCCCGCACGAGCTGTCCGGCGGCATGCTGCAGCGCGTCCTCATCGCGATCGCGGTCTCCGGCGAGCCCGAACTCCTCGTCGCCGACGAGGCCACCACCGCCCTCGACACCGTCGTCCAGGCCGAGGTCCTCGACCTCCTCGACCGGCTGCGCCGCGACCGGGGCCTCGCCCTGCTGCTCGTCACCCACGACCTCGCCGTCGTCGCCGAGGTGACCGACCGCCTCCTCGTCCTCTACGCCGGCGAGATCGTCGAGGACGGCCCCACCGCCGAGGTCATCGCCGCCCCGGCCCACCCCTACACCGAGGCGCTGCTGCGGGTCGCCTCGCTCGGCGACCGGCACCGGCGCGAGCTCGCGGTCATCCCCGGCCGCCCGCCCGAGCCCGGCACCGCGGGCGCCGGATGCCGCTTCGCCGACCGCTGCACGTACGCCACCGACGCGTGCACCGCGGCCCCGGTGCCGCTCACCGCCGTGCACAGTGCCGCCGACGGCACCCGCGCCGTGCGCTGCCTGCGCGCCGACGAACTCGCCCTGCAGGGAGCCCGATCCACCGACCGTACGGAGGTGCCCGCATGACCGTCACCACCGAGCTCCGCGCCGCAGCCCCCCTGGCCGTCGCGCCCGGCGCACCGCTGCTGCGGATCCGCGGCCTCGACGTCCGCCACCCCGGCGGGCCCCTCGTCCTCGACGGGATCGACCTCGACGCCCGGGCCGGCGAGATCCTCGGCGTGATCGGCGAGACCGGCTCCGGCAAGACCACCCTCGCCCGGGCCGTCGTGGGCCTCGCCCCCGTCACCGCGGGCCGCATCACCGTCGACGGCGAGGACCGCACCGCGCTGCGGGGCCGTGCCCTGCGCCTGACGCGGCGCGGCGGCGCCGTCCAGTACATGTTCCAGGACCCGCTGCGCTCCCTCGACCCCGACCTGACCGTGCGCCGACTCGTCGGCGAACCCCTCGCCGTCGCCCGGGTCGCGCGGGAGGAACGCGAACCCCGCGTGCTGGAGGCACTGGACCGGGTCGGCCTCGACCGGGCACTCGCCGACCGCACCCCCGGCCGGCTCTCCGGAGGCCAGCGCCAGCGCGTCGCCCTCGCTCGGGCCATCGTCACCCGCCCCCGGCTGCTCATCGCCGACGAACCCGTCAGCGCCCTGGACGCCTCCAACCGCAACCACGTGCTGCGGCTGCTCGACACCCTCCGCCGGGAGCTCGGCCTCGCCGTCGTCGTCATCTCCCACGACCTCGACTCGCTCGCGGGCATCGCCGACCGCATCGCCGTCCTCTACCGCGGCCGCCTCGTCGAGCACGGACCGGCGGAGGCCGTGCTGACCGACCCGCACCACCCGTACACCGCGCTGCTCACCGCCTCCGCGCCCAGCCTCGACCGGGCCCACCGTGCCGACCTCGCGCTGCTGCGCACCCCGGCGGCCCGGCCGCCGGCGGCCTCCGGCTGCGCCTTCGCGCACCGCTGCCCGTTCGCGGACGCCGCCTGCACCGGCCGTCCCGCCGTGCAGCCGGCCGGTGCCGACCGGGCCGTGGCCTGCGACCACGCACCGCACTGGCGGGCCCGCCTCTCCCGGCCCGCCGCCCGCTGACCCCGCAGGCCGGCCCGTCCGCGCCGCCGCCCCGAACCCCTCCCCGCTCAGCTGCACCGATCCCAGGAGCGCCCCCGTGTCCGTCGAGTTCATCGGCATCACCGCCACCCAGCCCGTCAGCGAGACGGGCAACGCCTCCGGCGCGGCCGACGCCGTCTCCACGCAGAGCGAGTCCGGAGCGCCGAGCGGCGCCGTCATCCAGCCCGGCTACCTGAAGGCGCTCGCCACCGCCCACGAGGAGGCCGGCTTCGACCGGGTGCTGGTGGCGCACACCTCCGCCAGCCCGGACGGCTTCACCGTCGCCGACCAGGTGCTCACGCACACCGAGCGGCTGGGCGTGCTGCTCGCGCACCGCCCCGGCTTCGTCGCCCCGACGCTGGCGGCCCGCAAGTTCGCCACCCTCGACGCCTTCCACCCCGGCCGCGTCGCCCTGCACGTGATCACCGGCGGCGACGACGCCGACCAGGCCCGCGACGGCGACCTCACCGACAAGCCCACCCGCTACCGGCGTACGGACGAGTTCCTGCAGATCGTCCGCCGCACCTGGGAGTCCGCCGAACCCTTCGACCACGAGGGCGAGTTCTACACCGTGCGCGGCGCCCTCTCCGGCGTCCGCCCGGCGGAGCCGATCCCCGTCTACTTCGGCGGCGCCTCCGACGACGCCGTCCGGGTCGGCGGCCGGCACGCCGACGTGTACGCCTTCTGGGGCGAGCCGCTCGCCGGCATCGCCGACCGTATCCGGCAGGTGCGCACCGCCGCCGCACCCCACGGCCGCGACCCGCGTTTCAGCGTGAGCCTGCGGCCGATCCCCGCCGCCACCGAGGCCGAGGCCTGGCAGCGGGCCGCCGAGATCCTGCGGCTCACCCGGGAGCGGGTCGGCGACCTCCGGAAGCAGTTCAACCTCGACCACTCCGCCCAGCAGGGCTCGCAGCGGCTGCTGGACTACGCCGACCAGGCGGAGGTGCACGACAAGCGGCTCTGGACGGCCATCGCCAAGGCCACCGGCGCCGCAGGCAACTCCACGGCACTCGTCGGCAGTTACGAGCAGGTCGCCGAGTCGCTGCTCGACTACACCGCGCTCGGCGTCTCCACCCTGCTGATCCGCGGCTTCAGCCCGCTGGAGGACGCCCGCGACTACGGGGCGCTCGTCCGCCTGGTGCGCGAGCAGAGCGCGGACACGGACGCGCTGGTCGGGGCCGGCCGGCCGTGACCACGCCCACGACCTCGCACTGGGGCGCCTTCCGGGTCCGCACCCGGCCCGGCGGCGCGCTCACGGTCGAGCCCCACCCCGCCGACCCCTCGCCGTCGCCACTGCTCGCCGGCGTGCCCGGGTCGCTCCGCCACCCGACCCGGGTCGCCCGCCCGGCCGTCCGGGCCGGCTGGCTGGAGCACGGGCCCGGGCCGTCCGCGCGGCGCGGCGACGAGCCCTTCGTCGAGGTCGACTGGGACACCGCACTCGACCTGGTCGCCGCCGAACTCGCCCGCGTCCGCGCCGAACACGGCCCGCAGGCCGTCTTCGGCGGCTCCTACGGCTGGGCCAGCGCCGGGCGGTTCCACCACGCGCAGAGCCAACTGCATCGGTTCCTGGCGCAGTTCGGCGGCTACACGGGCTCCCGCAACTCCTACAGCCTCGGCACCTCGCTCGTGCTGCTGCCGCACGTCGTCGGCGACGCCGAGACGGTGCTCCGCGCCTCCACCTCCTGGCCGGTCATCACCCGGCACACCCGGCTCATCGTCGCCTTCGGCGGCATCCCCGCCAAGAACGTGCACGTCACGCCGGGCGGGGTCACCCGCCACGGCACCCCCGGCCACCTCGCCGAACTCGCCGCCGCCGGGGTGGAGGTGGCACTCGTCAGCCCTCTCCGCGACGACCTGCCCGACGGCCCCGCCACCGACTGGCACCCCGTCGCCCCCGGCACCGACACCGCCCTCATGCTCGCCCTCACCCACACCCTGCTCACCGAGGGCCTGCACGACCGCGCCTTCCTCGACCGCTGCACCACCGGCTGGGACACCCTCGCCGCCTACCTCGACGGCAGCACCGACGGCACCCCCAAGAGCGCCGACTGGGCCGCCCCGATCTGCGGACTCGACGCCGACCGCATCCGCACCCTCGCCCGCCGGATGGCCGCCACCCGCACCCTGGTCACCGTCACCTGGTCGCTCCAGCGGGCCCGGTACGGCGAACAGCCCGTCTGGGCCGCCATCGCCCTCGCCGCCGCCCTCGGCCAGATCGGCCTGCCCGGCGGAGGCTTCGGCCACGGCTACGGCTCCATGGGCGACGTCGGCGACACCGGCCCCGCGCTGCGCCTGCCCTTCCTGCCCCAGGGCCCCAACCCCGTCGACGAGTTCATCCCCTGCGCACGCATCGCCGACCTGCTGCTGCACCCCGGCGAGACGTACGACTACGACGGCACCCGCCGCACCTACCCCGACATCAGGCTCGTCCACTGGGCCGGCGGCAACCCCTTCCACCACCACCAGGACCTCGGACGGCTGCGCCGCGCCTTCGCCCGCCCCGACACCGTCGTCGTGCACGAGCCGCACTGGACGGCCACCGCCCGCCACGCCGACATCGTGCTGCCCGTCACCACCGCCCTCGAACGCGAGGACCTCGGCGGCGGCCGCCGCGACACCCACCTGATCGCCATGCACCGCGCCGTGGCCCCGTTCGGCGAGGCCCGCGACGACCACGCCGTGCTCGCCGGCCTCGCCGAACGCCTCGGCTTCGCCGAGGAGTTCACCGAGGGCCGCAGCCCGCGCGAATGGCTCGAACACCTCTACGGCGGATGGGCCGACAGCCTGCGCGCCGAAGGCGCGGGCGACCCGCCGCCGTTCGCCGAGCTCTGGGCCGCGGGGGAGTGGCAGCTGCCCGAACAGGCCCAGGAGCGCACGTTGTTCGAGGCGTTCCGGGCCGACCCGGCCGGCCACCCGCTCGCCACTCCCAGCGGCCGGATCGAGCTCCACTCCGCCACCGTCGCGGCCCTCGGCCTGCCCGACTGCCCCGGCCACCCCACCTGGCTCGACCCGCCCGAACGGCTCGGCACCCGCGCCGCCGAACGCCACCCGCTGCTGCTCGTCGCCAACCAGCCCGCCACCCGGCTGCACAGCCAACTCGACGTCGGCGCACCGAGCCTGGCCGACAAGGTGGCCGACCGGGAGGCCGTCGAACTGCACCCGGCCGACGCCGCCGCCCGGTCGATCGCCGACGGCGACCTCGTCCGCGTCTTCAACGACCGCGGCGCCTGCCTCGCCGGCGCCCGGCTCACCGACCGGCTGCGCCCCGGCGTCGTCCGGCTGCCCACCGGCGCCTGGTTCGACCCCGTGCCCGGCACCGAACCGCCGCTCTGCGCGCACGGCAACCCCAACGTGCTGACCGCGGACGAGCCCAGCTCACGCCTCTCGCAGGGCTGCACCGGCCAGCACGCGCTCGTCGAGATCGAACGCTGGGCCGACGGCGAACCGCCACCCGTCACCGTCCGCCACGCGCCCGTACTGCTGCCGCACCGACCGCCGCCGCCCGTCCTGGAGAACACCCCGTGAACGCCCTCGCACCACCCCCGCCCGCACTCGCCCCGCCCGACCTCGACCGGCTGCCCGAGCTCACCGCGGCGCTCGCCGCCCGCGCCGCCGACCACGACCGGCACGCCACCTTCCCGTACGAGGGCGTCGAACTCGTCCACGGGGCAGGGCTGCTGACCGCCACCGTGGCCCGGCGCCACGGCGGCCCCGGCCGCGGCCTCGCCGACACCGCCCGCATCCTGCGCGCCCTGGGCGAGGGCGATCCGGCGGTGGCGCTGGTCACCGCGATGACCCTCTTCACGCACGCCGCCGAGGCCCGCGCCCCGCACTGGCCCCCGTCGGCGCTCACCGACCTGCTCCACGAGTCGGCCGAACGGCCGGTGCTGGTCAACGCGCTGCGGGTGGAACCGGAACTCGGCACGCCCGTCCGCGGCGGCCTGCCCGCCACCGTCGCCCACCGGCGCGGCGACCACTGGGAGCTGACCGGCCGCAAAATCTTCTCCACCGGCGCCGTCGCGCTGCGCTGGATGCTCGTCTGGGCGCGCACCGACGAACCCGAGCCGCGCGTCGGCTCGTTCCTCGTCCGCTCCGACAGCCCCGGCCTCACCGTGCTGCCCACCTGGGACCACCTCGGCCTGCGCGCCAGCCGCAGCGACGACGTGCTCCTCGACGCCGTACCCGTGCCGCTGGACCGCACCACGCACCTCGCCGTACCCGGCGCGGACGGCGGGCGCGACGCGACCGGCGGCGCCTGGAACTCCCTCGGCCTCACCGCCCTCTACCTGGGCGTCGCCCGCGCCGCCCAGCACTGGCTCACCGGCTTCCTGCACGAGCGCATCCCCACCGCGCTCGGCGCCCCGCTCGCCACCCTGCCGCGCTTCCAGAGCGCCGTCGGCGAGATCGACATCGCCCTCTCCGGGGCCGAACGCCTCGTCGGCGCCCTCGCCGCCGCCGTCGACGCCGACGAGCCCGGGGCGGCGGAGGAGTCGGCCGGCGCCAAGCTGCTCGGCACCCGGGCCGCGATCGACGCCGTGCAGCAGGCCGTCGCCCTGGTCGGCAACCACGGACTCACCCACCACCACCCGCTCCAGCGCCACCTGCGCGACGTGCTCTGCAGCCGCGTGCACACCCCGCAGGACGACATCGTCCTGCTCGCCCTCGGCCGAGCGGCCCTCGCCGCCGCCACCCCTTCCCACGAAAGAGGCTGACCCGTGCCCGTCGAATTCATCGGCATGATCTCCACCCACGACGTCTCCGAGACCCGCGCGGCCCACGGACCCGTCGTCGACGCCGACTACACCCGCCGCTTCGCGCAGGCCCACGAGGAGGCCGGCTTCGACCGCATCCTCGTCGCCCACTCCTCCGCGAGCCCCGACCCCAACCAGGTCGCCGCCTACGCCGCCGCGCACACCGAGCGCCTCGGCCTGCTCATCGCGCACCGGCCGGGCTTCATCTCCCCGACCGTCGCCGCCCGCACCTTCGCCACCCTCGACCAGTTCTCCGCCGGCCGGGTGGCCGTGCACATCATCACCGGCGGCCACGACGCCGAGCAGCGCCGCGACGGCGACTACCTCACCAAGGACGAGCGGTACGCCCGCACCGACGACTACCTCACCGTGCTGACCCGCGCGTGGACGGAGGAGAAGCCCTTCGACCACGAGGGCCCCTACTACCGCTTCGCCGACTTCCGCTCCGAGGTGCGGCCGTTCCAGCAGCCGCGCATCCCGCTCTTCTTCGGCGGCTCCTCCGAGGCCGCCTACCGCGTCGGCGGCAAGCACGCCGACACGTTCGCGCTGTGGGGCGAGCCGCTCGCCGAGACCGCCGAGCAGATCGGCCGCGTGCGGGCCGCCGCCGAGGCCGCGGGCCGCACCACCCCGCCGGGCTTCAGCGTCTCCTTCCGCCCGATCCTCGGCCGCACCGAGGACGAGGCGTGGGAGCGCGCGCACCGCATCCTCGAAACCATCCGCGGCCGGGCCGACGCCTTCGGCGGGCGCCGCGCGATCCTCCCCACCGGTCCCGGCGCCGCACCGCAGAACGTCGGCTCGCAGCGGCTGCTCGCCGCCGCGGCCAAGGGCGACCTCCACGACCGCGCCCTCTGGACGGCGCCCGCCGCCGCGACCGGCGCGGCCGGCAACTCCACCGCCCTGGTCGGCACCCCGGAGACCGTGGCGCAGGCCCTGCTCGACTACGTCGACCTCGGCGTCACCACCCTGCTCATCCGCGGCTACGACCCGCTGGAGGACGCCCTCGACTACGGCCGCGAGCTGCTGCCGCTGGTCCGGCAGGAGGTCGCCCGCCGCGACGCCGCCGCCGCACGTCCCGCCGCGCTCGCGGGCGGTGCCCGGTGACCGCCGCCCCCGCCCTGCGGTCCGCCGACACCTGGCACCCCGCCGAGGGCGTCGTCGTGCGCGGCACCGTGCTGCTGCTCCCCGGACGCGGCGAACACCCGGGCGTGTACGGCCGGTTCGGCCGACGCCTGGCGTACGACGGCTACCGCGTGCAGGCGTTCGCCGACGTCGGCGCGCTCGCCGACGCCACGCGCCTCGCCGAGCAGGTCGACACCGCCCGCGAGGCCGGCGCCCCGGTGGTGCTCGCGGGCTCCGACACCGGGGCGCTGCTCGCCCTGGCGGCGTCCGCGGGCGCCGCCCGCCCCGACGGCGTCCTGCTCGTCGGAGCCCCGGCCACCCTGCCCGCCGGCGGTGCGGCCGAGGAACGTCCCGTCTGGCACGACGAGTTGACCGCGCGGACGGCCTGCCCGGTGCACCGCGGACTGCTCGCCGCCGACCCCGACTTCCGCCCCGGCCGGCTCGGCGTGCCCGTACCGGCCGAACTCGCCGCCGCCGCCGAGGCCGCCACCCCCGACCTGCCGGTCCTCGTGCTGCACGGCCTGGCCGACCCGGTCGCCCCGCCGGCGGCCGCCCGCCGACTCGCCGCCCGCCTGAAGCGCGCCGAACTCGTGCTCGTCACCGACGGGTTGCACGACGTGCTCAACGACGCCGCGCACCGCAGCGTCGCCGCACAGATCGTCCAGTGGCTCGAACGGCTCCGCGCCGACCGCACCACGCTGCCCCACCTGCTCACCGCGTCCTCCTCCTGGGAAGGAACCACCTCATGACCGCCGTCGACGAACGCCCCGTCAGCGCACGCCCGGTGGAGGACACCGAGCGCGCCGACCTGCTGCGCCGCACCCTGCGCCGGCACGCGGCCGGGGTCACCGTCATCACCGTGCCAGGCCCGGCCGGATTCACCGCGACCTCCTTCACCTCGGTCAGCCTGGAACCGGCCCTGGTCTCCTTCTACCTCGCCGGCACCGCCTCGGCGGCCCCGGCCGTCCGTGCCGCGGAGGCGTTCACCGTGCACGTGCTGAGCCGCGAACAGGAGGCGCTGGCCCAGCGGTTCGCCACCAGCGGGATCGACCGCTTCGCGGGCACCGGCTGGCGGACAGGCCCGCACGGCACCCCGCTCCTCGACGGCGTCGCCGCCCGGCTGACCGCCCGGCCGGTGCTCCTCCAGCAGGTCGGCGACCACCTGCTGGTCGTCGGCGAGGTGCTCGACGCCGACGCGGACGGCGGCTCGCCGCTGCTCCACCACGACGGCGCCTTCGGCGGGTTCGTCGCCGGGGCGGCAGGCCGGGCCGCACGGTGACGGCGACCTTCCACTGGTTCCTGCCCACCACGGGCGACAGCCGCCACGTGGTGGGCGGCGGCCACGGCTCCACCCCGGGCGAGGCCGGTTCCGACCGGCAGCCGAGCATCGCCTACCTGGGCCAGATCGCGCGCGCCGCCGAGCAGTCGGGGTTCTCCGGTGCGCTGACCCCGACCGGTCCCTGGTGCGAGGACGCCTGGCTGACCACCGCGATGCTCACGCAGCAGACCGAACGCCTCCGCTACCTGGTGGCGTTCCGGCCCGGCCTGATCAGCCCGACCCTGGCCGCGCAGATGGCGACGAGCTACCAGCAGCAGTCCCGGGGACGGCTGCTGCTCAACGTCGTCACCGGCGGCGAGTCGGCCGAGCAGCGGGCGTACGGCGACTTCCTCGACAAGGACGGCCGGTACGCCCGGACGGGCGAGTTCCTCGACATCGTCGGACGCCTCTGGCGCGGGGAGACCGTCGACCACCACGGCCCGCACCTGCGGGTCGAGGGGGCCCGGCTCAACCGGCTGCCCGACCCGGTGCCGGAGGTGTACTTCGGCGGGTCGTCGCCCGCGGCCGAACAGGTCGCGGCCCGCCACGCCGACGTCTACCTCACCTGGGGCGAGCCGCCGCCGCAGGTCGCGGAGAAGATCGAGCGGATCCGCACCCTCGCCGCCCGGCACGGCCGCACCCCGCGCTTCGGGATCCGGCTGCACACCATCACCCGCGACACCTCCGAGGAGGCCTGGGGGGAGGCGGCCCGGCTGCTCGCCGGGATGGACCCGGAGCGCATCCGCACGACCCAGCGCGCCCTCGCGGAGAGCGAGTCGGAGGGCCAGCGCCGGATGCGGGAGCTGCACGGCGGGGCCACCGACAGGCTGGAGGTGTACCCGAACCTGTGGGCCGGCATCGGCCTCGTCCGCGGTGGCGCGGGCACGGCCCTGGTCGGCAGCCACACGGAGGTCGCCGACCGGATCGAGGAGTACCACCGCCTGGGCGTCGACGAGTTCGTGCTCTCCGGTGTCCCGCACCTGGAGGAGGCGTACCGGGTCGGGGAGGGCGTGCTGCCGTTGCTCGCCCGGCGCGGGCTGTGGCACCGGCCGGGGGCGGGCACCTGACACACCCGCTCGGCATCCCCGCTCCGGTGCCGGTGCCGGTGCTGTCGGGCCCGGCGTCCGGCGCGGCACCGGCCGGGCGGGGGGACGGTAACGGGCAGGATGGGAACGGGCGGGACGGGGGAGCCGCGGACGGGCGCGGGGCGGCTCAGCCGGTCCGGCGGCCGAGGCTGCCGACGCGGCCGAGCGAGCGGTCCGCGAGGGTGGTCGCGAGGAAGAGCGCGGAGACCCCGAGCAGCAGCACGGCGAGGTGGTGCAGGCCGCCGGTGTCGGCGCCCTGCCCGTAGAACGCGGCGGTGGCCGCGGAGGCGCCGAGCGCGCCGAGGTACATGAAGGTGCGGAGCAGGCCGGCGGAGGAGCCCATCCGGGCCGGGTCGGCCTGGGCGTAGAGGGCGTTCTGGTTGGCGAGGCCGTTGAGGCCCTGCGGGATGCCGACGAGCGCGCCGAGTGCCACGAGCAGCCAGACCGGGCTGCCCGGGCCGAGCAGCAGGAGCAGACCGCACGCGGCGAGCTGCGCGAGCCCGCCCACGAGGAGCTTGCCGCGGACGCCGGCCCGGCGGCCGGTGGCCGCGGTGACGGCGATCGCGCCCGCCGACATGGGCAGCAGGACGAGCCCGGCGGTGGAGGCACCGAGCGACCTGCCCTCCTCCAGCCACTGGGTGTAGCCGTAGAGGAAGGCGTACGAGGTGGTGTAGGCGAGGAACTGGCGGCCGTACGTCGCGAGCAGTGGTGGGTTGCCGCTCAGCACCCGCAGGTCGACGAACGGGCGGGCGGTGCGGAGCTCGCGGGCGGTGAAGCCGGTGCCGGCCGCGGCGCCGACCAGGAGCAGCGGCCGGTGGGCGGCCTGCGGCTCCATCAGGAACACCATGAGGGCGGTGAGGGCGGCGGCGAAGAGCAGCATGCCGGTGACGTCGACGCCGCCGGACCCGCCGTGGCTGTCGGTGCTGTCGGGGCGGACCGTCCGGGTGGCCCGCCGGGGCAGTCGGCGGGCGCCGAGTACGAGGCAGGCCGCGGAGAGCGGCACGTTGATCGCGAAGATCAGGTGCCAGCCGCCTGCGCCGATCAGCAGCCCGCCGAGGGTGGGGCCGACGACGGCGACGACCTGGTTGGCGATCGAGAGTGCGGCGAGCACCCCGGCGGGGCTGTCGGCGCCGGTGCGGTCGGACTCGCTGCGCAGCAGGTGCATGGAGGCCGGGTAGGCGGCGGAGGTGCCGAAGCCCAGCAGCACCCGGGAGAGCACCAGCACCCACAGGTTCGGGGCCAGCACGCCGGTGAGTCCGGCGACGCCGACCAGGGCGGTGCCGGTGAGGTAGAGCGGGCGCGGGCCGTACGCGTCGACGAGCCGGCCGATGACGGGCTGGCCGACGGCGGTCGCGAGGTAGAGGCCGGTGACGAGCCAGGCGGTCTGCGAGGGCGGTGCGCCGAAGGCGTGGCCGATGGGGACGAGGGCGACGGCGAGCATCGAGGAGTTGATCGGGTTGAGCACCGAGCCGAGCATCATCGGTGCGAGCAGCCGCCGGTCGAAGCCCGCGGCGCGGGTGCGCCGGCCGGGGCCGGCGGTGGCGAGTCCGGTCACGGCCGTGCCGCCGGGCTCCGTCCGTCGGCGCTCCGTCCGTCGCCCGCCGCCGCCTCGGTCGGGGGGGTCCTTCCGCTGCCGTGGTCGATGCCGTTCATGCCGCCCACCGTAGATCTCTTCAGCCGCATCTGTCCAGTTTGGCTGTACAGTTTGGCTGTGCGTCCCGGCCCGTCGAGGGCGCCGACTCAGCCCCCGTCCTCCCGGCGGGCCGCGCCGATGCCCGCGGCCACCACCAGGGCCGTCCCGGCCACCTGCACCACTGTCGGGGTCTGCGCGACCAGCACCACGCCCGCCAGCAGGCTCACCGCCGGTTCGAGGCCGGCCAGGGTGCCGTACGCCGTCGCGCCCAGCCGCTGCAGCGCCCGCATCTCCAGCAGGAACGGCACCAGCGGCATCAGCACCGCGATCCCCGCCACCGCGGCCACCGCACCCCACGTGAGGTGGCCGACGACCCCCGGCACGCCGAACGGCGCCGCGACCAGCGTGGCCACCGTCAGCGACATCGCCAGTCCGTGCGCGGCGGAGAACCTGCTGCCCACGTGCGCCGTGCCGAGCACGTACAGCGCCCAGCAGGCGCCGGCGCCGAGCCCGAACAGCACGCCCGCCAGGCCCGCGGTGCCCGTCCACGGCGAGGTGAGGAGCAGCACCCCGCCCGCCGCCAGAGCGAGCCAGCCGAGTTCCGCCCGCCGTTTCGACGCCGCCACGGCCACGGCCAGCGGCCCGAGGAACTCCAGCGCGGTCGCGGTGCCGAGCGGCAGTCGCGCCGCGGCCTCCGAGAAGAGCAGCATCATGCCCGCGCTCACCGCGCCCAGCAGCACCGTGGCCAGCACGTCCCGCCGGGATGCGGCCCGCAGCGTACGGCCCAGCGAGCGCCCGGTGAACGCGAGCAGGACCGCGGCGGCGAACGTCAGCCGCAGCCAGGTCGTGCCCGCCGGGCCGAGCGACCGGAACAGCTCGGTGGCGAGCGCACTGCCGGTGTGCAGCACCGCCATGGAGACGAGCAGCAGCACCGCCCCGGGCACCCGGCGCCGACCGGGCGCGGGCACGCCGGTCGGCGTGGACGTCGGCAAGGACGGTGGCGCAGGGACGGGAAGGACGGGAGGGGCGGCCGGGGCCGGTGCGGCGGTGGAGGTCACCCGGCCATTGGACCGGCCCGCACCCGTTTCCGTCCACGGGCCATCGGTGGACCGACCGTCCACCGATGGTGGATGATCCCGGGATGACCACCGACAGACCGACCCGATGACCGCGGACGGGCCGTCCCGCCTGCCCGACCCGGCGACCGGCGACGGGCCGTCCCGGCTGCCCGACCTCGGGCGGCTCCGCCTGCTCACCGAACTCCACCGGCTCGGCACGATGGCCGCCGTCGCCGCGAGCACCGGCTACGGCACCTCCGCCGTCTCCAAGCACCTCGCCGTGCTGGAGCAGGAGATGGGCGTGCGGCTGCTGCGCCCGGTCGGCCGCCGGGTGCGGCTGACGCCCGCGGGCGAGCGGCTCGCCGAGCACGCCGTCGGGGTCCTCGCCTCGGTGGAGGCGGTGCGGGCCGAGCTGCGCGGGGGCACCGAACCGGTCGGGCGGGTGCGCCTCGCGAGCTTCTTCACCGCCGTCGAGCCGGTCGTGCTGCCGGCGCTGGCCCGGCTCCGCACGCTGCACCCGCGGGTCTCCCTCGAACTCCACGAGCACGAGCCCGAGCACACCGTCGAGCTGCTGCGGGCCGGGGCCGTCGACCTGGGCGTGGTCTACGAGTACAGCCTGGTGCCGCGGGCCGTGCCCGAGGAACTGGACGCCCGGCTCTTCGCGGAGCAGCCGCTCTACCTCGCGGTGCCGGCGGGCTCGCCGGACTCGGGTCGGCCGGCGGCCCTCGCCGACCTGCGCGGCTTCGCGGACGTCGGCTGGATCGCCAACTCCCGCGGCAGCGACGACGACGAGCTCGTGCACCGGGTCTGTGCCGTCGCCGGGTTCACCCCGCGGATCGTGCACCGCATGGACAGCCTGCACCTGGTCAACAGCTTGGTCGGGGCGGGTCTCGGCGTCGCGCTCCTGGCGGAGTCCGGGATCGAACGCGACCGGACGGACGTCGCCTTCCGCCCGGTCGACCCGCTCGCGGGCACCCGCCGCAGCCTGCTGCTGGCGCGGACCGGCCAGTGGTCGTGGCCGCCGGTCGCGGCGGTCGCCGACCTGATCGCGCCGGGGGCGGGCGGCCCGGCGGGGCGGCAGCGCGGTGTCCGATTCCCGCCGGAGCCGCCGGCGCGGGCAGGGGAGACTGGCGGGTGAACGACGTGGGCGAAGGACCGAGGAGAAGACCGTGACCGTGTACACCGCCGTGGACAGCCCGCTGGGCGACCTCCTGCTGGTGGGCGAGGAGTCCGCCACCGCGCCGGGCGGCATCGCACTCGCCTCGGTGTCCATGACCGGGCAGCGCAACGCGGCCCTGGTGCGTGACGGCTGGCGGCACGCGCCGGAGCGGTTCGACGGCATCGCCCGGCAGCTCCGCGCGTACTTCTCCGGCTCGGCGGACTCCTTCGACCTGGAGCACACCGCCACGGGCACCGACTTCCAGCGCCGGGTGTGGCAGGCGCTGGACGCCCTCCCGTACGGCACGACCACCACCTACGGCGGGCTCGCCGAGCGGGCGGGCATCCCGCGGGCGGCGGTCCGGGCCCTGGGTGCGGCGATCGGCGCCAACCCGCTGCTCGTCGTGCGTCCCTGCCACCGGGTGATCGGCGCGGACGGCTCGCTGACCGGCTACGCCGGCGGGCTCGACCGCAAGCGGTGGCTGCTCGACCTGGAGGTCGGCGCCCGCCCCGCCCTCAGGTGATCGGGCGGAACTGCGGCCCGTAGGTGAGGCCGCTGCCGTCGGGCAGCGGGATCTCCATCAGGCGGACGGCCGGCCCCTCCAGTGCGCGCATCTCCTCGACGGCCGCCGACAGGGCGCGGGCGCTGCCGCGCGTCCAGGCCGACTGCAGCGCCCGGAGCGCCCGGGAGAAGGTGGCGTCGAACCGGCCGAGCAGCCGCCGGACCTCGGGGGAGGGGTCGGGCCAGCCGCCGGCGGGCACCGTGCCCATCGGACGGGCCTCCGGGAAGGGCAGCACGTCCCCGGTGTACTCGAAGCGGCCGCCCGCCTCCCGGATGCGGGCGCCGTGGAAGATCTCGCCGAACGCGTAGTAGTGCGACGGCGCCCCGTGACCGCCGTGCGGCGGTTCGGGGGAGACCGAACTGCCCTCGCCCTGCTCCTTGATGGTGTCGATCGCCTCCTCGACGTCGGCCGGGCCGAGCACCGGGCGCAGCGTGTTCGAGCCGATCCGGGTGCCGAGCTGGCGGTCCGGGGAGAGCACGGGGGCGAGGCCCTGGAACACCTCCAGCAGGGCGGTGTAGAAGGCGCCGATGGTGGGCGCGGCACCCGCGCGGACGAGCGGTGACTCGGGGGTCTCGATCCCCATGAGCACGTCCTGCACGTACGGGCGGGTCAGCCCGCCGAGGTACACCGTGAGGCCTTCGCGGACACCGCCCGGCAGCCCGGACGGGTAGGCGGGAACGGCGTCGTAGATGCGGGGCGTGCCGCCGACGGCCGCGAGCATGTTGCACGCCAGGCCCATGTGGAACATCTCGTCGTGCACGATGTCGGCGATGAGGGTGGCCGCCTCGCTCGTCCGGTCCCTGACGGACCACCAGGCGCACAGGTAGGGCGGGATGGTGGCGAGTTCGAGTTCCACGGCGATCTGCAGCGCCGACCTGAGCCACGTCAGGTCGCGCCCCTGGTCGGCCACCGCCATCAGCCGGGCGACCGCGCCGGGCGGGCCGGCGGCCGCCGCGGCCGGGGGGAGCGGAGCGGCGGCCGCCAGCCCGGCCGCGGTGGTGAGGATCGGCGCGGCGGTGGCCAGCGTGGCCGACCGGAGGAACCCCCGCCGGTCCCACGTACGCGGCGGACGCGCCTCCCCGGACGGCTCGGTCATGCCTGACTCCCTTCCCAGGAGCGGTGCAGCCCGGTACGGCAGCCGGTGTGCGCGGACATGTGCAGGAATGGTGACGGTAGCAAGCGTCCGGGCCGCGGCCGGGCCTCGACGCTTCAGGGTGGTCCGCCACCACCCGACCGGATCAACCGACGGCCGCGACCGGGCGGCGCCGCGCGCGCCACCGCCGGGTCCGCCGGCACCGGGCGGTCAGATCGCGGCGGCCAGGCGGGTGCCCTGGTCGATGGCGCGCTTGGCGTCGAGCTCGGCCGCGACGTCGGCGCCGCCGATCAGGTGCGGCGCGAGGCCGCGCGCGCGGAGCGCGTCGTACAGGTCGCGGCGGGGCTCCTGGCCGGTGCAGAGCACGACGGTGTCGACCGGCAGCACCTGCTTCTCGCCGTCGAGGGTGAGGTGCAGGCCGGCGTCGTCGACGAGGTCGTAGGCCGCGCCCGCGGTCATGGTGACGCCGCGGTGCTTCAGCTCGGTGCGGTGGATCCAGCCGGTCGTCTTGCCGAGGCCGGCGCCGACCTTGCCGGCCTTGCGCTGCAGCAGGTGCACGGTGCGCGGCGCCGGCGTCCGGACGGGCGCGGTGAGACCGCCCGGCGTGGTGTGGGCGGTGTCGACGCCCCACTGGGCGAAGAACACCGCGGGGTCGCGGTCCGGTCCGGTGCCCGGGTCGGTGAGGTACTCGGCGACGTCGAAGCCGATGCCGCCCGCCCCGATCACGGCGACCCGGCGGCCGACGGGCACCTCGTCGCGCAGCACGTCCAGGTAGCCGACGACGCTGGGGTGGTCGATGCCCGGGATGTCGGGCACGCGCGGGGTGACGCCGGTGGCGACGACGATCTCGTCGTGCCCGGCGTCGGCCAGGTCGTCGGCGGTGACCGTGGTGGAGAGGCGGACGTCGACGCCGTGCGCCTCCAACTGGTGGCGGTAGTACCGGATCGTCTCGTCGAACTCCTGCTTGCCGGGGATGCGCCGGGCGACGTTCAGCTGGCCGCCGATCGTGTCGGCCGCGTCGTACAGCGTGACGGCGTGGCCGCGCTCGGCCGCCGACACCGCGAAGGCCAGGCCCGCGGGGCCGGCGCCGACGACGCCGATCCGCTTGCGCAGCCGGGTCGGGGCGAGCACCAGCTCCGTCTCGTGGCAGGCGCGCGGGTTGACCAGGCAGGAGGTGATCCTGAGGCTGAAGGTGTGGTCGAGGCACGCCTGGTTGCAGCCGATGCAGGTGTTGACGGCCTCCGGCGTGCCCGCCGCGGCCTTGGCGACGAAGGCCGGATCCGCGAGCAGCGGGCGGGCCATCGAGACGAGGTCGGCGTGGCCGTCCGCGAGCAGCTGCTCGGCGAGCTCGGGGGTGTTGATGCGGTTGCTGGTCACCAGCGGGATGCCCACCGAGCCCATCAGCTTCTTCGTGACCCAGGTGTAGGCGCCCCGCGGCACCGAGGTGGCGATGGTGGGGATCCGCGCCTCGTGCCAGCCGATGCCGGTGTTGATGATGGTGGCGCCGGCCTCCTCGACGGCCTGCGCGAGCCGTACGACCTCCGGCAGGGTGGACCCGCCGGGGACGAGGTCGAGCATGGAGAGCCGGTAGATCAGCACGAAGTCGGGCCCGACCCGCTCCCGCACCCGGCGGACGATCTCGACGGGGAAGCGCATGCGGTTCTCGTACGTGCCGCCCCAGCGGTCGGTGCGGCGGTTGGTCGGCGCGGCGACGAACTCGTTGATCAGGTAGCCCTCCGAGCCCATGATCTCGACGCCGTCGTAGCCCGCGCTGCGGGCGAGCGCCGCACAGCGCACGAAGTCCTCGACGGTGCGCTCGACCTGCTCGTCGGTCAGCTCGTTCGGCACGAAGGGGCTGATGGGTGCCTGCAGCGGGCTCGGTGCGACGAGCCCGGCGTGGTACGCGTACCGGCCGAAGTGCAGGATCTGCATCGCGATGCGACCGCCGGCGGCGTGCACGGCGTCGGTGACCGGCCGGTGCCGGGCGGCCTCCTCCTCGGTGGTGAGCATCGACCCGCCCTCCCAGGGGCGGCCCTCCTCGTTGGGGGCGATGCCGCCGGTGACGATCAGGCCGACGCCGCCGCGGGCGCGTTCGGCGTAGAACTCCGCCATCCGCTCGAAGCCGTCGGGGGCCTCCTCCAGGCCGACGTGCATCGAGCCCATGATCACCCGGTTCGGCAGCGTGGTGAAGCCGAGGTCCAGCGGGCGCAGCAGGTGGGGGTACGCGGTCATCCGGGGTCTCCTCGGTCGCTCGTGACCAGCCCTTTGTAGACCGTCCCGGGCCTTCTTTGCAACTGGGTGCATAAACCTGGGGCGTGCCGTCGGACACCTGCGGGGGTGGCGCGGGCGGGTGCACCAACCACCCGGCCCGCCGCGGCCCACCACCGCTCACGTCGGGGCCGTCGCTGCTCCCGTCCGGGCCGCCGCTCAGTCGGTGCGCGCGAAGTCCCCCCACACCGAGGCGGTGCCCGCCGCCCCGCCGGTGTCCGCGCGGTACCAGTCGTCCTCCGCGTCGCGGCCGCCGGTCGCGTGGTCGTACTGCCCGGCGAAGACGTGCTCCCCGGCGGGGACCGTCCGTCCGGCCCTGAGCGTCCAGCGGTAGACCAGGTCGCCGTCCTCGACCCGCACGGTCGTCGTGAAGTCGGCGGTCGGCAGGGTCTGCCAGTGCCCCGCGTCCTTCGCCCCGGGGGTCCTCGCCACGTGCAGTTCCAGGGTCAGCGCGGTCAGCGGGTCGCGCGTCCTGAGCGTGACGTTGCTCTGCGCCCACGCGTCGGTGCTGTGCGGGTCGACGGAGCCGTCGGCCCACAACGGGCCGTCCTCGGTGTGGCTCCCGGCCGGCCGGGCGGCCGGGCGGTGGGTGGGCGACGCGCTCACCGACGGCCGGGCGGACGGGCTCCGGGTCGGCGACGCGCTCGGCCCCGGGGACGGCGGCACCACGGCCGCCGACGGGCTCGGGGCGGCCGACACCGAGGGACTCGCCGTCATCGTCGGCACCGGCTTCGGGTCCGGGCGCTGCGCGATCGCGGCCACGGCCAGGCCGCCCGCCGCCATCGCGCCGGCCGCCGCCACCGCGGCGAGCACCACCTTCGGCCATCCCAGCAGGCGGGTGCGCTCCCGGTGGCGGCCCGCCCGCCGGTCGGCGGGGCGTTCCATGCCGCGCTCGACCCGGGCGAGCATCCGCTCCCGGTCCGGGCGGTGGGCCTCCGCGGCTTCCCGCAGTCGGCCGTGCAGATCGTCCATCACCGCTTCCTCCCCGCCAGTTCACCGGCGGCGCGGCTGCCGAGCAGCCGTTGCAGTTCGGCCATGCCCTTGGAGGTCTGACTCTTGACCGTGCCGACCGAGACGCCCAGGGCGAGCGCCGTCTCCTTCTCCGACAGGTCGAAGGCGTGCCGCAGCACGACGCAGGCACGCTTGCGGAACGGCAGCCGCGCCAGCGCCGACTGGACGTCCACCACCGCGGCCACGTCGGGCCCGTCCGTCCGTTCCGACCGCTCGGACCAGAACAGCAGCACCCGGCGGCGCTCCCTGACCCGGCTGCGGATCCGGCTGCGCGCCATGTTGGCGACCACCCCGCGGGCGTACGCCACCGGATGGTCGGCGCCGCGCACGCGGTCCCACCGGTGCCAGAGCGCGACCATCGCGTCCGCCGCAAGGTCGTCGGCGGCGTCCGCCTCGCCCGTCACGAGGTGGGCGAAGCGCGCGAGTTCGGCGTGGTGGCGTTCGAAGAAGTCGTGGAACTCCGCGGACGCCTCGTCGACGATCATGTACGGGGCGAGCCCTCTCGATCCGATGTTAGCGTTCTCATCCCGATGGGAAGGCGGCAGCGTACCAACCGCGCGGACCGCCGCATCACGCGGAGCCGGGTGCGTGCCCGTCGCGGCGGCGCCGTGGAATCCGGCCGCCCTCCGGCCCCGGACCCGGCCGGACGCCGGCAGCACGTCCGCGGCCATCAGCCCGCGGACCGCGGGCGAAGGGCTGCACGGACCGGCGGGGCCGGGGCCTCGCACCGGCCCGGGGCGTGCGGGGGCACGGCCGCGCGTGAGCCGGGTGCGGGGCGCGGGCCTGACGGCCGGGCGGAGGCAGGGGCGGGCACGTGACGTCTCCTTCGGTGAGGACTGACACGTGCTGGTCGCCGCCGCCCGCCCGAAGGTTGCCGCCCGCCCGTCGGACGTCGGGCACCGGGCGCTCGTCGGGCCTCCGACGGTGGCCGTGCTCCGGACGGCCGCGACGGACGCGGGTCGCGGGCCGTGCGCCGCGGGGCCGGCCGGCGGGCGGACGCGCCGGCCCCGGCGGGCTGTCAGCCGACCTCCCAGAAGAAGCGGTGCGTGTGGATGCCGAAGTACGGGAACGACTGGACCAGCCGGATCCCCTCGATCGGCCGGACGACGTCGTTGACGAAGTCGAGGAGTTCGCGCGGCCCGGGGCAGACGACCTCGGCGAAGAGGTCGAAGCCGCCGGAGGTGAGCACCGAGTAGACGACCTCGCCGTGGTGGGCGAGCGCGTCGGCGACACCGCGCGGGTCGCCGTCCACGCCGATGCCGAGCATCGCCATGGCCTGCCCGCCCATCGCCATCGGGTCGGTCACCCCGACGACCTGGACGGCCTTGGCGTCGAGCAGGCGCTGGAGCCGCTGGCGGGCGGCCGATGCCGACAGGCCGACCTTCGGGCCGAGATCGGCGTACGCGATCCGGCCGTCGGTCTGCAGCTCGCGCAGGATCGCCCGGTCGATGTCGTCCACGTGTGCTCCTCGGTCCCGCCGCCCCGGCTCCGTGCCGACGGCCCCCGCCCTGCTGTCAGCCCCGAAGACTACTCGGGGCCGACGGTGCGGGGCGGGGGCCGTCCGCGGGCCGGCCGCGGCATTCGGGGCCGGGCGCCGGGCCGGGCGGGCTCGGGCGGCGTCAGGCGGCCAGCTGGGCGAGGGCCACGGAGAAGACGTCGGTGTGCGCGTCGACGTCCTCCTCGGTGGTCGCCGGGCACATCAGGGCCATGTTGTGGAACGGGGTCAGCAGGATGCCCCGGTTGGCGAGGTGGAGGTGCAGGTAGTCCTCCAGCTCGGTGTCGGCCGCCGCCGCGGACGCGCCGCCGGTGCGCGGCGCCGGGGAGGCGAAGCGGTACTCGACGCGTGCGCCGAGCCGGCTGACCGACCACGGCAGCCCGTGCGCGTCGACGGCCCGCTGCACGCCGGCCTCGAAGCGCTCGGCGAGCTTCGCCATGCCGGCGAAGGCGTCGTCGGTGAGGACGTGCTCCAGGGTGGCCCGCATCGCGGCGACGGAGAGTGCGTTGCCGGCCAGCGTGCCGCCGACACCGCCCATGTCGACGAGGTCGAGGTCGTTGCGGCCGAGCAGCCGGTCCGACAGCTCCGCGGAGAGCCCGTACGCGCCCGCGGGGATGCCGCCGCCGATCGCCTTGCCGATCGTCAGGATGTCGGGCTGGAGGTCCCAGGTGGCGGTGCAGCCGCCGGGCCCGGCGGAGAAGGTGTGCGTCTCGTCGTTGACGAGCAGCACGCCGTGGCGCCGGGTGAGCTCGCGGACCCCTGCGAGGTAGCCGGGCTCGGGCAACACGATGCCGATGTTGGTGAGGGCGGGCTCCATCAGCACGGCCGCCACGTCGCCGTGGGCGAGCTCCCGCTCCAACTGCTCCAGGTCGTTGAACTCGGCGACCCGGCTGGTGAGCGTGACGTCGCAGGGCGCCCCGACGTTGCCGGGCCGCGACATGCCCTGCCCGTCGGGGCCGACCACGATGAGCGACTCGTCGACACTGCCGTGGTAGCTGTAGCTGTTGACGAGGATCTTGGAACGTCCGGTGACGGCCCGGGCCAGCCGGATCGCCCACCGGTTGGCGTCGGTCGCGGTGAGCGAGAAGCTCCAGTGCGAGAGGCCGAAGCGCCGGGTGAGTTCGGCGCCGACCCACTCGGCGTCCTCGGTCGGCATCATCGCGGTCGCGCCGCCCTGTTCGGCGAAACGCCGGTGCACGGCCGCGGCGACGGGCTCCGGGGAGTGGCCGGCCATGGCGCCGGTGTCGCCGAGGCAGAAGTCGATGTACTCGTGGCCGTCGATGTCGGTGATGCGGGCGCCGTGCGCGGTGGCGAGGTAGCGGGGGAACGCACCTGCGGCCTTGTTCATCCAGGTCATCGGCACACGCCCGAAGAGGTGGTCGGCGCGGTCGAAGGCCGCCTTCGACCGGGGGTTGCGGCGCTCGGCCTCGGCGCTCTCACGGGCGAGGAGGTGCTGCAGGCGTGCTCGGTCCATGGGAGGTGCCTCACGTCGGGGCCGGGATGTGGCACGACTGTAGGTCGGATCATGCGCCTCGGCAACAAATGACGACCATTTCGATTGTTTCGACAATCGATTCGATTGTCCGAAGAAGTGTGGAGGTCGGAGACGGGGGGATCCGGTCCGGGTGTGGGGCCGCCGGACGCCCCCGAGTGCCCGGACCGACCGGCGTGTCCGGCATGACGAGGGCGCCCGGCATGACGAGGGCGCCCGGCGTTTCGAGGTCCGGGTGCCAGGGATGGCACTCCGACGGCACGGAGTGCCATCCCTGACGTGTGTGGAGTGCCGTCCGGTGCGTGAGTGGCGCGGCGTGCGGTGCTACCGTCCCAGCCATGAGCGACCTGCAGAAACGGGGGCGCGGCCAGGCCGCGGCCGCCGAGCGTCCGGCGATGCGCGAGGCCCTCGTCGCGGCTGCTTTCCGGCTGTTCGGCGAGCGGGGCTTCGAGCAGACCACCGTCGACGACATCGTCACGCTCGCCGGTGTCGGTCGGCGCTCCTTCTTCCGGCACTTCCCGTCGAAGGAGGACGTGGTCTTCCCCGACCACGAGGGCGGGCTCGCCGCGATGACGGCGTACCTGGAGGACGCGGACGACACCGGAGACCCGGTGGAGCAGGTGTGCGACGCCACCCGGCTGGTGCTCCGCACGTACGCCGCCAACCCGGCCTTCTCCGTCCAGCGCTACCGCCTCACCCGGCAGGTGCCCGGCCTCCGGGCGTACGAGCTCTCCGTGGTGTGGCGCTACGAGCGGGCCCTCGCCGACCACCTGCGGGCCCGGTTCGCGGTGCGCGCCGACGGCGCGCTGCGGGCGGACGTGATCGCTGCCGCGGTCGTCGCGGCCCACAACCACGCGCTCCGCACCTGGCTGCGCTCCGGCGGGGAGGGCGACGTGGAGGAGGCCGTCGACAGCGCGCTCGGCTACGCCGCGAAGACCTTCGGCGACGGTCCCGGTCCGGCGCAGGCGCCGGTGCGGGAGGAGGAGGTCGTGGTCGTCGTCGCCCGCCGCGGCACGCCGATGTGGCGGGTCGTCCAGGGCGTCGAGAGCGCGCTGGAGGCCTGACCGGCCGGCGGCGCCAGATATCGGCACTCAGTGCCTTTACGCGCTGACACTCGGTGCCATACGCTGGCGGCCTCAGGTCGGCCGGGCGCGGCACCGTCGCCGTACGCCCCGGCCCGGAGCGGGAGGAGCCGCCATGAACCCCGTCGCCACTGCCGTCCCCCACGGTTCCGTCGTCACCGTCGACGGCGCGTCCGCCGACGCCCAGGCCGACGGTGACCGCGGGCCCGCCCTGCACTTCCTGCGCTGCCAGTGGTGCCGCTCCGCGGCCGCACCGGTCCGGATGCTCTGCCCCGCCTGCGGCAGCACCGACCTCGTCGAGGAGCGCAGTGCCGGTGCCGGCACCGTCCGCCGCCTGCTGCCGCTGTCCCGCCGCGGCAGCGGCGAGCCGATGCCGTACGTCGTCGCCCTCGACGAGGGCTTCACCGTGCAGGCCGCCGTCGCCGGCACACTGCCCGGGGCCGTCCCGGCCGGCACCAGGGTCGAACTGACCGCGGCCACCGAGGGTCTGGTCGCCTTCCGCACCGCCCCCGGCCAGCCCGGTTCCTTCGACTCCGGCTTCTCCTACCGCTTCAACGGCGGCGCCCGCTGGTACGCGCACGAGCCCGGCGCCCGCCGCGCCGGCTGACCCCCGCCGCCGCACCGCCGCGCCACCGCCGTTCCGCCCGGATGCGGGTGTCGCGGTGTCGCGGTGGCACGGGCGGCGGGGTGCGCGTCGGCGGGCCGGGGGATCAGCCCGCGGCCGGTGCGTTCCGGCCGAGGAACGCCTGCACGTCCGGCAGCGCCCCGTCCGTCAGCACGGCCGCCCCGTGGTTCGCGCCGGGGTAGACCTTCAGCTCCTTCACCCGGGCGACGGCGGCCGTGTGCAACTGCTGCGTGAACTCGGGGTACCGGCCGTCCCGGGCCTCCACCGCGAAGAGGGTCGGCACCGTGGAGGCGGCCACCGCGTGTTCGGCGTTCGACTCGCCCGGGTGTCCCAGCGGCGAGCTGAGCGACACCACGGCGGCGACCGGCAGCGGGCTGGTGGCGGGCCCGGCCGCGACCTCCAGCGAGGCGCTGGCGCCCTTCGAGGCCCCGACCAGGGCGACCCTGGTGACGCCCTTGGTCTTCAGGTGCCCGATCGCGGCGCGGACGTCGGCCGGTCCGCCGCCGCTCACCATGTAGCCGAGCACGGCGTAGCCCGCCGCGGTGAACGCGGCGTAGTGCGGGGACCAGTCGCAGAGCGACCCGCCGGCCTGCGGCGCGAAGACCACGCCGACCGTGGCGTTCCCGGCGTCGGAGTCCCGGAAGTAGGCCCCGACCGTGACGTCCTGGGTGCGCAGGTCGAACGAGCCGGCCTTCGCCTGTCCGGGCGTCAGGCAGCCGTAGGTCGCGGCGGTCGGAGCCGGCGCCGCCGAGGGCGCCCCCGACGACCCGCACCCGGCGAGAAGGAGGACGGCCCCCGCGGATGCGGCGGTCGACAGAACGGTGCGGTTCATCGCTGGATCTCCCCCGTGCAGCGGCATGCGTGTGCCCCGACGCTAGGGACGGTCCCGAACCGGCGTCAATGGTCTGTACCAATCTGTTGGATCCTGTTCGGACGGCCGCGGGCGGTGCGGGTGGCGGCCTGCCACGGTTCCACGGGGTGGGGTGCCGTCCGGCGTCGCCCCGGGAGGCGGCCGTTCGTGGCGGCCGCGCCGTGGGTTGCGGTTCAGGGGGTGGCGGTTCAGGGGATGGCGGCGGGCCGGTGGACGAAGCCGGTCAGCGGCGCGTGGACCTTCCAGCCGAGCGTTTCGTAGAGCGCCCGGCCCTGGACGGTCGCGCCCAGGATGCCGGTGGCGGCGCCGTGCCGGACGGCCGCGTCGGTGAGTGCGCCCATCACCACCGTCCCGAGGCCGCGGCGCCGGTGGGCCTCCTCGGTGACGATCTGGTCGAAGACGCAGGCGGCACCCGTCAGGCCGATCCGGCCGCGCGCGGCGAGTGCGCCGTCGGCGGTCAGGATGCGCACGCTGACGACATCGTCGGCGGTCTCGGCGGTGGCCGTGTAGCCGTCGGGCGCGCGCGTGACGGACGGGCGCAGGTCGACGGCCATCAGGAAGCCGGGATCGGTCGGTTCCCACGCGGGCGAGAACCACGGCTCCATGACGTCCGGTTCCAGGAAGGCCTTGATCCAGGTGGCCGGTTCGGTGATCGCGTCGACGAGCCCGCGGGCAGTCTCGACATCGGCGTCGAGCAGGACGTGACGGACCGCCTGGGTCGGCAGTCCGACCTGGATGCTCAGCCCCCACGGCTCGTCCACCGGCTTCGGTGCCCGCCGCGAGACCGTCCATCCGTCGACCCACGAGCGCATGAGCTCCATCATCCGGACACCCCTCCGAGTAATGACTGAAGTCTGGCTTCGAATATTACATAAGCGTGGTGACAGCCATCGACGGATCGGCACGCACGTCCAGGGGATCCCTGCGGACACGAGGGGAGGGAGCCTGCGGCCGATACGTGAGTACCGATCCGGACCGTCGTGTTGCCGAGCGGCGGGTCAGGACCGGTGGCGTGTGGGTGGTGGCGCCGACCGCCGTCGACCGGCCGCCCCCGGAACCGCCCGAACCGCCCGAAGCGGCCAGAGCCGCGGGCGCGTTGGCGGCCGTCCGTCGGCGACCGCGCGGCTACACTCCGGCCGGTGGCCCGGCGACGGGACGCAGGGGCGGAGCCGCAGGCCGTGGTCGGCGGCCCGACCCGGCGGCCCGATCCGGCGGCCGCCGTACCCGATCGCCGTCCGAGGGAGCTGCGATGCGTGTCGCGTTGTTCGTCACCTGTGTCAACGATGCCCTCTTCCCGGGTACGGGCAGGGCGGTGGTGGCGTTGCTGGAGCGGCTGGGGGTGGAGGTGGACTTCCCGGCTGCGCAGACGTGTTGCGGGCAGCCGCAGTTCAACACCGGGTACCGGCGGGGGACGGAGCCGCTGGTGCGCCGGATGGGTGAGGCGTTCGCGGGCTACGACTTCGTGGTGACGCCGTCGGGCTCGTGTGCGGCGATGGTGCGGGAGAACTATCCGCGGATCGGGGCGAAGGCGGCGGCGGAGGGCCGGGGGAGTGAACTCGCCTCGGTGGCTGATGTCTTGGTGCCGCGGGTGTTCGAGCTGACGGAGTTCCTGGTGGACGTGCTCGGCGTGGTCGATGTGGGGGCGTACTTCCCGCACACGGTGACGTACCACCCGTCCTGTCACGGGTTGCGGGTGCTGGGGCTGGGGGAGCGGCCGCGCAGGTTGCTGGAGGCGGTGAAGGGGCTGGAGTTGCGGGAGTTGCCGGGTGCGCAGGAGTGCTGCGGGTTCGGTGGCACGTTCGCGGTGAAGAATCCGGATGTGTCTGCGGCGATGGGTGCGGACAAGGTTCGCAACGCGCTCGCCACTGGTGCGGAGGTGTTGTGCGGGGCGGACAACTCCTGCCTGCTGCACGTCGGTGGCACCCTGCGCCGGCAGGGCGCGCCGGTCCGTGCGGTGCACCTCGCGGAGATCCTTGCTTCCACCGAAGGGGAGTTGTTCGCATGAGTGGCACCTACCTGGGCATGCCCGCTTTTCCTGAGGCTGCCAGGGTCTCCACGAAGAACGAGCGGTTGCGGGCGAATCTGACCCGGGCGACGCGGACGATCCGTGACAAGCGGGCCGTGGCGGTCGGTGAACTCGACGACTGGGCGCAGCTGCGGCAGGCGGGCAAGGACATCAAGGACCGCACGCTGGCCCGCCTGGACGAGTATCTGCTGCAGGCGGAGGCGGCGGTGCAGGCGGCCGGCGGCATCGTGCACTGGGCGGCGGATGCGGCGGAGGCCAACCGGATCGTGGCCGGTCTGGTGAAGGCGAAGGGCGAGCGGGAGGTGGTGAAGGTCAAGTCGATGGCGACGCAGGAGATCGGGTTGAACGAGGCGCTGGCCGCGGAGGGCATCACCGCCTACGAGACCGACCTCGCGGAGCTGATCGTGCAGCTGGGGGACGATCTGCCCTCGCACATCCTGGTGCCTGCGATCCACCGCAACCGCGGGGAGATCCGGGACATCTTCACCGAGGCGATGGGCCGCTGGGGCCGGCCTGCGCCGGAGGGGCTGAGCGACCGTCCGGCGGATCTGGCGGAGGCGGCGCGGCTGCATCTGCGGGAGAAGTTCCTGCGGGCGAAGGTCGCGGTCTCCGGCGCGAACTTCCTCATCGCCGAGACCGGCACGCTGGTGGTGGTGGAGTCCGAGGGCAACGGCCGGATGTGTCTGACCCTCCCGGAGACGCTGATCTCGGTGGTCGGCATCGAGAAGGTCATCCCGACCTGGCGTGACCTGGAGGTGTTCCTGCAACTCCTGCCGCGCTCCTCGACCGCGGAGCGGATGAACCCCTACACCTCGACCTGGACGGGCACCACCGACGGCGACGGCCCCGCAGAGTTCCACCTGGTGCTGCTGGACAACGGCCGCACGGCCACGCTCGCGGACGAGGTCGGGCGGCAGGCGCTGCGCTGCATCCGCTGCTCGGCGTGCTTGAACGTGTGCCCGGTCTACGAGCGGGCGGGTGGTCACGCGTACGGCTCGCCCTATCCGGGGCCGATCGGGGCGATCCTCAGCCCGCAGTTGCGGGGCCTGGCCTCCGAGGTGGACGCTTCGCTGCCGTTCGCGTCCACGCTGTGCGGGGCGTGCTACGAGGTGTGCCCGGTGGCGATCGACATTCCCGAGGTGCTGGTGCACCTGCGCGAACAGGTTGTCGAACAGAGCTCCGGCCACCGTGTGGAGCGGGCCGCGATGAAGGCCGCGACCTGGCTGCTGGACCACCCCGCCGCGTTCGGCGCCGCCGAACGCGTCGCCGCGAAGACCCGCGCCCTGCACCCCGGGAAGCTGCCGCTGCCGGGCCCGGCGAAGGCCTGGACCGACACCCGCGACCTGCCGCAGCTGCCCGCCGAGCCCTTCCGCGACTGGTGGAAGAAGAACCGCACTCCCGAGGTGGACCGATGAGCTCCCGCGAGCAGATCCTCGCCCGCATCCGCACCGCCCTCACCGACGTCCCCGACCGGGAGCAGGACAGGTCCGGCGGCATCGAGCGCACCTACCGCACCGCCCACACCCCCGACGGGCCTGCCCTCCTGGACCTGCTCGCGGAGAACCTCACCGACTACCGCGCGCACCTCCACCGCACCACGGACGACGCGTTGCCCGCCGTCCTCGCCCGCCTGTTCGCGGACCGCGGCACCCGTACCCTCGCGGTGCCGGCCGGTCTGCCGTCGCACTGGCTCGCCGGGGCCGCCGGGGTCGAACAGCTCCACGACGACGGCGCCCTGACGCCCCGCCGCCTCGACACCGTGGACAGTGTGGTGACCGGTTGCGCGCTCGCCGTCGCCGAGACCGGCACGATCGTCCTCGACGCGGGGCCCGCCCAGGGCCGTCGCCTGCTGACCCTGGTGCCCGACCACCACGTCTGCGTGGTCCGTGCCGACCAGGTGGTCGCCTCCCTTCCCCAGGCCCTGCCGTTGCTGGACCCGGCCCGACCGCAGACCTGGATCTCCGGACCGTCCGCCACCAGCGACATCGAACTCGACCGCGTCGAGGGCGTGCACGGCCCGCGCACCCTTGATGTCGTGATCGTCGGGCCGGGCCCGTCCGACGGCGATCGGTCGTAGCCGCAGCCTCCGGAGGCAGCGCCGGGCCGGAACCCCGACGGGCCGGAACCCCGACGGCCCGGGCCGCTCACGGCGGTCACCCGCCGTGAGCGGCGGCCGTCCCCGCCTGCCGCGCCGCCGGACGGGGCCAGGCAGGCGGGGACGGCGGTGGTGGCTCAGTGCAGCGCCGGGGCGTGCACGGGGTCGGTGCCCTTCGTGTTGTGCCGTCCGGCCCAGTCCTGCAGGGCCGTCCGGCAGGCGTGGTCGAGGTGGCGCAGTGCGGCCAGGTCGAGTTCGATGGCGCGGTCGCGGGGGAGGGCCTCCAGGGTGTCGAGGATGCGGGGCAGCCGGAGGAAGGTGGCGTTGCCCGAGATCATCACCCGGACGGCGCCGCCGGGCCGGTCGTCGACCTCCAGGTGCACGGAGGAGGTCTCCCACGCGGTCTTCAGCACGGCGAGCAGCAGGCCGATCAGTACGCCCTCGAACATGTTGGTCACCACAATGGCCACCGCGGTCGCCACCAGGACGACCGCTTCGCCGCGGTGCGACCGCCACAGCGGCCGGAGGGTGCTCACCGGCAGCAGCTTGGTGCCCGCGTGCACCAGCACGCCGGCCAGCGCCGCGAGCGGGATGACGCCCAGCGCGGCCGGGAGCAGGGCCGCGAAGAGGAGCAGCCACCCGCCGTGCATCACCCGGGAGGCCTTCGTACGGGCGCCGGCCTGTACGTTCGCGGCGCTGCGGACGATGACGGCGGTCATGGGCAGGGCGCCGAGGAGCCCGCACACGGTGTTCCCGGCGCCCTGGGCGATGAGTTCCCGGTCGTAGTCGGTGCGCCTGCCGTCGTGCAGCCGGTCGACGGCCGCCGCGCTGAAGAGGCTCTCCGCGGAGGCGATGAGGGTGAACGCGACGACGGTGGCCAGGGCGCCGACCTCGGTGAGCACGTCGAAGGCCGAGGTGCCCGGCGGCTGGACGACGCCGAGCAGGCCCCTCACCTCGACCCGGCCGACCGGGAGGTCGAGCGTGGCGACGGCGAGGGTCGCCAGCGCCACCGCGGCGAGCTGCGCGGGTACGACGCGGACGCGGGCGGGCAGTCTCTTCCACAGCACGAGCACGGCGACGGTGCCGGCGCCGACGGCGAGCGAGGCCCGGCCGGCGGCGGATCCGGCGGTGTCGGCGACCAGGCCGGGCAGTCCGGCGATGTTGGCGGGCCCGTTGCCGGGCGCCTTCGCCCCGGCTGCCGCGTAGAGCTGTCCGGCGACGAGGACGAGGCCGATGCCGGCGAGCATGCCCTGCACCACGGAGACGGAGATGGCGCGGAAGAGGCGGCCGAGGCGCAGTGCGCCCATCAGCAGCTGGAGCAGGCCGGCGGCGAGCACGATGACGCCGAGTGCGGGCAGGCCGTACTCGGTGACGGCCTCGTACACGAGCACCGTGAGTCCGGCGGCGGGGCCGGACACCTGGAGGCTGCTGCCGGGCAGCATGCCGGTGAGGAGGCCGCCGACGATGCCGGTGACGAGGCCGAGTTCGGCGGGCACGCCGGAGGCGACGGCCACGCCGACGCAGAGCGGCAGGGCGACGAGGAAGACGACGAGGGAGGCGGCGAAGTCCGCCCGCAGTGCGGGGACGGAGGGGGTTCTACGGAACATCAGGTCCTCTTGGGGTCGGTCGTGGAACGGCCGGCTGGAGGGCCGCTCAGAGCGGGAGGAAGGCATCGGGGCCGGGTCGGTGGGCCAGGACGAGTCCGGTGTGGACCTCGTAGAACCAGGCGTGCAGGCGCAGTCGGCCCTGGGCGGTGCGCCGGGCGATGCCGGGGTAGCCGCGGAGGCGGTCGAGCTGGGCGAGCACGTGGCGCTGCACCGGTCCGGCGACGGTGGGGTCGAAGACGTCGGAGGGGGCCGGTGCGAGGGCCGCCGGGTCGCTGTGCGCGAGCCAGTCGCGGACGGCGGGCACGGCGCTGAGGTCGTCGCCGCGGACGAGGGCGCCGACCGCGCCGCAGTGGGAGTGGCCGCACACGACGATGTCGCGGACCTCGAGCACCTCGACGGCGTACTCGACGGTGGCGGCCTCGCCGCTCGGCCGGTCGGCCCGGTACGGCGGCACGATGTTGCCGGCGGTGCGGAGTTCGAACAGGTCGCCGGGGTCGGCGCCGGTGATGAGCGACGGCACGACGCGTGAGTCGGAGCAGGTGACGAAGAGTGCCTGCGGCTGCTGGCCGGCGGCGAGTCCGGCGAACTCGCGGCCGTCGCGGGCGGCGCGGTCGCGGAACGACCGGGCGCGGTCCCTCAAGGGATCCATCGGGGCATACCTCCATGGCCCCGGCGCGGTGCGCGCGGGGGCGGACGGTGGACCAGGGGTCTTGTGCGCCGTTCCGCCGGAGGGCGGGCGGCGGTGCTGGGCTGCGGGGGGTGTGCCGCGGCGGCCGGGCGCCGGCGTGGTGCGGCGCGCAGGGGCGGTGGACCCGGGGCGGTGCGCGGGCGCACCGCCTGCCGGGGTGCCGGGCGGGCCCGGGTCAGCTCAGCAGCGGAAGACCTGGAACACGGAGGCGGTGGCGCCGCCGGTGGGTCTCGACGGGTAGGTCGGGGCCCCGGCGGAGCCGGCCGGCGGCGGGCACGGCGACCGGCCGGGCGCGGCGGCGGTGTGGTCGGGACGGGCGGGCCGCAGGGCGGCGGCCGTGCCGGGGAGGGGGCGTGCGGTGGCGTGCGGCCCGTGCCGCTGGGAGAGCCCGGTGGGCAGGTCCTTCTCGTCGTCGGACCGTTCGGCGGGTGCGACGACGCCTGCCGACTGGACGGCCTGACGGGGTTTCAGCGCGTCCGAGGCCTCGGCGCCCGCGAACAGCAGGACGGCGCCGAGCAGTGCGGACAGCAGGGCCCTGATGGTGCCGTGCGTTCGCACCGGTGCCCTCCCTCCGCCGACCGGCCGGTGTACATGCTCATGGTGATAAACGAATCTGATGCCAGATCAGTTTCCGATGGATGTACCCCGTGTGAGGGAATGCGGGGGATCGGTTTGTGTCCGAGCGGTCCCCCGCCTGGGAGCAACGGTGACGGAGAGTGAGGGGGAGCAGGAAGGGCGCACGGGAGTGGTGTCCCCGTCCGGGTGAGCGCCGGGCTGCGGTGCCGTGCCGGGGCGGAGCCGGTGCCGGGCCCGTCCGTCCCGCTGGTGCCGTCACGGCACGGCCGTCCCGTGCGCCGCATGCGTGCGCGCGCACGGGGTAGGTGAGAGTGGGGTTCCGGGACCGGGCCCCGGCCGGGCCGCGCGCCCGGCCACGTCGAGGAGGAGAGCGAAGAGATGGTGCACGTACGAGCCGGGGAGCCCGCCGCCCCGCAGGACCTGGTGGACGTGGCCCGGCTGGTGACGTCCTACTACACGCTGCACCCCGACCCGGCCGAGCCGGGCCAGCGGGTCGCGTTCGGCACCTCGGGGCACCGCGGTTCCTCGCTCGCCACCGCCTTCAACGAGGACCACATCGCCGCGACCACCCAGGCGATCTGCGAGTACCGGGCCGCCCAGGGCACCACCGGGCCGCTCTTCCTCGGCATCGACACCCACGCGCTCTCCGAGCCCGCCCGCGCCACCGCGCTGGAGGTGCTCGCCGCGAACGGCGTCACCGTGCTGCTCGACACCTCAGACGGTTACACGCCCACCCCGGCGGTCTCGCACGCGATCCTCGCCCACAACCGCTCCGCGCCGAAGCGGCTGGCGGACGGCATCGTGGTGACCCCCTCGCACAACCCGCCGGCCGACGGCGGCTTCAAGTACAACCCGCCGAACGGCGGCCCGGCCGGGTCCGAGGCGACCGGCTGGATCCAGGACCGCGCCAACGCCCTCATCGAGGCCGGCCTCAAGGGCGTGCACCGGGTGCCGTACGCGCGGGCACTGGCCGCGGACACCACCGGCCGGTACGACTTCCTCGGCACCTACACCGACGACCTCCCGGCCGTGCTCGACCTCGACGCCGTCCGGGCGGCCGGCGTGCGCATCGGCGCCGACCCGCTCGGCGGCGCCTCCGTCGCGTACTGGGGCCGGATCGCGGAGACGCACCGCCTCGACCTCACCGTCGTCAACCCCGCCACCGACCCGGCGTGGCGCTTCATGACGCTCGACTGGGACGGCAAGATCCGGATGGACTGCTCGTCGCCGTACGCGATGGCCTCCCTGATCGGCCGCAAGGACGCCTACACGGTGTCCACCGGCAACGACGCCGACGCGGACCGGCACGGCATCGTCACCCCCGACGGCGGGCTGATGAACCCCAACCACTACCTCGCCGTCGCCATCGACTACCTCTACCGGCACCGCCGCGACTGGCCCGCCGAGGCGGGGATCGGCAAGACCCTGGTCTCCTCCTCGATGATCGACCGGGTCGCCGGTGACCTGAAGCGGGAGCTCGTCGAGGTGCCCGTCGGCTTCAAGTGGTTCGTCGACGGCCTGCTCTCCGGCACCGTCGCCTTCGGCGGCGAGGAGTCGGCCGGCGCGTCGTTCCTGCGCCGCGACGGCGGCGTCTGGACGACGGACAAGGACGGCATCCTGCTGGCCCTGCTCGCCTCCGAGATCACCGCCGTCACCGGCCGCACCCCGTCCGAGCTGTACGGCGAGCTCACCGGCCGCTTCGGCGCCCCCGCCTACGCCCGCGTCGACGCTCCCGCCGACCGCGCGCAGAAGGCCGTCCTCGCGAAGCTCTCGCCGAGCCGGGTGCGCGCCGACAGCCTCGCCGGCGAGCCCATCACCGCCGTCCTCACCGAGGCCCCCGGCAACGGCGCCGCCATCGGCGGCCTCAAGGTCTGCACCGAGAACGCGTGGTTCGCCGCACGTCCCTCCGGCACCGAGGACGTCTACAAGATCTACGCGGAGAGCTTCCACGGCGAGGCGCACCTCGCCCGGGTGCAGGAGGAGGCCCGCGCCCTGGTGGGGGAGGCCCTGGACTCCTGAGCGGAGGACGCGCCGGAGGGCCGCGCGCCGCGCCCTAGGATCGACCCCATGTCGCTGCCGCACGCCATCCTCACCGCCCTGCTGGAGAAGCCGTCCTCGGGGCTGGAGCTGACACGGCGCTTCGACAAGTCGATCCGCTACTTCTGGTCCGCCACGCACCAGCAGATCTACCGCGAGCTCGGGCGGCTGGAGACGGACGGCCTGATCAGGGCCGTCCCCCAGCCGCCCAGCCGCGGCCGCCGCAAGGAGTACGAGGTGCTCCCCGCGGGCCGCACCGCGCTCGCCGCGTGGATCACCGAACCGCAGGACCCCAAGCCCGCCCGCGACCCCCTCCTGCTGCGGCTGCGGGCCGCCGCCGCCACCGGCACCGGCGGCGCCCTGACCGGCGAGCTCCGCCGCCACCTCGACCTGCACCGGGCGCAGCTGGAGGAGTACCGCGCCATCGAGCTCCGCGACTTCCCGCCCGGGCGGACCGACGAGGCGAGCCGGCTCCACCACGTCGTGCTGCAGGCCGGGCTCGGGCTGGAGAGCCACTGGATCGACTGGCTGGAAGCCGCCCTGGCCGCGCTGCCCGGCCCCGGCGGCACCGCGCCGGACCGCCCCGCCCCGGCGCCCGGCGGCCCCTGACCGGCGGGCCCCGGCGCCGCGCCTCCGCCCGGCGCACGCCACGCCCCCGGGTGTTCAATGGTGTCCGGGGGCGGGCAGCGGGGGGACTCCGGCCGGTGGAGGATCCGCGGATGCACAACGGCTCACAGCACACGGCCCCGCCGTCGCACGGCGAGGCCACCCTGGTGGTCGACGAAGGCGCCCGGATCACGGCCTGCAGCCCCGCCGCCGGCGCGCTGCTCGGCCGCGCCCCCGCCGAGCTGTGCGGGCGCCCCGTCCAGGACCTGCTCCTCCCGCCCGGCACCCCGTGGCCGCCGCCCGCCGACGACACCGCCCGGACGGGTGCCGACGCCGTCCTGCGCCACCGCGACGGCTTCGCCGTGGCCGTCCGGCTCCGCATCCGGCCGCTGCACGGCCCCGACGGCGCCCTCGCCCTCGTGCACCTCGCCCCCACCGCCGCCGCCCGCCACCGGGAGCACGAGCGGGCGCTGCTCGCCGCGCTGTTCGGCCAGACCCGGATCGGCCTGCTCGTCCTCGACACCGACCTGCGCCTCGTCCGCGCCAACCTGACCCCGCAGCCCGACCCGGCCCGCCCCGGGGCCGGGCTCGACAGCGTGCTGCTGCCCGCCGACGCGGCCGGGATCCAGGCCCGGGTGGCGGCCGTCGTCGCGACCGGCGAGCCCTTCAACGACTGGGTGCGGCCCGTCCGGCTGCGGCGCGACCCCGGCGACGAACGCATCCTGTCCCTGTCGGCCATGCCCATGCGCGACCCGGCGGGCCGCATCGTCGGCGCCCTCCTGAGCTTCGCCGACGTCACCGCCCAGCACACCGCCCAGCGCCGCATCGACGTCATCGACGAGGCGGCCCGGGGCATCGGCCGCTCCCTCGACGTCACCCGCTGCGCGGAGGAACTCGTCGCGGCGCTCGTCCCCGCCGTCGCCGACCTGGCCTCGGTCGACCTCACCGAGGTCGTGCTGCGCGGCGAGGAGCCCGGCGAGTTCCTCATCGACGCGCCGCTGCGCCGGGCCGCCGTCGCCTCCGCGGACGGCACCTGGCCGGAGGAGGTGCACCCGCCGGGCGCCACCATCCGGGTCCGCGCCCGCGAGAGCGACTACCTGCGCAGCGGCCTGCCGCGGATCGCCGACATGGGCGAGCTCCGCCGTGCCGTCGCCGGGCAGACCGACCGGGAGCGGCTCCTGCTGCCCGACGGCGCCAGCAGCTTCCTCGTGCTGCCGCTGCAGGCCCGGGGCCTGGTGCTGGGCGCGCTCGGCCTCTGGCGCACCGCGGACCGCCCCGCGTTCGACGCGGACGACGCCACCCTGGTCGGCGAGATCGGCTCACGCGCCTCCCTCAGCATCGACAACGCCCGCCGCTACACCCGCGAGCACCAGCTCGTGCAGAACCTCCAGGAGAGCCTGCTGCCCCGCCCGCTGCTGGACGTCGGCGCGGCGCAGACCGCCGGCACCTACGTGCCCGCCGGCACGTCCGCGCAGATCTCCGGCGTCTGGTTCGACGCGATCCCGCTGTCGTCCGCCCGGGTCGCCTTCGTGGTCGGCGACGCCCGCAGCAACGGACTCGACGCGACCGCCACCATGGGCCGCCTGCGCACCGCCGTCCGCACCCTCGCCGACCTCGACCTGCCGCCGGAGGAACTCCTCACCCACCTCGACGACCTCGCCCTGCACCTGCGCGCCGACGGGCTGCCGCAGCCGGTCGACGGACCCACCTGCCTGTACGCCGTCTACGACCCCTCCGACGGCACCTGCACCGCGGCCTCCGCGGGCCACCGGCCGCCCGTCGTCGCCACCCCCGACGGGCCCGCCGCCCCGCTCGCCCTGCGGCCCGGACCGCCGCTCGGTGCCGGCGCGGCCCCGTTCGAGCCCGTGAGCGTCGACGTGCCGCCCGGCACGCTGCTCGCGCTCTTCACCGACGGCCTGCTGGAACGCGCCGGGGCGGACGAGGACAAGGCCGTGCGGATGCTCGGTGACGCCCTGCGGGACGCCGCGCAGCCCGCCGCCCCCGTCGCCGGCCTCGGCCGCGAGGTGCTCACCCGGATCCTCACCGACCCGCCCGGCACCGACCTCGCCCTGCTGCTGGCCCGGGTGCGCACCCTGCCCGAGGGCTCCGTCCTGAGCCGGGAGTTCCCGGTCGACCCGGCCGCCGTCGCCGACGCCCGCTCCACCGCCGCCGCGCAGCTCACCGCCTGGGGCCTCGACGACCTGGTCTTCACCACCGAGCTCATCGTCAGCGAGCTCGTCACCAACGCCATCCGCTACGCCGGCGGGCCGATCGTGCTGCGCCTCATCAGGGACGAGCGGCTGATCTGCGAGGTCTCCGACCCCAGCCAGACCCAGCCGCGGCTGCGTCGCGCCCGGCCCACCGACGAGGGCGGCCGCGGACTCTTCCTCATCGCCCAGCTCACCAGCCGCTGGGGCAGCCGCTACACCCCCGACGGCAAGGTGATCTGGACGGAGCAGGAGATCACCGCGGCGGAGGGCCCGCCCCCGGCGTGAGCCCGGCCGCCGGGCGGCCGCGCCCCGACGTGCGCCGCCACTGGCGGAACCGCCACACCACGCAGGAGATCAGTGAGACGGCCACCAGCCCGGCGCCGACGGCCAGCCACCGGTGTCCGGCGACCCGGCCGCCGCTCACCACCAGCAGGACGGCGGCCGCGAACGGCAGGAGCAGCGCGGCGAGCGTCCGCAGCGCCACCAGCAGGGCGAGCGGCCGCACCCGGCCGCGCCGGGGCCGTCCGCCCTCCGCGGCGTCGGCTGCGTCCTCGTCCTCGTCCCCGGGGGAGGCGCCGAAGTGCGTGATGGCGCGTTCGGCGAGCCGCAGCGTCGCCGAACGGTAGGCGAACCCCAGCACCGGCACCCAGACGAACGGCAGCAGGACCCCCACGGCGACCAGCAGGGCGACGGCCACCCAGCGCAGGTACCGGCCCGGGCGCGGCCCGGGCGCGGGGCCCGGGGCGGAGGGCGTGACGACGCCCAGCACGTACGCCATCCGCACGACCACCCGCCCCCACTCCCGCAGGGACAGCCGCGGTGGCTCCTCGGGCGGTCCGGGCGGTTCGGCTGCTCTGGGCGGTCCGGGCGGTCCGGGCGGTCCGGCTGGTCCGTCGTCCGGCGGCAGGGCGTCGAGCGCCCGCCGCGCCTCCTCGACCGTCGGGTACACGCCCTGCAGGAACAGCAGGTCGGCGGCCCGCGCCGGATCGGTGGCGGGACGGCCCGACAGCTCGCCGATCTCCATCACCATCCGGCCCTGCGCGAGCAGCGCCGCGCAGAAGGCCGTGGGCACCAGCGCGATGAACGGTCCGCCGACGAAGGCGCCGTCGACCACGGCCGTCCGGACCCCGTGGGCGACGACCGTCTCCAGGACCTCCCGCCGGGGACTCCCGGAGCGCCGCAGCCGGGCGAGCCGCTCGGACGACTCCGCGCCGATCCGGTCGACGGCGAAGAGCGCGGCCCGTTCGGGCATGTGGCGGGGATCGCGCCGGATCCTGGCGAGCAGGTCGATCGGCGGCCAGGGCGCGCGGCCGGACGGCGGCGTGCCGGGTGCCGCGGTGGTCTCGGGCCCGCCGCCGTCCATCGCCACCGCCTTCGCCGTGCCGTCCTCGCGGGCTCCCGGCCCTACTGACAGCCTGCGCCCGCGAGGGCGCGCGGGCCCGGCGGACCCGCGCGGAGGTCCGCCGTCAGAGGTGCGGCTCGATGGCGGGGATGACGTCCTGGAACGTCCGCCCGTCGGCGGGGGCGCCGATCGCCGTCATCTGCCAGCCGCCGTTCGACCGGTGCACCTTCGCCATGATCTGCGCCGTGCTGGTGCCCCCGCCGGTCAGGGTGTAGCGGGCGAGCTCCTGGCCGGTGGAGTCGTCGACCAGCCGGCAGAAGGCGTTCTGCACGTCCTGGAAGGTCTGGCCGGTGAAGGAGTTCACGGTGAAGACGATCTGGTCGACCTTCTTCGGCACGCGGGTCAGGTTCACCGTGATCGTCTCGTCGTCGGCGCCCTGGCCGGCGCCGCCGGTCAGGTTGTCGCCGCTGTGCCGCACCGAGCCGTCGGAGCTCGTCAGGTGCTGGAAGTAGACGACGTCCACCGGCTCGCGCCCGGCGAAGAGCACCGCGGACGCGTCCAGGTCGATGTCGCGGGCCATGAGCTTCGCGAAGAAGCCCTTCCGGGGAGCGGCCTGCCAGCCGAGGCCCATCCGGACCACCTCCAGCGTGCCCCCTCCGGGCTTGCCGAGGTCGACCTTCTGGCCCTTGCCGAGGTTCACCGTCATCGGGTGCGTCACCCTTCCGCTCTGTGCGTGCCGTGCTGCGCCGGGCGGCCGGTGGTCGCCGGCCGACGAGTACGGCGTTCCCCTCCGGGACCGCGACGACTCCCGGCAGCGCGTGCCCGTTGCCCGGCGCCCGGTTCTTTGCCCGGACTTTACCCGCCGGGGGCCGGTCCCGAACCCCCGGGCGCCGCGGACGGACCACCCCGTCCACCCGCGCCCGCCTGCACGGACGCCGCCCGGCGCCCGCCACGGCACCGGCGGCGGCGCCCGCTACGGCCCGCGCTGCGCGTCGTGCGCGAGCAGCGCCACGTACAGCGAGGTCAGCTGCTCCAGGTCGGCCAGGTCGATGCCGAGCAGGGCCTCGATGCTCTGCAGCCGCCGGTAGAGCGCCGGGCGGCTCACGTGCTGCTCCTGCGCGGCCAGCGACTTGTTGCGGCCGGTCCGCAGGTAGGTGCGCAGCACGTCCAGCAGCTCCGTGTGCCGCAGCAGCGGCCCCAGCTCCCGGCCGATGAACGCCTGCAGCTCGGGCTCGTCCCGCAGCAGCCGCACCAGGCCGCGCAGCCGTACGTCCCGCAGGCGCGCCACCGGACCCGACGGCGGACCCGCCACCGCGGCGTCCGCGACGTGCACCGCCTCCAGGAACGACCTGCGCACCTCGTCCAGCACCAGGCAGCCGAAACCGGCCCCGATCACCGCCCCCGGCGCCCGCTCCTGCAGGCGCACGGCGAGCCGGTCCACCTCCGTGTCGGCGTTCCGCCCCGGCGGCACGCCGACCAGTACCGCGACCGTGCCGTCCGGTCCGATCCGGGCGACCAGCCCGGCCAGCGACTCCTCCTCCAGCGCCCGCCGCGCCGCACCGCACACCGTGCCGCCCGCCGCGCCGTCACCGGACGGCAGCCGCAGCACCACCGGCACCAGCGTGCGGCGCTCGGTGGGCAGCCCGGCCGCCCGGAGCCTCGGCAGCAACTGCTCGGGGTGCACCGTGCCCGAGGCGAGGTCGCTCAGCAGGGCCTCCGCCGCCTGGTCCTCCCAGCCGCGCTGCCGGCCGATCTCCCGGTCGCCGAGCAACCGGTGCACCGCCAGCGCCTCCGCCGCCCGCCGCCCGAGCACCCGGCCGGTCTCCTCGCCGCCCTGGTGGCCGAAGAGCACCAGATGCCCCCACTGGCGCCCGCGCGCCTCCAGCCGCGCCGTGATCCAGCCGTCCGGGCCGAGCGTCACCGGACCGTTGCCCCGCAGCTCGGACACCTGCCGCGAGACCCGCTCCCAGTCGCGCAGGAGGTCGCCGAGCGCCGCGGCCTCACCCGCCGACGCCAGCACCCGGTGCGCCAGGTTCACCACCACCGCCGGGCAGCCCGCGTACCCGGCGATCTCGTCGAGGAGCCGCTGCAACGGCACCCCCGACAGGTTCAGCGCCGACAGCGAGCCGCCGAGCCGGTCCGACAGGTCGAGCGCGGCGTACCGGCCGTGCAGCAGCCTCGCGTGCACCTCCTCGGTGAGCCGCGCGAACGACGCCGGGCGGTGCAGCACCACCAGCGGCACCCCGCACCGCTGCGCCGCCCGCCGCATCGCCTCCGGAGTGGTCGAGAACGCCCGGCCCAGCCCCAGCACCACGGCCGCCGCGCCGGCCTCCCGCATCGACTCGACGTACGCGGTCTGCGCCTGCTCGTCACCCGCCAGCAGCAGACCCGTCGTCAGCACCATCTCCCCGCCGGTCAGCATCACCGCGACGTCCGCGGCCTCCGCCACGTGCAGCCACCGCACCGGCCGGTCCAGCAGGGCCGGGCAGGCCGCCACCTCCGCCCCCCACGGCGCGACGAGTTCCAGCGCCAGCACGTCCCGCACCGTCAGGCGGCCGTCGTCCACCAGGTCTCCCTCCACCGGCCGGGCCCCACCGGCCGGGCACCGCCCGCCCGGCCCCGCCGGTCGGGGGAGTCTACGCGCGCACCCCGCACCGGCGCCGCGTGTGCGCAGGCGCACGTTGCCGCCCCTCGCCGGCGCATGCCAGAGTGCGGCCATGGTCCACCCCACCGCGCCGCAGCCGACCCGCACGCCGACCGCCGTCTTCGACTGGCTGGACGAGGCCGCCGACCTCCGCGCCCGCGCCGGACTCACCCGCACCCTGCGCAGCCGCCCCGCCGACGACCCCGTGCTCGACCTCGCGAGCAACGACTACCTCGGACTCGTCCGCCACCCCGCCGTCACCCGCGCCGCCGCCGACGCCGCGCTGCGCTGGGGCGGCGGCGCCACCGGCTCCCGCCTGGTCACCGGAACCACCGCGCTGCACACCGAACTCGAGGACGAGCTCGCCGCGTTCTGCGGATTCGAGGCCGCCCTCGTGCTCTCCTCCGGCTACGCCGCCAACCTCGCCGCACTGACCGCGCTCACCGACCCCGACACCCTGATCGTCTCCGACGCGTACAACCACGCCTCGCTCATCGACGGCTGCCGCCTCGCCCGCAGCGACGTGCACCGCGCGCCGCACGCCGACCCCGACGCCGTCCGCGCCGTGCTGGCCGATCGCCGGCATCCGCGCGCCCTGGTCGTCTCCGACTCGGTCTTCTCCGTCGACGGCAACGCCGCGCCGATCGCCGACCTCTCCGCCGCCGCCCGCGCCCACGGGGCCGCGCTGCTCGTCGACGACGCGCACGGCCTCGGCGTCGTCGGCCCTGGCGGGCGCGGCGCGCTCGCCGCGGCAGGCCTCGCGGGGGAGCCCGACACCGTCGCGACCGTCACCCTCTCCAAGTCGCTCGGCGCACAGGGCGGCGCCGTCCTCGGCCCCCGACGCGTCATCAGGCACCTCGCCGAGACGGCCCGCACCTTCATCTTCGACACCGGACTCGCCCCGGCCGCCGCCGGCGCCGCCCTCGGCGCGCTGCGCCTGCTGCGCGCCGAGCCCGGCCGCGCCGACCGCGCCCGCGAGGTCGCGCACCGGCTCTCCGCGCTGCTCACCGCCGCCGGGCTGCACGCCTCCACCCCGGACGCCGCCGTGGTCTCCGTCCGTGCCCCGGGCCCCGAGGCCGCCGTCCGCTGGGCCGCGGACTGCCGTACCGCGGGCCTCGCGGTCGGCTGCTTCCGGCCGCCGTCGGTGCCGGACGGCATCTCCCGGCTGCGCCTCACCGCCCGCGGCGACCTGACCGACGCGCAGATCGCCGACGCCGTACGCATCATCGCGGCGACCCGACCGCAGGGCTGACCCGGCCGCCGAACGGCCCGGGCCGCGACGGGGCACGGCCCGTGACCGGTCACCGCCATGACGGGTCACGGCCCGGTGGGCGCCTCCACGGCGGGGCCCAGCAGCGGGGCCAGCGCCGCCCGGAGGTCGGCCGGGCCGTGGTAGTGCACCGTGGCCATCCCGAGCGCGGCGGCGGCCCGCACGTTCTCCGCCCGGTCGTCGACGAACAGGCAGCGGGCCGGGTCGACCCCCGCCCGCGCCGCGGCGATCAGGTAGATCCCGGGGTCCGGCTTGGCGACGCCCACCCGGGAGCTGTTGACGACGTCGTCCGCGAGGCCGTCCAGGCCCACCCGGGCCAGGTCCTCGTCCAGCCACGGCGTGCCGTTCGTGACCAGCAGCACCGGGCAGTGCTCGCGCGCACGGCGCAGCAGGCCGACCGCCCCGGGTTCGGCGCGGAACGGCGCCCCGGCGAACGCCGCGGCCAGCTCGACGGCCCGGTCGTGCGGCACCCGGTCGGCGAGCGCGGCGGCCGTCGCCCCCACCCACGCGTCCTTCGTCAGCCGGCCGAGCACCAGCGGGCGGCCCCGCTCCGGCGCGAAGCCCGCCGCCGCCGTGCTGCCGACCGGCAGGCCCGCGGCGTGCTCCAGCCGGGTCACCTCCGTGACGTCGTAGAAGCGGATCACGTCGTCGATGTCGCACAGCACGGCATCGAAGGGTGCCGCGTCCGGCCCGGAGATCGTCATCCTGCCTGGATACCACGGCCGCCGCCCGGCCCGGCAGGGCGGGGCGGCCGCTGCGGGCCCGACGGCCCCGGCCGTCCGGACGGGCTCGGCAGGCCCGGCCCCGGTGGACCGTCCCGGCCGCCGCATCAGCCCATGACCGTACCGGAGTTGCCCGCACCGCCCGGCCTCAGCCGGGAGAACGCCGACAGGTCGATCTCCGCTCCGGTGTACGGGCCCCGGAGGTGCACCGGATCGGTGTCGTGGTCCTTGCCGTCCTCCGCGTGGTCGACCAGGGCGCGCAGGAAGGCCCCCACGAGCGGCGCGTTCTTGAACTGGTTGCCGCTCGTGCCGATCGCCACGAAGAAGCCCGGCAGATCGGTCCGGTCGTAGACCGGTGTCCAGTCGTCGGCCACGTCGTAGACCCCGACGACGCCGCTCGGCCGGTTCGGCACGGACAGGCCGGTGAGCCGCCGGGCCGCCCGGGTCACCTGCGCCTCGAACACCGCTCCCGTGACCCGGTGGTCGACCGCGTCCGGGTCGTCCACCCAGTGCAGCGGGTCGCACTCCGGTTCCGTGCCGCCGACCAGCAGGCCGCCGCCGGAGTCGCCCCGCAGGTAGACGCCGAGGTCGACGTCGGCGAGCGCGATGCCGTTCCAGCCGGGTGGCGCCGCGACCCGGTGCACCTCCTGCCGCAGCGGACGCAGCCCGACGGCGAAGTCGCCTCCGACACCGGCCAGTTCGTTGACCCGGGTGGACCACGGGCCGGCCGCGTTCACCACGACGGGAGTGGCGATCACGCTGCCGTCGTCGAGCCGGACGGCGCGGACCCGGTCGCCGGTCCGGTCGATCGCGGTGACCGTGCGCCGCAGGCGGAACTCCGCGCCGAGGCGCCGGGCGGCGTCCGCGAGGTTCGCGGCGGCGAGCTGGGGGTCGGTGACGTAGCCCGCGTCGGGGGTGAACACCGCGCCCAGCGACGCCTCCGGCTCCGCCCAGAACCTCTCGTCGGAGAGCCGCCGGGGCGGCCAGTGCCGGCCGGGGTCCAGACCCGGTACCCGGCGGGCGAGCCCGGCGGCGTCCCACTCCTCGTACGGCACCCCGGCGCGGTCGAAGGACGGCAGGAAGCGGTCGCGCGGCAGCACGTCGACGTCCAGCAGCGCGAGGCCGCACGGCACGAGGCGGGCGAGCCCGTCCGTGCCGGCCGGCACGCCCAGGTGCTCGCGCCAGTGCACCCAGTGCGACCGCGCCTCCCACGAGGTCGCCACCCCGGCCCAGGTCGAGTAGTTGAAGCGCACCACGGCGCTGGATGCCGAGGTCGACCCGTGGCCGATCCCGCCGGCCTTGTCGACCACCACCACCCGGCGGCCCGACCGGGCCAGCTCCAGGGCGATCGAGGCACCCATCACTCCGGCACCGACCACGACGGCGTCTGCGGACAACGCGAGCACCTCTCCCTCGGACCACGGGCGGCCGACACGCCGCCCCCGAGGAATCCTTCCACCCCCCGGAGGGCTTCGTCATGATGGGGCGTCAGCCGGACGACCGAGGAGCCCGCCGTGCCCGAACCCCGCGTCCTCCTCGACGGCCTCGTCCTCGGCGAATCGCCCCGCTGGCACGACGGGCGCCTCTGGGTCTGCGACTGGGGCGCCCGGGAGCTCCTCACCGTCACCGCGGACGGCACCCGCGAGACGGCCGGCGGCATCGACTCCTTCCCGTTCTGCATCGACCCGCTGCCCGACGGCCGCCTGCTGCTCCTCGCCGGCGGCGACCGCCGCCTCCTGCACCGCGGGCCCGACGGCACCCTCACCCCGTTCGCGGAGCTCCGGGCCCTGTGCGACCGCCCGTGGAACGAGGTCGCGGCGGACGGCCGCGGCAACGCGTACGCCAACTGCATCGGCTTCGACCTGATGTCCGGCGAGGCCCCGGCCGCCGGTCTCGTCGCCCGGATCGCCGCGGACGGCACCGCCCGCACCGTCGCCCGTGACGTCGCCTTCCCCAACGGCATGGCCGTCACGCCGGACGGCGCCGTGCTGCTCCTCGCCGAGTCGTACGCGGCCTGCATCACCGCCTTCGACATCGCCGCCGACGGCGGCCTGGTGAACCGCCGCACGTGGGCGCGGATCGAGGGCTCCGCACCCGACGGCGTCGCCCTCGACGCCGAGGGTGCGCTCTGGTACGCGGACGTGCCCAACCGCCGCTGCGTCCGCGTGCGGGAGGGCGGGGAGGTGCTGCAGACCGTCGAGGTCGACCGCGGCTGCTTCTCGTGCGCCCTCGGCGGCCCGGACGGCAGCCCGACGCTGTACATCACCGCCGCCGAGTGGAACGGCCCGGCCGCCGCCGGTGCCGCCCGCACCGGGCAGGTCCTCGCGGTGCCCGCTCCCGCTCCGGCGGCCGCGCGGCCGTAGGGCCACGGCCGCCGGTCGCGGCGGATGCGGGGACGGCCGGCACGCGCCCGCGGGCTCGCGGTGCCGGACACCGACGAGCAGCGGGCCTGGGTGGTGCGCCTCGCGGGCGCCCGGTGCTGACGCGGCACGGGCGGGTCGGCCGGTCCGACATGCCGCGTTCGGACCAAGCTCTCCGGTTCGTCCGCGCGGAGGCCGCAGACTGCGGGGACGGTACACCCCGGAGGCGGAGGTCAGGACGTGAGCGGGATCGAGGAGTTCGACGCGTGGGACGTGCACGAGTACGGTCCCGCCGACGCCCCGCACCGGGTGCTGCTCCTGCCCGGCGCGCTGTGCAGCACCGCGGTGTTCGACGACATGGCGGCCGACCCGGCGCTGGCCGACGCGCCCGTGCGGATGGTGGCGGTGACCGTCCCGGGGTTCGCCGGCACCACGGCCCCGCAGGACCTCGGCATGGAGAACTACGCGGCGCTGCTGGGCCGGTTCGGCGCGGAGCGGGGCTGCACGACGGTGGTCGGCCACAGCCTGGGCGCGAACATCGCGCTGGAGATGGCGGCCGCCGGGCACGCCCCCGGGCCGGTGGTGCTGCTGTCGCCCTCGATCTCCCGGCCGGACGAGGCGCGTGACCTCACGGTCATCGACCGCCTGGGGCGGATTCCCGGGCTGGGCGGCGCGACCTGGGCGGCTGCGATGCGGCTGACCCCGCGGATGATGGAGGGCGAACTGCCCGAGGGACGGCGGGAGGCGTTCATCGCCGACCTGCGGAAGAACGATCCGGCGGTCTGCCGCAGGATCGTCCAGCACTTCTTCGACCACCTCGACCGCTACGGTTCGCTCGCCCCCCGGCTGCGGGCGTCCGGCGTGCCCGCCTGGGTGGTCCGCGGCGACCGCGACGAGATCGGGCTGACGGACGAGGAGCGGGCCGAGCTGGCGGCCGGGCCGCAGATCACCCTGGTCACCGTGCCGGACGCCGGTCACATGCTGATGATCGACCAGCCTGCGGCGCTTGCCAAGCTGGTCGCCGGGGTGGTGCTGGGGGCGTAGCCGGGCCCCGGCGGCCCGGCCCCGCACACTCTCCGGCCATGCGCACCCCCACGCCCCGCCGCCCCGGGCCGCGCCCCGGCGTGCCGGAAGCAGGCCGGGCCGCCACCCCCGACCTGCCGGTCTGGTACGCCGCGTACGGCTCCAACCTGCGGCGTGCCCGCCTCGGCCTCTACCTCTCCGGCGGCCGGCTGCCCGGCAGCACCCGGGTCCACCCGGGCTGTCGCGACGCCCGCCCGCCCGCGGCCGACCTGCCCGTCCTGCTGCCCGGGGCGCTCTACTTCGCCCGCCGGTCCCGGGTCTGGGGTGGGGGCATGGCGTTCCTCGACCCGGCCGCGGCCGGAGAACTACCGGCCAGGGCCTATCTCCTGACGTACGGTCAACTCCTCGACATCGCCGCGCAGGAGATGCACCGCACCCCCGGGGACGGCCCCGCGCCGGATCCCCTCCCCGATCTCGCGACGGCCTACCGCGACGGCCGGTTGCGGCTCGGGCCGGGCCGCTACGAGACCCTGCTCTGCGCCGGCACCCTGGACGGCCACCCGGTGCTCACCCTCACCGCTCCCGGCGGCTCCGCCACGGCCGAACTCGGCGCGCCCACCGCCGTCTACTGTCGCGCCATCGCCGCCGGCCTCGCCGAGTCCCACGGCTGGCCGGCCGAGCGGGCCGCCGCCTACCTGAGCAGCCGCCCGGGCGCCACCGGACACTGGACCGCCGAGGCGCTCCTCGCCGCGATCCGCGGATGAACGGGCCCCGGGCCGGGCGCACCACCCGGCGGGCCGACCGGGCCGACCGCCGGCCGGTGCGCCCCGCGGTCAGTCCTTCTTCGCCCGGCTCGGCTGCACCCGCATCGGCTCGCCCGGCATCTTCGGGTGGTCGGGCGGGTAGGGCAGGTCGCCGGAGTCCTGCTGCGCGTACAGCTCCATCAGGGGCGTCAGGTCGAACGCGTGGTCGTCCATGTCGGCGTGCAGATCGCCGAGTTCGGCGAACCGCTTGGGCACCGTCCGCAGGTCGAAGTCGAGCGGCACCACGTCGTCGAGCTCCTCCCAGCGCAGCGGCGCGGACGCCGTCGCCTCGGGGCGGGCGCGCAGCGAGTACGGCGAGGCGATGGTGCGGTCCCGCGCCATCTGGTTGTAGTCGACGAAGATCTGCTCGCCGCGCTCCTCCTTCCACCACGCGGTGGTGACCCGGCCCGGCATGCGGCGCTCCAGCTCCCGGCCGAGCGCGATGACGGCGTGCCGGCAGTCGGTGAACGTCCAGCGCGGCTCCACCGGTACGTACACGTGCAGCCCGCGGCCGCCCGAGGTCTTCGGCCAGCCGCGCAGCCCGAGCTCCTCCAGCAGCGCCCGCAGCTCGTGCGCGGCCCGGACGGCGTCGTGGAAGTCGGTGCCCGGCTGCGGGTCGAGGTCGATGCGCAGCTCGTCCGGGTGCTCCGTGTCGGTGCGCCGCACCGGCCACGGGTGGAACGTCAGACAGCCCAGGTTGGCGGCCCACAGCACGGCGGCCGGCTCGGCCGGGCAGATCTCGTCGGCGCTCCGGCCGCTGGGGAAGGAGATCCGGGCGGTCTCCAGCCACTCCGGCAGGCCCCGGGGGGCGCGCTTCTGGTAGAAGAACTCGCCCTCCACCCCGTCCGGGAAGCGCTGCAGGGTCGTCGGCCGGTCACGCAGGCCGCGCAGCACGCCCGGCGCGACCGCCAGGTAGTACTCGGCGACGTCGCGCTTGGTGTAGCCGCGTGCCGGGAAGTACACCTTGTCCGGGCTGGAGAGGCGCACGGCCCTGCCGTCCACGTCCAGTTCCACTGCTGAGCCCATGGCCCCACGCTAGGCGGGGCCGAGGCATCCGGCGCGCGGGCCGCGGGGCCTGCGGCGAGGATCGCACCATGGACCTTCCCATGATGCCGCCCGTCCGGCCGATGCTCGCGAAGCCCGTGGCCGAGATCCCGCCGGGCATGCAGTACGAGGCCAAGTGGGACGGCTTCCGCGCGATCGTCTTCCGCGACGGCGACGAGATCGAGATCGGCAGCCGCACCACCAGATCCCTCACCCGGTACTTCCCCGAGCTGGTGGAGGCCTTCCGCCGCGAGCTGCCCGCCCGCTGCGTGGTGGACGGCGAGATCGTGATCGCCAGGGACGGCCGGCTGCGCTTCGAGGAACTGCTGGAGCGCATCCACCCCGCGGCCTCGCGGGTCCGCGCCCTCGCGGAGCGCACCCCGGCGGCCTTCGTCGCCTTCGACCTGCTCGCCCTCGACGGCACCGCGCTCGCGGACCTCCCGCTGGGCGAGCGCCGAGCCGCCCTGGAGACGGCCCTCGCCGGCGCCGGCGCGCCGGTGCACGTGGCCCCGGCCTCCACGGACATCGACGTCGCCCGCACCTGGTTCGCGCAGTACGAGGGCGCCGGACTGGACGGCGTCGTCGCCAAGCCCCTGGACGCGCCCTACGCGCCGAACGAACGCACCCTCTTCAAGATCAAGCACCTGCGGACGGCCGACTGCGTGCTCGCCGGCTACCGCGAGCACAAGAGCGGGCCGGTCGTCGGCTCCCTGCTGCTCGGCCTCCACGACGACGACGGCCGGCTCCAGCACGTCGGGGTGTGCGCGTCCTTCCCCATGGCCCGCCGCCGGGAACTCGTCGAGGAGCTGGCCCCGCTGCGCCTCGACGACCTGGCCGGCCACCCGTGGGCGGCCTGGGCGGACGAGAGCGCCCAGGCCTCCTCCCGGCTGCCCGGCGCGGTCAGCCGCTGGACGGGCACCAAGGACCTCTCCTGGGTGCCGCTGCGCCCCGAGCGGGTGGTCGAGGTGGCGTACGACCACATGGAGGGCACGCGCTTCCGGCACACGACGCAGTTCCGCCGGTGGCGGCCAGACCGGGAGCCGTCCGACTGCGGTTACGGGCAGCTGGAGGAGCCGCTCTCGTACGACCTCGCGGAGGTCCTCCGCTGAGCCGGCGCCGGCCGCCCGCCACCGCGGGCGGCCGGAGCGGCGGGCGCAACTCCGTGATTCCGGTGCTGCGTTCCTCATTGACACGGCCACGCCCCCGCCGCGACCATGGACCGCACCGCCCGACCGTCCGAAGGCGCACTCTCCCGTACCGAAGTGGGAGCGCTCCCACGATGTTTGGGCAGGTAGACCGGCTGCTCCCACCCCCGTGGCAGCCGGCCGCCCCGTTGTGCCGTCACCCGTACGCCCCCCACCCCCCGTACGGCCCCACCCCCTGCCCGGCCCGTCCGGCATGCCCGGACACCCCCCTGCCCCCACCCCCACCGCACCCCGCGCAACCCCCCTGCGCCCGCACCACTTCACCCCGTACCCCCACCGCTGCATCCCCCACTGCTGCATCCCCCACCGCCGCACCCACGTGCCCCACCACCGCCCGGCGCCGCGAGCCGCGTCCCTCCGCCGGGCGCTCCCGCCCCCGCCGTCCCGGAAGGACGCCATGTCGTACCCCGCCGCACCCCCACCCGGCCGGTCCGTCCCGGCCCGCCTGCTGTCCGAGCAGCCCGCCGCGCCCCGGCGCGGCAGGGTGCACCGCGGCGTGGCCGGGTTCGCCCTCGCGGGGGCGCTCGCCGCGGGCCTCCTGCTGCCGCTCCACTCCGCAGCGCAGGCGGCCACCCCCGCCTTCAACTACGCGGAGGCGCTGCAGAAGTCGGTGCTCTTCTACGAGGCCCAGCAGTCGGGAACGCTCCCCGCCACCAACCGGGTCTCCTGGCGCGGCAATTCCGCGCTCGACGACGGCAAGGACGCCGGCCTCGACCTGACCGGCGGCTGGTACGACGCCGGCGACCACGTCAAGTTCGGCCTGCCGATGGCCGCTTCGACCACCATGCTGGCGTGGGGCGGCATCTCCCAGAAGCAGGGCTACACCGCCTCCGGGCAGATGCAGTACCTCAAGAACAACCTGCGCTTCGTCAACGACTACTTCATCAAGGCGCACCCCGCCCCCAACGTCCTCTACGGCCAGGTGGGCAACGGCACCAAGGACCACGCCTGGTGGGGACCGGCCGAGGTGCTGCCGATGGCCCGGCCGTCGTACAAGATCGACGCCTCCTGCCCCGGCTCCGACCTCGCCGGCGAGACGGCCGCCGCGATGGCCTCCTCGTCCATGGTCTTCGCCGACAGCGACCCGGCGTACGCAGCCACCCTGCTGACGCACGCCAAGCAGCTCTACACCTTCGCCGACACCTACCGCGGCAAGTACTCGGACTGCATCACCGACGCCAAGGACTACTACAACTCCTGGAGCGGCTACAACGACGAGCTGGTCTGGGGCGCGATCTGGCTCTACAAGGCCACGGGGGACGCGAGTTACCTCGCCAAGGCAGAGGCGGCCTACGCCGGCCTCTCCACCGAGCCGCAGTCGACCACCCGCTCCTACAAGTGGACCATCGCGTGGGACGACAAGTCGTACGGCGCGTACGTCCTGCTGGCCCAGCTCACCGGCAAGCAGCAGTACATCGACGACACCAACCGCTGGCTCGACTGGTGGACCGTCGGCGTCGACGGCGCGAAGGTGCGGTACTCGCCCGGCGGCGAGGCCGTCCTCGACTCGTGGGGCTCGCTGCGCTACGCCGCCAACACGGCCTTCGCCGCGCTCGTCTACTCCGACGGCCTGACCGGTGACGCCACCCGCAAGGCCCGGTACCACGACTTCGCCGTCCGGCAGATCAACTACGCGCTCGGCGACAACCCGCGCAAGTCCAGCTACCTGATCGGCTTCGGCGACAACTCCCCGAAGAACCCGCACCACCGCACCGCGCACGGCTCCTGGACGGACCAGCTCACCAGCCCCGTCAACAGCCGCCACCTGCTCGTCGGCGCCCTCGTCGGGGGCCCGAGCTCGCCGGACGACACCTACACCGACGACCGCGGCAACTACACCAACAACGAGGTCGCGACCGACTACAACGCGGCCTTCACCGGGGCGCTGGCCCGCCTCTACACCGAGTACGGCGGCACCACGCTGGCGTCGTTCCCGACGAAGGAGGCCCCGGACGGGCCCGAGATGTCCGTGCAGGCGTCGCTGAACACCACCGGGACGACCTTCACCGAGGTCAAGGCGTACCTCATCAACAAGTCGGCGTGGCCGGCCCGTGCGATGAAGCGCGCCGAACTGCGCTACTACTTCACGCTCGAACCCGGTGTCAGCCCGAGCCAGCTCACCGTGACCACCAACTACAACCAGTGCGGGGCCGTCAGCGGGCCCACCCAGTACGCGGGTTCGGTCTACTACGTGTCGATCGACTGCTCCAACACGGTGATCGCACCGGCGGGCCAGTCGGCGTACCGCAAGGAGGTGCAGTTCCGGATCGCCTCCTCCGGCGCGTGGGACCCCACCAACGACTGGTCGTACCAGGGCATCGAGACCAACCCGAGCTCCCCGCCCGTCGACACCACGCACCTCGTGCTGCTCGACGGCGGTGTGAAGCAGTGGGGCGCCCTGCCGGACGGTTCCACGCCGTCCCCGTCGCCGTCGGCCTCGCCCTCGTCCTCCCCGTCCTCCTCGCCGTCGCCCTCGCCTTCGCCGTCCCCTTCGCCTTCGCCCAGCCCGTCCTCCTCGCCGTCGCCGAGCCCCAGCGTTCCGGTCGGTGGCTGCGCCGTCACCTATGCGATCGCGAGCAGTTGGGGCACCGGCTACACCGCGAACGTCACGGTGAAGAACACCGGGTCCGCGCCGGTCTCCGGCTGGACGCTGGCCTGGACGTTCCAGGGCGCCGAGAAGATCACCAACGCCTGGAGCGCGACGGTGGCCCAGACAGGCAGCGCCGTCACCGCCAAGGACGCCGGCTACAACGCCGGCATCGCCGCAGGGGCCTCCACCTCCTTCGGGTTCCAGGCGTCCGGTGCGCCCGCCGCCGTACCGGCCTTCACCCTCAACGGGAAGGCCTGCACGGCAGCCTGACGCACCCCACCCCGAGCCGCGGTCCGGCCTGCTTGAGGGGGCAGGCCGGACCGCATTTCCCGCTGCCTGCCGCCCCGCCGGGGCGGCAGGCTTCGGGCATGCCGCGCGTCCGGGCGGCCGCCCCTCGGACCCCGGGCTCAGGGCCCACTACCGCGGCGCGCACCCCGCCGGGGATCTTTCCCGCATCAATCCTCCGGAGGGATCCGGATACGGGAGGATGCTCGGCGACGGTCCGCGGCAACGGTGCGGCGGACAACGGCATTTCGAGGGGGCGCAGGTGTGGCAGGCAGTGGTGCGGGACGGGCGGGGGGCACTGCTGCTGGTGTGTGCGTGCTATCAGGGCTTCGCGCTGCTCGCCGGCCGGCTTCTGATCGCCGCCCCCCGTCACCGGCAACTGCTGGCGCGCGTCCGCAGCTGCCGGGCGCGGATCGCCGTGCTGGCCGCCGGATCAGGCGGTGATCCGCTCCGGGAAGCCGAACTGGCCGTCGTGACCGACCTGTTGAACGGTGCGGAGAGCCCGGTGGGCCGCGGAACGGCAGGCCGGGCGGTGCCGGGTGCCCCGGCGGTGACGATGTCGCTGGCGAAGCTCGCCGCGGCGTGGCGCTCGCTGCACGGTGCCGAGCGCCGGCTCCTGCTGCTGGAGGCGGGCGAGGAGACCGAGGCGCGGGTCCGCACCGTCCGGCTCCGGCTGGTGGCCACCGGTCTCCCCGCGGACGCGTCGCTGGCCGCCGAGCTGGCGGCCGCCTCGACCTCGCCGGGCGGCGCCGCCCGTCCGCTGCTGGTGGCCGCGACCGAGCTGCTCGACGACCGCGAGGACGGTGCGGCCGAGCGGGAGTACGAGCAGCAGCGGGCCGCTCTCTGGCTCGCCACGACCGGGCTCGGCGTCGTGCTCGTGGTCGGCCTGGTGTTCGGGAACGGGCCGGCACTGCTGGTCGGCGCCCTGGGCGGGTTCCTGTCGCCGCTCGTCGGTGCGGTGCGGTCGCAGCGGCCCTCGCCGCGGGGCGTGCCGGTGCTGGCCCCGGTGGGCGGCGCGCTCGCGGCGGTCGGCGGCCTGCTGCTCGTCCGGACGCTCGCGGATCCTCGGCTGGGCCTGCTGGGCGAGGTGTTCCTGGAGAACTCCTGGGGCGCCCCGGAGCGGCCGATCGCCCTGGCGATCGCCCTGCTCGCCGGGCTCTCCGGCGGCGCCTTCGCGCGGCTGGCCCTGGCCGCGGCCGGGCGGCCGGATGCCGCACGGGGTCGGGGCACGACGCCCGGCCCGGGTGCGGTGCCGGGCCGGGCCGCGGTGGTCGGCCGGGACGGCACGGCCGTGCGGAGCGGCGGACCGGGCGCCGGCCCGGTGCGGTAGCGGGGCAGGGGGTGCCCCGGGCGCGGATGGGCGCCGGGGCGGCGGCCGGGCAGGGGGCCGTACGGGCCCGTACGGGCCCGGGGCGGCGGTCGCTCACCCGTCCGGGTGTGCCTCGGCACGCCGTGGGCCTGTCTAGGGCGGGGCTCGGGGACGATCGTTCAGCCCAGCTGTGACCGCCCTTAAGAATTCCTCGATGGACCGGACGGGCTCCGACCGGGCAGATTGCACAGTGTCCGGTGGGGCGGTTCCTGCCTCGCCGGGCTTCCGTTCCATCGTGCGTCAGGAGCGCTCGCCGTGAAGGCACTCGTCAAGCAGAAGGCCGAGCCCGGGCTCTGGCTGGTGGACGTCCCGATGCCGGAGATCGGCCCCTCCGACGTGCTCATCAAGGTGCTCCGCACGGGCATCTGCGGAACGGACCTGCACATCCGCAACTGGGACGGCTGGGCGCAGCAGACCATCACGACGCCCCTGACGCTGGGCCACGAGTTCGTCGGCGAGGTCGCCGCGACCGGTGCGGCGGTGGCCGACATCGAGGTCGGCGACCTGGTGAGCGGCGAGGGCCACCTCGTCTGCGGCAAGTGCCGCAACTGTCTGGCCGGGCGCCGGCACCTGTGCCGCAACACGGTCGGCCTGGGCGTGGGCCGCGACGGCGCGTTCGCCGAGTTCGTGGCGCTGCCCGCCGCCAACGTCTGGGTGCACCGGGTGCCGGTGGAGCTCGACGTCGCGGCGATCTTCGACCCGTTCGGCAACGCCGTGCACACCGCGCTGTCGTTCCCGCTGGTCGGCGAGGACGTCCTGATCACCGGTGCCGGTCCGATCGGCATCATGGCGGCGGCGGTCGCCAAGCACGCCGGCGCCCGCAACGTCATGATCACGGACGTCTCCCCGTACCGGCTGGACCTCGCCCGCAAGGTCGGTGTGACGCTGGCCCTCGACGTCTCGCAGCAGACCATCGAGGAGGGCCAGCGGCAGCTCGGCCTGCGCGAGGGCTTCGACGTCGGCCTGGAGATGTCCGGCCGGCCGGAGGCCATGCAGTCGATGATCGCCAACATGACCCACGGCGGCCGCATCGCCATGCTGGGCCTGCCCGCGAACGACTTCCCCGTCGACTGGGCCCGCATCGTCACCTCGATGATCACCATCAAGGGCATCTACGGCCGCGAGATGTTCGAGACCTGGTACGCCATGTCCGTGCTGCTGGAGGGCGGCCTGGACCTCAGCCCCGTCATCACCGGCCGCTACGCCGCCGCCGACTTCCAGGCCGCCTTCGACGAGGCGTCCGGCGGCAACTGCGGCAAGGTCATCCTCGACTGGACCGTCTGACACCCTCAGGAGCAGCCGCACATGTTCGACAACGTCCGTGACGACCTCGCCGCGACCCTCGACGAGATCCGCGAGGCCGGCCTCTTCAAGCCCGAGCGGGTCATCGGCTCGCCGCAGAGCGCCGCCGTCACTGTGACCGGCGGCGGGCGCCCCGGCGAGGTGCTGAACTTCTGCGCCAACAACTACCTCGGCCTCGCCGACCACCCCGCCGTGGTCGCCGCCGCCAAGGAGGCGCTGGACCGCTGGGGCTACGGCATGGCCTCCGTCCGCTTCATCTGCGGCACCCAGGACGTGCACAAGCAGCTGGAGGAGCGCCTCTCGCAGTTCCTCGGCCAGGAGGACACGGTCCTCTACTCCTCCTGCTTCGACGCCAACGGCGGCGTCTTCGAGACCCTCCTCGACGACCGCGACGCCGTCATCTCCGACGCCCTCAACCACGCCTCCATCATCGACGGCATCCGCCTCTGCAAGGCCCGCCGGCACCGCTACGCCAACCGCGACATGGCCGACCTGGAGGCGCAGCTCAAGGCCAGCCAGGACGCCCGCCGCCGCCTGATCGTCACCGACGGCGTGTTCTCCATGGACGGCTACATCGCGCCGCTCCGCGAGATCTGCGACCTCGCCGACCGCTACGACGCCATGGTGATGGTCGACGACTCGCACGCCGTCGGCTTCGTCGGCCCGACCGGCCGCGGCACCCCCGAGCTGCACGGGGTCATGGACCGGGTCGACATCATCACCGGCACCCTCGGCAAGGCCCTCGGCGGGGCGTCCGGCGGCTACGTCGCCGCCCGCCGCGAGGTCGTCGCCCTGCTGCGCCAGCGCTCCCGCCCGTACCTCTTCTCCAACTCGCTGGCCCCGGTGATCGCGGCGGCCTCGCTGACCGTGCTCGACCTGCTGGAGCGCTCCGCGGACCTGCGGGAGCGGCTCGCCGCGAACACGAAGCTGTTCCGCAGCCGGATGACCGACGAGGGCTTCGACGTGCTGCCCGGCGAGCACGCCATCGCCCCGGTGATGATCGGCGACGCGGCGAAGGCGGGCCGCCTCGCCGAGCTGCTGCTGGAGCGCGGCGTGTACGTGATCGGCTTCTCGTACCCGGTCGTGCCGCACGGCCAGGCCCGGATCCGCGTCCAGCTCTCCGCCGCGCACTCCACCGCGGACGTGGAGCGGGCCGTCGCCGCCTTCGTCGACGCCCGCGCCGCCCTGGGGGAGTGACCGACCAGGCGCGGACCCACCCTCACCGCGCCCTCCCGCGGGGTACCCCCCGGCCCCGCACCCGCCGCCGGCCCGGCTTCCACCGGGCCGGCGGCGGCGTTCCTCCCCGCGTCGTCACCGAAGCCCCCGCGCCGCGCACCGTGCCGCACACGGCCCCGGCCCCCGTGCCGCACACGGCCCCGGCCCCCGTGCCGCACACGGCCCCCAGCCCCGGCGTCGCGCGGCGCCGTCCACCCGCCCGGCAGCCCACCGGATGCGACCGGGCCGCCGCCGTCCGAGAGTCGGCAGGGACGGCACGGACGGCAGCGGCGGGAGGAGCGAGGTGCGCCCCATCCTTCCGGCATCCGCGTCCCGGAACGGCGCCGCGCTCCCTGCCGCCCTGGTCGGGCTCGGCCTGGCGGCCGTCCTCGCGGTGGCCGCGGCGTTCACGTGGTCGGCGCTGACGCGTGGCGGCGGCACGACGGGCGGGCCCTGGTCCGGCCCGGTGGCCGGTCTCGCGGCGGGCGCGCTGGGCGGGGCCTCCGGCACCGCCGCACGGGCGGTGCTCACCGCGGCCGGCGTCGCCGCCGTGGCGGCGGTCGGGGCCCTGCTCGCGCGGGATCCGCCGCAGGGACTGCCGCTGCCGCGCGTGACGGGGACGCTCGCGGCCGGTGCCGTCCTGGTCGCCACCGGCCTGCGGGAACGTCCCGGCGCCGCGGTGGTCGGCCTGTGCTGCGTGGCGCTGGTGATGGCGGAGTTCCTCGCCCCCGCCCGCCGCCGGCCGCTGCCGGGCGGCGTGGCGCTCGGCCTGGCCGTCGCCCTGCAGCCGGCGCTGGTGCTGTTCGCGGTGCTGCTCGCCGTCGGGCGCGCCCGGCGCCGGGCCCTGCGGGCGGTGGCGCTGGCGCTCGCGCTGGACGCGGCGGCCTGGGCGGCCCGTCCCGCGGAGTCCGCCCGCGGCTGGCGGAGGGCCGCCGACTCCGTGGCCGCCGCAGGTCCGGACAACCGGTCCGTCCCGGGCCTGCTCGCCCAGCTGCACCTGCACGGCGTCCCGCTGCTGCTCCTCTGGGCGATGGCCGGCACGGCCGTCTGCGTCCTGGCGCTGCGGCGGGCGAGCCTCCTCGCCGCGGACCTCCAGCGGCCGCTCGCCCTGGGGGTGGCGGGCTGCGCGGTGGCGTTCGCGGCGCCGCGCGCCGGTGCGGACGGCTCGGCGTGGCTGCTGCTCGCCGCCGTCGGACGGGTCGGGCGGCGGCCGGAGGACCGTGCGCTGTGGCCGGTCGTCGCGGCGACCGTCGCGCTGCTGCCGCCGTCGCTCCTCGACCCGACCGTCGAACCCGTCTCCGGCCTGCTGCTGCGCAACGCCCCGGCGCTGACGGCCGCCGCCGCGGCGGCGGTGCTCCCGTTCCGGCGGACCGGCGACCCGCTCTGGTCGGTGCGGCGGCGGCCGGGGCCGACGCCGGCGCGCCCGTTCGGCCGGTCGTACCTGCCGCTGCTGCCCGGCGGGCTGCGCCCGGTGTCACGGCCGAACCCGCTGCTGGAGCTGCTGTTCGTCCAGGTCGGCTACGGCGTGTACTCGTGGATCCGCAACGCGGCCCCGGACCGCGCGGCGGTGGCCGTCGGCCACGCCCGGCAGGTGCTGCGGGCCGAGGAACTGCTGCACCTGGACGCCGAGCGGCTGCTCAACGGCTGGGCGCTGCGGGAGCCGGCGGTGCTGGACCTCTCGCTGTCCTTCTACAAGTCCTTCCACCTGATCGTGCCGATGGTGGTGCTGGTCTGGCTGTACCTGTGGCGGCCGGCCCGTTACCGGACCTCGCGGACGGTGCTCTTCACCGCCACCGGCCTCGCCCTGGCCGGGTTCTGGGCCTACCCGCTGGCGCCTCCCCGACTGACCCCCGGCCTCGGCCTGCGCGACAGCCCGGTCGGCACCGTCGCGACCGCCCCGCTCGGCGCGCTGACGGAGCTCACCAACCAGTACGCGGCGATGCCGTCGCTGCACATCGCCTGGGCGCTGTGGTGCGCGCTGTGCGTGTACGCCGCGACCCGCCGCCGGGGCCTCGGCGGGCTCGCCTGGCTGTACCCGGCGGCCACCCTCTTCGCCGTCGTCGCCTCGGCCAACCACTGGGTGCTCGACGCCGTCGGCGGCGCGGCGGTCGTGGCCGTCGGCTGCCTCGTGCAGTACGTGCTCACCGGGCGCAGGCTGCTCGACCGGTCTGCGGGCCTGCCGCCCGGCACGGTCCTGCCGCAGCAGCAGGTCGCCGGCGGAGCGGAACGCGGCAGCCCGCCCCGCGGCGCCTGAGCCCGGGCGCCCGGCGGCGTCTGAGCCCGGGCGCGTCCGGCGCGGCCCTCCGGCGCTGGCAGAATTGGCACCGTGATCGACGCACGACGGCTGCGGACCCTGCGGGCGGTGGCCGACCACCGGACCGTGACGGCCGCCGCGGCCGCGCTCTACCTCACGCCCTCCGCGGTGTCGCAGCAGCTCACCGCCCTGGAACAGGAGACCGGCCACGACCTGCTCGCCCGGGACGGCCGCGGCGTGCGCCTCACGGCCGCGGGCGAGATCCTGCTCGCCCACGCGGACGCCGTGCTCGCCCAGCTGGAACGGGCCGAGGCCGACCTCGCCGCGTACAGCGCCGGCATCGCGGGCGAGGTGACGGTCGCCGCGTTCGCGACCGGGATCACGCTGGTGCTGGCCCCGGCGATACGGGAGCTCGCCGTCACCGCCCCCGGCGTCCGGCTGAAGGTGCTGGACGCGGAGGGCGACGCCAGCCTGCCGATGCTCCTCGACGGCCAGGCCGACCTCGCCGTGGCCGTCGAGTACCGGGGGGCGCCGCGCGCCGGCGACGGGCGGCTCACCCGGGTGCCGCTGTACGCCGAGCCGTTCCGGGCGGTGCTGCCGCTCGGGCACCCGCTGGCGGCCGGGGAGGGCCCGATCGCGGTGGCCGACCTCGCCGCGGAGCCGTGGATCGGCCCCTACCCCGGCAACCCGTGCCACGACGTGGTGCTGCTCGCCTGCGAGCACGCCGGGTTCCAGCCGCGGCTGGTGCACTCCTCGGACGACTTCACCGCGGTCGTCGCGCTCGCCTCGGCCGGCGCGGGCGTGGCCCTGGTGCCGCGCTCGGCGCTGCGGGGCGCCGACCTGTCCGCCGTCGCGGTGCGGCCGGTGGACAGCGACCTCGCGACCCGCAAGGTGTTCGCGGCGGTGCGGGCCGGCGCGGAGCGCCACCCGCTGATCGCCCCGGTGCTCGCGGCGCTCACCGCCGTGGCCGAGCGGCCCCCCGGCGGCTGACGGCCGCTCAGTCCGTGATCTCCACGCCGCGCCAGAACGCCACCCGGCCCGCGATGTGCGCGGCCGCCTCGCTGGGCTCCGGGTAGTACCAGGCGGCGTCCGGGTTCTCCGAGCCGGCCACCCGCACCGTGTAGTACGAGGCGGTGCCCTTCCAGGGGCAGAACGTCGTGGTGGGGGAGTGGTCGAGGAGGTCCTCCCGCACCGAGTCGAGCGGGAAGTAGTGGTTGCCCTCGACGACCGTCGTCCGGTCGCTCTCGGCGATGATCTCGCCGTTCCATCGTGCAGTGGCCATGGCGGCCATTCTGCCCGGACACCGGCGGCGGGCGGCGGCACTTCGGCCGTCCTCGGCTTCCGTGTCCGTGTCCGTGTCCGGGGACCGGACAGGCCGCCCGCCGACCCTCGGGCCGGCGCCGGCTGCGCGACGGGCGGCCGCCGGACGGGCCGCCTGCCGCGGCGGCCGGCGGTCACCCGGGAGGGCTGTCCTTGCGGGACCGGAACAGCAGCGGCAGGAGCGACACCACCACGGCCGCCGCCACCAGCAGCCACAGGTAGCGCTCGATCCCCGGGACGGCCGCGCCCAGCCAGTACCCGGCCAGCACCATGCTCTGCGACCACAGCAGGCTGCCGACGATCTGCCAGACGGTGAAGGTGCGCGTGGGCACGTCCAGCATGCCCGCCAGCGGGCCGAGCACCGTCCGGACCACGGGCACGAAACGGCCCAGGACGATCGCCTTGCGGTAGCCGTAGCGGCGCAGCAGCGCCTCGCCCCGGGCCGCCGCCGATTTCAGGCGTCCGCTCCGGGTGCGGGCCAGCGCGGTGCGTCCGCCGTGGCGCCCGATCAGGAAGCCGACCTGCGCACCGGCCACCGACCCCACGGCGGCGCACAGCATCACCTGCCAGAGCTCCAGGTGGGGCCCGGAGCCGTCGCCGGTGGCGCAGAGCACCCCGGCGGGCAGCAGCAGCGTGTCGCCGGGGAGGAAGAAGCCCACCACCAGCAGCCCCGACTCGGCGAAGAGCACGACCAGTACGGCCAGGGCGCCGAAGGCGGCGAGCAGCGAGGACCCGCTCGTCGGGTCGACGGCCAGCAGCAGCGGCCCGCTCATCGGGGCCCGGCCGCGGCCGGGCGCCGGTGCGGGCGCCGGTCTGCCGGAGTACTGGACACGGTTCGAACCGTACGCGCACGGCTCCCCGCCCGGCCACAGCAGGAAGCCCGGGCGGCCTCCGTGCCGCGCGCCCCGGGCGGCCCCCGGGGGAGCCCGGCATCCGGCGGAGCCCGGCGGCCGCGCCCACCGCCGGACGTGGTGACAGCCGACCGGAACGGCCGGATCTTTTCGCGTTCCCGCTGCTCACCGGCGCTTCTGGCATATGCTGCTGGGCGGCCCGGCCCCCGTGGGTCCGCCACAGGGGGGCCACCGCACCCTCAGCAGGAGCGTTCCGTGAGTCAGGACCACGACCTCGACAGCACCGCCCTTCCGGTGGCGGTGATCGGCCTCGGCGACATCGCGCAGAAGGCCTACCTCCCGGTGCTCGCCGCCCAGCCCGGGCTGGACCTGCGCCTGATGACCCGGGACCGCGCCAAGCTCGACCGCATCGGCGACGCCCACCGCATCGCGCACCGCTTCACCGACCTCGGCGAGCTCATCGACAGCGGCGTGCGAGCCGCCTTCGTGCACGCCTCGACGGACCAGCACGTGCCGATCGTCGAGCGGCTGCTGACGGCCGGCGTCGACGTGTACGTCGACAAGCCGCTCGACCACACCCTGGAGGGCTCCCGGCACCTCGTCGAGCTGGCCGAGCGGGAGGAGCGCTCGCTCATGGTGGGCTTCAACCGCCGGCACGCCCCCGGCTACCTGCTCGCCCTGGAGCGCCCGCGCGACCTGATCGTCCTTCAGAAGCACCGGGAGGGGCTGCCGGAGGCCGCCCGGACCGTCGTGTACGACGACTTCATCCACGTCGTCGACACCCTGCGCTTCCTCGTGCCCGGGGAGGTCGAGCACGTCGACGTCCGTTCGCGCAGCCGCAACGGCCTGCTGGAGCACGTGGTGCTCACCCTCGCGGGCGCCGGCTTCACCGCGCTCGGCGTCATGAACCGCATGAGCGGCTCCACGGAGGAGGTGCTGGAGATCTCCGGCGGCGACTCCAAGCGTGAGGTGCACAACCTCGCCGAGGTCGTCGACCACCGCGGCCAGCCCACCGTCCGCCGCCGCGGCGACTGGGTGTCGGTCTCGCGCCAGCGCGGCATCGAGCAGGTCGTGCTCGCCTTCCTGGAGTCCGTCCGGGCCGGCAAGGTGCTCTCCGCGCGGGACGCCCTGGCCACCCACGAACTGTGCGAGCTCGTCGTCCGCGCGGTGGAGGAGCAGGCCTGACGGGTCCTCGCGTACCGGCGCCCCCGGCACAGCCCTCGTTCGGGCCGTGCGGGGGGCGCCGGGGCGCAGCGGGCTCAGCTGTTGGTGCAGACGTTCCCGGCGGTCGGGTTCAGCAGGCCGATCAGGTTGATGCTGTTCCCGCAGAGGTTGATCGGGATGTGGATCGGGACCTGGATGACGTTGCCGGAGAGGATGCCGGGCGAACCGGTGGCGGTGCCGGTGGCCGTGGCGTCGGCGTTCGCGACGCCGGCCGTGCCGAGCACGAGTACACCGGCCACGCCGGTCAGCGCGAGAGCCCTGCGGATGTCCTTCACGGTCTTCTCCAATTCGGGAGGGGACGTGCCTGAGATGGATCCTGGACGCCGGGCCGGAGTCGTGCCGGCCGGGCGGCGCCCGCGACCAAGTCTTGGCACGGGGAGGCGCAGCGGTCCTCCGGGCACGCGCGAGGTTCGGCCGGGCGGGTGGGAATCTCCGGATCCGCTGCGCCATCGGCGGTACCGCAGGCCACCATGACGATTACGGACAGTGAGCGGCGTGCGGCTTCGGCCACGGACGAGCCCGTCGCGGCAGGGTGCTTCGCCGTCGGAGCGGTCGCCGGGAGCGGGCCGGACGTCGCGCCGGGCCCCCGCCCCGGGTCCGCCGCCCGTCTCCCCGGCCGCTACCCGGGGAGGTCGACGGAGAGGTGCGCGGAGAGCGCGCGGAGGAAGTCGGCCGCGTCGAAGGCCGCCCCGGCGGAGACGACGCCGACCGCCCTGGTCCGCCCGGAGAGGATGCGCTCGACCGCCTCCACCGCGAGCGGCGCGGTGACGGCGTAGATGTCGCGGCCCCGGGCCGTCGCACGCCGCTCGGTGCCGCCGGAGCGCACGACGACGTCGACGAGGAAGGTCTGCGCGGACCGCCCGCGCCCGTCGACCGCGGTCGGCGCCGGAGTGTCCGGGCGCGACAGGTCGCCCGCGGCCTCGACCGTCATGTAGGTGCGCACCTCGGGGACGGACAGGTGGCTGGGCACGGTGACGACGTCGGCCATCGTGAACTCGCCGATGACGGCCCGGGTGCCCAGCGGCTCGGGGAAGTCCCAGTCGAGGGTGGGCGGGGCGTCATCGCGGTACTCCAGCCGCCCCTCCGAGAAGCGGATGCGCCGGCCGTTCCGCCGCTCCCGGGAGACCGCACCCGCCACCCGGGTGCCCTCGGTGGGGTGCCAGCCGTTCAGCCCGTACGCGATGTGCGCCTCGTCGGCCGTCGTCCGGTCGCCCATCGCCGCGGTGGCCAGCAGGTCGCCGAGACCGCCGTAGAACGCCATCGCGGGGACGACGACCGTCCCCGCGGCGCGGGCGCGCTCCGCGAAGTGCGTGAAGGTGTCGAGGTTGGCCTCGATCTCGGCCGCCACGTCGACGTACGGGATCCCGGCGCGCAGGGCCGCCTCGATCACGGGGGCGGCGGTGGTGGCGAACGGCCCGGCGCAGTTGATCACGGCCGCCGTGCCGGCCAGGGCGAGGTCGAGCGAGGCCGGGTCGTCGACCGAGGCCGTCCTGGTCTCCAGCCCGGCGGTGGCCGCCGCCAGCGCCTTCAGCTTCACGGCGTCGCGCCCGGACGCGACCGGGACGAACCCGCGCTCCCGCAGCTGCGCCACCACGAACCGCCCGGTGTGCCCGTACGCGCCGAACACCGCTACCTTCTGCGCCGATCCCATGGGGTCCCCCTCCGTGCCCGAATGTTCAACCGTGAACATTCTGGCGGGGGAGGGTGCCCGGTCGTGAGTGTCCGGAACGCCACGCTGCGTACAATTCCGGACATGGGTACTGTCGCACTGGCCGTCACCGACGGGATGCTGCACTTCGAACTCGCCGTGGCGTACGAGGTCTTCGGCCCCGCGCCGGCCGCCGTCACGGTCCCCTGGTACGACCTGGCCGTCTGCGGGCCGGACGCCGTGCGGGTCGGGCGGTTCCGGCTGGAGCCCGACGCCGGGCTCGACCGGCTCCGGCACGCCGACACCGTGATCGTCCCCGCCTGGGCCGACGTCGACGTGCCGCCGCCCGCCGACCTGGTCGAGGCGGTCCGCGCGGCCCACACGGCGGGCGCGCGCGTCGCCTCCCTCTGCACCGGCGCCTTCGTCCTGGCCGCTGCGGGCCTGCTCGACGGGCGCCGCGCGACCACCCACTGGGCGCACACCGCGGAGCTGGCCGCCCGTCACCCCCGCGTGGAGGTCGACCCGGACGTCCTCTACGTCGACAACGGCACCGTGCTCACCTCCGCCGGCAAGGCCGCCGCACTGGACCTCTGCCTGCACCTCGTCCGCCTCGACCACGGCTCGTCCGTCGCCAACGCCGTCGCCCGCCGCCTCGTCGTGCCGCCGCTCCGGGCCGGCGGCCAGGCGCAGTTCGTCACCACCCCGGTGCCCGCCCAGGACGACCACCCGCTCGCCGCCCTCCTCCCCTGGGTGCTCGAACGCCTCGACCGCCCGCTGACCGTGGACGACCTGGCACGCCGGGCCGGGACGAGCTCCCGCACCCTCGGCCGCCACTTCCGGGCCGCCACCGGCACCACCCCGCTGCAGTGGCTCCTCACCCAGCGGATCCGCCGCGCCCAGGAGTTGCTGGAGAACACCGACGACAGCGTCGAGACCGTCGCCGCCGCCACCGGCATGGGCACCGCCACCACCCTGCGCCGACACTTCAACCGGACCGTCGGCGTCCCCCCGGACACCTACCGCCGCACCTTCCGCGCACGATCCCGCCCCGCCCCGATGGCGTGAGGCCCGCGCGTCCGCCGTCCGCCGTCCGCCGTCCGCCGTCCGCCGTCCGCCGTCCGCCGTCCGCCGTCCGCCGTCGGCGGTCGGCGGTCGGGCGCGGTGAAGGGCACGCCGGTCGGTAGCGGCGGGCTTGTGCCGCGGTGGTGACGGCGTGTCCGGCGAGGGCCGAGACCGAGGCCGCAGCCTGGACCCCGTGCTGTCGGCGTGGTCGAATGGGCCGATCGGCGAGGGGGGAGTTGAGTGCGACGCAGAGGGTTCCTGCTGCCGGGTGCCGCAGTTGCGGTGTCACTGGTGGTTGGCGGGGTGTGGCTGAAGCGGGAGTCCGACGGGCTCGACGCGGCGGAGGCGGACAAGCCTCCAGAGGTGTCCACGGACCTCACGTGGGTGGGGCGGGCGCTCGTGCTGCTCGGGCCGGTCGTCTCCACCCACTGGCTGCGGACCTCATCCGCCGTGCCGGGGGACCGGCTTCCGATCGGGCCGACGGACTACTTCTACGACATCGTGGCGCACCTGGCTTCGGGACAGGTGGCGCGCCTGCTCGGCGAGCGGCCGATGACCCCGGAGCTGTCACCGCCGTTGCAGGGAGCCACGCCCGGACCGGGGTACGCCGGCTGGCAGGTCCCCGCGCCGCTCGCGCCGTTCCTGCCCCCCAGCGCGTCCTGGGTGCGGGACGGCGAGCTGGACACGTCGCTCGTCAGGGCGGACAGTGCGCAACTGCACTTCGACCGGGCGACCGACACGGTGTATGTCTCCGCGGCTAACCTCGGTGACCCCTCACCGGGTTCCGCGCGGCCCTGAGCGTCGGCTCATCCGCCGTCCGGGCCGTCCGGCGTCCCCGGCTCGTGGCCGCCCGTGGGGGCGGCGCGGCGCAGCGTGCGGATCGCCGGGGTCGCGAACAGGGCCACGCAGCCCGCCAGGCAGGCGCCTGCCGACACGAGCAGCAGCCGCTGCGGGGAGGCCAGCGCGGTGGCCGGCCCCGCCAGGATCTGGCCGAGCGCGATCCCGGACACCGAGCCGGCCAGCTCGTACGCGGTGACCCGGTTGAGGACCGCGGGCGGGGTGTGGGTCTGCACGCTGGTCGCCCACATCACCGACCAGAACGCCCAGGCGGCGCCGCCGAGGACGTGGCCCGCGAGCAGGACCGGCAGGCCGGTGTCCAGCGCTACGCAGAGCGGCAGCACGGTGTACAGCGCCATCGCCACCGCGCCGGCGGCCAGTGGCCGGGCGGGGCGCAGCCGGAGCGCCAGCAGACCGCCGAGCACCGTGCCGACGCCGAGGAAGGAGACCGCCAGGCCGTAGGCGTTCGGGCCGAGCCGTTCGCCGACCAGCGCCGAGGCGAGGGGCACGAGCGGGCCGAAGAGCAGGACGCCGTAGCCCACCCAGATCAGGATCACCGCCCACATCCAGGTGCGTGCGCGGAACTCGTGCCAGCCCTGGCGCAGATCGCGTCGGAGCGAGCCGCCCCGGCGGGCGGAGGAGGCGGCGTCGGCCGGGGTGAGCCGGATGAGAGCCAGGCACAGGGCGCTGAGCAGGAAGGTGCCGGCGTCGATCGCGTACACCGTCCCGGCGCCGGTCACGGCGATCAGCAGTCCCGCCAGGGCCGGGCCGAGCAGCTGGGCGAGCGCGTCGGCCACCTTGAGCGTGGCGTTGGCCCGCTGCGGATCGCGGGCGATCAGCGGGACCATCCCGTTGACGCCCGGCTGGAACATCGCGGTGGCCGCCCCGGCCAGGGCCGCCATGGTCACCAGCAGCCAGAGCGGCGGCGTCCCGGCGAAGAACGCGGCGGCCAGCGCGCCCTGGGTGAGCACCCGGGCGAGGTCCGCGCCGACCATCATCCGGCGCGCGCCGATGCGGTCGGCGAGCACCCCGCCGAACAGGACCAGGGCGACGACCGTCCCGGTCCAGGTGCCGAGGACGATGCCGACGCCGGAGATCCCGTACAGCGCGCCGACGGCGAGTGCGGCGGCCACCGGCATCATGGCGTCGCCGACCAGCGAGACCGTGCGGGCGGTGAAGTAGAGCGTGAAGCGGCGGTCCCACAGCGGGGGTCCGGCCGGGGGCCGGGGGGCCGGCGGATCGGTCGGGGTCGTCGGGGTGTGCTGTCGGGTCTGCTGCCGGAGCCGTGTCCGGGTCTGGTCGGTGGTCACAGCACCGATACTGGTCTGGACCAATCGGGTGCCCCAGTGTCCGGAACGACATGATGGGGTACTTTCGCGCCATGACGCTTCGTCCGCCGCCGAGGTCCCCTGCGCTGCACCGGGTCGTGGCCCTGCTGCAGCCCCCGCAGTCGACGTTCCTGCTGGCCTGCGCGACCGAGGTGTTCGGCGACCACGGTCCGGCGGTCCCCGACCGCTACACGTTCGAGGTCTGCACCGAGCACCCCGGTCCGGTGCGCACCCGGGTCGGTTACGACCTGCTGGTCACCGCGGGCCTGGACGCGCTGGAGCGCGCGGACACCGTGCTGGTGCCCGGCTGGCAGCAGCCGGCCGGAGCCGAGGTGCCGCCCGCGGTGGCCGAGGCGGTCCGCGGAGCGCACCGGCGCGGCGCGCGGATCGTCGGCATCTGCTCGGGCGCCTTCGTGCTCGCCGCCGCCGGACTGCTGGACGGCCGGCGGGCCGCCACCCACTGGGCCCGGGCCGCCGAGCTGGCCGCCCGGTACCCAAGGGTCCGGGTCGACCCCGCAGTGCTGTACGTGGACCACGGCGACGTCGCCACCAGCGCCGGATCCGCGGCCGGCGTGGACCTCTGCCTGCACCTGGTGCGCACCGACCAGGGCGCCGCGCACGCGCTGCGGATCGCCCGGCAGATGGTGATGCCGCCGCACCGGGAGGGCTGCCAGCTGCAGTACGCCGAACTGCCCACCTCCGGCCCGGTCGCCGACTCGCTGGCCCCGCTGCTGGAGTGGCTGGCCGGGCGGCTGGACCAGCCGGTCAGCGTCGCCGAGATGGCCGTCCACTCCCAGGTCTCGGCCCGCACGCTGACCAGACGCTTCACCGAGCAACTGGGCATCAGCCCCGGACGCTGGCTGCTGGACCGGCGGTTGGCCGCCACCCGGGCGCTGCTGGAGGAGACCGACCTGCCCGTGGAGACCATCGCGCGCCGGGTCGGCCTCTCCTCGGCCGTCAACCTGCGCCGGCGCTTCCACGAGGCCCTGCGCACCACACCCGCCGCCTACCGGCGCGCCTTCCGCGCGGGCGAGGCGGGGGTGAGGCGGGGGTGAGGTGGAGGTGAGGCCGGGTGAGCCGGGGCGGGATGTGACGACGGCCCGGACCGTGGTGCGGTCCGGGCCGTCGAGGGGCACGGGTCAGCGGCGCCGGTCGCGGCGCTCCGCGAGCCGGTGGACCACGGAGACCAGCGTGTCCACCTCCTCGTGCGTGTTGTAGAAGGCGAACGACGGCCGGACGGTGGCCTCCAGGCCGTAGCGGCGCAGGATCGGCTGCGCGCAGTGGTGGCCCGAACGCACCGCGATTCCCTCCTTGTTGAGCGCCGTGCCGACCTCGGTCGGCTCGTAGCCGTCCAGGACGAACGAGGCGATGCTCGCCTTGTGCCGGGCCGTGCCGACCAGCCGGAGCCCGGGCACGCCGCGCAGTCCTTCGGTGGCGTGTTCGAGCAGGGTGTGCTCGTAGGCGGCGATGTTCGGCAGGCCGATGCGCCCGACGTAGTCGATGGCCGCGGCCAGCCCCACCGCGTCGGCGATGTTGCCGGTGCCGGCCTCGAAACGACCCGGCGGCGGCTGGTAGGCGGACCGCTCGAAGGTGACGTCGGTGATCATGTTGCCGCCGCCCTCCCACGGAGGCATGTCCTCAAGGACCTCCCGCTTGGCGTAGAGCACCCCGATCCCCGTCGGCCCGAACAGCTTGTGCCCGGAGAAGACCAGGAAGTCCGCGTCCAGCGCCGTGACGTCGATCGGCAGGTGCGGAACCGACTGCGCCGCGTCGACCAGGACGCGTGCCCCGGCCCGGTGCCCGATCTCGATGACCTGCTCGACCGGCACGACGGTGCCGAGCGCGTTGGACATCTGGGTGACCGCGACGAGCCTGGTGCGGTCGGACAGCAGCGCGGCGTACTCGTCGAGCAGCAGCTGCCCGTCGTCGTCGACCGGGATCACCTTGATCACCGCACCGGTCTGCTCCGCCAGCATCTGCCAGGGCACGATGTTGGCGTGGTGCTCCAGGTGGGAGATGACGATCTCGTCCCCCGCCCGGATGTGCCGGGGCCCCCACGCCTTCGCCACCAGGTTGATCGCCTCGGTGGTGCCCCGGACGAACACGATCTCCTCGGCGGAACCCGCTCCGACGAACCGGGCGACGGTGTTCCTCGCGCCCTCGTAGGCGTCCGTCGCCCGGGCGGCCAACTCGTGGGCCGCCCGGTGGATGTTGGAGTTCTCCCGCGAGTAGAACTCGACCAGCCGGTCGATCACCGCGCGCGGCTTCTGCGTGGTCGCGGCGTTGTCCAGCCAGATCAGCGGGCGGCCGTTGACCAGTTCGGACAGGATCGGGAAGTCCCGGCGGACCGCCCGTACGTCGAAGGCCGGGTGCCGGTCGAACGGCAGCCCCACCGGTGCGGCGGCCGTGCCGGTGGCCTCGGGCTCCCGGACGAAGTAGTACGGCGAGGCCGTGGCCACCGGCGCCGCGGGCTCGACGAGGGGCGGCAGCCCCAGGTGCCCGAAGCCGGGAAGCGCCGGCGCCTTCGCGGGGTAGCCGGGTGCCTCGGTCAGGAAGTAGTACGGCCCGGTGGCCGAGGGCTGGGCCGGGGCCGGTGCGGGCAGCGCCGCGACCGGCGGCGGCGCGGGTGTCACCGGCAGCGCGGGCAGCTCCGGAGTGGGTCCGGCGGCACCGGGCGCACTCGCCGCGTAGGTGGCCGGGGCGCTGGTCGGTGGCGGCCCCGCCGGTCGGCTCATCCCGGCGGTCGGCGCCGGGGGCGGCGGGTCCGCGGCCGGGAGGCCGGTCGGCGTCGGCCACCCCGACCGGCCGTCGGGGGCCGGCGGCCCGGGTTCCGGGGACTGCCCGGGGAGTGCCCGGAAGAACTCCCCGGCCAGTCGGCTCAGTGTCGCCTCGTCCGGCAGCCACGCCGGGGCGGCTTCGTCACCGGTAAACGGGGGCGTAGTCATGGAACTTGTCCACCTCGACGTCGTCGAGCACCGCGAGCGCGTCCTCGGTCAGCACCGCGAGCGAGCAGTACAGGGAGATCAGGTAGGAGGCGATGGCACTCCGGTCGATCTGCATGAAGCGCACCGACAGGCCCATCCCCTGCTCGCCCGAGAGTCCGGGCTGGAACAGGCCGACCACGCCCTGGCGCGACTCACCGGTGCGCAGCAGCAGGAACTTCGTCCTGCCGTTCTCCAGCGGGACCTTGTCCGACGGGATGATCGGCAGGCCGCGCCAGGTCAGGAACTGCGAGCCGAACATGCTGACCGTCGCCGGCGGCACACCGCGCCGGGTGCATTCCCGGCCGAACGCGGCGACCCCCTCCGGGTGGGTGAGGAAGAAGGCCGGCTGCTTCCACACCTTCGTGATGAGGGCGTCCAGGTCGTCCGGCGTCGGCGGTCCCGTCAGCGTGGAGATCCGCTGCGTGTCGGCGACGCTGCTCAGCATCCCGTACTCCGGGCTGTTGATCAGCTCGCCCTCCTGGTGCTCCTTCACCGCCTCGATGGTCAGGCGCAGTTGCTGGGCGGTCTGGTCGTGCGGGCTCGAGTAGAGGTCGGCTATCCGGGTGTGGATGTCCAGGACGGTCTGGACGGCCTTGAGCCGGTACTCCCGGGGCTCCCGTGCGTAGTCGACGAAGGTGTCGGGCAGCGGCGACTCGTCGAAGTTGTCACATTCGATGCGCACCGACTCGGGGTGGACGACCTTGTTCACGCGGTAGATACCGGCTTCGACCGGCACCCAGGACATGAGGTGCACCAGCCAGCGGGGCGTGATGGAGGCCATCTGCGGAACGCTCTTGGTGGCGTTCGCCAGGGTCCGTGCCGCGGTGTCGCTCACCGACACCGGTCGCGACGGCGGATTCGCAGCCGTGGTCATGCAGCATCTCCTTTCCGTGCCCGAGGGGCGGGCACGCTGAGGGGGGGCGAGATCGTCGACGGCGGGGTCCGCGGTCGGGATCTCTCGCATCTGCGTCTCAACTCACCCTTCCAGCAGGCCCGGTGGCGGTCCAATGCGCTTTTTCGAGGCTTTCATCGACGCAGGCTATGATTTACACATGATCGACTTGAGTCGGCTCCGTGTGCTGGTGGCCGTCGCCCGTGAAGGTTCGATCACCGCGGCCGCCGAGGCCCTGCACTACGCCCAGCCGTCGGTGAGTCATCAACTCGCCAAACTCGAGGCCGAAGCGGGTGTGCCGCTGCTGCAGCGGATGGGTCGCGGCATCCGGCTCACCGAGGCCGGCCGGCTGCTGGTGGACCGCGCCGAGGCGATCCTCGCCCAGGTCGAATCGGTGCACGCCGAACTGGACGAGCTCGCCGGGCTGCGCGCCGGCCGGGTCCGCCTGGCCGCCTTCCCCTCGGCGCTGGCCACCCTGGTGCCACTCGCGGCTGCCCGCATCTCCGCCCAACACCCCGGCATCCAGCTGACGTTCGTCGAAGCCGAACCACCGGACGCGCTCAGCGCCCTGCGCAACAACGACGTCGACGTGGCGCTGATCTTCGAGCACGGCGATCAACCCCAGCGCGACCGGCGCGACACCACCATGACACCGCTGCTCGACGAACCGCTGTACATGGTCACCCCGGCCGACCGCTCCTGGGACGGACCCCGGGAGGAGCTGGCCACCTACGCCGAGACCCGCTGGATCGCCGGGTGCGAGCGCTGCCGCGAGAACCTCGTCGCGGCCTGCGGCCGGGCCGGGTTCTCGCCGGTCGTCGAGTTCGAGACGGACGACTACGTCGCCGTCCAGGCGCTCGTCGCGGCCGGGCTGGGCGTCAGCCTGCTGCCCGGGCTCACCCTCCTCGCCAACCGGCACCCCGGGGTCAGGCTCGAACGGATGCCCGGCATGCGCCGACGGGTCGTCGCCGCCGTGTACGGCAAGCCGCCCGCCTCCCAGCCCGCCCAGGTGCTCCTCGACGCGCTCGACGCGACCATCTGCGCACCGGAGTGGCCCTCCTGACCCCGGATCCGCACCGCCTCACCGGGAGGGTGCGGGTGACGGTCCGTGAAACGGCCGGAGCGGAACCGGCCCCGACCACGCCCGCGCCGGGTCGGGGCCGGTTCCGTCACCGGCTGTACAGGCCCGGCGATGCCGGTCCTGCGCATCACCAGGGAACGACGCCGGCGTCGTCGAAGAACTGCCCGGTCGGGCCGTCGTCGGGCAGGGTCGCGAGTTCGACGGCGATCGCCGCGCCCTGTGCGGGGGTGCGCACGCCGCGGAAGCCGTTGAGGTCGGTCGCGACGTAGCCGGGGCAGCCGAGGTTGATCAGGATGTTCGTGCCGCTCAGTTCCCGGGCGTACTGGAGGGTGACGGCGTTCAGGAACGCCTTCGACGGCGCGTAGGCCGCGGACACCGGACCCGCCGTCTGCTCGGCAGCGGGTCCCGACTGCCGGGCGAGGGATCCGACGGTGCTGGACATGTTCACGATCCGTGGTGAGGCGGAGCGGCGCAGCAGCGGCAGCATCGCGTTGGTGACGCGGACGACGCCGATCACGTTGGTCTCCACGGCCGTCCGGATGGTGGCGGGATCGACCCGGGTGGGCTCCTGCGGCATGCCGCCGGTGACGGCGGCGTTGTTGACGAGCACGTCGAGGCGTCCGGCCCGTTCCTCGATCAGCCGTGCGGCGGCGGTCGCGCTCGCGTCGTCGGTCACGTCCAGGGGCACGCCGAACGCCTCGACGCCGGCCGCGCGCAGTTTCTCCACCGCGGCGTCGCGGCGCTGTTCGTCGCGGGCGCCGACGCCGATGCTCCAGCCGAGTGCACCGAGGCCCGCGGCGATCTCGTAGCCGATTCCCTTGTTGGCGCCGGTGACCAGCGCAATCGTTCGTTCGCTCATGGGAACCATGCTGCCCTCGGACCTCGGCGGGGGTCCAAGACCGATCGGGTGGGCAACGATACCGCCCGGGTATCGATCCGGTACCGTGGCGGCATGGAGACCCGGGAACTGCGGTACTTCGTCGCCGTCGCCGAAGAGCTGCACTTCGGGCGTGCCGCACAGCGGCTCGGGATCGCGCAGCCGCCTCTGTCGCGGGCGATCCAGCAGCTCGAACGTCGGCTCGGGGCGGCGCTGCTGGACCGGACCAGTCGCACGGTCACGCTGACCGAGGCCGGCGGGGTGCTGCTGACCGAGGGCCGGGCGGCCCTCGACGCGGTCGACGCCGCCGAGCGGCGGACCCGCCGCGCCGCCCTGCCCGCGACCGGCCGTCCCGGCCTGGTCCTGGTCACGAAAGCCAGCGCGTCCAGCGAACTGCTGGCGAAGCTGCTCGACGCGTATGCCGCCGAACCCGGCGCGGTTCCCGTCGAGGTCATCCTGTGCGGCCCGGCCGAGCAGGCACGACTCCTGCGCGAGGGCCGGGCCGACGTGGCGCTGCTGCACCGGCCGTTCGACTCGACGGCCGGGTTCCACACCGAGGAGCTCAGCACGGAGGGCCAGGTCGTGGTCCTGCCGGCCGGGCATCCGCTCACCGCCCGGACCCATGTGCACATGGCCGACATCACCGGGCTGCCGGGTCTGCCCCTGCCGCGCTGGCCCGAGCCCGACGGCACCTACCGGCCCGGCCCCGGCCCGCAGGTCCGCGACCACGCGCAGTTGCTGCAGCTCGTCGCGCTCGGCCGGGCCTGCGCGGTCTCACCGCAGTCGTGTCGAGCCCAACTGCACGGCGACCTGGCCGCCGTGCCCGTGCTGGACGCGCCCCCGGTCACCACCGTGATCGCCTGGCCGCCGCACAGCCGGTCCAGAGCCGTCGCCGACCTCGTCCGGACCGCGACACGTCTCCGGTAGTTCCGACACGCCTGGCCGGGTTCCGCCCGTCGTGGCCCGGCTCGTCACTCGGCACTCGGCGTGGCGCGGCCGGCGATCCGCCGACCACGGCTTCCGATCGCCGACCATGACGTCCCGTCACGGCTCCTGGGCATCGCCCTCGCTGCTGTGCGCCTGAAAACAAGCATGCATGCTTGATTTATCCCGGGTCCGGTGCCACGCTGCTCCACGACCAGGGCAGGGGAGGCGGGCCGTGCTGCGGATCGGCAATGCGTCAGGGTTCTACGGCGACCGGTTCGCCGCGTTCGAGGAGATGCTCACCGGCGGGCCGCTGGACGTCCTCACCGGTGACTACCTCGCCGAACTCACCATGCTCATCCTCGCCCGCGACCGACTCAAGGACGCCGCCCTCGGCTACGCCAGGACGTTCCTGCGGCAGGCCGAGACCTGCCTCGCCCTCGCCGCCGAGCGAGGCGTCCGCCTCGTCGTCAACGCGGGCGGCCTCAACCCCGCCGGACTCGCCGAGGCGGTCGGCGCGCTCGCCGCCCGGCAGGGCCTCGACCTGAAGATCGGCCACGTGCTCGGCGACGACCTGCTCGACCGGGCCGCCGAGTTCGGCCCCCGGCCCGGCCTGCTCGCCGCCAACGCCTACCTCGGCGCCGCCGGGATCGCCGCCTGCCTGCGCGGCGGCGCCGACGTCGTCGTCACCGGCCGCGTCACCGATGCCGCCCTGGTCGCCGGGCCCGCCATGGCGCACTTCGGCTGGACCCCCGACGACCACGACGCGCTCGCCGGGGCCGTCGTCGCCGGGCACGTCCTGGAGTGCGGCGCCCAGGCCACCGGCGGCAACCACTCGGCGTTCCGCGAGCACCTCGGCGTGCAGGCCGACCCCCGCCCGGGCTTCCCGCTCGCCGAGATCCACGCCGACGGCAGCTGCGTCGTCACCAAGCACCCCGGCACGGGCGGCGCCGTCACCGTCGACACCGTCACCGCCCAGCTCCTCTACGAGACCGCCGGCCCCCGCTACGCCGGGCCGGACGTGACGGCGCGCCTCGACTCCGTACGGCTCACCCAGCAGGGCCCGGACCGGGTGCGGATCGAGGGCGTGCGCGGCGAGGCGCCGCCGCCCACCCTCAAGGTCGGGCTCAACCGGCTCGCCGGCTGGCGCAACGAGGTCGTGTTCGTGCTCACCGGCCTCGACATCGAGGCCAAGGCCGACCTGGTGCGCCGTCAGCTCGCCGCCGGCCTCGCGAAACCGCCCGCGGACCTCCGCTGGACCCTCGCCCGCACCGACCACGCCGACGCCGACACCGAGGAGACGGCGTCCGCACTGCTGCGGCTCACCGTCCGCGACGCCGACGAGCGCGCGGTCGGCCGCGCGGTCGGCGCCGCCGCCGTCGAGCTCGGCCTCGCCTCCTACCCGGGTTTCCACCTCACCGCGCCGCCCGGGCCGGGCACCCCGTACGGCGTCTTCGAGAGCGCGTACCTCGACGCCGGGAGCGTGCCGCACACCGCGGTGCTGCCCGACGGCCGCCGCCTCGCGATCGCCCCGCCCGCCCTCACCCGTGCACCGGTGCCGCTGCCCGCGCCGCCGCTGCCCGCCCCGCCGCCCGACGGACCCACCCGGCGCGCCCCGCTCGGCCTCGTCGCGGGCGCCCGCAGCGGCGACAAGGGCGGCGACGCCAACCTCGGCGTCTGGGTGCGCACCGAGGACGCCTGGCGGTGGCTGGCCCACACCCTCACCGAGGACGTGCTGCGCCGGCTGCTGCCCGAGACCGCGGGGCTCGCCGTCGAACGGCACCTGCTCCCGAACCTGCGCGCCGTCAACTTCACCCTGCCCGGCCTGCTCGGTGACGGCGTCGCCTCGCAGGCCCGCTTCGACCCGCAGGCCAAGGCGCTGGGGGAGTGGCTGCGCTCCCGGCACCTCGACATCCCGGAGGCCCTCCTGTGACCGTCCTCGCGAGCCGCCTCGACCCCGGCGGCCCCGACCACGCCGCGCACCGTGCCGCGATGCTGGAGAAGCTCGCCGCCCTCGACGCCGAACACGCCAAGGCCCTGGCCGGCGGTGGCCCGCGCTACGTCGAGCGGCACCGCACCCGCGGCAAGCTGCTCGCCCGCGAACGCATCGAACTGCTCGTCGACCCGGACTCGCCGTTCCTCGAACTCTCCCCGCTCGCCGCCTGGGGCAGCGAGTACCCGGTGGGCGCCGGCCTCGTCACCGGCATCGGCGTGATCGAGGGCACGACGTGCGTCGTCACCGCCAACGACCCCACGGTGCGCGGCGGCGCCAGCAACCCGTGGACGCTGCGCAAGGCCCTGCGGGCCAACGAGATCGCCCTGCAGAACCGCCTGCCCCTCGTGAACCTCGTCGAGTCCGGCGGCGCCGACCTGCCCAGCCAGAAGGAGATATTCATCCCCGGCGGGGCGCTCTTCCGCGACCTCACCCGGCTCTCCGCCACGGGCGTCCCGACCGTCGCGGTCGTCTTCGGCAACTCCACCGCCGGCGGCGCGTACGTGCCGGGCATGTCCGACCACACCGTGCTCGTCCGCGACCGGGCGAAGGTCTTCCTCGGCGGGCCGCCGCTGGTCAGGATGGCCACCGGCGAGGAGGCCGACGAGGAGCGCCTCGGCGGCGCCGACATGCACGCCCGCACCTCCGGCCTCGCCGACCACGTCGCCGAGGACGAGCCCGACGCGTGCCGCGTCGCCCGCCGCATCGTCAGGCGCCTGCACTGGCGCCGCCACGGCCCGCTGCCCGACACCGCCGCCGAGCCGCCGACCCACGACGAGGAGGAACTGCTCGGCATCGTCCCCGGCGACCTCCGGGTGCCCTTCGACCCGCGCGAGGTGATCGCCCGGATCGTCGACGGCTCGGACTTCGACGAGTTCAAGCCGCTCTACGGCACCAGCCTCGCCACCGGCTGGGCCACCCTGCACGGCTACCCCGTCGGCATCCTCGCCAACGCGCAGGGCGTGCTGTTCAGCGCCGAGTCGCAGAAGGCCGCGCAGTTCATCCAGCTCGCCAACCAGCGCGACATCCCGCTGGTCTTCCTCCACAACACCACCGGCTACATGGTCGGCGAGGCCTACGAGCAGGGCGGCATCATCAAGCACGGCGCCATGATGATCAACGCCGTCGCCAACTCCCGCGTGCCGCACCTGTCGGTGCTGATGGGTGCGTCGTACGGCGCCGGCCACTACGGCATGTGCGGGCGGGCCTACGAGCCGCGCTTCCTCTTCGCCTGGCCGAGCGCCAAGTCGGCCGTGATGGGCCCGCAGCAGCTCGCCGGAGTGCTCTCCATCGTCGCCCGCCAGTCCGCCGCCGCGAAGGGACGCCCCTACGACGAGGACGCCGACGCCGCGATCCGCGCCATGGTCGAGCAGCAGATCGAGGCCGAGTCGCTGCCCGCGTTCCTCTCCGGCCGCCTCTACGACGACGGCGTCGTCGACCCGCGCGACACCCGTACCGTGCTCGGCCTCTGCCTGTCCGCCGTGCACAGCGGCCCCGTCGAGGGCGCCCGCGGCTACGGCGTCTTCCGGATGTGAAAGGTGCAGTCGTGATCACCTCAGTGCTGGTCGCCAACCGCGGCGAGATCGCCCGCCGGATCTTCCGGACCTGCCGCGGCCTCGGCATCGCGACCGTCGCCGTCTACGCCGACCCGGACACCGACGCGCCGCACGTCCGGGAGGCCGACCACGCGGTCCGACTGCCCGGCGCGGCGCCCGCCGACACCTACCTGCGCCGCGACCTCCTCGTCGCCGCCGCCCGAACGGCCGGGGCCGACGCCGTCCACCCCGGCTACGGCTTCCTCTCCGAGAACGCCGCCTTCGCGCAGGACGTCCTCGACGCAGGACTGGCCTGGATCGGTCCGCCGCCCGCCGCGATCGCCGCGATGGGCTCCAAGACGGCGGCCAAACGGCTCATGGCCGACGCCGGGGTGCCCGTCCTCACCGTCGGCGACCGGCCCGGCGAGGCCGACCTGCCGCTGCTCGTCAAGGCCGCGGCCGGCGGCGGAGGCCGCGGCATGCGGGTCGTCCGCGACCTCGCCGACCTGCCCGCCGCACTCGCCGCGGCCCGCGCCGAGGCACTGGCCGCGTTCGGCTCCGACGAGGTCTTCTGCGAGCCGTACCTGCCCGACGGACGGCACGTCGAGGTGCAGCTGATGGCCGACACGCACGGCACCGTGTGGGCCGTCGGCGACCGTGACTGCTCGCTCCAGCGCCGCCACCAGAAGGTGATCGAGGAGGCCCCCGCCCCCGGCCTCCCCGCCGCCCTGCGGGAGCGGCTGCACCGCGCCGCCGCCGACGCCGCCCGGGCGATCGGCTACACCGGCGCGGGCACCGCGGAGTTCCTGCTCGCCCCCGACGGCCGGCTCGCCTTCCTGGAGATGAACACCCGCCTCCAGGTCGAACACCCCGTCACCGAGTGCACCACCGGCCTCGACCTCGTCGCCCTGCAGATCGCCGTCGCCGAGGGCGAGCCGCTGCCGCCCGGGCCGCCCGCCACCACCGGCCACGCCGTCGAGGCCCGGATCTACGCCGAGGACCCGGCCCGCGACTGGCAGCCGCAGACCGGCACCGTGCACCGCATCGACCTCCCAGGGGTGACGGCCGAGTTCGCCGCCGACCCGGCCGCCCCCACCGGGCTGCGCCTCGACTCCGGCGTCACCGACGGCTCCACCGTCACCGTGCACTACGACGCCATGCTCGCCAAGGCCGTCGCCTGGGCACCCACCCGGGCGGCCGCCGCCCGGCGCCTCGCCGCCGCCCTCGCCCGCGCCCGCCTGCACGGCCCCGCCACCAACCGCGACCTCCTCGTACGGGCCCTGCGCCACCCCGCCTTCCTCGACGGCCGCCTGCACACCGGATTCCTCACCGAACACGCCGCCGACCTCGCTCCGGACCCCGCCGCCGACGGCGAGCACACCCCGCTCGCGGCGCTCGCCGCCGCCCTCGCCGACGCGGCGGGCCGCCGCACCGCCCTGCCCCCGGGCTGGCGCAACCTGCCCTCCCAGCCGCAGGTCAAGCGCTACCGCACCGCCGACGGCACGGAGACCGAGGTGCGCTACCGGCAGACCCGCACCGGCCTGGACGCCGCGGACCACCCCGGCACCCGCCTCCTCACCGCCGCGCCCGACCGGGTCGTGCTGGAGACCGGCACCCTGCGGCAGGTCTTCGAGGTCGCCGTGCACGGTGCGCAGGTGTACGTCGACGGGCCGTCCGGCGCCACCGTCCTGACCGCCCTCGACCGCTTCCCCGACCCGGCCGCGCGCACCGACCCGGGAGCCCTGCTCGCCCCCATGCCGGGCACGGTCGTCCGCACGGCCGTCGCGGCCGGCGACACCGTGGCCGCCGGCCAGCCCCTGCTCTGGCTGGAGGCGATGAAGATGGAGCACCAGGTCGCCGCGCCCGCCGACGGCCTCCTCACCGAACTCCGCGTCGTGCCCGGCCAGCAGGTCGAGCCCGGCACCGTCCTCGCCGTCGTCCAGCCCGCCTGAACACGCCGTCCCGGTCACGAACCACCCCCGCCCTCCCCGCCCGGAAGGACAACCCGCATGTCCGCACCGCGCACCACCGCAGGCACCCTCGTCGAGACCCCCGAGCAGCAGGCCCTGCGCCGGGCCGTCGCCGCCCTCGCCGCCCGCTTCGGCCCGGCGTGGTTCCAGGAGAGGGCCCGCGCCGGCCGGTACGCCGACGAGTTGTGGGCGGAGGCCGGCAAGCTCGGCTACCTGGGCGTCAACCTGCCCGCGGAGTACGGCGGCGGCGGCGCCGGGATCACCGAACTGGCCATCGTGCTGGAGGAGCTCGGCGCGGGCGGCTGCCCGCTGCTGATGCTCGTCGTGTCGCCCGCGATCTGCGGCACCGTGATCGCCCGCTACGGCACCGGGGAGCAGCGCCGCCGCTGGCTGCCGGGGCTCGCCGACGGCACCCGCCGGATGGCGTTCGGCATCACCGAGCCCGACGCCGGCTCCAACTCCCACCGGATCTCCACGGTCGCCCGCCGCGACGGCGACGACTGGCTGCTGACCGGCCGCAAGGTGTTCATCTCGGGGGTCGACCACGCCGACGCGGTGCTCTTCGTGGCCCGTACCGAGGACGCCCGGACCGGCCGCCTCAAGCCCGCCCTGTTCGTGGTGCCGCGCGACACCCCCGGCTTCGAGTACCGGCCGATCCCGATGGACATCGTCGCCGCCGAGAAGCAGTTCCAGGTCTTCCTGGACGACGTCCGGCTGCCCGCCGACGCCCTGGTCGGCGACGAGGACGCGGGGCTGCTGCAGCTCTTCGCCGGGCTCAACCCGGAACGGATCATGACGGCGGCGTTCTCCATCGGCGCGGCCCGCCGGGCGCTCGACACCGCCGTCGACTACGCCCGCACCCGCACCGTCTGGGACACCCCGATCGGCGCCCACCAGGGCATCGCGCACCCGCTCGCGCAGTGCGCCGTCGAGGTCGAGCTGGCCCGGCTGATGATGCAGAAGGCCGCGCACCTCTACGACGCCGGTGACGACGCGGGGGCCGGCGAGGCCGCCAACATGGCCAAGTACGCGGCGGGGGAGGCCGCCTGCCGCACGGTCGACCAGGCGGTGCAGACCCTCGGCGGCAACGGCCTCACCCAGGAGTACGGGCTCGCCGCGCTGCTCACCGTCACCCGGGTCGGGCGGGTCGCGCCGGTGAGCCGGGAGATGGTGCTCAACTACGTCGCCCAGCACACCCTGGGCCTGCCCCGCTCGTACTGACCGCCCGCCGCTCCGCTCGTACTGACCGCCGCTCCCGGCCGCTCCTGCCCACCGCCCCGCTCGTCCTGACCACCCGCCGCTCCCGGCTGCTCACGGCTGCTCCCGGTCGCCGCAGAGCGACCTGTCCGGCATGTCCGGCCGTGCCGGGCACGGACGGTGGCGCGCGGGATCGCGGTGCACGGGATCGGCGGTGCACGCCCTCTGGGCCCCGGTGCGGAAACCGGGCACGCTGTCACCGAGCACCTCGGCCACCCCCGAGGACGAGCCCCCCCACCCGCCGGAGGCATGCATGGTGTTCCGCAGCGACCATCCCGACATCGAGCCGCTCGACCTGCCCATCCACGACGCCGTGCTCGGCGACCTGGACGGCCGGGCCGACCTGCCCGCCCTCGTCGACGGCGTCACCGGCCGCTCGCTCACCTACACCGAGCTCGACCGCGCGAGCCGCCGCACCGCCGCCGGGCTGGCCGAGGCCGGTGTGCGGCAGGGCGACGTCGTCGCGCTGTACAGCCCCAACACCATCGCCTACCCGGTGGCCTTCTACGCCGCCACCCGCACCGGCGCCACGGTCACCACCGTCAGCTCGCTCGCCACCGCGGGCGAGCTCGCCGGGCAGCTCCGCGACAGCCGGGCCCGCTGGATCATCACCATCGCCGCGTTCCTGCCGGTGGCCACCGCGGCCGCCGCCGCCGTCGCCGCGGACGGCAGCCCGATCGCGGAGATCTTCGTCTGCGACCCGGCTCCCGGCCACCGCTCCCTCGCGGAGCTCGCCGCCTCGACGGCGCCCGAGCCCGCCCCGCGGATCGACCCCGCCACGGACCTCGCCGTGCTGCCGTACTCCAGCGGCACGACCGGCCTGCCCAAGGGCGTCATGCTCACCCACCGCTCGGTCGCCTCCAACCTGGCGCAGACCGACGCGGTGCACGCCACCGCCCCCGGCGAGCGGATCATCGCCGTGCTCCCCTTCTTCCACATCTACGGCCTCACCGCACTGCTCAACCATCCGCTGCGCTGCGGCTCGACCGTCGTCGTGCTGCCCCGCTTCGACCTGGAGCAGTTCCTGCGGACCATCCAGGACCAGCGCATCGAGGGCGTCTTCGCCGCCCCGCCGATCGTGCTCGCCCTGGCCAAGCACCCGCTCGTCGACCGTTTCGACCTCTCCTCCGTGAAGTACGTGCTGAGCGCCGCCGCACCGCTCGACGCCGACCTCGCCGACGCGGCCGCGCGCCGTCTCGGCCTGCCCCGCATCCACCAGGGGTACGGCATGACCGAACTCTCCCCGGTGACGCACGTGGTGCCGCTGGACGACCCGGCGCCGCCGCCCGGCACGGTCGGCCGGATGGTCGCCTCCACCGAGCTGCGCGTCGCCGACCTCGACGACCCCGCCACCGACCTGCCCGCCGGGCAGCGCGGCGAGCTGCTCTTCCGCGGGCCGCAGGTGATGAAGGGCTACTTCGGCCGGCAGTCGGAGACCGACGCGATGATCGACGAGGACGGCTGGCTGCACACCGGAGACGTCGGCTACGTCGACGAGGCCGGCTACCTCTTCGTCGTCGACCGGGTGAAGGAGCTCATCAAGTACAAGGGCTACCAGGTCGCCCCCGCCGAGCTGGAGGCGCTGCTGCTCACCCACCCCGAGATCGCCGACGCCGCGGTGGTCGGCGTGACCGGTGAGGACGGCACCGAGCGTCCGAAGGCATATGTCGTGCGCGCGCCGGGCAGTGAACTGACCGGGGACCAGGTCGAGGCGTACGTCGCGGCACAGGTGGCCCCCTACAAGAAGGTGCGGGCGGTGGAGTTCCTCGACGCCGTTCCGAAGTCCGCGAGCGGCAAGATCCTGCGACGGGAGTTGCGGGCCCGCCCGCAGTCCAGCGGGGTGGGCCCGATCTGAGAGGATCGGCCCGTCCCGTCCGCCGCCATCGGAGAGCCACGCCATGAACGCCCACGCCGCCACGCTGCGCACCCCGCAGCAGGACCGCAGCCGCGCCACGCGCCGCCGCCTGCTGGAGGCCGCCGTGGAGTGCCTGGCGGAGGTCGGCTGGCAGGGGTCGACGGTCGCGGTCGTCGCCGAGCGGGCCGGGGTGACGCGGGGCGCGGCCCAGCACCACTTCCCGACCCGCGAGGACCTCTTCACGGCGGCCGTCGAGCACGTCGCCGACGAGCGGCTCGCCGCGGTGCGTGCCAGCGCGGAGCAGCTGCCGCCGGACGGCCCAGGCCGGACGGAGGCCGTCGTCTCCATGATCGTCCGGCTGTACACCGGCCCGCTGTTCCGCGCCGCCCTGCACCTGTGGGTGGCCGCCGCCACCGAGGACGCGCTGCGGGAGCGGATCGTCGCGCTGGAGCACCACGTCGGCCGGGAGTCGCACCGGGCGGCGGTGGAGTTCCTCGGCGCGGACGAGGGCGTGCCCGGGGTCCGCGAGACCGTCCAGGCCACCCTGGACATGGCCCGCGGCCTCGGCCTGGCCAACCTGCTCACCGACGACGGCCCGCGCCGCGCCGGCATCGTCCGCCAGTGGGCCGGCCTCCTGGACTCCGCGCTCGCCGGTCCGGCAGGCCCGGCCCCCGGCGCGGGGAGACCCGGGTGCTGAGCTCTCCGGCACCCCGCCCGGCCCGGCCGGCGACGCGCAGTCGCCGACCGGCCGGGCTTTGTGCAGTCTGGTGGGGACCGGATTGGCCGGCCTCCCGTAGGGAAGGTACCGGGCGGGTGAGTTCCTGATCATGCACGGATTCGACTGGATCGCCGAGGACGGCGCCGGCCGCGTGGAGGCGGGCGCCGCCTCCGCGCGCCTGGGCGGCCACCGGCTCGTACCGCTCGCCACCGCGCTGCTGGAGGCCGACGGCCGCATCCTGCACTGGAGCGCCGAGGCCGAGGAACTCACCGGACACCCCGCGGACCGCGCCGTCGGCGCGTACGCCGCCCGGCTGCTCGCCCCCGAGGGCATGCAGGCGAAGGTGCAGGAGCTGTTCCAGGAGGTCATGGCGGGCTCCGGCCGGTCCGGGGTCCACGCGGTCCGCCACAGCGACGGCAGCAGCGTCGAGCTGGAGTTCCACACCTACCCGATCGCCGGGCCCGGCGGGCAGCCGCTGCTGCTCGTCACCGCCTCCGACGTCCGCACGCTGCGCCAGGTCGAGGCCGACCTCGCCGTGCTGGACGGCCTCTTCAACCAGTCGCCGATCGGCATGGCCGTCTACGACACCGACCTGCGGTTCGTCCGCCTCAACCACGCCCTCGCGAAGATCAACGGCCTGACCGTCGACGAACACATCGGCCACCGCGTCTCCAGCCTGCTGCCGGGCCTCAACAGCGCCGAGATCGAGGCCGTCATGCGGCAGGTGCTCACCACCGGCCGCCCGGTGGTCGACGCCCGCTCGCACGGCCGCACCCCCGGCGACCCGCGCCGCGACCGCGCCTGGTCGGCGTCGTACTTCCGGCTGGAGGACTCCACCGGCCGGGTGCTCGGCGTGAGCTCCAACCTCATCGACGTCACCGAGCGCTTCCAGGCCGAGGCCCGCGCCGCCCGCGCACAGGAGCGCCTCGCCCTGCTCGCCGAGGCCACCGCCCGGATCGGCACCACCCTCGACCTGCAGCGCACCGCCGAGGAGCTGATCGAGGCCGTCATCCCGCGGTTCGCCGACTTCGCCACCGTCGACCTGCTGGAGCCCGTGCTCCGCGGCGAGGAGCCCGCCCCGATCCACCCCGAGCGGCCGGTCCTCGTCCGGGCCGTCGCCGTCGGCGAGGCGTACGAGGCCGGGCTGACGCGCGCCGCCGACGCCGTCGGCGCCACCACCGAGTACGACGCCCAGCGCGTCTACACGCAGTGCCTGCGCAGCGGCCGGCCGCTGCTGCGCTCCCACGTCGACGAGGAGGTGCTGCGCGGCCTGGTGCCGAACTCGGACCGCGTCGCGCCCGGCGTCGAGGCCGGCGTGCACTCCTACCTCATGGTGCCGGTGCTCGCCCGCGGCATGGTGCTCGGCGGGGCGGAGTTCGTCCGCACCCGCAACCCCGAGCCGTTCACCGCCGCGGACGTCGCCCTCGCCGAGGAGCTCGTCGCCCGCGCCGCCCTCGCCATCGACAACGCCCGGCTCTACCGCCGCGAGCGCGAGACCGCCCTCACCCTGCAGCGCAGCCTCCTGCCGCAGGAGATCCACCGCACGCTCGGCCTGGAGATCGCCCACCGCTACCTGCCGAGCAGCCTCGTCTCCGAGGTCGGCGGCGACTGGTTCGACGTGGTGCCGCTCTCCTGCGGGCGGGTCGCCCTCGTCGTCGGCGACGTCATGGGCCACGGCATCCGCGCCGCCGCCACCATGGGCCAGCTGCGGACCGTCGCCCGCACCCTCGCCACCCTCGACCTGCCGCCCGAGCAGGTGCTGACCCGGCTCGACGAGACGGCCAGCGCCATCGGCGAGGGACAGTTCGCGACCTGCGTCTGCCTCGTCTACGACCCCGTCGACCGCACCTGCCTGGTCGCCTCGGCCGGCCACCTGCCACCCGTGCGGGTCGGCGCGGACGGCTCGTCCAGCCCCGTCGACCTGCCGCCCGGCCTGCCGCTGGGCGTCGGCGGCGCGACCTTCGAGAGCATCGAGTTCACCCTGCCGGTCGGGGCGACGGTCGCCCTCTACACCGACGGCCTGGTCGAACGCCGCGGCCAGGACCTCGACGTGGGCATCGGCCTCCTCGCCCGTACGCTGTCGGGGCGCTCCCGCACGCTGGAGGAGAGCGCCGACGCGGTGCTCGCCACACTGGTCGCCGACGGCACCGACGACGACATCGCGATGATCCTCGCCCGCGCCCTCCCGGTGCCCGCCGAGCGGATCGCCACCCTGCACCTCACCGGGGAGGGCCCGCTCGCGTCGCAGGCCCGGCGCTTCGCCCGGTCCACCCTGCAGGCGTGGGGGCTCGCCGTGCACGCCGACTTCACCGAGCTCATGGTCAGCGAACTCGTCACCAACGCCCTCCTGCACGCCGACGCCCCCCGCCGACTGCGGCTCTACCGCGACGACCGCACCCTCACCGTCGAGGTCGCCGACGCGGGCGGCCACTCGCCGAGGCTGCGCTCCTCCGCCGAACAGGACGAGGGCGGCCGCGGCATGCACCTCGTCAGCGAACTCGCCCACCGCTGGGGCACCCGCCCGACGAAGGAGGGCAAGGTCGTCTGGGCGGAGATCGAACTCCCGCTCAGGGCGGGCGGCTGACGGCCGGTCCGGTCAGGGGCAGCGGATGCCGCTGCCGTCCAGCGCGCTCGTGGCGGTGAGGCCGTACGTCCGCGCGGTGGGGTCGTACCGCAGCTCGACCGTGACGGGGCTGCCGCCGACCGTCCGGGTCCAGCAGCGGTCGAAGGTCTCGACGGCGCCCGTGGCGGATTCAAATGGGTGCGCCACCCAGCCCGACCCGGCCGCCTCGGCGTCGTAGTGGGCGGCGAACTCCCGTTCGCCGGCGGTGTACGCGTAGACGGCGGAGGCCTCGGCGTACCCCGACTCGTCGCTGAACCGGCCGTCCTCGCAGGAGGACGCCACGGCACCGAGCGGGGTGGCGCCCGCCGGGTGCGAGGAGAGCAGCCGCAGGGTGTCCGGGTGTCCGGGGCCCCTCGCCGCCGGGACGGAGCACCCCGGGCGCAGCGCCTCCGGCAGGTACAGCAGCGCGAACGCGGCCGCCGCGACGGCCGTGAGCGCGGCGGCGGTCGCGATGCGGGCGGATCTCTTCTTCACACGGGGTCCTGGGGTCGGTGAGGGGTCGGGCGGCGACACGGGTCCTGAGACCGGTGGGACGGTCTCCCGGTGGCCGGCGGTTCCCGCAGGGACCCCGCCGGGCCCGCGTCGGGCAGGTGACGGTAGGCCCGTCGGCGACGGCGTCCTTCCCGGCCGTCCGGGCCGACCGGGGGAAGTCGCTGCGCCCGATGGTGCCCGACCGGGGGAAGTCGCTGCGCCCGATGGTGCCCGACCGGGGGAAGTCGCTGCGCCCGATGGTGCCCGACCGGGGGAAGTCGCTGCGCCCGATGGCGCCCGGCCGGTGACGACCAGGAGTAACCTGGGCACTACCGAAGGCACCTCGCATGCCGGCACCGGACACTGGCGTCGTCTCCGGAGCACGGCAATTCCGGATCCGGCCCTCGGGCGGACCCGGAGACAGGTCGTCGACCATGTCCACCGTTCTCGATCCCGCAACCTCGCCCCTGGCCGCAGCAGCCGCCCCGATGCGGCTCTCGCTGGCGCCCGACGGCGTCCGGCCCGGCCGCCTCGACGGCGCCTGGTGGCCCCGGTCGCGTGATCTCCTCCTCGAAATCCCCGCCCTCGCCGCGGAGCTGGACGCTCGGTGGGGCCGGGTCACCCGGATCACCGTGAATCCGGCGCAGTGGCCGGTCATCCCGCGCCGCATCCCGGTCGCCGGGCGTTCGGTGCATGCCGGCTGGTTCACCGTCGAACAGGACGAGCACATGATCATGGTGTGCTCGTACACCCCCCGGCGGCTCGACCTGCTGGTCGTGCCGCCGTCGACGGACCCGGTCGAGGCCGCCCGGCTGATGGTCCGGGCCGCGGACCCGGCCAACACCTGCACGGCGAGCGCCCTGCTCGCGGAGGGCGCGGAGACCGCGTCAGCCCCCGCGGGGCCGGCCGGTCCCGCGGACGCGCCGGAGGTGCGGGGCTCGGGCTTCCTGCCGTCGGCCGCCGCGCCCGGCGACGTTTCCGGCGACGCCGAGCGGCGCGACGCCGTGGCCCGTACCCGTGCCGCGACGTGGCTGGCGCCCGCCTGACGGCCTGACGGCGCTCCGGCGCATCCCCCGCCCGGGACGGCCGCCCGGGTGAGCCGCCCGGGGCCGAGCGGTTCACCCGCGTGACCACTCCGTCCGGGCCAGGGGCTCGCCGACGGTCGCGTCGTCCTCCCAGACGCACACCCTGATCGCCCGGGGCCCCGGTGCGGGCCGGGACAGCGTGCGCACGAGGACGTCCCGCACGTGGTTGGCCGCCTTCTGGGGCGGCCCGTCGTACTCCAGAGGGTTCGGAACCGGCGAACCCTCCTGGCGGGACCAGTGCCCGTGGTCGTCCTGGGTCTCCAGGACCCATCGGTAGTGCCGCATGCCGGTCTCCTGGGTGCCGATCCGAACGCGAGCCCGCCCCGGACACGACCGTAGGTCCGGCACCGCCCCGCGGCGACCGGGGACGGGGCCGGGCCCGCGTCAGGCCGGGCGCGGCACCAGGAGCCGCAGTGCGCCCGGTGCCACCCGGACGTCGACGGGCAGCGGGCCGATGTACTCGCCGTCGGCGTACGCCGTGATGCCGGGTGAGTCGATGCGCAGCGAGGGCGTCCGGTGGGTCTCCACCTCCTCGTGGCGGACGTGGGTGCCGCTGAACACCGACGGGAAGAACCGGGCCACCCGGTGCCGCGGCATGGCCCGTACCACGGTGACGTCGAGGAGCCCGTCCGCCGGGTCGGCGTCGGGGCAGATCCGCATGCCGCCGCCGTAGCTGCGGGTGTTGCCGACGGCGGCGAGGGTGAGGTCGTGTTCGACGACGGTCCCGTCGGCGAGTTCGATCCGGAACGGCAGCGGCCGCAGGTTGGCGAACTCGACCAGGACGGCCAGGTTGTAGCGCATCCGGCCGCGCGGCCAGGTGAGCCGGTTGGTGCGGTCGCTGACGAGCGAGTCGAAGCCGGTGGCGAGCACCGAGCCGAACCAGCGCGCGGTGCCGTCGGCGGCGGTGGCGTGTCCGAGGTCGACGGTGACGGTGTGCCCGTCGGCGACGACGTCCGCCGCGGCCTCCGGGTCGCCGAGGGGGAGTCCGTGCGCGCGGGCGTGGTCGTTGCCGGTGCCGGCGGGTACGACGCCGAGGGGGACGCCGGTGCCGGCGAGGGCCTGCAGGGCGAGGCTGATCATGCCGTCGCCGCCGGCGACCGCGAGGGCGTCGACGCCGCGGCCGGCCGCCTCGCGGGCGAGCCGTACGGCGTCCTCGGGGTCGGCGCCGGCGGCGTTGACCACCTCGACGCCGCGGGCGCGCAGGCGGGCGGTGGCACGGACGGCGGCCTTCGCCGCGTGGCCGCCGCCGGCCGCGGGGTTGGTCAGCACCAGGACGCTGAGCGGCGGCCGTGCCGTGGTCGGGCCGGTCACGGGATCAGCTTGCCGGGGTTGAGGATGCCGGCCGGGTCGAGGGTGTCCTTGACGGCCCGCAGGATGCGGACGCCGAGGTCGCCGATCTCCCGGCCCATCCACGGGCGGTGGTCGGCGCCGACGGCGTGGTGGTGGCTGATGGTGCCGCCGTCGGCCATGATCGCGTCGCCGGCGGCCCGCTTGGCGGCGTCCCACTGGGTGAGCGGGTCGCCCTGCCGGGCGGCGAGCACGGTGAAGTACAGCGAGGCGCCGGTCGGGTAGACGTGCGAGATGTGGCAGAGCACCAGGGCGCCGGCCAGGTGTTCCCGGAGGGCGGCGGTGACGGAGGCCTTGAGCCGGTCGAGTCCGGCCCAGTCGGTGGCGGTCTCCAGGGTCTCGCAGAGGGCGCCGCAGTCGAGGAGGGCGTCGCGCAGGTACGGCGCCGAGAAGCGGCCGTGCTCCCAGGCGCGGGCGGGTCCGGCGCCGAGAGGGGTGCCGCCGGCGGCGCGCAGCACGGCGTGGGTGCGTTCGTGGCGGGCCGCGGTCTGTTCCTTCGTGCCCTCGAAGACGGTGACGGCGAGGCAGCCGCCGGTGACCCGGTCGCCGCCGATCCGGTCGGTCATGGCGAGGTTGACGGCGGTCTCGGACTCGTCGGAGAGGCGGATGACGGTGGGGCCGGTGCCCTGCTGCTCGACGGCGCGCAGCGCGGCGGCGCCGGTCGTGAAGTCGGGGAAGCTCCACGCCTCGTGGACCTTCTCCGCGGGCAGCGGGTGCACCCGCAGCCGGACCCGGGTGATCACGCCGAACACGCCCTCCGAGCCGAGGAAGAGCTCGCGCAGGTCGGGCCCGGCCGCGGAGGCGGGCGCCCGGCCGAGGTCGAGCACACCGGCGGGGGTGACGACGCGGAGCCCGCGGACCATCTCGTCGAACCGCCCGTACCCGGCGGAGTCCTGGCCGGAGGAGCGGGTGGCGGCGAAGCCGCCGATGGTGGCGTACCGGAAGCTCTGCGGGTAGTGGCCGAGCTCCCAGCCGCGTTCGGCGAGCAGTTCCTCGGCGCGGGGGCCGGTGAGGCCGGCGCCGAGGACGGCCTCGCCGGAGACCTCGTCGAGGACGTGCAGGGCGTCGAGGCGGCGCAGGTCGAGGGAGATGACGGCGGTGAGGCCGCCGCGCAGCGGGTCGACGCCGCCGACCACGCTGGTGCCGCCGCCGAACGGCACGACGGCGATGCGGCGTTCGGCGCAGAGTGCGAGGACGGCGGCGATCTCGTCCTCGCTGCCGGGCAGGACGACCGCGTCGGGGGCGTCCTGCGGGCCGCGGCTGCGGCGGCGCAGCAGGTCGGGGGTGGACTTGCCGCCGGCGCGGGGCAGCCGGTCGGCGTCGGCGGCGCTGACGTGGCCGGGGCCGACGAGGGCGGCGAGTGCCGCGAGGTCGGCGGCGGGGAGGGCGGAGGGGCGGAGCTCGACCTCCTCGGGGGCGAGCGGGGTGTCGGCCGCGTCCGCGGACACGCCGAGGGCGGCGGCCAGCAGGGCCTTGACGTCCTCGGACAGGGGCTTGGCGAGGGCCGGGTCGCCCCAGGCGTCCCACTTCATCGGGGGGAGCGGCAGGGCGGCCGGGCCGCGGTCCTGACCTGCTTGCGTATCGGATGCCATGCGTTACAGTATGACGCATTATGTCAAGTAGTAACGAGAGTGCCGGGGCCCGGACCCCCACCACCGACGACGCGATCCTCGACGCCGCCGCGCACCTGGTCGTCCACCTCGGCCCCCAGCGCACCCAACTGGCCGAGATCGCCCGCCGCGCCGGGGTCAGCAGGCCCACCGTCTACCGCCGCTGGCCCGACGTCCGGGCCGTCATCGGCGCCCTCCTCACCCGCGAGATCCGCCGCACCCAGGAGCAGGTCACCCTGGACGGCGACGACCGCGAGGCCTTCGTCGAGGGCGTCGTCGAGGTCGCCGTCCGCCTGCGCGACAACCCCGTCCTCGGCGCACTCCTGCACTCCGACACCCTCGTCGAGTACGTCGTCGAACGGCTCGGCACCAGCCAGCGCGGCCTCCTCGACGCCATCGGCGCCGCCGTCGTCCAGGGCCAGCGGCACGGCTCCGTCCGCGCCGGCGAGCCCACCGAACTCGCCGCCATGGTGCTGCTCATCGCCCAGTCCACCGTCCAGTCGCACCGCATGGTCGCGCACCTGCTGCCCGAGCAGGCCTGGCGCCGCGAACTGGCCCGCGCCCTGAACGGATACCTCGCGCCATGACCCCCACCGGCAGCACCGTGCTCGACGCCCGCCGCCGCACCGCCGCCCTCCGCGCCCTCGGCGACCGGCCCGCCGTCGACCTGCTCGTCGTCGGCGGCGGCGTCACCGGCGCCGGCATCGCCCTCGACGCCGCCGCCCGCGGCCTGCGGACCGTCCTCGTCGAATCGCGCGACCTCGCCTTCGGCACCAGCCGGTGGAGCTCCAAACTCGTCCACGGCGGCCTCCGCTACCTCGCCTCCGGACGGATCGGCGTCGCCCGCGAGAGCGCCGCCGAACGCGGCATCCTGATGACCCGCACGGCACCCCACCTCGTACGCGCCCTGCCCCAGCTCGTACCGCTGCTGCCCGGCGTCCCCCGGCGGCAGGCCGCCCTCGTGCACGCCGGCCTCCTCGCCGGCGACGCGCTGCGCCTCGCCGCGGGCACCCCCGCCGCCCTGCTGCCCCGCGTGCGGCGGATCGGCGCACCCGCGGCCGTCCGCCTCGCCCCGGCCGTCCGCACCGACGGCCTGCGCGGCGCCCTCGTCGCGCACGACGGCCAACTCGTCGACGACGCCCGCCTCGTGGTGGCCGTCGCCCGCACCGCCGCACAGCACGGCGCCACCGTGCTCACCCGGGTCCGCGCCGAGCAGGTCACCGGAACCTCCGCACGCCTCACCGACACCCTCACCGGCGAGAGCCTGACCGTCACCGCCCGCGCCGTGCTCAACGCCACCGGCGTGTGGGCCGGCGAGGTCGACCCGGCCGTCCGGCTGCGGCCCAGCCGCGGCACCCACCTCGTGCTCGACGCCGCGGCCCTCGGCCGCCCGCGTGCCGCGCTCACCGTGCCCGTACCCGGCTCCACCGGCCGCTTCGTCTTCGCGCTCCCGCAGCAGCTCGACCGGGTCGTCCTCGGCCTCACCGACGAGGACGCGCCCGGGCCGGTCCCCGACGAGCCGCAGCCGACGGACACCGAGATCACCTTCCTGCTCGACACCGTCAACACCGCGCTGCGCACCACGCTCACCCGGGCCGACGTCCGCGGCGCCTTCGCCGGGCTGCGCCCGCTGATCGACCGGGGCGGCGGCGCCACCGCCGACCTGTCGCGCCGGCACGCCGTACTGGAGTCGCCCACCGGAGTGATCACCGTGGTCGGCGGCAAACTCACCACCTACCGGCGGATGGCCGAGGACGCCGTCGACACCGCCGTCCGCCTCCGGGGCCTGCGCGCCGGGCCGTGCACCACGGCCCGCCTCCCGCTGGTCGGCGCCCCCGCCCACCGCGACTCCGGCCCGGCCGCGTCCTCCGGCGCCCCCACCTCGCTGACCCTGCGTCACGGGGCGGCCGCGGGAGCCGTCCTCGCCGCCGACGTGCCCCGGCCCTGCGACGCCGTCGCCGAGGGCATCGACGTCACCCGCGCCGAGATCGCGTACGCCGTCACCCACGAGGGCGCCCTCGACGCCGCCGACGTGCTGCACCGCCGCACCCGCATCGGCCTCGTCCCCGCCGACGCCGAACGCGCCCGGCCCGCCGTCGAGGAGATCATCGGACTCGTCCGCGGACGGGAGTGACACCGACGGCCTCACCGAGCCGACCTGGCGAAGTGTCAGGCGATCCGTCCGGCCGCCCGCTAGCCTGACCGCCAGGATGATCGGGGGGCCGGTCACGGTGATGGGCGGGGTGGGTATGAGGATCGGTCTGGCCGACGCGGTGGCCGCGGTGCGCGACGAACTGATGGAGGCGGCCACGCGGGGCGAGGGCCGGGCACTGGCCTTCGACGTCGGCCCGGTCGAGATGGAGTTCGAGATCGAACTCCGAGCGGAGGCCAAGGCCGGCGGCAAGTTCCGGGCCTGGGTCGTCTCCGGCGAGGCCGAGGCCGGAGTGTCCCGCGGCAGCACGCACCGGGTGTCCTTCACGCTCACCCCGCGCACCCGCGACGCCGTCCCCGCCCCGGGTTCCTTCAGCATCAACGACCGCCGCGACCACGACCTCGGGCACGAGGCCGTGGACGACGACGCCGAGGACTGACGGGGGCGCAGCACCGACCGGACCGCCGTACGCGGTCCCGGTGCGGGCGGACGGGAACGCGAGGGGGAGCAGTGGATCGCGAGCGGCTGGTCGGAGTCCTGGGCGAGGACACCAGAGGCAGCGGATACGTCGTCGGGCCGCGCCTGGTGCTGACCTCGGCGCACGTCGTCGGCGAGGCGGGGACGCCGGTCACCGTGCTGAGGCCCGGCCGGAGACGGCACGACCACGCCGTGGTGGTCTGGCGCGGCACGCCGCACGGACGCGACGACGCAGCCCTGGTGCGCGTCGAGGCCGCCGAGTGGCGGGAGCCGGCGGGCACGGCGGAACCCTGGGGCCGGATGGCCACCACGCGGACCGGCCAGCTGTGCGAGACCTGGGGGATCCCCGGGGTGATCCGGCGCGCCGGAACGGCCGAACGGCCGCACCCGCCCTCGGAGGCCATGCAGCTGACGGGAACGATCAACCCGGGCAGCGGCTACGTCGAGAAGCGCCACCTCCTCGCCCTCACCGAGCACTCGATGCGGGAGTGGCCGGCCGACGGGCCGGTGTGGGCGGGCCTGTCGGGTGCGGCCGTGGTCTGCGGCGGGCTCCTCGTCGGCGTCGTCAAGGCGGAGGTGCCGGGCTTCGGCCACGGCCTGCTGGAGGTGGTGCCGGCCTACCTCCTGCACACCGACGACGGCTTCCTGAAAGCCCTGAAGGACAACGCCGCCTCCTCGCTGACCCTGGGCCAGGTGGAGTTCGACGAACTCCACGCACGGGACACCCCGGCGCCGTCCGAGGGCCTGCTCCCACCGGGCAGCCTGCTCCAGGCCGGCCGGCAGGTCGTCGCCTTCTCCGGCCGCGAGGAGATCCTCACCCGGCTCAGGCGGTGGTGCGAACCCGCCGGGTTCGGCGTCCGGCTGCTCCACGGGCCCGGAGGCCAGGGCAAGACCCGCCTCGCCGCCCGGCTGGGGGAGGTGCTGCAGGCCGCCGACCGCCGGTGGACGGTGCTCTGGCCCGACCCCGGCGCCGGTCCGGCGGAGCTGACCCGGCTGCGGGACACCGCGGAGCCCCTGCTGGTGGTGCTCGACTACGCGGAGACCCGGCAGGACGAGCTCGCCGCACTGCTGCGGGCCGGCACGCTCCACCGCGGCGGCGTCCCGCTGAAGGTGCTCCTGCTCGCCCGCACCGCGGGCGAGTGGTGGGACAACGCCGGGTACGCGCCCGGCGGTGCCGTGCTGGGCGGCGCGCCGACGGACGAACTGCCGGTCCTCGCACCCGACCACGAGACCCGCGCGCTGCTCTACCGGCAGGCCGCGGCCTCCTTCGCCGAACGGCTGGCCGGCCCGGCGCACGCACCGGGCGGGAACGGCTGGGCCGCGCTCGCGAAGGACCTGCCCGACCCCGGGCCCCGGGCCCTGCCGTCCGGCAACGTCCTGACGCTCCACATGACGGCCCTGGCGGACCTCCTCGACGCCGCGCTCCGCAGTGCCCCCGGCCGCGCCGACGGGCCGACGCCCGCCGAGGCCACCGACCCGGACACCGACCCGTATGACCGGAAGGACGCCGAGGACCGCATCCTCGACCACGAACGGGCGTACTGGACCAAGGTCGCGGGGCAGCACCCCCTGCCGCACGGCCTCGTCCGCCGACGCTCCCTGGCCGACGCCCTCGCCACCGTGGTGCTGCTCGGCGGCGTGCCCCTGCAGGAGCACGAACGGGAGGACCTCCTCCGGCGCACGCCCGTCCTCTCCGGCCTGCACGACCACGAACTCCTGGTCGTCCGGGAGTGGATCGAGGCCGTCTACCCGTCCGCCGAGCGGGATCCCTGGGAGATCGTCCAACCGGACAGGCTGGCCGAGCGCTTCATCGGCAGGCACCTGCTGGAGAACCGCAGACTCGTGCACACCCTGCTGGCCCCGGCCGACACGCGCCGCCCGCCGGCGGGCCCGGTCGGCGCGGCGCAGTCGGCCCGGCTGCTCACCCTGCTCTCGCGGGCGGCCGCGCACCCGCCGCTGGCCGGCACGCTCGACGACCTGATCGTCGACGTCTGCACCCGCCACGCGGACCTTCTCGGGACGGTCACCATCGACGTCGCCACCCAGGTCGAACGGCCGCAGCCGCTCGTCGACGCCCTGACACGGCGCACCGAGGACCAGGAGGTGTCGATCCCGGCCCTCGCCGAGCTCGCCGACCACCTGCCCCGCACCTCGCACGCGCTGGCGGCGTGGGCGCTCCACCTGGTGGAGCGGCTGGTGGCACTGCGCCGGGCCGCCGGCACCGGCACCGTCGAGGACAGCGTCGCGCTCGGCGCCGAGCTGCGCCATCTCGCCAAACGGCTCCTCTGGACGGGCCGGACCGCCGAGGCCCTGACCGCCGCCGACGAGGCCGTCGACCTGTTGCAGCCGCTCCTGGCGACCCACCCGCAGAGCGCCAGGGTGCATCTGGCCGCCGCCCTGAACAACCGGTCGGTGTGCCTCGGCGTGCTGGGCCGGCGTACCGAGGCGCTCCCACCGGCCCTCGAAGCGGTCGCCCACTACCGCATCGTGGTCGGCACCGAACCCGTGCCCGAGGACGCCCGGGGCAACCTGGTCACCAGTCTCGGCGGCCTCGCCGCCACACAGAGCAGGCTCGGACGGAACCCGGAGGCCCTGGAGGCGATCCAGGAGGCGGTCGGCATCCAGCGCGGGCTGGTGCGGGCCGGCGCACCCGAGGCGGAGGCCGGCCTGGTGGCCCAGCTCAACAACCTCGCCATCCGCCACACCGACACCGGCCACCACCGCGAGGCCTTCGAGGCGGCCTCGGAGGCGGCGGAACGCTGCGAGCCACTGGCCGACCGGCACCCCGACGCCCACCTGCCCGAGCTGGCCATGGTGCTGGGCACGCTGTCCACCTGCCACGGTGACCTGGGCAACCCGGAGAAGGCGCTGGCGCTGGTGCGGCGGTCCGTCGACATCCGCGAGCGGCTCTTCCGGGAGCGCCCGGAGAGCTTCCGCCACCTCCTCGCCATGGCACTCAACTCGCTGGCCATCGACCTGGGCGAGCTGGGGCACGTCGCGGAGTCCGTCCGCACCGCCGAGCGGTCGGTCGGGCTCTACCGGGAACTCGTCGCACAGGAACCGGACGGCCACCGCCCCGAGCTGGCCATGGCACTGAACACCCTGGCCAACCAGTACAGCAGCGCCGACGACGGCGAGCCGGCCCTGGCGGCGGCCGAGGAGGCCGCCCGCATCTACGCCGAGCTCGACGAGGCGACCCCCGGGGTCTTCGCCGCAGACCTGGCCATGGGCATGTTCACCCGGGCCAACTGCGAGGCGGCCGCCGGACGGCCCGACGAGGCCATCGCGTCGCTCTTCGCGGTCGTGGCGGCCTGCCGTGAACTCGCTGCCTCGGAACCCCGCGCGAACGCCGGCAGCCTCGCCCGAGCGCTGCACAACCTCCGCATCTGCCTTGTGGCCGCCGACCGGACGTCCGAGGCGATGGACCTCGTCGACGAGGCCCTCGCGACCTACGCCGACCCCGACCGGGCCGGGGCCGACGACCTCCATCCCGTGATCGTGGAACTGCTGAACAGCCGCGCCACGTGCCTGGACACGCTCGGACGGACGGACGAGGGCCTGGCGCCCCTGCGCCTGGCGGTGGAGATCGCCCGCAGGCGGGCGGACGGCCCCGGGGGCGCGGGAACGGCCGCCCTGGTCGGCCAGCTGGGACTGCTCGCCGCCTTCGCGTTCCGCGTCAGGAGGCGCGCCGAGGCGGCCGGGACCGTGGCCGAGGCGATCGCGCTGCTGCGGAGCCGGGCACGGACCGAGCCGGAGCGGTACGAGGCCGACCTGGCCGGCACCCTGAGCCACCAGGTGAACCTCCTGGGGTCGATCGCGCGGTACGACGAGGCCGAGGCGGCGGCCCGCGAAGCGGTCGCCGTCCGGTGCCGGGTCGCCGACCGCGACGGGGCCGCCGCGCGGATCCACGTCGCCGCCGGACTCACCGGCCTCGCCGAACTCCTGATGATGCGGCTGAGCCCTCGGCAGGCGCTGGAGGCCCTCGACCTGGCGCGGGACCACGAACGGCGGATGACGCCCGAGGAGGCCGCCGCCCACGAGTCGGTTCTGGCCTTCGGCCAGCGCTTCCGCGGACTGCTCCTGTTCATGGTCGGGCGCCGCACGGAGGCCCTCTCGACCGTCCGGGAGGCCGTGGCCGCCGCCGACCGCTTCGCCGAAACCGCCCCGGGCCGGATGCCCGGACTGCCCGTGGTGCTGTTCGCGGCCGGATCGGTGCTGACCGACCTGGAACTCCGCGAGGAGGCCCTGCCCCACCTCGAACGTGCCGTCGCCCTGTGCCGGGCCCCCGTGGAGGCGGGAGAGGCCGGGTACGAGATCATCCTGGCCACCTGCCTCGGCACGCTGGCCGCCTGCCTGGCCCTGGAGCCCGCCCAGCCGGAGCGGGCCCTCGCGGCCACCACCGAGGCGCTGGAGATCTGCCGCCGGCTCGCTGCGGACGACCCGGAGGCCGGAGTGGGCCTCCTCGCCCGGGCCACCACGCAGCAGGGGCTGCGGCTCGCGGAGGCGGGCCGCAGCGAGGAGAGCCTCCGGCTCACGGCGGAGGCCGTGCGGCTGGGCCGCGCGCACCTGGCGGTCGATCGCGACGCGCACGTCCTCGAACCGGTCGACGCCCTCCACGCCTTCGCCGTGGCCCGCCGGCTCGCCGGCGTGGAGCACACGGAGGCACTGGCCGCGATCGACGAGGCCGTCGCCCTGCTGGAGGGCCTGGGGGAGCGGGAACCACACCTGGCCGGGCAGTTGACCGGCAAGGCCGCGGCCCTCCGCGCCCTGCTGCTCGGCGCGGTCGCCGAGGAGGCGGCAGCGCGGTCGCCGGAGCGATAGCCGACCGACCCGACGGGGTGCGCTCCCGACCGGAGCACACCCGGGACTCCCGGCCTCGCCGCCGGCCCGGGGCGCCACCGGACGGCCGTTCGACCCTGCACTACGCTGCTGACCCGGTGTCAACCGGCGGAGGGGGAGCACAGTGCCGGTGTACGGGGAACTCGGCGAGGCCGAACGGCGGCTGTGGGAGGCGTTCGAACGAGGGGAGCACCTCGACCTGGGCGGGTGCGAGGATCGCGACATCCGGGCGGACGTCCTTACGGCCCTGCTCCTCGGCGGTGGGCCCGCACCCGTCGACGGGCGGGTCGGCCGCCTGGAGCTCACCGGGGCCCGGATCACCGGCCGGCTCGACCTCGGCGGAGCCGCGGTCGACCTGCCCGTGCAGTTCACCGCGTGCGCGTTCGACGAGCAGGTCGTGCTCCGCGGGGCCGGCCTCCGCTCCACCACGTTCCTCCGCTGCAGCCTCCCCGGCCTCGACGGCTGGCTGCTCCGCGTCGACGGCAACTTCTTCCTGGAGGACTCCGTCATCGACGGGCGCCTCACCCTCACGCGCGCCCACATCGCGGGCGAACTCAGGCTCAGCGGCGTCCGGCTGACGGCGACCGAACGGCTCGGAGCCGACGCCGCGGCCGGGCCCGCCTGGGCGCTGTGGGCGGGCGGTCTGGTCATGGAGGGCGGCTGCTTCGCCCGCAAGGGCTTCCACGCCCGCGGCGGCCTGCGCCTGGTCGGCGCCGAGTTCGGCGGCGGGCTCTTCATGGAGGGTGCCGTGCTCGACAACCCCGGCGGCGACGCCCTCACCGGCGACGACCTCACCGCCTCCACGATGATCCTCGCCGACGGCTTCACCGCCCGCGGCGCGATACGGCTGCCCGGAGCGACCGTCCGCAGCAAGCTCTCCCTCGACGGTGCCGTGCTGCACGGCGACGGCACCACCGCCCTGGACGCCACCCGCCTCACCGCCGGCGACCTCCACCTCACCCCCGCCGCCCGCCCCGAAGGCAGCGTCGACCTGCGCGACGCGCAGGTCGCGGTCATCCACGACAACGCGCACGGCCGCGCCGCCAGCACCCGCCTCGACGGCCTCGCCTACACCTCGCTCCAGGGCGCCACCGGCCTCGCCGAACGGCTCGCCTGGCTCACCGGAACACCCGGCTACACGCCGCAGCCGTACGAACAGCTCGCCGCCTGGTACCGGCGGATCGGCCACGACGACGACGCCCGACGCGTGCTGCTCGCCAAACAGCGCCGCCGCCGGCGCACGCTGCACCCGCTCGGACGGGCCTGGGGCGGCATCCTCGACGTCACCGTCGGCTACGGCTACCGCCCCTGGCAGGCGGCCCTCTGGCTGCTCGCCCTCGTCGCCGCGGGCACCGTCGCCTTCGGCCACGGCGGCCGGCCCTCCGCCGCCCAGCCCGGTCAGGGCGCCCCCTTCAACCCGCTGATCTACACCGTCGACCTGCTGATCCCGATCGGAGGCTTCGGCCAGCGCACCGCCTGGTACTGGACCGACGCCCACCAGTGGCTCGGCTACGCCCTCGTCGCCGCCGGGTGGATCCTCACCACCGCGGCGGTCGCCGGTGTCACCCGCTCCCTCAACCGCACCTGAGCCCCCGCCGCGGCGGCGTGCACGCGCGGCGGGGGCGACCGGTCCCCGGCGGGCCGTCAGGAGGCGGCCCCGCCACCTCTCCCGGCGAGCCGCCGACCGACTACCAGACGGTGATGCCGCAGTTGGTGGCGCCGAGGCTGGCGTTGTTCAGGCAGACGCGCGAGGCCGCGTCGGTGCCGTTCCAGTGGTACGCGGTGGCCCGCTGGTTGTTGTACATGTCCAGGACCCCGGAGACGGTCGTCCACGGGTAGCCGCCGTCGCCGACCCGCTGCCGCTGGAGCCAGATCGAGCAGGAGTTGTTGTGCGAGCTGGTGCCGCGGGCCTGCACGTACCCGTCGTCACGCCTGTACATCTCCACCCAGCAGTCGGCGAAGCCCCACCGGGTGCCGGGGACGGGAGCCTCGGCCGCCGAGGCGGCAGGGGCGAGGACGACGGTGCCGGCGGCCAGCGCAACGGTCGCGACCGCGGAGGCGGTGAAACGGCGGAGGACGGTCATGGGTCTCCTCGAACTCTCGGACGGGCGGGGCGGTCCGGGGGCACCGACGGCCCCGGTCCGGCGTCACCGACCGAGGACCGGCCGGCACCGCCAGACACTTCCATCCCGTGACCGCCCGGCACAGGACGTCCCGGTGGAGACGGCACGCACGGCACAGTGCACGGCACGCAGCGCACATCCGTTCCCGGACGCCCCAGCGGCAACAACCCTGCCGGCGGCTTCGCCCGAAGGCCCCGACCCGGCATGTCGGCTCGGCTATGGTCGGGCCGTATGAGGACGATGGACCTGGTGTTCGACAGCGGCCGGCTGCCGCCCGCCGAGCGGATCGAGGCCTGGGAGGAGGTCACCGCACGGGCCATGACCCGCACCCGCTTCACCATCGGCGAGCCCGCCGCGTTCAGCGCCTCGATCCGTGCGATGAGCGTGGGCGCCGGCCTGCTCTGCGCACTGAGCTACACCGCCCTGCGCTCCACCCGCACCGCCGACATGATCCGCAAGGACGATCCGGAGCACTACGCCTCGCCCTCGTCCGCTCCGGCAACCAGGCCATCGACCAGCACGGCAGGTCGCACCGGCTCCGGCCCGGAGAGCTGGTCCTGTACGACAGCTCCCGCCCCTTCGACACCGACGTCCCGCCCGAGCCCCGCGCCACCAGCCTCGTCCTGAACTTCCCCAAGAACCTCGTGCCCCTCAGCGCGGACCGCCTCACACCGCTGCTCGCCACCCCGCTCGGCCGCACCGGCCTCAGCGCGATGGCCGGACGGTTCCTCACCTCCCTCGCCGCGGAGGCCGACCACCTCAGTGCGCCGGACCGCAGCCGGCTGCAGACGAGCACCCTGGACCTCGTCACGGCCCTGCTGGCAGCCCGCAGCGACCAGGCCGCCAAACTGCCGCCCGACACCCGCGCCCACGTCCTGAGCCTGCGCATCGACACCTTCATCGCGACCCGCCTCGGCTCACCGGACCTGACCCCCGCCACCATCGCCGCCGCCCACCACATCTCGCTGCGCACCCTGCACCGGGTGTTCCGGCAGCGCGGCACCACCGTCGCCGCCACCGTCCGCGCCCAACGCCTGGAACGCGCCCGGAACGACCTCGCCGACCCCCTGCTGCGCCACCTGGACATCGCCGCCATCGCCGCCCGCTGGGGCTTTTCCCGGCCCGGCGACTTCAGCCGGGCCTTCCGCGCGGCGTACGGGCGGCCACCCGGCGAGTACCGAACGCCCGGACGGCGGCCGACGGGGGCGGGGACGGGGGCGGGGGCGGGGGCGGGCTGATTCAGTCCCCGCATCCCCGGTGAGCGCAGGCGCCACCGCTCCGCGGGCGCCACTCGGGCGACGATCCCGCCGCCCCGGCCCGCGCGGGCCGGGGCGGGCCCGCGCTGCCCGTCAGCCCACCGGCTGGTGGGCCCGACCGGCCGTCGCGGGCCCGGCGGTCCCGGGGGCGGCGGCCGTGTGCGGGGCGGTCGCCGTGCCGGGGCGGTCGCGCAGGAGCCACCAGGCGAGACCGGCCGAGGCCAGCAGCAGGGCAGCGGCGAGCCAGGCCGCGACGTTGACACCGTGCAGGAAGGCCAGCCGGGCGTCGTCGACCAGCCGGGCGCCGACCGGCCCCGGCAGCGAGGCGGCGCTCTGCAGCGCACCGCCGATCGACTCGCGGGCCTGGCTCGCGGCGGACGCCCCGACGCCCGCGGGCACGCTGAGCGCGCCCGCGTAGATCGCGGTCACGACGGAGCCCACGAGGGCGATGCCGAGTGCGGTGCCCAGCTCGTACGCCGTCTCCGACACCGCCGAGGCGGCGCCGGCCTTCTCGGCGGGCGCGGCACCGAGCACGAGGTCGGAGGCGAGCGTGTAGACCACGCCCTCGGCGGTGCCGACGGCGAGGAACGCGGCGCCGAGCAGCAGGTACGTGCTGTCGCGGTGCAGCAGGCCGAGCAGGGCGATGCCCGCGCCCATGGCCAGGAGAGCGGCCGTCAGGGTGAAGCGGGCACCCGTACGGCGGGCCAGCCAGGCGGTGAGCAGCCCGCCGACGACGGCGCCGACGAAGGCCGGCATCTCGGCGACACCCGCTTCCAGCGGCGACATGCCCCGCACCAGCTGCAGATACTGCGACATGAAGAACACCACGCCGGAGAGCCCGATCAGCGAGGTCAGCGAGCCGACCACGGCGGCGGTGAACCGGCGGTCCGCGAACAGCCGGACGTCCAGCAGCGGCGACTCCAGGCGCAGCTGGCGGCGGACGAAGAGGGTGAGGGCGGTGGCGCCCGCGAGGAACGCGGCAGGCACCGCGGGCTCCGCGAACGGGCCGTGCGCGGCGGCCTCCTTCACCGCGTAGACGACGCCGATCACGCCGGCCATGGAGAGGACGACGCTGGGGGTGTCCCACCGGCCGGGCCGGGGGTTGCGGGACTCGGGCAGCAGCCAGGCGCCGAGCACCAGCAGCAGTGCCAGCACCGGCAGGTTGAGCAGGAAGACCGAGCCCCACCAGAAGTGCTCCAGCAGCAGGCCGCCGACGAGCGGCCCGAGGGCGGCGCCGGCCGTCGCGCCCGCGCCCCAGATGCCGATGGCGGTGGCGCGCTCCCGGGCGTCCGGGAAGAGGGCGCGGATCAGCGACAGCGTGGACGGCATGATGGTCGCGCCGGCGACGCCGAGCAGCGCCCGGGCGAGGATCAGCCAGCCGGGGCCGGGCGCGTACGCGGCGAGCACGGAGGCGGCGCCGAACGCGGTGGAGCCGAGCAGCAGCAGCCGCTTGCGGCCGATGCGGTCGCTGAGGGCGCCCATGCTGACGAGCAGCCCGGCGAGGACGAAGGAGTAGGCGTCGCCGATCCAGAGCAGCTGGGTGCCGCTGGGGCGGAGGGTCTCGCTGATGGAGGGGATGGCGAGGGAGAGCACGGTCGCGTCGACCGCGACCAGGGTGACGGCCAGGACGAGTACGCCCAGGCCGGCCCAGCGGTGCTGCGCGCGGGCCTGGACGTGGGTGCCGGTCATGAGGGTTCTGTTCTCCTGAGGGCTCCTCCGAGGAAGAGCTCGGTGAGCGAGTAGGCGCCGTCGCGGGGGGCCAGGCGTCCGTCCTGGACGGCCCAGCCGACGCCGGCGACGAGGTCGAAGAAGGCTTCGCTGAGCCAGCCGGCCGACAGTTCGATGCGGAAGACGCCCTGCTGCTGGCCGCGGAGGAAGAGCGCGCGGACGCGCTCGTCCTGGACGTCCCAGAGCGAGTTGATCTCGGGGTCGTCGTAGAGCTGGTTCTCGCCGGCGAGGAAGGCGCACAGGGCGGCGTCCGGGACGACGGCCTCGACGAGGCGGCGCAGCGCGTCGCGGGCGTCGCCGTCCTCGATGCGGGCGGTGTCGCAGGCCTCGGCGAACTTGCGGAGGCTGAGCATGCCGACCTCGCGGATCAGCGCCTCGCGCCCCGGGAAGATCCGGTGCAGCGTGGCCCGGCTGATGCCGGCCGCGCGGGCGATCTCGTCGAGGTGCGCGTTGGGGCGCCGGGAGAGCACGCCGACGGCGGCTTCGAGGACGGAGTCGCGATCGGTGGCCATGGATCGAGCTTAGCGCATGTGAGACATGGACGTCTCATGGGAGGGCTGGCTGTCTCGTTCGGTGGACCGGACGGTCATCATCCGGGACCACGTCCGACGTCCTGCCGAACCGGCCCGTCGAAACCCCCGTACGGTCGGCGCACCGGGAGGTGCGAGGGGGTTCACCCCGCCCACGGGGACGATCGCGTCGATTCCGGGCAGCGGCACCGAACTCCCGGCGGCGTACGCCCACCACTGCCGCGTCCGCGAACGCGAAGACGACGACCTGATGCGCCCCGGGGGCGGTCGCCCGGGCCGACGGCCCACCCGGCCGTGTCGGTCGGCCGGGCCGTCCGGAGAGCCGAAAAACCGGGGACGGCGGGTGCCGTCCCCGGTGGGGAGGGTGGGCCGGGCGGCCGGGTCAGCTCTGGTTGTAGAAGCCGGTGCCGTCCAGCGGGCGGTCGATCACGGTCACCTCGACCTCGGCCGGGGTGAGCAGGAAGACCCGGCGGGCGATCCGCTCGATGCCGCCACGGGTGCCGAACACCAGCCCGGAGGCGAAGTCGACCATGCGCTTGGCCTCGGGGTCGTCCATCTCGGTCAGGTCCATCACGACCGGGGTGCCGGCGCGCAGGTGCTCGCCGACGGTGCGCGCGGCCTCGAAGCCGGTCGGCCGCAGCGAGACGATCTTCGCCGCCGGGGCCGGCACGGAGGGCAGCGTCTCCTCGGTGTCCCACGGATCGTCGTAGACCGCAGCAGGGTAGTTTCCGGAGGGCATCAACCACCCGTTGTGGTGCTCGTCGCGAAGTGCTCCCATGCCGCGCCTCCCTCTCCGTCCCGTACGCGTCCCCCGGGTGAGCGTGTCTTTTTGACACGTCATCCACTTGTTGGAACTGTCCGAGTATCGCACTGATCACCGGTTCGGTGCCTGCACGCGACCGCAGTGCGGCTCGTGGCGTGGCCCCGGGTCGGGATGAACCCGACATTCGGTGCGACGCAGCAGGTGGCCGGACGGTTCCGTGGCTGGACCTTATCGGTGAACGGAGTCGGCAAGTTGACTATTCGTCAACGATCGTGTAACTCCGTCACTCTCCCGTGGCACCGTCGATCCGCTCGCGGAGGAGGTCGGCGTGGCCGTTGTGCCGCGCGTACTCCTCGATCATGTGGACGAGGATCCAGCGCAGCGTGACCTCCTCGCCCCGGCGCAGCCGCTTGCCCGGGGTCTCCGGCGGCAGCCCGGCGGCAGCCTCGCGCGCGAGCCCGACCTGCGTGCGGAAGGTCGCCAGGTCGGCCTCCGGGTCGGCGCCGTCGACCTGGTTGAAGTCGCCGTCCTCGTCCTCGGAGGTCCAGTAGATGCCCTCCTCGAACTCCTGGCCCTGGAGGATGCCGAGGAACCAGTGCCGTTCCACCTCGGCCATGTGGCGCACCAGGCCCAGCAGGGACAGCGACGACGGCGGCACCGAGCGCTCGCGGAGCTGCTCCGGGGTCAGGCCCTCCGTCTTCAGCAGCAGCGTGGCGCGGTGGTAGTCGAGCCACGCGGTGAGCATGGCGGTCTCGTCGGCGGCGAAAGGCGGATCGATGCGTTCGGTCGTGGTCATGCCGCATATCCTGATGCAGCGTCGGGAGGGGCTGCCACCCAATAACGCGACCGCCCGGGCCGTCCGCACAGGACCCCGGGAGCCGGGACGGACAAGGGGGGAACCGTGAGGGCCGGTCTGATGGGGGTCAATCTGCTGGTCCGCTTCCTGCTGGAGCTCTGCGCCCTCGCCGCGCTCGCCGTCGGCGGCTGGGCCGCGCCGGGCCCGGTCGTGGTGCGCGCCCTGCTCGCCGTCGTCCTGCCACTGGCCGCCGCCCTGCTGTGGGGCCGCTACGCCGCCCCGAACGCGCCGGTGAAGTCGCCCGCCGCCTGGCTGCTGACCCAGCTGCTCGTACTCGGCGGCGCGGTGCTCGCCCTGGCGCTCGCCGGCCACCCGCTCGCCGCCGCGCTGCTGGCCGGTGCGGCGGCCGTCAACACCGCTCTGCTGGTGGCCCTGGGCCGGCTGCGGCCGCCGGTCAGGCCGTAGGCCCGACGGCGACCGGTACGGGGTCGGGTGCCGGCGCCGCGGTCCCGGCGGTGACTGCGCCCGCGGCTGCCGTCGCGGCCGCGGCCGCGCGGCGGGACCGCCACAGCGAGTACCCGCTCGCGGCGCTCAGCAGCACGATCAGCCCCGTCGGGACGAGGAAGGCCGCCGACGTCGGCGAGGACGCACCGGCCCCGGCCGCGACGTACGCGGCGGTGCCGGGCAGCACGCCGAGCGCGGTCGCCCCGAGGTACGGGCCGGGGCGCACCCCGGAGACCGCGCAGGCGTAGTTCGCCGCCTGGAACGGCACGCCCGGGACCAGCCGCAGCATCAGCACGCTGCGGAAGCCCCGGTCGGTGAGGCGGCGGTCCAGCGCGGCCGCGGCGCGGGTGCGGAGCAGCGGGCGCAGCGCGTCCCGGCCGAGGGTGCGGCCGAGCACGAAGGCCGCGGCGGCGCCGAGGGTGGTGCCGGCCACGGCCAGCGGCAGGCCCTGGGCGACGCCCAGCAGCAGCCCGGCCGCCGCGTTGAGCGCGGGCTTGGGCACGAAGGCGAGCGTGCCGAGGGCGTACACGGCGAGGGCGAGCGGTAGCTGCCACGGGCCGTCGGCGCTGCGCAGGGCGTCGGCCGGGCTCCAGAGCAGCAGCGACCCGGCGGCCGCGGCGAGCAGCACGACGAGCAGGGCGAGGCGCAGCCGGGCCCGGCCGGCGCTCACCCGGGCAGCCCGGCGGGAACGGCGGGCCCGGCGCTGCCTGCGGGGCGTGCCGCGGCGGGCCTGCCCGGGGGGAGGCGGAGCTCCTTGAGACGGGTGATGTCGAGGGCGTGCCGGGCGCCCTCGACCCGCTGCGGGTCGTGGCGGCCGTCCGGTGTCTCGATGATCAGCGGCACGCCGGCGGTGGCCGGGTGGGCGAGGAGTTCGGCGAAGGCGGCGGTGCCGATGTGGCCGGCGCCGATGTTGGCGTGCCGGTCCTTGCGGGCGCCGACGACGTCCTCCGAGTCGTTGGCGTGGATCAGCCCGAGGCGGCCGGGGCCCACGGCGTCGGCGAGTTCCTCCAGCATCCGTGCGGTGCCGCCGGGCGCGGCGAGGTCGTGCCCGGCGGCGAAGGCGTGGCAGGTGTCGAGGCAGACGCCGAGCCGGGGGTGGTGGTCGAGGGCGGCGGCGTAGTCGGCGAGGTCGGCCATGCGTCCGCAGAGCGAGCTGCCCTGGCCGGCGGTGGGCTCCAGCAGCAGGCGCGGTGAGTCGTCGCCGTGTGCGTCCGACTCGTCGAGCAGCGGCAGCACCTGCGCGCGGAGGTGCGCGAGGGCGGCCTCGCGCGGGCCGCAGAGCGCGGAGCCGGTGTGCACGACCACGCCGAGGGCGCCGATGGCGCGGGCCCGGTGCAGCGAGTGGCGCAGCGACTCGGCGGAGCGCTCGCGGGTGGCGTCCGACCCGGAGCCGAAGTTGATCAGGTAGGGCGCGTGCACGTACGCCGGGATACCGGCCTCGGCGCAGGCCTCGCGGAACGCCTCGTCCTGTCGTGGGTCGCCGGGCGGGGTCGCCCAGCCGCGCGGGTTGGCGACGAAGACCTGCACGGCCTCGGCGCCCACCCGGCGCGCGTACGCCAGCCCGGTGCCGACCAGCCCGCGGCCCGCGACGGGCACGTGGGCGCCGACGGGGTTGCGCCGTGCGGGGAGGTCCATGGCGGCGAGCATGCCCGATGGGGTGCCGCGGGTGGAAATCGGGTGCCGGTGCCGGTGCGCTGCGGGTGCCGGTGCGTCGCGGGCCCGTGCCGCGGCCCGGGGCGTCGAGGCCGGCTGACGTCCCGGGCCGGGTGGGCGGTGCTGCGGGTCAGTCGGCGCGGGTGCCGGCGGGTCGGCGGGTCGTGCTGCCGGCCGGGGCGCCGGCGGTGGGTGCGGTGCGCCGCCGCCGTCCGAGGACGCCCGCCGACGGCACGAGGGCGGCGGCCATCAGCGTGACCACGGCGAAGGAGACGGTGAGCGAGCTGATCTGGGCGATGCCGCCGACGATCGCGGGGGCGACCAGGCCCGAGGTGTAGGTGACGGTGGCGACGCCGGCGATGGCCTGGCTGGCGTTGCCGCCCGCGCGGCCGGCGGCGGCGAACGCCAGCGGGACGACGACGGCGACGCCGAGGCCGATCAGGGCGAAGCCCGGGATGGCCAGGTACGGCGTGCGGGCGAACACGACGAGGAGGCCGCCGGCGGTGGCGACGGTGCCGCCCAGCCGTACCGTGCGGACCGGCCCGAGGCGGTCGACGACGTGGTCGCCGGCCAGCCGTACGACGGCCATGGTGGCGGCGAAGACGGCGTAGCAGGCGGCGGCGGTGCCCGCGGAGGAGCCGGTGACGGCCTTGATGTAGACGCCGCTCCAGTCGACGCTGGCGCCCTCGGCGAAGACGCCGCAGAAGCCGACCAGTCCGATGAGCAGGGCGGCGCGCGGGGGCAGGGCGAAGCGGGGCGGGGCCTCCTCCCCGGCCGCCGGGCGGACGTCCAGCAGGAGACCGGAGACGCCGTACCCGAGGCAGGTGAGGATCAGGGCGACCACCGCGTAGTGCAGCCGGGGGTCGACGCCGAGGTGGGCGGCGAGCACGCCGAATCCCGAGGCGGCCAGCCCGCCGACGTACCACAGGCCGTGCAGGCCGGACATGATGGAGCGGTCGAGCCGGGACTCGACCTCGACGCCCTGCGCGTTCATCGCGACGTCGGACATGCCGGCGCTGGCGCCGTACACGAACAGCGAGAGCCAGAGCAGTCCGAGGTTCGGGGCGAGGGCGGGCAGCGCCAGCGACATCGTCCAGAGCATCAGCAGGCCCCGGACGGCGGCCCGGGCGCCGAAGCGGTGCACGATCCGCCCGGCGAGCGGCATCGCGAGGAACGAGCCGACCGCCGGTGCGAGCAGGGCGAGGCCGAGCTGTCCCGGGCCGACGCCGGTGTGGTCCTGGATCCAGGGGATGCGGGTGGCGAAGGTGCCCGTCACCGCCCCGTGCACGGCGAAGACGAGGCTCACCCCCACCCTGGCGCGCCGTGCGGCGTGCAGATCGTCTGCCATGCGTCGGTCCTCTCCGGTCTGCTCCAGCATGCCTCCGGTAAACTATCAGGAAGGGACCCTGATAGAAACCTCTGGAAGGATGCGTTGCCATGACCACCGCGCGTACGGCGACGCCCAGCACCGCCCGGGCCATCAACGACCGGCTGGCGCTCGACCTCCTCCTGGAGAGCGGACCGCTGACCGCCACCGAGCTGCGCGTCCTCACCGGCCTCTCCCGCCCCACCGTCGCCGACCTCCTCGACCGCCTCCAGCGGTCCGGCCTCGTCGCCGTCGTGGGGGAGAGCGGCGAGCAGCGCCGCGGACCCAACGCGCGCCTCTACGCCCTGGTCGCCGACCGGGCCCACCTCGCCGGCCTCGACGTCCGCTCCACCGGCGTCAGCCTCGTCGTCGCCGACCTGACCGGCCGCACCCGCGCCACCGCCGACGTGCCCGCGGGAGATCTCGGCACCCTCGTCACCCGCACCGTCGGCGCCCTCGCCGCGGCCGCCGCCGAGGCCGGCGCCACGAGCCTGCACACCGTCGCCGTCGGCGCACCCGGCCTCTTCGACCCCGCCACCGGCGAGCACCACAACTCCGGCGCCCTGCCCGGCTGGCACACCGACCTCATCGCCGCACTCCACGACGGCACCGCCGCCGACGTGATCGCCCACACCGACGTCGTCGTCGACAACGAGGTCAACCTCGCGGGCATCGCCGAGCACCGCCTCGGCGCCGCCCGCGACCGCGACACCTTCGTCCTCATCTGGCTCAGCCACGGCGTCGGCGCCTCCGTCGTCCTCGACGGCCGGCTGCGGCGCGGCGCCACCGGCGGCACCGGCGAGATCGGCTACCTCCCCGTGCACGGCGCCGACCTTCCCGACAACGTCACCGGCTGCGCGGGCGGCGGCTACCACACGCTCGTCTCCTCCGCGGCCGTCCGCGCGCTCGCCCGCGACCACGGACTGCCCGACCCCGCCCGCCCCGGCGAGCGCACCAGCGCCCCGCCCGGCGAGGCCGAGGTCCGCGCCGCCGTCGCCGCGGGCCCCGCCGGGCACGGCTTCCTCGACGCCTACGCCCGCCGGGTCGCACTCGGCGCCGCCGCCGTCTGCGCGGTGCTCGACCCCGGCTGCATCGTCCTCGGCGGCGAGATCGGCCGCGCCGGCGGCCCCACCCTCGCCCGGCGCGTCGAACAGCGGCTCGCCGAACTGCTGCCGCTGCGCACCGAGGTGCGGGCCGGCACCGCCGGCGGCGGCGCGGTGCTCGCCGGTGCCGTGCTCACCGCGGGCGACGCGGCCCGCCGCGACCTCTTCGGCGGGGCCTGAGCGCCGCCGACCGGCCGGCGGCGCACGGAGCGCGGGGGTGGTGACCGCCTCGGCAGGGCCGGGCAACCCGGCCTCCCGGGCAGCGCCCCGGTTTTCGCCCGCGCACGGCCCGGTAGGGCAGGATGGCCGCGGGCACCCGGAACCGCCCGGACCGCCCCGCACCCCACGCCAGGAGACCCCCATGGCCCAGCCCGACCGGCCGGTCCACCCGTACCGCATCGGCGAGGCCGCCGCCCTGCTGGGTGTCAGCGCCGACACCATGCGCCGCTGGGTCGACGCGGGCCGGCTCGACGCCGCCCGGGACGAGCACGGTCACCGCATCATCCCCGGTGACCGCCTCGCCGCGTTCGCCCGCGAACTCGCGCGCCAGGACAGCACCGAGGCCGAGGGCCGGCCGTCCTCCGCCCGCAACCGCTTCCCCGGCATCGTCACGCACGTGGTGCTCGGCGACGTCGCCGCGCAGGTCGAGATCCAGGCCGGCCCGTTCCGCGTGGTCTCGCTCATCAGCCGCGAATCCGCCGAGGAGCTCGCCCTCGTGCCCGGCGCACCCGCGACCGCCGTCATCAAGTCCACCAACGTGGTGGTCGAACGGCGCTGACGCGCCCTCGGCCCCGGCCCGGAAGGACCCGGAACCCATGAGCCGCCCCACCGTGATCGCCGTCGCCCACCGCGGCGATCCGTACCGCCACCGGGAGAACACCCTGCGCTCGGTGGAGTCGGCCCTCGCCGCCGGTGCCGACGCCGTCGAGGTCGACGTCCGGCTGACCAGGGACGGCGTGCCCGTGCTCCTCCACGACGCCACCCTGCAGCGGCTCTGGGGCGACCCCCGCCCGATCGACCGGGTCACCGCCGAGGAGGCCGCCGCCCTCGGCACGCCCGGCGTACGGATCCCCGGCCTCGCCGAGGCCCTCAAGGCCGTCGCCGCCGCACCCGGCGCCCGCCTCCTGATCGACCTCGACGACCCCGGCCCCGCGGCCGCCGTGCACCGCGCCGTCGCCGACCTCGGGGCGGAGGGCCGCGTCGCGTACTGCGGGCCGACCGCCGCCATGCTCGCCGTCCGCGCGCTCGACCCCGGCGCCGAGCTCTCGCTGACCTGGCGCCGCCCCCAACTGCCCGGCCGCCCCCTCCTGGACGACCTGCGCCCGCGCTACCTCAACCCGCCCTTCGGCCTGGTCGAGCCGCGCCTGGTCGACGCCGCCCACGACGCCGGCCTGCTCGTCTCCACCTGGACGGTCGACCTGCGCCGCACCATGCGCCGCATGCTCCGCACGAACGTCGACTCCCTCACCAGCAACCGGATCGAACTGCTGCGACGGGTGCTCGGCGGATGAGCGCCCCGCTCAGCTCCCGCGCCCTCGGCCGCGCCCTGCTGGCCCGTCAGCACCTCCTCGCCCGCAGCCCGCTCGACGCCGCCGCCATGCTGGAGCACCTCGTCGGCCTCCAGGCGCAGGCCGCCCCCGAACCGCCCTACCTCGGCCTGCTCAGCCGCATCGAGGGATTCCACCCCGCCCAGCTCAGCACCCTGCTGGAGAGCCGGCAGGCCGTCCGGATCGCCCTCCAGCGCGGCACCATCCACCTCGTCACCGCCCGCGACTGCCTGACACTGCGTCCGCTCCTCCAGCCCGTGCACGACCGCTGGCTGCGCGGCTCGTACGCCAAGCGGCTGCCCGACCTCGACCTCGACGCGCCGGACGGCGCCGCACCCGTCGCCGCGCTGGCCCGGGAGCTCGTCGAGGCCGAGCCGCTCACCTTCCAGAAGCTCGGCCCGCTGCTCGCCCCCGCCTTCCCGCGCAGCGAGCCCGCGGCGCTCGCCCAGGCCGCCCGGTGCGCCCTGCCGCTCGTCCAGGTGCCGCCGCGCGGGGTCTGGGGCCGCAGCGGCCCGGCCGCGCACACCACCGCCGAACACTGGCTGGGCGGCCCCCTCGACACCGAGCCCGTGCTGGACGCCCTGGTGCTCCGCTACCTCGCCGCGTTCGGCCCGGCCACCGCCACCGACGTGCAGAAGTGGTCCGGGCTGACCCGGATCGGACCGGTGCTCGCCCGGCTCGCCGACCGGCTCGTCCGGCTCCGCGACGAGAGCGGCCGCACCCTGTACGACCTGCCGGACGCCCCGCGCCCCGGGGCGGGGGTGCCCGCCCCCGTCCGGCTGCTGGCGCCGTTCGACAACCTGCTGCTCTCGCACGCCGACCGCAGCCGGGTGCTGCCGGAGGAGTACCGGGCGCGGGTGATGACCGTCAACGGCATCGTGCTCGGCACGGTGCTGGTGGACGGCGCGGTCGCCGGCACCTGGCGGCTCGACGAGGACCTGCTGACGGTCCGTCCGTTCGCGCCGCTGCCGGAGGCCGCGATGCCCGGCGTCGAGGAGGAGGGCGCCCGGGTGCTGGCCTTCGTCGGGGCGGTGGACGGACGCGTGGTGGTCGCCGCCGCCGACTGACCGCGGTGCCGGGTGACCCTCGGCCGCGCGGAGGGCCGGGCCCGGGCAGGCCGGGGGCCGGGGGAGCGGCGCGCCGTGGCGGGTGTACGGAACGGTCGAACCGCGGGCCGGTGTGCTCATATGGAGATCCGAACCGTGCTGTGGACTCCGGAGGTGCGATGCCGGCCGAGACGCCGCGCGCCGACCACGCCGCCCCGCTCCTCCCGCGCGTCGTGGGACGCGCAGCCGCCTGGTCGGCCGCCGTCATCCTCTTCATCGCCGTCGCGGCCTTCGTGGTCTACGCCGTCGTCGTCCTGCGCGCAGCCACCGTGCCCGTGCTGATCGCCCTCCTCGGCACCGCCCTGCTCTACCCCGTGATGCCCTGGCTCACCGGCCGCGGCCTGAGTCGCGGCGCCGCCGCCGGCCTCACCTGCCTGGTGCTCGTGCTCGCCGTCTCCGGAGTGATCGCCCTGCTGGTCAACTCCCTCGTGCACAGCGCCCCGCAGATCACCTCCGCCGTCGAGGAGGCCGGCAACCGGATCGCCGACTGGCTCGGCCCCGTCGGGGAGAAGATCCAGTACGCCCTCGACCAGAGCTCCGGGTCCGGCAGCTCCCTGATCAACTCGCTCGCCAACGGCGTGCTCTCCGGCCTGGGCCTCGCCACCCAGCTGCTCACCGGCGGCGTGCTCACCCTCGCGCTGGTGTTCTTCTTCCTGCGCGACGGCGAACGCACCGGCGACGCCGTCCGCGCCGCGCTCTCCCCCGGTACCGCCGAGACCGTCGTGGCCTGCGGGCGGCAGGCCTTCGCCGCGATGTCCGGCTTCATGCGCGGCACCACCCTGATCGCCCTGATCGACGCGGTGTTCATCACCATCGGCCTGCTGGTGCTGAGCGTGCCCGGGGCGGCGGGGCTCGGCGCGCTCGTCTTCATGGGTGCCTACATCCCGTTCGTCGGCGCGTTCCTCTCCGGCACGGTCGCCGTGCTGGTCGCGCTCGCGGACGGCGGGCTGTCCAAGGCGTTGTGGGTGCTCGGGGTGGTGCTGGCCGTCCAGGCCGTCGAGGGCAACATCCTGCAGCCCGTCATCCAGAGCCGCACCGTCGAGCTGCACCCGGCGACCATCATGATCGCGGTGGTCGCCGGAGCCGGGGTCGCCGGGATCCTGGGCGCACTGCTGGCCGTCCCGCTGTGCGCGGCCGTGCTCGGCGTGGTCTCCGTCCTCCGGTTCGCGGCACCGCCCGGACCGCCCGGACCCGCGGTGCAGGACGGACCCGCGGTGCCGCCCGGACCCGCGGTGCAGGGCGGCCCCGCAGAGGCGTGACCGGGCGGCCCCGGCACCTCAGCCCACCAGCGCCTGCTCCTGCCAGAACACGAACTGCTGCACCGGCTCGCCGTCGAGCCCCCAGGGCCAGACCGTCACCAGCCCGTCGAGCGCCCGGAACACCGCGGCGCCCTCGCGGATCCGTCCGGCCTGGCCCAGCGCGTAGCCGAGCAGGTTGAGGTCGGCCGCCCCCGCGGCGTGCCGCAGGAACCCCGGCACCGGCCAGTCGCGCACGGCCCGCTCCAGCGCGGCCTCCGCGTCCGGCAGCCCCCAGCGGCGCCGGGCACCCAGCGCGGTCACCCCGCCCGCGGCCAGCGCCGCCCGGTAGCGGTCCGTCAGCATCGCCAGCTCCAGGCCCGCCACCGGAGCTCCGGGCGGCGCCGCCTCCCGGACCGCCGCGACGAAGTCCAGCGACTGCCCGTGCGAACCGCACTCCTCCGGCGCGAGGTAGCGCAGCATCTCCAGGTGGGCGATGCGGTTCCACGCGTCCCGGGCCCCGATCTCCCGGCAGAGCGGGTACATCTCCGGCTCGGGCCGGCGCAGCATCCGGTGCACGGCCAGCAGCGCCACCCACGGTGACGGGTCCTCGGGCCGGAGCTCGGCCGCCCGGCGGCAGCGGTCCACGGTGGCCTGCGGATCCTCCAGGGCCCCGGCGACCCGGGCCTGCGCCACGTCGATCCACGACTGCAGCACGAGCGGGTCGGCGTCACGCGGACACCGCCGCCGCCAGACCTGCGCCAGTGCCGGGGTCGCCACCTGGGCGAGCACGGCCAGCCGGTGGGTCCGCCGGTCCCAGTTCGTGCCGGCGCCCTGCAGCAGCTGCTCCGCCAGCGCGGCGGAGACGTCCAACTGCCCCTGCAGCTGCGGCCCGGAGAGCTGCCGCCGCACCCGTCCGAGCTCGGCGTCGTCGAGCTCGGGCGCCAGGCGGGGGTCGGTGCTGCGGCGTCGTCCAAAGATCGGCATGCCGATGGAGGCTAGCGAACCCGCCGGTCCCGTACCAAGGCGTGCCGAGCCGCCGCCGGGTCCCTTCGCGGGCCTTCCGCGGGCCTTCCGTGGCCGGCCCGGCTGCTCGGTGTACGCCTGATCGGAACCGTTCGCCGACGTGCCGTCGGGTGCGGCCGGGACCGCCGCGGCCGCCCGTCCGTACCCGCCGTACCCGTCGTGGTCGCTCGTCGTCGCCGTGACCGTCCTGATCGCCGTGATTGCCCCGACGGCCCGGGGTCGATCGCCCGGGCGTCCGCGTGGTGCCGGTCGTCCCCGCTGCACCGGCCGGCTCCCCGGTACCGCCCGCCCGGTGATGCCGGCGGGCACCGCAGCACCGTCCGTCCCTCCCGCCACAGCCGTCGCGGTGCCGGTGCCGCGGAAAACGGCACGCATCGTCCAATCTCCGAGCAAAACGCTCGTGAATGCCGCGCGGACGCGGGAATGATCATATTCCGAGGGGCCTGTGGGCGCATTGTCGTGACCGTGTCCGAACCCTTGCCGTTCCGTGCTGTTCGTGTAATCTCGTCGCCGGGGCCGATCGCGGGGCGGGCGGTTCCGGTGCGGATACGCCGTCTGACTGCGCGCACTGGGGGATTTCATGATTCATTCGGGTTTCGGCACGGCCGTCGCCGACGCGCCGGAAACGACCGGCCGACTGCTCGGCGAACTCACCGGGAACGGCAGGATATCTCTCCGTCTCGCGTGTTCCCGGCTGACCGACTGGGAGTCGCTGCTCGTCCAGCACGTGCTCGGCCGACCCGACGTCGAACTCCTCGGACCGGCGGTGCCGCCCGCGTCCGACCTCGTGCCCGTGACCCGCTCCGCGCCCGCCGGGCTCGCCTTCTGGAGGCCCGGCGAGCTGCCGGAACCCGGTGCGGAGCCGCTGGGCAGCCTGCGGGTGCCGCCCGAGGTCCTCGACGCGGTGGCCGAGGAGTCCCGGGTCCGCGAGGCGCGGGAGATGGCCGACCGGCACGAGGCCGACGCGCTGCTGCGCACCTGGGAGGAGAGCGGCGAACTCGACGCCCGGATCGTGCAGCTCGCCGACTGGGTCGAGCGGGTCGAGACGGTCTACATCCTGATCGGTCGCGAGGTGTTCTCGAAATCCGACGCGGGCACGAACACCCTGACCCGTGAGGGCCTTCTCGAAAATCTCAGGAAATTACCCGTCGACACCTGGCGGCCGGCCGACCGCCTTTTCGTCGTCCTGGCCTACTGTCTTTTCGTCAGCGGCAGATCGGTGCGATTCGAGGAATTCAACGCGCGGCAGCTCTCCGCGACCGGCCTGCGCGATTTCTTCCTGGACCGCCACGCGCAGTACAGCGGTGCGCTGCGGCGGGATCCGGGCAATCCGCGGGGCCTGCCGCTGCTGGAGCTCGCGGAGCTCGTCCGCTCCCTGATGGCCGAGGTCGACCGCTCGCCGTCGATGCGCTACCGGCGGATCAACGGACTCACCTTCGTCAAGAACGAGCGGCTGCTCGACTTCCCGCTGCCCCGGGACCCGCGGACGATGCCGGAGCTCGTCGCGCAGCACGGCCTGCTGAGCCTCGGCGTCGCGCCCTCCGGCGGTGTCCGCGAGGACCTCCGGGCCATGACCCTGGCCGCTGCCGCCCTCGACGCGGACGCCGCGGGGCCCGCCGGGCCCGGCGCCGTCGGCGAACTGCTCGGCGCGATCGTGCTGTCGGCGATCGTCGCCACCGATTCCGACTACGGCATGAGCAGCTCCGTGCGCGACCTCGCCGGGCTGCGCGGCGCCGAACCCGGCGGGCCGGACGGCGTGCTCGCGCTGAAGAAGAACGACTTCTTCTGCTGCTGCCTGCCGCACACCACGCGCATGGAGGCCGTGGGTGACGAGGTCACGCCCATTCTGTGGCGGGCCGCCCAGCGGATGATGTACAACCGCTGGCACTTCGCGCCCGGAGAGTTCGACCGGGCGGAGATCCCGGAGAAGCGGCACTACTTCTTCCCCCCGCAGGTGCCGGACATCGCGGAGCACGCCGAGCACCACCACGGCGGCCACGTCGCCTCGCGGGTACGGTTCTCGATCCGCGCCCCCGGCGCCCAGGTGTGGCACCCGCCGTTCACGGTCTTCGGCCACGGCTACCGCGGCTGCTACGACATCCGGCTCGTCCGGATGGAGGGCCCGCCGTACACCGTCGCCGACCTCGCCGAGGCGGTGCGGCACTGCTCGCTCGTCGACGAGATGTGGCGCACCCTCGCGGAGGGCCTGCAGGACGGCACCCTGCCCGTACGGCCGGTGGGCGGCTTCGACCGCGCCTGGTACGAGTCGCGCGGCTGGGAGCGCCTGCGTCCGTACGCCCTCGCGGGCGGCGTGCCCGCGCAGGAGGTCCCGGCCGTCCCCGGGTGAGGCCGTCCGCGACCCGGGCCGTTCCCGTCGGCCCCTGAACCCTCCGTCCCTCCGCAGCAGTTCTGCTCTCCCGAACCCCGACGGCCCGGCGGCAGCCGCCGTGCCGTCCCGTCCGACCCCGCGAGGAGGATCTCCACCGTGGCCGAGCACAGCGCGGGCCCGCCCCTCGACGTTGCCGCCCGGGCGGCCGACGCCGTCAACACCATCGCCCTGACGCGGTGCCAGGACACGCAGCACCGGATCAGGTTCCGCGACGCGGACGGCATCCGGTCGCTGACGCTGGCCGAACTCGACCGCGGTGCGGCCCGGGTGGCCGCCCGGCTGTACGGGGCCGGTGTCCGTGCGGGCGACCGGGTCGGCATCATGTCCCGCAACCGCATCGAGTGGGTGCTGCTCGACCTCGCGTGCGTCAAGCTCGGCGCGGTGGTCGCCGGGGTCGAACCGGGCCGCTACCCGCCGCGGCAGGTGATCGCCGACCTCGGCCTCGTCCTGCTCTTCGCCGAGGGACTGCCCGCCGACGGGGAACCGGGCGGGGAACCGGGCGGGGAGCCCGGCCTGGAGCCCGGCCCGGAGCCCGGCCTGGAGCCCGGCGGGGAGCCCCGCGAGGGCTCTGCCCGGGCGGCCCGCGAGCCGGTCGTGCGCGACCTCGCCGAGGTCGGCGGATGGGCGCAGGACGCGGAGGCCGACCTCGCGCCGCCGCCGTCCAGGGCGGCGTACGACCCGGCGGACGTCTTCGCCGTCAAGCAGACCTCCGGAAGCACCGGCACCCCGAAGGGCATCGAGGCGACGGTCGCCAGCGTGAACCGCTCGATGGCCGCCGTCCAGGAGATGTTCGGCCACCGCGACGGCGACAACCTGCTCGTCTTCCTGCCCGTGCGGTTCCTCCAGCAGCGCTACTGGATCTACTCGGCGCTGGTGAACGGACACGACGTCACCCTCGCCGACCGGCACACCGCGTGCGAGACGGCCCGCGCCACCGCGCCGACCGTCGTCATGGGCGTGCCGGGCTTCTACGAACAGGTCAAGGCGCGGGTCGAGGCGTCCGGCGCACCGGCCGGGCCCGAAGCCCGCCGCGCCGCCGTCCAGGCCGAACTCGGCGGCGCCGTCCGCTACCTGTGGACGGGCTCGGCCCCCGCCGGGCGGCCCGTGCTGGAGTTCTTCAACGACTGCGGTGTGCCGCTCTACGAGGGCTACGGACTCAACGAGACCTGCATCGTGGCCAAGAACCACCCCGGGGCGTTCCGGCTGGGCAGCGTGGGCCGGGTCCTGCCGCACAAGCGGATCCGCTTCGACCGGGACGGCGTCCTCATCGTCGGCGGTGCCGACCCGGTCAACACCCGCTACACGTGGTCCGCACCGGGCGCGAGCGAGCGGACCTTCCTGCCGACCGGCGAGGTGCGGACGTTCGACCTCGGCCATGTCGACGAGGACGGATTCCTCTACATCGACGGCCGGGTCGACGACATCGTCACGCTCAGCGGAGCACTCAACATCCTGGTTCCCCTGGTCGAGGAGCGCCTGCGGGAGCTGCCCGGGGTCCACGACTGCGCGGTCTTCGGCGACGGCCGGCCGTACCTCGCGGCCGTCGTCTCGCCGACCGGCGCCGGCGCCGACCCGGAGGAGCTCGCGCAGGCGATCGACCGCCTGAACACCGAACTCCGTTACGAACAGCGGATCTACGCGGCGGTGGTCGCCGGGGAGCAGTTCTCCGTCGACAACGGCCTGCTGAACGCGCAGTTCAAGCTGGTGCGCGCGGAGATCGGCCGGGTGTTCGCCGACGACCTCGAACTCGTCTACCGCAAGCACTCCGTGTACAACGACGGCACCACGGAGGGCGCGCCCGTTCTGGTGACCGCGGCGGTCGGACGGCCGCGCAGCCGACAGTCGGAGGAATGATGAGCTGGGACAAACTGGCGGACGCGGTGCTGGCCAACGGTCGGGTCACGCTGCGGCGGGTCCGCGTCGGCGACGTGGCGGACCTCGCGCGGATCGTCTACGAGCCGGACACCTGGCGGTACTTCGTCACGCGCATCGACTCGCCCGCCGATCTGGACGCCTTCGTGGAGGCGGCCGTCCGCGACACCCTGAACGGCAGCCGCATCGTCTTCGCGATCGTCGACAACGCGGACGGCCGCGTCGTCGGCAGCAGCGCCTACGGCAACCTGGCCGAGGCCGACCGGCGGCTGGAGATCGGGTGGTCGTGGGTCTGCGGCGCCGCCCGGCGGACCGGGGTGAACCGGGCCGCGAAGCTCGCGCTGCTCGACCACGCCTTCACCGAACTCGGCTGCGAACGGGTCGAGTTCAAGACGGACGTGCTGAACACCGGCGCGCGTCGGGGGCTGGAGGGCATCGGGGCGACCGAGGAGGGCGTGCTGCGCAGCTTCAACGTCATGCCCGGTGGCCGGCGCCGTGACGTCGTCTACTACAGCATCCTCCGCGAGGACTGGCCCACCGTGCGCCGCGAGCGCTTCGGCCGGGTCCTCGGGGGAGGGGAGAGCCCCGGCACCGCCGGCGCCGGGAGCACCGGCACACACACCACCGACGCCGACGCCGACGCCGACACCGGTACCGACACCGGTACCGACACCGGTACCGGCATCGGCTGAACCGGGTCCGGACATCCGCAGGTCCACCGAGGGGGAGCGGCACCGTGGGGAACAGCACCGTGGCGAGCGACGGCGTACGGGACGGCAGCGCGGGCGGTGAGGCGGAGACCGAGGACTTCGTCTTCGAGGGCGGCGGGCAGCGCCTCGCCGCCACCCGGACGGTCCGGGCCGACGGGTCGCGGCCGGGTGTCCTGGCCCTGCACGGGCTCGGCACCACCGCGACCCGGCACCGGATCCGCTACCTGCTGGACGCCGTCGCGGCGCACGGCCACGGCTGGCTCACCTTCGACTTCGGGGGCAACGGCGAGAGCACCGGTGCGCTCACCACGTCGACCCTGCGGGGCCGCCGGGCGGAGACCCTCGCCGCCGCGGCCCACCTCGACCCCGCCACCGCGCCGGTGCTCATCGGCACCAGCATGGGCGCCCATCTGGCCGCCGCGTCGGTGCCCCGGCTGCGGCCCCGCGGGCTGGTGCTGTTCTGCCCCGCGGCCTACCCGGCGGACGCCGAGGGGCTGCCCTTCGACGGCAGCCTCGCGAGGCCCGGAAACTACCCCGACTCCCCGGCCTACGCGGGCCTGCGCGACTTCGACGGCGACCTGCTCGTCGTCACCGCCGGGCAGGACCAGGTGGTCGGGCCCGAGGTCGTCGACGGATACCTGGAGAGCGCGCGGAACGCCCGCTCGGCCGAGGTCGTGCGGCTCGACGACTGCGACCACTTCGTGCACCGCTGGCTGCCCGGGCAGCCGGAGCGCCGCGACGAGGTCGTGCAGGCGATGCTGCGCCTGCTGTCCGCCGAAGCACCCACCCTGCAGAGGAGTTGACGACCATGGCGGTCGAACCGAACTACCTGAAGCGGCGTGATCTGGCAAGCCTCAAGGCGGTGGAGGCGGCCTTCCACCAGGGGCCGCTCGCCGAGGCGTACGCCTCCGCCCCGGACATCGAGCGCCGCAGCGGCATCGGCCGTGAGGAGTTCGACGCCGAGTACCGGGCGAAGGGCCGGCCGGTGGTGCTGGAGGGCTACGCCGCCGACTGGCCGTCCGTACGGACCTGGTCGTTCGAGCACCTGGCCGAGCGCTGCGGATCGCTGCCGGTGGTCGTGGACAGCTACAACAGCGCGGCCGCCCGCTCCACGACGTTCGGCGGGTTCGTGGAGATGCTGAAGGCGAGCGCGGGTACGGGCGCGGCGCCGATCTACCTCCAGGAGTGGTACTACAAGACCAGCGCGCCCGAGCTGGCCGCCGACATGCCCGAACTCGACATCGCCCGCTACGACTTCCGCCGCAAGCTGTACGGTGACGCGGGCTCCACCAACCACCAGCTCTGGCTCGGCCAGCAGGGCGGCATCACCCGGCTGCACCAGGACTCCTACTCGGTCGACGTGCTGCACGCGCAGATCGTCGGCGAGAAGCTCTGGTCGATCATGGGCCCCGACGCCGAGCTGCTGCCCGGCCCGGACGGCGAGCTCGACGTCGAGGCCCTGTGCGCCTCGCCGGCCGCGCAGTTGACCCGTTTCGCGCTGAGGCCCGGCGACGTGCTCTACCTCCCCGCCTGGTGGTTCCACCGGATCGAACTGCTCAGCGACTCGATCGGTCTCGGCCGCAAGGCCCTCGACGAGGCCAACCTCCAGCTGCACGTGCGCCAGCGGGTCGGCGAACTCCTCGCCCTCGCCCTCAACCCGGACGAGCTCCGCCGTACGCACTCCGAGCTGTTCGACGTCGTCATGGCGCGCGGCCGCGCCCTGGCCCACCAGATGGACATCGACCTCTCCCGGCTGCGGCAGTGAGCCCGGGCCGGCTCCGGACAGGCGGGTACGACACGGACGGAAGGCGGCTCCGGTGAGGGCACAGCACATCCTGCTGGTCGGCGGGCGCGGGCACGAACTGCCCAAGGTGCGCCGGCTGGGCCTGCGCTACTCGATGATCCAGAGCCCCGAGCGGGACGACGTGCAGCACGCGGCAGGCGCGGAGCGCTACGCCGTGCGCGACTACCGGGTGTTCGACGAGGTCCTGCCGGTGGCCCGGGCCTGGCACGCGGCCGACCCGTTCGACGCCGTGCTGTCGTTCACCGAGTACGGCCTGGAGCCGGCGTCGCGGTGCGCGGCCGCGCTCGGTGTGCCCGGCGACAACCTCGCCGCCGTGCTGCTGACCCGCGACAAGACCCGCACCCGGGCGCTGCTCGACCGGCACGGCCTCAGCCCGGTGCGTCACCGGCTGTGCGAGACACCCTCCGACGCGCGGGAGTTCATGGCCGCGCTCGGCGGCCGGCCGATCGTGCTGAAGCCGCCGGCGGGTGGCCTCAGCGAGGGCGTCTACCTGGTCGCCGACGCGTCCGAACTCGACGAACGCTGGGGCTGGACGAGCCTGGTGGCGGCCGGGCCGGTGCTCGCCGAGGAGTACCTCGACGGCCCCGAGTACAGCGTCGAGTCCGTCTCGCAGGACGGCAAGCACGAGATCGTCATGGTGACCGAGAAGCTCACCACCGGCGCACCCGGGTTCGTCGAGCTGGGCCACCAGATGCCCGCCCGGCTCGCCCCCGCCGACCGGGAGGCCGTCGACGGCCTGGTGCTGCGCTTCCTCGACCTGATCGGTCAGCGCACCGGGCCCGTCCACACCGAGCTGCGCGTCACCCGCGCCGGGCCCCGGCTGATCGAGGCGCAGACCCGGATCGGCGGCGACCAGATCTGGGAGATGACCGAGCTGGTGACCGGCGCCGACCTCATCAGCGAGACGCTCGCCGGGCTGCTCGGCCTTCCGGCCCCGGCCCGGTCCCCGGGGGCGGGTGCCGCGGCGATCCGCTTCCTGGCCTTCGAGCACACCACGGTCGGGGCGGTGCACGGGCTGGCCGAGGCCCGGCAGGCGCCCGGTGTCCGCCGGCTGGTGTGCACGCTGACGCCCGGACGCGTCCTCGGCCCGATCGCCTCCTCGGACTCGCGGCAGGGCTACGTGCTCTGCGAGGGCGAGGACACCGCGGAGGCGCTGGCCCGGGCCGAGTCCGCCCGCGACCGGGTGCGGATCGACCCCGCGCCGGCCCGTCGCGGATGACGGCGGACCGGCCGCACGGCCCGGCCGCCCGCAGCACCACGCGCGCCGTCACCCTGCACTACTTCATGACGAACACGGGCCTCTTCGGCCTGCTCTCCACGCTCGCCGTCTCCCTGACGGCGGCCGGGTTCGGCGGCGCGCAGACCGGCTTCCTGATCCTCGTGTTCACCATCGCCAACAAGGTCGCGAAGGTGCCGCTGGCGCGCTGGCTGGACCGCATCCCGGCGCCCTCCTCGGTGCTGGCCGGCTGCCTCACCGCCGCCGTCGGCTTCGTCGGCCTGCGGGTCGCCGACGGCCTGGCGGCCACCGCGGCGACGCTCGCCCTCGCCGGGCTCGGCGTCTCCGTCAACGCCCTCGCCGCCAAGCAGCTGGCCGCGGACGCCGGCGACCGCTCGGGCGACCGCGCCCGGCTCTTCTCCCTGGTCAACATCGCGGTCAACGTCGCCTCCGCCGCCGCGGCGCCGGCCGCGCTGTTCCTCGTCGCCCACCACCGGCACGGCGCCGTGCTGACCGGGGTCGCCGCGGTCTACTGCCTGGCCGGCACCGTCACGTTCCTGAACTACCGCCGGCTCGTCCCCGACCGTCCGGAGCGGCCCGCCGGCTCCTCGCTGCAGGGGTACCTCACGATCCTGCGGCTGCCCGGCATGCGGGCCTTCATGCTGATCAACCTCCTCGGCTGGTGCTGCTACGGGCAGTTGTTCAACGCCCTGGCCCTGCACGTGTCGTCGGGCCCGGCCGCCGCGGGCGGCCTCGGCCCGCTCTACACGCTGAACGCCCTGCTCGTGGTGGTCGCCCAGCTCGGGGTGACCCGGCTCGGCGAACGGCTCTCCGGAGGCCGGCAGACCGTCACCGCGGTCGCCTCGTACACGCTGTTCGCGCTCGCCTTCGCCACCGTCTACCTGCTGCCCGGCTACCCGGGCGCGGTGGTCGGCGTGGTGCTGTTCACGCTGGCCGAGATGCTGTTCGTGCCCACCATGGACGTCCTGCTGCTGGGCCTGCTCGGCACGGCGAGCCGCGCCCTGGGCTACGGCCTGTTCTCGATCGGCAACGCCGTGGGGGAGGCGGTGGGTGCCGGCGCGGGCGTCGCGCTCTACCGGTGGCTCGACGGCGGCGGGCACGGCCCGTCCTTCTGGCTGATCGCCGCGGTGGTCGCCCTGCTGTCCGCCGTGCTCACCCAGCGCCTCCGCGTGAGCAGCGCGGGCCTGCGGGCCCTGGCCCCCGCGGAGGACCGCCGGGTGGCCGTCGACTGACCGGCCCGCGGGCCGTCGAGAGGAGAGGCGCGACATGCGCGTACTGGTGGCAGGCACCAACCGGATGTGCCACGACCGGCTGCACGCCCAGGGGCACGAGCTGGTGCTGATGGTGCCCCGCGGACGGGCCCGTCCGGGTGACCCGGCGGGCCCGTACCGGCACGTGGTGATCCTCGACGACGACGCCGGGCCCGAGCTGTGGGCGGACGTGGCGGCCGTGCTGCACGCCGCCGCGCCGTTCGGTGCGGTCGCGGCCTTCAACGAGCACACCTACCGCGTCGTCCGGGCCGTCGCCGACCGGCTCGGCGTGCCCACCGTGGTGGACACCGACCTGTTCGACCGGGTGCTGGACAAGGCCCGCACCCGGGAGGTCCTCGACAAGCACGGCGTGCCGGGCTGCCGCCACCGGCTCGCGCGCGGCCGCGAGTCGGTCGCCGCGGCCGTCCGGGCGGTGGGCCTGCCGTGCATCGTCAAGCCGGTCGACGGCGAGGCGAGCGAGGGCGTCGCCCGGATCGCGGGCCCCGGCGACGTCGAGGCGGCGCTGCTGCGGCTGGGCGAGGAGCAGATCGACCGCGGCGTCCTGGTCGAGGAGTTCCTGACCGGCCCCGAGTACAGCGTGGAGGCGCTCTCGGTCGGCACCCGCCACCACGTCCTCGCGGTCACCGAGAAGCACAGCGACGGACGGACGTTCGTCGAACGCGGGCACGTCGTGCCCGCCCCCCTGTCGGCGGACGACCGGGAGTCGGTCGTCCGCTACGTGCAGAGCGTGCTGGACGCCCTCGGGTTCCACGACTGCCCCTCCCACACGGAGCTCGTGCTGACCGCCGACGGCCCGCGCATCATCGAGACCCACAACCGCATCGGCGGCGACTCGATCATGGATCTGGTGGAACTCGCCACCGGTGTGGACGTCCACGAGCTGGTGGCCCGGCAGAGCATCGGCGAGGACGTGTCCGCGCTGCTCCCCGACCCGGTCACGGCGCACCGCGCGGCGGCGGTCTGGTACGCCGACCCGTCCGGTCCGCCGACCAGCACCCTGGTCGAGGTACGCGGGGTGGACGGCGTCCGCGCCCTGCCGTACGTGCACCGCGTCGAACTGCTCAAGCAGCCCGGCGCGCGGCAGTCCGCCGTACTGCGGAGCTCGGACCGCTCCGCGCTCGTCCTGGCCACCGGCGGCACCTCCGCGGAGGCCCTGCAGCGGGCCAGGGACGCCGTCGCCTCGCTCCGGTTCGTCCACACCGGCGACCGGCACGGGAGTTAGACCGGGTCGGCCTCGGGGGAGACCTCCGCCGCGGCCGCGACGTGCAGGTGCGCCTCGACCGCGCCCAGGTGCTCGTCACGGGCGACGACGATCTCGTCCCCGAGGCTGAGGATGCGCACCGGCCCGGCGGTGAAGCCGATGGCCACGCCGATGGGGAACTCCAGCGGCCCGTCCCGGTACCGGACCTCCCGGACGGACTCCACCCGGCCGCCGACGAGCGGGGCGAGCGGAAAGTCCGGGAGGTCGTCCTCCACGGCGGTGCGGCCGTGCTCGCCCATGTCGAACGGGCCGTGCGGCCGGTCGGCGTCCAGCGCCAGGCCGACCCCCTCCGGCCGGAAGCGCACCGGACCGAGCCCGTCCAGGTGCAGCCACAGGTGGAGGAGGCAGGGCTCGATCCCCGGGTAGTGGTGCCAGGACGTCGTCACCTTCAGCAGCTGCCTGCCGACCAGATCCTGAGAGTTGATCATCTCCGGATCGTCCCACACCGCCCGGCGCGGACGGCGCCGCTCGCGGGTTCAGGCGCGCGGTGCCGGGAAGTACGCGCCGATCCAGCGGTCCAGCTCGGTGAAGACCTGGGTGCGCGCGGCCTCGCCCGACAGCACGAGGTCGTGCATGCCGCCGTCGATCCGGACGGTCGTGACGTGGCGTCCGATCCGGGGCGCGAGCGCGGCGATGTCGTCGGCGCGCAGCACCGCGTCGGTGCGCAGCAGGGCGGGATCCCACCGGTTGGTGACCGTGGACGCCGTGGACGCCATCAGCAGCACCGGGCAGTCGACGCCGAGCCCGCGGCGCACCTGCCGCTGCCCGCGCTGGATCGCCGCGAGCCAGCCCGCGTACAGCGGGAAGCCCTCCGCGGGCTTGAGCGCGAGGTCGAAGTCCCAGCTGCCGCGGTGGTCGCGGTGGAGGCTGTGCACGTAGTGCGGGTTGAGCGGCGCCGGCAGCTTGCGGGTGGCCGCCACGCGGCCGAGCACGTCGAGGGCCGGGGCGCCCAGCGTGCGCACCGCGGCCCCGGCCGGCATCGACAGGAACGGGCTGTTGAGGAAGAGCCCGTCCACCGTGCCGCGGCCCGCCCGCCGGGACGCCCACAGCGCGGCGACGAGTCCGCCGGTCGAGTGGCCGTTGACCAGCAGCCGGTCGTGGCCGTCCTCCTCGCGGACGATCCGCACCGCCGCGTCGATCTCCTCGTCGTAGGCGGCGAGGTCGCGGACGAAGTTCGGCGAGTGGTGGGCGCGCAGCGACCGGCCGTACTTGCGCAGGTCGAGCGCGTAGAAGGAGAAGCCCGCCGCGGTGAAGTGGTCGGCGAGGTTGGTCTGGAAGAAGTAGTCCGTGTAGCCGTGCAGGTAGAGGACGGCCTGCCGGGAACCGGGGACGACGCGGCGGACCAGCGTCGCGCTGACCTCCCCCTCCTCGTCCGCGGTGAGCGGCAGCTCGGCCGCCTCGTACGGGGCACCCAGGATGTCTTCTCGGAACTCCACGTCTGCCGCACCCAATCTCTGATCCGACCCGCCACTGCCAGGACCCCTGACGATACCGGCCGGTAGCCGAACGCTCCGTGCCGGCCTTCCCGGGCGGGGGCATAGGCTTTCCGACATGCCCAGAAGCCTCACCCACCGCACCGCCGCGTCCGCGCAGCCGCTGCCGTCCGCCCGCCCGGCCCGGTGACCCGCCCCGTGACGCAGCCCGAGGCCCACCCCGTGACCGACCCGGCGGCCGACGACCTGACCGACGACCCGGCCGACGACGCCCGGCCCGTACAGCGCCCCGTCGCGCTCGGCACCGCCCGGCTGCTCCCCGACCTCGACCGCCCGCAGGCGTGGCTGCTCACCCTCGACGGCACCCCGCAGTCGTACGTCGACCTCGCCGAGCCCACCCACCTCGAGTTCGAGTACACCCGCCGGATCGGCCACCTCGTCGACGTGCTCGCCCCCGCCGGGCAGCCGCTCGACGCCCTGCACCTCGGCGGCGGCGCGCTCACGCTGCCCCGCTACCTGGCCGCCACCCGGCCCGGCTCCCCGCAGCACGTCGTCGAGACGGACGGGCCGCTCGTCGGTTTCGTCGCCGAGCACCTGCCCTGGCCGTCCGGCATCGAGGTCACCGTCGGCGACGCCCGCACCGCGCTCGCCGCGGCCCCGCCCGCCGCCGCCGACCTCGTCGTCTCCGACGTCTTCCACGGCTCCCGCACCCCCGCCCACCTCACCTCGCTGGAGTTCGTGCGGCTCGCCGCCGCCGCGCTGCGCCCCACCGGCTGCTACGCCGCCAACCTCGCGGACGGCCCGCCGCTCGCCTTCGCCGCCGCGCAGGCCGCGACCGTGCGCGCGGTGTTCCCGCACACCTGCCTGGTCGCCGAGCCGTCCGTGCTCCGCGGCCGCCGCTACGGCAACATCCTGCTGGTCGGCTCGTTCTCGCCGTTGCCCGCCGACGTGCTCGCCCGCCGCCTCGCCGCCGACCCGTTCCCGGCCCGGCTCTCCGAAGGGGCCGCCCTCGACGCCCTGGTCGGCCGGGCCCGGCCGGTCCGCGACGAGGACGCCGTCGACTCGCCGCCGCCACCGGACGGCGCGTTCAGCGTCGGCTGAGCGCCCGGCCGGGCAGAATGCAGCCGGGACGGGCCGGCCGGGCCGCCTCCGCGGTCCGGCGGTCCACGGCCCCTCGGAAGGGAGCACGGCGATGACGGCCCAGGAGCCGGAGCACGACCACGCGCCGCAGCAGCGGATCCGCGCCGCCCTCGGCGGGATCCCCGAGACCGCGCTCTGGACGCTCCACCACCGCGCGGTCGAGGCACGCCGCCCCGACACCGTGCTGCCCGACCCCAAGGCCGTCGAGCTGGTCGACCGGATCGACTACCCCTTCACCGAGCGCTTCGGCCCCGACGGCGGCCTCGCCGGGCAGATCCAGGCGCTGCGGGTCCGCTGCTTCGACCGCGAGGTCGCCGACTTCCTCGCCCGCCGCCCCAACGGCACCGTCGTCTGCCTCGGCGACGGCCTCGAAACCCAGTACTGGCGGGTCGACAACGGGCGGGCCCGGTGGCTCTCCGTCGACCTCCCCGAGGCCGTCGCCCTGCGCGAACAGCTCCTGCCCGCGGCCCCGCGCCAGCGCCTCCTCGCCTGCTCCGCCACCGACCCGGCCTGGCTCGACGAGGTCGACGACTCCCGCGGCGTCCTGATCACCGCGCAGGGACTGCTGATGTACCTGCGCCCCACCGAGGTCCGCGACCTCCTCGCGCGCTGCGCCGAGCGCTTCCCCGACGGCACCCTCGTCCTCGACGCGGTACCCCGCTGGTTCGCCCGCCTCGCCTCACGGGGGCGCCTGCGCAGCCGCGGCTGGACCGCCCCGCCGATGCCCTGGGGCATGGACGCCGACGAGCAGCCCAAGCTCGCCTCCGCGCACCCCGCCGTCACCGAGATCCGCGACGTGCTCCCCGCCGGCGGACGCGGCGTCGTCGGCGCCCTGCTGCCGTACGCGGCCCGGATCCCGCTGATCTCGGCGGCCCGGCCGTCGGTCGTGGCGCTGCGGTTCTCCGCCCGGGCCGGGCGGCCCGCGGGCCCGGTGTCCGCCTGACGGCCGCCCCGGGAACACCTGCCCGCCGTCCTTCGTATGAGGTAAAGAGCGGGTCAACCGGTTAGGCTGCCCAGCCGGGGCCTGCCAGCGCGCCCCGGCCCAGGGCGGGTCCGACCATTCCCGACGCCGCGCGCCGATCCGCCGCGAACTGTCAGACACGCCCCAGCCCGCCAACCGGGACGCCGTCCCGGCCTGCCCACGGAGGTACCCCGGCCTTGCACATCGACCAGTGGATCGAGAGCGTCCCGCCGACCTCCGTGTACGCCCTCGTCGGGCTGATCATCGGCCTGGAGAGTCTGGGCATCCCGCTGCCCGGTGAGATCGCCCTCGTCACGGCGTCGCTGCTGTCGGCCCGCGGCGTGGTCAGCCCCTGGTGGGTCGCGGGCTGCGCCATCGCGGGCGCGGTCATCGGCGACTCGATCGGGTACTCCATCGGCCGCCGCGGCGGCAAACCGCTCTTCGAACGGCTCGGCCGGCGCTTCCCCAAGCACTTCGGACCGGACCACCTCGCGACGGCGGAGCGGTCCTTCCAGAAGTGGGGCATGTGGGCGGTCTTCTTCGGCCGCTTCATCGCCCTGCTGCGCATCTTCGCGGGCCCGCTGGCCGGCGCGCTGCGCATGCCGTACTGGAAGTTCCTGCTCGCCAACGTGTTCGGCGGCATCGTCTGGGCCGGCGGCACCACCCTGCTGGTCTACCAGGTGGGCAAGGTCGCCGAGCAGTGGCTGAAGAGCTTCTCGTGGGTGGGCCTGGTGCTCGCCGCGCTGGTCGGCGCCGGCTCCGCGTGGATCATGAAGCGGCGTGCCGCGAAGTCCCGCGCGGCGCACCCCGAGCAGTCCGGCGGCCGGTCCGCGGACGCCGTGGCGCCGGTGGCCCCCGAGCCCGCCGCCGCCCTTGCGGCGGAGCCGCCCGCCGTCCCCGTCGCGGAGCCGCTCGCCGCCCCGGTCGCCGACTGAGCGTCAGACGCGCGGTATAGGCTCGGGCGGCGTACCCCGGCGGTTTTCCAGCGACCCCAAGCGACTCGGAGGCGGCGTGAGCCAGCAGCAGTGGACGGCGGTCGACGACTACATCACCGGCATCCTCATCGGTGCCGACCCGGTGCTCGACGCCGCCCAGGCCGCGGCCGACGCCGCCGGACTGCCGCAGATCGCGGTGTCGGCGCCGCAGGGCCGGCAGCTCCAGATCCTCGCCGAGACGCTCGGCGCCCGCCGCATCCTGGAGGTCGGCACCCTCGGCGGCTACAGCGCGATCTGGATGGCCCGCGCGCTGCCCGCGGACGGCCGCCTCATCACCCTGGAGATCGACCCTAGGCACGCCGAGGTCGCCCGCCGCAACCTGCACCACGCCGGGTTCGCGGCGATCGCCGAGGTGCGCCTCGGCCCGGCCGCCGACTCCCTCCGGCAGCTCGCCGACGACGGCGCGGAGCCTTTCGACCTCGTCTTCGTCGACGCGGACAAGGCGAGCAACCCGCTCTACTTCGCGTGGGCGCTCCGCCTGACCCGCCCGGGCTCGCTGATCGTCGTCGACAACACCGTCCGCGACGGCGCCGTCGCGGACGCCGCCTCCGCCGACCCCTCCGTCGTCGGCGTCCGCCGCCTGCACGAGGCCGTCGCGGCCGAGCCGCGGGTGTCGGCCACCACCGTGCAGACCGTCGGCGCGAAGGGCTACGACGGCTTCACCCTGATCCGCGTCCGTTCCTGAGCGGACGCCCGCCCCGAGCGGACCTCCCGATCCGCGTCCCCGTCCTGAGCACGAGGTACCACCCGTCATGAGAATCGGTCTGCTCGGCACCGGCCCCTGGGCCCGCACGGTGCACGCACCCGCCCTGGCCGGACACCCCGGCGTCGAGTTCGCCGGCGTCTGGGGCCGCCGCCCCGAGGCCGCCGCCGAGGTCGCCGCCGACCACGACGTGCGCGCGTACGCCGACCTCGACGCCCTGCTGGCCGACGTGGACGCCGTCTCCGTGGCGCTCGCCCCGCAGGCCCAGGCCGAGGTGGCGGTCCGCGCCGCCGAGGCCGGCCGCCACCTGCTCCTCGACAAGCCGGTCGCCCTGACCGTGGCCGACGCCCGCCGGGTGGCCGACGCGGTGGCGGCGCACGAGGTCGCCTCGGTGGTCTTCTTCACCACCCGCTTCAGCCGCGAACCCGCGGCCTGGGTGGCCGAGCAGGCCGCCCGCGCCGGCTGGTTCACCGCCCGCTGCACGTGGCTGGGCTCGGTCTTCACCACCGACAGCCCGTACGCGGCCTCACCCTGGCGGCGCGAGAAGGGCGCCCTGTGGGACGTCGGCCCGCACGCCCTGTCGCTGCTCCTCCCCGTGCTCGGCGACGCCGTCGCGGTGACCGCAGCCGCGGGGCCCGCCGACACCGTGCACCTGGTCGTCGGCCACGCGGACGGGGCGTCCAGCACCCTCACGCTGAGCCTGACGGCGCCGCCCGCCGCGGGCGGCGTCGAGCTGGAGCTGCGCGGCGAGTCCGGTGTCCGGCGGCTGCCGGAGCGCGGTGAGCCCGAGACCGAGACCTTCGCCCGCGCGGTGGACGCCCTGCTCGCGGGTGCGGGCGGCGACGCCCCCCACCCGTGCGACACCGCCTTCGGCCTGCGCGTGGTGGAGATCCTCGCCGCCGCGGAGCAGGCCCTCACGGACGGCCGGACCGTCCGGCTCTGAGCCGGCCCGGGCTGCCGCCGACCGCGCGTCGGTCCCGGGATCCTTGCCCCGGGATCCTTTGTCCCGGGGCACGCCGCCGGACATGCCGCCGGCGGCGTCGAGGCGGCTCCGGGAGCCACCCGGGCACGCCGCGCCCGATCCGGCGCGTGGCACCATGGCAGCCCGAGCCCGCTCGTGATCCCGGAGGGTCGCCCGTGCAGACCGAACCCGTCTTCCGCACCGCCGGACCGGCCGACGTGCCCGCCGTCGTCGCCCTGGTCGAGTCGGCCTACCGCGGGGACGCCAGCCGGGCCGGCTGGACCACCGAGGCCGACCTGCTCGCCGGGCGGCGCACCGACGAGGCCGCCGTCGCGGCGGTCGTCGCCCGCCCCGACTCGGTGGTGCTGCTGGCCGAGGCCGACGGCGTGCTGCTCGGCTGCTGCCACGTGGAGCGCCGCCCCGAGGCCGGGTACTTCGGCATGTTCTCGGTGCGGCCCGGCCTGCAGGGCGCCGGCCTCGGCCGCACCCTGCTCACCCGGGCCGAGACCCACGCCCGCGAGCAGTGGGGCCTCACGGCCATGGAGATGACCGTCATCGAACAGCGCGCCGACCTGATCGCCTGGTACGAGCGCCGCGGCTACCGGCGCAGCGGGGAGTTCGAGCCGTTCCCGTACGGCGACGAGCGGTTCGGCGTGCCGCTCCGCCCCGACCTGCGCTTCGAGCGGCTGGTCAAGGCGCTGTAGGCCGGGGCGGGCGGGCGGGACCAGGGGCGGCGGCGGTCAGCCGGTCTCCGTCCGCTGCTGCGACCACTCCAGGTAGCGGCCCGACTCGCGGGTCAGCCCGGTGAGGAACCAGACCAGCACGGCGGTGTCGTCCGTCCAGCCGAGGATCGGGATGAAGTCCGGCAGGAGGTCCACCGGGCTCAGCAGGTACAGGGCGGTCAGGGCGGCGAGCGCGGCCAGCTTGGCGGGCCCGACGCCCGGGTAGCGGCCGCGCAGCACGTCCACCGCGAGCCGCGGCATCGCGACGAGCCGCGCGCCGATCCCGGGTGCGCCGGGCCGGGTGGCCTCCCGGTACAGACTCCATGCCGACCGTGTCACCGCCGCCTGGTCGATTCCCCGCAACCGCTTCGGGACGGGCTTCGCCACGGCATCCTCCTCGCGCCCGGCCGGGCACCTGCGGCACCGGCCTGCCGCTACGGTACGCGACCGCGGTCACCCGCCGTAGAGGCTGCGGCAGATCCGTGCCTGTTCGGACCCGGGCGGCCACTGGCCCTGCTTCTCGGCCTCCGCGCACACTTTGATCGTCGGGACCTTCGCCGCCCCGGCCGGGGCGGCCGGCCGGGTGCCGTGTCCCGGTCGGCGGGTGGTGCGTGCGGGGGCCGGCCGCGGGGTGCGCGCCGGCCCGGCACCGGCCCGTCCGTCGGGGTCCGCCGTGCCGGCCGGATCCGGTGAGGTGCCCGGCTCCGGCGAGGCGTTCGTGTCCGTCGTGGCGTTCGGGAAGGGGACCGCGGCCGCCGGCTCCGGGGGCCGGCGTGAGGCGGTCGGCGGCGGGGCCGCGGGGGAGGAGGCCGCCACGGTCGCCAGGACGCCGGTGACCTCGCCGGTGCCGGGACCGCCGCAGGTGGCGAGCAGCCCGCCGAGCAGCACCACGCCGCCGACGACCGCCGCGGTGACCGCCGCCGCCGGGAGGCGCCGGGCTTGCGCCGGCGGAGGTGTGGTCGGCGGAGGTGTGGGCGGCGGCGCCGGTTCGGCGCTCTCCCATCCGTACGTCCACGGCGGCTTCCACTGCCCGTCCATGCCCGGCCTCCCGGTCCGTCACGAGGGCCGCACGCGCCTCGCGGCGGCCGCCGTGCACAACGATCAGGGCGGCCCGGGCGGAACGGCACCGGTCGGCGGACACCGTGGTGCGGCCCGGGTGCGCGCCCCCGTGGCTCGGACGATGCTGTGGGCATGAACAGCAACAGCACAGCCGAACCCATGATCGAGGTGGCGGAGTTCCGCACCGACAGCCGCTACCGCCTGGTGCACTTCAAGGGGGCCGGATGGAAGCCGCTCGCCCCCGAGGAGTTCGAGCCGGAGGTCGCGCACGCGTTCCCCGGCGCCGACCCGCACGACCCCGCCGTGGTGCACTGGGCCGACCGGCCCTGGGAGTGGCCCTCCTGGCACCCCGGCGAAGCCTGACGCACCGACCGGCCTGACGCGCGGTCCCGGCCCGACCGGCCTGACGCACCGTCCGGGGCCGGGCCGGGCCGTCCGTCCTGGCGATCCACCCGGGCGGGCGGTGTCAGAGCGGGCGCCCCAGCAGCCGCTCCGCGTCGGCGAGCACCGCCGCCAGGTAGTCGGCTGCGGGCCCGCCGACCGAGAGCGCGGCCGCCTGGCCCGCCCAGAGGTTCACCAGATCCGACCGGCCGCGGGCGGCCGCCTCGGCGCGCAGCGGCAGCATCAGCGCGTTCTGCGCCGGGTACGGCGGCACGGCGTCCTCGTGCGCCGCGAGCTCCCGGACGAAGCGGTTGGCGATGCCGCGCGCCGTACGCCCCGAGAACAGCCTGGTCAGCACCGTCGTCGCGGCCCCGGGGGAGAGCAGGGCCCGGCGGTGCACCTCGCTCGCGGCGGACTCCGTGCAGGCCAGGAAACCGGTGCCGATCTGCACGGCGTCGGCGCCGAGGACGAGCGCCGCGGCCAGGCCCCGGCCGTCGGTGATGCCGCCCGCGGCGATCACGGGCACCGCCACGGCGTCCGCGACCTGTGGCACCAGCGCGAAGGTGCCGACCAGCGACTCCCGGACGGGCGCGAGGAACGCGCCCCGGTGGCCGCCGGCGTCGCTGCCGGAGGCGACCACGGCGTCCACGCCCGCCGCCTCCAGTGCCACGGCCTCGGCGACGGTCGTGGCGGTGCCGATCAGCACGATGCCGCGCCGCCGGGCCTCGTCGACCGCGTGGCGCGGCGGCACGCCCATGACCAGGCTGATCACGGGCGGTGCGGCGGCGATCAGGGCGTCGAGCTGCTCGGCGAAGTCCGGTGTGCGGTGCTCGGTGGCGGGGTCGGGCAGGCCGAGTTCGGCGTAGTACGGGTGCACCCGGGCGACGTCCGCGGCCGTGGCGGCGGCCTCCTGCTCGCCGGGCTGCGGCACCCAGAGGTTGACGGCGAAGGGCCGCCCGGTGGCCGCGCGGAGCTCCTTCACCAGGGACGTGATCGCGTCGGGCCGCAGGTGGTGCGCACCGAACGACCCCAGCCCGCCCGCCTCGGAGACCGCCGCGGCCAGGGCGACCGACGACATGCCGCCGCCGAACGGTCCCTGGACCACCGGATGTTCCAGGCCCAGCAGTCCGCCGAGCCGTCCTGCGGTGTCCATGCCCATGGCAGTGCTCCCTCTGTCCGTCGACTGTCCGTCAGCTGTGCGGCCACTCTAGACGACCGGTCAACTATTCAGGGCGCCCGCCCCCGGGCCTGATAGTTGACCGCCCGTATACTCACCCCATGGGACGCACCAGCACGGCACGCGAGCGGCTGCTGGACGCCGCCGGCGAGCTGCTGCACTCGCGCGGCTACACCGCAGCCGGGGTGGCCGAGATCTGCGCCCACGCCGGCGTGCGGAAGGGCAGCTTCTACCACTTCTTCGCCTCCAAGCAGACGCTCACCCTGGAGGCGGTCGACGCCCACTGGGCCGCACGGCGCACGGTCTGGGACGCGTTCGCCGGCGCCGACGGACCCCCGCTCGACCGGCTGCACGGCCTGCTGCGCGCACACGCCGACGCCCAGCGCGCCGACCGCGCCGAGCACGGCAGTGTCCGCGGCTGCCTGCTCGGCAACCTCGGGCTCGAACTCAGCGGCCACGAGCCCGGCATCCAGGCGCGGATCGCCGCGATCTTCGCCGAGCAGGCGGCCATGGTCCGCACCCTCCTCACCGAGGCGGCCCGGACGGAGGCCGTCGCCGACGACGAGGCGACGGCCCGGGCGGTCGTCGCCCAGTTGGAGGGCACGGTGCTGCTCGCGAAACTGGCCGACGACCTCGCCGCTTTCGACGGGCTCTGGCCCGCCGTACGGCGGTTGATCCGCACCGACTGAACAGGCTGCCCGGATCGGCGTGTTCGGCCGGTGGTCCGCCCGGCCGGACAGGTGCCGTTGGGCGGATGCCGCCGGGCGGGTGCCGTCCCCCGTCAGAGCCCCGGAGTGTCCTTCGGGGCGGCCGGCCGTGCGGCCCGCCGTCCGGTGCGCGCGGCCGCGGAACCCCGTGTGGGGGAGGCGCGGTGCTCCGTGCCGTCCGCGGGGATGCCGGTGCCTCCCGTGGTCAGGTGCAGTGCGCGCAGCGCGACCTCGGTGGCGAACCGCTGCTCGGGGTCGGCCAGTTGGTCGCCGAACGCCCGGTCGAGCAGCCGCATGCGGTAGCGCACGGTCTGCGGGTGCACGCCGAGTCTGGCCGCCACCTCGGCGGCCGTGCCGCGGGTGGTCAGCCAGATCCGCAGGGTGTCGATCAGCCGGTGCTGCTGCGCGGGCGTCATACCGGCGAGTGGGCCCAGGTACCGTCCCGCCATCTGCCGGACGAGCGTGGGGTCGCCCAGCAGCCAGAGCTGCACGAGGTGTTCGTCGCAGGACGCCACCGGGCGGTCGGGCACCACGCCGGACTCGGCGAGGGTGAGCAGGTGGCGCGCCCACCGCAGGGAGTGGGCGGCCTCGGCGAGCGGGGTGGTCAGCCCGATCGCGGCCCGGCAGCCCTCCAGGGCGTCGTGCAGCGCGGCGCGGCGGTCGTCGTCGAGGCGCCCGGGCACCAGGAGATGGGGCTCCGGCGCCGCGAGGTCGACCAGGACGTCCCGTTCCAGCGCGGTGCGCCGCGGCCGGTCGCCGGGACGCAGCGCGACGAGGGTGACCTCGCGCGGCAGCGGCCAGGAGGCGTGCTCGGCCAGCTCGGTGAGGGTGCCGTTGGCGGCCGAGGTGCCGGTGAGGATGCGGCGGAGCAGCCGCCGGCGCCGGTTGTCGGGCTCCTCGCCGAGCTCGGCCATCGCCTGGAGGTAACCCTCGCGGGAGAGTTCGGCGAGCTCGCCCATGTAGGCGAAGAGCGCATCGGCGAAGGCCATCAGCACGGTCGCCGACAGGTTGTAGCGGCGCCCGACGGCGCGGGCCCTGCGCAGCGCGACCTGACAGCCGATCCGGTACGCGTCCTGGAGCATGTCCAGGCTGCGGCCCTCGTAGGCCTCGAAGCGGCCGAAGCGGCGGCACATCTCGTCGCGCAGGGCGGTCGTGGCGGTCGGGGCGGCGACGTGGTCGACGAAGGTGGCGATGTTCTGCTCGATCCCGACCCGGATGACCCGGGCCATCGGGCCTTCCAGCAGCTCGCGGTACTCGGGGATGGCGGCCACGATCTCGCCGGCCATCTCCTTGAGCAGGCTGGGGAGTTCCGGTCGCATGACGGTCGCGAGCTCGCGGGGTAATTCGCCCGACCGTGCGGCGAAGGCGGATGGTGCCCGCCTGGGTGAGGTCATGCGGGTTCCCCCTGACGGTCGGCCGGCCGCGCGTCGGCCGCGCCCGGTGCGGCTCGGGGCGGTCGGCGGGGGCGGGGACGGCGGCTCGCTGCTTGATCGTCCGGGCCCGGTCGGTGGGCGGGGGCCGGACGCGTGCGGACATCTCTGGTGGTGGGTTGAAAGATAGACCACGCGCGGTGTGTTGCGCAGTACCGCGGGTAACCGGGGCGGGGTTTACGGCAACCGCTCTCCGCCTTTTCGGGCCCGTACTCATCCGGCGACAACGCGGCGGCGCATTCTCGTGCCTGGGGAACAAGAATCTACTCGCGAGTAGGGAATTACCGGCTCCGTGCCGCCATGCTGTTGCGCCGCCTGATTACCGGTGCGTAACGTCCCACCGCAGTGAGGGCGGCCCGCTCCGGACGGTAGCCGCACCACAGCCCCGGACCTGTCGAAAACCCCTCCCCGCAGGGTACTTCAGCACGCCCGGGGCGCCACCCACCCCCACGGAAGGACCAGCCATGCGTACCCTCGCCAAGGGCGCTCTCTTCGCCGCCGCCGTGCTCACCGCGGCCACCGGCGCGATCGCCGCCCCCGCCACCGCAGGCACCAGCTCCACGCTCGCCACCTGGACCGTCAGCCCCGGCGGCGCGTGGACGGCCAAGGCCACCTCGCCCAAGCTGACCGACACGAAGACCGGGACGAAGCTCACCTGCTCCTCCTCCACCGCCGCAGGCGTGCTGAAGAGCGGCTCCGGCCTCAGCAACCCGCTCTCCACCATCACGTCCGTCGGCTGGACGAGCTGCTCCGGCCCGCTCGGCATCACCTTCTCCGTGACCGCGCAGAACCTGCCCTGGTCGATCAACGGCTCCACCTACGCGGCCGGCGTCACCACCGGCACCGTCACCGGCGTCAAGGCGCACATCAGCGGAGCCGGCTGCACCGCCGACTTCGCCGGCCCCACCAGCACCACTGCCGCCACCCTCACCGGCACCTACTCCAACGCCACCAACACCCTCACCCTCAGCGGTGGCGACCTGCACGCCTACAACGTGTCGGGCAGCTGCCTCGGCCTGCTCAACAACGGCGACGCCGCCACCTACAACGCGGCGTACCTGCTCGCCTCGCCGCAGGCGATCACCTCGCCGTGACCCACCGTCGGCCCGGCCCGGGGCGAACCCCCGGGCCGGGCCGACCCCCGTCCGCGGCCGGCAGCACCTGCGGGCTCGGCTGCCGTCCGGCTGCCGTGGCGTACCGGCCGTCGCACCGCTCGCGCCGCAGTGGCGTACCGGCCGCCGCGGCACTCTCGCCGTGATGGCACTCCCGCCGTGATGGCGCGCAAGGCTCGGAGAATCCTCGCCGGATGACAACGCCCGAGGTGCGCCGACCGCCGGGAGACTCGGCCGGTGACAAGGCGCCGGGCGTTTCTTGTCGTCCGATGACAAGAAAAGGCGCCCGGGTGGCGGCGTGGTGAATTCCGCCGTGCGATCACTTGTCGGCCTTGTTACCCGCCCGTAGTGTCCTGCGTCCCGAGCGGTTCGAGCGCATTCCATCGCCCCGGACACCCCTGATCCGTTCCCTTTCAGCCACCCGAGGAGTTCCGCCATGAGCGCTGCCGCGCGCCGCCGCCGCTCGGCCCGGATCGCCGCCGCCGGGTCGGCCGTCCTGCTGGCCGGGCTGGTGCCGGGCGGTGACTCCCGCGCCGAGGAGCCCACGGCGCCGGCGCCGATCCCTTACACCTGCGGCGCCGGCGCCGGGAGTTTCGCCGTGCAGGCGGTCCTCCGGCAGCGGTACCCGCGGACCGCCGCGGTGGGAGCGCCGATCCGGCCCGGCGAGATCGCCGTCACCCTCACGCTCCCCCCGGCCGCGACCGTTGCCCTGCTGCCCGCCGGGTCGACCGCCGTCACCGGGACGGTCGGGCTCGGTGTCCGGATCTCGCAGGGGAGTTCGGCCGACGACGTGATCTGGCCCGTGACGGTCGGGTCGGTGCCCCTGGCGGCGGACGGCGGCGCCGAGCTCACCGCGCGCGGCCCCGCCACCGCGGTGACGGTGACGGCGCCCGGCGCGGTGCGGTTCGACGCGGGTGTCCTGGAGCTGGGCCTCCACCCCGCCCCCGCCGGAGCGGCCGACCCCTCACCGGCGCAGCCCCCCGCGGCACCCACCGCCGCCGCGACGACCCCTGGGGGGACGACGGCTGGTGGGACGACGGCTGACATCCCGGCCGCCGACATCCCGGCCGCCGGCGCGGCGGACCCCGGCACCCCTGGCCCCGCCTCCGGAACCCCTGGCCCCGCCTCCGGCGCCGTGCCCGCCTCCGGCGCCGTGCCCGCCTCCGGAGGGACCGCCGCGAAGCGTGCCACCGTGCGGTGCACCCCCGACGCCGGTGCGCCCACCCGGCTCGGCAGCGTCGACGTGCCCGCACCGGCCGGTCCCGCCTCCCCGGCGCCGGCCGCCCCGCAGGCGCCGCCCGTCGGCGGCGGGCCGGCGGTGAGTGCGCTCGCCGCCGTACCCCCGGCCGTCCTGCGGAAGCTGACGGCCGGTCAGGGACCGGCCGGGACGATCCGCACGCTGGCCACCGTCCCGTCCGGGGTGAACTCCTGCCCGCCGGCGCCCACCGGTGACCTCGACCCGGCCAGGCTGCCGGCCGTGCCCGCCGGGGCGATGGTGATCCCGTTCCCCGACATGGATCCCTTCCCGGACGTGCCCGCCTGCGCGTTCGCCGTCGGTCTCGCCAACGTGCACAAGCTCGGCCAGGCCGCCGCCGTCAACGACCCGCACGGCACGCCCGCGCTCGCGGCCATCAACATGACCCGCCGGTTCGTCACCCTGTGGGACCCGGAGCCCGGCCAGCAGCCGTACCTGGAGGCCGACTCGCTCGGATACCTCCGACTCCCGCCCTCCGACACGACGTTCCTCACGTACGGCTTCATCCCGACCACGGCGAGGATGCAGCTCGTCCCGCAGGGGCCGCTCACCATCGTGGCCACGGGCAACTCCGACTGGGACCAGCCCATCGAGTTCACCATCGGCGGCTACCAGTCGCTGCGGCTCTACGACGTCAGGGTCAACGGCACCCCGCTGGACGTCGGCCCGAACTGCCGCACGGTGCGCCCGGTCGACCTGAAGCTCCGCGGCACCCAGGACAGCCACCTCGGCGACCGCGGCGACGGCCGCCCCGACTACAGCCTGCAGGCCGGCGGCCCGCTCTCCCAGGACGGCCTGACCGTACCGCCGTTCACCGGCTGCGGCACCGGCGGCGAGGACCTCAGCCCGCTGTTCACGGCCGCCGTCTCCGGCACCGGCAACTCGCTCAACCTCGTGCAGGGTCCGATCTGCACGCCCACCAGCGAGCAGCCGAACGGCTGCGAGCCGGAGATCGCCCTGCCCGAACTTCCCCACCGCTGAGCTCCGTCCACCACACCACCCAGGGAGGTGTCATGGGAATCGAAGTCACCGTCGAAGGACTGACCAAATCCTTCGACGGCCAGAACGTCTGGCAGGACGTCACCCTCACCCTGCCGCCCGGCGAGGTGACCGTGATGCTCGGCCCGTCGGGCACCGGCAAGACGGTCTTCCTGAAGTCGGTCATCGGCCTGCTGAAGCCCGAGCAGGGCCGGGTGATGGTGGACGGCGTCGACATGGTCAACGGCCGTGAGCGGGACGTCTACCGGGCCCGCAGGCTGTTCGGCCTGATGTTCCAGGACGGCGCCCTCTTCGGCTCCCTCAACCTCTACGACAACATCGCCTTCCCGCTGCGCGAGCACACCCGGAAGAAGGAGTCCGAGATCCGCCGCATCGTCATGGAGCGGATGGACATGGTCGGGCTCGTCGGCTCCGAGGCCAAACTGCCCGGCGAGATCTCCGGCGGCATGCGCAAACGCGCCGGCCTCGCCAGGGCGTTGGTGCTCGACCCGCAGATCGTGCTGTGCGACGAACCGGACTCCGGCCTCGACCCGGTGCGCACCTCCTACCTCTCGCAGCTGCTCATCGACCTCAACGCGCAGATCGACGCCACCATGCTCATCGTCACCCACAACCTCGACATCGCCGCGACCGTGCCCGACAACATCGGCATGCTGTTCCGCCGCAGGCTCGTCGCGTTCGGGCCGCGGGAGGCGCTGCTGAGCAGCGACGAGCCGGTGGTGCGGCAGTTCCTCAGCGGCGACCGCGCCGGGCCGATCGGCATGGCGGAGGAGAAGGACGAGGCCACGCTCGCCCTGGAGGCCGGGCTGATCCCGGCCCGGCCCTCCGGTCCGCTGCCCGCGCAGCTCCAGCCCTCGCCGGGGCTGCCCGCCCGCCGCGCGGCCGAGCGCCGCCGGGCCCGCCTGCTGGGACGCGTCCAGGGAGAACCGGTATGAGGAACCCCGCCGTTGCCGCACTGGCCGCCACCGGTGACCTCTTCGCGCTCGCCGCGACCACCGTCCGCGACACGTTCCGCCGCCCGTTCCAGATGCGCGAGCTGATCGAGCAGTTCTGGTTCATCGCCAGTGTCACGATCCTGCCCGCCGCGCTCGTGTCGATCCCGTTCGGTGCCGTCATCGCGCTCCAGGTCGGCTCGCTCGCCCAGCAGTTGGGCGCCCAGTCGTTCACCGGCGGGGCCAGCGTGCTGGCCGTCATCCAGCAGGCCAGCCCGCTGATCGTGGCGCTGCTCATCGCCGGCGCCGCCGGCTCGGCGATCTGCGCCGACCTCGGCTCGCGCAAGATCCGCGAGGAGCTCGACGCGCTGGAGGTCATGGGCGTCTCGCCGGTCCAGCGGCTCGTCGTGCCGCGGGTGCTCGCCACCATGCTGGTCGCCGTCCTGCTCAACGGCCTCGTCTCGGTGGTCGGCACGCTCGGCGGCTACTTCTTCAACGTCATCCTGCAGCACGGCACCCCGGGCGCCTACCTGTCGAGCTTCTCGGCGCTGGCGCAGCTCCCCGACCTCTACATCAGCGAGTTGAAGGCACTGATCTTCGGATTCATCGCCGGCGTGGTCGCCGCCCACCGCGGCCTGAACCCGCGCGGCGGCCCCAAGGGCGTGGGCGACGCGGTCAACCAGTCCGTCGTCGTCACGTTCCTGCTGCTCTTCGCCGTCAACGTCGTCCTCACCGCGGTGTACCTGCGGATCGTCCCGCAGAAGGGAGCCTGAGCCGTGTCCCTGCTCGACGAACCGTCCGCCCCGCAGCAGCCCGTACCGCCGCCCGACCCGTCCGCGGGCCGGCGGGCCGCCCGGCCGAGCCGTGCCTTCGCCTGGCTCGACGGGGCCGGCGACCACCTGCTCTTCCACGTCGCCGCCGTGCTCTGGGTGCCCCGCGCCCTGCGCCGCTACCTCCGCGAGGTGCAACGCCTGCTCGCCGAGGTGGTCTTCGGCAGCGGCGGCCTCGGCATCATCGGCGGCACCGTCGGCGTGATGGTCGGCATGACGGTCGCCACCGGCACCGTGGTCGGCCTGCAGGGCTACGCCGCGATGAACCAGCTCGGCGCCGCCGCGTTCACCGGCTTCGTCTCCGCGTACTTCAACACCCGTGAGATCGCGCCCCTCGTCGCCGGTCTCGCCCTCTCCGCCACCGTCGGGGCGGGCTTCACCGCGCAACTCGGCGCGATGCGCATCAACGAGGAGATCGACGCCCTCGAAGGCATGGGCATCCGCAGCCTTCCCTACCTCGTCACGACCCGCATCATCGCCGGCGTGGCCGCCATCGTGCCGCTCTACGGGGTCGGGCTGCTCAGCTCGTACGCCGCCTCACGGGCCGTCACCGTCTTCGCCAACGGGCAGGCACCGGGCACGTACGACCACTACTTCAACCTCTTCCTCTCGCCCGCGGACGTGCTGCTCTCCGGGTTCAAGGTGCTCGTCTTCAGCGTCATCGTGATCCTCGCGCACTGCTACTACGGCTACCACGCCAAGGGCGGCCCCGCGGGGGTCGGGATCGCGGTCGGCCGGTCCGTCCGCAACGCCATCGTCATCATCAGCGTCACCGACTTCTTCCTCTCCCTCGCCATCTGGGGCACCACCACGACGGTGCGGGTGGCAGGATGAACGCCGTCCCCCGCACCGCCCGGCGCCGCACCGCGGGTGTGGTCTTCCTCCTGGTGCCCGCGCTGCTCGCCGGCGTGTCGGTCGCCGTCTACGACAAGGCCTTCACCGACTCCGCGGACGTCGTCGTGGAGACCGGCAGCGCCGGCCACGAGATGCACGTCAACGCGGACGTCAAACTGCGGGGCGTCGTCGTCGGCCGGGTCCGGTCGATCGCCGCGGACGGCGAGGGCGCCCGCCTCACCCTCGCCCTCGACCCCGCGCAGCTGCCCCGCATCCCGGCCGGCGTCTCCGCCCAGCTGCTGCCCACCACGCTCTTCGGCGAACGCTTCGTCGCCCTCGTGCCCGCCGCCGACCGGCCGGGCGGTGCCACGCTCCGCGCCGGCACCGTCATCCCGCAGGACCGCTCCGCCGACGCCATCGAGCTGCAGCAGGTCCTCGACCACCTGCTGCCGCTGCTCACCGCCGTCCAGCCGGAGAAGCTCGCCACCACCCTCGACGCCGTCGCCACCGCCCTGCGCGGCCGCGGCGACCAGCTCGGGTCCACCCTCACCCGCCTCGACGCGTACCTCGGCGAGTTCAACCCGCAACTCCCGGCGCTCACCGACGACATCCGCAAACTCGCCGTCGTCGGCGACACCTACCGCGACGCCGCCCCCGAAATCCTGCAGGCCCTCACGGACCTCGCCACCACCAGCACCACCCTCGCCGACCGGCGACAGAGCCTCAGCACCCTGTACGCCACCTCCACCACCGCCGCCGACCGGCTCACCGACTTCCTGCGCCGCAACGAGTCGACCCTCATCCGGCTCTCCGCCGACAGCCGCGGCACCCTCGGACTCCTCGCCGAGTACGCGCCGTCCTTCCCGTGCACGCTGCGCACCCTCGCCGACTTCGTGCCCGTGATGGACAAGGCCCTCGGCAAGGGCACCGGCCGGCCCGGCCTGCGCGTCGACGTCACCACCGTGCCGTCCAAGGGCCGTTACCTGCCCGGCCGCGACACCCCCGTCTACCGGGCGGGCGGCGGTCCCCGCTGCTACACCGTGCCCTACACCGGCCAGGGCGCCCTGCCCGCCGCCTCCCGTCCCGGCGACGGCTTCCCGATGCCCGCCGACCCCGGACTCGGCCTGCCCAACTCCCCCCAGGAGAACGCGCTTGTCAACGAACTCCTGGCCGCCGGCCGGGGCACCGCGACCACCCTGCCGGACTGGAGCTCCCTGCTCGCCGGACCCGTCCTCCGCGGGGCGGAGGTGACCCTGAAATGAGGCGCCGATCGCTCGCCGCACCGCTCACCAAGTCCCTGGTGTTCGTGCTCGCCACCACCCTCGCCACCGGGGCCCTCGCCCTGGGCATCGCCGACACCGGCGTCGGCGACACCACCGGCTACCAGGCCCGCTTCACGGACGTCACCGGCCTCGCCCCGGGCGACAGCGTCCGCATCGCCGGAGTCCGCGTCGGCCGGGTCGACGCGGTCGAGGTCGTCGACCGGCGGGTCGCCCGGGTGCGGTTCTCCGTCCGCCGCGACCGGCAGCTGCCCGGCTCGGTGACCGCCACCGTCAAGTACGTCGACCTGGTCGGCCGCCGCTACCTCGACCTGCGGCAGGGCCCGGGCACGGTCGGCGAACAGCTCCCGCCCGGCGGCACGATCCCGCTGGAGCGCACCACCCCCGCCCTCGACCTCACCCGGCTCTTCAACGGCTTCCAGCCGCTCTTCCAGGGCCTCGCACCGGAGGAGGTCAACCGGCTCGCCGAGGAGATCGTCCACGTGCTCCAGGGCGAGGGCGGCACCGTCGACAGCCTCATGCGCAGCATCGCCTCCCTCACCACCACCGTGGCCGGCAAGGACGAGGTGATCGGACGGATCGTCACCAACCTCACCACCGTCACCGCCACCGTCAACACCCACGAGGAGGGCTTCACCGAGCTCGTCGCCACCCTCCAGCAGCTCGTCTCCGGCTTCGCGCAGGACCGCCGCCCGATCGGCCAGGCCGTCGACTCCCTCGCCGACCTCACCACCAGCACCGCCGGACTCCTGGAGGACGGCCGCGCACCCCTCAAGGACTCCATCGGCCAGCTCGGCCGCCTCTCCGCCGGCCTCGCCGACAACAGCGGCCCGCTGGAGGAGTTCCTGCAGCGCAGCCCGGAGAAGCTCGCCACCCTCGGCCGGCTCGCCTCCTACGGCTCCTGGTTCAACCTCTACCTCTGCCAGGCCACCGTCACCGGCGTCACCACCACCGACGGCAGCCCCGCACCCACCGGCATCCCCGTCACCGAAGCGAGGTGCCGCGCATGAGCCGCCCCCGCATCCCGCTCCGGCGCCCCCGCCGCCCGGCCGCCCCCGGCGCCGACCGCGGCCCGCTGCTGCGGCCCGTGCGCGACCGCAACCCCGTCGTCGTCGGCGCCGTCGGCCTCGTGCTGCTCCTCCTCCTGGTCGTCGTCGCGTACCGGTCCGACGACCTGCCCTTCACCGGCGGATCCACCGGCTACAGCGCGCACTTCACCGAGGCCGCCGGACTGCGGACCGGCGACGAGGTGCGGGTCGCCGGGGCCAAGGTCGGCAAGGTCACCGCCGTCGCCCTCGACGGCGACCGCGTCCGGGTCGGCTTCCGCGTCCATGACACGTGGGTGGGCGACGCCAGCACCGTCTCCATCGGCATCCGCACCTTCCTCGGCGAGAAGTACCTCGCGCTCGTCCCGCTCGGCGCCGCCCGCCAGGACCCCTCCCGCACCATCCCGACCGCCCGCACCACCTCCCCGTACGACGTCACGCAGGCCCTCGAAGGGCTCGGGAAGACCGTCGGCGCCATCGACACGGAGAAACTGGCGGAGAGCTTCCGCACCGTCTCCGAGACCTTCGCCGACACCCCCGGATCCGTCCGCGGCGCCGCCGAGGGCCTCTCCGCCCTCTCCCGCACCATCGCGAGCCGCGACGCCGAACTCGCCCGCCTCCTGGAGGGCAGCCGCAAGCTGACCCGCACCCTCAGCGACCAGAACGGCCGCATCCAGTCCCTCGTCGACGACGGCGACCTGCTGCTCGGCGAGGTCGAACGCCGCCGCGACGCCGTCCACCGCCTCCTCACCGGCACCCGCGACCTCTCCACCCAGCTCAGCGGCCTCGTCGCCGACAACCAGCGGCAGCTCGCCCCCACCCTCGACGCCCTCGACCGCGTCACCACCGTGCTGCGCGCCAACCAGGACGGCCTCGACCGCACCCTCGCCCTGCTCGGCCCCTACTACCGGCTGATGGGCAACACCCTCGGCAACGGCCGCTGGTTCGACAGCTACCTGTGCGGCGTCGTGCCGAAGGAGTACCTGCCCGAGGGCACCACACCCACCGACGGCTGCATGCCGTCCGGAGCCCGAGGCGGTCAGTGATGAAGAGGACCACCCGCGCCGTGATCGCCGGATCCGCGGCGCTCGCCGCCCTGGCCGCAGGCCTCGTCGCCGTCCCCGCCCTCGACGACGACGGCCTGCGGATCACCGCCTGGTTCGACCGCGCCGTCGGCGTGCACCCCGGCTCCGACCTGCGCATCCTCGGCGTGCGGGTCGGCCGGGTCGGCGACGTGCACCCCGAGGGCCGACAGGTGCGGGTCACCCTCCGGCTCGACCCCGGCATCGCCGTGCCCGCCGGGGCGTCCGCCGTGGTCGTCGCCCCCAGCGTCGTCGCCGACCGCTACGTGCAGCTCACCCCCGCCTACAGCGGCGGCGAACGCCTCGCCGACCGGGCCGTCATCCCGGCCGACCGCACCGCCGTGCCCGTCGAGATCGACCAGCTCTACCAGTCGCTCGGCGACCTCGGGGCGGCCCTCGGCCCCGACGGCGCCAACGCCGACGGCGCACTGTCCGCCCTCCTCGACACCGGCGCCCGCAACCTCGACGGCAACGGCCGCGCCATCGGCGACAGCATCCGCCGTCTCGGCGAGGCCGCCGGCACCCTCGACAGCCACAGCGGCGACCTCTTCGCCACCCTCGACCAGCTGCAGAGCTTCACCACCATGCTCAAGGACAACGACACGAAGGTGCGCGACGCCACCGGCAAACTCGCCACCGTCACCGACTTCCTCGCCCAGGACAAGGACGCCCTCGGCGAGGCCCTCGCCCAACTCGCCACCGCCCTCCAACAGGTGAAGACCTTCGTCGAGGACAACCGGGGCCGCCTCAAGAACGCCGTCGACCAACTCGCCCCGCTCACCCGGACCCTGGTGGACCAGCGCGCCTCCCTCGCCGAACTCCTCGACACCGCACCGCTGGCCGCCGGCAACATCCTGAGCGCCTACGACCCCGCCCACGGCACCCTCGACGGCCGCGCCAACCTCACCGAACTCACCGACGCCGCCGCGGCGCAGGCACTCCCGCTGCCCCTGCCCGCCACCGGCAGTGCCAACGGCAGCGCCAACGGTCGCGCCACCGGCAGCGGCACCGGGAAGGGGACCGGCCGATGAACCGCCGCACCGCCACCGCCGCCGCCACCCTCCTCGGCGTCCTCCTCGCCTCCGGCTGCACGGCCGGCGTCCACAGCCTCCAGGACGTCCCCCTGCCCGGCGGCGCCGACCTCGGCAGCCACCCGTACGAGATCACCGCACGGTTCCAGGACGTCCTCAGCCTCGTCCCGCAGGCCTCCGTCAAGGTCAACGACGTCGCCGTCGGACGCGTCACCCGCATCACCCTCGCCGAGGACGACTGGACGGCCGTCGTCACCATGCAGGTCAACGGCGACGTCCGGCTGCCCGGTAACAGCTACGCCCACCTCGAACAGGCCGGCCTGCTCGGCGAGAAGTACGTGCAACTCTCACCCCCGCCCGCCGGACGGGCCGCCACCGGCACCCTCGCCGGGGGAGCGGTCATCCCCGTCGAGCACACCGACCGCAACGTCGAGGTCGAGGAGGTGTTCGGAGCCCTCTCGATGCTGCTCAACGGCGGCGGCATCGACCAGCTCCGCACCATCACCACCGAACTCGACCGCGCGCTCACCGGCAACGAGACCGAGGTGCGCTCCGTCCTCACCCGGCTCGACACCCTCGTCGGCGAACTCGACGCCCACCGGCAGGACATCACCGCCGCCCTCGACGCCGTCGACCGGCTCTCCGCCACCCTCGCCACCCGCGACCGGCAGATCGGCACCGTGCTCACCGACCTCGCACCGGGCCTGCGCGTCCTCTCCGACCAGCGGGACTCGCTCGTCACCATGCTGCGCTCCCTCGACGCACTGTCGACCGTCGCCACCGACACCGTGCACCGCAGCAAGGACGACATGGTCGCCGACCTCCGCGCCATCGCCCCCACCCTGCAACGGCTCGCCGACGCCGGCCAAGCCCTGCCCGACTCCCTGCAGGTGCTCCTCACCTACCCGTTCACCGACGAGGTGCTCAACGGCGTCAAGGGCGACTACCTCAACGTCTACCTCAGCCTCACCGCCACCCCCGGCACCCGGATCATCCCCGAACTCACCTCCGCCGACAGCTCCTTCCCGCCCGACCCGCCCCCGGACGAGCCGGCACCGGAACCCGAACCCGAACCCGACCCGAGCACCGACCCCGGTACCGACCCGGGCACAGACCCCGGCACCGAAACCGCCGACCGGAGCCCCGCCCCCCTGCCCCTGCCCCTGCCCCTGCCCCTGCCCCTGCCCACCACCACGACCACGACGACCACCACGACCACGAGGAGCCGGTGATGCTCACCCCCGCCGTCCGGCTCAAGAACATCGCCTTCCTCCTGCTCTCCGTCCTCGTCCTCGGCTGGATCGCCGTCCACCAGGCCGACCTCGGCCGCCACATCGGACTCCGCGACCACTACACCGTCCACGTCCGGCTCGACCGCACCGGCGGACTGTTCGAGCACGCCGACGTCACCTACCGCGGCGTCTCCGTCGGCCGCGTCGGCGCCCTGCGCCTCACCGCCGACGGCGTCGACGCCGAACTCAGCATCCGCGACTCCGCCCCCCGCATCCCCGACCGGCTGCAGGCCGTCGTCGCCAACCTGTCCGCCGTCGGCGAGCAGTACATCGACCTCCGCCCGACCGCCGACACCGGGCCCTACCTCACCGACGGCTCACAGATCGCCCTCGCCGACACCACCACCCCCGCCCCCGTCACCGACATGCTCGGCAAGGTCGACGGCCTCGTCTCCTCCGTGCCCCTGCAGTCACTGCGCACCGTCGTCGACGAACTCGGCGCCGCCTTCGGCGGACAGGGCGACAACCTCCAGGTACTGCTCGACAGCAGCGGCCGGTTCGTCGAGGCCGCCGACGCCGACCTGCCCGCCACCACCCGCCTCGTCGTGGACGGCCGCACCGTCCTCACCACCCAGGCCCAGGAAGCCGACGCCATCCGCACGTTCGCCACCGGGGCCTCCCAACTCGCCCGCAAGCTCGCCGAGTCCGACTCCGACCTGCGCCAGGTCATCGCCGCCGCCCCGCAGACCGCCCTCCAGGTCACCGCGCTCGTCCACGACATCGACCCCGGCCTCAGCGTCGTCCTCGCCAACCTCCTCACCACCTCCGAACTCGGCGTCACCCGGCAGCACGGCATCGAGGAACTCCTCGTCCGGCTCCCGGCGGTGGCCGCCGCAGGCTCCACCGCCGTCGACGACCGCGGCGCCCACCTCGGCATGGCCGTCACTTTCTTCTCGCCCCTGCCCTGCACCAGCGGCTACCAGGACACCCAGCGCCGCAACGGCCTCGACACCGGCCCAGCACCCGCCTTCAACACCGGCGCCCGCTGCACGGCCCCCGCCGGCTCCGGCACCGGCGTCCGCGGCTCCGCCAACGCCCCCACCGGCGGCGTGCCCACCCCCGTCACCCCCGCCACCCCCCGCCCGGACGGCGGACGATGACCCGCGCCCGCCGCGCCCGGGCCGCCGCCGTGACCACCGCGGCACTCTGCTGCGCCCTCGGAGCGCAGCAGTACGCCCGGGCGCTCTCCGACCCCGTCCGCCAGGAGGCCGCCGCCCGGGCCCGCGCCCTCGCCGACGGCAGCCGTGCCGTCGCCCGCCTGGGCTCCCTCGACCCGGGCACCGGCGCGGCCGCCGTCCCGGCGGCCTGGCTCGACGCCACCGCCGGCGAACTCCACACCCGCCTCACCCACCTGCCCCCGCTCCAGGGCCAGCCCGCGGCGGCCGCCGCCGTCACCGCCGCCGCCGTCACCGACCTCGACGCGCACGCCGGCACCGCCCGCCTCATCGCCGTGCTCAACGTCGACCCCACCAGGCCCGAGCAGAACCCCGGCGGCACCGAACGGCGCCGGGTCGAAGCCACCCTGCTGCGCACCGGCGCGGGCTGGAAGGTCACCGGCCTGACGGCCGTCCCCGTCGGGGAGGGCGGCCGGTGACCGCAGCACCGGCGGGCCGCCGCGCCACGGCCGCCACCGCCGTCCTGGTCGCGGCCCTGCTGCTCACCGGCGCCGGACTGCTCGCCGCCGCCCGCCACGTCGACGGCCGCACCGCGGCGGCCCGCCCGCTCACCGACCGGGCCGCCACCGCGCAGGTCACCGCCGAGGTCGGCCAGGCACTCACCCGGGCGTTCTCGTACTCCACCGACACGCTCGGCAGCACCCCGGCCGCCGACCTCGACGACGGCGCCGCGCAGCAGTACACGGCCCTCGCCGCCCGGCTCCGCGACCTGGCCGCCGACCAGCACCTCACCGTCACCGCCACGGTCACCCGCATCGGCGTCGACCGCCTCACCGCCGACCGAGCCGAGCTGCTCGTCCTGCTCGACCAGCGGACCGCCCGCCCGGGCACCGGAGCCGTCACCACCGCCGCCCAGCTCACCGTCACCGCCCGTCTGCGCGACGGCCGCTGGCGGATCACCGACCTCACCGCCCTGTAACCGCACCACGGGAGAGACCAGATGACGCGACGACGCCCGACCGCCGTCACCGCCGCGCACCGCACCCGGGCCGCCGCCTGCCTCGCCCTGACCGCCGCCGTCCTCGCGGTCTGGTTCGGCTACGGCTGGTACGCCGCCGCGCACGACGACTCCGCCGCGTTCGCCCGCACCCGCGACCGGGTGCTCGCCGCCGGAGAACAGGCCGTGCAGAACATGAACACCCTCGACGCCGCCGACCTCGACCGCGGCCTCGCCCTCTGGGAGTCCTCCACCACCGGCGCCCTGCACGACCAACTCGTCCAGGGCCGCGCCGCGTTCGCCGCCCAGGTGCAGCAGGCGAAGACGGTCACCAGCGCCCAGATCCTCTCCGGCGCCGTCACCGAGCTCGACGACCGGGCCGGCCGCGCCACCGTCATGGTCGCCGTGCGGATCACCGTCCGCACGCCGAAGGCCGCCACCCCCGCGACCTCCACCAAGGACAGCCGCCTGCTGGGCGAGCTCACCCGCACCGGCGACACCTGGAAGCTCAGCGCCCTCGGACAGGCCCCGATGGGCACCACCGCCGACACACCGGCGCCGACGGCCAGTGCCGCCCCCACCGGCCCCTCGGCCTCCGCCACCCCCGGCCACTGAACCGACCAGCGAGAGGACGGCCGACGTGTCCACCACCCGGCACCTGATCAACCGCCACCGCCGCCTCGCCGCGGTCGGCGCCGCCACCGGCCCCGCCACGGTCGCCGGCACCGCGACCGCGACCGCCACCACGGCGCCCGCTCCGCCGACCACGCCCCGGACACCCGCCCGCGGCTCCCGCACGGAGCCCGCGACCGTCCACGACGAGGACGGCCCCGCCACCGCGGCCCGGAGGCGCTCCCGCCCCCGGCCGCGCCTGCGGGCCGCGCTCCTGCTGCCCGCCCTGCTGCTGGGGGCGTTCGCCGCGCTGGCCGCCGTCCGCACCGCCGACCTCGACGCCGGATCGGCCGGGCGCAACCACGCCCTCACCGACCCCGCCCGCACCGGGGAGGTGCGGGCCGCCGTCTCCGAGGCGGTCGGATCGCTCTTCTCGTACAGCTTCGCCGACCCCGCCCGCACCGACCGTGCCGCCGAGGAACTGCTCACCGGCAAGGCCGTCGAACAGCACACCGCGATGCTCGCCGAGGTCAGGGCGCAGGCCGCGGCCCGCAGACTGGTCCTCACCACCACCGTCACCGACAGTGGCGTGGAGCTGCTCACCGGTGGCCGGGCCCGCGTCGTCGTCTTCGCCGACCAGCGCAACACCAGCACCGCCCAGGGCGCCGAGACCGGGGCCACGTACGCGGCGGCGATGTTCGCGGTCGACGCCGTGCGCCGCGACGGCCGCTGGCTGATCGAGGGCATCGACACCTTCGGCCGCTGACGCACACCGCCCCGGCCGTCCTCCCCGCGCGGGGGAGGACGGCCGGGGCGGTGACCGGCGTGCGGGCCGGTGGCCGGACCGGGATCCGGTTCGGTGCTTCAGGCCGGGTTCAGGCCGGCAGCTGGGCCTCGATCGCGGCGATCACCTCGTCGGCCTCCGGCTCCGTCCGCGGGCGGAAGCGGCCCACGACCGTGCCGTCGGGCGACAGCAGGAACTTCTCGAAGTTCCACTGGACGTCGCCGGCCGCACCCTCGGCGTCCGCCGCCTCGGTCAGCTGCGCGTACACGGCGTGACGGTCGTCGCCGTTCACGTCGACCTTCTCGAACAGCGGGAAGGACACGCCGTACGTCGTCGAACAGAAGGTCTGGATCTCCTCGGCGCTGCCGGGCTCCTGGCCCATGAACTGGTTGCAGGGGAAGCCGACCACGGTGAAGCCGCGGTCCGCGTACCGCTGCTGCAGGCGCTCCAGGCCGGCGTACTGCGGGGTCAGGCCGCACTTCGAGGCCACGTTCACCACCAGCACGGCCTTGCCCTTGTGGTCGGCGAGCGAGGAGGGCTCGCCCGCGAGGGTGCGCAGCGGGATGTCGTACAGGCTCAACGGAGGGTTCCCTTCGGGGGACGTCGGGTCACGGCGCCGGAGCGCCGCACCGGACAACGGAAAACGCCCCCGGTCTGTTCCCGCCGGTCCTGTCGGACCCCGCCGGACCCGGCAGGACCCGGGCTGACCCGGCAGGCCGTCGACCCGCCGCCGCCACCCGGACGGCCCACGATGCTCGCCCTGGCCGCACCCGTGTGCTCTGCTGACCGCCATGACCACCCCCGACGCCGCCGCCTCCTACGGCGATCTGCGCGCCCTCTTCCTCAACTGCACCCTCAAGCGTTCGCCCGAGCGCAGCCACACCCAGGGCCTGATCGACATCAGCCGGGGCATCCTGGAGCGGCAGGGTGTCGCCGTCGACGTCGTCCGCACGGTCGACCACGACATCGCCACCGGCGTCTGGCCCGACATGACGGAGCACGGCTGGGAGACCGACGAGTGGCCGGTCCTCTACTCGCAGGTGATGGCCGCCGACATCCTCGTCCTCGCCGGCCCGGTCTGGCTCGGCGACAACTCCTCGGTGATGAAGACGGCGATCGAGCGGCTGTACGCCTGCTCCTCGATCCTCAACTCCGAGGGCCAGTACGCCTACTACGGCCGGGTCGGCGGCTGTCTGATCACGGGCAACGAGGACGGTGCGAAGCACTGCGCGATGAACGTGCTCTACAGCCTTCAGCACCTCGGGTACGTGATCCCGCCGCAGGCGGACGCGGGCTGGGTGGGCGCCGCGGGCCCGGGGCCGTCGTACCTCGACGAGGGGTCGGGCGGGCCGGAGAACGACTTCACCAACCGCAACACCACCTTCATGACCTGGAACCTCCTGCACTTGGCCCGCATGCTGAAGGACGCCGGCGGCATTCCCGCGCACGGCAACCAGCGCTCGGAGTGGGACGCCGGCTGCCGCTTCGACTTCGAGAACCCCGAGCACCGTTGAATCCCGGGCAGCCTGAGCGGAGGTTCGAACCTCTCCTGCCATGCTGAACCGGTTGTTATGTGGTGGAACTTCATCGGCCGATCCGGTGAGGAGACCGTACAGGCACGGGAGGACTGGGAGAAGGGGCGTCGGTTCGGCGAGGTGCACGGCTACGACGGCGCCCGGCTGGCTGCTCCCACGCTGCCCGCCGTGCCGCTGAAGCCACGGGGTCGGGCGCGCTGACCTGCTGGTTTTCCCTTCACACGGGGCTGTTCCGCCTGCACGAAACTACCGCTGAAACCTCCGCTCCGAGGAGCGCGTGAGGAGCCTCGCTGACCTGCCAATCATGTGGGTCGGCACATTGCGCTGCACTGCCGACCTTCTCGTGTGTAGGCATGTACGACAGGGTTTGGCAGGATCAATGCTGACCTTTTGCTGACTGTTCTGATGGTCAATCAGGTATCTGTACAGCAGGGCTGATGCAAAGTCGGATTTCAGCTGTGAATGCGCAGGTCACGGGGGATGCCGAAGAGGTCGAGCGGGGCTGTGTGCGGTGCGAGGGCCAGTCGGCGGCGTGTGTCGGCGATGGAACTTCCGGCCCTGCGTACAAAGTTCATCGCGACTGATCGCAACGTGGCCATGTTCTGGGCTCCGTGGCCGGTGCGGATGCGGGAAGCGTCCTCACCCAGTGTCACGTCCCGCACGTGGTTGACCTTGTTCTCGATGCCCCAGTGCCCTCGTGTGATCTCGCCGGTCCGCTGCGGGCCGGCCTGCCGCGAGGACAGGTCGGTGATCACGTACACGCGCTCCCGGGACCGCTTCCCGCTCGCGCGCAGGGCTCGGTGGCGGGTGACACGCGCGACCTGCCGAAGGTGCGGAAAGTCGAGACCTTCCCAGGTCACGGCCTTGATGATCCGGGTCTCCACGCGACCGTGGGCGCGGACGGTGGAGCGTGAGGCACGCACGCGGTCCCAGGGCACCGCCCGGCACGCTTCCCACAGGTCGGGCTGGTTACGCTTGACCACGAAGACGTAGTGGGCGCCGAACTCCTTGACCAGCACCTTCGCGTGCTCGCGCTGTGTGTGCAGCGCGTCCGCGGTGACCACCGCCCCGGCCAGGTCGAGGGCCGCGAGCAGGGCGGCGAACCCGGTGATCTCGTTCGTCCCGTCCGGCACCCGCTGCTGCGCGACCAGCGTCCCGTCCTGCAGCATCGCCCCCCGGCACGGTCACCACCGCGCCTGCCCCGCGGCGGGAGCCGCGCAGGCGCTTTCCGTCCACGGCCACCGTCACCGCCTTCTCCCGGAAGGCCCGCAGCAGCACCTCCAGCCCGCCGGGCAGCACCGCCGAGACCACCCGCCCGATGGTGGACGCGCTCGGCGGCACCGCGAGCGCGAACGCCCCGCGTGTCTGCAGTCCCAGCCGCACCAGCGTCTCCTGCGGAGCCGCGGCCGCCCACTGCCCCATCGCCCGGAACGAGTCGAACCCGCAGGCCATGGCACACAACGCAACCAGCAGCACCGCGTGCAGCGGATGCCGACGCCCCCGCGCCTTCCCCGGATCCCGCAGCCCGCCCACCAGCTCCGTAAAGCCGTGCGCACCCGACACACCGGCACCGCACTCCAAGCAGGGACAGGACATGGCAGACTGACGCACCGAAGCTCCGTTGCTGGTGGACGACTCGCGAGGTCATCAACCACAACGGAGCTTCACCTGCTTCGGACACCCACACCGACCAGGCAATATGCAAAATCAACTAACTTTGCATCAGCCCTGCAGCTTGACCGGGCTGTTGCCCGCTGATCGGCGGTACGTCGAAGCCCCGTCGGGCGGGTGACCCTTCCTGATCGACCTCGCCCGACGGGGCTTCGACGTGTACCGCTGCCGCGGATGTCGTCACACCGCCGCGACCTGCACACTCACAGGATCACCCCGGGGGCGCCGGTGTCCTGCCGGTGGTTGCTCAGAAGTGGAGCATCCACTGGAAGTCGGCCTGTGCGCTGCTGACGTGGAGGTGGGTGCGGGTGCCGTAGGCGAGGGGGTTGTTCCAGTTGTACTCCTCGACGTCGAAGGAACCGTCGGAGTGGACGGCGTTGACGTACGCGACGTGGCCGACCTTGTGGACGTCGTTGACGGCGATGGCCCCGACGGTGGGGGTGGTGTTGACGGTGACGCCGACGCGGCGGGCGGCGTTGTCCCAGGTGCCGGCGTTGCCCCAGGTGGTGCCGCCCCAGGAGTTGCTGAAGCTCGGGACGCCGAGACGGCTGGCGATGCGGTACGCCGCGAAGGCGGTGCAGTTGTCGGCGGCGAAGCCTCGGGTGCGGTGGTCGAAGTCGTTGGTGGGGCTCTGGTTGCCGCCGCCGCTGCTGCCGAGGAACTGGTGGGAGGCGTTGTTGTTCTTCAGGGTGGCGTTGAGGTTGCCCTTGGCGCCGGGGGCGAAGTCCTGGCTGGCGCCGGCGTAGCCGCTGTTGTAGTAGACGCGGACGGTCTTGCCGGTGCGGTTCCACACGGATGCGGCGTTGTTCTTGATGCAGACGCCCTGGCCGTTGCCGGAGCCCTTGAACTCGTAGCAGGTCGGCTGGGTGGTCCCGTAGTCGCTGATGGAGCCGGTGAAGTCGGAGATCGAGCCGGCCTCGTTGCTGTTGTAGTAGTAGCAGAACTCGCCGGAGTCGCAGTCCCCGTCGCGGGACGCGGCGAAGGCAGGGGCGGAGGTGGCGGCGACGAGCGGAATGGCCATGACCAGGGCGGTGCCGGCGACGGCGAGCGTGGTGCGTATGTTCTTCACGGTTCTCCCTTTCGCGGAGTGTCATCGACGGGGTGCTTCGGTCGTGCGTGGGGGGCGGGCGCGGTCAGTGGGTGCGCCGGTACTCCTCCCAGGTCTGGATGGGGATGCGGGGGCCGTCGTCGGGGGCGTGGTTGGCCAGGCCGTTGAGGCCGAGGTAGTAGTCACCGGTCTGGTTCTGGGCCTGGGTGGCCAGGTCGGTGTCGCTGATCGCCGCGGCGTGGATGTGCCACGGCCAGTCGCCCTGGGTGGGGTTGCGGACCCAGGCGGCGAATCCGACCTGGCGCAGGGCCTTGGCGACGGCGGTGCGGGTGGTGCTGGTCATCCCGTCGACGTTGATGTCCACGACGCCGCCGCCGTCGTGGGTGCCCGCGGAGGTGGGATCGCCGCCGGGGTTGTAGGAGCCCTGGTCCAGGGTCAGGGCGAAGCCCAGGATGCGTTCGGCTTCGGTGAGCATGTTCTGGGTGCGGGTGTCGACGGTGTATCCGTCGCGCCGCAGCTTCGCGCCCGGCCCGATCTGGCGGGTGAGGGTGAACCGGCCCTGCCCGAGCGCGGTGAGGGAGGAGGTGCCGGGCAGTCCGTTGGCGTCCAGGCCGCTGTAGCCGAGGGAGCGCTGAAAGGCGGCGTAGGCGCTGATGGTGGTGGTGCCGAAGTACCCGTCCACCCAGCGGGTGTCCAGGAGGCCGCGGGCCTGCAGGGCCCGCTCGACGGCCAGGACCGAGTCGTGGGCGCCCGGGGTCTGGGTGCTGTCGGCGCGTCGGGGATCGATCTGGGCGGCCAGGACGGTGGCTTCCATGTTCACCACGGGCAGCGCGGCAGCGGCGGCCGACGCCTCGTCAGGGGACGGTGGGGCTGCCGCGTGGGCCTGTGCGGCGCTCAGCACCAGGCCGCTCAGGACGGCGACGGCCGTGAGCAGTCGGGTCGCGGTGTTCCGGGTCTTGATGACGGATGCCATGCGATGGTTCCTTCGGGCTCGATGGAGGAACGGCCCCGGACCCGGCCTCGTCCCGGTGTGGGCACCGGGCGGGTGAGAAGTTCGACGGAGGGCTCGTGACGAGGACAGCGGTCGGCAGCGCGGCTGGTGGGTGCGGCCGTCGCAGACCTGGTTACCGCGGAGAGGGGCGGCGCCGCAGCGGGCGTACTCACTACCGGCCGGCGAAGCCGGGTGGCCGGTACAGGTTCCGGTGACGGCTCGGGGGTCGGTACCGCACTGCTCGATGGACATGACCGGCCTCGGAGAATCCGCCGGACGGTCGGCGACAGCGGTTCCGGGATCCGGCGCCACGGCGGTCGCCGTGGGCCGAAGGGTCAGCAGCGGACGTCGGTCTTGACGGCGACATCGCCGGCGTAGGGGAAGGGGCCGGTCCCGTTCCAGCCCAGGGCCTGGGTGTACTGCGAGAGGCTGCCTGCGCCGAGGGTCCACACCTCCACGGAGGTGTGGCCGCACCGGGAGTCCTGGACGTCGTGTCCGCCGTTGGTGACGATGGTTGCGCACACGTCCCAACTGCTGTGGGAGGAAAGATGGCCACGGCCTGACGGCCGGTCAGGAGCTCGGACATGTGAGTTGTCCGATGCCTTCCGCCGGGATGGCGGCCACCGTCTCGCGGGAGGCGCCCCGACAGCCCTCGGCGAGGTTCTTCGGGTCGGCGGTGGCGTCTTGGTGCGAGACCTCCGGCTTTTCGGCGAAGTCTTCGACACAGGTGGCGAGTTCGAGGATGCTGTCCTCGCCCACCTCCGACCGGGTCGTGTCGGCGTAAGGAGATTAGCTTGACCACTGGATCCGGCAGTTCTACCGCCACGACGAGCCCCACCCTTCAAGTGGACATGCCAAAGTTAGCCTAGTCGACTCGACCGTGCGCCGGTCAAGGACACATCAAGAGGATTGCGCAGCAACGGGATTCGCCACCGTGACGGTCGGACGACCGCTTTCGCCGGCACCGGGCGTGCCGCCCTTCAACGCCGCCGCAAGGGCCTGTGCCGTCGGCGAGTCGCGTGCCTCCGCCGGCGTGTCCAGGATGCCCTTGAAGACCACCCGGCTGCCGGCGCCGCCCGCATCGGGCCCGACCTCGATCCCGCGATCGGCGTGCGTGGCCACCCCGCTCCCGTCCGACCGGCCCGGTCGTCGCAACACGTCGATCGTGGAGGTGTCGGGTGGGGTGCGGGCGGCCTCGGATCAGGCGGCGGCCGGTGAGGTGGCGCGCCGGGGTGCGGAGGGGGGAGTTCTCGGAGGACGTTGAGTCCGTCTCTGGTAGCGGCCGCGCACGGGTTGGTCGAGGAGTCCCTGGCCCGCTCCCGCACCTGGCAGCGCAGGATCTCCTGGATCCGCTGTTCAAGACCGTCCTGCCGCCACAGGGTGAAGTAGTGGAACACTGCCGACCAGGCCGGTAGGTCGTGCGGCAGGAGCCGCCACTGGCAGCCCGTCCGGTTCTGGTACAGCAACGCGTTCACGACCTCACGCAGGTCACAGGAGCCCGGGTCCCCGGTCGCCGACCGCGACAGCCGCTCCCGCTTCCAGGCGGTGACCAGCGGCTCGATCAAGGCCCACTGCCCGTCGGGCAAGTCCGTTGAGTACGGACCCCGTTCCATGCTCCGACCCCATCATGCACGCGACATGCGAGTCAGGTCGAATGCCTCCGCACCCACGAACGGGCGACACCAGATCATCCAGAGACGGACTTGACGTCCTCTCAGGCTGCTTGAAGGGCTTCGTAGTCGTTGGGGCTCAGGTCCTCGCGCCGGGTCGGCAAGCACAGCCGGCGGGCGCGGGCATCGGGAATGCCGTGGGCCGGGTCGAGGTGGTGTAGCCGAGCGCCGAGGCGCTCGCCCTCCGAGCGGGTGCGGAGCGGGCGGTGGTGGCTCGGATGCGAGCGACCTCCAGCGGCTCGGTGCGGTTGCTGGTCCTGACGGCGATACTGCCCAGGCGGCGCCGGTGCGCGCGAGATTTGGGATTTCGCGTACTCCTGGAAGGATCACGAAGGCATGGCGGTCTTCACCGCAAGTCAGCCACGGTGCCAGAGTGTTCCGCCGGTCTGGCCGGGGGACAACTCCTCGGTCATGAAGACGGCGATCGAGCGGCTGTACGCCTGCTCCTCGATCCTCAACTCCGAGGGCCAGTAAGCCTACTACGGCCAGGTCGGCGGCTGTCTGATCACGGGCAACGAGGACGGTGCGAAGCACTGCGCGATGAACGTGCTCTACAGCCTCCAGCACCTCGGGTACGTCGCCTCCGAGCAGAGCAGCTTCATCACCGGTTCGAGCCTGTGCGTCGACGGCGGCCTGAACCGGATCCGGGGCCGGTGGTGGCCGTTGCGGACCACCGGACGGCGGCCCGCCTCAGGACACCGGCTCCCGCCCCGATCTCGCCGCCGCGGGTGGCGCATCCCCCGTGCGAGCTACAGGAGCTGTCCCTGAGAGGGTGATTCGCGGACGTCGGTGGATTCCTAGTGTGGTCGTCAGGTCGCCGCAGGTGCGACCACGACAGGGGAGGCCACCATGGACACGACGTCCGTCACACCGCACGACACAGGCTCCGGCCTGGACGAGGACCGCGAGGGACGGGGCAGCCGGCTCGGCCGGATCGTGCGCTCTCCGCTCGGCTGGATGCTGACGGGGACGGTCGGTGTCGGCCTGCTTTCGGGCCTGACGGCGACCGGACCGGGTCCGGTGCCGGTGCTGGGCGCGGCCGCCGCAGTGGCCGTGTACCGGTTGGTCATGCACCGTGCGGCACACCGCTCCACGCCGGAGATCGCCTGGCGCGGGGCCGGCCGGGCGGCGCTGCTCGGCGGCGGGATCGGCCTGGCCTTCGTCCTCGTCTCCACCATCCTGATCACGGTGTGCGGAGGCTACTCGTTCTCCTGGGCGGGCCACGGCTTCCTGTCGGTCGTCCTGGCCGCGGTCGTGGTGCAGATCGGCGCCTCGGTCACCGAGGAGTTGCTGTTCCGTGCTCTCGCACTGCAGGCCCTGGAACAGTTGTGGGGCAGCCGGGCCGCCATCGTGATCACCTCGCTGTTCTTCGGTGTCGCCCACCTGGGCGCCCCGGGAGCGAACGGGTGGAGCGCAGTGGCTATCGCTCTGGAGGCGGGCCTCCTGCTCGGAGCCGCGTTCCTGTGGCGGCGTAGCATCTGGTTCGTCGTGGGTCTGCACTTCGTCTGGAACACCACGGAGCAACTGCTCGGCATCCCGGTCTCCGGACACGCCCCCGAGGGCCTGTTCACCGTCGGCATCCACGGCCCCGCCATCCTGACCGGGGGCAACTTCGGACTGGAGGCGTCGATCGCGCCCATCCTCATGGCCGTGGCTCTCGCCGTCCCGATGCTCGTCCTCGCCCACCGGAACGGTGGGATCAAGACCCGCCGACGTGCGGGCCACTGAGGCAGACTCACCGGAGGAAACAGAAGTGATGAACCGTCAGACGCCCCGCAGCCTCGCGCTGTTCAGGACGCCGCTCGGCAGGTGGCAGGAGCGGGATGCCCTCCTCAAGGACGGCATCCTCGCTCTGACGCTCACCCTGCTGTCCTTCGTGCCGACCCTCTCCGGCGTCGGCGCACAGATCGGCGATCTGCCCGAGCGGCCGGCGAGCGTGCTGGGCGTCGGGCTGGTCCTGGCCCAGACCCTGCCGCTGGCGGTTCGCCGCAGGTGGCCCGCGGCCTGCCTGGCCGTTGTCGCGGGCGCGTTCGCCGTGCACCAGGCGCTGGGCTTCGCGACGACGTTCGCGAGTGTGGGGCTGTATCTGGCCCTGTACTCCGCCGGAGCCCATCAGGTCCGCTTCCGCCACGGGCTGGCCGCCGTGGCGAGTGCGGGCTATGCCCTGCTGGCCGTCGTCCTGCACCGCCTCGGCTCACCGCAGGAGATACCGGACTACCTCGCGTTCTATCTGATTCTGGCCGCGGTCCGGCTGGCGGGGAGCACGGTGCGCACGCGGCGGACGGAAGAGGCGAAGCGGCGCCGGCTGGCCGCCGAGGCGGCCACGGTCACCGAACGGGCGCGGATCGCCCGCGAGCTGCACGACGTGGTCACCCACCACGTGACGGCCATGGTGGTCCAAGCCGACGCGGCGCAGTTCCTGATCACGTCCGCGCCGGAACGCGTCGGCGAGGGACTGGCGGCCGTCAGCGACACCGGCCGCCGGGCGCTGACGGAACTGCGGTACCTGCTCGGCGTCCTGGAGGCGACCGGCGAGTCGGGGGCCGCGGACCCGGCGCGTGCGGACCGGGCACCCGCCCTGGGGCGGGTCGGGGATCTGGTCGAGCAGGCCCGCAGGTCGGGCCAGCCGGTCGTGTTCAGCGAGCAGGGCGAACGGCGGCCGCAGAGCGTGGACGTGGAGCTGGCCGCGTACCGGGTGGTGCAGGAGACGCTCACCAACGCCATGAAACACGCGGCCGGGGAGCCGACACGGGTCCTGCTCCGGCACGGCGACGAGCACATCGAGATCGAGGTGACCACCGACGGACCGGCCGCCGCACCGGTCGCCCGGAAACCGGGCCCAGCGGGCGGACGCGGGCTGGCCGGGCTGCATGCACGGGTGCGGATGCTCGATGGTGAACTGGAGTCCGGTCCCCTGCCCGAGGGCGGGTTCCGGGTCCGCGCCACGATTTCGTCCAAGTCCCTTCAGGAGTGACCCCCGTGAGTGATGCACCACCACCGATCCGCGTGCTCGTCTGCGACGACCAGGCGCTGGTGCGAACCGGCTACGTCACCATCTTCTCCGCGCAACCGGACATGGAGGTCGTCGGGGAGGCCGAGAACGGCCACGAGGCCGTTCAGGCCGCGCGGCTGCTGCGCCCCGACGTGGTGGTGATGGACATCCGGATGCCTCTGCTCGACGGTGTCCAGGCGACGCGGCAACTGGCGGGTCCGGATGCCGAAGGCACGTCGAAGGTCCTGGTCGTCACCACGTTCAACGTCGACGCCTACGTCTACGACGCGTTGCGAGCCGGAGCGAGCGGCTTCCTCCTCAAGGACGCGCCCGCGGCGGAGCTGGTCAACGGCATCCGGACCGTCGCCCGGGGCGAGGCCCTGCTGGCACCCGCCGTCACCCGCCACCTCATCGGCCACTTCGCCCAGCACCTGCGACCGGCCGGCACCTCCCGGACGGCCGGTCAGGACATCGTGCGCGTGCTGAGCCCCCGCGAGCTGGAAGTGCTCCGGCTGATCGCCGAGGGGCTGTCGAACGCGGAGATCGCTGCGGCGATGTTCATCACGTCCGAGACCGTCAAGACCTACGTGTCGCGGATCCTGGCGAAACTCGGCCTGCGTGACCGCGTCCAGGCGGTCGTCCTCGCCCACCGGGTCGGGCTGGTGCCCGGCGTGTCGTGAACCGGCACGGCCGGGTGCCCTCTCCCCGGCCGAGGCGTTGCCTTCCCGTAGCCGTAGCCGTAGCCGTAGCCGTAGCCGTAGCCGTAGCCGTAGCCGTAGCCGTAGCCGTAGCTGTGGCCGTCCGCGCGACGCGTCCTCCGGCCGTAGCCGTCGGATCGGCGTGCGGGCCTGGCGGTGCGTCACGCACGGCCGCGCCGCCGGCATCCGGTGTCGGATGCCGGCGGCGCGGCGGTTCCCGCCGGTGCTACAGCGTCTCGTAGTAGTAGCTGGCGAAGATGCTGAGGCACGGGTAGGCCGCGTCGGCCTCCGGCTCGGGGTCGGTCGCGAGCTGCTGGAGGGCGAGGATCTCGGTCATGGCACGGTTCCTTCCTGGTCGGGACGGGGCCGTCGGACGGTGCCGGTCAGGACAGGTCGGCGTCGACCCACGAACTGGCGTAGATGCTGAAGCAGGGGTAGGGGTACGCCTCCTCCGCCTGGTCGAATTCGAGTTCGAGCTGCTGGAGGGCGAGGATCTCGGTCATGGACGGTTCCTTTCGTTTTCCTGTGGGTGGGCGGGATCCAGGGTGAACCAGTCGTCACCCGGGCCGTGGAGGGCTCGGTGCAGCGCCAGCAGGATCCCGGCGCTGCCGCTGGCCACATCGGCGCTGAACCGGAGCGAGCCCGTTCCGAGCCAGCGGACGCCGTCACCGTGGGGGACGGCGTACTTGAGGAGTCCGGTCGCGATCCGCACCGCGTTCCGGCGGTCGGCGGCGTCCCGGGTGAAGTCGGCGTGTTCCGCGAGCAGGTAGGCGAGTCCGGCGAAGCCGTCGTGCAGGCCGGCCTGCGCCGCGCAGGCCTTGCGGGCGTCCGCGACGACGCGGGGCAGCGCCGCGGTGCAGCGTTCGTCCGCCGTGGCGGCCGCGTAGCGCAGCAGGACCGTTCCGATGCCGGCGGATCCCGTGGCCAGGTAGGGCATGACCCGCCTGTTCACGCTGTTGTCGGCGAACGAGAGGGAGCCGTCGGGCAGTTCCACCGCGCGGTCCAACTCCTCGTGGAGGAGCCCGAGTCCGGCCGCCAGGTAGTGCTGTTCGCCGGTGGCGCGGGCGAGGTGGTGGAGGAACAGCGCCAGTCCGGAGCGGCCGTGGAACAGGCCGCGGGCGTCGTGGGCGCCGAGGGTCCGCGTCAGGTCGGGGGTGCGCAGGACCGCGTCGCCGGCGGCGGCGGCCCGCTCCAGGTGGTGTGGGTCGCCGGTGTGCCGGTGCAGGGCGAGCCAGGCCAGGCCGACCCCGGCCCGGCCTCCGGCCAGTGTGGTCGTGGCGGCCGTCAGCGGATGGCGGTCGGCGGTGCGCAGCAGGTCGACCGCCTCGTCGAGGTGCCCGGCCCGGGCCAGCACCCGTCCGACCCCGGCCGAGCCGACGGCGAGCCCGGGGGGCAGCGTGTCGGCCGCGGTCAGGGCGTCCCGGCGCAGCCGCTTGTCGACGTGGTCCGGGACGGGCAGGCCGGCCCGGTGCAGGGCGTGCACCACGCCGGCCGTTCCGTACGCCACGCACAGCGTGTTGGTGTGGAACGCCAGGGGCGAGGGCGGGAAGACCCAGTCGGGCCGGTCGGGGTCCGCCAGGTCGAGCAGCCCCCGCGCGGTCCGGTCGGCGAGCCGGGCGAGGCAGCCCAGCGGGTCGGCGTCGACCTCCTCGGGGGCGGGCAGCGCCGGGGGTGCGTTCCCGTCGGGCCGGTGGAAGGCGGTGGCCCGCTGCCACAGGTCCCGGGGCACCGGGGCGGTCGCCGCCAGGTCGCGCCGCAGCAGGGCGAGGTTGGCCGGGGTCAGCTGGGGTGCGTTGTGGAACGGCGCCAGCAGGGTGAGGGCGACGGCCGCCAGGCCGTAGCGGTCGGTGAGGACCGGGTCGGCGGGGTGCTCGGCGGCGAGGCCGGGGGGTGGCGCGAAGCCCGGGGTGCCCATGCGGGCGGGGCGGTCGACCTGCGGGGTCACGGACTCGAAGTCGACGAGCCGGGCGTCGCCGGCGGGGGTGACGATGACGTTTCCGGGGCTGACGTCGCCGAACCGGAGCCCCAGCGCGTGGAGCCGGTCGAGGGCCGTGTCCAGCGCGGCGAGGACGCGGCGGCAGTCGGCGTGGTACCGGTCGAACTCCTGGACGGGCCGGTCGGCCCGGAGGCCGGGGGAGCTGTGGTTGATCCACTTCACCAGCGGGAGGCCCTCGACGTGTTCCATGACGAGGAAGTCGTGCTCCCATGCGGTGAACAGCTCCAGCGGCTCGGGGCAGACGCCCGGGGCGCCCGCGTGCACGGCGGTGAGGATGTCGTACTCCTGGCGCAGCCGCTCCCGTGCGCTGGCGCCGTCCCAGGTGTAGCCGGTGTGCGCGCGTGCCTCCTTGACGAGGACGAGGCGTCCGGTGCGGGTGTCGCGGGCCTGGTACGCGCCGCCGGCGTTGCTCGGCTGCAGCACCCGGACGACCTCGTAGTCGCGGATCCGGATCGCGCCCCGGTGCGGTGCCGGCTCCTCGGCCACGAACGGGTCGGCGACGCCGTCGGGCAGGACGAAGAACGGCTGCCGTACGTCCGGCACTTGGTGTCCGTACCCGTCCGTCAGTAGCGGTTCCGCGGTGCCGTCGGGCCGCAGCCGGCTCCGGCGGGCGAACGCGCCGTAGCGGTAGTGGACGGTCCGGGAGTCACGGTAGCGGCGGTCGGTGAGGACGTAGGCGCCCTCCTCGCCGTGCAGGGCGTCGGCGAGGAGGGCGAGCACCCGTCCGGCGGTCCCGGTGTCCGCCGGGTACACGGTGCAGGACTTGCCCGACTGGGAGCGGGCCGCGTGCTTGTGGTGGAGGGCGAGGAAGAAGAAGCGCGCCGACACGTGCTTGAACGGCACCCCCTCGGCGAAGCACGTGTCCGCCACCGTGTCGAGGACCTCCTGGACCCGCTCCAGCCGGGCCGACACGTGGATCTTCCAGCCCTGTTCGGCCCGGCGGACCCCGGGGCCGTCCCACGCCGTCCAGATGTCCCGGTCGGTTCCGTGCCAGCCGGCCGGCACCCGGGCGGGGGCGAAGCGCCGGCCGGGGTCGGCCATCGTGCCGAGGGGCGCGTAGAACTGCTCGTCGGCGAGGGCGTCGGACAGTGCGTCGAACAAGGTGTCCTCCTCCAGGGGTTGTGCGTCCGGCCGGGAAGCCGGTGGCGGGCAGGGGCGGTGGACCGCTCTCCCCCCCCATCGCCGTGTGCAGCCCGGCAGGGACGCCCGCCGCCCTGCAGCGGCCGGACGTCCCGGTTCCCGCCGGGCGTGCCGCCGTTGCGCGCCGCGACGTTCAGGGATGCCCCCGGGTCCGTCCGCAGTCCCCGGAGCGGCCATCGCTCCGGCGGACAGGACGCTAGGCACCGCGGGTTCCCCAACGGTCGAGCCGCGGTAGAGGAACGGCTCCTCACTTCGGGCCGGGGCGACCGTCGCCCGCTCGTCGGTCCTCGACGGGAAGGGCCGGTACGCCTCCTGCGGCCGGATCGGCGGCTGCCCGATCACGGGCAACGGGGACACGGCCGTCACCCCCGCCGCCACCCGGAGCCCGGCCGTCCTCGGACGCCTCCGGCCGGGCGGCGCCCCCGGTGCCCCTTCGCGGGAGATCCGACCTCCCCGCCGTCCGATGGCGGTGCCCGGGAGCGACTAGGATCGCGGCATGGCCCTGATCATGAGCGACGTGGACCGGTTCGAGGCCGCGAGGCCCCGACTGGAGGCCATCGCCTACCGGTTGCTCGGCTCGGCGAACGAAGCGGAGGACGCCGTGCAGGAGACGTTCCTGCGCTGGCAGGCGGCCGACGTCGAGCGGATCGAGGTGCTGGAGGCCTGGCTGACGAAGGTCCTCACCAACCTCTGTCTCAACGTGCTCACTTCGGCCCGCGCCCGGCGTGAGACGTACGTCGGCGCGTGGCTCCCCGAGCCGCTGCTCGCCGGGGATCCGATGCTCGGCCCGGCCGAAACCGCCGAGCAGCGCGAGTCGGTGTCGTACGCCGTCCTCGTCCTGCTGGAGCGCCTGTCGCCCAACGAGCGGGCGGTGTACGTGCTGCGCGAGGCCTTCGGCTACCCGCACCGGGAGATCGCCGAGATCCTGAACGTCACCGAGGCCGCCAGCCAGCAGATCCACCACCGGGCGAAGAAGCACGTCGCGGACGGCAGGGCGCGCACCGAGATCGACGGGGCCGCCGCCCGGCGGATCGTCGAGGAGTTCCTGGCCGCGGCGACCAGCGGCCGTACCGAACCGCTCGTGCGCCTGCTGACCCAGGACGCCGTATCGGTCGGCGACGGCGGCGGCAAGGTCCCGGCCCGCGCGAAGGCGTTCGAGGGCGCGCTCGCGGTCGCGAAGTTCCTGCGCGGCCTGTTCAAGCCCAGCGCGGCCAAGCGGGCCCAGGTCGGCGGCGCGGTCGAGTTCTACTGCGCGGTCGCCAACGGCGGGCCCGCCGCCGTGGCGGTCGTGGACGGCCGGGTCATCGGCATCACCTGCCTGGAGGTCACCGCGGACGGCATCGCCGCCGTCCGCAGCCAGGTCAACCCCGACAAGCTCGTCCGCGCGACCGGGCAGTGGGCCGCCGCCGGCCACGGGAGCGCCCCGCTTCACACCCTCTGACCGATGTGACGTGCTTCACACCCCGGTCCTGTCAGGAAACGCCGGGCTGCCCGGTTCAGGAGACGAAACCGCGCAGAGACAGCGGCAGAACCTCCAGACAGGAGCAGGCACATGCAGCACCGCATCGTCGTCCTCGGGGCCGGCTACACCGGAGCCGTCGCCGCCGGCCGCCTCGCCAAGCGGCTGCACCGGGAGGACGTCGCCATCACCCTCGTCAATCCCGAGCCCGACTTCGTCGAGCGCGTCCGGATGCACCAGCTCGCGGCCGGCCAGGACCTCCGGCCCCGGCCGTTCGACGAGATGTTCGCCGGCACGGGCGTGGCACTGAAGCTCGCGAAGGTCACCTCCGTGGACGTCGACCGCAAGAGCGTGACGGTCACCGCCGCGGACGGCCACGAGCAGGAGCTGGCGTACGACACCCTGGTCTACGCCCTCGGCAGCGGCTGGAACGACGGGGGAGTGCCCGGCACGGCCGAACACGCCCACGACATCTCCGGCCGTCCCGGCGCCCTCCGTCTCCGCGACCGCCTGGCCGCCCTGCAGCCCGGCCGGCCCGTGGTCGTCATCGGCGGGGGCCTGACCGGCCTGGAGGCCGCGACCGAGATCGCCGAGACCCGCCCGGACCTCGACGTCGCCCTGGCCACCCGCGGCGCCCTCGGCGCATGGCTCTCGGAGAAGGGCCGCGCCCACCTGCGGAAGGTGGTGGACGGGCTCGGCATCACCGTCCACGAGCACACCGCGGTCACCACCGTGGCGGCGGACCGCGTGGCGACGGCCGACGGCCGGGACATCCCCGCCGAGGTCACCGTCTGGACCACCGGATTCGCCGTCCACCCGATCGCCCGGGCCACCACCCTGGAGCTCGCCGACGACGGCCGGATCGTGGTCGACGGCACGATGCGCTCGGCCTCCCACCCGGACGTGTACGCCGTGGGCGACGCCGCCACGGCGATCGGCCCGGGCGGCAAGCCCCTCCGCATGTCCTGCGCCTCGGGCGTGCCGATGGCCTGGCAGGCCGCCGACGCCGTCGCGGCCCGGCTCGCCGGCACCAAGGTCCCCCGCGTGCCCGTCCGCTACTTCCAGCAGTGCGTCTCCCTCGGCCGCAAGGAGGGCCTGATCCAGTTCGTCACCGCCGACGACCGCGCGGTCGAGCGCACCCTGACGGGCCGTCCGGCCGCCCTCTACAAGGAACTGATCTGCAAGGGCGCGGCCTGGGGCGTCGCCAACCCGACCGTCGGCATGCCGTCCCGGCGCCGCCGTGTCGTACGGGCGGAGCCCCGCAGCGGCGCACGGTCGGTGGCGGCCTGATCGGCCCGGCCCGCCGCACGCCCAGGAGACCGACGGTGGCGTGCACCACCAGGACAGGCCGCCCGGTCGCCGCGGCGGGCGGCCGGCACCCTGATCCTCGGCCTCCTCGTGTCATTCCGGTGCCGCCCTCATGCTCCTCGGGGTGCGTGCACACGTGTCGGTGACCGGGTCCGCGGCCGCTCGACGACGGAAATCCGGCCCGCGACCGGATTTCCGTTGTCGAGCGGCCGCTCGGACGGTCTCCGTAGACAGAGGCGTCCCGCCGTCCGGAGCACGGGCGCCGGGGCCCCTGTCACGGCCGCCCACCCCACGTAGAGGAACGGACCCATGCCGAACACCCCACGCAGCGGACCCGACACCGGGACGGTGACGGCGGCGCGCGCCGGTGACCGGCAGGCACTGGAACATCTGGTGGCCCACTGCCTGCCGCTGGTCTACAACATCGTCGGCAGGGCGCTGAACGGCCACGCCGACGCCGACGACGTCGTGCAGGAGACGCTGTTGCGCATGGTACGAGGACTGCCGGACCTGCGGGATCCCGCCGCCTTCCGGTCCTGGCTGGTCGCCATCGCCATCCGGCAGGTGCGCAACCGCCAACACGACCGCGCCGTGGCCTCCGACCGCGTCGCCCGCCTGGAAGAGGCCGAGGCGATACCCGACCCCGCCCTGGACTTCGTGGGCCTGACCATCGTGCGCCTCGGACTCACCGAACAGCGCCGCGAGATCGCCGAGGCCACCCGCTGGCTCGACCCCGACGACCGCGAACTGCTCTCCCTGTGGTGGCTGAAGGAGACCGGCGAACTGGAACAGGCCGACCTCGTCGCCGCCCTCGGCCTGTCGACCGGTCACACCGCTGTCCGGATCGGACGGATGAAGGGCCGGCTGGAGGTCTCCCGGCTCGTGGTACGCGGCCTGGCCGCCGACCCGCGCTGCGCCGCACTGAGCGAGACCGCCGCCACCTGGGACGACGCCCCGAGCCCGCTGTGGCGCAAGCGGTTCGCACGGCACATCCGCGGCTGCGCGCGCTGCACCGGCACCGAGCAGGGGCTGCTCCCCGTGGAGCGGCTGCTGTACGGCCTGCCCCTGCTGGCCGTCCCGCCGAGCCTCGACCCGGCCCGGATCCTCGACGCCCTCACCGCGAGCGGTACGCGCTCCCCCTCCCCGGACCCCGGCGGCAGAGGGCGGCGGGCGCGCCGCTCCACCCGCAGGCGACCGCGTGCCGTCTCCAAGCCGGTCCTCGGCAGCGCGGTGGCGGCCCTGGCGGCGGTCGCCGTCCTGGTCGGGGCCCGGCTGACACCGGGGTTCCTCGACGCCCCGGCCGAGACGGCCGCGCTCTCCGCGCCGTCCGCCCTGCCCGCACCCGTCGAGGCGGCCCCGCCGAGCCCCGGCCCGTCACAGGCCCCGTCCGCCTCGCCCACCCCGTCCCCGGCCCAGCCGTCCCCGACCCGGCCGTCCCCGGCGCCGTCGGGAGCGCCGACGCCCACCGCCGGGGCCGCGGCCCCGACGGGGATCGCCACGTCCGCCCGGAAGGGCGTCGGGGTCTGGTCCTTCGACGGCGTGAGCCAGGCACTCGCCGCCTCCGGGGCGGGCTGGTACTACACCTGGGCCACCCGGCACCCCGGCGTGACGACACCCGCGTCGGCGTCCTTCGTCCCGATGATCTGGGGAGCGGCGTCCGTCACCGACGCCTCCCTCGCCCAGGCCCGCGCCAACGGCCCCTACCTGCTCGGATTCAACGAACCCGACATGGCCGAGCAGTCGAACATGTCGGCCGACCAGGCCCTGGCGCTGTGGCCGCAGCTCATGCAGGCCGGCAAGGTCCTCGGCAGCCCCGCGGTGGCGTACGGCGCCGACACCCCCGGCGGCTGGCTGGACCGCTTCATGTCCGGCGCCGCGGCCAAGGGGTACCGGGTCGACTTCATCACGCTCCACTGGTACGGCGGGGACTTCCGCACCCCCCAGGCGGTCAGCCAGCTGACGTCCTACCTGGAAGCCGTCCACCAGCGCTACCACAAGCCGATCTGGCTCACCGAGTACGCCCTGATCGACTTCTCCCGGGGAACCCGCTTCCCGTCCCCCGAGCAGCAGGCCGCCTTCGTCACCGCCTCCGCCAAGGCCCTCGACGCCCTTCCCTACCTCCAGCGCTACGCCTGGTTCGGCCTCGGTGCCGACCCGTCGAAGCCGAGCAGCGGCCTCTTCACCGACGGCACGACACCGACCGCCGCCGGCCGTGCCTACCAGGCCGCACGCTGACGCGTCCGCCGTCCGCCGTCCGAAGGCGGAGGCCGTCGGACGGCTGCTGCAGCGGAATCCCCGGGCACCGCTGAGCGCAGCACGAGGGCGGGCGCGCCCGTTCGGCGGAGGTCCCCTCCGGCCGGGCGCCGGGCGCCGGGCCCGAGAGCGGTCACGACTTCGGGGGAGCGTACGTGTCGAAGGGCGGTCGTCCACGGACGCCCGTGAGAAGGTACCTGCCATGACGTACACCGTGGATTTCGTCACCGTCTCGACCGTCGGTCTGGAGTCGTCGCCCGTCGCGGATGCGCTCGCCGGTCTGCGGGCGAACGAGGCCCGCTACTTCAAGAACAAGTACGACCACGTCTTCACGGTGGAGCCGGCGAGCGACGCCACGGCGGCCGTCGACTGGGTGCACCGGATCCTCCAGGAGGAACGCGACATCGTCATCTCCTCCCGGCCGCTGGAGGCCACGGCCTTCCAGGTCGAGAACATCCGCATGGCGTACGTCTTCTACGAGAGCGGCCTGTCGATCAACGTGATGTACACCGTCGACGACCCGAAGAAGCGGGCTGTCGGATTCAAGCTCTCCGACGGGATGGAGGTCCCGGAGGAGCTCGCCTCCCGGTTCAAGTTCGCACGCCAGAAATCGAAGCTCGCCGGCACCATCCGCGGTTCGTTCTTCGTCATCAAGAACGAGTACTGACCGCGACACCCTCGACTCCGGCGTCGCGGGCCGTGCTCCTCGTCCGCTCGTGGCTGCCGCAGCGGCAGTCGTGGTGCAGCGGACTCCCCGACGCCGTGGTGCAGTTGGGCTCCCCGACGCGGGAGCGGCACCCTCTCGTCGGGCCCGGGGAGACGCCCCGGCCGGGGGCGGCGGTGGCCGCCCCCGGCCGGGGTGGGGGTGCGGATCAGATGACGGTCCGGCAGACCGTTCCGTTCAGCCTGAAGACCGTCGGGGACGGGTTGGCGCCGTTGTTGCCGCCGACGAAGCCGAAGTCGACGGAGTTGCCGCCGTTCGGCGCCAGCCGCGCGTTGTACTGGCCGTTGGTCACGCGGACGTGCTGCCCCGTGCCGGTGATGTCGGCATTCCACCAGGAGGCGACGGACTGCCCGGTCGACGGCCAGTCGAAGTCCAGCGTCCAGCCGTTGATGTCCGCCGGGCCGAGGTTGCTCACCACGACGTTGGAGACGAAGCCGTTGCCCCAGCCGGTGGTCACCTGGTACGAGACGGTGCAGGTGCTGTCGCCCGGTGTGCCGGTGGTGAAGGTCAGCGGGACGGAGGGCCGGGAGAGGCGCCCCGCCTGGTCCCGGGCCAGCACGTTGACCGTGTGCCGGGAGCCCGGCGGGAGGTTGTAGAGCGTGGCGGAGGTGCCGGTGGAGGAGCCGAGCAGCTGGATGGTGGTGCCGAGCTGCTCGTAGACCTCGTAGCGGTCCACCGCGCCGGTGGTGGCCGGCCAGCCGAGGGTGACGGTGCCGGCGCCCACCGAGGTGGTCCGCGGCGCACCGGGGGTGCCCACGGTGGCGGCGGACGAGCCGGTGCCGCTCTTCGGGTGCATGGTCAGCACGGTGATGGAGTACGGGGCCAGGGTCGCCGAGGAGGAGGTGGCGGTGCCGGTCGCGTCCACCAGGCCGTTGCCACCGGGCGCCCACCGCTGGACCGAGGGAGCCGACGAGCCGGCGGTGAAGCCCTGGTACCGCAGGTCCACGGTGTGCTCGGCGGAGGAACTCTTGTTCAGCAGCAGGACGCTGAGGTCACCGTTGGCCCGGAGCACCGCGTGCGACGACACCTCGGAGCCGGAGGTGCCGGAGGCCACCATGCTGTCGCCCGGGTCGCTGAGAGCGCCCAGCGCCTTGATGCCGTAGTACGGCGCGAACGGGGTGTTCACCGCCGGCTCGCAGACGCTGCCGGAGCAACTGCCGTTCGACAGCATGCCCATGTCGCCGTAGTCGGTCTCACCGCCCACGGTGGTGATGGCGCCCGCGCCGTTGTGGGTGTCCCACCAGTCCACGGTGAAGACGCCGTTCTCCAGCGCCGTGATCACGGCCTCCGCGGCGAACAGGCCGTTGGGGTGGCTGGTGAAGGCACCGCCGCCGGAGTTGGAGTTCACCTCGGTCATCGCGATGCCGATGTTCGCGGAGTCGGCCCCCGCGTACTGGTTCACCAGGTTGCGCACCTCGCGGAGCTCACCGGGCAACTGCTGCACGGCTGCCAGCGACTGGTCGCCGTTGTTGGTGTTGGGATACCAGTGGACGCTGACGAAGTCGATGTCGTGGGCGACGGCGGCGAGCACGGTGTGGTTCCAGTCGCCGGTGTCGCCGGCGGCCACCAGTCCGTCCGGCCAGTTGCCGGGCATGGTGAGCACCGCACCGATCTTGACGGTGGGGTCGACGGCCTTCATGGCCGCGGCGTACGCCTTGACCTCCCTGGCGTACTGGTCCGGCGTCTTGTCGGCGTGGACGTCGTTCTCCCAGCCGCTGCCGTAGACGCCGTTGCCGTAGATCTCGTTGCCGATCTCCCAGTACTTCGCCCCGTACGCCTTGGTGACGTTGGCGTACCGAACCCAGTCCGCGGCCTCCTGGGCCGTGCCGGAGCCGTAGTTGGCGATCAGGATCGGTTGGGCGCCGGACGCCTTCACGGTTCCCATGAAGGCGTCGAAGTCGGTGCCGGGGGCGACGTAACCGCCGGGTGCGGTGTTGTCGACCCAGTGGTAGATGTCGGAGTAGGAGCCGCCCGGGTAGCGCAGCGCGCCGATCCCGGCGGCCTTGTACAGGGAGGCGACCTGGGGGTCGTTCATGTACGAGTCCCAGATGGCGGTGTTGGCGCCGAGCGCGGTGGAACTGACGGTGCCCAGGCCCGCGTTCGCGTTGACCGTGACCGTGGTGTCGCCGGTGGCGGCCGGGTCGGCCGCAACGGCGGGGGTGGACAGCGGCAGAGTCGCGGCAACCACGGCCAGGGCGGCCGAGGCCGTCACGGCGAGGGGGCGGCGGAGCCCGTCTGGCCTCTTGCGGAACAGCATGGGGGTGTTCCTCCCGGGTGGGACGCCGGCCCGGGGCCACGCCGCGGAGCCGGACGATGGACGGGTAACTGTGCGGCGTGGGGCGCCGCTTCAACCGTCGACGATGCGTGAGACGGGTGAGGCTTGGGAGCGCTCCCATGATGGGAGGGTGCGCCGAGCATGTCAATCTTCCTGACAGGCCGGGACGCAGGATCGTCACGACGTGCGCCGGTTCGGGCCGAAGGTCCCCGCCCGAACCGGCGACTGTCCGCCGGTAGCCGTCCGGACCGGTAGCCGTCCGGACCGGCAGCCGTCCGTCGGGCGGGGGCGGTGAGGCCCTGGCCGCCCACGCGACGGCGAACCCCCGCCCTTCCGCGCTGGAAGGACGGGGGTTCGCCGGGGGGGAGGTCGCGTTCGCAGATCGGGATTCTCGACCGGTGCGTGCGGTGCGCGAGCTGTGTCAAGGGCGCGTGGTGTCAGGCGATTTCGTGCTCGCCCTGGGGTGCGTCCGCTGCCGCGGCGTCCTCGGCCTCCCAGCGCAGCAGGTCGCCGGGCTGGCAGTCGAGCACCTCGCAGAGCGCGGCGAGCGTCGCGAAGCGCACCGCCTTGGCGCGGCCGTTCTTGAGCACCGCCAGGTTGGCGGGCGTGATCCCCACCCGGTCCGCGAGCTCGCCCACGGACATCTTCCGCCGGGCCAGCATCACGTCGATGTCGACGGCGATCGGCATCAGATCACCTCGTCCAACTCGGCCTGCATCTTGGTCGCTTCGACGTCGCGCGCGACGGCCTGGGCGAGCAGCATCCGCAGCACGAGCACCATGAGCGCGACCCCCAGGATGGCCATGCCGACCCCGCCCATGATGAGGGTGACGCCCGGATCCTCCCGCTGGCCCGGCGCGTTGATGGCCGTGACCGCGAACCACACGAGGGCGGCCGCCACGATCGCGCCGATCACGACATCCACGTACCGGAAGGCGGCGTGGGAGAACACGGTTCCGCGTCGCACCATCGCCAGCAGCCGCCACACGCAGACCAGGGCGACCTGGACCGACACCATGCCCAGGATCGTGACCAGGCGCAGCGGGGTCAGCGGGAGCGTCCCGTCCTCCGGGTCGGTGGCCAGTGCCCACACCATCGACGCCTGTACGAACACGGTGCCGGCGAGCACCACCGCGAGCACGGCGCGCAGCGCCCGCACTGTCAGCTTTCCCATGACCCATCCTTCAATCGAGTTACGATGGAAATCTATCGAAGTTCGATAGATGGGGCAAGGGGTGGAACGGGCGACGGACAGCGGCGCCGCGCCGCGGTCGGGACCGCACCCGCCGCTGATCCCCGTACCGGGGGAGCTGGGCAGCGAGGGGATCCGCGATGACGACCATCGATGCTCGGAAGCGTGCTCGGATCCACGGTCGGCGCGCTGTGGGTCGGCGAGCCGGCGGAGGCGGCGTCGAGGTCGGACGGCTTCGATCCTCAGCTTCCGGTTCGACTCGACCGGCCCGGGCCCGGCGCACCGACCGGGGCTGTGGTCGGACTGGTCTCGGGTGAGCGTCGGCGGGCGAGGGCGAGGCCGGCCGTCGTCGTGATCGCCATCGCGGCGACGCCGACCAGCGCCGCGGTCGTGTAGGCGTCGTCGTTCGGGAAGAGGCGGCCCGTGGCGGTGCCGGCGGCCAGGACCAGACCGCCGATGGCGCTGCCCAGGGAGTACCCGACGCTGCGGACGACGTAGTTGAAGCTCATGGCGCTCGACGTCTCGCTCCTGGGGGTGACGGCCAGGATGACGCCGGGCACGGCGGCCGAGAAGCTGCCGACGCCGAAGCCCAGCACGCCCATGGCCGCGAGCAGTTCGGCCAGGTTGGACCGGGCGGTGGCGAACAGGACGAACCCGCCGCCGACGATGGCGGCGCTGCCGGCCAGGAGCAGGGGGCCGTCGATCCGCGTCCGGACCCGCGGCGTGAGCCTGCCGGCGACGAACCCCAGCACGGAGAACGGGACGAGGACCAGCCCCGCCACGAAGGTGGTCAGTCCGAAGCCGTAGCCGGCGCTGCGCGGCGTCTGCGCGTAGCGGGTGATGAGCGTGAGCAGGAGGTACATGCCGCTCCCGCCGACGAACATGGCGATGTTCGCCCCGGCGACCGCCGGGTGCCGTACCGCCCGGACGTCGACCAGGGGCGTTCTGGTGCGCAGTTCGGAAACGGTCCAGGCGCAGAGCAGGAGTGCGGCGGCGACGGCAAGGGTCACCGCCACGGCGAGGTGTCGGATCCACAGGCCCCTGTCGCCGGCCAGGAACAGGACGAGGAACAGCCCACCCGCCAGGACGAGCGCACCGGCCGCGTTCACGTGAGCGGAGCGGCCTTCGGGGGCTGCGGGCATGGAGCGCCACGCGGTCACGAAGGCGACGGCGGTGACGAGCAGGCCGAGGCCGTAGGCGGCCCGCAGTCCGCCGAACTCGGCGAGCAGCGCGGCCAGCGGGTAGCCGACGCCGGCTCCGATGATGGAGACCACCGAGATCAGGGCGATCGTGGCCGCGCTGCGCTCCTCGGGAAGATGGTCGCGGGCCACGCCCATCATCAGCGCCGTGAGACCGAGTCCGACGCCTTGGGCCGCTCTGCCCGCGAGCAGCCAGGCGAACGGCAGTGGCAGCACGGTGAGCGCGCTGCCGACGACGACGATCGCCAGCGTGGCGAGAATCGTGGCCCGCCGGTGCGGACCGGCTCCGAGCCGGCCGAGGACGGGTGTGGCGACGGCGCCGCCGAGCAGGGCGATGGTCAGCGTCCACTGCGCGCTGTCGAGGGAGACGTGGAACGTGGTCGCCACGCTGGTGATGAGTGGCGTCCCGAGGCTGGCGACCGCCGCCACGACCAGGGCGATGAACACCAGGGCGGGGACCAGCAGACGTGCTTCGGAACGTGTCGGGGCGGTGCTCGCGGGCTGGTCATGGGCCTGGGCCGCGGTCACCGGTCCGACTCCTCTCGGGCGTGGCTTTCGAGCTCCGCCAGATGCAGCAGCGCCGGAAGGGCTGCTGCCAGGGCCTCGACCTCGTCACCGGTGAGTTCGTCGATCAACCGCGCGTACGCGTCGACGCCCGCCCGGCGTCGCGTCCGGACGTACGACGCGCCGGCCTCGGTCAGGCACACCAGCGTGACCCGCTTGTCGGACGGATCGCCCCTCCGCTCGACCAGCCCGGATTCCTCCATCACCCGGACCAGGACGGTCATCGCGGGCTGGGTGACGCCCTCGGCCACCGCCAGATCGGTGATCCGTCGCGGGCCGGTCTTGTCCAGGGTGGCCAGGGTGGCGGCGGACGTCAGGCTCATGTCGCGGGGAAGGCGTCTCACGGCCCTGGTGGCCAGACCGTAGAGGGCTGACCCGATGGCATCGGAAGTGTCGTGCGCGGCGTCTCGGCGGCTCATGCCTGAAGCATAGCGGATTTATATGAATCCTTTATGTATTCCCGCGGGCCCGTCCACCGGTGGCTCGAACGGGCCCGCTCCCCTGAGATTGGTCCAGACCTATTGACGAGCCCCATCGCTCCTCCTACGATCCGGTCCGGCACTGCCTCACATGTCCCCACCTCACCCACAGCCGGGCGTCACGCCCCCACGCGTCGGTCTGTCCATGGCGCTCGGCGGGAGGAGCACAGCATGTTCCGTCGTAGGTCGCGCACTTCACGTCCGTCGGGCGATGCCCGCCCCTGTCCGGATCCCGGCCGCCTCGACGGCGACCGGGCCGGGAGCGAGCCGCTCCGAGCACCTCGCCCGCAGAGGGTGACCGTCGAACGTGCGGCGCGGGTGAACCGGACCGGCCGCGTCGAGCACGGACCGACCGTCCTCAGGCGCTCGCTCGCCGGGGTGAGCGCCGCCGCCCTCATCGGTGCCGGCATCGCCGTGGCCGGCACCGTCACGGCCGGGGCCGCCACCACCAACCTGGTGGCCAACTCCGGTTTCGAGAGCGGACTTTCGGGCTGGACCTGCTCCGCAGGCTCCGGCGCGGCCGTCAGCAGTCCGGTCCACTCCGGTGCCTCCGCGCTCAGGGCCACGCCGTCCGGCCAGGACAACGCCCAGTGCAGCCAGACCATCAGCGTGCAGCCCAACTCCCAGTACACGCTGAGCGCGTACGTCCAGGGCAGCTACGTCTACCTGGGCGCCACCGGCACCGGACTCACCGGCACCCTGTCCACCTGGACGCCGAGCAGCCCGTCGTACGGCCAGCTCGGCGTAAGTTTCACCACCGGAGCCGGCACCACCTCGGTGACCGTCTACGTGCACGGCTGGTACGGGCAGCCCACGTACTACGCGGACGACGTGTCGCTCGCAGGCCCCGGCGGCAGCAGCCCCTCGCCGACCGCCAGCCCGTCGCCGAGCAGCAGCCCGTCGACCAGTGCTTCGCCGAGCAGCAGCCCGTCGACCAGCACGTCACCGAGCAGTAGCCCGTCGACCAGCGCTTCGCCGAGCACCAGCCCGACGGGCGGCACCTGCGCCCTGAAGCCCAAGCCGTCGGGCAAGGTGCTGCAGGGATACTGGGAGAACTGGGACGGCGCCTCGAACGGCGTTCATCCCGGCATGGGCTGGGTGCCCATCACGGACAGCCGGATCGCCGCGCACGGCTACAACGTCATCAACGCCGCGTTCCCGGTGATCCTCTCGGACGGCACCGTCCTGTGGCAGGACGGCATGGATGCCGGGGTCAAGGTCTCGACCCCGGCCGAGATGTGCCAGGCCAAGGCGGCCGGGGCGACGCTCCTGATGTCGATCGGCGGCGCCGCCGCGGGCATCGACCTGAGCTCCAGCACCGTTGCCGACAAGTTCGTGGCGACCGTCGTCCCGATCCTCAAGCGGTACAACTTCGACGGCATCGACATCGACATCGAGACCGGCCTGTCCGGGAGCGGCAGCATCGCCACGCTGTCGGCCTCACAGTCCAACCTGATCCGCATCATCGACGGCGTGCTCGCACAGATGCCGGCCGGCTTCGGCCTCACGATGGCCCCCGAAACCGCCTACGTCACCGGCGGAAGCGTCACCTACGGGTCGATCTGGGGCGCCTACCTGCCGATCATCAAGAAGTACGTCGACAACGGCCGTCTGTGGTGGCTGAACATGCAGTACTACAACGGCAGCATGTACGGCTGCTCCGGCGACTCCTACTCCGCCGGCACCGTCCAGGGCTTCACCGCGCAGACCACCTGCCTGAACAACGGCCTGGTCATCCAGGGCACCACCATCAAGGTGCCGTACGACAAGCAGGTCCCCGGCCTGCCGGCCCAGTCCGGCGCGGGCGGCGGCTACATGGCGCCGAGCCTGGTCAGCCAGTCGTGGAACGCCTTCGGAGGTTCGCTGAAGGGGCTCATGACGTGGTCGATCAACTGGGACGGCTCGAAGGGCTGGACCTTCGGCGACAACGTCAAGTCCCTCCAGGGCCGTTGATGTCCCGCTGACACCGCGCCGACGTCCCGCGCCCCGGTGCACCGGGGCCGGCCGGTGCCGGTCACCCGACCGGCACCACAGCCGGCGCCGAGCCCGGGGCGCGGGACGTCGAGCGCGGCCCCACCGCGCGGACCACCCGGACCGCCGTCGGCGGCCGGCGACCGGGCCCGCGCACGCGACCGGACCTCCGGTCGGGGCATCGGAGATATCCGTTAGGCTCCATCCATGGCCCTACCTGCCCACCGAACCCGCGCCGAGGACGTCGTGGTCTACGTCGAGGACGCGATCGAGAAGCGTGGACTGCGTCCCGGTGACCGCATCGGCACCCGGGCCGATCTGCGTGAGCAGACCGGTGTCGCGAAGGCCACCGTCAACGAGGCGATCCGGCTGCTGCAGGAGCGGCGGCGGATCGCGGTCCGGCCCGGCCCGGGCGGGGGGATGTTCGTCGCGGCCGCCGATCCGGTGGTCCGGCTCGGGCGCACGCTCCTCACCGTGCACGGCGAGCCGTTGGCGGTCGCCGAGGCCATCGAGGTCCGCGAGCAGCTGGAGCCGCTCGTCGCCGTGCACGCGGCGCAGCACCGGTCGGCGAAGGACGCGCGCGAGCTCAGGTCGCTGATCACCGCGATGAGGAAGAACCTCGACGACATGCCGACGTTCGTCTCGCTCAACTGGGACCTGCACCTGCGGATCGCGGCCATCTCGCCGAACGCCGTCCTGCGGGGCACCTACGTCGGTCTCTACGAGTTCGTCAACCACGTGTCGCTGGTGAACCCCCAGCCCCGCGACGGCGACTACCTCGCGCAGCGCCTGCAGGTCCACGGCGACCTGGTCGCCGCCATCACCGCCGGCGACGTCACCGCCGCCCGGCACGCCGCGGAGGCGCACCGCCACTCGGGCTGAGCCCGCCGGACTGCCGGTCCGGATCCCGGACCGTTTTCAACGGCGCCGCCCTCGTGGCCGCAGTGGGCCCGGCCGTTCGCCGAGCCCGGCGGTCGCCGTGAGCGGACCCGGCCGGCCGGATCCGCTCACGGTCGACGGCCGGGGTCGGCCGCCCTGCCACCTCTGTCGCCCAGCGGATCAGCGCAGCCCGGCGAAGAGGTCGTTCTCGGGCACGGCCGCGCCGGTGGTGTCCTGGACCCGTACGAAGGTCTCCACGCCCATCAGCTCGGTGAACCTCTCCTTGCCCATCTTCAGGAAGAAGATGTTCTCGCCCTGGCTGGCGTGCGCGGCGAGCGCGTCGAACTTCTGGGCGCCGAACTCGGTGGTGTCCACCCAGGTGCTGATCTCCTCGTCGGGGAGTCCGATCTCGGGCATGGCGGCGGTCTCCGCCGGATCCGGCTCCTCCCAGTCCGCGCCGAACTCCCGCATGACCTCGCCGAACCGCTGCATCATCGAGCGCGGCGCGGTGGTCCAGTACACCTTCGGGGTCAGCCCGGTCATCGCCAGCGCCGCCGTCGTGACGCGGTTCGCCTGGATGTGGTCGGGGTGGCCGTAGAACCCGTTCTCGTCGTAGGTCACGACCACGTCCGGCCGGTAGTGCCGCATCAGGTCGGCGAGGCGGGCGGCGCCCTCCTCGACGGGCGTCCGCCAGAACGATCCGGGCGCGTCGTTGGCCGCCCAGCCCATCATCCCGGAGTCGGCGTACTCCAGCAGCTCCAGGTGACGGATGTTCAGCACCTCGCAGCTGGCTTCGAGTTCCCGGCGGCGCATCGCGACGACGGCTGCCGGATCGTGCCCGGGCTCGCCCGGCTTGACACCTCCCGGTCCGTCACCGCACCCGCCGTCGGTACACGTGACGAGGACCGTGCGAATGCCCTCGGCCGCGTACCGCGCCAGGACACCCCCGGTCCCGGTGGCCTCGTCGTCGGGGTGGGCGTGCACTGCCATCAGCGTCAAAGGCCGTTCAACCATGAAATCCATCCTCCGGTGCGAAATGTGCTCCGGCCTCAGTCTGCGGTAGGCGGCGGGGCGATCGCGCGCAATACCGGGGTGATCGGGCACACGGTGACCGGGGGAATACACGGCGGATCCGACGGATCCCGCTGCGAGGGGCGAGGGGCGAGGGGCGAGGGGCGAGGGGCGAGGGGCGAGGGGCGCCGGAGCCGATCGGCCCGGGCGGAAGCCGGCCCCGTCGTCCCCGCGCGGACGCGAACCGGCCCGGACGGCGAACCGGCCCGAACGGTGTGCCGGACCGGGCGGTGCACCGGCCTGTCCCGGCCCCGGGTTTCGGACATTCCCGGCCGGTCAGACGAGCTGCCGGGAGGTGTGCAGCCCCCTCCGCCCGCCGGGTGGTCGCGCTACGAACGGAGCCCGTGCAGATGAAGGTCTCGGACCACATCCTGGAACGCCTGCGGCAGTGGGAGGTGGAGCAGGTCTTCGCGTATCCGGGCGACGGCATCAACGGCCTGCTCGCCGCCTGGGGCAGGGCCGACGACAGGCCGCAGTTCGTGCAGGCCCGGCACGAGGAGATGGCCGCGTTCGCGGCCGTCGGGTACGCGAAGTTCTCGGGCCGCACCGGCGTGTGCGCCGCGACGTCCGGCCCGGGCGCGATCCACCTGCTCAACGGCCTGTACGACGCGAAGCTGGACCATGTTCCGGTGGTGGCGATCGTGGGCCAGACGGACCGCAGCGCCATGGGCGGCTCCTACCAGCAGGAGGTCGACCTGCTGTCGCTGTTCAAGGACGTCGCCTCCGCGTACTGCGCGATGGTGACCGTTCCCGAGCAGCTGCCGAACGTGCTGGACCGCGCGATGCGGATCGCCGCGACGAGCCGCACCGTCACCGCGGTGATCGTCCCCGCCGACGTGCAGGAGCTGGAGTACGAGCCGCCGGCGCACGCCTTCAAGATGGTCCCCTCCAGCCTGGGCGTGGGCCGCTACGCGCCGGTTCCGGCGGACGAGGAGCTGGCCCGCTGCGCGGAGATCCTCAACTCGGGGGAGAAGGTGGCCGTCCTGGTCGGCCAGGGTGCCCGGCACGCGCGGCCGGAGGTGGAGCGGCTCGCGGAGGTGCTGGGCGCGGGCGTGGCGAAGGCCCTGCTCGGCAAGGACGTGCTGCCCGACACCCTGGCGTACGTCACCGGGTCCATCGGGCTGCTCGGTACCCGCCCGTCGTACGAGCTGATGCGTGACTGCGACACCCTGCTGGTGATCGGATCCAGCTTCCCGTACACGCAGTTCCTGCCGGAGTTCGGCCGGGCGCGCGCCGTGCAGATCGACGCCGACCCGTCGATGGTGGGCCTCCGGTACCCGTTCGAGGTCAACGTCGTCGGCGACGCCGGGGAGACGCTGAAGCGGCTGTTGCCGCTGCTGCACCGCAAGGACGACCGCACCTGGCGGGGCACGGTGGAGGAGAACACCGCCCGCTGGTGGGAGGTGATGGAGCGCCGGGCGGCCGTCCCGGCCGACCCGCTGAACCCGGAGCACGTCGTGCACGCCCTCGACGCGCTGCTGCCCGACAACGCCATGATCGCGGCCGACTCCGGTTCCGCGGCGAACTGGTACGCCCGGCACCTGCGGATGCGCGGGTCGATGCGGGGCTCGCTGTCGGGCACGCTGGCCACCATGGGGCCCGGCGTCCCGTACCTGATCGGGGCGAAGTTCGCCCACCCCGACCGTCCGGCCGTCGCGATCGTCGGCGACGGCGCGATGCAGATGAACGGACTGGCGGAACTGATCACCGTCGCCAAGTACTACGAACAGTGGTCCGACCCGCGGCTGATCGTCGCCGTCCTCAACAACCAGGACCTCAACCAGGTCACCTGGGAGATGCGCGCCATGCAGGGCGCGCCGCAGTTCGAGCCCTCCCAGCACCTCCCGGACGTCCGCTACGCGGACTTCGCCGTCCAGCTCGGCCTGCACGGGCGCCGCGTCGAGGATCCGGACGACGTGGAGACGGTCTGGCGGCAGGCGCTGGCCTCGGACCGCCCGTACGTCATCGACTTCCGCACCGACCCGGCCGTGCCGCCGATCCCGCCGCACGCCTCGCTCGACCAGATCGCCGCGGCCGCCTCCGCCGTCGTGCACGGCGACAGCGACCGCGGCTCGATGCTGAAGCAGGGCTTCAAGGCGAAGATCCAGGAGTTCCTGCCCGGCAGCGGCAGCGGCAGGGAGTGAGCCGCTGCGGCCCGGGGCCCGGGGCCCGGGGCCCGGGGCAGGGGGCAGGGGGCTCGCGGGGGACGACGCTCGCGGGGGACGGACGCTCGCACGGGACGGCAGGAGACCCCGGCCGACCGCCGCCGCTCCCGGGCCGGATCGCTCCGCGGGCCGACGACACGATGCCGCGGTGTCGGGAACCTGCCGGAATGCCCTGGTTGGATGTCCCGCCCGAGGGGCAGACGCGCGGTGGGCAACGAATGCCCGACCCGTCGAAGCGGAAGGAGACCGTGGTGAGCAAGGTGAAGGAGTCCATCGACGTGGATGTCCCGCTGCACAACGTCTACGACCAGTGGACGCAGTTCGAGGACTTCCCGAGCTTCATGGACGGCGTGGAGGAGGTCCGCCAGACGGACGACCGGCACTGCCACTGGACGACGAAGGTCGCCGGTGCCCGCCGCGAGTTCGACACCGAGATCGTCGACCAGCTCCCCGACGAGCGGATCGCCTGGCGCACGGTGGGAGGTGATGTCCGGCAGATGGGCGTCGTGACGTTCCAACGCCTGGACGACAGCCACACGCGGGTGAGCCTGGCCATGGAATTCGAGCCGCACGGCCTGGCCGAGAAGGCCGGCAGCATGCTCGGCGTCCCGGACCGGCAGGTCAAGGGAGACCTCAAACGGTTCAAGGGCTTCATCGAGGAGCGCGGCCGTTCGACCGGCGCGTGGCGCGGCCGGCTCGCACCGGGCGGCGGCCCCGCCGACGGTGCCGGCGACAGCCCGGCGGGCGCCGCGGACGCGCCGGTACGCGAGCAGCCGCAGGCCCGGATGACCGGGGAGGGGGCGCCGCCCCTGCCCGCGGACCCCGACGACATGCGGCACGGCTGATCCCGCCCGCGAGCCGGCAGGACCCCGCCGATCTGCACCCCGTCCCCTCACCGGCCCGGGAAGGACACCAGACCATGGCCGCGTTCGGCTACTTCCTCTCCTGCGAGGAGTTCACTCCCGCCCAACTGCTCGACCAGGCCCGGCGAGCCGCGGACGCCGGATTCACCCGCCTGGCGATCTCCGACCACTACCACCCGTGGAACGACGCGCAGGGCAGCAGCCCCTTCGTCTGGTCGATGATCGGCGCGCTCTCCCGGAGCGTCGACCTGCCCGTGACCACCCTCGTGACGTGCCCGACCGTGCGACTGCACCCGGCCGTCACCGCGCAGGCCGCCGCGACCTCCGGCGTGCTGCTGAACGGCCGCTTCACGCTGGGCGTCGGAACCGGCGAGGCTCTCAACGAGCACGTTCACGGCGACCGCTGGCCCTCCTTCGCCGAGCGGGCCGACATGCTGGAGGAGGCCGTGGAGGTGATGCGGGCCCTCTTCACCGGCGAGGAGGTCTCCCACCGCGGCCGCCACTACACCGTGGACAACGCCCGCCTCTACACGACGCCGGCGGACCCGCCGCCGATCCACGTCTCCGGGTTCGGCCCGAACGCGGCCGCGCTGGCGGGCCGGATCGGCGACGGTTTCGTCACCATGACGCCCGACCGGCGGCTCGTCGACGCGTTCCGTGCCGCGGGCGGCGCCGCCCGGCCCGTCATCGGCGGGGTGAAGGTCTGCTGGGGCGACGACCGGGACAAGGCCGTGGAGCTGGTCCACCGGCTCTGGCCCACGGAACTGCTGCCGGGCGAACTCGCCCAGATCCTCCCCACCCCGGCGCACTTCGAACAGGCGAGCGAACTCGTCACACCCGAGATGATCGGCGAGGCCGTGACCTGCGGGAACGACGCGGACCAGCACATCGCGACGCTGCGCGCCTACGTGGAGGCCGGGTTCGACGAGGTGTACGTCGGCCAGATCGGCCCCGACAACGAGGCGTTCTTCGACGCCTACCGCAGCACCGTCCTCCCCGCGCTGACCGGCTGATCGGTCCGGCGCGAACTGCACGGCCGGGCGGCCGGCACCCGTACGAGCCGGGTGCCGGCCGCCCGGTGCCGTCAGCGGCGCGGGGTCGCGGACGGCCGCCCGAGAGCGCTGTCCGCCAGGTGGGCCAGCAGGGCGGCGGGGTCGGCATGTACCTCAAGGGCTCCGGCGGCCCGCAGGTCCCGCTCCCCGGTACCACCGGACAGGAGGGCGATGCACGGGACTCCCGCCGCTGCGGCCGCCTGTACGTCCCACAGGGTGTCCCCGACGAAGACGGCCTCGTCGGGACCTGCGTCGGCCCTGTCGAGTGCGGCACGCACGAGATCGGGGGCCGGCTTGCTCGCATCGACGTCGTCCGAACTGGTCGCGGCGGAGACGGCGTCGTCCGCGTCGAGGACCCGCCGCATGACCGAGAGGTCCCGCGCGGACGCGGAACTCGCCAGCACCACCGTCCAGCCCCGGGCGGCGACGGCGCGCAGCAGGTCCGCCGCGCCGTCGAAAGGCCTCAGGCGTGGCCAGAAACGGGCGTACAGGGCCTGGTGCGCGGAGCTGATGTCGGCGTCGGACGCGTGGTCGCGGTCCGGGCCCAGGACGTGGTCGAGGAGCTGGTCCCCGCCCATGCCGATCGAGGCGTGGATCAGGGCCATCGCAGGTGCGTGACCGTACTGGGAGAGGGCCTCCGCCCAGGCCAGGGTGTGCAGGTAGTTCGTGTCGAGGAGTGTGCCGTCGACGTCGAACAGTGCTGCCGGTGCCATCGGATTCCCCCTTTCCGGGGTGACGGGTCTGGTCGACGGGTCCGGTCGACGACGCTACGGTGGCCCCGGTCGGAACGCGGCGCGGCGCGCCAGGCCCGTTTGCCCCGTCACGGGCCGGACATACGAGGCCCGTGAACGCATTCAGCCGCACGGAGTGCCCCGTCGTGAGCACCGGGGCCGGCGCCGGGATCGGGCGGGGACACGTCGGGGTGTTCGCCCGTCGCGGTGACCGGTCGGCCCTGGTGGCCAGGTGCCGCACCGGCCTCGACACATGCCGGGCGGACCCGGTGACAGACGGGGACCGGGGGCGCCGGCCGCGTCGAGTCGGCCGCTCCCGCAGGCGGCAGGTGGTAGGGAGATGAGCATGACCCTCTCACACCCCGCCGACCGGAGTGACGGCTCGCGCGGCCGGTTCGAGCGGCTTGCCGAAGTCGCTTCCAACCTCACCAGCTCCCCGGTGTTCTCCGGATTCTGCGTCGTACTGGTGGCCGCCTTCGTCACGGCCCACGCGGCCGGGCTGTCGGCGGAGTGGCAGATCCTCGCGGGCGACACGATGACGGCCGTCACCCTGCTCCTGCTGGCCCTGCTCAAGAACGCCGAGCGCCGTGCCGAGCATGCCGTCCAGCGCAAGCTCGACGCGATCGCCGCAGCCCTCCTCGAACAGAACGAAGGCCCCGAGGGGGAGGCGCACCGGGCGCTCCGGGAGGCGATCCGCATGGAGGAGCGGCTCTGAGCTCCGAGCGGCCCGCACGCGTCCGCTCCGCCGCCACCCGTACGGACGCCGACGGCAGCCTCGGGGCGCGCCTCTCCGGAGCGGACCGAACGGGCTTCGCCGCGCTACTGCGAACCGGTGGCATCGGGCACCGGCCCGTGTCGAGTGCGGGGTGGCGGGGGAGACGTGCCCGGACCGTCCTCCTTCTCCAGCGTTGGGAGCGCACCGTGGCAGGCGACGACTTCGTCATCGACGTGAGCCGGGTCCGGGACGAGGCTCGGCAGAAGATGGCCGAAGGGGCCGTGACGAACACCTACGGCCTCGACGCGCACAAGGTGGCGGCCGTCCTGAACGACGTGGTCGCCACCGAGGTGGTGTGTTGGCTGGGCTACACGCGGCACGCCATCTCAGCTACGGGCATCGACCGTGCCCAGGTGGCGGCGGAGTTCACCGAGCACGCCGCCGAGGAGATGCAGCACGCCCTGCGCGCGGCCGAGCGGATCGCCCAGCTCGGCGGGGAACCGGACTTCGACCCCGCCACCCTTGCCGGGCGCGCCCACACCGACTACACCGCGCCGGACGAGAAGGACCTCAAGGCCATGCTGGAGCACAACCTGCTGGCCGAGCGCATCGTCATCTCCACCTACCAGGAGATCGCCCGCTGGCTGGGCGACCACGACCCCACGACGCGGCGCCTGATCGAGTCCATCCTCGAGGAGGAGGAGGAACACGCCGACGACCTCACCGACCTCCTCGCGGTGTGACCCGTCGGGGGAATCGGACGGGGAGAGGGTATGTCCGGCCGTCGCGGACAGAAGCGGCAGGGCCGGCGACACGGCAGGGAGGCAGCACGGTGAACGACGTCGACCGGGAGTTCGACCGCGAGCGCGCCCACAGGAAGTCCCGCGACCTGTCCGACCTCAAGGACGAGCCCGACGAGAAGAACGACGAACACATCGAGCAGGCGCGGAGGGACCAGGACGAGACCGGTGGTCCCGGCGCCGGGCAGCAGGGCGGCGGAGAGCCGCGGGAGCCGAAGGCCGGCTGACCCGCCGGAGCGGACCGCCGACCGGCCCGGACGCTGCAGGTGGGGCGTGGGGCGACGTGTGCGCAGCGACCGACGCGCCGCACCGCGGACCGAGACCGCGGTGCGGAGTGGTCGCCGGTGTCGTTGCGCCCAGAGCCGGACCGGTGCCGGGGCCGGTGCCGACCCGCCACGGGCGGCCTCGTCCGGACGGACCCGCCGGGCTGGAATCTCCCCTCGGGGGAGGTCCTACGGTTCGACCGCAGGCGCCGCAGTCGCGAGCGCGGCGATACGACGGGAGAGGTCGACGATGACGACGTTTCTGCTGGTCCCCGGTCTGTTCATGGGCGGTTGGGCCTGGGAGGCGGTGGCCGCCGAGCTGACCGCGCGCGGGCACCGGGCGGTGCCGGTGACGCTGCCGGGGTTGGGCGAGGGTGTCGGCGGGGAGGCCGGCGGCATCGGGCTGGCGGACCACACCGCGGAGGTGGTGGCCCGGTTGGACGCGGAGGGGCCGGGGGTGGTGCTGGTGGCGCACAGTTACGGGATTTTCCCCGGGCTGGCCGCCGCCGACCGGCGGGCCGGCCTGGTCGACCGGGTGGTGCTGGTCGACACCGGTACCCCGGAGGACGGGGAGTCGGTGCGGACCGCTCTCGTGGGCGCCGGCCTCGGGGCCGCCGACGAGGCCGGTCTGGTGCCGGTGCCCGCCGAGGTCGCCGGCCTGCCGGCGGCGGAGTCGCAGCGGTATCGCCGCCTGGCCAGGCCCCAGCCGGCCAGGACCCTCAGCGATCGGATCGAACTGACCGGCGCGTGGCGCACGCTGCCCACCACCGGCGTGTTCTGCCTGGAGAACGGCCTCAGCCTGGAGGTTGCCAGGGCCCTGCACGCCACCGGTGACCCCAGGTTCGCCAAGCTGGCGGAACCCGGTGTCACCTTCTTCGAGATGGCGACCGGCCACCTCCCGAACCTCTCCGCCCCGGTCGAGCTGGCCGACGTCCTGATCCGTGCCTCACGCGGCGAGGGCGCGGGCCTGTTCGACTGACGGCCGGGCCGACAGGGGCGGACGCCGCTGCGATGCACCCGGTGCGGTCTACCGGTGCTGTGTACCGGTCGGTGTACCGGCCGAGGACTCCCGGCCGTCCGCCCGGTGGCTGCCGCCGAGCCCGGCGCCGGCTTTCCCCCCGACGCGTAGGTCTCGTTCAGGGCGCTTCCGTGCGGTTCGGCCGGCGGGACTCCTCCGGCGGTGTCGTGTTCCCCGGCTCGCCCGTGCCGTCCGGTTCGTCGTCGGGCCAGGTGTCGGGCCAGGTACGGGTGTCCCGGGGCTGGACATAGGGTTCCTCGCCCTCGGGCAGGCCGCCGCGGGTGGCGCGCTCGCGGGCGAGTTCGGCGTCGAACTCCAGGCCGAGGAGGATCGCCAGGTTGGAGATCCACAGCCAGACGAGGAAGACGATGACGCCGGCCAGGGTGCCGTAGGTCTTGTTGTAGGAAGCGAAGCTGGCGACGTACAGGGCGAAGCCCGCGGACGCGGCCGTCCAGAGCAGGACGGCGAGCAGGCCGCCGGGGGAGATCCACCGGAAGCCGCGGCCACGGACGTTGGGGGCCGCCCAGTAGAGCAGGGAGACCATCAGGGTGACGAGGACGACCAGGACGGGCCACTTGACGACCGCCCACACGGTGAGGCCGGTGTCCCCGACACCCAGGGTCCTGCCCGCGCGGTCGGCGAGGGGGCCGGTGAAGACGACGATCAGCGCGCTCGCTGCCAGGAGAAGCAGGAGCAGCAGCGTCAGCCCCAGGCGCAGCGGTGTGACCTTCCATGCCGGTCGGCCCTCGCGGATGTCGTACACGGCGTTCGCGGAGCGGATGAACGCCGCCACGTAGCCGGAAGCGGACCACAGGGCGCCCGCCAGGCCGATGACCAGCAGGACGGTGCTCGTGCCGCCGTTGTCCTGCAGTTGGTCGACGGCGTCGCTCAGGATGTCGCGGGCCGGGCCCGGAGTGAGCTTCTGCAGGTTGTCCAGGGCGGCGTCGGTCGCCGAGCGGCCGACCACACCGAGCGCGGAGACCAGGACGAGCAGTGCGGGGAAGATCGCCAGCACGCCGTAGTACGTCAGGGCGGCGGCCCGGTCGGTCAGCTCGTCGTCGAGGAACTCGGTGCCGGTGCGGCGCAGCACCGTCGACCAGGATCGGCGGGGCAGGTCGCCCGGTGCGTCCGGCGCGTCCTCCTCCATCTGCGCGTCCGGCCCGGGCCGGACCGTGTCGCGGCCGGTCCCGCGGCCGGTCAGGCGGTGTCGCTTGCGGGGTGACGGGGGGTTCATGACGGGCGTCTGCCCGCGAGGGCCGGATGAATCACCCGGTGCCGGTGCCGGTGCCGGTGCCGGCGTTCCGCGGTGTGCGGTGCGTGTTCCGCAGTACGCCGCCGGCGTGCGGAAGGAACGGGGGCTTCCGCGCGGTGCGGGCCGGGACCGGCTGCCGACGGCCTCAGCGGGTGTCCAGGCGGGGGAAGACGAACTCGTCCAGTGCCAGGCCCACGGCGACTGCGACCGGCACCGCGACGAGGGCGCCGATGATGCCCAGGAGCACTCCGCCGGCCAGGACGGCGAGGACCGTGACGAAAGGGTGCACGTCGACTGCGTACTGCATGGTGCGCGGCATGATCAGGTAGTCCTCCAGCACGCGGAACCCGATGTAGAACGTGGCGGTGGCGACGGCGACCGGCCACGAGACGGCCAGCGCCACCAGGCTGACGACGATCCCGGCGACGGTGGAGCCGACGACGGGCACCAGGTCCATGAGAGCGACGAACGCCCCCAGCGCGGCGGCGTACGGCACTCCGACCACTGCGCACCACACGAAGGTGGCCAGGCCGGCGACGGCCGACGTGAAGAGGTTTCCCAGCATGTAGCGGCCGGTCCGGGAGAGGATCTCCTCGGTGAGCTCCCGGGCACGGTCGCGCCGGGTGCCGACGACGAACCGGTAGCAGAACTCCTTGGTCGCCGGCAGACCGGCCATGAAGTACAGCGTCAGGGTGACCACGACGACCAGCGAGGTGACCGTGTCGAGCACGAGCCGGCCCGCGCCCAGCATGCCGCCGACGACGCCCCCGCCCGAGCCGAGTGCCTGCTTCGCCCGGTCGACCACGTGGTAGTGGTCCTCGATCCGTCCGAGGGTGGACTGGTGGTCGTGCACCTGCTGGAGCCAGACCGGCACCGCATCCGCCAGTACGGTGACCTCCCGGCTCAACGGCGGGATGAACAGGGCGAGAAAGCCCCCGACCAGCATGCAGAAAACGCCGAGCACCACGGCCACCGCCCAGCCCCGGCGCAACCGGCGGCGTATCAGGATCCCCACCACGGGTTCCAGGCTGACCGCGATGAAGGCCGCCAGCACCGTCAGTGTCAGCACCTGCTCCAGCCTCACCAGTTGCCGGAACAGGAACCAGCCCAGCAGCGCACCCAGGGACAGCCGCAGTCCGGCCGAGAACCACGGCACCGCCCCCTGCCAGGATCCCTCGCCGGGGCGGGCGCTCCGACTCTGCGCGGGGAGGGTCCCGGCCGCGGGCGCCGCAGGCGCGGCAGCGGGGGCCGGATCGTTCGGGGCCAGGTCGTCCGGGACCGAGCGGTTCGGGGCCACGTCGTCCGGGACCAGGAAATAGCGCCTGGCTCCGTCGGATGCCAGTGTGCTCAGTACCCGCAACCTCGACGGCTTCATGCCGTGTACCGCCCTTCCTCCTCCGGGCCCGCTACGAGCCGCTGGTGCATCTGCCCCGCTTCGGCCGCGGGACGCGACGACGGCGCCGTGGAACCGGCCGGCGCCGAGCGGGCGTCGGCACGTACCGCCCGGCCTCCGGGCGGCCGGTCCCGCACGCAGAACGCCCCGCACGGTGCCCGGCGCTCTTCGGCGACCGGGGGTGCGGGGCGGTGTGCCGGGGCGCAGCGTGGTGCCGGCCGCCGGGCGGTGCGGGGTCAGGTCACCAGCGGTACCAGCGGTGGCGGCTGCCGGAGGAGTGGGTGCCGCGGGCGACGAAGCCGAGCAGCCAGACGACCAGGACGATGACCGCCACCCACCACAGGGCCTTGAGGGCGAAGCCCGCGCCGAAGAGGATCAGAGCCAGCAGGAGGACGAGTACCAGGGGAAGCACGGTGGATCCCTTCGTTCGGCGATGGTGACGAGCAGCCGTGTGCCCCGCTCCCGGACACCCATGCGCATGCCGTACGTCGGGCCGCGGGTCCGACGGCCGTCGTCGGAGCGACGTTCCGTCAGTCGGGCCGATCGTGGACGAGGGCGCATGGAAGTGGAGGACGGGGAGAGCCGATGCACCGGACACCGGCAGCGAGAAGAAGTCATGAGTGGCGCGGGGGACTACGAGAACGCCCCGGAGTTCGACCCCGACAGGCACACCGGCGACAGCGGCCACCACGCGCAGGTCGGCGGCCACCACGGCGACCCGACGATGGACCCCCGCCTCTGACGTCAGGTTCCGTCGGCACGGCGCTCGGCCCGGACCCCGTACCTCGGGGTCCGGGCCGCCGGCCTTTCGAGGCGACATATCGTCTGATACCGGACGACTTTTCGGGACGGGCGCATGGCGGGAGGGATCAGGGGCAGCGGGCGGTCGGGCACGGCACCCGCCGCGTCCACGAGCTGAGGAGACGATGAGCATGGCAGTCCTGCAGGGCACGGCACCGGATCTTCAGCTCGCAGACCTCGACGAGTGCTCCCCGGCGGCGCGGATCGAGGCCCCGGGTGCGGTGGCGCCGGCGGATGCGAAGGAGTTGTCGCGGGACCTGCTGGTGCGGCTGGGTTCGCTGGAGGAGGGGAGCAGTGAGTACTCGTACGTGCGGGGCACGCTGGTCGAGCTCAACGCGACGCTGGTGCGGTTCGCCGCGCGGCGCTTCGCGAGTCGCAGCGAGCCGATGGAGGACATCCTCCAGGTCGGCACGATCGGTCTGATCAAGGCGATCGACCGGTTCGACCCCGCCCGTGAGGTCGAGTTCACCACCTTCGCCCTGCCCACGATCATCGGCGAGATGAAGCGGTTCTTCCGCGACACCTCCTGGATGGTGCACGTGCCCCGCGGCATGCAGGAACTCCGCCTGGCCCTGGCCAGGGCCTCCGACGAGCTGGAGCAGCTGCTCGACCGCCGGCCCACCCCCGCCGAACTCGCCGCGCACCTCGACCTGGAGGAGCGCGAGGTGATCGAGGGCATGAAGGCCTCCAACGCCTACGCGGCGCAGTCCCTCGACATCCCCACCGACGGGGAGGAGCCCGCCGCCGTCCTCGGCGCCCGCCACGCGGTCGAGGAGAAGGGCTTCGAGGCGGTGCTCCACCTGGAGACCCTCAAGCCCCTCGTCGCCGCCCTGCCGGAGCGCGACCGTGCCGTGCTCTCGATGCGCTTCGGCGCCGAGATGACCCAGAGCCAGATCGGCGAGCAGCTCGGCGTCTCCCAGATGCAGGTCTCCCGCATCCTCACCCGCATCCTCAAGCACCTGCGCACCGGCCTGCTGGCCGACTGACCGGCGCCCCCGTGCGGGCTCGTGCGGGCGCCGACGGATCGTCGGGACGGCGAGCAGGACGCTCCGGCACCGTGAGGAACCCGGCCGGACACGGAACGCTCCCGACACTGCCGACACCCGTGCTCCTCACCTGCGACCCCGTCGGCCGGAAGCCGCAGCCGACGAGGCGTCGGGGAGCAGGCGGCCCGATGCCCTGTCACCTGGGCGCATCCAAAGGCGAATCACGGCACCCGGCAGGGTGATGGCGCCGGGGGCCGCGATTCCGCCGGTGGTCGTGACGTCAGTTCAGCCGGTGGCGCGCGCGGCGGCCGGCAGAGCGTGCGTGCGTGGGCGTGGCCCGGGTGCGGTGCCTGGCGTGGCCGGGGCCGGTGGCGGCGATGACGGCTGCCAGCACCAGCGACCCGACGAGCAGGAGCATGGCGAGGTTCATCGGATACCTCCATCTCAACCGGATGCGTACCGTCCGCCTGCCCGCGGTCGCTCCGGTCACACCCTCCGACTCGCGCCGGGACCGTGCCGGGTCGCAGGTACGGGCCACCCGGGCCAGGACATCGATCGCCTGCCTGCCTGCCTGCCTGCCGGGGCGTACAGGCGTACAGGCGTACAGGCGTACGGGCGTACGGGCGTACGGGCGGGCCGGCGTCGCGCGCGGTGTTCGGGGCCGAACACGTCCTTGGCGCCTTGGCGGCCGACTAGACTCGGACCGCGGCTTCCGACCGGCTTCGACAGCGGCCTGCCGCTGGAACACCAGAGTGTGGGCGTGCCCGCCACCGGGCCGGCCCGAGGGAGTGGACGATCAGCGTGGATCCCGTTTTCACCGCCACTGTCCGGCAGTCCGCCACGGGGCCGGTCGTCGGGTGTGCCGGCGAAATCGATCTGGACGGCGCTCCTCGACTGCGTGCCGCATTGACGACGGCTCTGGCGGTACGGCCCGCCCCGGCCGTGATCGTGGTCGACCTCGCCGCCGTGACCTTCTGCGACTCCTCCGGGCTCAACGTCCTGCTGAAGAGCCGTACGGAAGCCGGACGGCAGGGCACCGCCCTGCACCTGGCCCGCCCCTGCCCGCAGGTCGAGGAGCTCCTGAGGATCACCGGTGTCGGGGGGATCTTTCCCGTGGACCGTGACGTGGCCGCCACCGAGCCGCAGGATCCGGCGGGCTGACGTCGGTCGACCCTTCGAGTGGGTACGCGGAGGATCCCGTGTGCGTTCGCCCGTACGAACCCGGGTGCCCGCTGCCCCCGTTCGGGGTCGCACCTGCCGACTGCCGCCTGTGGACGCAGCGCCAGGCGGGCACGGGCCCGGCCGGTGGGCAGGGCGCGCTACCAGGGGATGAGGGCTTCGATCTCCTTGCCGTCCTGGTACGGGCGGATGTGCAGGCTGGTGGCCAGGGGTTGGATGATCGTCGACCAGCCGAAGCCGCCGGTTCCTCCGAGGAGGTCGGGGACACGGGGCTGGGGCAGCACCGGACTGGTGTCGCGCACGGTGATCCGGATTCCGTCCTGCCGAGCGCCGGGATCCAGTGCGAGGGTGAGCCCGAGGGGGCCGGGGGCGTGGCGAACGGCGTTGGTGACGAGTTCCGAGACGACGAGCAGGGCCCGGTCGAACCCACCGGCGTGCGTGGGCGGGTTCTGTGCGGCGAGGGCGGCCAGGAACACGGCGGCTCCCTCCCGCGCCCGTGTGGGGGTTCCGGGACCGCCGTCGAAAGCGGTGGACCACGGCCCGCTCTCCGGGCCTGCTGCCGTCATTCGATGGCCTTTCCGATCGCTCCCCGCCCGCATCACCCTGCCGCCCCGCAGCCTACGCCCAGCCCCGGGAAGCATCCCAGATCCCGGCCGGGGTCCGGCTGCCGGAGGTCACCGGCTCGCAGCACCGGACGCCGAACGCGAGCGGGCCGCCACCGGCACGGTGGCGGCCCGCCGACCGTACGGTCCGGCGTCTCGGCGTGTCGGCCCCGCACCCGGTGTTCAGGGGTGCGGGGCCGGTTCTCCGAAGGTCAGGGACTGCAGTGGTCCGGGTTCACAGCCGGGGGTCGCCGTAGTAGCTGCCGAGCTCGTCGTGGTAGCCGGCGTCGCCGGCGTGCTTGTCGGGGTCGAACTCCGGCGAGTTCTTGATCTCCTCCTTGGAACGGTCGACCCACACCGTCTCCTCCGCGGTGTCGACCCGGGTGATGGTGCCCGCCGGGAGCAGCACGTGCTTGCCGAAGATCCAGGGGCCGGTGTCGACGACGACGTAGGAGGAGCTGACGTCCTCCGAGTGCTTGTCGATCTTGCCGATGTGGCCGTCCGTGGCCTCGACCCGGTACCCGGCGAGGTTGCTGCCGGGGGTGTAGCCGGAGGCGTTCTGGTAGTCCCACATGCCGCTGCTCACAACTTCCTCCTCGTTGTCGGGGTGTGAGGCAGCGCCTCCCCGGCATCCCGGCCCCCATGCGCCCGGCGGGCGCTGGATCGTCGACTGCGGTGCTGAGGCGGGTCGGAGGGGTGCACGGGATGCGGGGTGGTCCGGCCGATGCCGGTTCCGTCGCGCCCTGGCGGGCGTGCAGGTGCCGCCCCGGGCGGCCGTGAACCGGGCCGTGGTGTGTGGGGTGCGTGGGAGGACGTGTCCGGTGGCAGCGGTACCGGCGGCGCTCGCCGCGTTGCCGACGGTGCAGCCCGGTGCCCGGTCACTGGTGCGGGATCTTTCCGCACATCAGGTTTCCGGGCTCCGACGGGTCGTCGCTGATCCAGAACTGGCACCACAGGGCGGCGAATTCGGGTCGGCTGAGGTGGCCGTCCCCGTCGAGGTCGAGGAGGTCGAAGACCTCCTCGACCTCGACGTCCTGCCCGTGCCACGTCTCGACGAGGCGGCGGTGCTCGGTGCGGGAGATGCGGCCGTCCCCGTTGCCGTCCACCGCGTCGAAGATGGTGTCGGCGGTCGCCGCGACGGCCTCGCGCATGCCGGGGAGCCGGTCGACGAGGGTGAGGAGTTCGCTCCTGCTGACCCTGCCGTCGTTGTTCGCGTCGGCCACCTCCAGCAGGCCGCTCCACCAGCCCATGAGGACCGTCTCGACGCGGGCGCGCAACTCCGTGCCCTGCTCGACCCCCGGCAGGCGGCTCCAGCGGTCCACGAGGGCCTCGAAGTCGTCCCTCCGCAGGTAGCCGTCGCCGTCCGCGTCGAACGCGGCGAACATGTTCTGGATCTTGAGCTGCTGAAACACGCTAGCCATGGAGGAGCTTCTCCCAACGCCGAACCGGGCACGCCGTTACGCGTGGCCATCGAGTGGTCACGCTAGGTGGTGGACGGGTGTCCGGTGTCGGATTCCCGGGAATTCCTTCCGCGCCCCGGCGGGTGGGGTACCGTGCCGCGCCCCGACCTCCGGCGTCCACGGCGGACCGACCGCTGCGCGCAGGTGTGGTGTCGCGGACCCGGGGCAGGTGCGGAACCGTATCCGTCGAGGAGTCGAGGAGAGGAAGGCGACCGACATGCCGGGAAAGAACCACGACCTGTCCACACGTGCCGACACCATCGAACCGACCGACCGGGCTCTCGAGGGTTCGACGGCCGAGCGGGCCCGAGCGGTGGTCGCCGCCCACGCGCACCAGGGCGACGACTGCCGACTGCTCCTCGACATGCTCGGACTCCGCGAACCGACGCACTGATCGGGCACCGCTGTACTGATCCGGTACCGGTGTACTGATCGGGTATCGGTGTACTGATCGGGCGCCGACGTGCTCGGGCCGTGCCCATGGCTGCGACGGCCGCCGCGACCGTCACCACGTCGACCCCGGCACCGGGCCGCGGCGCCACCCCGTGGAGGCCGGCCGCACCGTCGCCGTTCTTCGCCTTCCGGCTGTGAATCGGCTCTGACCTGCATGTTTGGGTTCGCATGGTCGTGGGCACGCGCGGATCATGTGGCTGATGAGACCGCCCGGGGTGTACCCGGTGCAGGGCGACACGGCACTTCTGGTGGAGAGTCTGACCGCCGAGCAGATCCACGCCGGTGTGCGCTGCCTGGATCTCGGCACGGGTAGTGGAGCGGTCGCGCTGGCCGCGGCCCGGCTGGGGGCCGAGGTCACCGCGGTGGACGTGTCCTGGCTCGCCCTCGCGACGGCGTGGTCCAACGGGCTGCTGCGTCGGCAGCGTCTCCACCTGCGGCACGGCGACCTCACCCGGCCCGTCCGGCTGCAGGTGTTCGACCTGGTGGTGAGCAACCCCCCGTACGTCCCCGCCGAACGCACCGGTGCGCCGCGACACGGTCCGGCGCGTGCGTGGGACGCCGGTCGGGACGGTCGGCTGCTGCTCGACCGGATCTGCCGGGAGGCGCCGGGGCTGCTGAGCCCCGGAGGTGTGCTGCTGGTCGTGCAGTCCTCGCTGGCCGGTGTCCGCGCCACGGTCGGCGCGATGGAGGACGCCGGACTGCGGGCAGAGGTCGTGGCCCGGCGGCGGCAGGTCTTCGGTCCGGTGATGACGGCCCGCGCCGACTGGTTCGAGCGCCGCGGGCTGATCCGGCCGGGCGTGCGCGAGGAGGAGCTGGTGGTGGTGCGCGGTGTTCGCGGGTGCTGACCGCACCCCGCGCAGGGTGCAACCGGTGACGAACGGCCCGGTGCTGGTGGAAGGGCCGGTCGAGATCGTTCTCCCGGACGGTACGACCGTGCGGTCCGACCGGCCGGTGGTGGCGCTGTGCGTGTGCCGTCGCAGTCGGCGGTACCCGTTCTGCGACACGAGCCACCGGCGGCACCGGCCGCCGCCGCCCGCGGCCCGGGCGGCCCTAGCGGGCGGGTCGGGTGGGCTGGGTGGACCGGGCGAGCCGGACGGCTCCGGCGGCTCGGGTGGCTCCGGCGGATCACCGTCCGGCGGCGAGGGCCCCGCCGCGCAGTGAGCTCGCACCGGCGTCCCACGCCTCGGTGAGAAGGCGCGCGAACCTGGTCTCGGTGAGGGTGCTCGCGGCGATGCCGAAGGCGATGTCGGCCTCCAGCTCCGGCTCCGCCTCCACCATCGGGGCGATGACCTGGTGGCGTACGACCTGCTCGTGGACGGCGTCGGCCTCCACGTGCTCGCGGTAGAACAGGGTGCCTGCCGGGCCCGCACCCAGCCGCTCGAACGCCGCCGCCAGCCGGGCGGCCCCCGGCGGGGAGCCGATCTCGACGGCGGCGAACTGCCCGACCAGGGCGCCGCGCAGCGCGCGGTGCAGGCCGAACATCGACATCAGGTTGACCACGGCGAAGGCCGGGCCGGCCGCCGCGTCCACGTAGTGCCCGTACGCCGGGTCGAGGCCGAAGTCCGCCATCATCTCGCCGAAGAGCCGGGCGTGCGCCCGCTCCGGGTGCCCTGCGCCGTACTCGTCGAACTGGACGGTCATCACCGCGGCACGGGGTGCGCCGGTCAGGCGGGGGACGACCCACAGCTGCGGGTCCGCCTCCTTCAGGTGGTAGAGCGATCGGTGCACCAGGTACTCGCGGGCCTGCTGGCGGCTCCCGGCGGCGAGCAGGCGGTGCGAAGGGCCGCTGCCGGTCCGGGGCTCGGTGAGCAGGTCCTCCAGCAGGGCGCCGAGCGGCCGCACCGGGGTCTCGGCGTGCAGCCCGTCCAGGAAACGGCGCTCCAGTGCGCCGCGCAGGGACAGCAGCGAGGGCGCCCACTCCCAGCCGGGGTCGACGCCGGCGAATCCGCGGTAGTGCAGCTCGTAGCAGACGTACAGGGCCAGGTGCAGGTCCTCGTCCCAGGGGTCCGTGCCGGGATCCGGCACGGGCAGCGGTGGTGATGCCGGACCGGGCGGTCCTGCGGTCAGCGCGGCGAGGAGGCCCGAGGAGAGGTCGCCTCGGGGTGATGGCAGGACGGGCATGGTCACGGGATTCTCCAGGGCCCGGCACGGGACCGCGGGCCCGGCACGGGACCGCGGGTTCGGCCGGCCGCGGGTTTGGCCGGCCGCGGGTTCGGTCGGCCGCGGGTTCGGTCGGCCCGATCGGCGAGGCGAGGCGCGTCACCCGCCGGAGGGGATCCTTCGTGCGGCGTCTGCCCGGTTCGCCGCGGGCCCACACCACGGCCCGGGCAGCCGACCGACCGGGACGCTCCCCCCGGCACCGGCACCGGCACCGGACCCGGACCCGGACCCGGACCCGGACCCGGACCCGAACCGGAAGGCCGTCGCCGGTGTGGTTCGGTGATCCCCATCCGGGTAAGTGCGGCCCGCGGACCGGCCGCCGAGCACCCTGGGGGTACCGATGCCGAACACCGCGAAAATCGTCTACAAGCCGGTCGGGCTCGCCGCCGGCCTCATCGGTGGCGCCCTGGCGAGTTTCGCCTTCCGGAAGCTCTGGGACCGCCTCGGCCCGGAAGGCGACGCCCCGCAGCCCCTGGAACGCGACCACACCTGGCCTGAGGTCCTGTTCGCGGCCGCGATCCAGGGACTGATCCTCTCGGTCGTACGCGCCGCCGTGCAGCGCGGCGGCGCGGTGGCCTGGCGCAGGGCCACCGGGACCTGGCCCGGCGAGGACTGACCGGACCGGGCCGGGGTTCACCACGGCGGTTCACCACGGCCCTGGGCCCTGCTCCCGTACGTCGCAGCGCTCCGGCGGGCGGCTCGCGCCGCCTGCTCCAGTCGGCTGTGGCCGGGCGCCGGCCGTCGGCCCGTGCGGCGGACTGCGGCGGATTCCGGTTCAGCTCTCCTGCCGGGTGGGCGTCGGAGGGGTGCGGTGGGTGAAGAGCGGCAGGGCGTCGCAGACGTCCAGCAGCCGTACGACGGGCGGGCTCGCCGCGCGCAGCCGTACGGGGAAGCCGGCGGTGAGCCCGTGCTGTCGCAGTTCGAGCAGGATGTTCAGGCCTGCGCAGTCGATGAAGGTCACGTCGCGCAGGTCGAGGTCGATCGCTCGCGGTGTCCCGGCCGGGAGTGCCAGCAGCGCGTCCCGGAGGACGGCCGCGTTGTCCTGGTCGATCTCGCCGGCCACCCGCACGCGGCTGAGCCCGCCGAGGGCCCGCACCGTGTGCACCGTCAGCGGTCCCTGCCGGTCGGCACGGGGCGGCGACGGTGTCGGCGCGACCACCGCCACGGAGGAGGGACAGGCGGTGGCCTGGGGCGGCAGGAACGCGTTGTCGAACATGGCGGGCTCCTTCCCGGTCGGGCAGGGCTGTTGATTCGATGCTGCGCGCCGAGGGAACCCATGTCAAGGGATACACGAATGGCAGTGCGTGTATTGCGGTGCAGGAATGGGCGGTCATACGATGGGCGCATGGAGACGCGTGCCGATCCCCGCACCGGTTGGACCTTCCTCACCAACCACGCCCGGGTGCTGTCCCTGATCTCCCGTGACCCCGACATCCGCATGCGTGACGTCGCCACCGCGTGCCAGGTCACCGAGCGCGCCGTGCAGAGCATCGTCACCGATCTGGAGGCCGGCGGGTACATCACCCGCAGCCGCGAGGGCCGCCGCAACCGGTACCACGTCAACCCCGACACCGAGCTGCGTCACCCCGCGGAGGCCGGGCACACCGTCGCCGCCCTCCTCGCACTCCTGGAAGGCCCGCCCGACGTCGCGCCGGCCGGGCCCACCGCGCTGCCGCCGCGGACCGGTGGTGCGGGGTAGGCGCCTGGCGCAGCGGCACAGTGGTGCGGCGAGCGCGGGAGCGGCTGGGGCGGTCCACCGCGGCAGATCACCCCAGGGGCTCACCTCCGGCGCGGAGGCGGACCGCTCGCGCAGGGCCGTCACAGGCCGCGGCGGACCTCCGACGGCCTGGGGCAATGCGCGCCGGAGCAGGTGTGACGGCGGGGGCGGCGGGCAGGCGCCGGTGTGACGAAGGAAATCCCTACGTGACTGCTCCAGGAGCTGTCCATGTGCCCTGTCACCCCGTGCGCCGACCCCGGCCACCACCATCGACTCCACTTCGAGCCCACCGGCGGGGCGACCCCCGTCGGCGACGGCGTGGCCGCCGTGCGACGGGCTCTCGCCGACTGGCACCTCGACGTTTCCGGGGAGGCGGTCGACGATGCCGCGCTCGTGGCCGCGGAACTCGTGGGGAATGCCGTCCGCCATGCGGGCGGCCCCCGGCAGCTCGACCTGGAGCACCGGGGGAACCGCCTGACGATCGCGGTGACGGATTCGAGCCGGGCGCGGCCGCGGCCACGTCCGCACCAGGCGGACGGGGTCGGGGGACACGGGCTGTTCGTCGTCGACCGGCTCGCCGTCCGCTGGGGGCACGACCCGCAGGAGCAGGGGAAGACGGTGTGGGCGGAGATGCTGCTGCAGTCCGGCCGCTGAGGTCGTCTCGACGGCGATCGCTTCCGGGCTCCGTCGAGAACGAGCGCAGCTCGGGCGATGTCGCCGATCCGGCGGGGACAGTTCGGTCACCGAGCTACCGGGATGCCGATCGGATCTGTCACCGAGCTACCGGGATGCCGATCGGCGTCCTACGCGAGGGCGGTGCGGCGACGCCGTGTCCGAGCGGCATTCCGGATCGTGCGAGCCGTCACGGCACCCGTCACGGCCCGGCCGGTCCGGACACCCGTCACGGCCCGGCCGGTCCGGACACCCGTCACGGCCCGGCCGGTCCGGACGCCGACGGCGTCGGAGGGGCACAGCGGTCGGGGTCACCAGTAGTGGCGCCGTCCGCCGACTTCGTGGCCGACGAGTCCGAGGACCCACAGGATCAGTCCGACCACGAGCAGGACCACACCGATGGTCCAGAGGAAGCCCAGCCCCGCAATGAGGCCGATGACGAGGAGGATCACTCCGAGGATGATCATGCGGACTCTCCTTCGAATGCCCCCTGGCCTGCTTCTGCCCGGCGATCCGCAACTCAATCCGGCAGCGCTGCCGGCTCCGGGCGCAGGGGCGGAGGGGCCGAGGGGCGGAGAGTCCGAGGCGCCCGGCGGGCCGGTCAGCGGGAGACGGTCAGGTCGGTGATCAGCCGCAGGAGGCCGGTGAGGCCCGTGTCGGCGAACGCCCGGTGCTGGATCTCGGCGCCGTTGCCCTCGCGGAGCAGTCGGTGGAGCGCTGCGGTCGTCTGCCGGGTGTCCCCTGCATCCTCCAGCGCCCGGGCCGTGTGGTCCACCAGCAGGCTGACGATGTCGCCGACCCGGCGGAGCCGGCCGGTGAGGGGGTCGTGGAGTTCGTCGGTGAGGCCGTACCGGGCGGCATGCCAGCCGGCCCCGGAGAGGCTCTCGGGCTGCCGGTCGGGCATCGGGTGGCCCTCCAGCTCCTCCCGGACGGCGGTGGCGACCAGTGCGCGGACCAGGCCGGCCAGCATGACGGCGTCGTCGGCGCGCATCTGCACGTCCATGGCCCGGACCTCGACCGTCGGGTAGCGGGCGGACAGCCGGGCCTGCCAGTAGATCTGACCCTCGTCGCGGATCATCCGGCTCTCCCGGAGGGCGAGGGTGCGCCGGTCGTAGTCGTCCGGGTCGGCGAACTGCGGCGGGATGCCGGTGACCGGCCAGCGGTTGAACACCACCGTGCGCCAGCTGGCGAAACCGGTCTCGTCCCCCTCCCACACCGGTGAGTTCGCGGCGAGTGCCACCAGGACGGGCAGCCAGGGGCGCAGCCGGTTCAGGGCGGCCACCCGCAGCCGCCGGTCGGGCACGCCCACGTGGACGTGCATGCCGTTGACCAGCTGTTCGTCGGTGAGCCGGGGAGCGTCGGCGTGCATCGCGCGGTAGCGCGCGGAGGGGGTCACCGGTACCGGGGTGCGGCCTGTCATCGGGGCGGCGCCTCCGGCCGCCAGTCGGCAGCCGGACGCCTCCGCGGCCTCCCCGAGGGCGTGCCGCATGCGCAGGAGGTGCCCCCCGATCTCCTCCAGCGTGCCGCACACCGGTGTCGCGATCTCGACCTGTGCCTGGAGGAGTTCGTGCTGGACCTCGCCGGGGTCCAGCGCGGACTGGAGCCGTGCCGCCCCGAGCACCTGCTCGGCGCGGGCCGCGGGCAGTCCGGTCAGCGGGTCGACGAGCAGGTACTCCTCCTCGACGCCGACGCTGAGTACGGGTCCACCCGACGGCCAGCGGTCCTGGGCGGGGACCGGCGCTCCGGCGCCCGAAGGTTCGTCTCGGCTCATGCCGCACGGTTACCCCTCCCGGTGCTCCCGAATCGAGGACCGCGGCCGTTTCCGCGGGCCTGCCGAGGCGGCCGGGTGCCGACGGCGGTGGGGCGACGGCGGTGGGGGTGACCAGGGTGGGGGGTGATCGGGGTGGGGTGACTGTCGGTTCGGCCCGGGGCCGTCCTCCCCGTTCGGACGAACGCCGGTCCACCTTCTCGACACGGCGCCCGCCCTGCCGCCGCGCCGGAACGGCCGGCCCCCGAACGGCGCAGCCACAGGCCCCGCCATGGGCAGGGCCCGGGGCGGCCCCGGCACCCGAACCCGCACCCTCGCGGGCGGGCGGGACCGCGACCTGTCCCGACCGGTGGCGGAGGCATGCGTCCAAGTGGCCGATACCGGGTGCGGTGCGGATGCTTGCAGCGTGTGGTCGATCGGCCACGAACCGGTACCTGCTGTTCGAAGGAGTTCTGACTGTGGCCCGTCCCATGTCCACGGACACGTCCCCGCTGCCGGACGACTGCCCACCACCCCCGGCCGGCTCGGACGAGCGACCCGGCGGGCTGGCGGTGGTGGTCCTCGACGCCGCGGCGGCCAGCCGCCCCGCCCACGAGGTCGCGGAACTGCTGCGCCTGCTGGCCGGACACACCTTCCCCGGCGCGGACGCCGCCGTGCGGGCCGCGGCGGTCCTGCGACCGGTCGCCGAGGTGGCGGAACTCGTCGCGGCACTGGACGGGGAGGGTCCTGCCGTCGACCTGGTGACCACCGAGGCCGTGCTGCGACGCCCGGTCGAAGAGGTGGTGCAACTCGCCGGTCTACTGGCCCGGAGCGCCCCGGATCCGCTGGGCCGCGCGCTCGCCCGGGCGGCGCTGCTGCGTCCGGTGGCGGAGGTCGCGGAGATGGCCCGCGCCCTACCCTCCACCGGGCCCCGGCCGGAAGCGGCACCGGTCGGCGCGGCCCTCTCCGCCGAGGCCGAGGCGAAGCCCTTCCTCGGCCGTGCGCTGCGCTGGTCGACTGCCGCCGCCAAGGGCTGACCGTGGCGGCCGGGCCACCCGGCCCGGCCGCCGTCCCCGGCCGCTCGTCCCCGGGCGGCGTACGACCGTCCGTCACCGCACCGCACGGCACGGGGAGCACCGTGACGCCGTGCCCTGCCCCGCCGCAGAGGCGGTACGGCGGGTCCGGGTTGTTTCGTCCGGTCCACGAGCTGTGACGAGCCGCCGTCCCGGCCGCCACGCGTGGAAGGCGCTCCGGCCGGGAACACGCACGCAGACGACCGGGACGGCGGACCATGACCGACATGACCGACAAGGTGGCGACGGAGGTAGGGGCGCATGACGAGCGGTGACGAGTCCCTGCGGCGGCACGCCCGCCCGGAGGGCGTGGGCGACGCCACGGTCGAGGCGCTGGGGCTGCTCTCGGAAGCGCTGGAGACGACCGTGCGGGCCCGGGGGCGGTTGTACGACTTCCACCAGATGACCGGCGGCGCCGACAAGGCGGTCGGCGAGGCTGTCGAAGCGCTGCGCCGGGCCGGACACGGTGACCTCGCCGACCTGGTGGAGCGCGAGGTGCGGGGCGCGGACGTCCTGCCGGGCATGTGGACGTTCCAGATCGTCGAGGCCTACGACGACGGATACCACCGGCGCTTCACCGAGGTCGAGCGGCAGGTGCGCGAAGCCCTGGTCGGCGGCCGGGACCACATCGCGGAGGCCGAGATGAAGGAGCGCCGCGAGACCCACTGATCGGCGCCGACCGGTGCGAGGGCTGCGGCAGGTGGGGTGCCGTCCGGCGCGGGCCGTCCGGCATCCCTGCACGGCCGTCTCCTGCACGGCGCGGACACCGGGCGGCGCGAGGGGCCGGACGAACCGCCGCGGACCGGCCGACTACGCGGGTGGCGGGACGCCGGGGTCCGCCTCGGTGTCCTCGGCGGGGACGACGTGGACGGCGGCCTCCTCCGCGCCGGCCGCCCCGGCATCGACCCCCACGTCGGTGCCCCACAGCTCCTTCTCCGTGTCAGCGTGGGCCCCCTCGTCGGGAGCCACCAGACGGCCCGCCCGCACGTCCCCGACCTCGCGGTCACGGGGCTCGCCGGCAGCGCCGGGCAGATCGCCGATGCCGTCCCCGGCGGCCTCCCCGACGTCCGGCACCTCCTGGGCGAGCCGCTGGTCGAGCGTCTCGCCGTCGTGCTGCTCCGCCGTGGTCGTCCCCGGCCGGTCGACCGCGAGCGGCCGCTCGGGTGGCGAGTAGCCCTCGTCCAGGACGTCGTCGTAGTCGCGCTCGTCCAGCGCGTTCTCCAGGTCGGGTGGTGTCGCGTCCTCGGGTGCCCCGCCGTCCGGCTGGTAGACGTCGTCCCCCATGTCGCCACTGCTCATGGTCCGTCCTTTCGCGCAGGTTCACACGGCCCGGAATCTCCGGACGGTACGCGCCTACCCGGTATCGGCCGTCGAACCGTCCCCGTCGAACCGTCCCCGCTCTCGTGCCCGTTCTCGTGCCCGCTCTCGCCCGCGGTTCGGCGTCCGCTGTTCGTCGCCCGCGGGGCACCGGCCGTCCGCCGGCCGTCCGGTCCTGCGGATCCCGGCGTGCGATCGGAGAGGGCCGGTCGTTAACGGGGTGTGACTGGTGCTGCGGACGAGGGGCCGATGCTGTGGGCGTTGGCGGTGCGGGAGACGGAGGGCGGGGGCGTCGTCGCGGAGGTGATCGTCGAGGTCGGTGCGGGCGACTACGGGGCGCTGGCGGTGGACGCGTGGGAGAGCGGATTCGTCCTGGCGGCGGGGGAGGCACCGGTGACGACCGGGGCCGTCCAGGTACGCCGGGGAAGGTTCGAGCGGCTGGTACTGGTCGGCGGCAGACAGGTGTGGGAACCGCAGCCCGCGCTCGCGGTGTCGCCGCGCTGGCTGTCGGCCGCCGGAGCCGGGGTGGTGCTGGTGACCGTGGTGCTGCCCGGCACCTGGCCGGGAGACCTCGCGGAACTCCCGGCCGACCGGCGCGCTGAAGCCTTCGAGGAGCGTCTGGAGGCCGCACAGGAGAACGGGACGGTGCTGCAGGGCGTCGTCGGGGTCGTTCTGGCGTGACGGGCCCGCCCGCGTTCTCAGCGCCGGGTCCTGTCGTCCTCGCCCTCGTCCTCCGGTTCGAAGTCCTCCTCGTCGTCCTCGTCCTCATCCTCGGCTTCGTCGTCCTCGCCCTCGTCCTCCGGTTCGAAGTCCTCCTCGTCCGAGTCGTCGAGGGCGTCCTCCTCGATCTCCCCGTCGTCCCCGGGCTCCTCCTGCCGGTCGGCGTCCTCGTCGTACTCCTGCTCCTCGTCGTCCCCGGGTTCCTCGTCGGCGTACTCGTCGTCGCTCTCGGCGTCCTCGTAGCCGTCCTCTTCCTCGTCCTGGTTCTCCTGCTCCCGGGCGGCTTCCTCCTCCTCCATGGCTTCGTCATGGGTCTTGACGACCTCGCCGTCGCGGATCTCGCCGCGCCAGCCGTCGGCCTCGTCGTTGGTGAGCGAGACGTAGCGCTGGAAGTTCTTGAAGTCCAGGCGCAGGCGCCGGCCCTGTGCGCGCCAGATGTTGCCGGTCTTCTCGAAGAATCCTGCCGGGTAGTACTCGACGACGAGGACGATGCGGGTGAGGGTCGGGGTGAGTTCGTGGAAGCTCACCGCACCGCGCGTGCTGCCCTTGGCGCCTTCGGAGGTCCACACGATGCGCTCGTCCGGCACCTGCTCCTGGACGGTCGCCTTGAAGCTGCGCTTGGACGGTCCGACCTTGACCTTCCAGTCGGTGGTGACCTCGTCGCCCTGGGAGACGCTCTGCACGCCCTTGGCGAACCCGCTGAAGTCCTCGTACTTGGTCCAGTGGTCGTAGGCGGTGCGCAGGGGCACGCCGACGTCGAGGGTCTCGATCATGTTCATCGGCTTCTTGCCGGACTTCCGTCCCGGCTTGCCGCCGCCGCCGAACGCCCCCTTGACCTTGTCGACGACGTTGTCCTTGATGCTCTTGGCCTTCTCGCCGAGGAACGCTTTGGCAGGCGAGTCGCCCTGCAGGACGCGAGCCCCGACCTTGGGCAGCACGCCCCCGTTCTCCGCGACGTCGCCGAGCCGGCCCGTCAGGTCGGAGACCTTGTCGCCGGCCTTCTCGACCAGGTGCTCCATCTGGGCACCCAGGTAGTGGACTGCCTCCTCACGCAGCTTGTCGAAACCCGAGGTGTCGGGGGACTTGCGGTCCGTCGTGGCCATGGCCTACCTCCCGCGGGTGGAGCGCGTGGACGGCTTGCCCGCGGTGGTGGTCTTCGTGGCCGCGCTCTTCTTGGCCGCAGTCTTCTTCGCTGCGGTCTTCTTCGCCGGCGCGGCGGCCTTCGGGCCCGAGGCCTTCTTGGCCGCGCTCTTCTCCGGTGCAGCGCGGGTCGTCGAGCGTTTGGCGGGGGGAGCGGACTTCGCCGGGGCCTTCTTGGCGGCTGCGGACGACTTCTTGGCCGGGGCCGCCTTCTTCGCCGGCTTGCGTTCGGGTGCGGGCTCGTCGTCCCGGGACGCCGCCCGTGAGGCACGCCTGCCCGGTCGGTCACCGCTCGCCGTACGCCGCCGTCGCGGTTTCTCCTCCGGCTCCTCCTCAGGCTCCTCCTCGGCGGGTTCCTCCTCCGGTTCCTCCTCGGCCGTTCCCTCCTCCTCATCCGGCTCCACGTCGCCCGGTCCCTCGTCCTCCTCCGGCTCCTCCTCGTCGTACGGTTCCTCCTCGGCCTCCTCGTCCTCGGCCTCCTCGTCGTACGGTTCCTCGTCCTCCCACTCCTCCTCGTCCACCGCCTCGGGCTTCGGCTTGCCGACGTTGAGGGTGCGCTCACGCAGGGAATCGGCGAGCTCCCCGACGCGCCGGTTGGCCGCGGCGACCACCGCACGTTTGCCCGCTTCCAGCAGTTCCCCCTTGACCTGCTCGTTGAGCTCCGCGACCTGGGGCACCTCACCGAGTTTCCGGAGCCCCTCGGTGGCGAGTTGACGCGGATCCAGCCCGAACCGCCGTCCGGCCAGGTAGGTCGCGGCGGCGAAGGCGAGCCGCCCCTTCTTCGCGCGGCCGAGTACGTATCCGCCGGCGACCGCGGCGGCCAGGGCGACTTTGGCGGTGTCCTTCATGAGACAGGTCCCTTCGGCATGTGCCCCTTCTCGATGGACGGGCGCCGCGCAAAGGGGCACGTACGGTGCCGTGGTCGGCCCGGAGCACCGGAGCACTCCGTGTCGGAGAGTCCCTGCCGGGCTGAGGCGCGCAGCGTCACCTGCGCGGAGGGGCAGCCCGGTGCGGTGCACGACGCTCACGCCGTGACGCCTCGTCACGCACGCCCCGGACCGGTGCTCACGGCGGGCAGGGGCCACGACGGACGAGCACGAGCAGCGGGGCACCGTACTGCGCGCCCGTACCACCAGTCTGGGCAGTCAACCCGGCGAGCGCACGTGGGGCGCCGGATCATGCACGGCGCTGCGGCTCGCGCAAGCAGGGATGTCCTCGCCCTGTGCCCACGCGGGCCTTCGGGCCGTGAACGGCCCGAAGGCCCGCCGTGCGCGGCCGATCCCCCGGAGGGAGGATGGGTGGGCAGCATGAAGCACAGTGCCCGTGGGGGCAACCCGCAATTTCTCCGAGCCCGGAGCAGGCAGATGGTCGCAGGCAGGGAGGACGGCGCCAGACCGCGCAGACCTGCCCCGAAGCGTGCACCCGATGCGGACGAGGCCCCCCGCCGCCGTCCGGCATCGCGCAGGCGACGCGTCTCGGCACCGGACGCGATGCGCAACGCCGCCGAGCAGCTCGCCCAACTCCTCGGCCGGCAACCGGAGTCCGTGTCGGCGCTGAAGCCGACGGAGGAGGGCTGGCAGGCCGACGTCGAGGTGATGGAACTGGAACGGATACCGGACACGACCAGCGTGCTCGCCAGCTATCGCGTCACGCTCGACGAGGAGGGCGAACTCCTCGCCTACGAGCGGGTCCGCCGCTACAGCCGGGGGCAGATCGACCGTCCGACCTGACTCGTCCGGGTCCCGTGGGGCACGTGCCGTCCGGGCGTCCAGTGGGCCGGCGAGGCGAAAGGAGGCGCCATGACCGTGGTGCCGCAAAGCCAAGCCGGTGTCCCCGCCCGAGGCGGGAGCACCGGAAGTCTCTACGACATTCTCGAACTGATCCTGGACCGCGGCCTGGTGATCGACGTCTTCGTGCGGGTCTCCCTGGTCGGCATCGAGATCCTCAAGATCGACATCCGCATCGTCGTCGCCAGCGTCGACACCTACCTGCGGTTCGCCGAGGCATGCAACCGTCTCGACCTGGAAGCCGGTCGCAAGGCCCCCGCGCAGCTCACCGACATCGTCGGGCAGGTCACCGAGGGCGGGGCGCACGGCAAGAGCAAGGGCGCGCTCTCGGGCGCCGTGGAGGCGGTGACCGACACCCTCCACCTGGGACGCGACCAAGACGACGAGGAGGAGCAGAAGGAACCCGCACCCAAGCGCGAACGGCCGGCCCGCAGGCCCACCCGGCGCCGGGAGGAATGACGTGCCCGTCTACGTGTACTCCGTCACCGCTGCCGACCACCCCCTGCACCTGGACGGCCTCGACGGCGTGGGCGCGCCCCCCTCGCACCTGCGCACCGTCCGCTCGGGGCCCCTGTGTGCGACGGTCAGCGACGCCCCGCCCGACCTGCGGCCCAAACGCCGCGACCTCGCCGCACACCAGGCCGTCCAGGAACGGCTCATGGCCGACGGCACCGTGCTGCCGCTGCGATTCGGCCTCACCGCCCCCGACGACGACGCGGTGCGGGAGGCCCTCCACCAACGCCGCGAGGAGTACCTGGAACGGCTCACCGCCCTGGAGGGCTGCGCGGAGTACCACCTGAAGGCCGCCGTCGAGGAGGACTCCCTGCTGCGGGAGATCCTCCTGGAGTCCGCCGAGGCCCGGCAGCTCAACGACGACATCACCGGTGGCAGCCGCAGCCCCGACCTGCCGCTGGCCCTCGGCGAGATCGTCGCCCAGGAGGTCCGGGCCCGTCACCTCGCGCTCGCCACCGGCATCACCGAGGCCCTTCGGCCCCACGCCCGCCAGGACGTGGTCTCCGAGCCGACCGGCCAGGACTTCCTGAACGTCTCCTTCCTCGTCGACCACGAGCACCGGGAGCTCTTCCTCACCGCGGAGAAGGGCCTCGCCGCCGAGCTCGGCGGCGACTTCGACCTCCGGCTGCACGGCCCCCTGCCCGCCTACAGCTTCGTGTGAGAACAGCTTCGTGCGAGAAAGGAGAAGGCCGTGGGCCTGCTCACCCAGATCCTCACCCTCCCGCTGGCACCGGTACGCGGCACCGTCTGGGTACTGGAACGCGTCGTGGAGACCGCGGAGAACGAGTACTACGACCCCGGACCCGTCGAACGGGAACTCGCCGCGCTGGAGAAGGCGCTGCTCGCCGGCGAGATCGACGACGAGACGTTCGACCGGCGGGAGGACGAACTCCTCGACCGGCTCGACGAGATCAGGGCGTACCGGCAGCAGCAGTCCGGCACCTGACCGCACGCACCGCAGCACCCGGCCCGGAAGGAGGCGACGACGCCGTGACCGAACCCGTCGCCGGCAGGCTCGGCTCGTTCCCCTCCCGCTCCGCACCGCCGACGGGCCAGTCGTCGGCAAGCCTCGCCGACATCCTCGAACGCGTGCTCGACAAGGGCATCGTCATCGCCGGGGACATCCAGATCAACCTCCTCGACATCGAACTGCTCACCATCAAGCTGCGCCTGCTGATCGCGTCCGTCGACAAGGCCAAGGAAATGGGCATCGACTGGTGGGAACACGACCCGTCCCTCTCCTCCCGGGCGGGGAGCAGCCCGTCGCTGGAGGAGGAGAACCGGCGCCTCCGCGAACAGATCGAAGAACTGCGCGCCGGAGCCGCCCTGCCGCCCGCCGAGGACACGGACACGGACACGGACACCGACACCGACACGTCTGCCGAGGAGACGACCGAACGACGCGCCCGCTCGAAGCGCCCGCCGCCTCGCGCCCGCCCCACCACCGATCGGGACCGGCCGTGACGGCCCGGCACCTCGTCTACGCCTACGCCGTGGCACGGCGCACCGAGGGGCTGCAGCAGGCCGTCGCCGCGATCGTCGGGGTGGCCTCCTCACCGGTGGAGCTCGTACCGCCCACCCGCGGCCACGACCCGGTGGCGATCACGGGCCCGGTGCCCGCCGGTGACTTCGGCGAGGACGCCCTCCGTACCCACCTCGAAGAGCTGCCGTGGCTGGAGACGCTCGCCCGCGTCCACCACACGGTGGTCGAAGCGGTCGCACGGCACACCACCGTCCTGCCGCTGCGCCTGGCCACGGTCTACCTCGACGACGAGCGGGTGCGTTCCATGCTCGACGAGCGCCAGGACATGTTCCTCGCCCGCCTCGCCGAGCTGGCCGGCCGGGTGGAGTGGGGTGTGAAGCTCTACCTCGACGACGCGGCCCTTCAGCCGGCGTCCACCCCGGACGACATCAGTCCGGGCCGCGCCTACCTCCTCCATCGTCGTGCCGAGCAGCACCACCGGCAGGACGCCTACGAGGTGGCCCGGACGGCCGTCGAGCGGGTCGACGCCGCCGCCGGACCGCACGCCGTCGACCGTGTGCGCCACCGCGTACAGCAGGGGGAACTCGCTGCGGGGCCCGGCACCAACGTCGCCAACGATGCCTACCTGGTCCCCGAGGACCACGCCGCGGCCTTCCGAGCGGACGTCCTGCGGTCGGCCGACGGCCTGCCCGGTGTGCGGGTCGTCATCACCGGGCCCTGGGCTCCCTACTCCTTCGCCGGGCTTGAGCAGAACGCGGCACGGCCGAACGAACAGGATGCCGTCCGCCCGGACCGGGGGCCCGCCTCATGACGACGGTCGACGGCCCTCCGGCCGGCTCCGACGGGCCCCTGCCGCAGCGGCAGGTCGCCCTCATCGACCTGCTGGACCGCCTGCTCGGCAGCGGCGTCGTCCTCACCGGGGACGTCGTCCTGTCCATCGCCGACATCGACCTCGTCCGGATCTCCCTGCGAGCGCTCGTCGTCTCCGTCACCGAGCGGACTCCCGTTCCCTGGGCGACGGCCGTCGGACCCGGGCGCGAACCGCCATGACCGGCGAAGCCCGCCACCCGGACCGCTTCGGTGAGATCGCCGAGGCGGCCGGCCGCGCCTTCCACCTGCTGCCGGCCACCTCCGGTGACACCCGCCCCTCCGCACTCCCCGCATCCGGGCACCTGCCACGCAGGATCACCACCGCCCCGGACACCGTCGAACGCGACCTCATGAAACTGGTCCTCACCGTCGTGGAGCTCCTGCGGCAGCTCATCGAACGGCAGGCGGTTCGCCGGGTCGAGGCCGGCGGCCTCACGGAGGAGCAGGAGGAGACCCTGGGGGTCACCCTCATGACACTCCACGACCGCATGACCGAACTCTGCACCCGCTACGACCTGACCCTCCAGGACCTCAACCTCGACCTCGGACCGCTCGGACCACTGCTGCCCCCACCGCCCGACTGATCGCTTGCCGCTCGGCCGTACCCCGGGACCGGCGCCGTCCTGTCGGACGCCGACCGCGGCGTCGGAGCGGTGCGTGGGGCCTGGCCGCGGTACCGGGACACCGGGCGGTCGACCGCAGGCGCCTGCGGCGTGCGGCGGTGACGTGCAGGGACGACGGGCCCGGCCTGCCGGATCCAGGCCAGCCGTTCGGGCGAAGTAGCATGGCCGCCTCCCCGGCGACAGCATGAAGTGAGGCATCCCGTGCACACCGATCCCATGTCCGGGTCACACCTGCCCGGCGCCCCCGTGCGGCTCCGGCCCGCGACCGGGCAGGACGCCGACTTCCTGGCGGACGTCCTGCTGGAGGCCTTCAACTGGGACGGGGCCCGGCACACCTCGGCGGAGATGCTGCGGATGCCGCACATCGCGCACTACGTCACCGGCTGGCCCCGGGCGGGAGACTTCGGGGTGGTGGCCGAGGACGACACCGGCCGGCCGATCGGCGCCGTGTGGGCGCGGACCTTTCCGGCCGACGATCCGGGCTACGGTCACGTCGCCCCCGACGTACCGGAGTTGACTCTCGGCGTGCTCCCGGGGCACCGCGGCCGCGGCGTCGGGAGCGCCCTCCTGGACGCGCTGGTGGAGACGGCGGCCCGGTCCTCCGTCGACCTCCTGAGCCTCAGCGTGGAGGACGGCAACCCGGCCGTCCGCCTCTACGCCGCCCGTGGCTTCACCGTCGTCGGACGCGAAGGGGAGTCGGACACGATGCTGCTGCGGCTCGCCGGGCCGACCCCGGAGCGTCCGGAGGTCTGAACGACGCGGCGGAGCCCCGGACCAGGGACCCCCGCCCGGTATCTGACACGCCCTCACCCGACACTCCGTCACCGGCCGCCGCCGGAGCCGGGCACCACCCGCGCCGAGCAGCGGCGTGTCCGCGCCGGCTGACGTCCGCCGACGACCGGGCGCCTGCGCGGGAAAACGACGGGACCGGCCCCGGCGGGCCCGCTACAGTACCGATGTGGCCGTCGTAGCGATCTCTCGCCGATTTACCGGCCCCCCGGCCCCCGAAGGGCGCCGCAGGGGTCGGACCTCGCCACGTCTCCGGAGCTGAGTCGGCCGATCCCACCGTGCGGCCAGGCCCAGGGGCCGGGGGGTTCTCGACCCCCGTCACCGCTCCTGGCCAGGAGGCCGACATGCCCGCCCACCTCTCCACCGAACAGCTCGCCCGTGACCTGTCCGTCCGGGACCTCACCGATCCCGCCGCCGGGCCGCACGCCCTGCAGCTCGTCCTCGACCGCGCCGTCGATGCGCTGGCGGAGCGCTGGGGCTGCGAAGTCCGCCGGTACCGCGGCGAGCGCACCGTCACCGTCGAGGACAACTACGACAATCTCGGCTACGACCCGGGCGACGTCACGCGCGAGGCCCGCTACACCCGGTACGTCGACGACCGGACCATGCTGCGCAGCCACTCCAGCGCGCTGGTCCCGGCCGCGCTGCGTGCGCTGGCCGCGGACCCGGCCGACGACGTGCTCCTCGTCTGCCCCGGCCTGGTCTACCGCCGCGACAGCATCGACCGCCTGCACACCGGCACTCCCCATCAGCTCGACCTGTGGCGCGTGACCCGCCGCCCGGCCCCGACGACGACCGCGGATCTGGACGAGATGGTCACGACACTCGTCGACGGTCTCCTCCCCGGCGCGATTCACCGCCACGAGGACCGTGTCCACCCGTACACGCTCGCCGGCCGCCAGGTGGACGTCGACCGGGACGGTGAATGGATCGAGATCGCGGAGTGCGGGCTGGCGCACCCGCAGGTGCTCGGGCGGGCCGGCCTCGGCGCCTCGTGGAGCGGTCTCGCGCTCGGCATGGGGCTCGACCGGATGCTGATGCTGCTCAAGGGCATCCCGGACATCCGCCTCCTGCGCTCGGCCGAGCCCTCCGTCGCCGCACAGATGGCGGACCTGGCTCCCTACCGGCCCGTGTCCGCCATGCCCCCCGTCCGGCGGGACCTCTCCGTCGCCGTCGACCGGGACGACCTGGCAGAGGACCTCGGCGATCGGGTGCGCGACGCCCTCGGGCCGGACGCCGACTGCGTGGAGACCGTCGAGATCCGCGCCGAGACGCCGTGCAGCGAACTCCCGCCGCAGGCCCTGGAACGCCTCGGAGCCCGTTCGGACCAGAAGAACGTCCTCCTCACGGTGGTCCTGCGGCACCTGGACCGCACCCTCACCGACCACGACGCCAACCTGCTGCGCGACCGCATCTACGCCGCCGTCCACCGGGGCAGCGCCCACCAGTGGGCCTCGGGCGGCTGACGGGGGCGGCCCGGCCGGTGCAGGGCTGTGGTCGTCGGGCGTGGTCGTCGTCGGGCGCGGTCTTCGGAGTCCGGTTGCCCGGGCGCGGCTGGCGGGTCAGGAGCCGGGGAGGGTGAAGGTGAGGCGGGTGCCGGGTGCGTGGCGGGGGTCGAGGGCGATGGTGCCGCCGTGGTACTCGACGATCTTCTTGCACATGGCCAGGCCGATGCCGTTCCCCTCGTAGGCCTCGCGGGTGTGCAGGCGCTGGAAGATGACGAAGACCCGCTCGGCGAACTCGGGTTCGATGCCGATGCCGTTGTCCTCGACCGCGAACGTCCAGGTGCCGTCGGCGTCCCGGGCCGCGCCGAGGTGGATGCGCGGGGGGCGTTCGGGGGAGCGGAACTTGACGGCGTTGCCGATCAGGTTCTGCAGGAGCATGCCGAGCTGGGTGGGGTCGCCGTCGAGGGTGGGGAGCGGGTCACGGGTGATCCGGGCGCCGCTCTCCTCGATGGCGATGCTGAGCGTGTCGAGGGTCCGGTCGGCCAGGGCGTCGAGGTCGACCGGCAGCCGGGCGTCCATGGTCCGCCCGACGCGGGAGAAGGTGAGGAGGTCGTTGATGAGGGTCTGCATGCGCCCGGCGCCGTCGACGGCGAAGTCGATGTACTGGTTGGCCCTGGCGTCCAGCGCATCCGCGTAACGGCGCTGCAGGAGCTGGCAGAAGCTGGCGACCTTGCGCAGGGGCTCCTGGAGGTCGTGCGAGGCCACGTAGGCGAACTGCTCGAGTTCCGCGTTGGAGCGGCGCAGGTCCGCCGCCTGCCGGTCGAGGTCGAGGCGGGCCCGCTCCTTGAGGGCGACCTCCTCGGTCAGGCGGCGGCGCATCGCGTCCACGTCGGCGGCGAGGGCCTGCAGGTCCGCCGGGCCGGTGGGGGTGATGCGGTGGGCGAAATCGCCGGCGCTGACCCGGCGGGCGTCCGCGCCGAGACGGGTGAGGGGCCCGGTCACGCCGCGCCGCAGGCCCTCGAAGACGAGCGCGGTCATGAGCAGGACGACGGCGCCGATGGCGATGAAGACGGTGTCGCGCAGGCGGCGTGCCGCGGCCAGGTCGGCCCGGCCTGCGGCGCGTTCGTCCTGCAGGTGCTGCTGCTGCGCGGTCAGTGCCGTGCGCACGTCGTCGAACGTCTGCCTCCCGCGGTCGGCGCTCGGCACGTCGTCGGGGGCCGGCGCGCCGGGAGGCAGGGCGGCGACCGGCCGGGCGACGCTCTCCTGCCACACCCGGGCGCACGCCAGTACGGCGTCGAGGTCGGCGTTGTCGCGATCGGTCCGATCGGTCCCGGCGAGGGAGCGCAGCACGGCGACGGCGGAGGCCTGCTGGCGCAGCCCCAGCGTGTAGGGCTGGAGGAACTCGCTCCGGCCGGTGGCGCCGTAGCCGCGTATGCCGGTCTCCTGGTTGATCAGGGCGCTCTCCAGCCGGACGGAGGCGATGAGCGCGGGCGAGGAGCGGTCCACGAGGTGGTCGGAGACGGCCGCCGCGTGGTCGAGGGCCCAGGCCCCGACCGTACCGAGCGCGCACAGCACCACCAGCGCGGTGCCCACGCCGGCCCTGAGCCACCGCCGGGTCGTCCACCGCGCCACGCCCCTGCGGTCGGCCGCGGCCGTCGGGAGCGCCGGTGCGGCGGCCTGCTGCTCCTGGGCCATGACGACATCCTCCCCCTCGGCCGGCCTTCGACCGGTCCGCCCCTGCGCCGTGCGGTGCACCCGGCGTACCGCACTGTACTTGGCGACGCCGCGCCGGACGGTCGTGCCGGTCGCCTATGATGCGCGCATGCCGGGTACCGTCGCCGTCGTCACCCGGCGGACAGCGGGCACGGGACGTACGTACCTCCCATCTGCGACCGCACGCGACAGACACCCAGGAGATCACCATGATCACGCTCGCCCCCGGACGCCCCTACCGCGTGCTGCTCGTCGAGGACGACGCCGCCGACGCGATGCTCATCGAGGAGGCGCTGGAGGAGAAGGCGCAGCGCGACATCGTGCGGGTCGGCAACGGCGAGGACGCCCTGGAGCACCTGCGCGCGGAGGGGGCCCTGCTGCCGGACCTGATCGTGCTGGACCTCAACATGCCGCGCATGAACGGCCGTGAGCTGCTGGACATCATCAAGATCGACGAGAGCCTCAAGTCGATCCCCGTGGTCGTGCTCACCACCTCGGCCGCACCCGACGACGTGACCGGTGCGTACCGTCGGCACGCCAACGCCTACGTGACCAAGCCCGTCCAGCTCGACGACTTCACCCGGGCCGTGCAGAGCATCGACTCCTTCTACCTGGACACGGCCGTGACGCCGAGCGACTGACGTCCCGTCGGATTTTCCGCCGGTCGGCCGGATCCGCCCGCGGAGGAGAGCTCGCGGCGAGCCGGCTTCGTGGCGCAGCCTCCCGCAGACGTGGTCGGACGGTCGAGCGCTCGCACCGGGTAGGGCGTCAGACGGTGGCGGCACCGGTCCGGCGGGCGAACTCCCGCAGCCCGGGCACCGGTGAGGGCGAGTACAGCAGGTCGGCGGTCAGCGCGCGGAGCGCCGGTCGGCGCACCTCTTCCGGGGCGGCCTGCTCGACGAGGCGCAGCGCGGCGAAGGTGCGGCGGTGGTCTCCGAGCTGGTGCCACATGCGGGCGGCGTCGGTGCCGAGACGTGCGCGGCGTTCCGCGGTCGGCATCGATGCGGGGGTGAGGCGTGCGGCGTACGGTACCGCCTCGTCGGGCGTGCCGAGAGCGTTGTGCACGCCGATCCAGTACAGGTCGCGCTGCGTCGCGGTGGCGTCGACGGTGAACAGCGGCGATGCCGGGGCGCCGCCCGGGATGCGGCGGATGGCGTCCTCGGCGCCGGACATGAGGTCGAGGGCGTCGGTCCGGTGCCGATCGCAGGCCGCGGTGTACGCCGCGGTGAGGAGCAGGGTGGCGCCGACGGCGCGGGGCGCGGCGCCGCTCTGCCCGGTGAGGTCTGCGGCGGTGCGGCGCAGCAGGTCGACGGCGGCGGCGGGCCGGCCGGAGCGGCGCATGGTGATGGCAAGGACCCGGGCTGCTTCGCCGATGACGACGGGGCTGCCTCCGGCGCGGGCGGCGGCGAGCGCGCGGTCCGCGGCGGCCCAGGCCATGTCGGAGTGCTGCTTCACCGCGAGTTCGGTCGCCAGGATGTAGGCCCGGGCGATGGCGGCGTGGGCCCGCTCGCGGGCGGCGCCGGCCGCTGCGCGGCCGGCCTCGGCGGCGCCCAGGAGTGCAGGCAGGGCCTGGCCGAGGCGGCCGTAGCGTGCCGCGGTGAACTCGTTGCGGGCGGAGGTGAGCGCACGATCCAGGACGGCCGCCGGTACGGGCCCGCTGGGCTCCGGGGCGTAGAGGGCGCGTTCCAGGGCGGCGGTCGGGTCGTCGCCGACCGGGCCGGTGCGCGGCGCCGCGGTGGCGGGGGAGGGAATCAGGGCGGCGGTGGTGCCGACGATCCCGGCCAGCAGTTCTCGACGTCGCACGGGATCCTCCTGCTGAGCGGGCATCACATCCACTGCCACCCTAACCGTCGCCCCTGTGGCGGTGGCAGAGATCGCGCCAGCGTGCCGTGATGCCGGTACCGGTACGACGCCGAGGCGCTGCGGGGGCAGTTGCAGGGCCTCGGCGATGCGCAGCAGTGTCTCGGGCGTCGGGCGCAGTGAACCGGCCTCCACGCGGCTCACGGTGGATGCGGAGTAGCCGCAGCGCCGGCCGAGCTCTCCTTGGGTCATTCGTGCCGCAGCTCGGGCGCCTCGGACGACTGCTCCGATATCCCGGCCGCCGACCGTCTGCACCGCCATCAGTCCTCCAACCCGGCGGAGTGGCAACCGCCCTGACGGTACACCCAGGGCGACGGTCCGTGCACATTCTGTGCGCGTTCCGCACGTCGGTTGCACGTCCGTGCCGGGCTGACGACCGGGACCGCCCGTCGACGGTTACCTGGTTGCACGGCAGCCGGACCCGGTTGCCGGACCCGGTGGAAGGGACACCACGATGAGCCACGCCATCACCGTCGACGGCTACGACCCGCTCGGCGCCCCGAACGGCCTGCGCTGGGAGAAGTCCAGCAAGTCGAACGTCAACAACCTCGACGACTCGATCGGCGTCGCCGTCGACGACGCCGGGCAGGTCCGGATCGGCATCACCACCGACCCGGCGCAGGTACCGCTCACCGCGACCCGCACGAAGCTCGCCGCGTTCGTGGCCGGCGCGAAGGCCGGCGAGTTCGACCACCTGATCGCCTGACCCCTGGTTCGGCCGGGCCGTCCGCTGTGGCGCGCATTCGCGGGCGTCCCGGCCCCCGCCCCGTCGCTTTCCTGTCTCACCCCGCTGGAGCCCGCATGTCCGTCCTCGCCACGCTGGTCGACGACCCGAAGTCGTTCCTCGCCTCATGGCCCGAGCGGCCGACCGTCCACGACGTCGACCGCGACCGGCTCGCTGTCCTCTTCGACCGCGACGCCGCGCGGCAGGTCGTCGCCGACCCGGCGCTGTGTCCCATCGAGCTCGGCATGGTCCACCGCGGCGCTCCTTCGCCGCTGCCACCGGACGCCGATCATCCGACACACACCCTGGTCCTCAACGGCCTGCACCTGTCGTGGCCGCCGCTGCGCGACGCCGTGCGGCGCCTCGCCGCAGAGCTCGGCCACCCCGTCACGGCGAACGTCTACCTCACCCCGCCGCAATCCACCGGGTACGGGCCGCACTGGGACACCCATCACGTCTTCCTCGCCCAGGCCGAGGGCGCCAAGACGTGGCGCCTGCACCCGCCGATCGTCACCGATCCGCTCAGCCGGCACCGCTGGACCGCGGTCGGCTTCACCACGGAGCAGCTCGACCGGGTCCATGACCGGGCCGAGTCGGTCGTGCTGCGGGCCGGCCAGGTGCTCTTCATCCCCCGCGGCTGGGTCCACTTCGGGCACACCACCGCGGAGCACTCCCTGCACGTCACCTTCGGCGTGCAGCTCCTCACCCGGCACTGGCTTCTCCAGCAGCTCCTCGACCAGGCCGTCGAGGACCCGGCGGTGCGCGCTGCGCTGCCGCCCGACCTCAGCTCGTACGCGGTCGAGGATCTCGTCACCCGGGCCCGGTCGGTCCTGCTCGCCCACCTCGGCCGGCCGGACATCCCCGCAGCCGGCCGACCCGTGTATCTCGCACAACAGCGGGCCGTCGTGGCCGTGGGCGGCTAACCTCGGCTCAGGCCGCCACTGCTCCGTCGGCGAGAGGATCCGCGACGTGCCCGTCCCCGGCGATGAACCGCTGCCCGACTGGTACGCCGACCGCGTCGGCCTGAAGCCTCCGGTCGGCACCCGGGACGCGTTCGTCCTCGACGGCGAGCCCCGGCCCGGCGGACACCCGCTGTTCAAGGACGTGCCACGTCTTGTCGTCGAGTGGGACGGCCAGGAGTGGCAGCCGGTCGCGGTCGCGGACACCTACGCCGTGGCCTACCAGATGATCACTGCCGGCGGCGGGCCGCCGCTCTTCCCACAAGCCGACACGCCGGTGCCGCTGCTACGGCGAGGCACCGGTCGCCACCGGCGGCGCTGACTCGCCGCCCGGGCCCGCGGGGGTGTGAAGGCCGCCCGGTCCTCGGAGCGCGGGTGGCAGCCGGTGGCGCCGCCGTGGGTGCGGTGCTCGACGACAACGGCATGTCCGAGCGCCGAGCGCGTTTCGTCCCGGGCGGCGGTGGCCGCACCGATCGTGCGCGCGGGCAACCCCTGCCGCCGGCCCGCGCGGCCGGACTCCTGCGAGGGGCGGCGGGCCACGGGAGCGCCGGCGGCGGGCGTGGCGGGGAACGGGACCCGGTCAGGCCCGTTCGATCCGCAGCCAGCGGTAGCCGTACGGCGCGAGCGCGGTGCCCGGTCCGTCGGTGGACCCGGCCGCGGCTCCCGTCAGCACGTCGGTCAGGAGGCCCGCCGGGAGGCCCTTCGGTGTGGCCGTGACCTGCCGGTCGGCGAAGTTGTGCAGCGCCAGGACCGCGCCGTCCGGGGTGGAGCTGAGGTGGGCGAGGACGGCGGGGTCGCCCGAGTCGAGCACCTCGCAGCGGCCCCACGCCAGTTCCGGGGCCTCGCGGTACCCCTGGACGAAGGAGCGCATCCGGGCCAGCAGCGAGCCGGGGTCGTGTGCCTGGTCGCGCACGTTGACGTGCTCGGGACCGAACCTGCCCCGGGTCAGCGGCCGGGGGTAGCGGGCCGGGTCGGCCACGGAGAAGCCGGCCGTCGGTTCCGGGGTCCACTGCATGGGTGTGCGCACGGCGAGCCGGCCCTCGGCGTCGGGGTTCTCGGCCATGCCGATCTCCTCCCCGTAGAAGAGCACGGGCGTGCCCGGCAGGGTGAACAGCAGGCTGTAGGCGAGTTCGATCCGGCGCCGGTCGCCGTCGACCATGGCAGGGAGCCGGCGGCGCAGGCCCCGTCCGTACAGCTGCAGGTCCGGCTCCGGGCCGAACGCCGCGAAGACCTCGGCGCGTTCCGGCTCCGAGAGCTTGTCGAGGGTGAGTTCGTCGTGGTTGCGGACGAACGTCGCCCACTGCCCGTCCCGGGGCGGCGGCGGCCGCTCCCGCAGTGACCGGGCCAGTGGGGCGGCCTCCCGCCTCGCCATCGACAGGTACATCTGCTGCATGCCGATGAAGTCGAAGCACATCGTCAGCTCGCCGCCGGAGACGGGGTCGCCGAAGAACGCGCGCGTCTCCTCGTACGGCAGGTTGACCTCGCCCAGCAGCATCGCCTCGCCGTTGCGGCGGCCGGCGAAGGCCCGCAGACCGGCCAGGAAGCCGTGCGGGTCCGGGAGGTTCACGGCGTCGACCTGTCCGGTGGTCTCCAGGAGGAACGGCACCGCGTCGACCCTGAATCCGGACAGGCCCAGCTGCATCCAGAAGCCCATGATCCGCGCTATCTCGTCGCGCACCTCGGGGTTGGTGATGTTGAGGTCGGGCTGCTCCCGGTAGAAGCGGTGGAAGTAGTACTGGCCGGTGGCCCCGTGGTAGTGCCACAGGCTCTTCTCCGCGTCGGGGAAGGTGAGGCCCTGCGGGCCGTCCGCCGGCGGGCTGTCGCTCCACACGTACCAGTCGCGGCGGGCGGCGTCCCGGCCGGAGCAGGCGTCCAGGAACCACGGGTGGTGGTCGGAGGTGTGGTTGACCACCAGGTCGGCGATGACCCGGAGCCCGCGGTCGCGGGCCGCGCGGACGAACTCGGTGAACTCCCCGAAGGTGCCGAGCCGGGGGTCGACGGCGTAGTAGTCGGTGATGTCGTAGCCGTCGTCGCGTCCGCGGGTCGGCTGGAACGGCATCAGCCACAGACAGGTCACACCGAGCCGCACCAGGTGGTCGAGCCGCCCGGTGAGACCGGTGAAGTCGCCGACCCCGTCCCCGTCGCCGTCCTGGTAGGTCTCGACGTCCACGCAGTACACCACCGCGTTCTTCCACCACAGGTCGGCGGTGGCGGTCAGTCGCATCGGGCGGCGCTCCCTTCGGTGCGGCGGTGCACGCGCGCCTCCCAGGGCGCGAGGACGGTCGCGGTCCCCGGTTCCGCCGGGCCGGTGCCGGGTACGTTCCCCAGGATCCGTTCGGCCTCCCGCCACTGCGGCGGCAGGTCGAGCCGGACGCTCGCGCCGGTGAAGTTCCCGATGACCAGCAGCGTCGTGTCCCGGTGGCTGCGGGTGAACGCGTAGACCCGCTCGTCCTCCGGCAGCAGCATCGTGAAGTCCCCGTGCACGACCGCCGGTTCGCTGTGGCGCAGGGCGATCAGCCGCCGGTAGTGGTGGTAGACCGACGCCGGGTCGCGCCGGGCGGCGGCGGCGTTGACGGTGGTGTGGTCGGGGTTGACCGCGATCCACGGGGTCCCGGTGCTGAACCCGGCGCCCGGCGAGGCGTCCCACTGCATCGGGGTCCGGGCGTTGTCCCGGCCCATCGCCCGCAGGCCGCGCAGCACCTGCTCCGGGTCCTCGCCCGCCGCCAGCGCCTGCGCGTGGTGGTTGAGCGACTCGATGTCCCGGAAGTCCCCGATCGAGGCGAACGGGGCGTTGGCCATCCCCAGTTCCTCGCCCTGGTAGACGAAGGGCGTGCCGCGGTGCAGGTGCAGGACGGTGGCGAGCATGGTGGCCGACCGGACCCGGTGGAGGGGGCCGTCGTCGCCGAACCGGGAGACGATCCGGGGCTGGTCGTGGTTGTTCCAGTAGAGGCTGTTCCAGCCGGTGGCGGCGAGACCCTCCTGCCAGCGGGCCAGGGACGCCTTCAGGTCCGTCAGGCGCAGCGGGCGCGGGTCGAACTTGCCGCCGGGGCCGTGGTCCAGGCTCACGTGCTCGAACTGGAAGACCATGTCGACCTCGGCCCGCGCCGGATCGGTGAACAGCCGCGCCTGCTCGACCGTCACCCCCGGCATCTCGCCCACGGTCAGCAGCCGGTCCGGACGCTGCGCGAACACCTCGCGGTGCATCTCCTGCAGGTGGTCGTGCACGCGCGGCCCGCAGACGTAGGACGGCGAGCCGTCGCCCTGCAGTCCGTCGCCGCGCAGCGGGCCGTCCGGCAGGGCCGGGTCCTTGGAGATCAGGTTGACGACGTCCATCCGGAAGCCGTCCACCCCGCGCTCAAGCCACCAGCGCATCATCGCGTACACGGCGTGCCGCACGGCCGGCTCCTCCCAGTTGAGGTCCGGCTGCCGGGAGGAGAACAGGTGGAGGTAGTACTCGCCGCCGGGCTCGTCGTACGTCCAGGCCGGGCCGGAGAAGAACGAGCCCCAGTTGTTCGGCTCGGCGCCGGCCGCCCCGGCCTCCCCGCGCGGCGGCCGCCACAGGTACCACGAGCGCTTGGGGCTCGCCGGGTCGCGGGACTCCTGGAACCACGGGTGCCGGTCCGAGGTGTGGTTCACCACGAGGTCCATCACCAGCCGCATGCCGCGCCCGTGCACGGCGGCCAGCAGCCGGTCGAAGGCCGCCAGGTCGCCGAAGAGCGGGTCGATGTCCTGGTAGTCGCTGATGTCGTACCCGTTGTCGGCCTGCGGAGACGGGTAGACCGGCGAGAGCCACAGCACGTCGACACCCAGCTCCGCCAGGTGGTCGAGCCGGCCCGTGATGCCGTCCAGGTCGCCGATCCCGTCGCCGTCGGAGTCGGCGAAGCTGCGGGGATAGACCTGGTACACGACGGCGGACCTCCACCACGCACCGTCCTCGGACGGCGCGCTCCCGGTCGTCGGGGTCATGGGACCGCCTCTCCTGCTCTCGTCGGACCGGCCTCACCTCTCTCCTGCCCCGGGGCGCCGGAACCACCCGCCCGGGCGGCCCGCCGTCCGCCGCCGGCCCGCCCGGGCTGCCGGCCGGCCCCTGTCGTTCACCGGGACCCGAGGATCAGGTCGGCCACGGCGAGCAGTCCGATCGCGGCGATCGCGCACCGCAGGGCCGTCGGCGGCAGCAGCCGGCCGTACCGGGAGCCGAGCAGGCCCCCGACCGTCGACCCGGCCGCTATGAGCGCGGCGACGCGCCAGTCGACGGTGGTGAAGACGGCGAAGACGATCGCGGCCACCAGGTTCACCGTCAGCGCCAGGGCGTTCTTCACGGCGTTCAGGCGCTGCAGGTGCTCGGTCGTCAGTGCGCCGAGCAGCCCGATGAGGACGACGCCCTGCGCGGCGCCGAAGTAGCCGCCGTAGATGCCGGTGGCGAACACGCCGGACCGCAGCCACGCACCGCCGCGCCGGTGGCCGGCGGAGGGCCGGCGGGCCAGGAGCGGCTGGACGAGCACCAGCACGCAGGCCGTGCCGATCAGCACGGGCACGACCGCCCGGAACCAGGCGGACGGCAGGCGGAGCAGCAGGAGGCTGCCGATCAGCGCGCCGGTGCCGGCGGCCGCTGCGAGCCGCCGGAGGAGCGGGCCCTGTCCGGTGAGCTCCCGGCGGTAGCCGTAGACCGCACCGCCCATTCCCGGTACGAGCCCGACGTTGTTGGACACGGTCGCCAGGATGGGCGGGTAGCCCATCGCGATCAGCGCGGGGAACGTGATCAGCGAACCCGAGCCGACCACCGCGTTGACGGCACCCGCTCCCGTGGCGGCGAGCGTCAGCCATCCGAGGTCCCATCCGTGCACGGCTGCTCCGAACTCCTCATGGCCGCCGGTGGTCCGGTTCCGCGCCGAGGCGGCTGCGGCTGAACAGCAGGGCAGGCTCCTCCGACAGCAGGCCGAACGCCTGTACGGCACCGACGAGGATGGTGTGGTCGCCGGCCGGGTGGGTGGATTCGACGACACAGTCGAAGTAGGCGATCCCGCCGAGCAGCACCGGCGAGCCGGTACGCCGGGCGGGCGCGTGGGCGACGCCGGAGAACGCGGCGCGGCCCCGGGCCCGGGACGGGTCCGCGAACGACCGTGCCGTCCGCTCCTGGAGGGAGCTCAGCACGGTCACCGCGAACCCGTCGCCGGACAGCACCCGGCCGGTCGTCGGGGAACCGGTCCGGAGTACCGCCAGGACCAGCAGCGGGTCGAGCGACACGGTGGTGAACGCGTTCACCGTCATGCCGTGCGGCTCCTCGTCCCGCGTGCAGGTCAGCACGGTCACCCCGGTGGGAAACCGGCCGGCCGCGTGCCGGAACTCACCGGGCGGGTTCTCCGGCAGCCGCACGCGGTCCGCGCTGTCGGTGCGGGTCATCGGCCCTCTTCCGAGGTGGCCGCCCGCAGCGAGCCGAGGAGGTCGAAACCCGCCACGACCCTGTCCCGGTCGACCCCGAAGTCGATGAGGCAGGCGATCTCGTCGACGTCGGCCTTCCGGACCCGCTCGACGACGTCGACGGCCTTGTCGACGGTGCCGAGCAGACCGCCCTCGTCGAAGTACCGCTCGAAGGAGCGCTCGACCATGGCATCGAGATGCCGGGGGCTGAGCGCCGCGGGGTCCACCCGCCGGCCCTTCGGGCTGGAGCTCATGGTGAGGCCGGCGAAGCTGCGGAGGTAGGCGCACAACGGTGCCCGGACGGTCTCCCTGGCGACGTCCTCGTCCTCGTGCAGGTACGCGTGGAGCATGAGGACGACGTGCCCGCGGTCCTCGTCCGAACCGGACCGGGCCGCGTACTCCTCACGGTAGAGCGCGACCTTGCGGGACAGCTCCTCCAGGTCCTGCCCGACGAGGTGGGTCAGCAGTCCGGCCCGCGCGCGGCCCGCCGCCCGGAACGTCTCGGGGCCGCCCGAACTCGTGATCCAGACCGGGAGTTCGGCCTGCACGGGACGCGGGTAGGACCGCACGAGCTGCGGCTCGCCCTCGCCGTCGAGGACGGACAGCGAGCCGCCGCGCCACAGTTCGCGCACCTCCTCGACGGTGGTTTCCAGCTTCGCCTTGCGGTCCGCGAAGTTCTCCGGACGCAGCGCGAAGTCCTGCGGATGCCATCCGGAGGCGAACGACACGCCGACCCGTCCGCGGGAGAGGTTGTCGACCACCGCCCACTCCTCGGCGATGCGCACCGGGTGGTGCAGCGGTGCCACCACGCTCCCCGCGCGGATGCCGACCCGCTCGGTGACGGCCGCGACGGCCGCCCCCAGCACGGACGGGTTCGGGTAGATGCCGCCGAACTCGTGGAAGTGCCGTTCCGGTGTCCACACCGCAGTGAAGCCGTGGGTGTCGGCGAACTTCGCCCCTTCGAGCAGCAGGCCGTACCGGTCCGTCGAACCGGCCTCCGCCTCCTGCTCGTTGGCGAAGTAGAACAGACTGAAGTCCATCGTCTTGCCGTCCTCCGTCAGATGTCGAGGGTCACGTCGTACGCCGACAGCCAGCGGTTGAGCCAGAGCGCCATCTCCAGGCCGCCGCGGCTGTACGGGAGGCTCGTCGCGCTCAGCGACCGGTCCAGGACCTTGTCCACCCTGGCCCGGTCCAGGAGCGGGTGCACCGGCGCGTTCGGGTCGGCGAGCACCCCGGCCATCTCGGCCCGCAGCGCGGCCTCGTAGCCCGGGTCCTGGGTCGCCGGGTACGGGGTCTTCTTCCGCTCCAGGATCGACGCCGGCAGCAGGTCACGGGCCGCCGCGCGCAGCAGGCTCTTCTCCTGGCCGTCGAACGTCTTCATCTCCCACGGCGTGTTGAACACGTACTCGACCAGCCGGTGGTCGCAGAACGGCACACGGACCTCCAGGCCGACCGCCATGCTCATGCGGTCCTTGCGGTCGAGGAGGGTCTGCACGAACCGCGTCAGGTTGAGGTACGACACCTTGCGCATCCGCCGGTCGACATCGCTCTCCCCGGCCAGCACGGGCACCTCGGCCACGGCGTCGGCGTACCGGTCGGCCCGGTAGCCGGCTATGTCGAGCTTCTCCCGCAGGCCGCCGTCGAGCAGCGACGTACCGCCGAAGTACCGGGCCGACCCGGAGGTGAGCCACGGGAACGTGGTCGCGTCGATCGCCTCCGGCCGGTGGAACCAGAGGTAGCCGCCGAACAGCTCGTCGGCGGACTCGCCCGAGAGCGCCACCGTCGAGTGCCGCCGGACCGCCTGGAACAGGAGGTAGAGCGAGGGCCACATGTCGCCCCAGAACGCCGGCGGCACGTCGGTCGCCCGGAGCACCGCCGCCCGGACCGCCGGCTCCGACAGCTCGCTGCTGTCCAGCAGGATCTCCTGGTGGACGGTGCCGACGTGCGCGGCCAGGTCCCGGACGAACGGCGCGTCGGGGGCGCCCCGCACCGCGTCGGGCTGGAAGCTGTCGGGCGCGCCCTTGAAGTCCACCGAGAACGAGTTCACGCGGCCGCGGCCCTCGCGCTCCAGCACCCCCGCGGCGATCGCCGTGATCGTCGAGGAGTCCAGGCCGCCGGAGAGCAGCGTGCACACCGGCACGTCCGAGATCAGCTGCCGGGCGACGATGTCCTCCAGCAGGTCCCGGACGTGTCCGACGGTCTGCTCGCGGGTGTCGGTGTGCGGGGCCGCCTCCAGCGTCCAGTACCGGGACTTCGTGATGCCCGTCGCGTCGACCCGGACGATCTCGCCCGGAACGACCTCGTGCATGCCGCCGAACACCGCGGCCCCGGGCGTCTTCACCATGTCCAGCGCCTCGCACAGGCCCGCCCGGTCGACGGTCCGGCGGGCCTGCGGGTTCGCCAGGATCGCCTTCGGCTCCGAACCGAACAGGACCCCGCCCGGCGTCGGGTAGTAGAAGAGCGGCTTCACGCCCATCCGGTCGCGGACGAGAACGAGCTCCTGGCGCACCGCGTCCCAGATGCCGATCGCGAACATGCCGTTGAGGCGGCGGGCGAAGTCCGTGCCCCACTGCAGGTAGGCCCGCAGGACGACCTCGGTGTCGCTGTTCGTCCGGAACGCGTGGCCGTGCCCGATCAGCTCCGTGCGGAGCTCACGGTAGTTGTAGACCTCGCCGCAGAAGGTGAGGGCCGCGAGCGTGCGATCGCCGTCGTGGTCGGCGACCATCGGCTGCTTGCCGCCTTCGAGGTCGATGATCGACAGCCGCCGGTGCCCCAGCGCGATCGGACCGGAGATCCACATGCCCTCCTCGTCCGGTCCGCGGCAGTCCATGGTCCGGGTCATCAGCCGCACGAGCTCGTGATCGCGTTCGAGCCCGCGGTCACGGTCGAACCAACCGGTAATTCCGCACACGTCGTGTGTTCTCCGTTCTTGAGTCGTCGCTAGGCGAGGAGGGCGTCGACGAGCGCGAGGAGCTCGCGCGGCGTCTTCGCGTCGGAGGTGACCGACGCGGGGAGCTCGATGCCGTACCGGCGCTCCAGCTGGGAGACCGCGTTGAGCAGCGTCAGCGAGTCGTACCCGAGCGCGTCGAACGCGACGTCGAGCACGTCCGGCGTCGGCTCGACCGGGTCCTCGAAGTCGTTGCACTCGTTGAGCAGCTCGATCAGTGCGTCGAGCGTGAGCTTCTCCATCGGGAGGCCTTTCGTCGGGATGGCTGCTTCAGAGGGAGGGGCCGGGGCGGAGCACCGCGTCGACCGATGCGACGAGGGCTTGCAGGAAGTCCGGGTCGAACGGCCCGTAGGTGCGCCGGCCGTCGGCCGCGCGGGGCGACATCAGGTGCCCGAGCCGCGGATGGACCGTCAGCTGCGAACGGACGCCGTGCGCGAGCGCCGCGTGGTGCAGGAGGTGGGCGTGCCGGGGCGGCGTCGTCCAGTCCTCGGCACCCACGTGGATCGTCATCCGGCCGGAGATCCCGGCCAGCCGGCGGTACGGAGCGGGCTGCGCGAACCAGTCACGCCAGAACGAGGCCGGAGCGGACTCCTCGCCGTGCCCCAGCGCCCGCTCCTCCCAGGTGTCGTACGCGAACGCGAGCTCGGCGCGGAGCAGTTCGAGATCGGCTTTCGACCCGAAGCGGTCGACCAGGTCGAAGTCCTCCCACCACCCGCTGCGCCCGGTGGCGTCGGCCTGCGCCGCGGCGAGGTCGACGGTGCCGTCCGCGCCGGCGAATCCGGCGGCGACCAGCCATTCCAGGCGCCGGTCCAGGCCCATCCACCGCTGGAACACCGGGCGGGCCTCGGCGCTCGGGGCGACGACCGCCAGGTGGCTCTCGCCGCCGAGGCGCTCGGCCGCGGCCACCGCCACCTCGGCGCCCATCGAGACGCCCAGCAGCAGCACGCGGCCGTCGTCCACGTCGGGGTGGGCCCGTACCCGTTCGACCACCCGGACGGCGTCGTCGACGAGGCCGGTGAAGGTGAAGCGGGGTGAGCCGGCGCCGTCGCGGCGGTCCTCGGTCAGGAAGCGGGTGTCGAACGCGGCCGCGGCGAGTCCGGCCCGGACCAGGGCGCCACCCAGGTCGTCGAACAGCCGGACCGGGCCGGTCCCGGAGGCCTCGGCGGGCAGGAAGGCGTCGCGGTCCCAGGCGCCGAACGGGTGCAGCATCACGACGGCCGGGACGGTCCGGCCGGGCGGGATCCCGTTCGGCAACCGCAGCGCCGCGCTGCGGTCGCCGTCGAACGGCAGGTCGTCGGTGCGGTCGAAGACAGTGTCGTCGGTCATGTCCGTCACCGTCTCAGACCCGTACGAGGCTGCAGAACCACTGCATGCCCCCGGACAGGCCGGCGAGCGCCACGAGGTCACCGGGGGCGAGTTCGTCCCGCTCGTCGTAGACGCTCAGGCAGAGCAGCTGGTCGGCGCAGCCGACGTGGCTCAGCTCGGCGGCGAGCGCCGCGTTCGTCCGCTCCAGCGGGATGCCGGTCGCCCTGGCGACGCCGGCCAGCGAGTGCTGGTTGTCGTTCAGGTAGATCAGGCGCCGGATCTCCGACATCGACACGCCGGCCCGCTTGCAGGCGCGCTCCACGACGGCGGTCACCTGGTGGTCGACGTCCTTGACGAACTGGGCGAGCTGCTCGGGTTCGCGGCGGAAGTGCTGGTGGACGAGGGCCAGTTGGTCCACGTCGAGGTTCCCGCCGGTGGGCGCCGCGCTGCCGCCGTACTCGACGCGGAAGAAGTCCACGTAGCGCGGGTCGACGATCTGATCGGTCGCCAGCCACTGCAGCCGGCCGTGCCCTCGCTCGACCACCGCGGCGGCGGCGCCGTCGCTGCCGAGGCACGTGTTGTTGCGCATCCGGTTGATGTGCGCCTCGCTGACCCGGTGCACCGCGACCAGCAGGACACGCCGGATGTCGTCCCGGACGGCCATCAGCCCGGCGATCTGCTGGAGCGCGGTCACCGCGGACGCGCAGCCCTGGGTGGCGAGCAGGGTCGGCGTCGTCCCCAGGCCGAGCTCGCGGGCGACGGCGGCGGAGGCGTCCCAGTTGAGGTACTCCGGCACTCCGCTGTCGGCCACCACCAGGTAGTCGACGTCGGACGCCGTGAGACCGGCGGAGTCGAGCGCCCGGCGGGCGGCGTCCGCGGCCATGCGGGTCTGGCCGACGCCCGGGGCGGCCCGGTGGTAGGTGCGGTACCCCCAGCGGATCACCCGGTCGGGGTCGTCGACGTAGGAGCCGGCCGTCTCGGCGACGTCGCAGGGCTCGCCCAGCACGTGGGCGAGGGAGGCGATTCCGAGCGTCACGGGCGGGTTCATGCCGTAACCTCCTTGGCTTTGAGAATCTGACGGGCCGACAGCACGAGGAGGACCGTCGTCTGCGTCCCGGCGTTGACGATCATGGCGATCCATGCCCCCGTCAGCCCCAGCGGCGTGAGTGCGAGCAGTGGTGCCAGGCAGAGCTGCAGGGCTGCGCCGGCCGTGGTGGAGGTGGCCAGCGCACGGCCGTGGCCGCCGCCCAGGAAGATGCCGCTCAGGGTGACGTTGCAGAGCAACAGGGTGATGTAGACCGCGAGCCAGGGGATCTGGCCGTGGGCCGCGGTGCGGATCGCCGCCTCGTTCGTGACCGCGTCCACCGCGAGGCCGCCGAAGGCCAGCACCGCCAGGCCGCCGAGGAGGGACCAGGCGACGCCGAGCCGCACCGACGACGAGCGGCTCGCCGCGAGCAGCACGTCGTCCGTGGCGCCCTTGGCCCGGGCCGCGACGATGGTCGCGGCCTGCCGCATCGCGTACGCCGCCATGGTGAGGAAGAGGAGCGTCCGTGTCACGGTGCCGTACGCGGCGACCTCGTCCGTCCCGAAGCGGGCCACCACGCCGACGATCAGCATGCCGGCGGTCATCCGGACCAGGAAGTCCACGCCCAGCGGCAGGCCGGCCCGCAGGATCTCCCGGACCGGGCCCGGCCCGGGAGCGGCCGGCGCCTCCGGAGCGGCGCTCATCTCGCGCAGCAGCGGGGACCGCCGGTAGAGCCTCCAGGTCACCGCCAGCGTGACCGCCCGCGACGCGACCAGGGCCAGCGCCGAGCCGGTGACGCCGAGCCGCGGGGCGCCCAGCCAGCCGTAGATGAGCACCGGGTCGGCGACGACGAGGATCACGTTCGACAGGACGGCCATGCGCATCGGCGTGCGGGTGTCCCCGTTGGCCTTGAACGTGCTGTCCAGGAGGTACTGGCCGTAGAACACCGCTATGCCCGGTACCGCGACGGTCAGGTAGTCGACCGACAGCCGGACCGCCGCCGCCTCGTCCGAGCCGAGCACCAGTCTCGCCAGCGGCTCCCGCAGCGCGAAAAGTACCACACAGATCACCGCGGTGACGGCGGCGGTGAGACGGAACGCGGCACGCAACACCGGCCGCAGCCGCGCGTGTTCGCTCGCGCCGACGGCGCGCGACAGCAGGATCGTCGTGCCGCCGCTGACCGCCAGGATGACGCTCATGAGCACGTTCTCGAGGGTGCTCGCCATGGTCACGGTGGCCAGGGCGGGACCCCCGAGCCGCGCGATCCAGACGACCGAGATGATGCCGGCGATGACGCCCGACATGAGCTCGATGTACACCGGCCAGGCGACGGGCAGCAGGCGCGCCGGGTCCAGCCATCCCATCACCGGCCGACGTCCCGTCGGCGGTGCGGTGAGCACGGGTGGAGCTGTCATCGCGACGCGGTTTCCTTCGCTGGTCGGAATCGTCGAGGGGTGAATGCCGCCGGAATCCCGTCGTCACCGGTGACCAGCAACCCGGTCATCAGATCCGCCGCGACCGGCGCGAGCAGGACGCCGTGCCGGTAGTGCCCGGTGCAGACGTAGGCACCGGGGCGGCCCGGGACGCGCCCCATGACGGGCAGGTGGTCGGGGGTGTCGGGCCGCAGGCCCACCCTGGTCGCCGCCACCTCGTGGCCGGCCAGCGCCGGCACCAGCGCGACCGCCTTGCGCAGCAGAGCATCGGTGGCCTGCGCCGAGGGCCGCACGTCGAAACCCGTGTGGTCCAGGGTGGCGGCGACGATCGTCTCGTGGCCGTCCCGGCCCGCCAGGTAGACGGGCTCGCCCCGCACCACGCCCCGGATGCCGTGCCGGAGTCCGGGGCCGCCGGACGGATCCCGCAGCAGCACCACCTGGCCCCGCACCGGCGTGACCGGGAAGTCGCACAGCGAGGGCGACCACGCCCCGGCGGTGACGAGCACCGAGCCGGCCGAGACCTCGTCGAGCGACCGGACCCGTCGGTCGACGTAGCGGACCCCGAGCGCCTGCCCGGCGGCGCGCAACGCCAGCCGGACCCGCTGCGCGTCGACGTGGTGGTCCTCGGTGGCGAAACCGCCGCCGCTGCTCCCGGCCGAGAGCAGCGGCTCCCGGGCCCGTAGTCCGTCGGCGTCCAGCGGTGTGCACGGGACGTCGAAGCCGTCGCGGAAGCCGTACATCGCGGCCAGCCGCGCGCGGTCCTCGACGCCGTGGGCGACCAGGAGCAGGCCGTCGGTCGCGTACCCGAGGTCGATCCCGCTCGCGGCGGTGAGCTCCGCGGCGAACGCGGGCCAGCCGCGGCGGGCCTCGTGGGCGAACTCCAGCAGGGCCGGATCGGGGAAGTCGGCCTCGCTCACCGGCGCGAGCATGCCGGGTGCGACCGCGGAGGCCGTCCCCGGGATCTCCTCGTGGTAGACGTGCACGTCGAGCCCGAGCCGGGCGCAGCGCCACGCCACCGCCAGGCCGATGACCCCGCCGCCGATCACGGCGACGTCCGGACGCCGCGTCATCGGGCCCGCCCGGCCGGTTCGGGCTCACCGGGCGCCAGCCTTCGGCCCAGGCTCGTGAGGACGTCGCGCAGCGTGTCGGCGAGGTCGAACCAGCGGTCCCGGTCGAGGGCCTGATCGCCGTCGCACAGTGCGGACGGCGGGTCGGGGTGGATGTCGACGAGCAGTCCGTCGGCGCCGACCGCCGCGGCGGCCAGCGCGAGCGGCTTGACCAGGTGGCGGTGGCCGGTGCCGTGGCTGGGGTCGACGATGACGGGCAGGTGGCTTCTGTGCTTGACCACGGCGACCGCGCTGAGGTCCAGCGTGAACCGGGTCGCCGGCTCGAAGCTCCGGATCCCGCGCTCGCACAGCACGACGTCGGGGTTGCCGGCGGCGAGCACGTACTCGGCCGCCTGCAGCCACTCGCCGACGGTGCACCCGAACCCGCGCTTGAGCAGGACCGGCCGCCCGGCCCGGCCGACGGCTCTGAGCAGGGTGAAGTTCTGTGCGTTGCGGGTGCCGATCTGGAGCACGTCGGCGTGCTCGGCGACCAGGTCGACCGTCTCCGCGTCGACGACCTCGGTCACGACGGGCAGGCCGGACTCGGCCCTGATCTTGGCCATGATCCGCAGGCCCTCGTCCCCCAGGCCCTGGAAGCTGTAGGGAGAGCTCCGCGGCTTGTAGGCGCCGCCGCGCAGCGCGACGGCGCCGCCGGCCCTGGCCATCGCCACCGAGGCGGACATCTGCTCGTGGCTCTCGACCGCGCAGGGGCCCGCGATCAGGGCGAAGTCGACACCGCCGACCGTCGCCGACCCGCCGAGGCCGACGACGGATCCGAGCGGAGCGGCCTCCCGGTCGGTCAGCGGCGCGTCCGAGTGGTCGGCCACCGTCCGCCGCACCAGCCCGGCCTCGTGGAGCGCTTCGGCCGGTGCGGGCTGATCGCCCGGCACGTGCACCAGCAGCTGGTCACCGATTCGGCACATGGTGGTGCCGTGCGGGGTGGGCACGCGGGCGTGTATCCGCTCGCGCACCGCATCCTCGTCGACAGCCCTGCAGACAAGCAGCACCGGAGCTCCTTCTGGACGTGGGAAAACCTGACAGGTGGACGGGGAAAATCAGTGCAGGAACCGGCCGCCGTCGACGACCAGGGTCTGTCCGGTGACGCCGGTGGCCGCGGCGATCCCGAACACCGCGTCGGCGACCTCCTCCGGGGTCACGACCCGTCGCAACGCGGTGGCGGCCAGCAGGCCGGCGACGACGCCGTCGGGGAGCGCGTCGGTCATCGCCGATGCGACCGGCCCGGGGGCGACGCAGTTGACCCGGATCCCCTGCTCGCCGAGCTCGCGGGCGGCCGACCTGGTCAGGCCGACCACGGCGGCCTTGCCGGCGGCGTAGTGCGGGCCGAACGCGCCGCCGGTGAAGGCCGCGACGCTCGACAGGTTCACGACGGCACCGGCCGCCGCGGCCAGCGGGCCGACGAGCTCCCGCGTCACGGCGAACGGCACCTCGACGTTCAGTTGCATGCTCTCGCGCCACGCCGCGGTGCTCAGGTCCGCGTACCGTGTGGGCCTCGCCCCGCCGATGCAGTTGACCAGCAGGTCCACGCCGTCCCACGGCAGCGCCGCGAGGAGTTCGGCGGGGCCGTCGTCGCGGGTCAGGTCCACCCGGACCGGGGTGACCGACGGATGCGGAACGGCCGGTGGCCGCGTGTGGAACTGGGCGAGGACCTCCGCGCCCGAGGCCACCGCGCGGGCCACGACGGCGGTGCCGATGTCCCCGGACGCTCCGGTGACGACGACGTGCTTCATCGGGTGGGCTCCTTGTCCGAGAGCAGGGCCTTGGGCTCCAGCAGGAATCCGGTGAGGCTGCCGTCGTGCGGCAGCTCCGGCCCGCTCGTCCAGGGCGTCGTCCCGCCGACGACGACGCGTCGGATCTGCGGCTCCGCCAGGGCGGCCAGGGGGAGGGCGGGGTCGTCGCTGAAGACCGACAGTGCGAGGGTCCGGCCGAACGACTCCAGGTCGTCGGCGGCCGACCACGGCGTGACGACGACGAAGGGGAACGGCAGTTCGGTACCGATGGACGGGTGCCGCGGGTCGTCCGTGCTGAGCACGACCGGGCGCGCGGCGTACGAGCCGTCGGGCAGCGGCACCGGACCGTCGTCGGCCGAGTGGCGCCGGAAGCCGGCCTCCTCCAGCCCGGCGACCGTACGGCGCAGCTGCGCGGCCTGTTCCGCGGAGACCGTCGGCAGCATCGCGTCGTGGTGCGCCGCCGGGAGGGTCGGCAGGCCGTCCAGGCGGGTCGCCAGGACGTCGGCCACCTCCGCCGGATCCCCACTGGTACGGATCACCGACGTGTTGGTGCACCGGACGCCCGCGTCCGCGGCGACGGAACGGACCAGCGCCTCGACGACGTCCGGCGACAGCGGCCGGTCGAGCAGCGCGGCGCTCCGGCCGGGGCCTCGTGTCAGCACCCGGGGGTGGTCCGCCCAGCGGCTCACGGCGGCCGGACCGCCGTACACGATGCCCAGGTCGGACTCGGCGAGGAGCCGCTCACCCAGGTGGTGATCACCGGGGAGGACGGTCAGGCAGTGCGGCGGCAGCCCGGCCGCGAGCAGGGCGGCCGCGAGGCGGAACGGCGTGAACGGGTCGCGCGTGCCGGGCCGGACGATCACGCCGTATCCGAGCGACAGCGCCCGGGCCCACGTCAGATGCGGGTCGACGTGGTTCGACGGGGTCACGATCCCGAGGGTCCGTCCGCGGGGCACCCACCGGACACCGGCCGTCGGCGCCGGCAGCTGGCGTGCGGTGCTCTCCTCCAGTCGGGCCAGCCCGTCCCGGACGCTGTGCAGACCGTCCGTCACGAACCGGTACGGCAGGCCCGTCGCGGCCACCACGCGGCGGCGGTACTCGTCGGCCGACTCGCCGGCGAGGTCGGCCCCGGCGAAGAGCGTGCCGGCCCGGCTGAACACCTCCGGCGGCACGGCCGCGCCGCGCAGGCGCCGCAGCGCCAGCTGGAGCAGGAGCGTGGGGGACGCTCCGACGCGGGCCACCGGTGCACCGTCGACGCCGGGCACGTCGGTGGTCTCGTCGCAGGTGAAGGTCTCGCCGCCGACCAGCGGCTGCAGGATCGGAAGGCTCATCAGTACACGCCCTCGATGACGCGCGCGCCGGATGCCGGGCGGAAGGGCTGGACGTCGGCGAGGTCGTCGCCGAGGCCGGGCCGACCCGGGGTGATCCGGACAGCGGTGTCGCGTTCCAGCACGTTGGGCAGGAACAGGTCCTTCGTCAGCAGGTGCACGAGGACGCGGCCGCGCTCGCCGGGCGCCACCGGTTCCGCCGTGTCCGGGTCCACGACCTCGACGACCGACCGGGGCCGGAAGGTCCGGAACACGCACGGGTGCGTGTCGCCGGGCTCGGGCGTCCGCTGCGGCGCGATGCCCATGAGGCTGTTGCCGTAGATCCCGCGCACCTCGGCGCGCGGGAAGAACTCGGTCCGGAGCAGCCGCAGCGACGTGCTGCTGATGCTGGTTCCGCTCCAGATGATGCCGGTGACGCGGTCGGCCAGCATGCGGTAGAGCTTCTCGCGTCCGCACAGCGCCTCCAGCACGGGCGGCGTGATGAACAGGACCCGTACGTCCTGCGACTCGGCGATGGTCTCGACCTGGTCGAGGACGTGCTGGACGTACTCGTCGGCCAGGGGTCGGCGGTCGGTCCGGATCAGCAGCTTCACCCACCGCGGGTCGAAGTCCACCGTGAAGAACACGGCTCGGCGCAGTTCCGCCAGCCGGCGTACGGAGCGGCCGACGATGTGCGGCCCGGTCGGTCCGACGTGCAGCCAGTGGCCGCCACCGCCGAACGAGGGCAGCACGGTCTCGACCCAGTCGACGCCCTCCATCCGGGACCGGTGCTCGACGATGCGCTTCGGCGCGCCGAGCGTGCCGCCGGACTCGTACACCTCGAACGGGCTGTCGGCCGAGCCCGCCGGCCGCAGGAGGTCGACCGGGACGGTCCGCAGCTCGTCGCTGACGTCGGGGAACTTCCGCAGGTCGGCGAGGTCGGCGACGTCGCGGAGGGGGTCGAAGCCGAGGCTCTCCTTGCGCTTCAGCCAGAACGGCGACCCGGTCTCGGGGCTGAAGTGCCACCGGAGGGTGTCCTGGAGGTGCCGCGTCATGTCGTCGTCTCCGTTGCCGCTCATGCCGTCACCCGCTCGGCTGCCTTCAGCGCGTTCGCCACCATGTCGAGGCCCTTCTCGGTGAACAGGGATTCCGGATGGAACTGCACGCCCTCGATCGGCAGGTCCCGGTGGCGCAGCCCCATGACCTCGCCGGTGTCGGTCCAGGCCGTGACGGTGAGCTCGTCCGGCAGGGACGCCGGGTCGACGGTCAGCGAGTGGTAGCGCGTCACCTGCAGCGGGCTCGGCAGCCCGGTGAAGGCGCCGGTGTCCCGGTGGTACACGGGGCTGAGCTTGCCGTGCATCGGTACGGCGGCCCGGACCACGCGCGCGCCGAACGCCTCCGCGATGCACTGGTGTCCGAGGCACACGCCGAGGATCGGCACGCGGTGGCCGCGGTCGCGGACGAGGTCCAGCGAGATGCCCGCGTCCTGCGGGCCGCCCGGGCCGGGCGAGATGAGGATCAGGCTCGGGTTCAGCGCGGTGACCTCGTCGACGGTCAGCGCGTTGTTCCGCACGACCCGGCACTCGTGGCCGAGCCGGCCGGCGTACTGGGCGAGGTTGTAGACGAACGAGTCGTAGTTGTCGATGATGACGATCACGCGTGGACCCCCGGTCCGAGGCTGACGGCGGCGGCGCGGGCGGCGGCCCGGAGCTTCGCCACGCACTCCTCCCGTTCGGCGAGGGGATCGGAGTCGTAGACGATCCCGCTGCCGGCCTGCAGGTGCAGCTCGCCGTCGTGGAGGACGAGCGCGCGAATGGTCAGGTAGAGGTCGGCGTGGCTCACGCCGAACGATCCGACGGCGCCCGAGTAGAGGCCGCGGCCGACCGGTTCGAGTTCGTCGATGATCTCGATCGCCCGCACCTTCGGAGCGCCGGTCATGGTGCCGGCGGGGAAGCTCGCGCGGAGGAGGTCGTCGGTGCGGCAGTCGGGGCGGAGCAGTCCGTGCACGTCCGATGTCAGATGCATGACATGCGAATACCGCTCGACCTCCATCAGCCGCGGCACGCGCACCGTCCCGGGGACGCAGACCCGCCCGAGGTCGTTGCGGGCCAGGTCGACGAGCATCCGGTGCTCGGCCAGCTCCTTCTCCGACGAGACGAGGTCCTGCTCGGCCGCGCGGTCCGCGGCGGGATCGGCGCCCCGCGGACGGGTCCCGGCCAGCGGCCGGATGAGGACGTCGCGGTCGGCGAGGGTGACGCACGGCTCCGGCGACGCACCGACCACCTCGAACTCGCTGCCGCGGTACCAGAAGTGGTACGGCGAGCGGTTGAACTCCGCCAGCCGCCGGTACACCGTCAGGCCGTCCGCCTCACCGGGCGCCGAGTACCTGATCGACAGCACGACCTGGAAGATGTCGCCGGCCAGGATGTAGTCCTTCGCCCTCCGCACGGCCTCCAGGTACTCGTCCACGCCGTGCCCGAACGTGCCGGCGCCGACCCGTGCCGACACCTCCGGGACCTCCTCGGCCCGCCGGAGCACCCGCTCGACGCGCTCGGCGGCGTGCCGGGCCTCCGGCGCCGTGGCGCCCCGTCCGACCACCGTGGTCCCGGTCCGGTCGAAGCGGACCAGCACCTCCGGCAGGAACATGTCGTAGCTCGGCAGGCCCGTCGACTGCAGCGACAGCCGCTCGAAGTCGGTGACCGCGTCGAACCCCACGCATCCGTACCAGCTGCGTTCGTCGAGCGCCGCGCCGGACGCGAACTCCAGGCCGGCCAGGAAGTCGACCGCCGCCGTGACCGGGCGGGGAGCCGACGTGCCGTGCTGCCGCGGGCCGGTCCGGCGGGCGGTGGCGAGCTCGCCGACCGCGAGCAGCACGACCGGCTCGGGCTCCGAGGCCCGACGGCTCAGCATGATCCGGCCGGAGCCGCGCAGCGCCGCCGCCGCGGCGACCGCGTCGACGTCGGGCCCGCGCAGCTCGTACCGGTGCACCACGTCACCGGCGCGCAGCCCGCTGCGCAGGAAGGCGGGCGAATCCACGGTGGTGGCCACGTCAGCCACCGGCGGTGGGAACGGCCGCGTCGCCGTACTCCACCGCCACCACGCGGGCCGGCGCGGCCTCCACGCCGGACACCTTGATCGGCAGGGCGAACAGCTGCACCACGGACTGCTCCAGCTCGTGCAGGTTGGTCACGTACTCCAGGATCGGGATGCCCGCCGCCAGGAGGGCGTGGTGCACCGGCGACTCCGCGTCGCCGGGACGTTCGGTCAGGCAGTCGAACCCGACGAGGACCGCGCCGTTGTCGATGGCCCACTGCGCGGCCGACGGCGTCATGTACGGCGGGCGGTCCCAGTAGTCCTCGGCACCCCAGTTGCGGCGGAGGTAGTCGGTGCGGACGAGGAGGCGGTCCCCGGGCGACCAGCGGTCGCCCACCGCCTTGTCCAGGTCCTCGGCCGTCACCGGCTCCAGGTCTCCCTTGTGCGACAGGTCCGCCACGCAGGCCCGGCCGATCAGGGTTTCGAGCGGGACGTCCTCGATGCCCTCGGCCCCCGGGAAGAAGTGCTGCTTGTACTCCACGTGCGTGCCGTTGTGCGGGAAGATGTGCAGCGTGGAGAACGTGCGGTTCGTGCCGTACGGATCCGTCTCCGGCGTCATCGCCCGGTCGAAGGTGAAGCGCGGGAACCAGTCGGCCGGATAGGACGGCATGCCCTCGTAGAATCCGTGGGTAAGGTCGACAATGCGCATTGGTCAGCCGTTCTGCTGGTGGTGATCTACGTCGTAGAAGCCGGTCCCGTCGAGATATCTGATGGTGTTCAGATCCCGTTGCAGGACTCCGTCGGACTCGTGGTGAAGCGTGACGGTGAGCGGATAGGTCAGGTCGTTCACGGTGGGCTGGATGGCACTTCCCGGCGCGACGAGGGTCCGCAGCCCGCGGAGGCTCTGCAGGGCCTCGATCTGCTCGATCCCCCGGTAGGAGACGAGCGTCCCGCGGTACGGCGACGCCAGCGCCGACCAGGCGAAGTACCGCTTGAGCCGGTACGGCGCACCGCAGCGCGCGTCGAAGCGTTCCGGCCGGACGTAGCAGTCGACGGTCCAGTCGAGCTGTGATTCGCCGATCGCCTCGGCCGCGAAGTAGGGCAGTTCGCCGCCCGAGATGCGCGCGCCCACCTCGACCAGGCAGGGACCGTCCGGAGTCATCTTGATCTCCAGATGGGCCGGACCGAACCGGATTCCGAGGGCGTCCAGCACGGCGAACGCGTACGCGGTCAGTTCGGCGAGGCCGGGTGCGTCCGGCTCCAGCAGGACGCTCTCCACCAGCAGGTCGGTGATCCCGTTGACGGACAGCCGGCCGGATCCCCAGCTGTCGGTGACGTGGTGCCGCCCGGCACGGCTCACCGTGTTGACGATGTACTCCGCGCCCAGGAGGTACTCCTGGGCCACCACGCCGAGGTTCGGCAGCGAGAAGATGTTCTCCCGCCCCATGATCTCCGCGAGTGCCGCCGCGGACCGGTCGGGGCTGTCGCAGAACGTGACACCGTCGCCGGCGGCACTGCGCAGCGGCTTGACCACGATCCGGCCGCCGATCTCCCGGTGCCACGCGCGCAGCTCCGCCTCGTCGGTCACGTGCACCTGGCGCGGCGTGCGCAGCCCGGCGGCCGCCACCTGCTCGATCATCCGGAACTTGTCACGCCTGGTCTCGCTCAGCTTGGTGCCGTTGGTGTCCAGACCCAGCAACTCGCTGAGTTCGTCGGCCAGTTCGACGCCCAGCTCGCTGCCGGTGAGGACGGCCACCGGCTGGTACGCGGACAGCTGCCGGACGGTGTCCGCGATGTCGCCCCGGTGCACCACGTTCGCGACGTAGCCGTCGAGATCCAACGGGCCGCGGTACACCGCCGGGACCTCCGCCGTGCTCTGCAGGCGGACACAGGGATACCCCGCCGCCGTGAACGCAGGCGGCAGTCCCCGGGCCGGTGCGTACGGATCGACCAGCACGACGTGCTTCACGCGACGTCTCCCATCGGCTCGGCGCTGATGCGGAAGTCGGCTGCGGCGGCCTGGATGGCTTCCTCCACCGTCCGGCTCGTGGTGCCCCGGAACCGGAACCGGCCGCCCACGTGCTCGTAGTAGGCGTCGGCCGGTGGCAGCACCTCGCCGCGGCGCAGCAGCGCCTCGGCGTACAGGCCGGGGACCCGCCCGCTCAGCGGGGTGACCTCGGTGATGCGGCAGGGCCGCCGCGCGGGCGACGGCACCAGCAGCCAGCCGGCGACCTCGTCGTTCGTCAGCACCGGCGGATCCAGCGGTTCGCCCAGCTGCAGCCTGAGTGCTGCCGCCATGAGGTCGTACCCGTGGACCTCCCGCCACAGGAACGGGATCTCGCTGCCGCCCACCCGGGCTCCGACCTCCAGGAACGTGCACTCGGGCTCACCCGTGCCGTCCGCCGGTGCGACGAACAGCTCCAGGTGGAACACCAGCGGATCGGTGTCGAAGGCGGCGACGAAGCGCTCCGCGGCGGCACCGACGGCGGACACGATCGCCGGGTGGTCCTCCTCGACCGATCCCAGGTAGTCGCCGCTCCGGAAGGCGAGGCAGTCGTTGACGTACCGGGAGGCGCGGAAGGCGGCGAGGCGTCCGTCCAGGTACACGCCGTCCACGTGGTAGATCGGGTGCGGGTTGTAGACCTGGGCGAGCATCGGCCGCCCGGCGAAGTCGATCCCGTCCGCGTCGGTGGGCTCCTGCAACCGCGCGACTCCGTCGCTGGAGCTGCCGATCCGTGGCTTCACGATGACGGGCCAGCCGTACTTCTCGGCGAAGACGCGGACCTCGTCGGCACTGTCGACCGCCGTGAGCGGAGGCACCGCGAGACCGCGGTCGGCGACGACGTCGGCCATCACGAGCTTGTCGAGGAACCGCAACGCCTCCTCGGGCCGGGTGCCCTCGCAACCCCACTCCGCCCGGAGCACCGCCGCGGTGAGCAGGTCGTCCTCCTTCAGCGCGACGATCCGGTGCGGTGGTCCGTGCCGCTCCGCGAGCGCCGCGACCGCCCGGCGCGCTGCCGCGAGGTCGTCGGTGTTCGCGACGATCTCGACGCCGGCGGCCTGGTCGGGGACCCGGGCCCGACCGACCTCGGTCGTGACGTAGCTGACGCGGTGGACGGTGTGATCGAGCACGGCCGCGTAGTCGACGTACTCCGCCCGCCACCGGTGGATGACCACCACGTGGTTCTGGACCGACGCACTCATCACGAATCCTTCATCGTCGTTGGGGGATTGACCGGCCGCCCACCGGCAGGTGGGCACGCAGGCGGGCATGCAGGTGGGCACCCAGGCATGCACGCAGACGGGCACGCGGGCACGCAGACGGGCACGCTGCATCGCGCCTGCCACAGGCGAAGGCCATGGCGGGCGGTGCGGTGGACGGACCACTCGCACGATCTCGAAAGGCATGGTGAGGATCTCTGCCGCAGCGCTGATGTCGCGCGCGTCCTCTTGAACGTAGGCCCGGCCGTCTGCCCAGGTCACGGCGTATCGAGTCGTTCCCGACACCTGTGGCGCACCGGCAGCCGGGCTGTGCGGCTAGCGCCGCCGGCTACACCTACAACACGCGAGCAACTTGCCGGAACCGTCCGGGCAACTCACACCGTCAGACCTTCTGCCCATGAATGAAACCCCCGTTTGATCATGTCAGCGTCAGGAGCCTACGGCGGGGTTGATCCGTCACGCAACCCCTGGGGCTCCAGAGGATCGACTTGTTGCTTTCAGTTCGTCAGTTCGTCGACTTGAGCGCGTGTTTCCGTGAATCAACAAGTCTCTCCGGCAGTGGAGTTCGAGCATATCCGGCTCATCTGACCAGCTGTCAGCGATGCCTGCCGCCCGGCTCGGGGCGGGTTCGGCCGGTCGCTTGTGGGATCGGCGCGTCCGCCGGACGGCGCTGCGGGGCACCCGGCGGCCCGGCACCGTCGAGTGCCGTCCAGCGGAGAGCGCCGGACGCGGCAGGCCGGCGGAACCGGGGCAGGCCCCTCACGATCGGACCGGGGCCGCGTACCCGTGCGCGGTGCGCCACCGCTGCGCGGCACGCCGGCCGGTTCGTCGGACCGCACACGGCAAAGGCAAGGAGAGCCCGCTCCTTGCCACTCTCAACTTATAGCGCGCCGGGGGGCTTGCCGCAAGGCCCGGGTGACGGCGCAGAATCGTCGGCCGATGCCACTACCTGTGGCAACGGGAGCGCGGTGTGCGTGTGTCGTTGTCGACGTACGGGGGATGCGGTGACGTCGAATCAGTGGGGGACCGGCGGTGCGGATGCTCCGCGCGTCTGCCGTCCGGTCGGCCCGGTCGGCCCGGCCCGCAGAGGAAGACGACGAGGAATGACGACGAGGAATGACGACGAGGAATGACGACGTGCTCGGCAAGAGGTTCGACAAGAGGTTCGGCAGAGGTGGAGGCGCCGGTGCGGCGAACGGCCATGGCAGGGCAGCGGAGCACGACGGCCTCGGAGGTGCCGCGGTGAGCGAGCCGTACGTGCGGGACCTTCGCGAGGTCGACGGGACGCAGGTCGCGGTCGTCGGCGGCAAGGCCGCGTCCCTGGGCCGGCTGGCGCGGATCGAGGGCGTCAGCGTGCCGGGCGGCTTCTGCGTGACGACGGACGCCTTCCGCCGGATCATGGCGGAAGCGCCGGCGATCGACGATCAGCTCGATCGGTTGTCGCGCGCGGACCCGCACGACCGGGAGGCGATCCGCACGCTCAGCGCGCGGATCCGCCGGACCGTCGAAGGGATCGCCGTACCGGACGACCTCGCGGCGGCGATCACCCGCGCGCTCGCCGGGTTCGGCGCGGAAGCGGCCTACGCCGTCCGGTCCAGCGCGACGGCGGAGGACCTGCCGACGGCCTCCTTCGCCGGCCAGCAGGACACCTACCTGAACGTCGTCGGGCCGGCGGCGGTCCTCCGGCACGTCAGCCGGTGCTGGGCCTCGCTGTTCACCGAGCGGGCCGTGATCTACCGCCGGCGGAACGGCATCGACCACCGTACGGTCCGGATGGCCGTGGTCGTGCAGCGGATGGTCCTCCCGCAGGCGTCCGGCATCCTGTTCACGGCCGACCCCGTCACGGGCAACCGGAAGGTCGCCACCGTGGACGCCGGCTTCGGCCTCGGCGAGGCCCTGGTCTCCGGCCTGGTGAACCCGGACGTCTTCACGGTGCGGGACGGCGAGGTGACCGCCAGGGCGATCGCCGCCAAGCAGCGTGCCGTCCACGCCCTGCCGGCCGGCGGCACGCAGGTGGTGGCGGTCGACGCGCGGCGGCAGGAGGAACCGGCGCTGACGGATGCGCAGGTCGTGCGGCTCGTACAGCTCGGGCGGCGGATCGAGGCGGCTTTCGGCCGCCCGCAGGACATCGAATGGTGCCTGGTCGACGACGGCTTCCGGATCGTCCAGAGCCGCCCGATCACGACGCTGTTCCCCGTCCCCGAGGCCGGCGACCAGGAGAACCGCGTCTACGTCTCCGTCGGCCACCAGCAGATGATGACCGACCCCATGAAGCCCCTCGGGCTCTCGATGTGGCAGCTGACGGCGATGGCGCCGATGCAGGCGGCCGGCGGGTGGCTGTTCGTCGACGCCACCCGGCGCCTGGCCTCGCCCGCGAGCCGCGCCGCCCTGCTCGACCTCATGGGGCGAGGCGACCCGCTGGTCAGGAACGCCCTGGAGACCGTGCTCGACCGCGACGACTTCGTGCCCCTGCTCCCGGACGCGGCTCCCGGCGGGCCGCCGGCCGGCGGTGCGCCTGCCCCGGTCGAGACCGATCCGGCCGTCGTCGCCGGACTGGTCGAGCGCAGCCGGCGGTCCGTCGCCGCACTGGAGCGCGACATCCGCACGAAGACCGGACCGGCGCTGTTCGACTTCCTGCTGGAGGCCTTCGAGGAGCACAGGCGAGTGCTCGGCGATCCGCTGAGCATGCAGGTGATCATGGCGGGGATGGAGGCCACCTGGTGGCTCAACGACACGCTGCAGGAGTGGCTCGGCGAGAAGAACGCGGCCGACACGCTGACGCTGTCCGCCCCCGGCAACATCACGTCGGAGATGGGACTGGCGCTGCTCGACGTCGCCGACGCCGTCCGCCCGTGGCCGGAGGTCGTGGCGTTCCTGCAGGGCGTCCGCGACGGGGGCGTCCGGGACGAGGACTTCCTGGACGAGCTCGCGAAGCCCGCGGGCGGGACCGGGGCGCGCGACGCCGTCGAGGCCTACCTCGACCTGTACGGCATGCGCTGCGTCGGCGAGATCGACATCACCAGGCCGCGGTGGCGCGAGCGCCCCACCACCCTCGTGCCGGTGATCCTCGACAACGTCAGGCTCTTCGAACCGGGCGCCGCCGAGCGGCGCTTCGAGCAGGGCCGGCAGAAGGCGGAGGCGAAGGAACAGGAGGTGCTGTCACGCCTCCGGGCCCTGCCGGACGGCGACCGGAAGGCCGACGAGGCCAAGCGGATGATCGACCGGGTCAGGACGTTCATCGGGTACCGGGAGTACCCGAAGTACGGCATCGTCAGCCGCTACGCCGTCTACAAGCGGGCCCTGATGGCGGAGGCCGGACGCCTCGTGGAGGCCGGCGTGCTGCCCGAGCGGGAGGACGCCTTCTTCCTCACGTTCCAGGAACTCCACGACACCGTGCGCTCGCAGCAGGCGGACCACCGGCTCGTCCGGCAGCGCAAGGACGCGTTCCGTTCGTACCACGCGCTCACACCGCCCCGGGTGCTCACCTCGGACGGTGAGGCCGTCACCGGGGCGTACCGGCGCGACGACGTGCCGGCCGGCGCCCTGACCGGCCTCCCGGTGTCCGCCGGGACCGTCGAGGGACGGGCCCGCGTCATCCTCGACATGGCGGAGGCCGACCTCGAAGCGGGCGACATCCTGGTCACGACCTTCACCGACCCCAGCTGGTCGCCGCTGTTCGTCGGAATCGCGGGCCTGGTGACGGAGGTGGGCGGCCTGATGACCCATGGCGCGGTGATCGCCCGGGAGTACGGCCTGCCGGCCGTCGTGGGCGTCGGGCAGGCCACCCGGCTGATCCGGGACGGGCAGCGGATCCGCGTGCACGGGACCGACGGCTACGTCGAGGTCCTGTCGTGACCGACCGCACCGGGCGGCCCCGCCCGCGGCGTGACGGCGGCGGCGCGGGCGGCGGCCCCGCGCGCTTCGGGCGCGCGGGGCCGCCGGTGGGTGCCGGTGGGTGCCGGTGGGTGCCGGCCGTCAGGTCCGCGGACCGTGGACGACGCCGGTCCGGCGCCGTACCGTCCCGGGTTCTCCCGCGGCTCTCCGGCCGAGGGACGGTCCCCGGGTGTCAGTCCTCCGAGGTCAGTCCTCCGAGCCGGACGGGGGCAGTGCGCTGCCGCTCCGGCAGCCGACGAAGGACGCGTTGGGACAGGTGGCGTCGAAGCCCATGCCGTACGCGGCGAACGCCGTCCAGGCGGCCTCGCGGACGGCGGGGTATTCCTCCGCGGTGATCCTGGAACCGCGGAGGTCCTTGAAGGCCCGCATGATCGCGTCGCGCGCGGTGAGGAAGGAGGGGTTCTTCGGCGTGAGTTTCAGCCCGTCGACGACGGCCTGCCAGGTCACCCGGTACCCGCGGCTGCGGTCGCCGAGCGCGTCGCCGACCTTGCGGGTGACCTCCATCAGCGCCGCGCACCAGATCTCGCCGACGTCGTGCACCTCGCGGTAGCTCAGGTCGGGCTGGCCGGCGACCTGTCCGGGACCCTTGCCGATGTCGCCGAACCTGCCCGGGTAGCCGGAGCCGTACGGCCGCTGGCGGATGCCGGCCGGGTTGTCGACGACCCAGTTCCCGACGACCTCGCGGTCCAGGGTGTTCAGGGAGTTGCGGATGCTCAGGGCGAAGTAGTCGCTCCAGCCCTCGCCCATCGAGACGGACTGGTCCTCCTCCAGGCCCTCCGCGTCGAACAGCCCCCCGACCAGCCGGTTGCTCACGCCGTGGGTGAACTCGTGGCCGACGACGTCCCAGTCGCGGGCGGTGTGCCGGTGCGTACTCGTGACGAGGCCCATCACCATCATGCCCGCCAGTCCGTCCGCCCGGGTGGCCATGGTGGCCGTCCCGGGCACCTGCCGCGGGTCGGCGACGGCGATGACCGGGTCGCCGCCGAGCCCCTGACCGCTCGGGTTGACGGTCTGGAAATTCCCGTGCGCCTCGTCGAAACCGAGGACCTGGAAGAAGTCGCGGGCGTAGTTGCAGAAGAAGAAGATGTTGGTGACGAGCTGCTTCGGGCTGTCGGCCGGGTCGTCGAACACGCCGTTGCCGGCGGCGTCCAGCGGAATCGTCACCGGTTGCCGGCTCACTCCGTCCAGGGCCCGCACGTTGTTCCCGACGGTGGCGGCGGTGCCGTTGGTGACCTCCACCCAGGTGCTCGGGAAACCGGCCGTACTGCCGCCGGTCTCCACGTCCGGGTAGTCGGCCGCGGGCAGCGGGAACGGCGCCAGGTCGAAGGTGCTCTCGGCCGGGTTGCGGCGGAAGACCCGCCCGGCGAGCACCCGGTGCGCCCGGTCCTGGAAGTAGAGGATCTCCGGGTCCTCCGGGTCCCCGGTGCGGTCGTCGGCCTCCACCAGCGCCTGGTACTGCGTCGTCCAGTTGTCCCGGGAGAGGACGAACCGCCAGCAGAGCCGGACGTCACCGCCCATGTACAGGTACATCAGCCGGGTGGACACGGCCTCGTCGAACGGGCCCTGCGAGAAGGTCATCGGCTGGTCGTTGCCGTCCTGCGCCGCCAGCCGCCGGAAACCGCCGGAGACGTCCAGCCGGGGCAGCTCGCTGGTGCCGAACGGACCGCTCAGCGTGCGGGGTTCGGCCGCCTTCGCGGCAGCGACGCGCAGCGCGGTCTCGGCCGGCACGGTCGGGCGCACCGGCAGGTCGGGCGGCAGGCTCACGGTGTCGCCGACCAGCCGTTCCACCGTTCTGTCGCCGCGCAGCCACACCTTGGGCGCCATCCCCCACACGTCGATGCCGTTGCTGGTCTGCTGGAGGCTCACCACCCGCAGGCCCTCGCTGGTGGCGGCCACCGCGGGGTCCGCCACGAACTCCACCGGTTCGCCCGCGGCGAAGCCGATCGCCGGGGCGGCCGAGGCGACGTACTCCTTGGCCCGGGCGATGAGGGCCGCGTCGGAGGCGGGTGCCGATCCGGCCGCACCGTTCCCGGCGCTGCCGCTCTCCAGGGCCGGCGCGAGGTCCACCCGCAGCTCGGTCAGGTGTCCGGTGAAGCGGTTGACCTTCTCGGGCGAGCCGGAGAGTGTCTCGGTGATGTCGGCGAGGAAGGCGTCGGCCCCGTCCACGGTGTCCAGGTGGTCGTAGCTCATGTCCCGTTGGTCGATGATGTCGGTCATGGTGCGGTCCTAGGTGTCGGCGGGTCACAGGCCCGCGAGGGTGAGGGCGGCGGTCGCGACCGTCCGGGCGACGGCCGCCGAGTAGGCGGTGTCGTGGTCGGGGTCGGCCAGGGTGTCGCCCGGTCGGTGGTACTGGCGGGTGCCGGTCTCGGGGGCGGTGTCCGGGAAGAAGTTCTCGCAGACCGCGACCGCCGGCCAGCCGCGTTCGTGGAAGCTGGCGTGGTCGCTGCGGCCGGCCGCCGGGTCGGCAGGGCCGGACAGCCGCTGGCAGACCAGGTCCGGGGCGACGCTCGCGGCCGCCTGCTCGACCGCGGCGCCGAGCGCGTCCGAGGCCTGTTCGACCGGGCCGGCCACGGCGGACCCGGCGTGGATCTCGAACGTGCGCGGCCCCTCGCGGCGGCCCGCGATCATGTCCATCTGCAGCACGGCGGAGATCCGGTCGCCCGTCGCGGCCGCCGCCCGCGCGTACGACTTGCTGCCGACCAGGCCCTGCTCCTCGGCGTTGAACAGCACGAACCGCACCGAGCGGGCGGGCGCCAGGCCGGCGGCGAGCATCCCGGTCAGGCACTCCGCGGTGGCCAGCACCGCCGCGACCCCGCTGCCGTCGTCGTCCGCGCCGGGCGCGGGATCCACCGCCGGATCGTACCGGCGGGGCAGGCCGGCCCGGTCGAAGAACGTGCCCTCCAGCGCGGTGGAGTCCAGGTGCGCGGTGACCAGGACGGCCCCGTCCGCGCCGGCGACCCGGTGCTCGGCCTCCACGTTCGCCAGCCGGTGACCCCGCCAGACGAACTCCTGACGGCGGGTCTCCAGGCCGAGGCCGGCCAGCCTGTCCAGCAGGGCCTGCACCACCCGGGGGTTGTCCGCGTTCTCCGCGTTCCGGCTGCGGACGGGCGGCCGCAGGTCGCCGTCCACCAGCGGTGCCGCGCCGGAAACCCTGGCCACGTGCTCGCGGACCACCGCGGCCGTGACGGCCGACCGGACCGCCGCCACGGTCCGCTCGGAGGGCACGGCGGCGAGGGCGCTGCGGACCGCACCGGCGGAGACCAGCCCGGAGGCCTCGGCCTCCCCGGGACGGCTCAGCAGCGCGGGGTCGGCCAGCAGCCGCTCGGTGTGCCCGGGCCGCCCGGCCGGCAGGTGCAGCTCCTCCACCCGGAGCGCGGCGGTCGCCGCCAGGTAGGTGCCGCCCGGGGCCGGTCCGAGGTCCACCGGGGCACCGGTGGACGAGCCCGCCCACGCCGCCGTCCCGGCCGCCTCGGCCGTCCCGGCCGAGGGCACGCCGGGCAGGGGCACGCCGGGCAGGAGCGCCTCGGCCTCGGCCCCGGCCGCCCCGGGCAGGAACGGCGGGTGGTCGCCGCGGACCAGGAAGGCCGCGGTCTCCTCCACCGCCTCCCGCAGGTCCGCGGTGAAGCCGGCCTGCTCCAGCACGGCCGCACCCTCCGCGGTGGCCATCGCCAGCACCAACCGGGCGGAGGCGACATGGAGGGGCACCACCTCGGCCGTGTTCGCCACCGCCTCCAGTGCCGCCAGGTCGAGGTCCTCCGGCAGCCCGATCCGGACGAACAGCACCGGCCTGCCCTGGGCCGCGGCCCGGGTGAAGACCGGGTGGGCGGCCGTCGCCATGCCGGCCTCCCGGGCCTGGGCGCGCTCGCCGGGGTCCTCCCCGACGAACACGCAGTCCGCGGAGGGCACCCCGGACGCGGCCACGGCCCGCTCGAAGATCTCGGGGGAGTCCTTGCTGCCCCAGAGCAGCAGGGTCCGGTCGGGGAACCGGCCGGGGAACGCCGTCTCCAGAGCCGCCGCCGCGCGCTTCCGGGCCGCCTCGCCCGGGCCGGGATCGGAGACGACCCCGCGGCGGCTGTCCGCGAGGCCGTCGAGCACCTCCTGGACCCGCCGCCGCGGGCTGAGCACCAGCACGCCGTCGGCGCCGACCGTGGCGTCGGCCAGCGTCGCGCCGATGTCGAAGAAGTACACGGTCATCGCGGCCTCCACGGCTGGCACGGAGCCGTCGGGCACCGTGCGACGGCTCCAACACGGCCCATGCTAGAGACGCCCGCCGCGTCCCGGAACGGTGGAACCACCCAGTCCTTCCGGGGGTCGCCGGTGTCGCCAACCAGGCCGCGGAGAAGGCCGGTTGGGGACGGTGTGGGTAGTTCCACCGATGCCCCCGCGCACGATGCCCCCGCACCCGGACCCGCTACGTGCCGTTCGGTGCTCGGTGCTCGGTGCTCGGTGCTCGGTGCTCGGTGCTCGGCGCCGGCCCGACCCGCCGCGGCGGGCGAACGGCGCCGGCCCGACCCGGCCACCGGTCGCCGTTCCTTTCCGTGAATGTCGTCCGGTAACGCCGGGTATTCTCCGAGCCCGAGGTGGCCGGAGAACCCGTCGGTCGGCCGTCAGCCTGTGACAGTCCGTCACAGGCGTCGAAACGGCCCGCACCTGTTCCCCGCATCCGTCGGGAGCGCGCTTGATTGTCAGTCACCGGAGGAGGAGAGTGGGAGGCGCAGGAGACAGGATCCGGGGATCCTGAGGAGTGCGAGGGGCCCCCACGCTCAGAAGCACGGGGAAGAGCCGGAGCCGGGAGCTCGACGAGAGCCGGGAATTCGCAGGACGCGGATGGATGTCCCAGCGCCCGCCCCGAAGGCATTCCACGGCGATGAAGCGCATCGGTCTGCGCGTCCACGGCGGGGGCCGCAGAGTCCCGGATCCGTTGCCGTCGGCGGCTCGGAGCCGATCCGTACCGTGCCGAGTCGCCCTGGAAGTGCAGGCCGATCCCCGGTGTCGAAAGCCTCGCCACCCCGAATGGGACCGGGCCGTACAGCCGATCGCAGCGGCGCTGCCGTACCGGCAGTGGCCGCACTCCGGAAAATCGTGGATCCGGGCAGATCCGACCGAGACGTGTCATCGAGATCCCTGTCGTCGGTCGGGCCGTGCACCCGTGAAGAGGGATAACCATGTCCGAGGAATTCAGCCTCCCCCCGCCAGAACTCATGCGCGTCGAAACGGTCGATCTCGGCCCCGTCATCGACCCCCCGTTCACCGACGCCAGGAGCTGGCGCGAATACCTGCCGAAGGTGCGCACTGCGCCGGTCGACTTCGAGCGGATCGAGCCCACCCTCACCGACGACGGAATCCACCGCGCGATCGAGGTGGCGCTCGCGTCCGGCGAGGTCGGGCCGGCGCTGACCGGCAAGCGTTGCGATGTGCTGAGCGTCGGATCGGCGGCGACCGGGCGGGACGACGAGCACCCGCTGGTGACCATCTTCAACTACACCGACGGCACCGTCGTCGAGGCGCTGGTCGACCTCGACTCCGGGAGGGTCCTGGAGTCGGGAACGGTGGACCGTCAGCCTCCGCTGGCGGACTCGGAGCGCAGCCAGGCCTTGGAACTGCTGCGCGGGGAGGGCGCCCTGGCCGACTACGGCGTCGACTTCGAAACCGGGATGGGGCTGATCGTCGAGGAGGTCGACTTCCGTGACCCGCGGTACGGGCACCGCCTCGTCGACCTGCGCTTCGGCCCTCGGGACAGGCGCCTGCCGATCGCCTTCGCCATCGTCGATCTCACCGATCAGGACGTCGTCGCGGCCGGTCGGGTACCTCAGGAGGTGTCGTCATGACGTCCAGCGGGACGGTGCAACCGTTGTCCGGAACGTCCCTCACGTCGTCCGGGCTCATGTCGTCCGGTGGGCTGGTGCAGTGGCCCCCGGAGGCTCCGGTGTGGAGCTTCCAGTGGCAGATGGTGGACGGGGACAGTGAGGCGATCTCCTTCACTGGCGTGCACTACAAGGGGCAGAAGGTCCTGTACAAGGCGAGCCTGCCCATGATCCGGGTCCAGTACGACGGCCCCGCGGGCCCGTACAAGGATGCCCTGAGCAGCGGAAACATGCAGGGGCCGGTCAAGGTCTACGAAGGAACCAATCCGGCCTACCGATTTCTCGTGGTGGAGAGCTACCACACCATCGGGGCCTACCGGCTGACCAACCGATGGATCTTCCGGAGTGACGGCATCATCCTGCCGCAGCTCTACAGCGCAGGACTGCAGGCGCCGTACAACCACCGGCACCACGCCTACTGGCGGTTCGACTTCGACATCGTCGGCGCCGCCGACAACCTCGTGCTGGAGCACCTCCCGGTCGGTACCGACTGGGGCTACGGCCCCGGCTGGCTGCCGTACACCACGGAGTCGGTCGTCGCCCGCACACCCCGGAGCACCTACGCGGTGCTGAACAAGGCGAACCCGCTGGGAAGGACGACGGGGTATCTCATCGCGCCGGGCCCGTTCGACGGTGTCGCCGACGGGTTCGGACGACTCGACACGGCGGCGCTCACCTATCGCGCGGCCGAAGACCTGCGAGGCCGTCTGGGGACGGCGCAGGACGACCAGATTCTGACCCAGGCCACCGGTGAGAGCATCAACGGTCAGGACCTCGTGCTCTGGTGGTGCGCTCACCTCGGGCACCACGCCAGCGAAGGCGGCAGCGAGTGGCACGTGTGCGGGCCGATACTGCAGCCCTTCGGCTACCCGTGACAGCCGTCGACCGGACTCGGCGCGGCGACCGAGGAGCCTTCACGGCCTCCGGCCCCCGTGAGCCGGTCGTCCGGCGGGCGGTCGCGGAGACGTCTCCGGCCGGCGAGAGCGAGGACCACCGGCGTCCCGGCTCCCCGCCGGTCGGAGACGATCCCGGCCGCAGGCCGATGTCGAGCGCAGCCGTCGGGCAGCTGCCTGCACGGCGGGTCGCACGGTTGCGGGTGCGCCGCAGGTCGGCCGCCGCCGCCACTGGGCGGGGCTGCTGCGACCGACCTGCGGCCTGCGGTCAGCGCCAGATCTGGTTGGCGCCGTCGTTGCTGCCCCACTGGTCGACGGAGGTCCCGTTCGCCGTGCTCCAGCCGTGGATCTCCAGCAGGAGCCGGCTGTACCGGTTGACGTAGCGGCCTGCGCCGACCTGCCAGTCCTGGTTGGCGCCGCCGGTGCAGTCCCACTGGTCGATCTGGGCCCCCCAGACCGTGCTCCAGTCCCTGACCTCAAGGCACTTGCCGCTGTTGACGTTCTTGATCTGGTAGTAGCCGTCGTGGGTGACGAAGTCCCACTGCTGGTTCTCCCCGCCGGTGCACTCCCAGAGGTTCACCGGGGCGCCGTTGTTGGTGGCCCAGCCCCCGACCTCCAGGCAGACGTGGCTGTCGATGGTGGTGCGGATGGTCAGTATCGAGCCCTCCGCGGACGCCGGAGCGACACCCCCCGCGAGGAGTGCGAACGTCCCCGCCACCACTGCGGCCGCGCGCATCCGAACCGTGTTCCGAGACATGATGATCCCCCTTGGTGACACGACGACGTCGGCCCTGAGCCCGGCCGGCGGGTTCAGACCCTACCGCCTGAACGATCACCGGGGCGGGGGATTTCGTACACTGCCCACCGCCGTCCACCAAGCCCACCGCCGGTCGGCCGGACGGCGATGCCGAGGGGATCGGACCGAGCCCGCCCGGCCGGGACGCCCCGTCGACCCCGCTCACATCAGCCGACGGTACGTGTCAGTGCGACAACGGGGATCCGACGCCCGGCCCGTTCCTGGAATCCGGCGAAGTACGGCGTGTGCTCCAGCTGCCGGTCCCAGAGCCGTTCCCGTTCCACGCCCTCGATCTCGGTCGCCGTCACCTCGTACGTCTCGGTGCCCACCTCGACACCGGCGGCCGGGTCGGCCAGCAGGTTGTGGTACCAGCCGGGTCGGCTCTCCCTCCCGCCGTTGGCGGCGAAGACCACAAGTCGGTCTCCGTCCCGCAGGTAGGTCACGGGCATCGTCCGTGGTTGCCCGCTGCGGGCACCGACGGTGGTCAGCAGCAGGAGGGGCACGCCCTCGAAGTCACCGCCGACCACTCCGCCGGTGGACCGGAACTCGTCGATCACCAGCTGATTGCGCTGCATGCGTTCGGACATGGATGGCAGTCCCTTCCGGGCAACGAGGTTCTCGTCGCCCGCACGGCGGGGTGTGGTCGAAGTCCGGCGTGACGAACCGTCGGTCGTCACGATCCGTCGCGACCCGCCGGGGCCCGTCGGTGCCCGTCGAGGCGGGGCAGGTCCGGGCGGGTCGGAGCTGTGAGCAGGGTACGGGGTGGTGCCGGCCGGGATCCGCTCGCTCCGGCGGTGCGGACCGCTCCTCAACCGGTCCGCCAGGGCCGTAGCTTCTCGGGGTTCCGCACCGCCCAGATGCGCCTGATCCGGTCGCCCGCGATCTCGAACGCGAACACGGTGACGATGCTGCCGTCCTGCCGCGCCGCCAGGCCGGGCAGGCCGTTGACCGTGCACTCCAGGAAGGTCGTGCGGTCACCTGCCACACGCGCGATCTCGGCGTAGGCACGTGCGATCCGCTCACCGCCCACGATCGGGTGCAGGTGGGTGACGGCCAGCCCGCCGCCGTCGGCGGTCGCGGTGGCGCCGGGGTCGAGCAGGCCGATCAGGGCACCGACGTCCTTCGCCTCCCACGCCGTTCTGAACCGCCTGACGATGTCGGCCTGCCCGGCGTCCGGGCCGTCCGGTACCTGCGCGGTGCGGAGGCGGCGGCGGGCGGACGAGGCCAGCTGGCGGCACGCCGCCGGAGTGCGGCCGACGATCCCGGCGACCTCGCCGAAGGGGTAGCGGAAGACGTCGTGCAGGACGAACACGACGCGCTCGGCCGGGGTCATCGAATCGAGGACGACCAGGAAGGCCATCGTCACCGACTCGTCGAGGGTGACCCGGTCGACGGGGTCGATCCCGTCGCCCCCGGAGCTCCCGGTGATCCACTCCGTGGGCTCGGGCAGCGGTTCCGGGATCCAGTCGCCCACGTACGTCTCCCGCCTGGCCCGCGCCGAGCCGAGCAGGTTCAGGCAGATGCGGCCGGCGACCGTCACCGACCAGGCGCCGGGCGACGCGACGGCCAGCCGCTCCCGTGCGGACAGGGCGCACCAGCGGGCGTAGGTCTCCTGCACGACGTCCTCGGCGTCGGCGAGGGACCCCAGGAGCCGGTAGGCAAGGTTGATCAGCAGGCGCCGCTCGCTCATGATCGCGCTGAGGCCCGGATCGCCCGGATCAACCGGGTCGCCCGGAACACCCGGAACGCCCGGGTCGTCACCGGGCTCGGCTCTGGTGGTCATGGTCTACCCGTCTCCCTCGCTCGCTCCCGTACCTCTACCCGGTACGACGGGACAGCCTCTACCCGGTACGACAGAACGGTGCACCGGAATGTGAGGCCGACGCGCCGCCTCACATTCCGCGGGGCTGCGCTGTCGTACCGGTGAGGACGACGACACGAGGAGAGGGAACTCCGATGAACGACTTCAGGGCCGTCGCGGACCGCGTGGAGATCGAGGCACTGCGGGGCGAGTTCACCGACGCGGCGATGATGCGCGACCGGCTCCGGCTGGCGTCGCTGTTCACCCCGGACGGCGTCCTGCGGATGCCCGACGTCCCCGCCGAGTTCGTCGGCCGCGAGGAGATCCGTGCCGGGGGCGAGCGGCTGCAGAGCCGGTGGGACTTCTTCGTGCAGACCACACACCCGGGCACGATCCTGCTCGACGGCGACACCGCGACCGGCCGCGCCTACATGCACGAACTCGCGCGCACCCTCGACGGCCGCCAGGGCCTGAACCACGCCGTCTACCACGACCGCTACCGGCGCACCGCGGAGGGCTGGAGGTTCGCCGAGCGGGTGTACGAGATCAGGTACCTCGACACCTCCCCGCTGGCAGGCGCGGCGCCCCACTCCGCGCGGGGCTCCGGGACCGACGTGTCGGCCGCCCTGGCCGCCCAGGCTCCCGCCGCCGCCCCGGCTCCCGCCGCGTCCTTCGCCGACCCCGCACCGGCCGATCGACTGGAGCGGGTGGCCGCCGCGCTGCGGGCCAACGGCTTCGCCGCCGAGATCCTCGACGACGCCGCAGCCGCGCGCGCCCGCATCAGGGACCTGATCCCCGAGGGCGCCGGCGTGCTCACCGGAGCCAGCGAGACCCTCCGCCTGTCCGGCATCGACGAGGACGTCAACACCGGCGGCCGGTACGACGCCGTCCGGCCGCGCGTCCTGGCCCTCGACCGTGCCACCGGCGCCGACGAGATCCGACGGCTGCTCGCCGGCCCCGACTACGTCGTCAACAGCGTCGCCGCGGTCACCGAGACCGGCTCGCTCGTCCTCGCCTCGGGCAGCGGCAGCCAGCTCCCCGCCAACGCCGGCGGCGCCGCCCACGCGGTCTGGATCGTGGGCGCCCAGAAGGTGGTGCCCGACCTGGCCACGGCACTGCGCCGCGTCGAGGAACACGCCCTCCCGCTGGAGAACGCCCGCGCCCGGGCCGTCTACGGGATGCCCAGCGCCGTCAACCGCCTGCTCGTCCTCAACGCGGAGCCCTACCCGGGACGCGGCACCGTGCTGCTCCTCCGCGAGGCCATCGGATACTGAACAGGTGTCCAGGCCCAGGCCCAGGTCCGGGTCCAGGCCCAGGTCCGGGTCCAGGCCCAGGTCCGGGTCCCGGGTTTCGCGGGGCGGTCCGACGCCGCAGGGTGCGTTCAACGCAATGGGGGAGCGCTCCCATCACGCTACCCGGCGCGTCACGGCGCGGCTCTGCAACACCCTTCGATGGGAGGGGAGTTGTTCATGCGGGGAGTGAACTCACAGCTGGAGCAGCGCGATAGCGGGGGAGAGGGACGTGAAGTTCAGCCTCTTCCGGGTGCTCGGCGGTTCGGGCCGCCCGCTGACGTCGTAACTCCCCATCTCCCCCGCGGTGCACCGGAGATGGGTGTTTCCGGGCAGCGCTGGGAGCGCTCCCAAAAGGCCGGGGCCGTCCGGTCGGCGGGCGGACCCTCCGGCCGCCGGCCTGACGGCCCGCGGCTTTCAGGTCCCGAGGTCGATGGTCGTCACCTGGGCCTTGTGGGTGGAGAGTCCGGACGGGTCGTGCAGCTCGTATCCGCTGACGTGGACGTCCGCCGAGGTGTAGGTCGCATCCAGCCGCCACAGCCAGGCCCCCCGCAGGGCGAACGACACCGGGTACACCGAGGTGCCGGCCGCCACGGCGTCGCGCAGCGGTGCGAGGTGGCGCAGTTCGCCCATGTTGGGCAGGGTGTTGAGGGTGCCGGAGACGACCACGGGGTCGGGGTTGTCCCGGATGTCGGCGCCGAGCACCCGCCACTGGGCCGAGCGGTAGGCGGCCAGTTGGTGGATCGAGGTGTAGAAGTGGCGGGTCAGCGGCGACTGCCCGAGGTCGAAGGGGTCCGCGATGTGCACGTTGTAGACGCTGACCTTCTGTCCTGCGACGAGCAGGTCGGTACGCAGCACGCGCGCGTCCCAGTAGTCGGCCCACGGTGACAGCGGCGTCATCGGGCTCGCCGTCAGGACCTCTTCACCGACGATCGGCAGGCGGCTCAGGGTGAGCAGTTCACCGCGGCTCGCCAGGGTGTACCCGGGGAACTCGGTGCGCAGCCGTGCGGTGTCGTCGACCGGGTCCGGCCCGTCGTCGCCCTGGACCATGTATTCCTGGAGCAGGTAGACGTCCGCGTCCAGCGATTTCAGGTAGGCGAAGAAGCGGTCGGGGTCCTCGTCCTGGTGCCAGAACAGCGTGTCCCAGGAGGCGATGCGCACGGATCCGGTCGGCGGTGTCGACGGGTCGTTCGTCAGCGCGGCGAGGTTGAGTCCCGAGCCCTGCGCACCCAGGGCGAGCGCGGCGACCGCGCAGGCCAGCGCGGTGCGGGCGCCCCAGCCGACGGGCGGCCGGCGCGCCGCGTACACGGCGCACCAGGCCACCAGGATCAGGAGGGGCGCCAGGACGTACACCGGCGGTGGCAGCAGGTCGGGCAGCACCCACCACCAGGCCCGGCCGCTGAGCAGCAGGTGCGCGAGGGTGAAGGCCAGCCAGCCGGCGGCGCAGGCCGCCCAGACGACCGGCGCTGCGCGCTGCCGGCGCCCTCCGGCGGGTGCGTCTCCTGTCATAGCGAACGAACCTATGTGCGGGGCCGCTCGGTCGGCAGACCAATTCGGTGCCGGATCGGCAGACCAATTCGCACCACCGCGGCGATCCGCTCGACCGCACCCTCCACGGCCGCGTCGGGCAGGTTGCCGTAGCCGATGACCAGGCCGGGTGCTTGCGGGTCGGGCCGGATGCGGTAGGTGTCCAGGTCGGAGATCCGGACCCCGTCGCGGTTGAGGCTGCGCACGACCGCCGCCGACTTGATGCGCGCCGGCAGGTGGGCGACCAGGTGCAGGCCGGCGTCGGCCCCGCCGATCCGGGCTTCGGGCAGGGCTGCGGCGAGGTGTTCGACGAGTTCGGTGCGGCGGGCCCGGTAGCGGTTGCGGCTGGTGAGCAGGTGCCGGTCGTACGCGCCCGTCTCCAGGAAGCGGGCCAGCGTCGCCTGGATCAGCCCGGACGGCGGGGGGAAGCAGGCGGCGGTGAGCTGCGGGGCCCACGCGCGCGGGCAGAGGAGCCAGCCGATCCCGATGGCGGGGGCGAGGGTGGTGCTGGTCGAGCCGAGCAGCAGGACCCGGTCGGGATCGAGGCTCTGCAGCGTACGGGCGGGGCGTCCGCCGTAGCGGAAGGGCGCGTAGGAGTCGTCCTCCAGCACGAGGGCGTCCGCCGCGTGCGCCCAGGACAGCAGCGCGGCCCGGCGGGCGGACGACATGGCGGCCCCGGAGGGGAGTTGGTGGGCCGGGGTGACGAGGACGGCGCGCAGCCCCGGATGCCGGGCGAGGTGGTCCACCCGGAGTCCCTCGTCGTCGACGGGGATGCCGACCACCTCCAGCCCCTGCGTGGCCGCGACCTTCCGCAGTTGCGGCCGGCCGGGGTCCTCGACCGCCAGGGCGGTGATGCCGGCGTTGCGCAGGGCCCAGCAGGCGCGGGCCACACCGCCGGTCACGCCGTTGGTGATCACCACGTCGGCCGCCCCGGCGTGGGCGCCGCGGCTCCGGCGCAGGTAGTCGGCGATCAGTTCGCGCAGGGTGGGGTTGCCCCCGACCTGGGGGTACGCGAGGTCGGTGAGCGCACCGGTCACCATGGTGCTGCGAAGGGCTTCGAGCCAGCGCCGGTTCGGGAAGGCGCGCAGGTCGGGCCGGCCCGGGGCCAGGTCGTAGCGGACCGGGGCGGGCGCCGGGGTGCTGGATTCGGTGGCCTGCGGAGTGGGGGCGCAGACCCGGGTCGCGGACCCCTGCCGCGCCTCCAGGTGTCCCTCGACGGCCAGTTGGTTGTAGGCCTCGGTGACCGCCCAGCGCGAGCAGCGCAACTCGACGGCGAGGTTGCGGCTGGGAGGCAGGACGGCTCCGGGGGCGAGCCGTCCGGCGCGGATCGCGGCGCGCAGTGCTGCCGTGAGCCGTTCCCGGAGGCTGCCGTGCGGCTGGGCGTCGAGGTCGAGAAAGACGTCCCACGCCAGATTGGATCGTTCGTTTGGCCGGGGATTGGACCGGGGGGCCTGCGAACGCGGTGGATATAAAAGATCCGGTGCCACGGGGGTCACCGTGAACGTACGAGTCTGCTGTGGAAGCGCTCCCATGGGGAGTGAGGATAGCGACCCGGACAAGCCTCACCCCCGCCATGGAGGGGAGGAACCATGCCGCCGACGGTCTCGGTGGTCGTACCGTGCTTCAACGCCGCTCGCACGCTGCCCGCCTGCCTTGCGGCCATTGCCGCACAGACGGTCGCCCCCGGCGAGGTCGTCGTCGTCGACGACGCAAGTACGGACACCAGTACGGCCGTTGCCGCGGCAGCCGGGGTTCGGGTGGTCGGTCAGCCCCGCAACCGGGGTGTCTCGGCGGCCCGCAACCGCGGGGCGGCGGAGACCACGGGAGCGGTGCTGTTCTACGTGGACGCCGACGTGGCGCTGGCGCCGGACGCGCTCGCGGAGGCCCTCGCGGTCCTCGACGCCGAGCCGGAGGTCGGCTGCGTCCACGGCATCTACGAGACCACGCCGCTGATCGACGACGGGCCGCTGGAGCACTACAAGATCCTCAGCAACCACTACTGGCGCCGGCGCAGCGTGGGGCGGGTCGGCACGGCCCTGTTCGCCCTGGGGGCGATCCGCCGCGAGGTCCTGGAGCGCGCGGGTGGCTTCGACGAGGCCCTGCGTGACGGTGAGGACATCGAGTTGAGCATCCGGCTGCGGCCGCTGTGCGCGATCCGGCTGACCGACGCGGTCGCCGGCCGCCACGACGACGCGGACCGGTGGCGCGCGGTGCTGGGGGAGCAGTTCCGGCGCAGCCGGCTGCTGGTGCCGATGGCGCGGGCCGAGCGCCGCCCGGGCCGGGCGGAGCCGCCCGAGGCCGAGGCGCCGACGCTGACCGGCCAGCGGCCGGTCGCGGTGGCGGCGACCGCCGCGGCCCTGGGCGCGCTGGCCCTCATGCCCCTCGCGGCGCTGGTCACCGGCGGGTGGCCGGTGTTCGGTGCGGTGGCCGCGGCCGCGCTCGTCTGCGCCCTGCTGGCCGATCCCGGGCTGCTGGCCTTCGTCCGCCGTGAGCGCGGCTGGCCGTACCTGGGGTTCTTCCTCCTCGCCCAGACGGCCGTGCTGGTCGTCCTGGTCGTCGGCGCGGTGACGGGTGCGCTGCCGGTCGGGCGGGGGCGCCGCCCGGGCACGCCCCCGCGGCCGAACGCCGCGGTGCCGCGATGAGCAAGCGCGCACTGCGACGCTGCCTCGCCGTCGGCTACGGGGTCTGTGCTGCGGCCGGCATCGCCTTCGCGTTGCACGGGGCGCAGTGGAGCGGGGCCCGCGAGCTGCTGACCCCGCACGCGATGCCCTGGCTGATCGCCGCCCTGCTGGTCAACGTGGCCGGCATCGGCCTGGGCATGGTGGCCTGGCGCGAGCTGCTCACCGGGCTGGCCGGGCCGGTGCCCGCCCGGCCGGCGAGCCGGCTGTACTTCGTCAGCTTCCTCGGCAAGTACATCCCCGGCCGGGTGTGGACCCTGCTCGCCCAGATGCGCCTGGCCGACAGCGTGGGCGTGCGACCGGCCGCGATGACCGCCACCTTCGGCCTGAGCCTCGCCGTGGTGACCGTGACCGGTCTCGTCGTCGCCACGCTGATCGCGCCGAGTCTGGGCGTGGGCGCCGGCTGGCTGGCCCTGCCGGCCTGCGTGCTCGTGGCGGGGCTGGCCTGGCCGCGCTGGATCGCCGCGCCGATGGTCTGGGCGTCCCGGCTGGTCCGGCGGCCGCTGACCATCCCCACGGACGTCGACCGGCGGCTGCGTACGGCGGTGACCGTGCAACTCGTCTGCTGGGCGGTGTCGGGGCTCCACCTGTGGCTGCTGGCGGTGGTGCTGGGCGCCGACCCGCTGCGCGCCCTGCCGGCCGCGGTCGGCGGTTTCGCCCTCGCGATGGTGGTCGGCTCCTACGCGGTGTTCGTCCCCGACGGCGCCGGGGTGCGCGAGGTGCTGCTCGCCCTGGTCCTCGCACCCGTGCTGCCCGCCACCGCCATCGGCGTCGCCGTGCTCGCCAGTCGCCTGATCTGTCTGGTCACCGAGGTCGCGACCGCCCTGGTCGTCTGCTTCGGCGACATCGTCCGCACCAGAATCGAGGTATCGCATGTCGACATTGATGTCCATTGAGGATGCGGAGGCACTGGACGTCGGCGAGGTCCACCGCCTGTACCGGCGCTACGTCAACAAGAGCCAGGTCGGCCTGATGACCTCCTTCGGCTTCGGCCGGGAGCTCGTCGAACGGGCCGAGGGCGCCCACATCTACCAGCGCGACGGCCGCCGCATCCTGGACTTCACCGGAGGCGTCGGGGTACTCAGCCACGGGCACAACCACCCGCGCATCCTCGCCGCACGGCAGCGCTTCGCCGAGCAGCAGCGCATGGAGGTGCACAAGACGTACTTCTCGCCCTACCTGGCGGCGCTCAGCCACAACCTGGCGACGGTCCTGCCCGGCGACCTCAACATGTCGTTCCTGCCGAACTCCGGCGCCGAGGCCGTCGAGGGCGCGGTCAAGCTGGCCTTCAAGTACCACGGCGGCACGCGGAAGACGGTGCTGCGGGCCGACATCAGCTTCCACGGCAAGCTCCTCGGCTCCGGCGGGCTCACCGCGGGCTCGCAGAACCACTTCGAGTTCCCGACCATCCCCGGCATCGACACCTTCGTCTACGACGACCTCGACAGCGTCGCCGCACTCATCGAGCGGCACAAGGGCGACGTGTACGCCCTGCTCATCGAGCCGTTCAGCGCCTCGACCCTGCGCTGGTGCTCGGAGGAATTCCTGCGCGGGGTGCGCGAGTTGTGCACCCGCCACGACATCGTGCTGATCTTCGACGAGATCTACACGGGCTGGGGCAAGACCGGATCCCTGTTCTACTTCATGCGCTACGACGGACTCGTCCCCGACGTGCTGACGACCTCCAAGTCGTTCGGCGGCGGCAAGAGTTCGGTGTCCGCGTACGTGGCCAGGGACCCGATCTTCCGCAAGGCGTACGACAACATGCACGACGCGCTGCTGCAGTCCACGTCCACGACGTACTACGGCTTCGGCGAGGAGTGCGCCACCGCCATCGAGGCCATCAACGTCGCCGTCGAGGACGACTTCCCGGCCCGGGCCCGGGCGATCGAGGCACAGCTTGAACCAGGGCTGCGCCGCATCGCCGCCCAGTACCCGCACGCGATCAGCGAGGTCGCCGGCGCCGGCGCGCTGTGGGGCATCTTCATCGACGGCGGCCCCAAGGTGCTCGACCTGATCGCCCGGATGGCCCCGGGCGGCCTCGCCAAGGACCCCCGCTTCCGGGCGAAGCTGGTCACCTCCGCCGTGGTCAACGCCCTCTACCGGGACCACGACGTCTACGCGTACTACACCCTCAACGGCCTCAACCCGCTGGTCTTCGGACCGCCGCTGGTGGCCTCCTCCGACGACGTGGATCACGCGCTGGCCGCGCTCGACGCCGTCCTCGCCCAGGGCCTGACCAAGCTGGTCACCCGCCTGCTGGCGGAGAAGGTGAGCACGCTGTGGTGAACGGCGCGTCCCCCCGCACCATCGCCGTCACCGGCGCCGCCGGCATGCTGGGCAGCCACCTCACGGCCCGGCTGCTGGCCGACGGCCACCACGTGCACGGCCTCGACATCCGGGAGTACGGCTCCGACCCGCACGAGCGCCTGGAGTGGAGCGTCGCCGACGTCAGGGACGACGCCGCCATCGGCGCCGCGCTGGCCAGGACCAAGCCCGACGTCGTGATCCACACCGCGGCGGCGCTGCCCAGCTACCCGCGGGAGCAGATCCGCTCGATCATCGTGGACGGCGCCCGGGGGGTGTTCGGGGCGGCGGCCGCCCTCGGCACCGAGCGGATCGTGCACGTGAGCTCGACCGCCGTCTACGGACTGCCGTCGGTCGTGCCGACCACGGAGGAGTACCCGCGCGAGCCCACCGACGACTACAGCCGCGCCAAGGCGGACGCCGAGGTCGTCGCCGAGGAGTTCCGGGCCAAGGGGCACTGCGTCAGCATCCTGAGGCCCAAGACCTTCCTCGGGCCGGGCCGCATGGGCCTGTTCGCCATGCTCTTCGAATGGGCCGAGGAGGGCCGCAACTTCCCCGTGCTGGGCAGCGGCAACGTCCTCACGCAGATGCTCGCCGTCGAGGACCTCGTGGACGGCGTCCTCGCGGCCGTCCACGCCGAACCCGAAGCCGCCAACGACACCTACAACCTCGCCGCCACCCGGTTCGGCACCGTCCGCGAGCAGTTCCAGGCGATCCTGGACGCCGCCGGACACGGCCGCCGTGTCGTCTCCGTCCCCGCCGCACCGGCCGTCGCCCTGCTGGGCGCACTCCAGCGCGCCGGACTCTCCCCCGTCTACGGACGCCTTCTCCACAAACTGCGCGGCGACTCCTACGTCAGCGTCGAACGCGCCGCCACCGGGCTCGGCTTCAGCCCCCGCTACTCCACCCGGGATGCGCTGCTGCGGTCCTACGAGTGGTGGCGCGGCACGGACACGAAGTCGGCCACCAGCGGCAACACCAGCCAGCAACCGTGGCGGCAGGGCGTGCTCGCCGCCGCGAAGGTCTTCTTCTGAGCGCGTTCGACCTTTCCCCGAGGAGGTTCGTCGTGATACCCAACCCACTGGTCAGCGAATCCACCAGCCCCCCCGCACCGTCACCCCTGCCCGTGCCGCCACCAGCCCGGTCCGAACTGCCCCCGCCCCCGTCCGGACCCGACACCTCGTCCCGCCGCCCCCACCCCCGCGACGTCATCGCGCTGCTGCGCCCCGGCCAGTGGGCCAAGAACGTCTACAGCATGGCGCTGGTCGGCGCCACGGCGAGCGTGTGGACGGTGCACGCGGCCTGGCAACTGCTCTGGATCACCGTCGTGTTCGTGATCGCGTCGGGGGCGGTGTACATCGGCAACGACGTCGCGGACCGCGACAACGACCGCAGGCACCCGGTCAAGCGCAACCGTCCGCTCGCCTCCGGGCGGGTCGGCATGCCCACCGCGATCGCCCTGCTCGCCGTCTGCCTCGGCGTCCTCACGGCCCTCCTCGCGACAAGCCCGCCCACCCGCTGGTGGCCGGTCGTGGCCTACCTCGGGCTCAACATCGGGTACAGCGCCGGCCTCAAGCACGTACCGCTCGTCGACGCGTTCATCGTCGCCATCGGCTTCCAGTTACGCCTGGTCGCCGGCTACCTCGCCGTCGGCGAGGACCCCTCGCAGTGGCTGCTGACCGCCGTCCTCGCCGTCTGCCTCGTCCTGGTCCTCGGCAAGCGCCGCCACGAACTGATCACCGACGGCCGGGAGAGCCGGCCCGCCCTGCGCGGCTACACCGCACAACTCATCGACCAGATGCTCGTCATCTGCATGGTCGTCACGATCCTCTCCACACTGCTGTACCTCTGGCGCGACGCCCCGCTGGGCCAGTTCTCCACCCACGCGGTCCTCATCTCCGCGCCCTTCACCCTGTTCGGCCTCTTCCGCTACCTGCAGGTCCTCGTCGTCGAGCGCGGCGGGGCCGACCCGGTACGGATCCTGCTGCGCGACCGGACGCTGCTGATCTGCATGGCCGCCTTCGCCCTCGCCTTCCTGACGGCGCTCTACGCCGCGCACCACTCCCTGCCCGCCTCGACCGCCACGAGTCTGACATGACGACGAAAATTGACCCGATCACGCCACCCCTCGTGTCAGTGATCATCCCCAACTACAACTACGCCCGGACGCTGCGCCTGTGCCTCGAGTCGGTACGCGCGCAGAGCTACCCGAACATCGAGCTGATCGTGGTCGACGACCGCAGCACCGACGACTCGGTGCGGATCGCCCACGAGTACGGGGCCGACGTCACCGTCACCCCGACCAACATCGGCGCGCCCGCGGCCCGCAACCTCGGCGCCCAGGGGGCCCGCGGGGAGGTGCTGTTCTTCCTCGACTCGGACGTCGCGCTCGCACCGGACGCGGTGGCCAACGCGGTCGAACTGCTCTCCGGCGACCCGGCCGTCGGCGGGGTCTGCGGCACCTACGACGCCGAACCCCTCATCCGCGACAGCCTCGTCGAGGAGGTGCGCAGCCTCCAGCTCTACGCCTGGATCCACGGCGGACAGGGCGACATCTCGACCGTGTACACCGCCCTCTTCGCGGTGCGCAACGACGTCTGGGCCGAGGTCGGGCCGTTCGACCCCGCCCTGCGCCACAGCGAGAACGCCGACTACGGGCACCGGCTGTCCAGCCGCTACCGGATCGTGCTCAGCGAGACGGTGCACGGCCGCCACGACCACGACGACACGCTGCGCGTGCTGCTCACCAAGATGTTCCACCGGGCCCGCATGCACATCCCGCTCTACCTGCGGCGGCCCGACTTCTCCGGTGGCCCGACCAACGGCCTGCGCGGCTGGGCCACCCTGGCCGCCCTCGCCGCCGTGCTCACCGCACCGGCCGCGGCCCTGGCCGGCCCCTGGGCCCTCGCCCTCCCGGTGGTCCTCCTCGTCGTCTCGATCGTCTTCGACGCCGGGATGTACAGGCTGGTGGTGCAGCACAAGGGCTTCTGGTTCGCCCTGTACTTCACCGCCGTGTGGTTCCTGGTGAACGTCACGGTCGCCCTCGCCGTCTTCGCCGGCCTGGGGCAGTGGGCACTGTCGGCGCACTTCCGGCAGACGTACGACGCCCCGCTCGCCGCAACCCCGAGGAGCGCGTGATGAGCGACCCGCTGAACCCGGCCGCCGCGGACGGGCCGCTCGTCTCGGTCATCGTGCCGAACTACAACTACGCGACCTCGCTCGGGCTGTGCCTGCGCGCGATCCTCGACCAGACGTACGACCGGATCGAGCTGATCATGGTCGACGACGGCAGCACCGACAACTCCGTGGAGATCGCCCGCTCGCTCGGCGTCACCGTGCTCCACACCCCCCGCAACCTCGGGGTCGCGGGTGCCCGCAACCTCGGCATCGCCCGGTCCAACGGCGAGGTCTGCTTCTTCGTCGACTCCGACGTCGCCCTCGCCCCCGACGCGGTCGCGCACGCCGTGCGCCTCCTCCAGGACGACCCCGAACTCGGCGGCGTGTGCGGCATCCACGACCCCGAACCGCTGATCCGCGACGGCCTCGTCAAGGAGTACCGCGGCCTCCAGTACCACTACTGGTCGGCCAGCTCGGCCGGGTTCATCTCCTTCCTCTTCCCGGCCTCCTGCGCGATCCGCCGCACCGTCCTCGACGAGATCGGACCGTTCAACGAGCAGTTGCGCCACACCGAGGAGGTCGACTACGGCAACCGGCTGACCCAGCGTCACCGGCTGCTGCTCACACCGCTGATCCGCTCGCGGCACGACCACGACGCCGTACTCGTGCCGCTGCTGCGCAAGCTCTTCCGGCGCGCGCACGCCCGCGTGCCGCTGTACGTCGGCCGCCGGAAGTTCGCGCGGGGCTTCGAAACCTCGTCGCGGGCGGGCGGCAGCCTGGCCGCGCTGGCCTCGCTGGCACTCCTGCCCGTGGCCCTCCTCAGCGGATACGCGCTGATCGCCGTCGTGCTGGCGCTGGGTGTGTCGCTGGGCACCGATGCGGGGATGTACCGCTTCGTGGCACAGCGACGCGGATGGATCTTCGCGGCCTACTTCACGGCCGTGCACTGGGTGGTCAACGTGACCATTGCGGCGGGAGCGCTCGCCGGCGCCGCACACTGGCTGGGCTCCCCGCGGTTCCGCCGCCTCTACGACGCGCCCGTGCCGGAGGCCGTCGGATGAGAAGGCGTGCGGTGCGGGTCGGCGCGGTCCTCTCCTTCGTCTGGCTCGCCTGCGTCGTCCTGCACACCGTCCTGTCCGGTCGCTGGTGGCCGATGCTGCTGCCCGACCTGGCCCCGCCGCTGCTGCTGGTGGCGGTACCGGTGCTGCTCGGCGTCCCGGCGGTCCTCGGCGTGGTGGGGGCGCGCCGCGATCCGCGGCGGTGGGCTCCCGTCGCCGCGGGCGTGGCGTCCCTCGCCCTGGGCGCAGGACAGTCCGGACTGAACGTCGACGCCTTCGGCCGGGGGTCGGCACCCGTGCCGGCCGGGGCGCTGCACGTCGTCGCCTGGAACACCCAGTACTGGGACCAGGACGAGGACCCCGGCGCGTTCTACGCCTACCTGCACGCGTTCGACGCCGACGTCTACCTGCTCCAGGAATACCTGAACTGGAACGACGACACACCGGTACGCCTCGACGACACCGCCCGGCTGCACGCCGAGTTCCCCGGCTACTCGATCGCGACGGACGGGGAACTGCTGACGCTCTCCCGGCTGCCGATCACGGCCAGCAGGGCCCTGGACAACACCCGCTGGTACGCGTCGACACCGGCCGGTTCGGACTTCCCCGAGTTCTGGCGCGCCAAGACGCTCCGGACGGACATCCGGGCCGGTGACCAGGTCGTCTCCCTGTACAACGCGCACATCCCCGTGCAACTGGACACCTCGTCCGGCGTGTTCACCCCGGCGTTCCTCGGGAAGGTACGGACCCAGGCCGAACGGCGCTCCGCCGCCTGGGCCGCACTCACGGACGACCTGGCCGGCAACCCGGCGCCGCGGCTGGTCGCCGGGGACTTCAACACCACCCCCGCGATGGGTGAACTGTCCCGTCTCGACGGGATCCTGCTGCGCGGCCAGCCCACCGGCGGCGGGCTGTACCCGACCTCCTGGGACGCCCGCGGTCTGGGGCTGTGGCGGCTCGACTACACGTACCACGACCCGGCGGTACACCTCGCCCGATACCGCTTCCGGGACAGTCGGGGTCTCTCCGACCACGACGCCCAGGAGCTCTGGATCAGCACCACGAAGGGAAGTACGGCATGACACGCACACTCGGCCGCAGCGGCATCGAGGTCAGCGCGGTGGGGGTGGGCTGCTGGGCGGTGGGCGGGCCGTTGCACGCCGGCACCGAGCAGTTCGGCTGGGGGCCGACCGACGACGACGAGTCCGTCGCCGCGCTCCGCCGGGCCCACGAACTCGGCGCCACGTTCTTCGACACCGCGAGCAACTACGGTGCGGGCCACAGCGAGGTCGTCCTCGGCCGGGCACTCGCAGGCCACCGCGACGATGTCGTGATCGCCACGAAGTGGGGTTACACGTTCGACGAGGCCACCCGTGAGGCCGGAGCCGAGGACGCCAGCCCCGAGTACCTGCGGTCCTGCCTCGACGGCAGCCTGCGCCGGCTGGGCACCGACTACGTCGACCTCTACCAGTTCCACCTGGGCGGCGCGCCCGTACCGGTCGCGCTCGACCTCGTCCCCGTGCTCGACGAACTCGTCACGGCGGGCAAGATCCGGGCGTACGGCTGGAGCACCGACGACGCCGCGAGCGCCGAGGCGTTCGCCAAGGCCGGGGTGGGCTGCACCGCGATCCAGCACGACCACTCCGCGCTCCACGACGCCGCCGAGGTCGTCGCGGTGTGCGAGGCCCTCGACCAGGCGAGCATCGCCCGCGGTCCGCTCGCCATGGGACTGCTCTCCGGCAAGTACCACGACGGACGGTCCGTCGGCGCGCAGGACGTGCGCGGCCAGGGCTACGAGTGGCTGACCTACTTCAGCGGCGGTGCCGGCAGCAAGGAACAGCTGGCCCGGATCGACACGGTGCGCGACGTCCTCACCTCCGGCGGCCGCACCCTGGCCCAGGGAGCGCTCTCCTGGCTGCTGGCGCGCAGCCCTGCCACGATCCCGATCCCGGGCTGCCGCACGGTCGCCCAGGTGGAGGAGAACCTCGGCACCCTCGCGTTCGGGCCGCTGAGCGAGCAGGAGTTCCAGCAGGTGGAGGCGATCCTGCGCGGCTGACCTCCCGCGCCGCACCCGGCCCGGCTGCTTCCCGGCTGCTTCCGGCTGTTTCCCGGCAACGACCCGACACCGCACCGCTCCCGTGCGAGACGGCCGGCGGCCGCAGGGCGTCGGGGACGGCCGATCGGGGCCCGGTGCCGCGCAGGCCGGCGCCCCTGCGGATCACCCGCAGGGGCGCCGGCCCTGTTGCGTCCGTCCTCGGCCGCGTTCGCGCGCCTGCACGTTCGCGCGCGCCTGCACGTCTGCGCGCCTGCACGTCCGCAGGCCTGCACGTCCGGGCGTCCTGACGCCCTTCCCGGCCCCTCGTGCACCGCGCCGAGCCCCGCGGGACCCCCACTCCGACGGTTGCGGCCCCCGAGCCCCGCTCCGTCCGGCCCTTCCCGCCTCCCGGCCCCGTGACGCGGTCGTGCCCGTCACACGCGGCACCGCGGCCCGCGCCGGGGCGCTCGTCGACATCGGAACGCCGGCCTGTGCGTATGTCAATGCTGCTGGCAGCACAGGTCGATGGAGTGCGGAGGTGGGCAACGGGCCGCCTCCGTACGGTCGGTGGCGGCCGCTGCTTTGGCCCAGACGTTGACAGAGCACGGTCGGAGCGTGATGCTGAGAGCGCTCTCAGAGCGGTTCAGGCCTTTCCGACTCCCCCTCAGCGCCGGACGGGCACGCAGGCCGGCCGGGCGCCGTCGACATCCCCCTCGGTGTCGTCACGCGCCCGCACGCCCTGGGTCCAAAAAATCCCCCACCACGAGGAGACACGTGCTCATGGCACGGAAGTCACTGGCGTTGTTCCTCGCCGCAGCAACCACCGCCGCAGGAATGACCGCGCTCATCGCCACCCCCGCCGACGCGGCGGTACCTGACACCATCCCGCTGACCTTCACCAACAACTCCGGGCGCAGCGAGCCGCTCTACATCTACGACCTGGGCACCCAGCTGTCCACGGGCCGGCAGGGCTGGGCCGACGGCAGCGGCACCTTCCACGCCTGGCCGGCCGGCGGCAACCCCCCGACCCCGGCACCGGACGCGTCGATCGCCGGGCCGGCGAACGGCCAGACCGCCACGATCCGGATCCCGAAGTTCTCCGGCCGGATCTACTTCTCCTTCGGTCAGAAGCTCGTCTTCAGCCTGACCACGGGGGGACTCGTGCAGCCCGCCGTGCAGAACCCGAGCGATCCGAACCACAACATCCTCTTCGACTGGACCGAGTACACCCTCAACGACTCCGGGCTGTGGATCAACAGCACCCAGGTCGACATGTTCTCGCTCCCGTACACCGTGGGCGTCAAGGCGGGCGACGGCAGCACCAAGTCCACCGGCCAGCTGAAGCAGGGCGGTTACAACGCCTTCTTCAACTCCCTGCGGAACCAGCCCGGCGGCTGGGCCGGCCTCATCCAGACGCGCTCGGACGGCACGGTGCTGCGCGCCGTCAACCCCGGCCACGGCATCGAGTCCGGCGCCCTGCCGAGCACCGTGATGGACGACTACGTCAACCGCGTGTGGTCGAAGTACAGCAGCTCGACGCTGACGGTCACGCCCTTCACCGACCAGCCGAACACGAAGTACTTCGGACGGGTCTCCGGCAACACCATGAACTTCACCAACAGCTCCGGGGCGGTCGTCACCTCCTTCCAGAAGCCCGACTCGGACAGCATCTTCGGCTGCTACAAGCTCCTCGACGCACCCAACGACCTCGTGCGCGGCCCGATCTCCCGCACGCTGTGCGCCGGGTACAACCGCTCCACCCTGCTCACCAACCCCAACCAGCCCGACAGCAGCGCCGCGGGCTTCTACCAGGACGCCGTCACCAACCACTACGCCCGTGCCCTGCACGCGCAGATGGCCGACGGCAACGCCTACGCCTTCGCCTTCGACGACGTCGGCAACCACGAGTCGCTGGTGCACGACGGCAACCCGCAGCAGGCCTCCATCACCCTCGACCCGCTCGGGGGCTCGGCCCCCTCCGGCCAGGTGGACACCTCGGCCTGGTACCGGCTGGTCAACGCGAACTCGGGCAAGTGCGTGGACGCGTCGGGTGCCGGGACGGCCAACGGCACCCCGATCCTGCAGTGGTCCTGCGGGAACGGCCAGGCCAACCAGCAGTGGCAGTTCAGCGCCACCGACAGCGGCTACTACGTGATCACCAACCGCAACGCGGCCGGCAACCAGCAGGTCGTCGACCTCCCGAACTCCTCGACGGCCGACGGGACCAAGCTCACCACCTGGGCCCGCAACTCCGGCGCCAACCAGCAGTGGCAGCCGGTGCGCCAGTCCGACGGCGCCTACCACTTCGTCTCCCGCAGCAGCGGCAAGTGCCTGGACATCCCCGGCGCCTCCACCGCGGACGGAGCCCTCGTCCAGCAGTGGACCTGCAACGGCACCGGCGCCCAGTCCTTCCAGCTCGCCACCGGCTGACACGGGGACGGGAGCCGTGACGGAGGCGGCCACCGCGTGATCACCGGGTCGTGCGAACCCGGAGACCGCGCGGCGGCCGCCCCCGCCACCGAGTCCGCCACCGAGCTCGCCTGAGGCTCACCCGGTCGGTGAGCGGGTGAGCCTCAGGCGGACATCGCCGCCCTCTCGGCCGCGCTGCGCAGAACGCAGAACTCATTGCCTTCAGGGTCGGCGAGGACGGCCCAGCCGGCACCATCGGGTTCCCGGTGATCGGCGACGAAGGTGGCGCCGAGGCCCAGCAGTCGCCCGACCTCCTCCTCGCGCGAGGTCTCGGGGCGCAGGCACAGGTGAATCCGGTTCTTGACCGTCTTCGGCTCCGGCACCTGGTTGAAGTACAGCATCGGGCCCTCCGGCAGGATCACGGCGGTCTCCGGGTCGCCCGGCCTGCTCTCCGGATGCAGCGGACATCCGAGCGCCCCGCTCCAGAACCGAGCCAGCTCATGGGCATCCGCACAGTCGACCGCCACGTTCTGCACCACCGAGACCATGTACGGGATCCTGCCCGGAGCCCCGCTCTCCGGCAACCCGCCGCCGGACCGCACCAGTGCTTCCGCCGCAGACCCTAGTCGGCCTCCAGCAGCGGGGATCCGGCGTGCCGGCGTTCCGCGGGGGCTTCCGCGCCCGGCTGCCCGGAGCGGGTGCGCTCGGCCCAGGCGGCCACCGGAGGTCCCGCGGCGCCCAGGCATGCGAAGAACACGCCGAGGAGGAGCCATCCCGTCCGTCCGAGCGCGAGGACCGCTCCGGTCAGGACCACGGGGGCGAGGGCCTGGCCCGCGTCGAAGCCGATGCCGAAGAGGCCCTGGTACTGCCCCTGGGCATGGTCGGGTGCGAGGCCGAAGCCGAGCGCGAAGCTCGCCGAGGACTCCCACACCTCCCCGACGCTGTGGACGCACACGGCCAGGACGGCGAGTGCCGGCGCGACCCACGCGGGCACGTCGGCCGTCAGGGCCATCAACGGGCAGCTGACGAGGAACAGGAGCCCGGCGCGGCGGAAGGCACGGCCACCCTGCCGGGGGGTTTCCACCGTGGCGCCGAGCCGGCGCTGCAGCACCACGCAGACGCCGCTGTTGATCGCGTAGACCGCTGCCACGGTCCAGCGCGGTGCGTCGGTGTGGGCACTGAGCCAGATCGGAACCAGGAGGGAGACGGTCTGGTACTGCAGGCCCATGGCGCTGTAGAGCGCGACGAAGGACACGTACGGCCGGTCCGCCAGGACGGACCACTGACGGTGCCCCTCGGGCCGGGGCAGCGGCCGGTAGTTCGGGACACCGGTGAACACGATCAGTCCGGCGCAGGCGAAGCTGGCGGCGTTGGCGAGGATCAGCACGGTGTAGGCGGGACGGGTGTCGATCTGGATGGCGAAGGCTGCGCCGACGGTGCCCACGACGACGCCGAGATTGACGAACGTGCGGAGTCCGGCCCGGAACGCGGCAGGGCGTTCACCGCCGGCCCTGGCGACGAGCGCACCGCCCGCGGCACCGCTCGCCGTGCCCGCCAGCCGGTCCAGGGTGGCAACGAGCGTGAACGCGAGCCAGCTGTCGATGAAGACGAACGCCGCCATCGTGACGGCCTGCAGGGCGAGGGTCGTCAGCCAGATCGTGCGTGGCCCGTACCGGTCGGCCAGATTCCCCGCCGGTATGCCGGCCGCCAGGCCGCAGAGGCCGGCGATCGTCAGGCCCGCTCCCACCTGTGCGGCGGGCAGGTGCACCACCAGCGTGAAGTAGAGGACGGCAGCGGTGTTGAAGAGGCCGTTGCCCACCCTGCTGACGAAACTGGCGAAGATCAGGGCCCGCTGCGCACCGGAATCCGGCCCGGCGGGCACCTGTGGCCCGGACCCTCTCGTGATCATGTCGATCAGGCTAACAGCGCCTCCTGCCGGGAGTTCCGTGCGGTCGGCAGGAGCTCGCCCGTCCCCGGCGGTGCCCCGCGTCGAACGGCTCACCGGCCTCCCCGACCGCCTGCCACACACGAGCGCCCGACCCGGTGGTGGCTCGGCCGTCCGCCGGGGCCGCCGGGGCCGACGTCGAGCGACAGCGCTTCTCGACGGAGACGGACACCGTCCGACGGTCGGCAGCCGCTTCCGGGCCGGTCCGGGCCGGTCGGCAGACCGGTGATTCCCGTACGTCGGCGCATGAGCGGGTGACGGAAGGGCAGACGCCCGCACGTCAGCGTCACCGAGCGAAAGGCCCCACGATGCTTCCCCTGATACTGGTACTCCTCCTGGCGCTCGTCCTCTTCGGTGCGGGATTCGCCCTCAAGGCCCTGTGGTGGGTGGCCGTGATCGTGCTCGTCGTCTGGCTGGTCGGCTTCGTGGCCCGCGGCACCCACTCCTCCGGCCGCCGCCACAGCTGGTACCGCTGGTAGACCGGCCGCGCTCCCCGCGGTCCGCCCCACGACCCGTGCGGGCCCGGGCAGTTCCCCGGACGTCGCCGCGCCCGCCCTCCCGGAGGGCGGGCGCGGCGACGTCCGGCCCGGCCGCATCCGCATCCGCATCCGCATCCGCCGGACGCACCGGCCCGGAACGGGCACGCGGCGCCGCGACACATACCGGACAAGGGGACCACGGACCATGCCCACCGGTCGCTCCCGTACCGAGACCCGACAGCGGCACCCACGGCACGGGCGACGCGGGGAAGCCAGGCTCCCTGCCGTCCTGGCCACGCTCGTCGCCGTGCTGCTCTACCTGGCCCTGCCCGAGCAGCTCCTCGTCGCCCCGCGCTTCGTCCTGCCCGCGCTGGAACTGCTCCTGCTCGTCCCCCTGATCGCGGTCAACCCCCGCCGGCTCACCCGCCAGACCCGCGTCTCGCGCGTGCTGTCGCTGGCGCTCGTCGCCGTCATCGGCGCCAGCAACCTCACCGCGCTCGGCCTGCTCGTCCACGCCCTGGTCTCCACCGACGTCAAGGACGGCCGGTCCCTGCTGATCGCCGCCCTGCAGGTGTGGGCCACCGACATCATCGTCTTCGGCCTGGCCTACTGGGAGCTGGACCGCGGCGGTCCCGTCGTGCGCACCCAGGCCCCGCGAGGCGAACTTCCGCTCGCGGACTTCCGCTTCTCCCAGGACGAGAACGACGACGCGGTGCAGGAGGTCTCCGACGGGGCCAGCATCTCCTCCGACTGGGTGCCCGCGCTGATGGACTACCTCTACATCTCGGTGACCAACTCCACCGCGTTCAGCCCGACCGACACCATGCCGCTGTCCACCCGGGCCAAGGTGCTGATGAGCATCGAGAGCGTCGCCGCGCTGATCACCTCGCTGCTGGTCATCGCCCGCGCCGTCAGCATCCTGCACTGAAGCCCGCCGCCACCGCCCACCGCCGTGCACCGTTGCCCACCACCGCCCACCGCTGCCCGGCACCGTCGATTGGTGGGTGCCGGGACGGCGGGTGCCACCCGCCCGGGAAGGGACGGGTGGCACCGGGACAACCGCTCCTACACGGAGGCGGTCAGGTTCCACTTCTGGTTGGCGCCGCCGTCGCAGTCCCAGATGTCGAGCTGGACGCCGTTGGTGGTGTCGGACCCGGGGACGTCGAGGCAGCGGCCGGAGGCGGGGTTGACCAGGGTGTCGCCGGTCCGGTTCCACTGCTGGGCCGTGGTGCCGTTGCAGTCCCACAGCTGGACCAGGGTGCCGTTGGCGGTGCCGCTCGCGGTGACGTCGAGGCACTTGCCGTTGATCCGGAGGGTGCTGCCGGTCTGCGTCCACTGCTGGGCGCTCGATCCGTTGCAGTCCCACACGACGATCTTGGTGCCGTTGGCGTTCGAGGCGGTGTAGTCGTCCATGCACTTGGCCGTGTTGAGCCCCGAGGTGATCGGCGCGGCCTGGGTGCCCGGTGCGGCGGGTCCGGAGGCGTACGCCTCCAGTTCGTAGATCCGGGCGACGGTGTTGCCCGCGGTGTTGGTGGCGGTCGTGACGACCACCCGGACGTAGCGGGCGCTGCGCGCCGCGAACGGGGTGTAGGTGCGGCTGGAGCGTGAACCGGTGACGGTGGCCGCGGTGGACCAGTTCGTGCCGTCCGTGCTGGTCTGCACCTGGAACCCGCCGGTGTTCCAGCCGGTGCTCTCGCCGCCGAGTCCGGCGTGCTTGAGGACCACGGACGCGACCGTCTGTGCCGATCCCAGGTCGACCTGGAGCGTCGCACCGGCGGCTTGCGAGCACCACTTGCTGTTGTTCTTCAGGGTGGCGTCGACCGCCTTGTCGCCCGCTTCCGCCGTGGCGCACGCGGCCGACGAGCTGGTGGGCCGGCCCTGGGCGAGGTTGGCGCCGAGCTCCGGCGCGGTGGGTACGGCCGTTGCGCCGTCCTGGAAGGAGGGCGGCACGTCCGAGGCGCCGGTGCCCCAACTCGCGCTGGGCGCAGTGCCCATGGTGAAGTTCAGGGTGGCGCCGGCCGCGACGTCGGGGTAGCGCAGGTAGTTGTGGCCGGTGGCGGTCCCGTTGACCTGCAGCCCCTGGACGTAGGAGCCGCTGCCCGTTGAGTTGATGGTGATGTTGCCGCCCGGGCGCTGGATCAGGACGGACGGGAAGGACGGACCGTGCACGGCCAGGGTGTCCGCACCGGGCGTCGAGGGGTAGAGGCCGAGGGCCGCCCAGACGTACCAGGCCGAGGTCGCGCCCAGGTCGTCGTTGCCCGGCAGCCCGCCGGCGCCGGTGGTGAAGGACTCGGTCATCACCTTGCGGACCGCAGCGGACGCGCCGGCGGGGTTGCGCGCGTAGTTGTACGCCCACGGCACGCCGTGCTCGGGCTCGTTGCCGATGTAGTAGTACGGCAGGCTCTGGCCGGCGTTGACCTGGGTGAAGTGGTGGTCGAGTCGCTGCACGGCGGTCTGCCGGCCGCCCATCTCGTTGATCAGGTCGGCGAAGTCGTAGGGCACCATCCAGGTGTACTGGGCGGCGTTGCCCTCGGTGAAGTTGGACTGGGCGGCGGGGTTCAGCGGCCAGGTCCAGGTGCCGTCCGAGTTGCGCGGCTGGGTGTAGCCCGACTCGGCGCTGTAGGTGTTGCGCCACCACTGCGCCCGGGTCATGTAGGTGGAGTAGTCCGCGGTGTTGCCGAGGGCCTTGGCGAACTGCGCGACGGCGAAGTCGGAGGCCGAGTACTCCATCGAGTCCGAGGGGGAGCCGGGCAGGTAGTGCAGGCTGGTGTACGTCGACTGGCGGCCGCGGATCGGCGAGCCCTGGGTGGTGCCGCCCTCGGAGGACTTCTTCATCAGGGACAGTGCGGCCGCGGTGTCGAAGCCGCGTGTCCCGAAGGCGTACATGCTGCCGACGATGATGGGCCCGGGGTCGCCGGTCATCACGAAGTCCTCGTTGGTCTGCTGCGACCACTTGGGCAGCAGGCCGCCCTGCTGGCCGTCCAGCACCATGGACTTGGCGATGTCGGACGCCTCGGTCGGCGCGATCAGGGCGATCAGCGCGGCCCAGGAGCGGTAGATGTCCCAGCCGGAGTAGTTCTGGTAGACCGGTCGTGACGAGTTGTGGACCGCTCCGTCGAAGCCCCGGTAGTCGCCGTTGACGTCGCTGGCGATGTTGGGACTCTGGAAGACGTGGTAGAGCGAGGTGTAGAACTTCTTCAGGTCGGTGGTGGAGCCGCCGGTGACGCGGGCCCGGTCGAGGATCTGGTTCCAGGCGGTGCCGGCGGCGGAACGGACGGCGCCGAAGTCCCAGCCGTTGTTCTCGGCGACCAGGTCGGCCTGGGCGTTGGCGATGCTCACATAGCTCAGGGCCACCTTGAACTGCACGGCCTGGGAGCCGGTGGTGTCGAAGGTGACGTAGGCGCCGGTGTTCGTGCCCGAGGTGTTCGTCGAGCCGGCGCTCACCGTGCCGCCCGACCAGGTGCCGAAGCCGCTCGGGGCGCGGTCGAAGCGGATGTCGAAGTAGATCTGGTAGGTCTTCGAGGAGCCGCAGAAGCCACCGGCGGTGACGCTTCCGGTCACCTCCGAACCGTTCACCTTCACCGAGCCGTTGCGGTTGCCGGTGGCGCTGCGGCTGGTGTTGATCAGCAGCTGCGAGGTGGTCGACGACGGGTAGGTCAGCCTGCCCATGCCGGTGCGGGTGGTCGCGGTCAGCTCCACCGAGGTGGCGTACCTGTCGAGCCGGTTCTTGTAGAAGCCGGGCGACGCGGACTCGTTGGCCTTGGTGTAACCCGAGGCGTAGCCGGTCCAGTTGGTGCCGGGGGAGGAGCCGAGGGCGCCGGTCACGGGTAACAGCGGCAGGTCCTCGTTGTTCTGGCAGCCGGCCCCGTCGAAGTGGGTGAGGCTGAAGTCCTCGATCGTGGTGTCGGAGTTGCGGTAGCCGGACGGCGAGGCCGTCGGTGTGTCGGGGCTGAACTGCACGCCGCCGAAGGGCACCACGGCGCCCGGGTACGTCGATCCGCCCGCACCGCCGCCGACGGGGTTCGGCGCGTTGCTGTCGTCGGTGCCGATGAACGGGTCGACGTACTGCGTGAGGTCGGCCGCTGCGGCGCGGGCCGGAGTCGAGGCGAATCCGCCGACGCCGAGGGTGGCCAGCAGGACGCTGCCGGCCACCGCGGCGACGCGGAACCTGAGGAGGGGTGAGAGCACGGGGGACCACCTTCGGCTGGAGACGGGTCGCGGCGGGAGAGCGGCGGCGAGCGGTCTCGGGGGAGGGGTGCGGTCATGGCTCCGAGCCATGTGAACGTTACCAAGCAGAACGCATTGTTTCCGCGCCGCCGATTGTGCGTCAAGCCTCTGATTCAACATCAAATACGGCTTGTGGCGCAGGACTTATGAGATGCATCGGTTGTCCGCACGGCTATTGACAGGCAGTCGGCCGCGCCCGCAGACTCCGGTCACTTGCGTGAACGTTACCAAGGCGCGTCCGGAGGACACCCTGATGACAGAACCCCTTTTGGAAGCCCGGAAGGTGAGCAAGCGTTACGGCCAGGTCCATGCCCTCCAGGGCGCCGACTTCACCGCCTACCCCGGCGAGGTCGTCGCGCTGATCGGAGACAACGGCGCAGGCAAGAGCACCCTGGTCAAGACGCTGTCCGGCACCATCCGGCCCGACGGCGGGCAGATCCTGGTGGACGGCGCACCGGTCGAGCTCACCAGCCCGCTCGATGCCAGGCGTTACGGGGTCGAGACCGTCTACCAGGACCTGGCGCTCGCCCAGGACCTCGACGCGGCGGCCAACCTGCACCTGGGCCGCGAGATCCACCGCCCCGGGCTGCTCGGCCGGCTCGGGGTCCTCGACCATGCCGCCATGCGCCGCTCGGCCGTCACCGCGTTCGCCGAACTCGGCGTCGACCTGCGGGATGTGGGCGTGCCCGTGGCGTCCCTGTCCGGCGGCCAGCGGCAGTCCGTCGCGGTGGCCCGCGCGGTCGCCTTCGCCAACCGCATCATCTTCATGGACGAACCGACCGCCGCACTCGGCGTGGTCCAGCGCGGCCGTGTGCTGGAGACCATCAGACGGGTCCGCGACCGGGGCATATCCGTGGTGCTGATCAGCCACAACATGCCCGAGGTCCTGTCGGTGGCCGACCGGGTCGAAGTCCTGCGACTGGGACGGCGGGTGGCGTCCTTCAACGCCGCGAACGCCTCGGTGGAGGAGCTCGTCGGCGCGATGACCGGCGCCCTGGACCCGCTGCCCGGCCCCGACGGAGCCGCAGGGACCGGCTCGCCCGGCCGCACCACGTCGGCAGAGCACTCCACCGGAAAGGACGGTGCCGCGTGAGCACCCAGGTACCAGACGAGGCGGCGGACACGACCACCGCACCGCCGAAGCCCCGGACGGCACCCGCCGTACCCGGCTGGGCGCGCCGCCTGGCCGCCGTGAACGAGGCCTGGACCTTCGGCGTCCTGGCCCTGCTCGTCGCGTTCTTCACCGCCGCCCGGCCCGACACCTTCCTGACCCGCTACGACATCACCCAGATCGCCACCAACGCGGCCATCTACCTGGTGCTCGGCGTCGGCATGACCTACGTGATCGTCGTCGCCGGCATCGACCTCTCCGTGGGTTCGGTCCTGGTGCTGTCCGCCGTGCTGTCCGCGGAGTACACCATCCACCACGGCGGTGCGGAGTCCGGCTGGGGCACCATCGGAGTGGCCACCGTGATCGCGCTGGTCACCGGCGTGGTCTGGGGCGCCCTGCAGGGCTGGCTGGTGGCGAAGGCCAAGGTCCCGCCGCTGATCGTCACCCTCGGAGGCTTCGGAGCCGCCCTCGGCATCGCCCAGATCATCACCGGCGGCCAGGACCCGACCGGCGCCGTCTCCAGCGAACTCCAGCACAGCGTCGGCTTCGGCAAGCTCTTCGGCCAGGTCCCCTGGCTTGTCGTCATCGCGTTCGCCACCACCGTCGTTTTCGGCCTGATCCTCGCCTTCACCCGGTTCGGCCGGTACACGTACGCCATCGGCTCCAACCCGGAGGCCGCCCGCCGGGTCGGCATCGACGTGGACCGGCACCTCGTCAAGATCTACGCACTGACCGGCCTGCTCTCCGGGCTCGGCAGTGTGATGTGGCTGGCGTACTTCGGCACCACCTCGATCGCCGGGCACTCCACCGACAACCTGAAGGTCATCACCGCCGTCGTGCTCGGCGGGGCGAGCCTGTTCGGCGGGCGCGGCAGCGTGCTCGGCGCGGTCATCGGCGTCTTCATCCCCGCCGTGCTCACCACCGGGCTGATCATCATGGACGTCCAGCAGTACTGGCAGGACGTCGCGATCGGCATCGTCCTGGTCGCGGCGGTCTACCTGGACCAGTTCCGCAGACGCGGCCGCGAACGGGGCTGAAGCCGCCGCGCCCCGTTCCGCCCCCGCCGACGTCCCTGCCGGCGTCCCCGCCGGGGCCTCCCTCCCTCCCTCTCCTCCTCTCCGTCAGATTCCCTCCCTCAGAAGGAAGTTCACCATGCTCGGATCCAGCAGACCCGGAACGATCGCCCGCTCGTGCGCCGTCCTCGCCCTGGTCGTCGCCGGCACCGCCGCCTGTGGCAGTGACGGCGGCAGCGGCCCGGCCGGCTCCAAGGGCACCACGCTGAAGCTCATCACCGGCGTCAAGAGCGACCCGTTCTACATCACCATGGCGTGCGCCGCCCAGGCGGAGGCCGAGAAGCGGGGGGTCAAGCTCACCGTGGACGGTTCGGCGCAGTGGGACGTCGCCGTGCAGCGGCCGATCGTCGACTCGGTCGCCGCCTCCCGCCCCGACGGCCTGCTGATCTCCCCGGTGGACACCGCGGCCCTCACGCCGGCGCTGTCGCAGTTGCAGAACTCCGGCACCAAGGTCGTCCTGGTCGACACCACGGTCAGCGACACGTCCATCGGCGTCTCCCGGATCTCCTCCGACAACGAGGCCGGTGGCCGCACCGCCGCCAAGGCCCTGGCCGAGCTGATGGGCGACAAGGGCTCGGCCATCGTGATCAGCGTCAAGCCCGGCGTGTCCACCACGGACGCCCGGATCAAGGGCTTCTCCGAGGAGATGAAGGCCAACCACCCCGCCATCACGCTGCTCCCGGTCCTCTACGACAACGACCTGCCCGCGACGGCCGCCTCCCAGATCCAGGCCACCCTGGCCGCGCACCCCGACCTCGGCGGGGTCTTCGCGGGCAACACCAACACCGCGCAGGGCGTCTCCACCGGCCTGCAGGCCGCGGGCAGGCAGGGCAAGGTCAAGGTCGCCGCGTTCGACGCGGAGCCCGACGAGATCACCGCCCTGAAGAACGGCACCCTGGACATCCTGGTCGCCCAGGACCCGGCCGGCATCGGCGTCCAAGGGGTCGACCAGGCGCTCGCCGCCATCGAGAAGAAGGAGGTGACCGCGCAGATCGGCACCACGATGGTGGCCATCACCAAGGCGAACATGGACGACCCCGCGGTCAGCAAGTACATCTACAAGGCCGCCTGCTGAACCCGGCGGACCGGATCCGTCCGGCGCCCGCCCGCGCGTACCGCTGAAGCGGAGGCAGGGGGCCGCAGCCCTCGGGCCGGCCCCCGCCCACCGGCCCCCGCCCACCGACCCCCGCCCACCGGCCCCTGCCCACCAGCTCCCGCTCACCGGCCTGCCCACCGGCCCCCCGCCCACCGGCCCCTGCCCACCAGCTCCCGCTCACCGGCCTGCCCACCGGCCCCCCGCCCACCGGCTCCCGCCCACCGGCTCCCGCCCACCGGCTCCCGGGCACCCCACACACCACGGAGGCACCATGTCCGATGTCGACCCGACCCGCGGAGACGATGTGAGAACGACGCCGTCACGCCGGGCGCTGCTCAGGAGCGCGGTCGGCGCCGCCGGGCTCGCGGCGGTGTCCGGGGGCCTGCTGACGGCCTGCGGCAGCGACCCGAAGCCCGCTCCGTCAGGCGGCGGGGCGCCCGGCTCCACCACGGTCGGCGGCACGGTCACCTTCGGGTCCAACTACTCGGACCCGTCCGCGAAGTCGGCCTTCGCGGCACTCACCACCGCGGCGTCCGCCGCCGTCGGCGGGGTGGACATCAAGATCAACACGGTCGACCACAACACCTTCCAGCAGAACATCACCAGCTACCTCCAGGGCACCCCCGACGACCTGTTCACCTGGTTCGCCGGATACCGCATGCAGTACTTCGCCGCGCAGGACCTCGCCCAGCCGCTGGACGACGTGTGGGAGAAGATCGGCGGCAACTTCGGCGAAGCCGCGAAGAAGCTCTCCACCGGACTCGACGGCCACCAGTACCTGGTGCCGATGTACAACTACCCGTGGGTCGTCTTCTACAGCAAGAGCCTCTTCGCCAAGCACGGATACACCGTGCCCACCACCTGGGACGCGTACGTGGCGCTGGCGAAGAGGATGAAGTCCGACGGCCTGGTACCGATCGCCTTCGGCGACAAGGACGGCTGGCCGGCGCTCGGCACCTTCGACATCCTCAACATGCGGATCAACGGCTACGACTACCACATCAAGCTGCTGAAGCACGAGATCCCGTGGACCGACCAGGGGGTGTACACCGTCTTCCAGCACTGGGCCGAACTCATGCCGTACGTACAGAGCGGCGCGAACGGGCGGATCTGGCAGGACGCGGTGAAGAGCCTGGAGAGCGGCGCGGCCGGCATGATGTTCCAGGGCAGCAACCAGGTCGCCGCGCAGTACGTCACGGACAAGGCCGACCTGGCCGACCTCGACTTCTTCCCCTTCCCCGCGGTCGACCCGCGGTGGGGACAGGACTACATGGACGCCCCCACCGACGGGTTCATGCTCAGCCGCAAGGCCAGGAACCCGGCCGCCGCCAAGGCCGTCCTGGAGTACATCGGCAGCGGCCGGGCCGAGGCCGAGTACCTGAGGACCGACCAGTGGGACGTCGGCCTCGCCAAGGGCCTGCAGGTGCCGACGTACAACGCCATCCAGCAGAAGTCGGTCGCCGCGATATCCGGTTGCAAGGCCGTGGCCCAGTTCATGGACCGCGACGCCGACCCGGCGATGGCCACCGCGATGATCTCGGTCATCCAGAAGTTCATCGACGACCCGAGCACCGGGAACATCGCCGCGCTGCAGAAGAGCGCGGAGACCCAGGCGAAGGCGATCTACACCTGATGAACTCCCCTTCCCAGGCACCCGGCCGGGTGCCGGCGGCGACCGGGGCGCCGGCCCCGGCCCGCCGCCGGCGGGGCGTCCGGACACTGACGCCCCGCGACCGCATCGTCGCCGCCGTCCTGCTGGGCATCCCGCTCCTGCTCGACCTCGCCCTCGTGTGGTTCCCGGCGGCCGGCACCACCCTGCTCTCCTTCACCCGGTGGAACGGCGTCGGATCCCTGCACGCCGACCCGTGCGATCCGAAGCTGCCGTCGGTGCTCAACAACGGCTGCCTGTACGGCATCCAGAACTACCACCAGGCCGCCACCGTCAGTCCGGAGTTCTGGCCGGCCGTCCGGCACAACCTGATCTGGCTGGCCGTCTTCGTGGTGATCGCCACCCCGCTCGGCATGCTCTTCGCCGTGCTCCTCGACCGCGGCCTCCGCGGCAGCCGCATGTACCAGAGCATCCTGTTCCTGCCGGTCATGCTGTCGCTCGCCCTGGTCGGCATCATCTGGGAGTTCATGTACTCCCAGAACTACGGGCTGATCAACGTGGTCCTCGGGCGCACCGGCGACGGCGACGCCATCGACTGGCTCGGCGATCCGCACCTCAACCTGTGGGCGGTGCTGACCGAGGCCACCTGGCGGCAGTCCGGGTACGTGATGGTGCTCTACCTGGCCGGCCTCAAGGCGGTCGACCCGACGCTGCGCGAGGCCGCCGTGATCGACGGCGCCAACGCCTGGCAGACCTTCCGGCGGGTGGTCTTCCCGGTGATGCGGCCGGTCAACATCGTCATCATGGTGGTCACCGTCATCGAGTCGCTGCGCGCCTTCGACCTGGTGTACATCACCAACAAGGGCATCAACGGCCTCGAACTGCTCTCGGTGCTGGTCACCTCGAACATCGTCGGGGAGACCCAGCGCGTCGGCTTCGGCTCCGCACTCGGAGTGGTGCTGCTGGCGATCTCGCTGGTACCCATCACCGTCTTCCTCCACCAGACCTTCCGCCGGGAGGACACGCCGTGAGCACCGACACCCTCGCCCGGACCCCCGCCACCTCCACGGCCGCGGGGGGCCGCCCGCCGAAACGCCCGCCCGCCCGGGTCGCCGCGCAGCTGTTCCTGGTCACCGCCTCGCTGCTGTGGCTGCTGCCGATCGCCTTCACCCTCTACGTGGCCGTCCGCCCCTACTCCGACACCCGCAGGTACGGATACGTCTCGCTGCCGCGGCACCTGACGCTCCGCAACTTCACCGACGCCTGGTCGCAGTCGGACATGCCGCACTTCTTCCGGAACTCCGCGCTGATCACCGTGCCCGCGGTGATCGTCGTGCTGGTCCTCGCGTCGGGGGCGGCCTTCGTCCTCACCCGGCTGAGGCTCAGGGTCAACGTGGCCCTGCTCATCCTCTTCACGGCCGGCAACCTGCTGCCGCAACAGGTCGTCATCACCCCGCTGTACCGGATGTACCTGAAGATCCACGTGCCGACGGCCCTGGCCGACAGCGGGCTCATGTACAACTCGGCCCTCGGCCTGATCGCCATCAACGTGGCGTTCCAGCTGGGCTTCTGCGTGTTCGTGCTGAGCAACTACATGAAGTCGATCCCCGGGGAGATGTACGAGGCCGCGCTCGTCGACGGGGCCGGCCTGTGGACCCGCTTCTGGCGGCTCACCGTGCCGCTCTGCCGGCCCGCCCTGGCCGCCCTCGCCACCCTGCTGACCACCTGGATCTACAACGACTTCTTCTGGGCCGTCACCCTGATGTCCTCCGGCGACAAACGCCCGGTCACCTCCGCCCTCGCCAACCTGCAGGGACAGTTCGTCAGCAACCAGAACCTGATCGCTGCGGGCGCCGTGATCGCCGCGATCCCGACGCTGGTCGTCTACCTGCTGCTCCAGCGGCAGTTCATCGCCGGGCTCGCGCTCGGATCGAGCAAGGGCTGAGTCCGCGGCGGTCCGCTGCGCCCTTATGGGCCACCGCGGACGCTTGCCGCCGTGCACCTTTCAGGAAAAGGTTGGTGACGGCCGATCGGCCGACGGGGGTCCGCATCACCCGGCCGGCGCCCCCCGAGGGCCGGGTGGCACTCCGCCGTAACCGGTGCCCCGCCGTGCCCGGGACGCCGGGCACCGTAGGATGCACTCCGGCGCTTGGGCAGACCGGCAGGCGATCCGGGAAGCGTGCCGAGGAGGAGGCTTGTGAAGCGCCCGACGATGAAGGACGTGGCCCAGGCGGCGGGGGTCAGCCTCATGACGGTCTCCCGGGTGATCTCCAGCGAACCGGGAGTGTCGCCCGACACCGCCGCCCGGGTCGAGCAGGCGGTGCGCAGACTCGGCTACCAGCGCAACGACAACGCGCGCAACCTGCGGCAGAAGAACCTCGGGACCTCCACGATCGGCCTGGTCGTCGACGACCTCGCCAACCCCTTCTACGCCCTGATGGCCCGCTCGGTCGAGGACGAGGCGCACCGCCGCGGCTACGTCGTCCTGGTCGGCAGCACGAACGACGAGCCGCGCCGGGAACGCGAGGTCATCGCCGCGTTCACCGCCCGCCAGGTCGACGGCCTGATCATCGTGCCCACCATCGGCAGCCACGGCTTCCTCAAACCGCCCATGGAGGCGGGCACCCAGGTCGTCTGCGCCGACCGCCCCGCCAAGGGCCTCGACGTGGACACCGTCACCGTCGACAACCGGGACGGTGCGAAGGGCGCCGTCGCCCACCTGCTGGGCCACGGTCACACCCGGATCGCCTACCTCGGCGACCGCTACGAGATCTGGACCCAGCGGGAGCGCTACGCCGGCTACCTGGACGCCCTCGCCGCCCACGGACTGCACGCAGACCCCGACCTCGTACGGCACGGGCTGCGCTCCCACCGGGAGGCGCGGGCCGCCCTGGCCGGCCTCCAGGCCCTGGCCGATCCGCCGACCGCCCTGTTCAGCAGCAACGACCTCATCACCCTCGGCGTGCTCGACGGCCTGGACCACCCCGCCCCGATGGCGGTCGTCGGATTCGACGACCTGCCGCTCGCCAAGCAGCTGGAACCGCCGCTGACCGTCGTCAGCCAGGACCCGGCCACGGTCGGCAGCACCGCGGCCAACCTGCTGTTCTCCCGGATAGCCGGCGATCGCTCCGCCCCGCGGAAGGTCGTCCTGCTGACCCGCCTCGTCGTGCGCAGCTCGGGGGAGCACCCCGTCCGGCGAACGGCCGCGGGGGCACCGGTCCCGCTGCGGGCAGCCGACTGACCCGCGGCCGCACGCCTGCGGGTATCCGACCGGCCCGCGGCCGCACGCCCCGGAACGTCCGGATGTCCCGGGACCCGGCCCCGGAGAGGAGATCCGGAGGGCCGGGCCCGGGACGGTGCCCGGGGTGCGAGCCGGGGCGGGGCCGGGAGCCACGGTGGGCGGGTGGCCCTAGGCGGGCTGCAGCGTTGTCCAGCGCTGGTTGACGTTGCCGTTGCAGTCCCACAGCACCAGTCGCGTGCCGTCCGTCGTGGAGGAGGCCGGATCGTCGAGGCAGCGTCCGGACACCGGGTTGCGGTACCCCCCGTTGTAGGCCTGCCAGACCTGGTTGGCGCCGCCGTTGCAGTCCCAGATCTGCATCCTGGTGTTGTTGGCGGTGCCGCGGGCCTCCGCGTCCAGGCACTTGCCCATCGACCGCAGGGTGCCGTCGGCGTACGCGTTCCACCACTGCGCCTGGGTGCCGTTGCAGGACCAGATCTGCACGGCGGTGCCGTTGGCGGTGCTGCCGGCGTTGACGTCCAGGCACTTGCCGGCGATGCCGGACTGCACCTGGCCCCCGAGGGCGACGGGCGCCTTGATCCAGCCTGCGGCGTCGGCGGCCTGGATGCCGGAGTTGAAGGCGGTGGCCATCTTCTCGAAGCCGTTGTCGTTCGGGTGCAGCGAGTCGGACAGGTCGGCGGCGGTCAGGGCGCCCATGTCGACGAGGCGGACGTGCTTGCCGGCGGACTGCTTCGCCTGGACGATGCCGGGCAGCTTCTGGTTGAAGGCGGGCCGGTTCGCCTCCTCGGTCGCGCTGGTGGAGATGATCAGGGAGCCGACCAGGACGGTGGCGTCCGGGGCGCCCCGGGTGATCTGGTCGATCACGGCGCTGAGGCGGTCGGCGGCCGTGGGCACCTCGTAGTTCTGGTTCAGGTCGTTGGTGCCGATCTCCAGCAGCACCACGTTGGGCCGGTAACGGGCCACGGTCGCGTCCGTGATGCCGGCGATCTGGTCGATCCGCCAGCCCGAGTGGCCCTCGTTGTCGGGATCGGCCATCGGTCCGTTGCGGACGGAGCCCACGAAGTCCAGCGCGTGGCCCTCCGCGGTCAGCTGGTTGGCGAGGAAGCCCCGGTAGCTGTTGCCGCTGGGGCTGCCGATGCCCCAGGTGATCGAATTGCCGAGGGGCAGTACCCGTAATGCTGCGGGTGCGGCGGCAGCGGCCCGGGCGTCCGCGGCCGTGGCGGTCGTCGCCGGCAGCAGGGCGGCGAGGCCGGAGGCGACGGCCAGCGCGGCGAGCAGGCCCGCTGTGGATCGTTTGGTCATGGTTCCTCTTCGAGGTCGGCGGATCGGTAGGTGCGGTGAGGTCCGTGCCCGGTGCGGCCAGGGGAGGCGCACCGGGTACGGACGAGGGGGGCACGGACGAGGGGGGCACGGCCGTCCGGACGCGCGACGGCCGTGCCCCGCCGATGAAGACCGACCGGCAATGGGGCCCGGGCTCACGGGCGTCCGGGCGGACGGTGTGAGGGGTGGTGGTGTCCGCCCGGGCGCCGTGGGTCGGTCAGGAGGCCACGGGCACGTTCCACTTCTGGTTCGCGCCGCCGTTGCAGTCCCAGATGTCGATCTGGACGCCGTTGGTGGTGTCGAACCCGGGGACGTCGAGGCAGCGGCCGGAGACCGGGTTCACCAGGGTGCCATTGGTCGGCTCCCAGCGCTGGTTGGCACCGCCGTTGCAGTCCCACAGCTCGACCGGGCTGCCGTTCGCGGTGGCGGCCCCGGTGATGTCCAGGCACTTGCCGTTGACCTGGAGGGTGCCGCTGTTCTGCGTCCACTGCTGGGCGCTGGAGCCGTTGCAGTCCCACACGTCGACCTTGGTGCCGTTGGCGTTCGAGGCGGTGTAGTCGTCCAGGCACTTCGCGGAGTTCAGGCCCGAGGTGATCGGGCCGACCGGGGGCTGCGCGATCCCGCTGCCGGCGACGATCGACAGGTTGTCGAACTGGTCGGTGCGGTAGCCCTGGATGCCGAGGCCCGCCTGGCCGGACAGGAACGACGAGTCGGTGACCGTGCCGATCTGGTTGCCGTCGACCTTGGCGGTGAGCCGGGTGCCCTGGAAGACGAACGACAGGTTGTGCCAGGTGCCGGTGCCCAGTGCGGTGGTGGTGCCGGTGGCCAGCGTGTGGTTGGAGCCGTCGGTGTACATCTTCTCGATCCACCACTGCCCGGTGTCGCGGATGCGCAGGTAGTACGCGTTCATGTGCGACTGCGGGCGCTGCTGGGTGTTGGCGCGGCCGATCAGTTCGGTGGTGCCCGCACCGCGCAGGAAGACGTCGGCGCTGACGGTGTAGTTGGACCAGGTCGTGTCGCCGATCAGCGAGTAGGAGTCCGAGTCGTCCTGCCACTCGATCGGCTTGACCGGTGCCATCTGCTGCAGGCACCGGCCCGAACGGCCGCCCGCGCACGTCTGGACCTCGTAGGAGCCCTGCATGTCGGACAGGTAGGTGGCCTCGTCGTTGATGGCAACGTTGTCAAAGTTGTCGGCGTAGGGCAGCGCGAGCGGGTGCGCGGCCGGTGCGGTCGCCGTGCCCTTGCCCTGGCCGGTCGTCGTGCTGACGGTGTAGACGTATCCGGGCTGCATGGTCAGCGAGTAGGAGCCGTTGCTCGGGGTGATGTCCTGGGTGTGGACGAAGGAGGTCGCCGGGCTCGGCGAGTTCACCCTGGTGGCCCACACGTGCACGGTGCCGGTCGACAGACCGCCCTGCACGTGGAAGTTGGCGGTCTGCGTGCCGGTGGAGGTGGTGGTCTCCAGGATGGTGGAGTAGTCGGAGTTGGTGTTCGACCTGATCGTCACGTAGGTGCCGTTGGACTCCGTGCCGCCGAGGTAGCCGGAGGCGGAGTCGATGAACTTCCAGCCCGGCTGGGTGAACTGGGTGACCTGGGCGGTGGCCCAGGTGCTGGCGCCGATGGTGTAGTTGCCCGACCAGGGGGAGTTGGCGGTGGCCAGGCCGACGGTGTTGTACGGCAGGTTGGGGTAGATCGCGGCGATCAGCGGCCAGTTGAAGTAGCTGACCATCTTCGCGTCGATGTAGCCCCGGGTGATGGCACGGATCAGCGCCGGAGCGCCGGTGTTCATGTCCTGCGAGCCGTTCTCGCTGTCCCACAGCGGCTTGCCGTTGTTCTTCGCCGCAGTGCTGCTGGAGCAGGAGTTGGCGTTTCCACCGTCGCCGCCCTCGCAGGAGTAGTGCGCGCCGATGATCGCGACGGCGTCGTTGAACGCCTTGTTCTTGGCCATGTCGTCGGCGACGCCCCAGCCGCTGTCGTCGGCGACGAGCTTCACGCCGGAGTACCCGGCGTTGTTCAGCGCCGAACGCAGCTGGACGAACCAGTTCGCGTCGTGGCCGCGCTCGTTCCAGCCGCCGAGGTAGCTGATGGTCAGGCCGTGCTGCTTGGCACAACCGAGCCAAGAGATCAGGTAGTTGATGGTGTCGGTGGACCAGAAGCCGCCGTTGATCCAGCCGGGCGCGGTCCACGCCAGCCCGTACAGGCCGATGGCGGGGTTGCGGGCCTTCGCCTGCTCGGCCAGCCAGAACTCGTAGCCGGCGTTGCAGTTGATCACGCCACGGCTGTGCTCGATCGACGGCTCCGAACCGTCGGTGGAGTTGGCGTCACCGCCGATCTCCAGCTTCAGCAGCTGCAGGTTCGCGCCGTACCCGGGCTTGAACAGGTAGTCCAGGATCTGCGCCTGCTGCGCGGCCGGATAGTCCTTCAGCAGACGGGAGTTGCCGCCTCCGCCGCTGATCGCGCCGATGCCGTCGAACGTGCGGCCGCCCTGGCCGCCGTCCACGGTGATCGTCGTCGTGGCCGCCTGGGACGGAGTGGCGCCGACCGCGAGCATCGCGGCGATCAGCCCCAACAACCACAGCGGGAGGAGTTTTCGGGTGTACTTCATCTGAAGGCCTTTCGGCTCGGGAGCCGCGCACGGCGTGCGGTGGCGTGCGCGACTCGGTTGACGTACGGATCCGTGGCTCCACGGCACCGGGTCGGCGTGCGGTGCGCGGAGCCGGGCTTCGTGCGGGTGCGACTGCCTCCCCGTCGGCCGACCGGCACCCGACCGGCCGTGGGTGGGCCGGTCGGGTGCCGGTCGGGATCCGGTCGGGCGGCCGACGGGTCGGTGGCGCGGCCCGCAGGCGGTCAGCCCGCGGCGTTGAGTAGGTCCAGCACGCTCTGCTGGCAGCCGTAGTCGGTGCTGCCGGCCCCACCGGCCCAGTGCGGCCCGTACTGGTCGAGCGGGTTGCGGTCCTTGGTGTAGGCGGAGTTGGCCCAGGAACTGAGGGTCGAGGCGTACGGGTGGTCGGCGAGCTGGGTGTTGAGCCGGCCGAGCCCGCGGACGTAGGCGCCCTTGAAGGACGGGCCGTCACCGGTGCAGCCGTCGCCCTCGCCGGGCTCGCGCAGCACCCCGCCGCTCTGGAGCCGGGTGGTGGAGGCGTTCGCGAGGGTGCGTGCGGTGGTCAGCAGGCTCGCGTCACCGGTCGCCCGGTAGAGCTCGGTCAGGCCGCCGAGTACCACGCCCTGGTTGTACGTCCAGGTGGGCTGCCCGTTGTTGGCGCAGGCGTCGTTCAGCCCGTCGTTGATCATGTGGTCGGAGTTGATCATCTTGCTGTTCTGGAACCAGGTCCACTCGTTCCTGGCCCGGTTCAGGTAGGTGGTGTCCCCGGGGATGCGGTTGTGCAGGGCGGCGGTGAGCTGGAGGAACAGCTCGTTGGTGATCGCGTTCTTGTAGTTGCCGTTCGTGCTCCAGCGCACCCCGCCGCCGCAGGTGCTGTTCCAGTTCGCGAACATGTGGTCGGCGTCGGCGCGTGCCGTGTTGAGGTACCGGCTGTCGCCGGTCCGGTCGTAGGCGGCCACCCAGGCGAGCCCCCACCAGCCGGTGTCGTCGAGGTACTCGTTGGTGAAGTTGCCGCCCTGGGCGCCGATGTTCTTGTTGTACGTGTCGGCGATCGCGTACATGTAGCTGCCCATGCCGCTGACCCGGGCGTTGTCGATGATCGCCGTCAGCGCGTTGGCGCTGGTCCACCAGCCGTTGCCGCCGAAGAGCTTGGTGGTGCGGTCGAACGACATCATGAGTGCGGTCGCCGCCGCGGTGCGCCGATCGCCGGCGTTCCAGGTGGTCCGGGCCCATGCTGTGCACGTGATGCCGGTGCCCACCCGGCCGCACGCCCGGAGCGCGCCGACGCCCTGGACGTTCCAGTCGTCCACGTTGTACATCAGCGTGCGCCAGCTGTTGCCCCCGGACGGCACGCTGGTGTCGCCGAGCTTGCTGCCGTTCGTCCAGGTCCGGCCGCCGTCCATCGAGCGGTCGAGCCACACCTCGTCGCCCGCCGCGCCGTTGGCGATCGAAGCCCAGCCCATCGCGTCCGTGTCGTCGAAGTGCAGTACGACGGAGCGGCCGGACAGGGTGGCGGACACCGGCTGGCGGTCCTGGGGGCTGAGCGAGGGGTCCCTGGTGTCGCAGTACTTGTTGCACACCGCTGCCGCGGTCGAAGCCGCCGTGGCAGTCCCGGTCAGGCCTGACAACGTTGTCGCCATGGTCGTGCAGAGGAGGGCGGCACAGAGTGATCTGGGCATACGCATGAGGAACTCCTAGGTACGCGTGGGGGGTGCGACGGCCCGGCGTGGGGGGCCGGCCGGGGGAGCGCTCTCCAGGAAGCTAGCCAGCCGTCGATGCTCCGTCAATGGTCTGAACATGTCGACAATCCGCGACGAGTGCCGGCAGGAGTCTCCGGCCGGTGTCGGCGCGGCCGCCCGAAACGGGGCAGAACCTGCTGGTGGCCCGGCAGTTCGGCTGCGGCCGGTCGCGCTCCGATCGGGTTTCGTCGGAGCGCGACGACCTGCGGGGTGGCCGTGAATCTTCGACGGGTTCGGTCGACCTCGTTGACAAGTGTCCACAACTTCCCCTTTGCTGGCCGACGTTCGAGTCCGACGGTCCGGCGAAAGCCGCAACTGCCCAACTCTGGAGCCGCATGATGAAGCGATGGCGTATTCCCGTCGCGGCCGGTCTGATGATCCTCGGGCTTGCCGCGCCCCCGACAGCGACAGCGGAGGCGGCCGTGGCCGCAGTGTCGGACCCGGCGTCCCTGGTCAACCCGCTGCTCGGAACGTCGCACGAGGGCAACACCTTTCCCGGCGCCGACGCGCCGTTCGGCATGGTCCAGTGGAGTCCCGACACTCCGTCACGGCCGCCGGGGGGTGACTATGCCTATTCTGACAACGTTGTCACAGGGTTCAGCCTGAACCACCTCTCCGGGCCCGGCTGCGGTGCGATGGGCGACATCCCGGTCCTGCCGACCGTCGGAGGCGTCGACGGCGGTGCGACGGTCGGCTTCTCGCACGCCAACGAGTCGGCGAGCGCGGGCGCCTACTCGGTCAACCTCAACAACGGCGTGAACACCGAGCTCACCACGACCGCCCGGTCCGGGATGGCGCGCTTCACGTTCCCCTCGACCACCCAGGCCAACCTGCTGTTCAAGCTGAACGCGGACAAGGCCACGAACCTCCACTTCAACAAGGTGAGCAGCACCGAGGTCAGCGGCTCGGTGGACGCCGGCCTCTTCTGCGCGTCCAGCCCGTCGTACACCGCGTACTTCGACATGGTCTTCGACCGGCCGATCACCTCCACCGGCACGTTCAACGGCGGCAACTCGATCACCTTCGACACCACGGGCACCCGCACGGTGCAGGCGAAGGTCGGCCTCTCCTACGTCTCGATCGCCGGCGCCACCGCCAACCGGGTGGCGGAGAACCCGAACTGGGACTTCAACGCCGTCCGCACCGCAACGCACAACGCCTGGAACAGCGTTCTGGGCCGGGTCTCGGTCACCGGCGGCACCTCGGACCAGCAGAAGGTGTTCTACACCGCGCTGTACCACGCGCTGCTGCATCCGAACCTGATCAGCGACAGCGACGGGAGGTACTGGGGCTTCGACCGCCAGGTGCACACCGTCAGCGGTCGGCAGAAGGCGCAGTACGGCACCTACTCCGGCTGGGACATCTACCGCACGCAGGCCCAGCTGGAGGCCCTGGTCGCCCCGCAGCAGGCCAGTGACAGCGCACAGTCGCTGGTCAACGACTTCGCCCAGGGCGGCTTCCTGCCGAAGTGGTCGCTGAACTCGGCGGAGACGCAGGTGATGAACGGCGACCCGGGGCCGGCCATCATCGCCGACTACTACGCCTTCGGCGCACGGGACTTCGACACCGCCGCGGCCAAGAACGCGATGGTCAGGCAGGGCACCACCAGCAACCCCATCCGGATGGGCCTGGACCTGCAGACCAAGTACGGGTACCTGCCCGCGGACGGCGCCTACCCGCGCGACTTCTACGGCTCGGTGGCCACGCTCCTCGAGTACTCGGCGCAGGACTTCGCGACCTCCGCGTTCGCGGGCGCACTCGGCGACACCACCACGCGGGACCAGTTCGCCAATCGGGCACAGGACTGGCGCAACGTGTTCAACCCCGCCTCCGGCTTCATGCAGCCGAAGCTGAAGGACGGTTCCTGGCGCAGTGGCTTCAACGCCACCAGCAGCGACCAGTTCGTCGAGGGCACCTCCTGGCAGTACACCGGCGCCGTCCCCCACAACATCCGCGGTCTCGCCGACGCGATGGGCGGCAACGCCAAGCTCGCCGCCTACCTCGACAGCGTCCTCTCCGACTTCCACGGCTCCGGCGGCTCCCACGCCGATCTCGGCAACGAGCCCTCCATCGAACTCCCCTGGGAGTACGACTACATCGGCCAGCCCTGGAAGACCCAGAAGATCGTCCGTGACGTCCAGAACCAGCTCTGGCCCAACAACCCGGCCAACTGGAGCGTGGGCAACGACGATCTCGGCACCATGAGCGCCTGGTACGTCTTCTCCGCCATGGGCTTCTACCCCGAGACCCCCGGCACCGGCGACCTGGCTCTCGGCTCACCCCTGTTCACCAACGTCACCGTCTCCCTCGCCAACGGCAGCAAGCTCACCGTCAACGCACCGCAGGCTGCCACCAACGCCCCCTACGTCCAGAGCGCCACCCTCAACGGCGCCAACTGGAACAACGCCTACCTCCCGGCCAACGCCGTGATCAACGGCGCCACCCTGGACCTCACCCTGGGCACCACCGCCAACACCAACTGGGCCACCGGCGCGAGTTCCGCACCCCCCTCCTACAACGGCAACGGCGGCGCGAAGCCGCCCGGCCCGCAGCCCGCCCCCACCGGAGCGGTCACCTCGGGCCTCAACACCGCCAAATGCCTCGACGACTTCGGTGGGTCGTCCACCGCCGGCACCGTCGTGGACATCTGGGACTGCAACGGCACCCCCGCCCAGCAGTGGACGTTCAGCGGCGGAACGCTGCAGGTCAACGGCAAGTGCCTGGACATCACCGGCGGTGGCACCACCAACGGCAGCCTGGTCGAGATCTGGGACTGCACCGGTGGCACCAACCAGCAGTGGCAGGCCCGCAACGGCGCACTCGTCAACCCCGTGAGCGGACGCTGCCTCGACATCCCCGGCTTCAACACCACCAACGGCACCCGGCTCGACATCTGGGACTGCGACAACGGCGCCAACCAGAAGTGGAACCTGCCGGGCTGAGGCCGGCCGGCGGGTCCCCCGGGCCCGGCCGACGGGCGGTTCGGGGTCACGGCACGCGCCACGACCCCGAACCGCCGTCACCCTCGCGACCGGAAGAGGAAGGAGCGATTCCTACCCTCTCCGTCCGTCGGAGACGCCGTGAGCGGACCGGCCACCGCTGCCCGGTCCACGGGCCCCGGGGTGGCGGCCATCCGGATGCTCACCCGTGCAGTGCACCGACCGCGTGTGCTCGACCGCCGGTGGCCGAGGAGCCGTTGATGGTTGAGTGGGACCATGGACGGCATCGAGATCGACGAGAACCTGGTGCGCTCCCTGGTGAGGGAACGGCACCCGGACCTGGCGGGGCTGGACATCCGTAGGGTGGCCGGCGGCTGGGACAACCAACTGTGGCGTCTTGGATCAGAGTTGGCCGTACGCATGCCGCGTACGGAGCGAGCGCCCGCCCTCCTGCGCAAGGAGTTCCGGTGGCTGCCCGCTCTGGCGCCGCGCCTTCCACTCCCGGTCCCGATCCCGCTGCGGATCGGTGAACCGTCCGCGCTCTTCCCGCGGCCGTGGACCATCGCCACCTGGGTGCCCGGCGAACCGGCCGACCACGCCCCGATCAGCCACGATCGTGCGGCTGACACCATGGCGGCCTTCCTCGGGGCGCTCCATACGGAGGCGCCCGCCGACGCGCCGATCAGTCCCGACCGCGGAGTTCCCCTCCGGACGCTCACGGACGGCTTCGGGAAGCTGGTCGGGGAAGTGGCTTCCGGCGGGGCTGCCGACGACCTCCGGCACGTCCGGGACATCTGGGACGAGGCCCTCGCGGCCCCCGCCTGGGAGGGCCCGCCGGTATGGCTGCACGCCGATCTCCACCCGGCGAACGTCGTCGTCTCGGACGGCACGCTCTCGGGCGTGATCGACTTCGGCGACATGTGCGCGGGCGATCCGGCAGTCGATCTCGCGGCGGCGTGGGTCCTGCTTCCCGCAGGCGCGGCACCGCGGTTCTTCGACGCGTACGCACGGGCGGACGAGGCGATGATCCGCCGCGCCCGAGGGCTGGCCGCCCTGAAGAGCCTCTTCCTCATCCTCATGGGCCAGGCCGGAGAACGGGGCCTTCCAGGCGGCAAGCCGACCTGGGGACCCGCGGGCCGGGCAGCCCTCGACCGCGTTCTGGCATCGGCCCGGCCGGATCACAAGGCGCACTGAGACGGCAGCGCCGCCACGACCGGATGGTCCCGTCCGATCGGGCCGAGCTTCGCGCTGCTGCCGGGGGAGCCCAGGTCGGCGAAGAACTCGGCGTTCACGGTGGTGAAGTGCTGCCAGTCCTGCGGTGTGTCGTCCTCGAAGAAGATCGCTTCGACCGGGCACACGGGCTCGCAGGCGCCGCAGTCGGTGCACTCGTCCGGGTGGACGTAGAGCATGCGCTCTCCCTCGTAGATGCAGTCGACAGGGCACTCGTCGATGCATGCCTTGTCCTTGACGTCCACACAGGGCATGGCGATCACAAACGTCATCGAACTGCCGTCCTCTCCGGATGGGTGCTGAGTGCCGTTCCGACACGGCCGACCGTAGGGCCTCAAGTAAGCTTGAGGTCAAGTGGAGGAGACCCGTATGGCGAGCGACCGTTCCGACAACGTCCGGGCGACCCCGGACGACTGGCTGAGCATCGGCGAGGTGAGCGTGCGGACCGGGGCGGCCGTCTCCGCACTGCGGTTCTACGAAGAACTCGGCCTGATCGCCTCCGAACGCGACCATCGCAACCAGCGCCGCTACCCGCGGCACATGCTGCGCCGTGTCGCGTTGATCTCGGTGGCGAAACGGATCGGCATCTCGTTGCAGGATCTCCAGGAGGCGTTCGCCGACGTGCCGCTCGACCGTCCGCCGAGTCACCAGGAGTGGCAGCGTGCCTCGCGCGGCTGGAAGCGCCGACTGGAGGAGCGCCGGCAGACCATCGAGCGCCTGGAGACCGAGCTCACCGGGTGCATCGGCTGCGGATGTCTCTCGATGAAGGCCTGCGCCCTGCTGAACCCCGGTGACGCGCTCGCCGGGGACGGTGTCGGGGCCCGGCGGTTGTGAGGGGCGGCCTCGTTCGTCCCGTGCCACCTGTGTCGGGTCACTTCGGCAGTTCACCGTCGCCGACTCCGGCCACCGCAGCCGCACCGCCCTGCGTGCCCGACTGTGGTGGCGTAGCAGGAGCGCCTGCCATGGCCGGGAGGTTCCGGCCGTTCGGCGCCGGGGGCGGCGCCTCGCGTCCGGGCCCGGCGGGCGGGCGTCGGGCCCGGACGTGTCACCCGCAATAAGGTCCCGCACCCGGGCGCGGAAATCTGTGCTGGCGAGAGTAGACATCGCCTGGTGGCGTGTGTAACGTTCCTGGTGTTGGAAGAGCAGGACAGCTGAACGGGCAGACACGAACTGCCCGGGCGGTCATGCAGTCGGCGGTACCAGTAGTGATGCAGGAGGCGTGCAGGTCGTCAGTACGCGGGACCCGGTTGCAGTCGGGGTTCCGGCGGAAGGCGGGTGACCTGCCAGGCGTCGCGGGCCCGGTTGTGCGTGGGGTCCGAGACGGTGGCGGTTGCGCACGTACGACGCAGTACCGGCAGCACTCGGCCGTACGGGGACCCGCAGGAGTGGAACTCGCACGACGCATCACCGGCAGGACGGGTGGTGTCGGCAGCTCGCAGTACCGGCAGTACCGGCAGTACGGACAGTGCACACCAGAGGAGAAGGGAAGGGTTCACCCCGTCGGATCGCCCGCCACGGCATGCATTCCCCCGCCGGGCGGTCACCGCAGTAGCCATCGTCATGGAACGTCATGGAAGAGGTGGTCCTCGGTCACGCATACGCGATCCCCGCGCCCTGCCCCACTCCGGGGCAGCGCGGACACCGCAGGCCGGCACACCAGCCGGCAGCAGTAGTGCAGTAGATGGTGCAGTGAATCCTCATATCCCTGGGCCCCGGCGCGCAAAAGCGCCGGGGCCCTCGACCCGTTTCCCGAGAAAGAAGGTGTTGGTGGAACAGGCCACCCTCGCCACAGACCCGATCACGGCGGACCACATGAGCGCAGAGACCAAGTTCGACGACGACGACTACCCCGCCTACACCATGGGCCGGGCCGCGGAGATCCTGGGCACCACGCCGGGCTTCCTCCGGACCCTCGACGAGGCGAAACTCATCACCCCTCAACGATCCGCCGGCGGCCACCGCCGCTACTCCCGCTACCAACTGCGCATCGCCGCCCGCGCCCGCGAGATCGTCGACCAGGGCACCCCCCTCGACGCCGCCTGTCGCATCATCATCCTCGAGGACCAACTCGAAGAAGCGCTGCGCATCAACGCCGAACTCCGCGGCGACCACCCCGGCTAGAAGGGGCCCCTGCCGCCTCGGTGGTGAAGCCGCACGTGCGGGCGGCCCGTCGGTACCCGACCGGCCGCCGTGCAGGGCTGCTGCCGTCGCCGTCGCCGTCGCCCGTCGAAGGGGCTGCCGTTCGCGGCCCTGGGCGCGCGGTCCGGGCGGCGTCCGTTTCGGAACGGGGTCGAGCCCGCGCAGATGACTACACGAAAGTAGACGGATTAGGCGACCCTCAGTAAGGTGTGCCTTGCCTTGCTGGTCGGGGCTCCGTCCCGTGCCCGGCCTGCCGACCGTCCTCGATGACTTCCCGGAGTGCGCCATGTCTGCCCGCCGCCGTTCGACCGCCGCGACCCTCCTGATCCTCGCCGTCGCCGGGGCCGCGCTGGCCGGTTGCTCCACGAAGGACGAGGCCGCCTCGGCCGACGCGGTCCAGGTCGACGCCTCGGACGACGCCTGCGCGCTCTCGAAGACGACCTTCCCGGCCGGCGCCGTCGAGTTCGCCGTGCACAACAAGGGCTCCAAGAGCACCGAGGTCTACGTCTACGCCGCCGGCGACAAGATCGTCACCGAGCGCGAGAACATCGGCCCCGGCACCAGGGTCACCATCCACGCCGAAATCAAGGCCGGCGCGTACGAGGTCGCCTGCAAGCCCGGCATGACCGGCGACGGCATCCGCCAGAAGATCACCGTCACCGGCGCCGGCGACGCCGCCGCCCCCAAGGCCGACGCCCGCCTGGAGGCCGCGGTCACCGCCTACCGCACCTACGCGCAGGAGCAGGCCGACGCCACGATCCCGGTCGTCGAACAGTTCGCCGCCGCGATCAGGGCCGGCGACACGGAGAAGGCCAGGTCGCTGTTCGCACCGTCCCGCGTGGGCTGGGAGCGCACCGAGCCGATCGCCGAGAGCTTCGGCGACATCGACCCGAAGACCGACGTCCGCGAGGACGGCCTGGAGCCCGGCCAGACCTGGACGGGCTGGCACCGCCTGGAGAAGTCCCTCTTCGCCGACAACCGGATCGGCGACGAGGAGAAGACCCTCGCCGACCAGCTGGTCACCGACCTGAAGGACTGGCAGAAGCGCGTCCCGACCGCGGAGATCACCCCGACCTCCATGGCCAACGGCGCCAAGGAACTCCTCGACGAGGTCGCCACCGGCAAGGTCACCGGCGAGGAGGACCGCTACTCGCACACCGACCTGTCGGACTTCGCGGGCAACGTCGAGGGCGCCGAGAAGGCCTACGAGCTGCTGAAGCCCGTCGTCGCCGAGAAGGACGCCGCGCTGGCCGCCACCCTGGACACCGAGTTCGCCGCGATCAGGACCCTGCTCGCGAAGTACAAGCAGGGCGACGTCTACACCTCGTACGACAAGGTCGGCGAGCCGGAGCGCAAGGTCTTCGCGACCGCGGTCAACGCCCTGGGCGAGCCGCTGTCGAAGCTGGCCGCCGCGGTCGTCGCCAAGTAACCCGGCACCCCGCACCCGCGCCCCGCCGTGGCGGCCCACCCGGCCGCCACGGCACCCGCGGGCAGGGGACCGGAACCGTGGCCGGTCCGGGGTCCGCTCAGCCGTGGAACTCCGGGATGATCAGGTACAGCCCGTAGAGCACGGCGCCGGCGCACACCAGGAAGCACAGGGCGGCCCCCGCCAGGGCGGCGACCGAACTCCGGCCCTCGTCCCTGGCGTCCTGGTGGCTCAGCATCGACCGCACCCCCAGGGTGAACACCACGGCGACGGCGACCGTCGTGCCGATGCTGACGGCGGCCACCTCGCCCAGGGCGCTGAAGTCCAGTGCCACGGCAGCGTCCTCGCTCTCAGCTGCCCGCCGGGGCGGGCTGCGGGTTGACGGTCACGGTGGAGGCGTCGTTGACGTTGTCGGCGGTGACCGGGCTGCGCCGGGACAGCAGGTAGATCACCGCTGCCGCGGCCACGGCGGCCACGGCCACCGCGACCGTCCCGGCCGTTCCGCCGTTCACCACGAGGGCGGAGGCGCCGCCGCCGATCAGGCCGGCCGCCGGCAGGGTGATCAGCCAGGCGACGGCCATCCGCCGGGCCGTGCTCCAGCGGACCTCCGCCCGGCGGCGGCCGAGCCCGGCGCCGATGATGCTGCCGCTGCAGACCTGGGTGGTGGAGAGCGCGAACCCGAGGTGCGCGGAGGTCAGGATGACGGTGGCGGAGGCCGTCTCGGCGGTGAAGCCCTGCGGGGAGCGGATGTCGGTCAGTCCCCGGCCGAGCGTCCTGATGATGCGCCAGCCGCCGAGGTAGGTCCCCAGGCCGATGGCCAGGCCCGCGGTGAGGACCACCCAGATCGGCGGCCCGGCGCCGGTCGGCAGCGCACCCGTGGAGATCAGGCTGAGGGTGATCACGCCCATCGTCTTCTGCGCGTCGTTGGTGCCGTGCGCGAGCGAGACCATCGAGGCCGACCCGATCTGCCCGAACCGGAAGCCCTGATCCAGGGACTTCTCGTGGGCCCGCCCGCTGAGTCGGTGGACCAGGTGGGTGGCCAGCAACGCGGCGATCCCGGCGACCACCGGCGCGGCGAACGCCGGAATGATGATCTTCTCGAACACCTCGGCGAAGTTCACGGCCTTCAGCCCCGCACCGACCCACACCGCACCGACCAGCCCGCCGATCAGCGCGTGCGACGAGCTCGACGGGAGTCCGACCAGCCAGGTCAGCAGGTTCCAGAGGATCGCGCCGACCAGCCCCGCGAAGATCATGCCCAGGGTGATCAGTCCGTCGTTCACGATGCCGCCGGAGATCGTCCTGGCCACCGCCGTGGAGAGGAACGCGCCGACCACGTTGAGCACGGCGCTCACCAGTACGGCCACCCGCGGGGGGAGCGCGCCGGTGGCGATCGAGGTCGCCATCGCGTTCGCGGTGTCGTGGAAGCCGTTGGTGAAGTCGAACGCCAGAGCCGTGACGATCACCATCACGAGGAGGAACGTGATGTGGGACATGCGGCCAGTAGAACAGTGTTCGGCGCCGACGGGCGGCAGGACACTCGCCGTTGCGGCCGACTTGTCCGTCGGCAGGTGGCATACACACGACCTTTTCCGGCAGGGCCGTCCTGCTCCGGGCAGGCCCGCCCTCCCACCCGGCCCCGCTTCCGTCCCGCCCCGGCCGCCGTCTCACAACCGCCGGAGGCGCAGCACGCCGGTCAGCATCGGCAGCGTGAACCCGCCGTGGGCGGTCTCCGGCCTGCTCGCGAGGAAGGCGCGGATCCGGCCGAGCGCCGCCGCCCGCTCCTGCGCCGGCATGACCAGCATTCCCGCGCGGGTGGCGAGCGTGGCGACGAGGGAGTCGGCGGTACGGCGCTGCCCGTGCGGGAACTCGGCCTGCTCCGGTGCGCCGAACCGGGCGGCGCCGGTGTCCGGGAGGTGCAGGTCCGACGTCGCGGTGCGCCAGCTGCCGAGCGTGTCACGCGGGCCGACGGCCGCGCTCCCGCCGACCCGCGCCAGTCCGGCCGCCCAGGCGACCCGGTCGTCGATGACGTTCCACAGGCCGCCCAGGACACCGCCGGGCGTCAGGACCCTGGCGATCTCGGGTCCCGCGACGGCCATGTCGAACCAGTGCATGGCGTTGCCGGCCAGCACGGCGTCGATGGACGCGTCCGGCAGCGGGATCGCCTCGGCGCTTCCCGGCAGGGCGCGGACCGCGGGCAGCGCACGGCGCAGCTCGGACAGCATCGCCGGGTCGGGCTCGACCGCGACGACCTCCGCGCCCGACGCGACCAGTGCGGCGGTGAGCTTGCCGGTTCCGGCACCGAGGTCGAGCACCCGCGGTCCGGGCGCGGCCTCCAGCACCCAGCGCACCGCGGCCTGCGCGTAGTCCGGGCGGTGCTCGGCGTACGCGGCCGCGGCCGCGCCGAACGCCGAACTGTGGAGAAGCCGTTCGTCGTGGTCCATGCGATGACCGTGCCCACGGGGGAGGCGGGCGACGCCGGTTCGTGCCCGGGTGATGTGCGGACGTGCTCGACCGGGCACCCCGGCCGGGCACGGCCGCGGCGAGCCCGGCACCGCTCCCGCCTCGACCTCGCACAGCCTGTCAGGCCGGGGCGTGCGCCATCATGCCGTCGACGTTCTGTGCGGTGATGATGCCGAGGACGTAGCCGTCGTCGTCGATGACCGGCCAGATCACCAGGCGTTTGATCCGCATGGCGAGCGCCGCCAGCGCCAGGGCCATCGACGGCCAGGCGAACGGGCCGCGCTGGTGCACGGCACCGTGGATCGTGACCTGCTCGCCGGAGCGGGGGTGGGGGCGGTCGAGGAAGGGGCGCAGGCTGTGCGGGGTCACCAGGCCCGCACAGCGGCCGTCGTGGCCGCGCACGACCAGGTAGCCGACGTGGGCGTTGTGGAAGATGTCGTCGACGCGGTCGACGCTGCTGTCGTCGGCGATCTGGTACTCGCACGGCTCCATCGCGTCGGCGACGGTCAGGGAGTTCACGGTTGCCGTTCGGCTGGTGGGGCGGGTCGTGGTCACGGTGTCACCGGGCCTGCCTCCGGGCCGGTCAGCGACTGCCCGGACGTGTGCCTCGCCCAGGACGAAGCCGGAACGGGGACCGGATACGGAATGCCCTGGACACCATCACCCTACTCCCGGCCTCCGCCCGGGGAGGACCGGCGCGGAGTACCGTCGGAGACAACCGAGGACATGTCGCACACCCGTACCCGCGCCGGTGTCGCCCTGGGTCATGATCGGTCCTCACCCGGACCGGACGGGCGGCTCCTCATGACGCCGATTCCCCTGCCGACCCCTTCCTCGCGACGGTCCAGGCCTGTCCCCGGCACGCTCCTCCTGCCACGCCTGGCGCTGGAACCGACGATGGCGCGCACCGGCATGTTCGACGGGGCGTGGTGGCCGCGGACGGCCGACGTGCGGGCCGAGCTGCCGGACCTGATCACCGCGCTCGGCGCCCACCTCGGCCCGATCCTCAGGGTCGGCCTCGACACCGTGGCCTGGCGCCACGTGCCCCGCTCGGTGGCCGTGAACGGCCTGGCGGTCAAGATCGGCCTGTTCACCGCCGACGGCGGGACGATCAGCCTCACCCGCGGCTTCCAGGACCACTTCCTCCTGCTGGTGGTACCGCCCGGCACGGACCCGCGGACCGCCGCCGCCGCCATGGCGGGCGCCGCCGAGACGGGCAACCGCACGCCGGCGGTGGAACTGCTCACCCCGGGGCTGCCCGGAGCCGTGACCGGTACGGTCCGCCTCGGACCCGAGGACCGGGCCGAACCGGTGGAACCCGCCTCTGACCGCTGACCGCTGACCGCTGACCGCCGACCGCCGGCCTCCGACACGAGGAGCCTGGGCGCGGTGGCGGTCGGGGTGGGCGACGGGCGGGCGTACCGGTTCGACGTGCGCGCCCGGTGCCCGCGGGGGAGGATTCCTTTCATGATCGTCGACTGTGCCGTCTACCGGGACGGGATGCGCACCGAGGGGTACGCGGACTTCTCCGGCGCCCTGGAGCAGGCACGGGCCTCGACCGGCGGCTTCGTCTGGGTCGGCCTCCACCAGCCGACGAAGGACGAGTTCGATCTGCTCGGCGACGTGTTCGGGCTGCATCCGCTGGCGGTGGAGGACGCGCTGGAGGCGCATCAGCGGCCGAAGCTGGAGGTCTACGACGGGTCGCTGTTCGTGGCGCTCAAGCCGGTGGTGTACGAGGCGGAGAGCGACACCGTCTCGACCGGTGAGCTCATGGTGTTCCTCGGAGACGCGTTCGTCGTGACGGTCCGGCACGGCGAGGGCGCGCCGTTGAAGGCCGTGGTGCGGCGGCTGGACGCCGAGCGGGAGCTGCCGCGCGCGTACGGCCCGACCGCGGTCCTGTACGCGGTCGTCGACGCCGTCGTGGACCACTACCTGGAGGTCGCGGCCGAGCTGCAGACGGACCTGCAGGAGCTGGAGGCGGAGGTCTTCTCGCCCGACGGCGGCGGCTCGCAGGCCGCGGCCGCGCGGATCTACACCTTCAAGCGGCAGATCCAGGAGTTCCGCAGGGCCACCGGTCCGCTGACCGCGCCGCTCGCCCGGCTGGCGGGCGTGGGCCCGCTCGCGGCCGCCGTGCCGTTCGTGGACGGGAGGGTCGAGCCGTTCTTCCGGGACGTCGCCGACCACGTGACCCGCGTGAACGAGTCCATGGACAGCCTGGACCGGCTGGTCTCCGACGCCCTGTCCGCCTACCTGGCACAGGTGGGGGTGCGGCAGAACGACGACATGCGGAAGATCTCCGCGTGGGCGGCGCTGATCGCCCTTCCGACGCTGATCGCGGGCGTCTACGGGATGAACTTCGAGCACATGCCGGAACTCCACTGGGTGTGGGCGTACCCGGCCGTGATCGGGGTCATGGCCGTCTTCGAGGTGCTGCTGTTCCGCCTCTTCAGACGGCGCGGCTGGCTCTAGGGTGTGTCCGACCATTCCCGACGGGCGCACGGCGCCGGGCCGGGCCGGGGGAGTGGGGGCGGGGCGGCGCGGTGGCCGCCCGGCGCGAGGGCGGCCACCTGCTGCTCTGAACCTGTGCGGCGCCGTGAGCCGTTGAGGACGTGGCGTCAGTCGGAGGCGGTGGAGAGGCGGTCCGCGAGCCAGCGCTCGATGTCGCGCAGCGCCGCCCGGGCCATGCCTGTCGGACGGGACGTGAAACCGTGCGGCGCTTCCGGGTAGATCCGGAGGTCGACCTCGCCGCCGGCTGCCGAAACCCGGGCGGCCATGGCCATGTTGTCCTCCAGCAGGATGTCCGAGCCGCCGACGACCATCAGCATCGGCGGCAGCCCGCGGAGATCACCGTAGACCGGGGAGACGTCCGGAACGGTGCGGTCGGTCACATGGCCGGCATACGCCCGGATGAAGTACTCGTCGACGATCAGCCGGCCTGCGGGGGTCAGACCGCTCAGGTCGTAGACGCCGAACTGCAGTGCGGCACCGGCGATCGCGGCGGTGAGACCGCGGTCGCGCAGGCGCAGGAGGGTCGTCACGGCAAGCGTGGCTCCCGCCGAGAAGCCGCCCGTCGTCAGCCGGTTCGTGCCGAAGCGGGCCTCGGCCTGCTCGACGAGCCAGAGTGCCGCCGTCTCGCAGTTGTCGGGCGCGGCCGGCCAGGGGTGTTCGGGAGCGAGCCGGTAGTCCACGCTCACGACGAGGATGCCGAGCGCATCCGCGAGCTGCTGGTTGCGCGCGTCCCGCCGTGCCGCCGGCCCCAGGTAGAAGCCGCCACCGTGGATGTCCAGATGGACGGCGCGCGGCACGCCGCTCCCGGGAGCGAGGATCCGCACGGGCACTCGCCGACCGGCGGCTTCGACCACCTCTTCGACGGCCGACGAGCCGGAGGGTGATGAGGCCGCGTCCCGCCGGGCTCGCGCCGCCCGCAGCTCGTCCAGGTTGCTCGGGCCCTTCGCGCCCCCCGACGCGGCCCTGGCCGCCCTGCACTCCTCGACGTGCACTGCGAGCTCCGTGTCGACGAGACTCTTCAACCCCAACTGCATGCGCGTCCTTCGGTCCACTGTGCCGCGGCGCTGCTTCGCCGCGGCTTCTCGACGGCAACCGGTCGACCCGATTGTCCCCTGCCGTCGTCGGGCGTGGCGTCGTGTTCGAGCCGGGCCGCGGGGTGCAGGTGCGCCCGGCGGTGCTCGCCGCGACGGTCCCCGGCGTTCCCGACGGGCAGCCGCAGGCGGCGACCCTTCCGAGGGTGCGGGCACATCGCGGGTGCCACGAACCGGCGGGGCCGGACCTGGACGGTCGCGGGGCAGGGGCAGGGGCAGGGGCAGGGGCGGGGACGGCCGCGTCGCCCCACCGCATGTGTGCGCACGGCATCCACTCGTCGCCGCACGGAGGTTGACAGTGGTCAGTCGTACCCCGAGACTCCCGAGAGAGCGCTCTCTGACGCTCGATGTGCGACCTGTCCCGCGCGTACCGCACCCGCCCGCAGCCGCCGTACCCCGCGACGGCTCCGGGTCGGTTCCGGCATCCCACCCCCAGGGAGATGCACATGCGACACCTGCCCCTGCTCTTACGACCCCTGGCCCGGGCCCTGCGACGACGACGCCCCCTGGTGGCCGTCCTGGTCGCGCTGGCCCTGGCGGCCGGCGGCGCGGTCGGCGTCTCGGCCGGCCCCGCGAGCGCCGTCTCCACCCTGCTGTCCCAGGGCAGGCCGGTCACGGCCTCGTCCGTGGAGAACGCCGGTACCCCCGCGTCGGCGGCGGTCGACGGCAACGCCGGTACCCGCTGGTCGAGTTCTGCCTCCGACCCGCAGTGGCTCCAGGTCGACCTCGGTGCCACGACCTCCGTCTGCCGGGTGGTGCTGAACTGGGAAGGCGCCTTCGCCAGCGGCTTCCGGATCGAGGTGTCCGACAACGCCTCCGCCTGGACGCCGATCCACACCAACGCCACCGGTGCCGGCGGCGTCCAGGACCTCACCGTGTCCGGCAGCGGCCGCTACATCCGCCTCTACGGCACCGCCCGCGCCACCGCCTGGGGTTACTCGCTGTGGGAGTTCCAGGTCTTCGCCGGCCCGGGATCCGGCCGCGGCGGCGGCGGAGGCGGCGGTGGTGACTTCTCCGGCACGGTGATCTCCGCCTACAAGCAGGTCACCGCCTCGTCGTACGAGGGCGGCAACGCCCCGGCGGCGGCGCTGGACGGACGCACCACCACCCGCTGGTCCAGCCAGCCCGGCGACGCCCAGTGGCTGCGGGTCGACCTGGGCGGCGCCGCCACCATCACCGGCGCCGTGCTCACCTGGGAGACCGCGTACGGCACCGGCTACCGCATCGAGGTGTCGGACAACGGCACCACGTGGACGCCGATCCACACCACCACCACGGGCACCGGTGGCACCGAGCGCCTGGCGATCACCGGCAAGGGCCGCTACGTGCGGTTCTACGGCACGGCGCGCGCCACCGCCTACGGCTACTCGCTCTGGGAGTTCCAGGTCTATGGCACGGTCGACTCCTCGGCCGCCACGCCGCCGCTGCTCTCCGGGCCCACCAGGGCGCCGGCCGCGCTCGGCCAGTTCGCGCTGTCCGCCCCGGCGGACAGGGCCATGGTCACCAGCACCCGTCGGCCTGCGTTCTCCTGGGCCGCGGTGCCGGGCGCCGCGCACTACGAGGTGTGGCTGAACCTCAGCCGCACCGACTACGACTTCACCCAGAACGTCGACCTGATCGACCTCTACACCAAGGTCGCCGAGCCCACCGGCACCACCTACACGCCGAGTTGGGACATCTCCGACCGCTGGACCTACCGGTGGTACGTGACCGCGGTGAGCGCCTCCGGGGTCCGCACCACCTCCGGCATCCGGACCTTCAGCCTCTACCTGCCCGACATCGAGACCACCGACGACGGCGTCGGCATCGTCAACGGCGCACGCGACCTCGACAAGAGCGGCACGATCGAGCCGTACGAGGACTGGCGGCAGCCCGTCGAGACCAGGGTCGGCGACCTCCTGGGCAGGATGACCCTGGAGGAGAAGGCCTACCAGATGTTCTACAACGTCCAGTCGTACCCCATGTCCGGCTGGCACTTCGGCCCGGCGCAGCCGGGTGACCTGCACCAGGTGCTGCTCTCCACGGCGGCCACCCGGCTGGGCATCCCGCCGGTCTCGGCGGGCGACACCACGGCCGGCTACCAGACGACCTATCCGCTGCAGAGTACCCTGGCGGCCGGCAAGGACTACGCGCTGGACTACCAACTGGGCAACATGCAGCGGCTGGAGGAACTGGAGGTCGGGGCGCGCGGCACCCTGTCGCCGCTGGCGGAGGTCGGCACCAAGGTGCTGTACCCCCGCATCCAGGAGGGCGGCGGGGAGAACGCCGAGGTCGCGGCCGCCCAACTGCGGGCGCTGGTGGCCGGTCTCCAGGGCGGCCCGGAGCTCAACCCCGGCTCGGTGCTGGCGACGGTCAAGCACTGGCCCGGCGAGGGCGCCGGGGGCGAGGCCGGGATCACCTACGACGGCGTCACCATCAAGTACCACATGATCCCGTTCCGGGCGGCGATGCAGGCCGGCGCGGTGAACATCATGCCGGGCTACGCGGGCAGTTCGTACCTGGACCCGGGCGGCCCGGGAGCGGGTGACAGCGCGAAGATCCTCGCGTACCTGCGGCAGAACCTCGGCTACACCGGCCTGATCACCACCGACTGGCTGCCCTCCTCGGCGTGGGTCGACGCGGCGAACGCCGGTTCCGACGTGATGGGTGGTGCCGACCCGGGCGCGCCCGGCTACACCATGGCGACCTTCGAGTCGCAGGTGCCCCTGGCCAGGATCGACGACGCGGTGACCCGCATCCTGCGGCTCAAGTTCCAGCTGGGCGTCTTCGAGCACCCGTACGGCGACCCGGTGAACGGGCCCTACCGGTTCCACCAGCCCGCCTACGTGGAACTCGCCGAGAAGGCCGCCAGGGAGTCCGACACGCTGCTCAAGAACACCGGCGTGCTGCCGGTCCGGCTGAACGCCGGGGACAGCATCGTGGTCGCCGGTCCGCGGGCCACCGACGGCTCGGCGTGCTGCATCTGGACCAGCTACTTCCACGACAACTACGGCTCCCGGACGCTGCTCGACGCGGTGAGGGCGCGGGCGGCCAAGGCCGGGGTCACCGTGTACCAGGACACCGCGCCCGCACCGAAACTGGCCGTGGTGGCGGTCGGTGAGCCCACGTACACCCACGCCACCGCGTGGGTGAAGGAACAGCCCCACCTGCCGGCCGACCAACTGGCCGTCATCCAGCGGTTCAAGCAGCAGGGCATCCCGGTGGTCGTGGTGCTGACGCTGCCGAGGCCGATCGTGATCAGCGAGTGGAACGACCTGGCCGATGCCATCGTGGTGACCTACCGCGGCGGCGAGGAGGTCGGCCCGGCCACCGCCGGGCTGCTGTTCGGCGACCACACGCCGTCGGGCAAGCTGCCGTGGCAACTGCCGCGGAGCCTGGACCAGGTGCTCAAGCCGGGCGGCACCGACACGCTTGCCGACGCGAACGAGAACTGGGACCTGCCGTACGACCTGGGCGCCACCGCCGCGGAACGGGCGGACATCCGGGCCAGGATCGACGCCGGGCAGCCGGTGCCGACGACCTACGGCAACCCGCTCTACCCGTACGGAGCCGGCCTGACCGGCTGGAACTGACGCCCGGTCGGCCGATCAGGTGCCCCCGCTCCCGGCGCGAACTCCGGGAGCGGGGGCACCTCGGACGCCGTCACGGGTGCCCGGCGCCGTCCGGGAGTTTCGCCGGGAAGGAGTCCGGTCCGGACCGGGAGAGGCAGGAGACGTTCAGTCGGGTCGGCCGCTTTCTGCGGCGGTTCGTGCCCGCCGGCGACTCCGGGCTGCGGTTCACCATGCGGGTCGACCTGACGGACCGACAGGCTGCTTTGCAGTCACCGTGGTTAGCCGTACGGGTTCCTCAGGTAGGTCCGTCACCAACCGGGAGATGACACGCTGTCCACGGAGGAACCGGTCAGCGTGGAACCCGTCCAACGGCAGCCGGACCCAACCGAAGGAGACCAGGGTGAACCGAAGCCAGGTCGTACGCCCGATCGCCGCGATCATCCTCACTGCGACCGTCCTCACCGGCTGCGCGTCGACCGGGGCCACGGAGGGAGGGCCCATCGCCGCGTCCAGCGGCACCGCTGGTGCGATCACTTCCACGGAGCTGCAGAACCTTGGGTTCGCTCTCAGCGAGCAGGGCAGGGAAGGACCGTACAGGGAGTTCTTCGGGTCGCTCGAACTGGACGACCGCACCGGCACCGTCACTCTTTACGCCACGGATGACGGCAAGGCGCGCGACATGGTCGACGCCGGGAAAGCCGCACACCCCGGCATCGACACCGGTCGGGTCCGCATCGCCAAGTGCCGTTACGCACGAGCGGACATCGATTCCGTCCTTGACGCGATCATGAGAGCATCCGACGCGCACACGCTGCCCTACGTGGTCCACCAGGCATCAGCGGCGCCCGGAGCGTCAGGCGTTCAGGTTGCCACCGACAAGGGCGGAGCGGCCTCCCCGGAGATGAAGAAGGCCCTCGAAGGCATCGCAGGCAGCATGCCGGTCACCGTTGCCGAGGGGCAGGCAGTCCACAACCTCGACGCCACTGCTCAACCGTCAAAGCCCTCCCCGTCCTGATCGGAAGGCGCGCCTCGGCCCGGCGTTCGTCCCGTAGGTCACTCGGCCTGCTGAGATCGGCTGGATCCGGGGGCGTGCGGGAGGACGTCCTGCTCGATCGAGGGACGGTTCATGGGTTGTGCCGGTCGTGGTGCCGGGAGCATGCCGGCCGCTGCCGCTGCCGCTGCCGCTGCCGCCGACAGTCGGTGCCGGGGTGGGGGCATGACGGTGCCGCAGGCCGGGCAGTCGCCCGGTGCCCGACCGCCGGGCCTGGACCACCGCCCACCGGGAGACCGCCCGTGCCTGTACTCGCCGCCGTCCTGCTGCTGGCCTTCCTGTTGTTCGCCGTGGGCTTCGCCCTCAAGGCCCTCTGGTGGGCCGCGCTCGCCGTCCTGGTGGTGTGGCTGATCGGGTTCGCCCTCCGCGGCACCCGTGCGGACGGCTCCCGCTGCCGCTGGTACCGCTGGTAGCCCGTGGCGGCCCGCCGAGACGGTCCGGCCGCGCACGGACCGTCTCGCGGCCGGGTGCATCGGCGGGCGGCGGCAGGGTAGCCGAACGGCGTCGCTGCAGGTCCGGACGGAGGGGAGTGGTGCCCGGTGATGGGGCACTCGCACGCGCTCGGCGGCGCGCTGGTGTTCGCGGGGGCAGGGCCGTTCCTGCTGCCGTCGCTGATCGGCCGCCCGCTGTCGCCGGGCGAGGTGCTGCTGGGCACGCTGCTCTCCGCCGGTGCTGCGCTGCTGCCGGACGCGGACCATCCGGACGGTACGGTTGCGCACCTCCTGGGCCCGGTGACGCGGCTCCTGTGCCGGGCCGTCGGGAAGATCAGCGGAGGGCACCGGCACGCGACGCACTCCCTGCTGTTCGCCGCTGCCGCCACGGCCGGCGCCGCTCTCGGCGTCGCCCGGCTGGGCCGGCCCTTCGTCCTCGGGCTGGTCCTCCTGCTGCTGTTCCTGGCGCTGCGCGCCCTGCACCTTCCCGCGCCGGGCCCGGGTCCGGCGGCCTGGACGACCGCGGCCGGGCTCGCCGCGCTCGGTGCGGCCGCCACCGACCGCTGGCTCCCCGGCACGGGCGGATGGCTGCCGTACGCGGTGGGTCTGGGCGTGCTGGCCCACCTGCTCGGCGACTTCCTGACCCGACAGGGCGTGCCGCTGTTCTGGCCCCTCCGGCGCCGGTACGAGGTCGTGCTGATCAGGCGGTCCGGCAACGGCGTCGAGACGCGGCTGCTCGTCCCGCTGATGACCGTGGCCACGTTCGTCCTGCTCTGGTTCGGCGCCTTCTCGGCGTCCCTGCCCACGTTCTGACCGCGGGGGCGAGCCGCCGTACGGCCCGGCGTCCGGCACGGATGTGCCGCGCCGCGGGCGGGCACGCCTCGGACGGCCACACCGTGGACGCCGGGTCCGTCCACCGGCGGCAGCGGGGGCGCCGTCCGCTCCTACGCCGTCTCCGTCGCCCCGCCTCGACCCGTCACGCGATCACCCACCCGCAGGCTCGCCCCCGGATCCGCAGGCGGGGTCCGTCACGAATCGGCTCAGGCGATACCCCGGCGGGTACGTCACCCGGCCGCACAGCGTGTCGATCCGGATCATCGACGCGTCGATCCCCGCCTCCCGCAGGCGGTGCAGGTGGACGCGCAGTTCCGCACGGTCCTCGGTCTCGAAGACCACTTCCCAGCGTCCCGGGCCTGGCGCCGCGGGCGCGGCAACCCGCTGCCCGTTCGGCCTCCTGCGGCCTGCTCTTCCCCTGTTCTGGCACCGGTTCAGAATCCTCGGTCGGAGGCGGCGGAGCAAGGGGAGTTGAAGCCGGCGCAAGCGGCGGAGTGAGCACTGGCCGGACACGGCCCGGTGGTCCGGCGGCAGCGGAACGCAGGTCGGCGCGTCTCCGGACGGGGCGGCCGGCGGTGTGCCTGGTGAGGACCGTGATCGCGCCGCCGGTGAGAGCCGCGGGTGAGAGCCCGGGTGAGAGCCGCCGGTCCGGGCGGCGGGCCGGCTCCGGCGGCTGCGGCGTGCGGTGGTCATGTCCCGCCCTGCGGCCGCCCGATGACGGTTCATGAGCGAACGGCACCGTCGGCAGGGGCCGTTCGGCCGCCCGCCCCGTGTGTCCGGCCGGTGAACACCACCGGCGACCAGTAGTGCCGGTGCCTGTCAGGCCCTAGGGTTGGCATGTCCGCGTAGGCCTGGGTGAGTGAAGGAAGGCGCCGAGAATGAGCGAGGGCATCGACAAGGTGTTCACCGCGCCTGTGCGGGACAGCCTGGCGGGCCCGGTCGTCGAGCCGAGCGGTGACCTCGACCTGGACGCGGTCCCGACGCTGCGCAGTGCGCTGCACCAGGCGATGTCCCGTCGGCCCGTGCCGCCGATGCTGGTGGTCGACCTCGCGCAGGTGACCTTCTGCGACACGTCGGGGCTCGACGCGCTGCTCGCCGCGCGGGTCGAGGCGGAGGGCCGCGGGATCTCGCTGCACCTGGCCAGACCCTCGCGCCAGGTCGCACGGCTGCTCGCGACCGTGGGCGCCGACCGGCTGCTGCCCGCCGACGGGGGTGCACCCGCCGAGGTGCCGCGCGCCCGGGCGTCCTGACCGAACCGGACGCCGGCCTCCTCCGCGCGGCCCCGACCGCGACGGACCGGCCCCGCCGCACACCCCTCCGGACGTCCCCGCCGCACACCCGTTCCGAACGTCCCCGGAAGCCTCCGTCGGTCCGGCACCCGCACCGCACCGTGCGTGCCCCGGCCGAACGGGAGCAGCCGTGAACCGAGAACACCCGACGGAGAGGGGACCGGAGCATGGACGGACAGGAGCCCGCGATGAAGGCGCTCGGCTGGGCCCGGACACTCCCGGTCTCCAGCGGGGTGCGGGCCGGCCGCGCGTGGGCCCGCCGACATCTCGACGAACTCGGCTGGACCGCACACGCACCCGAGACCGCCGACGCGGTCGTCCTCACCATCTCCGAACTCATCACCAACGCCCACATCCACGCCCGCAGCGACGCCGATCTCGTCCTGACCTGGGACGGGACGTGCCTCTACGTCAGCGTGCACGACGACTCCCCGCGGGCCCCGCGACCGCGCGAGGCCGGCCCGGACGCCACCTCCGGCCGCGGCATGGCCCTCGTCGACGCCCTCGCCGACCACTGGCAGGCCCGCACCGACCGCTGCGGCAAGACCGTCACCGCCTGCTTCCACCCGCCGGGCGACGCCGTCCACTGAGCACCGGGCGCCGAGCGGGTCCGGCGGGGCGAGGGCGCCGACCGGTGCGGCGCAGGATGCCGGCGATGGTGGCCACGGCCAGGAGGGCAAGGACCACGCCGGTGTTGCGGAGCAGGTGGTGGGCGTCGAGCGGGGCGTTCCGGTAGAGGGGCGGGGCGGCCATGACCGTCCAGGGCAGGACGGCCAGCGCGACGCCGGCGGCCCGCAGGCGGTCGGTGCGCGGGCTCGCGAGATGCAGGAGGTAGACGAGGGTCATCACCACCGCGGGCCAGGCGCTGGAGACGTCGAGCGGGATCCGGGTGGCGGGCGGGAAGACGACGTCGGCGTGGTCGTCGGGCCAGGTGCCGATCCAGAGGACGGCGATGCCGCTCATCGGCAGGGCGATCGCGAGGGTGGAGGCCACCGTCCGGGAACGGCTTCGCCGGGAGACGTCGACGGCGTCGGGCGGTGCGATCAGCGCCAGCACACCCACGACGACCCAGAGCCCGAGCAGGTCCGTGTCCTGGGCGAACGCCGTGCCCGGGCGGACCTGCGCAGCAAGGGCGGTGCCGATCCGGGTCGCGACGGCCACCAGGACGAGGGCCCGGGCCGGAGCCCAGCGGCGGAAGGCGACACTCAGCAGGGCGAGGCCCCAGGGGGCGGTCTGCGCGACGCCCACCGCGGCCCGGGCGAAGCCCGTGGAGGAGTCCGGGAGGAGGAGCCCGGTCAGCAGGTGGACCATGCTCAGGGCGGCTCCGCCGGCCAGCAGGAACGGCGCGGCACCGGCGAGCATCCTGCCTGCGGGGTCGCGCGAACTGAGCCGGGTGCGCAGCCGCAGGGCGTGGGCGGCGAGGGCGGCCCACTCGCACAGGGCGGTGCGCAGGTCGGCGTGCCGGACGGCCTCGGCGAAGACGGCGGTGATCTCCTCGCCGTGCGCGGCGCGGTACCCGGCCGGGTAGAGACGGTTCAGGGGAAGGCGCCGCAGCAGTGCGGGAGCGGAGATGCGCGAGTCGGTCACGCCGTCCCCCTGTTCGTCCGGAGCTTCGGCCGGAGGCCGCCGAGGGCGAGCCGACGCTCGGCCTCGGTCACGCCGGCGCGCAGCCGTTCCGTCTCCTCGGTCAGTGTCCGCCGGCCCTCCTCGGTCAGCGCGAAGCTGCGGCGCAGCCGTCCGGCCACGACCTCCTCGTGGTCGATGCGGATGAGCTCCTGCTGGAGCAGGCGGTCCAGCGCCGTGTAGAGGGTGCCGGTGAGCATCCTGGTCCGGCCTCCGGTGATCTCCAGGACTTCCTGGAGGATCGCGTAGCCGTGCCGGGGTGCGTCGGCCAGCGCCGTGAGCACCAGCCGTGTCGGTTCCTGCAGCTGACGGTGTGACATGACGCGACCATAGATCATCGAATGAGATATGTCGATGACTTAGCCATGGAGGGTGCGGGCCCGGCGGCCGCGGGCGGTGATGGTGCCGTGGGCGGGGCGCCGGTGACGGACGGCTTCCGCGCAGGCGGCAGCGGGTGAGCGTTCCTGTCACGGGATCGTCAACTCCGTCTTCGGGAGCCGTCCGGGGTGGGGTAGCCTCGCCAACGGCTCACTCCGGGTACTGGTGCGGAGCTGGGTCCGGACAGGCAGCGTGCCGACGGCGGTACCCGGACGGGGTCGGCGACGGCGTCGACGAAGTGGATGTGGGTCGGTTATGGCGGACACCTCGGTGAGCGGATCGCTGCCGAACGCGCGTCGCGGTCGATCGGCGGCCGGCGGGGCGGTCGGGGAACCGGAGCTCCGGCAGTTGCTCGCAGGTCTGACATCGGTGCGGGACGGCGACTTCGGCACCCGGCTCCCGGACGACGCCGACGGCCTGCTGGGCGAGATCGCCACCGTCTTCAACGGCATGGTCGACCAGCTGTCGCTGTTCACCTCCGAGGTCACCCGGGTGGCGCGCGAGGTGGGCACGGACGGGCGGCTGGGCGGTCAGGCCGAGGTGCCCGGGGTGTCGGGCACGTGGAAGGACCTCACCGACTCCGTCAACGCGATGGCGGGCAACCTCACCAGCCAGGTGCGCGACATCGCGCAGGTGGCGACGGCCGTCGCGAAGGGCGACCTGTCGCAGAAGATCGACGTGGCGGCCCGCGGCGAGATCCTGGAGCTGAAGAACACCGTCAACACGATGGTCGACCAGCTCTCGTCGTTCGCCGCGGAGGTGACCCGGGTGGCGCGCGAGGTCGGCAGCGAGGGCCGCCTGGGCGGCCAGGCACAGGTGCCCGGAGTCGCCGGCACCTGGCGAGACCTGACCGACTCGGTCAACTTCATGGCCGGCAACCTGACCGACCAGGTGCGCAACATCGCGCAGGTCACCACGGCCGTCGCGAAGGGCGACCTGTCGCAGAAGATCACCGTGGACGCGCGCGGGGAGATCCTGGAGCTGAAGAACACCGTCAACACGATGGTCGACCAGCTGTCCGCGTTCGCGGGCGAGGTCACCCGGGTGGCGCGCGAGGTCGGTACCGAGGGGCGCCTCGGCGGCCAGGCCGACGTCAAGGGCGTCTCCGGCACCTGGCGCGACCTGACCGACTCGGTCAACTTCATGGCCGGCAACCTGACCGACCAGGTGCGGTCGATCGCGCAGGTCGCCACCGCCGTCGCCGAGGGCGACCTGTCGCAGAAGATCACGGTCACGGCGCGCGGCGAGATCCTGGAGCTGAAGGAGACCATCAACACGATGGTCGACCAGCTCTCCTCCTTCGCGGGCGAGGTCACCCGCGTGGCCCGCGAGGTCGGTACGGAGGGGCGCCTCGGCGGCCAGGCCGACGTCCGCGACGTGTCGGGCACCTGGCGCGACCTCACGGAGTCGGTGAACGTCATGGCGGACAACCTGACGGCCCAGGTGCGGTCGATCGCGCAGGTCACCACGGCCGTCGCGAAGGGCGACCTGTCGCAGAAGATCCGGGTGGACGCGCGCGGCGAGATCCTGGAGCTGAAGGAGACCATCAACACGATGGTCGACCAGCTGTCGGCGTTCGCCGACGAGGTGACGCGCGTGGCCCGCGAGGTCGGCACCGAGGGCAACCTCGGCGGCCAGGCCACGGTGCGCGGGGTGTCGGGGACGTGGAAGGACCTGACGGACAACGTCAACGTGATGGCGTCCAACCTCACCGGGCAGGTCCGTTCGATCGCGCAGGTGGCGACGGCCGTGGCGCGCGGCGACCTGTCACAGAAGATCATCGTGGAGGCGAAGGGCGAGGTCGCGGCGCTCGCCGGGGTGATCAACACGATGGTCGACACCCTCTCGGCGTTCGCCGACGAGGTCACGCGGGTGGCCCGCGAGGTCGGCACCGAGGGCACCCTCGGCGGCCAGGCCCGGGTGCCGAACGTCGCGGGCACGTGGAAGGACCTCACCGACAACGTCAACTTCATGGCGCACAACCTGACGAGCCAGGTCCGCAACATCGCGCAGGTCACGACCGCCGTCGCGCAGGGCGACCTGACCCGCAAGATCGACGTCGACGCGCGCGGCGAGATCCTGGAGCTGAAGACCACCATCAACACGATGGTCGACCAGCTCTCCTCCTTCGCCGCCGAGGTCACCCGCGTGGCCCGGGAGGTCGGCAGCGAGGGCCGGCTCGGCGGGCAGGCCGAGGTCGAGGGCGTCTCCGGCACGTGGAAGCGCCTGACCGAGAACGTCAACGAGCTTGCGGGGAACCTCACCCGGCAGGTCCGGGCGATCGCCGAGGTCACCGGCGCCGTCGCGGAGGGCGACCTGACCCGCTCGATCACCGTGGACGCCTCGGGCGAGGTCGCCGACCTCAAGGACAACATCAACTTCATGGTGGAGTCGCTCCGCGAGACCACCCGGGCCAACGAGGACCAGGACTGGCTGAAGTCCAACCTCGCGCGGATCTCCAGCCTCATGCAGGGCCGCCGCGACCTGGGCGTCGTCGCCGAACTCGTCATGGACGAGCTGACCCCGCTGGTGTCGGCCCAGTACGGCGCCTTCTACCTCGCCGAGGACACCTCCGGCGGCACCGAACTCCAGCTCATCGGCTCCTACGCGTACCCCGCAGGCGCCGGGCTGCCCACCCGCTTCGCACTCGGCAGCTCCATCGTCGGCCAGGCCGCACGCTCCAAGCGCATGATCCTCGTCGAGGACCTGCCCGCGGGCTACGTCGCCGTCTCGTCCGGGCTCGGCTCCACCGCCCCCGTCCACCTCGTCGTCCTGCCGATCGTGGTCGAGGAGCAGGTGCTCGGCGTCATCGAGCTGGCCACCGTGCACCGGTTCACCGACGTCCACCGGGCCTTCCTGCAACAGCTGATGGAGACCATCGGCGTCAACGTCAACTCCATCGTCGCCAACGCCCGCACCGACGAGCTCCTCGGGGAGTCGCAGCGACTCACCGCCGAACTCCGCGTCAGGTCGGAGGAGTTGCAGGCGCGGCAGGAGGAACTTCAGTCCTCCAACGCCGAACTGGAGGAGAAGGCCGCCCTGCTGGCCGCACAGAACCGCGACATCGAGACCAAGAACCTGGAGATCGAGCAGGCCCGCCAGGAGCTGGAGGACCGCGCCCACCAGCTCGCGCTGGCCTCGAAGTACAAGTCGGAGTTCCTCGCGAACATGAGCCACGAGCTGCGCACGCCCCTCAACAGCCTGCTGATCCTCGCCCAGTTGCTCGCGCAGAACCCCACCCGCAACCTCACCGCCAAGCAGGTCGAGTACGCCGGGATCATCCACTCCGCCGGCTCCGACCTGCTCCAGCTGATCAACGACATCCTCGACCTCTCCAAGGTCGAGGCCGGCAAGATGGACGTGACGCCGGAACGGATCCCGCTGCGCCAGCTGCTGGACTACGTCGAGGCCACCTTCCGGCCGCTGACCGGGCAGAAGAGCCTCGACTTCGACGTCACCACCGCCGCGGGCGTACCGGTCGACGTGCTGACCGACGACTACCGGCTGCGGCAGGTGCTGCGCAACCTGCTCTCCAACGCGGTCAAGTTCACCGAACGCGGACGGGTCGCGCTGCGGATCGAGCCCGCCGACGAGTCGCGGATCCCCGAGGTCGCGCGCCGCGGCGGCCCGGTCGTGGCCTTCCACGTCGTCGACACCGGCATCGGCATCGCCCCGCAGCACCTGGAGAGCGTCTTCGGCGCCTTCCAGCAGGCCGACGGCACCACCAGCCGCAAGTACGGCGGCACCGGCCTCGGCCTCTCCATCAGCCGCGAGATCGCCTACCTGCTCGGCGGCGCCATCACCGCCGAGAGCGAGCCCGGCCGGGGCAGCACCTTCACCCTCTACCTGCCCGCCACCCACCCCGACGTGGAGTCCGCGGCCCTCGCGGCCGACCGGCCCGTCCGGGAGCTCGGCCCGACCGCCGCCGCCGGACCGCAGGAGACGGCGCGCATCCCCGCCCCGGCCGCCCCGGCCCCCGTGCCCCGCCGCAAGCACCTCCTCGTCGTCGAGGAACGCCCCCGGGGCCTGCTGTCGCTCGTCGCCGAGAGCGCCGTCGCCGACCTCGCCGGCCACGCGGACTCCCGCCCGGTGGAACTCGTCACCGCCGTGGGCGCGCAGGAGGCCGCCGCCGCCCTCGCGGGCCGGGCCTTCCACTGCGTCGTCCTGGAGCTCGACCTCGCGGACGGCGCCGCGCTGCGCTTCCTCGACCAGATGGAACGCGACCCGGCACTGCACGGCGTGCCCGTGCTCGCGCACAACAACCGCCGGCTCGGCAGCACCCAGGAGCGCGCCCTCCAGGAGCGTGCCGCCGTGCCGCCGCTCGAACTCCTCTCCAGCCTGGACGAGTTGCGCGAGCGCATCGCCCTGCACCTGAGTGCGGAGCAGCCCGGCGACGTACTCCCGCTGGTCCGCGCCGACGAGCCCGCCCGCCATGTCGCCCACGACGTGGACGGCTCCCTCGCGGGCCGCACCGTGCTGGTCGTGGACGACGACGACCGCAACCTGTACGCCATCACCGGGATCCTCGAACTCCACGGCGTCCGCGTGTTGCAGGCCGAGCACGGGCGGGCCGGGATCGACGTCCTCACCTCGCACCCGGGGATCGACCTCATCCTGATGGACGTGATGATGCCGGAGATGGACGGCTACACCGCCACCGCCGCGATCCGGGCGATGCCCGGCCACGCCGACCTGCCGATCATCGCGGTCACCGCGAAGGCGATGCCCGGTGACCGGGAGAAGAGCCTCGGTTCGGGGGCCAGCGACTACGTCACCAAGCCGGTGGACGCCCGTGACCTGATCGCCTGCATCCAGCGGTGGCTGCATCCCTAGGACCGACGCAGACCGACGTAGTGCCGACGGCGGCCCGCCCGGGCCCCTCACCTGCCCGCACCCGCCCATCGAGGAGCAGTCGGTGACCACACCCCCCGCACCGCACGGACGAGCCGTCGGCCGGCCACCGGTCGCGGCCGTCCCGCAGCAGCACACCCGCCCCGCCGACGACACCGCTGCCGCCGCCGGCACCACGGTCGACGCTTCGGGGGCCGACGCCTCCGGAGCCGACGGCGCCGCGAGGCCCCCCGCGGGCGGCGGGGTCGTGGGCAGGCTCGCGTCCACCGTCGAACGGCTGCGCGCGGAGGTCGCCGACGCGCACGCGGCCGCCGACGGGCGCGCCCTCGTCGAGCTCGCCACCGGGATCCTCGTCGAACGGCTCGGCTGCGGGCCCGCCCTCGCCGGGCGTCAGCTCGCGGACCTCGCCCGGAAGGCCGGGGTGCCGCCCCTCGAACTCGCGGCGGACCTCATCGACCAGGCCTCCCGTGACCGCTTCACCGAGGTGGCCCGCGAATTCGTCGCCACGGCCACCGCCACGGACAGCGCCACCGCCGCCACGTCCGCCACCGCCGCATCCACCGCAGCCGCCGCCGCCGCCCCGACCGCTGCGCCGCCGGGGAGCCTCTCGGTACGGCTCCGCACCGCCGGGACGAGCCTGCGGACCGGTGACGTCCAGGCCGTGGCGGACTCCCTCATGGCCCACGCGCTGGCACCGCTCGGCGCCACCGGGGTGGCCGTCTGGGCGGCGCAGGCCGACGGCTCGCTCGCCCTGGCCGGGAGCGCGGGGTTCTCTCCGGAGGAGGCCCGCCGCTGGCACCACGTGCCGCCCGGCGTCCACACCCCCGCCACCCGGGCCCTCGCCGACCGGGGCCCGGCCGTGCACGGGACCCTCGCGCTGCCGTCCATCGGGCAGTACCGGTTCCCCGGCGGGCGTGTCGCCGTCCCCGCGGGCGTCAACGGGCGCATCTCCGGCGTCCTGGAGCTCTGCTGGCCCGAGGCGATCGAGCCGCCCGCACCCCGCATCCTGCGCCAGATCGAGGCGCTCGCCGAGCTCTGCGCGCACGCCATGGAGGACCGGCCCGCCGCCGCCGACCGCCGCTACGGCCCGGGGGCCGACGCCCAGCTCTGGGAGCTCCGCGAACTCACCGACGGCCTCCAGGACGCGGCCCTGATCCTGCGGCCCGTCCTCGGCGGCGACGGCCGGCCGTCCGACTTCACGGTCGAGCACGTCAACCCGAACTTCCTCGACTTCGCGGGCCGCCCCCGCAGCGCCGTGGCCGGTGCCACCCTGCTGGAGGCGTACCCGATGGCCGCCGAGCCCGGCGGCCTCTTCGAGAAGGTCGAGAGCGTCCACGCCACCGGCGAGCCGTTCCGGGAGGCGAGGATGCAACTCGTCGCCCTGGTGGACGACGTGCCGCTGCGGTCGACCGCTGCCGTGGCCATCAGCCGGCACGCCGACCGCGTCGTCGTGGTGTGGCGCCTGGAGGACGACGCCCGACGCGTCGCCAGCCTCCTCCAGCACGCGCAACGCCTGGGCCGGATCGGCGGGTTCGAGGAGGACCTGCGGACCGGGGAGATCACCTGGAACGACACCCTCTTCGACCTGTACGGGCTGCCCGCCACCGCGGCCCCCGTCGCGCTCGAACAGCTCGCGGCGAGTGCCCACACCGACGACGCGCACGCCATCGGCAGGTTCCTGCGGGCGGTGCTCCACCACCGGCAGCCCGCGTCCACGGCCTTCCGCCTGCAGCGCGCCGACGGGGTCGACCGCCACATCCGGGTGGTGGCCGAGCCCGTCCTGGACGCCGTGGGCCGGCTCGTGGCCGTGCGCGGCGCCTACCAGGACGTGTCCGCCCAGCACTGGACGGAGGTCGCCCTCGCCGCGACCCGTGACCGGCTGGCGGACACCGAGGCGCGGTCCGCGGAGCGCGACCGGCTCGCGCTGCAGCTGCAGCACGCCATCATGCCGCCCAACCGGGGACCGCTCCGACTGGGCGGCCTCAACGTGGCCGTGCGCTACCGCCCCGCGGAGGAGGAGCACGCGGTGGGCGGCGACTGGTACGACACCGTCACCCTGCCCACCGGGCAGGTGATGCTCTGCGTCGGTGACGTCGCCGGACACGGCATCGACGCCGCCACCGGCATGGTCGCGCTGCGTAACGCGCTCCGGGGGCTCGCCGCCACCGGCGCCGGCCCGGCCCAACTGCTGTCCTGGCTCAACGTGGTGGCGTTCCACCTCACCGAGAGCGCCACCGCGACGGCGGTGTGCGCGCTGTTCGACCCGCAGACCAGGTCGATGCGGTGGGCCCGTGCCGGCCACCTGCCCCCGGTGCTGTTGCGGCGCGACGGCGCCGACACGCTGCCGAGGCTCGGCGGCATCCTGCTGGGGGCGATCGGCGACGCGGAGTACGAGGAGGGGCGCGTCCAACTGGAGCCCGGCGACACCCTGCTGATGTACACGGACGGTCTGGTCGAACGCAAGGACCGTTCGCTGGAGGAGTCGCTCGGCCAGCTCCTGGAGACCGCCCTCCGCCCCCGGCAGACGGAGGACCGGTCGCTGCTGGAGAGCAGGCTCGACCACCTGCTCACCTACAGCAGTGCGGACACCGACGACGACACCTGCATCATCGGGATCGAGGTCGGGTGAGCTCCCGTGGGCTCCCGTACGGTGGGACGGACGCGGCGCGGGCGGTGCTCGCCGCCGCGCCCGGAGCGGGAACGGGACGGGGCGGACGGGGCGGCGGTCGACGGAGGCGGGGAGCACGCGGGGAGCGACGTCCTGCTCGTCGTCCCGGAGCTGGTCGGCAACGCCGTACGGCACGCCCCCGGGCCGCCTGTGCTCACCGTTGAGGCCGCCGTCAGCGGCGTCCGGGTCACCGTCGGCGACGGCAGTGCGGTGCTGCCCGCCCCGCGCACGCCCGACCTCACGGGCACCCGCGGCGGCAAGGACATCCACGCCGTGCTGCCCTGGTAGGCGGAGCGAGCCGGCGCCGTCCAGGGCAGCGCGGCGTGGACGATCAGCGCGAGGGGCTCGCGGTGGCCGCGCCCACGGACCGAAGGACGGCCGTGAGGTTCTCCAGTCCCAGCCTGAGAATGGACGCGCCGGAGTTCACCTTGGACTTGACGTCCTCCTGCTCGGTCATCGCGTCGCGGCAGTCGGACGCGCCCTGGCCCAGTTGCCCGAGAGCCGCCTTCCAGTAGCCCTGTGTCCGGGAGTCGGGCACGGGAGCGTACGCCTCGGCGTCCTCGACGTCGTGAGCCAGCCGAGCGCAGGAACTGCTCAGGTGGAGGAGGCCGGCCTGGCTGGAACTCCCGGCGTTCATCGCCTCGATGTCGTCCAGCACCGACGTCGTCCGGGACACCAGCTGGGTGATCCTGCTGTTCGCACCCGAGGAGTACCACTTCGCGGAGTCCTGGGCGGCGTCGGTCGTGCCCGGCGAGCTGCTGCCGCAAGCGGTGAGCAGCGCCGCGACGGCAAGGACCGTCGGTGCGGAAGCGCGGACGCGCATGGAAGTACCCCCCCGGGTGGATGGGCTCACCCTGCCACAGATCCGGCGACCCGGGTGCGTTTTGTGACGGCGCCGTGCAGTGGGGTCCTGGCTGGCGACGTGCCGGGCGACGGCGTCGACGCCGGGCCGTGCGTACCGCTCCAGGGAGCGGACGGAGGCGTGGCGGGAGCGGGCCGGGAGCATGGGTGTGCTGGTGCCGGACTCGGCGTCGTGGGTGAGCGCGGTGTGCCGCCAGCGGTGCAGCGTGAAGCCCTGGAGCTCGTTCCATTGCTCGGGGCGGGCGAGGGGGTTGGCCGGTAGCCGGGTGCTCTCTTCGAAGATCTCCTCGGCTCGGCGGTAGGACAACCGAGCCCGTCCGGTGGTTGTGCAGACGTCCATCGTCGGGGTGCCTGCGGGCGCGCGGCGTTCGGTGAGGAACAGCGGCCCTTCGGTGCGGCCGGCGATCAGGCGGGGCAGCAGCCGGGCCGCACCGGACCCGTCGGGGTCGGCTCGCCCGCGAGCATCCAGCCCCAGTTCGTCAGCGAGATCCGGTAGATCCGCGCCGAGCCCTTCGAGATGCCCGCCGCTGTCGGGTAGCGGTCCACCGCCGCCGCATACGTCGCCGGACCGGTGGCCAGAGGCACGACACGAGCGCGCGGAAGTCGGAACGCCCCCGGGCTTCTGGCACGGCGGCCTGTTCGATCGCCACCGTTGCCCGCCCCTCCGTCGTTGTCGCGGTAAATCCGTGATTTACCGCGGCAGGGCTCCCGGCTGTCGTTCGGCGGCGGCAGCGAGTTGACCCGCCAGGTCCTTGAGGGCTTGGCGGAGTTCGTCGGGGCTGTGGATGGTGAAGGGCCACTCCAGCGAGGCGAGCAGGTGTGCCATGCCGTCGAGGCGTTCCGCCTGTGCCCGCATCAGCACGCCGACGGGTTGGGCGGTGAGCGTGACAGCCGTCCCCGGCAGCCTTCTGGCGATCTCGTCGAGAGGGCCGTGGATCGTCACCTCGACCTGCCAGCGGTAGGGCCCCTGGGCGAGGGCCGCAGTGAGGTGGGCGACCGGGTCGAAGCCGTCAGGGGTGGTGAAGGTCTGCGGGCGGGGGGTGACGGAGGCGATGCGGTCGATGCGGAAGGTTCGCAGGTCGTCGCGGAGGTGGTCGTGGCCGACGAGATACCAGCGGCCGGTGTGGAAGACCACGCCATAGGGGTCGATGTCGCGCTCGGTCTGGTCCTGCCGCCAGGACAGGTAGGCGATGCCGACGGTCGTCCTGGCACGCGAGGCCTGTGCCAGAGCCAGCAGGACACCGCTCCCGGGTGCCTGCGCGCTCACGGCGTTGGCGGTGAAGGACAGCGTCTCCCGCATGGCGGCGAGCGGCTCCCGCAGGGCCTGCGGGAGCACCCTCTCGATCTTGGCCCGGGCGCCCGCGCCGGCCAGCACCGTCGTACCCATCCCGAGCCGTTCGGCCGCGAGGAGTCCGAGGACGACCGCGAGGGCCTCGTCATTGGTGAGCACCAGGGGCGGCATCCGGTAGCCGCGGGCCAGCCGGTAGCCGCCATGGCGGCCGCGCTCGGCCTCCACGGGGATGCCCAGGTCGCGCAGGTGGGCGACGTACCGGCGGACCGTACGGACATCGGTGTCCAGCCGGTCGGCCAGCTCACTCCCGGTGAGCCCGGCGTTCGACTGGAGCACTTCCAGCAGGGTCAGCACGCGGGTCAGGGGATGCGACACGGATCACTCGACATTTCAGGGCTGATTCTGTCCTGTATCGACTCTACGCTCCCCGCAGCACCTCACTTCAGGGAGATCACATGACCACCTTCGTACTCGTTCCCGGCGCCTGGCTCGGCGCGTGGGCCTGGCAAGACACCGCCGACGCGCTGCGGGAGCACGGCCACACGGCGCTGCCGCTGACACTGACCGGACTGGCCGAGCGCGCCGGGGAGGGCGGGCCCCGGACGGATCTGGACGTGCACATCGCGGACATCACCGACTTCGTCGAGAAGAACGACCTGCGCGAGGTCACCCTGGTGGCGCACAGCTACGCGGCCGCCCCCGTCACCGGGGCGGCCGGGCGACTCGGTGACCGGCTGGAGCGTGTGGTCTACGTGGACAGCGCCCCGTTCGCCGAGGGCATGCGCATGCTCGACCTCATGCCACCGGAGGTAGCGGACCAGTTGAGCCGGCAGGTCGCGGCCCGCGGCGACGGTTGCCGGCTCCCGATGCCGCCGTTCGAGGTCCTGGGTCTGTCCAGCAGCCTCGACGGACTGGATGAGGGCCGGCGGGACGTGCTGAGCGCACGTGCCACCCCTCAGCCGTTCGGCACCTACACCCAGCGCCTCGCCGGTCCGGTCGAACCCGGCCCCGGCGTGGACCGTGTCCTGGTCGCCTGCCGCGACTTCCAGGGCCTGCTGGATGCCGGGGTGCCGATGCTGGCCTTCCTCGACCACGCGCCGTGGCGGCGCTTCGACCTGTCCACCGGACACTGGCCCATGCTGTCGACGCCCGCCGAGCTCGCCGACATCCTCCACGCGGCCGTCTCCTGACCGAGACGGCCACACACAGCCCATGCTTGACCACGAGAGCGTCCGCGGGCTGCGGGCCCGCGCGCCGGCCCTGGCCGACGGAGTGCGGGAAGCCTCCGCCGAGGCGGTCGTCCGCCGGGTCTTCGCCATCCAGGCCCAGGACGCCATGGCCGCCGACCTGGGCATCCGGGTGCGCGGGCGGAACATCACGGCCGCCGGCATCCGCGCGGCGTACGAGGACGACCGGAGCATCGTGCGCGGCTGGTTCATGCGGGGCACCCTGCACGCCATCCCCAGCTCGGATGCCCGCTGGGTGCTGCGGCTGCTCGCCCACGTCAACTTCCACGGCCGCTACGGCTTCGCACTGCCCGCCGAGGTCGAGGGCGGCCGGCTCCGCTCCACCCGCAAGCCCGCCGACGCCACCGCCTCGCTCTAGGAGGACCCGGCAGGCTCGCCCGACGCCCGGGCGAGCCGGTAGCGGACCTTCTCGTGCGACAGGCCAACCCCGCCGCCGATCTGCCGCAACCCCCAACCCTCCGCCTTCGCCGCCGCCATCCCGCTGTCCAAGGCCGTGTCCGTCACCTCGTCCAGCGCCTGCCGCAGCTGAACGACCAGCCGCAGCCGGATCGCGGGACCCCAAGACCGTGCACGCGGAAGCGATGATCAAGGTCGCCATGATCCGACTCATGGCCGCCCTCCTCGCCGGCGAGGAGATCGAGCCACGCGGCCCCATCAAGACCGAGGCAGCCCGTCGCCTCGCCGACGACATCAACAGCCAGTAGCCACCCAACGACCCGACACTTTTTCAGGCGGTGGGCGGGGCGAACTCGGGCTGGTCGAGCAGGCGCAGCCAGCTTCCGTCGGGCTGGCGCCGGACGACCTGGGCCCGGGCGCCGCTCCCGTCCTTCGGCGGGGTCGAGGTGAGGGCGATGTCGCCGCTGACCAGCGTCGGCAGCGGCTCCTCGGGGGTGAAGTGGGGACGGCCGGCGAGCACCTTCTCCCACAGCGCGCGGATCGCCTCCCGGCCCACGGTCAGCCGGCCGGGCGGGTAGGCCATCACCGCGTCCTCCTCGTAGAGGGCGGCGACCCCGGCCGCGTCACCGGCGTTGGACCGCTCGACGAACAGGCGGGTGATGTCCTCGGGCCGCAGGGCCTTCTCGTACTCCGGCACGGCTTCCTCCTGGTGTGCGGTTCCGTCCGATGCGCGGTTCCGTCGGTTCCCAGCCTGGTCGGCCGCCGACCGGAAGTCCAACAGCTGGATCTGCTGGAAGCTAGAATCCGCAGTCATGGAACTGCGGCAGCTGGAGTACTTCGTCGCCGTCGCCGAGGAGCGGAACTTCACCCGCGCGGCCGAGCGGGTGCACATCAGCCAGTCCGGGGTCAGCGCCCAGATCCGCCGGCTGGAACGCGAGCTCGGCGCCGAGCTGTTCGACCGGTCGGCCCGCACCGCCACGCTGACCGTCGCCGGGAAGGCCGCGCTCGAACCCGCCCGCGCCGCGCTCGCCGCAGCCCGGGCCGTCGGCCAGGCCGTGGGGGAGGTGACCGACCTGATCCGGGGCCGGCTCACGGTCGGGATGGTCACGGGCTGCACCGTCACCCCGCTGTTCGACGCCCTCGCGGCGTTCCACCGGGCGCACCCCGGGGTCGAGATCGCGCTGCTGGAGGACACCTCGGACCGGCTCGTCGAGGGGGTCCGCGCCGGTGCTCTCGACCTCGCTCTCGTCGGCACCGCGGCCGCCACCCCGGACGGGCTGGAGGCGCTGACCCTCGTCAGCGAGCGGCTCGTCGCCGCGGTACCGGCCGGGCATCCGCTGGCGGACCGGCGGCGGGTCACGCTGGGCGACCTGGCCGCCCACCCGATCGTCTGCATGCCGCCCGGCACCGGCCTGCGCACGGTGTTCGACCGGGCCTGCGCCGCGCAGGGCCTGCGGCCCGTGATCGCACTGCAGGCCGGTGCCGCGGACGCCGTCGTCGACCTCGCCGCCCGCGGGCTCGGCGTCGCCGTCCTCAGCGCCTCGATGGCCGCGGACCCCCGGCTGACCGCCCGCACCATCGACGACGTCGACACACCGGCGGTGCTCGCCCTGGTCTGGAGGAGCACGCACAACCCCGCCGTGCGCGAGCTGCTCGTGCACGCCGGGAGGGCGTTCGCCGCACCCGACCCGGGGTGACGGCCGCGCCCGGTCGGCGCCGCCGCACCCGCCGTCCGTCCGTGCGGTGGTGCGCCGGGCGGCCGAGCGGGGCGGCGGGAACCCGGCGCAGCACGGACACGACTGTCTGACGAGCGGCCAGGGCGGGCGCCGGCGCGGGAAGGCGGTCGTGGGGATGACGGTGCGTGGTGGCGGGGAGCCCCGGTCGGGACCGGGGGTGACGGCGCTGCTGACGTGCGCCATGGCCTTCTCGATGATGCAGCTGTTCCTGTTGGGAGCACTCGGACCGCGCCTGGTGGGCGGGTCGGTCCTCTCCCGGACGGAGCTCGGCCTCACCACCACCGTCGGGTTCGGCACGGCCGCGCTCCTCTCGCCGGTCGCGGGGCGGCTGGTCGACCGGGCCGGGCCGCGCCGGTGCGTGGTGGCGCTGCTGCTGCTGGCGGCCGTCTCGCTCGGGATGATCGCCGCGGCACCGGGGGCCGGCCTGCTGCTGGGCGCGGTGGCGCTCGGCGGGCTCCCGCAGGCGCTGGCCAACCCGGCGACGAACAAGGTGATCCTCGGCGCCTTCGCACCGCGGCGGCGCGGGGCGGTGACCGGGTGGAAGCAGTCGGGGGTGCAGGCGGGTGCGTTCGCGGCGGGCCTTCCGCTGTCGCTGCTGGCCGCCGGTGTCGGGTGGCGCGGCGCCGTGTGGACGGCGGCCGGCGCGGCGGCCCTCGCCGCCCGGTGGGCGGCGCGCGCCCTGCCCGCGGACCCCGCACCGGCCCGGGGCCGCGTGCCCTCCGGTGCGGCGGGTGCCGTGGCGGCCCGGCTGGCGGTGTTCTCGCTGCTGCTCGGCGGCGGCGTGGCGTCGGTCAACACGTACCTGGCGCTGTTCGGCACCCAGCGGCTCGGCCTCCCGGCGACGGTGGCGGCCCTGCCGGTGGCGGTGCTGGGCCTGGCCGGGATGGCCGGACGGGTCGGCTGGTCGCGGGTGGCGGACCGGGAGGGCCGGGCGGCGGCGCTGCCGTCGGTGCTCTCGCTGGGCGCGGTCGGTGCGGCCCTGCTGCTGGCCGCCGCGGTGCCGCTGCCGGCGCTGGTGTGGCCGGGCGCGGTGGCGGTGGGGGTGTTCGCGGTGTCGGCGAACGCCGTGTCGATGGTGCTGGTGATGCGGAGTTCGGCGCCGGGGCGCGCCGGGCAGGACTCGGCGATCGTGTCGGCGGGCTTCTTCGCCGGGTTCGCGGTCGGCCCGCCGGTGTTCGCCCGGGCCGTCTCGGCGGCCGGGTACGGGCCGGGCTGGCTGCTGGTCGCCGCCGAGTTCGCGGCCGCCGCGGCCGTCACCGCCCCGCTCGCCGTGCGCGGGGCCCGCCCGGTGACGGCGTGAACCGCGTCGGGCCGCACTGGGCGGGGCCGGCGCTGGCCGCCGTGCTCGGCCGGGCCGCGGCGACCGCCGCCGAGGTCGGGCCGCGCTTCCCGCTGTACGCCGACCCGGACACCGGCCGGTGGACGACGACCGGCCGCGGGTCGTGGACCGGCGGGTTCTGGGCGGGGCTGCTCCGGCTGCGCGCCCTGGCCTCCGGCGACCGTGCCGACGCGGAGGCCGCCCGCGCCTGCACCGGGCGCCTGGCGGGCTGGGCCGGGGAGGACACGGCGACGCGGGGCATGATCCTCTGGTACGGCACCGCGGCGGCCGGCGGCACGGCGGACGGGCTGCGCGAGCGGGCCGCGCACGCCTGCCTGGCCGCGTTCGACCGCGAGCTGGGCGTCGTGCCGTGGGGGAGCGCCTTCGGCGGGCCCCGGCTGCTGGCCCGCGCCGACGGCGTACCGGGCACCGTGCCGCTGCTGGCCCGGGCCGGGGCCGCCGGAGTGGAGGCCGCCCGCTCGCACCTGGTGCGGCACCTGGAGCTGTGCCTCGGCGAGGACCCGCCGCGCCCGGCCTGGGCGGCGCTGCCCGGCGGCGGCTGGCGGGGTTGCGCGGAGCCGGCGCCGGGCTGGAGCCGGACGGCGGCGTGGCTGCTGCTCGGTGCGGCCGACGGGACGGCCGTGCCCGGCTTCGGCGCCGGTGGAGCGCTGCGGGAGGCCGTGGACCGCCTGGTCGCGCTGCGGCTCGCGGCCGGGGTGCCGCCGGTGCCCCGGGCGGGCGCGGGCGGCGGACCGCCCGACACGTCGGCGGCGGCCGTCGAGGCGGTCGCCGCCCTGAAACTGGCCGCGCTGGCCCGGGCGTCGGCGGACGGGCGCACCGCGGACCGGCTGGCGGCCCGCGCCGAGCTGGTCCTGCACCGCCTCTGCACCCGCCACCTGTCGCCCGCCGGGGCGCTGCTCGACGGGTGCTACGACGCCGAGCGCGGCCTGGCCGTCCGTCATGAACTCGTCTGGGGCGACTTCTTCCTGGCCCTGGGACTGGCCGTGCTCACCGGACTGGTCGGGCCCTTCGCGTTCTGACCCCGGCCCCGTGCACCGGCTGGTCCCGCGGGGCGGGGCCGGGCCCGGGGTCAGCGCAGCACCCGGCGGGCGACGGCCGCGATGTGCAGTTCGTCGGGGCCGTCCAGCAGCCTGGCCGTGCGGCCGGCCCGGAAGAGTGCCGGCAGCGGGGTGTCCGGGCCGAGGCCGGCCGCGCCGTGGACCTGGACGGCGGCGTCGGTGACCTGCTGGAGCATCCGGGCCGCGGCGACCTTGGCGAGCCCGGTCTCGATCCGCGCGTCCTGCCCGGCGTCCAGGCGGGCCACCGCCTCGTGGACGAGCGGACGGGTGGTGCGGATGGCGAGCAACGAGTCGAAGACCAGCTGCTGGACGAGCTGGCGGTCGGCGAGCGGGCCCGCCGCCTGCGTACGGGAGCGGGCCCGCGCGCACATCAGCTCGTAGGCCCGCGCCGCCTGGCCGAGCCAGCGCAGGCAGCGCAGGAGGCGGCCCAGGCGCAGCCGCTCGCCGGCGATCCGCAACGCCTGGCCGGGTGCGCCGACCACGTGGTCGGCGGGCACCGTGACCCCGTCGAGCTCGATCTCCCACTGCCCGCCCGCGCCGAGGACCGGCAGCTCGCGGACCACCCGGAAGCCGGGCGCCGACGTGGGTACGAGCAGCAGCGACAGGCCGTCGGTGTCCGGTGCGCGGCCGCTCGTGCGGGCCATGACGGTGACCAGGTCGGCGTCGCCGGCCCCGGTCGTGAACCACTTGCGGCCGTGCAGGGTCCACCGGCCGTCCTCGCCCCGGACGGCACGGGTCGTGGTCGTCGCCGGGTCGGTGCCGGGGGAGTCGGGGTCGGTCATCGCGTAGCACGTACGCAGCCCGCCTGCGGTGATGCGTCGGAGGTGGCGCTCGCGCACGGCCGGTGAGGCGTGGCGCTGCAGCATCAGCACGTCGAGCAGCGGGGCCGATCCGAGGGCGGCCGGGCCGTGGTCGCTGGCGCCCTCCGCCTCGGCGAGGTGCGCGTGGACGGACAACGGCACGCCCTGGCCGCCGAGTTCGCGGGGCAGCGGCAGTGCCCAGAGCCCTGCCGCACGGGCCTCGTCCTGGAGCCGCGCCAGTGCCGTACGGGCGGCGGTGCCCCCGGCGTCGAGGACGGCCTCGCACGGCATCACCCGCGCCCGGACGAACTCCGCCACCCTGTCGCGCAGTTCGACCGCCGCCTCCGGACAGGCGGGAAGGCCGTACCCGGATTCGGCGGTTTCGTGATCTTTCATGGTGATTCCTCCGGACCCGTCGGGAACCCGACGACGTGACCGTCCGACGTTCTGGTCGTGGAACTGGTCGGCCCCGGACGCCGCCGAGTTCCCGCCCCTCCCCGCACACCTGCCGACGGGCACCGGGAGCCCGCACCCGAGACCCGGACAGCCGTACCCCGGCCGCCCGGACAAGGAGAGCCATGGTCCACCTCGCACCCGCCCCGCCGGCCCGACCGCTCGACGCACTGGACCTGCGCGTCTCCGGGCCGCCCGCGCTGACGGCCCCGGCCGTGGCCCACCTGCGGGCCCTCGGGGCGACGGTCGCCGGGGAACCCCGTGCCGACGGCCCGGCCAGGTTCGAGGCACCGGGCGGCCCGAGCGCCGAACTCGCCTGGGCCGACCTGTGGCGGCCCGAGGACGCCGCGGACGAGGCGACCGTCCAGGCCGTCACCGGCATCATGCACGTCCACGGCAGACGCGACGGCGCACCGCGGGGCCTCGCCCGGGATTACGCCGCGACCTGCGCCTCCGTCCTCACCGTGCAGGGCCTGCTCGCCGCCCTCCTCGGCCGGGCCCGCTCCGGCGCGGCCGCCGCACACGTCGCCACCGGTGCCGACCGCGCCGCGCTGCTGACGGTCTCCCAGTACCTCGCCGCCGCAGGCGCCGACGAGGACGAGGCGGTGCCGACCGGCCCCGGCGGGCCGCCGTTCACCGCCGCCGACGGCACCCGCTTCGAACTGGAGGCGCTGGAACCGGACGTCTGGGCGGCGTTCTGGCGCCGCCTCGGCGCACCCGCGGACGCGATCCGGGCCGGCTGGCGCCCCTTCCAGTTCCGCTACGCCACCGCCTGCGCCGCCCTCCCCGACGCCCTGCACCGCACGGCCCGGGCCGCCTCCTGGGCACAGGTCCGGCAGGCCGCGGCCGGCTCCCGCGCCGACGTGTGCCGCCTGCACTCCCTCGCCGACCGGGCCGCCGACCCGGCTCCCGGCCCGCCGTGGTCGTTCCGTCCCGGCCGCGCCACCGGCACCCCGCCCCGGGCCCCGGCCCGCCCCGCCGCGACCGATCCGGCTCTGCCACTCGCCGGACTGACGGTGCTGGAGGCCGGACGGCGCGTCCAGGCGCCGCTCGCCGCCCACCTGCTGGGCCTGCTCGGCGCCGACGTGGTGCGCATCGAACCGCCGGGCGGCGACCCGTTGCGCGGCATGCCGCCCTGCTGCGACGGCGTGTCGGCGCGCTGGCTCGCCCTCAACCGGGGCAAGCAGGTCACGGAGATCGACATCAAGGCCCCGGCCGGGCAGGCCGAACTGCGCGAACTCGCCGCGACCGCCGACGTGTTCCTGCACAACTGGGCGCCGGGCAGGGCCGAGCGGCTCGGTCTCGACGCCGACGCCCTCTCCCTCGCCAACCCCGGCCTCGTGTACGCCTACACCGGCGACTGGGCCGAGCGGCTGCCCGGAGCCCCCACCGGCACGGACTTCATGGTGCAGGCCCGCACCGGCGTCGCCGAGGCCGTCCGCACGGCGGACGAGCCGCCCGGGCCGTCCCTCATGACGCTCATCGACGTCCTCGGCGGCCTGCACGGCGCCGAGGCCGTGCTCGCCGCCCTGCTGCTGCGCGAACGCACCGGCCGCGGCGTACGCGCCGAGTCCTCCCTGCTCGGCGCGGCCGAGACACTCACCGCCCCCGCGGCCGGGCCCGCACCGGCCGGCTTCCGCCGACCACTGGCCACCGCCGACGGCTGGATCGCCCCGGCCGACCGGTCCGCCGCACCGGCCCTCCGCCACGCCGCCGCACTGAGGACCCTCCCCACCACCGACGCCCTGGCCGCCCTGCGCGCCCGCGGCCTCACCGCGACCGCCGTCACCACCGACCTGCGCACCCTGCCCGCCGACCCGCGCCTGCCCGCCGCCCTCACCCGCGACGGCCACGGCGCCCTCGCCGTCCCCACGCCCTGGAGGTTCTCGTGACACCCGCGATACCCGACCTCGTCCCCGCCGCCCTCCGCCGCACCTGGGCCGCCGACGGCCACTACCCCGACCTCGACCTGTACGCGCTCTTCCGCGCCCGCCGCATCGCCGACCCGCACCGCACCGCCGTCGTCGACCCCCGCGGACCGCTCAGCTACACCGCACTCGACCGCCGGGCCCGCTCGCTGGGGGCAGGCCTCCGGGCCGCCGGGATCTCCGCAGGCGACGTGGTGGGCGTCCAACTCCCCAACGGCCGCGACGCGGTGACCGCCGATCTCGCCCTCGCCGCCCTCGGCGCGATCGCCCTGCCCTTCCCGTCCGGGCGCAGCGCCCGCGAGGCGGTGTCGCTCCTCCGCCGCTCCGGCGCCCGCGCGGTGATCGCCCCCACCGCCCACCGCGACACCCGGCCCGCCCGCGACATCGCCGGCCTGCGCGGCGAACTGCCCGCCCTCGGAGCGGTGGTGGCCGCGGGACAGGGACGGCTGCCGGACGGCTGCCTGTCGTTCGCCGCACTGCTGCGCACCGACGCCACCGCCTTCACCCCCGCCCGTCCCGACCCGGACGCCGCCGCCCGGATCCTCGTCTCCTCGGGCACCGAGGCGGAGCCGAAGATGGTCGCGTACTCGCACAACGCGCTCGCCGGAGGGCGCGGCAACTTCCTGGCGGCGCTGCGCCCTTCGGGCAGCGAACTGCGCTGCCTCTTCCTGGTGCCGCTGGCGTCGGCGTTCGGCAGCAGCGGCACGGCCGTCACGCTCGCCCGGCACGGCGGCACCCTGGTGCTGATGGACCGCTTCACCCCGGCCGACGCCCTGGAGACGATCCGCCGCCACCGGCCCACCCACGTGCTGGGCGTGCCGACCATGGTGCGGATGATGCTCGACCGGCCGTCCGACCGGGCGCTGCCGCCACCCGCCGCCCTGATCCTGGGCGGGTCACCGCTCGACGAGGCCACCCGCGCGGAGGCCGAACTCGCCTTCGGCTGCCCGGTGGTGAACCTCTACGGCTCGGCCGACGGGGTCAACTGCCACAGCGGGCTCGGCGGCAGGCCCATCCAGGAGGACGGCCCGGGCGTCGCGGTCGGCCGCCCCGACCCCGCGGTGACCGACATCCGCATCGCCGCCTCCGGCGGTGCCTCGTGCGGCACCCCGGGGGAGATCGGCGAGATCGAGGCGCGGGGCCCGATGACCCCGCTGTGCTACGTCGCCGCACCCGAGCTCAACGACCGCTACCGCACCGCCGACGGCTGGGTGCGCACCGGCGACCTGGGCGTGTTCGACGCCGACGGTGTGCTGCGGGTCGTCGGCCGGCTCAAGGACATCGTGATCCGCGGCGGGGTGAACATCAGCCCGGCCGAGGTCGAGCGCGCGCTCGCGGCCCACCCGGACGTGCGGGACGTCGTGTGCACCGGCGTCCCGTGCCCGCTCATGGGCGAGCGGCTGGCGGCCTGCGTCGTGCCGAGGGCCGGCCGTACGGTCACCCTGGACGATCTGCGCGCCCACCTGGGGGCGTGCGGCCTCGACCGGTGCAAGCACCCGGAACGGCTGCTGCTGATGGACGCCCTGCCGCTGACCCCGGCCGGCAAACCGGACCGGACGGCCCTGCGCAGGGCGGCCACCGAGGCCCGGTGAGGCCGGCGTACGGGGTGGGCTGCCCGGCACACCGGGCAGCCCACCCCCACGCGCCCCCGGACGGGTCAGACCCGGCCGACCAGCGTGAAGCCGGCCCCGTCCACGGCACTGCGGACGACCGTGTCGTCGAGCGCCCGCTCGGAGACGACGGTGACCCGGCCGGCCTTCGCCCTGGCCGCCACCTCGGTCACGCCGTCGATGGCCGCCAGCTCCGTGCTGACGGTCCTCTCGCAGTGGCCGCAGCTCATGCCTTCGACGGTGAAGACGGCGGTGACGGACATGGGATACCTCCGGGGACGGGACGGGACGGGACGGGATCGGGCCGGGATCGGGCCGGGTCGGGACGCGACGGCACGGGACCGCTGCCGACGACGACAAGGACAACGACAGCGCACCGCCCCGAGGCGGCCACGCGGACACGCCGTCCTGTGCCCCCATCGGGTGGACCGGGGAACCGATCAGGCCGCGCAGCCGACCAGCGGAACCACCACCGGTACCGCGACGGGCTGAGCCGCTGCTGCTGCCGCCGCCGGGTGCCGTTCGGCGTCGGCGAGCAGCCGGACCAGCGTGGTGCGGGCCCGCGACACCCGCGAGCGCACCGTGCCGATCGGGCACCCGGCCGCCTCCGCGGCCTGCTCGTACGGCAGGCCGAGGACGGCCGTCAGCACGAAGGCGTCACGCCGTTCGGCGGGCAGTGACGCCAGCAGTTCGGCCAGTGCCACGCCCTCCTCGAAGCCGGGCGCCCCGCAGTACTGCGCCCGCTCCGCGGCCGCCTGCCAGTCGTCGGTGTCCAGCAGCCGCGGCCGGGCCGCCGCGAACCGGAAGCGGTCGGCGACCGTGCGGCGCGCGATCGACAGCAGCCAGGTCCGGGCGGAGGAACGGCCCTCGAAGCGCGGCAGGCCGCGCAGGGCGCGCAGGTAGGTGTCCTGGGTGAGGTCGTCGGCGGCCTGCGGGTCGCCGCTCAGGTAGGCCACGTAACGCCACACGTCGGGGCGGGTGGCGCGGACGAACCGCTCGACCGCGGCCTGGTCGCCGGTGCGGGCGGCCAGCGCCCACTCGGTGACGGCCGCGTCCTCGTGCGGGGAACGACATCGCGGGGCGCGCGGGTGCGGCAGGGCAGGAGTCATCGCCATGGGTCCTTCTCGGAGAGCGGGGAGGCGGCCTACGGGCCGCAGGACGGGGCCAGGGCACGCGCGGGTGCCGCCGTACCCGGCGGGGGCACGGCGTCGACGCGGCGCGGACCTGGGAGCGGCACGCCGTCCTCAGACGGCGGCGGCCCCGGCCGGTGGACCCCGGGAGGTGAGGGCATGAACGAGCAGCAGCTGCCGCAGCGACCGGGCGGGGACGGCACGGGCGGGCCGCGGCGGCGGCCGGTGCGGCGGGCGGACGAGCCCCACGAGGAGGAGCAGCGGGGCGAACAGCAGGGCGGCCGCGGTGCGGCCGAGCCGGAACACCGCCCGCTCGCCGGCCGCCAGCCACAGGCCGACCAGCAGCGCGGCCAGCAGGTGCGCGGCGAGCATGCCGGCGGTCCCGCCGGGGAGGTGCGCGGGCATGGCGGTTGCGGCGGCGGCCTGGTGCGCGGCGTGGGCGCCCATGTCCATCCCCGGCATGTCGGCGGCCATGCCCGCCATGTGCCCCATGCCCGCCGTGCCCGTCACGTCGGCCAGGTCGACCGCGACGACGGACAGGCCGTCGCCGGAGGTCCCGGCCCCGAGCCCGGCCGCCTCGGCGAGCCGGGCCGCTTCCGCCGGGGTCACCTCGTCGGGACCGCAGAGCAGTGCCGCCCACCGTGTCGCGGTGCCGCCGTCCGCGGGCCGCCGCGCGGCGGCCTGGCCCAGGGTGAAGACGAGGTGCAGTGCGGCCTGGACGCCCACGGTGAGGCCGGTCACCAGCACGGGGCCGCGCTCGCGGTCCGCGGGTACCCAGCCGATGCCCCAGGCGGCGGCGAAGGCGGCCGCCAGGGCCCACCACGGCACGTGCGTACCGGACATCAGGACGTGCCCGAGGGATGCGAGCAGCACGCAGACGGCCGCGAACACCGCGGCCCGTCCTGTACGCACTCCCCGTCCCAGTCGCATGGCGGCCCCATCGTCGCACCTGCCGACGGTCCGCCACATACCGCCGCTCGCGCCGATCACGGGCATCGACAGGTCCGATCATCAGGTCGCGCACGCCACCGCGGGCGGACCGCCGCCGGGCACAGCCCCACCGCCGCCCGGCGCAGCCCCACCGCCACGACGGCACCGCCACGACGGTCCGGTGCCGGGCGTCGCCGCGGCTCCGGTCGGTGCCCGGTCGGTGCCCGGTCGGGCCGACCCGCACGGCGGTGACGCCGCTGATGCGGCGGGCGCCCGCAGCGGTCCGCGGGAACCACGAGCCGGGGGCCGGTGCCGTCGAGCGGGGTGCCGTCGACGCCGGTGGCGAGGAGCATCTGCCGGCCTCCGAAGCCCGTGCCGCCTGCGGCCGGATGCGTGAGCCGGGGGCCGCGCGCAGCATGGGGGGATGAGCGACTTCGCACCCGTGCCGCCGTCGGTGACGACGGCCGACGTGGTGGCCACCCGCATCGGCGTGCTGAGGTTCGCCGACGGCGTCCCGGACGCGGACACCGCCGAGAAGGTGTACGACCACCTGGATCTGGTGCACGGGGTCAACGCCTACCTGGCCGGGCTGCCGGGCGTGTCGGCCCGGGCGGTCCGCCGGGGCCTCCAGCAGGCCGGGGTCGCGGACAGCCAGGTGCTGCTGTTCTCGGGGCTGATGGACAGTGCCTCGCTGTGCCTCACCGGCAGTGCCGACACCGTGGACTTCCTGAGCGTCCTCGACCTGACCGGGGGGCCCGTCGCGCTGCAGGTCCCGCCGGGGTGCCTGGGCGCGGTCGAGGACATGTGGTTCCGGTGGATCACCGACATCGGCGTGCCCGGCCCCGACCGCGGCCTCGGCGGCACGTACGTGTTCCTGCCGCCCGGCCACGACGGGCCGGAGCCGGAGGGCGGCGGCCTGTTCGTGCACCGCTGCCGCACCTGGCAGGCCGTCGTGCTGGGCCGGGCGTTCCTGGAGGACGGCGACCCCGCTCCGGCGGCCGCCCGGATCGAGCAGTCGCTGCGCATCCACCCGTGGACGCCGGGCGGTCGCGGCAGCGGCACCGGCGCCTTCCGGCCCGGCCGGGAGCCGCCCGACCGGTCGGACCCGCCGGTGTTCACCGAGGGCACCGGGCTGGCGGTGAACACCCTGCCCCCGAACGACCGCTCGTTCTACGAGCTGCTCGACACCCTGGTCCAGGAGCAGCCGGCCGGGTCCGGCGATCCGGAGGCCTGCGGGGCCCTCCGAGCCATCGGCATCGCCAAGGGGCAGGTGTTCAGGCCCGGTTCACGGCTGCGGGCGGTCCTGGACGAGGCCGTCGCGCTGGGCGACGCGACCGCCCGCACGCTGGGTCTGCGCGCCCGCGACCGGGACGGCTTCGCCTACTACGGCAGCGGCTCGGCCTGGTCCGACCCGCTGTGCGTCGGTGGCCACGACTGGACGCTGCCCCCGCCCGGACCGGTCGTCGAGGGCGGCCCCGGACCGCACCCGCCGGCCTCCGGTCGTGCGCTGAACTCCCGGACGGCCTTCCACTACGTGGCCACCGGCTGTTCGCCGTCGATGTGCACGCGCGAGACCGGTGTCGGCTCCCGGTCCCTCATGGTCGCCGCCGATGCGTACGGCCGTCCGTTCGACGGTGCCCGCCCCTACACGCTGACCCTGCCCGCGGGCATCCCGGCGGCCCGCCTCTGGTCCGTCACCGTGTACGACAGCCAGACCCGCTCCATGCTCCGGACGCCGCAGCGCTACCCCCGGGCGGGCAGCCAGTCCTGTCCCGGCCCGGCCGCCGCGCCGGACCCCGACGGCGCCACCACGCTCCACCTCGCGCCCGAACGCCCCGGGGCCGCCGCCGAGGGCACCTGGATCCGGACCGTGCCGGGCAGGGGCTGGTTCGCGGTCCTGCGCCTGTACGGCCCTCTGCAGCCGTTCTTCGACCGGACCTGGCGCCCCGGGGAGGTCCGGCCCGCCCCTTGACCTCCCCCGCCCCTTGACCTCCCCGGCGCCCCGGGGCCGGTACGCCCGGCCGGGCGCCGTGCGGGCCGCCCGGCCGGGTGCCGCCCCGGCTACAGGTAGGGGCGGGTGATGAGCTCGATCGCGTGACCCGAGGGGTCCTTGAAGTACACCCCCCGGCCGCCGTGCTCGGTGTTGGTCTCGCCCGCCCGGCGCATCTGCGGGTCCGCCCAGTGCTCGATCCCGCGCTCGCACAGGCGGCCGTACGCCCGGTCGAAGAGCTCGTCGTCGACGAGGAACGCGTAGTGCTGCATCTGGATGTCGACCGGCGGCTCGGCGAACTGGAGCAGGACGCCGTCGGCGAGCCGGATGTTGGTGAACGGGCCCCAGGACGGTGCGTCCGGGATCTCCAGCAGCTCCCGGAAGAACCGCGCCGACGCGTGGCGGTCCGTGGAGGCGACGATGGTGTGGTTGAACGTGGCTGTCATACGGGTGACCTCGGTGTTCGGCAGGGGACGTGGACGCGCGGTGCAGGTGCACCAGGAGGTCCGCGTGCCGAAGCGCGGGGGCGCCGTTCGCGCGCCCGTGGCGCGGTCAGCCGTCTACCGGATCGCCGATCCGTGTGTGGCGTGTCGCCGGTCCGGTATTCACGTCGGGTGACGCTACCCCCTCGTGCCGGTGGCGACAATGCCGCGGTCCGGTCCGGCCGCGGTCCGGCCTGCCCGAACAGGCCGACGCGGCGGGCGAGTCCGGTGCGAGGCCGCGGACGGTTCACGGCAGGTCGCTGTTCATGTGTATGAACATCAATCAAGTACACGTCTATTGACGCGTCCACGGTACGCCTCTAGGGTCCGACGAAAGCGCTTTTCCGCCCGGATGCGGTGTCCGGCTGCACGGCCTGTTCATGTACTCGAACGCGCCCGTTCCCCCACCCCGGAGCGCGAGCCCGGCGTCGGCCCTGCCACGCCCGCTCCCCGCTGCGCCCGCTCCCCGCCGCCCGCGCGAACCCTCCCGCAGGCGGCGGAGGCGGACCGGACACCCACCGCGCGGTTCTCCACCGCTCGTTCCACCCCACCCCTGGTCAGGCGAACCAACCCCACCTGGAGACGAACGTGCACCTGAGAGCAGCCATCGCATCCGCCGGCCTCCTCGCCGGCGCCCTGGTCGCGGTGTCCGGCACGGCGCAGGCCGCGACCACCACCCGCTACGAGGCCGAGAGTTCCCCGGCCTCCTGCACCGGCACCGTCGACTCCGACTGGGCCGGCTACTCCGGAAGCGGCTTCTGCAACGGCACCAACGCGACCGGCGGCGTCCTGCAGTTCACCGTCAGCGCCCCCGCCGCGGGCACCGCGACGCTGACGGTCCGCTTCGCCAACGGCACCACCACCGCCCGGCCCGCAAGCCTCGCGGTGAACGGCGCGGCAGCCTCGACGGTGTCGTTCGAGAGCACCGCCGCATGGGGCACCTGGGTCACCAAGACCCTTACCGTGCCGGTGATCCCGGGCAGCAACACCATCCGCTTCACCCCGACCACCTCCGCCGGCCTGCCCAACATCGACTACCTCGACGCCGCGGTGCCGGACGCCACCACCACCCCGCCGTCCGGCACCGCGCTGTACGTGGCGCCCAACGGCACCGACGGCGCGGCCGGCACGCAGGCCGCCCCGACGACGCTCACCTCGGCGATCGGCCGCGTCGCGTCCGGCGGCACGATCTACCTGCGCGGCGGCACCTACAGCTACGCCCAGACGGTCACCATCCCGGTCGGCAGCAACGGCACGGCGAGTGCCCGCACGAACCTCTCCGCGTACCCGGGGGAGACCCCGGTGCTCAACTTCTCCGCCATGGCGGAGGATCCGGCCAACCGCGGGCTCGCCCTGAACGGCTCGTACTGGCACATCAAGGGCATCGTCGTCGAACGCGCCGGTGACAACGGGATCTTCGTCGGTGGCAGCAACAACGTCATCGAACGCACCGTGACCCGCTTCAACCGCGACTCGGGGCTGCAGATCTCGCGGATCGCCTCCACCACGCCCACCAGTCAGTGGCCGTCCAACAACCTCGTCCTGAGCTCGGAGTCGCACGACAACGCCGACTCCGACGGGGAGGACGCCGACGGCTTCGCGGCGAAGCTCACCGCGGGCACCGGCAACGTCTTCCGCTACACCGTCTCCCACAACAACATCGACGACGGCTGGGACCTCTACACCAAGACCGACACCGGACCCATCGGCCCGGTGACCATCGAGGACTCCCTGTCGTACGGCAACGGCACGCTCTCGAACGGCACCGTGAACTCCAACGGCGACCGCAACGGCTTCAAGCTCGGCGGCGACGACATCGCGGTCGACCACGTCGTCCGGCGCAGCATCGCCTACCGCAACGGCCACCACGGGTTCACCTACAACAGCAACCCGGGCACGATCGCGATGTCGAACAACGTCGGCATCGACAACGCCGAGCGCAACTTCTCGTTCGACAAGGGCACCTCGGTGTACCGCAGCAACACCTCGTGCCGCAGCGGCAGCGGGTCGAACGACAAGACCGTCGGCGACGCCGACGGCTCCAACCAGTTCTGGACCGGCACCAACGGTTCGCGCTGCTCCGCCTACACCGGCGCCATGGCGTGGTCGTTCGCCTCGGACGGCCGCCTCGTCGTGACCTTCGGCGGCAGCCCGGTCACGCCGTAACGCGCTCCGTCCCCCCCGCAGGTCGCCCCGGTGCCCATCACGGGGCGCCAGGCCTCCGGGCCCGGCGCGACCGCTGCCCTCGCCGATCCGACGGGATCGGACGGCGAGGTCGGCGGCGCCGGGCCCGGAGTGCTGTCCGGCCGCCGCCGAGGACGTTCCGGCGGGCCCCGCGGGTCTCAGGTGATGCCGAGGCCGCGCAGCACGGCCTCCGCACCGGCGAGGAACTCGGCGCCGGGGTCGGCCTGTTGCTGCTCGGCGAGCGAGGACGTCAGCAGCGGGAAGGCGTCGGGCGCGGCCAGGGCGGCGTGGCCGGCGGCCCCGCCGGGCGCGAGGCCCTGGTGTTCGAGTTCCAGTGCGCCGATCAGGTAGGAGGTCAGCGCCTGGAGCGCGCGTCGGCGGCCGGGGCCGTCGAGGCCCGCCCGGCCGAGGGCCTCCAGCACGTGTTCCGCCCAGCGCAGGGCGGGCAGGCAGCCCGTGTGGTGGCGGACGGCCAGCGGGAGGACCCCGGGATGGGCGCCCACGGCCTCGCGCATCAGTTCCATGAGCGCGATCAGCCGCTCGCGCGGCGGGGCCGGGTCGGGGGCGGGCGCCGTGCGGGGGCGGTCGAGGACGGTGCCGAGCGCGAGTTCCACCACGAGGCACTCGAGTTCCTCGCGGTCCTCCACGTAGCGGTAGAGCGCCATGGTGCGGCGGTCGAGTTCGGCGGCGACGGTGCGCATGGAGAGGGCCGCCAGGCCGTCACGGTCGATCACCGTGATGGCGGCGGTGGCGATCTGCCGGGTGGTCAGGGAGCGGGGTCGTGGCACGACTTGACAGCGTACGGGATACGCCTACAGTTTTAAGCGTACGGTCTACACCTAAGGAGTCCCGTGCCCCGCCTTCAGATCGGCACCACCGCCCCGAACCTCACGCCGACCGACGTGACCGGCGTGCCCGTACCGGTTCGATCCGCCGCCGGGCTCGTCCACCTGCAGTTCCGCAGGTTCGCCGGCTGCCCCGTCTGCAACCTCCACCTCCGCAGCTTCGCGCTGCGCCACGACGAGCTGCGCGCGGCCGGGGTGCTGGAGGCGGCCGTCTTCCACTCGCCCGCCGCCGAGCTGAGCCCGTACGCGGACGGCCTGCCCTTCCCGCTGGTCGCCGACCCCGGCAAGGACCTCTACCGCGCCTACGGCGTCGAACGCGGCGTCCGCGCCCTCCTCGACCCGCGGGTCTGGCCCACGGTCGTCCGGAGCCTGGTCAGGAGCTCAGGCCTCGTCCTCCGCGGACGCGAGCGGCCCCCCGCGGCCCGCCCCCTCGGCGGCCGGTTCGGTCTCCCCGCCGACTTCCTCGTCGGATCCGACGGCCGGATCCTGGCCGCCCACTACGGCGCGCACGCCTCCGACCACTGGACCGTCGACCAGGTCCTCGCACTGGCCGCGGAGCACCGCACCGCGCCCGTCGCCCGCCCGGCCGGCGCCTGAGCACGCCGCTCCCGTCGCTCTTCCGCCGCACGGCGCCGAGCGCGGCCCCGTGCCGGGGCCCGGATCCGCTGCGCCCCGTACGCCCCGGCCTGCGGCCGGCCGCCCCCTGCGTCGTCCGGGCGGCGGTGCAGCTCGTAGGGTCTGGGCATGGTCGACAAGCAGGGTCGGGGAGCGGTGCGGGGTCCGGGGCGTCCCCGTGAGGAGCGGGTCACCCGCGCGGCGCTGGACGCGGTCGTCGCGCTGGTCGCGGAGCAGGGGATGGGCGCGGTCACGATGGACGCCGTCGCCGAGCGGGCGGGGGTGAGCAAGCCGGCCATCTACCGGCGCTGGGCCGCCAAGCAGGAGCTGGTCATCGCCGCCGCCGAGGCGCGGATCGGCGAGCTGTCCGTCCCCGACCGGGGGGACTTCCGTGCGGAGCTGCACGAGCTGCTCACCGCGCGCATGGAGTCCTACCGGCAGCCCGGTGTCGACCGGCTGCTGGCCGGTGTCATCGGTGCGTCGGCCGAGGCGGGCGCCGACCGCGGCGCGTACGGCGCTTACCCGGCACGGGTCATGGGGGAGACCCGGCGCATCCTGGAGCGCGGGATCGAGCGCGGCGACGTGCGGGCGGACACCGATGTCCGGGCGGTGGTCACCCTGGTGGCCGCACCGATGCTGTTCCGCCTGCTGGTCGAGCTGGAGCGGCCGGACCGGCACCTGGTAGACGCGGTGGTCGAGCTGATCGCCCGCGCCGTGGCGGCGTAGCGCCGGTGCGCGGCCGGGGCCGTCCGGGCTCCTGGAACCGGTGTCCCGCAGACCCTTGCCGAGGCATGCCCCGATAACGATACTTCCGGTAACGAATTGCTGGTCGTCCCGGAGGTTCCCCATGGCAACATCTGCCGCCGCATCCGCGTCCATCCTGGCCAAGCCCCTGATCCACTTCGGGCGCCGCGTTCTGGACCGCACCGCTCCCGGAACCCCGGAAGCCACGTACCGGCTCCTGAACGTCACGCCGCTCACCCCCCACATCGGTGCGGAGATCTCCGGCGTCGACCTCGCCGACCCGATCGGCGGCGACCTCGCCGAGGAACTGCGCCAGGCCCTGCTGGAGTGGAAGGTGGTCTTCTTCCGCGACCAGCACGCCTTCGGCCCGGAGCACCACCTCGCCCTCGCCGCGGTCTGGGGGGAGCCGGAGGCCAACCCGTTCTTCCCCACGGGCGACACCGTCGGCGTCTCCCGCCTGGCCAAGGACGCCATGGCCGTCGGCAACGAGAACATCTGGCACAGCGACCACTCCTTCATGGCCGATCCCGCCCTCGGCTCCGTGCTGCGCGCCGTCGAGGTGCCTGAGGCGGGCGGCGACACCATGTGGGCGGACATGGGCGCCGCGTACGACAACCTCTCCGAGGCCCTGAAGGCCCGGATCGAGAACCTCACCGCAGTGCACGACTGGGTGCCCAGCTGGGGTTCGCTGATGACGGAGGAGCAGATCGCCCGGCTGCGCGAGCGGCTCCCCGCCGTGGAACACCCGGTCGTCGTCCGCCACCCGCGCACCGGGCGGAAGCTGCTGTACGTCAACGAGCCCTTCACCACCCGGATCACCGGCCTGTCCGACGCCGAGAGCCAGGAACTCCTCAACGAGCTCGTCCTCCAGGCCCGCATCCCCGAGTTCCAGGTGCGCTTCCACTGGCAGCCGGACTCCGTCGCGATCTGGGACAACATCGCCGTCCAGCACTACGCGATCAACGACTACTACCCCGCGCGCCGCGTCATGGAGCGCATCGCGATCGCCGGCGTCCCGCTCTCCTGAGCCCCGCGCGCCGCAGCCCCGCCGATCCGCCCGGAGCGCTCGCAGCCGCCCGGCTCGCCGTGCCGACCGGTCCGCCGTACCTGTCCGACGGACCCGCCCGGGCTGCGGTGCCCGCGCCCTCCCGCGTTCCCCCCTGCCAGCACCTCTCCCGGAGGAACCCCCATGACCGCCGCCCACACCCCGGCGAGACCGGGCGCCGAAGCCCCGCCGGCAGAGCGCCCCTCCGGCGCCCGCGCCTGGACGGTCACCGCCCTGCTCGTGGTCTTCATGATGGTCAACTTCGCCGACAAGTCCGTCCTCGGCCTCGCGGCCGACGAGATCCGCGCCGACATGGGCCTGTCCGCGACCGACTTCGGACTCGCCAACAGCGCCTTCTTCCTGCTGTTCTCCGTCGCCGCCGTCGTGGTGGGGCTGCTCGCCGACCGTGTGCGGCCGAAGTGGCTGCTGCTGGGCATGGCCGTGCTCTGGTCGGTCGCGCAGGTGCCGGCCGCCATCGGCGGCGGCCTGGCCGTCCTGATCGGCTCGCGCGTCCTGCTGGGCGCGGCGGAGGGGCCCGCCTTCCCCGTCGCCCAGAAGGCCACGCTGGCGTGGTTCCCCGACCACAGGCGCAACCTGCCCGGTGCGCTGATCACCCTCGGTGTGACCCTGGGAGTGATCACCGCGGCCCCCGGGCTGACCTGGGTCATCCACGAGCACGGCTGGCGGGCGGCGCTCTGGGTGGTCGCGGCGATCGGCGCGGTGTGGGCCGCGGTGTGGGCCGTGTGGGGCGCCGACGGCGGGCACCGCACCGACGACGAGGAGGACGGGCCCGCCGGGAGAGCCCCCGCCTGGGCGGTGCCCGCCACTGCGGACCGCGCCACGTACCGGAGGATCCTCGGCACCCGCACCTGGATCGGCGCCACCGTCGCCTACTTCACCACCTACTGGTGCGTGGCGCTGTCGCTCGTGTGGCTGCCCTCCTACCTGCGCAACGGCCTCGGCCACTCCTCCGGGACCGCGGGCCGGCTGATCGTCCTGCCCTGGCTGCTGGGCGCGGTCGCGCTGCTGGGCCAGGCGTGGCTCACCGGCCGGCTGATGCGCCGCGGGGTCCCCAGCCGCAAGGCCCGCGGCTGGGTCGGCGGCAGCCTGCTGCTCGTTGCCGCGGCCGCCTGCCTCGCCCTGCCGCTGGTGGACGGCACCGCGGCGAAGACCGTCCTGGTGGCCGTCGGCTTCGGCCTGGGCGGATCCTTCGCGACCGTCGCGGTCACCACCGTCGCGGAACTGGCCCCGGCCGCACGGCGCGGCGGTGCCCTGGGCTGGATGAACGCCGCCGTCACCACCGCCGGCCTGATCGCCCCGGCCGTCGTCGGACGCCTCGTCGACGGCCAGGGCACGGCGGGCTACCAGAGCGCCGCGCTGCTCTCGGGCGTGCTGCTGACGGTGGGAGCGCTGTCCGCCTTCACCCTGATCGACCCGGCCCGCGACATCCCGCGCCTGCGCGCCTGACCGGTGCCCGCCGCCCCGCCCTCCCGCACCCCCGCCGCCCCGAGGAGCACTCCGTGACCACCCCGGTCGTCGACACCGCCCTGCTGGACCGAGCCGTCGCCGAGCTCCGCGCAGGCGCCCCATCGTGGTCCGCCACCCCGCTCGCCGAACGCATCGCGCTGCTGGAGCGCATGATGCCGCGCATCGCCGACGGTGCGGCGGAGATGGCCGCGGCCGGTGCGCACGCCAAGGGCTACGGCCCCCGCTCCCCGTGGGCGGCGGAAGACTGGATCGGCGCACCCTGGGCACTCGCCCAGAACGTCGGCGCCCACCTGCACGTCCTGCGTCGCCTCGCCGCCGGGCGCGAACCGCTCGACCCCCGCGCCGTCCACGTGCGCGACGGTCGCACCGTGGTCGACGTCTTCCCCGCCACCGGCTGGGACGCCCTGCTGCTCAACGGGTTCACCGCCGAGGTGCGGATGCGCGTCGGCACCACCGCCCGGCAGGTACGGGACCGCGCCGCCGGCCCGTACCGCGGGCGGCCGACGGGCCCGGCCGTCGCCCTCGTGCTCGGCGCCGGCAACGTCGCGGCCATCACCGCCCTCGACGTCCTCCACAAGCTCTACGCCGAGGGCCAGGTCGTCGTCGCCAAGATGAACCCGCTCAACGCCTACCTGCGCCCGCACTTCGAACGGGTCTTCGCCGAGTTCACCGAGCGCGGCTGGGTGCGGTTCGTCGACGGCGGCGCCGCCGAGGGCGCCCACCTCGCCGCCCACCCCGGCGTGGACGCCATCCACGTCACCGGCAGCGAGCGCACCCACGACGCCATCGTCTGGGGCACCGACGAGCAGGCCGAGCGGCGTCGCCGCGACGACACCCCACTGACCGACAAACCGTTCAGCAGCGAACTCGGCGGCGTCAGCCCGTACATCGTGACGCCCGGGCCGTGGTCCGACGCGGACTTCCGCTTCCAGGCCGAGCACATCGTGACCAGCAAGATGAACAACTCCGGCCACAACTGCATCGCGAGCCAGATCCTGCTGGTGCCCCGGGCCTGGAACGGCACCGAGCGGCTGCTGGCGGAGATCCGGACGGTGCTGCGCGCACTGCCGCCCCGCTCCGACTACTACGCGGGCGCCGCACAGCGACTCGCCGCCGTCCGCAGGGCCCACCCGCAGGCCGAGTCCCACGCCGACGGCGGCTGCCGCCTCCTGGTGCCCGACATCACCGGCCACGACGACATGCTGATCACCGGCGAGGTCTTCGCCAGCGCCCTCGGCGTGGTGCGGCTGCCCGGCGACACCCCGGTCGAATTCCTGCGCCAAGCCGTCGACTTCGCCAACGACCGGCTGCCGGGCACCCTCGGCGCGACCCTCCTCGTCCACCCCCGGACGGAGAAGGAGCACCGCGCCGCGGTGGAGGCCGCCGTCGCCGACCTGCGCTACGGCACCCTCGGCGTCAACTGCTGGTCCGGCGTGGGCTTCCTCCTCGGCTACACCCCCTGGGGGGCCCACCCGGGCCACACCCGGCAGGACATCGGCAGCGGCATCGGCTTCGTGCACAACGCGTTCATGCTGGAGGACGTCGAGAAGACCGTCCTGCGCGCGCCCTTCGCCCCCGCCCCGCGCGGCCTGTTCACCGGTTCCCCGTCGCTCTCCCCCCGCCCGCCGTTCTTCGTCACCAACCGCACCGCGCGGACCACCGTCGAACGCGTCACCCGCTTCACCGCCGCGCCGGGCCTGTCGAAACTGCCCGCCGTCCTCGTCTCCGCGCTGCGCGGCTGACCCCGCCGTCCCGTCCCGAACCGCCCACCCGCGGCCCGCCACCCGAAACGAGACCCGCGGTGAACCTCGCCGACCTCCTCCGCCGTGCCGCCGACACCCACGGCCACCGCACCGCCCTCGACCTCGCCGACCGCTCCCTGACCTGCGCCGAGTTCGAGGACGGCTACTGCATCGTCGGCCGCAAGAAGGACCTGATCATCCGCGGCGGCTTCAACGTCTACCCGCGCGAGATCGAGGAGGTCCTGCACGAGCACCCGGCCGTCGCCGGGGCCGCGGTCGTCGGCGTCCCCCATCCGGCCCTCGGCGAGGAGGTCGCCGCGGCGGTCGCCCTCCGCCCCGGCGCCGACGCCACGGCGGACGACCTGCGGGAGTTCGTCCGGGCCCGTGTCGCCCCCTACAAGTACCCGCGCGACGTCCGGATCGTCGACGCGCTGCCCAAGGGCGCCACGGGCAAGATCCTCAAGCGGGCGATCGTCCTCCGGGCCTCCGGGGGCGATGGCAGCTGACGGCTGCCGGGGGCCGCCGCCGGGGCGCCCGGCCCCGACAGGCGCCCTCCCGTGGCCTGTCGGATAGTGGACGGCGTCGGAACCCTCGTGGGATTGGACGCACATGGACCGCTATCCCCCCATCGCCGACCACGGCCTGGTGGGCGACCTCCAGACCGCCGCCCTGGTGTCCTCCCAGGGCGTGGTGAACTGGTTCTGTTCGCCGAGGTTCGACTCGCCGAGCGTGTTCGCCTCGCTGCTCGACCACGACCGGGGCGGGTACTTCAGGCTGGCGCCCGAACACTCGGACGTGTCGTGCAAGCAGCTCTACTATCCGGACACCGGCGTGCTGGTGACCCGGTTCATGTCGCCGGACGGCGTCGGCGAGGTCGTCGACTGGATGCCGGCGAACACCAGCCGGACCCCGACCGACCGCCACAGCCTGATGCGGGTGATCCGGGCGGTGCGCGGCACCGTGCGCTTCGTGCTGGAGTGCAGGCCCCGCTTCGACTACGGGCGGGCCGGCCACGAGCTGGAGCTGCACCCCCAGGACGCCGTCTTCCGCGCTCCCGGCATCACCGGGCACCTGCAGGCCAGCTTCCCGCTGGAGCGCGACGGGGACGACGTCCGCGGCGCGGTCACCCTCGGCATCGGGGAGTCCGCCGCCGCCGTGTTCACCACGTGCGCCGCCGACGGAGAGGCACCGCCTCCGTTCACCGTCGAGGGCATCACCGACGGGCTGTGGGCGGAGGTCGACTTCTGGCAGAAGTGGCTGCACACGTCCCGCTACCGGGGCCGCTGGGGCGAGATGGTGAACCGCTCGGCCATCACGCTCAAGCTGCTCACCTACCACCCCTCCGGTGCCCCCGTCGCCGCCGCCACCATGGGCCTGCCCGAGCAGGTCGGGGGCGAGCGCAACTGGGACTACCGCTACTCGTGGGTCCGGGACGGCTCGCTCTCGGTGCGAGCCCTGCTCGACCTGGGGTTCGTTGAGGAGGCGACCGCGTTCACGAAGTGGCTGGGCGACCGGATGCACGACCGGGCCGACCTGCCCGGCGAGCGGCTGCAGATCATGTACCGGGTCGACGGCGACCCGCACCTGACCGAGGAGATCCTGGAGCACTGGGAGGGCTACCGGGGATCGCGTCCGGTACGGGCGGGCAACGCCGCCGCCGACCAGCTGCAGCTCGACATCTACGGCGAGGCCCTCTACGCGATGGCCGAGGGACTGGACGTCGGTACGGAGCTGGGCTACCACGGATGGAAGGGCCTCGCACGGACCCTGGACTGGCTCTCCGACAACTGGGACCGCCCGGACGAGGGCATCTGGGAGACCCGCGGCGGGCGCAACGACTTCACCTACAGCCGGGTGATGTGCTGGGTGGCGTTCGACCGGGGGATGCGCCTGGCGACCGAGCTCAGCCGGCCCGCCGACATCCCGCGCTGGCGCAACGCCCGGGACGCCATCCTCGAACAGGTGATGGACAAGGGCTGGAGCAAGTCCGAGCAGGCCCTGGTGCAGCACTACGGCGGCGACGTCCTGGACGCCTCCCTGCTGCTGATCCCGCGGGTCGGCTTCCTCGCGGCGAAGAGCCCGGGCTGGCTCTCCACGCTGGACGCGATGGAGCGCAAGCTCGTCTCGGACAGCCTCGTCTACCGTTACGACCCGGCCGCGTCGCCGGACGGCCTGCGCGGCTCCGAGGGGACGTTCAGCCTCTGCACGTACCTCTACGTCGACGCGCTGGCCCGGGCCGGGCGGGTCCGTCCGGCGCGCTACACCTTCGAGAAGATGCACACCTACGCCAACCACGTCGGTCTCTTCGCCGAGGAGATCGGCCCGAGCGGCGAGCAACTCGGCAACTTCCCGCAGGCGTTCACCCACATGTCGCTCATCATGGCGGCATCCACCCTGGACGAGGCCCTTGACCGGCAGCGGCAACGGGACTGAGCCGGGCCCGCTCGCGCCGGGCCCCGGCGGCCGCCCCCAGAGCCGGGCCGCGTTCGACGAACTGTACGCGCGCCTCAGGGAGTCGGCGGCCGGTGCACGGCCCGGCGGACGCGGAGCACTGGCCGCCGTCACACCCGCGAGGGTCCGCGCCGCGGCGGCGGAGGTCCGCTCCGGCCGGACCGTCACCCTCGCCGCACCGGTCGAGACCCGCGCCGCCCCCGACAACCCGCACCCGGCCGGCCACCGGCTCACCAGCCCCCCGGAGGCCGAGGCCCCGGACACCGGACTCCACTTCGCCACCGACCACTTCTCCATGCACGTCCACGGCGACGCGGACAGCCACCTCGACGCCCTGTGCCACGTGGTCTACGACGGCACCCTGCACGGCGGCGTCCCGGCGGACACCGTGACCGCGGAGGGCGCCACCGCCCTGTCCGTCGAGCTCGTGCGGAACGGCATCGTCGGCCGGGGCGTCCTGCTCGACATCCCGCGGCTGCGGGGCGTGCCGTGGCTGGAGCCGGGCGACCACGTGACCGCCGACGACCTCAGGGCCGCCGAGGCCGCGCAGCGCGTACGGGTCGGGGCGGGGGACATCCTCCTCGTCCGCGTCGGCCACCGCCGCAGGCGCGAGGAGTCGGGGCCCTGGGACGCCGCACACAGCAGGGCCGGACTGCACCCCGCTGCGGTGGAGTTCCTGGCCGAACGCCGGGTCTCCGCACTGGGCAGCGACGGCAACAACGACACGGCCCCCAGCCTCACCGAGGGCGTGGACTTCCCCGTGCACGTCCTGGGCATCCACGCCCTCGGGCTCCACTTCATGGACTACCTGCAGTTCGAGGACCTGGTGCCGCTCTGCGAGGAGGAGGGCCGCTGGTCGTTCCTCTGCGTGGTCGCGCCCCTGCGGCTCCCCGAGGCCACCGGTTCCCCCGTCAACCCCATCGCCATCCTCTGACCCCCGCCGCTCCGCACGGCACCGACCCACGATCCGAGGCGACCCATGGCAGGCACCGAGCACTACGACGTCATCGTCATCGGCACCGGAGCGGGCGGCGGCACCCTCGCCCACCGCCTCGCCCCCACCGGCAAGCGCGTCCTCATCCTGGAGCGTGGCGGCTACCTGCCGCGCGAACGGGACAACTGGGAGTCCACCGCGGTCTTCGTCAAGGGCAAGTACCGCGCCCCCGAGTTCTGGTACGACAAGCACGGCGACCGCTTCCCGCCCGAGGTCAACTACTACGTGGGCGGGAACACGAAGTTCTACGGCGCCGCACTGTTCCGGCTGCGCCCGGAGGACTTCGGCGAGTTGCGGCACCACGGCGGCATCTCCCCGGCCTGGCCGATCCGTTACGAGGACCTGGAGCCCTACTACACCCAGGCCGAGCACCTGTACCTGGTGCACGGCCACCACGGCGAGGACCCGGGGGAGGGCCCGGTCAGCGCCCAGTACGCGTACCCGCCGGTGCGGCACGAGCCGCGCATCCAGCAGCTCAGCGACGACCTGGAGAAGCAGGGCCTGCACCCCTTCCACCTGCCGATCGGCGTGAACCTCACCCAGGACGCGACGGGCGGCGCGGCCCACGGAAGCGTGTGCATCCGCTGCAACCGCGTCGACGGATTCCCGTGCCTGGTGCAGGGCAAGGCCGACGCCCAGGTCGTCTGCGTCGACCCGGCGCTGGAGCACGACAACGTCACGATGGTCACCGGCGCGAACGTCCGGAAGCTGGAGACGGACGCCGGCGGCCGCACGGTGACCGAGGTGGTCGCGGAACTGGAGGACGGCTCCACGGCCCGCTTCCGCGGCGACATCGTGGTGGTGGCCTGCGGCGCCGTCAACTCCGCCGCGCTGCTCCTGCGTTCGGCGAACGACCGGCACCCGGACGGGCTGGCCAACAGTTCCGGCGTGGTGGGACGCCACTACATGCGGCACAACAACCTCGCGCTGATGGCGGTGTCGAAGGAGCCCAACGACACGCAGTTCCAGAAGACCCTCGCGCTCAACGACTGGTATCTCGGCGCCGATGACTGGGAGTTCCCGCTGGGCGGCATCCAGATGCTCGGCAAGTCCGACTCCGACCAGATCCGCGGCGAGGCGCCCCGGTGGGCCGGACTCGCCTCACCGGACATGCCGTTCGAGGTGCTGGCCCACCACGCGGTGGACTTCTGGCTGTGCGGCGAGGACCTCCCGCACCCCGACAACCGCGTCACCCTCGACGCCGACGGCGCCATCCACCTCGCCCTCGACGAGAAGAACAACACCGAGGGGCTGAAGCGCCTGCAGCACAAGCTCCAGAAGATGCTGGGCCACCTGGGCATGCACCCGCACCACCTGCTGCCGCACAGCCTCTACCTGCACAAGGGGATGCCGATCGGCGCCACCGCCCACCAGGCCGGCACCGTGCGCTTCGGCACCGACCCGCGGACGTCGGCCCTCGACCCCGACTGCAGGGCCCACGACCTGGACAACCTCTACGTCGTCGACACGAGCTTCTTCCCGAGCATCGGCGCGGTGAACCCCTCGCTGACGGCCATCGCCAACGCCCTGCGGGTCGGCGACCGCATCGCGGAGCGCCTCGCCTGAGCCCGTCCGCCCGCTGCTCCGTCCGCCGTGCCGCCGCCGACAACGACCCGGCGGTGGCACGGCGGTGGTGTCACCGCGCGACGTCCTCGTCGGTCAGCGGTTCCAGGGCGCCGCGGGTGTCGAGCCGGTAGAGCACGGTCACGGCCGGGCCGATCAGGACGAGCGCGACCACGGAGACGATGAGCATCCACTGCAGGGTGGCGCTCGCCCCCGCGGCTTCCCGGACGGTCAGCGAGGTCGGCACGAGGTACGGCCGTTGGGCGACGCCCCAGGCGGCGACGGCCAGGGCGACGGCGGCGACCGCGCTGTACCGGGCCCATCCGAGGGCCGGGCCGCCGACCAGGAGGACGGTGACCGCCCCGGCCGCCACCGACAGCAGGACGAGCAGCAGCCCCCAGCCGTGGGTGAGCCCGTGGTGGACGTACGAGGCGTCGTCGGCGGTCACGGCGAGGCCGACCGCGCCGACGGTCACCAGTGCCGCGACGGCGATCCGGGCGCGCAGCCGGAAGTAGCGGACGAGCCCGGCCTCGCCGAACCGGCGGGCGTCCGCGGTGAGGAAGACCGCGCCCAGCACGGCGGTCGCGCAGACGGCGAGCAGCCCGGCGATCACCGAGGTGGTGTTGGCCCAGGCGTCGGCGGAGGCCGTGGTGCCCGGGGCGACCCGGCCGGAGGCGACGCTGCCGATGACGGTGCCGAGGAAGAACGGGGTGAGCAGCGAGGCGACCGCGAAGGCGGCGCCGAAGACCCGGCGCGCGGCGACCTTGCGGGTGGGCTTGCGCAGGGCGAAGCCGGCGCCGCGCAGGACCATGCCGACGGCGGCGAGCGCGAGGGGCAGCCACAGGGCGGTGAAGACGGTCTGGAAGAACTCGGGGAAGCCCGTCCACATGAGCACCAGGACGAAGATCAGCCAGACGTTGTTCACCTCCCAGACGGGGGCCATGGCGTGGTCGATCAGCCATCGGGGGCGCCTGCCGCGCTCGGTGCCGCCGGCCAGGAGGTCCCAGAAGCCGGCGCCGTAGTCGACGCCGCCGCCGCAGGCGTACGCGGCGATCGCGAGCAGCAGGACCCAGGAGAGGACGTCGGCGGTCACTCGTGCTCTCCCGGCGCCCGGTCCGGGCCGTCGGAGGGGGGCGGATGCGCTGCGGTTGCGGCGAGTTCGGGGCGCGGGCCGTACGGGGTGTCGGTCTCCGGGCCCTCCGCGGCGGCCGTGCCGCCCCCGGCCAGGCGCCAGCGGGTGCGCATCTTCAGCAGCACGGTGAGGAACGCCCCGAAGATGAGGACGTACACCACCGCCACGACGGCGAACATCGTCCACAGGGAGGCGGCGCGGGTGGGCGTGACCGCTTCCGAGACGCGCATGTTCTGGTAGACGATCCAGGGCTGGCGGCCGACCTCGGTGGTGATCCAGCCGCACTCGACGCAGAACACGCTGGCCGCCCCGGCGATCGCGGCGCAGCGGAAGAACCACTTCGACCGGGGCAGGTCGCGGTGGCGCCACCAGCACCAGGCGTACCAGAGGGCGAGCAGGATGAGCACGCTGCCGATGGTCGCCATGATGTCGAAGGCCCAGTGCACGATGGTCGCCTGGAGCGCGGTCGGCCGGTCGGAGGCGGGCACCGAGGCGAGGCCGGTGACCTGGGTGTCCGGTGTGAACCCGGCGAGGATGGAGTCGAGTTGGGGGATCTTGAGGCCGCCCTTGACGGTGCCGTCCTCCTGCAGGCGGCCGAAGAGGTACTCGGGGACGTGGGTGTCGGTGTCCCAGACGAGTTCGGCGGTGGCGAACTTGATCGGCTGCTTGTGGAAGATCTGCCGCGCGATGTTGTCACCGAGGAAGAACTGGATCGGGGTGAGGATCGCGGCGACGGTGAACGGCACGGTGAAGCCGAGGCGGTGGTAGCGGTCGCGGCGGCCGCGCAGCCAGCCGACCGCGTAGACCCCGGCGACGACGTACCCGGCGGTGAGGAACATCGCGACGACGAAGTGCCAGTACTCCGGCCCGAACATCGGGGTGAAGATCGCCTGGCGGACGTCGACGTCGACCGGGTTGCCGCCGGCGTCGAGGGCGAAGCCCTGCGGGGTGTTCATCCACGAGTTCGCGGCGATGATGCCGAACGCGCCCATGAGGGCGGCGAGGGGCAGCGGCACCGCGAGCCGGAAGTGCGTCCACGGCCTCAGCCGGCGCCAGCCGTAGAGGTAGATCGCGATGAGGATGGCCTCCAGGAAGAACGCCCAGGCCTCGACGCCGAATCCGAGTCCGAAGACGTCGCCCCAGCGGCCCATCATGCCGGGCCACAGCAGGCCGAACTCGAAGGACAGCACGGTGCCGGTGACGATGCCGACGGCGAACTGCACGGCCATCACGGCGGACCACCGCCGGGCCAGCAGCAGGGCGACGGGGTCGTTCTTGCGCAGCCCCCGGTAGTGCATCACCAGGGTGATGAACGGCAGGGCCACCCCGAACGGCACCAGCATGATGTGGGTGGCCAGGGTGAACGCCATCATCTCGCGGGCGGGCAGGAGTTGCGCAGGGGCGTCGGCGAGGAGCCGGGTCACGGTGTCCACCTGCGGGTCAGCCTCCGGTCGCGAAGCCGGGGAAGAGCGTCATGCCGCCGTCGACGTAGATCGTGGCGCCGACCACGTAGTCCATGAGGTCGGAGGCGAGCACGGTCACGGCGTGGGCGATGTCGTCGGGGTCACCGACCCGGCGGTAGGGGATCAGCCTGAGCAGGTCGGCCTCGGCCTCGGGGGTCTCCCAGGCGCTCCGGTTGATGGGGGTGCGGATGGCACCGGGTGCGACCGCGTTGACCCTGATGCCCTTCGGGGCGAACTCCTGCGCCAGGGTCTGCATCATCATCAGGATGCCGCCCTTGGACGCCGCGTAGTTGACGTGCCCCGACCACGGGATGATCTGGTGGACGGAGCTCATGCAGACGATCTTCCCGGCCGAGCGGGACACCTCGGGGACGACGCCCCGGCGCACGAACTCCTTGGCGGCCTCGCGCGCGCACAGGAACTGCCCCGTGAGGTTGACCTCCAGGACCTTGTTCCACTGGTCGAGCGTCATCTCGGTGCTGGCGGCGTCGCGCTGCAGACCGGCGTTGGCCACCAGGACGTCGATCGTGCCGAACTCCTCGACCATCCGCGCGACCATGGCGACGACCTGGTCCTCCTGCGAGACGTCCGCCTCGTGCGCGTACGCCTGCACGCCGAACGACCTGATCTCCTCGACCACTTCGTCCGCCGCCTCGCGGCCGAAGACGTAGTTCACGACCACGTCGGCACCGGCCCTGCCCAGGCCGATCGCGGTGGCCTTGCCGATGCCCGAGTTCGCGCCGGTGACCAGCGCCTTCTGCCCGCGCAGCAGGGGTGGCAGGTCGAGCCGCCGTCCGTCCGAGGCCATGGTCGTCTCCCGTCGTGGGTTCCCGTTCGCTGTCGCAGGCACCCTGCCCGGCTGCGCCGCGCGCCCGGGGTGAGGCTCGCGGTGCGCTCGGCCGATCGGGTGCGGTGATGCGCCCGGACGGGGTACCGCGGTGCGGCCGGCGTCCCGGCCGTGCGGCCGTCCGGGTGCACCGCGCCGGGCGCGGCGATGGCGGCCGGGCCGGTCGGGCAGCTTGTGCGGGAAGCTCTCCCCGGGAGCCGTTTCGGGGACGACGCGAGGAGCAGCATGGGGAGACCGGCAGCGGAACCGACGGTCGTCGTGGTGATGGGCGTCTCCGGCTCGGGCAAGACGACCCTGGGCCGGCTGCTCGCCCGCCGCCGCGGTGTGCCGTTCGTGGAGGGTGACGACCTGCACCCGGCGGAGAACATCGCGCGGATGTCGGCCGGGGAGCCGCTCGACGACGAGGCCCGCAGACCCTGGCTCCTCACCCTCGCCGACCGGATCCGCGTGGCTACGCGGAACGGGGAGGGAGCCGTGATCTCGTGTTCCGCCCTCAAGTACGAGTACCGGCGGCTCTTCCGTGCGGCCGGGGCCGGCGTGTGGTTCCTCCACCTGGACCTGGACCCCGAGGTCGCGCGGGCCCGGATCACCCACCGGCCCGGGCACTTCATGCCGCCCGCGCTCCTCGACTCCCAGTACGACACGCTGGAGCCGCTGCGGGCCGGTGAGCCGGGGCTGACCGTGGACGCCGCCGCCGGCCGCGAGGCGGTCCTGGAGGCGGCGGAGGCGGCCATCGCGGACTTCGAGGGCTCCGAGGGCTCCGAGGGCTCCGAGGGCTCCGAGGGCTCCGAGGGCTCCGGGGGTTCCGCCGGGTGAGCCCCGGCCGGGGGCGGGGCCCGGTCCGCGGCGGCCGGTGGCGGTGGCGCATGTGAGACCTGGCTCCTTTGTGCCAGGTCAGGGCGTTCCGGAGCTCCGGCACGCACCTGTAAGACCGTCACATGACTCCCCCCATACCCCGTCGCCGCCCCGGTCGGAGGATCCTGACCGCAGCGGTGGCCTGTACCTCGGTGGTCGTCCTCGTGGCCGGACCGGCCGACGGTGCGACGGCGCGCGGCGCGCTTCCGACGGCGTCCCCGGCCCGGCCGGGCAGCACCACCCACAGCGTGACCCTGATCACCGGCGACGTGGTCCGCGTCACGGACCTCGGACAGGGCCGGCAGGCCGTCGACGTGAGCCGGCCGGCCGGTGCCCCCGGCGGCGTGCGGACCGAGAGCGTCGGCAAGGACCTGTACGTCCTCCCCGACGAGGTCATGCCGTACCTCGCCGCGGGCGCGCTGGACCGGCGGCTGTTCGACGTCTCGTCACTGATCGCCCAGGGGTACGACGACGCGCACAGCGACGGCATCCCGCTGATCGTCGGCTACGACACGGCCGCCCCCGGTACGGAGGCCGCTCCCCGCACGTCCGCCGCTCCCGGTGCCGGCCCCGCCGCGGGCCGGGCGCCGAAGGGCTCGGCCACGGTGCGGACGCTGCCCAGCATCGACGGCGCCGCCCTCAGGGTCGCCAAGAAGCACACCCGGGACACCTGGAACACGGTGGCCGCGCCCGTCCCCACGGCCGTGACGGCCTCGGCGGAGCCGGCCGCCGCCCGGCTGTCGGGCGGTGTGAACCGGATCTGGCTGGACGGGAAGGTCCACGCCTCGCTGGCGACGAGCACCGCCCGCATCGGCGCCCCGGGCGCCTGGGCCGCGGGCCTCGACGGCAAGGGCGTCAAGGTCGCGGTGCTCGACACCGGTGCCGACCGCAACCACCCGGACCTGGCCGGCCGCGTCTCGCAGGCCGAGAGCTTCGTGCCGGGGGAGAGCGCCGGCGACGGCCACGGCCACGGCACCCACACCGCCTCCACCGTGGGCGGCAGCGGCGCCGCCTCCGACGGGCGGGAGAAGGGCGTCGCACCCGGTGCCGACCTGCTGATCGGCAAGGTGCTCGCCGACGACGGCTCCGGCGACGACTCCTGGGTCATCGCGGGCATGGAGTGGGCCGTCGCCCAGCACGCCAGGGTGGTCAGCATGAGCCTCGGCGGCTCCGACCCCAGCGACGGCACCGACCCGATGAGCCGGGCGCTTGACCGGCTCAGCGCGGAGAGCGGCGCCCTGTTCGTGGTCGCCGCGGGCAACGCGGGGCAGGAGGCCGTGATGGGCGCGCCGGGCGTCGCCGACGCGGCCCTGACGGTGGCCGCCGTCGACGACGAGGACCGCCTCGCCTCCTTCTCCACGACGGGCCCGCGCTACGGCGACTACGCCCTCAAGCCGGACATCGCCGCCCCCGGCGTCGACGTCCTGGCGGCGAAGGCCGGCGGTACCGCGGAGAGCGGTTTCTACCAGGCGATGAGCGGCACCTCGATGGCGACCCCGCACGTCGCCGGCGCGGCGGCGATCCTGGCGCAGGAGCACCCGGACTGGACCGGCACCCGGCTCAAGGACGCGCTGATGAGCACCTCCGTGCCGCTGGCCGGGACGACCGCGTACCAGGTCGGGGCGGGTCGGGTCGACCTCACGTCCTCGGTCGCCTCCGCGGTGACCGGCACCGGTTCGGTCTGGTTCGGCTTCGACGCGTGGCCGCACACCGACGAGCCGGCCGTCGCCCGCACCGTCGTCTACCGGAACGACGGCGACACGGACCTCGTGCTGCGGCTCGCCGAGAGCGTCGAGGTGGCCGGCGGCGCGTACGACGTGGACCCGGGCGCCGACGCCGGTGCCGCCGCGCCCGCGGGGATGTTCACGCTCTCCGCCGACACGGTCACCGTGCCCGCGCACGGCAGTGCGAGCGTCACCGCGACCGCCGAGCCGCGCATGGGCGCGAACGGCCGCCGCTACCTCGGCCGGGTCACCGCCACCGACACCACCGGTGCGGTGCGGGTCCGGACGCAGTTGGGCCTCTACAAGGAGGACCAGCGGTACACCCTGCACGTCTCGCTGAAGGACCGCGCGGGCAGGCCCGCCGCGGGCACCGTCGAGCTGCAGACGTTCGGCGTGCCCGACCCGTCGTACATCGCGGTCGACGCCACCGGCCGTGCCGACGTGCGGCTGCCCCGGGGCACCTACAGCGCGGTGAGCTACCTCCCGGTGGCCGGCAGCCACGGCCCCGACTCGGCCGGCCTGGCGCTGCTGGGCGACCCGGAGATCGTCCTCGACCGGGACCGCAGCGTCGACCTCGACGCGTCCCGGGCGGTCGAGGCGACCGCGCAGGTGCCGCTGGAGAGCGAGGATCGGCTGGTCTCCGCCGACTGGTACCGCTCCGACGGCGCCGGCAGCACCATCGCCGGGCAGTACATCCTCTCCTCGACCGACGACAGCCTGTTCGTGCTGCCCACCCGCGCGGTGACCCGCGGCGCGTTCGAGTACGAGACCCGCTGGCGCAAGGCCATGCCGCAGCTGACCGTCAGCCGGGACGGCCGGCCCGTCACGATCCAGCACCAGGCCGGGTCGTCGGTGTACGACGGCACGGCCCGCCTGAAGGCCGTCCGCGCCGGTACGGGCACGCCCGCCGACTACGCGCACCGCAGTGCCAGGGGCAGGATCGCGGTCGTCACGGCCTCCGACGCGCTGACCGGCAGTCAGCGGGCCCGGGCCGCCGCGGACGCGGGCGCCGCCCTGCTGATCGTGGTCGCCGACGGCCCCGGCAAGCTCTACGAGTGGGTGGGCACCGACGAGGGCACCGAGAGTCCCGTGCCCGTCGTCTCGGTCACCGCGCGGGAGGGCGCGGCGCTGCTGGCCGCCGCCGACCGCGGCGCCGAGCTGGCGCTCCGGGGCGTGCGCAACTCGCCGTACGTCTACGACCTGGTGGACCCGAAGCCCGGCCGGATCCCGGCGGACCTGGCGTACCGGCCGAAGGCGGCGGAGCTCGCCACCGTGCGGATGCGCTTCCACGGCGACACCACCTACGCGAGCGCCGAGTACCGCTGGGACTACCGTCCCTACCGGGCCTACTCGGTGGGCATCATGCAGCGGGTCGACATGCCCGGCACCCGCACCGACCTCGTCTCCGCCCAGGCCGGCACCACGTGGTCGGAGGACGCCCTCACCGGGCCCGACCTGGCCGTCGAGTCCCGGTCCGGCATGGTGACCTACCGGCCGCACACCGACACGACCCGGGACTGGTACGCGCCGGTCGCGCACCCCCGCAACGGCAGCGGCTTCTGGTGGTCGTCCCGGCAGCTGGGCTACGCGGAGGTCAACGTCCAGCCCTGGACGGACAGCGGCACCGACCACGGCGGCTACATGCTCGACGACCACAACACCGTCGAGCTGAAGGCCTACGAGGACGGCCGGCTCGTGAAGACCTCGGCCTGGCCCTCGCTCTACCTCGACTCGGTGCCGGACCGGCCGGTGACCTACACCTTCGACATGAGGGCCGAGCGCGACCCGGCGCTGTACCGCCTCACGCCCCGCACCCACTCGGTGTGGACGGTCCGGTCCGCCCCGGTGACCGATCCCTACGCGGTCGACCTGATGGCGCTCCTGCAGCTGGACTACCAGGTCTCCACCGACCTCGCGGGCGACCGGCCCGGCGGGCGGCAGACGGTCGGCCTGTCCGCGAGCCACCTGCCCGGCGCCGCGGGCACCGGCAGGGTCACCGACGGCACCCTCGCGGTCTCCTACGACGACGGCGTCACCTGGCATCCCGTCGGCCTGGAGCGCACCGGCACCGGGAGCTGGACGGCCCGGTTCGACGCACCCTCCCACGGCTTCGTCTCCCTCCGGGCGACGGCCCGGGACAGCGCCGGCAACCGCGTCACCCAGGACGTGATCAGGGCGTACGGGCTGTCCGGCCCGCCCCGTCGCGGTCACGCCGAGCCGTAACCCGCCGCGGTCGGCACGGCCCCGGGCGCTCCGCCCGGGGCCGTGCCCCGTATCCTCACTCGCCACCACCGGGAAGTGAGGACCGCTCATGTTCGCTGCGCTCGGGCTCGACCCCGCCGAGGAGGAGGTCTACCGCCTCCTGGCGACCCGGGTCGACCGAAGTGTCGCCGGACTCGCCGCCGACACCGGGCGGACGACGGACGACGTCCGCGGCCTGCTCGCCGCACTCACCGCCCGCGGACTGGCCACGGGCACCCCGGGCCCCGGCGGCCCGGACGCCGACACCGTCTACACCGCCGCGCCCCCCGACGTCGCCCTCGGTGCGGTGCTCCGCCAGCGGCGCGACGACCTGCACGCCGTCGAGGCCGCCCTCGCCGACCTCGCGGAACAGCACCACCGGGCGGCCCGCGACCGCGCCTCGGGCGTCGTCGAGGTCATCACCGACGTCGCCGCGGTGCGCCACCGCTTCGCCCAGCTCCAGCAGTCCGCCCACCACCACGTGCGGTCGATGATGGTGCCGAACCTCACCGTCGTCCCCCACACGCAGAACGAGGCCGGGCAGGCCGGTGTGCGCCGTGGCGTGCTCTACCGCGCGATCCTCCAGCGCTCGGCACTCGTCGAACCGGGCATGGTCGCGGGCGTCCTCGCCAGCCTCGCCGAGGGCCAGCAGCTCCACGTCGCCGACCACGTGCCGGTCAAGCTGGTGATCGCCGACAGCCGGGTCGCCATGGTGCCGCTCCGCTCGGCCCAGAACACGGCCGCCGCGTCCGTCCTCGTGCACGCCGGCGGCCTGCTCGACGCGCTGATCGCGTACTTCGAGACGTCCTGGCAGGCGTCCTTCCCCATCTCGGCGAACACCGTCGGCGACGGCCTGACGGAGAGCCGGCCCGGCGAGATCGACGAGCTCGACTCCCGCATCCTCGCCCTGGTACTGGCCGGGCTGACCGACCAGGCGGCCGCCGGCCAGCTCGGCATCTCCCGCCGCACCGTCCAGCGCCGGCTCACCGACCTCATGGCGCGGGCCGGCGTCGAGACCCGCATCCAGCTCGGCTGGCAGGCGGCCCGCCGTGGCTGGGCGTGACCCGTCCTCCCGCCTGCCGGGCGGTCAGGGGACCGCTGTGCCGCCCCCGTCCGGGTGCCGTCCGCCGCCGATGCCCTGCGGGTCCGCCGTCCGCGCCGCGGCGCGGCGCGGCGCATCGGCGAACTCCCGCCCGACCGCGTCGGCGAGCAGGGCGAGCTCCGCGAGGAGGGCCGGCCGGCACGCGGCGGGCAGGGACTCCAGGAGCCCCTCCAGCATCGCCCGGAGCCGCCGGCAGACCTGGACGGAGCCCGCGCCGTAGTCGCGGATCTCCGTGACGGCGAGCTGGAGGTAGTCCTCCCAGGCCCGGCCCGGCACCACGAGCCGGGGCCGGCCGCCGCCGTCGCCGAGCACGTAACGGCCGCGGAGCCCGACCCGGCCGACGGCGTGCAGGAACGCCTCGACGTGGTTGAGCACCTGCACCGCCGTGGTGGGGTCGTTGACCGCGGGGGAGAGCGCCCGGATCGCGACGTCGACGAGGATGCGCAGCGCGAAGGCCGGATCCTGCTCGATGGTCCGCTCCGCACCGAGGGCCAGGAGCCCGGCCACCTCCCGCCGGTCGGGCGCCGAGGCGCCGCCGTGGACCTCGACGACGATGCCGCCGGGCGACACGAAGTCACCCACCACGCGGGCCATGACGAGGACGCAGTCGTGCCGGGCCGCCAGCCGCACCATCCCGGCCGCGTCGAACGCCTGGACCACCCCGCCGCGCCCGGCACGGACACGGGTCACCGGCCCGGCCGGCAGGGCGGGGCCGGCACCGGGTACGGCAGCGTCCCGGACCTGCGCCGCGGTGCTGTGCAGCACCTTCTCGCCCATGCGGGCCACCAGGTCGGCGATCGCCACCGGCCGCAGGTTGTGGGTGAAGCGGTTGAGGTAGATCAGCAGGAGCAGCAGGCTCACGGAGACGGCGACGCCGGCCAGCGTGACCCCGAGGTTGGGGACGGAGTCGGACTCGATGCTCCGCAGCAGGGTGTAGGCGAACGAGAACGTGCCGGTGAACGTGGCCAGCACGGCCTTCTGCAGCCGGTCGCGGTACCAGAGCCGCATGTAGCGCGGCGACAGCGTGCCGGTGGCCTGCTGGATCACGAGGACGCCGATCGTCACGACGAACCCGAGCAGCGCGATCATCGAGCCGACGACGGAGCTGAGGACGCTGCTCGCGGTCGACGCGGAGTAGGCCCAGGTGTTCGGCAGCCAGGAGGCCCCGTCCACGGCGGCCGCGCACTCGGCCAGGACGACCCCGAGCAGGAGCCCGAACAGCGGCACGATCCACAGGCTGGCCTTGGCGTACTGCCGCAGCCGGAAGCGGGCGGCCCACGACGTCATCGGGCCCGCCCGAGCGGGGAGCGTCCTCGACGGGCCGGCGGGGAGGAGGACCTCACAGGGGGCACCTTCCGGATTCGGCTTCGGGACGGGGTCGCGGCGCTCGCCGCCGTCCGGTCACCCCGCGCCCGCTGCGGGGCCCAGCAGCACGGCGGTGCCGCCCTCCTGCGGCGCGGCGGGCCGTGACGCGGTGACCGGGTCGAGCCTGCCGTCGGGGCGGAGGGTGAACAGCGTGTCGTGACCCGGCGGGACCGGCGCGCCGCCGGACTGCACCAGGAAGCGCGCGCCCTGCCGGTAGCGCTCCGCCAGGACGTGCCGGACGAGCGTACGGCCGAAGAGGATGTCGCCCCCGGTGTACGGGGCGACCACGCCGTGGCTGTCCCGCGGGGGCCCCACCCGGTAGACCGGCCCCTCCACGTTGTCCTTGACGACGACCGAGGCGAGCGCGTTGAAGTCGTCGTCGTCGGTGAGCAGGAACACCGCGGTGACGCCCTCCAGGCGCGCCCGCGGGTTGGTCGCGGTCGCCAGCATCTCGCCGTGCGCGAGTTCGATGCCGGCCGCCCTGATCCGCTCGCGTTCCTCGTCGAGCCCCGCCCACATCAGCACGTCGAGCCCCGCCGTCTCCAGTGCCGTGCCCAGGCCGATCACCCACGGGTCGCCGCCGACGAGCAGCGGCCGGGTCCGGCTCGGCCGCACGACGCCGAGGCGCCGGGCCACCGGGGCGGCGGTCAGGGCGTAGAGCAGGACCGTCCCCACGATCACGAGGAAGGTGATCGGGAGGATCTTGGCGGCACCCGGCAGCCCCTTCTGCACCAGGGTGGCGGCGAAGGCGGACGCGGTGGACGCGGCGACGATGCCGCGGGGCGCCATCCACCCGATGAAGCCCCACTCCCCCCGGGTGAGCCCCGAACCGCGGGCCGCCGCGTACGCGATGAGCGGACGCAGCACGAACACCAGGACCACGATCATGATCAGGGACGGGACGAGCACGGGCGTCACGGACGCGGGGGTGACGGCGGAGGAGATCGAGATGAACAGCAGACCGATGATCAGCTGGACGAGCGTTTCGAGGAAGGGCCTGCGGGCCGGCATGTCCAGGCCCGGCAGGTTGGTGACGGCGAGTCCGGTGACGATCGCCGCGATGAGGCCCGTGTCGTCGCGGGCGATGTCGCAGCCCGCGGAGACGACGACGACCGTCGCCAGCTGCGCCAGCGTGCCGAGCGTCTCGCCGAGCCGCAGTTTGCGCAGTGCCAGCCAGAGGAGGCCGGTGCCCACGGCGCCGCCCACCAGGCCGACGCCCATGCTGATGAGGAACTGCCCGATCTGGTAGCCCCGGCCGATGTCGATCTGGCCGGTCGTCGCGACGGCGTGGAAGACGATGGCGCCGAGGATGCCGCCGATCGGGTCGGTCAGCGTGCCCTCCCAGATCAGGATGCGCCGTACCTTGTCCGTCGGCCGCACGTACTCGAGCAGGGGGCCGACGACGGTGGGGCCGGACACGACGAGAATCACGCCGATCATCGCGGCCACCCGCAGGGGGATCCCGAACAGCGCCGGTCCGATGGCCGAGACGGCGAAGAAGGTGACCAGGATGCCGATGAGCAGCAGCCGCCCGACGATCCCCCGGGTGCGCCCGGTGAGGTTGCGCAGGTTGAGCCCGAGGCCGGCGTCGTAGAGGATCACGGCGACGGACAGCGAGACCAGCGCGGGGAAGTCCGGTCCGACGAGCCGTGCGGGATGGATGACGTCGGTCAGCGCGCCCGCCGCGAAGCCGACCGGCAGCAGCACGATCAGGGCGGGGACGCGCAGCCTGTTCGCCAGGACCTGCGAACCCGTGGCGAGGGCGACGGTGAGGGCGATGCCCAGGAGGATGTCTTCGTCGGTCACGGCCGCCTTCCTTGTCGAGCGCCCGGCGCACCGTGGGATTGAATCGCACTCCCCACGGCGCCGCGTGCCGCCCGCACCGGGACACGGCACGCGCCACCCGATCGGCCCCGGGCGGCCCCGCGGCGGGCCCGGGATGGCGGGCCGGGCTCAGACCACGGCTTCGTGGACGTAGCACCAGCGCCAGTCCTCGCCCGGCTCGAACGAGCGGACGACCGGGTGGTCGGCGGTCGCCGCGTGGGCGCTCGCATGGCGCAGCGGCGAGGAGTCGCAGCAGCCCACGTGGCCGCAGGTGAGGCAGAGCCGCAGGTGCACCCAGGACGATCCGAGGCGCAGGCAGTCCTCGCAGCCCTCCGGCGTGCGCGGCGCGACGTCGCGGACCATGGCCAGGTGCGGGTCGGGCGGGGTCGTCATGGCAGCCTCCGGGCGGGTCGCCGGGTCGGGGCGGCCTGCCCGGGGGCGGGCCGCCCGCCGTCCTACGGGGCTTCGGTGCCGGGCTCCTCCGGCGGCACGATGTGCATGGCGGCCTCCTCGGCGCAGGCCGCCCCGCCGTCGATCCCGACGTCGGAGGCGAGGAGCTCCCGGTCGACCGTCCCGTGGGTGCCCTCGTCGGGGGCCACCAGCCGTCCCGCCCGGTCGTCGCCGACCTCGCGGTCCACCGGTTCCCCGTCGCCGCCCGCCAGGTCGCCGATGCCGTCGCCGTCGTCCGGCGCGACGTCGGGCAGCTCGCGGGCCAGCCGCAGGTCGAGGCTCTCCCCGTCGCGCTGCTCCGCCACGGTGGTGCCCGGCCGGTCGACGCCGTACGGGCGCTCCGGTGGCGAGTAGCCCTCGTCCAGGACGTCGTCGTACCCGCGGTCGTCCAGTGTGTTCTCGGGATCCAGGGGACCGGTGTCCTGCTGGTCGTCGCCGCCCCCGGTGGGCGGGCCGTCGTTCTCCGTGCCGCCGTTGCTGCTCATGATCACCTCCGGGCGCGGTGCGCCGCAGCCGCCACGCCCACCGTACGGCGCCTGCCCGGCGGCCGCCCACTCGGCGGCGCTCCCCGGCCCCGGGCCGGGGGGAGCGCAGGGCCCACCCGTGTGGGCCGCCGGGTGCGGGGCAGGCGGAGCCCTGCACGACCGACCGCGCCGGGTACAGCCGGTGCGGCACGAGGACGCAAGGGAGGCGCCATGAGCGGCACCGAGATCTGGGAGTTCCGTACGACGGCCGGCCATGTCTCCGGCACGGACCTGGTGGGGTACCACGTCGAGGCGACCGACGGCCACATCGGCAGGATCGACCGGCTGTCGGAGGAGGTCGGCTCGGCGTACCTCGTCGTGGACACCGGCCCGTGGATCTTCGGCAGGCGTGTGCTGCTGCCCGCCGGCACCGTCGTCCAGGTCGACCGGGAGGGCCGGAAGGTCCACGTGGACCGCAGCAGGGACGAGATCAAGGGCGGACCCGAGTTCGAGCCGGACCGGCACGGCCCGGACAGCGCTCTCCAGGACGCCTACACGGGCTACTACGGCCCGTTCTACAGCGGCCCGTTCCTCTGACCGCCCGTTCCTCCACGCGCCTGCGGGCCGCCACCCCGGGGTGGCGGCCCGCAGGCGCGTGTCGGTCGGACCGGTCGGACCGGTCGTGCCGGCCCGGGTGGAGTCCCGGTCGAGCCCCGGTCGAAGCCCGGTCGAAGTCCGGGAGCCGTCAGCGCCGGAACCGCGCGGTGAGTGCGCTCCACCAGCGCCGCTGCCGGGGGACGGCGGCCGTGGCGGCGGGGTGCGGGGCCGGTGCGGGCGGGTCCACGGGCCGCGCGGCCGCGGGCGGCGGTGCCGTCGTCGGTGCGGTCGGTGCGGTCGGTACCGTCGTCGGGGTGGCGGGCACCGTGCCGCCGGCGGCCGGGGGCTCCCCGGCGGTCGCCGTCCGCGGGGTGAAGCGGACCGGGAGCTCGACCAGGTGACGGGAGATCCAGGCCGATGTCCAGGTCAACTCGCTCTCGTGCACGGCGAGTTCCAGGTCGGGGAGGCGGGTCAGCAGGATGTCGATGCCGGTCTCCGCGATGGCCCGGCCGATGTCCTGGCCGGGGCACTCGTGCGGGCCGCCACCGAACGCGAGGTGCGAACGGTTGCCGTGGAGCGGCGCCGTGAGGTCGGGGCGGATGGCCGGGTCGACGTTGCCTGCGGCGAGACCGAGCAGCAGCATGTCGCCGGCCCTGATCTCCTGGCCGCCGAGCTCGGTGTCGCCGGTGGCCCAGCGCCCCGCGACCAGCGACATCGGGGCGGAGTCCCAGAGCACCTGGTCCAGGGCGTCGGGCAGGGTCATGTGCCCGCCGGAGAGGTGGGCGCGGAACCGCCGGTCGGTCAGGACGAGTTTGAGGGTGTCGGCGATCAGGTTGACGGTCGTCTCGTTCGCGGCGAGCAGCACCACCCGCAGGTGCTCCAGCACCTCGTCGTCGGTCAGTTCCGCATCGTGCCGCATGAGCCAGGACACCAGGTCGGAGCCGGGCTCCTCCCGCTTGCGCTCCATCATCCGGCGCAGCGTGGCGACGACGTAGTCGTTGCTCGCGATGGCCGTCTCGGTGCCCTTCATCAGGTCCCGCGCGGCGTCGACCAGCCTGGGGCCGTACTCCTCGGGCATGCCGACGACCTGCGTCATCACGAGCATCGGCAGGTGCTCGGCGAACCGGGCGATCAGGTCGGTCCGGCCGTCGGGTCCGAACTCCCCGATCAGCTGGTCCGCGAAGCGGGTGACGTAGCGGCGGATGCCGCGGCGGTCGAAGCGGTTCAGGCTGTCGGTGACCGCCCCGCGCAGGCGCTTGTGCTCCTCGCCGTCGGCGAACACGCACAGGGGCTGCCAGGCGATCACCGGCATCAGCGGGTTGTCCGGGGTCACCCGGCCCTCCTGGAAGGCCGTCCAGCGACGGGAGTCCCGGGAGAACCTGGACGGCGTGCGCATGGCCGTGAGGTTCGCGGCGTGGCCGAGGATCAGCCAGGCCGGGAGGTCGCCGTGCAGCAGGACGGGCGCCACCTCGCCGTGCTCGGCGCGCAGCTTCTCGTAGAGTCCCGCCGGGTCGGCCTCGGCCTCCGGCCCGTAGAGCCGCCGGAGGCCGTCGGCCCCGAGCCCGAGCCCGTGGGCGGGGCAGCCGGGCGGCGGGGTGAGGGAGGCATCGTCAGGGAACGCGGTGGTCACGGCATCTCCGGGGTCGGCGTGAGGCGGTCGGCGTATCGGGCGATCGGGCGGTGGGGGCGGAGCACGGTCAGTGCACGGCCGGGGCCGAGAGGTGGTACAGGTAGCGCATCAGCGCCATCAGGACGTCGCGGCTGGACTCCCGGGTCCGGGCGTCGCACGCGACGATCGGCACCTCGGGGGGCAGGTCGAGCGCGGCGCGGAGCTCCTCGGTCGGGTAGGCCGGCGACTCGGGGAAGGTGTTGGCCGCGACCACGAAGGGCACGCCGCGGTCCTCCAGCCGCCCGATCACGTCGAAACTGACTTCGAGGCGGCGGGTGTCGACGAGGACGACCGCGCCGAGGGCCCCCTCGAACAGGCCGTTCCAGAGGAACCAGAACCGTTCCTGCCCGGGCGTGCCGAACACGTACAGCACCAGTTCGTCGCTGATGCTGATGCGGCCGAAGTCCATCGCGACGGTGGTGGAGGTCTTGCGCTCCACCCCGGCGGTGTCGTCGATGCCCGCCCCGGCCTGCGTCATCGTCTCCTCGGTGGTGAGCGGACGGATCTCGCTCACGGAGCCGACCAGGGTCGTCTTGCCGACGCCGAAACCGCCCACGATCACCACCTTGACCGCCGTGGCGGCCGTGGCCGGGAGCAGGTCCGCGTGCTGCGGCCCCACCACCGTGTCAGAGCTTCTGAAGTCCATGGATCACCGCCTCCAGCAGGGCACGGTCGGGAAGGGCCGCGGGCGGGACGGAGGCGCGGGCCTCGATCCGCTCCTCGGCGAGGAGGTCCGTCAGGAGCACGGTGATCACGCTCACGGGCAGCCGCAGGTGGGCGGAGATCTCCGCCACGGAGAGCGGCGAGCCGCAGATCCGCAGGATCGCCGCGTGCTCCGGCGGCAGGGTGGGCGTCGGCTCCGAACGGGAGACGACCAGGGTGACCAGGTCGAACGTGGTCCGTGCGGCCATACCGCTGCGGCCGCGCGTGATCACGTAGAGACGTTCGGGGTGGCCCTCGTCCCAGTCCTGGTCGGCTGCACTCACGCGACCTGCTCGCCGCTGCGCGGAGGCGTACTGAGGTGTTCGCCGATCCGGGCGACGAGGTCGCGCATCCGCTGGCCCATCAGCCCCGCGTCGACGCCCGCGTCGGCCAGCACCGCGAGGTACGCCCGGGCGCCGGCGGCCATCAGGTAGAAGAAGCCGCCGCCCATCTCGATCACGACCAGCCGCATCCGCCCGTCGCCGTGCGGGAATTCGTGGCCCACGGCGGCGGCCAGGCTCTGCAGGCCGGCGCAGGCCGCGGCCAGGCGGTCCGCGGTGTCGGCATCGGTGCCGTACTGCGCCATCCGCAGGCCGTCGGCGGAGAGCACGACGACGTGCCGGGCGTGCGGGACGCCGTCCGCCAGTTCCTTGAGCATCCAGTCCATGTTGGTCCGCTGCTGAATCACTGCTCGCCCTTCCCTGCAGACTCGTCACTGGTGCGGCCGCCGCCTTCCGCAGGCGATGCGTGGCCGTTCACCCCGTCGTTGAACGCCGCCAGCCACATTCCCGGCTGCACCGGCGCCTGCGCCGGCTCGGGGACCGCGGGCGCCGCCGGGGTGCCCGCGGCGCGGGAGGGCGCGGCATGGCGGCGGCGCTGCGGCAGGCCGTTCGGGGTCCGGCGGCTCACCACGGCGATGTCGCCGTCGGCCGTGACCGGCCCGGAGAAGGCCCCCTGGGCCGACCCGAAGGACTGCTCCGTGGACGGCGCGGGCACCGTCCAGGTGCCCCGCACCCGTCCCGCGCCCGACGGCGAGAGGCCGGGGCCGGCGCCGATGCCGTGGGCCCGCCCGGGGGCGGGCGCCGTGGTCAGGAGGTCCTGCGGCACGATCAGCACGGCGCGGACGCCGCCGTACGCGGAGGGGCGCAGCGAGACCTGGAAGCCGTACGCCTGCGCGAGCCGGCCGACGACGGCCAGACCGAGCCGGGGGGTCTCGCCGAGGTCGTTGAGGTCGATGCCCGCCTGGGCCTCCTTGAGCATCCGCTCGGCGCGGGCCCGGCCCTCCTCGCTCAGGCTGAGGCCGCCGTCCTCGATCTCGATCGCTATGCCGGTCTGCACCTCGACGGCGGTCAGATGGACGTGCGTGTGGGGCGGCGAGTAGCGGGTGGCGTTGTCGAGGAGTTCGGCGAGCGCGTGGATGAGCGGTTCGACGGCGGGGCCGACCACGGCGACCTCGGACACCGGGTGGAGCTCGACCCGCTGGTAGTCGAGGATCCGGGAGATGCCGCCGCGCAGCACGCTGTAGAGCGGCACCGCCTTGCTCCACTGCCGGCCGGGGCGGGCGCCGCCGAGCACGGCGATGCTGTCCGCGAGGCGCCCGACCAGCGCGTTGCCGTGGTCGAGGCGCAGCAGGTCGTCGAAGACGGCCGGGTTGTTGCCGTGCCGGTCCTCCATCTCGCGGAGGTCCTGTGCCTGCCGGTGGACGATGGCCTGGACCCGGCGGGCGATGTTGACGAAGGCCCGCTGCGCGGACTCGCGCATGCCCTCCTCGTTGTCGACGGCCTCCAGCACGGTGCGCAGCACGGCCTGGCGCGCGGCCTGGAACTCCGGTCCGGTGACGGTCTCGTGCGACTCGTACGCCTTCAGCACGTCCTCGGTGAACTCGCCGCGCTGGAGGCGCGACACGGCCTCGGGCAGGGCGACCGTGGCCAGCAGGACCGTTTCGGTCTCCTGCCGGGCCAGCCGTCGGCGCAACTCGGCGTCGTGCCGGGCGTACTGCACGCGCAGGGCCTCCAGCACGCGCCCGCGGCGCGCAGCCTCGGCCGCCACCACGGCCACCGCCGCCGTACCCACGACGCCGCACCAGACGACACCCGCACGGGCGCCGGCGGAGGACGCCGCGACGGCGACGACGGCGGCGACGGCCGTCAGGGCCGTGGGCAGCAGCCACACGAGGACGTGAGCGTGGCCCTGACCTCCGGGTGACGATCCAGCACGAAGCATCAGCATCCTCAAACGATCGGGAGAGCAGGGGTGGACGGGCGGGGGGTGGCGGCGCCGGAGGCTGCGCGCCACCCGTGGCCGGGGGCGCGCGCCACCCCACGCCACCCGGGTGCGGCGGGGGAGCGGTGCGCCGGGCGGGAAGCAGCATAGCCGGTTGCGGCGGGTATCTGACGAAACCTCAACAATGCTTCTGTATAGATGATTTCGTTCCTTTCGGGTGGATGTTCAGGTGACTCGCACACCAGTGGGAAGGGGGCGCGTGCCGGGCCGGTGGTGCACCAGGCTTGCCCCGGAAGGGGGTTGACGTACCGGTGTCAGCCCGTGGTTCGCCCATGAGGACGGACTCTGCCGGAATGTGCCGCGCGGCCCGTCCGGCCCGTGGTACCGGGCCCGCCGAGCAGTGCGCTCGCGCTGCGGCCGGGCGGCCGGGCGTCCGGGCGTCCGGGCGCGGTCGACCGCGGTCGGGGTGCCGTGCGGTACGGGAGCATCGGCGGCGCCTTGCGCATGGCGCCGTCGAATCCGCCGCCTTCTTGCGTCATCGGCAAGAGTGCATGCCTCTGCTGCAAGGTTCTGTAGGGTCGGCCGCATGGCACACCCCGCACCACACGACCCGCACACGCCCGAGTCGCACCGCCCCGGCGCGCCCGCCCACGCCGACGGCCACCACCACGGCCAGGGCCACCACCACGGTCCCGGCCACGACCACGGCCCCGGCCATGACCACGACCACGACCACGGCCCCGGTCACGAGGACGGCCTCGCCGAGATGCTCGACCTCGACGCCGTGGTGTTCGCCCCGTACCTCGCCGCCGTGACCGGCCGGCTCGCCGACCTGGCCGGTGACGCCGTCACCCACGTCGTCGACCTCGGCGCGGGTACCGGCACCGGCACGTTCGCGCTGCTCGAACGCTTTCCCGCGGCCCGGGTGACGGCGGTCGACACCTCGCCCGCGATGCTCGACCGCCTCACCGCGGCCGCCCGCGCGAGGGGCCTCGGCGACCGCGTCCGCACCCTGGAGGCCGACGCCGCGGCCGGCCTGCCCGGCATCACCGACGCCGACCTCGTCTGGGCGTCGGCCTCCCTGCACCACCTGGACGACCCCGCCGCGGGACTCGCCGGGATCCGGGCCGCGCTGCGCCCCGGCGGCCTGCTGGCCGTCGTCGAGATGGACGGGCTGCCGCGCTTCCTGCCGGAGGACGCGCCCGACGCGCCCGGGGAGCCGGGCGACGGGCCCGGGACGAGCGGCCCGGGCCTGGAGGCACGCTGCCGCGAGGTGCTGTCGGTGGTCCACGCCGAGCAGGTGCCGCACCTGGGCGCGGACTGGGGTGCACTGCTGGTGGCGGCAGGTCTTACGGTCGAGGCCGAGCGCACCGAGCAGTTGGAGGTGCGCGCCCCGCTGCCGGCCGGTGCCGGTCTCTACGCGCACCAGGTGCTCGACCGGATCCGCGGCGCCGTCCGCGACCGGGTCGGCCCGGCCGACCTGGACGCCCTCGGGGCCCTCCTCGACGGCGGCCCGCAGGACGTCCGCCACCGCGACGACCTCGTGGTGCGGTCCACGCGCACGCTGTGGGCGGCCCGCCGCCCCGCGGACGGATCCTGAGCCCGACCGGTTCACGGGCTGCCCGGCCGCCGGCTGTCGGTCCCCGGCTGTCGGTCCCCGGCGGCCGGGCCGGCACGGCCTAGGATCGCGGCATGGCGCTCCTGAGGATCACCCGTCGTTCCGCGCTGTCCGGCACCGAGGCCTGGCGCCGGATGACGGACTGGGAGCGCCACGCCGCCCCTGTGCCGTTCACGGTGATCCGGCTGACCGGCGCGTCCCCGCAGGGCGAGGGAGCCGGCTTCACGGCGCGGACCGCCCTCGGGCCGTTCGGCTTCGACGACCCGATGACCGTGACGGCCTGGCAGCCGCCGGAGGCCGACCGGCCGGGGCTGTGCCGGCTGGAGAAGCGCGGGCGCGTGGTGACCGGCTGGGCCGAGATCGAGGTGCGCCCGTACCGGGGAGGGTCGGTCGTGCAGTGGCGCGAGGATCTCCGGGTGGCAGCGCTGCCGCGCCTCCTCGACCGCCCGACCGCCTGGTGCGGGCGACTGGTCTTCCGGCGCGTCATGCGGCACCTGCTCGACCGCGGCTGACGCCGCGGCGCCCGGGCGCGCGTGCGCGGCCCGGTCATGAGGAAACCCTCGACTTCCACGATCGGGATCCTGTGGGGCCGTCTCCGCTGTTCACGGTCGCGGAGAGGAAGCCGGACGGTCCACCGCCGTCCGTTGCCGGGCCGGGGCGGGCCGCTCACGCCCACCGGGGTCTCACGCCATCTGGTCCTGCGCCGACAGGTGCTCGACGGTCACGCCGGTGTCGCTGAACGTCCGGGTCACGGTGCCCGAGGTGTACACCCAGAGGATCCGCAGCGGGGTGGTGCCGACGTTGCGGAAGAGGTGCGGGACCGGCGACGGGATGTAGGTGGTGTCGAACTGCTCCAGGCGGGTCACCTGCCCCTCCACCAGCACTTCCGCCTCGCCCTCCAGGATCGTCACGTGCTCGTCGCAGTTGTGCGAGTGCATGGGGGCGCCGGATCCCACCGGGTACACGCTCATGCCGCTGGTGATCAGGTTCTCGCCGTCCGCGGCCGCGGTGGTGACCAGCGGGGTCGTGACGATCGCCCCGCCGCGGTCGAGCCGGCGGACGACGGCGGCCTTGATGATGACGCTCATGGTGAATCCCTTTCGAGGTCGGTGTCCCGTCCGACGGTAGGTGCCGTCCGGGTGAACGAGGGGGCCCTGGCGTGCAGTTTTACCTTGCATTCCTGGAGGGGTGGATCGCTCCCGGTCCGGAGGTACGGTCAGCAGCCAGCAGACAGATGTTCCACCCGTGTTAACGGATGAGAGACAGGACCCGACCATGAGGCTTCCCGTTCTGGCAGACGAAGAGATGAGCGATCACCAGAAGGAACTCGCCGCGCGGATCGTCGCGCGGCGGGGTGGCGTCCGTGGCCCGTTCCGGGTCTGGCTCCAGAGCCCCGCGCTGTGCGAGCGGGTCGAGTCGCTCGGTGCGTTCGCCCGTTTCGACTGCAGCCTCCCCGAGCACCTGCGCGAACTCACGCTCCTGATGGCGGCCCGCAACTGGGACGCGCAGTACTCGTGGAACGCCCACGTGGCCTCGGCCGTCGAGGCGGGCGTGCCGGAGGCCGTGGTCGAGGCCATCGCGGAGCGCCGCGAGGCGGTCTTCGAGAACGACGGGGACCAGGCGTTCTACCAGTTCTGCAGGGAGGTGCTCGTCGACCACTTCGTGTCGGACGAGACCTTCGCCCGGGCCCACGGCTACTTCGGCTCGCAGGGCCTGGTCGACGCGATCGGCGCCCTCGGCAACTTCACCATGCTCGGGATGTGTCTGAACACCTTCCAGGTGGACCTCCAGGCCGACCGCCGGCCCCCGTTCCCCGACATCCGCGGGTTCGAGCGCGTCTCCGACGGCGGGGACAGGTCCAAGCCGTGACGGCCCGTACCCACCGGCCGTCCGGCGGAGGGTCCCCGGTGCACGCCGGGCCCGCGACGAACCGGGCGGCGACCGCGACGGCGCCCGTGGTCCGGATCCGCGACCTCGGCAAGAGCTTCGGCGGCGCCGCGGCCCTCAAGGGGGTCTCCCTCGACATCCGCCCCGGCGAGGTCCACGCCCTGATGGGCATGAACGGCGCCGGCAAGTCCACCCTCGTCCAGGTGCTGGCCGGCGTGTACCAGGCCGACAGCGGCACCATCGAGATCGACGGACGGCCCCAGCCGGGGCTGTCCGCCCGGCGGGCCCGCCGGCTCGGCATCTCGACGGTGCCCCAGCGCCGCGAGCTCGTGAAGGAACTGACGGTCGCGGAGAACATCCTCCTCGGCGACCTGCCCGCGCCCCACGCGTTCGTGTCCTGGAAGTCCGTGGAGGAGAAGGCCCGCCGGGCCCTCACCGACCTGGGCCTGGACATCGACGTGCGCCGCCCCGCGGGCGGGCTCACCGTGGCCGAGCAGACGATGGTCGAGGTCGCCCGGGAGGTCCGGCGCGGCGGCAGGGTGCTCATCCTGGACGAGCCGACCGCGTGCCTGGGGGCGGACGCGGCCGAGCAGATCCGGCGCCTCGTCCGCACCCTGCGCGACGACGGCATGGCCGTCGTCTACATCTCGCACTACATCGACGAGGTGCTGTCGATCGCCGACCACGTCACCGTCATGCGTGACGGCGCCGTGGTCGACAGCGGCCCCGCCTCGGAGACCGACCCGGCGAAGCTGGTGCGCACCATGGTCGGCCGCGACGTCGTCTCGCACCGGCCGGAGCGCCCGCGGCCCAAGGACGACGTCGCCCTGACCCTGCGCGGCGTGCGGCAGGGCCGGGCCGTCGCGGACTTCTCCGTCGAGGTCCGCAAGGGCGAGATCGTGGGGGTGCTCGGCCCCGCCGGCGACGCGCAGTCGAGGCTGTTCGACGTGCTCTCCGGCCGCCGCCGCCCCGACACCGGGACGATGCTGGTCGACGGCGCCGTGGTGCCGTTCGGCCGGATCTCCCGCTCGCTCGCCAGCGGCTTGCGCTGCGTGACGGGCGACCGCCGGGCCCTCGGCCTCATCCCGGACCTCTCCGTGGACGAGAACCTCATGCTGGCCACCGACCGGCTGTCGCGGCGCCGCCTGCAGCGCTGGTCGGACCTGGCGAGGCGGGCGAGCCCGCTCCGCGAGGCGTACCGGGTGAGGACGCTGACCCGCGACCCCGCGGTCGGCGGACTGTCGGGCGGCAACCAGCAGAAGGTGCTGCTCGCCAAGTGGCTGGAGACCTCACCGGTCGCCGTCTTCCTCGAAGACCCCACCAACGGCGTGGACGTGGCGGCCATGGCCGACATCCACGCCCTGGTCGACGACCTCGCCTCCCGCGGCGTGGCCGTCCTGCTCGCGTCGTCCTCCGCCGAGGAGGTCATGCGGCTGGCCGACCGGGTGATCGTCGTCAGCGCCGGCCGCGTGGTCGCCGAGCACGACGTCACCGCCATCACGCGCGACGAACTCGTCGCCGCCGCCCTCAAAGGACAACCCCGATGAGCATCACCGCGCCCCCGGAGAAGCCCGCCGCCAAGGGCCCCGCGCAAGACTCCCCGTCGCACGGCCCGCTGCGGGTGCTGCGCGGCCTCCCGCACACCGGCCTGTTCGCCGTGCTGATCGTCGTCGTCACGGTCGCCACCCTGGAGACCGACTCGTTCGCGAGCTCCACCAACCTGGTCAACATCCTCCGGCAGGTCAGCGTGGTCGCGGTCATCGCCGCCGGTCTCACGCTGCTCATGACCGCGGGCGGGATGGACTTCTCGATGGGCGGCACCGCCGCCGTGGTGACGGCCGTCGCGGCGCAGCTCCTGGCGGACGGCACGTCCCCGACGGTCACGGTCGTGCTGTCGATGCTCCTGGCGACCGCCATCGGCCTGATCAACGGCGCCGTGGTGACCTACACCAACGTGGCACCCTTCGTGGCGACCCTCGCATCGGCCACCCTGCTCGACGGCGTCGCCCTCCTGGTGCTGGACGGACACAGCGTCTCCATCGGGACGCACCTCTCGACGCTCGGCAACGAGTCGACCCTCGGCCTGCCGAACCTCCTGATCGCGGCCGTCCTCGTGATGGCGGTGACCGCCGTGGCCATGAAGTTCACCGTCTTCGGCCGCGACGCCTTCGCCATCGGCGGCAACGAGCACGTCGCCAGGCTCAGCGGCATCAACGTCGCCTGGCACAAGATGGCGCTCTACGGCCTGACGGGCGCCCTCGCCGGACTCGCCGGCCTGATGCTCCTCTCCCGGCTCGGGGCCAGCAGCCCCGGCACGGGTGGCCTCACCCTCCAGCTCACCGCCGTCGCCGCGGTGGTCATCGGCGGCACGTCGCTGGCCGGCGGGCACGGCACCGTGGTCGGCACCGTGCTCGGCGTCGTCCTGCTCGGCGTCGTCGCCAACGCGCTCAACCTGCTCCAGGTGTCGAGCTACTTCCAGCAGATCTCGGTCGGCGGTGTCCTCCTCGTGGCGGCCGTCGCCAACCAGCTCCACCGCTCCTCCCGACGCTGACCCCTCCCTCACACGCTCGGAAAGGCACTCACCCATGCCTCAGTTCCCCCACCTCCGCAGAGTCGCGGCGGCGGCCTCGATCACCGGCCTCGCCCTCTCCCTGGCCGCCTGCACCTCCGGGTCGGGCAGCGGAAGCTCCGCGGACGGCACGGTCACGATCGGGTTCGTCAACGGCGGCGACACCGAGTTCCACACCTGCCTCCAGAAGTCCGTCGAGGCCACGGCGACCGGCAGCAAGGTCAAGCTCTACACGGCGAACTCCCACCAGAACCCCGGCACCGAGCTGTCCAACATCGAGGACATGATCTCGCGGAACGTCGACGCGCTCATCGTCCAGACGGTGAACGTCGACGCCCTGAAGGGCGACATAGCCAAGGCCAGGGCGGCGAAGATCCCGATCTTCCTCACCTCGGTCGTCACCGACGACCCCACGGAGATCCTCGGTGCGGTCGTCGTCGATCTCACCAAGGTGGGACAATTGGATGCCGACTGGGTGGCCGAGGACGCCGCCGGCAAGGCGGCCGAGGTCGGCATCATCGCCGGCGCACCGGGTGCCGCGTCCGACCTGCTCACGTCGGGCTTCAGCAAGCAGCTCCCGTCGAACGCCAGGGTCGTGGCGAACCAGCCCGGCATGTTCAACGCCGCGAAGGCCCAGGACGTCGCCGAGAACATGATCCAGGCGCACCCCGACCTGGCGTACGCGTTCGTGGCGAACGAGGAGATGGCCTTCGGCGCGCGCAAGGCCTTCGCCGCCGCCGGCAAGAACGTCAAGATCGTGACGGTCAACGGCACCGAGCAGGGCCTCGCGGCCGTCAAGGACGGACGGTTCTCGGCCACCGTCGCCAACTCCGCCATGACCACCGGCCGACTGGCGATCGACAACAGCCTGAACCTGCTCCGCAAGGGCGGCGCCGACAAGATCGCGAAGACCCCGATCACGCTCATCACCAAGGAGAACCTGGCCGAAGCCCCCCGCTACTGCCCCTGACACCCACCCGCTCCCGGATACGCGCCGCCCGGTCCACCGGTGCGGCGCGCACCGCGTGCACCCGGTGGAACCCGACCGCCCGCGCCGGCCGGAACCCACCCCGCCGCCCGGCCGTTACCCCGATCCGCACCCCTGCGCGCACCGCGCACCCGTGCACCCGCACCAACCGCGCCCGCCGCGGCCCGGACACCCTCCGGCGCCCCGGGGGGCCAGGAGGAACCATGGACCGTCTGCTTCTCATGCGCAGCTTCGTCACCGTCGCCGACGTCGGCAGTTTCAGCGGGGCGGCCAAGCTCCTGAGTTCCTCCGGGTCGCTCGTGTCGCGCCACGTGGCCGAGCTGGAGCGGCAGATCGGGGTACGGCTGGTCAACCGCACCGCCCGCTCGGTGAGCCTCACCGGCCCCGGCCTGCGGTACGCCGAGTTCGCCGGCCGTATCCTCCAGGAGATCGAGGCGGAGGACTCCGAGATCGCCCACCTCCACGACCGGGCCGAGGGGTCGCTCAATATCATCTGCCCGAAATGGATCGGCAGTCTCGATCTCGGGGAGGCCATTGCGGCGTTTTCCGCGGCCCATCCGAAAATCCAGATCAGATTCGAGCTGGGAGGAATGTCGGACCGCACCTACGACTTCCTCGACAGCGGATTCGACGTGGCATTCCACACCCGCGACCTCCGGGATTCCAGCGTCCGGCTGAAGAAGATCGCCTCCCTGCCGTTCGTGCTCTGCGCGTCGGCCGGCTACCTGGAGGAGCACGGCACCCTGGAGCACCCCAACGACCTGGCGTCCCACGACTGCCTGATCCACGTCAACGACCCGGTCTGGCGGATCGGCCACGGCCACGCGAGCACCCTGCACAAGATCCGCAACGTCGCGTTCTCGTCCAACTCGTACCTCGCCCTGCAGAAGGCCGCCGTGCACGGCCGCGGCATCGCGCTGCTGCCCCAGCGGCCGGCCTACGACGACCTCGTCTCCGGCGCCCTGCAGGTGCTGCTGCCCGAGCTGGCCGTGCCCGACCGGCCGCTCTACGCCATCTACGGGCCCGGCCAGGAGACCCCCCGCAAGATCACCGTCTTCCTGGACTTCCTCACGCGCTGGTTCTCCGAGAACCCGATCCCGGCGATCTCCCGCTGACCCGCGCCCGGCCGCGGCCACGCCCTCGCCGCCTCCCCGGCCGCCCCTTCGCCGTCCCCGGGGCGGCCGCGGCCGGGCGCCCGCCCGCGGATGCGGAACGCGACCCGCCCTGCAACACATGCTTGCGGAACGCGTGCCGCGCGACCGCCGAAACCCGGGCGCCCGAAGATTACGATCACATCAGCCGTCGGGCCGCACACCTGCGGCGGACCGGTCCGCGAAATGAGGAGTCCATGGGAATCCAGAGAATCGAATCGGTGACGTACGGCGTCGACGACCTCGATCGGTGCGTGCGTTTCTTCGAGGACTTCGGCCTGGCACTCGTCGGCCGGGACGACCGGCGCGCCACCTTCGAGACCCTCGTCGGGCAGACCCTCCACCTCGACACCGAGCCGGACCCGTCGCTGCCGCCGGCCCTGGAGCCGGGGCCGACCCTGCGCGAGGTCGTCTGGGGCGTCGACACCCGGGAGGAACTGGAGACGCTGACCGCTCTCGTGGCCGTCGACCGCGAGGTCACCGTCGACGCCGACGGCACCCGGCACACCGCCGACGAGACCGGCTTCGGCCTCGGCCTCGCCCTGGCGAAGCCCCGCCCGCTGCCCGAGCCCGCCGTCCGCACCCCGAACGTCTCGGGCGGCGTGCGACGGTGGAACGAATCCCTGAGCTCCGTCGGCCGGGTCCGGCCGCTGCGCATGTGCCACGTCGCCCTGAACATCCCGAAGGCCGGCCGGGAGGAGGCGGTGGCGTTCTACCTCGACCGCCTCGGCTTCCGGGCCACCGACATCGTCAAGCCGATGGGCACCTTCATGCAGTGCGAGGGCGACGACGACCAGCACAACTTCCTGCTGTGCCACCGGCCCGACCGCGCCGGGCACAACCACGTCTCGTTCGAGGTCCCCGGCTTCGACGACGTGATCGAGGGCGGCAACCACATGATCGCCCAGGGCTGGCAGGAAGCCCGCAGGCTCGGCCGCCACACCGTCGGCTCCAACGTCTTCCGCTTCGTCCACGCGCCGTGCGGCGGCCGGGTCGAGTACGCGGCCGACATGGACCGCGTCGACGACTCGTACGGGACCCGGGTGCACGAGACGACGCCCCCGCACCACATCTGGACCCTGCGCAGCTCCCGCGACACGCCGGACGACTCCCACTCCTGACACCCACCCGCCGAGCGTGAGAGGCCACACACCCCCATGACGACCGACCACGGTTACCCCGCACTCCGCCTGTACATCGCCGGCGAGTGGTGCGAGGGCGAGACCGGACGCACCACCGAGGTGGTCAACCCGGCCACCGAACAGGTGATCGGCCACGTGCCGCTGGCCACCACCGCCGACCTCGACCGGGCCGCCGCCGCGGCCGCCGCCGGGTTCGAGACCTGGCGCAGCACCCCGATCGCGCAGCGCACCGCCATCCTGCACCGCGCCGCCGACCTGCTGGTCTCCCGCGCCGCCGAGGTCGGCCGGATCATGACCCTGGAACAGGGCAAGCCGCTGGCCGAGGCCGCCAACGAGGCCCGGCGCGTCGCCGGAGCGCTGCGCTGGGACGCCGACGACGCCCGCCGCGCCTACGGCCGGGTGATCCCCTCCGAGGACGGCACCCTGCTCTCCGTGCGCCGCCACCCCATCGGGCCGGTCGCCGCCTTCACCCCGTGGAACTTCCCGGCCGGCTCGCCGATGCGCAAGATCGCCGCCGCGCTCTCGGCGGGCTGCTCCATCGTCATCAAGGCCTCCGAGGAGACCCCGGGCACCGCCTGCGAGCTCGTCCGCTGCTTCGCGGACGCGGGCCTGCCCGCCGGGGTGCTCAACCTCGTCTTCGGCGAGCCCGCCGAGGTCTCCGCCCACCTCATCGCCCACCCGGCGACCCGCCTCGTCGCGTTCACCGGCTCCGTGCCCGTCGGCAAGCTCCTCGCCGCCGCGTCCGGCGCGCAGATGAAGCCCTCCATCATGGAGCTCGGCGGCCACGCCCCGGTCATCGTCTGCGCCGACGCCGACCCGGTGACCGCGGCCCGCCGCGCCGCCGCCGCGAAGTTCGCCAACGCCGGCCAGGTCTGCACCTCGCCCAGCCGCTTCCTCGTCCACGAGAGCCTCGTCGAGGCCTTCACCGAGGAGTTCGTGCGGGCCGCGGAGGCAGCCGTCGTCGGCGACGGCCTCGACGAGGGCGTCACCATGGGCCCGCTCGCCAACGAGCGGCGCCTCACCGCGATCGAGGCCCTGGTCGCCGACGCCGTCGCCCGCGGCGCCAAGGTCCTCACCGGCGGCAGCCGCCTCGACCGGCCCGGCTACTACTACCCGCCGACCGTCCTCACCGACGTGCCGGACGACGCCGCGCTGATGACGGACGAGCCGTTCGGCCCGATCGCCCCGATCGTGCCGTTCACCGACCTCGACGAGGCGCTGCGCATCGCCAACGCGCTGCCCTACGGCCTGGCCGCGTACGGCTTCACCCGCTCCACGGCGACGGCCGAGCGCCTCACCCGCGAGCTGGAGGCGGGCATCCTCTCCATCAACCACTGCGGCGGCTCGGTGCACGAGGCGCCGTCCGGCGGCGTGAAGTCCAGCGGCTACGGCCGCGAGGGCGGGCCGGAGGGGCTGGACGCCTACCTGGTCACCAAGCGCGTCTCCCACCTGCTGACGGACTGAGCCGGTGCGATACACCCGTGTCTCGGTCGACGGGGCGCCCGTCTGGGGCCGTGTCGAGGGCGACGACGTGCACCTGCTCTCCGGATCGCCCCTCGACGGCGACCCGTCCGTCACCGGCAGCGTGCCGGCCGCCACGGCGGTCTGGCTGCCGGTCGTCGTCCCGCCGGTCTTCTACGCCGTCGGGATGAACTACCGGCGGCACATCGAGCACGCGCGCGCCCTCGGCGACCCCAACGGCGTGGTGCCCACCCGCCCCGAGGTCGGCTACCGCGCCAACAACGCGCTCACCGGCCACACCGCGCCCATCGTGAAGCCGGCCGGCGTCGAGGGCCGGTTCGAGGCCGAGCCCGAACTCGTCGCCGTCATCGGCCGCACCCTGCGGAACGCCACGTACGAGGAGGCCCGCGCGGCCGTCCTCGGCTGGACGATCGGCAACGACGTCAGCGCGCGCACCTGGCAGCACCGGGACCGCACGTTCTGGCGGAGCAAGAACAGCGACACGTTCAAGCCCATGGGCCCGTGGATCGAGACCGACGTCGACGCGCTGGCCCAGACGACCACCCTGCGGGTCAACGGCGAGGTCCGGGCGGAGTTCGCCACCGGCGACATGGTCTTCGACCCGTACGACTACATCGTCGAGATCACCCGCCACAACACGATGCACCCCGGCGACGTGCTGTGGATGGGGGCCGAGTCGGCCTGCCAGATCGAGCCGGGCGACACCGTCGAGGTCGGGATCAGCGGCATCGGCGTCCTCTCCAACCCCGTCCTGGCGGAGCCGGCGCCCCTGCGGTCCGGCTCCGCCCGGCCCTGAGACAACCCCGCGACGAAGCGAAAGGCGACAGCCGTGAGCAAGGAACCCCGCTACATCCACCACGTCAACTTCCCCACCACCGACCCCGAGCGGACCAGGGAGTGGTACACCAAGGTCTTCGGGATGCGGCACATCCAGGCCAAGAGCAACACCCGCGTGCTGCTGATGACCCGCGGCAACTTCGACCTGCACTTCACGCCGGTCGAGGAGATGGACCGCATGGCGCCGTACCACTTCGCCGTCGAGGTCGACGACTGGGACGACTTCCTCGCGCACCTCAAGGAGCTGGGGATCCGGCACACCCGCCCGATCGAGCGGCCCGAGAACCAGTCGAAGTTCTGCTACATCCACGACCCGGACCACACCATGATCGAGCTGGTGTTCCACGGCAAGCGCCCCTCCTGACCCCCACCCGCACCACGCAAGGAGCACCCATGGCCCGCGCCGACTCCGGCGGTACCTCCATCTACTACGAGCGCCACGGCAGCGGCCCGGCGATCATGTTCGTGCACGGCTCGGGCGGGCACCACGCCGCCTGGTGGCACCAGGTCGCCACGCTCAGCCGGGACTTCACGGTCGTGACGGTCGACCTGAGGGGCTTCGGCAACTCCGACTCCTCCATGCCCGAGTTCGACGGCCAGGACTTCCCCGGCGACCTCATCGCCGTCCTCGACCAGGAGGACCTGACCGACGTGATGGTCGTCGGACAGTCCATCGGCGCCGTCGCCGCGCTGCGCGCCGGCCTCAGCCGCCCCGACCGCATCAGCATGGCCGTCCTCGCGCACTCCCTCGGCGGCATCTCCGACCCGGAACTGACCCCGCTGGTGGACGCCGACCGCGCCGAGGCCGTCAAGCTGCCGGTGATCGACCGCCTGCTCAGCAGGAGGTTCCAGCGGGAGCAGCCGGAGAAGACCTTCCTGTTCCGGCAGATGGGCACCTTCAACGTCGCCACCATGCAGGACCTGCGCAACCTCAGCGCCAACGGCCCGACCATCGCCGAGATCGCGGCCTCCCCCGTGCAGGTCGCGTTCCTCGCCGGCGAGAAGGACGCGGTCATCAGCGTCAGGACCGTCGAGCGGGCCCACGAGATGGTCGAGGGCTCCGTCCTGAAGGTCATCCCGAACGCGCCGCACTCGATGTACTGGGAGACCCCGGCGCTCTTCAACGCGGCCGTCACCGTGCTGCGCAACGAACTCACCGCCCGGAAGGCAGCCACCGCATGACCCTCTCCTCCGCAGCAGCCGAAGAGATCATCACCGCGTGTCTCGCACGCGGCCAGGAGATCGGCAAGGCGTTCAGCATCGCCGTCGTCGACGCCGGCGGCTTCGTGCTGAGCGTGCGCCGCTCGGACGGCGCCCGCCCGCTCACCCCGGACATCGCCCGCGCCAAGGCGTTCAGCGCCGCGGTCATGCAGCGCCCGACGAAGATGCTCCACGGCTGGGCCGAGAGCAACCCGGTGTTCTTCTCGCAGCTCTCCCAGATGACGACGTACCCCATCGTCGCCACCGAGGGCGGCGTCACCATCAAGCGCGACGGCGAGATCCTCGGCGGCCTGGGCGTCTCCGGCGGCACCGGCGACGAGGACCAGCAGGTCTGCGACGACGTGCTGGCGGCGCTCGGCTACGAGCTGGAGTTCGCCGCCTGGGCCGGCGCGAAGCAGGCGGACGCGAAGAAGGCGGAGAAGAATGGCTGACACGTACAAGTTCCGCATCGACCACCACGGCGGGCTCGTCCGCCCGCCGGAGGTGCTGGCGGCCCGTGAGAAGCACGCCGCGGGCGGGCTCGGCGCCGCGGAGCTCCGCGAGGTCGAACGCCTGGCCGTGGTCGACGCGGTGGCGCTGCAGCGCAAGCTGCGGCTGTCCGTCGTCACCGACGGCGAGTACCGCCGGGCCGACTTCCGCAGCGCCGTCCTCGACGCCGTGTCGGGCTTCCGCCGCACCGGCGGGACGGTCGACGGGATGGACCGCTGGATCGCCGACGGCGACCCGAAGGCGGTGCGGCCACTGGTCGCCGACGACGCCGTGGAGCTCGCCGGGCTGACCGTCATCGCCGCGAAGGCGACCCTGCCCGCGCCGTCCTACCTCGCCGCGCAGTGCTTCGAGGCGGGCACCGGCCCGGCGAGCGCCCGCGAGCTCGGCGAGGCCCTCGCCGCGATCGTCCGCGAGGAGATCGAGCAGCTCGTCGCGCGTGGCATCCGCTACGTCCAGCTCACCAACCCGGACTACGCCCGGGACCTCGACGCCGCCGCCGACGCCGGCCGCACCGCGCTGTCCTTCGAGGACGCGCTCGCCGTCGACGCGCTGGCCGTCGGCCTGGCCTCGAAGCCGGACGACGTCCGCATCGGGCTCTGCCCGGTCTGGACGGCCCCGGCCGAGGTCGACCGCGCCGCCGCCGAGCGGCTGTACGCCGCCGTGCCGGTCGACCGGTGGATCCTGCCGTACACCACCGGATCGGCGGGCGAGACGGCACTGCTGGCCGGCGTGCCCGTCGAACGGGACGTCTGCCTCGGCATCGTGGACGCGACCCTCCCCGGGCTGGAGGACATCGACGCGATCATGGCGCGGATGGACGTCGTCGCCGACCTCAAGGACATCGAGGACGTCGCGGTGAGCCCGGACCGCAGCTTCTCGTCCGTCGCCGGGGTGGCGGCCCTCACCGCCGACCAGCAGCGGCGCAAGCTCATCCACGTGGAGACCGTCGCCCGCATGTGCTGGGGCAACGAGCTGTGACGGAGCACCGGGAAGGGCACGAGGCCCTTCCCGGTGCCGCAGGACCGTCCTGAGGCCGGGTCAGAGCACCTCGGCGAAGGTGACGGTGCGCTCCACGAGCACCGGCCGCACCCGGCCCAGGATCAGCTCGGCGAAGTGGTCGGCGGCCGCGTGCGCGTCGAACGCGGCACGGTCGGCGTACTGCTCGTACAGCACGAACGCGCCCGGCTGCGCGGTGTCCTCGTGCACGACGTACGCGAGGTTGCCGGGCTCCGCGAGCGTGTGCTTGCGCATGTCCAGCAGGGCCGAGCGGACGGCCGGCCCGTCCGCGGGCTCGCAGCGGTAACGGGCGATGACGGCGAATGCCACGGTGTTCTTCCTCCTTGGTCGGTGACGGCTCGGGGCGGTGCCGATTCCAGCACGGATCGGGCACGTCCGGCCGTGCGCGGTGCGCAAGCTATGTCTGCCGCCGCAGGTCTGGCCCGCTCGCCGCGGATGCGGTGTCGTCGTCACCACACACACCACCGACGGGAGAAACGATTCCGATGCGCAGCTTGGAGACGCTGTCAGGCGGGCAGTGGGTGACGACCGGCGAGTGGCTGCCGGTCCACGACCCGGCCGACCTCCGCACCCCGGTCGCCCGGGTCCCGGCGCTGGGCGCCGCGGACGTCACCCGGATCCACGACCACGCGGCGGCCGGCTTCGACGTCTGGCGGCGCACCAGCCCCTTCGACCGGGCCCGCGTCCTCTTCGAGACCGCGCGGCTGCTGCGGGAGCGGGCCGACGGCATCGCCGCCGACGTCGTCGCCGAGAACGGCAAGACCTTCAAGGAGGCGAGCGGCGAGGTGCAGAAGGCCGCCGACTTCTTCGAGTACTACGCCGGGATCGCCCGGGACGGCTACGGCACCCTCGTCCACGACGCCCGGCCCGACACCCGCACGAGCTTCCACGGCGAGCCGATCGGCGTCGTCCTCGCCATCACCCCGTGGAACGACCCGCTGCTCACGCCGGCCCGCAAGCTGGCGCCCGCCCTGGCGGCCGGCAACGCGGTCGTCCTGAAGCCGGCCTCCGAGACCCCGCTGTCGGGCCTCCTGCTGGCCCGGGCCCTGCACGACGCGGGCCTGCCCGCCGGTGTGCTCGGCGTGGTGACCGGCCGGGTGGGCCGGATCTCGGACGCCCTGACCGGCGACCCCCGGATCGCCGCCGTCACCTTCACCGGCAGCAACGCGGTGGGGGAGGGGCTGCGCCGCTCGCTCGCCGACCGCAACGTCCGCTTCCAGGGCGAGCTGGGCGGCAAGAACGCCACCGTCGTGCTCGCCGACGCCGACCTGGACAAGGCCGTCGGCGCGCTCCTCGTGGCGTCGTTCGGCCAGACCGGCCAGCGCTGCACCGCTACCAGCCGGGTGCTCGTCGAGCGGTCGGTGTACCGGGAGTTCACCGACCTGCTGCTCGCCGCCGTCGCCGCGCTGCGGATCGGTCCGGGCGGCGAGGACACGACCGTCGTCGGCCCGCTGTCGAGCAGCGGCCACCGGGACGGCGTCCTCGCGGACATCGCCCGTGCGGTGAAGGAGGGGGCGACCGTGCTGGCCGGCGGCGGCGTGCCCGAGGGCGAGGCGCACGCGCACGGCTGCTACGTCGTGCCCACCGTCCTGGGCGACGTGACCCGGGAGATGGCGATCTGGCGGGAGGAGGTCTTCGGCCCGGTCGTCGTCGTGCGGCCGGTCGACGGCCTCGACGAGGCCCTCGCGGAGGTCAACGACTCCGACTACGGGCTCGCCGCCGCGCTCTTCACCCGCGACCTGGGGGCCGCGCACCGGTTCGCCGAGGCGGCCGACTGCGGCCAGGTCGCGGTGAACACCACCACCTCCGGCTGGGACGTCCACCACCCCTTCGGCGGTTTCCGCGCCTCCGGATCCGCCTTCAAGGAGCAGGGCGGCGAGGCCCTGCGCTTCTACACCCGCGTCAAGACCGTCGCCTTCCACTTCGGTCCGTGACCGGCCGCACCACCGCCCACCGCACCCCAGGAACGGAGCACCACCATGGCTGACGAGACGATCGGCATCATCGGTGCCGGTATCGTCGGCCTCGCCGTCGGCCGCGAACTCGCGCACCGGCGACCGGGCACCCGCATCGTGGTCCTGGAGAAGGAGCCCGACGTGGCCCTCCACCAGACCGGCCACAACTCCGGCGTCGTGCACGCCGGCATCTACTACAAGCCCGGCAGCCTCAAGGCGCAGCTGTGCACCCGGGGCAGGGACCTGCTGCGCGCGTACTGCGCGGACCGCGCGCTGCCGTACGAGGAGAGCGGCAAGCTCGTCGTGGCGGTGAACGCCGACGACGTGGCCCGGCTCGACAGGCTGGAGGTGACGGCCGCCGAGAACGCCGTGCCCGGCCTGCGGCGGGTCTCCGCCGCCGAGATCCGCGAGATCGAGCCGTTCGCCACCGGACTCGCCGCCCTGCACTCCCCGCGGACGGCGATCACCGACTACGGGCGGATCGCCAGGTCCTTCGCGCAGGACATCGCCGACTCCGGCGGCGAGGTGAGGCTGGGCTTCCCGGTGACCCGGGTCGGCCGGGTCACCGGCGGCCTGGAGGTCGCCTCGGGGGAGCGGACCGTCCGCGTCGACCGGCTCGTCGTCTGCGCCGGCCTGCACGCCGACACGGTGTCGCGGCTCGCGGAGGACCGTGCGGAGCCGCGCATCATCCCGTTCCGCGGCGAGTACATGCGCGTGTCGGACGAGAAGGCGCACATGGTGCGGAGCCTCGTCTACCCGGTGCCCGACCCGCGGTACCCCTTCCTCGGCGTGCACTTCACCCGGCGCGTCACGGGGGAGGTGGAAGTGGGGCCCAACGCCGTCCTGGCGTACGCCAGGGAGGGCTACACGCGCTCCCGCGTCGACCCGCGCGAACTCCTGCGGATGGCCGCCTGGCCGGGCAGCTGGCACATGGCGCGACAGCACTGGCGCACCGGTGTGCGGGAGATGCGCGGCTCGTTCTTCACGTCCGTCTACATGAGGGCCGCGGCCGACTACGTGCCGGACATCGGGCCGAAGGACGTCGCGCGGACGAAGAACGGGGTCCGTGCGCAGGCCCTGGACCGCGACGGCAGCCTCGTCGACGACTTCCGCATCCACCGGCTGGGCGCCGTCACGACCGTCCGGAACGCGCCCTCACCCGCGGCGACGTCCAGCATGGCGATCGCCGAGTACGTCTCCGACGTCGTGCTCGGCGAGCGCGACGCGTCCTGACGCCGGGCGGGCGGAAGACGCCCTGACGTGCAACAGATGCTTGCACGCCGGGATCTCCGCAAGACCCCCGACCAGCCCTAACGTCTATTCCACACCCCACCACCGCACCACCCGAACGAAAGAGGCCCACCATGTTCGTGGTCGACACCCAGATCCACATCTGGAAGGAAGAGTCCGCCGACCGCCCCTGGGTTCCCGGCGCACGTGAGCGGATCCGCCTCAACGGCCACCGCGAGGACCCCTTCTCCTACGAGGAGGCGCTGGAGCTGATGGACGAGGCCGGCGTCAACCGGGCGCTGATCCTCCCGCCGTCCTGGGAGGGCGACCGCATCGACTACGCCCTGGAGGCGTGCGAGGCCCACCCGGACCGCTTCGGCATCATGGCGCGCATCCCGCAGAACAAGCCCGAGGAGGGCACGGCCATGCTGCGGGACTTCGCCCAGAACCCGCACGTCAAGGGCACCCGGCTGACCTTCCACCGCCCGCAGGACCGCAACTGGATGATCGACGGCACCAACGACTGGTACTGGCCGGTCGCCGAGGAACTGCGGGTGCCCACCATGGTGCACGCCCCGGTGTGGAAGGCCGAGCTCGGCCGGATCGCCGCGAAGCACCCCGACCTGAAGATCATCATCGACCACATGGGCATCATGGCCCGCTGCGTCGACGACGCGATCGGCTACTGGGCGGAGGAGACCGCCGACCTGCACAAGCACCCGAACATCTACGTCAAGGTGTCGGCGCTGCCCGGCTACTCCACCGAGCCCTTCCCGAACAAGAACATCGAGAAGTACGTGCGGGCGATGGTCGACAAGATGGGCCCGGAGCGCTGCTTCTACGGCACCGACATCACCCGCCTGCTGGGTCACGGCATCACCTACACCGACACGATCGAGCAGTTCACCAAGCACTGGGACTTCACCCCCGAAGAGCTGGAGTGGATGATGGGCCGCGGCATCTGCGAGGTCCTCGACTGGCCGGCCCAGGGCTGAGGCAGGCACCGAGATGACGGACACCAGCAACACGCCAGGCGCCGACGGCGGTGACGCCGTCGTCTCCGCCTTCAACGCCGTCGGCGCCGACTACCTCTTCTGTTCCTCCGGGTCCGAATGGGCCCCGGTGTGGGAGTCCCTGGCCCGGCGTCACCGCGACGGTGACCCGGCGCCGGACTACCTCGACCTCACCCACGAGACCGTGGCGGTCGGCATGGCCACCGGGTACGGCCTCGTCACCCGGCGCCCGCAGGGCGTGCTCCTGCACGCCGCCCCCGGGCTGCTGCAGGGCTCGATGGCCGTGCACGGCGCCCTGCTCGCCGGCGTCCCGATGGTGGTCACCTCCTCGGAGTCGAGCACCTACGGCGACGGCCCCGGGCAGGACCCGGGCGGCCAGTGGTACCGGAACCTGTCGATCGTGGGCGGGCCGCAGGGCATCGCCCGGCCGTTCACCAAGTGGGCCACCGAGGCCGCCAGCGTCCACACCCTGCCGACCATGATCACCCGGTCGGCGGAGCTGGCCTGGCGGGCACCCGCGGGCCCCGCGTACCTGAACATCCCGCTGGAGATCCTCCTGGAGGACTGGGACGGGCGCGAGGCCAAGCCGATCGTCCGCCCGGGCTCCACGCACAGCTCGCCCGAGGAGGTCGACCCCGTCGCGGAGATGATCCGCGAGGCGAGGAACCCCGTGATCGTCACGGAGACGGCCGGCCGCGAGGCCGGCGGCTTCGAGGCGCTCGTGGCCTTCGCCGAGGCGTGGAACATCCCGGTCGTCGAACCCGACTCGGCGGTGTGCGGCAACTTCCCGCGGAACCACCCGCTGCACGCCGGCAGCGACATCGGGCCCTGGATGGACGAGGCCGACCTCATCCTGCTGGTCAACTGCCGCGTCCCGTTCTACCCGCCGAGCCGCAAGCCCTCGAAGGCCCGGATCGTCGTCATCGACGAGGTGCCGCAGCGCCCGCACGTCGTCTACCAGGTGCTGTTCGCGGACAGGTACCTGGAGGGGAACGTCACCAACACGCTGCGCCAGCTCGCCCGGCGGGCGGCGAACCTCGACACGGCCGCCGTCGCCGTGCGCCGCACGGCGCAGGACGAGCGGTACGCGGCGGAGCAGGCCGCCATCGTCCGCGCCGAGGCGAAGGCCGCGGAGAGCGAGGGCGTCGACCCGGTGCTCGTCGCCGCGACACTGCGCCGGCTGCTCGACGGCAGGGACGGCATCGTGGTCGACGAGACGATCACGCACAGCCGGGTCGTCAAGCGCCACGTGCAGACGTCCACCCCCGACTCGTACTTCTACGTGCAGGGCGGACTCGGCCAGGGCATCGCCGTGGCGCTCGGCGTCAAGCTCGCCTCGGGGGAGCGCCCGGTGGTGCTCACCATCGGCGACGGCGCGTTCGCCTACAACCCGGTCATCCAGTCGTACGACGCCGCCAAGGCGTACGGACTGCCGGTGCTGATCGTGGTGTTCAACAACCGTGTCTACAAGTCGATGAACCTCAACCACCGCAGGTTCTACCCCGACGGCGCGGCGGCCGAGACCGGCGAATGGCTCGGCACCGACCTGCACCGCCTGCCCCGGCTCGCGGCGTTCGCCGAGCCGTTCGGCATGCACACCGAGACGGTCGACACGACCGACGCGCTCGTGCCCGCGCTGGAGCGCGCGCTCAAGGCGGTCGCCGAGGGTACCACCGCCGTCGTCGACGTCCTCGTCACCCGCTGACCCAGGAGGCTTCCGCCACCATGTCCGACACCCCCACCCCCAAGCCGGGGAAGGTCGTCGTCCCCGCCGAGGACCTCCGCACCTTCTCCGCCGCCCTCCTCGAGAAGGGAGGGCTGAGCGCGGACGACGCCCGCACCACCGCCGACGTGTTCGTCTGGGCCGCCCGGCGGGGCGTCGAGTCGCACGGCATCGCCCGCGTGCCGGCCTACCTCGACCTCCTCGCCAAGGGCGTCGCCAACGCCGCCGCGCAGATCACGGTCGAGTCGTCCACACCGGCCGCCGCCGTGCTGGACGCGGACCGCGCGCCCGGCCCGGTGGCGCTGACCGCCGCCGCCGACGAGGCGGTGACCCGCGCCCGGACGAACGGCATCGCCGCCGTCGGTGTGCGCCGCACCGTGCACACCGGCGCCATCGGCTACTACGTGTCCCGGATCGCCGAGCAGGGCCTCGTCGGCATCGGCTACGTCGCCGGAATGCCGAACATGGGCTACACCGGCGCCAGGGGCGCGGCCGTGGCCACCAGCCCGCTCGCCATCGCCGTGCCGGCCGCCGACCACGCCCCGCTGCTGCTGGACATGGCCACCGCGACCGTCGCGCTCGGCAGGATCCGGCAGGCCAGGGCCAGCGGCACGGCGCTGCCCGAGGGCGCCGCGGCCACCGAGGACGGCACCCCCACCACCGACCCGGAGAAGGCGGTCATGCCGCTGCCGCTGGGCGGCGCCAAGGGGTCGGGCATGTCGCTCGCCTTCGAGCTGCTGACCAGTGTGCTCGTCGGCGCGCCCATCTTCTCGTCCTTCCACTCGGACGACCCGCAGGGGCGCAAGCACCGGCAGAACGCCCTGCTGATCGCGCTGGACCCGGCGGCGTTCGGCGACACGGGCATCTTCACGGCGGACGTCGACGCGACGCTCGCCGCGGTGAAGAACCTGACCCCGGCGGACGGTGCGGCGGGCGTCTTCTACCCCGGCGAGCGCAGTGCCGCGGTGGCCGCGGAGCGCGACCGCGCCGGGGTGCCGGTGGCACCGAAGGTGTGGAGCGAACTCCTGGCCAAGGCCGAGGAGTTCGGCATCACCCCGCCCGCGGCCGGTATCCCCGCCGGCCGCTAGCGGGGGAGCGGTCGGCGCCGCTCCCGGGGCCCGGCCCCCGCCGGCCGGCAGGTGCTCCCCTGCCGGCCGGGCCGGGTCGGCCGCCCCGGCGCGCCCGGGCGGCGCCGTCCTCGCCGCCCGCCGTCCCCGCCGCCCCCGGCGGCCCGACGCATCGACGGCCGCAAGTGGTAAGTTAGTGAGCCTAAGTAATTGATGCGAGGGAGAGCCATGGCAGAGCGACCGGACCGCAGGCCCCGCAAGCCGCACACCGCACAGGTCATCCGCACCGAACGACTGACCCCGCACATGCAGCGCGTGGTCCTCGGCGGCGAAGGGCTCGCCGCCTTCACGGCGGGCACCTCCACCGACCACTACATCAAACTGCTGTTCCCGGCCGAAGGGGTGACCTACCCCGAGCCCTTCGACATGGAGCAGATCCGCGCCGAGTTCCCGCGCGAGCAGTGGCCCACCACCCGCACCTACACGGTGCGCGCCTGGAACGCCGAACAGCGCGAACTCGTCGTCGACTTCGTCCTCCACGGCGACGAGGGCCTCGCCGGTCCCTGGGCACTGCGCGCCCGCCCCGGCGACACCATCCGCTTCAACGGCCCCGGCGGCGGATACACCCCCGACCCCGCCGCCGACTGGCACCTGCTGGCCGGCGACGAGAGCGCCCTGCCCGCCATCGCCGCAGCCCTCGAAGCGCTGCCCGACGGCGCAGCCGTCCACGCCTTCGTCGAGGTCGACGGGCCCGACGAGGAGCAGAAGACCGACTCCCGGGCACACGTCGTCTGGCTCCACCGCGGCGACCGGCCGGTCGGCGAGGCCCTCGTCGAAGCCGTCCGCGGCCTCGACTTCCCCCAGGGCCGGGTGCACGCCTTCGTCCACGGCGAGGCCGGCTTCGTGAAGGAGCTGCGCCGCCACCTGCGGACCGAACGCCGGATCCCGCTCGAAGACCTGTCCATCTCCGGATACTGGCGCCTCGGCCACAACGAGGACGGCTGGCAGGCCTCCAAGCGGCAGTGGAACGCTCAGGTCGAGGCGGAGCAGGAGACCGCCACGTCCTGAGGGGCGGCCACCGGGACGCACCCCCGCAGCCGCCCGCCCGCCCGCACCGCCGGCCCTCGCGGCACCGGCGGTGCGGGACCGGCCCCCGTACCGGGCCCGTACGCCCCCCGTACCGGGCCCTCGTACGGGGCCCCCCGTACCGGGCCCGTACGCCCCCCGCACAGCCCCGCACACCCCCCTCGACCACCTGCCGCACCCTCACCGCCCGCCGGTCCCGCGCCCGGACAGCCACGGGACCGGCGGGCAACACCCCGCCGCGCAGGCGCCGCAGACCGCCCTGGTGCCCGTTCCGATCCCGCCGGGCACCAGGGCGCCCCACCCGGCCTCCCCTCGCCGCCGCACCGCCGGACGGCACCCGGCAGCAGCAGAACGGAAGGAACGGGGCCATGAGCGCCACCGACGACGACCCGACGGACGACCTGACGGTCACCCCGCCGAAGACCTGGGCCACCGGCCTGCCCGCCGTCACCCACGCCCTCGGCTACGCCCTCGGACAGACCACCGTCCGCCGTACCGCCCTCACCCTGCTGACGGTCAACCAGACCGGCGGCACCGACTGTCCCGGCTGCGCCTGGCCGGACCCGGGACCCGCCGACCGCCACCGCAACGAGTACTGCGAGAACGGCGCCAAGCACATCGCCGACGAGGCCACCTCCCGCCGCGTCACCCGCGAGTTCTTCCGCCGCCACTCCGTCGCCGAGCTCGGCGCGAAGTCCGACCTGTGGCTCAACCAGCAGGGCCGGCTCACCGAACCCATGGTCAAGCGGTCCGGCGCCGAGCACTACGAGCCGATCGGCTGGGACGAGGCCCTCGGGCTCCTCGCCACCGAGCTCAACGCCCTCGACTCGCCCGACCAGGCCCTCTTCTACACCTCCGGGCGCCTCAACAACGAGGCCGCGTTCCTCCTCCAGCTCCTCGCCCGCGCCTACGGCACCAACAACCTGCCCGACTGCTCCAACCTGTGCCACGAGTCGAGCGGCTCCGCCCTCAACGAGACCCTGGGCGTCGGCAAGGGCAGTGTCACCCTCGACGACATCCACCACAGCGACCTCGTGTTCGTCGTCGGGCAGAACCCCGGCACCAACCACCCGCGGATGCTCTCCGCCCTGGAGGAGACCAAGCGCAACGGCGGCCGGGTCATCGCCGTGAACCCACTCCCCGAAGCCGGCCTCATGCGGTTCAAGCACCCGCAGAAGGCCCGTGGCATCCTCGGCCGCGGCACCGCCATCGCCGACCGGTTCCTCCAGATCCGGCCCGGCGGCGACCTCGCCCTCTTCCAGGCACTCAACCGCCTCCTCCTCGAAGCCGAGGACGCCGCCCCCGGCACCGTGCTCGACCACGCGTTCGTGGAGGAGCACAGCACCGGCTTCGACGCGTTCGCGGCCCACGCCCGCACCATCGGCTGGGACGACGTCCTCGCCGCCACCGGACTCCGCCGCGAGGAGATCGAGGACGTGCACCGGCAGGTCCTCGCCAGCCGCAGCGTCATCGTCTGCTGGGCGATGGGGCTGACCCAGCACAAGCACGGCGTGCCCACCATCCGCGAGGTCGTCAACTTCCTCCTGCTGCGCGGCAACATCGGCCGCCCCGGCGCGGGCGTCTGCCCGGTGCGCGGCCACAGCAACGTCCAGGGCGACCGGACGATGGGCATCTGGGAACGCATGCCGCAGCCGTTCCTCGACGCTCTGGGCCGGGAGTTCGGCTTCACCCCGCCGACCGCCCACGGCCTCGACTCGGTCGACGGCATCAGGGCCATGCTCGACGGACGCGCCACCGTCTTCCTCGGTGTCGCCGGCAACTTCGTCCGGGCCAGCCCGGACAGCGACGCCACCGAACGCGCGATGCGGCGCTGCCGCCTCACCGCCCACATCTCGACCAAGCTCAACCGCTCGCACACCGTCTGCGGCGACACCGCACTGATCCTGCCCACCCTCGGCCGCAGCGACCGCGACGTGCAGTCCGCCGGCGAGCAGTTCGTCACCGTCGAGGACTCCATGAGCGAGGTGCACGTCTCCCGCGGCCGCCTCGCACCGGCCTCCGACCACCTCCTCAGCGAGGTCGCGATCATCGCCCGGCTGGCCCGCCGCACCCTCGGCGACACCCCCCGCATCCCGTGGGAGGAGTTCGAGGCCGACTACGGCACCGTCCGCGACCGGATCGCCCGCGTCGTCCCGGGGTTCGAGGACTTCAACACCCGCGTCGCCGCCCCCGGCGGCTTCCGCCTCCCCAACCCCGTCGACGCGCGCGTCTTCCGCACCCCGAGCGGCCGGGCCGTCTTCACCCGCAACGAGTTCACCATGCTCCGGGCACCCGCCGGACACCTCGTGCTGCAGACCCTGCGCTCCCACGACCAGTGGAACACCGTGCCGTACGCCATGGACGACCGCTACCGCGGCATCCACCACGCCCGCCGCGTCGTGCTCGTCAACCCCGCCGACCTGGAGGCGCTGAACCTCGCCGACCGCGCCGAGGTCGACCTCGTCGGCGTCTGGCACGACGGCGTCGAACGGCGCGCCCGGGGCTTCCGCGTGGTCGCCTACCCCACGCCGCCCGGCTCCGCCGCCGCCTACTACCCGGAGACCAACGTCCTCGTACCGCTGGACAGCGTCGCCGACATCAGCAACACCCCCACCTCCAAAGGCATCGTCGTCCGGCTGGAGCCGGCGGCCGCCGGAGGCTGACGGCACCGCGCCCCGCCCGGGGGCCCGGCCGCACAGGAGAGGACACCCATGGCCCGATCGACCGCGCGACGGAGCGTGCTGCGCATCCGGGACGGCGTCCGCACCCTCCGGCCGGACACCCTCGCCGCCGAGGAACCGATGGAGATCCGGGTGGGCGGCCGCCCGCTCGCGGTGACCATGCGCACCCCCGGCCACGACTTCGACCTCGCGGCCGGCTTCCTCGCCGGCGAAGGCGCGGTGCACCGCGCCGACGAGATCGCGGGCATGCGCTACTGCGCCGGGGCCACCGACGGCGACGCCAACACCTACAACGTCGTCGACGTCGTCCTCGCCCCGGGCACGAAACCGCCGGACGCCTCGCTGGAACGCCGCTTCTACACCACCTCCTCGTGCGGCGTGTGCGGCAAGGCGAGCCTCGACGCCGTACGGACCACCACGGCCCGGGCGCTCGGACCGGGGCCGCGGGACCTCGCACCGCAGCTGCTGGCCGCACTCCCCGCGCGGCTGCGCGCGGCGCAGCGGGTCTTCGACAGCACGGGCGGCCTGCACGCCGCCGGGCTCTTCACCGCCGACGGCGAGCTGCTCTGCCTGCGCGAGGACGTGGGCCGGCACAACGCCGTCGACAAGGTCGTCGGGCACGCCCTGCGCGGCGGACTGCTGCCGCTGCGCGACACCGTGCTCATGGTGAGCGGCCGGGCCTCCTTCGAGCTGGTGCAGAAGGCCGTGACGGCCGGGATCCCGGTGCTGGCGGCGGTCTCCGCGCCGTCGTCGCTGGCGGTCGACCTGGCCGCCGAGTGCGGGCTGACCCTGGTCGGCTTCCTCCGCGGCACCTCGATGAACGTCTACACCGGGGCCCACCGCCTGGAGGCCTGAACCCCCACCGGCCGACCGGCGGTGTCATCGGCCGCCGTGCGCCCGGTCGGCGAGGATCCGCCCGACGACACGGCGCGCGGTCCCCGCCATGCCCGGGTCGGTCTCCGCGTAGTACCAGAGCTCGTCGAGCGCGATCGACAGCGCCCAGCCGCGGCCCCGGGCCCAGCTCGCCCCGTCGGCCCGCGTACCGGTCCGCAGGACGTCGCGCGCGCCGGCCGGCAGCAGGTACCAGGCCGCGATGAGGTCGACGGCGGGATCGCCCAGCCCCAGGCAGCCGAAGTCGATGACGGCGCCGAGGCGCCCGTGCGCGACCAGCACGTTGCCCGGCTGCAGGTCGGCGTGGATCCAGACGGGCGGGCCGGCCCACGCGGGCGCCCGTAGCGCCTCCTCCCAGGCGGTGGTCACGGCCGCGGTGTCGACCCTTCCGCGGAGGCGTCCGATCGCGGCCCGCGTGCCGGCGTCCCGGTCGGCGAGCGCGCCGCCCCGGAACGAGACCGGCGCACCGCCGGGGTCGATCCGGTGCAGGGCGGTGAGGAAGGCCGCCAGGTCCGCGGCGAGCAGGGCGGGTTCGGCGACCCGGCCGGCCGCCACGGTCTCCCCGTCGAGCCAGCGGTAGACCGACCACGGCAGCGGGTAGCCCTCGCCCGGCACGCCCCGGCCCAGCGGCACCGGTACCGCGGCCGGCAGGTGCGGCGCCAGCCGTGGCAGCCACCGGTGCTCCCGCTCCACGTCGCCGACCGCCCCCGCGGTGCGGGGGAGGCGGACGGCCAGGCCGTCGCCGAGCCGGTACATCGCGTTGGTGGTGCCGCCCGGTTCGACCCGGGCGAGGGGGAGCCCCGCCCACTGCGGGAACTGCGCGGCGACCAGCGCCCGTACCAGGGCGTGGTCGACGGTGATCTCGTCGGCGTGCAGCCGGGGAGCGCTCATGCGGGACCTTCCGGGCGGGGGAGCGGCCGGGGTCGATGCAATCGGCCGGGCCCTCCGCCCGTCAACCGCTTTGATGCTCCCGGGCCGTTCCGCCGTCCTCCGGCGCGCCGGGCCCGGCCACCGCCGACGGGTGGCCGGGTGGCTGCCGACGGGTGGTCAGGGCCGCCCGGCGGCGGCCCGCTCCTGCAGCGCGTCCAGGCCGACGAGGTCGTCGGCGCGGGCGTCGGGCACGTCCCGGTCGAAGCGGGCGAGGACGGTGATCCGCCGGGCGAGCAGGCCCACCGCGGCCAGCACCAGCGCGAACAGCACGTAGGTGAGGCCGAGGCCGCGACCGGGCCCGGTGCCGACCACCAGGCCGACGGTGCCGGCCAGCGCGCCGCCCGGGTCCAGGGCGGGCTGGAGCAGAGCGGCCGTGCCCGGCCCCAGCACGACGAAGCCGATCGGCATGGTGCACCACGCGAACACCGTGTTGACGGCGAACGCGCGGCCGTGGAACCGGGCCGGGATCTTCACCTGCACGATCGTCGCGTAGATGGTGTTCATGACGGTGAGCCCGAGGAACATCCCGAACACACCGGCCGCGACCACCGTCGTCGACGGCCGCAGCCCGGTGACCAGGCAGCCCGCGGCGAGGAGCAGGAAGGAGGTCAGCACGCCGTGCATCCTGCGCTGCGACGGGCCGCCCCAGACCGCCATGAGGGTGCCGCCGGCCATGATGCCGAGACCGCCCGCGAGCGACACCCGGGCGACGTCCGCCAGGGTGCCGAAGCCCAGCACGAGCGGCTGGAAGAAGATGAAGAGCGGCCCGACGAGCAGGTTCGTCCCGGCGAAGAAGAACAGCATCGCGCGGAATCCCGGCGTGCCCGTGGCCAGCCGGAACCCGGCCCGGATCTCCTCGCCCACGCTCTCCCGGCGGCGCCACCCCAGGCTCCGCGGGAAGCGCAGCGAGGCGGTCACCGCCACCGCCACCACGTAGGTGCAGACGTCGGCGATCAGGATGCCGCGCAGCCCGACCGTGGCCAGGGCCGCGGTGGCCGCCAGCGGCACGGCGAACTGCACGATGCCGCCGGCTGCCTGGACGAGACCGTTGGCGTGGCCCAGGTACCGCTTGGGCACCAGTTGGGGCACGGCGGAGGAGTAGGCGATCCGCTGGAACGTCAGGGCGACCGACAGCACCGTCATCAGGGCGTAGACCGCCGGCCTGGCGAGGGCGTCGGCGAGCAGCAGCCCGAGCATCGCGGCCTGGGTGAGACCGGCGGCCGCGTCGGCCGTGATCATGACGGCCCGGCGGCTGTACCGGTCGGCGACGGTGCCCGCGACCGGGGCCGCCAGCAGGCCGGGCACCAGTGCGAGCGACGAGAGCAGGGCGAGCTGCAGCAGCGAGTTGCTGCTGAGGTAGAGCCAGAGCGGCAGGGCGAACTCGGTGGTCGCCGTACCCGCCATGGAGACCAGTTGGCCCGCCGCCACGGCGAGGAAGCGCGGCATGCCCGGTGCCGGGGGCCTGCGCCGGACGCCGCGCGGGGCCGGGCCGGTCGCCGGGGTGGCGTCGGTCGCCGGGGTGGCGTCGGGCCCGGTGGGGGCGGGGGCGGCGTCGGGGGAGCGGCTCGACACGTCGGCGAGGCGCCAGGCCCGCGGCGGTGCGGTACCGGGCCGCCCGCCGACCGTCCCGGAGCTCGGTTCGGAGCTCGGTTCGGAGCTCGGTTCGGGGGCCGTGGGGGTGCGGTCGGCGGCCAGCGCCGGGTGGACCCCGGTGACGATCGCGGCGACCTCCTCGGCGCGGTACTTGAGGAAGTAGTGCCCGGCCTCGTCCAGGACCACCAGGGCGGTGGTGCCGGTGACGAAGTGCCACTCCCTGAACCGCTCCTCGTGGTAGGAGGTGATGTCGTCCCGCTCGCCGACGACGGAGATCACCGGCGCCGCCAGCGGCGTCACCCGGCGTCGCAGCAGCGCGGTGAAGTACTCCTCGGCCTCGATGTTGTCGGTGCGCAGGTCGTGCACCATGCGGCGGGCCTGCTCCGGGTCGACCTCGTCCAGGCCGAGGCCCAGGGAGGTGAGCCAGTCGCGGTAGCGCCGGTCGCTGCCCAGGCGCTCCAGCCGGGCGAGCAGCCGGACGAGCGGTCCGCGGGGCCGGGCGAAGGGGAAGATGCCGCCGACGTAGACGGCGTCGACCGCCCGCCCGCTCTCCTCCAGGGCCAGCGCGAGGGCGACGGCCAGGGCGCCGCCGACCCCGCAGTGCCCGTACAGCGCGACGGGGCCGCGCACCTGCGAACGGATCTCGGCGACGGCCGCGGCGACCAGCTCGGGGAACGCGGCGCGGCGCTCGGCCAGTCCCATCTCCTCGCCGGTGCCGGCCAGCGCCAGCAGGGCGTGGCCCGGCGGCAGGGCCTCGGCGAGCGGCTGGTAGACGGCGGCGCTGCCGCCGCCGTACGGGATGCAGACCAGGGTGAGGGCCGGCTCGCAGGTCTGCCGGGGTGTCAGTTCGTGCAGGACGCGGGCGGGTCCGCGGTCGGCTGCCGGGGTGTCGGCCAGCGCCGCCAGGGCGCGGACGGTGGGGTGCTTGAAGAGGTCCATCAGGGAGAGCGCCGCGCCGCCCGGGAGGGTGGCCCGCAGCCTGGCCACGACGCGGATGCCGAGGAGGGAGTGCCCGCCGAGGGCGAAGAAGTCGTCGTCGAGCCCCGGGGTGGGGATTCCGAGCGCTTCGGCCCAGACCGCGGCGACGGCGAGTTCCGCGTCGGTGGTCGGCTCGGCCCGCTCGCCGGTGGCGGGGGCGAGCACCGGGGCGGGCAGCGCGGCACGGTCGAGCTTGCCGGTCGGGCCGACGGGCAGCGCGTCCAGGGTGACGTGCGCGGAGGGCAGCATGGAGTCGGGCAGGGTACGGCGCAGCCCGGCGCGGAGGGCGGCGGCGCCGGTGTCGGCGCCGGAGCCGTCGGGCACGGTGTACGCGACGAGCCGGCGGTCGCCCGGCCGGTCCTCGCGGACGGTCACGGCGGCGTCCCGGACGCCGGGCAGGGCCCGCAGGGCGGCCTCGATCTCGCCGGGTTCGATGCGCAGGCCGTGCAGTTTGACCTGCTGGTCGGTGCGGCCGAGGTAGTCGATGGTGCCGTCGGGCAGATGGCGGGCGAGGTCGCCACTGGCGTACATGCGCGCGCCGGGCGGGCCCCACGGGTCGTCGCGGAAGCGTTCGGCGGTGAGCTCGGGCCTGCCGAGGTAGCCGCGGGCCACGCCGGGCCCGGCGATGTGGAGTTCGCCGGGCAGTCCGGTGGGCACCGGGCGGCCGTGCCGGTCGAGGAGGTGGACGCGCATGTTCTGGATCGGCCGGCCGATGGGCGTGCGGCGCAGCCCCTCCAGGGCCTCCGGTGTGCACGTCCAGGCGGTGCAGTCGACGGACGCCTCGGTGGGCCCGTAGAGGTTGTGGAGGGCGCAGCCGGGGAGGCGGGCGAGGGCGCGGCGGGCGAGGTCGGCGGGCAGTTCCTCGCCGCTGCAGACCATGGTGCGCAGGGTGGTGCACCGTTCGACGCCGTCCTCGGCGAGGAGGACGGCGAGCATGGACGGCACGAAGTGCACGGTGGTGACGGAGTGGCGGATGACGGCGTCGCGCAGGTAGGCGCCGTCGCGGTGGCCGCCGGGGCGGGCCATCACGAGGCGGGCGCCTTCGCGGAGCGGCCAGAACAGCTCCCAGACGGAGACGTCGAAGGCGGCCGGGGTCTTCTGGAGCACGGCGTCGTCGGGGCCCAGCGGGTAGGCGCGCTGCATCCAGTCGAGCCGGTTGTCGATGCCACGGTGGGTGCAGACGACCCCCTTGGGCCGGCCGGTGGAGCCGGAGGTGAAGATGACGTACGCCGCGTCGTCGGGCCCGGCGGGGCGGCCCGCGGGCCGGTCGGCGCCGTCGGCCGGCTGGTGCCACAGGGCGGGGTCGTCGAGGCCGATCACGAGCGTGCCGGCGGGGAGTTCGGCGGGGAGGCGGTCGCGGACGGCGTCCTGTACGAGCAGCACCGGGGGTGCTGCGTCGCCGAGCATGCCGGCCAGGCGGTCCGCCGGGTGGTCCGGGTCGAGGGGCAGGTAGGCGCCGCCGGCCTTGAGCACGCCCAGCAGGCCGGCGACGAGCTCGGCGGAGCGCTCCGCGCACACGGCGACGATCTTCTCCGGTCCGACGCCGTGGCCGCGCAGTCGGACGGCCAGCGCCTCGGCCATGGAGTCGAGTTGACGGTATGTCAGGACATCGCCGGTGGCGTCGACGGTGAGGCAGGTGCGGTCCGGCGTGCGGGCCGCCTGCTGCTCGAAGCGCCCGTGCAGGGTGCCGGGGGCGAGGTCGACGACGGCGCCGTTCCACTCCGCGAGCGCGGTGCGGTGTTCGGCCTCGTCCGTCAGGTCGAGCCGGGAGAGCGGGAGTTCGGGGTGGAGCGCGACCTGCTGCAGCATCCGCCGGAAGAGCTCGGCCAGCCGCGCGAGGGTGGCCGGGTCGAACAGGTCGGAACTGTACGTGAAGAAGCCGTGCAGCCCCTCGTCGGTGTGCCGCAGGTACAGCTCCAGGTCGAACCGGGTGGAGCCGGTGGTGAACGGGTGGTGCTCCACCGTCGGGCCGTCGCCGCGGCCGGCGGCGGACGCCTCGGCACGCTCGTAGTTGAGCAGGGTGAAGGAGGTCTGGAACACCGGCGGCCGGCCCGGGTCGCGGGGCAGCGCGAGCTCCTCGACGAGCTGCTCGAACGGCATGTCCTGGTGGGCCAGGTCGGCCACGAACCGGTCGCGGACCCCGGCCAGCAGCGCGGCGAAGGACGGGTCGCCGGAGAGATCGGCGCGCAGCGCCAGCACGTTGGCGAACAGGCCGACCAGCGGCTCCAGTTCGGGCAGCGTGCGGCCGGCGACGGTGGAGCCCACCGCGAAGTCCTCCTGCCCGCACCAGCGAGCCAGCAGCGCCTGGTAGGCGGCGAGGAGCGTCATGTAGGGCGTGGCGCCGTGGGCGGCGCCGAGCGCCAGGACGGCCCGGCTCAGGTCGGGGTCGAGCGCGATGCCGTGCCCGGCGCCGCGCAGGCTGGGCACGGCGGGGCGGGGCCGGTCGGTGGGCAGGTCGAGCGGGGGCACGCCGTCGAGCCGGGCGCGCCAGTGCGCGAGGTCGGCCCGGCGTACGGCGCCCTGGTAGCGCTCGCGCTGCCAGGCCGCGAAGTCGCCGTAGCGGACGGCGGGTTCGGCGACCGGAGCGGTGTCGGCCGGGTGACCGGCGCGGTAGTCGTCGAGCAGCTCGCGCAGGAACAGCTCGCTCGACCACCCGTCGGAGACGATGTGGTGCTGCACCACGACCAGCCGGTGGTCCTCCGGGTCGGCCCGCAGCAGACACGCGCGGACGACGGGGCCGTCGGCGAGGTCGAAGGGCCTGCCGGTCTCCTCCTGCACCCAGCGGCTCAGCTGCTCCTCGCGGGCCTCCGGCCCGAGGTCCGGATCGGCCGTGCGGACGGTCGGCCGGAAACGGCCGGGCGGGTCGACGACGACCCGCGGGGTGCCGTCCTCGGCGGTGGGGAAGCGCATCCGCAGGCTCTCGTGCCGGGCGACGACGCGTTCCACCGCCCGGACCAGCCGTGCGGTGTCGAGCGGACCGCGCAGCCGGACGACCAGGGGCACGGTGTAGGCGGTGCTGTCGGGCACGAACCGGTCCATGAACCAGAGCCGCTCCTGGGCGAAGGACAGCGGCGGTTCGCTGCCCTCCGGCCGCCGGGGCACGGTCGTGACCGGGCCTGCGGTGCGGGCCGTGCGCAGCCGTCGGGCGAGGAGTTCGGCCCGTGCGTCGTGCGGTCGTGCGGTGTCGGCGCCGGTGGTCATCTCGCCGGGCCCCCTTCCTGGATCAGTGCGTGCACCTCGTCGTCGCTGAGGGCGTCGATCTCGGCGAGCAGGAGGTCCTCCACGGCCGCGGCCGTGCCGGCCACGGTCGGTGCGGTGAACAGGGTGCGCACCGGGAGGTCGAGCCCGAGGGCGGCCCGCAGCCGGGCCAGCACCCGGACGGCGAGCAGTGAGTGGCCGCCCAGGGTGAAGAAGTCGTCGTGCACGCCGACCTGTTCGAGGCCGAGCACCTCGGCCCACACCTCGGCGACCAGGTGTTCGGCGTCGGTCCGCGGCGGGGTGCGGACGGTGGCGGGGCCGGTCGCACCGTCCGCGGCGCCACCGGGCGCGGGGAGGGCGGCGCGGTCGACCTTGCCGCGGACGGTCAACGGCAGCCGGTCCAGCACCGCGTAGGCGTCCGGGACGAGGTGGGCGGGCAGGAGCCCGCGCAGATGCCGCCGCAGGGCGTCGGGCTGCGGCGCGTCGGTGCCGGGGGCGGCGACCACCCAGGCGGCCAGCGTCTGCCGGCCCGCATCGTCGTGCAGGTCCACGACGGCCCGGGCGACGCCGGGGTGGCGCAGCAGGGCGGCCTCCACCTCGGCCGGTTCGACCCGGTGGCCGCGCACCTTGAGCTGCCGGTCGCGGCGGCCGAGGAACTCCAGCGTGCCGTCGGGCCGCAGCCGGGCGAGGTCGCCCGTCCGGTACATCCGCCCGCGGCCCGCCGCCGCCGGGGGCGCCCCCGGGCCGGGCGGTCCGTACGGGTCGTCGGTGAAGCGGTCCGCGGTGAGGTCGGCGCGGCCGAGGTAGCCGTCGGCGATCCCGGCCCCGGCCAGCCACAGCTCGCCGGGCACGCCGGCCGGCACCGGGCGCCGGCCGTCGTCCAGCACGTACGCGCCGGTGGCGGCGATCGGGCGGCCGATGCCGGGCCGCCCGTGGGTGTCGGCGGCGCCGAGCCGGGTCGCGGTGGCGATCACGGCGGCCTCGGTGGGGCCGTACGTGTTCCACAGCTCGACCCGGTCGCCGAACCGTTCGCGCCAGGCCGCCACCGAGGCCGCCGCGACCTGGTCGCCGCCGAGCACCACGGTGCGCAGCGCGGGTGGCCACGGCACGGAGGGACCGGCGGCCACGAGCTCCTGCCAGTAGGCGGTGGGCAGGTCGAGGACGGTCAGGGCGCCGCCGTCGGGGCCGCCCAGCCAGTCGGGGAGTTCGGCGGCGGGCACGGGCAGCAGCACGACCTCCGCACCGTGGGTGAGGGCGGGGAAGATCTCCTCCACGTGGGTGTCGAAGCCCAGCGCGGCGAACTGCAGCACGCGCTCGCCGGGGCCGAGGCCGTAGGCCTCGCCCATCCAGCGCACCCGCGCGGTGAGGGCGCGATGGGGGACGGCCACCGCCTTGGGCTCGCCGGTGGAGCCGGAGGTGTGCAGGACGTAGGCGAGGTCGCCGGGCGCGGGCCCGGCCGGGTCGGCGAACGTGGCGGGATCGGCGGGGTGGGCGGGATCGGTGGGGTGGGCGGGCGTGCCGGGGTCGGCGATGTGGGGGGAGAGCGCCGCGGTCGGCAGCCCGAGGCCGGCATCCGTCGTGCCGGAGGCGGTTGTGGCGGTGGTGGTCGTGGCGGTGGTGGTCAGGACGGCGGTGGCGCCGGCCCGGTTGAGCATGGCCCGGGCCCGTTCGGGCGGCAGGCCGGGGTCGAGCGGCAGGTAGCCACAGCCGGCGAGGAGGATGCCCCAGATCCCGGCGACCGACGCGGCCGACCGCTCGCCGTGGAGCCCCACCGGCGTCCCTGGGAGCGCTCCCATCGCGCGCACGGCGACTGCCGCCCGCTGCGCCTCGGCCAGCAACTCCCGGTAGCTGAGCACCCGTTCGCCGTCGCGTACGGCCGGCGCGTCGGGCGTACGGGCGGCCTGGCGGAGCAGCAGCGAGACCACCGTCTCGTCCTCGTCACCCGCCGCCGCGGTGTCGGCCGGACCGTGCAGCAGCGAGCCGTGTTCGCCGGGCGCCAGGAGCGACAGCTCGGCCACCGGCACGCCGGGCTGCGCCACGGCGGCCCGGGCCAGCAGCGGCAGTCTGTCCAGCAGGGCCTGCGCGGCCGCGCCGTCCAGCACCGCCGGGTCGTGACCCAGCACCAGGTGGAGGCCGTCGGCGTGCGGCCAGGCGTCCAGCGCGGTGTCGAACGGCGTCGGCGCGGGCTCGCCCGGCAGCGCCTCGACCCGCAGCACCCCGGGCGCCGTGGCGCCGGACGCGGCGGCAGCCCGCGCAGGCGCCGGTGCCGCCTCCGTGTGCAGGTTGAACCAGTGCCGGAACAACTGCCGCTGCCCCTCCTCGCGGGCCGTGCCCAGGGCGCCGAGCAGCCGCTCGTACGGCACCTGCGGGTGGGAGAGCGCCCCGGTGACGGCCGACCGGGTGCGGTCGAGCAGGCCCTCGAAGGTGACGTCGCCGCCGAGGTCGGCGCGCAGCGGCAGCACCGCGGTGAAGCACCCGATCAGGTGCTCGTCGGCGCTGCGCTCGCGCCCGGCCGTCGGCGCACCCACCACCAGGTCGTCCTGCCCGGTGTGCCGGGCCACCAGCAGCTGGTAGAGCGCCAGCCAGGCCATGAACGGCGTGCACCCGCGGCTGCGGGCGCACCCCTCCACGGCTGCCGCGAGGGCGCCGTCGACCCCGGCCCGCACCCAGGAGGTCGCCCGGTCGCGGTCGGGTGCCGGGCGGGCCGGAGCCGCCGCCGGGGGCAGCCCGCGAGCCGGCGGCGCCGCCAGCTCGGCCGACCAGTGGGCCAGCGCCCGGTCCGCCGCCGGTCCCGCCGCCCGGGACCGCTGCCACATCACGTGATCGCCGAAACCGCCCTCCACGGACGGCAGTCGGGGCACCTGGCCGGCCACCGCCGCGTCGTGCGCGGTGACGAGCTCGTCGAGCAGCAGCCGGATCGACCAGCCGTCGGAGACCAGGTGGTGCGCCGCGACCAGCAGCACGTGCGTCCGCTCCCCGGTGCGGTACAGCTCCACCCGCAGCAGCGGGCCGCGGTCCGGTGCGTACGGCTCCAGGCCGCGCCGCCCCGCACGGCTCACCGCGGCCGCCTCCGGGTCGGCGGCCGCCCGCAGGTCGTGCACCGCCACCCCGACCCGCGCCCCGCCGTCGATCCGCTGCACGGGCGCACCGTCGACCTCGGCGAACGAGGCGCGCAGCGGCTCGTGCCGGCCGACCACGGTGTCCACCGCCCGCTGGAACGCCGCCGGATCGAGCGGGCCGGTCAGACGGCGCACGGTGACGAGGTTCTCCGACACGTCGTCCGGGTCGACGCGCTGCAGGAACCACATCCGTTCCTGCCCCGGCGTCAGCGGGTACTCGCGGTCAGACATGCTGGTGCTCCTCGGTGAGACGGGCGAGTACCGCGCCGAATCCGGCAGGGGTGGGGGATTCGAAGAAGGCCGAGGCCGGGACGGCCACGCCGTACCGCTCCTCGATGCGCGCGGCGATCCGCACGACGGCCAGCGAGTCGCCGCCGAGGGCGAAGAGGTCGTCGTGGTCGCCGACCCCGGCCCGGCCCAGGACCTCGCACCAGAGGGCTCGCAACTCCCCGACCGGGCCGCCGCCCGCCGGTGCGGCTGCCGCGCCGGTCGTGGCGACGGCCGCCCGGCCGGTCGGCGCGGCGGCCCGCACGGGCGCCCGCCAGGGCTCGGCCGTCCGCAGCGTGCTCACCGGGGCGTCCGGCCGCTCCGCCAGCTCCGCCAGCAGCTCGGCGAGCGCCTCGGCCAGGCCCGTGACGGACTTCCGCGTGTACCGCGCGCACGGATACGTCAGCACCAGCTCCGCGCCGTCCGGTCCGGCGCCCGCCGCCAGCGTGAGGTCGTAGGCGGTGCCGTCGACCTCCTGGCCCCAGGGGTGCGCGTCCACCCCCGGGCCCCAGCCCGTGTCCGGCGCCCCGGCGACCGCGGTGCCCTCGTCCCTTTCCACGAACAGCACCTGGAACAGCGGGTGCACGCCCGGCGCCCGGCGCGGGGCCGCGGCCGCCACGATCCGGTCGAACGGCGCGGCCTGCGCCAGGCCCGCCGCGAGCGCGTCCCGCACGCGCAGCGCGAGCACCCGGAACGCCGGATCGTCCGCGAGCGAGACCCGCAGCGGCAGCAGATCGGTGAAACAGCCCACCACGGGGTCGAGGTCACGGTGCGGCCGGCCGCCCGAGACCACACCCACCGTGACGTCCCGCCGGTCCGCGCAGCGCGCCACCACCACCAGGAACCCGGCGAGCAGCACGGTGTGCGCCGTCAGCCGCGCGCCCGCCCCGACCGCGCGCAGCCGCTCCACCGTCCCGGCGGTCAGCCGCACGGTCACCGAGGCCGTGCTGCGCCCCGTCGCCGCCCGGGCCTCCCGCGGGGCGGCCAGGCCGAGCTCGAGTACGGGCGCGGCACCCTGCAGCCGGTGCCGCCAGTAGGCGAGCCGCTCGGGCAGCACCTGGTCCAGGCGGTGCCGCGACCACACCGCGTAGTCCGCGTAGTCCGGCCCTTCCGGCTCCGCCGCGTCGGCCGCGTCGGTTGCGTCGGTCGTGTCGGTGGGAGCGGCCGTGTCGGTGGCGGCGAGCGCCCGGTAGGCGTCGGCCAGTCGGCCCGTCAGCAGGGCCGCCGACCGGGCGTCGGCCGCGATGTGGTGGCAGACCAGCAGCAGCCGGTGACGGTCGGGTGCCAGCCGCAGCACCGTCAGCCGCAGCATCGGCCCGGTCGCCAGGTCGAAGCGGTGGCTCCCCGCCTCCACGGCGACGGCCTGCGCGAGCGCCTCGCGCTCCTCCGCGGGGACGGGCGTCAGATCCACCGTCTCCAGCAGCGTGCGGGCCTCGTCGGGCGTCAGCGGGTGCTCGGGCAGCAACTGCACCGGCTCGCCGTCGTGCTCCGCGTAGCGGGTGCGCAGGACGGGGTGCCGGTCGACCACGGCGGCCAGCGCCGCGGCCAGCCGGTCGAGGTCGAGCACACCCTCCAGCGCGAGGCCCGCGGTGACCGGCGGCGAGGCGGACGGCCCGCCGATCCGGTCGGCCAGCCAGAGCCGGCGCTGCTCCGCGGAGCAGATCAGCGGGCCGCCGCCGCGCGGCACCCGGGGGATGCCGCGGCTGCCGGAGGCCGCCTGCCGCCGGGCCGCCAGCAGGCGCAGGGCGAGGCCGCGGCGGTCGTCCGGCCGCGCAGGGCCCGTGCCGGGCGCGCCGTCGGCGTCCGGGCCGTCCGGGACGTCCGTGGTGCGAGGGGTGGTGCGGGGCGTGGTCACTCGTCCTCCCCGGCGAGGCGCAGCGGCGCCTCCAACAGGTCCTTCACGCCGGTGAGCAGGGCCACCACCTGGCGGCCGTTCAGCAGCCGGTGGTCGAAGGCGGCGCCGAGGTGCACGAGGCTGCGGGCCCGGAACCCGCCGTCGGGTCCGGGCAGGACGACCGTGCGGGGCGCCGCCAGGGACAGGGCGCACGCCTGCCCGGGGAAGACCACCGGCAGCGCGAAGGCCACCCCGGGGTCGGTGTGCAGGGTCAGGGTGATGTTCGCGCCCTGCAGCTCCCGGTCGCGGAAGGCACCGCGCAGCGCCGCCATGCGGTACTGCATCAGCGTGCGGGCCAGGTCGCCGAGCGGGGCCCGGTCGGCGTCGTGCACCACGGGCACGAACAGTCCGCCGCCGAGGTCGAAGGTCACCCCGACGTGCGCGCCGGGTACCAGCCGGGTGGCCGTGCCGTCCGCCGTCAGCGCGGCGAAGCAGGCCGGGTCGGTGCCGCGTCGCGCGGCGAGCGCGGCGAGCGTCAGTTCGGGGAGCCCGACGAGCGTGCCGGCGGCCGCACGGAGGGCGGGTCCGGCGCCCAGGGCCTCCGTCACGTCGACCTCCACGGCGGTGAACGCCGCGGGGATGTCGCGGTGGGCGGCGGTGACCGTGGCGGCCACCGCCCGCTGGATCCGCGGCAGCGGCGTCACCGTGGTGCCGGGCGGGTCCTGCGCGGCCTGTACGGCCGGCGCGTCCAGGGCCTGCGCGGTGACCCGTACGTCTGCCGCCCGAAGGCCGGTGTCCCCGGGCGCGGTGCCCACGGGTGCGGTGTCCCCGGGTGCGGTGTCCCCGGGTGCGGTGCCCACGGGCACGGCCGCCGTACGGGCCGCCGCCAGCCGCTCCACCTCGGCCCGCCGCACCAGCGGCACGCCGAGCGCGAGCGCCTCCGCCTCGGGGATGCCCAGCTCGGCGAGCAGCGCCCGGGCGGGCGCGGTCAGCACCGGGCCCTCACTGCGGCCCGGTGCGTCCGCGGGTGCCGCGGCCGTCGGTGCGGCGGCTTCTGCCACGGCGGCCTCCGCCGCGGCCGGCACCGGCCGCCGGGCGGCCTCCAGCGACCCGGCGTCCGCGTGCAGCCGGGCGATCAGGTCGCCCGGGGCGTACTCCTGCCCGGGCCGGCCCAGCTGCTCCAGCAGGCCGTCGGCCGGGGCGGCCAGCTCCTCGATCGCCTTCGACGTCTCCACCTCCAGCAGCGGCTCGCCCTCGGCCGCCTTCCCGCCGTCCGGCACCAGCCAGGCCAGCAGGGTGTAGGCCGCGTCGTTGTTGTTGACCTTCGGCATCCGGTACTCCGTCACCGCGACCGTTCCTCTCCGTGCTGTACCGACGCGCGGACCGCCCGCCGGATGTCCTCGGCCTGCAGGAACACCTCGTCCTCCAGGTGCGGTGCGGCCGGCACGACCGCGTCCGCCGCGCTCAGCACCCGCACCGGGGCGCGCAGCTCCGACCAGAGCCGCGTGTGCAGCGCGTGCGCCACCTCGGTGCCCCAGCCGGCCCCGGGGGTGCCGTCCTCCACCACGACGACGCTGCCCGCGCCGGCGCACAGCTCGGCGAGCCGGTCGGCGTCGAGCGGGTGGAGCTGCACGGGCACCAGCAGGCGGCAGCAGAGCTCGTCCTCCAGCAGGAGCAGGCGCGCGGCGTCGACCGCGCGGCGGGCGAGCCCGCCGGGCGCGATCAGCACCGCGTCGACCTCCTCCACGCCGGCCGGGCCGACCACCGCCGTGCCCAGCGGGCCGCCGTCGAGCCGGTAGCCCAGCACGTCGTCGACGACGCCGTCGGCGTACCGCCGCTCGGTGTAGAGCACCTTGTCCTCGAAGAGCACCGACGGGGTGCCCGTGGTGAGGGCGTGCCGCACCAGCGGCACCGCGTCGTGGAACGGGCTCAGCTCGTACAGGTCGAGGTCCGGCACGCCCAGCAGGTGCTTCTGCGGGCTCTGGCTGTGCGTGGGGCCGTAGCCGCGGCGCCCCCCGACCGGGCAGCGCACCAGCAGCGGCACGGGCACTCTCCGGCCGTACATCGAGACGGACTTCGCGGCGAAGTTGACCAGCTGGTCGAAGGCCAGGGTGACGAAGTCGCCGAACATCATCTCGACCACGGCCCGGTCGCCGGCGAGCGCCAGACCGGCGCCGACGCCCGTGATGGCGCCCTCGCTGAGCGGGGTGGACCGCACCCGGTCGCCGAACCGGGTCGACAGGCCGCGGGTGACCTTGAAGGCGCCGCCGTACGGGTCCGACACGTCCTCGCCGAGCAGGTGCACGGAGGGGTCGGACTCCATCAGGCCGTGCAGGGCCCGGTTGAGGTTCTCGGCGACCCGCTCGCGTCGCGGCGGCGTGCCGTCGACGACCGCCGCCGCGTCGACGACCGCCGGCGCGGGGACGACCGCCGGCGCGCTGCCCGTACGGCTCGCGCGGGCCCGCCCGTCGGACGGGGGCCGCGCCGACACCTCGGCGACCAGCCGGTCGACCAGCGCGGCCTGCCGCGCGTCCCATGCGGCGAACCGCCCGGGCGACGCGCCCGCGCGGGCGGCGTACCAGTCGCGGTCGTGCAGCGCCGCCAACTCCTCGGCGCCGCGGGTGTCGTCGCCCTTGCTGTGCGGGCCGAGCCGCGGCACGTCCAGCTCGACGACCAGCGGGCCGCCGCCCGCCCGTACCCGCGCGAGCAGCGGCTGCAGCTCGGCGCGCAGCGCGCCGGGGCGGGTCTCCGCCGAGTGGTGGTGGGCCGCGCCGAACGCCTCCGCGCGGGCCCGCACGGTGCCCGCCATCTGCAGCCGGGTCGGCGTCGACTGCGCGATGCCGTTGTGCTCGACCACGACGACGAGCGGCAGGTGCCACAGCGCGGCCATGTTCAGCGCCTCGTAGACTGCGCCCTCGCCCCAGGTGCCGTCACCGACGAAGGCGAGCGCGAGGGCGCCGTCGCCCGTCCGGCTGCGCCGCAGGGCCGCGCCGACCGCGACGGGCAGGCTCTCGCCCTGCACGCCGGTGGAGAGGAAGCCGTCGGTGTAGAGGTGCTGGCTGCCGCCGACGCCGCCGCAGACGGCGCCCTGGCGGCCCATCACCTCGGCGAGCAGGCCGTCGGCGTCGCCCGTCAGGGCGAGGTAGTGGCCGTGGCCGCGGTGGTTGCTGAACACCATGTCGTCGGCGCGGAGCAGAGGGGCCAGTGCCACCGGCACGTACTCCTGGCCGAGGCAGGTGTGGGTGGTGCCGCTGACCCGTCCCTCGCCGAACAGGCGCAGCAGCGCGAGCTCGACGTGGCGGATCAGCAGCAGCGTGGCCAGGTCGTCGTCGGCCGGGCCGTCCGGCGCCGCGTCGGCGGGGGCGGGCCCGGGGCGGGCCAGGGGGTTCAGCACGGGGTCGGCTCCTCGGTGCGCTGGGTGGGTGCGGCGTCGGGTGCCGGGTGCCGGGCGGCGGCCCGGCGGGCGGCGAGCAGCCGGAGCACGGCCGTCCGGTCGGCACCGGGGTCGGCACCGGTGCGGGGTGCGGGGGGCGGCTGCACCGGTGCGGGCGGTGCCGGGGGCGTGACGGGTTCGGCGAGGTAGTGCTCGAAGGCGTCCGGGTCGAGGCCGGTGGCGAACGCGGCCGCGGCGGCCCGCGAGTGCGCGGCCAGGCCCTCGTAGTGGCCGCGGTCGGTGAGCAGCGCGGTGAGCGCCTCCCGCCACGGGCCGAGGTCCTGCGCGGGCACCACGGGCAGCGGCCGGGCCGACCCCGCGCCGGGGAGGTAGGAGGTGACGGGCCGGACGGGCAGCCGGCCCGGCACGCCGAGCTTGGCCTCGGTGAGGCCGCCGACGTCCGACGCGAGCACCGGGATGCCGCGGAGCATCGCCTCCACGCAGGTGTAGCCGAACGTCTCGTCCCACAGCGAGGGCATCAGCAGGACGCCGGTGCGGCGCAGCACCTCGTCGATGTCGTCCACCGGCGGGGCGACGGTGATGTTGGGACGGCGTTCGAGCTGCTCCCGCTCCGCGCGGTCGGCACCCCAGGTGGGAACGGCCAGGAACGGCACTGCGGGCAGCGCGTCGGCGAGGCCGAGCAGGATCGAGATGCCCTTGTACGCGCAGGGGTTGACCATGGTGACCGCTCCGCGGCCGAACCGGCCGAGCGCGGGGAACGGTCCGTCGCCGTACACCTGCGGATGGATCACCCGGGCGTCGAGCCCGGCGTGCTGCCGGACGTACTCCCGGGCGGCCCGGCTGACCGCCATGACGGCGGCGGCCCGCCGCACCATCCGGGTGCCGGCCTCGCTGGGATGGAACGCCCCGGGGCCGAACGGCAGTTGCTGGATGGTGTGCACGAGGTAGACGACCCGGTCCGGGGTGGCCGCCAGGGCCGCGCTCAGCATGACGTGCCCCGGATCGTCGCCGGGGACGAGCGTGCGGTCGGGCCGCAGCTCGGCCGCCACCGCCCGGACCCGCCCGGGCAGCAGGGACGGCGTGCGCACCGCGTGCACGGTGACGCCCCGGTGGGTGTAGACGACGGCGTCCGGTCCGTCGGACAGCACGGTGGCGCCCCGCTCGGTCAGCGCGCGGACGGCGTCCGCCGCGCCGCCCGTCACGGTGGCGAGCGCGCCGGTGAGCGGGCCGACGACCGTGCAGGTGTGGCCGCGTGCGGCGAGCCGTTCCAGCAGCAGCCGGTTCGACCGGTTGGCGCCGCCGTGCGACGGGAGGTGGATGAGGTTCTGGGCGAGCAGGATCCTCACCGCTCCACCCCCAGCAGCAGGCCGTCCGGCGCGTCGCCGGCGCGGCGTGCGGTCCGCGCGGTGGCCTGCTGCGGGATCGCCGTGGCGGGCCGGTCGGCCGGTGCGGGCCCGGTGACCGGGGTCGCCGTGGCGGGCAGGTCGGCCGGGGCTGCCGTGGCGGGCCGGTCGAGCCGCAGGCGCAGGCGCGCCCGGATCCGTTCGAGGTCGCGCGGCGGCAGGTCGCGCAGGCGGTCACGGACGGAGCCGTCCGGGGCCGCGGTCTCCGTACGGTCGAGCAGCCGGACCAGGCGGTCCGCGGCGGCGTCCTGGGCGCCGTGCGGGTCGGGCAGTCCGGCGACGGCCCGGGCCCGCGCCCGGTAGCCGTGGTCGGAGGCCGCGGCGCGCACGGCGGCGGGCAGGTCGGCCGTCCGCCAGCGGGCGGCGGGCACCGTGCGGGCCAGGCCCCAGCGGGCGAGCCGGGCGGCGTTGTCCGGCCGGTCGATGCCGTCGGCCATCAGCACCTGCGGTGTGCCGGAGGCGAGCACCCGTGCGGTCGTGCCGATGCCGCCGTGGTGCACCACCGCGGCGGCCCGCGGCACGGCCGCGGCGAAGCTGAGCCCGGGCGACCAGCGGAGGTTGCCGGGCAGCGAGGCCGGCAGCAGATCGCGGTGCCGGACGACCAGGAGGGTCGGCAGCCCGGTCTCCGCGGCGGCGGCCACCAGGGCCGGGTAGTAGTCGGGGTCCAGCATGCGGCCGGTGCCGCCGGTGGCGAGCACGGGCCGGACGCCGGGCGCGAAGGCACCGCCGAACACGTCGGCCGGCCCGTCCGCGGGGCCGCCGCGCAGGGTGCCCGGTGCGTCCGTCGGCCCGGCCTGCCGGGCGCCGAGGGCGTCCGCCGTGCCGTCGGGCAGCGGGAAGCCGGTCAGGGAGGTCCGGGCCGGCGAGCGGGTGCCGGCGGCGTCGAACCAGCTCGGCCACAGGCCGATCTCGGCGTCGCTCGCGGCGAACCAGGCCCGCCAGTCGCGGATCGGCGGCTGCCCGAGGCCGGCGCGGACGGCCTGCAGGCCGTCGGCGAGTTCGGTGCCGTAGAGGTGGGCGGCGACGGGTGCGGCCATCAGCTGGGTGGGTGCGAGGGCCACCCAGGCGGCGGGTGCGCCGAGGAGTTCGGCGGTGAAGCGCACCGAGACCGCCGAGGTGTGGCGGCCGACGAGGACGGTCTCGCCGGGGGAGTGCAGCCGCCGCAGGGTGCGGCACTCGGCGGCGATCTGCTCGAACATGCCGTTGCGCCGGTAGAAGGCGTCCCAGCCGAGCCGGGCCCGCGTGCCGCCGAGCAGGTGGGGCGTGTCGGCGAGGACCCGCTCGAAGGCGTCCTCGCCGTCGATCGGTTCGAAGCCGAGGCCCGCGCGGGCCGCGGCCTCCCGGTACGGCGCGTGGGTGAGCAGCACGGCCCGGTGGCCGGCGCGGACGAGCGCGGCGCCCAGGCTCACGAACGGCAGGACGTCGCCGTCGCTGCCGTGTGTCACGAGCAGGAACAGGGCCATGGCGGGGTTACACCTCCTCGGCCAGGAGGGCGCGGATCTCGTCGTCGCTCAGGCCGTCCAACTCAGCTGCCAGTGCGTCGAGTTCTTCCTGACTGACGCCCTCCGTCAGCAACTGCTCGACCGCTGCCGCGGCCCCGGCGACGGTGAAGCCCTCGGTGAACAGCCGGTCCAGCGGCAGCTCGACGCCGTACGCGTCGTGCACGCCGGCGAGGAAGTGCACCAGCGCCAGCGAGGTGCCGCCCGCGTCGAAGAAGTCGGTGTGGGGGGTGGCCGGCGCCGCTCCGACGGACTCCGCCCAGATGCGGGCGACGCCCTCCTCGGTGGCGCTCACCGTCTCGCTCCCGGCGACGCGTCTGCGGAGGTGGCGGCGCTGCCGCGGGCGGGCAAGGCGTGCATGGCTGTTCTCCCTGTGCAGGTACGGCGGCACGGCCACTTCGCGGCGCGGGACGTGCAGGGCAGCGTCGGGCGCCGGCTGGGCCGGGCGGTGAGGGTGGGTGCGCCGGGGTCGGTGGTCGGCGCGCGCGGGTGGAGCCCGCCAGCTGTGGGAGCGCTCCCACGTAGTAGTGGACCGCCGCTCCCGTCCCATCGGGCGACGCCATTTCAGCAGTGGGTCCGGACGGTGTCAATGGATCGGGGGCAGCGCCTTCCGGCCGCACCACCTGCACGGTTAGTCATGCCCATGGCGGTCAGCGGCGGACGGCTCCCCCGCAGAGGCCCGTCCGGGCGCGGCCTCCGCCGCCGCCCGACTCCGACCGCGCCCGGTTCCGACCCGCCCCCGGCGCTCCCCGCGGGACGGCGTCGCGGCCTTCCCGCACGCCGCCGCCGGACTCGCCGAGCACCACACCGGCCCGCCGATCGGCCGAAGCGCCGTCCGCCGGGCCCGCCGCCGCGGGCCCGGGCACCGGGCGGACCACCGCGGGCGCCCCCAGCAGCGGCGTTCGGCACACGAACACCCGGGGGCGGCTCGGGCCCCGCCCCGCCCTCCGTGATATGTACTGCGTTCGAACGGCCGTTGAAAGGCCGGCTGACGTACCGACACCCTGGGGGCCCGCATGCCGCTCTTCCGCCGCCGCGACGACAGCGAGACCGCGAACGGCCCCGCCGGCCTGCGCGGACTCCTCCGCGGCCGGTCCGCCCCCGACACGACGGCGGCCGACCCGGCGTGCGGCGACGCGGAACTCTCCGCCCTCCGCACCGCCGCCGCGGCCGGCGACTGGGCGACCCTGCGGGGCGGGCTGACGGGCGTCCACGACTCCGCCGACCTCACCTGGATGCTCGCCGTCGTCTCCGAGACCCCCGGAGTCGAGGCGTGGATACCCGCCGCCGTCGCCGCCGAGCCGGACTCCGCCCTGCCGCTGCTCCTCTCCGGCGCCCGGCAGATCGCCTGGGCCTGGGAGGCCCGCACCAGCGCCCGGGCCAAGTACGTCTCCGAGGAGCAGTGGAAGACCTTCCACGAGCGGCTGGAGACCGCCGAGGCCCAGCTGTACGAGGTGGCCGAGCGGGAACCGCAGTGGCTCGCCCCCTGGTACTTCCTGCAGATCAGCGCCCGCGGCGCCTCGCTCGGCGCCGACATCGGCCGGTACCGCTTCGAGGCCGCGCTGCGGCGCCGCCCGGACCACCTGGGCTCGCACCGGCAGCGGCTCCAGCAGGTGTGCGCCAAGTGGGGCGGCTCGCACGAGGAGATGCACGACTTCGCCCGGACGGCGATGCTCTCCGCCCCCGAGGGCAGCCCGCTGGGCGAACTCGTCGCCCTCGCCCACCTGGAGCACTGGCTCGACCTCGACCCGGGCGACGACCGGGCGTACATCCTCCGCCAGGACGTCCGCGACGAACTGCACGAGGCCGCCGACCGCTCGATCCGCCACCCCGCCTACGCGCGGCCGCGCGGCTGGAAGTCCGCCCTCAACACCTTCGCGATGGTGTTCCACCTCTCCGGGCAGCCGAGGGCCGCCGACCTGCTCTTCCGTGAACTCGGCGGCACCGTCACCGAGTCGCCGTGGAACTACCTCGACAACGACCCGGTGAAGGCGTACCGCGCAGCCCGCCGCGCCTGCGCGCGCTGACCCGCGCACCCTTCGGCGCCTCGTCCCCGGCCCCGTACCCTCCGGCCCCGCACCTTCCGGCCCCGCACCCCTCCGTCGCGAAAGAACCCACGGTGTCCGAAACCGAGCGCGCCCCGAGCGCCCACACCTTCCAGGTCGACCTGCGCGGCCTCGTCGACCTCCTCTCCCACCACCTCTACTCCAGCCCCCGCGTCTACCTGCGCGAACTCCTGCAGAACGCGGTCGACGCGATCTCCGGCCGCCACGCCCTCGACCCCGGCGCGCCCGCCGCCATCACCGTCCACGCCGACGACGGACTCACCGTCACCGACACCGGCGTGGGCCTCACCGAGGCCGACGTCCACACCTTCCTCGCCACCATCGGCCGCAGCTCCAAGCGCGACGCCGACGGCGGCCTCGACGGCACCGGACTCGCCGCCGCCCGCGGCGACTTCATCGGGCAGTTCGGCATCGGACTGCTCGCCTGCTTCGTCGTCGCCGACGAGATCACCGTCGTCACCCGCTCCGCGGCCGCCGCCGACGCGCCCGTCATCGAGTGGCGCGGCCGCTCCGACGGCAGCTACACCATCACGACCCTGCCGTCCGCCGCGAAGCCCGAGCCCGGCACCACCGTGCGGCTGACACCCCGCGCCGACGCCGCCGAGTGGACGGCCCCCGGCCGCGTGCTCGAACTCGCCCGCAACTACGGCAGCATGCTCCGCCACGAGGTCACCGTCGTCGACCCGCGCGGCACCCGCACCCGCATCAACGCCACCCCGCCGTGGGCCGAACGGCACGCCTCTCCGCAGGCCCGCCGCGACGCCTTCACCGCGCACTGCCGCCGGGCGTTCGACTTCACCCCGCTGGACAGCATCGAGCTCGACCTCCCGCTGGTCGGCCTGCGCGGTGTCGCGTACGTCCTGCCGGACGCCGCCCCGCCGTCCCGCCGCGCCGGGCACCGCGTGCACCTCAAGGGCATGCTGCTCTCCGAACAGGCCGACGAACTCCTCCCCGACTGGGCGTTCTTCGTGCGCTGCGTCGTCGACACGGACGGCCTGCGGCCCACCGCCTCACGCGAGGGCCTGTACGCCGACGAGACCCTCGCCGCCGTGCGCGACGCCCTCGGCGCCCGCGTCCGCGACTGGCTCACCGGCCTCTCCGCCAGCGACCCCGCCCTGCTCCACCGCTTCCTCGGCGTGCACCACCTCGCGGTGAAGGCCCTCGCCCGCTACGACGACGAACTGCTGCGCATGCTGCTCCCGTGGCTGCCGTTCGAGACCACCGACGGCAACGTCACCCTCGACGAGTTCGCCCGCTCCCACCCCGTGATCCTCGTCGCCCGCACGGTGGAGGAGTTCCGCCAGGTCGCCCCGATCGCGGGCGCCGCCGGCCTCGGCGTCGTCAACGGCGGCTACACCTACGACCGCGACCTCGTCCACCGCCTGCCCGAGATCCGCCCGGGCAGCTCCGTCGCCGACCTCGACCCCGGCACCGTCACCGCCCACCTCGACAGCGTCGACCCCGCCGCCGAACTCGCCGCCGCCGCCTTCCTCACCGTCGCCCGCGAGGTCGTCGGCCGGTTCGACTGCGACGTGGCCCTCCGCAGCTTCCACCCCACCAGCGCCCCCGCCCTGCTGCTCGACAACCGGGAGGCCCGCCACGAGCGCACCCGGGCCCGGCTCGCCGACGAGGCCGACGGCCTCTGGGCCGACATCCTCGGCTCGCTGCGTTCCGAGGTGCCGCGCGCACAGCTCGTCCTCAACCACCTCAACCCGCTGGTGCGGCGCGCCGCGTCCATCACCCACCGGGAGCTGGTCGTGACCGCCGTCGAGGCGCTCTACGGCCAGGCCGTGCTGCTCACCCGCCGCCCGCTGCGCGCGGCCGAGAGCGCCCTGCTCAACCGGTCGTTCATCAGCCTGCTCGACCACGCCATGCTCGGCCACGAGCCGGACGCCCCGCGGAAGGACGTGTAATGCTCGACACCAAGGAAGCCGTCCAGCAGGCCCTGCGGGACAACGACGCCCGCCCCTACGGCCGGACACGGACCGTCACCGCCGAGGAACTCGTCGACACGGCAGAGCAGTTCGACGACCCGGAGCTGTCCGCGTCGGCGCTGCTGGAGCTGATGGAGGCCTACGAGTACGACGGCGAGCCCCGCAAGGCGCCCGTCGTCTTCGCCCGCGTGCTCAGGCTCTGGGACACCCACCCCGAGGCGTTCGGCGACTGGGCACGCCTGCAGGTTTACTGGCGCTTCAAGTGGGTCGCCTCCGCGCTCCTCAGCACCCCCGACGTGCCCCTCGACGCGCTGCACCGCTGGCACACCGAGATGCGCGACCGGTACGTCGCCGCCGAGTTCGACCTGCAGCCGTACTACGCGCAGCGCCACCACCTCGCCGCGCACACCGGCCTCGGCACCGACGACGCCTTCGACCTGTGGGCGACCCGCCCGCGCAGCCGCCTCAGCGACTGCACGGCCTGCGAGATCCGCGCCACCGCCCTGCACCACCTCCGCGCCGGCGACGACGCCCGGGCCCTGGCCGTCTGGCAGCCCGTCCTCGACGGCAACAGCTCGTGCAGCGAGGAGCCGTACACCAGCCACGCCCACGCGCTGCTGCCGATGCTGCGCCAGGGCCGCACCGACGAGGCGCGCTCCGCCCACCTCACCGGCTACCGCTGGGCCCGCGGCAAGAGCAGCACCGCCACCCAGATCGGCCTCCACCTGGAGTTCTGCGCGCTCTCCGGCAACGAGCCGCGCGGCCTGGAGATCCTCGCCGAGAACCGCGACCTCTTCGACGGGCAGGGCGACCTGCTGGGCCGCCTGCAGTTCCTGACCGGCGTGCAGGTGCTCGCCGCCCGGCTCGGCGAACTCGGCCACGGCGCCCTCGCCGTCGGCGGCCCGCCCGGCGCCACCTGGACGGCCGACACCCTGCTCGCGCACGTCGCCGCCGAGGCCGACGCCCTGGCCGCGCGCTTCGACGCCCGCAACGGCAGCGACACCGTCGGCGCGGGCCGCCGCGAACGCCTCGCCCGGCAGCCGCTGCTCGCCGAGCCCCTCGCACTCGGCGTCCGCGCCGCCGCCGTCCCGGCCGCGGCCGACGCCGCACCCGCCGTGCCCGGCCACCCGGCCCCCACGCTCGGCACGGCCCGCCGCACACCCGCGGAGCCCGTACCGGAGGACTTCACCGCCCTCGTCGAGCGGGCCCGCGAACTCGCCCGGCAGACCCACCCCGACGCCACGGCACTGTGGCGGCGGATCGCCGAGCGGACGGCCGCCGGAGACCACACCGCCGAGGCCGGCAGCGAGCGCCTGCTCCGCGCCGAACTCGCCGAACGCGAAGCCGTGGACGCACCGGACGACGCCGACGTGCCGACCGTGCAGGCAGCCCTGCGCACCGCCGCCGAACTCTTCGACGCCGAAGGGCTGCCCGGGCGGGCCCTCGGCGCCCGGGTCCGCGCCGACGTCTCCCCCCTCGGCCACCGCGGCACGGAGAGCCGCGAGGTCGCGGCGGACTGGGCGCTGCTGGACGCGCACCTGCAGCAGGCCGACGACCTGCTGGCCGCCGGCCTGCTGGAGCCCGACGACCACCTGACCCTCCGGCAGGCCCGCGCCTTCGCCGCCCACCACGACGCGCTGGCCGCACAGCCCGACACCGGCACCCCGGCCGGGGGCGACGCGCCCGCCCCGGCCACCGACGGGCCGGAGGCCGCAGCCGCGGCCGCGCGGTTCGAGGACGCCGCCCGGCGGTTCGACACCGAGGTCGCCGCCTACCGTGAGGCCGCCGAAGGCCACGGCCACCTCCACCGGGTCGCCGCCGCCCTCCAGTTCAGCGGAGACCTGGCCGCCCGCCGCGGCCGGTTCGAGCAGGCCGAGGCCGACCTCCTGCGCGCCCTCGACCTGGTGGACGCCGCCGACCGCCCCTGGCGCGCCCCGCGCGTCCTCGGACTCCTCGGCCAGGTCAAGGCCGTCCAGGGCAAACACGCCGACGCGGTGCCGCTGCTGCACCGTGCCCTGGCCGAGAGCGTCCGGTGGGCCGACGACTTGTTCCCCGCCGCGACCACGTACATGATGCTCGGCCACGTGTCCGTCCACACCGGCGACCACGGTGGCGCCGTCCGGGCCCTGTCCGAGGCCGCCGCCCGCTTCGACCGGGCCGGCGAGACCGTGGACGCGGCCGGCGCCCGGCTCGAACTCGCCGACGTGCTCGACCGGACCGGACAGCCGGCGGACGCCGTCGCGGTGCTGGAGTCGGTGCTCGGCGCCGGTGCCGGGGCGGACCTCCCCGTGCGGCTCGCCGCCCAGGCCCGGCTGAACCTCGCCCGCGGCCTCGCCGGCCTGGGCGAACACCGCGAGGCGGCCGAGGAGTTCCTCCGGCTCGCCGAGATCACGGCCCAGTGGGAGGACGACCCGGACACCCACACGATGGTCGCCTGCGAGGCGACCGTCGCCCTCGCCGAGGCCGGCATCTGGGAGGCCGCCCACGCCGCCCGCCTCCGCACCCTCGCCGCGCACGACCGGGCACCCCGGCCCGACCAGGTCGCCGCGATGCTCCGCGAGATCGCCCGGCTCACCATGGAGGCCGAAGGCCCCGACGGGCTCGACGCGGCCCTGGAACGCCTCGCGGAGGCCGACGGCCTCCGCGAGCGCGCCGAGGCCGCGGGCGACCCGGTCACCTCCTGGTACCTGACCGGCGCCGCCCACTACGAGCGGGCCCGGGCCTACGCCGTCGCCGACCGGCACGAGGAGTCGCTCACCTGGGCCGAACGCGCGATCACCGCCTACGAGGCGGGCGGCCCGGAGGGCGAACGCCCCCGCGCCGAGGTCGTCCGGGTTGCCGCCCTCGTCGAGGGCAGCACGCTCGGCCGCACCGCCGACGCGCAGGCACGGCTCACCGCCGCGATCCGGCGCTGCTCCGGGCGGCCCGACCTCACCGACGTCGTCGGGATCCTCACCGCCGTGCACGACCGCCTGGCCGCCCGCGCGGACTGACCCCGGCACCCGCCTGCCGTCCGCCCTGCCGGTCCGCCCGGGCGGGCCGGCGGGCCGGGGCGTCCGGCAGCGCGGCGGCGTCCCCGGCCGGACGAGTCCGGAGCGGTAGGCGGCGGCGAGGAGCCGGACGCGGGCGTCGCGCTCGCTCACGGCCCGTCCGGGCGCCCGGCACGGGCAGGTCATCCGAGCGTGATCCGTTCGCCGACGCCCCGCTCGCGGGCGGCACCGACCACGAGTGCCGCGGCCGCGGCGTCCTGGACGGACACGCCGACCGACTTGTAGAGGGTGATCTGCTCCGCGGACGAGCGCCCGGGCCGGGTGCCCGCGACGAGTTCGCCGAGCTCGGCGTGGACGTGCCCGGCGGAGACCACGCCTGCGCGGATCGGAGCCAGCAGGTCGTTGCTGCCCGCAGGGAAGGGCGCGAGCGCGGCCTGCCGGGATTCGACGCACACCAGTGCCTCCGCCACCGTCGCGTCGTCGACCTCGCGCCCGGCCGGGTTGAACCCGACCGACGTGACGTGCACCCCGGGTGCCAGCCACGAGCGGCGGACCACGGGTTCGACGGCGTGGGTGGCCGCCGCGGCGATGTCCGCACCGTCGAGTGCCTCGGCGTACGTGGCCACCGCCCGGACCTCGGCCTCCAGCGAGGCGGCGAGCTCCCCGGCGAGGGTGGCGGCCTTCGCCTGATCCCGTCCCGCCACCCGGATCTGCCGGATCGGTCGGACCCGGCACATCGCACGGGCGTGGGACCGGGCCTGCACGCCGGTGCCGAGCACCGCCAGCACCGTCGCGTCCGGGCGGGCCAGCAGCCGGGCCGACAGTGCGGAGCAGGCCGCGGTCCGCGCCGCCGTGATCGCCGCACCGTCCAGCAGCGCCGCGGGCTCACCGGTCCGCGGATCGAACACCACGATCACGGCCTGATGGGTCGGCAGCGGCGTGCCGGCGTTGCGGGGGAAGAGCGAGACCAGTTTGGCCATCAGCATCCCCACCGACGGCACGTAGCCCGGCATGGCGGCCAGGAGGCCGTCCTGCTCGGGCACCGTCGCGGCCACCCGGTCCGGTGCCGACGCGCGGCCCGCGCTCAGATCCGCCATCGCCGCCGCGAGGGCGTCGATCAACGTGTCCGTGTCGAGCAGCGCCTCGACCTGCGAGCGCCCGATGACGAGCATGTGCCCCGACCTCCCGGTGTCCGGCGTTCCCGCCGACGGCCGGCGGCGGACAACCGCCGGTCACAGGGTCGCCCGCGGCCGCCCGCCCGGGGCGCCGACACGCCCTGTGGCCGGTGTGGCACGTTCCGGCCCGCCCGGCGCGATCCGTCGGGCAGGCCGCCCCGTGGTGTCGGCCGTCAGCGCCGGGAGCCGAACGGGTGACCCCCGGGGCGGGTCGGGCACCCGCCGCGCAGCGCCGTTGGGACGATGCGGCCATGGCATCCAGAACGGGCACTCCTGCCGGGGCCGGGGCCGCGGCTGCCGGCCTGGTGCTGGCGACCCTCGCCGCCGGCCAGTTCCTGATGGCACTCGACAGCTCGGTCATGAACGTCGCGATCGCGACGGTCGCCGACGACGTCGGCACGACCGTCACCGGCATCCAGGGCGCGATCACCGCGTACACGCTCGTCATGGCGATGTTCATGATCCCCGGCGGCAAGGTCGGCGTGCTGATCGGCCGCCGGCGCGCCTTCATGATCGGCTGCGCCGTGTACGGCTGCGGCTCCCTGACGACGGCCCTCGCACCGAACCTGCCCGTGCTCCTCCTCGGCTGGTCCTTCCTGGAGGGCGTCGGGGCGGCCCTCATCCTGCCCGCCATCGTCGCGCTGGTCGCTGGCAACTTCCCCGCGGAACGCCGACCCGCCGCGTACGGGCTGGTCGCGGCCGCGGGCGCCGTGGCGATCGCGCTCGGCCCGCTCATCGGCGGCATCGCGACCACGTACTTCTCCTGGCGCTGGGTGTTCGCCGGCGAGGTCCTGGTGGTCGTCGCGATCCTGCTGGTCGCCCGCCGCATCGCCGACGCACCCACCGGTGGCCGCTCCCGACTCGACCTCGTCGGGGCGGCGCTCTCCGCGCTGGGCCTCGGCATCTTCGTCTACGGCGTGCTCCGCTCCGCGGAGTGGGGCTGGTTCGTCCCCAAGGCGGACGCCCCGTCGTGGCTGGGCGTCTCGCTCGTCGTCTGGCTCATGCTGGCCGGTCTGCTGCTCGTCTGGCTCTTCCTCCGCTGGGAGGCCCGGGTGGTCCGCGGCGGCCGCGAACCGCTGGTCGACCCCGGCCTCCTGCACAACCGGCAGCTCACCGGCGGCCTGACGATGTTCTTCTTCCAGTACCTCGTGCAGATGGGGGTGTTCTTCGTCGTCCCGCTGTACCTGTCGGTCGCGCTCGGCCTCTCCGCCCTCGCCACGGGCGTGCGCATCCTGCCGCTCTCGCTGACCCTGCTCGCCGCCGCGGTGCTGATCCCGCGCCTGCTGCCGCACGTCTCGCCGCGGCGGGTGGTGCGGTGCGGCGTCATCGCGCTGCTCGCGGGCGCCGTCGTGCTGCTCGCCGCGCTCGACGCGGACGCGGGCGCCGAGATCACCACCGTGCCGCTGCTCCTCATCGGGCTCGGCATGGGGGCCCTGGCCTCGCAGCTCGGAGCGGTCACCGTCTCCGCGGTGCCGGACGAGCAGAGCGCGGAGGTCGGCGGGGTGCAGAACGCCGTCACCAACCTCGGAGCCTCCATCGGCACGGCACTCGCCGGCTCGCTCATGATCGCCGCACTGACGACCTCCTTCCTGACCGGCATCGGCGAGAGCCCGGACATCCCGGCGCAGGTCACGGACAAGGCGACGGTCCAGCTGGCGAGCGGTGTGCCGTTCCTGTCGGACGCCCAGCTCACCGCCGCACTCGACGACGCCGGGGTCCCGCCGGAGGTCTCCGCGGCCGCGCTCGACGCCAACGCCGCGGCCCGCCTGGACGGCCTGCGGGCCGCGCTGGCGATCCTCGCGCTGGCCGCGACCGTCGCACTGTTCTTCACCGGACGCATCCCCACCACCCAGCCCGGCTCGACAGCTTCCTGACGGCCCGCCGTGCGCCGTGGCTCCGGCCCGGAGGCACGTCGGGCGAGGCCGGGTGCGACGGTCGGCACGGCCGCGGACATCCTCCGCCGGGCGAGGGAATGCCTGGCATGGTCGTACGACCCGGTGCGCTCACGCGGGGACCGCGGCGCGGAGCAGGTGCGCGAGCCGCTGGGCGAAGCGGCGGATCCTGTGGCCAGGGCCGTTGCACATTCCTGTGATCTTGTAATCGCGCTGGTCAGAGATGCCCAGCAGGTCGAGCGGGCGGATGAAGGGCTCGTAGGAGGCCTGCCGGATACCGGCGGCGATGTTGCGATGCCCGGGCGCGGAGGGTGTTGATCGCGAGGCTTCGCAGGTCGCTATGTTCTCCGGGCCGTGGCCGGTCAGTATCTTTGTGTGGGTACCCCAGGCCGGAGGCCGGGAGAGCGTCCTCAGCGAAGGCGGTGTCGCGGCCGAAGTGGAGCCGGTTCTTCGATGTCCCACCGCAACCCCCAAGCCCCTGCGCTACCGCATCCTGCATGTCCCGGCCCGGCTCGTACGCGGCCAGCGCAGACGCCGCCTGAAGATCCCCTCGACCTGGCCCTGGGCCGACGCCATCGTGCGGGCCTTCACCCGCATCCAGGCCCTGGCCCGACCCACCTGACCAGCGCATCTGGCCCCGCCGAACAGTGAGAGGAGGCCGACCCGCAGTCCACCGGGCCCGTGGAACCCGGTGTCACTGGCACGGCAGCCGACGCGCAGCCCTACCCGACACCGCCCCCGGGAACGGACCAACGCGACATCACGGGCACGAGATCAACCGGCCGCTGCCGTGAAACAACGAGGCCTGGCCGTCAGGACGCCCAGCGGCCCCGCTGAAGATTCTTCAGCGGGGCCGCTGGGCGTGAAATCTAGTTTCGCCGAAATTGCGGCTGTGAGCTCGTATAAATCATCCGGATGGTCGAATTTTCGCGCAATTCCAGAATCTCTTTAGTTGGTTGCGAATGCGCCGATCGAAGAAACTCTTAGAACTTTGCCAGCGCCTGACCATCGGAGGCGTGGCCCGTTTCCTATTCGTAAAATCCCATGCCGATGATATTTGCGTACTGTTGGCGAATAAACGTACCCGCCTCCTGAATTTCAGGATCCGAGCTCGCCATCGCGTCAGATGCGACACCAGCCAAAGCCTCGGCTGACTCAAGGGAGGCCAAAATCGAAGCAAGCTGCAGGTAGTCCTCGACATCAGGTCTAGGCAGGTATTCAGCTGCACGACGAATCACCTCGGGAAGGACTTCACCTCGAGGGCCTGCTGCCAGAACCTCGCGGGCCTCGCGCTCCCATCTTCCACTGACCGCAAACCCGAAAATCTGCGGAACGAACTGCGAGACGTCTCGAGTGAACAACCTCAGGAAGTTCAAGGCTGCACCTTGATCCCATACGCTCGCCTCCACTCTCAGTGCAGCAGTCAGCATCTCGATTCGCGTGCTCGAGTTATTTACAGCAGCCCGCAACTTTGCCGCACTTTGCTCCATCGAGACCAAGGACTCCCACAGGGCTGTATCGCCAGTGGTCATATATGACATCTCCTTCACTAATGACTTGCTAAGTTGCAGGCCAGTCTGCCACCCGCGACTGGCCTTGGGAGTTTATGGGGTCTTCTGTCCAATATTATTCCATCCGCCGTCCGTCAGGAGCTGGTCGAATTCCCCCCTGGTCATGACCCGTGTGGGATATAGGGTCACGTGCCCCGCGGGCATGGTCCCTCCAACATTTACACCATCAGCGATCGATCCCACGCCATCGGGCAGCTCAGAAAACGAGCGGATCTGTTGGCCAGCGGACAGTCTTGCCGATACAAGATCATCAACGCTGGAATATGCGGACTTGCCGTGGACGTTTAGATTGGCGAGATCCTCGGGCGTGGGAGGGTGGATATTGCCATCAGCGTCCACAGGAAGGTCGTCTGGGCGAGCCTTCGCTGCTCCCGCGAAGAAGCACCTATCTTCATTGTGCACCAAGATCGGGGTGCTGCCTGCGAGCACATAGTACGTGTGGAGGTCTCGGACAGTCAGGTTGAAGGCGGCCTGCAGCCCGGCCCAGTGATTGGTCTTGGCGATGGTGACCGTCGAACCGGTGCTCGTGCGCAGTGAGTCGCCCGCCACCAGATCCGCAGCATCGAGCCACTGGTGCCGGTTCTCGGACCAGAACGGGTGGTGATCGGTTGCTGTCAGGGAACTTGTTGCGCCGTCAGCAGTCCGGATGGTGAGGGTGGTGAACTGGCGGTCGTCAGGCGTCGCGATGGTGGCGTCGACCTTGCGGGGGCCGGTCTCGCCGGTCTCAGGGTCGGTTGCGGTGATCTCGTCGCCGACTGCCAACTGTTCGATCGGCACCATCGAGCCGTCGGCTTCGAGGACAAGAGTGCCGGCGGGGAAGCTGTTCTTGCAGGTCTTGGGGTTGGTCGTGGGCTCGGCGCCCGGCTTCTTGCCCTTGAGCTTGTCGTAGCGGCCGGACGGCAAGTCACCGAACATGTCATTGATATTGCTGCCGGCGATGATCGCACCAGCGAGCATCCTGGAGTCACAGCTGTCGGCATCGACGCAGCCGAGGAAGAGGTCCCGGGCAAGGATGGACTGGGTGACAGTGCGACCCTCGTCCGACATGGTGTTGTAGGCCGTGACGTCCAGGCACCCGAACCCGTGGATCCAACCATCGCAATCCGCTTCGATCGCCTTGTAGAGCGCGGTGCGGATCTTCTTAAACAGGCGGTGGCTGTTGCGGATGACAATTCCGGGATAGACCTCGGTGTACTTGCCGTCGGTGGGAAGTTCCTCCTGCGGCAGGTACTGCATGGTGCAGGATGCGCCTTCGCATCCGGTGCCGCCTCCGCCGTCGACCGGTGCCAGCCTGAGGCCGCTCGGATCGCTGTAGGCCAGGGGGTTGTTGTTGCTGTAGGTGTAGCCGGCGAGGGACTGCGGGTCGGTTGCGGCCAGGACGGGGTCGACCGAGATGAAGCGGCCGGTGGTGGGGTCGTAGTCGCGGGCTCCGAGGTGGGTGAGTCCGGTGGGTTCGGTGGTGCCGCCGAGGAAACCGTGGGCGCCGGCCCAGCCGGTGGGCGGGGTGCCGCGTGTGCTGCCGAAGGGGGTGGTGCGGCGCTGGTCGACGGCGCCGGTGGTGGCGTTGATGTTGAGTTCGGCGGTGCCGTGGTGGTCGCCGGTCTGGAAGGTCAGGGTGTTGTCGTCGGTGCGGACGGCCGTGGCCGCGCCGAGGGGGTAGTAGCGGGTGGCGGCGGGCTTGGCCATGCCCTTGGTGAGCTTGAGTTCGGTGCCACCGAGGTAGAGGGTCCAGTTCTCGGCGGTGGGGGCGGCGGTGTCGAGGTTGTGGGCGAGGAGGCGGTTGCCGTCGGCGTCGTAGAGGTAGTCGGTGGTGCGGTTGGTCGTGGTGGTGGTGCTGCCGCTGGTGGTCTTGACGGTGTCGGCGACCTGGGTGAGGTGGTTCTCGGCGTCCCAGGTGAGCTTCTGGTCGCTGGACTGGTTGGCGGCGGGCTTGAGGTGGCGGTCGGTGGTGTTGCCCGAGAGGTCGTAGGCGTAGGTCTCGGAGACGGGGCTGCCGAGGGCGCCGGTGACGGTGGAGGTGTCGCCGAGGCGGTGGGTCTGGGGGTAGGTGTAGGTGCTGGTGGCGTCCTGCGCGGTGTTGCCGGCGGGGTTGTGCCGGGTCTCGGTGGCGCGGGTGCCGTCGGTGTTGTAGGTCCAGCTGGTCCAGTACGCGGCCGGGCCGCCGAGGGCCGCGCCGGTGGGCGTGGCCGGGCAGGTGCCGGCGGTGGGGGTGAACGCGTCGGTGAGACGGGTGAGGTAGTCGTACTGGTAGCACTGCCGGTCGGTACCGGAGGCGCTGGCATCGGTCAGGGAGGTGACGTTGCCGGCCTGATCATAGGTATAGCCGGCTTGGCGGAGAACGGTCGTCGCGTTGACGTCGGTGGTGGACGTTTTCAGCCGCTGGGTGCCGCTCTCGTAGGCGTTGGTGACGTGGAACACCTTGTTGGCGGTGCCGTTGGACAGGGTGGACTGCAGCGGCTTGCCGACGTAGTCGTAGATCTGGCCGGTGAGGTAGGTGTTCAGGCCGGAGGCCTTGGTCGGCCGGTGGAGCAGGTCGTAGGTGAGGTTGAGGGTCTCGGCGGCGAGGTTGCCGGCGGCCGGGTAGGAGACGGACTTGGTGGTGCCGTCCGTGTTGTAGGTGGTGAGGGCGTCGTAGGTGCCGGCGAGGTTCTGCTGTCCGTTGGGGACGGACGGGACGGTGTAGCTGGTCCTGCGGGGGCGGTAGAGCGTGTCGAAGAGCGAGTAGGCGGTCTTGTACTCGTACGTGGTGCCGCCGACCGTGGTGAAGCGGCTGCTGGAGGCGAGTTGGCCCTTGTAGCCGGACGGGTCCCAGGTGCGGGAGGTCAGCAGCGGGCCGGTCGCGGAGCCGTCGCGGGTTTCCAGGAGGCGGCCGATGTTGTCGTAGACGGTCGCGATCGTCTTGCCGCGCCCGTCGGTCGTCGAGGTGACCTCGCCCCGGGTGTTGTAAGCCTTGGTGCTGGTGCCGGTGTCGGGGTCGACGGCCTTGGTCTGCCGGCCGAGCTGGTCGTACAGCCAGGCCCACTGCGCGCCGCCGGGGCCGGTGAGCCCGGTCAGGTGACCGGCCGGGTCGTAGCTGTAGCTGACGGTGTCGTAGGCCGTACCGGGGCCGGGGGGCGAGGCTTTGTACTGCCGCAGCTCCGTGACCTGCCCGGCCGCATCGCTGATCGTGGTGGTGGCGGTTGCTCCGGCGGGCGGAATGACGGTGACGCGGTCACCGCCGTACTCGGTCACTGTGGTCGCCAGCGGCGTTCCGACGCCACTGCCCGCCAGCACGGTGGACTTGGTGACACGTCCCAGGCCGTCGAACTCGCTGCGGGTCTGGGTGTCGACGCCGGTGGCGTCCTCCACCTTGGACAGGGTCTTGGAGGGGGCGCCGGTGGCGTAGTAGGGGGCGTAGGCGAGGACGGCTTGGCCTCGCTCGTCGTAGAAGGTGTCGGCGATCAGGCGCCCGCCGGTGTCACCCGGGACCTGAGCCTGGCGTGTGCGTCCGAAGCCGTCGTAGAGAGTGTAGGAGGTCTCCTGGGACTGGTCGTTCGCAACCGTCTTCGTAGAGACCGCAGTGATCTGCTGATCGGTCAGGGTGTAGGCGTACTCGTAGTTGGGGGTATTGCCGCTGGACTTGGACTGGTCGGGCAGCCAGACCTTCAGAACCCGGCCGAGTGCGTCGTAGGTGCTGTCGGTCCTCTTCGTGTTGGCGTCGGTCGCGGTGACCGTCTGGCCCCGCAACAGGTCGAAGGTGTTCGTCGTGACCTGGGTGGTCGTACTGTCGGTGGCCTTGGCGGGGGGTGATGTGATCACCGACTGCGTCGGACGACCGGAGGCGGGGGTGTAGACGGTGGTGGTGGTGCGGGCCTCGGGCAGCGCGGTGCTGGTGCTGGTGCCGGTGGTGTTGTCGACGGCGGTGCTGTTCGCGAGTTCGGTGGTGGACAACACGCGGCCGTACACGTCGAAGGTGCTGGTGTTGTCGAGGTAGGTGGCGGCGGCCGAGGTACGGCTCTTGAGGGCTCCGGTGACGGTGATGTCGCCCTTGGTGGGGGCGCTGCCGTAGGCCTGGCCGTCGAAGCGGATCCGGTTGTCGGTGAGGACGGCGGAGGTGCCGTCGGCCTTCGTCACGCGATCGACGGTCGTGGCGCAGTCCGCGGCGACGGTCTCGGTGCGGATCGCACCGACGAGGATCCAGGCGGTGGCGTTGTCGGCGTAGGTCGTGCGGGTGCACCGGTTGTCGGCGGCAACCGCGGTGTCACCGAGGTCCTCGCTCTGGGTGGCCCGGCCGTAGGCGTCGAACGTCGTATTCGCTCGCGTCTCGCGCCACGCCGCACCGACGCCTTGGTCGAGGGAGGTGAACGCCCTGGTGATCTGCGTGCCGGTGAGGTTCGCCGTGGTGGTGCCCCAGTCACGGACCCGGGTGGCGGTGGTCTTCTTCCACGGCGTGTTGACCGCCTTGGTGAGGATCTTGCCGGCGGGCTTGTCGTACTGCTCGGTGCGGTACTCGAACCCGGCCCACGCCTGGTCGTCGGTGATGGTGGTGCCCTGGCCATCGGGGACGGTGACGGTGCGCTTCTGCGTCTTGTCGGTGGGGCTGGTGCGGTCACCGTCCATGCCGCGCAGGAACCAGTGGTCGGTCTGCGTGGACATGGCGGTGGTGCCGCCGGTCTCGACCTTCACATGTTGGTAGCCACGCCACTGGGACCAGGTCTTCAGCTTCTCCTTGGTGATGCCGTCCAGGTCGTCGAAGTGCCAGGCCGCATCACCGAGGTAGGTGTAGTGGGTGACCATGTCGGGGGCGTGACCGGTGCGGTCGGTGCCGGTCACCGACTCGACCACGTACTTGTTGAACCACTCGGTGGTCACCGGGGTGTCGTTGTTCGGCTGGTACTGCTGCGGGAAGCAGCGGGTGATGTTGGTCTGTGGGGTGGGCAGTGCGGCCGGGTCGCACGCTGCGGCGGAGTAGTTGACGTCGGTCTGGCCGCCCTGCTCGTCGGTGACGGTGCCCAGCCGCTGCTTGATGAACGGCAGTCGGCCGTCACCGGTGCGGTCCATCCGGTTGACCAGCTGCTTGTAGGCCAGTGTGGTCTTCGGCAGGGTGACTGTGGGGGTGGTGGCGGTGCCGGTGTGCAGGATGGTGTCCAGCAGCAGCTGGTAGTCGAAGTCGGCCGTACCCCACTTGTGGGTCAGGTCCCAGGTGTCCATGCCCTTGTACGTGCCGTCGCCCTGCAGTGTGGAGGCCACGACCTGGGTCAGGCGGGTGCGGGTGAAGAACGAGGGGCTGAGCACACCGGTGCAGTCGGTGTTGTCCTTGCAGTTCTGGTCCCACGGAGTGTCGTACCAGTACTGCCTGTTGGTGTCGATGTTCGCGGCGTCGCACAGGGAGGCCGTTGTCTCCAGGCACCGTTCGGCGGTCTTGAACTCCACCTTCGCCATCGGCTTGACCGTCGCGGAGTAGATGTCGCTCTGCCGCTGGCCGTACTCGATGTGGTCCAGGCGTCCGCCGCGCACGTACGGGGTGCGGTCGGTGGCCTTGAGGTTGCGCCCGTAGTTGTTGGTCTCCGGGGTGTACCAGTACGTGATGTCGTTGCCGTGGGCGTCGACGACCAGGTCGAGGTTCCACCGCCAGCCCTGCTGGCACCACGACGACCCGAAACCACTGCTGCTGTAGCAGGGCTCGCCGGCATTGTTGCCGAACACCGGCACCGTGTAGACGGACTTCGTCTCCGCCTTGCCCGAGGTCCAGTTCGTCAGCCGGTTGTAGCCGAAGAAGTAGCTGGTGCCGTCGGGGGTGGTGGCCTTGAAGTACTCGCCGTCGTTGTCGCCGTTGCCGCGGCCGGTGTCTCGCACCCGGACGACCTTGGTGTTGTCGTCGCCCTTGATCCGCCACTCGTCCGCCGAGACGGGAATCAGCTCACCGGCGTGCCCGGCGAAGGAGATCGTCGCGTTGTCCGTCGCCCAGCACTGGTCACCGGGGTCGGAGCCGTCGGTCTTCGGCGCACCGTCGTCCGCGCACGCCTTGTAGGTGCGTTCCACGGAGCCCGAGTCCAGCGTGAAGCCGTCGCCGGCCCAGGACCCCTGGTTGTTGGAGTTCGACGTGCGGCCGTCGACACTGCCCGAGTCGTACGCGAGACCGACCTTCGGGGTCAGGCCGCCGGGCATCGCGGTGAGCGGCATGTCGTAGGACCACGTGAACGAGCCGCTGTTCAGCGACGTCGACCACGTGGAGGCCGCCGACAGCGGCGTCGCCTTGTAGTCACCGGTCGGACCCGCATCGCCTGCGGTCGCAGCCAGCACCGTCACCCCGCCCGACGCGGACTGCACACGCACTTGCCCCACCGGTGTGGCAGGTGCGGTCAATGGCACGGCATCGGCGGTGACGGCCTGGTGCTCGGTGTCGTTGCCGCCCTCGAGCTGCGTCTGCACCCGGCACTCGGGCTTCTCGGGCGTGGTCAGTACGCACGCCTGCAGCTGTACCAGGTGCAGGCGGGCGCCGAAGCCGGCGCCGACGGCCTGGGCGAAGCCGGAGTAGTCGACGGCGACCTTGGCACTCGTGCCGGCAGGAGCGCCCGGGGCGGCAACGGTGAGCAGGACGCCGGAGATACCGGCCTTGCGGGCCGTCTCCTGGTCGAGGACCTGGACGTCGGCGGACGGCGAGGTGCCACCGCCGGTCGTGGTGAGGGTGACGGGGAGGTCGCCGGCCTTGATGGGCTTGCCGGGGGGTGCGGTGACCTTCGCGGTGCCGGCTTTGGGCCAGGCGGTGTGCTTGGCCTCCGGCTTGCTGACCGTGGTGTCGGGCTTGCGAGCCTTCACCTTGGTGTCGCTGACCCTGACCGGCTTACCCGGTGAGGGGGGAGCGAGTTTCGGGGATCCGGCCGCGGACGCTGCTGCGGCCATCGGGAGCGTGGGCAGCAGGGACCCGACCAGGACGGCAGCCACCACGGCAGCCGTCCTGGGCCGGGACCGCCGCCAGGCAGCCCTGTTCACAATCATGGACATATTTCCTCAGGTCGGCGTCCCGTTTTGGGGCGCTGTCGGCCGAGCGGCCACGGATGGTGGGGCCCGGAAGACTGCCGCCCCCACCGCAGCGGTGGGGGCGGAGCAGGAGGGAAAGCAGGCCGGGCAGCGATCGCTGCCCGGCCCCGTGTGGCGCCGCGGTCAGACCGGACGCCGGGTACTGGTCAGAACGACGTCGACAGGGCGCTGACCTGCTCGCCGGTCAGAACTCCCTGGTAGACGCGGACGTCGGCGAGTTCTCCGGAGAAGTACTCGCCCCAGGCGGCCGCTGACTCCGTGCGACCGAACTGCAGGCCGCCGCCGGCCGCTTCGAACGGTCTGTACGAGGAGAGCGACAGGCTGCGGCCGGCGCAGGACAGGTCGCTGGTCTCGCAGCCTGGCCGGTCCAGGTCGCCGTTGACGTAGAGCGCAAGGCTCCCGGCGAGGCCGTCGTAGACCAGTCCCAGGTGCGACCACAGCCCCCACTCACTGTCCGGGACGTGCGTGATGGTGGTCTGGGCGGCTCCTGCCGTGTCGGTGGACCGCACCGACGCCTGCCACTCACCCAGGTGCGCGCCCGAACCGGGATCGTCTCCGAGGTAGTGCCAGCGCAGCGTCACCGAACCGCCGTTCGCGCCGGGTACGGACAGGGCCGTCATGTCCCGCCCGGGAGCACCCGCGGTGGCCGCCCACACGGACAGGCTGAAGCTGCGGTCGGTGTGCAGCAGGGTGGGGGTGTTCTCCGCGAAGCCGGTGGTGCCGTTGAGGGACAGGCTCCCTGCGCCGATGACACCGCCTGTCGGGTTGACTTTGGCGCTGCCGCCGAGGACGACGGCAGCGCCGCCGCTGATCTCGTTCGGCGAGGCGAGCGGGTCGCCGCTGGAGGTGGCGAGCTTCCAGTGGCCCAGCAGCTGGGGCACGCTGTTGACGAGGTCGCCGACCTCCGGGGTGGTGATGACGCGGTCCCAGACGCGGACGTCGTCGATGTCGCCGCCGAAGAACTGTTCACTGGCGCCCTCACGGGAGGCGGCACCCAGTTGAAGCGGTCCCGGGGTCGGCCACGGGGTGGTCTGCGTGTAGTCGGCCTCGCCGGCGAGGTAGCCGTTGACGTAGAGGCGGATCTTCTGTGCGACGGCGTCCGAGACCCCGACGAGGTGGGTCCACTGGCCGTCAGTGGCACCGAAACACGGCGTGGCACCGACGGGAGCGGTACAGGCCACCTGGTTGGCGCTGATCAGGGTGGCGCCGGTCGAGTCCTCCTTGTAACGGCCGAAGACCCACTTCTTCGCGTACGCCGAGTAGTAGAGGGACAACTCGCTGTTGTGCACGCCGGTCTGGTTGAGCACCACACGCGCGGCCGTCGAACCGTTGGTGATCGCCGGCAGACGAACCCAGGCCGCCACGGAGAAGCTCCTCGTCGCGTCGACGGCGGTGCGGGCGGTGAGGGCGGTGTCGTCCGTGCCGTCGAACGTGACGGCGCTGCCGCTGACACCGACGGCAGTGCCGGCCTGGGCTCCGCCGTTCAGCGTGAGGGTGTCGGTCTCCGGTGCGCCGGACACCGAGGTGGCGCCGGCTGCCTCGTCCAGGTGCCATACCGACTTCGCCGGTACCCCGGTGGTCAGAGGCTGGTCGGTGGCGACTTTGGTGATATCTGCCGGGGACAGTGCGCGGTCCCACATCTTGACTTCGTCGATGGAACCGGACCATGGAGCAGCCCACAGCTTGTTCCAGCGGTCACGCCCGATCTGAAGGGTGGCGTGGCCGTCCCAGACGGAGGACGGGACGACGGCCGAGCCTGCGGAGGTGCCGTTGACGTACAGCCGGATCGTGTTGGATGCCTTGTCGTAGACACCGGCGAGGTGGGTCCACTGTCCGCTCGCCGCGGTCGCGGCGGAGACGACGTAGGTGCTGGTCGAATCCTGGCCCGCGCCGTCGCTCTGAACCTTGAAGGACCAGCGCGGGTCGGTGCCGACCATGCCGATCCCGAGGGTGAACGAAAAGGAGTCGGCCCCGTTCTGGCTGACTGCGACGCGAGTGGTCGTCGCAGCGTCCGGGCGCACCCATGCCGAGACCGTGTAACTCATGGACGTGTCGAGGACAGCCGAGTCGGTCTGGGCGTAGCCGGTCGAGGCAGCGCCGTTGAACGCCAGGGCCTGGCCGGCATGGCCCGCCGCACCCGCAGTGACGGTGCTGCCGAGGGTGGCGGTGGCGCTGTTGCTGCTACCCGCGAGGGTTGTGCCGCCTCCGGAGTCGTCCAGGGACCAGATGTCGCGCGCGCCCTGCCCGCTCAGCACGTTGAAGTAGTAGGTCTCCAACTGGGACGACACACCCGCGCCGCTGATCGCCCGCACCGAAAGCAGGTGTGGGCCGGGCTTGTCCATGAGCACGCTGATCGTCTGTGCAGCGCCGGCGGTCGTGGCGACCTCGTGGGCCGCGGACGCGGCGGTGTCCAGGCCCCACTGGTACTTCACGACGTTGGTCTCCACCGAGTCGATCGTGAAGGTGCCGTAGCGTCCCACGCCGTCAACAGGCGGGACCGATCCGGCGGACGTACTGATCGGATACGTGCTGGAGGTGACGCCCGGCCCTGCCGGGATCGAGGAGTCGACCCGAACGTAGCAGGCTGTCGGGTTACCGTCGGAGTTCCACGGGCCCCAGGCCGCGCCGTCCCAGGCCCGCACCTCCCAGGTGAAGGAGCGGTCGGTCGGGGTGTTCGCGGGCGGCGTCTGGTTGAAGAGCGAACCGGATGCCTTGAACGTGTTCGACGCCGGGACGGTCGCCTCGGTGCCAGTGCTGAACCAGCGGCGCTTCCACCCGGTGCCGTCGTCCCAGCCGAGCGCGAACTGCGCACCGACCGCCTCGCCGTCCGGGTCCTTCAGCACTGCGGTCAGCTGCGGCACCGTCTGCACCTGCACGGCCGTGCCCGAGCACACGGAACCCGGCTGCATCGACAGATCCGCGTTGGCGGGCTGACGGGGCGGCAGATTGTAGTACACCTGCAGGTAGGCGCCGTCGGTGAACTTCTTCCAGCCGTTCAGATCGCTCTCGTTGGATGCCCTCAACCCGAACGAGGAACTCTGCCACCCCCAGTTCGCACCGTCCTGCACCAGCGTGCGCACGGCGTCCGAGTATTCCCCGCCGAACTCCAGCCAGCCGCCCGCACTGCAGGAACTGCCCGGACCGGTCCAGCCCTTCGCATCGTCGATCGTCTGCAGGTACCGGCTCCAGAACGTCGAGTTGTTCTGCGAGTTCCACGTCAGCTTGTTGGTGAAGTGCCCGGTGTTCCACAGCTCCACCGACGTCTTCTGGCAGCTGTACGACCAGCTCTCGTACGCGCCGAACGTCGCCTTGAGGATCTGCTTCCCGACGAACTGCCCTGTCGGGAACTGGAAGAACGCCCGCTTCACATCAGTGGGCTGGCACCGGGTGGTGTCGCCGCAGTAACCGACGCCCCAGTCATGCACCACGTTCGAGTTGTACGTGAAGTGGTTGTACGCCTGTGTCGGGTAGTACTTCGACACGCCCGCCCAGTCACTCGCGTGCGGGGTGTCCCACGAGGGGTCGATCATCACCGGGAACACCGTCGCCGGATCGTCCAGCATCCCCTGATCCGGCGTCAGCACGAGCTGGTCCTGCGCAGCGGGAAAGTCGACTGCAATCTTCGCCACTCGCGTACCCGCAGCGGGCACAGTGGTTGCGGAAACGGCCGGTACGGCGGTCGCCGCGGAGCGGCCCGCCGCCTTCGCGCCGTCGGCGGACGGCGACGGCGCACCGGAAGCGGACGCCGCGACGGGTGCGGCCGGAGCGCTGGCCCCGGTTGCCGGGGCCCCGGTTGTGGTGGAGTCCCACATCACCGGTACCGGCGCCTTGAAGATCGTACCGCCGGCCCCCGTGTCCACAGCCGACAGAGAGCCGTCAGCGGCCTCCTCGATCCGCAGGCCGTCGCCCTTCATTCCCAGGCGCAGCGCGTTCAGGGCGGGGTTCTTGGCTGCCTCGGCGGTGTGGACGACGAAGACCTGGGTGAAGCCGGTGCGGGTCGCGGTCAGCTTCAGGTCGACGTCGGGCAGGATCGTGCGGTACTCCGCCGTCGCGCCGTCGATGACCGGCTCGGGCAGCGGCTGGGGCCAGGACAGGCTCAGCGATTTTCCGGCGGATGTCATGCGCACCAGTGGTGCGCTGTTGCCGCCTCCGGAGAACGTCACGTCGGCGACCGCTGCTTTCGGGGCGACGGTGCCGTCCGTCCGTTTCCGCAGCGCCGGGTCGATGTCCACCCACCCGCCGGCGCGGCGTACCCGCTGCGGCTGCGCGTAGACGGTCGACTTCAGCCGGCCGTCGGGCTGTGCGACGACATCGACCGATTCCGTGCGCATCGACGGTACGTCGACCGGTTTCCCGGTCCGCTTCGCCTCCGCGACCGCGATGCTCTCCACGGTCCCTGTCGACGGCTTGGTCGACGACGACCCCGAGGCGGGCACGTCAACGGTTCGCGCGTCTCCGGCGGCTGCAGCCGGAACAGCACCCGCCGCCCCGGCACTCGCTATCAGACCGGCGGACAGGCACACCGCGAGCGCTCGGCGCCCCGCGGTCCACCCCCACCGGCCGTGGTCACTTTCAGACCCCATGAACGGCACTCACTCACACTCGGAGATTCGACTGCGAAGCCTCGGGCACGCACACATGGGCAGTCAACGACAAAATTCGTCTGACCAGCATGTTTTGACGCTCCGTAACCAGACGCATGCGACCAAGGGGGGAGTAATCGGGATCAGATGACCCAGGCGATGTGCCGCATATCACATTGCTGTCGTCCCAGGTGGAGGTCACCCAAGGAACCTGCACTCAGCGGGTCTTTGCCCTCGCCGTGACAGTCCGGCCGCGTCTCGTCGGAGGCCTGCCACCGGGCGTCGAAAGTCAGTGGGGCCGGGTCGGGCCGGGCGGCGGTCCGTCAGTGATGTCGGTCCGGGACGGGACCGTGTCCGCATGGCTGACATGGAAGGGGCGGTCGCGGAGAGCGGCGCCGAACTCGCGCGGGTACCGGCCCGCGGACGGCGGCTTCGGTGCGTCCGGCTACCGGGCAGCGGTCCGGGATGTTCGGGCGCGCCTGGACCGCGCGGTCGAACAGGCCGGTGTCGGCGAGTTCGACGGTCACGTCGTCGTCGGCGGCGACGCCCGGCCCTGAGCCTGCGGCGTGGCGTGGCCGAGCGCGGGGACGCGCGGCGTTAAGGATGCGTCAAGGTTCGCCCCGCCGCTCCGGCCCGCAGGGCCCGCCGCCCGCCCCGAGGGTGCCGCCGGGAGGGCGGCGCGGCCCGTGCGTCCGGGCCCTGCGGGTCGGCCGGCCGGCCGGTCGGCGCGGCTCGGCAGGTGCCTCCGGCGGTCGGCCCGTACGGCTGCGGTCCGGCGCCGACTGGCTTGCGGAGCAGGCACGTTGAGGCGTGAGCGGGGAGCCGGACCGGGTGCTGCGCCGGGCGGGGTACGGCGGCGGCAGCGCGGGGCCGGCGGCAGCGGGTGGCCGGTGGGCCCGGCGGGGTACGCGTGCCCCAAGTGGCCCGGGGCGGCCCGGACGGGGCGGCGGGCCGGGTGACGGCTCCGCCTACGCTGGCGTCGCCGCCCTGCCGGGCGGCTCGATCGTCGGCGTTTCCCCGGAGTCCACCGTGTCCGTTTCTCCTGCTCCGCTCCCCGATCCCTCGTCGTCCGGGTCGCCGGGCCGCCTCCGGGCGTGGCTGCTGGAGGGGCTGGCGGACCGGGCCAGCCGGCATCCCGGCCCGCACGCGAAGGCGCCCGCGCACCAGGGGCAGCGGTGGTGGCGGGTGATGTGCCTGACCGGCCTGGACTACTTCTCCACGCTCGGCTACCAGCCGGGCATCGCCGCGCTCGCCGCCGGGCTGCTGTCGCCGATCGCGACGATCGTGCTCGTCGTCGTCACGCTCTGCGGGGCGCTGCCGGTCTACCGGCGGGTGGCCCGGGAGAGCCCGCACGGCGAGGGTTCGATCGCGATGCTGGAGCGGCTGCTGACCTTCTGGCAGGGCAAGCTGTTCGTACTGGTGCTGCTCGGGTTCGCGGCGACGGACTTCCTGATCACCATCACGCTGTCCGCGGCGGACGCCACCGCGCACCTGATCGAGAACCCGCATCTGAGCGGCGTGCTCCACGGCCGCCAGGTGATCGTCACCCTCGTGCTCGTCGCCCTGCTCGGCGCGGTGTTCCTGAAGGGGTTCGGCGAGGCCATCGGCCTGGCCGTGGGGCTGGTCGGGGTCTACCTGGCGCTGAACGTCGTGGTCGTCGCCGTGGGCCTGTGGCACGTGGCGACGGCGCCGCACGTGGTCGCGGACTGGTCGCACGCGCTGACGCTCGAACACGGGAACGTGTTCGCGATGATCGGGGTCTCCCTGGTGGTGTTCCCGAAGCTCGCCCTGGGCCTGTCCGGTTTCGAGACCGGTGTCGCCGTCATGCCGCACATCGAGGGCGGGCCGGGCGAGACCGAGGAGGAACCCGTCGGCCGGATCCGCGGCGCCCGCAAGCTGCTCACCACCTCCGCCCTGATCATGAGCGTGTTCCTGATCGCCACCAGCTTCATCACCACGCTGCTGATCCCCGCCGACGCCTTCCAGCCGGGCGGGGAGGCCAACGGCCGCGCCCTCGCCTACCTCGCCCACGCGTACCTCGGCGGCGCGTTCGGCACCGTCTACGACGTGTCGACCATCGCGATCCTGTGGTTCGCCGGGGCGTCCGCGATGGCCGGCATGCTCAACCTGCTCCCGCGCTACCTGCCGCGCTACGGCATGGCGCCGCACTGGGCCCGGGCCGTCCGGCCCACCGTGCTGGTGCTCACCGCGGTGGCCTTCCTGGTCACGTGGATCTTCGACGCCGACGTCGACAAGCAGGGCGGCGCGTACGCGACCGGCGTGCTCGTGCTGATCAGCTCGGCCGCGATCGCCGTGACCATAGCCGCCCGGCGCGCCCGCCAGCACGGCCTGACGGCCGCGTTCGGCGTCATCGCCGCGGTGTTCCTCTACACCACCGGCCTCAACATCGCCGAGCGCCCGGACGGCGTGAAGATCGGCGCCTGCTTCATCGCCGGCATCCTCCTCATCTCGTTCGCGTCCCGGCTGGCCCGCGCGTTCGAGCTGCGGGTCACCGAGGTGGTCCTCGACGACACCGCCGAGCGGTTCGTCCGCGACTGCGCGCACCGCTCGATCCGGCTGATCGCCAACGAGCCCAGCGGCCGCGACCTCGCCGAGTACCGCGACAAGGCGCACCAGATCCGCACCGACAACGGCATCCCGGCCGAGGACGACCTGGTCTTCGTGGAGGTGGTGGTCCGCGACCCGTCCGACTTCGAGGCCGAGCTGCGGGTGCGCGGCGAGGTGCTGCACGACCGCTACCGCGTCCTGACCCTGGAGCACTCGTCCATCCCGAACGCGCTCGCGGCGCTGCTCCTGCACGTGCGCGATTCCACCGGGCGCCAGCCGCACATCTACTTCGAGTGGACGGAGGGCAACCCCTTCGCGCAGCTGCTGCGGTTCTTCCTGTTCGGTCAGGGGGAGGTCGCGCCGGTCACCCGCGAGGTGCTGCGCGAGGCCGAGCCCGACCGGGCCCGCCGGCCCCGGGTGCACGTCGGCTGAGGGCGCGGGTACGACGGCGCGGACGGGCCCCGGGACAGCGTGCTCCCGGGGCCCGTCCGCGCCGTCGCGTGGTCAGTGGCCGGCGCCGACCACGGCGCTCTCGGGGCGGGCCGGTCCGGTCCGCGCCGCGGGCAGCGCCCCCGGCAGGCCGAGGACGTGCGAGGTGCCGCTGAGGGCCGCGAGGCGCAGGAGGGCGGGTGAGGGGTTCTCCAGGTGGAAGGTGGCGCGTGCGCCGTCGATGCGCTGCCGCGCCCGCAGCAGGCTGCCGAGGCCCGCGCAGTCGCAGAACGTGAGCGCCGTCGCGTCGAGGACGACGATGCGGGGATGGGCGAGGAGGGACTGCCGGACGGCCTCCTCGACCTGTGGGGCGGTGTCCATGTCGAGTTCGCCGGACAGTTCGACGGAGATGACGCTCGTGCCCGTCCTGATGCGCACCGCCAGGTAGCCCGGTGCCGTGCTGGGTCGTTCGGCCACAACGGCCTCCCTTCACCGGGCGGCGTGCAGGACGCAGCCCGGGGCCGCGAACTGCGGCACGTGCCCACCCTAGAGGCAACGTTTGCACTTCGACAACAATCCACCCTCGGCAACGATCGGCGGGTCGCTCCGGGCACGGCCGTCCGGGGCGGCCGCCGGCAGGTGGGAGGGGCCCGTCGGGCCCGGTGGGAGAGGCCCGCCGGGAGAGGCCCGGACCGGCTGCGGGACGGCCGGGTCAGGCGCTCCGGGCGGGTCAGGCGCTGCGGGCGGCTCCGGCGCCGTGCACGCTCCCGGACGCTCCCGTGTCCCCGGCGGTGCCGCCGACCGGCCCCGTGCGCGTCCCCGCGGCGGGGACGCCCGACGCCGCCGTGTCCAGCGCCGCCGTGTCCAGGGCGGCCGTACGGAAGGACCGCAGCCCGGCCAGCAGGGCACGGCGGTCCGCACCGGGCATGCCGTCGAGGATCCGCTCCAGCGCCTGCTCCCGGGTGGTGCGCAGATCGGTGAGGAACGTCCGGCCGGCGGGCGTGAGATGCAGTTCGAGCTCCCGGCGGCTGGCCGCGCTGGCGGTGCGCTGCACCAGGCCGATCGCCTCCAGCCGGTCGCACAGCCGACTCACCGAGGACGGCCGGGAGTCCAGCGTCTCGGTGAGGGTGCGGAGGTTGATGCCGTCGTTGCTCTCCAGCACGTACAGCACCCGCAGCTGCGACACCGACACCGGCGCGGAGACCAGGTCGCGGCCGCCGCCCCAGAGCACCTCCAGCAGCTCCACCACGGACGACGCGACGGCCGCGGTGTCTGAGCGGCCCGGAAGCGGGGAGACGGTGTTCATGGGGCCTATCTTGACACCCCTGCCACACCACAGGACAACCCGTCGGCCGGAACGGCCGGCGGTCGGACGAGAAGGCGGATCGAGTGACAGCCAATCTGTCGACGGTCGAGCGCGCACTGCGCACTGCTGCCCCCTACGCCCTGCTCGACGCCGCGCGGGAGTGCCTGACCGGCCTCTACGGCGCACGGCGGGTCGAGCTGCTGCTGGCCGACTACAGCCTGACCGTGCTGCAGCCGGTCACGGAACTGCCCCGCACGGCCCGGCCGCTCCCGGTGCACACGACGGCTCCCGGCCGCGCCTTCGGGGCGCAGGAGCCCTTCACCGAGCCCGGTCCGGCCGGCGGCGCGGTGCTGCTGCACCTGCCGGTGACCGTCCGGGGCGACCGGCTCGGGGTCCTGAGCCTGGAGCTCGACCGGTCCGGCCTCACGCGGGCCGTGCAGGACGAGCTGTGGGAGGTCGCCGAGATCCTGGGGCACCACATCGTCGTCGCGGAGCGCGACACGGACCTCTACCTCCAGGCCCGCCGCAAGGACCGCCTCACCCTGGCCGCCGAGATGCAGTGGCAGCTCCTGCCGGCGCGCGCCTGCATCCGTGACGAGTACGCCATCGGTGCCCAGCTCGAACCCGCGTACGCGATCCACGGTGACAACTTCGACTGGTCAGCCACCGAGGACCGCCTCACCCTGACGGTCACCAACGGCATGGGCGAGGGCATTGAGGCGTCCCTCCTCACCAACCTCGTCATCAGCGCCCTGCGCAACGCCCGCCGGGCCGGCGTCGACATCGCCGACCAGGCGGCCCTGGCCGACCAGGCCGTGTACGGGCAGTACCGCGGCAAGGCCCACGTCTCGGTGCTGCTCCTGGAGTTCCACCTGGACACCGGCCTGGTGGAGATCGTCGACGCCGGATCGCCGCAGCTGCTGCGGCTCCGCTCGGGGACGGTCGAACACATCCCGTTCGAGGCGCAGCTGCCGCTCGGCCTCGCCGACGACACGCCGTACGAGGCGCAGCGCATCCGGGTCGAGCACGGTGACCGGCTGATCTTCGTCAGCGACGGCGTCCACGCGGTCGCCTCCCGGGCGGGCGAGCCCTACGGCGAACGCGCCCTGTCCCGTGCCATCCTGGAGACCCAGCTGCTGCCCGCCGCGGAGGTGCCCCGCGCGGTGCTGACCGAGCTGGCCCGGCACCGTGACGACGACCCCCGTGACGACGCCCTCCTCGTCTGCCTCGACTGGTACGGCCGGCATCCGGCCCCCGCCGACGCCCCGCCCGCCTGAGTGGGGCCCGCCCGCGCCGTGCCGCCTGCGCCGTACCGCCCCAGCGCGGGGCGCGGTACGGCGCGGGACGCGGCAGGCTCCGGCTACCCGCGGTCGAAGCCGGGCGGCAGGGGAGCCTGCCGGAACAGCGTGCCGGGCACGGCGTCGGCGAGCGCGCCGTAGCCCACCGGGCCGAGGTGCAGGTGGTCGCCGACGTCGTACGCCGGCAGCAACCGCCGCGGCGCCTGCGGGTCGCGTGCCACCCGGTCGAAGTCGATCACGCTGTCGAACCGTCCGCTCGTGCGGATCCACCGGTTGACCCGTTGCCGTGCCGCCTCGCGGCGGCCGTCCGGGTCGTCGTAGGCGGCGTTGCCGCCGAAGGGCGTCAGCGTCGCCCCGTAGACCCGGATGCCCTGGGCGTGCGCGCGGGCCACGATCTGGTCGTACGCGGCGACGAGGTCGTCGGCGACCCGGGTCTGGGCCTCCTCGGTGGCGGCGGCGGTGCCGATGTCGTTGACGCCCTCGAAGACGATCAGCCACTGCACGCCGCTGCGGACCAGCACGTCGCGGTCGAGCCGGGCGAGGGCGTTGGGGCCGAGGCCGTCGTCGAGCACCCGGTTGCCGCCCGCGGCTTCGTTGATCACCGCGGTGCCGGCCGTGTCCGGCCGCGCCTGCAGGCGGCGGAGCAACTGGTCGGGCCAGCGGTCGTTCCGGTTGGTGGTCGAGCCCCGGCCGTCGGTGAGCGAGTCGCCCAGCACCACGGCCGCGGCCTCGCCCCGGGGCGACCACACCTCGACCCCGCTGAGGAAGTACCAGTGGTCGGTGGGGGTCGCCCCGGGCAGGTCCGTGTCCTGGACGTGGCTGCCCGCCAGCAGGTAGCTGGTGGTCCGGGAGCCGGGGTGCGAGGTGATGGCGTCGGACGCCTGGCCCTGGGCCAGGTGGAGCGTGACGGTGAGGTCGGTCCCGGGGGCGAGGTCGAAGTCGAGGGGGTCGGAGACCACCTGGGCGCCGACCGGCACGGACACCGACGGGCGCGCGTGGAAGGTGACCGGCCGGGAGCTGCCGGGCCGGATGCCGCTGGCGCCCGCCTGCCCGCCGGCGGGCAGGGCCACCGAGACAGCGGTCACGGGCAGGGCGGCACCGCCGAAGGCGTTGGAGAACCGCAGCCGCAGCTGCCGCCCGCCGGCCGACACGTGGACGGTCTGCCGCAGCGTGGTGTCGGGGAGCACGAGATGGTCCCGGGTGAACGGCGCCGGCGGCATGTTGCCGGGTTCGGTGAGCTGGGGCATCGACGCCCAGGTGTCCAGCCAGTGCCCCGGGGCCGCCCGGCCGTCGGTGGAGGCGGCGGATCCGGCAGCAGGCGCGGCGGTGGGGCGGCCGCCGTCGCCCGGCGCACCGTTGCCCGGCGCACCGGCGGCGAGCGAGGTGGCGGCGAGCGAGGTCGCGGCGACCACTGCGGCCACGGCTGCCACCGCGGCGGCGCCGGTCGCGACGGTGGCCAGGGGGCGGGTGGGGGTGGTTCGGTCCATGGTTCGGGTGTCCTCCGTGAGCGGCTCGGAGCGCGGACGCACGACGTGACGAGGCCCGCACCGGCGGCCCCCGGCGGATGGGGCCGCCGGGGGCCGCGCGGTGACGGGCCGGCTCCGGCGGCAGCGGGGGAGCCGCCGGAGCCGGGACGGGTCACGAGGCGGTGCAGGCTCCGATGCTGGGCGCGTTGGTGTTGCCGTTGGTCATGACGGTGAAGCCGAAGCTGGTGGACGCCCCGGCGGCGAGGCTCCCGTTGCCGTTGGGCTTCATGGTCATGACGTTGCCGCTGCTGTCCCAGGTCGGGGTGCCGCTCCAGGTGGCGGAGATCTTCTGCGGCGAGGTGAGCGTGACGTTCACGCTCCACGCGGTGATGGCGCTGCTCCCCGCGGTGACGGTGACCTGGCCGTTGAAGCGGTCCGACCACACGTTGGTCCGGGCGTAGGTGGTGGTGCAGGTCGCGGTGCCGCCGCCGCCCCCGCCTCCGCCGGTGGTGCCGCCGAGGGCGTTCAGGACGGCGGTGTAGGCCGGCTTCTTGCCGTAGTTGTCGTCGAAGAGCAGCGGGGTGCCGCTGCTGCGCCACGAGTACTTGTCGGGGATGCCCCAGACCGTCATGCCGGTGCAGCGGGTGACGGCGAGGCAGGCCGTGGTGACCTTGCCGTAGCTGGTGGCCTGGGCGGTGCCGGAGCCCTCGATGTCGAGCTCGGTGATCTGCACGTCGACGCCGAGGTCGGCGAAGCGCTGCAGGTTCGCCTGGTAGTCGGACGGCACGGGCGAGGCGCTGTTGAAGTGCGACTGGAACCCGACGCAGTCGATGGGCACGCCGCGCTGCTTGAAGTCCTTGACCATGGCGTAGACGGCGTTGCTCTTCGCGTTCTGGCCGTCGGTGTTGTAGTCGTTGTAGCAGAGCTTGGCGTTGGGGTCGACGGAGCGCGCGGTGCGGAAGGCCTCCTCGATGTAGCCGCTGCCGAGCTTGTCCTGGAACGGGGAGCTGCGGCGGGCGCCGCTGGATCCGTCCTGGAAGGCCTCGTTGACGACGTCCCAGGCGTAGATCTTGCCCTTGTAGTGGGTCATGACCTGGGTGATGTGGTTGTTCATCGCGGTGCGCAGGTCGGTGGCGCCGAGGCCGCCGACCCAGCCGGGGAGCTGGGAGTACCAGACCAGGGTGTGGCCGCGGACCTTCATGGACTTGCTCTGGGCGTGGCTGACGATCTGGTCGGCGGCGCCGTAGGTGAACGTGTTGCGGGTGGCCTCGACGGCGTCCCACTTCATCTCGTTCTCGGGTGTGACGGCGTTGAACTCGGCGTCCAGGGTGGAGGCGTAGGCACTCTCACCGAGGTGGTTCGCGGCGACGGCGGCGCCGAAGTAGCGGCCCTTCGCGGCGGCGGACCCGGCCAGCGTGGACGCGGCGTGGGCGCTGCCGGCCAGGCCGGTCGTCACGACGGCGCCGGCGAGGCCCGTCGCGAGGAGGGCGCGGACGACGGTCGGGCGGATGCGGCGCGGGAGTTTCCTCAACGTCGGTCTCCTTCGTCGGACCGGGCCCTGGGGAAGTGGGGGTGCCCGGTCGAGTGGGGTGGGTGGGGTGGATGGGTGGGGGGTCGGGGCGGTTGCGGGCTCCGGGTGGCACGGGTGGCACGGGGTGCTCGGGGTGCTGGGGGTGCTCGGGTGCGTCGACAGGCGGCCGACACGTTCCGGAAACCTTGCGGAGTATGGTCCGGCTGTTTTCGAGCCCGCAAGAGTTACCCCCAAGTAACTTTTGCCGCCACCGGTGCGGACCTCCGGGCGTGCCGCGTTCCTGACGGCAGGTCAGTTGCCCTTTCGCGCACCGTTGTCGAGCCTGGCCGGACGGGGTGAACCTGCGGGTCGACGCCGGGTCGGGGCCTGCCGGGGGCGCTGTTCCCCACCCGCGGTCGGCGGGTTGTCGCCCCCGGATGTGCGGGCGTGGCGTGGCCGGGAGGTCGGTGCGTCACGTTCCGATAACCCTGTGCACGGGGGTTGACCCTCTGTCAGGGCGGGTCCTAGCGTCGCAGCCGCGCCACAGATTTCGGCAATGATGCCGAAAAGTTTCGAAAGGCTTGATGCTCCGATGCAACGCCCCATCCGGCTCCCTCACCTGCTCGCGGGCGGCACCGCCCTGCTCCTCGGCCTGACACTGGCCGGCTGCGGATCCGACCCCGGCGCCGACGCCGAGGCCGTCGACAGCGGCACCGGCGAGATCCACGTGCTCGTCTACGGCGACGCCGCGAACAAGGTCGAGAAGCAGCTCGTCGAGACCTTCAACAAGACCTCCGAGGTGAAGGCCGTCCTGGACACCATCCCGGGCGCCGACTACCAGCAGAAGCTCCAGACCGTCATCAACACCAAGCAGGCGCCGGACGTCTTCTTCAACTGGGGCGGCGGCAGCATCAAGCCCTTCGTCGACGCGGGGCTGCTCATGCCGCTCGACGACATGATCGTCCAGGACCCCGGTCTCAAGGCCAACTTCCTGCAGTCGGTCTTCAACACCGCGGTCATCGACGGCAAGGCCTACGGCGTGCCGATGCGCGGCACCCAGCCCGTGCTGCTCTTCCACAACAAGAAGGTGCTCGCCGACGCGGGCCTCACGCCGCCGAGGACGTGGAGCGAACTGCTCGACGCCGTACGCACCCTGAAGGCGAAGGGCGTCACCCCCATCGCCCTCGGCGGCGGCGACCAGTGGCCCACCCTGATGTGGTTCGAGTACCTCTACGACCGCATCGCGGGCCCGAGCGGCCTCACCGACCCCGGCCTCTTCCAGAAGGCGCTGAACGGCAACCGGGACGCCTGGGCGGGCGACGACAGCAGGAAGGCCCTCCGGCTGATCCGGCAGCTCGTCGACGCGGGGGCCTTCGGCACCTCGTACGACTCGGTGAAGTTCACCGACGGGGGCTCCCCGGCGCTGCTGGCCCACGGCAGGGCCGCCTTCGAGCTGATGGGCTCCTGGGAGTACTCCACGCAGCAGGACGCCGCCCCGGAGTTCGCCGCGTCCGACCTCGGCTACGGCTCCTTCCCGACCGTCCCCGGCGGCAAGGGCGACCCGAAGAACGTCGTCGGCAACACCAACAACTTCTACTCCGTCGCCAAGCGGACCAAGCACCCGGCCGCCGTCGCGGAGTTCCTCAAGCTCCAGTACTCCGACGAGTTCGTGCAGGCGCAGTTGGGCGTCGGCAACCTGCCCACCACCACCAACACGCCGAAGTTCCTGGCCACCGCCCCCAACCCGGCCTACTCCACCTACCAGTTCGACCTGGTCAGGGCCGCGCCGTCGTTCGAGCTGTCCTGGGACCAGGCGTACCCGCCGGCGGCGAGCACGCCCATCCACCGGGCCGTCCAGGACTTCTTCGCCGGCCGGATCGACGAGAACGGCTTCGTCAAGGCCATGCAGGCCCTGCCGACGGGCTGATCCACGGGCGGGTCACGGCAGTTCCTCCTGAAGCTCCTCCTGCGGCACCGGTCGGCGGTGCCGCAGGAGGTACCACGGGCGGCCCGGCGGGGCCGGTCAGCAGAACCAGCCGTCCTGCACCCAGCCGTGCCGGTTGATGTCGCCGTAGGCGAAGCCGTACACCCAGCCGCTCTGGGTGCGCTCGACCAGGAACGTCTGGCCGGTGTACAGCGTGCCCGTCCAGGCGCCGCCGGGTGCGGTGCGGACGTACAGGTCGTGGGCGCAGACGGTCTCGCGCCGCCCGACGGTGCCGTCGGCGGCCAGGGCCGGTGCGGCCGTGAGCGTCGCCGCGGCGAGGGCGGCCGATGCCGCGACGGTGCGCAGGAGGGTGCGGGTGACGGTCACGGAGATGCTCCTCGGTCGGGCGGGTCGGGGGAGTGGGCGCGGCGTGCCGCGTCACCAGGAGCCGTAGCCGCCGAGGCACTCGATGCGCACGTAGCCCCAGTCGCCCTTGCCGAAGTCGAAGGTCGCCGCCCAGCCGTTGTAGACCGGGTGGGCGCCCCTGGTGTGGCCGACCTTGTTGCCGGCGCCGAGCACCCGGACCAGCCCCACCGGGCCGGAGGCGCTGTCGTAGTTGGCGTAGAAGCTCGCGCTCTGACAGACGATGACCGCGTGTTCGGGCGGGACGACCGCCCCGGCGGTGCCGGTGGCGGCGACGGAGGGTGCCGCCACGGCGGCGACCGCCACCAGGGCGCGAGCGAGGGACATCCGCATGGTCGGCTCCTCTGCCGGACGGTGCTCCTGACGGTGCGGCCGGGACGCGCCGGTGCCGTCGCGGCACGGGCCGTTCGTGCGCGGCGCGCGGTGCGGGCACCAGTGTGCCGTGTCCATGTCCACCCTGGGTAGGGGTGGTCGGTGAACTCCGGGTTTCCGGCCGCCGTGTCCGGGGCGGCCCGCGACGGGTCAGCCCGCGCCCGCGCCCGCCATCGCCGGGGCCGACAGCTCGGCGAGCAGGGCGATCCGCTGCGCCGTCCGCGAACCGGGCTCCGCGGTGTAGGCCACGATCAGGACGTCCGGGTCGCCGGGCAGGGTGAGGCTCTCGTAGGCGAAGTCGAGCGCGCCGGTGGCCGGGTGCCACAGGTGCTTGCGGCCGTGGGTCTTGTCCTTCACCCGGTGGGCCGCCCACATGGCGCGGAAGTCGCCGCTCCGGTAGGAGAGTTCGGCGATGAGCGCGGTCAGCCGGGGATCGTCCGGGTGCCGGCCCGCGTCCAGGCGCAGGAAGGCGACGGCGTCGGCGGCCACCTCCTCCTCCCAGCGGGTGAAGAGCGTCCGCGCCGCCGGGTCGAGGAAGATCTGCCGTGCCGCGTTGTAGCCCCCGGGCACGGCCGAGAAGCCGAGGAGGGCGTCGGCGATCGCGTTCCACGCGAGCACCTGCATCCGGCGGCCGAGGACGAAGGCGGGTGCGCCGCCCAGGGCGTCCAGCACCGACCGGACGCCCGGCCGGACGGCGGGCTGCGCGGGCGTCCGCGGCGCCGGAGGGCGGGCCAGGTCGAAGAGGTGCCGGCGTTCGACCTCGTCGAGGGCCAGCGCGCGGGCGACCGCCCCGAGCACGGAGTCGGACGCCGCGGGCCCCCGGCGCCCCTGCTCCAGCCGCACGTAGTAGTCGACGCTCACCCCGGCGAGCCGGGCGACCTCCTCGCGGCGGAGCCCCGGCACGCGCCGCGGGCCGTATCCCACCAACCCGACGTCCTGCGGGCGCAGCCGGGCGCGACGCGAGCGCAGGAAGTCCCCCAGGGCGTTGTCCATCGGCCCAGCTTACGGGCCGTCGGCCGGGCGAGCCTGGTACTGCCGGACCTACGACGGGCCGAGCCCTGGGCGGAACCCCGTGCCCGGGGCGAGGGTGGGACCGCCGACCCGTCCGGGCCGGCACCGGAGCCGACCGAAGGACACCCGCATGACCTACCCCTCCCTCGCCGGACGCACCGCCCTGGTCACCGGAGCGGCCAGCGGCATGGGCGCCGCCACCGCACGGCTCCTCGCCGCGGGCGGTGCCACGGTGGCGCTCCTCGCCCGGCGCACCGACCGCCTCGCCGAGCTGGCCGCGAAGATCGCCGCCGACGGCGGACGCGCCCTCGCGGTGACCGCGGACATCACCGACCGGCACGCGGTGCAGGGCGCCGCGGACACCGTCCGCACGGCGCTCGGCGGCATCGACCTCCTGGTCAACGCGGCCGGGGTGGCCCTGCCCAACCCGGCGGACCTGCACCGGCTCGACGAGTGGACGCGGATGGTCGACACCAACCTCACCGGCACCCTGCACGTCATCGACGCGTTCGCCGACGACCTGGTCGCCGCGGCCGCCGCCGGCCGGTCCGCGGACCTCGTCACCGTCTCGTCCGTCTCGGCCCGCACGACCTACCCGGCGTTCGCCGTCTACGCCGCCACCAAGGCCGCGGTCAGCCACCTGTCCGCCTCGCTGCGCACCGAGTACGGCCCGAAGGACGTGCGGGTGAGTGCGGTCGAGCCGGGCCTGACCGACACCGAGATCGTGCAGCACATCGACAACCCCGGGCTGAGCGCGCAGTTCGCCGCGATGATGGACGCCGTCCCGGTGCTGCGCGCGGAGGACGTCGCGGACCTGATCGCCTACACCGTCAGTCGCCCCCGGCACGTCCACCTCGCGCACTCGCTGGTCGTCCCGACCCGGGGCTGAGCCCGGGCCGGGATCGCCCCGCGGCCCGGGACCGAACCGCGGGTGCGGGCTGCGGGTCGGCTCAGCCGACGAGCAGCTGCCGGCGCAGGTCGCGCAGGTCGCGCGCGTCGAGGCCGAGGCCGGTGCGCAGGTAGCCGTCGAAGGAGCCGTAGACGCGGGTGACCTCGGCGAAGCCGGCGTCGAGGTAGGACGGGCGCACGTCGAGGAGGGCCTGGTAGGCGGGCCGCATCGACGCGGGCACCTGCTGGAGGGCGGCGGCGTTCTCGGCGGCGCGGTAGGTGTTGCTGGCGAGGTAGTCGGCGTTCACGGTCGCGCGGGGCACGCCGAGGGCGGTGAGGACGGCGGCGCTCGCCCAGCCGGTGCGGTCCTTGCCGGCCGTGCAGTGGTAGAGGACGGCGGCCGCGCCGCGGTCGGCGGCGGCGCCGACCAGCGTGGTGTACGCCGCGCGGCCGCTGTCGGAGGAGACCATGGTGCGCTCGACGTCCTCCATCATCTGCACCGCGGCGGCCTCCGTGGCGGGCAGCGAGCCGGCGATGCCGCTGCCGAGGACGTCCGCGACGACGTAGGTGGTGCCGGTGGGGACGCGGTCCGGGGAGGCCGCGCGCTCGGAGGCGGTGCGCAGGTCGATGTCGGTGCGGATGCCGAGGCGGCGGAGCGTCGCCAGGTCGGCGTCGGTGAGGCGGGCGAGGTCGCCGGAGCGGTAGAGGACGCCCATCCGTACCCAGTGGCCGCCGCTCGTGCGGTAGCCGCCCGCGTCGCGGAAGTTGGGGGCGGAGGCGAGGTGCAGGGAGCGGTCGGCGAGGGTGAGGGACGCGCCGTGGTCGGGCACGATCTCGAACCACCAGCGGTCCGCGCTGCCGAGTCCGGTGATCGTGGCGGTGTCGCTGCCGCGGCCTGTGGCGACGGCGTGCCGCCGGTCGATGTGCTGGGGGTCGCGGCCGGCGAGGACGGTGACGTGGCGGACGCCGGGGGCGGACCAGGCGACGGTGAACGAGCCGTCGGCCTGCCGGGTCACGGTCGCCGCGGTGAAGGGGATCGCCTGCGCGGACCGCGCCGGTCCGTGCGCGGCGGCCGGGTGGGCGGTGGCGGCGTCCGCGACGGAGGCGGTGCCGGCCATCGTGCCGAGGGCGAGCGCCCCGGCGAGGCCTGCCGTGACGAGCCGGCGGGCGGTGGGGCGGGCCGTGGGGTGGCCGGCGGCAGCGGCGGCGTTCAGGGGCTGGGACATGCTGTTCTCCAAGGTCAGGGCGGACATCTATACGTCTAGATGTCGGAGCTGACGCGCAGGGCGACCGCACGAGGAGCGGAGATGAACGTGACGTGTCGGCGCCGCTCCACCGCGCTGCCGTAGGATGCGCCGGGTGTTGCAGCGCCACGGGACCGTGCCCCTCTACCTCCAGCTCGCCCGGCACCTGCAGGGCCGCATCGACAGCAGGGACCTCCCCCCGGGCGCGCGACTGCCGAGCGAGTCCGAGCTCGCCGACCGGTACGCCGTCAACCGGCTGACGGTGCGTCAGGCCGTCGCCGAGCTCGACCGCGCCGGGGCCGTCGAGATCCACCGCGGCATCGGCACCTTCGTCCGCACACCGCCCACCCAGGTGTCCGTCGACGTCAGCCCGCGCAGCCAGCGGATCGCCTCTGGGAGCCCCGCCGCACCGGCCGACCCCACGGCCCCGCAGCCCGACCCGGCGACCGCCCGGGTCGAACGCGTCCTGCGCACCGCCGACACCGCCGAGGGCGAGGCGACCCGCGCCCTCGGCCTGCCGGCCGGGCACGTCCGCCGCATCGACACCCTCATCGACCCCGGGGGCAGCCCGCTCGCCGTCAGCAGCTACTGGCTCGCCGCCGACCTCCTGCCCGCCGTGCTGCCCGCGCTGGAGGACACCGCCAACCTCGCCGCCGCGCTCCACCGGGTGCTCGGCGAACCCGTGCGGTACGCCTGGCGGGCGTTCTCCGCGACCGCCGCCGACCTCACCGACGCCCCGCTGCTCGGCGTGCCGACCGGCCACCCGCTGCTCGTCCGCGAGGGCGTCAGCTGCACCGCCGACGGCACGCCGGTGTACTTCGTCCGGCGCCGCCTGCGCGGCGACGCCGTCCGTTTCGTCCTGCACTACCAGGACTGAGAGCCGAGAACTGAGGCCTGATGGCTGAGAACTGAGGGCCGGGAGCCCGGGCCAGACCGCCCGGGCCGGGCTCCCGGTCCTCCGGCGTCAACCCTGCGGCGGCGCCGTCCAGGCCGCCGACCCGGCCGGCGGCGGAGGCAGCACCGGCCACGCCGACCGGTCGGCGTCCGCCTCCCAGTACGGCACGTCGCCGTGGTAGAGGAGGTACGCCCAGTGCTCCGGCTCCTCGTGGCACACCAGGTCGGGGTACGGCTCGAACTCCACCGCCCCCCACTGCGCGTTCAGCCGGGCCACGGCCTCGGCCCGCGGGATACCGAAGAGCGCGCACAGCGCGTCGGCGACCTCGGAGAAGTACGCGGTCGTCTCCGCGTCGGCGTGCATCAGGAACGCGTCGCTCATACGAGCCCCGCGTACGAGTTCTGCATCAGGCTCGCTCCCCGGTCCGTGTAGAAGGCCATCTGGTGGCCGCGCAGCGTCATCGGGATGTTGGGATTGCGCAGCGCGGGCATGTTCATCAGCATTCTGCCCTCCACCATGTCGTAGTCGTGCATCGCGCCGCCGCCGCGGTTGTGGCGGATGAAGTCGCCGAGCGCCTGGTCCTCGTTCGCCCCGAACCGGCGGCTGTTCAGCGCGTCCAGCTCGTTGCGCGGCACCTGGAAGTGCATCACCGCGGGCCCGCCGTTGGTGTCGTTGCCCAGCCGCTGCGCCCAGCGCTCCGCCTGTCGGCGGTCGTTGGTGACGTAGAAGCCGCCGCGGCCGAAGTCCATCGGCCGGGGACGGAAGTTGGGGTTGATGCCGTTGTCGACGATCGACTGGGCACCGTTCCCGGTGGTGCCGTGGTAGAGGTTGACCATGCCCGCGTCCAGGCCGAGCGGGTCGCTCCACGCGTGCGGGTTCGGCACGTACCCGTACGGGTCGGGTCCGGCCTCCAGTCCGAGCGGGTCCGGGCTGATGTAGCGGGCGGTGCGCGGGTCGTAGTAGCGCAGCACGTTGTAGTGCAGGCCGGTCTCGGCGTCGGCGTACTGCCCGGGGAAGCGCAGCGGGCAGTCCGCGGCGCCCGGCACGGCCGGGTCGCCGGCGGCGGGCGCACCCCACAGGGTGGACCGCGCCTGCCACGCCACCGTGCCGTCCGCGCCGACCAGTTCGGTCGGCGCGCCGACCAGGTCGGTGACGATCGCGTGGAAGCGCCGGTCGACCTCGTCCTGCGGCAGCGCCCCGGCCGGCAGGTGCCGGCGGGTCTGCGCGACCGGCCGCTGCCCGCCGACGCTCCAGTCCCAGCTTGTCACGGTGGTGCCGGACGCGTCGGCGTGCACCTCCTCGGCGAGCTGCGCGCCGTCCCACGCGAACCGGGTCTGCGCCAGCACCGCGGTGCCGTCCGCCGTCAGGTGCACCTTGCCCGTCCGGCGGCCCGTCGGGTCGTACCGGTAGCGCCAGAGCGTCCCGTCCGGCACCCGCACCTCGACCAGCTGGTCGTGGCTGTCCCAGCGGTACTCGCGCACCTGCCGCCCGCCGGACAGCAGTCGGCGGGTCTCCCGGACCAGTCGCCCCTGCCCGTCGTACTCGTACGCGGTGCGCCCGGCCGTCCGCAGCCGGCCCAGCTCCAGCAGGCGTGCGCCGTCGCTGTCCTCGACGGCCGGGCCGGGGGCCTCGCCACGGGTGACGGCGCCCTCGCTGTCGTAGGCGTACCGCTCCGTCCAGCCCGCGCCGGTGACGGCCGTCACCCGGGCCGCCGCGTCCAGCTCGAACGTCCGGTCGCCGCCGTCCGGGCCGGTGATCCCGACGAGCGCGCCGTCCGCGCGGTAGTGGTAGCCGCGCCGCCGCGCCGGCCCGCCGGCGGAGGCCAGCGCCAGCGCGGTCAGGCGGTCGGCGGCGTCCCAGGTGCTGGTGAGTTCGGCGGCGCCGAAGGTGCGCCGCACCTCCCGGCCCGCCGCATCGTACTCGAAGGCGATGGTGCCGTCCGGCCCGGCGAGGGACTGCGGCAGCCCGTCCGGCCCGTAGCTCCACCGCGACTCCGTCCCGCTCGGCGTGCGGCGCAGCACCCGCCGGCCGGTGCCGTCGTACTGCGAGGTGACGACCGCGCCGTCGCACTCCTCGGTGAGGGGGCGGCCCGCGGCGTCGTAGGTGTGCCGCAGCACGCTGCTGCCGTCGGAGACCGTCAGCACGCGCCCGGCCGCGTCGTACGTGTAGCGGGTGGTGCGGCCGTCGGCGACGAGCTCGACCGTGCGGCCGCGCGCGTCGCGGCGGTACTCGACCGTCTGGCCCGCGCCGTTGGTGCGGGCGACGATCCGCCCGGCCGGGTCGCGGGTGTAGGCGATGCTGCGCCCGGCGAAGTCCGTCTCGCCGACGATGTCGCCGACCTCGTCGTACCGGTACGTCCACCGGGCGCCGTCGCCCCGGGCCACCTCGACCAGCCGCAGCTGGGTGTCGTAGCGGAAGGCGTACCGCGTGCCGTCCGGGGCGGTGCGGGCGGCGAGCCGGCCGAACGCGGTGTACGCGAACCGGGTGACCGCCCCGGAGGTGTCGCGGTGCTCGACGAGGTTGCCCTCCGGGTCGTAGCCCCACTCCTGGCGCGAGCCGTCCGGCTCGACCTGCCAGGCGGGCCGCCCCTCGACCGTCCAGCCGTACGAGGTGACCGCGCCGAGCGGGTCCGTCATGGTGGCCGGGCGGCCGAAGTGGTCGCGGACGACCTCCACCACCGCGCCCGTCGGGTCGCTGGTGCGCACCGGCAGCCCGGCCCGGTCGGTCGCCACGGAGGTGGTGCGGCCGAGCGGGTCGGTGACGGTACGGGCGTGGCCGCCGGGACCGTTGCGGTAGACCGTGCGGGCGCCGAGCGGGTCCGTGGACTCGGCCAGCGCGCCGTGCTCGTCGTACCGGTAGCGCCACTGCGCGCCGTCGAGCGCGGTCAGGGCGGTGATGCGGTGCTGCTCGTCGCGGACGGCCTCGCCGGCCGTGCCGTCCGGCAGGATGCTCACGGCGAGGTTGCCCGCGGCGTCGTAGCGGAACGCCGTGGTGCCGCCCAGCGGGTCCGTTCGCGACAGGAGGCGGCCGCGGTCGTCCCACTCCGTCAGCGCGACCGCGCCGTGCGGGGCGGTCTCGCGCACGGTGCGGCCGTGCTCGTCGAGGTGGAAGACGGTGCGGTGGCCGAGCGAGTCGGTCATCGTGGTGGTGCGCCGGACGTCGTCGTAGGCGAACACCGCGTCGAGGTGGCCGCCGTCGCCCCGGGTCTGCACGCAGCGGCCGGCCCGGTCGTACAGGTAGCGGTAGCGGTAGCCGAGACGGTCCGTCCAGGAGCTGATCCGGCCGGCGGGGTCGTAGGTGAACCCCATGGCGAGGCCCGAGGAGTTGGTGACGGCCGAGAGGTGGCCGTTGCCGTCGTAGCCGAAGCCGACCAGCACGATGTCGGGTTCGGCCGGCGCGGCGTCCGCGCCCGCGGTGTCCGGCTGGACGGCAGCCGCCTGGGCGGCATCCCCCTGGACGGTGTCCGCCGGTGCCTGCCCGGCCGCCACCGGGTCCGGTGCCGGTGGTTCGGCCGGGAGCAGCCGCAGACCGGTGATCCGCGGCCCGGCGGTGTCGATGCCGACCCGGTAACCGCCGCTGTGCCGCAGCTCGGTGGGCACGCCCCGCGGTCCGTGGAGGATCTCGATGCGGTTGCCCGCCCGGTCGGTCACCGCGGCGAGCGGCAGCGGCAGCGCCCCGGTGCGGCGCGTCGGCGGGCGGGCGCCGTCGGGCAGCGGGGCGAAGTGCCAGCAGGTGCCGGAGTAGGGGTCGGTGACGCGCAGTCCGCCGTCGGGGCCGTCCCAGGAGAGCGGCCAGGCCGGGCCCTGCACGGGCTGCACCTGCTGCCCGTGCGCGGGCACCGGGTAGACCAGCAGCATGCCGTCCTCGGTGGCGAACACCACGCCCTCGTCGTCGAGTTCGAGGTACTGGTCGAGGGTGGAGGCCCAACTCGGCCCGAACCAGCCGCCGCTGCGGTAGCTCGACACGTGCGTGCGGGAGAGCACCAGGGGCAGCACACCGGGCAGGGTGACGTCGGTCTGCGCCAGGACGACCTCGCCGGAGGCGATGTCGACCGGGTCGCTCCGGGTGTTGCGGCGGTTCGACTGGATGTCCGTCCGGCCGGGCCCGTCGGCGTTGCCGCGGAGGTCGGCCGGGGGCTTGGGCGGGGCGGGCTTCGGCGGGGTCGGCTTGGGCGCGCCGCCGCCGCTGCCGCTGCCTCCTGCGACGCTCGCCCAGCTCCGGGTGCCGGAGCCGGCGGCCGGGACGGTGCGCGGGGCGGGGGTGCCGCTGGTGATCCCGCCGAGACTCCGGGCGACGTCGGCCTCGTTGGCGCGGTGGTTGGCGGATGTCTGCTTCAGCCCCTTGCCGACGTCGTCGAGGTGTTTGCCCAGCGCCTTCTGGCCCTTGGTGACGGCCTCCATCAGCTGGTCGACGCCGGTCTCGGCGGCCTGCGCGAGCGCGCCCCGGCCCCGGGTGCGGCCCTGGGCCCGGCGCGCGCGGCCGAGATGCCGGTCGCCGGAGTCGTTCATCTTCTCGGAGTGCTCGCCGAACCTGCCCGCGAGGGTGTCGACTTCGAGGGGGTCGTGCCGGAACTCGCCGCTCATGCCTGGGTCCTCGTTCCGCCGATGCCCAGCTGGTCCATCGAGTCGTCGGCGCCGCTGCGCAGTCCGTCCTCGCCCGCCCGTGCGACCTCCGTCATGTCGACGCCGTCGCCGAGGCCGACGGCCTCGGAGCCGAGCTGGATGACGAGGTTCGCGGCCATGCCCGCGACGGCGCTGATGATCGGCCCGGTGGCGGCGGAGACCAGCTGTTCGACGATCTGCTCCTCGGCCTCCTTCAGCGCGCGCCGGACGATCACCCGGGTCGCCTGGGTGGCGCTGACCGCGGCGACCTCCGACAGGCCGAAGGTGAAGGGCGCCGCCGCCTGGGCGGCGATCACCTCGGCCGCCATGATGACGAGTTGGACGATGGCGGCGATCTTCGCGGCGGTGATGACGACGGCCACCCCGTCCAGCACGGCGGCCGCCACCCCGCAGCCGGTCACGAGCTGTTCGATGTGCTCACCGGAGAGTTTCTCCCAGTGCGCGTTGAAGGCCTCGGCCGAGGCTCCGGAGTTCGAGGCCATCATCCGCTGGACGGCCTGGTGCGACTCCGCCGCGTGATCGCGGATGTCCGCGGCGAACTCCCGTAGCGAGTCCGCCATCTCCCGGTAGTCGTCCTCGTCGACGTTCGGCCAGTCGATGCCTATCAGGTCGAGCACCCACGCCAGTTCGTCGGGCAGCACAACGCCCACCCCACCCACCCCCGTACATGTTCACGTTCGTCTTGCTGTGTACAGGGCAGGTTAACCTGAAAATATTACGGACCGTCATGTCGCCGGGTCCGTGTCGCGCGCGCCGTGCGGCGGCGACCGACCTGCCGGAAGCGGTAGTGCGGGGTGCGAGGCGGGATTCGGGTCTGCGAAACGGGCCGGGTGCGGAGACGGGTCGAGGGGGCCCGGCGGCGGTGTGTGCCTGCCGGGCCCCCTCGGGCGCCCCTGGTGGTCCCTGTCCGGCCACCGGGGCGGTGGGGGGAGTGGCTCGTGCCGGACGGGTGGTGCGGGTGGTACGGGTGGTGCGGGCGCTCGGGGGGAGCGGCCGGTTTTTAGTACCAGTGGTGGGTCTGCCAGAAGGACCAGGCGGCGTTGGGGCTGCCGTAGCGGGAGTTCATGTAGTCGTAGGCCCACTTGATCTGGGTCTTGGGGTTGGTCTTCCAGTCGGCTCCGGCGGAGGCCATCTTGGAGCCGGGCAGTGCCTGGGCGAGGCCGTAGGCGCCGGAGGAGGGGTTGGTGGCGTGGACGTTCCAGCCCGACTCGTGGCTGATGATCTGCTTGAACGAGGCGAGCTGGCCGGCGGGGACGATCTGCGCGGCGATGCTCTGCGGGGAGGCGGTCGCGGCGGTGGCGGTGGCGGGCATGAGGCCGGCGCCCAGGGCGGCGATTCCGGCGGTGCCGGCGAGAAGAGCAGCGGAAGTGCGCATACGAAGCTTGAAAGCGGGCATGAAGAGCTTGACCTCGATCAGGTTGGGCCGGTGTCCCGTCCGCCGACCTTCCCGGGCCGGACAGGGGCCGTGGGAGCGAGGGCGGGACTCGGCGATTCGCCGCACCCGGCGGGACAGGTGCCGGTACGGCTTCGACTCGGCCAAAGCTGCCAGACCACCCCGGGCCCCGCCAAGACCCCCGGCTACGACCCTCCGTCGTAGACCGGCCCCGACGGTGCGCCCGGGAATGCACTCCGCCGCCGAGGGCCCCCGCCGATGACCGGGCGCCGGTCCGTGCCGTCCGACCTGCGGGGACGTGCCGCGGCGGATGCGTGCCGCGCGGTGGCGAGCCCGCCGCCGTACTGCCCGTGCGCCGCTACTACCCACCGTCGTGGAAGGGTCGTTCGTGTGAGGACCCTCACCGGGGGCCCCGGCCCGCCCGTCACCCGGTGAACTCCTGCCACCACGCGCGGTCGCGACCGCCGACCCCGAATGCGACCGCCGCCACACCGCCGCCGGCCCGGCCGCGGCCGAAAAGCGTTGGCGCGGACGCCCGTTCCCCGGCAGGCTCCGCGCGATGAACGATGCGACGCCCGACGGACCGCACGCCCCGCACCCCGAGCCCGCCCCGGATCCCGGCCAGGCCTACGCGCCGGTCTCCACCCTCCGCGGGCTGCTGCAGCGCGGCCGCGGCCTCGGAGCCGCTGCCGCGCCCCGCGACTCCGGGGCCGCCGCGCCGGTGCACGAGATGATCCGGCAGGACTGGAGCTGGGACTCCCTCGTGGACGAGCGCCACCTCTACCTGGCCCGTCTGGTCCGCGACCTCGACCTGCCGACCGGCCCGATCGCCGATCTGCTCACCGGCGACGCGGACGCCCGCGAACAGGCCACGGGGGTGCTGGAGCTGCTCGCCCTCTCCGGTTCCCTCCCGGCCCGCGAGGCGCTGCGGACGTACATCAGGGAGGGCGAGCACTGGACGGACGTCCTCGAAGCGGTCGCGCGCCGATGGCCGGCAGCCTGGTGGGACGACCTGGCGGGCACGGCGCGGGCCCGGCTCACCGGCGAGGAACCGCTGCTCCGGTGCTCCGAGCCGTGGACCCGCTGGGGCCTGCCCGCGACAGCGCCCGCACCGCCCCCGCGGCCGCGGGTACGCGCCGTCGAGGTGGAGGCGAGCAGCCGCCGTCTCGTCGCCGTGCTCGCCGACCCGGCGGCCGACCCCGCCGCCCGGGCCGCCGCCCTGCTCAGGCTGGCCCACCGCCCGGGTCGGCCGGACCTGCTGCCGCTCGTGCCCTCGCTGGGCTCGGCGGACGGCGAGCGGCCGCTGTCGGGGCTGCCGCGCGCGGTCTCCCGGATCGGCGCCCCCGCCGTGCCCGCCGCCCGCGAGTGGGCGGCCGACGGCAGGCCCTGGCTGGCCCGGATCGGCCTCGCCGTGCTCGCCCGGCACGGCGAGCCGCGCGACCTGCCCGTCCTGGTGGCCGCCCTGGAGGCGAACTGGCGGGAGCGTGCCTGGTGCGGCCCCGAGACCCTGGCGGCGGGCCTGGCCCGGTGCGGCCCGGCCGCGGCGGAGGCCGTCCCCGTACTGCGCCGGTTCTGGCTGCGTACACCGCACTCGTACGAGCGCCCCGCCTACCTGCGGGCGCTCGCCGCGATCGACCCATCCGGGCTGGACGAGGCGCACGTCGAGTCGCTGTGGGACTGCCAGGCCGAGGCCCGCCTGCTCGGCATCGCCGAGGCCCCCGACCGGCCGGGCGTACGGGAGCAGGTCGCCGCTCTGCGCGACGACCCGATGGAGGAGCCCGAGGTGCGGGCCGCCGCCGCGCGCCGCAGCGCCGACGCCGGAGGGTGAGGACACCGCCCCTCACCCCGCCCTCCGGCTCCGCACCCCCCGGCGCGGCCCGTCACCCGTTGCGTGCCGCCTCCGGACCGGTGATCCGCCGCAGCACCGGCAGGGTGGAGGCGATGATCCCGAGCGATGCAGCCAGCGCGAGCCCGCTCAGCCCGTAGAAGGAGAGGCCCGGCAGCACGAGGTCGTAGTGCATCTGCGAGGTGAGGAACATCTGCGCCGCGAGGAATCCCGTGCCCGTCGCGACCACCGCCGCGACCAGCAGCGGCAGCGCGCTCTCCAGGGCGATCACCCGCTGCAGCAGGCCGAGCGGCGCGCCGGTCAGCCGCAGCATCGCGAACGGCCGCCGCCGGTCGGACAGCCCCGCGACCACGCCGACCGCGAGGCTGCACCCGGCGATGGGCAGGGTGGTGAGCAGCACCACGTCGGCGAGCCGCCGCCAGCCCGCCAGCTCCTGCTGCTGGGACGAGCCCCAGTCGCCGACCGTCCGGGCCTGCTGGGCGGGGAAGGCGCGGGTGAGCACGGTGCGGGTGCGTTCCATGGCGGCCGTCGACCCGTCGGTGGTCGCGTACACCATCTGGACGGGCAGCCGGGCGACGCTCTCCGGGGCGATCGCGGCGGCCGGCCACTCCGTGCCCGTCTTCGCGCGCAGGTCGAGGAACTCGTACAGCGGCACGGCCGCGACGCTCGCCCCGGCCGGGCAGTGGCCGACGACGGGGATCTGTGCGAGGTCCGAGCAGAGCACCAGCCCGGGGGCCCAGCGGCGGGCCGGGTCGGCCTCGATCCCGATCCGGTCGGGGTTGGCGTGGACGACGGCCAGGCCGCGGGCGCCGGGCACGGCCCGGAGGCCGGCGAGGACCCGCTCCGGCACCGAGTCGGCCATCGGCGGCTCGTCGAGCATCGCGCCGTGCTCCACGGCGGCGCGGGTCAGCGGATCACCCGCGAGCCCGCCGCGGTTGGTGTCGATGGTGCCGATGATGCCGATGGTGGCGCTGGTCACGAACAGTGCCAGCACGAGGCCGCTGACGGCGCGGAACCCGGCCTTCGGGTCGTCGGCGAGCCGCCGGACGGCGATCAGTGTGGCCGGCCGGCGGGTGTGCAGGGCGACGGCCCGGGCGGCGGTCATGGTCAGCCACGGCCCGGCGACCACCAGGCCCAGCATGATCAGCAGGAAGCCGGTGAGGTAGGCGGCGGTCTGCGCGTTCGTGGACTCGGGGCGGCGGCCGACGAACCAGGCCAGCTCGGCCAGGCCGGCCAGCAGCGGCCCGAGCCGCCAGGCCTGCGGGGGCCGAGGCGTCACCCGGCGGCTGACGCCGAGCGGCGAGACGACGACCCGGCGCAGGGCGAGCCGGGCGGCCACGGCGGCCGCCACCGGGACACCGACGGCGACCGCCGCGATCTGTACGGCCGTGAGGGTCAGGTCGGTGGTGAAGAAGCGCTCACCGGTGAACGGCACGGTCGCGACGACGGGCCGGAGCGCGGCGAACACGGCGAAGCCGGCCGCCGTGCCGACCGCTGCGGCGAGGGTCGACTCGACCGTGGAGATCACCGAGATCTGCCGGGGGGTCGCGCCGACCAGCCGCATCGCGGCGAACCGCTGCTCACGGGTGGCCGCGGAGAGCCGGGTGGCGGTGCCGATGAACATCACCACCGGGAAGATCAGCGCGCCGGCGACCACCGACAGGATGAGCGTCATGGCGTCACCGCGGACACCGAGACCGGGGCAGTCCTGGCAGCGGGCGGGGAGCGAGTCGGCGACGGCGGTGACCGACCGGACGTCCGGCACGGCGCGGAGCTGCTCCGGGGTGCGGCCGACGACGGCGACCAGCGAGTCCGGCGACTGCAGCGCCTCCTCTCCCAGCAGCCCGGCCATCCGGCCGGGCAGCCGGTCCGCGAGCAGGTCCGCCGGGGTGTCGCGCAGGAGGTCGGCGAGCGCCGGCGAGGCCCGGTACTCCCCGGGCGCCGGCACCTGCGACAGACCGGGCGGGACGGGCGAGGTGGGGCCCGTCGCGGCGACGTCCACCTCGACGATCGGCCGGCCGGCGTAGTAGTCCTCGTGCGCCCGCCACAGGAGAGGGGCGACGTCGGCCGTTGCGGTGTTTCCGGCCGACCCGCTGTTGAGCCACAGCAGCCGGTCGTTGGCCGCGGCGACGGCGTTGATGCCGGCGAGCGTGGAGAGCAGCAGGCCGACGCCGATCGCCACGGCCGCCGCGATGACGACGAGCCGGGCCACGGCCTCCCGTCCGCCGCTGACGGCGAGGCGCAGCGCGAACCGGATCACGAGGCGAGCCGCTCGGTGCGCAGGGAGGTCGCCCGGCCGTCGCGGACGACGGCCTCGCGGTCGGCGAAGGCCGCGACCCGCGGCTCGTGGGTGACCAGGACGACGGTGGTGCCCTCCGCGCGGGCGGCGGCGACCATCAGCTCCATCACCTGCTCGCCGGTCAGGGAGTCGAGGGCGCCCGTCGGCTCGTCCGCGAACAGCACCTGCGGGCGGGTGACGAGTCCGCGGGCGAGGGCGACGCGCTGCGCCTGGCCGCCCGACAGTTCGCCGGAACGGCGGTGCTCCAGCCCGTCGAGGCCGAGCCGGGCGAACCACGGGCGGGCCTCGGCGAGGGCGGAGGCGCGGCGGGCGCCGCCGAGCAGCAGCGGCAGGGCGACGTTCTCCTCCGCGGTCAGTTCGGGGACGAGCTGGCCGAACTGGAAGACGAAGCCGAACCGGTCGCGGCGCAGGGCACTGCGCCGGGCCTCGTCGAGGGTGTCGATCCGCAGGCCGTCGACGTGCACCTCGCCCGCGTCCGGCACGAGGATGCCGGCCAGGCAGTGCAGCAGGGTCGACTTGCCGGAGCCGCTGGGACCCATGACGGCGAGCATCTCGCCGGCGTCGACGGCGAGGTCGGCCCCGCGCAGGGCGGGCGTCTCGCCGAAGGAGAGTTCGAGGCCGCGGGCCTCGATGAGGGCGGTCATGGACGTACCTCCTGCGCGAGCGCGTCGAGACGGGCGGCGGTCAGGTCGATCCACCGCAGGTCGGCCTCCAGGTGGAAGAGGCCGTGGTCGGCGAGCAGGGCGTCGACCAGTGCGCCGTTGCGGCGCAGTTCGGTGAGTTCGCGCATGCGCTGCATGTGCGCGGCGCGCTGGGTGTCGAGGTACTGCCCGGCGTCGCGCCCGAGCATCAGGGCCAGCACGACCTTGGTGAACAGCACGGTCTGCAGGTGCGGTTCGGCCGCGACGGGCTCGGTGAGCCAGGTCTCGAACTCCGTCACCCCGGCGTCGGTGATGACGTACCGCTTGCGCTCGGGCCCGTCGCCGGGCTCCGCGTCCGCGGCGACGACCTTGCCGTCGCGGGCGAGGCGTCCGAGCGTCGCGTAGACCTGGCCGTACGGCAGCGGTTTGCCCCGGCCGAAGAGGGCGTCGTAGTCGCGCTTGAGGTCGTAGCCGTGGCTGGGCTCGCGCTCCAGCAGGCCGAGAAGCGTCAGGGGAACACTCATGGGGCGACCGTACACCACGTGTATACACTCGGTGTATACATCGCGGGAATGCGCCCGAACCGGGCCCTGCGGACAGCGCGCCCCCGACCGGAGGGAAGCGCCCCGGCAGCCGTCACCGCTCCCGGGCGACGCGCGGCCGGGCAGGCGGCCGGACAGACAGGCGGGCAGGCAGGTGGATGGACGGGCAGGCGGGCAGGCCGGCAGGTGGACGGACAGGCAGACAGGCGGGCAGGTGGACGGGCCGTCAGACCCGCAGGGCGTGCAGGACGCTGTCGTGCCCGGCGTACACCTGACGGCCGTCCGTGTCGAGCTGCCAGTAGCCGGCCCCGGGGGCGTAGTCCTGGAAGGTCCACCGGAGTTCGCCGGTGGCGGCGTCGAGCGCGGCGATGCCGCCCGTCCGCGGGCCGGGCACGAACAGCGTGCCGCCGGCGAGGACGGGCCGGCAGCGGGCGTCCGGACGGAAGGGCAGCCGGCACGACCACACCTCGCCGCCGTCGCCGACCGCGTGACGGGTCACCACCCCGTCGTCCCGGGGCACGAACAGCGCCCCGCCCGCCGCCAGCGGCCGAAGACGCCGCCATGCCGCGTCGGCCGGCGGCAGCGACCACGCCGGCCCGCCGTCGGCGAGGCGCACCGCCCGCAGACCGGAGCCGCGCTGCGCGACGTACACCCGGGTCGCGTCGGTCTCCGTCCAGCGCAGTGCCTGGTCGGCGGCGACCAGCCACCGGCGCGAGCCGTCCGCGGTGTCCAGGGCGACCAGTTCGTCGCGGCTGCTCCGCGCCAGCAGCAGGCCGCCGGTGGCCGGCCGCAGGTCGAGCAGCTGCCCGCCGCCCTCGCCGGCCGGGCGCACCCAGCCGGCCGCGCCCGGGCCGGTGCCGAGCCCGAACACCAGCGGCGCCGCGGGGCCGCCGGCCGCCGCCCGGCCGTACGCGGTGCCCTCCGCCCAGCCGTCCAGGGCGAACGCGGCCGAGCGGCCCAGCAGCCCGGTCGCGGCGGCCTCGCGGTCGCGCACGCCGTCGGTGAGGCGGTAGCCGTGGACGGTCGTCGCCGTCGTGGAGTACACCCGGCCGCCGCCCACGACCAGCCGGTCGGGGTCCGGTGTCCCGCCGGTCGGCCCGGGCGCGGGGCGGCGGCCTTCGGGGAGGCGGAGCGTGTGCCGGACGGAGCCGGTCGCCGGATCGAGCAGCAGCAGCGCCGCAGCGGTGACGTAGGCGGCACTCGGCAGGGTGCCGACCAGCCGCTCGGGGGTCCGTGGTCCGGGGCCGTCGATGCTCCACACCGGCGCGGGGCCGGAGAAGAGGCGCGGCTCGCGCGGCGGTCGGCCGTCACGGGTGAGCCGCCAGGCCGCCGCGCCGCCGAGAAGGGCCGCGCCGGCGCCGAGCAGCACCCGCCGCCGGCCCGGGGCCGCGGGTGGCTCGTGGAGCTCCTCGCCGGCCGGCACCGCGGAGGCCGGCCACGTGTCGCCGGGCGCCGGGTCGAGTGCTGTGCCGCCCGCCGGGCCGCCGGACCATTCGGACACGGACGCCCCCTCCCCGTGCGGCCCCGGCCGGGCCGTCCCCGCCGGGAGGATAGCCGCAGCACCCGGGCCGGGGACCCGCCGGGGGAGGGGTTGCCGGGCCGCGGCCGGGCCGGGCTGGGCCGAGGAAGCGGTGGCGGGGCCCGGCGCCGGAGGGCTCAGGGCCGTCCGGCGTCGCCCTTGCGCTCGACCAGCTCGTAGAGCTCGCCGTCGGGCGCCCGGAAGTGCAGGTAGCGGTCACGCGCGTTCTCGCCGACCGGACCCGTCTCGACGCCGGCCTCCCGCAGGGCCCGCCCGGCGGCGTCGAGATCGTCCACCAGGAAGCCGACCGACCGTGCCGTGTCACCCATCCCGCCCGGGGACGCCACCGCGAACACGGACCCGTCGGGCAGGTCGAACAGGTCGGCCTCGACCCCCTCCACCCTGCTGACGGGCAGGGCCAGCGTGTTGCGGAGGAACCGGGCCATCTCAGGGCGGTGCGGTGTCGAGGAACCGGCGAAGGTCAGTCCGAGGATGCGCATGCCGCCCATGCTGCCGCAGTGCCGGAGCCGGCGTCCCGCCGGGTGCAGGAGCGGGCGGGCGCAGGCTCGTGCGCCGGGGCGGAGGCGGCGGGGCCCGGACACCGTACCGGCCGGGGTCAGCGCGCCCGCCGCCGTCGGCGGGCCGTCCCGACCATCCTGCGGACGGCCCGCCGCACCGGCCGCCTCGCCGGGCCGGCCACCGTGCGGGGCCGGAGCGCGACCGCCCCGCCCGCCCCGCCCGCTGTCGGACCTGCCGGACCTGTCGGACCTGCCGGACCTGCCGAGGGGCGGCGGCCGCCCCGGCCCGTGACCGCCGCTGCGCCCGCGAGCACCACCGCGGTTCCCGCCGCGGCGCCCGCCGCCCACCAGGCCGCGCCGATCCCGTCGTCACCGGCGGGCAGCGGGGTGGCCCGGGGGAGTTCGTCCGGCGCCGCGGCGGCGGGCTGCGCGCCGTCCGGTGCCAGCACGCCGACCGGCCGGACCCGGCCGGCCGCGGCGAAGCCCCAGTCGAGCAACAGAGCGGCCTCGTCGTAGACCGTGCCGGAGGATTCCGGGTGCATCACCGTGACGAGCAGCGTGCGGCCGTCGCGGACGGCCGCGCCGGTGAAGGTCGCGCCCGCGTTGGTGGTGTAGCCGTTCTTCACGCCGATCAGGCCGGGGTAACTGCCCAGCAGCCGGTCGGTGTTGGCGATCGCGTAGCTGCTGCGCACCCCGGTGGCGAGGTCGACCGCGCCGGGGAACTCCGCGGTGCGCGTGGCGCAGTAGCCGCGGAAGTCCGGGTCGCGCAGCCCGGCGCGGGCGAACAGCGTCAGGTCGTACGCCGAGGAGACCTGGCCGTCCTCGTCGTAGCCGTCCGGCGTGACCACGTGGGTGTCGAGGGCCTGCAGCGCCTCCGCGCGGGCCTGCATCTGCGTGACGGTCCGGGCTATGCCCCCGTTCATCCGGGCGAGGACGTGGACGGCGTCGTTGCCGGAGCTGAGGAACACCCCGCGCCACAGGTCCTGGACCCGGTAGCCCAGACCCTCCTTGACCCCGACGAGGCTGCTGCCCTCGCCGATGCCGGCGAGGTCGGCCGTGGTGACCTGGTGCACCAGCGACCGGTCGAACTTCGGCAGCAGCGTGTCGGCGAAGAGCATCTTCAGGGTGCTGGCGGGCGGCAGCGGCAGATGCGCGTTCTGCGCGGCGAGCACGTCGCCCGTGGTGGCGTCGGCCACCAGCCAGGCCAGCGCGGTGAGTTCGGACGGCAGGGCCGGAGCGCCCACCAGCGGGTCGGCCTGGACGCCGGAGCGTCCCAGCCGAGGGCCGCCGACGGGGGAGACCGCGCCCTGCGGGCGGCCCGTGGCGGCGGCGGGGACGGCGGGGGCGAGCAGCGGCCCCACACCTATCGCGGCGGCCGACACCAGGCATATGAGGTGACATGACAAGCGCACGCTGCGACCGTACCCACGGCCTCCTCCGGCCCGCCCCCGTACTGCGCCGTCCGGGAACGCCGCCCCGCGGACGGGAGCGACCCGCCCCGGCGGGAGCGGGTTCCTCGACGCCCGCCGGGCCGGATGCCGTCCGTATCGCGGCCGTATCGCGGCCGTATCGCGGCCGTATCGCCGCCGGGTGCGGTCCGGGTGCGGTCCGGATGCGGGCCGGCGGGGATCGCGGGAGGGTGGTGTCGGTGTGTGTCCACCCGTCGAGTCCCCTGGAGTTCACCGTCATGACTGCGCGGCCCCTGGCTCAGATCGGCGTCACCGGATTGGCCGTCATGGGCCGCAACCTGGCGCGCAACTTCGCGAGACACGGTTACCGCGTCGCGGTGCACAACCGGACCGCGTCGCGCACCTCCGCACTCGTCGAGGAGTTCGGCGCGGAGGGCGCGTTCGTCCCGGCCGGGTCGGTGGAGGAGTTCGTGGCGGCACTCGAACGGCCCCGCCGCCTCGTGATCATGGTCAAGGCGGGTGCGCCCACCGACGCGGTCATCGAGGAGCTGGTGCCCCTCCTCGACGAGGGCGACATCGTCGTGGACGGCGGCAACGCGCACTTCCTCGACACCCGCCGCCGCGAACAGGCCCTGCGCGAACGCGGACTGCACTTCGTCGGCGCCGGCATCTCCGGCGGCGAACAGGGCGCCCTCGAAGGTCCCAGCATCATGCCCGGCGGCACCGACGAGGCGTACCGGGTGCTGGGCCCGCTGCTGGAGGACATCGCGGCCGAGGTCGACGGCGAGCCCTGCTGCACCCACGTCGGGCCGGACGGCGCCGGACACTTCGTGAAGATGGTGCACAACGGCATCGAGTACGCCGACATGCAGCTCATCGCGGAGGCCTACGACCTGCTGCGGCACGCCGGGGGACGGCAGCCCCGCGAGATCGCGGACATCTTCCGGGAGTGGAACGGCGGCCGGCTGGAGTCGTACCTCGTCGGGATCACCGCGGAGATCCTCGCGCACACCGACGAGGCGACCGGCGAGCCCTTCGTCGACGTCGTGCTCGACCGGGCCGAGCAGAAGGGCACCGGGCGGTGGACGGTGCAGACCGCACTCGAACTCGGCGTGCCGGTGAGCGGCATCGCCGAGGCGGTGTTCGCCCGGTCCCTCTCCGGGCACGCCGGACTCCGCGCCGCCGCCGCCGACCTGCCCGGCCCCACGGAGACCTGGCTCGACAGCGCCGCCGCCGACCGGTTCGCCGAGGACGTCGAGCAGGCGCTGTACGCGTCGAAGATCGTCGCGTACGCGCAGGGGTTCCAGCAGATCCAGGCGGGCAGCGAGGAGTACGGCTGGGGCGTCGACCCCGGCGCCATGGCCACGATCTGGCGGGGCGGCTGCATCATCCGGGCCCGCTTCCTCGACCGGATCAGGGCGGCGTACGAGGGCGGCGGCGACCTGCCCACCCTGCTGACCGACGACCACTTCCGCACGGCGCTCGACGGCGCCCAGTCGGCGTGGCGCCGGGTGGTGTCCACCGCCGCCCAGCTGGGCGTGCCCACCCCGGGCTTCTCCACCGCCCTCGGGTACTACGACGGCCTGCGGGCCCGGCGCCTGCCCGCGGCGCTCGTGCAGGGGCAGCGCGACTTCTTCGGCGCCCACACCTACCGGCGCACCGACCGGGAGGGCACCTTCCACACCCGCTGGGAGCTCGACGGCCGGCCCGAGGAGGAACGCTGACCGGCGGCCGCCCCGGCCCGTCCTGCCCGGCCCGTGTCGGCCCGTGTCGGCCCGTGTCGGCCCTGGCCGGGCGGACGGCCGCCGTCAGCTCACCGGCACCAGCAGCACCGGGTCGCTCGTCGGCTGCGGGGAGCCGCCGGCCGGTTCGAGGGTGACACCGATGCCGGTGGCCTGACCGAGCGGGCCGTCCAGCAGCCGGGCGCCCTGGGCCGACGCCATCAGCCCCGCCGGGCGGAAGTCGCCGCCGTCGGCGAACCACAGCTCGTACGTCGTGCCCGACGGCAGCGCCGGCAGGCCGGTCGTGAGGAAACCCGCCCGGTTGCGGCTCTCCGACCAGACGGCGGTGCCGGTGCCCTCGCCGTCGGCGGCCGTCGTGGTCGCCGTCCGGGCGTCCGGGGCCGTCAGCAGGGCGCTGAACCGGTCGAGCTCGGTGTGCAGGCGGCCGGCCTCCGCCCGGCTCTGCCGGGCCTCGTCGTGCTGCTGGACGGCCACCCCGCCGAGCACGGCGGCCGCCGCCAGGCAGGCCGCCAGGGCGAGCCCGGTCCAGCGCCGGGGGTGCGCGAGCCTGCGCCTCGGCGTCCCGGACGGTACGGCCGCCCCGGCGGGCGGCAACTGGCGGAGGGTTCCGATCGCGGCCAGCGCGCGGTCCTCCGCGCCGGGCGGGACGGCGGACGCCTCGCAGGCGGCCAGCCGCGCCAGGGTGGCGGCGAACCCGTCCACCTCCGCCGCACACACCTCGCAGCCGGCGAGGTGCTCCTCGAAGGCCAGCCGCTCCTCCGGCCGGAGGGCGTGCGCGGCGTAGGCGCCGCTGAGCGCATGCAGGTCGGGGTCGTTCATGATCCCACCCCCAGGCAGTCGCGGAGGCGGATCAGCCCGTCGCGGATCCGGGTCTTGGTGGTGCTCAACGGCGCGTGCTGCAGTTCGGCCACCTGCTGGTACGTCAGCCCGCGGTAGTACGCCAGGGTCAGCGACTGCCGCTGCACCTCGGTCAGGGCCTTCAGGCAGTGCCGTACGCGCTCGCGCTCCAGGCTGTCCTGCACCTTCTCGGCGACCTCGTCGAAGGCCGTCGTGTGCTGGTGCGCCGCGGCCCGGGCCTCGCGCTCCGCCGAGGCCTGCGCCTGACGGACCCGGTCGACCGCACGGTGGTGCGCCATCGTCAGCACCCAGGCGACCACCTCGCCGCGCTCCGGCCGGTAGCGCGCCGCCGCCTGCCACACCTGGAGCATCACCTCCTGCGCGACCTCCTCGGACTGCGCCGGGTCGCGCAGGATCCGGCGCACCAGGCCGAACACCTGACCGGCCACCGACCGGTACACCAGCCGGTAGGCGTCGTGGTCGCCGACGGCGACCTCGGCCATCAGCTCCCGGAGGCGGTGGTCGTCCGGCCGGCGGGCCGGTGCCGGGCAGGGATCGCTCATCGCGCGGCCCTCCGCGTGCAGCCCCTGCGGACGGGCCCGGGGACGTGCCCGCGGACGGGCCCGCGGACGCGCGGTGCGTCCGGGCGGGTGCGGTGTCGGCGGGGTGCCGGTCGGCGGGGCGCGGATGCGGCGGACACGGGGGCACCTCCTGGCGGGCGGCGGGCGGCGAATGGGGGAGGACGGTTCGCGGACGGTTCGCGGACGGGGCGTCGGGAGGGCCCCGTACAGGTAGTTCGAAGCCAGGCCCGCCCTGGACGGGACCGGGCGCCGCAGCCGCTCGCGGGACCTCCCGATCATCGCCGTTCGTCCGCGACCCCGCCCGTCGTGTCGGTCGTGCAGCGGACCGGGTGCGCGGCCGCGCCGCACTCCGCCGGGGCTGCTCCCCGGAGTGCGGCGACGGGCACTCCCCGCCACCGCCCGGTGCGGGGGCGGTCCCGCCGGAGCCCCGGGGTGCGGGCTACCCTCGCACCATGCCGATGCCCAGGACCGCGCCGTTGAGCGTTGACGCGATGATCGAAGACCTCAAGGCGCTCGTCGAGGTCGAGTCCCCGTCGCGTGACGCCGACGCCCTCACGGCATCGGCCAAGGTCGTCGCCGAGGTCGTCGAGAGCCGCCTCGGCGGTCGGGCCGTCCTCGTCGGGAGCGAGGCCGGGCCGCACGTCCACTGGTCGGGTGGCGGCGAGCCCAAGGTGCTCGTCCTCGGCCACCACGACACGGTCTTCCCGCTCGGCACCCTCGAACGCCGTCCGTTCGCGGTCGAGGACGGGCGTGCCACCGGCCCCGGCGTCTTCGACATGCTCGGCGGTCTGGTGCAGGCCGTGCACGGCCTCGCGACGCTCGACGACCGGACGGGCGTGGAGATCCTGGTCACCGCCGACGAGGAGGTCGGCTCCCGCACCTCCCGGGCCCTGCTGGAGGAGCGGGCCCTCGCCTGCGGCGCCGTCCTCGTCCTCGAAGGTGCCGCCGACGGGGGCGCCCTCAAGACCGGCCGCAAGGGCTGCGGAACGTTCCAGGTGACCGTCACCGGGCGGGCGTCGCACGCGGGCCTCGAGCCGGCGGCCGGCATCAACGCCCTGATCGAGGCGGCCCACCAGGTGCTGGACATCGCCGCGCTCGGCCGGCCCGACATCGGCACGACCGTCACCCCGACCGTCGCGTCCGCGGGCACGCTGGACAACGTCGTCCCCGCGGAGGCGACCGTCGTCGTCGACGTCCGGGTCGAGTCGGCGAGCGAGAAGGCGCGGGTCGAAGCGGCGTTCGCGGCGCTGGCCCCGCACCTCGACGGGGCGGAGATCGCCGTCCGGGGCGCCGTCGGCCGGCCCCCGATGCCCGAGTCGGCGTCCGCCGGGCTCCTCGCGGTGGCACGGCAGCTGCTGCCCGGCCTCGAAGGCGTCGCAGTCGGCGGTGGGAGCGACGGCAACTTCACGGCCGCCCTGGGCGTGCCGACCCTCGACGGCCTCGGAGCGGTCGGCGGCGGCGCCCACGCCGACCACGAGTACCTGGTGGTCGACGCCATGGCCGAGCGGGCGAACCTCGTCGCCGGACTCGTCCGGGCGATCCAGAACGCGTAGACCGACCGGCGGGGTCCACCGGGGCGCCGCGGTCGCCTGGCAGACGGGCAGGCGGGCAGGCGGGCGCGCGTGGCGGAGGGGGCCGGGAGCGGGCTCAGCCGTGGAGGAAGGCGGAGACCTCGGCGAACGGTGCGGCCGTGCCGGGCGTGAAGCGCCTGGTCTCGCCCCGGAAGGAGCGGGCTTCGAGCCAGCTCTGCGCTGCCGCGGCCGGGAGTACGTCCAGGAGCATCCGGAGGTCCGCGGATCCGAAGACCTTGAAGGTCGGCGTCCGCCGGTAGAAGGACGGCTGGACGTCGAACCTGAGGTCGACGACCGGGTGCGGCTGCCGGCTCCAGCCGCTGTGGGGCAGTGCACCGTGGCCGTGGATCCGTGCGTCGACGAGGACCTCCGGATCCGCGTCGCCGATCTCGCAGTCGAAGATCGGGAAGGCTGTCGCGACGCGCGCCGCGACGGCCGGATACGCGACGCAGGACCGCCCGAGCGCCGGCGAGCAGAACAGGGCGTGCCCGAAGGGGCCCACCGGCTCCGGCAGCGGCACCTTGTGGTGGGACCGCCCGTCGAAGGGCAGGTCGCGCCGGTCGGCGAGGAAGGCCAGGAACGACGACACGGCGGCGGGGTCGTGGCACTGTTCCCGCACCGTGAAGCGAACGGCGCCGCGTCCCTCGTCCCGCAGCACGAAGTACTCGTGGAACCCCCTCGGGTGATCCGGGGCATGGCTGCGGTGGTACGTCTCGTCGAAGCCGTCGACCGGGAGGTAGGCGGGGACGGGCGCATGCGGCCGTGCACCCGCCCTGATCACGTCGAGGACGGGCGTCTGCCGGTCGAGTTCGGCCGGGTCGGCCGGGCGGTCGACCTCGACGAAGCCCTTCCGGAGCCATGCGTCGACCTTGCGGGAAGCGTGGCGGCGGGCATGCCGTTCGTCGTCCAGCGTCGACGTGCTCCCCTTGCCGCCGGTGGTCGCCGCACCCCAGCGGAGGAAGCAGCGGATCCCCTCCTGGCGTATCTCCCGGTACCCGGACCCGGGCCCATGGGGGAGTTCGAATCGCCGCCAGCCCGTCACCGGTTCCTCCAGCGCATGTGGACGGGGACCGGCGCCGTGCGGTCCGGGCCGTCCTCCGGCCGCCACGGTATCCGGTGACGGAGAGGGTGGTCCCCGCAGGTGGCGGCACGGGCGGGTCGACTCCGGGACCCGTGGATCACGGGGCCTGCTGCTCCCCGGTGAACATGGCGACCAGGCTGTGGGGCGCGTCGGCGCCGAACATGCGCGCGTGGAGGCCGACGGCCTCGACGGCTTCCGCGGCGCTGCGGGGGAACAGGTCCTGCTCGTACGCGGCGAGCGCGGCCTCGACGTCGTCGGGGTGCGCGGCGATGGCCCTGGCGAGTTCGGCGCCGTCGTACATGGCCAGGTTGGCGCCCTCGCCGGACGGGATCATGAGGTGGGCGGCGTCGCCGAGCAGGGTCACCCCCGGCACCCGGTCCCACCGGTGGTCGGTCGGCAGGGTGTGGAGGGGGCGCAGGACCGGTGGCGTCCCGCCGTCGGTGATCAGCGCGGTGAGCTCCGGCGCCCAGCCGTCGAACTCCCGGGCGATCCGTGCGCAGGCCGCGGCAGGATCGGCGAAGTCGATACCGGCGAACCAGTCCTGCGGCCTGGAGAGCGCCACGTAGGTGTGGAGGGTGCCGCCGCTCTCCCGGTGGGCCTGGATGCCCTTCCCCGGCGCGAGCACGAACAGCGACCCGCCGCCGACCGCCTTCGCGCTGGCCGGGTGGCGGGTGTCGCCGTCGAGGAGGTAGGTCTCGACGTACGAGGTGCCGACGTACTCGGGCACGGCGTCGGAGAGCAGCGGGCGGACCTTCGACCAGGCGCCGTCGGCGCCGACGAGGAGGTCGGTGGTCACGGTCGTGCCGTCGGCGAACGCCAGCGCGTGCCGGCCGTCGCCGAGGGACCGGACGCCGGTGACCTTGTGGCCCCACCGGACGGTGCCGGCCGGGAGCGAGTCGAGCAGGATCCGGCGCAGGTCTCCGCGGAGCACCTCGGGACGCCCGCCCGTGCCGTCGTCGGGCTCGTCGTAGAGCGCCGCGCCGTGCCGGTCGAGCACGCGCAGCGCCTCGCCGCCCTCGTGGATGATCGCGCGGAACTCCTCCGTGAGACCGGCGGCTTCGAGCGCGAGCTGCCCGTTGTGCTCGTGGATGTCGAGCTGTCCGCCCTGCGTACGGGCCTCCGCCGAGGCGTCCGCCTCGTAGACCGTCGCGGGGATGCCGTGGACGTGCAGGACGCGGGCGAGGGTGAGGCCGCCGAGGCCGGCGCCGATGATCGTGACGGGAGTGCGCATCGTGGTTCCTTCGGGGCTGGGGCGTCCGGTGGGTTCCGGCCGGACTGCTATGGAATGTCGTTCCAGTTCCATGGTGGAACAGGATTCCATTCATGTCAAAGAGGCAGCACGACGCCGCGGACCCCAGGTCGCAGCCGCAGCCGCGTGCGGAGGCGCTCTCCGGGAGCGCGTCGTCGCCGCCGTCGCGGGGCGGGCCCTCGTCGGACCGCGGATCGAACCGCGGATCGGACCGCGGACAGCTACGTCGTGTCCGTCGTGGACGTCGTGGACGCCCGGGTCGGATGCCCGGTCGGACGCCCGGCAGGCGGTGCTGCCCGCCCGGTCAGAGGTGTCGCGGTGTCAGGAACTCGTCGACCCCGGCCCGCAGGGCGGGCGGCAGGGCGGGCAGCGGGGCGGTCGGACTCGCGAGCGCCAGCCGCAGGGTGTGCCGCAGATCGGGGAACGCCGCCCAGACCGCCGGGTGCCTGGTCACGACCGCCGACAGCAGGTCGCCCGGGTAGAGGTCGCCCTCCGCGGTCGGGTCGTCCCGGAGCACCGCCACGGCGAGCGGCAGGACGTACGGCAGGCCGACGTTCTGGCCGATCAGCACGCGCAGCTCCTCGACCGACAGGTCGCCGACCGGCCGTCGCCGCGCGGCGTGCACGGCCGTGACGAGGCGGGTCGCCCCGGGCAGCGGGGCGGGCCAGGCGCCTTCGAGCTCGTCGAGCGAGCGGGTGCGGTCCGGGGGGCGGGTCACCGGACGATTCTCCCGCAGCCGCCCCGGCCCGCCCGTTCGGCGTGCGGCGGAGACGGTGGCGGACACCGAGCCTGGGAGGTGCCGCCGACAAGTCCGTGCCCGGCACATCCGGAACGGCGGAGGGTGACTATCTCCCGTGTCCGCCGTCCACGGTGCATCTGACGCCGCGTTCCGCCCGAACGAGTGATCCGGGGGCGGAGTCCTGACCCGGGAGCCCCGGCCTTGGAACGATCGCTACGCCTGCCCTGCGCCCCGGCGCACCGGCGGTGATCCGGCAGCGGTGCACGGCCCCGACGGGGCGGTGTGCCAGGGAGGGGGAGACGATGGGAACACCCGTGACGGGCGACCTGGTGCGCGAGTCCGCGGCGGCGGGCCGGCTGGTGGTGTGGGAGGAGTCCGCGCGGGACGGGGCACAGGCCAAGACGCTGATGGACGCCGCGTTCCGGGTGCGACTGGCCCGCGCGCAGGGCCGGATGTTCGGCGCCGACGGGCCGCGTCACGTGGTCTTCGCCGCCGGGTTCCCGGCCGTCTGCGGCGAGGAGTTCGAGGCCGTACGCCGCGTCGCCGTCGAGGCCGAGGGAGCCGTGGGCGTCGCCGCCGTCTGCCGTGCCACCCCCGACGACGTACGCCAGGCCGTCGCCTCCGTACGCGGCAGCGCCCACGCCCGCGTCATGGTCGTCGTGCCCGCCTCCGAGGCGATGGCGTACGTCATGGTCGGCAGCGGCGCGCGCGAGGCCCTGGCGCGCGGCGTCGACCTGGTCAAGCGGGCCCGCGACCTCGACGACGCGGTGGCCGTCGACGTCTGCCTCGCCGACGCCTCCCGGGCCGACCACGCCCTGATGGCCGACCACGCCGGCGCCGCCACCGCCGCGGGCGCCGGCACGCTGATCCTCGCGGACACCGTCGGCCGTCAACTTCCCGGGGAGGCAGCCGAGATGTTCAGCCGGGTCGCCGCGCTGGCCGGCGACGGCGTGGTGCTCGGCGCCCACCTCCACAACGACCTCGGACTCGGCCTGGCCAACAACCTGGAGGCCCTCAAGGCCGGGACCAGGGTGGTCTCCACCTCCTGGCTCGGCATCGCCGAACGCGCCGGACTGGCCGCCACCGAGCAACTGCTCTTCCTGCTCGCCCACGACCCCGGCCGCACCGGCGAACTCACCGGCAGCCGCACCGGCGACGACCTCTGGTGGACGCCCCCGGACCTCACCCGGCTGCCCGGGATCGCCCGCGAGGTGTCCGACCGCACCGGCGTGCCCCTCGCCGTGACGACGCCGATCGTCGGCACCGGCGTCGCCACCATCTCCACCGGCACCCCCTTCGTCCGCCCCGACCTCTTCCAGCCCTACGACCCCGAGGCCCTGCTCGGCCTCGCACCCGGCGTGGTCCTCACCCACCTCGCCAGTGCCCGTGTCGTGACCGCCGTCGCCGGCCGCCTCGGCCACCGCCTGGACCGCCGACAGGCCCGGGCCGCCATGGGATGGGTGAAGACGCAGGCGTACCGCACCGGCCGGGCCGTCGTCGACGACCAGGCATTCGGCGCCTACCTCGACGGCCTCACCTCGGCGGCCGCCCACGCCGACCTGACCGCCGCGACGGCCCCGACGGCGCTGACCGCCTCGACCGCCCCGACGGCGCTGACCGCCTCGGCCGCGGACGGTGCCCGGTGAACGCCGACCGCAGGCCGACCGGCACCGTCGGACTCGCCGGGGCCCGGCAGGCCCTCGCCGCCGGCACCGCCGTCGTGCTGCCGAACCCGGCGCCGCTCACCTGCGTCGTCGCCGGAACCGACCCTGCCGCCGTCAACGGCGCCAAACACCGCCCCGCCGACCAGCCCGTCGCCCTCTGGGCCCACCACCCCGACACGTTCGCCGACGTCGCCGACGCCCTGGACCTCGACCGGACCGCCCTCGCACGCGCCCGGCACCTGCTCACCGAGGAACTCCTCACCCTGCTGGTGCCGCTGCGCCCGGCCGCCCGCCGGCCGGCGTGGCTGGCCCCGGCGAGCAAGGACGGCTGGACGCTGCTCTTCGGCGCCCGGTGGCAGCCGCTGCGCCCACTCCTCGACGCGTTCCCGGTGCTGTACGTCAGCAGTGCCAACCGCACCGGCCACCCGCCGGCCGCCGACACCGCCGAGGCGGTCGCCGTCTTCGGCGCGGACACAGCCGTGCTGGCCGTCGCCGAACCGCCGGAGTCCGCAGTGCCGGAGTCCAGTACGCGGGAGGCCGCCGCGGCCGGTGGCCCGGCCGTGGAGCCGTCCGCCCGGCGCCGGGCGACCACCACCCTGCGCCTGCACTCCGACGGCCGGCTCACCCTGCACCGCCACGGCGCGCAGGACCACCCCTACCCGGACGCAGCCGCCTACCTCGCCCACCTTCGCGGCATCTCCGGCTGACGCTCCGGCCCGGCGGCGCCCCCCGGGCTTCCCGCCGACCCGTCAGCCGACGAGTCGGCGGCGCCAGTCCAGCGGGGTGACGGTGACGGCCCGGTCGGGGTCGCCGTCCCACACCACCGGCAGTCCGGCGTCGGAGAGCGCGGCCACCACCTCACGGCCGACGGCCGCAGTGGTGGCCGAGGTGCCGTCGAACCCGCCGTACAGCAGCATCAGGCCCTGCCCGGACGCCGCGGAGTCCGTGCACTGGGAATGGAAGTAGACGAAGCCGCGAGCGTCCGCGGCACCTTCCGAACGGATCTCCGCCTGCCCGCAGGTGCGGCAGCAGGTGAAGTTCTCGCGTGCGGTGATGCCGGACGCCTCCAGGGCGGCGAAGGCGCGGGTGAGGCGCTCCGGGTCCGTCTCGCCCTCCCACCCGTGCTCCTCCCCGACGCGGTCCAGCCACAGCCGGTCGGCCAGCAGCCGCGCCTGCTCGGGGGAGACCGGCCGGTGGCCGTCGGAGACGAGGTACTCCTCCGCGAGTTCGGCCAGCTCCGCACGGGTGGCGTAGCCGGCGACGAGCACCTCGCGGACCCGGGCCTCCAGCGCCGCGCGATCGTCGTCCGCGAGGTCGAGCGCCGGGACGGGGGCGGGGAGCGGGCCCAGGTCGAGGGCCGTCCACACCGGGCCGTCCTGCCAGCGGTCCTCCTGGCGCGCCCAGCCCGCCATCGCCGCGACCACGGGGCCGGGGCCGTCGAGGCGCGTCTCGAAGTGCCGGTCGGGCGCGCCGTCGCGGTACTCCAGGGTGTAGTCGCCCCCGGCCTCGTGCCAGACCTGGACGAAGACGTCCGGCAGGTCGGGGATCCGTTGGACGACGAGGAACCGGTCACCCTCGTCCCCGATCCGCCGGACGAGTCCGTCGAGCTCCTCGGCACTCACCCCGACCCGTCGCGGGCCGCGCTCCGCCACCACCGTGATCTTCAGCATGGCGCCACTGTGGCACGGGCCGCCGACAGCCCGTACGGGGGCCGGGCGCGTGGTGCCGCGAGCCGCCGAACCGCCGTGACGCGTGCGGTGGTCACCCGTACGTCGGCCGCTGCGGCCAGCCGGGCGGGGAGTCCTCCCAGTCCTGCTGGCGGCCGTACGGGGTCAGGTCGAGGACGTTGTGCGTGAACAGGAGCCGGTCGACGCCGCGGGAGCCGGTGGTGTAGGTCAGGTACACCTCTTCGCCGTCGCGCAGGAACACGCTGAGCTGGAACCCGCCGCCCACGCCGCAGTCGTCCGAGAAGGACGTGCCGAGCGACGAGACGAACGGGAGCGTCCAGCCCCTGCGGGCGACATGGGCCTCGATCACGTCGAGCGGCATGTCCGAGACGGTCACCCAGGTCACGCCGGTACCGGCGAGCAGGCCGGGAGCGAGCGCGGGCACGTTGTCGGTGAAGTGCGTGCAGCCCGGGCAGATGTGGTCGGCGCCGCCCTTCATGAACTGGTAGACCACGAGCTGGTTCCGGCCCTCGAAGAGGTCCGGCAGGCTCTTCGTGCCGTCGGGTGTGGCGAAGGCGTACGCGGTGTCGAACCGGACCATCGGCAGGCGGCGACGCCGGGCCGCCAACGCGTCCTGCGCGCGGGTGAGTTCCTTCTCGGCCGTGAGCAACTCGTCCCGGGCGAGCCGCCACTCGTCGGCGGAGACGATCGTGGGTTTCTCCATACCCGGCATCCTCCTCCCGGGGTCGGACAATCCGGCCCGCACAGCCGTGGCCCGGCCGGGGAGTTGGCGGTTTGCTGCCCAGGCGGATCTCCGCCAGCCGACGTCATGGCCGGTCAGCCGCCGTGTCTGCCAGGCTCACCGGCCAGATACCCGACTCTCGGAGGTGCCCATGACATCGTCGACGCGCATCCGCGCCGCGATGGCACTGGCAGCCGTCGGCCTGCTCGGCGCCACCGCGCTGACGCCGGCCCAGGCGAGTGCAGCCCCCATCACCGGCTCGGCGGCGGACCGGACCGCCGCCACGGCCGGCCGGCACGCCGTCACCCTGATCACCGGCGACACCGTGGACGTGGTGACCGACGCCGCCGGACGCACCCGCGTCTCCCTGCGGCCGGACGAACACGGCGCCGTCCCCGTCTACTTCACCCGGCAGGTCAACGGTGACCAGTACGTCTTCCCGCAGCGCGCCAACGCGGCGATAGCGGCCGGAGCCGTCGACACCGGCCTGTTCAACATCAGCGCCCTCATACGCCAGGGCTACGACGACACGGCCGCCGCCGCCCTTCCCGTCATCGCCGTCTACCGCGACCAGCAGGCAGCCGACACCAGCCCGCCCGCCCGCAGCCGGGCCGCCGGCACCCGCAGCCTGAAGGCCGCCCACGCCGTCGCCTTCCGCACCGACAAGAAGGCCGCGGCCCGCACCTGGGACACCCTGGTCGACGGCACCGGCCACGGACGCTCCGGCCTCACCGGCCTGTGGCTCGACCAGAAGGTCCGCGCCGCGCTGCAGAGCGAGACCCGTCAGATCGGCGCCCCCGCCGCCTGGGCGCTCGGCCTCGGCGGCCAGGGCGTCAGGGTCGCCGTCCTCGACACCGGGGTCGACGCCGACCACCCGGACCTCGCCGGACGCGTCGTCGACTCCCGCAACTTCACCGCCGAGACACCCGACGCCGACGTGCACGACTCCGTCGGCCACGGCACCTTCGTCGCCTCCGAGATCGCCGGCAGCGGCGCCGCCTCCGGCGGTGCGCAGCGCGGCGTCGCCTCCTCGGCGCAGCTCCTCGTCGGCAAGGTGCTGGACGACTCCGGCTCCGGCAGCACCTCGCAGATCATCGCGGGCATGCAGTGGGCGCTCGACTCCGGCGCCGACGTCGTCTCGATGTCGCTCGGCAGCGCCGAGCCCACCGACTGCACCGACCCGATGTCGGTCGCCGCGCAGTCGATGGCGCGGGAGGGCAAGGCGCTCTTCGTCGTCGCCGCGGGCAACCTCGGCCGCTACCAGTCGGTCTCCTCGCCGGGCTGCGCCCCGGACGTGCTGACCGTCGGCGCCGTCGACTCCGCCGACCGCACGGCCTCCTTCTCCAGCCGCGGTTCGGTCACCGTCGCGCACACGCTGAAGCCGGAGATCGCGGCGCCGGGCGTCGAGGTCACCGGTGCCGCCGCGGGAGGCCGCGGGGTCTACGCGTACACCTCGATGTCGGGCACCTCGATGGCCACCCCGCTGGTCGCGGGCGCCGCGGCGCTGCTCAAGCAGCAGCACCCGGACTGGACGGGCGCCCGACTCAAGGCGGCGCTGGTCTCCTCCGCGCTGCCGTCCGTGCCCGGCGACGTCCAGCAGACCGGCGGCGGACGGCTGCGCGCCGACGCGGCGGTCACCCAACGCGTCCTCGGTACGCCTGCCGCGCAGTTCGGCACGTTCGCGTGGCCGCAGCGCCGGGCCGACGCCCGGACCGTGCAACTGCCCTACACCAACACCGGATCGCGGCCCGTCACCCTGACCCTGGCCGTGCAGCGCACGGACGGCGACGACGACTCGGCGGTCCGTTCGACGATCGCCGGGCTCGGCGCGGACCGCGTCACCGTGGCGGCCGGAGCCACCGTGCAGGTGCCGCTGACCTTCGACCCGACCGCGCGGCTCACCGGCGCGCAGTACGGCGACGTCACCGGCCGGGTGGTCGCGACCGCCGGTGACGGATCCACCGTCAGCACCCCGTTCAACGCGTACGTCGAGCCCGAGTCGCTCGCGGTGCGGGTCCGGCTGATCGACCGTGACGGCCGGCCGGCGACGGCCGGCAGCGGCAGCTCCGTCGACATGATCGACATCAGCCAGTCGACCGGCACACGTGACGTCCCGGACGCCAACGGCGAGATCGTCTACCGCCTGCGGCCCGGCGTGTTCTCGCTGACCGGTCTGGTCGTCACGCCCGACGCCCGCGACACGACCGGGGAGGCGGCCCCGCTCTCCGTCACCGCCCTCGCCAGGCCGCAGTTCACGCTCACCGAGGACACCGTGATCACGCTCGACGCCCGCCGCGCCGCCAGGGTCGAGGTGCAGGGCGACCGGCCGCTCGCCCGGCAGGCGGGCGTGCTCGAACTCGGCCGCTGGTGGGGCGAGAAGTGGGTCGACTCGATCGGCGCCAGGGTCGGCAGCCAGCCCGTCGACCTCTACCTCGGGGGTGACGGCAAGGCCACCACCGGCGGCTTCGAGGCCGACACCTACCTGCGGCTCGGTGCGCCCGAAGCCGTCCTCACCGGCGCCGGCGTCACCCTGCGCCCGCACTACTCCGCCTACGCCGACGAGGCGCACCTCCCCGCGAACGGGTCGGCCCGGCTCGTCGCCGCGCGCGGCTCCACGCCCGAGGACCTCGCCGCGGCCGGGGTGAAGGGCCGACTGGTGCTCGTACCCGACGACGGCACCAGCGCGAACACCGTCTCCACCCGGGCGCAGGAGGCCGGCGCCGTCGGCGTGCTGACCTACCGGCCGACACCGGGCAGCTTCGGCAAGAACGACATCTCGCAGGCCGCCCCCGTCCTGCAGATCACCCGCGACGAGGCTGCCGCGCTCACCGCGAAGCTCGCGGCCGGGCCCGTCACCCTCGGCTGGACGTCCACCCCGGACAGCCCGTACGTCTACAACCTCGCCTACCACGACACCGGCAGGGTGGCCGGCCGCCAGTCGCGCACCGTGCGCGACGCCGACCTCGCGCGGACCACCGAGCAGTGGCACTCCATGGGCACCGCGACCCGCATGTCCGAGTACGTCGACGCCGGCCGTCCGTGGAACGCCGCCGCGGCCGTGCCCGTGGCGCAGGGCCTGGTCGCCACCCCCGGCACCCGCACCTCCTACTACACCGCCGACGGCACCGCCTGGACGCACTCCGCCCAGAGCAGCTGGCCGTTCGCCGAGTTCCAGCTCGACCGCACCCGCACCTACAGCCCGGGGCAGCGGCGGACGGAGGAGTGGTACCGCGGCGTGGTGCGGCCCACCGCCGGCCTCACCGCCGACGGCTCCGCGCCGCTCGTCGCCGAGCGCCAGGCCGACCTGATCGGCGTGGACTTCTCGCAGTCCCTGTGGAGCGACGCCGACCCGGACCACACCGGCACCCAGTCCTACTTCGGCGACGGCGCGACCGTCGAACTCGCCGCCGACGGCACCTCGCTCGGCGCCTCCTGGTACGGCCCGTTCAACGTCTGGGAGCTGCCGGCCGGCGACCACGCGTACGTGCTGACGCTCGACCAGGAACGCTTCCACCACCTCGACCTGTGGCAGCGCTCGACGGCCGTCACCACGGCGTTCGCCTTCCGCTCGCACGGCGACCCGGCCGCGTACTCGCAGGCGCTGCCGCTGCTGTTCCCCGCGTACGCCCTCGACGTCGACGGTGCCAACACCGTCGCCGCCGGGCATCCGAGGATCACCCTGACCGCCACCGGCCAGGCCGGCTACACCCCGGCCGCCCTGACCGCCGCCACGCTCTCGTACTCCTACGACGGCGGCACCACCTGGACGAAGGCCCCCACCGCCCGCACCGCCGCCGGCTGGACGGCCACCCCCGACCACACCGGCGCGGCCGGCCGGAAGGTCAGCCTGCGGGTCACCCTCACCGCCGCCGACGGCGCCTCCGTCACCCAGACCGTGACCGACGCCTACGCGGTGCGCTGACCCGGCCTCCGGCCCCTCGCGACCGTCGACCCCCGCCCGCCCCGGCCCGCCCCCGCAGGCCGGGGCGGGCGGCGGTGCGGCGGGCATGGGACCCGGCGCCGACCTGCAACGGGAGGGAGGTAGGTTGATCCCCCCGGCGGGACGGAGTGGAGACGGCGATGGACACGGTGCGCCTGAAAGACGTGGCGGAGCACGCGGGTGTCTCGATCAAGACGGTCTCCAACGTCGTCCGCGGCGAGGTGGCCGTCGCCCCGTCGACCCGCGAGCGGGTCATGCGCTCCGTCTCGGAGCTCGGCTACCGCCCGAACGCCTCCGCCCGGCACCTGCGCACCGGCCGCAGCGGCATCGTCGCCCTCGCCCTGCCCGAGCTGAGCGCCCCCTACTTCGCCGAGCTGTCCGCGGCCGTGATCGCCGCGGCCAAGGCGCGCGGCTGCACCGTGCTGATCGACGAGACCGGCGGCGACCCGGCCGAGGAGCTGCGCATCGCCTCCGGGCTGGGCGAGCCGCTCATCGACGGCGTGCTGCTGAGCCCGCTCAACCTCGACCAGGCCGCGCTCCTCGGCCGCAGCCGCCGCGTGCCGCTCGTCCTGCTCGGCGAGCGCGAGTACGACCTCGCCGCCGACCACGTGCTCATCGACAACGTGGCGGCCGCCCGCGAGGTGACGGCCCACCTCCTGGCGCTCGGCCGACGGCGTGTGGCCGCGGTCGGCAACCAGCGGGGCATCGCCGCGGCCACCGCCCACCAGCGGATGCGCGGCTACCAGGAGGCGCTGTACGCGGCCGGGGTGCCCTTCGACCCGGCGCTCGCCCCGTACGTCACCGCCTACCACCGGGCGGACGGCGCCCACGCCATGCGGGCGCTGCTCGATCTGCCGGAGCCCCCGGACGCGGTGTTCTGCTTCAACGACCTGCTGGCCGCCGGGGCGCTCCGCACGGCCGCCGACCGGGGTGTGGCGGTGCCGGGACGGATCGCCGTCGCGGGCTTCGACGACGTCGAGGAGGCGCAGTACTCGGTGCCCTCGCTGACCAGCATCGCGCCGGACAAGCACGAGCTGGCGGGCCTCGCGGTCGACGCGCTGCTCCGCCGGATCGGCGGCGACACGTCACCCGCCCAGGTGCGGCACGCCGGCCACCGGCTCGTCGTCCGGGAGAGCACGACGCCGTAGGCCGTCCGCGGCCCCCGGCCCCGGTCCCCCGGGGCCCTGCACCGCGGAACCTGCCGAACCCGCCGAACCCGTGCGGTCGGAACACTAGGATGCCGGGCATGACCGGACTCCTGGCGCCGTCCGCATCGCAGCACGGCCGCACCCGTCGCCCCTGCGCCGGTGCCACCTGTCCGTGTCGCCCGTACTGCCGTTGACCCTGCCGGTGCGCCCGTCCGCCCGGCCGCGGGCGGTCACGGCCGCATCCGCTCTGCCCGGTCCCGGCGTGCGCACCCTCCTGCCGAACGGATGGTGCACCATGAACGAGCTCACCTACGACCGCCTGCGCCGCCGCCAGTGGCTCGCGGGCGAGGCCCGCGCCGACGGCGTGGACCGCCGCACACTGCTGCGCATGCTGGCCGCCGCCGGCGTGGTGGCCGCACCCGCCCTGCTGCCGCCGACCCGCGCCGTCGCGGCCACCGCCGCAGCCGCAGGGGGGACCGCCCCGGCGGCCCCCGGGCCGGTGCCAGGGATCGTGAAGCCGCTGCCGGCCGAGTGGTTCGTGCCGCGCGGAACGAACGCCGAGATGCGGTGGGACGCCGTGCCCGGCACCGGACTCCACACGCCGAACGAGCGGTTCTTCGTCCGCAACCACACCGCCACCCCGCTGATAGAACAGGCGAGTTGGCGGCTCCGGGTGCACGGCAGCGGGCTCCGCGGCGGCGGCGCGGAGTTCTCGCTCGCCGACCTGCACCGGCTGCCCTCGCACCGGCTGAGCGCCCTGGTCGAGTGCGCGGGCAACGGCCGCAGCTTCTACGCCTCCCAGCAGGGCCAGGCCGTGCCGGGCACGCCGTGGACCCTCGGCGGCGTCGGATCGGCCGAGTGGCGCGGGGTACGGCTCGGCGACCTGCTGCGCCGGGCCGGCCTCACCCACGGGGCCGTCGACGTGATGCCGTCCGGGCTCGACGCGGAGTACCGCGGGGCCGACGGCGTGAGTCTCGGGCGGGTGCGCAGGCCGCTGCCGATCGGCAAGGCCGTGGACGACGTGCTGGTGGCGTACGCGATGAACGGTGCGCCGCTGCCCGCCGACCACGGTGCGCCGGCCCGGCTGGTGGTGCCCGGCTGGGTGGGTATCGCGTCGATCAAGTGGCTGGGCGAGATCGAGGTGTCGGACCAGCCGCTGTACTCGCCGTGGAACACCGACTTCTACCGGCTGTTCGGCCCGGACCACCCGGAGGGCGGCAGTGCGCCGCTCACCACGCAGGTGGTGAAGAGCGCGTTCGAGCTGGGCCGTGGTGCCGTCCTCGCACCGGACCGTGTCCACCGTCTGGAGGGCAGGTCGTGGTCGGGCACGGCGCCCGTCCGGGAGGTGGAGGTGAGCACGGACGGCGGCCAGGTCTGGCGGCGCGCCCGGCTGCGCGACGTGCCGCGACGTCACGGCTGGACCCGGTGGAGCCTCGACTGGCGGCCGGCCGCGCCGGGCCCGTACGAGCTGCTGGCGCGGGCCACCGACCGGGCGGGCCACACGCAGCCGGACACGGCGGTGTTCAACCGGGAGGGGTACCTCTTCGGAGCCGTCGTCAGGCACCCGGTGACGGTCGGCTGAGACCGCGTCCGCCTGCCGCCCCGGGCCGGGCCGTGCGCCCGGCCCGGGGCGGGCCGGGGCGGGCCGGGGCGGGGCCGGGCGGCGCGCGGGTGGTCGGCGGACGGCGCAAGTCGGGTGCGTTCCATGTCAGTTACCGACAGATGAAGTCTTGTCATGTCACTTTCGGAATCGCCCCGCAGGCCGTCACACTGCTGGGCATGGCCAACACTCTACGCGCGTGGAAGACCCGCGCCGCCACCGTCGCCGCCGTCGCCCTGCTGACCCTGGCCCCCGCCGTGGTCAACGGCACCGAGGCCCACGCCACCGTCAGTGGCACCGTGTGTCTCTCCGTCCTGCCGGACCAGGCGGACACCACCCTCGCCCTGATCGCCAAGGGCGGCCCCTACCCCTACTCGCAGGACGGCGCCGTCTTCCAGAACCGGGAGGGCGTGCTGCCCGCCCAGTCCACCGGCTACTACCACGAGTACACCGTCGTCACCCCGGGCTCCTCGACCAGGGGTGCCCGCCGCATCGTCACCGGCAAGGTCTACCACGAGGACTACTACACCTCGGACCACTACGTGACCTTCCGGCTCATCAACTTCTCCTGCTGACACGCCGGTCCGTACAACGGCCCGCCTCCGCGGAGCGTCACCCCCGACGCGCCGCCGGGAGCGGGCCTCCGCCGTGCCGGTGGCGCTACGCGAACCGGGCGGCGAGCTCGTCGAGGTCGGCGACGAACCAGACGTGCCGTCCGCGGTTCGACTCGCGGACGAGGTCCGGCAGGGCCGAACTCGCCGCGAGCTCACGGGAGATGTCGCCCACGACCACCAGGTGCAGCCGGTAGGTGGCGAACTTCTGCACGACCTGCCCGGCGAGGCCGCTGCTGAGGTCGAAGAAGCGCCCGTCGAGCCTGCCCGTCGGCACCGCCACGACCTCGGCCCGCCCGAAGGCGACGCCCACCAGGTGGTCGAGGGCGTCCTGTTCGGTGGCGATCGGCGCGCCGTCGGCGTCGCAGACCAGCACCGGCACGCCGTGGAGTTCGTCCACCCGGTCAGCCATGTGCCGGCTCCCGTCCGGCGGGGCCGGTCATGCCGTTGTCCGCTCCGAGGACGCCGTCGAGCAGGAGGAGGAGGTCGGCGGTGGCGGAGGCGGGCCCGAGGACCACGATCTTCATGCGTGCACGCTCCCTGTCGTGGATCGTCTGGATGCGCAACGGGTCGGGTGTGGCCTGCCGGGACTGCGCCCCCGCCGTGAGCAGGGTGCTCAGCCGGGCCGCCGCCCCGGCGTCGATGCCGTCGATCTGCACGATGCTCGACACCTCCACGTGCCCCCGGGCGGAGGCCGGGGCCGGCGGCGCCGCGGGCGGTGCGGCGGGACGGCCCGTCAGGGCCTCGAAGTCCGCCCGGGTGATCCGGTACTGCTTGCCGATCCGGGCGGCCTTCAGCCGCCCGTCGCGGACGTAGCTCCGGACGGTCCGTACGTGCAGTCCGAGCAGCTCGGCGACCTCGCCGACCGAGTACAGCTCGCGATCAGTGGTATCCATCGATCCGTATCGTACGTCATCCTTCCCCATGATGGGGACTGATGGGGAGAAAAGAGGAAGGATGAGTCACTCGGAGCCCGGCGGTGACCGGCGCAGGCGCGGTGCCGCGGGGGATGCCTCCGGTGACGGCCAGCGCGGCCAGGGCGGCCAGGGCGGCCGCAGCCCGGGGGAGTTGTGCCCCGAGGCGGCGTCGACCGGCGGTGAGGTGGTGCTCGGGGGAGGACCGTCCACGGCGCGCCCGGGCTGTCCGTCAACGGCACTCCACCGCCGCACCCGCGGGGCGGCAGCCGCGCGCCGACCTGCTGGAAGGGCGAACCCGAAAGGCCCGGAACGGAGTTGACCCCGGCGCCGCCCGGCCCGGCCGCGCGCCGCCGTGTCCCGGGTACCGGCGGCCCGCGGACGGATGCGGCGGCGCTGGTAGGTTGGCAGGTGCCGTGGCGCCGCGCATGGGCGCCGCATCTCATCGGAGGAGTACCCGTCGTGTCGTCGTCGTCACAGGCAGTCGGACAGCACCCCGTGGATCTCGCGGACGCACGCGCCGAGTACGAGAAGCTCCTCGCCCTCGGCCTGCGCCTCGACCTCACGCGCGGAAAGCCCTCGTCCGAGCAGCTCGACCTCTCCGACGACCTCCTCACCATCCTGCAGCCCGGCGACGTCCGCGCGGCGGACGGCACCGACGTCCGCAACTACGGCGGCCTGCAGGGCCTGCCCGAGGTGCGGAGCGCCTTCGCCGAACTGCTCCAGGTGCCCGCCGACCAGCTGTTCGCCTGCGGCAACGCGAGCCTCAACGTCATGTACGACGTGATCGCGCACGCCATGCTGACCGCCCTCCCGGGCGCCGAGCGGCCCTGGGCCCAGGAGGAGGAGGTCCGCTTCCTGTGTCCCGTGCCCGGCTACGACCGGCACTTCACCCTGTGCGACCGGTTCGGCATCACCATGATCCCCGTGCCGCTCACCGGCGAGGGCCCCGACATGGACGTCGTCGAGGAGCTCGTCGCCGCCGACCCGCGGATCAAGGGCATCTGGTGCGTGCCCAAGTACAGCAACCCCACCGGTGAGACGTACAGCGACGAGACGGTCCGCCGCCTCGCCGCGATGACCACCGCGGCCCCCGACTTCCGCGTGCTGTGGGACAACGCGTACGCGGTGCACCACCTCGCCGACGAGAAGTCCGAGATCCTGCCCGTCCTCGCGGCCTGCGCCGACGCCGGCCACCCGGACCGCGTGTTCGTGTTCGGCTCCACCTCCAAGATCACCCTGGCCGGCGCGGGCGTCGCGTTCCTCGGCTCCTCGGCCGCCAACATGGCCTGGTACGCCAAGCTCGCCGCCGCCCAGACCATCGGCCCGGACAAGGTCAACCAGCTCCGTCACGCCCGGTTCCTCCCCGACACCGACGCGGTGCTCGCCCACATGGAGCGTCACCGCACCCTGCTCGCCCCGCGCTTCGCCGCCGTCTACGAGGCCCTGGAGAGCGAACTCGGCCCGCTGGGCATCGCGACCTGGACGGCCCCCCGGGGCGGCTACTTCGTCAGCCTGGACGTCCCCGAGGGCTGCGCCTCCGAGGTCGTGCGACTCGCCAAGGAGGCCGGCATCGCGCTCACCCCGGCCGGCGCCGCCTTCCCCGGCGGGCACGACCCGCGGGACAGCCACATCCGTCTCGCCCCGTCCTTCCCGACGGTCGACGAGGTGCGGACGGCGATGCGGGGCGTCGCGACCTGCGTGAAGCTGGCGGCCGCCGAGCAGGCGGCGAAGGCGGGCACGGCCTCCGCGTGACGGTCCGGCACCCGGCTGCGGCCGGGTGCCGAGCGTGCGCCCACGGCGGCGGAGCAGCACCACGCTCCGCCGCCGTTCGCATTCCCCGCCCGCGGCATCCGCCGACCCGTGCCCCGGGCCGTGCGGGCACCACGGCCACCGGGACCGGACGCCCGCCGCAAGATCACGACCCGCTACGCTGACCGCCGGGCATCCCGCCCCGGCCGAAGGCCGTCCACCCGCGGAGCGACGGACCCGCACCCGGTGGACGGCGGCCGACCCGTGAGCGACCACGTACCCCCGGCGCCCCGCCGGCGACGACGGTCGTACGCCACCCGACCGAGGCCCGCAGATGACCACCACCACGCCGGCACCGAGCGACGCCGCGCACCGCACCGCCCACCGCACCGCCCACCGCACCGCCCACCGGATCGCCCGGCGGCTCTCCGACTGGGTCGACCCGAAGAACACCATCGTCGGCGTCAGCCTGGTGATCGGTTGCGGACTCCACGGCTGGAAGGGCCTCGGCTGGGCGGTCGTCGCGATCGTGTTCGCCGCCGTGCTGCCGATGACGTACATCGTCCGCGTCGCGGGCGAGGCCGGCTGGGCCGGACGCCACCTGACCGAGCGCCGCCAGCGGATCACCGTGCTGCCCGTCATCAGCACGTCGGTCGCCGTCGGGCTCGCCCTGCTGGCCGCCACCGGCGCCCCGCGGCCGCTGCTCGCGATGACCGCCGCGATGTGGGCCACCATCACCGCGATCTGGCCCGTCACCGTCCTCGCCGCGTACAAGATCAGCGTGCACGCGGCCGTCGCCGCCGGCAGCGTCGCCATGCTCGCGCAGGCCTACGACCTGCGCTGGTGCGCCGGCTTCGCGCTCGTCGCGGCGGTCGGCTGGGCCCGCGTCACCGTCCGCGAACACACGCTCTCGCAGGTCGTCACGGGCACCGCCCTCGGCACGCTCGTGGCGGGCGCCGTGTTCGGGGCGGTCCTGGGGCGTGTCTGACAGTTCGCGGCGGTTCGCCGAGGCACGTACGGCCCGCACGGGGACGCCCCGGCCGGCATGGCACGGGCCCGTCCGGTAGGCCGCGCCGTTTCCCGACCGCGGGCGCGATGAGTTCCGGCCCGCCCGCCGGTATGTATCGACGAGTCCGCCGGAACACCCCGGGCGGACCGTTCACAAGGGAGAACCCGATGTCGGACAGGCGTGCGGAAGACGAGGCCGCGATCAAGGCCGTGCTGGTCGAGTCCTACAAGGCGTGGGACGCCGGCGACGCCGACGCCATGGTCGCCGACTACACCGCGGACGCGACCGCCATCATGACCGGCTCGCTCCGCGACGGCCGTGACGCGATCCGCCGGAGCATGGCCCTGAACTTCGAAGGGCCGCTGAAGGGCAGCTCGACCCGCAACAGGCAGCTCGGCATCCGCTTCATCGGCGAGGACGGCGCGATCGTCGTCAGCGAATCCGGCATCCTGTTCGCCGGCGAGACCGAGGTGCCGGAGCCGCGCAAGGTGAACGCCACCTGGGTCTTCGAGAGGCGGGACGGCCGCTGGCTGATCGCCGCCTACCACAACAGCCCGGTGCTGACGCCCCGGAGCTGAGCCGCGGCCGTACGGGCCGGGGCGGACGGGTGCTGCGGTGCCCCGTTCGGCCGTATCACGGGCGGACACGGCCCGTCGACTGGTGCAGCGGGGGCGTCGCGGGTCAGGGTGGTCGAATGGACGAACGCTTCGACGACGTACTGCCCGATGACGCCCCCGCAGGGCTGGCCGCCCTGCCGGACCTCTCCGCGACGGCGCTCGACTGCTGGCGGCGCGGCGACCGGGACGGCGCGTTCGACGCCGTCGCCCGGGTGATCGCCGCCGCCGAGAAGGCCCTGGACGAGCTCCGCAGGCCGCCCGCGGCCGAGGAGCTGCGCCCGGTGCCCGCGCGAAGCCCGGAAGACACCGAGAGCTCCGCCTGGCTGGGCTGACCCGGGGCCGCCCCGGTCCCGGCCCGGTCACCCCACCCGCACTGCCGTGCCCACCGCCGGCTCCGCAGGTCCGCGCGCCGCTCCCGGCGGGTCCGGCGGCCGGACGGATCGTCAGCGCGGCCCGGCACCCGGTACGGTCGGCCCGAACGGTGGCGCCGGCACGGTGGGGGAGTGGTGGGGCAATGGAGTCGTTGAGAGCGGGCGACCCGCGGCAGGTGGGGGAGTACCTGCTGCTCCGGAGGCTGGGCGCGGGCGGCATGGGAGAGGTCTACCTCGGCCGCAACCCGGGCGGCCGGACGGTCGCCGTGAAGATGGTGCGCGGCGAGTACGCGGCCGACCGCGAGTTCAGGCTCCGCTTCCGGCAGGAGGTGTCGGCGGCCCGGCGGGTCGGCGGCCGGTGGACGGCACCCGTGCTGGCCGCCGACACCGAGGGCGACCACCCGTGGGTCGCGACCGGGTACGTCGCCGGGCCGCCGCTCTCCTCCGCCGTCCGGGAGTTCGGGCCGTTGCCCGCCCCGGTCGTCCGGGCGCTCGGCGCGGGACTGGCCGAGACGCTGGAGCACGTGCACGGCATGGGCCTGGTGCACCGCGACATCAAGCCGTCGAACGTGCTGCTCGCCCTCGACGGCCCCCGGCTGATCGACTTCGGCATAGCCCGGGCCCTCGACGCGGCGACGGCGCTCACGCAGTCCGGCTTCGTCGTGGGCTCGCCCGGCTTCATGTCGCCCGAGCAGGCGCAGGGCCGCCCGGCCGGACCGCCCGGCGACGTCTTCGCCCTCGGCGCCGTCCTCGCGTACGCCGCCACCGGGATCGCACCGTTCGGCGAGGGGGTCAGCGCGGCCGTCCTGCTCTACCGCGTGCTGCACGAACCGCCGGAGCTCGGCGAGCTCGACGGCGAGCTGCGCGCACTGATCCTCGACTGCCTCGCGAAGGCGCCGGGTGACCGGCCGACCCCGGCCGCCCTGCGGGAGCGCCTCCGCGCGGGCGAGGGCGGCACCGTGCGGCTCGGCCGGAGCGGCTGGCTGCCGGCGGCGGTCTCCGAGTCCGTCGCCCGGCTCGCCGTCGACCTCCTGAGCCTCGACCTGGAGGGTGCGGAACCGGACGGTGCGGAACCGGGCGGCCCGCACGGCCCGGGCGGTGCCGACGGCGATCAGGGGCCGGCCGGGGACGGCGGCGGCGCGATGCCGTCCGCACGGGACGACGGCGCGGACGGCCGCACCCCCACGGCGCCCGGGACGGTACGGGCCGTGGGCGATCCGGCACCGGCGGCCGCAGTGGCCGACACGGCTCACCCGGGCGGCACCGGCGGCACCGGTGCCGCCGCCGCGGCGACCGCGGACGTGGTCGCCGCACCGGGCCCCGCCGCCCGCCGCCGGCTGGTGCCGGTCGCGGCCGGGATGGCGGCCGTCCTCGCGACGGCCGGGCTGACCCTGTGGCTGTCCGGCTCCCCGGCCGGCGGCGGGACACCGGGCGCGGCGCCTGAGGCGTCCCGGTCCGCGTCCCCGTCCGCCTCGCCGTCACCGTCCCCGTCACCGTCCCCGTCACCCTCCCCCACGGCTCAGCCGATCGCCGAAGGTGCCGTCCCCGCGGTGTTCCTGGGCACCTGGGAGGGGACGGTGGTGCCCAGCCGCGGCAAGGGCTCCGGCAACACCCTCACCTACCGCGTCCAGCTGTTCCAGGGCCGGATCGGCGAGACGGTCAGCCGCGCCACGACGGCCTTTCCCAGCATGAGCATCACCTGCGGCGGCGGCACCGGGATCCTGATCTCCGCGACGCCCGACACCCTGGTGGTCTCGGAGTCGTGGCCCGCGAGCAGCAACGGGTGCAACGGCCTGGTGGGGGTCGAGGTGGCCCTGAAGCTGAACCCCGACGGCAGCGTCACCTGCTCCCAGGACGGCTTCAAGCCCGGCAGGCTCACCCGGGCGCACTGACACAGCCGCCGACGCGGCCCGGGGCGGCCCGACGCGGCCCGGAGCGGTCGTCCGGACATACGAGGGCGGGCCCGGTCGTGGTGACCGGGCCCGCTCCCGTCGTCCGTCGTCCGGCCCGCCGCCCGGCGCGTCGTCCGATCCGCCGTCTGTCAGCCGGCGAAGCAGAGGGCGCTCGCGCCCATGGGGTAGCAGGCGATGCTGCGGGTGGTCGTGCCGGTGAGGCCGGTCCGGTCGGTGACGGTCAGCTGGGCGGTGTACGTGCCCTGCCCGGCCGGGTAGCGGTGGGAGACGGTGGCCCCGGTCGCACCGGTGGAGTCGCCGAACTTCCAGCTGTAGGAGGCGATGTCACCGTCGGGGTCGGTGCTGCCGGTGGCGTCGAAGGTGCAGTCCTGGTACCAGCAGGACGCCACCAGGGAGGCCTTCGGGGCGTTGCCGGTGGGCGGGGGCGTGCTGCCGGCCGTGACCTGCTTGGACGTACTGCCGGTGAGGCCGCTGTTGTCGGTGACGGTCAGCTTGACGGTGAACGTGCCCGCCGCGGCGTAGGTGTGCGAGGGCTTGACCGCGGTGCCGGTGGTGCCGTCGCCGAAGTCCCAGGCGTAGGAGGCGATCGAGCCGTCCGCGTCGGTGGAGGCGGAGGCGTCGAAGGCGCAGCCGAGCCCGGAGTTCGCGCACGTGGCGGTGAAGTCGGCCACCGGGTTGCCGGGCTGCGGCGTGGTGCCGCCCAGGCCGTTGACGATCAGCAGCTTGTTCGGCGAGCCGCTGCCCGCACCGGTGACCACGCCGGAGGCCGCCGCGGCGACCAGGGCGTCACGGACCTGCTTGGGGGTGGCGCCGGGGTGCGCCGAGAGGTACAGCGCGGCGGCGCCCGCGGCGTGCGGCGTCGCCATCGAGGTGCCGCTCATGGTGGCGGATCCGCCGCCGTTCTTGGTCGACACGATGCTGCCGCCGGGGGCGAAGAGGTCGAGGCAGCTGCCGTAGTTGGAGAAGCTGGAGCGCGCGTCGTTGCTGTCGGTCGAGCCGAGGGTGATGGCGGCGGCGACCCGGGCGGGGCTGGTGGAGCAGGCGTCCTTGCTGTCGTTGCCGGCCGCGATCGCCACGGTCACACCGGCGTTGATGGCGCCGGTCACCGCGTCGTCCATCACGGTGTCGGCGCTGCCGGCGAGGCTGAGGTTGGCGACGGCGGGGCCGGAGTGGTTGCGTGCGACCCAGTCCATGCCGGCGGCGATCTGCGAACTCGTACCGGTGCCGGAACAGTTGAGGACCCGGACGCTGACGATCTTCGCCTTCTTGGCGACGCCGTACTCCTTGCTGCCCGTGGTGCCGGCGGTGTGGGTGCCGTGGCCCTGGCAGTCGCTCGCGTCGGAGTCGTTGTCGATGAAGTCGTAGCCCGAGGTCGCCCGGCCCTCGAAGCTGGGGTGTTGGAGGTAGACGCCGGTGTCGACGACGTAGATCGTCACGCCGGAGCCGTCGTTGGGGTAGGTGTACGTGCTGTCCTTCGCACCGTCGATGCGGTCCAGCCCCCAGGACGGCGGATTGGCCTGACTGCCCGTCAGGTGCACGGTCTTGTCGGCCTGCACGTACCGGATGCCGGGCGCCGCGGCGATGCGGCGGGCCTGCGCCTCCGTGGCGGAGAGGACGAATCCGCGGAGCGCGCTGGAGTAGACCTGGCCGACGGCGCCGCCGTGCGCGGCGACCAGCTCGGCGGCGCGACTGCGGACGTCGGAGGCGGCGGCCGCCGGGGAGGGCGTTCCGTCCATCGCGACGACGTAGCGGCCGGGCACCGCATCGGCGTCCTGCACGCCCCGGATCTCGCCGAGGGCCGGTGTCGGGGCGGGGGCGGCCGTCGCGGCGGCCGCACCGGTGAGGGTGAGCAGGGCCGCCAGCGCGGCGGTGCCTATCGCGCGCAGTGGTGTGGGGGTCGGTGCGGGGGGCGTTCGCATGCTCGTGCTCCTGGGGCGTGGGGGTGCGCGGGCCCGTCGAGGGACCGTGCTGTTCTGTTCGGGACGTCACCGGTGCTGCGCGGCGGCGGAATCGGGGGCCGCCGCGGTGACGCCGATCAGCCTCGGTGCCCGTGCAGTGCCGGAACAATCCGTAGGGGCATGGGTAGGCGTACGCATTCGTGCGTACGGCCCGGCGGCCGGGTGGATACGTACCGCCGGGCCTGGTGGGGGCCGGCGTCCGCCGCGTAGCGTGGGCCCGCGGCGGGAGGCCGGGCGCGGCGTCGGGTGGGACGCGGCGTCGGGTCGGGCGCGGCGTGGGGTCGGGCGCGGCCGGAGATCAGGCGTGCCCCGCGGGCACCTCGTCCGGCAGTGGCACCACGGCAAGCGCTGCGGCGACCCCGCCGCGGCCGGCCACGTCCAACTTCCGCAGCACCTTGGCGACATGCTGTTCGACGGTGCGGGGCGAGAGGAACAGGGTCTCGGCGATCTCGCGGTTCGTCGCGCCGGTGGCGACCAGCCGGGCGACCTCCTGTTCGCGCGGCGAGAGCAGGCCGCTGTACCCGCGCCGTCCGCGGCGCGAGGGGGTGGGCACGCCGACGGCGCGCAGCGTACGGCGGCACCGGGCCGCGTCGTGCACCGCCCCGAGCGCGTCGAACTCCTCGATGAGGGACCGCAGTCGGTCGAGGTCATCGGCGGCGGGCACGCCCGCGCCGGGGCCACCGGGTTCGGGGGCGGCCGCCCTGCGGCTCCGGACGGCCGCCTCGGCGCAGCGTGCGGCCGGATACGGCTTGGGCAGCCGGGCGTAGCGTGCCTCGGCGAGGGTGAACCATTCGGCCGCGTCGGTGTCCCGGCCCGCGGCGCGGGCGAGCAGCCCGTTGCAGACGGGCACGGCGGCCAGGCCCAGGGGGAGGGCGCGGCCGTCGACTCCGGCGGCGAACTCGTCGGCGAGCGCGGTCGCGTCGGCGGTGCGACCGGCCCTGATGAGCGCGGTCAGCGCGGCGGGGACGAGGTCGGCGGCCCAGGCCCAGAGCGCCTTGCGGCGGATCCGGGCGACGGTGCGTTCGGCCTCGGCGCAGGCTGCCGGGACGTCGCCGCGGGCGAGCAGGATACGGACCATCGCGCCGGACGCCGCGGCCAGCAGGGGGGTCGGCGCGTTGTCGGGGTCGGCCAGGGCGGCGGCCTCCAAGTGGTCGGCGGCTTCCTGCCACTCGCCCCGGGCGGCGCCGAGGAGGCCCAGCACGAGCCCGGCGTCGGAGCGGATGTCGGAGGGGCCCTCGGCGATGTCGACGGTGTGCCAGGCGCGTTCGGCGAGTCCGGGCCACCGGCCGTGGCTCCACTCCAGCCGCAGTGCGGTGCCCTCGATGATGCCGGCGAGGAACGGCGCCCGGTTGGCGGCGGCGAGGCGGCGGCCCTCGTCGGCGTAGCGTGCGGCGTCCTCCTGGAGGCCGAGCCAGGCGGCCTGGTCGGCGAGGTTGGCGCACATGCGGGCGAGTTCGAGGCGTTCGGCGGGCTCTGCGGGCCGGGTGAGGAGTGCCTCCGCCTCGGCCCGTACCGCCGGGTCGCCGGCGCTGAGCCGCAGTGCCAGGTGGTTGCCCCGCACGGCGAGCCGCAGGGCGCCGCTGCCGTGGGCCCGCGCGAGCCGTTCGGCGCGGCGGATCCACTCCTGGTGCACGGGCTGCGGGTCGGTGCCCCAGGTGGGCATGGCCAGGCTCGCGAGGGCGCGGGCGGCGAGGTCGGGTCGTTCGTGCAGTTCCTCGACGGCGACGGCCGTGTCGGCCCGGCCCTGTTCGTGGTTGCCCGCCTGGTTGTTGAGGAGGAGGCCGAGGTTGAGCCGGATCTCGCCGCGGACGGCGTCGGGGAGGTCGCCCGCGTCGACGATGCGGCGCAGGAGACGGCTCGACCGGCGGTGGGTGAGCCCGATCATGGCGAGGCGGCTGAGCCGGACGGCGAGCCGTCCGCGGTCGGCGTCGGGCAGGGACGCGTCGTCGAGGAGCCGTTCGAGGAGTTCGACGGCGAGCGCGGTGTCGCCGAGCGCGCGGGCGGCCTCGGCCGCCGCCTCGCCGTACTCGCGCCAGGCCGGCAGGTCGCCCGCCTGCTGTGCGTGGTAGGAGAGTTGGACGAGGGGCGGCTTCTCCTGCGCGGCGAGGGCGTCGATCGCCCGGCGGTGCAGGCGGCGCCGGTCGAGCCGCAGCAACTGGTCGTGGACGGCCTGTTGGGCGAGGCCGTGCCGGAAGCCGTAGCGGTCGTCGCCGTGGTCGTAGAGGACTCCGGCGTGCAGGGCCTCGCTCAGTGCGTCCAGCCCGGCCTCGCCCGGGTGGCCGGAGACGAGGGCGAGGAGGTCGTCGTCGGCGGCGACCCGCAGCACGGCGGCGGCGTGCACGACGTCGACCGCGGACGGCGAGAGGGAGGCCATGCGGTCGGCCATGGCCTCCTGCAGCAGTGTGGGCACGGCCATCGTGTCGAGGCCGACGGGTCCGGGCCCGTCGCCGTCCCGCGGGAGCGCGCGGACGGTCTCCTCCAGGACGAACGGGATGCCCGCCGTGCGGTCCAGCAGCCGGGCGGCGAGCGCGGGGCCGACGGGCCGGCCGGTGAGCGCCGCGGTGAGCGAGCGGACGCCCTCGGCGTCGAGCGGCCGTAGCGGCATCACCACCGAGGCGACACCGGGCGGATGGCGGTAGGCGCGGCCCAACGGCATCCCGGCGCGGGGGAGTTCCTCGCGGCGGTGGCTGAGTACGGTGACCAGCCCGGGCGGTGGCGCGTCGACGAGGAAGCGTACGAGGTCGCGGGTGCCGTCGTCGGCCCAGTGCAGGTCCTCCACGACGAGGGTGACCCGCCCGAGCGCGCCGAGGAGTTCGCGGACCGCGCGGAACACCCGGTGCGTGTGCGCGGCCTGGTCGGCGAGCGGCTCCGGTGCGGGAGGCAGCCGGTGGGCGAGCTCGGGGAGGTACGGCCGCAGCGCACCGCAGACGGGGTTGAGGCCGAGCGGCAGCGCACCCTCCAGCGTGCGCAGCACGTCGAAGAACGGCCCGTACGGGAAGGGTTCGCGCAGCGGCGGGCAGGCCCCGGCGAGCACCACCCCGAGGCCGCCCGGGGGACTCCCCCGGCGCGGGCGCCGCGCTGCGGGACGGCGCCGTCCCGCGGGCGCCGCAGGGCCTCGCGGATGAGCCGGGTCTTGCCGATGCCGGCTTCGCCCTCGATCAGGACCACGGCCGGGGCGGACCTCAGCGCCTCGGTCAGGCGGTGGAGTTCCTCGGCGCGTCCGACCAGGACGGGCGAGCCGTCGCGACCGCCCGGTGCACCGTCGGCCATGGGCGCCTCCACAGGGCCACGGGAAACGGATGATGCGAGAACCTACTGGCTCCGCCCGAAGGCGGCAAGGGCCGCCCCGGGCGGCCAGCCCCGGCAGGTCCGCCGCAGGCGCCCGGGGGAGGTCCGCGACAGGCGCCCGGGGAGGTCCGCCGTAGAGGCCGTTCCCGGCGTGGGCCGCCGGTCCGTGCCGACGGCGCGTCAACTCCTGCGCCGTGCGGGTGAGGCCCCGGGGTTGCGAACGTTCGTCCGGTGCCGGCGTGTGTGTTCCTTGGGTCAGCGGTCGCCACCCGGGCGCCGCGGACCCCGACAGGAGTCGTCTTGCGCAGGACACTGCTCACCACCACGCTCGTACTCGCCGCCACCGCCGTGGCCGCCCTGCCCGCCCACGGTGCGGCCGCGCCGGGCGCCGCCGTCCCCGGATCCACCGCGCACCGCCCGGCCAGGCCGGCCGACGGCAAGGTCCGGGACGACCTGCGCTCCGTCGGCCTGACGGACGACCAGCGGCTCGTGGCCTTCCCGGTCGTCCACCCCGACCAGGCCCGGACGATCGGCGCCGTCGACGGACTGCAGGGCGACACCCGCCTGATCGGCATCGACTACCGCGTCCAGAACGGCATGCTCTACGGCGTCGGCGACCAGGGCGGCATCTACACGATCGACGACACCAGCGGCTGCTCCACCAAGGTCTCGCAGCTCTCCGTGGCCCTGCAGGGCACGTACTTCGGCGTCGACTTCAACCCCGCCGCGAACCGGCTGCGGATCGTCTCGGACACCGGGCAGAACCTCCGCCACAACATCGACGACCCGAACGGCGCGCCCGCCGCGGGCACCACCGCCGTCGACGGCGTGCTCGGCAACCCGGCCGTCCCGCCCGCGACCACCCCCACCACGGCGACCGGCGTCACCGGCGCGGCCTACACCAACAACGACCTCGACCCGGCCACCGCCACCACCCTCTTCGCCCTCGACACCGCCAACGACCGCATCTCCCTGCAGTCGCCCGCCAACGCCGGCACCCTCGCCCCCACCGGCCGCCTGGGCGTGGACGCCGGACCGGACGCGGGCTTCGACGTCTACTACTCGGCGAGCCACGGCAGCAACCACGGCTACGCCGCGCTGGGCGTCGACGGACAGCGGTCCTTCTACCGGGTCGACGTCCTGACCGGCCGTGCCGTGGCGCTCGGCACCTTCGGCGCCGACGACCGGGTGGTCGACATCGCCGTACCGATCGGCCAGGACTGAACGCCCCGCCCGCCCGCCCGTTCCCGTTCCCGCCCGCGCCGCTGACGGCGCGAGCGAGCCGCTCCACCCGCTCCGCCCGTACGACCTGAAGCCCTGTCCCCGACAGAGCTGAAGGCGGAACCGCCCGCCACGACCCGCGTGCCGACGGTTCCGCCCCGCAGTCCGGCGCCTGCCTGAGAAACACCCGCCCGACTGCACCCCGCATTCGACGCAGCACACCGCGTGGATTGGCCCGTCATCCGATCGGGTTCCGCGGTCCTGCGATCCGGTGTCCGCCGCCGTGTCCACCCGGCCCCGCGATGCCGCCGGTACCGAGGGACGGGGCGTTGCGGACGCGCTCCGCAGCCGGTCCGCGCCCGCCCGCCACGGGCTGTGACGGGGCCGTTCCGGCAGGTCGCGTGACGGTCGGCACAGGGTGTGACCGGCGCGGACGGTGAGGGTGCGGGGCCGCTGCCTGCTACAGTCGATGCAGTTGCAGTTGTGGTTCCCATGAACTCTGTGTGCGCCTGCTGATTACTCGCGGGTGTCTTGTTTTTTCCCGGCTCTTTCCGGGTGGGCCATCATCTCGGCGACGCGTGGTGCGCGTGGTGCGCACCTCGGCATAGCCCCCTCGAAGGAGATTTCTTTTATGGCTTTCGGCACTGTGAAGTGGTTCAACTCGGAAAAGGGCTTCGGCTTCATCGAGCAGCAGGACGGCGGCGCTGACGTCTTCGCCCACTTCTCGAACATCAACGCCAACGGCTTCCGTGAGCTGCTCGAGGGCCAGCAGGTCGAGTTCGACGTCGTGCAGGGCCAGAAGGGCCTGCAGGCGGAGAACATCCGTCCGCTCTAGTCCTGTCGCTGTGGGCCCCCGCCGTGCGGGGGCCCACAGCGTGTTCGCGCACCGTGCACCGCCGGGCACTCCCGGTGGCCGCGGTGCGCGGGGCCGTGCGAGGTCGCACACGGTCCGCGGGCCCGCGCCCGTACGCCGGCGGCTGCCCACCGCAAGGGGGTGCCCCGGACGGTTCCACCGTCCGTGCCGGGCGCCCGTCCCCCGGTTCGTTCTGGCAACTCCGTCCGGCCGTGGCCCGCGGAGCCTTCCCTGCGACGTGCCGCCCCGAGGAAGGTCTCCGCATGAACCGTTCCAGCCGTTCGCCGTACCAGAACACCCGCTCGCGCCCCGCTTCCGGCGCGAGCTCCTTCGGTTCCGGCGGTTCCGGCCGCCGCCCGGCCCCGTCGAGGGGCCGTCAGGCGCCCGCCGGCCGCCAGGAGTTCGCGATGCCCGTGGACACCACGCCCGGGCTGCCCGCCGTCGAGGCGTTCGACGAGCTCGACATGCCCGCCGCGCTGCTCACCACGCTGGCCCGGCACGGGGTCACGGAGCCCTTCCCGATCCAGGCCGCCACGCTGCCGAACTCGCTGGCCGGCCGTGACGTGCTCGGCCGCGGCCGCACGGGCTCCGGCAAGACGCTCGCCTTCGGCCTGGCCCTGCTGGCCCGCACCGCGGGCCGCCGCGCCGAGCCCGGCGAGCCGCTGGCGCTGGTGCTCGTGCCCACCCGTGAGCTGGCCCAGCAGGTGACCGAGGCGCTGACCCCGTACGCGCACTCGGTGCGGCTGCGGCTCGCCACCGTGGTCGGCGGTGTGTCGATCGGCCGCCAGGCGCAGGCGCTCAAGCGCGGTGCCGAGGTCGTCGTGGCCACGCCCGGCCGGCTGAAGGACCTGATCCAGCGCGGTGACTGCCGGCTCGGCGAGGTCGCCGTGACGGTGCTCGACGAGGCCGACCAGATGGCCGACATGGGCTTCCTGCCGCAGGTCACCGAGCTGCTGGAGCAGGTCGCCGTGGGCGGCCAGACGATGCTGTTCTCGGCCACGCTGGACCGGAACGTCGACCGGCTCGTGCGCCGGTTCCTGAAGGACCCGGTGACGCACTCCGTCGACCCGTCCGCCGCCACGGTGAGCACGATGGAGCACCACGTGCTGCACGTGCAGAGCCACGAGAAGGACGCGACGATCGCGCACATCGCCTCCCGCGAGGGCGGCGTGATCATGTTCACCGACACCAAGCACGGCGCCGACCGCCTGGTCCGCGACCTGCTGGCCAACGGCGTGAAGGCAGCGGCGCTGCACGGCGGCAAGTCGCAGCCGCAGCGCACCCGCACCCTGGAGCAGTTCCGCACCGGCCGGGTGACCGCGCTCGTCGCCACCAACGTCGCCGCCCGCGGCATCCACGTCGACGGCCTCGACCTGGTCGTCAACCTGGACCCGCCCGCCGACCACAAGGACTACCTGCACCGTGGCGGCCGTACCGCCCGGGCCGGGGAGACGGGCACCGTGGTCACGCTCGTCCTGCCCAACCAGCGCCGTGAGATGAGCCGCATGATGGCGACGGCCGGCATCACCCCCGCGACCGCGCGGGTGCAGCCGGGCGACGCGGAGCTGACCCGCATCACCGGTGCCCGGGTGCCCACCGGGGTGCCGGTCGTGATCGCCGACCCGGTGGTCGAGCGGCCGCGCCGCAGTGCCGCTCCGGGCCGCGACCGCCGTAGCCGTCCCGCCCGCGGTGCCGCGGCCGGCAGCCGTGGCGGCCGTCGCCCCACCCGCACCGCGTAGTCGCCCGGATCGGGCCTCGGGCCCGCCGCAAGCAGCGGCGGGCCCGAGGCCGGTCAGCGGGAGTCGGTCAGCTCATCGGGAGTCGGTCAGCCGAGGCCGGTCAGCGGGGGTCGGGGGCGGTCACTGGTCGGAGTAGCTGAGGTCGCCCACCGTCCAGCTACTGATGTCGGCGATCGCGATGCGGTACATGCCGCCGGTGTGGGGCAGGCCGAAACTGCCCTGCAGGATCCGCGCCACGTGCAGGTGCAGGTAGGTGGGCCCGGCGCCCGGTGCCGTGCGGGCGTTCGGTCCGGTGGCGTCCGCTGCGAAGAGCGAGGCGAACGGCTTGAGATGTTCGGAGGCTTCGAGCACCTCGGCCACCCGCTGCCGCCACACGGACTCCGGCGCGAGCCTGCCCGTGATGACGGCGCCTGGGACGACCACGGTGAGGGGCATCTGGTTGCTTCCCCCGGATTCCACCATGGCGGCGATGTCGACAAGCAGCCCATCGGGTTTCGTCATGCGGACAGGGTAGTCCCGGGCGCTCCGTGCTGTCGGCACCCTGTGGACTCCGCCCCCGGCCCCACCGGTGCGGCCCACGGCGGACCGGGTGCACGCCGGTCCGGTACAGGACGGTCCGGGTACGGGACGGCCTGGTGCACGTCGGCCGGAAATCGGCTCTGGTGCGCCACCGCTGCGGGTACACGCGATGACATGGGCACACATCTCATCACGGGCGCGGGCTCCGGCATCGGCGCGGCGACGGCAGGTCTGCTCGCGGAGCGCGGTGACGAACTCTGGCTCCTGGCCAGGGATACGGTGCGGGCCGCACAGCTGCGCGAGCAGTACCCCGGCAGCCGGACGCTCGTCGCGGACCTCGCCGCGCCCGACGGTCTGGCGGCGGCCCTGCAGGGCCAGGAGCGCCCGGGCCGACTCGACTCGCTGCTGCACGTCGCCGGCGTCATGGAGCCCGGCGCGGTCTCCGACCTGGCGGCAGGCCCGTGGCAGGAGACGTTCGCCGTCAACGTGCTGGCGCCCGCCGAACTCACCCGGCTGCTGCTGCCCGCGCTGCGGGCCGCGGGCGGGCACGTGGTGTTCCTCAACTCCGGTGCGGGCCTGCACGCCCCGCCGGGCCTGGTCGCGTACGCGGCGTCGAAGTTCGCCCTGAAAGCGCTGGCCGAGGCACTGCGCGCGGAGGAGCACCGGCACGGTGTGCGGGTCACCACCGTCTACCCGGGCGAGGTCGACACGCCGATGCAGGCGAGGCTCCACGACCGGCTCGGGCTGCCCTACGACCCGCGGACCTGCATCCGCCCGGAGTCGGTCGCCGCCGCGGTGGCCACCGCCCTCGACCTGCCGCGGGACGGCACGCTCAGCGATCTGATGATCCGTCCGGGCTGTTGACCGCGCCGACCGGGCGCCACACCCCGCCCGGCCCGTCGCCGCCATCCGGCCCGTCGTGGTCCGGCCCGTCGCCGCCATCCGGCCTGCTGTCACCGGCCGGGCCGCCGTGGAGGTCGGCGTAGGCGGGCACCGTCGCGAGCAGCTGCGCGTGCGTGCCGAGGTGTGGAGCCGCGCCGTCGAGGAGGAGGACGCGGTCGGCGCGGCGGGCCGGCCCCGGCCGGTGGGTGACGGTGACGACGGTGCCGGGCCGCCCGCGGAACGCCTGCTCGACCCGCAGCTCCGCCGCCGCGTCGAGGTGGCGGGTCGCCTCGTCCAGCACCACGAGGCGGGCCGGTGAGAGGTAGGCCCGGACGAGGGCGACCAACTGCCGTTCGCCCGCCGACAGGGCGGCGGGTTCCAGCTGTCCGTCGAGGCCGCCGGCCCGCGCCACCAGAGCGTCCGCACCGAGCGCGGAGACCGCCGCGGCGACGGCCCCCGCGGACGCGTCCGGGGCGAGCCAGCGCAGGTTCTCGCCGAGCGGACCGGCGAACACATAGGCGTCCTGCGGCAGCAGCACCCGGCTGCGGGCCAGCACCGCCTCGGGGACCGCACCGGGCGGCACCCCGCCCAGCAGCACCCGGCCCCGCCCGGGCGGCACGATGCCGCACAGCACGTCGGCGAGCGTCGACTTGCCGATCCCCGACGGCCCGACCACGGCGAGGTGCTCCCCGTCCGCCAGGGCGAGGTCGAGCCCGTCGAGGACGGGCTCCGGTGCCGCGCCGTACGCGAACGTGACGCCGGCGAGTACGACCGAGCCGTCCGCCGGTCGCGCCTCCGGGCCGTCCGCCTCCAGGCCCTCCGCCCGTTCCTCCGCCTCCAGGCCCTCCGCCTCCGGGAGGCGGGCCGCGTCGGCGAGGCGCTCCGCGGCCACCGCCATGCGCAGCCAGGACGCGCCGACGCCCTGCACGAGGAGCCGCAGCGCGGGCTCCAGCGTGCCGGTGACGTACGCGAGGACGCCGACCACCTCGCCCGCGGTCATGCCGCGGCGCACCAGTGCGGGAGCGGCCAGCACCACCAGCAGCAGCGGCAGGTGGGCGCCCGCCGCCACGACCAGGCGGCGGACCGCCGCCACCCGGGCCAGCGCCCGCCCGGCCGCGGCGTTCGCCGCCACGGCCGCCACGAGCTCGTGCTCGGCCCGCCCCTGGGCCCCGCACGCGACGAGGTCGCGCAGCGCCTGCACGGTGTCGACGCAGAGCCGCGCCAGCTCCTCCTCCGCGAGGAACGCCCGCCGCTGCCGCCGGACGGTGGCCGGGGCCAGCGCGGCGAACGCCAGCAGCGAGCCCAGCAGCGGCCCGGCGACCAGCGGCACCGCGGCGGGCGCGAGCGCGGCGGTGCCGGCCACGACCGCCACCGCCGTGAGGGCGAAGTGCGAGACGACCAGCAGCTGCCCGGCCGCGGCGTCGCGGACCGCCTCCACCTGGCGGGTGAGCTGGGCGACGGCCACGGCGGCGGAGCCGTCCCGGCGGCCGCGGGCCGCGACGGTCCGGTGCAGGGTGCCCGTCACCACGGCGCGCATCAGGCGGTCGCGCAGCGGTTCGACGATCTCGGCGAGCCACGGGTAGGTCTGCCGGGACGCCCAGGCCCCGAGCAGGGTGACGGCCGCGAAGACGGCCAGCCACAGTGCCGCCTGGCCTGGCCGGTGGCCGAGGAAGCCGCGGTCGACGGCGAGGGCCAGCGCCTTGCCGGAGACCAGGGCGGGCGCCGCGGAGAGCATCGTCCAGAGGGCGAGCCGGAGGGCGGCGCGGCGGCTGTCGGCGAGGGCGGAGCGCAGCAGCCGGGCAGCCGCCCGGCCGGGTGCGGCACCGGGCTTCCCGGCCGCCGGCCGGTCGGCCGCACCGGGGCCTGCCGTTCCCGCCGGGCCTGCTGTTCCCGCTGGTCCTGCCGTTCCCGCCCTGCCGGTGGCGGCCGTCGCGTCCGCCGGGTCGGTGGTGTCGGTGGTGCCGGCAGTGTCGCTGGTGTCGGTGGTGCCGGTGGTGGCTGGGGGCATCCGGGGTGTCCTCCCACTGGTCGGGGTGTCGTTCGCTCCGCAGGGCGGTGCCCGGACGTCAGGGGGCGGCGTCCGTGTCGGCCGGGCCGCCGAAGAGGCGCCGGTAGGCCGGGTCCGGCCACAGCTCCCTGTGCGGGGCCAGAGCGCGGATGCGTCCCTCGTGCAGCCAGGCGACGGCGTCCGCGCGGGCCGCCGTCGAGGCGCGGCGGGTCACCGTGAGCCGGGTGTGCCCGGCGCGCCCGTCCGCGACGGCGCGCAGGACGGCGGTCTCGGTGGCCGTGTCGAGGCTGGAGGTGGCATCGTCGAGCACGAGGAGCCGCGCCTGCCGGGCGAACGCGCGGGCCAGGCCGAGGCGCTGGCGCTCCCCGCCGGACAGCGGGACGAGCGGTACGGCCGTCCCGTAGCCGGCCGGGAGGCGGCGGACGAAGGCGTCGGCCTGCGCGGCCTCCGCCGCCCGCCGCACCACCCCGCCGGACACGGGGACCGGGCCGAGCCCGATCGCGTCCTCGACGGTGCGGCCCGGCAGCACGGGGTCCGGGAAGCCGTGGGCGACGGCGGTCCGCAGGGCCTCGGGGCGGATCTCCCGGAGCGGGACGCCGTCGAGCAGCACCTCGCCCTCATCGGGGGTGAGCAGGCCGCCGGCCAGGGCGGCCAGCAGGGAGGTGCCCGAGCCGGAGACCCCCACCACCGCCACCCACGCGCCGCCGGGCACGGTGAGGGCGAGCCCGTCGAGGACGGCGGCACCGGACCGTCGCACCACGATGCCGCGCAGGTCGAGGCGGCCGTCGCCGTCCGGCAGCGGACGGGTGCCCGCCGCGGGCACCGGGGCCTCCAGCACGTCCCGCACCCGGGCGGCCCCGGCGCGCGCCCGGGAGAGGTCGAGGAGGCTCTGCGCCGTCCCGAAGCCGCTGAGGCCGATGCCGGTGTAGCCGAGGGCGGCGAGCAGCCCGCCCACGGTGAGGCGGCCCGCGGTGAGCTCCGCTCCGGCGGTCGCGAGGACGGCCAGCTGGGTGGCGGGGGCGAGCAGGGCCGTGGCCCAGGCGACGCGCCGCTGGCTCTCCCACAGCGCGCGGCCGTGCCGCGACAGCTCCGGGACGGGCCGCAGCACCCGCTCGATCTCCCGGTCGGCCGTGCCGGACGCGGCGATGCTGCGGGCCCCGCTCAGCGCGTCCACCAGGCCCGCCGCGACCGCCGCCTGCGCCCGCTGGTACCCCTCGCCGAGGCGTGCGGTGCGCCGCAGGTGACCACGGACGAGGAAGTGCGCGGCCGGAGCGCTCACCAGGAAGGCCAGCGCGAGCGGCACCGCGAGCAGCGCCAGGGCGGCGACGGCGCCGACCGCCATCAGCAGCTGGGCCGCCGACCAGACCACGGCCGGTGCGGCGAGAGCCGCCTCCGGCGCACTGCCGGTCAGGCGCGCCACCAGGTCGCCCGCGGGCAGCCGGTGAGCGGGGTGGGCGCCGGCCGCGACGACCCGGCGCACCATGGCCGCACGCAGGTGCGCGGTGGCGTCGGCCGTGGCGCGCGGCCCGGCGTACTGGCCCGCGCACTCGGCGCCTGCCAGGAGGGCGAGGACGGCGAGCAGCGGGGCGGCGGCCGCCGCGCCGTGGCCGGAGAGGGCCCGGTCGACGGCGCCGGCGAGGGCCGCGGGGAGGAGGAGGGTGGCCGTGGTGCTCCCGGCCACCGCGAGGGCGAGCACTGCGGACCAGCGGCGGCCGTGCAGCAGCAGGCGGCGCCGGTCCGCGGCCGGCCGCGCGGTCGTGCCAATGCCGGTGCCGGTGCCGGTATGGGTGTGGGTGTGGGTGTCGGTTCCAGGGTCAGGCCGGGGCCCGGCACCGGGAGCGTGGCGTCCTGCGGCCATGCGGTCCTCCGGATACGTCGGCGGGCCGCGCACGGGCGCCGTGGGCGGCAGGACGGGCGGACAGGCGGACAGGCGGGCGGGCGTGCGGGTGGCGGACGTGCAGGCCGGCCCGGGCGGTCGCTGCCGCCCGGGCCGGTTCCTACGAGGGGTCAGCCGTCGGCGCGCCGACCGGCGGACCCGCTGCCGCTCAGAGGCAGAGCAGCGTGCTGACCGTGCTGTTGGTGCAGTTGACGGCGCTCAGCGAGCTGAGGACCGACTGGTACTCGGTGGTCTCCTCGGGCGTCTCGAGCGCCTGCAGGCTCAGGATCGACATGGTGAACTCCCATCGGGTCGTGGAACCGTGCTCCCGGCGGTCTGCCGGAACTCGTGGGCGGCGGGTCCTCCCGCCGCGGTGGGGGCCGCCGGCGCGGGGCCGGCGGGTGGAGGGGTCAGGGACGGCGGTCGGGCGGCGCGGTCGCCGGGCCGGGCCAGAACGGCAGCGGGTCGGTGCCGGCGAAGGCGTACCCGAGCGCGGCCATCAGCCCGGCGGAGCCGGTCGCGAGGTCCATCGAGAGCCGCAGCAGCTGCTCCCCTGGGAAGGCGAGGCGGCCCTCGTACGGGACGGCGTGCCAGGCCAGCCGGCGGACGTGGCGGCGGATCGGGTCGGCGTGTGCCGCGGTGTCACCCTGCAGCAGTCGGAGCAGCGCGATCAGACCGGCCCGTCCGTTGAACAGGCCGGACTGGACGATGAACTCGGGCTCGGCGGCGCCCCGGATGCCCGCGAGCCGCTCCGCGGCCTGCGCGTCGGGCCGGTGCCGCAGGTAGGCGTGGAGCACCGCGCCGATGCCGGCGCTGCCGGACTCCAGGTACGGCAGCACCCGGGTGCCGTCGTCCACCTGCAGGGTGCCGTCCTCGGCGGTCACGCAGCGGGTGAGGTCCCGGGCGAGGGCCTGACCGGCGAGGTCGAGCAGTCCGTCGTCGCTCGTGGTCCCGTGCAGGTGGAGGAGGAGCAGGGCGGTCCCCGAGGCGCCGTGGAGCAGGCCCGCGCGGGCGCCCGGGGCGGCCGCCGGGGTGCCGCCCGCCGTCAGCCCGAGTTTCGCCGCGGCCCGCTCGGCCGCGTCGAGGGCGGCGAGGTGCAGGGCGTGGTCGCCGGTGGCCCGGGCGAAGTGGTGCAGGGTCAGCCCGATCCCGGCGAGGCCGCCCGCGAGGTCGGGGCCGTGGCCCTCCGGGTCGTCCTTGAGGAGGCGGTCGAGCAGGTTCATCGCCTCGGGTCGCCGTCCGAGGAGGTCCAGGACGTACGCGACGCCGTGCCCGCCGATGAACAGGCCGGGTCGGCAGGGTTCGCGGGCGACCGCGTCCAGCAGCCACTGCACGTGCTCCTCGTCGACCGCCGCACCCGTGGCGTGGAGGGCCCACAGCACCCCGGCCGCGCCGTACGCCAGGCCGAGCCCGTCGTGGGTGAACTGCCCCGGGTCGCCGGGGAAGAGGCGGTCGGTGCGTTCCGGTGAGGCGCTCGCGGCGACGGCCGCGGCGAGCTCCGCGCGCAGGTCCGGCCAGCCGGTCGGGTCACCGTCGAGCAGCTCCGCGAACGGCTCCGCGAACGGTGCTGCGGTCGGCGCTGACGCCCGTGTCGCTGACGGCGGCTCGGACGGCGGCGCGGACGGGCCCGCCGCCGGGGTTCCGCCCGGCCGCAGCGCCCCGGAGGGCAGGCCGAACCGCTCCTCGGCTGCCGCGGCCAGCGCCTCCGCCTTGCCGGGGGCGAGCGCGGAGAGCGGCAGCAGGGGGAGGAAGATCCAGAGCCGCAGTGCGGCCAGCGCGTAGGTGTCGACGGCGGTGCCGGTGAGCTCGGGCGGCGCCGCGAACCCGGCCGCGCCGAGCGCGGGGCGGACGAACCGGTCGACGGGGGAGGCGAGTTCGAAGTCGACGAAGGCGACCCTGCCGTCCGGCCGGACGATCAGGTTGCGCGGGTGGAGGTCGCCGAAGACGATGCCCCGCGCGTGGATCGCCCGCAGTCCCTGCTCCACGCCGTCGATGATGCGCAGCGCGTCCTCGCGGTAGGCCGCCACCGTCCCGGGCGCGGGATCGGGGTGGATCAGGGGGTAGTTCCGCCCGAACCAGCGGTGCAGCGGCTCGCCCTCGACGTACTCCTGCACGAGGAAGTGGTGCTCCCAGGCGGTGAGATGGCCGAGGGCCGCCGGTACGGCGTCCACCCCCTCCAGGTGCCGGAGCACGTCGTGCTCGCGGCCCAGGCGCAGCACGGCGTCCTCGCCGCGCTGGTCGAGGCCGGCGTGCGGCCTGGCCTCCTTCAGCACCACCTGCGGGCCGCCGCCCGACGGTCGGCCGAGGTAGATGCCGCCACCGTTGGAGAAGTGCAGGGCGCGTTCGACGGTGTACGGGAAGGCGTCGGTGCTGGTGGTGGCGGATCCGGCGAGCGCCTCGCGCAGGACGTCCGGCACGGGGGCCCAGTCCGGCACCTCGAACACGGCGCGGCGCACGTCGGGGCGGAGCCGGCCCGAAGGCTCCCGGAAGGCCAGCACGAGCTCCCCGGTCTCCGAACGGCAGAACTGTTCCGTGAAACCGCCGTAGCGCAGGTACAACGGCCCGTTCCGCCAGCGCAGATCGCTCAGGATGTACGGGCCGGGTGCGCCGTCGAGTGCCGCGTCGAGGTCGTGCAGGCACTGCTCCAGCGCCGCGTCGTCGCGCGGGTAGAGCGTCATGAACTTGCCGCTCGAACCCCGTGACGCGTACTTGGCGTTCTGGGTCTGCACCAGCGCGGGGCTGCGCAGGAACTTGAACGCGACCCGCTGTCCGAGGCAGTGGTCCCGTACGACGGCGAGGATGTGCTCGGCGTTGTCCAGGCACGCGGAGACGTGGATCTTCCAGCCCTGGTCGGGCAGGGTCTCGGCGGCCGGATGGAAGCCCACCCACACCTCGCGGACGTTGCGCACCCATCCGGGCGGCACCGGTTCTCCCGCCGCGGAGAACTCCTCCAGGGCGGCCCATCGCACCGGCGAGTCGTAGAACAGCTTGTCGGCGTAGGAGTACGCCTCGTATCGCATGTCCATCAGGACCCTCCAGAGGTCGCGTGGGGTGGCGGATCGGGTGCCGTGCCCGGCGCATCGCGGCGCCGGCACCGGAGACGTCCGGCGCCGTGCAGGCAGGTGTGTCCGAGGTGGGCGGGTGCTGGGGTGCCGGGCCGGCGGCGCGTTCCCCGGGGGCGGTGGAGCCCCGCAACGTGGCCGTAGGGGTGGGTCCGTGGGCGGGCCGCCGGCCGTTCGTGCTCCGGGCCGGTCCGGTTTCCGCCGAGGTGAACGCTAGGTTCGGCCGTCGTCCACCGGGCAGGGCGCGGCCCGGGCGCACGTGTGCGGTGCCGTCACGCCCTGTTCGTGCGCGGTGCTCCGGGGGACTCCGCGCACCCCGGGCGCGACCGGTGACCAGCCGCGCGATGCCTTCCGGGCCTGGTCCCGGGCCCCGGGGGGCCGGGTTCGGTCGGGGCCTCACCGCCGTCCGCGCCGCGCGGGCGCGTGGTCGGCCAGGTCGCTCCGGCGCAATGGGGCCGCCCGGGGTACGCCCCGCGCAGCCGAGGTGACGAAACGTCAGATTTGATCGGTCTGTGACAAGTTGTCTACGGCGATGTTCGTTTCAGCCCGGTCGGGCGGGGCGGACGGGGACGGCGCAGGGACGCCCCCCGCGTGCGCGGCCCGGGCGCGGGCCACCCGCTGCGTGTGGCCCGCACCGGCGCGGGCAGACGGCGACCCGAACGGGACGCCTGCCACTCGGTCGGCGCCGGCGACAGGAGGTCGGATCCATGGTGCTCGTGGCGGTTGTCTCCCTGGCGGTCGTGGTCTTCGCCGCCGGCCTCGGCATGGCCGTGGCGGCCGTGGCCCTCGTCGGACTCTTCTCGCCGGCGTCCCGCCGGATCTGAACCGCGCGGCCCGGCACCACTCGCCGTCCGGCCCGGGACCCGGAGCAGCGCGGGGCCCGGCACCACTCGCCGTCCGGCCCGGGACCCGGAGCAGCGCGGGGCCCGGCACCACTCGCCGTCCGGCCCGGCACCACCCGCCGTCCGGCCCGGGACCCGGAGCAGCGCGGGGCCCGGCCCGGTCAGGCGGCCGGTGGCAGACGCGCGGTGACCTGCCAGCCGCCCTCCGGAAGGGGACCGGCCGTGAGGGTGCCACCGAGGACGGTCGCGCGTTCGGCGAGACCGACCAGGCCGAAGCCGCCGCCGGCACCGGCCTCCGTCGGAGGCGCCGCCGCGTCCGCGCCGTCGTCGGTCACGGTGACCTCCAGCGCACCCGCGCGGGCCTCCACGGCCACGGACACCGAGGTCGCTCCGGCCGCGTGCTTGCGCACGTTGGTCAGGGACTCCCGGACGATGCGGTGCACCGCCGCCGCGAGCTCGGGGGAGAGCGGATCCGGCAGGTCGGGCGAGATCCGCAGCCGGACGGGCGGGCCGGTGCGTGCGAACGCGTCCGCCAGCGCCCGCACCTCGGCCAGCCCCGCGACGGGCGCGGTCGGCGCGCCCTGCTCGCGCAGCAGCCCCACCAGCCGCCGCATCGAGGCCAGGGCCCGGTCGGCCGCGGCCTCGATCCCGGCCAGCGCGGCCTGCGCCTGCCCGGCGTCGGCGCTCACGAACCGTGCGGCCCGCGCCTGCACCGCGATGCCGGTGACGTGGTGCGCGACGAGGTCGTGCAGTTCCCTCGCCAGCTCCCTGCGCTCCGCCTCGCGCACGGCGGCCAGGTCACGCAGCCGCTTGCCGTCCTGCGCGCGCAGCAGCAGGCACGCGGCGGTGACCGCCGCCGTCAGGACGGCGAAGACCAGCGTGAACGGTCCGGGGTCCTCGTCGCGCAGCGGTACGCCCACCGCACCGGCCCCCAGGGCCGCACCCAGCAGCGCCGCGGTGCGGGGCGGGGCCGCGCGCAGCACCTCGGCCAGCAGCACCAGCAGCGCGGCGGCCTCGCCCGCGCCCCACACCGACAGCGGCGGGTCCCACAGCAGCAGGGTCAGCGTCACCGACCACGACAGCGCCGCGGCCGCGCCGGCCCGTACGGTCAGCGGCACCCGGGCGAGGGGGATCGCGCAGCAGCACACCAGGACGCCGCAGACCCACACGAGCACGTGCGGCCCGGTCGGCTGGCCGGCCAGCAGCGCCCCCTCCAGACTGACCAGGGTCACCAGCAGCGCGGCGGCGGCGGTCCGGGCGGCGGCCCCGGCCCGCGGGCGTCTCCACGGCGTCATCGTGGCCCTCCTCCGTCCCGGTCCGCGCCCGGTCGCGCACGGACCGGCCCTCCCATGGGACGGGGCGCCCACCGGCCCCGCAACCGCCGGTCCGCACCCCCTGCCCCCGCGGCCCGGGGTTGCGGGCCGGCAGGCCGTCCGTTGCGATGAAGAGGCCTGTGCCGGACCTGCGGGAGCGCCGGCGGCGGGGAAGGAGCGGCGGCCATGGCGATCTCGGTGGTGATCGCGGACGACCAGGAGATGGTGCGGGCCGGCTTCCGGATGATCCTCGACAGCCAGGACGACATCGAGGTCCTCGCCGACGTGGCCGACGGCGTCGCCGCGCTGGAGGCGGCCGAACGCCTCCGGCCCGACGTGCTGCTCCTCGACATCCGCATGCCCGGGGTCGACGGGCTGGAGGTGACCCGCCGGCTGAACGCGCCGGGACGCGGGCACACCCCGCGGATCGTCATCGTCACCACCTTCGACCTGGACGCGTACGTCGCCGCCGCGCTGCGTGACGGCGCCGGCGGTTTCCTGCTCAAGGACGCCAGCGCGGCGATGCTCGTCGAGGCGGTCCGCGCGGCCGCCGCGGGGGACGCCCTGATCTCCCCGGCCATCACCGTACGGCTGCTGCGCGAGCTGCGGCCCGCGGCGCGGCGGGCCGGGCCGCGGGAGCCGTCCGAGCCGCTCACCGGGCGCGAGCGCGACGTGGTGCGGCGCCTGGCGCACGGACGGACGAACGCCGAGATCGCGGCGGACCTCTTCGTGTCGCTCTCCACCGTGAAGTCGCACCTCGCGAACGTCCAGGCCAAGCTCCGGGCGCGGAACCGCGTGGAGATCGCGGCCTGGGCCTGGGCGAGCGGCCTGCCGGACGAGCCCGACGAGCCCGACGAGCCCGAGCCTGAGCAGCACGAGCCCGGGTAGCGGGCGCCGGGGAGCGGGGAGCGGGGAGCGGGGAGCGGGGAGGGGGACGGCGGGACTCGTCCTTTCGGCCGGTGCGCGATGGCTGCGCGGCCGATACGTCCGGTGCGAGGCGCTCCGTAGCGTGGGGGCAGCGGCACGGGCAGCACCACCCGCCCGTGCCTGCCCGCCCCGCGTGCTCCCGGCTCCCGGCCGCACCGGCCCGGGCCCGGCACCCGCCATCCGCCACGCCGTCGATGCGGCGCCGCCACCGTGGAAGGAATCCCCATGCTGATGACCGAACCCCGCTCCGACTTCGCCGCGGACCTCACGCTGCCGCGCCACCCCAAGGCCGCCGGGCAGGCCCGGCGCGTGGTGAGCGCCATGGACCTGGAGGACCAGGACCTCGCGGACCGCGGCCACCTGCTGGTCACCGAGGCCGTCGCCAACGCCATCGAGCACGCCTCCGGTACGCACCTCCAGGTGGTGCTCGCCCGCGACGAGCGGACCGGCGGGCTCTTCGCCGCGGTGTTCGACGCCGAGCCGGCGCGTCCGGTGCAGCGGCACGTGCCGGCCGAGGGGCTGGCCGAGTCCGGCCGCGGCATGGCACTGATCCGGACGCTGAGCGAGGACTGGGGGTGCCTCGCGGTGGGGGAGGGCAAGTGGGTCTGGTTCCATCTCGTCCCCACGGCCTCGGCGCCGCTGCCGCCCTGACCCGGCCCTCCGCGCGGAGCCCGCGCCCGGGGCGCCGCCGAGCACGTGATCGTGGCGGGCATGCCCGAGCTCGGCTCCGGGATGCACCTCGACACGGTGTTCACCTTCGCCGACCGCGACATCGTCACCCGCTACCCGACGATCATGGACGCGGTCCGCACCTTCTCGCTCCGTCCGGGTGACCGTGCGACTGCGCGCCCGTGCGCCCGGCGTCGAGATCACCGACGAGGGCTCACGCGCCTTCACCGACGTCGTCGCCCGGGCCCTCGGACTGCCCGCGCTGCGCGTGATCGCCACCGGCGGCGAGGTGTACGCCTCCGAACGCCGGCAGCGGGACAGCGGCAACCGTGGACTACTGACCGCCCCACCCGCGGGACGGGCGCGGCGATCCGGTCCCGCCCGCCCGGGGCCCGGGAAGAGCGGTGCCGCCGCGGGGCGCCGTGCGCCCCGGGCTCAGCGGTGCCAGCCGCGGATCGCGACGGCCGTGCTGCGCACGTCGAGCGCCTCGTCGCGGATGCGGCGGGCCAGCTCGACCGCGGCCTTGGGTTCCGCGGTGACGATCTCGCCGCTGGCGGCGAGGTAGGAGGCGGCGACCACGGCCGCGAAGTGCTCGTTGCCGTGGTCGAGTGCCGGCACCCGGACGAGCTGGTGCATGAGGGCGGCGGCCCGCTGGTGCGGGGCGCCGTAGACGGGCACCTCCATGACCGCGTCGGCGTGCCGGGCGACCGCCGCGGCCAGCGAGCCGTAGTCGGTGACGTCGGGGTCGTGCGGCAGGAACTCGTGGGCGATGTCGAGGAGCCAGGCCCGGTCGATGTGGAGGATCACGCGGCGGTGTCCCGCTGGGCGCGGGTGGTGGTGCGCGCCGCGTACGGGCCGAACTCCTCCTCGAAGGCGGGGCCCCACGCCTGCGAGAAGTGCGCGGCGGCGGTCAGGAAGCGGTGCCGGCGTTCGTCGGCCTCCTCGGCGAGTACCGAGCGGGCGTAGTCGGGCAGGGTCATCCCCGCCGCTTCGGCGCGCTGCGCGAGCGCCTCGTGGGCGTCGTCGTCGAGCCTGACGTTCAGCTGCTTCATGCGCAGCAGCGTAGCGGCCGGTATTCGGGCCTACAACCGCGTCTGCCGCAGTGGTGCGGCGGCCGCGGGCCGGTGGCCCCGGCGCGCGGCGGGCGGCGCCGCCGGTCGGGCCCGGGCGGGTGCGGCCCGCCGGCCGTGCCCCGAGCTGCCGTGCGGCGGGAAATCCACAGCTCAACGCCATTGCGCCGCTCCCTTCCGCCGATTATCGTCACTCTGACACAAATCGCGAAGGGGGACCACGTGTCCATCGCCGACACACTCAGCGGGCTCGTCGAGCCGCTCAACCACCAGCTGTTCCTGCTCGGCAACGACGCCGTCACCTGGGCCGAACTCCTCGGCTTCGCCACCGGCGCCGTCTGCGTCTGGCTCTGCGTCCGTGCCACCGCCTGGAACTTCCCCGTCGGGATCGCCAACAACGTCTTCTTCCTCGTCCTCTTCTGGAGCGCCCGCCTCTACGCCGACGCCGCCCTCCAGGTCGTCTTCCTCCTGCTCGCCGCGCACGGCTGGCTGCGCTGGGCACGCGGCCGCGACCGGCTGACGGCCCGGCCCGTCCGCCGCGCCCCGACCCGCACCCTGCTCGTCCTGCTCGCCCTCATGGTGCCGGTGACCGCCGGACTCACCCTGCTGCTCACCCGGGCGCACGACAGCGCGCCGTTCTGGGACGCCCTCACCACCGCCCTCTCGCTCGCCGCGCAGTGGCTGCTCAACGCGAAGCAGGTGGAGACCTGGTACTTCTGGATCGCCGCCGACCTCGTCTACATCCCGCTGTACGCCGCCAAGGGGCTGCAACTGACCGCCGTCGTCTACACGCTGTTCCTGGGCATGTGCCTGGTCGGACTGCGTGCCTGGTGGCGCGAGACGGCCGCCGACCGCCCGGCGGCACCCGTGGGGGTGCCCGCATGAGCGGCGCCTTCGCGCACGGCCTGGTGATCGGCAAGTTCTACCCGCCGCACTCCGGCCACCACTTCCTGATCCGCGCCGCCGCGGACGCCTGCCGGCGGGTGACGGTCGTCGTGATGGCCTCCTCGCAGGAGTCCGTCCCGCTCGCGGACCGCGTCGCCTGGATACGCGAGCGCTGGTCGGCCGAGCCGCACGTCGCCGTCGTCGGGATCGCGGACGACCTCCCCGTCGACTACGACAGCGAGGACGCCTGGGCCGGGCACGTCGCGCTGATGCGCGAGGCCGTCGCCGCGGGCCCGCCCGCCCCGCCGGTCGACGCCGCCTTCAGCTCCGAGCCGTACGGCGCCGAACTGGCCCGCCGCTTCGGCGCCACCCCGGTGCTGCTCGACACCGGCCGCGACACGTTCGCCGTCTCCGGCACCAAGGTGCGGGCCGACCCGGTCGCGTACTGGGACGAGCTCGAACCGCCCGTGCGCGGCGGTCTGGCCCGTCGCGTCGTCGTGCTCGGCGCGGAGTCGACCGGCACCACCACGCTCGCCCGGGACCTCGCCGCCGCCCTGCGCGGACGCGGCGGCCCGCACGCCCGTACCCGCTGGGTGCCCGAGTACGGCCGCGAACTGACGGTCGCCAAGCTCGCGGTGGCCCGCGGCCTGGCCGCACCGGACGGGCCCCCGCCCACCGTCCACGACCTCGACTGGACGGACGCCGACTTCACCGCCGTCGGCCGGTGCCAGAACGAGGCCGAGGACCGCGCCGCCCGCGACGGCGGGCCGGTGCTGGTGTGCGACACCGACACCCTCGCCACCACGGTCTGGCAGGAGCGCTACACCGGCCGGGCCACCGGGCCGGTGCACCGGCTGGCCGCCGCCGTGCCGCCCCGCGCCCTCTACCTGCTGACCTCGCACGAGGACGTCGCGTTCGCCGACGACGGCCTGCGCGACGGCGAGCACCTGAGGCCGTGGATGACCGGCCGGTTCCGCGAGGTGCTCGCCGCCTCGGGCACACCCTGGCGCGAACTGCGCGGCGACCGGGCCGCCCGGCTGGCCGCCGCACTCGCCGAGGTCGACACCTTGCTGGCCCGGGGCTGGGGTCTGGCCGATCCGCTGGGCTGACCTTCCGTCGGTCCGGGCGCGCCCCCGCACGGCGGTCCCGGGCCCGGGAAAAGAAATTTCCGCGACCGCGGCAACCTTCCTCCGCCGGGCGGCGACCAGGGGACGAGCACGGGGCCGACGGGTCGTCATCCCGCAGGCCGCGCGCTCGGGCGGGCCCCGGCATTTCCGGGCGGCCCCGCTCCCTGTCCCTGCAGCGGTAAGGAACTGTGAGACGTGAGCAAGCGAGCCATACGCCCCAAGCGCGGCCGGATCGTGGCCCTGGGCAGTGCGGCGGCCCTGGCGGCGGCCGGCGTGGCGGGCGGCATCTGGGCGAGCGCGGACGCGGCCGCGCCCACCCCGGTCGCGGGCACCTACACCCTCGTCAACGCCGTCGGCGGCCTGTGTCTGGACGTGCCGGGGAGCAGCAGCGCGGACGGTGTCCAACTCGCCCAGCACGCGTGCGGCGGCGCGGGGCAGACCTGGCGGCTCACCGCCGCGGGCAGCGGCTTCACGCTGGTGGCCGCGCACAGCGGCAAGTGCGCGGCCGTGCGCGACGGAAAGACCGGCGCGGGTGCCGCGGTGCAGCAGGAGGCGTGCACCACCGGCGCACCCGCGCAGACGTGGACCTTCACCGCCGTCGACGGCGGCTACCGCCTCGTCAACGGCGGCAGCGGCAAGTGCCTGGCCGTCAAGGACGGTTCGGCCGCGCCCGGCACGCCGGTGCAGCAGAACTCCTGCGACTCCGCCCCGGCCAAGCGCTGGGCGCTCAAGGCCGCCGCCGCGACCGCCGCACCGACCGCGAGCGGCACCGCCACGGCCACCGCGTCCGCGACGCCGAGCACGTCCGCCAAGCCGACCGCCACGGCGACGGCGACGGCGAAGCCCACCGCCACCGCATCGGCCACCGCGACCGCGACCGGATCGATTTCGGCCTGGCCGACGCCGACGGTGGACGTTCCGCTGACCGCCACCCAGAAGGTGACGGGCGTCTTCGACGGCGGCGGCAAGCGCTACGTCGGCAAGGGCGCGCTCGGCAGCGGCGACCAGTCCGAGAGCCAGCCCGCCCTGTTCGAACTCGCCGACGGCGCCGTGCTGCAGAACGTCGTGCTCGGCGACCCGGCAGCCGACGGTGTGCACTGCGGCGGCACCTGCACCCTCAAGAACGTCTGGTGGGAGAACGTCGGCGAGGACGCCGCCACCTTCAAGGGCACCTCGGCCTCCCAGGTGATGACCATCGACGGCGGTGGCGCACGCGGCGCCGACGACAAGGTCTTCCAGCACAACGGCCCCGGCACGATGGTCATCAAGAACTTCCGGGTCGATGACTTCGGCAAGCTCTACCGCTCCTGCGGCAACTGCAAGACGCAGTACGCCCGCCACGTCGTCATCGACAACGTCATGGCCACCGTGCCCGGCAAGAAGATCGTCGGCATCAACTCCAACCTCGGCGACACCGCGAAGATCACCCGCCTCACCATCGTGGGCGACACCAGCAAGAAGATCACCGTCTGCCAGCGCTTCACCGGTGTCACCAGCGGTGAGCCCAAGGAGTCCGGCAGCGGCCCCGACGGCACGTCCTGCCTCTACACCGCGGCCGACGTCACCTACCGGCCGTAACCGCACGCCGTACACCGCGCGACCGGGGCGCGGCTCTCCGCGGGCCCGGCCGGGGCGGCTCTCCACCGTCCCGCCGCCGGGCCCGGGCGGGGCCGCCACGCCCGAATAGAATGGAGGGGCACCCCGCCGGCGACGGTGGGCGGGCGCGGGTGCCCGGCCGAGGAGGCGCGCCATGTCGGCTCCGTCCGCACCGCGAGGGCGGCCGCTGCCGCACGTCTCGGCCCTGGACTTCGTCCGGCGGGCCGTCGGTCTGGAACACAACCCGCTCTGCCGCCGGTTCGATCTGGCGCGCAGTCGGCTCCGGCTGGCCGTGCTCGTCGCCGTGGCCGGTTCGCTGGCGGCCGCCGTGGTGGTCGCCGTGGTGCTCCTGAACGGCATCCGCACCGAGGCCGCCGAGACGGCGCTGCACCGGCACCGGGTGACCGCGACCACGGTCGCCGACGCGGTCGACACGCCCGGCCGGAGTATCCGGCCCGCCCAGGCGCAGGCCGTCTGGCAGTACCCCGCCGGACAGCGGGAGAGCGGCCCGATCGGCGTGCCCGGCGGCGCCCCGGCCGGCACGGCCGTCCCGATCTGGGTCGACGACACCGGCGTCCGGGCCTCCGCGCCGCGCGGACACACCGCGATGCAGTTCGCCGCCGGCGTGTACGGGCTCACCGCGCTCACCGGCATGGCGGGCGCGGTGGCGGGTGCGTACATGCTCCGCCGCAGGTCGATCGAGCGGGCCGCCGACCGCGCGTGGGAGGCCGAATGGGCCGCCGTCGAACCGGGCTGGACACGACGCGGCCGGCCGGGCGGCGGCGCGGCGGGCACCTGACGGCCTCCCCTCGGCGGTGGCGGGGAGCGGTACCGCCCGTCAGGGGCAGTAGGGCGGGGCCTGCGCGACGTTCTTCTCGGTGACCAGCAGTACCGGGCTCTGCACGATCGGTTCGGTCTTCTCCCCGGCCAGCAGGTCGAGCACCTGGTGCACGGCCAACTGCCCGGTGGACAGCGCCGAGTTGGAGACGGTGGCCGACAGCCGGCCGTCCTTCACGGCGGCGAGGCCCGCGTCGGTGCCGTTGACGGTGACGATCCTGACGTTCTTCGCCCCGGCGGCGTCGAACGCCGTGCGGGCGGCGAGGGCCATCCCCTCGTTCGCGACGAACGCGTACCCGAGGCCGGGGTACGCCTTGATCATGTCCGCGGCCACCTCCCGGGCGGTCGCGGGGTTGAACATCGCCCGCTTGTTGGCGACGACCCTGGCGTTGGACGGGAGCGCCGCCATGAAACCGTTGACCAGCAGGGTGGAGGCGGCCCCCGGGGAACCCGAGATCACGGCGACCTGCACCTGCCGGCCGTGGGCGTCGGTGCCGATCCACCCGGCGTCCAGGGCACCGACCTTCTGCAGGTCGACCACGGCGGCGCCGAGGATTCCCGTGGTGTCGTCGGGCACCACCGAGGTCAGGAAGATGGGCACGTGCGCGTCCTCGGCGGCGGCGATGTCACCGACCAGGCCGTCGAAGCTCACGGTCTGCACGATCAGCGCGTCCACCTCGCGCCCGATCATGTCCTCGACGTTGGTCTGCTCGGTCGCCGGGTTCTGTGCGGAGTTGGCCGTGACGACCTGCACGCCCTCCGCCTTCGCCGTCTGCTCGACGGCCTTCTGCAGACACCTGTGGAACTCCGTGTCGGCGCCGTTGACGAAGCCCAGGACCAGCGGGCCGGAGCCGGTGCTCTCCGGACGGGAGGCGCAGCCGGCGAGCACCAGGGCGGCGGCGGCGACGGCGGCGGCGAGTGCTCTCCGCGGGGGGACGGAAGCAGGCATGGGGCCGGGCCTTTCTGGCAGGAGGGCGGGAGCGACGGCGACGGCGGCCGCGATCCCGGGTGGTGGTGGGCCGTGGTGCTGACGGGCAGCGCGACGCGGGGCCGCGGGCGGCCGCCGTGTGTCCGCAGGCCCGTGCCCCGGCAGCCGTGCGGTGCTCGAAGGCTGCCGAAGCTACCTCCAGCCGAACGGAATTCACCCGTCCGCGGGCGCAAGATAATGCTGCACGTCCGGGTGTTCCGCAGCGGCGAGGCGAAGGCCGCCTACGAGAACGGCCCGCTCGCCGGCGAACTGCGCGACGAAATCCTCGACCACGTCGCCGAGACGGTCATGCGAGTCGAAGCCCGCCCGTCCGCAGCTCCGCCCGCCGACCCGGCCTGAGGGCGGCGCAGCGGTTGTCGCCCGCGGGCAGGAGCGGCTCCAGACGTCGCCACTCCGCCCCTGTCGGATCCCCCCGCCCGGTCACGCAGGAAGCAGCGAACCAGTGGGCGACACGGGTACGGTCAGCATCTGCGACGCCACCACGCCGACTCCGGGTCTTCCGTCGGCTCGTGATGCGTTCGCCCGAGGAGCACCGCGTCCAGGCGCTCGACCTGCACCCGGAGTTCGCCGGCGGCCCTCGGCGGAAGCATGAACAGAGCATCCTGCAGCCTGTCCCGGGCCCAACTGTCGCCGCAGCAGGCGCAGGTGAACTCCGCCTCCCACTGCCTCCACCGGCGCCTCGTGCCGTGGACGCGCACGGACCACACGCTCAGCGCCACCGCCACGATGCCCGGAGACAACCGCTCCCGTTCGAGCACGCGCACAGCGGCGTTCGCCGCTCCCCACAGACCTGGGACATCGCGATACCGCACCCAGGGTCTGCCCCGGCCGTGTTCCCGCGGCCGAAGTGAAGCCGGTGTTCTACGAGGCACGGCCCCTTCGGATGCACGTCATGGACGGCATCCTCCCACAGCCCGAGATCGGCCGGACAGAGCCGAGGGCGCCGGTCCGGGGGATCGTCGATACGCTCGGAACGTCCGTCCCGAACCACGCGCACCACCCAGCGGCCGCGGAGGACGGACGGACGACGCACGGACAGGCGGACGGACAGGAGGACGCCATGCCCGCAGACCGCACGGCGGCCGGACCGGACGGGACCGGCGGCTACGGGGAGTCCCTCTTCGAGCCGTGGAAACCCGGCGAGGGCGACCGCATCGACCTCGGCTCGCTCGCGTACGACCACGTCACCCGGGCCCGGCTACGGGCCGTCGGCGTCGGACCGGACACGCGCTGCCTCGACATCGGCGCCGGCACCGGCACGGTGGCCCGCTGGCTGGCCGGACAGGCCGGGGCCGGCGACGTCCTAGCGGTCGACCGCGACGTCCGCTTCCTGGAGCCGCACGCGGGCGGTGCGCTGCGCACCCTCGCCGCCGACGTCACGGACCCCGGTTTCGACCCGGGCCGCTTCGACCTGATCCACGCGCGGTTCGTGCTCATGCACCTCCCCGACCCCCAGCGCACCATCGCGCGCCTGCGCGACCTGCTGGTGCCCGGCGGCCACCTCGTCCTCGGCGACGCGATCGACCTGACCACCGCCGCACCCCCGGACTCCCCCTACCGGCTGGCCATGCGCGCCATGTGGCGGGCGCTGCGCACCTCCATCGGCACCGACGTCGACTGGACGCCCGGCTACCCGCGGCTGCTGCGCGGGGCCGGCCTGACCGGGGTCGCCGCGGAGGTCCACGTGCCCCCGCTGGCCGCGGGCAGCCCGATCGCCGCGTTCTGGCTGGACACCTGGGCCCGCTCCCGTGAGGCCATGCTCGCCACCGGGCTCGTCGACGCCGCGCAGTTCGCCGCCGCGCAGGAGGCCCTCGCCTCCGGCACCGCGGACGACCTGTCGCCGGGGCTGATCACGGCCTGGGGACGCCGCCCCTGAGCCGCCCCCGGGGGGTCGTCGCCGACCGTCACCGCACGACACCGGGAGCCGCAGGTACGGGTGCGGGTGCGGGTGCGGGTGCGGGCGGCGGAACGTCGCGCAGGCGGCGGAGCGGGGAGAAGAACACGAACCAGCCGGCCGCCCACGCACCGGCGAAGGACAGGGCGAGCGCCGGCCGCACCCCGACCAGCGTGCCGAGCACCCCGCCGAGCACGCCGCCGACCGGCAGCGTGCCCCACACGACCCAGCGCACGGCCGCGTTCATCCGGCCCATCAGCTCCGGCGGCGTCACCGACTGCCGGTAGCTGAGCTGCGCGACGTTGTACACCATCCCCGAGAAGCCCGCGACGCCCCAGCCCAGCGGGAACAGCAGCACCCCCCAGCCCTGCCAGGCGGCCGCCGCGACGACCTGCGGCGCGCCGAACACCAGCATCGACACCCAGATGATCCGCGCCGAACCGATCCTCCTCACGAGCCGGCCCGCGAACACGCCCCCGACGATCCCGCCGACGGCCGCACCCGCCAGCACCAGCCCGGTCAGCGCGGGACGCACGTGCAGCACCCGGACGAGGAAGACCATCGCCAGCGCCGACGTCATGCCGTTGAACAGGTTCGCGGTGGCCGTGCACGCCACCACCCTGCGCAGGATGCCGTGCCCGAAGACGAACGTCAGCCCCTCGGCGATCCGGCGCCGCAGCGTCTCCTCCGCGAGCCGCGCCGACGGCGGCTCCTCCCGCGTCCTGATCCCGAGGATCGACAGCACCGAGACCGCGTAGGAGACCGCGTCGGCCGTCATCGCGCCCGCCGCGCCGACCAGCCAGGCCAGCCCGCCGCCCACGCTCGGCCCCCCGAGCTCCGCGAACGCCTGCGTGGTGCCGAGCTTGCCGTTGGCGCTCATCAGGTCGTCGCTGCGCACCAGCGACGGCACGTAACTCTGGTACGAGACGTCGAAGAACACCGAGCACACACCCGCCGCCACCGCGACCACGTACAGCTGCGCCATCGTCAGGACGCCGAACGCCGCCGCCACCGGGACCGAGCCGATGATCACCAGGCGCAGGAGGTTGCAGACGATCATGACGGAGCGCTTCTCACGGCCGTCCACCATCGCCCCGGCCGGCAGGGCGATCACCGCGAAGGCCAGCGTGGTGGCCGCGGTCAGCAGCCCCACCTGGAACGTGCTCTCCCGCAGCGAGACGACCGCGAGCAGCGGCAGGGCCACCTGGGTGACCGCCGAGCCCATCTCGCTGACGGTCTGGCCGCTCCAGAGCAGCAGGAAGTCCCGCTGACGCCACAGGCCCGGACGGCCCGTCTCCGCCCCGGCCTCCTGCACGGCCTTCGCCACTTCCGTCACAGCCCCGGCTCCGTTCCCCGACCCACGGCCCGGACGGTGCCGCTGAGCATCAACACGCCGCCGCGGTGCGGCCGGTTCTCGACGGCCCGACGGTACGCCGACACGCGGGCCTCCCGACACGACCGCACGACCGCACTGCGGCACGACCGCACGGCGGCCACGCCGCCACGCCGACACGACGGCGCGGGCGCCGCCCGCGGGGCTGCCGACCGGGCCCGCTGATCACCGGGCCCGGTCGGCTCCTCCGGCCCGTCCCCCGACGGGACCGGGGACCGTGCCGCCGGGTCAGCCCCCGATGCCGCCCTGCGGTCCGGCGTACTGGGCGAGCAGCGCCGGCACGTCCTTCGCCGCGTCCAGCGTGTAGCTGTAGTACGAGCCGGGCGTGAACGTCGTGCCGTTCGTCACCTGCTTGCCGGTGCTGTTGACCACGATGCTGCCGGACTGTGTCAGCGAGGCGGCCGTGGTGTCGATGTTGTACGGGTTGGCGACGTTGTCGAAGTAGCTGTTCTCGATGACGGTCTTCGACGCCCCGCGCGACAGGTTGCCGTACGAGGTGATGTTCTGCAGGTAGTTGTTGTAGAGGTGGGCCAGCGCGACGTTGTCGACGCTGGGGTTGCGCTGGTTGGTGTCGTGGATCCAGTTGTGGTGGATCGTCATGCGGGCGGTGACGTTGTCCGTCCAGCCGATGCCGAAGGCCTTGTTGACCTCGCCGAGGACGTTCCAGGAGACGGTGAGGTAGCTGGTGTCCTTGCGGCTGTCGATCAGGCCGTCGTTCATCCGCTCGATCCGGTTGTGGTCGATCCAGACGTGGTCGGCGGTGTCCATCTGGATGCCGTCGTAGTCGTAGACCTTGTCGTCCGGGTCGTCGTCGGTCATCCGGGTGTCCCGGATGGTCAGGTTGCGGATGATCACGTTGTGGACGCCGGTGCCGAGGAAGAACCCGCCGTTGACGATCTGGCCCGAGGTGCCGACGCCGACGATGGTCTTGTTCGACTTCACGGGGATCTCGTGGCCGTACGGCGTGACGGTGAGCGCGGCGGCGACCTTGATCACGTAAGCGCTGTCCGAGGTGGCGTACCTGACCAGGTCGGCGAAGGTCGTGACGGTCACGGTGCTGCCCGCGGCGCCGCCGGTGGTGCCGCCGCCGGTGGAGGCGAAGCCGTCCGCCGTGTCGGACCAGGTGCGGCCCGCAACGGGGTTGAAGGCCCACTGCTTGTTGGTGTTGGCGGTGCAGGTTTCCTGGATGATCGCGGTGCCGTTGGTGGTGGAGGCGTTCTGGTCGCTGATGCAGAGGCCGTTGCCGGCGTTGATGATCTGGAAGGTGTTGGTGCCGCTGGGGGTGAGGGTCCAGAGCTGGTTGGTCTGGCTGCTGACGCAGCCCCACTGCTGGAGCTGGGTGCCGCTGGTGGTGGAGGCGTTGGGGACGTCGATGCACTTCTTGCTGTGGACGTTGACGAGTTGGTAGCGGCCGGAGCTGACGGGGGTGAGGGTGAACTGCTGCCAGTCGGAGTTGGCGGTGCAGTTCCACTGCTGGAGGAGGGCGCCGTTGGCGGTGGAGGCGGCGGGGACGTCGATGCACTTGCCGCTCTTGGTGACGGCGAGTTGGTAGGTGCCGGCGGCGGGCAGCGTGGCGGCCCCGGCGGGTGTGGTGTTGAGGCCGAACACGGCGCCGCAGACGGCGAGCAGCAGTGCTGCCAGCAGACTCAGCGGCCGGTGTGCGCGGTGCTTCCTTCTGGTCATGATGATCCTTCCGGTGGGTGGGGGACGGTCGGGCACGTGTGGCTGCGGTGGTGCGGCGTCAGCCGACCGGGTTCCACCCGTCGCTGCCGGCCAGGTACTTCTGCGGCGTGTACGTCGCCGCCTGAGCGTCCGTGAGCTGCGGGCGGTTGCTGTTCGTCCCGGCACCGGCGCCGGTGTTCTTGTACTCGAAGTACCGGGCGTTCTGCCACGTGCTGGTCGACATGTTGGTCCACGGCTGCGCGGTGGCGATGGTGTTGGAGAGCGACGACTCCCGGTACACGACCTGGGCGTCCTGCCGCCACGGCCGGCCGAGCTGGGTGGTGTTGGCGGTCGCCCCGGTGACGGCCGACTTGTAGAACAGGAAGCCGTACGCGCGGGCCGCCGGGGTGCTCGCCGCCGTGATCGGGCCGCCGGTGGTCCGCTTCTCGTAGATCCGGCAGTTGTCGAAGACGGCGACGCCGCCGCCGTAGATGAAGTCCACCGTGCCCTCGATGTAGGAGTTCACGGCGTACACCCGCGCGCTCTCGTTGACCAGGAAGGTGTCCTGGTCGCCGAGCAGCCGCACGTTGTTCAGGAGCGCGCGGTCCGAGTCGAGGTACAGCGCCAGCGCCTGGTCGCCGGTGTCGGAGCTGTTCTCGTCGAAGTCGTTGCTCAGCGTCAGGTTGGTCGCGGTGAAGTCGTGCCCCTGGGCGACGACGGTGGCACTGCCCGAGGTGCCGTACGTGCCGGCGTTGCGGTTGTTGACGATCACCACGTCGCCGGGCGCCCCGCCGAGGCCCTGCAGCGTGACGTACGGCTTGTTCGACGGGACGGTCACCTTCTCCCGGTACGTGCCCGGCTTGATGGTGATGACGACCCGGCTCGCGTTGCCGGTGCCGACCGCGTCGACCGCCGCCTGCACGGTCGTGTACGTGCCGGTGCCGTCCTGGGCGACCGTGGCCGGGCCGGTCGTGCCGACCGGCTTGAAGGCCCACTGCTTGTTGGTGTTGGCGGTGCAGGTTTCCTGGATGATCGCGGTGCCGTTGGTGGTGGAGGCGTTCTGGTCGCTGATGCAGAGGCCGTTGCCGGCGTTGATGATCTGGAAGGTGTTGGTGCCGCTGGGGGTGAGGGTCCAGAGCTGGTTGGTCTGGCTGCTGACGCAGCCCCACTGCTGGAGCTGGGTGCCGCTGGTGGTGGAGGCGTTGGGGACGTCGATGCACTTCTTGCTGTGGACGTTGACGAGTTGGTAGCGGCCGGAGCTGACGGGGGTGAGGGTGAACTGCTGCCAGTCGGAGTTGGCGGTGCAGTTCCACTGCTGGAGGAGGGCGCCGTTGGCGGTGGAGGCGGCGGGGACGTCGATGCACTTGCCGCTCTTGGTGACGGCGAGCTGGTAGGTGCCGGCGGCGGGCAGCGTGGCGGCCCCGGCGTGCTGGGCGCCGACGCCGAGCACGACGCCGCCGACCGCCGGCAGCAGGGCTGCGAGCAGGGTCAGCGGCCGGCGGCGGACGAGGCCGTGGCGCGGACGCGCCTGGGTGGGGACCCGGTCGGTGGTGGTTCCGGACACAGGTGCTCCTCTCGGGTGGGGGAACGGGCGCACCCGGCCGCCGTGGGGGCGGAGGCCGGACGCACACCGTGGTCGTCCGCCGCCCGGACGGGCAGCGGCACCCCTTGTAGACGGAGGGGCGCCGGGCAGATGACAGAAAATTCCGAAGAATTTCTGCCCGGCCGGCACACCGGGCTGCCGCGGCTGCCGCGGGCTGCTCTCCGGGCCGCACCCCCGGCCCGTCCGGACGCGGAATCGGGGAGCGCCGCTTTACTGTCGTGTGGCGTCGTGTCAGGATGCGGCTCCGCAGTCATGGCCATGCCCGGGTGCCAGCGTGTCGCATCCCCCGGGTTCCCCCGCGTCGTCGCCTCGCGCCCCCGGCCGAGGCGCAGGGCAGGAGATCTCCGGTGCTCACGGGCAACCCGCACGACACCGCGCAGGACGTCGCCGTGCTGGTCCGTGCCGCGCAGAGCGGCGACGACCGGGCGCTGAACCACCTGGTGGCACTCCACCTGCCCCTGGTCTACAACATCGTCGGCCGCGCCCTGCGGGCCACCGCCGACGTCGACGACCTCGTGCAGGAGACCATGCTGCGGGCCGTCCGCGGCCTGCCGTCGCTGCGCGAACCGGACCGGTTCCGCTCCTGGGTCGTCGCCATCGCCTACCGGCAGCTCCAGCAGCACGCGCGCCGCCGGGTCGCGGAGACACCCCACCGCTACGACGTCGCGGACGTGCCCGACCCCACCACCGACTTCGCCGAACGCACCGTCGCCGAACTCGTCCTCACCGGGCAGCGGCGCGAACTCGCCCGGGCCGCGGACTGGCTGGACCCGGCGGACCGACGGCTGCTCTCCCTCTGGTGGCAGGAGGTGTCCGGCAGCCTCACCCGCGCCGAGACCGCCGCCGCCCTGGCACTCGACCCCGGGCACGCCGCCGTCCGCCTGCGCCGGATGAAAGCCCAGCTGGAGGCCGCCCGCACCGTGGTGCGCGCCCTGGGCGCCGTACCCCGCTGCCCCGGGCTCGCCGCCGTCACCCAGGCGTGGGACGGCAGCACCACCCCGGTGTGGCGCAAGCGGCTGACCCGCCACACCCGGGACTGCGCGTCGTGCGGTGCGCACCGCGGCGGACTCGTCGCACCGGAGAAGCTGCTGCCCGGCATCGGCGTGCTGGTGGTGCCGAACTCCCTGCTGGACGGCGTGCCGTGGAGCGCCCAGGCCGCCGCGACGGCCGGCCACCACTCCGTGCTGTTCGAACGGCTCGGCACGGCCGCCCGCCACGTCACCACCCGGCCGGTCGCCGCCGGAGCCGCCGCAGCCGTCGCCGCGGCCGTCGCGCTGACCTGCGTGCTCGCCCCGTGGACGGGCCCCGCGCCGTACGGCGGGCCACCGGCCGCAGCGGCGAGCACCGCCCCGGGCGCCGTCCCGTCCCCACCGGCGGCCGGACCGTCCGCCGACCCGTCCCCGCCGTCGGCCGCCGGACCCTCGCCGTCGGCGTCGGCACCCCAGCGCGGCAGCGGTGTGACGGTGGCCGACCTCTACGTGGCACCGGACGGATCCGACTCCGGCGACGGCAGCCTCGCGCACCCGTACGCGACGCTCGGCAAGGCCGTGTCGGCCGTCCGGCCGGGCGGCACGATCGCCCTTCGCGGCGGCACCTACCGGCTGACCGGGCCGGTCTCCATCACCACCGACGGCACCGCCGAGCGGCCCATCATGCTCAGCAACTACCGTGACGAACAGCCCGTCCTCGACGCCTCCGGGATACCGGCCGCCTCCTGGGCGATCACCCAGCAGACGGGCTGGTGGACGGTGCAGGGCCTCGAACTCCTCGGCTCCGCCAGCCACGCCTACGTCTGCCGCTCCTGCCACCACACGGTCTTCCGGCGGCTGTCGTTCCACGACAACGCCAGGTCGGGGCTCGTCCTGCGCGACGCGGGCACCGAGGCCAACGCCGTCCTCGACAGCGACTTCTTCCACAACCACGACGACGCCGCGCACGGCGGGGCGGGCATCGGACTGGGCATCACCTTCGGCGCCGGCCAGGGCAACGTCGTCCGGGGCTGCCGTTTTCACGGCAACGCCACCGACGGCCTGGACCTGGGCGGGTTCACCAGCCCCGTGACGGTCGAGAGCAACTGGTCGTACGGCAACGGCGTGAACCGCTGGCAGGTCGCCGACTGGCGCGGCGCAGGCAACGGCTTCACGCTGGGCGGCGGCAACGGCCGCGCCGCCGTGGCCCACCGCGTCGTCAACAACGCGGCCTGGGACAACACCGGGCTCGGGTTCAACGACGAGGGCAACCCGGGCGGGATCCGGCTCACCCGCAACACCGCCTACCGCAACGGCGTGCGGGGCTTCTTCCTGCCCGACGCCGCCGCGACCGCCACCGGAAACGCCGCCGTCGGCAACGGCCGCGACACCACCCTCGGCACGGGCGTGCACTCCGACGGGAACACCTGGGACACCGGCACGGCGGGCACCGGCATCTTCGCCACCACCGACCCGGCCACGGCCGAGGCCTCCCGGCCCTCCGGCGGCGGCCTGCCGAGGACGACCTTCCTCGTCACCCGCACCGGCCAGGGCGCCACCATGACCACGCGGCTCTGACCCCGGCCACCTCGGGCGCTGGCGCGGGCGACGGCGCGGGCCCGGGTGCCGGCGCGGCAACAGGTTGTTGAGGGGACGTTTATCGGTCGCCGCGACAGTGGGAGCACACCACCTCCCGAGGAGCACACCCATGAGACCCCGCACGCTCGCCGGCCGCCTGGCCGCCGCCGCCACCCTCACCGCCGCCGCGGTCCTGCCGCTCGCCGCGCCCGCGTCGGCGCAGTCGGTCTGCGACAGCCCCGCCCCGCCGGCGTGGTGCACCGACCCCGGCGAGCCCGCGAACGACCCGTACGGGGAGCTCGCCTCCGCGACCCGCGTGCCCGGCGGCATCAAGGTCGCCGGGTGGGCCCACGACGAGGACGGCGGCCCGGTGAGGGTCCGCATCACCGTCGGCGGCGCGACCGTCGCCACCCTGACCGCCGACGGCTCCGGCGGCGAGGCGTTCTCCGGCGTGATCGTCGTGCCCACCGCCACCGGCGCGGTGTGCGCCACCGCGCTCAACGTCGGCTTCGGCGCCAACACCTCCATCGGCTGCTCCCCGCTCACCGTCGGGCACGACCCGATCGGCTCGATGGACTCCTGGTCGGTCCAGGGACGGTCGATCGTCGTCAACGGCTGGGCCGCCGACCCGGACTCCGCCGGTCCCACCCAGGTCTACATCGAGTACGCGGGCGGCACGTACGGCCCCTTCCAGGCCGACCGGTCCCGCCCGGACGTCGGCGCGGCCTACCCGGGCTACGGCGACCTCCACGGCTACCAGGCCGTCTTCACCCCGCCGGTGATGTACGGCTGCAACAACTACCTCTTCGTCAAGGCCGTGAACACCGCGGCGGGCGCCGACGCCACGGTCGGCGGCTGGTTCTGCTCCTGACACCGCCGCCCGGCGCCCGCGACTCCGTCCCACGGCCGACCGGTTCCGCCGTGATCCGGACGACGCGCGGGACGGGCGCCCGCGGTCCTGGCAGGATGGCGCCATGGAACGTGTGCTCGGAATCGGCGGATACTTCATGCGGGCCGCGGACCCGGAGGCCCTGGGCGCCTGGTACCGCGAGTGCCTGGGCCTCGACGCCGACGACAACGGCCTCTGGCGGCAGGAGGCCGGGGCCACGGTGTTCGCGGCGTTCGACTCCGGGACCGACTACTTCGGCTCCCGCGCGCAGCAGACGATGGTCAACTTCCGGGTCCGCGACCTGGACGCGATGCTCGCGCAACTGCGCGCCAGGGGCGCGGACGTGGCCGGGGAGACCCAGGACATGGAGGGCGTCGGCCGCTTCGGCTGGGTCACCGATCCCGAGGGCAACCGGGTCGAGCTGTGGCAGCCCAGCTGACCACGCCGTCACGCGGTCGGTGACGTGCCGGTGGCCGGGCGGGCTCCCGGGGTGTGCACCTCGGCCGGGCCCGCGCGGGGCCGTGCGGCTCCCGACGCTGCGTCAGCCCCGGCCGGGCGCCTTCCGACGCCGTGTCAGCCCCGGCCGGGCGTCCCGGTCCGGGCCCGGTCCGGATCGCCGATCCGGCTGTGGGTGCGCCCGTAGAAGGCGTAGACGGCCACGCCGACCGCCATCCAGATCAGGAACCGCCACCAGGTCGCGACCGGCAGGTTGACCATCAGCCAGAGGCACGCCAGCACCGAGAGCACCGGAAGCACGGGCACCCACGGGCAGCGGAACGAGCGGGGCAGGTCCGGCCGGGTCCTGCGGAGCACCACCACCCCGATCGAGACCACCACGAAGGCGAACAGCGTGCCGATGTTGACCAGCTCGGACAGCTCCTCCAGCGGGATCAGCCCGGCCAGCACCGCCACCACCGCACCCAGCAGCACGATCGCCCTCGACGGCGTGCCGAACCTCGGGTTGACGGTGGAGAAGGTGCGCGGCAGCAGCCCGTCGCGGCTCATCGCGAAGAACACCCGGCTCTGACCGAGCAGCAGGATCATCGTGACCGAGGTGAGGCCCGCTACCGCCCCGACGTTGATGATGTCGGCGAACGCTTCCTGGCGGACCGCCTTGAACGCGTCCGACAGCGGCGCGTCGTCCGACAGCTCGGTGTACTTCTGCATGCCCGTCACGACCACCGAGACGGCCATGTAGAGCACGGTGCAGATCAGCAGCGACCCGATGATGCCGCGCGGTACGTCGCGCTGCGGGTTGCGGGTCTCCTCGGCGGCCGTCGCCACGACGTCGAAGCCGATGAAGGCGAAGAAGACCACCGCGGCGGCCGTGAAGATGCCCATCACCCCGAAGTCCGTCGGGGTGTAGCCGAAGACCGCCTCGACGAGCGGCGCCGCACCGCCCGACGTCCTCTCCGCGGCACGGGCCGGCGGGACGAACGGCGTGTAGTTGGCGGCCTTGACGAAGAACAGCCCGGCCACGATGACGATCAGCACCACGAGCACCTTGATGCCGACGATGACCCGGGTGACCTCGGCCGACAGGTGCATGCCGGCCAGGATCACCGCGGTCAGCACCACGACCAGCAGGGTCGCCGGCAGGTTGAAGCTCCACCCGCCGGTCGACGCGCCGGAGATCGCGTGCGGCAGGGTCACCCCGGCGCTCTCCAGCAGCGACTGCACGTAGCCCGACCATCCGACCGCCACCACCGCCGCGCCGAGCGCCAGCTCCAGCACCAGGTCCCAGCCGATGATCCAGGCCGGCAGCTCGCCGATCGTGGCGAACGCGAACGTGTAGGCCGACCCCGCCACCGGCACGGTGGAGGCCAGCTCGGCGTAGCAGAGCGCCGCGAGCGCGCACACCACGCCGGCGACGGCGAACGACACCGCGACGGCCGGCCCCGCGTGGTTCTTCGCGGCGGTGCCGGTCAGCACGAAGATGCCGGTGCCGATGATGACACCGACGCCGAACACGGTCAGGTCGAGCGCGGAGAGCGAGCGGCGGAGCGCGTGCTCCGGCTCCTCGGTGTCGGCGATCGACTGCTCGACGGGCTTGGTCCGGACGAGGCTGCGTAGCAGCCGGTGTCCGGGTCGGGGCTCGCTGGTCATCTGGGCCTCCTGGCGTTGTCCGCGTGACGCGTACCCCGCCGGACCGCCCGCACGCCGTGCCGTGGCCCGGCTGCGGCCGAAAACCCCACGGACGGCCCTGGTGGAGCGCCCCGGAGGTGTCGCCCGCCGGTCTCCCAGACGGTGGCCCGGCGCTCCGCCGGGGCCCGTGCGGGCCCTCGGCCCCCGCCGGGCCCGGGACGGCGTCAGCCGAAGACCCGCGCCAGGATCAGCCCGGCGGCGCCGAGGGCGACGGCGTCCGGACCGGACGGGGCGACGGAGACGGTGACGGACTGCCAGGCGGGATCCGGCAGGCGGGCGGTGAGGACGCGGCGGATCCCGGCGAGGTAGACCTCCGGGGCGTCCAGGACCTCGCGGCCGCCGAGGACGATCTCGTCCAGGTCGAGGAGCCGGACGAGGTTGGCGAGGGCCTCGCCGAGGACGCCGGCCGCCGCCTCGGGTGTGGCCGCGGCGGCCCAGAGCGCCTCGACGCAGCCGGTGCTGCCGCAGCGGCAGCGGGGGCCCGCGGGGTCGAGGACCTGGTGGCCGAACTCGCCGGCGTTGGTGCGGGCGCCGCGCTGCACCGCACCGCCCAGGACGAGGCCCGCGCCGAGTCCCTGGTCGAGGTGGACGAACGCCCGGTTCGGCGAGCCGAGGCCGCTGAGCACGCCCGCCGTGCTGTCCTTCTCGATGAGCCCGGGCAGGCCGAGGCGCCGGGCGATCTCGTCGCGGAGCGGAAGCCCGTCCCAGGCCCGCATGCCGGTGACCTGGTGCAGGACCCCCGCGTGCTGGTCGAGCGGGCCGGGCAGCGCCACACCGACACCGAGCACGTCGGCCCGCGGCAGGCCGGAGAGCAGCAGGTCGACCTGCTCGGCCAGCAGGTCGAGCACGCGGGCCGGGCCCCAGGCGGCGAGGTCGATCGGCAGCCGGCGCACCGCGGCCGCCCGCCCGGTCAGGTCCGCGCGGAGCACCGTGAGCGTGTCACGGCCGAGCTGGACACCGACGGCCCAGCGGGCCTCGGGCACGAGGGACAGCAGCGTGGGCGGCTTCCCGCCGGTCGACGCGCCGCGGTGCGCCTCCACGAGCAGGCCGTCCCCGGTCAGCCGGTGCACGATCTTGCTGATCGCCTGCGCGGTCAGACCGGACTCGCGGGCGAGCTCGACCCTGCTGGTCCCCGCCGGGCCGGCCGCCCGGACCAGCGCCAGCACCGCGGCCGCGTTGTGGTCCCTGAGCGTGGAGAGGTTCGCGCCGGAAGGCGCGATGGGCGCCGCGCCGGGACCGGCCGGCCGGCCCGGCACGGGGGAGGTGCGCGGTGCGGGGTCCGGCGGGGTGCCCGGCGGGGAGCCTGCTGCGGGGTCGGGGGAGCGGGAGGTCACGGATCGATTATGCGACACGCTTGCGACTTAATCCACACTGTTGTTTAACTGGACCCCATGGCAAACAGCACTCCGAACACCCCCTCTGCCGCGCCGTTCCGCGTCGGCCTGATCGGCTACGGGATCGCGGGCTCCGTCTTCCACGCACCCCTCATCGCCACCACCCCCGGGCTGCACCTGGCCGCCGTCGTCACCACGGACCCGGAACGGCGCGAGCAGGCCGCGGCCCGGTACCCCGGGGTGCAGTTGCTCTCGACCACCGACGAACTCTGGCCGCTCGGCCTCGACCTGGTGGTCGTCGCCTCGCCCAACCGCACCCACATCCCCCTCGCCACCGCCGCGCTCCGGGCCGGCGTCCCCGTCGTCGTCGACAAGCCGCTGGCGGCGACGGCGACCGAGGGCGCGGCACTGGCCGACCTCGCCGAGTCACGCGGCCTGCTGCTGAGCGTCTTCCAGAACCGGCGCTGGGACGGCGACTTCCTGACCGTCGGCGAGCTCGTCCGGTCGGGCAAGCTGGGCCGCGTGCACCGCTTCGAATCGCGGTTCGAGCGCTGGCGGCCCCGGCTCAAGGGCGGCTGGCGCGAACTCGGCGATCCCGCCGAGGTCGGAGGACTCCTCTACGACCTGGGCAGCCACCTGGTCGACCAGGCCCTCACGCTCTTCGGCCCGGCCGCGTCCGTCTACGCCGAACTGGACGTCCGCCGCGACGGTGCGGCCGTCGACGACGACTCCTTCGTCGCGCTCACCCACGCCGACGGCACCCGCTCCCACCTGTGGATGAGTGCGACCGCCGCCGACCTCGGCCCGCGCTTCCGGGTGCTGGGCAGCGAGGCCGCCTACACGAGCCGCGGCCTCGACGGCCAGGAGGACGCCCTCCGGGCCGGACGCACGCCCGCCGACGAGGGATGGGGCGTCACCCCGGAGTCCGAGTACGGGCAGCTGGGCACGGTGGACGGCGCGGTCGCCCACCCCACCCTGCCGGGCGCCTACCAGAACTACTACGCGGGCGTCGTGGAAGCCCTGCACGGCCGCGCCCCGGCGCCGGTCGAGGCGCGCGAGGCCGTCTCCGCCCTCACCGTGCTGGAGGCGGCGAGCCGCTCCGCCGCCGAGGGCCGGACGGTGCGGCTGTGACGACCACCGCCGAACTCGTCGAGCAGGAACGCCGTCTGCAGTTCACCCGCTTCACCAACGAGGACGCCTGGCTGCTCGGCTGCCTGCTGGTGGAACTCGCCCGGGAGCGCGAACTGCCCGTCACCGTCGACATCCGCCGCGGCGAGCAGCAGCTCTTCCACTTCGCCCTGCCCGGCACCAGCGCGGACAACGACGCGTGGATCGAACGGAAGACCCGCGTGGTGCGGCGGTACGGGTCCAGCTCCTACCTCGTCGGCCAGCGCTTCCGCGACGCGGGCGGCACCTTCGAGGAGAAGTCCCGCCTGGACCCGGACCGCTACGCGGCCCACGGCGGCGCCTTCCCGATCGTCGTCGCACACGTGGGACCGGTCGGCACCGTCGCGATCTCCGGCCTGCCGCAACTGGACGACCACAAGCTGGTGGTCGAAGGGCTCGAACGCTACCTGGAGGCCGACCTGCCGGGGTGACCGACCGGCCCGCCCGGCGACCGGACCCGCTCGTCCCCCGCCCCACGGGGTCGGGGACGAGCCCGTCGGCCCCGCGGGGCTCGCCGTTCGCTGCTCGCTGCTCGCCGTTCGCTGCTCGTCCTCAGCCACGGCGAGGTGCCGAAGCAAGCCCGGACCCGCCCCCGCGCACACACCGGCTTCCTACGGCTCGTGGCGTCGGCGGGCGAGATGGACCGTCAGGTCGGCGGCGACCCGAACCGTCCCGGGCAGCACCCGCAGGATCTCCCCGAAGGCCCGCTCCCGCTGCGGGGCCGGCAGCACGAGATAGGCCGAGATGGTCGAGAGCTGGCCGACGTAGTCGTGCGCACTCATGGTCGAATGCCTTTCGACCACGGACTGCTGAACGTCGGTGAACCACTCGGACCGTTGGAGCTCCGTACCCGGCCACTGCATGTCGTGCCCCGGAGGCGTGCCGTCCGGGGACGGCACCTCGTCGCTCTCCAGAAAGGGTGCGCGCGCCGCGCGGACGGCCTCCTCGACGGCGGGGTCGGTCAGCTGGATCGGCCCGCCGAACGAGGCGAACACGCCCCCCGGCTCCAGCAGCCCGGCGATGCGCGACCACCGGCCCTCCGGACTCGTCCAGTGCAGCGCCGCCGCGGCGAAGACCAGCCCGTACCTCTCGCCGGGCCGCAGGTCCTCGAACGCGGCCTGCACCGTCCTGACGCCTGCCGGAACGTGCGTGCGCAGCACGGCGAGCATCGCCCCGTCGGGCTCGGTCGCGGTGACCGCGACCCCCTGCCCGGCGAACAGGCGGGTCGCCTTGCCCGTCCCCGCGCCGATTTCGAGGGCGGTCCGTACCGGCCGACCCGCGTACGCCGCCACCCTGTCGAAAAGCTCCACGGGATACCCCGGCCGGAACCGCTCGTACGCATCCGCCATCGTTCCGAAGCTCAGTGCGCGACCAGACATGCCGAGCATCCTGGCACGAGCCGTACCGTCACGGCCCGGACCTCCACCCCGCCAGCGGTCCCGACGCCCCGTACGGCTCACCGGCACGGCCCCGGGCCGTCCCCCTGCGCGACCAGGGCCGGCCGCGCAGGGGGACGGCCCGGGTCGGTCACCGGACGGTCGGGGCCGTGCCCAGGTGCTCCGCGAGGGTGGTCAGGGCCGCGCCGAGGGGCAGCGAGACCGTGGCGGCGGCGAAGGTGTCGCCACGGGTCGCGCCCTGGTTGACGATCGCCACGGGTGTGCCGTTGCGTGCCGCGCGGCGGACGAACCGCAGGCCCGACATGACGGTGAGGGACGACCCGAGCACGAGGAGCGCGCGGGCGGCGTCGACCAGGTCGAAGCAGCGCTCGACGCGGGGCTTCGGGACGCTCTCGCCGAAGAAGACCACGTCCGGCTTGAGGATCCCGCCGCACGCCGCGCACGGGGCGATGCGGAAGTTCTCCACGAGCGCGTCCGGCAGTTCGACGTCGCCGTCCGGGTTGACGCGGGCGCCGGTGTCCCGCGCGGCGCCGTTCAGCGCGCTCAGGCGCACGTCGAGGTCCTCGCGCGGGCTGGTGCGCCCGCATCCCAGGCAGATGACGCGGTCGAGTCCGCCGTGCAGCTCCACGGCGTCGGGGGTGCCGGCCGCCCGGTGCAGGCCGTCGACGTTCTGGGTGATCACGGCCGTCACGTGGCCGGAGCGGCGCAGCTCCTCGACGGCCCGGTGCCCGGCGTTCGGCTCGGCGCGCGCGATCGTCCGCCACCCGGCGTGACTGCGTGCCCAGTAGCGGCGACGGCCCTCCTCGCTGCTGACGAAGTCCTGGTACGTCATGGGCGGCTGGCGGCGCCGGCTTCCGGTGGCACCGCGGTAGTCGGGGATGCCGGACTCGGTGGACAGCCCGGCTCCGCTGAGGACGGCGACGCCGCGCCCGGCCAGCAGCCGGCGGATCTCCTCCAGGCCGGCGGTCCGCGGTGCGGGGTCGTCGTGGGCGGGTCCGTCGGGCAGCGGGGGGATCTGCATACCGACAGGGTAGATCGCCCGGGGCCGGTCCCCGGCCCGGGTCGGCAGATCGCCGATTCTGCAGCAGCAGCAGCAGCACGCCGCCGGGCCGGGGCACCGCCGACAGCGGTGGCGCCCCGGCCCGGCGGCCGTCGTGGTGAGGTGTTACCAGCGGTACCAGCGGCCGCGCGAGCCGCCGGCGTTGGTGCCGCGGGCGACGAAGCCGAGCAGCCAGAGGACCAGGACGATGACGGCTATCCACCACAGCGCCTTGACGGCGAAACCGAGGCCGAACAGCAGGACGGCGAGCAGCAGGACGAGGACGAGAGGAAGCACGGGGAACTCCTTGCCGGTGGTGATCGTGTGACGGGAGTCCTGCTGCCCGTCCCCGGTCGTGACATGCGGGGGAATCTTCGACGGGATCCGGGGCAGACACCCCGCCCACGTGCACCGGCACGGCACGGCACGGCCCGGCACCGGCCCGGCACAGCGCGGCGCGGCGCACGGGCCGTGGCAGCGCGTGCGGCTGCTGTTACGGTGCGAGACCTGCCCTGCTGCCCCTGACGGGGCGATGCGGCCGAGGTACGAGGTACGAGGAGTGAGCTGATCCGTGGGAAACGGTGACTGGCTGTCCGACCGGGCGCGGGACGCCGAGGGCGCCGCCGGCGGCGGCTTCGACCTCACGGAGTGCGTCCGTGAGCCGATCCACCTGCTCGGCGGGGTGCAGTCGTTCGGTGTGCTGCTGGCCGTCGACCGGGTGACCGGCCTGATCGACACCGTGTCCGGCAACACCGCCGACCTGCTCGGTGTCGCGCCGGACGACCTGCTCGGCCGCGCCGCCGCCGACCTGCTCGGCGCGGACGTGCTGGCCGAGGCCGCGGACCTCGCCGCCGAGGCCGGCGACGCTGCCGTACTCCTGCCGGGCCGGGTCCGCCCGGGCCCGCGCCCCGATCCCGCTTCCGGTCCCGGTCCCGCTCCCGCTCCCGGTTCCGGCTCCTCGGGAGGTGCACCGGCCGGGTCCTTCGAGGCCACGGTGCACCTCCGCGACGGCCTGCTCGTCCTGGAGCTGGAGCCCGCCGCGGACGCGGCCCCGCCCGACCCCGCCTTCCACCGCCGCATCCAGCAGTCGCTGGTGCGCATCCGTCGGGCCGCGACCGTCGGCGAGTGCTGCGCGGCCGCCGTACGCGAGGTGCGGGCGCTCACGGGGTACGAGCGCGTCGTCGCCTACCGCTTCGAGGACGCGGACGGGCCGGGCGAGGTCGTCGCCGAGGACATCGCGGACGGGTTCGAACCCTGGCTCGGCCTGTGGTTCCCGGCCAGCGACATCCCCCCGCAGGCCCGGCGGCTGTACCGACGGAACTGGATCCGCGTGATCGGCGACGTCGACGACCGCACGGTCGGCCTGCACCCGCCCACCCGCCCGTCGACGGGCGCACCGCTGGACCTCTCCTCCGCGGCCCTGCGGACGGTGTCGGAGTTCCACCTCGAGTACCTGCGCAACATCCGGGTCCGTTCCTCGATGTCGGTGTCGGTCCTGTGCGACGACGAGCTGTGGGGGCTGATCGCGTGCCACGGCAGCGAGCCGCGCTGGCTGTCGCCCGACGTCCGTACGGCCTGCGAGCTGTTCGGCGCCGCGCTCTCCGTCCAGCTGGCCGCCCTCGCCGACCGCGAGCGCGTGGCGGCGCTCGACCGCAGCCGCACGGCGATCACCGAGCTGCTCGGCGAACCGTCCGACCCGCACCCCGGCACGCTGCGCGGACGCATCGACGGCCTCCTCGCCCTCGTCGAGGCGGACGGCGTGGTCGTCTCCCACGAGGGCGGGACGACCACCGCGGGGCAGGACGTCCCGGCCGGGTTCACCGAACGGCTGCACGCCCTCGCCGGGAGCCTGCGCCCGGGCGAGCTGTGGGCGACCGACCGGCTGGCGGAGGCCGACGGGCCCGATGCCGAACCCGCCCCCGGCACGCCGGCCGGTGTGCTGCTGCTGCCCTTCGCGGGCGAGGGCAGCCTGATCGCCTGGCACCGCGGCGAGTGGCCGGTGACCCGCCGCTGGGCCGCGGACCCGGCCCTGCCGGTGCGCCTGGGGCAGCACGGCGAACGCCTCACCCCGCGCGGCTCCTCCGCGGTCTTCCGCGCGACCGTCCGCGGCCGGAGCAGGCCCTGGACGGACGTCGACACGGCGACCGCCCGGGCGGTGAGCCGGACCGTCTCCGGCCTGATGCTGCGCCACGCCGCCTGGACGGCCGAGCTCAACCGGCGCCTCGCCCGCAGCAACGCCGACCTCGACGCGTTCGCGCACGCCGCCGCCCACGACCTCAAGGAACCGCTGCGCGGCATCTCGAACGCAGCGAGTTTCATCATGGAGGACGCCGCCGGCGCACTGGACGCGGTCAGCCGCCGCCGGCTGCACACCGTGCAGCGGCTCGCCGCCCGGATGAACGGCCTGCTCGACTCGCTGCTCCACTACTCGCAGGTCGGGACGGGCGGGCTCAGCCGCGGGCCGGTGCCGCTGGAGGACTCGCTGCGGGAGGCGCTGGAGATCGCCGGCGAGCGGCTGGCCGAGCAGGGCGTGTCCGTGCTGCGGGGCCGGCTGCCGGTGCTGTCCGCCGACCCGGACCGCCTGCAGGAGGTGCTGGTCAACCTGCTGGTGAACGCCGCGAAGTACGCGGGCGAGCAGGTGCCGCGGACGGTCTTCGTCGGTGTGGAGGAGCGGATCCCGCCGGAGGGCGGCGGACCGTTGGAGACGGTGGTGGTGCGCGACAACGGCATCGGGGTGCCGGAGGACCAGCAGGACGAGGTCTTCGGGCTCTTCCGCCGGCTCCACCGACGCGACGAGCGGGGCGGCGGATCCGGTGCCGGGCTGGCCATCGTGCGGCGCATCGTGGAGCGGCACGGCGGCCGGATCTGGCTGGAGAGCCCGCCCTCCGGTGGCACGTCCGTCTGTTTCACGCTGCAGGAGGGCGACGGGGCGCCGTCCGACCCGGCACCCGCGGACGTTCCGGACGTGCCCGGAAACCCGGACGCGCCTGGTGACCCGGACGCGCCCGTGGGCCCGGGAGCCTGAACGGCCAGTGGGCCGGGTCACGGCCCGGGCCATGGCCCCCCGGTCAGTCCTCCGGGGGGCCGGTGAGCCAGAAGTCGACGGCGCTGCCGAGAACCGTCCGGAAGAGCTCGAAGTTGAGGGGCTTGAAGACGTAGCTGTCCGCCCCGGCCGCGTAGCAGGCGTCCACCTCGGCGGGGGCCGTCGACGAGGTGAAGACGACCACCGGCAGCCCGGCCAGCTCGGCCCGAGCCCGGATGTCGCGGAGCAGCGCGTGGCCACCGCGGCCCGGGAGGTTCAGGTCGAGCAGCACCAGGGCGGGGCGCTCCGCCGCGGTGTCCAGCAGCCTCGGCACGACCGTGTCCGGGTAGGTCGCGAACTCCAGGCGCACCAGCGGGTGCGAGCGGCCGAGCGCGCGTTCGACGGCCTCCGCGTCCTCCTCCGAGTCCTCCACCACGAGGACCAGACCCTCCTGCGGCGTCATCGCGCTCCCTGCCCGTCGTCGGTGGGGTCCGTGGGGTCCGTGCGGTCCGTGCGGTCCGTGGGGCCGGTGGGGGTCACCCGTACGGCCAGGACGGCCATGTCGTCCGCCCCGGTGGTGCGGAAGGCGAGTGCGGCGCGGGCCAGTTCCGTCACCAGTTTCTCCGGCGCCAGCCCGGCGAGACCCGCGAGCACCCCGGGCAGCCGTTCCTCGAAGAAGGTGCCGTCGGCCGAGCGGGACTCCGTCACCCCGTCGGTCAGCAGGACGGCGGTGTCGCCGGGCCGCAGGTGGCACCGGGTCTCGGCGACCTCGTGGTCGTCGAGGACGCCGAGCAGCAGGCCGCCCGCCGTGTTGAACACCTCGACCGTGCCGTCGGCCCGTACGGCGTAGCCGGGCGGGTGTCCCGCGCTCGCCGTCCGCATCCGGAACGAACCGTCGCCGACCGGGGCGAGGCGGGCCACCACGGCGGTGACGAACCGTGAGGCGGCGTTCGCGCGCAGGGCCCGGTTCAGCCGGCCGAGGGCGGGCGCCGGTGCGCAGCCGTCCTCCAGCAGGGTCCGCAGGGTGTGGCGGGCCAGACCGGTGAGGGCGGCGGCCTGCGCGCCGCGGCCGCACACGTCCCCCACGACGAGCGAGAGTTCGCCGTCGGGGCCCGGGACGGCGTCGTAGAAGTCGCCGCCGACGTCGAGCCCGGCGTCGCCGACCTCGTAGGCGCTGGCGAGTTCGAGTCCGGGCATCCGGGGCAGGGCGGCGGGCAGCAGATGGCGCTGCAGCGACATCACATGGAGCCGGCGCTGCTCGTAGAGGGTGGCGTTGTCGATGGCGAGCGCCGCCCGCAGGGCGAGGTCGGCCAGGAACGCGGGGGAGGGGACCAGCCGGGGGTCGCGGTCGTAGGCGAAGGTGATGGCCCCGAGCGTGCGGCCGCGGGCCCGCAGCGCGTTGACCGTCACCACCTGGCAGGGCACCGGGCCGCCTGGCGCGAACGGGCCGTCCGCGAGGTCCGCCCCGGCCAGCAGCAGTCCGCCCGGGCCGGCGGTCGCCTCGCGCAGCACGCGGCCCGTCCACGCCTCGTCGCGGCCGACGGCGGCGAGCCTCTCCTGCGCGGCGGCGGCGAGATGGGCGACGGCGACCAGCTCGGGCCGCCCCTGCGGCCAGAGGTGGACCAGACAGCCCTCGGCGACGGCGGGCACGGCCATCCGTGCCACCCGCTGGAGCGTCTCGTGGATGTCGAGCGACGCGTCCATCTGCAGCGACGCCTCCGCGAGGAGGGCGTCCCGGGCCTGGCGCCGGTCGTTCTCCCGCTCCCGCAGCACCCTGGCGTTGCAGGCGTCCACGGTGTCACAGGCCTGCGCCAGCATCGTGTGCAGCCCGGCGGGCGGCGGCGCACCGGGACCCACGCCGACGACGACGGCCGCCCGGTCGCCGTCCTCCAGCACCACCACGCACTCGACCAGCAGGGCCGCGCCCGCGGACCGCCACACCCCGAGTTCGGGCCGGTCGTCCCGCTCCGCCTCCGCGATCCCGAACTCACGCACCTCGCGCCGCCCCCGTGGCTCCCCGGTGCCGGTGCGGACCCGCCCCGGCGGCCGCCGCGTCTGTACGGGCGTGGTACCGGCCACGGTGCTGCCGCGCACGTAGCGGGCGCGTCCGGAGGCGTCGTAGCGGCACCCGGTCACCACCAGCACACCCGGTACGGCGAGCAGCAGGTCGTAGATCTCCACGGACAGTGCGGTGACGTCGGGCGCGGCGTCCGCGGCGAGCCACAACCGGTGAAGGCCGGCTGCCCAGCCCTCCGCGGGAGCGGCGTCCGCGGGATCGGCGATCCACCCCGGCTCTTTCACTGCACGTGCCTCCCGGACGCTCGGCCGGACCGTCCGGTCGGACACTCCCGGACCGGTCAGGAAGCCTATCGCGGTGCGACGCGGCGCGACGCACCGTACGGGGACGATGGCGTGCGGCGCCCGTCGGACCGGTGTCCCCGTGTTCGGTCATACGGCCGGGCCCCTGGTCGCCGCGGACTGCTGCTGCGGGACCTGCGGGACCTGCGGGATCTGCGGGATCTGCGGGACCTGCGGCACCTGCTGCCGGGCGGTCCACAGCGCGCGGACGGTCTTGCCGCCCTCCGCGTGCGGGAGGACGTCGAGCCGGGTGGTGAGGCGTTCGGCGAGGTGCCAGCCCATGCCTCCGCCTCCCGTGAGGTCAGGGGGGCGTGGCTGCGGGATCCGCGGGCTGTGGTCGACGACGTCGGCGACGAGGCGGTCCGGGAACGCGGCCAGTGCCAGCCGCCAGCCGCCGGTGGCATGGCGCACCGCGTTGGTCAGGAGCTCGGAGAGCACCATCAGCACGGCCTCCTCGTCGGCCCACGGGCAGTGGGCGCGCAGGTGGGCGGCGGCCACTCGTCTGGCCTGCGCCAGGGTGTGGGAGACGGAATCCGCAGTGATCACTTCCTCCTGCATGGCCGCTTCCCTTCTGTCCCTACCGTCCGCGCTGTCCGTGCCGACCCGTGGTGTCCGGTCCTGCTCGTGCGTGTGCCCCGAAGGAAGGAAGGCACGCGGTGGTCCGGGGGACGGTGTGGGCCCGTTCCGGCGGACCGTCCGTCCACGACGGGCAGGTCGGCCGGGCGGGGTCGCGGCAGGACCCGCGCAGCAGCGGCCCGGCGGATGCGGCGGCGGTGGCGGCACGGGCGGTGCGGGCGGTGCGGCGGCCCGGTGTCCCGCCGACCGGACCGGTGCTACCAGGTGGGGCCTCCGACGGTGACCGCGGCGACCAGCAGGCGCAGCACCCCTGCGGCGGCCGCGGCGGGGAACTGCGCCGGGTGCGCGAACGGCCCCGCGACGAGGAGCACGGCCTCGTGCGTGCGCGCCGCGCGCCGCCAGTCGCGGCCGACCAGCACGTCGCCCTTCCACCACACCTGCCCGCCCGGCCGCTGCACGGTGACGAGCGGCGTGTCCAGCAGGACGCTCCATCCCGCAGCCGGAGTGGCCAGGGACTCCGGGCCGTCCTGCTGCCGGGCCCAGCCGTCCCCGGCGTCGAAGCCGTCCTCGGCGGGGGCGGCGCCCAGCGGCATGACCAGGGCCGCCCGCTGGTGCACGAGCTCCGGCCACGGACCCGCGGGTGGTAAGGCGATGGTGTCCACGTCCCGTCCTGATCCCCCTTCACGGGCGTCGGCGTGCGGTCCGGGGGAGGCCCCCGACGGCCCGCCTCGCCCGTACGCGCGCGATGTGCCGGACACGACGGTCCCGGTCGGAACCCCGTGCGGGCAACGCGCACTGATTGTGCATCGGTTGACGCGGGCACGCACCGTTGCGTCCTCGCAACCGCATCCGGCGTCCGGACCGTCCGGCTCTCCGGGCGGGCCATCCGGAAGGCAAGCAGCAGGTCCCGCGGCCGGGCGGAGGAAGGGCATGCCCTACGGTGGACCGCCGGATGCGGTCGCGAGGACGGAGCGGTGGGTGGACGTGCCGGTGCGGTTCCTGGTCGGCCTGATGCGTGACCAGGTCGTGCCGAGGTTGGCGCTGGCCCGGGCCGGTCGGCGGTCCGCGGCGTTCACCCGGGGCAGCGGCGTGCGGGTGCCGTGCCGCCTGGCGACGGATTCCCGGCTGGACCTGCTGGACGCCCGCTCGTCCGGCACCCTCCGGGTGGAACCGGGTGCGGCGTCCGTGCGGTTCACCGGCCGCCGCGCGGGGCGCGAGGTCGGCGTGCCGGCCGGAGGCCGCGTCGTGGTGGTCACCGCGGCCGAGCCGGACCGGTTCGCCGAGAGGGTCCGGCGCACGGTGACCCGCTACGAGAGCGTGCCGGGACGTCCGGTCTGGATCGAGACCACCGCCCACGACGCGCCGCTCGTCCAGCGGGCGCTGACGGGCAGGGCGGGCGTCACGCCCGCCGGGTAGCGCCGTGCGCGGCCCGTCCGGTCAGCGCTCCGTGGAGGGCTCTTCCCGGCGGGCCGCGTGCGCGTCCTTCCGCCGGGCGGGCGGGGCCAGGCGCCAGACGAGCGGCATGACCAGCGCGGCCACCAGCGCGAGGAGGCCGGACAGCGCGATGGCCCGGCCGGTGCCGACGGCCTGCACCTCGTGGAAGGCCGCGGTGATGGCGTCACGGGTGGCCTGGTCCACCGAGGACATGATCTGGGAGGCCAGCGCCGAATCCGTCACCGCGTTGCCCAGCTGGTCGGCGTCGGCGTCCGACAGGCCGGCTGCCTTGGCGCGGTCGACCGCCTGGTGCGACTCCACGGCCTGCTGGACGGCGACCGTCACGGCCACGCCGAAGGCGCCGCCGAGCATGCTGGTCACCTTGAACATGCCGGAGGCCGTCCCGGCGAGCTCCTCCGGCGGGCCGGCCACCGCGGTGTCGGACAGCGGGATCGACATCAGGCCGAGGCCCGCGCCGAGCACGAGCAGACCGGCGGCCAGGATCGCGTACGCGTAGTGCCGGCCGATGATCGCCGCGATCAGCGTGCCCGCGCCCAGCAGCAGCAGACCGGCCACCACGGGCAGCCGGGCGCCGCGCCGGGCGGCGACCCGGCCGCCGTACGGGTTGAACAGCAGGATCGTCACGGTGGAGGGCAGCAGCAGGAGGCCCGCCGTGACCGGGCCGTACCCGCGGACCTCCTGGAGGTACAGCGTGAGCAGGAAGCTGACGCCCGCGAAGACGATGTTCATCACGGAGTTGGCGACGAGGGCGCCGCAGAACGGCCGGGACGAGAAGAGCCGGAGGTCGACGAGGGGATCGGCGAGGTGCTTCTGCAGGAGCACGAAGACCACGGCCAGCACCACCGAGCCCACCAGCAGGCCGATGATCACGGGGTCGTCGAAACCCTCCTCCTGCCCGGCGGTGCACCCGTAGAGCAGGCAGAACGCCGCCAGGGCGCTGGTGACCAGGCCCAGCAGGTCGATGTGCCGCGAGGCGCGCGGGTCGGTCGACTCGACCGCCGCGCGGTGCACCAGCCACAGGCCCACGAGGGCCAGCGGAGCGTTGATCCAGATCGTCGACCGCCAGCCGAGCACGCCGGTGAGGACGCCGCCGACGGCCGGGCCCGCGGCCTGCCCGACCCACGCGACGGCCATCCAGGCCCCGAACGCCTTCGGCTGCTCCTCCGGCGGGAACATCGGCGGGATCAGCGCCAGCGTGGCGGGCAGGATCATGGCGGCGCCGACGCCCATCGCGGCACGGCCGACGATCAGGCCGGTGACCCCCGGAGCGAACGCCGCCACCAGCGAGACGGCACCCATCACCACCAGGCCGATCTCCAGCATCCGCTTGCGGCCGAACACGTCGCCCAGCCGGCCCCCGGCGAGGACGAGGGCGCCGGTGGAGAGGCTGAACGCGTTGTTGGCCCACTGCAGATCGGGCAGCGACACCGCCAGCTCGTCCGCGATGGTCGGCACGGCCACGCCGAAGTCCGCGAACGACAGCCACACCATGCCGGCGGCCACGCACATGCCGGCGAGGGCCGTCCCGCGTTTCTCCGAGTAACCGTCGAGCGACGCGGTGGTCGAGTGGGCCATGGGGGCGGGGCTCCCGTTCTTCGGCCGGCCGGTGGCCGGGGGCGGACCACCCAACTATCCGGGCGGGCGGCTCCGCCCGGGCCGCGACACCCGCGCCGCCCACCCCGGCTCCGCCGAACGGCCCCGCCGTACGGCTCTGCCGAACGGCCGCGCGGTCGGCCGACGGGCCGCCCCGGCAGCGGGACGCACGTCAGCGGTCGGCGCCCCACGCTTCAGCGACCGGTGCCCGGCGGCGGGTGTCCGCAGGCGCGGTCGAGGTCGTCCCGGTCGCAGAGCTTGACGCGGCTGCCCCGTCCCAGCTCGGCGGCGAGCTGCTGCTCTCGCTCGTCGATGCCCAGCCACTCCGTGTAGCTCACGGGCCGCACGCCGCGCTCCGCCAGCAGGTCGGTCAGCCGCGGCGCCGCGCCGGCGGAGGGCGACGGCAGCCCGACGGGACCCGCCGCCCGGTCCGCGAGGAGCGAGCGGACGGTCTGCGCCGCGTCGGACCGGTTGCTGCCGATCACCCCGGTCGGCCCCCGCTTCAGCCACCCGGCGACGTACTCGCCCGGCCGCGGCGAGCCGTCGGGTCCCAGGACCCGCCCCTCGGCGTTGGGCACGACCGAGTGGCGCTCGTCGAACGGCACCCCGGGCAGCGGGGTGCTGCGGTAGCCCACCGACCGCAGCACGAGCTGCACCGGGAGCACCGTCCGCAGGCCGGTGCCGACCAGAAGGCCCGCCTCCGTCGTCCTGGTGCGCTCGACGAGGAGGGCCTCCACCCGGCCGGTGCCGAGGATCTCCACCGGCCGCGTCCAGAACCGGAACACCACCCGCCGAGGCAGGCCCGGGTGCCGTTCGTCCGGGGTTGTGTGGTCCGGGAGTGCGCCGTCCGGTGGTGTGCGAGCCGCCCACCCGGCGAGCACCGCCGTGATGTCGCGGATCCGGCGGTCGGACGCGGCCAGCCGGCTGCTCGCGCCGGTCGGGTCGAAGGCGTCGAGGTCGGTCGCGGACGCGTCCACGACGACGTCGGCGCCAGGCAGTTCGCCGATCGCGCGCAGCTCCCTGGTGGTGAACCGGGCCTGCGCCGGGCCGCGGCGGCCGATGACGTGGACCTCCCGGACCCGGCTGGCCACCAGTGCGGCGAGCACCCGCTCGGGCACGTCGGTGTCGCGGAGGGCGGCCGCGGGCTCGGCGAGGATCCGGGCCACGTCGAGTGCGACGTTGCCCGTCCCGATCACCGCGACGGACCGCGCGTCGAGGGTGAAGCCGTCCCCGTCGGCGTCGGGGTGCCCGCAGTACCAGCGGACGAAGTCGGCCGCGGCCGCACTCCCCGGCAGGTCCTCGCCGGGCACTCCGAGGCGCCGGTCCAGGCTCGCGCCGGTGGCGTACACCACCGCGTCGTAGCAGTCGAGGAGCATGGCGCGATCCAGGTCCGTGCCGAAGCACAGGCCGCCGAGGAACCGGACGTGCGGGTCTTCGAGGACCTGTCGCAGGTGGTCGGCGATCGACCTGATCGACGGATGGTCGGGCGCCACGCCGTAGCGCACCAGGCCGTACGGCGTGGGCAGGCGTTCGAGGACGTCCACCTCGACGCCGTCGGCGCCGCCGTCCTGCGCCGGAGCCTGCTTCAGCAGCGCCTCGGCGGTGTACAGGCCGGCCGGGCCGGAGCCGACCACGGCCACCCGCAGGCCCGCGCGGGCCGTACCGCCCGGGCCGCTCGTACCGCCCGGGCCGCTCGTACCGCCCGGGCCGCTCGTACCGCCCGCACCGTCCGTCCGGCCCGCGCGGCCGGTCCGGCCCGCAGGGCCGGAGGGGGCGGCGGTCGCCACCTGCGCGGGCGGCGTACGCACCGTTAACCGCTCCCGGCGGGCGACCTCGTCGGACACCTGGCCATGCCTTCATGGTGCCACCGCCGGACCCGGGCCGGGTGCGCCCGCCCCGGGTCAGCGCGCCGCCGCGACGACCGGCCGCCCGCGCAGCGCCCACACGGTGGACAGCGCCGCGCACGGGACGGCCAGCAGCGCGAACGCCGCCGTCACCAGGCTGATCGGCTGCCACGGCAGCGCCACCGGTGCGGGCACCCCGAGCAGGGCCAGTGCCGCGTGCATGCTGCCGATCTGGACGGCCGCCACGCCGCAGCCGATCACGGCGCCGACGGCGACGACCAGCACCGACTCGGCGGTGACCAGCCGCACCACCTGGCTGCGGGTGGCACCGGCGAGGCGGAGCAGCGCGAGCTCGCGGCGGCGGTCGGCGGTCGCCATGACCAGGGTGTTGACGAGGGCGATGGCGGTGTAGACCAGGGCCAGGCCGAGCACGAGGACGGCACGCAGCCGGACGATCCGGGCGTTCTCCGTGCCGCTCGCGGCGAGGAGGTCGCCGCGGTCGGCGACGGCGGCACCGTGCGCGGCGGCGGCGCCGACGAGGAGCCGGGTGGCGGTGGCACGGTCGGCGCCGGGCGCGAGCCGCACGTCGATCCGGTCGACGCGGGCGCCGGGCGCGTTGCGGGCGGTCACGTACAGGCCGTTGTCGCCGAGTCCGTCGCGCAGGACGGCGGCGACGCGCAGGGTCCTCCGGGTGCCGTCCGCGAGGACGACCTCGACCGGCGCGCCGACGGTGCGGTGCTCCCACTCCAGGGGCAGCACGATGCCGTCGTCGTCGAGACGGGCCACCGAGCCGGTGACCACGGGCAGCCGGGCGACCACGGCCAGGGCGGCGGGATCGGCCGTCCGCGCCTCGCTCCGGACGACGGTGCCGTCGGCCTCGACGATCGCGAGCCGGGTGGGCCCGGTGGGAGAGACGACCGTGCCGGGCACCGCGCGCAGCGCGTCGGTGAGCGCGTCGGTGGGCGTGTCGGTGGTCGCCGCGGTCGCCGCGGTCACGGCGGTCGCGGCGGGTGAGCCGGGCGCGCCGGGGAGACCGCCGGTGGTACGGGCCTGCGGGGTGACGACGAAGTCGGCCGCGGTGCGCGCCAGGGCCTCGGCCGCACGGGCCTCGCCGACGGTGCCCAGCGCGCCGGCCAGCGAACCGGTCAGCGCCACCGACACCAGCACGGGTGCGGCGATCGCGCCGGTGCGGCGCAGCGCCGCCGAGGCGTTCTCCCGGATCAGCCGTCCGCCGCAGCGGGTCCAGCGGGCGGGGAGGTGGGCGAGCAGCCGCAGCACCGGCCGGGCGATCACCGGCGCGAGCAGGCCGCAGGCGGAGATCAGCACCATCGGCTGCACGGTGTACGTCTTGCGGTGGAGCAGGTCGGCCGGATCCGTGACCAGGCCGGAGGCGATCATGACCGCGGCCGTCAGCAGCAGTCCGAGGCCCCACAGCAGGCGGCCGCCGGTCATCACGCCGGTGTCCAGGTCGGCCGAGTGCAGCGCGTCCAGCGGCCCGAACCGTCCGGCGCGCCGGGCGGCCACGGCCACCCCGCCCAGGGCCACCAGCAGGCCCGTCCAGAACGCCGCGTGCAGCGGCCACTGCTGGTGGCCGGTCGTGAAGCCGGGCGGCGCCATGCCGACGTCCGCCAGCCACCCGACCATCGCCGGGGCCGCGAGCCGGCCGAGCACGCAGCCCGCCGCGGAGGCGGCCGCACCGAGCACGACGGCCTCCACGAGGACGGTCCGCCGCACCTGGGCCCGGGTGGCGCCCGCCAGCCGCAGCAGGCCGAGTTCACGCCGCCGCTGCGCGACGACGTACGAGAAGGTCGACGCGACGACGAACGCCGACACGAACGCGCTCACCCCGCCCGCCGTGCCCAGGGCCGCCACCAGCGACACCACGGCCTCGCCGCCGGGCAGCGACACCGCCGCGGCCAGGCCGAGCAGCATCACCGCCGTCATCGCGACCCCCAGGGCCAGCGCGACGAAGGCGCCGACCAGTGACACCCAGCGGACCCTCAACGACTTCAGCGCGATGCGCAGCATTCCCATTCGCATGCCGGAAGCCAACCGCCCGCGGACGTCCCGGTCAGCAGGCCTGGCCCTACGGCGGGAGGTAGGGCCAGGCCTACCGCGGCCGGGGCGGCTCCCGCCTAGGGTGGAGGCCGCGACGGCCGCCGGGGCCGGGACGGCGGAGCAGAGCGGGACGGGTCGGATGCGCGACGGAACAGCAGGCGTGTGGCGGGAGTTGGCACACCCGGCGTTCCTCCGGACCACGCTGCCGTGGCGGGCGGCGGGCTACCTGCTGGCGAGCGGTACCGCGGGCCTGCTGCTCTGCGCGGGCCTGCTGGTGGCGGCGACGGCGGCCGGCGTGCTGGCCGTGCTGCTGGTCGGCCTGCCGCTGCTGGCGGCGCTGGCCCTGGTCGGCCTGCCGTTCGCCGCCTGGGAGCGGTGGCTGCTGCGCACGGCGCGGCTGGCCGACCCGGTGCCGGGCGGGCAGCACCTCGTCCCCGGCCGTCCGGGCCTGACGGCCTGGCTCCGGCTGCGTTACCGCGAGCAGGCGACCTGGCGGGAGCTGGGCTTCGCGGTGCTGGCCGCCTTCGTCCTCTGGCCGGTCGACCTGGTCGTCGTCGGCTGCACGCTCGCCGTGCCGGGCTACCTGATCGCCGCGCTGCCGCTGCTCCTCGCGGACGGCGACCAGGTGAACGTGCTGAAGCTCTGGCAGGTCCACTCCCCTTGGGCGGCAGGGGCGTTGACGGTCGCCGGGTTCGCGGCGCTGGCGCTGGCCGGGTATCCGCTGACCCTGGCGGCGGTCGGCCGGGCGGCTCTCGCCCGCAACGTGCTGGCCCCGGCCGGGCAGGAGCTGCGGATCGGTGAACTCGTCAGCTCCCGCGCACGGTTGGTGGACGCCTTCGAGGCCGAGCGGCGGCGCATCGAGCGCGACCTCCACGACGGCGCCCAGCAGCGGCTGGTGGCGCTCGCGATGGCGCTCGGTCTGGCCCGGCTGGACGCCGAACCGGGCAGCGCCCTCGCGGAGCGGCTCGCCGACGCCCACCGGGAGGCCGGCCATGTCCTGGCGGAACTCAGGGAGTTGATCAACGGGATCCACCCGCAGGTGCTCACCGACCACGGCCTGCCGGACGCCTGCACGGACGCCGCCGACCGCTCGCCCGTCCCCGTGGAGGTCGGCTTCGAGCTGCCCGGACGGCTGCCCCCGGCCGTCGAGTCGGCCGGCTACTTCGCGGTGTCGGAGGCGCTCGCCAACATCGCCAAGCACAGCGGTGCCGGGTCCGCCCGGGTCGACGGCCGCCACACCGGAGGGCTGCTCGTCATCGAGGTGTCCGACGACGGCCGCGGCGGCGCCGACCCCGCGCTCGGATCCGGCCTCACCGGCCTGGCCGACCGGGTCTCGGTGCTGGACGGCACCCTGCTGCTGAGCAGCCCGCCCGGAGGCCCGACCCTGCTGCGGATGGAGATCCCGTGCACGCCGATCGGCGCGGCGGCATGAGCGGCCCGGACTCCCTGCGCGGCGGCACGAGCGGCCCGGACTCCCTGCGCGGCGGCACGAGCGGCCCGGACTCCCTGCGCGTCGTCCTCGCCGAGGACGGCGTCCTGCTGCGCGAGGGCCTCGTCGGCCTGCTCGCCCGGTTCGGCCACCGGGTGGTCGCCGCCGTCGGCGACGCCGGGGCCCTGCACGCGGCCGTCGCCGAGCACGCGCCGGACATCGTCATCACCGACGTCCGGATGCCGCCGGGACAGACCGACGAGGGGCTGCGCGCCGCCGTCGCCCTGCGTGGAGAGCGCCCCGGCCTGCCGGTGCTCGTCCTCAGCCAGTACGTCCAGCGGTCCTACGCCGCGCAGCTGCTGGACTCCGGCACCGGCGCCGGGGTCGGCTACCTCCTGAAGGACCGGATCGGCCAGGTCGAGGAGTTCGTGGAGGCGGTCGCCGCGGTGGCGGCCGGGGGCACGGTCGTCGACCCGGAGGTGGTGCGCCGCCTGCTGAGCCGGCGCCGCGACCCGCTGGAGCGGCTGACCCCGCGCGAGCGCGAGGTGCTCGCGCTGATCGCGGAGGGCCGCTCCAACGCGGCGATCTGCCGCGCGCTGGCGGTGTCGGAGGCAGCGGTGGGCAAGCACATCGGCAACATCCTGATGAAGCTCGACCTGCCGCCCGCCGAGGACACCCACCGCCGGGTGCTGGCCGTGCTGGAGTTCCTCCGGGCGTAGCGGCGGGGACGGCCCGGCCCGGCCGCCGCGCAGGCTACGGCAGGCCGTTGGCGGCGATCACCGAGGCGTACCAGGCGGCGCTCGCCTTGGGGATGCGGCGCTGGGTCCCGTAGTCGACCCGGACGATCCCGAAGCGCTTGCCGTTGCCCTCGGCCCACTCGAAGTTGTCGAGCAGGGACCACAGGAAGTACCCCCGGACGTCGGCGCCCTCGGTGACGGCCCGGTGGAGCGCGGCGAGGTGGTCGCGGAGGAAGGCGATGCGCTCGTGGTCGTCGACGTGTCCGTCGGGCCCGGGCAGGTCCTCGTAGGCGGCGCCGTTCTCGGTGACGAACACGGGGAGACCGGGGTGGTCGGTGGTGATGCGCCGCAGCACGGCGTGCAGCCCGTCGGGGTGGACGTCCCAGCCCATGGCGGTGACGCGTTCGCCGTCGGGGTGGAAGGCGACGTCCTGGGCCCCCGGCCAGGCGCCCGGCCCCTGGGCGGGGTGGCCGCCGCTGACGGTGTGGGTGCTGTAGTAGTTGACGCCGACGAAGTCGATCGGGGCGGCGATCGCCTTCTCGTCCCCCGGCCGGACGTGGGCCGTGCCGGCGGTCCTGTCGATGTGGTCGAGGATGTCCTGCGCGTACGCTCCGTGGGTGATCGGTTCGAGGAACAGCCGGTTCATGAGCAGGTCGATCCGGTGGGCGGCGTCCAGGTCGCGCGGGTCGTCCGTCAGCGGGCGTACGGGGTAGAAGTTCGGGGCCGGACCGACGAGCGGCGGGTTGGCGCCGGCCCGGAGCCGCTCCGTCGCCAGGCCGTGTCCCAGCAGCAGGTGGTGGGCGGCGCGCAGGGAGGCGGCCGGGTCCTGCACCCCGGGGGCGTGGATGCCGCTGCTGTAGCCGAGGAAGGCCGAGCACCAGGGCTCGTTCAGGGTGATGACGGTCGGCAGCCGGTCGCCCAGGTGGTCGCGGACGAGCTCCGCGTAGTCGGCGAAGCGCAGGGCGGTGTCCCGGTTGCGCCAGCCGCCCGCGTCCTCCAGCGCCTGCGGGAGGTCCCAGTGGTAGAGCGTGGCCATCGGTTCGACGCCCTGCTCGTCGAGCGCGTCGAGCAGCCTGCGGTAGAAGTCGACGGCCCGGGGGTTCACCGGTCCGGTGCCGTTCGGCTGCAGGCGGGCCCACGAGAGGGAGAACCGGTAGTCCGTCAGCCCCAGCCCGCCCATGAGCGCCGCGTCCTCGCGGTAGCGGTGGTAGTGGTCGACGGCCAGGTCGCCGGTGGCGCCGTCGGCGATCCTGCCGGGCGTGTGGGCGAAGGTGTCCCAGATGGACGGCGCCCGGCCGTCCTCGTCGACGGCGCCCTCGATCTGGTACGCCGACGTGGCCGCCCCCCAGCGGAAGCCGTCGGGGAAGCGGAGACCCGCGGTCGGACCGGGGCGGGCAGGAGTGCTCATGGTGGGGTCTGCTTTCCGGTCGGCGGCCGGCCGTCGTGGTGCGGCGGCTGCGGGTGCTGTGCGGGGTGAGCGGACGCCGGCCGGCCGCGGGCCCGGCGTGGGTCGGTCGATTCTCACGTGCACGGATAACGTTGTCCAGAGGCCTGCGGTCACCTCGCGGGGGTGTCGCCCCCGTACGCGGTCGGGCCCGCGCACCACCGGCCCGCCGCGGGCCCGGAGTCGGCCCAGCGGCGGCCCCGGGGGCCGGGCGGAGGGCGCGGGGCCGTACGCTCGGTGGTCATGAGCAGCCGCCCGCCCGCCCGGCCCACGATGAAGGACGTCGCGGCCGCGGCCGGCGTCGGGCTCAAGACCGTGTCCCGTGTCGTCAACGACGAGTCGGGCGTCAGCTCGGAGATGGTCATCCGGGTCCGCACGGCGATCGACGCGTTGGGCTTCCGCCGCAACGACAGCGCCAGGCTCCTGCGCACCGGGAGCACCGCCAGCATCGGCCTGCTGCTGGAGGACATCGGCGACCCGTTCTCCTCCGCGCTGTCGAGGGGGGTGGAGCAGGTCGCACGGGCGCACGGCAAGCTGCTGTTCACCGGTTCGAGCGAGGAGAGCGCGCCGCGCGAGCGTGAGCTCGCCCTGGCGCTGTGCGCCGGCCGGGTGGACGGACTGCTGGTGGTGCCGGCCGGCGACGACCACCGCTACCTGCTGCCCGAGATGGCGGCCGGGGTGCCCGTGGTCTTCCTGGACCGTCCCGCGACCGGCATTCAGGCGGACGTCGTGCTCAGCGACAACGTCGGCGGCGCCCGCCGGGCGGTGGAGCACCTGATCGGGCACGGACACCGCCGCATCGGCTTCGTCGGCGACCTGCCGCACCTCTACACGTGCGCCGAACGCCTGAGCGGCTACCGCGCCGCGCTGGAGGACGCCGGACTGCCCGTCACCGACAGCCGGATCGCCACCGGCCCCACCGACCCGCGGAGCGTGGCCCGCGCCGTCGCCCGGCTGACCTCGGGGCCGGAGCCGGTCACCGCGCTGCTGACGGCGAACAACCGGGTCACCGTGGGCGCGCTGGGGTACCTGGCGGGCCGGTCCGGGCGGCCCGCGCTGGTGGGGTTCGACGACCTGGAGCTCGCCGCACTCCTCTCGCCCGGGCTGACCGTGGTCGCCCAGGACCCGGACACACTGGGGCGGACGGCGGCCGGGCTGCTGTTCGAGCGACTGGAGGGCGACACCTCGCTGCCGCGACAGGTGGTCCTGCCGACCCGCCTGATCGTCCGCGGATCCGGCGAGACCCCGCCGGACGCCGTCTGAGCGCCGCCGCTGCCGCCGCCGCTGCGGCTACGCCCGGGCGGTCGCCACGGCCCGCCGGATGCCGCGAGGGCGGCGAGGGTGCAGCGTTGTCCCATGGGCACCTTCGTTGCGCGCATCAGGGCCGCCGTCCGGTCGGACGGCTCGCACGGCCCGGCCGACCGGCTGGTCAGGGCCTTGGACGCGGTCGGGGAGGCGGACGAACTCGACGTCTTCACCGGGCCGGTCCGGCGAGCCGTGAAGGCGCTGCCGCTCGGCCCGGTGCGGGACGTGCTGCACGGCCGCCCGTTCGGACACCCCCTGCACCCCGCCCTCGTCCACGTGTCCCTCGGCGCCTGGGTGTCCGCCTCGGTCCTCGACCTCGCCGGCGGGTCCGAACGCCAGGCCCGGCTGCTCGTCGGTTTCGGCACGGTCGCCGCCGCGCCCACCGCCTGGTCCGGCTGGGTCGACTGGGCCGAGCAGCACGACCCGCAACTGCGGACCGGCCTGGTCCACGCCGCCTCGATGGCGACCGCGGCCGGCCTCTACGGCACCTCCTGGGCGGCGCGCTCCCTGGGCCGGCACTCCCTCGGCAGGGCGCTGGGCTTCGCGGGCCTGGCCGTGGCGGGCGCGGGCGCCGCGGTCGGCGGCCACGTCGCCCACCGGCAGGCCGCCGTGGCGAACAAGGCCGAGCCGGTGCCGTTCACCGTCGGGCCGGGCTGGCACCCGCTCGGACCACTGACCGGCATCCCCGTCGGCGAGCCCTGCCGACGCACGGTCGGCGAGGTGCCCGTGGTGGTCGTCCGGGAGGCCGACGGCGCGGTGCACGTGCTGGCCGACCGGTGCAGCCACCGCTCCGGCCCCCTCTCGGACGGCACCGTGGCCGACGGCTGCCTGCGCTGTCCGTGGCACGGCAGCACCTTCCGGCTGTCCGACGGCTGGAACGTCCGCGGGCCCGCCACCGCGCCGCAGCCGAGGTTCGACACCCGGACGGACCCGGACGGCACCCTGTACGCCCGGCTGCCGCAGGCGGACTGACCCTCCTCCCCGCGCGGCGGACCGCCCGCCGCGGCAGCCAACCACTCCGCCCGTGTCACCCCGCCCGTGTCACCCCGCCCGTGTCACCCGGCCCGTGTCACTCCGACTCACTCCGACGTGCGACGCAGGACGAGGGTGACGAAGCCCCAGGTGTCCCGGTAGCCGTGCAGCCACTCGCCGAGCCGTGCGGTCGACCGCGCGAGCGCGTCGGCGGCACCGGGCGTGCCGGGCCGGTCCAGGCCCCACGCGGCGAGGGTGCCCCAGCAGGCCCACTCGTAGGCGTCCAGCTCCTGCCGGGAGCTGACATGGCCGTCGACGGGAGTCCAGCCGTCGGCCACGACACGGTCCACCGTCGTGGCGAGGTCGTCGAAGTCGCCGAGTATCGCGACGCCCTCCGGCGTCGGCGGACGCTGCCAGAAGCCGTCGCCGACCAGGACGCTGCCGCCCGGCGCGAGGTGGGCCCGCGCGGCCGCCAGCGTGGGGAGCAGACCGCCGAACGCATGCGAGGAGCCCACGCTCAGCACGGTGTCGAACCGGTGCGGCGGGGCGAAGTCGGCGGCCGGCGTGCGGTGCAGGGCGAGGCGGTCGCCCACCCCCAGGTCTGCCGCCCGCTCCCGGGCGGTGGCCAGCGCGGTTTCGGAGACGTCCACGCCCTCGGCGAGCACGTCCGGGTGGGCGGTCAGTGCGCGCAGCAGCCACTCCGCCGTCCCGCAGCCGAGGTCGAGGACGCGCGCGTCCGGGCGGGCGACGGCGCGCCCGAGCAGCCGCCGCACCGACAGGTCGTCCAGCGGGGCCTTGATCGGATGGGACGTGTGCGCGAGGGCCGAGAACTGTTCGTGATCCATCGGCGCAGCCTCGCAGGCCGAGGCCGTCGGCACACCTGGTTTTCGGGTGCTGCCTCCCCGCGGCCCGGACGGTGGCGGCCGAGGGGCGTAACCGGGCGCCGGACGGGCAGGCGCGGAGCATGCGTGCAGACCAGATCGAGCAGGAGCGGAAGTACCAGGGCGGACCGCTGCCGCAGCACCTCGACCGGGTGCCGGGCGTGGCACGCGTGCTGCCGGCCGACCCGCAGGAGCTGGACGCCGTCTACTACGACACGGCCGACCACGCCCTGCTGCGCCGGGGCATCACGCTGCGCCGCCGCACCGGCGACCAGGACGCGGGCTGGCACCTCAAGGTCCCGCGGGGCCCGGACACCCGAGAGGAGATCCACGCCGCGGACCCGGACGCCGCGGACCGGGACGGCGCGGACCCGGGCACGGAGCGGCCGGAGGTGCCGACGGACCTGGCACTCCGGGTGGCCGTGTTCGCCCGAGGGCACGCGCTGCGGCCCGTCGTCCGCATGCACACGCACCGGCGCCGCCACCACCTCCTCGACGGCGGCGGACACGTCCTCGCGGAGATCACGGAGGACGCGGTCGAGGCCCGCGTCCCCGGCCCGGCGGACCTCGGCCCGACGGACCACCCGAACGTCGCCCCGAACGGCTCCGGCCACGGCACACCCGCTACCGCCGTCTGGAACGAGATCGAGGTCGAGCTCGCCGACGGCGACACGGCCCTGCTCGACCACGTCGACGAGGTGTTCACCGGCGGAGGCCTGGCACGGTCCCCGCACCCGTCCAAGCTCGCCCGGGCCCTGGGCGAACTCGGGCGGACGGACGCGCCCGGCGGACCGCCCGGACCGCCCCCGGCACGGCTGCCCGAGGGCACCCCCGCCGCCGTCGTGGCCGCGCGCATCCGCGACCTGGTCGACTCGCTCGTCGACCTCGACCCGCGGGTGCGCCTCGACGAACCCGACGCCGTCCACCGGATGCGCGTCACCGCACGCCGGCTGCGCAGCGTCCTCACGGCCCACCGGCGGCTCCTCGACCGCCGCCGCTCCGACCCGCTCGCCGAGGAACTGCGCCTGCTCGGACGGACGCTCGGCAGGGCGCGCGACCAGGAGGTGCTCGGCGAACGGCTCGTCACCGCCCTCGACCGCCTCCCCGGCCCGCTGCGCGGCGCCACCCTGCGCGGCCGGCTCACCGCGCACTACGCCCGGCAGTACCGCCGCGCCTGGCGACAGGTGCTCGACGACCTCGACGACCCCCGCCACCACCGGCTGCTCGACGAGGCCGAACGCTTCGCCGCCGACCCGCCCTTCACCGCCGCAGCACGGCGGACGAAGGCCCCGGCGTACTTCTCCCGCACCCTGCGCCGCGAACAGCGCAGGGTCGTGCGGCGGCTCGACTCGGCCCTCCGGCTCGGCCCCGGGCCGGACCGCGACGCCGCCCTGCACCGGGCACGCAAGGCGGCCAAGCGAGCCCGCTACGCCGCGGAGAGCGCCCGCCCGGTCGCCCCGAAGCGGGCGAAGAAGCTCGCCGGGCGGATGAAGGACCTGCAGCAGGCGCTCGGCGCCCGCCAGGACACCGCCGTCGCGCGCGCGGCCCTGGTGGACCTCGGCAGCGGCGGCGACGACGGGTTCGCCCTCGGCGTGCTGTACGGCCTGCAGCAGTGGGACGCCGCCGAGGCCGAGCGCCGGGTGCCCGCCCTGCTCCGGCGCGCCCGCCGTCCGCGCCTCACCCGGCTCACCCGGACGTGAGCCGGGCGCGGCCCGGGCGAGCGGTGGGGCCGGATGGCCCGACGGCAGGTGCGGTGCGGGCGTGCCCGGGCCACCGTGGAGCGATGGACCTCATACACGTGCTCGAACTGGACACCCCGTCGAACGTCCGCCTCTGCGACACCGACGCCGCAGGGGCGGCGGCGCCCGTGCTGCGCGTCCACGCCGCCGCCCCCGACGTCGTCCAGACGCTGTGCGGGCGGGCCACCCGCAGCATGACCCGCGAACCGGCCCACGGGGGCGCGTCCGAGGAGTCCTGGTGGCCCGCCCGGTGGCGGCACCGGGTGTGCCCGGTCTGCGCGGTGCTGCTCCCCTCCACCGGACCCGCGGCGAAGCCTCGTCCCGGGCGGCGCAGGCCGGGCGGATCCGGCCGGCGCCGCGGGCCCACGGCACCGTCCGGGCGCCCGCCCTCCCCGTGAGCGGCCCGCAGCCGGTGGCGGGGACTCCGCGCCGGGTCGGTGGCCGGCCGTCAGGTCCACTGCTCGGCGGGGGACCTGCCCGGCAGCGGCTTGCCGATCAGGGCGAGCGGAATGAAGAAGCAGACCTGGCCGATGGCGATGGTGAGGGTCGTGAGCGCGGTCGGGTCGTAGTGCCGGGCGGCCTCGGCGTAGAGGTCGTCCGGCACCCGCTCGCCGTCCGGGGAGGGCAGGAGGACGGCGTCGACGAGGGCGAGCGCGGCCCGTTCGGCGTCGGTGAAGCAGGTGGCGTCGCGCCAGGCCGCGACGGCGCCGATGCGCTCCTCGCTCTCGCCGGCCTTGCGCAGGCCGGTGGAGTGCAGCACGGTCAGGTAGGCGCTGTCGACGATCCGTCCGGCCCGCAGGTGGACCAGTCCGATCGTCGAGCGGGGCACGCTGTGGTTGCCGGTGGCGCGGAACAGCCACCCGCCGAGCTCCTTCAGCTCCGGCACCAGCGCGGTCGGGTCGGACATCCGCGAGGCGGACTGCTGCGGGGCGTCGGTGTCGGCGTCGCCGGTGGTGCCGGCGTCGGTGGTGGTGTCGGTGGTCATGGTCGTCGTCCTCTGCGGTGGTGGGCGGTTGCCGTCACTGCTCTGACGGATCGCGCGCAGGAGATGTGACAGGACACCCGGACGATCTTCCGCGGCCCGCGGGAGCATCCGGGCGCACGGCGCACCGGGCACGGCGCACCGCCGGAGGGCCCGACCGGCCCGCCGCCACCCGGCCGCCGGAGCGGGACCCGCGCGTCCCGCCGCCGACTTCCGCCGACGCGGCCCAGGATGGGGGAGTGCGAGTGCCCGGTGACGAGAGGACGGCGGACATGGCGGTCCGGTGTGTGGTGGCGGCGGTCGACGGCTCGCCGGAGAGCCTGCGGGCGGTCGACCGGGCGGCCGACGAGGCGGCGCTGCGGCGCGTGCCGCTCCGGCTCGTCCACGCCTGCCTGTGGGAACGGTACGAGCGGGACACCCCCGACGAGGACGAGCCGCTGTCCGTCCGCGCGGAGGTGCGGCAGTTGCTCGCCACCGCGCAGGCCCGGGCGGCCGCGAGGCGTCCGGAGGTCGTGACCGCGACGGAGGTCGTCCCGGAGGACCCGGTGCCCGCGCTGCTCGGGCTGGGCGGCCTCGCGCCGCTGCTGGTGCTCGGCCACCGCGGCCGCGGCGGATTCGAGGGACTGCTCCTCGGGTCGATCGGCCTCAAGGTCGCCGCGCGGGCCGACTACCCGGTGATGGTGGTCCGCGGGGAGGCACCGGCACCCGGGAGCCGGGTCGGCGAGGTCGGCAGGGTCGTCCTCGCGGTCGGCGACGAGACCCCGGGCGGGGCCGTCACGGAGTTCGCCGTCGAGGAGGCACGGCTGCGGGGCGCCGACCTGGACCTGGTGCACGCCTGGCAGCGCGACTCCCTGCTGTCGGGCACGTCCGTCCTGATGACCTCCGCCGGTCCGGCCGACATCGCCGCCCAGGTGCTGGCGGAGGTCGGGCTCCCGGACACCACCGGGCTGACCGTCCGGCGGCGGGCGGTGCGGGGACGGGCTGCCGCGGTGCTGCTGGACGCGGCCGCGGAGGCCGACCTGGTCGTGCTCGGCGCGCACCCCCGGCACCGCCACGGCGGCCTGCAGCTCGGCTCCGTCGCCCACGCGGTGCTCCACCACGCGCCGTGCCCGGTCGCCGTCGTGCCCGGCCCCTGACCGCGGGCAGGCCGCCGCGCGGTCAGATCAGCCCGTCACGTCGGTCAGCGACGCGTAGACCACGGTGTTGGCCGAGTACCCGGCCGCCGGGCTGTAGCTGCCGCCGCAGGTGATCAGCCGCAGCTCGGGCGTGCCGGAGCCGCCGTACACCCTGTCGTCGGGGAAGTCCTTCTTCTCGTAGACCTCGACGGCGTCGACGGTGAAGACCGCCGTGCGCCCGTCCGTCCGGGTGATCTCGACCGTGCTGCCCTTGCCGAGCGCACCGAGGCCGAAGAAGACGCCGGGCCCGCGGCTGGTGTCGACGTGGCCGACCACCACCGCGGTCCCCGCGGAGCCGGGCGGTGTGCCGTCGCCGTTCCAGCCGGCGACCGCGGGACCGTCGGCGGGCGGGGGCGTGAGCGTGCCGTCCGGGGAGAGACCCAGCCGTGTCACGGGGCTGTCCACCCCGATCGCCGGGATGCGGAGCCGGACGGGGTCCGCCGGGGGCAGCGCGGCCGCCCCCGGCGGAGGCGGGTCCGGGGCAGGGTCGGACGGCGTCCCCGCGAGGGTGGGGGCGGGGGAGAACGCCTGGGCCGCGGACGGCTGCGGCGGTGCCGTCGTACGGGCTCCGTCGACCACCAGCCAGGGACCGGCCACCAGGGCCGCGCCCAGGAGCAGGGCGGAAGGGGCGGGTGCACGCCGACGCGCACCTGTGGTCTTGCCTGGCATGGTGATCGGTCCCTGGTGTCGCGGTGGGGTGGGCCCGCCGGGCCGGGATCACGGCCCGGCGGTGGACGGTGCGTCAGCGCCCGGAGGGAGCCTGCTGCGGGCGACGGTTGCGGAGACGGACCGCACCGCCCACGCCGGCGGCCGCGAGGAGCCCGGCGCCCAGGGCGACCTGGCCGGTGCCGCCGCCCGCGGTGCCGCCGGCGCCCGCATCGACCGCCCCGTGGGGCCGGCCGCCCTCCTCACGGCCCTCGCTGCGGCCCTCGCCACGGCTTTCGTCCCGGGCCTCGCCGCTGCCCTTGCCGCCGTCCTCCGCACGGGCCTCGCCGCTGCCCTTGCCGCCGTCCTCCGCACGGGCCTCGCCGCCGCCCTTGCCGCCGTCCTCCGCACGGGCCTCGACGCGGACCTCGACCGTGCCGCTGGTCTGGATCCGCGGCGGGCACTTGGCGATGACCTGGTACGTGCCGGGAGCGGTGTCCTCCGGAACGGTGAACTCGCCGCTCAGCCTGCCCTGGCCGTCGCTCTCCGTGAGGTGGAAGTCGCCGCCCGCCTCCGAGTTCCCCTTGCCGTAGGTGATGTCGGGGGCGCAGGCGGTCGTGGTGACCCGGACGGTCGATCCGGGCTGGGCGATCGCCGGACTGATCTCGATGCCGGAATCTGCCTCCGCGGCAGCCGCGGGGACGGCGATGCCGACCGTGCCGACCGCCAGGAACGCGCCGGCGACCATACGTGCGATGTGCATGGGTGTCCTTTGTTCGAGCACGCCCTGGGCCGACTGCCCGGGGCATGAGGGGTTCCACCCCAGAGGCAACCGACACCCCGTCACCTCGGCAACCTGGCAGATCGTCATCTCCCGTCCTGAGCGCCGGTCGGGCCGCCCCCGAACCCTTCGTGCACGGGGCGGCGGCGGCCCGCAGGACGTACTCGCGAAAGTCGGACGGCAGGCGGCAGAACGGGTGACAGGGCGTCAGGCGGAGGGGCCGGCCGGCCCGCGTCCCGGGCTGTTTCCCGGCCCGGGTGCTGCGGTGTCGGTCGCCGGGGTGCCGGGGTGCCGGGTGCTGCGGTCCCGGGGGTGTCCGCGGGGGCCGCGCGACGGGTCACGCCGTGCGGGGCGGCGCGCTCACCGGGGAGGGACGGCCGGGGAGGGGTCGGCCGGGGAGGGGTCGGCCAGGGAGGGGTCGGCCGGTGAGGGGCGGCCGGGCCAGAGCTCCCGGAGGGCCGTGTAGTCGATGACGGTGACGCCCTCCGCACGGATGAGGTCGTGGCTCAGCGGCGAGGTCAGGAACGCGTGGTCCGTCTGCCGGACACGCCAGTCGGGGTCGGCCGCGCGGGCCTCCGCGCTCCCCGAGCCCGGGTGCACGGCCCACTCGCTCAGGCCGGGCGGGAGCTCGTGCAGCAGCCGGGTGTACTGCTCCGCCTTGCCGTCGAGGCCGAGGGAGAAGCTGTCGAGGAAGTCGTGGTCGACGACCGGCAGGCCCTGCCTGCGCAGCTCCCGCCGCGCCGGGTCGAGCCAGACCCGTACGGCCAGGCCGTACTCCGCGGCCAGGTGGCGGGTGAGGTCGAGGATGTCGTCGCGTCCGCCGTCGGCGAGGCAGTGGAAGTCGAGGTGGGTCGGTGACAGCCCTGCGGCGTCGACGGTGTCGATCTGCGCGCGGAACTCGGTCTCGACCTCCTCGATCCTGGCCCGGGCCAGGAGGGCCGAGCGGCCCGCGGGAGTGGGGGCGAAGAGCGCTCCGCGGTCGTCCAGGAGGGACGGGACGGTGCCCCGCGCGGCGACCGGACCCCACGGGTTCCGGGGCGTCTCGCAGACGAGCGTGAGGTGGATGCCGAACGGCAGGGCCGGGTGCCCGTGCAGCAGGCGCATCGCGTCCGGCCCGCCGGGACAGCCCGGCATCAGGCTGCACGAGCCGGCGATGCCGTCCTCGACCGACTCGACCACGGCCCGGTTGACCGCCGGGTACAGGCCGAAGTCGTCACAGTTGACGATCAGCAGGCGGGCGTCGGGCGGAAACCCCAGGAGGCCGTTCGCCCGTGCGTCCCCGGACCTCTCCATGCCGGCAGTCTGGGGCAGGAACCCCGCTCCGCGCACGGGGTTTTCGGCCGGCGGCCCGCCCGCCCGTCCTCGCGGAGGACGGCCGGGCGGACACGGGCAGGCGGTGGTGGGACGCCCGAGATCTGGATCGGCTGCGGCACTGTCGGGGTTCGAACCCGGCGCCCCCGTGGGGGACGTTCACCAAGGAAGTATCCGCTGCCTGCGCACCGGGCGTCCCGGTGCCGCACCCTCCCGGACCGGGAGGTGCACCTGTGAAGTTGTGTGTCCGGAGATCGAGGTCGGCCGAGGTGACGATTGGCGCTCTGGGCCGCTGAGCTACCGCCGGGCGGACCGGCGGCCGGGATTCGAACCCGGGTCACCCCTTGGGAAGAGGAAGTAACCCCGGCCTGCGCACCCGGACACGACCGACCGTACAGGCCGCGAGCCCGCAGGTCGCGGGGTTTTCCGCCCGGGTGCGGGTGCGGGTGCCGCACGCGGTGGGGTCGGTCGGCGCTCTGCCGCACGGGAGGAGAACGTTCCGCCACCCCGGTGGTGACGTGCCGGTAGGGGCCAGGGGCCAGGAGCCAGGGGTCAGGGGGCCGCGAAGCGCAGCGGGAAACGGAGGGCGAGCCAGGGGCGTCGGCCCCAGGCGAGCACCCGGCCGCGGGCCAGGGCCGCGACCGGTGTGTACCGGCCCAGCGCGAGCAGGACGAACGCGACCGGTCCGGTCAGGATCGTGCAGTCGGGGCGTGGGGCCGTTCCCGGGGCCACCTCGACGGCGCCGTCGGAGAAGGTGACGGTGAGGCGGGGGCCGCGGCCCATCCGCAGGTCGTAGCGGGCGGTGTGGCCCGCCGACGCGCGGTCGTCGACGACCCGCGGCATCGCGGTCATCAGGAACGGCAGGCACAGCTCGGCCCGGTGGCGGTCGATCATGTGCGGCCGGCGGAGCGCGACGGCGATGTCGTAGCCGTGGCCGAGCATGTGGGTGAGCAGGTACGAGGCCAGCGTGGCCAGGTCCATCGCGCCCAGCGGGGTGAGCACCGGGTCGGACGGCGACCGGCGGGCGAACGCCTCGCCGAAGGACTGCGCATGCCGGGTGATCTCCGCGGCCAGGGCCGGGCCGTCGCGCTCCGGGAACACCGCCAGGGCCTCGGCGTTGGCCGCGGCGAGGCTCTGCGGGGTGCCGTCGCCGTACGTCCGTCGTTCGCCGGCGGCGAGGCCGGCCATCAGCTCGTTCGCGATGGCCAGGTGCGCCGCTGCCTCGCCGACCGTCCACTCGGCGCCGGGAATCGGCGCGGAGGTGTCGCCGCACGACCGCAGCAGCGCCGCGATGTCCTCGGCCGTGGCGACGACGGCTGCCAGGAGCTCGGCGTGCCCGGCGGCCCGGGTGGAGGAGGGAGGGATCATGGTGGTGAATGCTGACCCAGCCGGGTGCCGCTGTCCAGGGTCCGGTGCGGATCGATGCCCGGTCGTGCCCCGGTGCACGGCGGGAGGAGCCGTCCGTCGTGTCGGGGCGGGTTCGGGCGTACGGCCGGGACGGGTTCGGGCGTACGGCCGGGGCGGGGAACCGGGGGCCGGAGAATACCCGTTCGCCGACGGGGTATTCGTTCCCCGTCGATTTCAACGGGTTAGGGGAGGGCGCTGGGCATGACCATCAGAATGGTGTCGGTCGTCGGTGGGGACACGTCGTTGCTGGGAAGGTTCCTCGACCACTACCGGCGACTCGGGGTGGAGGAATTCCACGTGGTGCGCCATGTGGAGAGCATGTCCGATCCGGGCCTTCCGGAATCGATCGAGGTGATGCACCGGGCCGGGCTGGAATTCTCCCGGATATCCGAGGGGCCGTGGCACGAGCACCTGAATCCCCGGCTGATCCGCGAGACGATGGCCGAGCACCCGGACGACTGGTGGGTCGTCGCCGACCTCGACGAGTTCCAGGTCTACCCGGACACCCTCGCCGAGGCCGTCCGGCACTGCGAGCGGCACGACTACGACTACGTCGAAGGCGCCTTCCTCGACCGGGTCGCGGCCGACGGCTCGTTCCCCGAACCCGACGTGACCGGCGACACCCCGCTCTGGCAGCAGTACGGCCTGGCGGGGTTGCTGACCCTGCGGCTGATGCGGGCCCGCCCGACCAAGGTGACGCTGGCTCGCGGCCGGGTCGAACTCGGCTACGGACAGCACAACAGCTGGACCGGCCGCGGCGTGCCGACCGACAGCCTCTACACCCAGGTGCACCACTTCAAGTGGACGGCCTCCGCCCACGAGCGCCTCGTACGGCGGGTGGACGCGTACTCCACCGGCACCTGGCAGATCAACAACCCGGTGATCATCGACGAGTCGAAGGCGTTCCTGGCCCACGTCGCCGAGCACGGCGGCCGACTCGACGTCGGAGACCCCGACCTCGGCCTCCGGCCCTGCACCCTCGCGTACGGGGACTACCGGGACTGGCCGGCGCTGGCGGTGGAGCTCGGCAGCGCCTACCGGGAGTTCGACGCAGGCCGGGCGCGGCTGCGCGCGGCCGGTACGCCCGGCCTCTGACCCGCCCGACCACCCGGTACCGCCGCCCCCTGCCCGACGAGGGGGCGGTGGTGCCGGGTGCCGGGGAGGGCAGCACGGCGGGCGGGGCCGGACACCCGTGGTGCCCGGCCCCGCCCGCCGTTCCGCCCTTCGTTCCGCCCTCCGCGCCCCGGCTACGGGGCCCGCCGGTGGTCCTCGACGATCCCGTCGAGGCGGCGCCGGGCGGCAGGGGCGCGCTCCGGGTCGGCCAGGTCCTCGGCCGACGGCAGCACACTGCTCAGGCCCCAGGCACGGCCGCGCGCCCAGGTCGCGTCGTCGACGCCGAGGCCGGCGCGGAACGCGTCCCGGGTCTCCGACGGCAGGAACGTCCATGCGGCGATCATGTCGGTCGCCGGGTCGCCGACGGCGAGCGTCCCGAAGTCGATCACCGCCGTGAGCCGGCCGTCCCGGGCCAGCATGTTCGCCGGACCCGGGTCGCCGTGCACCCAGACCGGCGGCCCCTCCCACGCCGGAGCCGCCAGCGCGGTCTCCCACACGGCCGTCACGGCGTCCGTGTCGACCAGGCCCTCCAGCGCCGAGATCCGGGCGCGCATCCGCTCCGCCACCACGGGGGAGTCCCGCGGGTCGTCGAGGGCCGCCCCGCGGAAGCCGTTGCTGGCCTCGGGCGGCGGGCCGTAGGAGGCGTCGATCTTCCACAGTGCGGAGAAGAAGCCGACCAACTGCTGCGTGGCGTCGTGCAGGTCGTCGATGCGGGCGGGATCGGCGTTCTCCCCCTCCAGCCACCGGTAGACCGACCACGGGAACGGATAGTCCTCGCCGGGCGCTCCCTGGGCCAGCGGCTCGGGGACGGTCAGCGGGAGCAGCGGGGCGAGCCTCGGCAGCCAGCGCTGTTCCCGTTCCACCTGCCCGATCCACCGGGGCAGGCGGGGCAGCCGGACGGACATGGTGTCGCCCAGCCGGTAGGTCGCGTTGTCCACGCCGGAGGCGGAGACCGGCCGGACGGGGAGGTCGGCCCACTGCGGGAACTGCGCGGCCACCAGGCGGTGGACCTCCGCGGCGTCCGGGTAGACCTCGCCGGGACGCAGATGGTCGACGGTCACGGACGGTCTCCTTGCTGTCGGGGCTGTCGGGGCTGTCGGGATGGTCGGGGCGGTCGGTGTGGCCGGTCGGTCGGGCTGATCGGGCCGATCGGTCCGGCTGCCGGTCGGTCAGGCGGTCAGACGGGAACGGCGGAGAAGGAGCGGTAGACCTGCCGGAGCGCGTTGTCCGGGAAATCGTCACTCCACGGCTTGTCCCCACCGATGTAGTGGATGATTCCTTCACGGCGCGTCAGGTATTCCATCCGGCCCTGGCCGAACCGGCCGTGCACCGGGTGTTCGATGAGCTTGTTCCATTTCGACGGAACGGGCAGCCAGCGTTCCGCGAAGAGGTGGTTCAGAATGTCCTGGTCGAGCGTGGGAATGTCCTTGCCGTACGTCCGGTAGATGTGCAGGGACCGTGCGGTGATGTCCTCCGCCCGCCATTGCAGCATGTCGATGACGAGGACCCCGGCGTTGAAGTATCCCGGCGGCTTCGCCCCGGTCTGGCTGAGGCTGGCGGTCGTTCCGTCGAGCGTCAGCAGCCGCGCCGGGGCGACCTCGTTGATGACGGCCCCGATGGGCCGGCCCGCCAGGTCGATGTCGTAGAGCTCCGCCAGGTCGTCCAGCACGATGGTGTCGACGTCGAGGTAGATCACGCGGTCGACGTCGGCGGGGATCACCTCGGCGATGTGCAGCCGGTGGAGGGTGGCCGCCGTCCAGTGCTTGCGGGGCACCGCCATCTCCAGCCGGTCCGGCACGGTGTGCACCAGGGCGGTGCCGAGCGCGCACAGGGACTCCTGCAGCCGGTCGGTGCTCTCCGGGGTGAGTCCGGAGTCGATCACGTGGAAGACGATCCCGCGGTCCGCGTCCCGCAGGCCTGCGCGGATCGAGCGGGCGACGACCGTCGCCGCCGTGGCGTAGTTGTCGTCCACCGCGAACACCACATGGATGTCGTGCCGTTCCATCCCTGCTCCTCGCTTCTCGTGCCGGGCCGGATGCCGTCGCCACCCCGGTCGGGGCGGTGGCGCGGCGGGACCACCCTACGAGCCGTGGCAACGTTTGGCAATATCTGAGTGATCATCTGGCAAGGTTCGAGGCTTTGGAGTGGCGAGGTGTGGCAGTCATGGCCTGTTAGCAAGGGTGGATGGAGTGTTGCCAGACCTGGCAACAGTGCGGCATGGTGGAGGCCAGAGCCAGCCGCCCGACAGAAAGGCACGCACCGTGACCATCACCCGAACGGCGCCGGCCGAGGTCGCCGTCACCCCGCTGTCCGGCAACCTGGGGGCCGAGATCGGCGGCGTGGACGCCGCCGAGCCCCTCGACGACCGGACCGTCGAACGACTCCGCCGCGCCCTCCTCGAACACAAGGTGATCTTCCTCCGGGGCCAGCTGCTCGACTACGACAGCCAGGCCGCCTTCGCCCGGAGGTTCGGCGACCTGACCCTCGGCCACCCCATCTACAGCGCCCCCGAGGACCGTCCCGAGGTGCGGGAGATCGACTCCCGACAGGGCACCCGGGCCAACCACTGGCACACCGACCTCACCTTCGTGGACCGGCCCCCGGCCATCGCCTTCCTGCACAACAAGGTGACCCCGCCGGTCGGCGGCGACACGATGTGGGCCAACACCGTCACCGCGTACCAGGCGCTCCCGGAGCCGCTGCGGGCCCTCGCCGACCGGCTGCGCATCGTGCACAGCAACGACTCCGACTACACGGACGAGACCGTGGCGGCCCGCCGCGAGTACATCGCGACCCTGTTCGAGACCGAGCACCCGGCCGTCCACGTCCACCCCGAGACCGGCGAACGCGCGCTGCTGGTCGGCGGGTTCGCCCGCAGGGCGGTCGGCTTCACCCCGCAGGCCTCGCGCGACCTGCTGCGCATCCTGCAGGAGTACGTGACACGGCCCGAGCAGACCGTCCGCTGGCGCTGGCAGGTGGGCGACCTCGCGGTCTGGGACAACCGGGCCACCCAGCACTACGCCGTCCACGACTACGGCGCCGAGGACCGGCGTGCCGAGCGGTGCACGGTGGCCGGCACCGTACCCGTCGGTGTCGACGGCCGGCCCGGCGTCGTGGTCAGCGGCGACACCTCGGGCTACAACGCGGGCATCGCCTGACGCCGTGGGGGCGCGCCGCACCGGGCGCGCCCCCACCGCCGTACCGGGCGCGTCCCCACGAGCGTGCGTTCCGCGGCGCACGGAGAAGACCCGGAGCCTGCACGGGAGGTTCCTTCACGACGGCGGCCCCCGGGGGTTCCGCGGCCCACACCGGGCCGCGGAACCCCCGGGGGCCGCGGTGCCGTCGCCCTGCGTCAGGCGGTGGCGTACGCCACCGCGGCGGCGAGCCCGTCGGCGACGGTGGCCGCACCCTCGTCGTCGATCACCAGCGGGGGCACCGCCACGACGGACGGCCCGATCTGGCGCAGCAGGAGGCCCTGCGCCCGGGCACGGGCCACGGCACGGGCGGCGGTCTCCTCCGAGACGGTCTCCACCGCCACGATGAGCCCCAGCCCGCGAAGGTCGACGACCCCCTCGGTCCGCGTCAGGGGCGCGAGCCGGCCGAGGAGTTCGGTGCCGAGGCGCTCGGCCCGCGCGCACAGGTCGTCCTTCTCCAGGATGTCGAGGGTGGCGAGGGCGGCGGCGCACGCCACGGCGTGACCGGAGGTGGTGTGGCCGTAGCGGAGGCCTCCGACGACCGGATCGCGGTCGAAGGTGTCGTGGACGTGCTGCTGCACGGTGACCGCCGCGAGCGGCACGTACCCGCCGGTGAGGCCCTTGCTGGAGACGACGATGTCGGGGGCGACGTTCTCCCGCAGGCAGGCGAACATCCGCCCGGACCGCCCGTAGGCGGTGAACACCTCGTCGACGACCAGCAGGGTGCCGGTGGCGTCGCAGAGCTCCCGCAGCCCCCGCAGGAAGCCCGTCGGCAGCACCACGGCGCCGCCGACGTTGAGGAACGGTTCCACCACCACGGCCGCGGGCAGGTCGTCCGGGTCGTCGCCGATGGCCCGGCGGAAGGCCTCCAGCAGCGCGGGGAGCGACTCCTCGCGGCGCAGCAGGCGTGGCTCGGCGGGCAGGTCGACGAGGGTGACCGGCAGCGGCGGGCTGAGCAGGTGACGGCTGCGGGGGAGGGCGGACATGCTGCGGCTGAGCAGCGTCGCGCCCTGGTAGCCGCGGGCGAAGGTGACGACCCGCGAGCGCGGCCGGCCCACGTGCGTCCAGTACGACGTGGCGATCATGACGGCGGCGTCGAAGCCCTCGGAGCCGCTGTTGACGAAGAGGGTCTTCGACAGGCCGGGGGGCAGGAGGGCGGAGAGGCGTTCGGCGAGCAGCCCGGCGGGCTCGTGGCCGGCCACCGAGAGGTCGGCGTGGTGCAGCCGTGCGGCCTGGCCGGCGATCGCCCGCAGCACCTCGGGATGCCCGTACCCGCAGGTGGAGTTGAGGGCGGACGCGTCGACGTACCCGCGGCCGTCGATGTCCCAGACGCGGTGGCCCGAGCCGTGCGTGAGGGTGAGGGCCGAGCGGTCGGCGCTCAGCGGCGACCAGGTGTGCCAGACGTGCCGCCGGTCGCGGGCCCGCGCGGCCTCGGCCCGGTCCGCGCCGGTCGTGGATGCGCCGGCCCGGGGGGTCGGGGTGGGAGCGGGCGTGGGGGTGGTGGCTGTGGCTTCGGCCGTGGCTGTACGGGATCCGTCCATGGCGTGGTTGTCTCCTGCGCGTGTCGGAGGTACTGGGGATGCGCGGTGCGCGGCTGTCCGGGGCTTCGCGGAGGCGGCGCCCGGTGTCACCGCGGGGTGATGCGCACCGGGAGCGTCTCGGGGCCGCGGACGGCGATCGAGTGCACGGGGTGTGCGGGCCCGGTGCGGTCGATCCGGGCGGCGAGGTCGAGGAGTTCGGTGTAGAGGATGCGCATCTGCGCGCGGGCCAGCGTGCTGCCGATGCAGAAGTGCTCGCCGCCGCCGAACGCGAGGTGCCGGTTGGGGGTGCGGGTGATGTCGAAGCGGTCGGGGTCGTCGAAGACGGCCTCGTCGCGGTTGGCGGACGGCACCCACAGCACCACCCGGTCGCCCGCCTCGACGTGCCGGCCGTGGATGTCGACCGGACGGGTGGCGGTGCGCATGCTGTGGGCGGCGCTGGACGTCCACCGCAGCACCTCCTCGATCGCGGAGGGCAGCAGGGAACGGTCCTCGCGCAGTTGCCGGAGCTGGTCGGGGCGGTCGAGGAGGGCCTGCACCCCGCCCGCCAGGGCGAGCCGGCCGTTCTCGGTGGCGCCCACCAGGTTCTCGCAGTTGAGCACGATCTCGTACTCGGTGAGCGGTTCGTCGTCGATGAGCCCGCACACCAGCATGCTGGTCAGGTCGTCGGTCGGATCGGCCGTCCGGCGGTTCATCAGGTCGATGAAGTAGCCCATGAGGCGGGGGGAGGAGGCGAGGGAGAGGCCGGCCGCGAAGGCTTCGTCCGTCCACGCGAAGAGGGACTCGTGGTCCTCCTCGGGCACCCCCATGATGTGGCCGATGACGTAGATCGACAGCCGTCCGGCGACGTCGTGGACGAGGTCGCACTCGCCCTGCTCGACCGCCCGGGCGAGGATCGCCCGGGTCGCGGCCCGCATGGGCTCCTCCAGCGAGCGGACGGAGCGCGCGGTGAACCAGTCGGCGACGATGCCGCGCAGCTGCTTGTGGCGCGGGGGGTCGGTCAGGGCCAGGGTGGTCCCGCCGCCCGGGTCGTCGCCGAGTGCGGCGGACCGCAGCAGGACGCCCCGGGCGGAGCTGAACACGGCCGGGTCGCGGTAGACGGCCCGGATGTCCTCGTGCCGGGTGAGCGACCAGAAGGCCGGAAGCTCGCCCGCTTCGTGCCGGTGGACCGGCGCGTGGGCGCGCATCCACCGCCACACGGCGAACGGGTCGCCGTCGGCGTGCAGGGCGGGGTCGACGAGGGCGTCGGGTGAGGCCGGGGCGTCGGGCGCGGGCGGTGTGCCGGGCGCGGGCGGTGTCCCGGGGGGTGCGGCGGCGGGTGCGGTCGGTGGGGCGGCGGGTGCGAGGGGTTCCGGGATGGTCGTGGGTGCCGTCACGGCGGGCCTCCTGACGGGATGGATGCGGGGGATGCGGCCGGGCCGACCTACCAGGCCACCCGGCCGCGGTCGTCGAAGAAGCCGCCGGTCGGGCCGTCGGCCGGCAGGGTGGCGAGCTCGACGACGGCGCGGGCGCCCTCCTCGACGCTTCGGGTGCCGCGGAAGGCGTTCATGTCGGTGGCGGTGTAGCCGGGCGACGCCGCGTTGATCTTCAGGTGCGCCAGCTCCGGGTCCTCGGCGAAGGCGCGGGCGTACTGCACCGTCAGCATGTTGAGCGCGGCCTTCGAGCTCGCGTACGCGAGGCGGAGCGAGGCGTCGCCGGGCAGGTCCGCGCCGTCGGCGGTCAGCCCGATCGAGGCGGTGGTGCTGGAGACGTTGACGATGCGCGGTGCGGGGGCGCTGCGCAGCAGCGGCAGCAGGGCGTGGATCACGGTGACCACGCCGACGACGTTCACGGCGAGCGTGTCCCGCATGACGGCCCCGGTGGTGTCGGTGGCGCGCGCCCCGAGGAACGTGCCGGCGTTGTTGACCAGGACGTCGAGCCGTCCGTACTCCTGCGTGATCCGCGCGGCGACCGCCGTGACGCTCCCCGGCTCGGTCACGTCGAGCCGTACCGGGCGGACGCGGACGCCCTCCGCGGCCAGCGTGCGGGCCGCCTCGGCGCCGCGGTCCGGGTCGCGGCTGGCCAGCAGGACGGTGGCCCCGCGCAACGCCAGCCGCCGGGCCGTCTCCCGGCCGATGCCCTTGTTGGCCCCGGTGACCAGGGCGACGGTGGCGGCGCTCACCGGGCCGGCCGGTACACGGAGACGTGGCCGGTGCTGTCGGCTCCGAAGGGCCGGCCGGACCAGTCGGCGAAGCGCCGGTCGAGGCGCAGCCCGGCCCGGGCGGCCATGAGGTCGAGCTCGGACGGCCAGCAGTAGCGCTCGGCGTGGGGGCGCAGGTGCACGCCGTCGGCGTCGAAGGTGATCTTCTGGCTGTGGAAGCGCTGTGCGGCGAGGTCGAACCGGTAGACCTCGATGGTGGCGGAGTCCTCGGTGACGGCGAGCGTCTCGACGCGCTGGCCGCGGTCGAAGAACGACGGGTCGGGCACGTAGGTCTCGACGACGAAGGCGCCGTCCTCGTCGAGCACCCGGGCGACGTTGCGGAAGCAGTCGGCCTGGCGGTCCGCGTCGATGAGGTTGAAGAGGGTGTTGAAGACCAGGTAGACGAGGGCGAAGGGGCCCTCCGCCGGCACGTCGGCCATGTCGCCGACGACCACCGGGATCGCCGTGCCCCCGGGCTTCTCGCGCAAGCGCCGCACCATCCGGTCGGAGCCCTCGACGCCTTCGACGCGGACCCCGCGTGCGGCCAGCGGCAGGGCCACCCGGCCGGTGCCGACGGCGAGTTCGAGCGCCCGGCCGCGGCCGGCGAGGTCGGCGAGGAACTCGACGGCGGGGGCCGGGTCGAGGGTGGTCTTCTCGTCGTAGTCGTCGGCCCATTCCTCGCCGAAGAGTGCCGGATCCCCGAACTTCTTCCTGGCGGTCATGCGAGCCCTTTCGGTCGGTGGCGGGCGGTCCCGTACGGGCCCCGTCCGGTGGCCCGGTGGCCCGGTGCCACGCGCCCGGTGTCGACCGGCCGTCGGGTGGCCGGGTCGGGTGGCCGGGTCGGGTGGCCGGGTCGGGTGGCGGTGCCGGTGCCGGGTCGTGGGGACTGCCGGGCCGCCGGTGGGCGTACCACATTGCCAGATGAGGCAAGAGTATGGCAAGTTGTTGACAAGAGGAGGCCCGGTCGTGGCCGGGCCCTTCGACACCGACAGGAGGGCGGCACCGTGGAGCGCAGGACCTTCGAACGGATCGGCAGGGAGGTGTCGGCCGTCGGCCTCGGCACCTGGCAGCTCGGCGCCGACTGGGGCGCCGTGGACGACCGCGAAGCGCTCGCAGTGCTGCACGCGGCGGCCGACGCCGGCGTGACGTTCCTCGACACCGCGGACGTGTACGGCGACGGGCGCAGCGAGCGGCTGATCGGCGCGTTCCTGCGCGAACGGGGCGGCGACGGCCCGCCGGTGACGGTCGCCACCAAGGCCGGACGGCGGGCCGCCCGGCAGGACCCGGCCGCGTACACCCTCGACAACCTCCGTGCCTGGACGGACCGTTCGAGGCGACTCCTCGGGGTCGACCGGCTCGACCTCGTGCAACTGCACTGCCCGCCCGGCGTGGTCGTCTCCTCCGGCGCGGTGTACGACGCGCTCGACACCCTGGTCGACGAGAAGCGCGTCGCGGCCTACGGCGTGAGCGTGGAGACCTGCGAGGAGGCGCTCGCCGCCATCGCCCGGCCGGGTGTCGCGAGTGTGCAGATCATCCTGAACGCCTTCCGCCGCAAGCCGTTGGAACGGGTGCTCCCCGCCGCCCGGGAGGCGGGCGTCGGCATCGTCGCCCGGGTGCCGCTCGCGTCCGGACTGCTCTCGGGGGCCTACCGGCACGACTCGGCGTTCGCCCCCGACGACCACCGCGCCTACAACCGCGGGGGTGCGTCGTTCGACGTCGGCGAGACGTTCTCCGGGGTGGACTACGCCGACGGCGTGGACGCCGCCGCGGAGTTCGCCGCGCTCGCACCCGCCGGTGCGACACCCGCGCAGACAGCCCTGCGCTGGATCCTCCAGCAGCCGGGCGTGACCACCGTCATCCCCGGTGCCCGCAGCGCCGCGCAGGTGCGGGCCAACGCGGCCGCCGCCGCGCTCCCGCCGCTGGACGCCGCCACGCTGGCGGCCGTCGAGGCGCTGTACGACCGGCGGATCCGCGCGGCCGTCCACCACCGCTGGTGACAGCCGTGGCGGGTGGCGGCGATGCCGGTGGCGCCGATGTCGGTGGTGCCGCGGCCGGTGGTGCCGAGGCTGCGTCGCGGGCGCCGGTGACGGTCGCCCGCGCGCAGGTCTCGGGGTCGGCCGCCGATCGTCCGGGGTCGACCATTGCCACGATTGGCAACTATGTGGCAAGGTATTGCCAATGCATGGTGCGGGGTCCGGCGCGGGCCCGCCGAGGGCCGCAGGCCGCCGGTCGCACGGCACGTTCGATGACCGGAGCCGCCGCGCACCGGCTGACGGAGGGGTGGACCGGCCAATGGCGACACCGGAGAAGGACCTGATCCGCACGGACCGGCCGGAGGCGCCGCTGCCGCCGCTGCCGCCGGGGGCGCGCTGGGCGGCGCCCGCGCCGTTCCTGGTGGCGGGCCTGCTCTTCGCCAACTATTACCTGCGGATGCCCTCGCTGAAGGCGGAGTTCGGGCTGTCCAACGGCCTGCTGGGCCTCTACCTGCTCCTCCCGGTCGTGACCGGACTGGTGACGCTCCAGTGGGCCGGCTCCCTGGTCGCCCGCTTCGGCAGCGGCGCCCTCGCCCGGGTGATGATCGTGGCGCTGCCCGCCTCGCTGGCCTGCATCGCCCTCGCCGACAACCGCTTCCTCTTCATGGCGGCCCTGCTGGTGTTCGGCGCCGTCAACGGCCTTGTCGACGTGTCGATGAATGCCCACGCCATCGCGGTGGAACGCGCTCTCGGCCGGCCCATCATGAACAGCTGCCACGCGGCCTGGAGCATCGGCACGCTGACCGGCGCCACCGTCGGAGGCGTCGTCGTCAAGGCCGGCGTCGCCTACCCGGCGCACTACCTCGCGGTGAGCGGCGTCCTCGTGGTGCTCGCCCTGGCGGCCGGCCGGTCCATGCTGCCCGCCTCCGCCGACCGCGCCGCGCCGGAGGGCGACACCGCGAAGCCGCGCGCCGGATGGCGCGACGGATGGACCGGCCGGGTGCTCGTGCTGGGCCTGACCGGCACCGTCGTCCTCGTCTCGGAGGCCGTTGTGGGCGACTGGGGCGGCATCTTCCTCCACGAGGAGCTCGGCGCCACCCTGGCCATGGCCTCCGTCGGCTACATCTGCTTCAGCTTCTGCCAGGCGGGCGGACGGCTGGTCGGCGACCGGCTCAACACGCGGTTCGGCGCGTCCACCCTCGTCCGCTGGGCGGGTGCGCTCGCCGTGCTCGGCCTCGCCGTGGTCGTGGTCAGCCCGTCCCCGGTCGTGGCGGTGATCGGCTTCGGTCTGCACGGGGCCGGCCTCTCCGTGATCGTGCCGCTCATCTTCAGCGCCGTCGGCCACGGCGCCGCCGAGGACGGCGCCGCACCGGACTCCGCCGCCGCGACCGCCGCCCTGGCCAAGGTCAACACCCTCACCTACGGCGGATTCCTCGCCGGACCGGTGCTGATCGGCTGGTTCGCCGACGGCTTCGGACTCACCGCCACCCTCGCCGGCCTGCTCGTGCTGCAGGCCCTGACGGTCGCCACCGGACTCCGCCGGGTGTGATCCGTCAGGTGTGATCCGCCGGGCGCCGTCCGTGCGGCGCGGCACGGACGCGCGGCCCGCGTCGTCTCTCCACGCCCGCACCATCCCGCCCGCAACGTCCCTGCCGTCCCCGCCCGCAACGTCCCGCCCGCACCGGGCCCTCGTCCGACCTGCGCCGCACGGGCGCGCACCCCGGGCCCGTGCTGCGCCCCCGTGCCTCGCCCCGTGCCGCGCCTCCGCAGGCGGGCCCGGCCCCGCAGCCCATCGACGACACAGAGGAGTGCTGATGACCATATCGACACCGACGGCCCCGGCGGGCCGCCGTCCCCTCGACCCGGCAGGCCGCGACGGCAGCCCCGCGGACCCCGGCTGCGGCACCCCGCTGCCCGGCGGCCGGCCCGGCCTCGTCCACGACCTCGTCGCCGGGTTCGCCCGCACCGACCCGCACCGGACGGCCGTCGTGGCAGCGGGCCGGAGCGTCGACTACCGCACCCTCGACGGCTGGGCCGGACGGATCGCCGCACGGCTCACCGCCGCGGGGATCGGGCGCGGCAGCCTCGTCGGGGTGCTGGCGGCACCCTCCACCGGAATGGTCGCCGCGGTGCTCGGCGTGCTGCGCGCGGGCGCCGCCTTCGTCCCCGTCGACCCGGCGAACCCGCCGCTGCGCACCACGGAACTCCTGGCCGGCGCCGGGGTCGTGGCCGTCGTGACCGCGGGGGACGTCGACCCCGGCACGCTCCCCGGCGTCCCGGTGGTCCCGGCCGACGCGGAGGAGCGCACCGACACCCCGGCCGGCCCGCCGGTGGTCGCGGCCCCCGACGACCCGGCGTACGTCATCCACACCTCCGGCAGCACCGGCCGGCCCAAGGGCGTGCTCGTCGAACACGGCCAGCTGGCCGCCTCCACCCTGGCCCGCCGCCTCGTCTACCCCGGGGCGCCGGTCTTCCTGCTCGTCTCGCCGCTCGCCTTCGACTCGTCGATGGCCGGCCTGTGGGGCACCCTGACGGCCGGTGGCACCCTCGTCGTCGCCACGCCCGAGGAGGTGCGCGACCCGGAGGCGCTCGTCCGCACCGTGGAGCGGCACGCGGTCACCATGCTGCTGTGCGTGCCGTCGCTCTACCGGGTCGTCCTCGACGCGGCCGACCGGCTCGGCCCGACGCGCCTGCGCTCCCTCGACACCGTGGTCGTGGCCGGTGAACCGCTGCCGCCGGAACTGATGACCCGTCACTTCGCCGTGCACGGTGGCCCGGTCGCGCTCGTCAACGAGTACGGCCCCACCGAGGCGACCGTCTGGGCGAGTTGCCGCCGCTACGACGAGCCGGGCGCCGTCTCCGTCGGCCGGCCGGTGCCCGGCGCCCGGCTCTACGTCCTCGACGATCAGCAGCGCCCGGTGCCGTCCGGCTGCGAGGGCGAGCTGTACATCGGCGGCGCCGGTGTCGCCCGGGGCTACCTCGGCCGGCCCGAGGCCACCGCGCGGGCCTTCCACGACGACCCGTTCGCGCCCGCGCCGGGCGGCCGGATGTACCGCACCGGCGACCTCGTCCGCTGGAACGCCGACGGCATGCTCGACTTCCTCGGGCGCCGCGACCACCAGGTGAAGATCCGCGGCCATCGCATCGAACTCGGCCACGTCGAAGCCCGGTTGTGCGAACTCCCCGGTGTCCGCGAGGCCGTCGTGGTACCCGACGCGGAACACACCGCACTGGCCGGGTACGTCCTCGCGCCGTCCCGCCCGGACGCGGCGCCGCTGCGCGCCCGGCTCGCCGAGCTGCTGCCCGCCGTCATGGTGCCCACCCGGATCACCGTGCTCGACGCCTTCCCGAGGACGGTCAACGGCAAGGCCGACCGGGCCGCCCTCGCCGCGCTCGCGGCCGTGCCGACGACGGCGACCGCGGACGGGCCGCCCGCCACGGCCGAGGCCACGGCACAGCCCGCGCCGCCGAAGGCCGACGGCGACCTGACGGCCCGCGTCGGCGACGCCTGGCGCGACGTGCTCGCCGTCGACACCGTGCCCCGCGACGTCAACTTCTTCGACCTCGGCGGCCATTCGCTCGCGATGTTCCGGCTGCAGGACGCCCTGGAGGCCCGCACCGGCACCCGGCCGTCCGTGGTCGCGCTGTTCCGCCACACCACCGTCACGGCCCAGGCGGAGCTGATCCGCACCGGCGGCGCCGACGCGGACGCCACGCGGGGCGGCGACCGGCACGCCGCCGCCCGCCGGGCCCGTGCCCTCCGCGCCGAACGGCAGCGCGCCGGCCGGGAGGCCGCGAAGTGACCCGGCCCGCCACGACCTGGCTGCAGTGCGCCACCCCCGTCGACGACCCGCAGCAGCGCCTGATCTGCTTCCCGCACGCCGGAGGTTCGGCATCCTTCTACCGCGACTGGGGCGCGCACCTGCCCGGCACGGAGGTGCACGCCGTGCGCTACCCCGGCCGGGCCGAACGCCTCGCCGAGCCTCCCGCCACCGACCTGCGCGCCCTCGCCGCCGTGATCGCGGAGGCGCTGGAACCGCTCGCCGACCGCCCGCTCGCCCTCTTCGGGCACAGCATGGGCGCGCCGATCGCCCTGGAGACCGCCCGGGCGCTGGAGGCCCGCGGCATCCGACCGGCGCACCTCTTCGCCTCCGGCTCGTGCGACGCCGCCCACCCCGACCCGGACGCCGAGGAGAGCACCGCGAACGGCGGGGAGAGCGCCGAGGACGACGCGGCCGTCGTCGAGCGGCTGCTCACCCTCGGCGGCACCGACCCCGAACTCGCCCGCGACCCGGCCTTCCAGGAGCTCGTCCTGCCGTACGTCCGCGCCGACAGCCGGATGTTCCACACCTACCGGCCCCGCCCGGAGACGCCGCTGCGCTGCCCCGTCACGACGATCACCGGCGACGCCGACAACGACGCCGACCGGCGGCCCTGGAGCGAGCTCACCGCGGGCCCGGTGCGCGCGCACACCACCCCCGGGGACCACTTCTACCTCGTCGACCGCCCCCCGTACGCACTGATCCTGGCCACGCTCGCGCCCGTCGCCGCCCGCGGCTGACCGGCCGGCCCCCGTACGCGCCCCCGCCGCAGGCCGTCCCCGCGGCGGGGGCGCCGCGCGTACCGGCCCAGGGCGTACGCGTCGGCCCGCCCGCGTACCGGCCCGCCCGTGCGTCCCCGGATCGCCGCCGCGTCCCCCGGACCGCCGCCGCACTGCCCGCCCGCCATCCCCTCATCGGCCCGCCCAGGGCCGCGCCCAGGAGGCCGCCATGCGCATCACCGGAGCCACCGTCCTGCTCACCGGCGCCACGGGCGGCATCGGCCGCGCCCTCGCCACCGGCCTGGCCCTGGCCGGCGCCCGGCTGGTGCTGACCGGCCGCCGGTCGGAGGCGCTCGACCGGCTCGCCGCCGACCTCGGCGCCCGCGCCGTACCCGCCGACCTCGCCGACCCGGCCCAGGTCGCCGCCCTCGCCGACGCCTGCCCGGACACCGACCTGCTCGTCGCCAACGCGGCGCTCCCGGCCAGCGGCGAACTCCTCGACTACACGCCCGAGCAGATCCACCGGGCCCTGACGGTCAACCTCCACGCACCGGTGCTCCTCGCCCGGCTCCTCGCCCCCCGCATGGTCGCCGTCGGCCGCGGCCACCTCGTCTTCGTCGGTTCGATGTCCGGCAAGGCCGCCACCCCCGCCTCGTCGCTCTACACCGCCACGAAGTTCGGCCTGCGCGGCTTCGCGCACAGCCTCCGGCAGGACCTGCACGGCACCGGCGTCGGCGTCTCGCTCGTGCAGCCGGGGTTCGTCCGCGACGCGGGCATGTTCGCCGCGACCGGCGCGGCCGTGCCCAGCGGCGTGCGGACCGTCGCCCCCGGCCACGTGGCGGCCGCCGTCGTCCGCGCGGTGGAGCAGAACCGCGGCGAGACCAACGTGGCGCCGCTGAAGCTGCGGTGGCGGTGCACCGTCGCCGGGCAGTTCCCCGGCTGGTCCGGGCGGCCGCGCCGCGGTGCGGGCAGCGGGGCCGCGGCCGAGGCGGCCCGCCGGATCGTCGACGCCCAGCGGGCCTCGCGCTGACCTCCGCCCGGACGCCGCCGCAGGTCCGGGCCGGGACGCGCGCCCACCGCCGCCGGACCGGTCAGGCACGCCCTAGCGTGGAGGCACCCGGGCCGGTGCGCGGCCGGTCTGCGACAGGTCTGCGACAGGTCGGCGATCGGACCGGCCGGGAAGCACCGGACGCCCGGCCCGGAACTGGTTAGATCGAGCCAGCGACGCCGAGGGGGGACCGCGCACGCGGCCCCACGTAACAGATGGAGACACGATGGGCATGACCACGAGGACGGACACGCCGTCGCCCGCTCCGCACGGTGCCGACAGCCACGATCTGATCCGCGTGCACGGCGCGCGCGTGAACAACCTCAAGGACGTCAGCATCGCGATCCCCAAGCGGCGGCTGACGGTGTTCACCGGCGTCTCCGGCTCGGGCAAGAGCTCGCTGGTGTTCGGCACCATCGCCGCGGAGTCGCAGCGGCTGATCAACGAGACCTACAGCGCCTTCGTGCAGGGCTTCATGCCGACGCTGGCCCGCCCCGAGGTCGACGTGCTCGAAGGGCTGACCACCGCCATCCTCGTCGACCAGCAGCGGATGGGGGCCGACCCGCGCTCCACCGTCGGCACCGCCACCGACGCCAACGCGATGCTGCGCATCCTCTTCAGCCGGCTCGGGAAGCCGCACATCGGCCCGCCCAAGGCGTTCTCCTTCAACGTCGCCTCGATCAGCGGTGCGGGCGCGGTCACCGTGGAACGCGGCGGACAGACCGTCAAGGAGCGGCGCAGCTTCAGCATCACCGGCGGGATGTGTCCGCGCTGCGAGGGCCGCGGGACGGTCTCCGACATCGACCTCACCCAGCTCTACGACGGCTCCAGGTCGCTCTCCGAGGGCGCGATCACCGTCCCCGGCTACACGGGGGGCGGCTGGAACTCCCGGCTCTACAGCGAGTCCGGCTTCTTCGACGCGGACAAGCCGATCCACGGGTTCACCGAGAAGGAACTGCACGACTTCCTGTACCGCGAGCCGACCAGGATGAAGATCGCGGGCATCAACATGACGTACGAGGGGCTGGTGCCGCGGATCCAGAAGTCGATGCTCGCCAAGGACAGGGAGGGCATGCAGCCGCACATCCGGGAGTTCGTGGACAGGGCGGTCACCTTCACGACGTGTCCCGGGTGCGAGGGCACCCGGCTCACCGAGGGCGCCCGGTCGTCGAAGATCGGGAAGACCAACATCGCCGACGCGTGCGCGATGCAGATCAGCGACCTGGCCGAGTGGGTGCGCGGCCTCGACGAGCCGTCGGTGGCGCCGCTGCTCACCGTGCTGCAGCAGACCCTCGACTCGTTCGTGGAGATCGGCCTCGGCTACCTCGCGCTCGACCGGCCGGCCGGCACGCTGTCGGGCGGCGAGGCGCAGCGCGTCAAGATGATCCGCCACCTCGGCTCCTCCCTCACCGACGTCACGTACGTCTTCGACGAGCCCACCATCGGGCTGCACCCGCACGACATCGAGCGGATGAACGGCCTGCTGCTGCGGCTGCGCGACAAGGGCAACACGGTGCTCGTCGTGGAGCACAAGCCGGAGACGATCTCGATCGCCGACCACGTCGTCGACCTCGGCCCCGGCGCCGGTACGGCCGGCGGCACGATCTGCTTCGAGGGCACCTTCGAGGATCTGCGGGCCGGCGGCACCGTCACCGGCCGCCACCTCGACGACCGGGCCAAGATCAAGGAGTCGGTGCGCAAGCCCACCGGCACCCTGGAGATCCGCGGCGCCACGGCGAACAACCTGCACGAGGTCGACGTCGACATCCCGCTCGGGGTGCTCACCGTCGTCACCGGGGTCGCCGGCTCCGGCAAGAGCTCGCTCGTGCACGGGTCGATCCCGCCGGGCGAGGGTGTCGTGTCGGTCGACCAGAGCCCGATCCGCGGCTCGCGGCGGAGCAACCCGGCGACGTACTCCGGGCTGCTCGAACCGATCCGCAAGGCGTTCGCGAAGGCCAACGGCGTGAAGCCGGCGCTGTTCAGCGCCAACTCCGAGGGCGCCTGCCCCACCTGCAACGGCGCGGGCGTCGTCTACACCGACCTGGCGATGATGGCCGGTGTGGCCTCCCCCTGCGACGACTGCGAGGGCAAGCGGTTCCAGGCCTCGGTGCTGGAGTACCGCCTCGGCGGCCGCGACATCAGCGAGGTGCTCGCCATGTCGGTGGCGGAGGCCGAGGAGTTCTTCGGCACCGGCGAGGCCCGCACCCCGGCCGCGCATGCCGTCCTCGACCGGCTCGCGGACGTCGGGCTCGGCTACCTCACCCTCGGCCAGCCGCTCCCCACGCTGTCCGGCGGCGAGCGGCAGCGGCTCAAGCTGGCCACCCACATGGCCGACAAGGGCGGCGTGTACGTCCTGGACGAGCCGACCACCGGCCTCCACCTCGCCGACGTCGAGCAGATGCTCGGCCTCCTCGACCGGCTCGTCGACTCCGGCAAGTCGGTGATCGTCATCGAGCACCACCAGGCCGTCATGGCGCACGCCGACTGGATCATCGACCTCGGCCCCGGCGCCGGCCACGACGGCGGCCGGATCGTCTTCGAGGGCACACCCGCCGACCTCGTCGCCGCCCGCTCCACCCTCACCGGCGAGCACCTCGCGGCGTACGTCGGCGGCTGACCGCGCCGTCGCTCCCACCGGGCGGTGCGACACCCGCTGCCGCACCGCCCGGTGGCCACCCGCACGGGTCAGCCGTCGCCGAGCAGGGCGTCGAGGAACGCGTTGCGGAACTTCCCGGCCGGGTCGAGTTTCCGCGCCAGCCGTCCGAACTCGCCGGCCTGCTCGTAGCGCGCGGCCAGCTCGTCCGGGGCCAGGCCGGTGAGCTTGCCCCAGTGCGGCCGGCCGCCCAGCGGTATCAGCCGCTCCTCGACCGCCGCGATCACCGGTGCGACGGCGGCGGCGTCGCGGACCCACGTGAAGTGGAAGGTCGCCGTGGGCCGCCGGTACGCGGGGCTGAGCCACAGATCGTCGGCGGCGACCGTCCGGACCTCCGCGACGTGCAGCGCCGGCGCGACCAGGTCGCCGATGTCGCGCAGCGCCTCGAACGCGGCGGGCGCCGCCTCCCGCGGCAGGTAGTACTCCGACTGCAGCTCCTCCCCCGCGCCGGGCGTCAGCTCCGGGCGGAAGTGCGGAAGCCGCTCGAACCACGGCCCGGGCACGTCGAGTTGCTCGGTGCTGTGCTCCGGCGGCATGCCCGGCACGGGGTTGAGCGGGCGGTCCGCCGCCCGGCCGCCCTCCCAGCCGCTGCCGCTGTCACTGCTGCTATCACTGTGACTGCCGCTGCCGTCGGTACGCCGCTTGAGCCAGACCTGGGCCTCCGGGCCGCGCCAGTCCGTGAACACGCTGACGCTGTCGGCGGCGCCGAGGACTGCGTCGAAGCGGTCGGCGACCTCGGTGAGGGGTACCGCCACCCGGACGCGCTGCGCCATCGTGTACGCGGGTTCGACCTCCAGGGTGAGACGGGTGACGACGCCGAGCGCGCCGAGTGCGACGACCGACCCGGGGAAGGTGTCCGGTGCGGTGGCGCGGTCCAGCTCGACGAGGTCGCCCTCCGGGCCGACGAGTTGGAGGCCCGTCACGGCGGCGGCCAGACAGCGGCGGGCGTCGCCGGAACCGTGCGTGCCGGTCGCCACCGACCCGGCGACGGAGATGTGCGGCAGCGACGCGAGGTTGCCGAGGGCGAGGCCGGACCGGTGCAGGGCGACGGCGAGTTCGGCGTAGCGCAGGCCCGCCGGCACGCGGACCGTCGAGCGGTCGGTGTCCACGTCGACGGCGGCCGGCAGCCCGTCGAGCACGACGAGGTCGCCGGGCGCGGCGGCGACCCGGCTGAACGAGTGGCCGCTGCCGAGCGCTCTGATCCGGGCCGAGCCGGCGACGAGCCGGCGCAGCTCGTCGAGGTCGCGCGGCCGGTGGGTGCGCTCGGCGCCGAAGGCGACGTTGCCGGCCCAGTTCGTGGTCGGGAGGGACTCCATGGCGTGATCACTCCGATCGGTACGGGTACGGGCACGGGGGCAGATACGGGGGCAGATACGCGGGGCAGGTACGCGGGGCAGGCACGGGGGGCAGGTACGGGGCGGCGGACGGCCCGCGGCTGCACGTGCGGGGTTCCGGCAGCACGGGGCCGGGTGGGGGAGTGCCGCTCGTTCGGGCTCCCCCACCCGGCCCCGCCGCGTGCCGTGCGGGGCGCGGGTCAGCCGACCGGCGCCGTCACCATGTCGTCGACGAGGACGAAGCGGTAGTCGCGCTCCAGCAGGCCCTCGATGACGGCGGGCAGCGCCTCGACCGTCTGCGACCGGTCGCCGCCGCCGTCGTGCAGGAGCACCACCGACCCCGGGCGGGCCTCGGCGAGGACGGTGTCGGCGATGAAGTCCGCGCCGGGCATCGCCCAGTCGTCCGGGGCGACGTCCCAGAGCACGACGCGGGCGTCCTCCTCGGTGAGCCACCGCACCACCTCGGGGGTGCGTGCGCCGTACGGCGGCCGGAACAGCGTGGGCGCCGGGCCGTCCGACACCTCGGCGATCCGGTCGCGGGTGCGCGCGAGCTGCTCGACCAGCTCCGGGCGGGTGAGCTCCGGCAGGAACGGGTGCGACCAGGTGTGGTTCGCCAGCCCGTGGCCCTGTGCGCGGATCCGCCGGACCTCCTCCGGGTACGCGCCGGCGTTCATGCCCACGCAGAAGAAGGTCGCCGGCACGCCGTACCGCTCCAGCACGTCGAGGATCCGCCCGGTGTAGGGCGGCAGCGGGCCGTCGTCGAAGGTCAGCGCGATCTCCCGGCGCTCGCGGGGCCCGTGGTCGAGGCAGCGGCCCGCGGCGGACATCCGGGCCGTCGCGTCGGCGGCGGAGGCGATCCACCGCTCCAGCAGCGGCTCGCGCCCGGTCTGGGTGCCGCGGTTGCGGACCAGCCGGGTGAGCGCGGCCGGGGCGCGGGCCGCGGCGTGCGCGACGTCGACGGCCGGGACGGACCCGAACGACGGCCGTCGGGGCAGGGCGTCCTCGTCCGCCCGGAACACCTCCAGGCCGGCCGCCATCATGCGGCCGTCGAGGATCCCGTTGGTGCTCTCCACCACGGTGGCGTGCGGGCCCCGGATGCCGCGCAGGTACGCGATCATCTCATCGGCCCGGCCCGCGGCGAACTGCATCCGGGGCAGCACGCGTCCGCCGTCGGGGCCGACGGTGTCGACCTCGAAGCCGGTGGCGCCCCAGGAGACTCCTGAGTACAACATCCTGTACCTCCGTCGGGGCAGCGGCTCAGGCCGGCCGGGTGTACTCGGTGAAGTGGCGCTCGGCGAAGAGCTCGGGCCACCGGCCGTGGTCGAGGCCGAGGTCCTGCGCTCTGCGCAGCACGGAGCGCCAGTACGGCTTGACGGGCGGCCAGAGCCGGCCGGTCTCGCAGTAGGAGGCGTCGACGAAGTAGCGGTCCTTGCCCGCCGATCCGGGCCGGCGGCGCCGGGCGTGGAAGAGCGCCGAGTGCAGCACGACCGTCGACCCGGGCGGCAGCCGGTCGATGACCACCTCGCCCGGCAGCTCCCGGGTGCCGAGCCCGGCACGGGCGTCCTTGTCGGCCACCTCCCGGTGCGAGCCGGGCAGCACGGCCAGCGAGGACGTGCCGCGGTCGAGGCCGTCGAGGTAGTGCAGGGTGTGGATCATCGCGTACCGCCGGTCGGTCTGCGGCCGCTGCTCGTAGTCGTGGTGCCAGGCCTTGCCCGGGGTGTCCGGGGCCTGCCGGTCGCTGTGCAGGTGGTGGAAGGCGAACGACGGGCCCATCAGCCCGGCGAGCAGCTCCAGCAGGGGCGGGTGCCCGACGAGTTCGCCGTGGGCGGGCAGCTCCACCTCGACGACCGGCGGGGCGCCGTGCGCGTCGGGGTCGAGCACCGCGGCGATCGACCGGGCCCGCAGGCCGTCGTCGACCCAGTGGTCGGCCTCCCGCCGGAGCCGACCGGCCAGCTCGTCGGGGAGGAACCCGGGCAGGACGAGGTAGCCGTCCTCCGTGAACCGGTCGAGGTCGGTGGACCTGAGGGGCAGTAACGTCTGAGGGGTCATGGGCGTACTCCGCTCTGTTGCGTTCGGTGTCCCTCGGCGGGCGGCGCGGCCGCGGCGGGCCCGGTGCGCGGACGGGCCCTCGGCGGGCCCGGAGCGTCGCAGGCCGACCGCCGAGACGTCAGGGGCGGTGCCGTACGGGGGCGGGGCGGCCGGTGTCAGTGCCAGCCCCACCAGGTGAGGTCGCAGCCCTCCCAGTGGTGCACGGGGTCGGTCTCGTTCGACTCGAGGAGCCCCGTGGGCAGCACGACGGACCGCAGCCGCCGCTGCCCGTCGGGGGAGAGGACCACCAGGCGGCGGTCACCGGTGTCCGCCGCGTGGCCGACGAGGACGTACCCGAGGTCGCGGTCGTACCGCACCTCGACGGGGTCGCCCTCGGACAGCCCGGCCGCGGCGACGGCGACGGGGGAGTCCGCGGGGGCGCGCTCCTCCAGGCTCTCCACGTAGGGGAGTCCGGCGCGCTGGAGGTACGCCAGCTTGGCGATCAGACGGTGGTGCGCGTCGCCGTCCTCCAGGAAACGGCCGAGGATCTCCAGGTCGGTCGCGCCGATGTCGATGTTGCTGGACAGGTTGCCGCTGTGCATCTGGTAGACGTACGTCGGCTCGATCGGCAGCGACACGGGGATGCGGGCGGCCGCGAACCGCAGCCACAGGTCCCAGTCCTCCGCGTACCGGCACGGCCGGTAGCCGCCGACCGCCTCGTAGTCCTTGCGGCTGTAGAGGCAGCCGACGCCGAGGTAGTTGCGCACCAGCATGTAGGCGTACTGGTCGTCGGAGTCCGGCAGGCGCTCGGTGACCGGCCGCGGGATGTCCTCCGTCTCGTTCTCGACGAGCAGCAGCCGGCGGGGCGCGATCAGCCCGGGACGCTCGGCGTACGCCTTGGTCATGGCGGCGACGGCACCCGGCAGGAGCATGTCGTCCGCGTCGAGCTGGAGGACGAGTTCGGAGCCGGTCGCCGCGATGGCGGTCTGCCGGGCGTGCCAGGTGCCCCGGTGCTCGCCGCGGATGACGCGCAGCGGCAGCAGGTCGGTCCAGCGGCCGGCGCGCTCGTACGTGTCGTCGTCCGAACCGTCGTCGACGACGACGACCTCGGTCGGCGGGACGGTCTGGGTGACGAGGGAGGCCAGCGCGTGGTCGATGTGCGCGGCCCCGTTCAGGACGGGGATGATCACGGCGACGGTGGGCGTGCCCACCGGGTCGTGCGCGGTCAGGGGCATGGGTTCTCCTTCGAGGAGGGGTTGACGGCCGGCCGGGCGTGTTCTCGGCGGCTGCCGGCTCTGCGGGGTGTGCCGGTTCGGCGGCCTGACGGTCCGACCACCGGACCCCGACGGCTCGGCCACCGGTCCGACGGCTCGACCGACGCGCGGCGGTCGGCCTGACGCACGGTCGGACCAGGCGGTCCGCCGGGTCGGTACGGCCCCGCGGGGACGCCCGCGCAACGGTGTCGGAACGGGGCCGGGTCGGGGCCGGGTCGGGACTGGAACGGGGCTGGAACACGGGGCCGGGTCGGGACTGGAACGGGGCTGGAACACGGGGCCGGGTCGTGGCCGGACCGGGACGGAAGGCGGATGGGAAAGCGCTCTCTCGTTCGGGCATGGCCGGCCGCAGCGCCGCAGGTCCGAAATGGGTGCTTCCGTGGGCCTGATGGGGCCTGTGGGACGGTCGCCCGCGACGAGCCGGGCGGTCGGTTCGAGACCGCCGACGCGGTTTTTCGGTGCAGGGCAGAACACAGGCGTTGGCGGAAAGCTGGGAGAGCGTTCTCCCGATTGGCCGCGCTCACCCGGAGCCCGGAATGCCGCTATGGCAAATCGTTGACAAGTTTAGTCAAGATCCCTGCGGGAGTGCGGCGAGGAAAGGTGCCGATTCACCCGGGAGAAGTCCGCCGGCCGACCGTCACAGGTTCCGGGCGTCCGGGGTCCGAGGACCCGGGCCGACCGGGCGGCGCGGCGGACGGGAGGTGCGTGCGGGACGCGGCCCGCACGGCGCGGGGGTCGTGCGTGTCCGTCGTGTCACGGCCAGTCGATGTCGTCCAGGCCGTCGCCGGCGAGGACGACGGTCGAGGCGCCTCCCGGCGCCTGGATCGCCGCGCTCGACGGGGCGGCGACCAGGAGGGCCAGCAGGAGGGTGGCGAGGGCGGCGGCGGAGGCGGTTCCGATGTACTTGCGCATGACGGCTCCAGTCGAGGAGGGGCAGGGATCGGTGCATCCGTTGGTACGAGAAGAAAAACTAGTCGCGGGAAAAGATCGTTGGCAAGTCCTTGCCTGAAAGATGTCAAATTAGTGACAAGGTGTCACTCTGTGGTGAAGATCACTTGCCTAGCGTGTGCGGGCACAATTGCCAGAAACGGTGTCAGCCCATTACAGTTGCCTCTGGCACAGTGGTGAGGCTCCCGGCATGTCCCTGCAGGCCCCCCGCAGGGGGCTGACCGTCTGACCGAAACTGAATCCGTGTGGATTGTGGGATCAGCATGATGGAGCAGCCCTTTTTCGGCCGTCGCCTCAGGGAGTTGAGGCAGGAGCGCGGCCTCTCGCAGGCCGCCCTCGCGGGCGACGAAATCTCGACCGGATACCTGTCGCGACTGGAATCGGGAGCGCGGCAACCGACCGATCGCGTGGTGGCCTACCTCGCCGACCGGTTCGGCGTCGACCGGTCCGCCTTCGACGTGCCCGCCAGCGGCGGCTCACTGGCCCAGGCCCTCTCCATCGCGACGTCCACGGACAGCGACGAGGCGATCGAAGCCCTCATCACCGCACTGAACCGCGCCCCGGGAGCCGACCTCCTCTCGCGCTGGCAGGCCCTGTGGGTGGTCTTCCGCTACTGGCGGCGCCAGGGCCGGCACTCCGAGGAGCGCGCCTGCCTGGAGGAGCTCGCCCGGATCGCCGACGAACTCGGCCTGCCCGAGCTGCAGTGCCGCGCCTGGGCACAGCTCGCCCGGCTGCTCCGGTCGACCGGCGAGGTGGCCCGCGCCATCGGCGTGGCCTCCCGCGCCTACCAGCTCGCCTCCGAGGCGAAGCTCTCCGTCTCCGACACCGGAGCGGCGCTCCAGACCCTCGTCGCCGCCGAGGCCGAGGCCGGTCAGCTGCCCGACGCCCGGGCGCACGTCGACGAGCTCGTCCGGCTCACGGAACGCGGCGGGTCGGACGTGGCACGCACCGAGGCGCTGTGGTCCGCGGCCACCGTCCGCTCCCGGCAGGGCGACCACGACGGCGCCCGCGACTACCTGGAGCGCGCGATGCTCGGCCTGGAGAGCAGGGTCGACCTCACCCTGTGGGTGCGGCTGCGGCTCGCCGCCGCCTCCCTCTACCTCCAGACCAAGCCGCCCATGGTCGACCGCGGCCGGGACTGCCTGCAGGAGGCCGGGACGGCGCTCTCCCTCGTCGGCACGCCCGTCCTGCGGCAGGAACTGCTCACCCTGCAGGCCTACCTCGCCTTCCACGAGGGGCGGTTCGACGACGCCCGCCGGGCGCACGACGAACTCAGCCGGGACGAACTCCTCCTGGTCTACCGCGACCAGGTGCGCCTGGGCATCCTCGACAGCCGCCTGCTGCTCCTGGAGGGCAGGGAGGCCGAAGGGCTCGGCCGGCTGAAGGAGCTGGGCGAGGAGGCCCGTCAGAGCTCCAACATCGACCTCGCCGCGGACATCTGGCGCATCCTCGCGGAGGCCCTGGAGGAGCTCCACCAGGGCCGGCCCGTCCCCGCCCCCTGAGTCGGCGCCGCGCACCCGCGGCACCCACCCGCGGCATCACGGCATCACGGCATCACGGCATCACGGCATCACGGCACGACGGCAGGCCGACGGCGGTCCCCCACCCGGACGGGGGACCGCCGTCGGCCGTACGTCGTGCCGCCCGCGCGCTCAGAGCTCCAGGACCCGCCGCAGCCACGCCACCCGGGCGGCGTGCGCGCTCCGCGAGACCACCGCCGACGGCACCCATTCGTCGAAGCTGTGGAACGCCCCGGCCCAGACGTGGAGTTCAGCCTCGCAACCCGCCCGCCAGAGGCGCGAGGCGTAGGCGACGCCCTCGTCGCGCAGCGCCTCCACCGAGCCGACCTCCAGGAACGCCGGGGGCAGCCCCGCGAGATCGTGGGCCCGCGCGGGCGCGGCGTACGGCGTGACGGCGTCCGTACCCCGGCGGTCACCGAGCAGTGCCGTCCAGCCCGCGCGGTTGGAGAGGCCGTCCCAGAGACCGACCCGGGCCATCTGCCGGGCGGAGAAGCTGTCGGAACGGTCGTCGAGCATCGGGAACTGCAGCAGCTGCCCGGCCGGCCGGGGCCCGCCGCGGTCACGGCAGAGCAGGGCGAGGCCGGCGGCCAGCGCACCTCCCGCGCTGTTGCCGCTGAGCACGATCCGGTCGGCCGGCAGGCCCAGCCGTACGGCGTGGTCCGCCAGCCAGAGCAGCGCGGCGTAGCAGTCCTCCACCGGCACCGGGTCGGGGTGTTCGGGCGCGAGCCGGTAGTCGACGGACAGCACGGCCAGGCCGAGCTCCCCGGCCCGGTCGAGCTCCCCGGCGAGCTCGGTGCTGCGGTGGCTGCCGGCCACCATCCCGCCGCCGTGCGTGTGGTGGACGACGCCCCGCGGCACGTCGACGGCGGTCGGCCGGCACAGCAGCAGGGGGATCGCGGGCCTGCCGTGCGCGGCGGGTACCTCCAGGTGCTCCAGGGTGAAGGCGCCGCCGCGGAGGATCTGTGCGTCGGTGAGCCGGCCGGCCGCGCTGCGGCGGCGACGGTCCGGGATCAGCGCCGGAGTCAGCGGCATCGCGAGGTCGGCGAGGATCGCCGCGAGCGGCTGCGCCAGCTCGCGGTCGAACGGCGGCGGGGCGCCGCCGGCGGTGCGGGCCGCCGCCGTACGGGTGTCGGTGACGGTGTCGGTGGGGTCGCCGAGGGCGGGGTTGCCGCGGTCGGTCGCGGTGCCGGGGTCGGTGGAGGTGCTGTGCCCGGTGGGGGCGGCGAGGTCGGTCATGGCACTCCTGCCGTGGACGGTCGGGGACGCGGTGCGGTGGGCGGAAGCGGAAGCGGCATCGGCAGCGGCTGGGGGGTTGTGCCGCGGTTCAGGGCGCGTCGTCCGCGAGGATCGCCAACGCGTCGACCTCCAGAAGGAGTTCGGGCAGGAACAGCGCCGCCACCTGCATGACGGTGCTGGCCGGCGGGCGCTCGGTGTCGATGAACTCGTCGCGGACGGCGAGCACCTCGGTCAGGTGCGCCATGTCCGTGAGGTGGACGGTCAGTTTGACGACGTCGTCGAAGGTGCCCCCGGCCGCGGCCAGACAGGCCCGCATGTTGGTGAAGACCTGCCGGGCCTGGGCGGCGGGGTCGCCCTCGCCGACGAGGGAGCCCTTCTCGTCGAAGGGCAGCTGTCCGGCGACGGCGGCCAGCCGGCCAGGGCCGGTCACCACGTGCGTGTAGCCGTCGCTGGGCGCGACGCCCGCGGGTGCGGAGATGTGGGTGAGTCTGGTCATGCCGGTACTCCTGGGGAGAGAGGGGCCGCGTGCGGTGCGGGGGCCGTGAGACGGCCGGTGAAGCGGTCGGCGAGCTCCCGGGCGGTGGACTCCGCGACGGCGTCCGGACGGAAGGCCACCTCCAGGCGCATGCCGCCGTCGTCGTCGGGCCAGAGCTCGGTGTGGAGTTCGAGCGGCAGCTCCAGGTACGGCTGCCGGAGGAACGCCGTGTGCAGGCCGGGGAGTCCGAGCCGGGGTGCGGCGTTGTCCTGGAGGGCGAACAGCACCTGGTAGAGGGGTGGCCGACCGGTGCGTCGCGGCTCGGTGAGTCGCAGCACGTCGGCGAACGGCACGTCCTGGGCGGCGAGTGCGCGGGCCACCGTGCGGCCGGTCTCCCGTGCGCCGGTCGTGCCGCCGTCGAGCGCGGTGCCGCGCAGCCGCAGGCAGAGCATCTCGATGTGGCAGCCGACGGCACCGGCGAGGATCGGCGAGTCGCGCTGCGCCACGGGTACGCCGACCCCGAAGTCCCGCGCACCGGTGGTCTCGGCCAGGGCCGCGGCCCAGTGCGCGAGCAGGGCGCCGAACCGGGTCGTGCCCGCGTCCGTCGCCAGGGCGTCGACGCCGGCGAGCTGGGCCGCGGTGAGGCGGGCCTCCACCCGGCCCGGACCCGTGGCGTCGCGGGTCCCGTCGGCGGAGGGCCAGGGCAGGGCCGGGAGACCCTTCAACTCGTCGCGCAGGTACGACTCGTGGCGGTCGCGCGGCCCGGCGTGCCGGGCGTGGCGGAGGCGTTCGGCGTGGACCTCCGCCAGGCCGGGCGCAGGCCGGGGCGGCTCCGCATCGGCCTGCGGGCCATGGACGGTGGCGGCCGTGCGTTCGGCGTAGGCGTCGGCGAGGTGCCGGGCGAGGACGGACTCCGACCATCCGTCGAAGGCGATGTGGTGCACGACGCAGCCGAACACCGCGGTGCGCGGTCCGTCGGGCGCGCCTGCGGGCCTCACCGGCACCAGCGCCGTGCGCCACACCTCACCTTCGTCCAGGGCGAGTTCGTCGGCGAGTTCGGTGCGGAGCGCCCGGACGGCGGCGGCGGTGTCCGGTCGGTCGGGCAGGACGTCGAGCAGCGGTGGCGGGATGTCCGTCGGCCGTGCGTGCGGGGCCGGGTCGAGGAAGTACCCGCTGTGCAGCGGTTCGTGGCGGCGATGCACGTCGGCGACGGCGTCCTCCAGCGCGCCGTGGTCGAGGTCGCCGGTGATCGTCCAGGTGAGCAGGCAGTGTGCGGTCAGGTCGGCCGGTTCGAGCATCTGCCGGGTGAGGTAGACGGTCTGCAGCGGTGTCAGCGGTGTCAGCGGTGTCAGCGGTGTGTCGGTGGGGTCGGGGGAGGGACCGGAGCCGGTGGCCGCGTCCTGCGGGGGAGTGCCGGTGGCGCGCAGCCAGTCGGCGAGAGAGGTGACGGTCGGCAGCTCGTAGAGGCGGGAGACCGGCACGGGCCGGCCGAGGCGTGCGGCGAGGCGGGCGCAGACCCGTCCGGCGCCGAGGGAGCTGCCGCCGAGCTCGACGAAGGGGGTGTCGAGCGGTACGGCGTCCCGCCGGAGGACCTCGGCGAAGGCCTCGGCGACCACGCGGTCGGCGGGGTCGGTGAGGGTGGCGGGTGCGACGTCCGGGTCGGCACCGTCCCGTGGGCGGGCCGCGGGGGGTGCCGCGGCCAGGGCGAGGAGCGCGGCTTCGTCGAGCTTGCCCTGCGGGGTGCGGGGGAAGGCGCCGACGGCGACCACGGCGGCGGGCCGCTGGTAGGGGACGAGTGCGGTGTCCAGGATGCGTACGGCGTCCGGCAGTCGGTCGCCCGGTTCCTGCGGGGTGCAGAACGCCACGAGCTCCCGGCCGCCGTCCGCGGTCTGCCGTCCGAGCACCCGGCAGGCGGTGACGCCGGGCAGCAGGCGCTCGATCTGCCGTTCCACCTCGGCGGGTTCGACGCGGTGGCCGCGGATCTTGAGCTGGCGGTCCGCGCGGCCGCGGAAGTGCAGGAGGCCGTCGGTGTCCCACGTGCCGAGGTCGCCGGTGCGGTAGAGGCGCCGGGGGCGCCCGTCGATCACGACCGTGACGAAGGCCCGTGCGGTGAGGGCGGGTTCGCGGAGGTAGTGGAGGGCGAGGCCGTCGCCGCCGAGGCAGATCTCGCCGGTGCGGCCGGCGCCGCAGGGGCGGTCGCCGTCCAGCACGTGCACCTGGGTGCCGGGGACGGGACGCCCGAGCGGGATGCCGCCGGGGAGGTCGCAGTCGACCTCCGTGATGCGGTGGGTCGTGGCGAAGACGGTGTTCTCGACCGGGCCGTAGCCGTTGAGCAGCGCGGTGCCGGGGTGGCGGCGCAGGAACCGGCGGACGTGCGGGGCGGAGAGGCGTTCGCCGCCGGTCATCACCTGGGTGACGCCGCGGAAGGCGTCGAGGTCCTCGTCGACGACCAGGTTGAAGAGGCTGCTGGTGAGCCAGACGGTGTCCGCCCGGTGGGTGGTGACCGCGTCGCGCAGCGCGGCGGGGGAGAGGTAGGCGTCCTCCACGACGAGCGAGGTGCCGCCGTTGAGGAGGACGGACCAGAGCTCCAGGGAGAAGGCGTCCCACGGGGTGGGGGCGGCGAGCGGCACGACGGAGTGCGGGGTGAACCGGGCGAAGCCGTCGGTCGGGAAGAGTCGTGCGGTGGCGCGGTGCGGGGTGACGACGCCCTTGGGCCGGCCGGTCGTGCCGGAGGTGAAGAACACGCAGCAGGCGGCGTCGCCGCCGACGGGCACCGGACGGAAGCCGGCGGGCGGGTCGACCGGTTCGGCCGGCGGGGTCCACACGAGCGGTTCCCGGCCCGTGCCGGTCGGTGGCGTCGTGGCCTGGCCGGTGCCGGGCAGGCCAGGATGGCCGGGTGGGGCGATCAGCAGCGGCGGGTCCAGCAACTCCCGTACGCGGCCGAGGCGGTCGGCGGGCCAGGCCGGGTCGAGCAGGGCGTACGCCGCGCCGGTCTTGAGCACGGCGAGCAGGGCGGTGACGAGGTCGAGGCCCCGCGGCAGCAGGACGGGGACGAGGTCGCCCGGCACGACGCCGGCGGCGGTCAGGCGGCCCGCCCAGGCGTCGGCCGTGCGGTCGAGCTGCCGGTAGGTGAGGCGGCCGCCGGTTCCGACGAGGGCGGTCCGGTGCGGGTGGCGCCGCGCGGTGCGGGCGAACGTCTCGTGCAGTCCCTCGTCGGGCGCGGTGGAAGTGCGCCCCTCGGTCCATGCCGGGTCAGGTAGCACGCCGACCTCTCCCCTCGGGTCCGGTCGGCCTCGCAGTCCACCGCGGAGGCCACCAATGTTGCCAACTGGAAGGCAAGATATTGCCACAGGCTTGTCCGGTCTGGCAATGTTGGCCGGGCCGCGGCCGGGCACCCGCCGGCCGCGGAGGCCGTCCGACCCGCGCAGCGCCGCGGACGGCCCGGGCACCGCGCTAGCCGAAGGTGGTTCGATGGTCCGCGACCGTTCCCTGGATATCGCCGTCACCGGCATCTCCGGACGATTCCCGAACGCCCCCGACGTGGCGTCGCTCTGGGAGGCAGTGAAGGCCGGGCGGGTGCTCACCACCCGCCACGACCGGCAGGACCTCGCCGACGCAGGAGTTCCCCGCGTCCTGCTCGACGACCCCGGCTACGTGCCCGTGCGCGGCCACCTCGACGACGCCGACCGCTTCGACGCCGCGCTCTTCCGGATCAGCCCGCGCGAGGCCGAGCTGATGGACCCCCAGCACCGGCTCATCCTGGAGACCGCCTGGTCGGCCCTGGAGGACGCCGGCACCGACCCGCTCGGCGTCGCTCCCGTGACCGCCGTCTACGCCTCGGCCTCCGGCAGCGGCTACCTCCGCGCCATGGCCGCCGGCGGCCTGCTCGACCCCGTCACGCTGGAGGACGCCGTCCACGGCACGGAGCCCGACTTCCTGGCGAGCCTGGTCTCCTACCGCCTCGGGCTGACCGGCCCCGCCATGGCCGTGCAGACCGCCTGCTCCTCCTCCCTCGTCGCCGTGCACCTCGCCACCCAGGCCCTGCTCAACGGCGACTGCGACCAGGCCCTCGTCGTCGCCGCCGGCATCCCGTACCCGCAGGGCGGGCACCTCCACCTGCCCGGAGGGATCCACTCGCCGACCGGCCGCTGCCGACCGTTCGACGGCGAGGCCGACGGCGTCGTCGCCGGGTCGGGGGTCGCCTGCGTCGTGCTGCGCCGACTGCAGGACGCCCTCGACGAGGACCTCGACCCGTACGGCGTGGTGCTCGGCACCGCCATCAACAACGACGGCTCGGCGAAGGCCGGTTACTACGCGCCGTCGGTCGGCGGGCAGCAGGCGGTGATCCGCGCCGCCCTCCGCGCGGCGGACGTCGACGGCACGACCGTCGGCTACCTGGAGACCCACGGCACCGGCACCCGGGTCGGCGACCCCATCGAGTGGGCGGCGGCCTCCGCGGCGCTCGCCGCCGCGGGCGCCCGGCCCGGACAGGTGGCGGTCGGTGCGCTCAAGGCCAACACCGGCCACCTCGACAACGCCGCGGGCGTGGCCGCGCTGATCAAGGCACTGCTGGTCGTCCGGCACGGCGTCGTGCCCCCGGTGGCCGGCTTCACCACACCGAACCCGCTGCTGGAGTCCGAGGGATCGCCGCTGCACGTACCGCGCGAGGCCGCCGCCTGGACCGGCCCGGAGCCGCGGCGCGCCGGCGTCAGCGCGTTCGGCATCGGCGGCACCAACGCCCACGTCGTCGTGGAGCAGCCACCCCTGCGGCCCGTCACCCCGCCCGTCACCCCTGCCGCCACACCGACCCCCGCTGCCGTACCCGCCGCCGGGTCGTCCGCGGCCACCGCGGTCACCGCCACCGCGCCCACCGCGCCCACCGCGCCCGCCGAGGTGCCGCGGGAGCGGCTCGTGGTGCTGTCGGCCGCCGACCCGGAGGCACTGGCCCGGGCCGCCGACCGGACGGGCCGACACCTCGTCACCACCGGGGCCGACCTCGCGGACGTGGCGTCCACCCTGGCCACCGGACGGGCCGCACTGCCCTGGCGGCTCGCGGTCACCGGACGCGGCGGCGCGGAGGTCGCGGCCCGGCTGCGCAGCGGCGAAGGCGTCGTCACCGGTCGGCGCCCGGTCTCCGGCACGGTGCCCGCGGTGTTCCTCTTCCCCGGCCAGGGCACGCAGCACCCCGGCATGGCACGGCCGTTCGCGGAGGCGCTGCCCGGATTCCGGCAGGCCCTCGACGACTGCCTGGCGGCCCTCGACGACGGCCTCGGCGCCACCGGAGGCTCCGGCGCCACCGACGGCTCCGGGACGGTGCCGACGCCCGGCCTGCTGCGGACGCTGCTGCTCGACCGGGGCGCCCCCGCCGACGCGCTGGCGGACACCGTGCTCGCACAGCCGGCGCTGTTCGCGGTCGGGTACGCGGCCGCCACGGCGCTCGCGGACCTCGGGGTACGCCCCGCCGCGGTGGCCGGGCACAGCCTGGGCGAGATCACCGCGGCCTGCGTCGCCGGCGCGCTCGGCCTCGCGGACGCCGCGCGCCTCGTCATCGCCCGCGGACGGGCCATGCAGGCCTGCCCCGAAGGCGCCATGCTCGCCCTCGGCTGCACCGAGGACGAGGCCCTGGCCTGGATCGCCGCCGCAGGCGCCCTGGTAGGGGTCGCGGCGGTCAACACCCCCGACTCCTGCGTGGTCGCGGGCGCCCCCGGCGAGATCGACGCCTTCGAGGCCTGGCTGGCCGGGCGGACCTTCACCCGCCGGCTCGCCACCGCACGCGCCTTCCACTCGCCGCTCATCGAGCCGGCCCTCGCGGCGGTCGCCGAGGCAGCCGCCGGGTCGTCCCCGCAGGTCCTGCGGGTGCCGCTCGCCGCCAACGCCACCGGCCGCCTCCTGCCGGCCGGGGCCGTCCTCGCCCCCGGCCACTTCGCCGGACAGGCCCGCGGGGCGGTGCGGTTCGCCGACGGACTCGCGGCGGTCGCCGCCCAACTGCCGGGCGCCGTCGCCGTCGAGATCGGGCCCGGCCGGGTGCTGTCGGCGATGGCGGACGCCGCGGGCCTGCCGGCCGTACCGCTCTCGCCGGACCGTACGGCCGGGCCGGGCGCCGAGGTGCTCGCCGCACTGGGCGCCCTCTGGGTGGAGGGGCTGCCCCTCGCACCCGGCGGGCTGTGCGGCGGCGGGCGCACCGTCCACCTGCCGGGCTACGCCTTCGCCGGGCCGCGCTGGATCGCCCCGGAGGCACGCCCGCGCCCCGCCGCCGTTGCGCCGACCGCCGCCGTGACGACCGCCGCCGCACCGGGCGCGGTGACGGCGGCTGCGGTGACGGCGACGGCGGAGGCGGAGGCCGCAGTGGCGGTGGCGGCTGCCGTGACGGTGGCGGTGGGGCCTGCGGTGCCCGACCCATCGGCGGCCGCGGGCACCGCGACCGTCCCGGACGTCGACGTCGCCGTGCTGATGACCCGGTGCTGGCGGGAACTGCTCGGTCACGACGGGCTCACCGACGCGTCCGACTTCTTCGAGCTCGGCGGGGACTCGCTGCTGATCACCCGTCTGGCGCACCGGATCCGGCAGGAGCTCGGCATCCGGGTGCCGGTGCGCGACATGCTGCTCGGCCGCACCCTCGGCCGCCAGACGGAGCTGGCCCGCAGGCTGCTCCACGGGTCGACGGAGACGGTGCCCGCGGGAGTCTCCTGAGCCGCGCCCACCCCCGGGCCCGGCCCGGACGCGAGGCGCCGCCCGCACCCCGGTGGGCCCGGGGGGTGGGCGGCGCCTCGCGCGTCTCCGGCCGGAGTCAGCCCCGCGCGGCCCCGGCAGGTGCGGTGACCTTGCGGGCGACGCGCTCCGCCTCGCGGAGGATCGCGTCGCGGTAGCGCGCACCGAGGGCGGCGACCGGCGGCAGGACGCGGCACTCCTCGACGCTGCCGTCGGGGTGGGGCAGGCCGAACCCGGCGAGCGGGAGCACCGCGGGGAGGGCGCGCGTGTCGTCCAGGGCGTCGAGGTCGGGGGAGGGCAGGGGATGCCGTCCGCGGTCACCACCCCGACGAGGAGGACGTCCGTGCCGTTGACGGTGCCGCGGACGGCTCCGAGCGCTCGGCCCTCGCCCCCGGCGGCCGCCGCGAGCTCGCGCTCGACCTCCTGGTAGATCCGGTCGGCTTCCAGCCAGCCGAAGGCGAGGGCGAGTTCGAGGTCGAGTCGTGGCCACTTGGCCAGGTAGTACTTGTTGTTGACCCCGGCGGTGGTGCCGTTGGCGGAGAGGTCGCGGGCGTGCGGCAGGTGCACGCCGTACACGTCCTGCGGCAGCAGCACGGGCGTGCCCGTGGCGGCGACGCGCAGCCCCCACTCCTGGTCCTCGGGGCCCCAGCCGTCGAAGCCCTCGTCGAAGTGCAGCCCGTGGCGGCGCAGGGTCGCGGCGGGAAGGGCGAGGAACCCGCCGCGCGCGTACACCCACGGGAAGCGGGCGATCGGCGAGCGGTACGCGGGCGACCAGCGCTCGTCCATGCCGCTGACGTCGGTCTGCTCCAACTGCGCCAGCACGGTGCGGTAGTGGCTGTACGGCAGGGCGGTGACGGTGTCGACGTCGCGTTCGGCCACGTCGTCGTAGCCGATCATCCCGCCGGCGATGCAGACGTTCTGCCGGTGGGCGTAGTGCCGGGTGTAGAGGTTCTCCAGGCAGCCGGGCGGCAGCATCATGTCGGCGTCGAGGAAGACCAGCACCTCGCCGGTGGCCTGGGCCACGGCCAGGTTGCGCGCGTGGCTGAGGTTCCACGGCACGTCGGCCGTCACGGTGACGATGCGGAGCCGGTCCGTGTACTCCCGGCAGAGGGCGGTGTACTCCGGCGCGTACTCCAGGGCGCCGACCACGACCTCGAAGTCCGAGCGGTCGAGGGTCTGGTCGGCGAGTGCGGCGAAGACCAGCCCGATGTTGTCCAGCCGCTGCTTGTAGGGGATCACGACGCTGAATTTCGGCGTGCCCATGTGTGTGCTCCTCACGAGGCCCGGCGGAGGGTGCGGGTCGGGGCCGACCCGGTCCAGCCCTCCGCAGGCCAGACGGTAACGGGCGGAGGCACATCGTGGCAAGGTGTTGCCAAATCTGTTGCCCGAAGGTCTGGAGCAATGCGAACGGGGGAAGAGCAACCCCTGGACGGCCGATCCGGCACCCGCCCGGCACCCGCCCGGCACCCGCCTGGCACCCGCCCGGCACTCGGTGGCCGAACACCGTCCGGGCCGTCCGTCCGCCGTCCCCACCAGGAGGAAACGATGCGCACCGCGCCGTACGGGACGTGGACGTCCCCGATCACCGCCGCCGAGGTCGCCGAGGGCGAATCCGCCCCCGACTGGCTCGACTTCGTGGGCGACGAACTCTGGTGGACGGAGGCCCGCCCCGCCGAGGCGGGCCGCAGTGCGCTCGTCGGCCGCACCCCGGACGGCGAGGTCCGCGAACTGCTCGGCCCGGCGTGGAACGTCCGCTCGCGCGTCATCGAGTACGGCGGCAGGCCGTGGCTGGCGCTCGGCGCCGACGCCACGGCCGGATTCGTCTTCGTGCACTGGGACGACCAGCGCGTCCACCGGGCGTCACCCGGCACACCTCCGGTCGCCATCAGCCCGCAGCCCGCTCGTCCGGCCGGCGCCCGCTACTGCGACTTCACCCGGGTCGGTGACGAGATCTGGTGCCTGCGCGAGGAGTTCACCGGGAACACCGGCACCGAGGTCCGGCGCGAGCTGGTCGCCCTCCCGCTCGACGGCAGTGCCGCGCACGCGCGCGGCGCCGTCCGGGTGCTCGCCGCCACCCACCACTTCATGACCGGGCCCAGGATCTCGCCGGACGGCCGGCACGCCGCCTGGATCGGCTGGGACCACCCGGCGATGCCCTGGGACGCCACCGAGCTGATGTGCGCGCCGGTCACCGCCGACGGCGGCCTCGGCACGCCCCGCAGGATCGCCGGGGGCGACGGCGTCTCGGTCGGCCAGGTCGAGTGGGACCCGGACCGTCCCGGCGTGCTCCACGTCGTGGCCGACCCCGACGGCTGGTGGAACCTCCACGAGGTGCGGCTGGACGGCACCTCGCGCGCCCTCTGCCCCCGCCCCGAGGAGTTCGGCGAGCCGCTGTGGCGGATCGGCACCCGCTGGTTCCTCCCTCTCGGCGGCGGGCGGCTGGCCGTCACCCACGGCACCGCGGACCGCAGGCTCGCCGTGCTCGGGGCGGACGGCTCGCTCAACGACGTCCCGTCCCCGTACACCGAGTGGGTCGGCATCGCCGTGCACGGCCGACGGGTGGCCGCCACCGCCGCCGGCCCGCGCGACCCGTGGGCCGTCGTCCTCGTGACGGTGGACGACCCGGATCCGTCCGATGCCGTGCCGTCCGCCGTGCCGTCCGCCGTGGCGCCGTCCGGTCGGGTGCAGGGCGTATCGGCGGCGGGTGCTTCGGCGCGGGATGCTCGGCGCCGGGACCGGCCGCGGACGGAGCGGACGGAGTGGACGGAGGTGGTCCGGGCCGAGCCGCTGCGCCACGCCGACCACCACCCGCACGGCCGCCACGAGGTCCTGCCCGGCCCGGACGGCGAGGAGGTCCACGCCTTCGTCCACCCGCCGCACCATCCCGGTGCCGCGGCGCCGGAGGGCGAGCTCCCGCCGTTCCTCGTGCAGGTGCACGGTGGTCCCACCACCCGCAGCCGGCTCGTCGCCCGTCCCGAGATCGCCTTCTTCACCAGCCGCGGCATCGGCGTCGTCGACGTGCAGTACGGCGGCTCGACCGGCTTCGGCCGGTCGTACCGCGAACGGCTGCGCGGGCACTGGGGCGTCACCGACGTCCGGGACTGCGCGGCGGTGGCCCGGGCCCTGATCGCCAGGGGCATCGCCGACCCGGCGCGCATCGGCATCCGCGGCGGCAGTGCCGGCGGCTGGACGGCCGCGGCCTCGCTGGCGGCGGAGCCCGGCCTCTACCGCGCGGCGGGCATCTACTACCCGCTGCTCGACCCCGAGCAGTGGCGGGTCAGCGGCACCCACGACTTCGAATCCCGGTACCTGGAGAGCCTGATCGGCCCGTGGCCGCAGGCGCGTTCCCGCTACGAGGAGGTCTCCCCGCTCCGGCGCGCGCACCACGTGCGCACCCCGTTCGTCATCCTGCAGGGCACCGACGACGCGGTCTGCCCGCCCGAACAGTCCGAACGCTTCCTGGACCGCCTGCGGGGCAGCGGCGTGCCGCAGGCCTACCTGACCTTCGAGGGCGAGCAGCACGGCTTCCGCACCGCCCGAACCGTCGAGCAGTGCCTCACGGCCGAACTCTCCCTCTACGCGCATGCGTTCGGCTTCACCACGGCGGACGCGCCGCCGTGGGCCCCCGGCACCCCGGCGCCGCTGCGGCGCGGGCTCCACGGTGCCGGGTGACCGTCCGGGCCGGGCACGGTTCGTCGACGCCCTGTCGGCGCCTTCGGGCCCGCGGGGTCGCTGACGGCTCACCCGGCGATGAGGGTGTCCGCGACGGAGGTGCGGGCGTAGAGCACGACCCGGCCGGCCCGGTGGGCGCTGACCAGGCGGGCGTCGCGCAGCGCGGTGAGGGCCTGGGAGACGCCGGCCGGCGAGAGCCCCGTGCGCTGGGCCAGCTCCGTGGTGGAGGCCGGCGAGTCGAGTTCGGTCAGCAGCCGCGTCCGGGTGCGGCCGAGCACGGCGGCGAGCGGAGTCGTCCCGGCGGCCGGACGGGCCGCCCACAGGTCGCCGATGCCCCGCGCCGGGTAGGCCAGCTGAGGAGGTTCGGGCGGCGTCACCCGGGTGAGCGGGCAAGGCCCGGTGAAGACGGACGGCAGGAGGACCATCCCCGCCCCGGCGGTCGGCCGGGACAGCGCCCGGGTGCGCCGGGCCAGCCGCAGGGCGTGGTCGTCCCAGCTCACCGTCGGGTGCAGCTCGTTGAACAACCGGCCGGCCCCCTGTTCGGCGACCTGCCGCGCCCGGTGGAACACGTCGGCGTCGAGGACGGCCCGGATCCTCGCCCAGTACGGGGCCAGTGCGAGATCCCAGTACGCGGCGATCTCCTCGGTGACCCGCTCCAGACGGGCCCGCGGCCGCGCGTACAGCGCGCTGGCCCGCGGTCCGAGGTGCCCCTGCTCCTCCGCCAGACGGTCGAGGTCCCGGCGCACCCGGTCGGCCGGCGTGGCGGCGATCTGCGCCAGTTCCCGGCCCAGCGTCGGCGCCGGCCCGTCGGGCGCGGGATTCAGGAAGTCCGGGACGTACCCCGCCCCCGGCACCAGATCGCCCAGCCAGCCGCGGTCCAGCCCGGCCGCCGCCCACCGCGGCCGCACCTGCGCCACCCACGTGTGGTGCACCGGATGCGCGATGCCCGACACCAGCAGCCGGAAGCTCGGCCCCACCTCCCACATCGGCGAGACGGCGAAGCGCAGTCGCGCGAGATCACGCGCGGAGAACGCCAGCTCAGCCGCCACCCGCACCCCCGACATTCGCGCATGCCCGAATCATTGGCGCGCCAGCCTACCCGGCCGCGACGATCCCCGGCATGACACCACGGACCATCACCGCAGCGGCGTCGGGCACCTGGCGGCTCGGCGACCTGACGATCAACCGGATCGGCTTCGGCGCCATGCGCCTGCCCCAGACGGGCGAGGCCCTCGTACCCGGCGCCCGCCCCCGCGACCGCGAGCAGGCCGTCGCCGTGCTGCGCCGCGCCCTCGACCTGGGCGTCGACCACATCGACACCGCGGCCTTCTACTTCTCGCCGCTGCGCTCCGCCAACGAACTCATCAACCGGGCCCTGGCCCCGTACCCCGACCACCTCGTCATCACCACCAAGGTCGGCCCCGGCCGCGACCCGTCCGGTCACTGGACGCCTCACGCCACCCCCGACCGCCTGCGTGGCCAGGTCGAGGAGAACCTGCGCCAGCTCGGCCGCGACCACCTCGACGTCGTGAACCTCCGCGTCCTCGGCACCGACTCCGTCGCCGAACGCTTCGGCGTCCTCGCCGAGCTGCGCGAGGCCGGGCTCGTCCGCCACCTGGGCCTCTCCAACGTGACCCCCGCCCAGCTCGCCGAGGCCCGCGCCATCGCTCCCGTGGTCTGCGTGCAGAACCGGTACGGCATCGGGGTGCGCCCGCAGGACGACGGCTTCGTGCGGCTCTGCGGCGAGCAGGGCATCGCGTTCGTCCCCTTCTACGCGATCGCGGGCACCGCGGGTCAGGCCGGCGCAGTCGACGCCGAGGCGGACGCCGTCCGTGCCGTCGCCCGGGCGCACGGCGCGAGCACCGCCCAGATACGCCTCGCGTGGACGCTCCACCGCGGCCCGCACGTCCTGGCGATCCCGGGCACCGGGGACCTCGACCACCTCGCGGCCAACGTCGCCGCCGGGGCGATCCGCCTCTCGGACACCGACCTCGCGGCCCTCGACGACCTCCACCACGGCGGCGGGGGAAGGGCGCTCTGACCTCGGCCGCCGCAGCAGGAGACCGCTGCGCGGGCCCGGCGCGAACCCGCAGGTCGATGTCCCGCCGTTCCGCTGTCGGGCCTGCTACAGTTCAGGGGAGTTGCAGTAGTGGTTCCCATGGACTTGGTGTGCGCCTGCTGATATATCGCAGGCGCATTTTGTTTTTCCGGATCTTTTCTCCGGGTGGGTCATCATCGCGGCACTCGGGGCCCGCACCGTGCGGGTCTCGGACAGCCCCTTTGAAGGAGAATTTTTATGGCTAATGGCACTGTGAAGTGGTTCAACGCGGAAAAGGGCTTCGGCTTCATCGAGCAGGAGGGTGGCGGCCCGGACGTCTTCGCCCACTACTCGAACATCAACGCCAACGGCTTCCGCGAGCTGCTCGAGGGCCAGAAGGTCGAGTTCGACGTCACGCAGGGCCAGAAGGGCCCGCAGGCGGAGAACATTCGCCCGCTGTAATTTCGCCACGGCACCCGCCTGGTAGCAGGGGCCCGCACCGGATGTCACATCCGGTGCGGGCCTTTGCGTTTGTCGCCGCACGGCCGACCGGTCGGCGGCCCCGCCGGGTGTGAGCGGATCCGGGGTCGGGGCGGGTTTCGGGGTCGGGGCAGGGTTTCGGGGTTGTCAGGGCAGGGTGAGGATGCGGGGGCCGTCCTCGGTGACGGCGATGGTGTGTTCGATGTGGGCGGCGCGGCTGCCGTCGGTCGTGCGCAGGGTCCATCCGTCGGGGTCGGTGTAGTAGGCGTTGCGTCCGCCGGCCATGAGCATGGGTTCGAGGGCGAGGGTGAGACCGTGGCGCAGGGGGAAGCCGCGACCGGGCCGTCCGTGGTTGGGGACGTGGGGGTCCTCGTGCATCCGGCGGCCGATGCCGTGGCCGCCGAAGTCGGTCGGCATGCCGCAGGCGGCCTTGCGGGCGACCGTGCTGATGGCGTGGGAGATGTCGCCGATGCGACGGCCGGTGGTGGCGGCGGCGATGCCGGCGTCCAGGGCCCGCCGGGTGGCGGCGATGAGTTCGAGGTCGGCGGGGCGAGGGGTGCCGACGGTGAAGCTGATCGCGGCGTCGCCGGTCCAGCCGTCGAGTTCGGCTCCGCAGTCGATGCTGACCAGGTCGCCGTCGCGCAGGCGGTGGTCGTCGGGGATGCCGTGTGCGACGGCGTCGTTGACGGAGGCGCAGATCACGGCGGGGAAGGGGACGGGGGCGAAGGAGGGCTGGTAGCCCAGGAACGGTGAGCGCGCTCCGGCCGCGGTGAGAACGGCGCGGGCGGCTTCGTCCAGCTCGCGCAGACGGACTCCCACGGCTGCCGCCTCACGGGCGGCCGCAAGTGCGTGGGCCACGACGCGTCCGGCTTCACGCATCGCTTCCAGTGCCGTGTCGGTCTTGATCTCCACCATGTGTCGTGGCTCCCTGCGGTGCGATGCTGCCCAATACTTATACCGGTATTAGTATCACGGGCATGGTGAGAGTTCCCTTGACCCCGGAAGAGCGGCACCGTGGAGAGCGCTTCGGGGCCCTGCTCCGCCGGGCCCGCGGTGACCGCAGCATGGTGGACGTGGCAGCGGCGGCCGGGGTGTCCGCGGAGACGCTCCGCAAGATCGAGACCGGTCGGGCCCCGACCCCGGCCTTCTTCACCGTGGCAGCCCTGGCCCACGCCCTGCACCTGTCACTCGACGACCTGGCCGCCGCCTGCGCGGACGAGTCGGACGACTCCGAAGGCGGCGAGCACGCCATGTCGGCGTGACCCGACACGCGCCGGCCGCCGGCGAGGGCAGGCGTTCCCGTCGTAGCGCGGCAGGGTCGCACCCGCACGGCATCTCGTCCCGATCGCCACGAAGCACGAAGAAGGGCAACGCCGATGGATCAGGTCGTAGCCGACGTCGGACACGCGGAGCCGGACGATGTCGACCGACGGCAGTCCGCCCTCCTCGACGCCGTCCGCCGGGGCCGGGCCGTCGGCGACCCGGACGGCGACCTGTGGCGGGTCGACTGGGCGACCGATATCGACCTGGACCTCCGGCTGATCTGGCAGGTGCGGGTCGGGCGGGTCGTGGCCAGCGCCTGGGGCGAGGTCGACGGCCGGCCCCAACTGGCCACCGCCGTCAGGGCCGACGAACGGCCACCGGCCGACCCGAAGCTCCGAAGGCACCGGCTGGAAGTCCGGGACGTCCGGTCGGGCCGGGTCCGCACCGTGGAGTGCGAGGTACCCGTTCGCGTCCTGGCCTTCGCGCCCGACGCCACCGAACCGCTGCTCATCTCCAGCCACGATGACCACACGGTGCGGATCTGGGCCCTCGCCGACCTCGCGCTCCGCCGGACGATCGACGTCGGCGAAAGCCCGCACGCCCTGGCGGTCCTCGGCAGCGGACCTGACACCCGGCTGCTGGTCAGCACCGCCTGGAGCGGCCTCGGGCTCTGGGACCTCGCGACCGGCGCGCGGCTCCGCCTTCCGCACCTGCCGCCCGTCATCGGGCTCAGTCCCGGCGCCCTCGCGGACGGGAGCGCGGTCGTGCTGCTCTCGGACGAAGGGGTCCTGCTGTGGAACCCGGACGACGACCAGGTGCGACAGCTCCCCGTCCCCGCCGGGCTACGCCCGATCAAGGGCGCCACCCTGTGGCGGTCGGACGGTCGGGAGCTGCTGACCGTCCGCGACGAGCAGGATGCCCACGCCACCATTGACCTGACGACGGGTCAGCACGAACTGCTCACGGCACACCTGTACCCCGTTCCGGACCGGCTGATGCAGTCCAGGCCGGGGCTGGGACCGCAGAGCAATCCGACCGTGACGGGGCCCGCCCTCGCCGTGTCCACCAGGTGGAACGTCCATCTCTGGGACGCCCGTACCATGCGGCCGCTCGGACCACCCCTCGCCGGATCCGTCGCACGGGCCGCCGTCGAGGCCGTCCGCTGGGAGGGGCGCGACCTCCTGCTGACCTCCTCCGAGCAGGACGGTGTGGTCGCACTCTGGGACCCGGCCGCCTCCGTGGACCGCAAGCCCGGCCACGGCCAGCGACTGGCGGACGTCACGGTCACCGAGCCGGACGGAGTGGTGGTCAGTGTCGACGAAGGCGGAACCCTGGTGGTCCGCCGCGCCGCCGACGGCACCCTGCTGGCCGCGCCCCTCGCCACCGAGGTCGTGGTGACCAGGGCCCTGGCCGCCTGGAGCGACGGCGGCCGTCCGTACGCCGCCACCGGCTCCGGATCCCCGCACGACCCCGATCCGCTCCTGTACCGCTGGGACCTGGCCGCGGGCGGCCCCTCCGGCGCACCGGCCCGCACCGACAGCAGCATCGTCCGCTGGGCCGTCCACCGGCGCCTGCGCACCGGCGACGCACTGGTCGTCTACGGGGACGGGGACATCACGCTCCGGAACCCCGCCGACGGGGCCGTTCTCGCCACGATCCCCGTGGACGCCGAAACGGGCACCACCGGATTCGCCGTCGGCGCGGTCGACGGGCGCGCGACCGTCGCTCTGACGTCCTACGAGGAACCGGCCCGGCTGTTCGACCTGGACGACCCGTCGTCCGCGCCGGAGATCGTGCCGGGAACCGAGGACCACCCCGTGCTGGCACTCCTCGACGGCCGACTCGTCACCGTCCGCTCCGAGGATGCGGCCGAGGGCGCCACCGCACTCCGCGCCTGGGACCGCACCGGTCGGCCGGCGGGCCCGGAGATCGACGGCCCGGCCGCCGTCACCGCCGTCGCGGGCCTCGGCTGGCCCGAGCTGTACGTGGCCCGCGCCGACCGCACCCTCACTCTGATCGACCTGCGCACCGGTGAACCGTCCACCCGGCCGCTGCTGCTGCCCGGTGCCGCCGTCTGCCTCGCGGCCACCGCGGACGGGGGAGTGGCGGTGGGGTTCGGCCAGGACATCGCACTCGTTCGTCCGCCGATCCGGGAAGGCGATTGAGAAAAAGGGCCGGGGTGCCCCCGAAAGGGCACCCCGGATTTTACTAGGTCTCCGGTCCGGTCCAATCGACCCAGACCGTGGGCTTGAAGAGTATGCCGTGCTCGGCGGACGCCTCCTCGGCAATCGATTTCATGCTGCAGAAACCTGGCAGAACGTCCCTGGTGTCCGGCATTCGGGGTCAGGCGCCGCCGGCGACGAGCGGCTTCATCGGGTTCAGTCGAGAAAGAGCGCCGCGAGCCGGGGGAGGTGGCGCCGCATCTCGTCGTCGTCCTCACTGTCCCAGTCGGCCCCGGTCGGCTCTTCGGGCCGCACCGTGGCGCGCAGAGCGGCGTCCACGGCCGTGTCGAACGAACCGGTCTCGCCCTGGGATTCCCGGTACGCCTGCTTGATCAGGTAGCTCAGCGACTCGAAGCCGATCCAGCCGTCCTCGTCGCGGCTCATCCGGACGACCACGGGCAGCTCGGCCAGGGAGTCGGGACGGGCGACGGCGCGGGTGAACGTCTCCCGTCCGAGCAGGATCAGCCCGTCGCGGAAGTCCATGAAGCCGTCGTCTCCGCAGCCACCCTCCACGAGGTAGGCGGCCTTCCACAGCGGACGCCGGTACGCGGAGTCGGTCACCTCGATCGCCTTCAGGTAGAAGTCGATGATTTCCGCCGGCTCCAGTGACGCGAGTATGCCCGTGAGGGCGCCGGGCAACGGGTCGTCGGGCAGGTTCCTGTCATCGGCACGGTCACCGACCACGCTGCGCGCTTGCTCGACGAGGCCCCACCAGTCGTTGATCTGCATGGCCGGGGAGCCTAGAGCAGGGCTGCGACAGCAGCCGTTGCACGAGGCCGGCCGCGACAGGGCGCGACAGGGCGGGCGGGGCGGGGCGGCCCCGGGCCGTGCCAGGGTCGGCCGGGGTGAAGGCCGTCCGCGCGGGATGCCGGTGAAGGGGGTTTGCCGGGCCGGTGGGCGGTGAGGCGGGGAGTCGGGCGGGGCACAGGCCCGGGCGGCCGTCACGCCTCTTCGGTCGCCCGGGCCGGCCCCGTCGCCGCTCAGACCCGGCCGCCGAGACGTCCCTCTCCGGCGGCCGGGGAGCGGGGGCTGCGGCGCTGCCGGAGCCCCCCGGTGCGGCCCGCCGTGCGGTCACCGTCCGGCGGTCGCCTCCGGCCGGACGAGCGGGAGGTCGGGGGTGTATCCGAGGATCCAGCCGAGGGCCTGGGCGACGCCGCGGGCGTAGCGGCGCTGCTGAGGGCTCTGCCGGGGGTCGTGCCGTACGGCGAGGGCGGTGCGTTCCTGCGCCATGAGCCGTAGGAGGGCGTCGGCGGGGGACGGCTCCATGGGGATGGGGGGCGACTTCCAGGGGTCGAGTGCCCACCCGAGGGCGGCCCGGGCGCCCTGCGGGCGCGGCTTGTCCCGGCGGGTGGGCAGGTGCTGCAGGGCGTCGTGGATCTCGTCGCCTGACCGGATCCCGACAGTGCGCTGCGGGAGTGTGCCGATGCTCATGCCTCCACCGTAGAGAGCCTGACGCGCCGCGTCATGCGTTCCGCGTCACAGGCCCCTCGCGGGTGCGGTGCGCGCGGCGGTGGTGCGGGGTTGGCGGGATCTCGCGGTCCCCGGGCGTTCCCGCCGCTGGTCGAAGGGGCTCCGGGACGGAAGGATCGAGTCGTCGACGAACGGCCCTGCCGTGGTCGCCGTCCCCGCGGACGGCCGCCCCGGACAGGCACGAGCGCCTTACGGCGGAAGAGGGACGGACATGATCACGATTCATCTGAAGTACGAGATCGACCCCGACAAGCTGGCGGACTTCGAGGAGTACGGCCGGCGCTGGGTGCGGCTCGTCCCGCGCTTCGGCGGCACGCACCTCGGTTACTTCCTGCCGAGCGAGGGCGACAGCGACATCGCGTACGCCCTCTTCACGTTCGGCAGCCTGGCCGAGTACGAGCGCTACCGCATCGCGGCCGCGGCCGACCCCGACTGTCAGGAGGCGTTCGAGCTGGCCCGCAGGACCAGGTGCATCAAGCGGTACGAGCGCCGGTTCCTGACACCGCTGGAGACCGACGCGTAGGCGTGCCCCCGGCCGTTCCCGGCCGCCCCCGCGCCTGCCCCCGCGCCTGCCCCCGCTCCCGTAACGGCGACCCGGTGGCGGACGCGTCGGCGCTCGGGCGGGTGGCAGGTGTGCGCCGCGGGGATCAGAGCGTCAGGACGATCTTGCCCCGGGTGCGGCGGGTCTCGACCAGGGCGTGCGCCGTGGCCGCGTCCTCCAGCGGGAGGACGTGCTCGACGTGCGGCCGCAGGAGGCCCGCCTCGACCAGCTCGGTCAGCGCCTCCAGCCCGACGTGGTCCGGCTCGACCACGACTCCGGCGTACCGCCTGCCGGCCGCCGCGGTACGGGCGGCGAGCTCCGGGTCGAAGTGCTCCGTGATCGTGGCCAGCACGCCGCCGTCGCGCAGGACGGGGAGCGAGCGGAGGCCGTTGCCGTTGCCGACCGTGTCGAACACGACGTCCAGCCCGCGCAGCCCGGTGGTGAAGTCGGCCGCGGTGTAGTCGATCGGGTGGTCGGCGCCGAGCTCGCGGAGGAAGTCGAGCTTGGCGGCGCTCGCCGTCGCGAAGACCTCGGCTCCGCGGGCCCTGGCGATCTGCACGGCGAGGTGTCCGACCCCGCCCGCCCCGCCGTGCACCAGCACCCGCTGTCCGGCCTGCAGCCCGGCCGCGTCGACCAGCGCCTGCCAGGCGGTCAGCCCGGCCATCGGCAGTGCGGCGGCCTGCGCGTGGTCCAGCCCCTTCGGCTTGCGGGCGAGCTGCCGGGCCGGCGCCGTGACGTACTCGGCGTAGCCCCCGGCCGGCCGCGGGAAGTGCGGCATGCCGTAGACCTCGTCGCCGACGGCGAAGCGGTTGACGCCCGGCGCGACCTGCTCGACCACGCCGGAGACGTCCCAGCCGAGCACGAACGGAGGCTCGCCCAGGAGCGGGAACGCCCCCGAACGGGTGTAGGCGTCGACGGGGTTGACCCCCGCGGCGCGGACCCGCACCAGGACCTCGGTGACCCGCGGTTCCGGCCGTTCCGCCTCGGTGATCCGGAGGACGCCGGGCTCTCCGTAGGACTGCTGGTCGATGGTGCGCACGGCGGGGTTCCTTCCGTCGGTGGCGCGGATCGTGGCGTCCGGGCCTGGCACCAAACCTAGGCGGCTGATGCGAGACGCTGAATAGCCGAAACTCTCTCTTTCCTGTCCGATCGTCTCGTCCGGCGGTCGTATCGGCGTAGGCTGTCCGCATGGACATCCTCACCGAGGCCGTCGCCTCCATGCGGTCCGAGAGCCCCCGGACGGCCCGCACCGAGTGCCGGGCGCCCTGGGGACTGCGCTTCCACGAGGCCACCGGCGCGGCCTTCCACGTCGTGCTGACCGGCTCCTGCTGGCTCGTCCGACCCGACGGCTCCGCCCTCGCCCTGGCCGCCGGTGACGTGATCTTCCTGCGCAGCGGCGCCGAGCACGCCCTGACCGACGACCCGCACTCCCCGGCCACCGACTTCCGCCCCGACCGGACCCAATGCCGCTTAGATAAGGACCAGTATCGCTAGGCTTGCTGTGTGGATGAGTTGCGGGGTGCGGATGGGCGCTTGACGGATCGTCTGGCGGTCGGGGTGCTGACGGACCTGCTGCATCAGGATCTTGTCGATGATGTGGTTGAGCAGGCTGGGCGTCGGGAGCGTCGGGTGCGCCTGCTGCCTGCCCGGGTGGTGTGTACTTCGTGCTGGCCATGTGCTTGTTCTTCGGCGACGGCTATGAGGAGGTGATGCGCAAGCTGGTGGGCGGTCTGCGGTTCCTCGGGGACTGGAGCGGGAACTGGAGGGTGCCGACCACCGGGGCGATCACACAGGCCAGGGCCCGGCTGGGCGAGGAGCCTTTGCGGTTGCTGTTCGAGCGTGTCGGGGCGCCACTGGCCGGTCCCGGTACCGAAGGTGCCTGGCTGCGGTCATGGCGGATGATGGCGGTCGACGGGGTGCAGCTCGAGCTCCCGGACACCCCGGGCAACACCGAGGCGTTCGGCAAGAACAGTCACCGTGAGCACCGTCCCGGCCCCTTCCCGCAGGCCCGGGTGGTCGGCCTCGGGGAGTGCGGGACCCGTGCGGTCATCGCGGCGCGCATCGGCCCGTTGGCTGTGGGCGAGAGGGAGCTGACCGAGCAGCTGCTGCAACGGTTCGAGCCGGGCATGCTGGTCATGGCCGATCGCGGGTTCTACAGCCTGGCGTTGTGGGTCAAAGCAGCCGAGACGGGCGCTGACCTGCTGTGGAGGGTGTCGGAGACCGTCGATCTGCCCGTGCTGGAAGTGTTCCCCGACGGTTCCTACCGTTCCGTGCTCGCCGACGTCATCGCGCGTCAGCGGTACCGACGACATGTGCGCTCCGGACGCGCGGACGCGCGGCTGGAAGGACTGGCCGTTCGTGTTGTGGATTACCGGGTGGACGGGCGTGCGGGCAACGGGGACCTGTACCGGCTGATCACCACCGTCCTGGATCCCGGCGAGGCTCCCGCACTGGAGCTGGCGGCGGCGTACCACCAGCGGTGGGAGTTCGAGGTCGCGCTTGCCGAGATCGAGACGTACCAGCGCGGACCTGCTCGCCCCCTGCGGTCCAAGTCGCCCGAGATGGTCCGCCAGGAGATCTGGGCCCTGCTGACCACGCACTACGCGATCCGGAACCTCATGCATCAAGCCGCGGGCGGTGCCGGCCTCGACCCGGACCGGATGTCCTTCATCCGCAGTCTCCGCGTCGTCCGCCGCCTGGTCACCGACCAGGCGGCGTTTTCCCCTGACGGCTTGGCCGCCGCCCTTACCGGGGCTCTCGCCGAGATAGCCGAACGGCCCAATCCCGCCCGGCGACAACGTACTTGCCCCCGCGCCGTCAAACGCCACCGCCTCAGCCCGCACCGCATCAAACGCCCCGACGACACCAACACCCGGCACTCCGGACCGCCCACCTTACAACTCAGAAACCCAGCTATCTAAGCGGCATTGCGACCGGACCGACCGCACCTCACCGATCGGCAGGTTCGCCGTCGACGGCCCCGGCGCCCGCACGGTGCTGCTCTGCGGCTCCTACCACCTCGACCGGGAACGCCCCCACCCCCTGGTCGCCGGCCTTCCCGAGCTGATCCACCTGCCCGCCCGGCGCGACCGCCACCACGCCCTGCGCGCCGCGATCGACATGCTCGGCGCCGAACTCGACGACCCCAGGCCCGGATCCGACGGCATCGTGGGCGAGCTGATCGACCTGCTGCTCCTCTACATCCTCCGCGCCTGGTTCGACGACCAGCCGGCCGATGCCACCGCCGGATGGGCCGCCGCACTGACCGACCCGGCCATCGCCCCGGCCCTGCGCGCCATCCACCGCGACCCCGGCCGCGCCTGGACGGTCGAGGCGCTCGCCGACAGCGCAGGCCTCTCGCGCGCCGCCTTCGCCCGCCGGTTCACCGGCCTGGTCGGCGAACCCCCGCTCACGTATCTCACCCGCTGGCGGATGACCACGGCCGCCCGGCTGCTGCGCCACTCCGACACCCCGATCGCCGTCGTCGGAGAACGGGTCGGCTACGGCTCCGAGTTCGCGTTCGCCAAGGCCTTCAAGCGCGCCCACAGCGTGCCGCCCGGCCAGTACCGGCGACGGGCCGGTGCGGCCTCCTGACCGGAGGCCGGTACCGGCGGAGCCCCTCGGGGAGGCAGAAGATCTTGCGGTGGGAGTGGCCCGAAGTGGCACCAGCCCACTGGCTGGTGACGCAAGATTTCCTGTGGCCAGGCGGTACAGGGTCTGCGTCGACGTACGGGGAATCCGCGTGACACGCACCGGGACGGCATGGCATCGTGCTGCCGTGACCACACGTCGAAAGGCCGATGCCGCGTAGACCGCCCCGCGCGCTGCGCGGAGACCACGTGACGCCCCGCCTCTGGGGACCCGCCCCGCCGCCCCGGATCCACGGCCTCTCCGCCGGAACAAGCCTGGCGGTGCACCGGGCCGAGAGGGTGAGCGCCGGCTGGTACCTCTACCCCGGAGCCACCGATCGGGCGCTGCGCCGGTACCGGGAGTTCCTCGCCCCACCGGGCAGACGCCCCCTGTACCCGCAGGCAGCGTTCTGCTCCTGCCCGGGCTGCTCCTTCGACGACGTCCGGCACGCACGTGACGTGCTGGACGGGATCCTGGGAGCGCTGCCGGTACGGGCCCGAGCCGAACTCCGGCGGGTCCTCCGCCCCTTGGACGCCGCTCTCCTGCACCGCACACTGCCCGACCCGTTCACCCGTCGACGGCAGTGGCGCACGGAGTTCTGGTGGTACCGCCGCCTCGCCTGCCCGTCGGAGGGAGGGTGAGGAGGCGTCGTACAGCCGTCGGCCCCCCGCTCTCCCGCTCTCCCGCTCTCCCGGTCTCCTGCTCTCCGGTCTCCTCTCCCGTGCCGCCCGCGGTGGCGGTGCCGCGGCAGGCCGCCGCAGAACGGGTCCAACGGCCCTTCGCAGGCACCGGCAGGCGGCGCACGCTGGAGGCAGCGGGGTGCTGCTCCCGTCCGGGGCGCACCGCCGAGGGCATGAGGGCAAGGAGTACTGATCATGATCGCGACACTGCCGACCCTCGCCGACCTGCGGCTGCTCGTGACAGCTGCGGGCGCGGCGCCGTCCCTGCACAACAGCCAGCCCTGGCGCTTCCGTCCGACGGTCGACCCGGACGGGGCCGGGCCGAACGGGGCCGAGCCGAACGGGGTGGACCCGGACGGGGTGGTGGAGGTGCACGGGGTCGAGGTGTACGCGGACCGCACCCGCGCCGTCCCCCTGACCGACCCGGTCGGCCGCGCCCTGCACATCTCCGTCGGCGCGGCGCTCCTCAACCTCCGCGTGGCCGCCGCCCATCTCGGCCGCACGCCGGTGGTCCGGCTGATGCCCGACCCGGCCCGGCCGGACCTGCTCGCGGTCGTCTCCCTGACCGGACCCCCGGCAACCGTCTACGCCGACCCCGAGTTGTACGCCGCCATCCCGCACCGCCACTCCGCCCGCCGGCCGTTCGCCGGCCGCGACGTGCCGGAGAGCGTGCTCGGGGAGCTGATCGGCGCCGCCCGGACCGAGGGCGTGCACCTCACGCCGCTGGAGGAGGCCGGCGTCCGACGGGTGCTGACCCTCACCGCGGAGGCCGAGGCCCGCACCGAGGCCGACGTGGCCCGCCAGGCGGAGACCCGGGGCTGGCTGCGCCCCGAGACACCGGCGACCGACGGGATCCCCGCGTCGGCGCTGGGCCCGCAGGACCACGAGGCCCGCGTGCCGATGCGGAGCTTCACCGGAGGCCCGCCGGCCCTCCCCACGGAACGCTTCGAGGCGCTCCCGCAGGTCTGCACCCTCACCACCCACGGCGACGGCCCCGCCGACTGGCTCCGGGCCGGCCAGGCGCTGGAGCGGGTCTGGCTGCTGGCCACGGCCCGAGGCGTCCGGCTGACCGTGCTGCACCAGGCCGTCGAGTGGCCGGACACCCGGGCCCTGCTGCGCGACCCGGAACAAGGGCCGGGCTTCGTCCAGCTCGTGGTCCGGATCGGCTACGGGCCACCCGGACCGGCCACACCGCGCCGCCCCGTCGCGGAGACCCTCGACCCGCCCGCGGCCGGAGCGGGCCGATGACACCCGCCCGCGGCTGGCGCGGGCCGGTGACACCCGCCCGCGGCCGGAGCGGGCCGGTGACACCCGCCCGGCCGTGCGGTGAGGCCCGGCAGGAGTGAGCCTGGAAGGACGGGGCACGCCGGACACCCGCCCGGAACGCCGCGCCCGGGCCCGACCGAGGAGCCGCAGATGCCCAGCCGCGACGACCCCCCGGCGACGGCCGAAGACCTCCTGACCGACGGCACCACCGCCGTCATCCGCCCGCTGCGCCCCGCCGACCACGACGCCGTCTACGAGCTGTACGCCGCCGGGCGGTCCGGGGACGGCCGCGGCCCACGGTTCCTCGGACCCGGCCGCCGAGCGCCGGCCCTCGCCGCCGACCGGCTCTGCGGACCACCCCGGCCCGGCCTGCTCACGCTCGGCGCCTGGGTCGCGGCGGACCTCGTCGGCGAGGTGGACTGCGAGACGACCGGCGGCCGGTCGGACACCGCCCGACTCGCCCTGGCGGTCGCGGACTCCTGGCGGCACCACGGTGTCGGCACGCTCCTCGTGAAACACCTCGTGGAGGCCGCCCGCGAGCGCGGGGTGCGGGAGTTCGAGGCCGACACCGTGGCCGGGAACCGCGCGGTGCACCGGCTCTTCTCCGACCTGGGCCTGCCCGTCCACCACCGGGGCGGGCAGGGCGGGGCCCGGCTGCGGGTGCCGCTCGACGAGCAGGACGAGCGCGACCGCGAGGCGGCGGACCGGCGCGGCCGGGCCGCCGACGTCGCCGGCCTCGCCGCGCTGCTCTGCCCCCGCTCCATCGCCGTCGTCGGTGCTTCGCGGCGGCCCGGCTCGGTGGGCCGGGCCGTCCTGCTGAAGATCCAGGAGGGGGCGTTCACCGGCGACCTCCGGGCCGTCAACCCGCACGCGGACGAGATCGCGGGCCTGCCCGCCCACCGGTCGGTCGCCGACCTCCCCGGCGCCCCCGACCTCGCCGTGCTCACCGTGCCGCCCGGCGCGGTGCCGGACGCCGCCGAGGCGTGCGGCCGCGCCGGGGCCCGCGCGCTCGTGGTCGTCACCGCGGGCCTCTCCCCGGACGAGGCCCGCGGACTCGTGCGTGCCTGCCGCCGTCACGGCATGCGGCTCGTCGGGCCGAACAGCCTCGGCGTCGCCCACACCGACCCCGCGGTGCGGCTCGACGCCGAGTTCGGCGGCGTGGTGCCCCTCCCCGGCACGGCCGGGATCGCCGTGCAGTCCGGCGGCATCGGGATCGCCCTCCTGGAACGGCTGGCCCGGCTCGGCATCGGCGTCTCCAGCTTCGTCTCGCTCGGCGACAAGTTCGACGTCAGCGGCGACGACCTGCTGCGATGGTGGGAGGAGGACGGCCGGACCGACCTCGCCGTGCTGCACCTCGACTCGTTCGGCAACCCCCGGGCGTTCGCCCGTACGGTCCGCCGGGTGACCCGGCGGCTGCCCGTCCTCACCGTCGACGCGGGCCGCTCCGCCGCAGGCCGCCGCGGCGCCGCCGCGCACACCGCGGCGTCGGCGACCCCGGCCGTGACCCGGGAGGAGCTCTTCCGGCAGGCCGGCATCACCGCCACCCACAGCATCGCCGAACTCGTCGAAGCCGCAGCGCTGTTGCACGCACAGCCGCTGCCCGGCCCGCGCGGCGCCGTCGCGGTGATCTCGAACGCCGGCGGGATCGGCATCCTCGCCGCCGACGCGTGCGCCGAGGCCGGCCTCCTCCTGCCCGAACTCCCCGCCGCGACGGCCGCCGCGCTGGCCGTCCTCCTGCCGGGCGGCGCGAGCACCGTCAACCCGGTGGACAGCACGGCCGCCGCCCACCCGGAGCAGATCCGCGCCTGCCTCGACCTGCTGGCCCGCGAGGAGACCGTCGACGCGCTGCTGGTCTGCCTCGTGCCGACCGCACTGACCACGGGCGACGGACCCGGAACCGTCCGTGCCCTGCTGGAGGGCCCGGCCCGGCGGCGCATCCCCGTCGCCGCCGTCCAGGTCGGCCAGGAACCACCCGTCCGGTACCTGGCCTGCCGAGGCGGCCTCCTGCCGTCCTACGCCGACCCGGCCGCCGCCGCCCGGGCCCTGGCCCACGCCAGGGACCGCGCCCGGCGACTGGCCGAACCGGTCGCCGAGGCGACGCCGCCGGTCGCCGACACCCCGGCGGCCCGCGCGCTCGCCGAAGCCTTCCTCCGCACCCGCCCCGAGGGCGGCCTGCTCGACCCGAACGACACCGCCGGCCTGCTCGCCTGCTACGGCATCCCCCACATCCCCTTCCGGTGGGCGCACGGCGAGCAGCAGGCCGTCCTCGCCTCCCGCGTCCTGCGCCAGTACGGCCACGGCGGCAGGACCGTCCTGAAGGCCTACTGGCCCGACCAGATCCACAAGGGCCGGGTCGGCGCCGTCCGGACCGGACTGGCCGACGACGCCGAAGTCGTCGCCGCACACCGGCAGTTCACAGCCCAGTTCGGGGACCGCATGGACGGCGTGGTCGTCCAGCCGATGGCCGCGCCCGGCCTCGAACTGCTCACCGGCATCGTCCGGGACCAGGTCTTCGGCTCCCTCGTCGTCCTCGGCCTCCGCGGCACCGCCACCGGCATCCCCGACGACCGCTCCGTCCGGCTCACCCCGCTGACCGAGCACGACCTCACCACCATGGTCGCCGACCTGCGCAACTCCTCCCTGCTCCTCGATCCCTCCGGCACACAGCAGGCCGACCTCGGCGCCGTCCAGCACGTCCTCGCCGGACTCTCCCGGATGGCGACCGACCTGCCCCAGGTCGTCGAGGTCGACCTCGACCCGCTGACCGCCCGCCCGGACTCCCTGACCGGCGTCGACGCGCGCATCCGCCTGGAGCCGCGGCACCCCTACGACCCCTACCGGCCCCGGCCCGGCCGTCCGGTGGCGCCCGGGAAGCACTGACCACAGCCGACGGGCCGCCCGCGCCGCCCCCGCCCTCGGCGGCGCACGTGTCGGAGGGTGCCGCCATGCGCTCGCTGCGGCCGGTCTGCCCGACGAGGAGCGGCCCGTGGGGGCGTGCGTGGCGGCGACGACCGGCACCGCTACGGGAAGGCACTCCTCCCCGGGCGCTCTTGACGGAACGTCAGGGATCTTCCACTCTCGAACTCCGAAACGACGTCCACGGGGGGACCGTTCACCGCGATGACCCGACACGTGCCGGTGCTGCTCGCCGTCCTGGCCTCGGCGGTCCTCCTCGCCGGATGCTCCGGCACGGGCGGGAGCCGGGCCGCACCGACGCCGACGCCGACGGCCGAACCGCCCGCGCCGAGCCCGACGGCGCACCGGCAACCGGACGTTCCGGAACTGCCTCCCACGGCGGGCGGAACGAGAACACTCGTCGCCGTACCGCTCCGTGAGGCGGGCTCCACCGTCGGGACCTTCTCCGCCCGGGCCGGCGAGATGGACGTCGCGATGTACTGCACCGGCGGCTCCCTGACCGTGCACATCGACCCCGTGTCGACCAGCACGGTGGTGTGCGGGACGGCAGACGTCACCCCGGTGCTCAACGTCCTCCACCTCCGAGCGGCGCAGGACGTGCAGGTGAGCGTCGACGCCCCGCCCGGCGTGCGATGGAACCTGCGGATCGAGCAGTAGCCGCACCCACCCGTGCGTGACGTCGGCGCGCCCGCCTTCCGGCTGTGCCCGAGGGCGTCGGACCTGGCAGGATCACCGGCACGGTACGGACGATTGCAGGGGTGCGAGACATGACGGTTCTGCTGCTGGGCGCGCTGGTGCTGGTTGTCGGCGGATGCGTGTGCGTCGTGTGGGCGGACCGGGGCGGCCCCCGTTGGGTCCGCGTCGTGGCGACCGTGACGCTCGTCGTGGGCGAGATGCTGCGCTGCGTCGACAAGGGTCGGCGCCGCGGCCTGAACCGGAGCACGAACGGCGGCGGCGACTGACCCGCACCCGCGACCACGGGGACCACGCCGAACGCCCGCTCCGTCACGACCCGTTGAGCGCCTCACCCGGTGCGGGACCGTGCGAGGCCCAGCAGACGATCGCAGTCGGGGGTTCGCGGCGGCTGTTTAGAACCGGAGACGGACGCGGGGTGCACCTCCGTCTCCCCCGGGAGGTCCGTCGAGGACGGTGCCGTCAGACGGGCTTGCGCGGGGTCCGGCGGCGGGCCCACTCCTGGAGGACGAGCCCGGCACCGACGAGGAGGGGCCCGACGGGCCAGACCGAGAGGCTCGAAGAGCCCGTGACGACGCCGAACGTGATGCCTGCCATGATGACGAGCTGGCCGGCGCCCCAGATGCGGGGCGCGCCGACCGGGCGCAACCAGCGCGGTACCCAGCCCCGGATCACGGCGGGGGCGCCGCCCGCGATCCCTAGCGCCCAGGCCACAGCCAGGCACGTCCATCGAAAAGTGGTCACGAGGGGGCTCCTTCGCCAGGGCGGTCCGTCCGACGGGCCGTGGGAGGTGTGATCATTCCACCGCCCTTCGCACGGTCGGTGACCGGGGGCGGCTGTACGGACGCGTGCAGGCTGCGCGAGCGCGGGTCGACGCCCACCCGGCGGTGACGATGCACGGAAGGGCCCGTCAGGGGTCACCGATCGGCCTCTCCGCGCCGGCCGGTGCCGGTGGCGCCCGATATCGTGCCGGGATGGAAAGGACTGTCACGTACCTGGAGATGACGGACCGCCGTGAGCTGAAGCCCGGTCGGGTCGTGCCTTCGCTGGAACTACGGCGCGAGGAGGGCCTGTCGGCCCTGGTGCGTTCGGTGCAGGCCCGGGTCGGAGCGGCGTACGGCTGGCGGAGTTCAACGCGATCCGACGAGGAGTGGCAGGAGTTGGCGCGAACGCAGCCGCACCGCCGGTACTGGCTGATCACGCTGGCCGGTGCGACCGCCGGGGTCGTGGCGCTGGCGCCGCAGCCCCCCGGGGAGGTGGAGATCGTCACCTTCGGACTCCTTCCCGAGTACGTCGGCCGGGGGCTGGGCGGGCACGCCCTCACGCTGGCGTTGCAAAAGGCATGGGCGACAGAGCCGTTGGAGGCGGACTCCGTTCGCAGGGTGTGGCTGCACACCAACTCGGACGACCACCCGAGCGCACTCGCCAACTACCGGCGCCGCGGTCTGCGCGTCTACCGCACCGAGGTCGAGGGGTAGCGCGAACATCCGGGCTGCGCCCGCTCGTCCAGGGCCGTGGCCCGTGGCCCGCGGGCCCTGCCCCGAAGCGGCGGCCGTCCGGCGGCCGTTCGGCGGCCGGACCCGGACGTCAGTAGGGGAGCCCCTCCGCCGCGGCGCGCAGCGCGGTGTGGAGGCTGGCGGCGAGTTCGTCGTCCGAGGCGGTGCCGTCCTCGGCGGAGCGCTGGGCGAAGTCCTCCGCCGCGGCGCGCAGGGCTCCGTTGACGGTGGCCGCGTGCACCTTCACGCGCAGGTCGCCCGGGTGCCGGCCCGACCTGCGGGCGAGGAGTTCGGCGAAGAGGGGCAGCGCGTCGTCGTGGGTCTGCAGCCAGACGGCGCGCAGAGCGGGTTCGGTGTGGGTCATCCGGATCAGGTCGAGGACGTCGGGATCGGCGCGCGGCAGAGTGCCCCGGCGGCACGACTCGGTGAGGAAGTCCAGCAGTCCGGTGCCCGGGGGCCAGTGGCGCAGTGCCTCGGCGGCGGCGTCCAGACTCGCCGTGAGCACGGGGCGGATGCAGCTCTCCTTGGTGGGGAAGTGACGCCACAGGGTGCGGGTCGAGACGCCCACGGCCTGGGCGATCTGATCCCCCGTGGTGCCCGTGACGCCCTGGGAGACGAACAGGCGGACCGCTGCCTGCGCGATCTCCAGGCGGAGGGCTGCGCGGCGTCGTTCGCCGAGCGGCGGCCTGGCGGCCGGCCCGTCGGTGTCCGCGCTGCGCTCGGGTGTCGTGTCAACCACCGTGTCCCACCACCCCTGTCTCGGCGATCCCGGGCAGCATAGCGAGCCGCACGGAAATGACACATGCAGACGCCTTGTCACTGAGTGACAGGCTCCCTTACGCTCCCGATGTAACCCACCAGTAACTAGTGGGTGAGGGACGGGAGTTCGACGTCATGCGGGGCGAACCCCCCTCGCGGCCGGCACTGCCACGCGCCCACACGGCGGTGCGGCCGCGCGCCCGCACCGACGCACACCCGCACCCTTTCCGACTTTCCGACGAAGCAGGGAGTGAGCCGCATGCACCGTCCCACCGACCGGCCGGACCCGGTGTCCGCCGAACGTCCCCGCACCGGCCAGGCCGGGCCGTCCCCGGCCCGCAGATCCACCGCTGCGGGGCGAAGCCGTCTGATCGCCACCACGGTCGTGGCGCTGGCCTGCCTCGGGGTCCAGGCCGTCCCCGCGTCCGCGGCCGGGGCGGGCGGCGTGGTCTCCCGGGGCGTGACCGTCCCCGCCTTCTACCAGCCGCCGGCGGCCCTCCCCGCGGCCGACGGCGCGCTGGTCCGCACCGAGCCGTTGCCGCTGGCGCTGAGCCTGCCCGGCCTCGACGGGCGTCCGCTGCCGGGCACCGCCACCCGGCTGATGTACAAGTCGACGGATTCGCAGGGCGGTCCCGTGGCGGTGACCGGCGCCTACATCGAGCCGTCGGCGGCCTGGAAGGGCGGCGGTGCGCGGCCGCTGGTGGCCCTGGCCCCGGGCACGATGGGGCAGGGCGACCAGTGCGCGGCCTCCCTGGGCCTGCAGCACCCGATCGTCATCGGGGACGACACCGTGTCCGTCGGCTACGAGGACCTGGCGATCTACCGGCTGCTGTCCGCCGGGGCCGCGGTGGTCGTCACCGACTACGTCGGCCTGGGCGCGACCGACCGCCTGCACACCTACGTCAGCCGCCTCGACGGCGGGCACGCCCTGCTGGACGCCGTCCGGGCGGCGCGGGCGCTGCCGGGGTCATCGATCACCGCCGACTCGCGGATCGGACTGTTCGGCTACAGCCAGGGCGGCGGCGCCAGCGCGTCGGCCGCCGAACTCCAGCCCTCCTACGCGCCGGACGTCAAGCTGGCCGGCACCTACTCCGGCGCGCCCCCGGCCGACCTGACCGAGGTCGTCAAGGGCATCGACGGCAGCGCGCTCGCCGGTGCGCTGGGCTGGTCGCTCAACGGATTCCTCCAGGCGGATCCGGACCTGAGGGCCATCGCCGACGCCCGCCTGAACGCCGCCGGGAAGGCGGCGCTGAACGACCTGTCCACGATGTGCGTCGGCGACGCGATCTTCGGCTACGCGTTCACGAGGAGCAGCTCGTGGACGGTCGGCGGGGAGTCCGTCAGCGACATCGTCGCCGCGGAGCCGAGACTCCGGGCGGTGCTCGACTCCCAGCGCATCGGCACCCTGAAGCCGACCAGCCCGGTGCGCCTGGCCACCGGCGTCCAGGACGACATCGTGCCGCACGGCCAGGCCCGCCGGCTCGCCGTCGACTGGTGCCGCAAGGGCGCCAACGTCACCTACGACGCCGTGATCCTGCCGAACCTGGGCGACGGGCTGCTCACCAACCACCTGGTGCCGCTGCTCACCGACCAGGGCGACGCCGTCGCCTGGCTGACGGACCGTCTCTCCGGCAAGGCCGCCGCCTCCAACTGCTGGACGATGCCGCTGCAGCCCTGACGGCCTGCCCTGATCGCCTGCCCCGGGGCCCTGCCCGCGGCACCGCCCCTCGCGGGGGAGACGGCCCGGCACTCGATCACGCCGAGTGCCGGGCCGCCGTCCGGCCCCGGCCCCGGTCGCGTGGCCCGGGATCCGGGGTCCGGGGTCCGGCGCCGCCTGCTCGTCAGGCCGCCGGTCGGTCAGGCCCCGGCTGCGGACAGCAGTACGTCGACCAGCCGCTCCGCCGCGTCCGGCCGGCCCTGCTGCCGGGCCCGGTGCGCGGTGTCGGCGCGGCGCGCCGGGTCGGCGAGAAGCGGCGCGAGCGCCTCCCGCAGGGTGTCCGCCGTGACGTCGCCGAGCAGGGCGACGGCCGCCCCGGCCTGCTGGAGGTGCGAGGCGTTGTGCGCCTGCTCGTCGCCCGCCGAGGACGCGAGCGGGATCAGGACGGACGCCTTGCCCAGTGCGGTGAGTTCGGCGATCGTGCCGGCGCCGCTGCGCGAGACCACCACGTCGGCCAGCGCCAGCACGTCGGGCAGTTCGGGTCCCACGAACGGGGTGACGAGGTAGCGGGCGGCCAGGTGGGCCGGAAGCGCGGCGGCCCGGGCCCGCAGGCCGTCCGCGTGGGCCGCGCCGCACTGGTGCACCACGTTGGCCCCGGCGAGCAGCCACGGGAGGGCGGCCTCGACGACCGTGTTGATCTGCAGCGACCCCTGCGCGCCCCCGGTGACGTACACGGTGGGCAGCGTCCGGTCGAAGCCGTGCAGCGCCAGTGCCTCGACCGCCTTCTCCGCCTGCCCGGCGAACACCTCCGGGCGTACCGGATTGCCCGTCACCACCGCGCGGGACCGCGCCGACTCCGGCAGCAGCGGCACCGTCGACTCCGAGGAGACCGCGACCCGTGCCGCGGTCGGCGCCAGGAACCGGTTGGCCAGGCCGAGCCGGACGGTCTGCTCGTGGACGACCAGCGGGGCCCCGCAGCTGCGCGCGGCCCGGCCGACCGGGACCGCCACGTAGCCGCCGGTCGCCAGGACGACGTCCGGGGCGTACCGGGCGACGATCCGCCGGGCCTTCACGATGCCCTGCACCACCCGCACCATGTCCCGGATGTTGGCCGGGGAGGCCAGCTTCAACGGGTTGCCGGAGCGTCGGATCTTCCCGGTCGGGACGGCGGCGAACGCGATGCCCTCACCGGCGGCGACCCTGGACTCCAGGCTGTCCGCGGAGCCCACCCACAGCACGTCGAGCCCGCGGCCGCCGGCCGCGAGGCGCGCGCGGAGCGTCCGTACGGCCGTCAGCGCCGGGTAGGTGTGTCCGCCGGTGCCGCCGCCGGTGACGACCAGGCGCAGCGGCCTGCCGGGGGCGGACGGGGGGAGGGTTTCGCGGGTCACGGAAGCTCCTGATCTGAGCGGCACTCGGCCGCGGACCCGGCCGTGGACTCGGCCGCGCCGGAGGACAGTTGGACAATCCGGACGATAGCAGGGCAGGTGGCGCGCCGGCCGCGGACCGTCCGCCGGTCAGCGGGGTCGCCGGCAGGTGTCTCAGTGGTACACGCGCGCCTGCAGGTCGTACAGCTCCGCGTACAGCCCGTCGGCGGCGACCAGGTCGGCGTGGTTGCCGCTCTCGCGGATCCGGCCGTGTTCGAGGACGACGATCCGGTCGGCCATCCGGACGGTCGAGAACCGGTGCGAGACCAGCAGGGTGACGGCGCCGGACCCGGCGCGGGCCTCGGCGGCGAGGTCGGCGAAGCGTTCGAAGAGGGCGTGCTCGGCGGTGGCGTCCAGGGCGGAGGCCGGTTCGTCCAGGGCGACCAGCAGCGGGCGGCGGCGCAGCAGGGCGCGGGCCAGCCCGAGCTTCTGCCACTGGCCGCCGGAGAGTTCGGCGCCGTCGCCGTAGCTGCGGCCGAGGAGCCCGTCCAGGCCGCCGGGTACGAGTCCGGTGATGGGCCCGGCCTCCGCGGAGGCCAGTGCGGCGTGGATCGCCTCGTCGTCGCCGAGCCGGTCGAGGTCGCCGATGCCCACGTTGTCGCGCAGTCGCAGCTCCAGCCGGGCGAAGTCCTGGAACAGCGTGGCGGCCCGGCGCTGCCATGCGGGCCCGTACGCGGCGAGGTCGACGCCGTCGACGAGGATCCGGCCGGAGGTGGGCCGGTAGAGGCCGCAGAGGAGTTTGACCAGGGTGCTCTTGCCGGCGCCGTTCTCGCCGACCAGGGCGAGCGCGCTGCCCGCGGGGATGTCCAGGGTGATGTCGTCGAGGATCGGCCGGTCGCTGCCCGGGTAGCGGAAGGAGACGTTCTCCAGCCGGATGCCGTGGGTGAGCCCGGCCGGCGGCCCGGCCGCCCCGGTGTCGGCTTCGGCCCCGGTGTCTGCTTCGGCCCCAGTGGGCGCGGGCGGTGCGGCGTGCGCGGACGGCCCGGTGAGGTCGGCCAGCCGCTGGAGGGTGCGGCCCGCGCCCTGAAGGACGGTCAGCAGGCCGAGGGCGGTCGACACCTGGAGGCTGATCTGCGCCGCCAGGGCGATGACCAGGATGACGTCGCCCAGCCCCGCGCCGCCGTCGACGGCCTGCCGGGCCACCACGAAGATCGCCGCGCCGTAGCCTGCCGCGAAGACGAGCTGTCCGGCGGCCCGCAGCAGGGCCGCCGTGAGGTGGGCGCGGCGCAGGGCCGTGTCGGCCCGCCGCCAGGTCCGCCGGTGGCGCCCGATCAGGACGGCCTCGGCGCCGGCCAGCCGGATCTCCCGGGCGGACGCCTGGGTGGTGGCGGCCTCCAGCAGGTGGCGGCCGAGCCGGATGCCGGGAGCCGTCGCCTCCTTGGCGCGCTCGACGAGCCGCTGGGCCCGGTTGCCGGCGGCGACCGGTACGACGGCTGCTGCGGGCAGCAGCACCAGCCACGGGCTGAGCATCCCCAGCAGCACGGCGGTGACGCCGAGTTGGAGGGCCACGCCGCCGAGCTGCAGGACGGCCTCCAGCGAGCCGCGGGTGCGCGGCAGTTCCTCGCGGACGAGGGCCAGGGTGTCGGCCCACCCGGGCCGGTCGAGGTCCTCCAGCCCGGCGGTGCCGTGCGCGAGCCCGATGACCTCGTTCTGCAGGGCGAGCTCCTCCAGCTCGCCGAGCTCGAAGTAGGAGAGGTGCGCGAAGTGCGTCATCATCAGTTCGAGGACGAGCAGCAGCGCGGTGGTGAGCGCGAGCCAGGTGGCGGTGCTCGCGGAGCGGGCGACGGCCGCGGTGGTCAGCGACTTGAGGCAGACGGCGATGAGCGGGGTGGCGAGGTAGCCGATCGTCATCAGCGCGACGGCGCGGGTCAGCCGCCGGGCGTCGCAGAGCACGGCGAGGCGCAGCAGGCGGCGGACCGCCAGGAGCAGGGTGGTCATCGGGGGCCGCCCGCGGTCATGGTGAGGTCCTCCTGCTCGGTGAAGCGTTCCGCCTGGATCCGGAACAGCTCGGCGTAGCGGCCGTCGAGGGCCATCAGCTCGTCGTGGGTGCCCGACTCGGCGACCCGGCCGTCGGCGAGGACGACGATGCGGTCGGCCCGGCGGACGCTGGAGAAGCGGTGCGCGATGATCACGCTGGTCACGCCGCGCGTCGTGTCGAGGAAGCGGTCGAAGAACGCGGCCTCCGCCCGGACGTCGAGCTGGGCGGTGGGCTCGTCGAGGATCAGCAGGGAGGCGCCGGCGCCGACCGAGAGGAGGGCCCGGGCGAGGGCGATCCGCTGCCACTGGCCGCCGGAGAGGTCGGTGCCGTCCTCGTACTGGGCGCTGAGCACGGTCTCCAGTCCGCGGGGGAGGCCCTCGACGAGTTCCCGGGCGCCCGCGCGCCCGGCGGCCGCGAGCAGTGCCTCCGGGTCGGCGAGGAGTTCGGGCCGGCCGATGCCGATGTTCTCCGCCGCGGTGAGCTGGTAGCGGGTGAAGTCCTGGAAGATCACCGCGATGCGGCGGTGCCAGGCGGCGGCCGGCAGGGCGGCGAGGTCGGTGCCGCCGGCGGTCAGCCGTCCCGAGGTGGGTTCGTGCAGTCGGGCGAGCAGTTTCACGAGGGTGGTCTTGCCGGCGCCGTTGAGTCCGACGATCGCGGTGGAGCGGCCGGGGGCCAGCTCCAGGTCGAGGCCGTCGATGATCGTCCGGCCGCCTCCCGGGTAGCGGAAGGAGACGTTCTCGAAGCGGATCGCGCCGTCCGGCACGGTGGTGGCGGTGGCGGCGGCCTCGTCGGCGGCCCGGTGTTCGGCGGCGCGCTCCTCCAGCCGGCCGATCGCCTCGAACGCGGCCAGCCCGTCGCGGGTCTGCACGTCGCTCTCGGGGAAGTACACGCCGAACCGCAGCGGGATCAGCACCGCCTGGAGCGCGACCGAGACCTGGAGGAGCGAGAGCGTGCCGTCGGTGCCGCCGCGGCCGATCAGCAGCAGGGTGGTGCCGCCGCCGAGCAGCCCGACCGCGGCGAGCCCGACGAACGGGCCGAACAGCAGGCGCCGTCGGCCCGCCCACAGCGGGTCGAGGTAGCCGCGGGCTTCGGCGCTGTGGCGCTCCCGCAGCCAGGGCAGCAGCCCGAGCATCCGGATCTCCTTGGCCATGCCGAGGCCGCCGGCCGTCCGGCGCAGGTAGGCGAGGCGGCGGCGCCGTCCGGCGAGCGACCCGCGCAGGGCGCCGAACCGGTCGAGCGAGCCCCGCTGGCCGAAGCGGATCACCAGCGCGGTGCCGGCCACCAGGGCGCCGGCCGCCGGGCCGAGCACGAGGCCGACCATCACGGACGCCCCGAGCAACTGCGCGTAACGGGCGGTCAGGGCGACCGCGCCCGCCGCGGCGTCGCCTGGGGTGGGGGTGGCACGCTCGAATCCGCCGCGGGCGTCGGAGAGCACGTCGAGGACGTCCTGGTGCTCCAGGTCGGCGATCGGCAGACCGGTCAGGGCACAGTCCATCAGCCGGGCGATGCAGGCGCCGTCGACCTGGCGGATGATCAGCTCGCCGAGCGCGGACTGGAACGGGGTGAGCAACTGCTGGACGACGAACGCGGCGACGGCCAGCAGCGGGGCGAGCCCGAGGACGGCCCAGCCGCCGCCGTCCAGGGCGGCCGGCACGCGGGCGATGAGCCGGCTCGTCCAGGCGATGAAGACGATCGGCAGCAGGCCGACCGCCGTGTGCAGCAGCAGGGCGGCGGCGAGCAGGCCGGGGTGGACGTGGCGCAGCAGCCGGGCGAAGTCCGCCCAGCGCCGGAGGCGGCGGCCGAGCGGCCCGGCGGCCGGGACGGGAGGTGCGGGTGGCACGCTGAAGCCCCCTGGGCTGGAGTGACGGGTGGGTGCGCAGCCCCGTGCGGTCCGGTGCCCGGGCGTGTGCGGGCCGCGGTGCGAGGACGGTCGTGGAGGGGTGGGCGCGGGGCCGGCGGCGGACGGCGCTGTCCCGGCCGGCGGCGGGCCGCCCCGAGTCTGGCCCAGACCAATTCGTGCGTCAAGGAATTCATCCCCCCGTCATCTCCTGTTTCCTGGACACTGCCTGAGAGTTCTGATCCACCCAGTGGATTGGTCTGGACAATTCAAGGGTCGAGTCGCTAGCGTCCTGCATCGGCCGAGGCGGTCGGTACGGGAATCACCCGTTCCCGCCACGGCCCGCGCCCCGCGGACCAGCGCGGACCAGGAGAGTGCCGGCATCGAGGCCGGCGCCCGTACCTGCCCGTCCGCGAACCCGGGGCGCCGTCCGATCCGTCGAGCGGCACCCCCGCCCGCGGTCCGGCACAGCCCCGGCTGCGGCGCCTGCGGGGAGGCCCGCCGCCCGCAGGCCCGCGTGTCCGCGGCCGCGCAGACTCCCTCCTTCTCCTTCCCCCGCGCCGACAGCGGCGACCCCGGCAGCGGCGACCCCGACTGCGGCCGCGCCGGCTCCCCGCCCACCCGACCGCCCGCCCGCACCGGCGCGGCGTCGCAGCGAGAGGAACGCATGGAAACCCGACCCGCCGGCTCGGCGGACTTCCACGGAGGCCGCGCCGGAAGTGCGCCCATGACGTGGGGCCAGCGAGCGATCTGGAAGTCCATCAAGTGGCTCGACGAGGGCGCCCACTACTTCAACATCAGCCGCACCCTCGACCTGCCCGACGGACTGACGTACGACCAGGTCACGGCGGCCGTGGGCCTGCTGGTGCTCCGCCACGAGGTGCTGCGCACCCGCTTCCACGACGACGACCGGGGACCCACCCAGGAGGTCGACGCCGAAGGCGCCCTGCCCGTGCCCGTGCTGGACACCTCGGCGGCGGACCCGGCGACCGTCGCCGCCGACCTCGCGCGGGAGCTCGCCGGCCGCGCCTTCCGGCACGACACCGAATGGCCGGTGCGCTGCAGCCTGGTCCTCGACCGGGGCCGCCCCGCCCACCTGGCACTCGTCTTCTCGCACCTCGGCGCCGACTTCTCGGGTGTCCGGGAGGCGCTCGCCGACCTCCGCGAACTGCTGGCCGGCCGCGTCGGCCCCGTGCCCGCGTGGCAGCCGCTCGACCAGGCGCGTCACGAGACCGAGGGCATCGGCGCGGCCCGCGGCGCGGCGTCGCTGGAGTACTGGCGCCGCACCCTGCGCAGTGTCCCGGCCGCGATGTTCCCGGCGGTCGTCGAAACCGAGGGCGAAACCGAAACCGGAACCGAGGCCGATCCCGGGTCAGCGGCCGGGGCCGGGGCCGGGACCACCGGCACCGCGGGTGCCGACGCCGAGCGGTTCGTCCGGCTGCGGCTCGACTCCCCGGCACTCGCCGTGGCGGCCACCCGCATCGCCGACCGCTGCCAGGTCAGCACCGGCACCGTCCTCCTCGCCGCGACCGCCGCCGTGCTCGGTGCCTGCACCGGCCACGGCATCGTCGCCCTGCAGCTGATCGCCGTCAACCGGCACGACGACCGCAGCCGCCACCTGGTCGCCGCCATGGCCGAGAACGCCCTCTTCGCCCTCGACGTCGGCAGCGGCACCTTCGACGACGCCGTGCGCCGCACCTTCCTCGCCGGCATGAACGCCTACCGCTTCGCCCAGTACGACCCGCTGGCCATGGACGACGTGCTCGCCGAGGCCCGCGAGGCCGCCGGCGGACGCCTCGAACTCGGCTCCTTCTTCAACGACAAGCGGATGCACGACCGCTGGTCCGACCTGCCCGACACCGGTGACTCCCCGGAGGCGCTGCGCGCCCTCGCCGGGAAGAGCGAGGTCACGTTCGTCGGCGCGTGGGAGCGCCAGGACGCGGTCTTCTTCGTGCACACCGCCTACGACCCCGGCAGCTGCCTGCTGCACCTGATGGCCGACACCCGGCTCGTCCCGCGGCCCGCGATCGAGCGCGTGCTGCTCGCCTTCGAACGCCTGCTCGTGGACGCCGCCCTCGGCCCGGTCGACCTCGACGGCTACGCGATCCCGACGGGCTGACCCGCCCGACGGACGCCCCGGCCCCGCCATCGCACGCGTCCCGCCGCCGCGTGCCCCGCCGCCATGCCCGACCCACCCTGCCGCCCTGCCCCGCACCGCCGCACGAGCCACGGAGGACCCATGACGACCGCCACCAACCCCCAGCCCGTGTGGGACGACGAGGTCGCCACCGCGGTGCAGCGCCTCACCGCCGCCGCCGAGAACGACTACTACAACCCGTACCAGACCTTCGACTGGCCCGACGCGATCCCCGAGGGCGCGCTCTGGATGAGCGAGGACCTGATGACGGTGCACGGCACCGCCGCCGCGGCCGACCTCACGCGCGAGCAGTACCTGGCGCTGGCCAAGTGGGAGAGCGTCAACTTCTACAGCCTCAACGTGCACGGCATCCGCGAGCTCCTCCAGGAGGTCGTGCAGCGCATCCACGCCCCCGGCTACGAGATCCCCACCCCGTTCTTCCACCACTTCCTCGGCGAGGAGAACGAACACATGTGGTTCTTCGCCGAGTTCTGCCTGCGCTACGGCGGCAAGCTCTACCCGAACCGGGCCATGGCCTTCTCCACCGAGAAGCACTCCGCGCTGCTCGACAACTTCATCGTCTTCAGCCGCATCCTGATCTTCGAGCAGATCGTCGACCACTTCAACAGCAGGATGGCCGCCGACACCGCGCTGCCCGAGACCATCCGCGCCATCAACCGCGTGCACCACCAGGACGAGTCCCGCCACATCGCGTTCGGCGCGCAGCTCGTCCGCGCGCTCTGGGCGCGCCTTCAGGAGGCCGGCGACGAGCGGGAGAACGGCCTCGCCCGGCAGTACGTCGAGAAGTACATCGCCACCTCGATCCAGCAGCTGTACAGCGTCGACGTGTACCGCGACGCCGGCATCGCCGACCCGTTCGCGTTCCGCACCCGGCTGCTCGCCGACCCCGCACGGACGGCCGTGCACGAGGCCATCGCCCAGCGCACCACCGCCTTCTACCGCCGCATCGGCCTCCTCGCCCCGACCGCCGGCTGACCCGCCGCACCGCACCGCACCGCACCGCACCCCGCGTTCCCGCCGACGCGCCCCTGCTCGCCCCACCGGACGAAGGTCACCCCATGGCACCGCGCACCGCCGCCCCCGCACTCCTCGACGGCTCCGTCACCCTCCGGAACCCCGGACCCGGCCTGGTCGTGCTCGAACCCGCCCGCGCCGCGCTGCTGCACGAGCTCGACGGCCTCTTCACCGGCCTCGCCGACCTGCTCGGCGCCCCCGGCGTCGTCGGCCCGCCGCTGCTCCCCGCCGACGGCCTCGCCTCGCTCGACTACTTCCGCAACTTCCCGCACCTGGGCGTCGCCGCCGCCCGCTTCCCCGAGGACGCCGTCGACGCGCTCGCGGCCGGCCGCGCCGTCGCCGACCAGCCCGTGCAGCCGACCGGCTACCTGCTGCCCTCCGCCACCTGCTACGGCCTGCTGCTCTCCCTCGCCGGGCAGGAGGTCGGCGACGACCTGCGGCTCACCGCGATCGGCCGGTGCTTCCGCAACGAGGACCACTACGACGGCCTGCGCCGCCTGTGGGGCTTCCACATGCGCGAGGTGCTGTACCTCGGCACCGCCGACGGCGCCCGCGACCACCTCGCCGCCTCCCGGACGTTCATCGACGACCTCGCCGAGCGGCTCGGCGTCCCGCTGACCTACCAGCCCGCCAACGACCCCTTCTACGACCGGACGGGCTCGCGCGCCAAGCTGATGGCGCTCGACCCGGTCAAGTACGAGTTCGTCGCCACCGACGGCACCGCCATCGCCTCCGTCAACCGGCACCGCAACTTCTTCGGCGAGCGGCTCGGCATCACCTCCGACGGGTCGGTCGCGCACAGCAGTTGCACCGCCTTCGGCGTGGAGCGCTGGGTGCACGCCATGGTGCTCGCGCACGGCACGCCGGAGCGCGCCCTGGAGCGGGTCCTCGATGTCCGCGGCTGACCCGGCTGACCCGACCCAGACCCAGATCCAGACCCCGGCTCCGGTTCTTGCCGCCGTTCCCGCTCCGGCCGAGGCCGCCGCCCGGGGCTGCCGGGCCCTCGGCACCGACCTGCCGCTCGTCCAGGCCGGCATGGGCGGGATCGCCTCCCCGGCCCTCGCCGCGGCCGTCAGCGACGCCGGCGCCCTCGGCACCGTCGCGCTGTACCGCAGCGACGGCCCGCAGAGCGCCGCCCTGATCGCCGACACCGCCCGCCGCACCGGCCGTGGCTTCGGGGTCAACGTCATCCCCGAGGTCGCCGGCCGGGTGCTCGCCGAGCAGGTGCGGGCCCTGATGGAGACCGCCGACCGGCCGCTGCTGCTCAACAGCTACGGCCTGCCGCCCGAGCAGCACGTCCGCGAGGTCCTGGCGGCCGGCCACCGGCTGCTCGTGCAGGTCGGCACCGCCGCCGACGCCGCGGCCGCCGCCGACCTCGGCGCCCACGCGATCGTGCTGCAGGGCGTCGAGGCGGGCGGCCACCACCTGGGCGGCGGCTCCACCGCCGACCTGCTCGCCGCCTACGACCTGGCACCCCCGGTGTTCGTCGCCGGCGCCGTCGCCACCGGCGCCGACCTGGTCGAGGCGCTGCGCGCCGGGGCGAACGGCGCGCTGTGCGGCACGGCGTTCGTCGCCACCGCCGAGTCCGCGGCGCACGACGCCTACAAGCGGGCACTGGTCGGGGCCGGCCCCGGCGACACCGTGGTCACCGAACGCTTCTCCATCGGCTGGCCCGGACGGTCGCACCGGGTGCTGCGCAGCCCCGTCACGGAGGCGGCCGAGCCGCCGCCCGCCACGTTCGTCGCCTGGACGACCGTGATGGGCGCCCGCCGTCCGGTGCCCCGGGGGTCGGCCGCCGCGCCGACCGTCGAGGCCGACGGCCGGGTCGACGAGATGGCCCGGTACGCGGGCCTGGGCTGCGGGCGGGTGACCGCGATCGAGCCCGCCGCCGTGGTGGTCGCCCGCTTCCGCGCCGAGTACCGGCAGGCGCTGGCCGCGTGCGCGTCCCCCGCCCGGTGACGGCGTCCTGGGACACCGTGCCCGCCGACCGGACGCTGCACGCGATGCTGGACCGCCTGGTCGGCCCGGGCGCGGTCACCCCGGGCGCGGTCGGCCGGGGTGCGAGGGCCGTCGCGCCCAGGGTCGGCGTCGACCTGGTGCACATCCCGCGGGTCCGCGCGCTCGCCGAGCGCCACGGCGCGCGCTGGCTGGCCGACCACTTCACCGAGCGCGAGCAGGCCGAGCTCGCCGTGGTCCGCGGAGGCCGGGCCGCCACCCTGGCCGGACGGATCGCCGCGAAGGAGGCGTTCATCAAGCTGCTGGCGCCGCGCAGTCGCCTCGTGCTCACCAGGGACATCGAGGTGCTGCGTGCCCCGGGCGGCGCACCGCTGGCCCGCCCCGCGGCCGGAGCGCTGGCCGAGCTCCGCAGCAGCGGCATCGACCACTGGTCGCTGAGCATCACCCACGAGGGGGAGTGGGCGCTGGCCGTCGCCGTCGGCAGCCGCCCGGTCCCGGCCCCCGATCCCCTCGCACCCCTGCCCGACCCCGACACCGACCCCCTGCCCGACCCCGACCCACGACCCGCACCGGAGGAGCCGTCATGCAGCAGATCGCCGAGTGGATCCTGAGCAAGAACCCCGAACTCGACCGCGAGATCACCCGCGACGAGGACCTCATCGAGGGCCGGCTGATCGACTCGCTGGACTTCCTGGAGTTCATCTACCTCCTGGAGAGCCTGTCCGGCGAGGTCATCGACCTGCAGGAGGTCAGCATCGACGACTTCCGCACCCTCACCCGCATCCAGGAGCGGTTCCTGGCCGGCACCGCAGCGGCAGCCGCATCCGCATCCGGCGTCACAGCCGGTGCCGGTGCCGGTGCCGCCGACGTGCCGCAGCCGGCGGGCCGGTGAGCGCCGCCGCCGTCCGGTTCGGCAGCTGCGACGCCGAGCGCCTCTGGCGGCCGACCGGGCAGGCGGCGCTGCCCGCCCTGCGCGACCCCCACGCCGAGCTGCTGCTCGGCGGCATGGACGAACTCCTCGCCGTGCTGTGCGGACCCGACGACGTGCTGGTGACCCGCCACCGCGCGCCCGCCGCCTTCGCCGAGGTCATGCGGGAGGCCGGGTTCGGCGCGCGCCACGTCACCGCCCCCGGCCCGGCGGACCTGCCCGTCGAACAGCGGCTCGCCGAGCACGGCCTGCCTGGCCTGGAGGGCGCTGCCGCGCAGCCGTACGCCGTGGTGCCCGGCACGCACGAGGCCGCCCGGCGGCTCGGCCTCGCCGGCACCCTGCCGGACCCGGACGCCGTGCGGCGGGTCAACTCCAAGACCTGGTCGACCCTGCTCGGCCTGCCCGGCTCCGGACGCGTCGTCACCACCCTGGCCGAACTCGACGAGGCGGCCACCGTGCCCTGCGTCCTCAAGGACCCGTACGGCGTCGCCGGGCAGGGCAACAGGGTGGTCGACTCGCCGGCCCGGCTCGCCCTCGTGCGGCGCGGCCTCGAACGCCTCCCGCAGGACGGCCTGGAACTCGTCGTGCAGCCGCTGTACGAGCGCGGCGACGACTTCGCCGCGCACCTGGTCGTCGCCCCGGACGGCGGCACACGGTGGCTGGGGGTGCGCCGGCTCGTCAACGAGGGGCACTCCTTCCGCGGCTCCGGGCCGGTCACCGCCGAGCTGATGCACCGCCTGGACCGCGCGGGCTACCGCGAGACCGTGGAGAAGGTCGCCGCGGCGGCCGCCGCCGAGGGCTACCACGGCCCGCTGACCGTCGACTCGATGACCACGGCCGACGGCACCCTGGTGCCCGTGCTGGAGGTCAACGCGCGGCTCTCCCCGGGCCTGATCGCCCTGCACCTCGGCGCGCCGCTGCGCATGGCCTTCGTCAAGGTCGGCGACGAGCGGTTCTTCGAACGGTTCGTCCAGGCGCTGGCGGAACGCGGCCGACTCGCCGTCGGCGGCCGCCCGGGCATCCTGCCGCTCGCCGCGTCGACGCTCGTCCCGCCGCGCGGCTGGCTGTTCTACGCCGTGCTCGGCGAGGACACCGCCGACGGCCGGGAGACTGCCGACGGCCGGGACACCGCCGGTGGCGCGACCGGCGCCGACCGGTGCGTCGCCGAGGTCCTGGCGGCGCTCACGTGACGGACCGGACCCGAACGGCCCTCGACACCACGGAGGATGACACATGGCAGCAGTTCCGCACGACACCCGCGCCGCCGAGGAGTACCGCCTCGCACGCGAGATCCCGCGCGACGGCCTGACGGCCTGGCGCACCGCGATCGGCGAGGCCGCCCGGCTCAAGCCCGGCATGACGGTGCTCGACGTCGGGGCCGGCACCGGCGCCTTCGCCACCGCGTTCCGCGACTGGTACGGCGTGCGGGTGCTGGCCGTCGAACCCGCCGAGGCGATGCGCGCCCTCATCCCGGTCGGCGGGGGCGTCGAGGTGTTCGACGGGCGCGGCGAGGCCCTGCCGGTGCCGGACGGCTGCGCCGACGCGGCCTGGCTCGGTTCGGTGGTGCACCACCTGTCGGACCTGGGGGCGACCGCCCGCGAACTCCGGCGCGCCCTGCGGCCCGGCGCGCCGGTGCTCGTCCGCAACGCCTTCCCGGGCCGGTACGGCCGCGACCTGCGGGTGCGCTTCTTCCCGGAGACCGCCGACGGGATCGACGACTACCCGACCGTCGACCGGCTCTGCGCGGCGTTCGCCGAGGCCGGCTTCGCCCGCGTGTCGCTGGACGCACTGCCGCAGCAGAACGCCCCCACGCTCGCCGAGTTCGCCCGGCGGATCCGCCGCGGCGCCGACTCCAAGCTCAAGGCGCTCGACGATGCGCAGTTCGAGGCGGGCATGGAGCGGTTGCGCGCCGCCGCCGCGGCGGACCCCGCCGAGCCGGCGACCAGCTGGATGGACCTGCTGGTCCTGGCCTGAGGCGGCCGCGGGCGGAGGCCGCCGGTGCGCCGTCCCGGCGTTGCAGCGGAGGGTGGTCGAGGATCTCGACGTACATGATCCGCCCGTGCACGACGTCGAGGTTCAGCATGCCGTGTTCGGGCAGCAGCGCGACGCACCGGTGGCCCTCCCCGTAGGGGTGGCCCGGCCGGTGCTCGGCGGTGCGGATGCTCTGGCAGAAGTCGTCGCCGCAGCCGCACGCATCGACCAGGCGGAGGTCCCACGCACAGACGGCCAGTTCGCGTTCGCCCTCCCGCTCCAGGAGGGTGGTCAGCTCCGCGACAAGGCCGGGGTACGTCTCACGGAGGAGGGGGTGGTCCGGCGGCATGAGGAGAGGTTAGCCGGACCAGGGCTCCGGAGCTACGGAGTTGTCGGCCCGTGAGGTCCGCGACCCTTCTCCGGACCGGCGGCAACCTTCCCGTCCCCGGCGGCGACCGAGGGGTGAACAGTACACCTCACCCCAAGGAGCACCCGGCATGCCCGCTTCCCCGCACCGCCGCCCCACCGGTCGCCGACGTCTCGCCCTGATCGGCGCCGCCGCCGTGGCCGCGGCCGGCCTCGGCGCCGTGCCGCTGGTCATGAACGCAGACGCCGCCGCCACCGACCTCGCCCACGCCGTGCTGCCGGCGAAGGACGGCTGGGCCGCGAGCGGCTCCGGCACCACCGGCGGCCGCGACGCCGACGCCGCGCACGTCTTCACCGTCTCCACCCGCGCGGAACTCGTGAAGGCGTTGAAGGCCGGCCCGGCCGACGCGCCGCGGATCATCCGGGTGAAGGGCGTCGTCGACGCCAACACCGACGACGCGGGCAAGCCGCTGACCTGCGCCGACTACGCGGCGGGCACCGGCTACTCGCTGACCGCTTACCTCAAGGCGTACGACCCCGCCGTGTGGGGCCGGTCCACGGTGCCCTCGGGCGGCCAGGAGAGCGCGCGCAGTGCCGCCCAGGCGAAGCAGGCGGCCCGGGTGGTGCTGAACGTGCCGTCGCGGACCACGATCGTCGGCGTGCCGGGCACGGGCGCGGGGATCACCGGCGGCAACCTGACCGTGAAGAACGCGGACAACGTGATCATCCGCAACCTGGCGTTCACCGACGTCCGCGACTGCTTCCCGCAGTGGGACCCGACCGACGGCTCCACCGGCAACTGGAACTCCGCCTACGACGCCGTCAGCCTCCGCGGCTCCACCCACGTCTGGGCCGACCACAACACGTTCTCCGACGCCCCGCACCACGATGCCGCCAACCCGTCGTACTTCGGCCGCGAGTACCAGGTGCACGACGGCGCGCTCGACATCACCAACGCCTCCGACCTCGTCACCGTCGAGTACAACACGTTCACCGACCACGACAAGACGATGCTGATCGGCAGTAGCGACAAGGACACCAAGCTGCGGGTCACCCTGCACCACAACGTGTTCCGGGGCATCGTCCAGCGCGCGCCGCTGGCCCGGGTCGGCCAGATCCACCTGTACGACAACTACTACGACACCACGCCGCTCGACGGCTACCAGCACTCCTACAGCATCAACTCCCGGGCCGGCGCCCAGATCGTGGCCGAGCACAACTACTGGAAGCTCGCCTCCGGCCGGAAGGCCTCGCAGCTGCTGAGCGGCGACGGCACGGGCGCGGTCGCAGGCAGCGGCAACCTCGTGAACGGCACCGCCACCGACCTGGTCGCCGCCTACAACGCCGTCAACTCCAAGAAGATCAAGACCTCCGTCGGCTGGACGCCGACGCTGACCGCCGGCCTGGAGCGCTCCGCCGCCGGACTGCCCGCCGCCCTCAGGGCCAAGGCCGGTGCCGGGGTGCTCACCGACACCGGCGCGATCGGCACCGCCACCCCGTCGGCGAGCGCCAGGGCCACCGTCGCCGCGTCCCCCTCGGTTGCCGTGGCCGCGGGCCGTACGCTCGCCGTCGCCGCGGACGGCTCGGCCGCGTACCGCACGGTGCAGTCGGCGGTGGACGCGGCCGTGTCCGGTGACACCGTGCTCATCGCCAAGGGCACCTACCGCGAGGTGGTGAACGTGCCGACGGCGAAGAAGGGTTTGACCCTGAAGGGCGCCACCGGCAACGCCGAGGACGTCGTCGTCACGTACGACAACGCGGCCGGCACGAAGAAGGCCGACGGGTCGACGTTCGGCACCGAGGGCAGCGCCACCGTCACCGTCACCGCGAACGACACCCTGCTGACCGGGGTCACCGTCCAGAACACCTTCGAGCGTTCCGCCCACCCCGAGATCACCGCCACCCAGGCGGTGGCCCTCGCCGCCCGCGGCGACCGCCAGCAGTACGTCAACTCCCGCTTCATCGGCCACCAGGACACCGTCCTGAACTGGGCGCCGTCCGCCACCGGCCAGTACCGGCAGTACTTCCGCAACTCCTTCGTCGCCGGCGACGTGGACTTCGTCTTCGGCAACGCCACCGCCGTCTACGACCGCGTGAACATCACCCTCCGCGACCGCGGTGCCGCCGCAGGCGGCAACAACGGATACCTGTCCGCGCCCAACACCGACGCCTCGAAGCCGTACGGGATCCTCGTCACGGACAGCACGATCAACAGCCCGGCCAAGGCGAACACCTTCTACCTCGGCCGCCCGTGGCACCCGTCCGCGAACGCCGTCGGCCAGCTCGTCATCCGCAACACCGCGCTGCCCGCCGCCGTGAAGACGGCGGGCCCCTGGACGGACATGAGCGGCTTCTCCTGGAAGTCCGCCCGCTTCGCCGAGTACGCCAACACCGGCGCCGGCGCTACCGTGAACGCCGACCGGCCGCAGCTCACCGCCGACCAGGCCGCCGTGTACACCGCCCGCCGCTACCTCGCCGGCACCGACGGCTGGAACCCGGTGGGCTGACGACCCCGACCCCGACCCCGACCCCGACCCCGACCCCGACCACGGGGCGCAGGGTCCGGCGCCGGTCCCCGCGCGCCCCTCCGCCGTCCGGCCTGGTCTGCCGCTGACGCTGAAGCGCTCCCGCCGCGTGGCGTCCGTCGGAAGAACCGGTACCAGGGACGTTTGACGGGCGGCAGCCGGGTCGCGAAGAACGGCTTCCAGCCGGGCGCCCCGACCTGTGTCAACCGCCTCTCCCCGGCCGCTCCGGCCGCACGGACCGTCCCTCGACGTCGCTCGCCTTCTGCGTCCATGGAGGCGGGCGACGTCGAGGGGCGGCTCAGGAACGGAAGCCGATGATGCCGAGGCCGGGGTGCTCCTGTGCGGCCCGCATCCAGTCGAGGCACTGCATGACCGCGTCGGCGACGGCGGGCTCCAGCGGCGGGGCGTGGTCCGCCCGCTTGGTGGCCTCGAACTGCTCCAGGGCCTTTTCGATCATGGTGGGGGTCCACTCGCCGCAGCCCGGTGTGAACGTGTAGGGCAGGGGGGACGGCGCGCAGCCGAGGCTGAAGTCCTCGACGGAGACGGCGGTGATGTGCAGGGCCTTCAGCCCCTGGTCGACCACCGACAGCCAGTCGCCCCGGTGCGGGGTGAACGAGGAGTTGTCCAGGAACGCGCCGGTGAGCGCGCACAGCCGCTTGTAGGCGTAGCCGTACTGGAAGGCGTGGTCCTCGCGGTCGGAGAAGGGGCCGCCGTGGACGACGGCGCGGAGTGCCTCGTAGGCGGTGGGGGCGCCCTCACCGATCTCGTGGCCGAAGTAGCTGTCGTCGCGGGCCAGGTCGCGGCCGAAGCCCGTGCGGACCGCTTCGAGCAGCTGCTCGTCGCCGGATCCGACCAGGGCGCGGGTGGCGGCCGTGTCCAGCAGATAGACACTCAGGGAGGAACTCATGCAACGACCCTAGAGGCGGCCACCGACAGCGCGAGGCGCGGCCCGAGGTACGGCTCGACACGGCCCGGTGTCCGACCCGACGTCCGGCCCGGCAGGGCGCGCCGCGGCGGGTACCCGACCGAAGCGGGCACGGTTGGTCGGGTCGGGCAGGGTGGACCCTCCCTACGGTGGACGAACAGAAGGAAGGAGACCGGGCTTGCTGGACCGACTCAACCAGGCGATGGCGTCGATCGAGGAGCACCTCGACGGGACGATCGACGTCGCCGACCTGGCCCGCACCGCGCTGACCTCGGAGTACCACCTGCGGCGGATGTTCTCCGCCCTGGCCGGGCTGCCGCTGTCGGAGTACGTCCGACGGCGCCGCATGACCGTCGCCGGGGCCGAGGTACTCGCCGGGGAACGGACGCTGCTGGAGATCGCGCTGCGCTACGGCTACACGTCGGCGGAGGCGTTCGGCCGTGCGTTCCGCGGAGTGCACGGCATCGGCCCGGGCGAGGCGCGCCGCACCGGCGCCGCCCTGCGGTCCCAGCCCCGGATGTCCTTCCGCCTCGTCGTCGAAGGGAGCACCACCATGCAGTACCGGATCGTGGAGAAGGCGGAGTTCAGGGTCGTCGGCCGGACGGCCCGGGTGCCGCTCGTGCACGAGGGGGCGAACCCGCACATCGCCGTCCTCATCAGAAGCATCGAGCCGGAGACCCTCGGGCGGATCGCCGCGCTCTCCGACCAGGACCCGGACGGGATCGTCTCGGCGGTCGTCCATCTCACCGGCAGCCGCGAGGAGGGAGCCGAACTCGACTACTACCACGCGGCGGTGACGTCCGGCGCCGCGACGGACGACGACCTGGAGGGCCTCGACGTGCTCAGCGTCCCGGCCGGCACCTGGGCCGTCTTCGAGAACCACGGCCCCTTCCCGGCCGCGCTGCAGTACCTGTGGCGCGACGTCTTCACCGAGTGGTTCCCGTCCAACCCGTACGTCACCCGGCCCGGGCCCGAGATCCTGCGGACCCGGCCCACCGAGGACTGGTCGGAGGCGGACGCGCAGCTGTGGATCCCCGTGGACCGGGCACCGGTCTGACGGACGCCCGCGGCGGAGGAGCGGAGGAGCGGAGGAGCGGAGGAGCGGAGGAGCGGGGTGCGGGCGGCGCGGGGGTGCGGGGGCGCTGGCGGCACGGGCGGAGTGGCGGAGGGCGGGGTGCGAGCCGCCGTGCGGAACGTGCAGGTGAGTTGCTGATCGTGCCGGGATTCCGTTCCGGACCTTAAGAGAACCCCAAGCCTTCGCCGGGCCCTTGACCCCCGTAGGTGGTCCAGTCCATTTTATGGAGCAGGCCGGTCCGCGTCCGGGCCGAAGTCCCGCACCGCGCTCCTGCGTTCGTCGTCATCCGTCCCCGGCTCCCGCTTTCGGGCGGCCCCGTACACCCATGCCCGGAGAGGTTCCCCCATGGAACGCACCCCGCTCCGCACCTCCGCACCCGGTCGGCACCGCCGGCGCCGCGGTGCCGTGGCCGTCGGCGTCACCGCCGCCCTCGGCCTGCTGGCCGGCGGCGTCGCCGCCCTGACCGCCGGCAACGACGCGCTCGCCGCAGTCGCCGCCACCGACGCCCTGGGCAGCAACTGGTACGCCTCGGCCCCGTACCTGATGCCCGAGGACAACAGTCCGCCGGACGCGGCCGCGGTGATGGACGCGACCGGCCAGAAGGCCTTCCAGCTGGCGTTCATCCTGGACTCGGGCGGCTGTAAGCCGGCCTGGGGCGGCACCTCCTCGATCGACACCGACACGGTCATGCCCGCCGTGATCCAGAAGATCCGCAGCAAGGGCGGCGACGTCTCGGTCTCCATCGGCGGCTACGGCGGCAACAAGCTCGGCCAGAGCTGCGGCAGCCCGGAGGCGACCGCGGCCGGCTACCAGAAGGTGATCACCAAGTACGCGCTCAAGGCGATCGACTTCGACCTGGAGGAGCCCGAGTACGAGAACACGGCGGCCATCCACAACGAGATCGGCGCCGCGAAGATCCTTCAGCGCGACAACCCCGGTCTGTACATCTCGATCACCACGGCCGGCACCAACGCGGGCACCGGCTGGTTCGGCACCCAGATGCTGAACGAGGCCAAGTCCCAGGGTTTCACCCCGAACAACTACTCGATCATGCCGTTCGACGGCGGGTTCAACGGCGCCGCCGCGCAGACCGACGCGCTGGTGAAGTTCAACCAGATCCTGCAGACCACCTTCGGCTGGAACGAGGCCACCGCGTACGCCCACGAGGGCGTCTCCCTGATGAACGGACGGACGGACGCCGCCGAGTACTTCCGGCAGGCCGACTTCCAGACCGTCCTCGACTTCGCCACCGCGCACAAGCTGGCGCGCTACACCTACTGGTCCGTCAACCGCGACCGCCAGTGCGCCGGCACGGTCGACCCCGGGCTCTCCGGCTCGTGCTCCAGCGTGGCCCAGAACGACTGGGACTTCACGAAGTTCACCGTCCGCTTCGCCGGGGCGACGCCGCCCACCACGCCGCCCACGACGCCGCCGACCAGCCCCCCGCCGGGCAGCCCGAGCCCCAGCCCGACCTCCGGCACCTGCACCCAGCCCGCGTGGAGCGCCACCACGACCTACACCAACGGCAACAAGGTCTCGTACCAGGGCCACAACTACCACGCCAAGTGGTGGACCCTGAACGAGGTTCCGACGGCCAGCGGCCAGTGGGGCGTCTGGGCCGACGACGGCCCCTGCTGACCCCGACACCCTGAGCGTGGACCGGCCCCGGCAACCCCGGGGGCCGGTCCACGTCGTCATGACGGCGCCTCCCCGCGCCGGGGCGAGGGGGCGCACGACGGCGTCGAGGACGACCGCGGTGCGGGAGCGGTCCCCGAACGGCCGGGATCGCCGGCGGCCCGCGGCCGAGGTCATGGGCGGACACCGGTGTGCCCCTGCCCGTCCCACCGGGGGATGCGCACCGCCCACCGGACCTCGACGGGACCTGCCGCGGGCGGGCAGGTCACCGCGGGCGGGCTGGGGCCCGGACGACCCGGAGCGCGGGCGGCGGTGCACCGGAGGGCCGGCCGGGGCCGCCGTCACGGGCCCGGCGTTCCGGGGCGGAGGGCCGGCAGCCGGACGTGTCCGGAATCGGCCCGGGATGTGCAGGTATCGTGCATCCGGAAGGAGGTACTCATGATTGCTGGCCCGGGCTTCTGGGATCTTGAGATCGAGCGAGCCGGCTGGTCGCGTGTGCTGTCCCCCGGGACGGCCGGCTTCCCGGAGCTCGCGGGGCGCGGCAGTGTGTGGGGCCGCAACTGCTACGTACGCGGCAACGACCGCCTGGTCATCGAGTGGTCGGACCAGGTGTCGATATTCGCCGCCCTCCGCAACGGCAGGCTCTGCCCGGTGGGGTCCGCCGAAGACCTGTCGTCCGCCATAGGAGCAGGCGGCAGGGGTTAGGGCGGCGCGCCGCCGCTGCCCCGGATCGACCGCGGGAGCACCGTGAGGGCGGTGACGTGGCAGGGGTCGTCGATTGTCCTGACGGATGCGGTCACCGATGGGCGGCCCGGGCCCCGGCCCCCGACTCGGTGGTCCACGGCGGTCCCGCATCGTCTCGGGTGGGTGCCGCTGGGGGCGCCGGCGTGTGTGCCGCGGCACGGATGCCGGGGGCGCGGCCGCCGAAAGTATTGACATGCCCAGCGCTGATCGGGATGCTGCGAGAGCGCTCTTCCATCGATGTAAAAGCCGGCCGGAAGCGGCAGGCCGACGTCGGGCCGGGGCGCCTCCCCGCCCTCTGCGATGCGGTCCTGAGCAGACGTCGTCCCCGTGCCCGGGTTCCCCGGCGGCGCGGTCGGCCGGCGGCACGGCGGCGCGGAGCCGATGCCGAGGACCGACGAAGGATCGGGGACCATGAAGCTCTCCCGCCGTCTCTCCGGTGTCGCCGCCGCCGTGCTCTCGGGCGTGCTCGCCGCCGTGCTGTCCGTGTCGTTCGCCGAGCCCGCCGGGGCGGGCCAGACCGGCCTGCGGGCCGCGGACCCGAGCGTGCTCCGGGTCGGCGGCACGTACGTGTCGGTGCAGTCGGCCAACGGCGGGATCGCCGTGCGGCAGGCCTCGTCGACCGCCGGACTGGCCTCGGCGCCCGCCCGGCAGGTGTGGTCGGACACCGCCGGCCGCGGTGAGGTCTGGGCCCCGGAGATCGTGACGGACGGCGGTCGCTACTACATCTACTTCACGGCCGGACGCGGCGCGGCCCACCGGATGTACGTCATCAGCTCCGCCGCCCCCGACAGTGGCTACACCGCCGAGACGAAGCTGGCGCTGCCGGACGACCGGTGGGCCATCGACGGGAGCATGTTCACCTTCAACGGGCAGCGCTGGTTCGTGTGGTCGGGCTGGGCCGGCACCACCGACGTCGAGCAGAACCTCTACATCGCGCGGATGAACGGCCCGACCGCGCCGACCGGCGCGCGGTACGTCATCTCGCAGCCACGGGAGGGCTGGGAGCGCGTGGTCGGCAACCCGTTCATCAACGAAGGGCCCGAGCCCATCAGGGACCCGAACGGGCAACTGCACATCACCTACTCCGCGAACGGAAGTTGGAGCGACCAGTACTGCCTGGCCGACCTGAGGCTCCGGGCGGGCGGCGACCCGACGTACGTGTGGGACTGGTACAAGTCCAACGGCTGCCTCTTCGGCTCCAACCGCTCGACGATGATGGCCGGTTGGGATCCGACGCTGCACGTCGACGGTCCCGGCCACCACAGCTTCGTGCTGCTGAACGGCGACATCGGCACGAGCCCGCCCGCCGGCCCGGCGTTCCCGCTGATGTTCCACGCCGTCCCGAAGGGCACGCCCTACGCGTGGGCGAACCGGTACTGGTACACCGGCACCTTCGCCTGGTGGGGCAACACCACCTACAGCCGCGCCAACGTCCCCGGTCCGACCACGGACACCGGCTGGAGCCTGAAGTTCTTCGAGTAGGCGGCAGTGGTCCGTCCGGGCCCGACCGCGGCTGTGCGCGGCCGTCCCCGGGTGGGTGCGGTGCCGGGGCCGGCCCGGCCGGACACCCCGGCGCGGGCCGCGGACTGCCGCGGTTGCCGTTCCTGCGGCCCGCGGTCACCGTGGGGAGGTGGAAGTCCCACGCGGCCGGCGGATCGCCCCCGGCCCCCGGGATGCCGGATCGACGCGATGCCGCGGGGAGCGCCCGCCGATCGACGGCCGCCCGCGCGGCCCGGCGGCGGGCCTCCCGGCCGCGCCGCGCACGCGCATCCCGGACACCCGGCGACCGGTGCGGCTGCGTCCTCCCGGCCCGAGCGCAAGGGAGCAGGAGATGACCGACGCCCGACCCGGAACGGACCGGCACCCCGTCGGCGGAACGCCGGGGCTCCCGCCGCGGCGGGTGAACGACCGCGGCGACGCCGTCACCGACCTGCGACGCATCGGGATCGACCCGGACTTCTGGTATCCCGTGGCCGTCGCCCGGAAGGTCGCCAAGGGGCGCACCTTCGCCGCCGTCTTCGCCGGTGAGCGGATCGCGCTCTACCGCGGCCGGAGCGGCCGGGTCTACGCCCTGGAGGACCGCTGCGCCCACCGCCAGGTGCCGCTGAGCATGGGCGTCGTGGAGGGCGACGTGCTGCGCTGCTGCTACCACGCCTGGGCCTACCGCGGGAACGGCCACATCTCGCAGATCCCGTACCTGCCCAAGGGGTGCGAGCGGCCGCCGCGCGGCGTGCGGTCGTACCCGGTCCGTGAGGCATACGGCCTGGTGTTCGTCTTCCCCGGCGACCCGGCGAAGGCCGAGACGGCGCCGTTCCCCGTGCTGCCGCAGTACGACGCGGCCTCGCACCGGACGATGACCTTCTCCCGCACCGTGCGGTGCCACTACTCGTTCATGCACGAGAACCTGCTCGACATGAACCACCAGTTCCTGCACCGGGGCGTGCTGGGCAGGATCCAGCCCGAACTCCTCGGCTACGAGAGCGGTCCGCGGTCCGTCGAGGCCCGTTACCTCTTCGTCCCCGCCGGCGGCAGGAAGGACCGCGGAGCCGGCCTCCTGTCCGCCGAGGGGATCGGCGGACGGGAGAGGCCCGACGTCGTCACCATCCGCACCGAGTACCCGTACCAGACCCTCCAGGACGTTCCCGAGGGTGCCGACCTCCCGGCGTTCTCCCTCTGGGCGGCTTACGTGCCGGAGGACGCGGAGCAGCGCACCTGCCACGCCTACGGCCTGCTGATGATCGCGAAGCCGCCGGTGCCCGGCGTGATCCACCTGGCGTGGCCGCTGATCCGGCGCTTCACCGAGCGGGTCTTCGCCCAGGACCGGACGGCGGTCGAGGCCGAGCAGCGGGCCTGGGACGAGCAGGGCGAGGACCGCAACCACGAGGTGTTCCCGCTGATCCTCGACGTTCGCGACGTCCTGCGCTCCAACGGGGTGCCTCTCGGCCCCGAAGCCGTCCGCGCCGAGGCGTAGCCCCGCGGGCCGGGGCCGCCCGCGCGATCCGGCGCCTCCGCGCCCGGGGCCCGTCGGACGCACCGTGCGTCCGACGGGCCCCGGCCGAGACGGTGCGGGCTACGCGGGCACGGCGGCGGTCCGCATGCGGCGGTACAGGAGGACGCCGGATGCGCCCGCCGACACCAGCGCGATGCCCACCACGCCCAGCATGGCGGTGGAGGAGGCCGAGGCGGTGGTGAAGGAGGCCGACGCGGGGGCGGCGGCCTGCGCTCCGGCGGCGGTCACGCCGTGGTCGTGGCGGGCCGTGGACCGGCCGGCGTCGGCGGCGAGCTGCTGCTCGGTCGGGTTGCCCGGGGCGGCCGCCGCGAGGGCGGCGGCACCGGCGGTGCCGCCGAAGTCGACGTCGGCGCAGCCGTAGAACGCCTCCGGGCTGTCGGTCCGCTGCCACACCTGGTACACCAGTTGGCGCCCGGTGCGGCTGGGCAGGGTGCCGCTGAAGGTGTAGTAGCCGTTGGTGGCGGTCCGGCCGGTGGCGTACTCCGCCACGGGGTGGGCGAGGTCGAGGTCGGACCACTTGAGCGGCTGGGTGGGGTTGTAACCGCTGTTGGTGACGTAGAGCGTCATGACGCCCTGGTGGGGGGCGGTGACGCGGAAGTTGAAGGTGGTGACGCCCGCCTTGACGGTGGTGGCCGGCCAGTCCGTGCGGGCCATGTCGAGCGCCTTGTACTTGTCGCGGTTGGCCGAGCACAGCTTGCCGTCCGGGATGATCTGCCGGCTGCGGCCGTTGGCGTCCGCGATGTTGACCTCGTTCCAGTCGTAGAGCGGCTGGGTGCCGCTCATCGCGACGAGGTCCTTGCACACCTGGGACTGGGGGTGCTCCGGTCCCTCGGCGTAGCAGGCGGCGATCCGGCTGGTGGGGCCGTAGAGCGAACCGTGGGCGCCGGCGCTGCCGGCGGCCGTGACCACGACGCCGGCCGTCAGCGCGCCGACGGCCAGGAGTCTGCGGGTCCAGGACATGGTTCTCCTCGGGAGAGATCGGGTCGGTTGTGGGGGACGGCGCAAGCCCGGGGAGCGGCGGGCGGCACGGCGTGGACCCGACACGCCGTGACCGGAAGGGAGCTTAGATTGGCCTATACCAATTGACAAGGGGTCTGGTGTCCAACGGTTCTGACGGCTTGTCCGGCCGGAGGCCACCGGCCCGCGGTCGAGGGCGCGGTTCCTGTGCGGTTCCTGCGCGGGCGTGCACAGGTCGGCAGCCGGCAGCCGTGGGCAGCGGCCGGCGGCCGGTGGCCGGAGCTCAGGGGGTGTGGATTTCGCACGCCGGACCCGGATCGTGGTCGCAGCGGCTGACCGGCACGAGGGAGGCCAGGCCCCACAGGCCCAGGGCCAGGCCGCACAGGACGGGCACGACGACCGCGGCCCGCAGGGCGACGACCGCCTTGGTCCTGCCGTCCAGGCAGCGCACGGTCAGGTGCATCGCGGCCGGGATCCAGATCAGCATCACGGACATCGCCAGGAAGAACCACCCGTTGGTGCTCACCGCAGGATGATGCCCGCGGCGGGGCACCCCCATGCGCGAGCCGTGGCGCACCGTGTCGGCCGTGGGCCGGTGGCAGGAATTGGACGACAGCCTGCGCTTTCGGTGCTGTCGCGGCACGGGTGGGACGGCGGAGGATCGTCGGGGACACCTGTGCGGTGCCCGAGACCGCTCCGGAGGATCCACCGATGTCCCTGGCCGAACCAGCCCCGCCCGTCGACCGTGCGACCCCCGCCGCGGACCGGCACCGGACCGTGGCCGTCCGCCCTCCCGCCCCGCCCGCGGTCCCGGCTCCGGCCGTGGGGCGGGGCGCGGGCCGTCCGGCCGTGCCGCCCGTGCACCGGGCGGCGACCTTCACGTTCGAGTCGTCCGCGGAGTTCGCCGCCGTCATGGCGGACCACACCCTCGGCTACGTCTACAGCCGGATCGACAACCCGACCAGCGACACCTTCGCCGCGGCCGTCGCCGCGCTGGAGGGCGCGGAGGCCGGGCAGCCGTTCTCCTCGGGGATGGCCGCGATCACGACCACGCTGCTCGCCTTCCTCTCCGCGGGCGACCATGTCGTCGCGCAGCGCAGCCTGTACGGCGGCACGCACCACGTGCTCACCCGGCTGCTGCCGCGCTGGGGCATCGGGGTGTCCCTGGTCGACTCGCCGGGAGAGGCGGCCGCCGCGATGTCCGCCACCACCCGCCTGGTGTGGTGCGAGACGATCTCGAACCCGACCCTGCGTGTGGCGGACATCCCCGGCTTCGCCGAGGCCGCGCACCGGGGCGGCGCGCTGCTCGTCGTCGACTCGACCTTCGCCACGCCGTCCGTCTGCCGACCGCTCGCCCTGGGTGCCGACCTCGTGCTCCACTCCGCCACCAAGTACATCGGCGGGCACAGCGACGCCACGGGGGGAGTGGTCGTCGGCGACCGCCGCCACCTGGAGCCCGTCCGGGCCCTGCGGACCGAACTCGGCGGCACCCTGGCCCCGGACGAGGCGTTCCTGCTCCTGCGAGGACTGCAGACGCTGCCGCTGCGCGTCGAGCGGCAGAACCGCACCGCCGCGCTGCTGGCCGCCGCCCTGCACGGGCATCCGGCCGTCGCGGCGGTCGACTTCCCCGGACTCCCGGGCCACCCCGACCACGACCGCGCCGTCGCCCTGTTCGAACCCGGCCGGTTCGGCGGCATCGTCACCGTCACCCCGTACGGCGGCGCGGAGACCGCGCAACGGCTCTGCGACAGCCTGCGGCTGTGCGACATCGTCACCTCCCTCGGCGGCACGACCACCGGCGTGTCCCACGTGGCGTCGACCAGCCACCGCCAGCTGGGGGAGGAGGAACTCGCTGCGGCGGGCATCGCACCCGGCGCGATCCGGATCGCGGTGGGCCTGGAGAACCCGGACGACCTCATCGCCGACTTCGCCGGCGCGCTCGGCGCGCTCGCCGCGCCGCCGCAGGCCGGCCGCGCCTGACGGACCCGGCGCGGGCGGACGCGCCGCCGCACGGTTGTCAGGGTGGCCCTGACGGCGCTAGCCTCCTGTCAGGGAACGCCTGACAGGAGGGGTGCGGCATGTCTGCTGCCACGGCCGAGCACGACGGCCTGCGATGCTCGTTCTGCGGCGCGTCCGAGGCCGAGGTCGACAAGCTGGTCACCGGGCCCGGGGTGTACATCTGCAACAAGTGCGTCGATCTGGCCGGCTCGATCGTGGCGGAGTACCTCGGGAAGCCGGTCGACCTCCGGCTCCCGCTGCGCAGCGAGATGACCGACGAGCAGGTGCTCGACCGGCTCCCGCGCGTCGCTGCGGTCGCGGACCAGGTGGAGGCGGACCTGCGGGGGTGGGTCCAGGAGCTCCGTCGGCGCGGTGTGACCTGGGCGAGGATCGGCGAGGCGCTCGGCATCACCCGCCAGTCGGCCTGGGGGCGGTTCTCCGGCGAGGAGTGACCCCCGGCGCGGGCGTGCGGCAGGGCGGGTTCGTGGCGGTCGCCCCGGGGCGGCGGCGTGGGGGGCGCCCGGTGTCGCGCGGAGGCTGCGTCGCCGCTCAGGCGATGCCGCCGTTGGCGAAGATGACCTGTCCGTTGACCCATCGGCCCGGGCCGGCGAGGAACGCGACGGTCTCGGCGATGTCCTCCGGCGTGGCGATGCGCTCCAGCGGGGGCTGCGCGGCCAGGCGGTCGAGGGTCTCCCGGTCCTTGCCGTCGAGGAAGAGCGGAGTGGCGGTGGGGCCGGGCGCGACCGCGTTGACGGTGATGTCGCGGCCGCGCATCTCGCGGGCCAGCACCAGGGTCATGGCCTCGACGGCGCCCTTGCTGGCGGCGTAGGCGGCGTAGCCGGGGGGTGCCAGCCGGGTGACCGAGGTGGAGAACGTGACGATGGCGCCGCCGCCCCGGACACGGCGGGCCGCCTGCTGGGTGACCACGAACGTGCCGCGGATGTTGGTGCGGTGCAGTCGGTCGAGCGCGTCCAGGTCGAAGTCGGCGACCGGTCCGAGGACCATGGCGCCGGCGGTGTGGACCACGACGTCGATCCCGCCGAAGGCGGCGCCGACCGCGTCGAAGGCCTCGGCCATCGCGGCCTCGTCGGCGACGTCGCCGGTCACGGCGATCGCCCGGCCGTCCGTCGCCCCGATGGCGGCGACGGTCTCCTCGGCGGCGGTCCTGTTGCCGGCGTAGTGGACGCCGACCGCCATGCCGTCGGCGGCGAGGCGTCGGGCGACGGCGCGGCCGATGCCGCCGGAGGCGCCGGTGACCAGGGCAACGCGTGCGGTGTCGGACATGGTGATGCCTTCTCTCTCTTATGAACGCCACGTCCATATAATCACGTTGTGAACGCTGCGTCCATATGTCATCGTGGACCCGGCGGGTCGACACGGGAGGTCAACGCATGCCGGAGCGCCCGGAGCAGGACGAGGCACCGAAGGTCCGGCGCGGCCGCGGCCGGCGCCCCGCGGCGGAGGTACGGGCCGACGCCCTCGACGCGGCCGGAGCCCTGCTGCTCGACAGGGGCATGGCCCAGTTCACCATCGAGGCCGTGGCCGACACGGCAGGCGTCAGCAGGACCACGATCTACAAGTGGTGGCCGTCGAAGGGCGCGCTCGCGCTCGACGGCTACTTCCACGCCGTCGAGTCCGCGCTGACCTTCCCGACAGCGGCGACATCGAGGCGGACCTGCGGGCACAGCTCCGGGCGTTCGTCCACGTCGTCACCGAGACCCCTGCCGGGCGGGTGATCGCCGAACTCATCGGCCAGGCGCAGACCGACCCCGACCTGTCCGCCGCCCTGCTGGAACGCTACTCCGGCCCGCGCCGCGCGCTCGCGGTGGAGGCGATCGGGCAGGCCCGGTCACGCGGCGAACTGCGCGCCGGCATCGACCCCGAGGTCCTCGTCGACCAGCTCTGGGGCGCCTGCTACCACCGCCTGCTGATGCCCAACCTGCCGCTCACCCGGGCGTTCGCCGACAGCCTGGTCGACAACCTCGTACGCGGCATCAGGGCCTGACCCGCTTGCGGCGGCGGGCGGTTCCTCCGCGGCCCCGGATTCCGGTACCGGAGGAGGGCCCGCCCGCGCGGCCCCGGTTGCGGTCGCGGCCCCGGCCCCGGCCCCGGTCGCTGTCGCTGTCGCTGTCGCGCGGAGGGTACCGGCGCCGCGGGTCGGACGCCAACGGTGGTTCCCGTGTTGCCCGGTGAGCCGTCCGGGTCGACCCTGAAGCGGGGGTTCGGAGCCCGCACGCGCGGCGCGCGTACGGCAGGACAGCAGGAGCGGCCATGACTCTCGTCCGCAGGAACCAGGCCATGCTGAGTCGCAAGGAGAAAGCCCAATACGTCCAGGCCGTGCTGAAGCTCAAGGAAACGGGCGTCTACGACAACTACATCACCGAGCACGCGGCGATCACCTACTACGGCCACGGCGGTCCGAGCTTCCTCCCCTGGCACAGGGAGTTCCTGCGGAGGTTCGAACTGGACCTGCAGAGCGTCAACCCCGGTGTCACCCTGCCCTACTGGGACTGGACGGTCGACAGGACCGAGAAGGCGTCGATCTGGGACGACGTCTTCATGGGCGGCAACGGGCGTCCGAGCGACGGAATGGTGACGACCGGGCGGTTCTCCGGGACGGAGGGCAACTGGAAGTGTCTCAGGATCGGCGTCGAACCCGATTACCTCACAAGGGAGTTCGGCGTTCAGAGCGATCACCTGCCGACCGGGGACGACGTCGACGAGTGCCTCCAGGTCCTCCCGTACGACGAACCGCCGTGGGACGCGAGGAGCAGGGCGAGCTTCCGCAACTTCCTCGAGGGCGGGATCGGGCCGAACATCCACAACCGGGTGCACCTGTGGGTCGGCGGACAGATGATCCCGCTGAGCTCGCCGAACGACCCGGTGTTCTTCCTGCACCACGCCAACACCGACCGCCTGTGGGCCCAGTGGCAGACCGATCAGCGGGCGCCGTACGAGCCGCAGGAAGGTGCCGAGCAGGGGCAGAACGCGGGCGACCCCATGATTCCCTGGGGCGGCGACACCACCATCGACAGCGTCCTGAACCACCGCGACCTCGACTACATGTACGACAGTGAAGATCCTCTCGCCGAAGGCGACCGCATGCTCCCGGGCGATGTCCTCTATCCCGGCGGCTCGCTGGAGTACCGGGACGGCAAACTCCTCCTGTACACCTTCGAGTACACGCCCGAGGGGGCCCTGGTACTGACCGACATCCGCAACAACCGGGAGATGTGGACCACCGGCCCGCTCCCCGGCATCCCCGGCCTGCTCAGGATGCAGCCGGAGGGCGACCTCGTCGTGTTCGACGGTGACGGCGTCACCAGGAGGTGGAGTTCGCAGACCGCGGGCAACCCCGGCAGCCGCTTCTACGTCACCTACCGCGGTACGGCGGCCATCTACGCCCCGGACCCCGATCGGGAGACCTGGTGGGAGCCGAAGGGCTGACCCGGCACAGGGCGGACGAAGGGGGGAGGCCCGGCCCCTGCCGCGTTCGGGGATCGTGGGGCGCGCGCTCTGTGGTGCGAATTCTGCCGTCGTTGTCCCCGATCGGGCCGGGCCGTGCGGCGGCAGGTGTGTGATCGCGCTCTGTAACCTGGTCGAGAGTGCGGGCCCCGGGGTGCAAGACTGGGATCATGACCCTCGACCGTCGCAGCCTCGGGCTGCCTGTTTTCTCCGAGCCCGCTGCCGAGCCGCCCCTCCCCGCGCAGAGCGGCGGCCGTCGGCCGTTGCCGGTGGAACAGGGCGCCGCCTTCCGTGAGCCGCCCGGTGAGGACGTGGTCGCGCCTGCCGCGGTCCGCCGCCCTCTCGCCGTCGACGACCTGACCTTCTCGGACCCGGACCGGCCGATCTGACCGGCGGTGGGTGGCCGGCCGTCCGGCAGGTCACCCATGTGTCATCCGGTGCGTACCCCGGCAGGGTCCGGGCCGGCGGGGCACCGTCCCGGGACGGACGCTGCGCCGGTGGCCGGTGGCCGGTGGCCGGTACCGATGACCGGTACCTGGCCGGTACTGATGAGCAGCAGGACCCGGCCGGGCCCGGCGGCCGGAGGGACGGCACCCCGCCGGGCCGCGGCGGCCTCGGCAGCAGCCCCGATCCGGGCCTCCGCGGCGCCGCGAACAGCCGGAGTCTGAGCCGCCGCCGACGGGCCGAGTACCTGCGCGGGGACCGCGGACTGTGTGTGCACCCGCGAGTGGCCTTACGCTTGGCGTCCCCATGCACATCCGAGGCGTGGACATCGTGGCCTAGGAGAGCGAACGTGGCACAGGGACGTAGCGGTATCAGGGGTGCCCGAATCGGGTCGGGGCCGATGGGCGAGCCCGAGCGTGGTGACCTCGCTCCTCGCACACTGGCGTCGTTCTGGTGCGGCAACGGCCACCACACGCAGCTGAGCTTCGCGGTCGAGGCCGTGGTCCCGGAGACGTGGGACTGCCCCCGGTGCGGGTTGCCTGCCGGCCCCGACCCGGACAACGTGCCCGTCGCCTCGGGCAACGCCCCCTACATGACGCACCTGGGCTACGTCCGGCAGCGCCGGACCCAGGAGGACGGCGAGATCCTGCTCAACGAGGCACTGGCCAAGCTGCGCGGGACGATCTGACCGTCCGGGACGGTGCCGGCCGGCTGTCCGGTCGCGCGGGAGCAGGCCCGGACCCGTCCGGAGCGTGCACGCTCCGACCGGGCCGGCCCCGGCCCGGTCGCTCCGCTGCCGGGGTTCACCGCAGGGTGAGCGGCGGCTCTGATGCGAGCCGGGTCGGCTTCTCGGGGTCGCGGACGCAGGAGAGGCCGGCGATGCGGGCATCTCGTACGCGACGGTGAAGAGCAGGTTGCGGCGGGCGACGAAGGTGCCGGTCGCCGGGTCGGTGCCGAGGTCGGTCATGCCCTCCCGGCTCTTCTCCTTCGCGGTCGGCGCGGGCAGCCGTCGGTGAACGCGCCTGCGGGAAAAGGTCTCTGACGGTGCGGCAGGCTGCGGCCCGCCGGTGCGGTCGGGGACGTCCGACAGCCGTCCGGACCGGAACGGACGTCTCGTCAGGCCGTCGGCCGGACGTTCGCCGGTGCCCCGTCGGCACCGCGCGTCACCGACGTCACCTTCGTGTCGGGCCGTCGAGCACGGCCACGCCGAGCGCGGCCGGCCGCCGGGCGACCGGGCGCCGGCCCCGCGGGTGCGGGGACGGGCCGGGCGCCCCGCCGCACGCCAGGACCGGCCGGTCGTGCCGGGTGGGGAGGGTGCGGCGCGGAAGAGGCCTCTTGTCGACACGCGGCTGTCATGGTTTGATCACGACGGTTCTTGTGGGAGGCCGCCGGCGGTGGGCGCCGCACCGACGTGTGCGGGCACCGTGCGGACGGCGGGGTCGTGTCGGGGGTGATGGGCCTGTTCGCGGATGCTGATCCGGTCGGGGGAGTCGACGAGCCGACTCCGGCGGAGCTTCGGGACCTTCAGGCGCGTACGGACGCGTTGGCGCAGGACGTCGCCGTGATGCGGGAGCGGTTGAGGCAGCAGTCGGGCCTGCCCCGCGCCGTGCGGGGATCCCTGCCGGGCGTGGACGACGCCCTCGTGCAGGCGTCCCGGCGGATCGGGGCCGCGGCCGAGAGGCTGGCGCGGGTCCGCGCGGCCCAGTGGCCGGGTTCGTGCACGGCGTGGTGGGGGCTCTGTCCGAGCTGCGGATCGACGCTGAGCGCGGAGGACGGCTGCTCCTGGTGCGAGGAGTGCGGCGCCGGATGGGGCTACGACCGGTCGCAGGGGCCGTGCGGGGAACCGGGCGTCTTCCTGGCGATGGACGCGCAGGGCGGGACGGTCGTCGTGTGCGGCGGTCACGGCCGGTACATGCAGGAGCGCCTCGACGGCGGGCTGCTGCTGGAGATCCCCACGGTGTAGAGCTGCTGTCCCGACGGCACCCGATCGAGGACTCGTGCCGTCCCGGCTTCGGTCGGAGCGGGCTGGATCCGGCGCGGCCTCCACCCTGCTGGTGCCGAGGGTGGAGCAGGCGGTGCCGCGCCCGCACGTGCTGATGATCCGACCGGGACCGCGGCGGGAGCCGACGCTTTCGGCGCTGTGACCCCGCAGGGTGATGGTTGATGTGCGATCTGTGCCCGGGTGCGTACGGGGCGCTACCGTCTCCTTGCAGGAGGTGGCGTTCGATGGCGGAACCGCAGGTCTGTCCAGGGTGCAGTGGGCGGCGTGGCACGGAGAGGACCCGGCGCACGGTGGAGACCGACGGCCAGGGCGACCGGGTGGCGCGTGAGCACCGGTTCCGGTCGCCGTGCGGCCGGTGCGGCGGGGCGGGGGTGGTGTACGGATGAGGGCCGTGTTCCTGTGCCAGGAGTGCGCCACGCACTACCTGCCGCCGGAGGGTCTGGAGTACGGCGACGGTCCGGCGAGCCCGGTGTGGTGCTCGGTCTGCCAGGCGCGTGCGGCCGCGCTCGGCATTCCGGAACCGGCGCTCGCGCGGATGCTGGCGCTCCGCGCCGCCGAACAGCAGGCACGCCCCGCGGCCGACGAGCCGCGGCGCCCGGACGTGCGGCCGTCGCGTCCGGCCCGCACCCGTCGAGCGGGGACCGGTCCGGGCACCCGGAGCCGACTCGGCTGATCCGCCGGGCATGAGGACGCCCCGCACTCCTCCGGGAGGGCGGGGCGGTCTCGCATCCCGACCTCGGGCCCCGCTCGCGGTGGCCGCCGCACCTGTGCCCGTCGTGCGTGGAGTGCCTCGCGGCTGCCCCGGCGGTCGGGCCGCCGGTTGCTGTCCGCAGGCTGCTGTCGGCGGGGCGGGTGAAGGCGGTGATGAGGCCGCTCACGGCCGCGTCCGTCGATGCGGACTGCACGGATCCTCCGTTGTTTCCGGTGATAGCGGCGAACGGCTAGCGATTTGCGGAATCGACGGAAACGTTCAATGATTATCACTGGAAACGGGGTTGCGGTGAGGCCTGTCCGGCGCGGCGCGCCCCCGTCCGGCACTGCACCACAGGAGGCTTCCGTGATTGTCGTTACCGCTCCCACCGGCCGGATCGGCCACCAGGTCATCGATGCGCTGCTCGCCGACGGTCAGCCGCTCCGGGTGATCGCCCGTGACGCCGCCCGACTGGCTCCGCAGACGCGTGAGCGGGTGGAGGTGGTGCAGGGCTCGCACAGCGACCCCGAGGTGCTCGCCGAGGCGTTCAAGGGCGCCGACAGCGTCCTGTGGCTGGTGCCGCCCAACCCCCGCGCCGACGAGATCCATGACCACTACCTCGGCTTCACCCGCGCCGCCTGCGACGCCTTCAAGGCCCAGGGCGTCGAGCGCGTCGTCGGCATCACGAGCCTGGGCCGCGCCTACGGCAAGCACGCCGGTCTGCTGTCGCCCGCGTTCGCGATGGACGACATGATCGAGAGCGCCGGGGTGAACTACCGGGCTCTGGCCATGCCGTTCTTCATGGAGAACCTCTTCGGTCAGGTCGGGGCGATCGAGGCGCAGGGGATGTTCTTCCTGGCGAACTCCGCGGACCGTCCGCTGGCGATCGTCGCCACCCGGGACATCGCCGCAGTCGCCGCCGACCTGCTCTCCGACGGCTCCTGGACCGGGCAGGCCACCGTCCCGGTCGTCGGGGACGTGTTGTCCCCCGAGGCCATGGCGCAGGTCCTGTCCGAGGTGCTGGAGCGGCCGGTCCGCTTCCGGCAGGTCGGCGCGCAGGCGTACAAGGCCACGATGGCGCAGTACGGCCTGAGCGACGCCTGGGCGCAGGGCCTGGTCGACATGGCCGCCGCGCAGAACGACGGCATCTACGACGCGGAGCAGAGTGCGCTGGAATCGCCCGCCCCCACCGACTTCCGCCGGTGGTGTCAGGACGTGCTCAAGCCCGCCTTCCCGGCCTGAGCCGTCCCCCGCACCGGTCTGCGAGCATCGATGGGGGCAAGGGTTCGGGCGTGCGTGCCCGGCGGTGAGCCGCTCCGCCGGGCGGGCTGCGATCCGCGGTGGACGGGGTCGGCGTCCCGGCCCGGGCGGTGGCTCCCGGTGCTGCTCCGGTGGGCCGGTCCGAGGCGGGTGTTCAGTCGGAATCGAGAATCTGTTACCATCGGAAACGTGGAGACCGAGAAGCCTGCCGGCATCGACAAGCACCGAGAGCGGGTCATCGCCGCCGCGGCGAAGCTCCTCGCCGAGGGCGGCCGAGAGGCCGTCTCCACACGCGCCGTCAGCGCGGCGGCCGGCACTCAGGCCCCCACCATCTACCGCCTCTTCGGGGACAAGCAGGGACTGCTCGACGCCGTGGCCGCTCACGGGTGGGCCCGGCACCTGGAGGAGGAGGCCGCCATCCGGCCGACGGGTGACCCCGTCGAGGATCTGCGGACCGGCTGGGAACTGAACATCGCCTTCGCGCTCGCCAACCCCGCCCTGTACTGCCTCATGTACGGCGAACCCCGTCCGGGCGGGGCCGCCTCGCCCGCCGCAGCTGCCGCCTTCGCCCACCTCTCCTCGTACATCCGCAGCGTCGCCCAGGCGGGCCGCCTGAGCGTCGGCGAAGAGCGCGCAGCCCGACTCGTCCAGGCCGCCGGCAGCGGAACCGCGCTCGCACTGATCGCCACGGCCGGTGACCGGCGTGACCTCACCCTCTCCGACCTCGCCCGCGAGGCGGTCATCGCGGCCATCACCACCGGCCCGTCCACTGGGAGTTCGCCCGGCCCGGCCGGCGCCGCGGTCACCCTTCGGTCCGTCCTCCCGCAGACCTCCGCCCTGACCACCAACGAGCGCGGGCTCCTGGAGGACTGGCTCGACCGCATCGCCGGCGAGCGGCCGTAGCGGCTCTCACCCGGCTGCCGCCCGACCTCGTGACCCCGCGACCCCGGCATCCCCGGCCCCCGGAATCCCCGGGGACCGCGCGGGTGCCGGAGGCAGGATGCGGACGACGCGCTGACCGGCCGTGGGAACCGGCGCCGACTGCCCTGACCCGCGCGGCAGTCACGTGGAGCGATCAGGGCGGCGAGGCTCGCGGGGACGAGGCCGGCGGCCGTCCTCGAGGACGGCCGCCGGCCTCGTCCCCGCGAGCCTCGCCGCCCCTGATCGCTCCACGTGACTGCCGCGCGGGTCAGGGCAGTCGGCGCCGGTTCCCACGGCCGGTCAGCGCGTCGTCCGCATCCTGCCTCCGGCACCCGCGCGGTCCCCGGGGATTCCGGGGGCCGGGGATGCCGGGGTCGCGGGGTCACGAGGTCGGGCGGCAGCCGGGTGAGAGCCGCTACGGCCGCTCGCCGGCGATGCGGTCGAGCCAGTCCTCCAGGAGCCCGCGCTCGTTGGTGGTCAGGGCGGAGGTCTGCGGGAGGACGGACCGAAGGGTGACCGCGGCGCCGGCCGGGCCGGGCGAACTCCCAGTGGACGGGCCGGTGGTGATGGCCGCGATGACCGCCTCGCGGGCGAGGTCGGAGAGGGTGAGGTCACGCCGGTCACCGGCCGTGGCGATCAGTGCGAGCGCGGTTCCGCTGCCGGCGGCCTGGACGAGTCGGGCTGCGCGCTCTTCGCCGACGCTCAGGCGGCCCGCCTGGGCGACGCTGCGGATGTACGAGGAGAGGTGGGCGAAGGCGGCAGCTGCGGCGGGCGAGGCGGCCCCGCCCGGACGGGGTTCGCCGTACATGAGGCAGTACAGGGCGGGGTTGGCGAGCGCGAAGGCGATGTTCAGTTCCCAGCCGGTCCGCAGATCCTCGACGGGGTCACCCGTCGGCCGGATGGCGGCCTCCTCCTCCAGGTGCCGGGCCCACCCGTGAGCGGCCACGGCGTCGAGCAGTCCCTGCTTGTCCCCGAAGAGGCGGTAGATGGTGGGGGCCTGAGTGCCGGCCGCCGCGCTGACGGCGCGTGTGGAGACGGCCTCTCGGCCGCCCTCGGCGAGGAGCTTCGCCGCGGCGGCGATGACCCGCTCTCGGTGCTTGTCGATGCCGGCAGGCTTCTCGGTCTCCACGTTTCCGATGGTAACAGATTCTCGATTCCGACTGAACACCCGCCTCGGACCGGCCCACCGGAGCAGCACCGGGAGCCACCGCCCGGGCCGGGACGCCGACCCCGTCCACCGCGGATCGCAGCCCGCCCGGCGGAGCGGCTCACCGCCGGGCACGCACGCCCGAACCCTTGCCCCCATCGATGCTCGCAGACCGGTGCGGGGGACGGCTCAGGCCGGGAAGGCGGGCTTGAGCACGTCCTGACACCACCGGCGGAAGTCGGTGGGGGCGGGCGATTCCAGCGCACTCTGCTCCGCGTCGTAGATGCCGTCGTTCTGCGCGGCGGCCATGTCGACCAGGCCCTGCGCCCAGGCGTCGCTCAGGCCGTACTGCGCCATCGTGGCCTTGTACGCCTGCGCGCCGACCTGCCGGAAGCGGACCGGCCGCTCCAGCACCTCGGACAGGACCTGCGCCATGGCCTCGGGGGACAACACGTCCCCGACGACCGGGACGGTGGCCTGCCCGGTCCAGGAGCCGTCGGAGAGCAGGTCGGCGGCGACTGCGGCGATGTCCCGGGTGGCGACGATCGCCAGCGGACGGTCCGCGGAGTTCGCCAGGAAGAACATCCCCTGCGCCTCGATCGCCCCGACCTGACCGAAGAGGTTCTCCATGAAGAACGGCATGGCCAGAGCCCGGTAGTTCACCCCGGCGCTCTCGATCATGTCGTCCATCGCGAACGCGGGCGACAGCAGACCGGCGTGCTTGCCGTAGGCGCGGCCCAGGCTCGTGATGCCGACGACGCGCTCGACGCCCTGGGCCTTGAAGGCGTCGCAGGCGGCGCGGGTGAAGCCGAGGTAGTGGTCATGGATCTCGTCGGCGCGGGGGTTGGGCGGCACCAGCCACAGGACGCTGTCGGCGCCCTTGAACGCCTCGGCGAGCACCTCGGGGTCGCTGTGCGAGCCCTGCACCACCTCCACCCGCTCACGCGTCTGCGGAGCCAGTCGGGCGGCGTCACGGGCGATCACCCGGAGCGGCTGACCGTCGGCGAGCAGCGCATCGATGACCTGGTGGCCGATCCGGCCGGTGGGAGCGGTAACGACAATCACGGAAGCCTCCTGTGGTGCAGTGCCGGACGGGGGCGCGCCGCGCCGGACAGGCCTCACCGCAACCCCGTTTCCAGTGATAATCATTGAACGTTTCCGTCGATTCCGCAAATCGCTAGCCGTTCGCCGCTATCACCGGAAACAACGGAGGATCCGTGCAGTCCGCATCGACGGACGCGGCCGTGAGCGGCCTCATCACCGCCTTCACCCGCCCCGCCGACAGCAGCCTGCGGACAGCAACCGGCGGCCCGACCGCCGGGGCAGCCGCGAGGCACTCCACGCACGACGGGCACAGGTGCGGCGGCCACCGCGAGCGGGGCCCGAGGTCGGGATGCGAGACCGCCCCGCCCTCCCGGAGGAGTGCGGGGCGTCCTCATGCCCGGCGGATCAGCCGAGTCGGCTCCGGGTGCCCGGACCGGTCCCCGCTCGACGGGTGCGGGCCGGACGCGACGGCCGCACGTCCGGGCGCCGCGGCTCGTCGGCCGCGGGGCGTGCCTGCTGTTCGGCGGCGCGGAGCGCCAGCATCCGCGCGAGCGCCGGTTCCGGAATGCCGAGCGCGGCCGCACGCGCCTGGCAGACCGAGCACCACACCGGGCTCGCCGGACCGTCGCCGTACTCCAGACCCTCCGGCGGCAGGTAGTGCGTGGCGCACTCCTGGCACAGGAACACGGCCCTCATCCGTACACCACCCCCGCCCCGCCGCACCGGCCGCACGGCGACCGGAACCGGTGCTCACGCGCCACCCGGTCGCCCTGGCCGTCGGTCTCCACCGTGCGCCGGGTCCTCTCCGTGCCACGCCGCCCACTGCACCCTGGACAGACCTGCGGTTCCGCCATCGAACGCCACCTCCTGCAAGGAGACGGTAGCGCCCCGTACGCACCCGGGCACAGATCGCACATCAACCATCACCCTGCGGGGTCACAGCGCCGAAAGCGTCGGCTCCCGCCGCGGTCCCGGTCGGATCATCAGCACGTGCGGGCGCGGCACCGCCTGCTCCACCCTCGGCACCAGCAGGGTGGAGGCCGCGCCGGATCCAGCCCGCTCCGACCGAAGCCGGGACGGCACGAGTCCTCGATCGGGTGCCGTCGGGACAGCAGCTCTACACCGTGGGGATCTCCAGCAGCAGCCCGCCGTCGAGGCGCTCCTGCATGTACCGGCCGTGACCGCCGCACACGACGACCGTCCCGCCCTGCGCGTCCATCGCCAGGAAGACGCCCGGTTCCCCGCACGGCCCCTGCGACCGGTCGTAGCCCCATCCGGCGCCGCACTCCTCGCACCAGGAGCAGCCGTCCTCCGCGCTCAGCGTCGATCCGCAGCTCGGACAGAGCCCCCACCACGCCGTGCACGAACCCGGCCACTGGGCCGCGCGGACCCGCGCCAGCCTCTCGGCCGCGGCCCCGATCCGCCGGGACGCCTGCACGAGGGCGTCGTCCACGCCCGGCAGGGATCCCCGCACGGCGCGGGGCAGGCCCGACTGCTGCCTCAACCGCTCCCGCATCACGGCGACGTCCTGCGCCAACGCGTCCGTACGCGCCTGAAGGTCCCGAAGCTCCGCCGGAGTCGGCTCGTCGACTCCCCCGACCGGATCAGCATCCGCGAACAGGCCCATCACCCCCGACACGACCCCGCCGTCCGCACGGTGCCCGCACACGTCGGTGCGGCGCCCACCGCCGGCGGCCTCCCACAAGAACCGTCGTGATCAAACCATGACAGCCGCGTGTCGACAAGAGGCCTCTTCCGCGCCGCACCCTCCCCCACCCGGCACGACCGGCCGGTCCTGGCGTGCGGCGGGGCGCCCGGCCCGTCCCCGCACCCGCGGGGCCGGCGCCCGGTCGCCCGGCGGCCGGCCGCGCTCGGCGTGGCCGTGCTCGACGGCCCGACACGAAGGTGACGTCGGTGACGCGCGGTGCCGACGGGGCACCGGCGAACGTCCGGCCGACGGCCTGACGAGACGTCCGTTCCGGTCCGGACGGCTGTCGGACGTCCCCGACCGCACCGGCGGGCCGCAGCCTGCCGCACCGTCAGAGACCTTTTCCCGCAGGCGCGTTCACCGACGGCTGCCCGCGCCGACCGCGAAGGAGAAGAGCCGGGAGGGCATGACCGACCTCGGCACCGACCCGGCGACCGGCACCTTCGTCGCCCGCCGCAACCTGCTCTTCACCGTCGCGTACGAGATGCCCGCATCGCCGGCCTCTCCTGCGTCCGCGACCCCGAGAAGCCGACCCGGCTCGCATCAGAGCCGCCGCTCACCCTGCGGTGAACCCCGGCAGCGGAGCGACCGGGCCGGGGCCGGCCCGGTCGGAGCGTGCACGCTCCGGACGGGTCCGGGCCTGCTCCCGCGCGACCGGACAGCCGGCCGGCACCGTCCCGGACGGTCAGATCGTCCCGCGCAGCTTGGCCAGTGCCTCGTTGAGCAGGATCTCGCCGTCCTCCTGGGTCCGGCGCTGCCGGACGTAGCCCAGGTGCGTCATGTAGGGGGCGTTGCCCGAGGCGACGGGCACGTTGTCCGGGTCGGGGCCGGCAGGCAACCCGCACCGGGGGCAGTCCCACGTCTCCGGGACCACGGCCTCGACCGCGAAGCTCAGCTGCGTGTGGTGGCCGTTGCCGCACCAGAACGACGCCAGTGTGCGAGGAGCGAGGTCACCACGCTCGGGCTCGCCCATCGGCCCCGACCCGATTCGGGCACCCCTGATACCGCTACGTCCCTGTGCCACGTTCGCTCTCCTAGGCCACGATGTCCACGCCTCGGATGTGCATGGGGACGCCAAGCGTAAGGCCACTCGCGGGTGCACACAGTCCGCGGTCCCCGCGCAGGTACTCGGCCCGTCGGCGGCGGCTCAGACTCCGGCTGTTCGCGGCGCCGCGGAGGCCCGGATCGGGGCTGCTGCCGAGGCCGCCGCGGCCCGGCGGGGTGCCGTCCCTCCGGCCGCCGGGCCCGGCCGGGTCCTGCTGCTCATCAGTACCGGCCAGGTACCGGTCATCGGTACCGGCCACCGGCCACCGGCCACCGGCGCAGCGTCCGTCCCGGGACGGTGCCCCGCCGGCCCGGACCCTGCCGGGGTACGCACCGGATGACACATGGGTGACCTGCCGGACGGCCGGCCACCCACCGCCGGTCAGATCGGCCGGTCCGGGTCCGAGAAGGTCAGGTCGTCGACGGCGAGAGGGCGGCGGACCGCGGCAGGCGCGACCACGTCCTCACCGGGCGGCTCACGGAAGGCGGCGCCCTGTTCCACCGGCAACGGCCGACGGCCGCCGCTCTGCGCGGGGAGGGGCGGCTCGGCAGCGGGCTCGGAGAAAACAGGCAGCCCGAGGCTGCGACGGTCGAGGGTCATGATCCCAGTCTTGCACCCCGGGGCCCGCACTCTCGACCAGGTTACAGAGCGCGATCACACACCTGCCGCCGCACGGCCCGGCCCGATCGGGGACAACGACGGCAGAATTCGCACCACAGAGCGCGCGCCCCACGATCCCCGAACGCGGCAGGGGCCGGGCCTCCCCCTCGTCCGCCCTGTGCCGGGTCAGCCCTTCGGCTCCCACCAGGTCTCCCGATCGGGGTCCGGGGCGTAGATGGCCGCCGTACCGCGGTAGGTGACGTAGAAGCGGCTGCCGGGGTTGCCCGCGGTCTGCGAACTCCACCTCCTGGTGACGCCGTCACCGTCGAACACGACGAGGTCGCCCTCCGGCTGCATCCTGAGCAGGCCGGGGATGCCGGGGAGCGGGCCGGTGGTCCACATCTCCCGGTTGTTGCGGATGTCGGTCAGTACCAGGGCCCCCTCGGGCGTGTACTCGAAGGTGTACAGGAGGAGTTTGCCGTCCCGGTACTCCAGCGAGCCGCCGGGATAGAGGACATCGCCCGGGAGCATGCGGTCGCCTTCGGCGAGAGGATCTTCACTGTCGTACATGTAGTCGAGGTCGCGGTGGTTCAGGACGCTGTCGATGGTGGTGTCGCCGCCCCAGGGAATCATGGGGTCGCCCGCGTTCTGCCCCTGCTCGGCACCTTCCTGCGGCTCGTACGGCGCCCGCTGATCGGTCTGCCACTGGGCCCACAGGCGGTCGGTGTTGGCGTGGTGCAGGAAGAACACCGGGTCGTTCGGCGAGCTCAGCGGGATCATCTGTCCGCCGACCCACAGGTGCACCCGGTTGTGGATGTTCGGCCCGATCCCGCCCTCGAGGAAGTTGCGGAAGCTCGCCCTGCTCCTCGCGTCCCACGGCGGTTCGTCGTACGGGAGGACCTGGAGGCACTCGTCGACGTCGTCCCCGGTCGGCAGGTGATCGCTCTGAACGCCGAACTCCCTTGTGAGGTAATCGGGTTCGACGCCGATCCTGAGACACTTCCAGTTGCCCTCCGTCCCGGAGAACCGCCCGGTCGTCACCATTCCGTCGCTCGGACGCCCGTTGCCGCCCATGAAGACGTCGTCCCAGATCGACGCCTTCTCGGTCCTGTCGACCGTCCAGTCCCAGTAGGGCAGGGTGACACCGGGGTTGACGCTCTGCAGGTCCAGTTCGAACCTCCGCAGGAACTCCCTGTGCCAGGGGAGGAAGCTCGGACCGCCGTGGCCGTAGTAGGTGATCGCCGCGTGCTCGGTGATGTAGTTGTCGTAGACGCCCGTTTCCTTGAGCTTCAGCACGGCCTGGACGTATTGGGCTTTCTCCTTGCGACTCAGCATGGCCTGGTTCCTGCGGACGAGAGTCATGGCCGCTCCTGCTGTCCTGCCGTACGCGCGCCGCGCGTGCGGGCTCCGAACCCCCGCTTCAGGGTCGACCCGGACGGCTCACCGGGCAACACGGGAACCACCGTTGGCGTCCGACCCGCGGCGCCGGTACCCTCCGCGCGACAGCGACAGCGACAGCGACCGGGGCCGGGGCCGGGGCCGCGACCGCAACCGGGGCCGCGCGGGCGGGCCCTCCTCCGGTACCGGAATCCGGGGCCGCGGAGGGAACCGCCCGCCGCCGCAAGCGGGTCAGGCCCTGATGCCGCGTACGAGGTTGTCGACCAGGCTGTCGGCGAACGCCCGGGTGAGCGGCAGGTTGGGCATCAGCAGGCGGTGGTAGCAGGCGCCCCAGAGCTGGTCGACGAGGACCTCGGGGTCGATGCCGGCGCGCAGTTCGCCGCGTGACCGGGCCTGCCCGATCGCCTCCACCGCGAGCGCGCGGCGCGGGCCGGAGTAGCGTTCCAGCAGGGCGGCGGACAGGTCGGGGTCGGTCTGCGCCTGGCCGATGAGTTCGGCGATCACCCGCCCGGCAGGGGTCTCGGTGACGACGTGGACGAACGCCCGGAGCTGTGCCCGCAGGTCCGCCTCGATGTCGCCGCTGTCGGGGAAGGTCAGCGCGGACTCGACGGCGTGGAAGTAGCCGTCGAGCGCGAGCGCGCCCTTCGACGGCCACCACTTGTAGATCGTGGTCCTGCTGACGCCTGCCGTGTCGGCCACGGCCTCGATGGTGAACTGGGCCATGCCCCTGTCGAGCAGCAGGGCTCCGGCCGCGTCGAGGGCGTCGGCCCGTACCTCCGCCGCGGGGCGCCGGCCGCGGCCGCGCCGGACCTTCGGTGCCTCGTCCTGCTCCGGGCGCTCCGGCATGCGTTGACCTCCCGTGTCGACCCGCCGGGTCCACGATGACATATGGACGCAGCGTTCACAACGTGATTATATGGACGTGGCGTTCATAAGAGAGAGAAGGCATCACCATGTCCGACACCGCACGCGTTGCCCTGGTCACCGGCGCCTCCGGCGGCATCGGCCGCGCCGTCGCCCGACGCCTCGCCGCCGACGGCATGGCGGTCGGCGTCCACTACGCCGGCAACAGGACCGCCGCCGAGGAGACCGTCGCCGCCATCGGGGCGACGGACGGCCGGGCGATCGCCGTGACCGGCGACGTCGCCGACGAGGCCGCGATGGCCGAGGCCTTCGACGCGGTCGGCGCCGCCTTCGGCGGGATCGACGTCGTGGTCCACACCGCCGGCGCCATGGTCCTCGGACCGGTCGCCGACTTCGACCTGGACGCGCTCGACCGACTGCACCGCACCAACATCCGCGGCACGTTCGTGGTCACCCAGCAGGCGGCCCGCCGTGTCCGGGGCGGCGGCGCCATCGTCACGTTCTCCACCTCGGTCACCCGGCTGGCACCCCCCGGCTACGCCGCCTACGCCGCCAGCAAGGGCGCCGTCGAGGCCATGACCCTGGTGCTGGCCCGCGAGATGCGCGGCCGCGACATCACCGTCAACGCGGTCGCGCCCGGCCCCACCGCCACTCCGCTCTTCCTCGACGGCAAGGACCGGGAGACCCTCGACCGCCTGGCCGCGCAGCCCCCGCTGGAGCGCATCGCCACGCCGGAGGACATCGCCGAGACCGTCGCGTTCCTCGCCGGCCCGGGCCGATGGGTCAACGGACAGGTCATCTTCGCCAACGGCGGCATCGCCTGAGCGGCGACGCAGCCTCCGCGCGACACCGGGCGCCCCCCACGCCGCCGCCCCGGGGCGACCGCCACGAACCCGCCCTGCCGCACGCCCGCGCCGGGGGTCACTCCTCGCCGGAGAACCGCCCCCAGGCCGACTGGCGGGTGATGCCGAGCGCCTCGCCGATCCTCGCCCAGGTCACACCGCGCCGACGGAGCTCCTGGACCCACCCCCGCAGGTCCGCCTCCACCTGGTCCGCGACCGCAGCGACGCGCGGGAGCCGGTCGAGCACCTGCTCGTCGGTCATCTCGCTGCGCAGCGGGAGCCGGAGGTCGACCGGCTTCCCGAGGTACTCCGCCACGATCGAGCCGGCCAGATCGACGCACTTGTTGCAGATGTACACCCCGGGCCCGGTGACCAGCTTGTCGACCTCGGCCTCGGACGCGCCGCAGAACGAGCATCGCAGGCCGTCGTGCTCGGCCGTGGCAGCAGACATGCCGCACCCCTCCTGTCAGGCGTTCCCTGACAGGAGGCTGGCGCCGTCAGGGCCACCCTGACAACCGTGCGGCGGCGCGTCCGCCCGCGCCGGGTCCGTCAGGCGCGGCCGGCCTGCGGCGGCGCGGCGAGCGCGCCGAGCGCGCCGGCGAAGTCGGCGATGAGGTCGTCCGGGTTCTCCAGGCCCACCGCGATCCGGATCGCGCCGGGTGCGATGCCCGCCGCAGCGAGTTCCTCCTCCCCCAGCTGGCGGTGGCTGGTCGACGCCACGTGGGACACGCCGGTGGTCGTGCCGCCGAGGGAGGTGACGATGTCGCACAGCCGCAGGCTGTCGCAGAGCCGTTGCGCGGTCTCCGCGCCGCCGTACGGGGTGACGGTGACGATGCCGCCGAACCGGCCGGGTTCGAACAGGGCGACGGCGCGGTCGTGGTCGGGGTGGCCCGGGAGTCCGGGGAAGTCGACCGCCGCGACGGCCGGATGCCCGTGCAGGGCGGCGGCCAGCAGCGCGGCGGTGCGGTTCTGCCGCTCGACGCGCAGCGGCAGCGTCTGCAGTCCTCGCAGGAGCAGGAACGCCTCGTCCGGGGCCAGGGTGCCGCCGAGTTCGGTCCGCAGGGCCCGGACGGGCTCCAGGTGGCGGCGGTCGCCGACGACCACTCCCCCCGTGGCGTCGCTGTGCCCGCCGATGTACTTGGTGGCGGAGTGGAGCACGAGGTCGGCACCCAGGGCGAGCGGTCGGCAGACGGACGGCGTGGCGAAGGTCGAGTCGACGACGAGCAGCGCGCCGCCCCGGTGCGCGGCCTCGGCGAAGCCGGGGATGTCCGCCACACGCAGGGTCGGGTTCGAGATCGTCTCGCACCACACCAGGCGGGTGGTGGCGGACATCGCGGCGGCCGCCTCTCCCGGCGAGTCGACCAGGGACACCCCGATGCCCCAGCGCGGCAGCAGCCGGGTGAGCACGTGGTGCGTGCCGCCGTACAGGCTGCGCTGCGCGACGACATGGTCGCCCGCGGAGAGGAAGGCGAGCAGCGTGGTCGTGATCGCGGCCATCCCCGAGGAGAACGGCTGCCCGGCCTCCGCGCCCTCCAGCGCGGCGACGGCCGCGGCGAAGGTGTCGCTGGTCGGGTTGTCGATCCGGCTGTAGACGTAGCCGAGGGTGTGGTCCGCCATGACGGCGGCGAACTCCGCGGACGACTCGAACGTGAAGGTCGCCGCCCGGTGCACGGGCGGCACGGCCGGACGGCCCGCGCCCCGCCCCACGGCCGGAGCCGGGACCGCGGGCGGGGCGGGAGGGCGGACGGCCACGGTCCGGTGCCGGTCCGCGGCGGGGGTCGCACGGTCGACGGGCGGGGCTGGTTCGGCCAGGGACATCGGTGGATCCTCCGGAGCGGTCTCGGGCACCGCACAGGTGTCCCCGACGATCCTCCGCCGTCCCACCCGTGCCGCGACAGCACCGAAAGCGCAGGCTGTCGTCCAATTCCTGCCACCGGCCCACGGCCGACACGGTGCGCCACGGCTCGCGCATGGGGGTGCCCCGCCGCGGGCATCATCCTGCGGTGAGCACCAACGGGTGGTTCTTCCTGGCGATGTCCGTGATGCTGATCTGGATCCCGGCCGCGATGCACCTGACCGTGCGCTGCCTGGACGGCAGGACCAAGGCGGTCGTCGCCCTGCGGGCCGCGGTCGTCGTGCCCGTCCTGTGCGGCCTGGCCCTGGGCCTGTGGGGCCTGGCCTCCCTCGTGCCGGTCAGCCGCTGCGACCACGATCCGGGTCCGGCGTGCGAAATCCACACCCCCTGAGCTCCGGCCACCGGCCGCCGGCCGCTGCCCACGGCTGCCGGCTGCCGACCTGTGCACGCCCGCGCAGGAACCGCACAGGAACCGCGCCCTCGACCGCGGGCCGGTGGCCTCCGGCCGGACAAGCCGTCAGAACCGTTGGACACCAGACCCCTTGTCAATTGGTATAGGCCAATCTAAGCTCCCTTCCGGTCACGGCGTGTCGGGTCCACGCCGTGCCGCCCGCCGCTCCCCGGGCTTGCGCCGTCCCCCACAACCGACCCGATCTCTCCCGAGGAGAACCATGTCCTGGACCCGCAGACTCCTGGCCGTCGGCGCGCTGACGGCCGGCGTCGTGGTCACGGCCGCCGGCAGCGCCGGCGCCCACGGTTCGCTCTACGGCCCCACCAGCCGGATCGCCGCCTGCTACGCCGAGGGACCGGAGCACCCCCAGTCCCAGGTGTGCAAGGACCTCGTCGCGATGAGCGGCACCCAGCCGCTCTACGACTGGAACGAGGTCAACATCGCGGACGCCAACGGCCGCAGCCGGCAGATCATCCCGGACGGCAAGCTGTGCTCGGCCAACCGCGACAAGTACAAGGCGCTCGACATGGCCCGCACGGACTGGCCGGCCACCACCGTCAAGGCGGGCGTCACCACCTTCAACTTCCGCGTCACCGCCCCCCACCAGGGCGTCATGACGCTCTACGTCACCAACAGCGGTTACAACCCCACCCAGCCGCTCAAGTGGTCCGACCTCGACCTCGCCCACCCCGTGGCGGAGTACGCCACCGGCCGGACCGCCACCAACGGCTACTACACCTTCAGCGGCACCCTGCCCAGCCGCACCGGGCGCCAACTGGTGTACCAGGTGTGGCAGCGGACCGACAGCCCGGAGGCGTTCTACGGCTGCGCCGACGTCGACTTCGGCGGCACCGCCGGTGCCGCCGCCCTCGCGGCGGCCGCCCCGGGCAACCCGACCGAGCAGCAGCTCGCCGCCGACGCCGGCCGGTCCACGGCCCGCCACGACCACGGCGTGACCGCCGCCGGAGCGCAGGCCGCCGCCCCCGCGTCGGCCTCCTTCACCACCGCCTCGGCCTCCTCCACCGCCATGCTGGGCGTGGTGGGCATCGCGCTGGTGTCGGCGGGCGCATCCGGCGTCCTCCTGTACCGCCGCATGCGGACCGCCGCCGTGCCCGCGTAGCCCGCACCGTCTCGGCCGGGGCCCGTCGGACGCACGGTGCGTCCGACGGGCCCCGGGCGCGGAGGCGCCGGATCGCGCGGGCGGCCCCGGCCCGCGGGGCTACGCCTCGGCGCGGACGGCTTCGGGGCCGAGAGGCACCCCGTTGGAGCGCAGGACGTCGCGAACGTCGAGGATCAGCGGGAACACCTCGTGGTTGCGGTCCTCGCCCTGCTCGTCCCAGGCCCGCTGCTCGGCCTCGACCGCCGTCCGGTCCTGGGCGAAGACCCGCTCGGTGAAGCGCCGGATCAGCGGCCACGCCAGGTGGATCACGCCGGGCACCGGCGGCTTCGCGATCATCAGCAGGCCGTAGGCGTGGCAGGTGCGCTGCTCCGCGTCCTCCGGCACGTAAGCCGCCCAGAGGGAGAACGCCGGGAGGTCGGCACCCTCGGGAACGTCCTGGAGGGTCTGGTACGGGTACTCGGTGCGGATGGTGACGACGTCGGGCCTCTCCCGTCCGCCGATCCCCTCGGCGGACAGGAGGCCGGCTCCGCGGTCCTTCCTGCCGCCGGCGGGGACGAAGAGGTAACGGGCCTCGACGGACCGCGGACCGCTCTCGTAGCCGAGGAGTTCGGGCTGGATCCTGCCCAGCACGCCCCGGTGCAGGAACTGGTGGTTCATGTCGAGCAGGTTCTCGTGCATGAACGAGTAGTGGCACCGCACGGTGCGGGAGAAGGTCATCGTCCGGTGCGAGGCCGCGTCGTACTGCGGCAGCACGGGGAACGGCGCCGTCTCGGCCTTCGCCGGGTCGCCGGGGAAGACGAACACCAGGCCGTATGCCTCACGGACCGGGTACGACCGCACGCCGCGCGGCGGCCGCTCGCACCCCTTGGGCAGGTACGGGATCTGCGAGATGTGGCCGTTCCCGCGGTAGGCCCAGGCGTGGTAGCAGCAGCGCAGCACGTCGCCCTCCACGACGCCCATGCTCAGCGGCACCTGGCGGTGGGCGCAGCGGTCCTCCAGGGCGTAGACCCGGCCGCTCCGGCCGCGGTAGAGCGCGATCCGCTCACCGGCGAAGACGGCGGCGAAGGTGCGCCCCTTGGCGACCTTCCGGGCGACGGCCACGGGATACCAGAAGTCCGGGTCGATCCCGATGCGTCGCAGGTCGGTGACGGCGTCGCCGCGGTCGTTCACCCGCCGCGGCGGGAGCCCCGGCGTTCCGCCGACGGGGTGCCGGTCCGTTCCGGGTCGGGCGTCGGTCATCTCCTGCTCCCTTGCGCTCGGGCCGGGAGGACGCAGCCGCACCGGTCGCCGGGTGTCCGGGATGCGCGTGCGCGGCGCGGCCGGGAGGCCCGCCGCCGGGCCGCGCGGGCGGCCGTCGATCGGCGGGCGCTCCCCGCGGCATCGCGTCGATCCGGCATCCCGGGGGCCGGGGGCGATCCGCCGGCCGCGTGGGACTTCCACCTCCCCACGGTGACCGCGGGCCGCAGGAACGGCAACCGCGGCAGTCCGCGGCCCGCGCCGGGGTGTCCGGCCGGGCCGGCCCCGGCACCGCACCCACCCGGGGACGGCCGCGCACAGCCGCGGTCGGGCCCGGACGGACCACTGCCGCCTACTCGAAGAACTTCAGGCTCCAGCCGGTGTCCGTGGTCGGACCGGGGACGTTGGCGCGGCTGTAGGTGGTGTTGCCCCACCAGGCGAAGGTGCCGGTGTACCAGTACCGGTTCGCCCACGCGTAGGGCGTGCCCTTCGGGACGGCGTGGAACATCAGCGGGAACGCCGGGCCGGCGGGCGGGCTCGTGCCGATGTCGCCGTTCAGCAGCACGAAGCTGTGGTGGCCGGGACCGTCGACGTGCAGCGTCGGATCCCAACCGGCCATCATCGTCGAGCGGTTGGAGCCGAAGAGGCAGCCGTTGGACTTGTACCAGTCCCACACGTACGTCGGGTCGCCGCCCGCCCGGAGCCTCAGGTCGGCCAGGCAGTACTGGTCGCTCCAACTTCCGTTCGCGGAGTAGGTGATGTGCAGTTGCCCGTTCGGGTCCCTGATGGGCTCGGGCCCTTCGTTGATGAACGGGTTGCCGACCACGCGCTCCCAGCCCTCCCGTGGCTGCGAGATGACGTACCGCGCGCCGGTCGGCGCGGTCGGGCCGTTCATCCGCGCGATGTAGAGGTTCTGCTCGACGTCGGTGGTGCCGGCCCAGCCCGACCACACGAACCAGCGCTGCCCGTTGAAGGTGAACATGCTCCCGTCGATGGCCCACCGGTCGTCCGGCAGCGCCAGCTTCGTCTCGGCGGTGTAGCCACTGTCGGGGGCGGCGGAGCTGATGACGTACATCCGGTGGGCCGCGCCGCGTCCGGCCGTGAAGTAGATGTAGTAGCGACCGCCGTCCGTCACGATCTCCGGGGCCCAGACCTCACCGCGGCCGGCGGTGTCCGACCACACCTGCCGGGCGGGCGCCGAGGCCAGTCCGGCGGTCGACGAGGCCTGCCGCACGGCGATCCCGCCGTTGGCCGACTGCACCGACACGTACGTGCCGCCGACCCGGAGCACGCTCGGGTCCGCGGCCCGCAGGCCGGTCTGGCCCGCCCCGGCGGGCTCGGCGAACGACACGGACAGCACGGCGGCGAGCACGCCCGAGAGCACGGCGGCGGCGACACCGGAGAGACGGCGGGAGAGCTTCATGGTCCCCGATCCTTCGTCGGTCCTCGGCATCGGCTCCGCGCCGCCGTGCCGCCGGCCGACCGCGCCGCCGGGGAACCCGGGCACGGGGACGACGTCTGCTCAGGACCGCATCGCAGAGGGCGGGGAGGCGCCCCGGCCCGACGTCGGCCTGCCGCTTCCGGCCGGCTTTTACATCGATGGAAGAGCGCTCTCGCAGCATCCCGATCAGCGCTGGGCATGTCAATACTTTCGGCGGCCGCGCCCCCGGCATCCGTGCCGCGGCACACACGCCGGCGCCCCCAGCGGCACCCACCCGAGACGATGCGGGACCGCCGTGGACCACCGAGTCGGGGGCCGGGGCCCGGGCCGCCCATCGGTGACCGCATCCGTCAGGACAATCGACGACCCCTGCCACGTCACCGCCCTCACGGTGCTCCCGCGGTCGATCCGGGGCAGCGGCGGCGCGCCGCCCTAACCCCTGCCGCCTGCTCCTATGGCGGACGACAGGTCTTCGGCGGACCCCACCGGGCAGAGCCTGCCGTTGCGGAGGGCGGCGAATATCGACACCTGGTCCGACCACTCGATGACCAGGCGGTCGTTGCCGCGTACGTAGCAGTTGCGGCCCCACACACTGCCGCGCCCCGCGAGCTCCGGGAAGCCGGCCGTCCCGGGGGACAGCACACGCGACCAGCCGGCTCGCTCGATCTCAAGATCCCAGAAGCCCGGGCCAGCAATCATGAGTACCTCCTTCCGGATGCACGATACCTGCACATCCCGGGCCGATTCCGGACACGTCCGGCTGCCGGCCCTCCGCCCCGGAACGCCGGGCCCGTGACGGCGGCCCCGGCCGGCCCTCCGGTGCACCGCCGCCCGCGCTCCGGGTCGTCCGGGCCCCAGCCCGCCCGCGGTGACCTGCCCGCCCGCGGCAGGTCCCGTCGAGGTCCGGTGGGCGGTGCGCATCCCCCGGTGGGACGGGCAGGGGCACACCGGTGTCCGCCCATGACCTCGGCCGCGGGCCGCCGGCGATCCCGGCCGTTCGGGGACCGCTCCCGCACCGCGGTCGTCCTCGACGCCGTCGTGCGCCCCCTCGCCCCGGCGCGGGGAGGCGCCGTCATGACGACGTGGACCGGCCCCCGGGGTTGCCGGGGGCCGGTCCACGCTCAGGGTGTCGGGGTCAGCAGGGGCCGTCGTCGGCCCAGACGCCCCACTGGCCGCTGGCCGTCGGAACCTCGTTCAGGGTCCACCACTTGGCGTGGTAGTTGTGGCCCTGGTACGAGACCTTGTTGCCGTTGGTGTAGGTCGTGGTGGCGCTCCACGCGGGCTGGGTGCAGGTGCCGGAGGTCGGGCTGGGGCTCGGGCTGCCCGGCGGGGGGCTGGTCGGCGGCGTCGTGGGCGGCGTGGTGGGCGGCGTCGCCCCGGCGAAGCGGACGGTGAACTTCGTGAAGTCCCAGTCGTTCTGGGCCACGCTGGAGCACGAGCCGGAGAGCCCGGGGTCGACCGTGCCGGCGCACTGGCGGTCGCGGTTGACGGACCAGTAGGTGTAGCGCGCCAGCTTGTGCGCGGTGGCGAAGTCGAGGACGGTCTGGAAGTCGGCCTGCCGGAAGTACTCGGCGGCGTCCGTCCGTCCGTTCATCAGGGAGACGCCCTCGTGGGCGTACGCGGTGGCCTCGTTCCAGCCGAAGGTGGTCTGCAGGATCTGGTTGAACTTCACCAGCGCGTCGGTCTGCGCGGCGGCGCCGTTGAACCCGCCGTCGAACGGCATGATCGAGTAGTTGTTCGGGGTGAAACCCTGGGACTTGGCCTCGTTCAGCATCTGGGTGCCGAACCAGCCGGTGCCCGCGTTGGTGCCGGCCGTGGTGATCGAGATGTACAGACCGGGGTTGTCGCGCTGAAGGATCTTCGCGGCGCCGATCTCGTTGTGGATGGCCGCCGTGTTCTCGTACTCGGGCTCCTCCAGGTCGAAGTCGATCGCCTTGAGCGCGTACTTGGTGATCACCTTCTGGTAGCCGGCCGCGGTCGCCTCCGGGCTGCCGCAGCTCTGGCCGAGCTTGTTGCCGCCGTAGCCGCCGATGGAGACCGAGACGTCGCCGCCCTTGCTGCGGATCTTCTGGATCACGGCGGGCATGACCGTGTCGGTGTCGATCGAGGAGGTGCCGCCCCAGGCCGGCTTACAGCCGCCCGAGTCCAGGATGAACGCCAGCTGGAAGGCCTTCTGGCCGGTCGCGTCCATCACCGCGGCCGCGTCCGGCGGACTGTTGTCCTCGGGCATCAGGTACGGGGCCGAGGCGTACCAGTTGCTGCCCAGGGCGTCGGTGGCGGCGACTGCGGCGAGCGCGTCGTTGCCGGCGGTCAGGGCGGCGACGCCGCCGGCCAGCAGGCCGAGGGCGGCGGTGACGCCGACGGCCACGGCACCGCGGCGCCGGCGGTGCCGACCGGGTGCGGAGGTGCGGAGCGGGGTGCGTTCCATGGGGGAACCTCTCCGGGCATGGGTGTACGGGGCCGCCCGAAAGCGGGAGCCGGGGACGGATGACGACGAACGCAGGAGCGCGGTGCGGGACTTCGGCCCGGACGCGGACCGGCCTGCTCCATAAAATGGACTGGACCACCTACGGGGGTCAAGGGCCCGGCGAAGGCTTGGGGTTCTCTTAAGGTCCGGAACGGAATCCCGGCACGATCAGCAACTCACCTGCACGTTCCGCACGGCGGCTCGCACCCCGCCCTCCGCCACTCCGCCCGTGCCGCCAGCGCCCCCGCACCCCCGCGCCGCCCGCACCCCGCTCCTCCGCTCCTCCGCTCCTCCGCTCCTCCGCTCCTCCGCCGCGGGCGTCCGTCAGACCGGTGCCCGGTCCACGGGGATCCACAGCTGCGCGTCCGCCTCCGACCAGTCCTCGGTGGGCCGGGTCCGCAGGATCTCGGGCCCGGGCCGGGTGACGTACGGGTTGGACGGGAACCACTCGGTGAAGACGTCGCGCCACAGGTACTGCAGCGCGGCCGGGAAGGGGCCGTGGTTCTCGAAGACGGCCCAGGTGCCGGCCGGGACGCTGAGCACGTCGAGGCCCTCCAGGTCGTCGTCCGTCGCGGCGCCGGACGTCACCGCCGCGTGGTAGTAGTCGAGTTCGGCTCCCTCCTCGCGGCTGCCGGTGAGATGGACGACCGCCGAGACGATCCCGTCCGGGTCCTGGTCGGAGAGCGCGGCGATCCGCCCGAGGGTCTCCGGCTCGATGCTTCTGATGAGGACGGCGATGTGCGGGTTCGCCCCCTCGTGCACGAGCGGCACCCGGGCCGTCCGGCCGACGACCCTGAACTCCGCCTTCTCCACGATCCGGTACTGCATGGTGGTGCTCCCTTCGACGACGAGGCGGAAGGACATCCGGGGCTGGGACCGCAGGGCGGCGCCGGTGCGGCGCGCCTCGCCCGGGCCGATGCCGTGCACTCCGCGGAACGCACGGCCGAACGCCTCCGCCGACGTGTAGCCGTAGCGCAGCGCGATCTCCAGCAGCGTCCGTTCCCCGGCGAGTACCTCGGCCCCGGCGACGGTCATGCGGCGCCGTCGGACGTACTCCGACAGCGGCAGCCCGGCCAGGGCGGAGAACATCCGCCGCAGGTGGTACTCCGAGGTCAGCGCGGTGCGGGCCAGGTCGGCGACGTCGATCGTCCCGTCGAGGTGCTCCTCGATCGACGCCATCGCCTGGTTGAGTCGGTCCAGCAAGCCCGGTCTCCTTCCTTCTGTTCGTCCACCGTAGGGAGGGTCCACCCTGCCCGACCCGACCAACCGTGCCCGCTTCGGTCGGGTACCCGCCGCGGCGCGCCCTGCCGGGCCGGACGTCGGGTCGGACACCGGGCCGTGTCGAGCCGTACCTCGGGCCGCGCCTCGCGCTGTCGGTGGCCGCCTCTAGGGTCGTTGCATGAGTTCCTCCCTGAGTGTCTATCTGCTGGACACGGCCGCCACCCGCGCCCTGGTCGGATCCGGCGACGAGCAGCTGCTCGAAGCGGTCCGCACGGGCTTCGGCCGCGACCTGGCCCGCGACGACAGCTACTTCGGCCACGAGATCGGTGAGGGCGCCCCCACCGCCTACGAGGCACTCCGCGCCGTCGTCCACGGCGGCCCCTTCTCCGACCGCGAGGACCACGCCTTCCAGTACGGCTACGCCTACAAGCGGCTGTGCGCGCTCACCGGCGCGTTCCTGGACAACTCCTCGTTCACCCCGCACCGGGGCGACTGGCTGTCGGTGGTCGACCAGGGGCTGAAGGCCCTGCACATCACCGCCGTCTCCGTCGAGGACTTCAGCCTCGGCTGCGCGCCGTCCCCCCTGCCCTACACGTTCACACCGGGCTGCGGCGAGTGGACCCCCACCATGATCGAAAAGGCCCTGGAGCAGTTCGAGGCCACCAAGCGGGCGGACCACGCCCCGCCGCTGGAGCCCGCCGTCGCCGACGCGGTCATGCAGTGCCTCGACTGGATGCGGGCCGCACAGGAGCACCCCGGCCTCGGCATCATCGGCTTCCGTTCCTGAGCCGCCCCTCGACGTCGCCCGCCTCCATGGACGCAGAAGGCGAGCGACGTCGAGGGACGGTCCGTGCGGCCGGAGCGGCCGGGGAGAGGCGGTTGACACAGGTCGGGGCGCCCGGCTGGAAGCCGTTCTTCGCGACCCGGCTGCCGCCCGTCAAACGTCCCTGGTACCGGTTCTTCCGACGGACGCCACGCGGCGGGAGCGCTTCAGCGTCAGCGGCAGACCAGGCCGGACGGCGGAGGGGCGCGCGGGGACCGGCGCCGGACCCTGCGCCCCGTGGTCGGGGTCGGGGTCGGGGTCGGGGTCGGGGTCGGGGTCGTCAGCCCACCGGGTTCCAGCCGTCGGTGCCGGCGAGGTAGCGGCGGGCGGTGTACACGGCGGCCTGGTCGGCGGTGAGCTGCGGCCGGTCGGCGTTCACGGTAGCGCCGGCGCCGGTGTTGGCGTACTCGGCGAAGCGGGCGGACTTCCAGGAGAAGCCGCTCATGTCCGTCCAGGGGCCCGCCGTCTTCACGGCGGCGGGCAGCGCGGTGTTGCGGATGACGAGCTGGCCGACGGCGTTCGCGGACGGGTGCCACGGGCGGCCGAGGTAGAAGGTGTTCGCCTTGGCCGGGCTGTTGATCGTGCTGTCCGTGACGAGGATCCCGTACGGCTTCGAGGCGTCGGTGTTGGGCGCGGACAGGTATCCGTTGTTGCCGCCTGCGGCGGCACCGCGGTCGCGGAGGGTGATGTTCACGCGGTCGTAGACGGCGGTGGCGTTGCCGAAGACGAAGTCCACGTCGCCGGCGACGAAGGAGTTGCGGAAGTACTGCCGGTACTGGCCGGTGGCGGACGGCGCCCAGTTCAGGACGGTGTCCTGGTGGCCGATGAAGCGGGAGTTGACGTACTGCTGGCGGTCGCCGCGGGCGGCGAGGGCCACCGCCTGGGTGGCGGTGATCTCGGGGTGGGCGGAACGCTCGAAGGTGTTCTGGACGGTGACCCCGGTCAGCAGGGTGTCGTTCGCGGTGACGGTGACGGTGGCGCTGCCCTCGGTGCCGAACGTCGACCCGTCGGCCTTCTTCGTGCCGGCCGCGTTGTCGTACGTGACGACGACGTCCTCGGCGTTGCCGGTGGCGCCCTTCAGGGTCAAACCCTTCTTCGCCGTCGGCACGTTCACCACCTCGCGGTAGGTGCCCTTGGCGATGAGCACGGTGTCACCGGACACGGCCGCGTCCACCGCCGACTGCACCGTGCGGTACGCGGCCGAGCCGTCCGCGGCGACGGCGAGCGTACGGCCCGCGGCCACGGCAACCGAGGGGGACGCGGCGACGGTGGCCCTGGCGCTCGCCGACGGGGTGGCGGTGCCGATCGCGCCGGTGTCGGTGAGCACCCCGGCACCGGCCTTGGCCCTGAGGGCGGCGGGCAGTCCGGCGGCGGAGCGCTCCAGGCCGGCGGTCAGCGTCGGCGTCCAGCCGACGGAGGTCTTGATCTTCTTGGAGTTGACGGCGTTGTAGGCGGCGACCAGGTCGGTGGCGGTGCCGTTCACGAGGTTGCCGCTGCCTGCGACCGCGCCCGTGCCGTCGCCGCTCAGCAGCTGCGAGGCCTTCCGGCCGGAGGCGAGCTTCCAGTAGTTGTGCTCGGCCACGATCTGGGCGCCGGCCCGGGAGTTGATGCTGTAGGAGTGCTGGTAGCCGTCGAGCGGCGTGGTGTCGTAGTAGTTGTCGTACAGGTGGATCTGGCCGACCCGGGCCAGCGGCGCGCGCTGGACGATGCCCCGGAACACGTTGTGGTGCAGGGTGACCCGCAGCTTGGTGTCCTTGTCGCTACTGCCGATCAGCATCGTCTTGTCGTGGTCGGTGAACGTGTTGTACTCGACGGTGACGAGGTCGGAGGCGTTGGTGATGTCGAGCGCGCCGTCGTGCACCTGGTACTCGCGGCCGAAGTACGACGGGTTGGCGGCATCGTGGTGCGGGGCGTCGGAGAACGTGTTGTGGTCGGCCCAGACGTGGGTGGAGCCGCGGAGGCTGACGGCGTCGTAGGCGGAGTTCCAGTTGCCGGTGGAGCCGTCGGTCGGGTCCCACTGCGGGAAGCAGTCGCGGACGTCGGTGAACGCCAGGTTGCGGATGATCACGTTGTCCGCGTTCTTCACGGTCAGGTTGCCGCCGGTGATCCCCGCGCCCGTGCCCGGCACGCCGACGATCGTGGTCCGCGACGGCACGTTCAGCACCACCCGGGCCGCCTGCTTCGCCTGGGCGGCACTGCGCGCGCTCTCCTGGCCGCCCGAGGGCACCGTGGACCGGCCCCACACGGCGGGGTCGTACGCCTTGAGGTAAGCGGTCAGCGAGTAGCCGGTGCCCGCCGCGTAGTCGGCGCAGGTCAGCGGCTTGCCCGCGTCGTCGGTGTTGGCGTCGACGACGCCCTTCACCCGGATGATCCGCGGCGCGTCGGCCGGGCCGGCCTTCAACGCCTTCACGAGTTCCGCGCGGGTGGAGACGGTGAAGACGTGCGCGGCGTCGGCGTCGCGGCCGCCGGTGGTGCCGGAGCCGCTCGCGGCCCAGCCGTCCTTCGCCGGCAGCACGGCGTGGGCGAGGTCGGTGGCGGCGGCGTCTGCGTTCATGACCAGCGGCACGGCGCCGAGGCCGGCCGCGGCCACGGCGGCGGCGCCGATCAGGGCGAGACGTCGGCGACCGGTGGGGCGGCGGTGCGGGGAAGCGGGCATGCCGGGTGCTCCTTGGGGTGAGGTGTACTGTTCACCCCTCGGTCGCCGCCGGGGACGGGAAGGTTGCCGCCGGTCCGGAGAAGGGTCGCGGACCTCACGGGCCGACAACTCCGTAGCTCCGGAGCCCTGGTCCGGCTAACCTCTCCTCATGCCGCCGGACCACCCCCTCCTCCGTGAGACGTACCCCGGCCTTGTCGCGGAGCTGACCACCCTCCTGGAGCGGGAGGGCGAACGCGAACTGGCCGTCTGTGCGTGGGACCTCCGCCTGGTCGATGCGTGCGGCTGCGGCGACGACTTCTGCCAGAGCATCCGCACCGCCGAGCACCGGCCGGGCCACCCCTACGGGGAGGGCCACCGGTGCGTCGCGCTGCTGCCCGAACACGGCATGCTGAACCTCGACGTCGTGCACGGGCGGATCATGTACGTCGAGATCCTCGACCACCCTCCGCTGCAACGCCGGGACGGCGCACCGGCGGCCTCCGCCCGCGGCCGCCTCAGGCCAGGACCAGCAGGTCCATCCAGCTGGTCGCCGGCTCGGCGGGGTCCGCCGCGGCGGCGGCGCGCAACCGCTCCATGCCCGCCTCGAACTGCGCATCGTCGAGCGCCTTGAGCTTGGAGTCGGCGCCGCGGCGGATCCGCCGGGCGAACTCGGCGAGCGTGGGGGCGTTCTGCTGCGGCAGTGCGTCCAGCGACACGCGGGCGAAGCCGGCCTCGGCGAACGCCGCGCAGAGCCGGTCGACGGTCGGGTAGTCGTCGATCCCGTCGGCGGTCTCCGGGAAGAAGCGCACCCGCAGGTCGCGGCCGTACCGGCCCGGGAAGGCGTTGCGGACGAGCACCGGCGCGCCGGGCCGCAGGGCGCGCCGGAGTTCGCGGGCGGTCGCCCCCAGGTCCGACAGGTGGTGCACCACCGAACCGAGCCAGGCCGCGTCGGCGCAGCCGTCCGGCACCGGCAGGGCCTCGCCGCGCCCGTCGAACACCTCGACGCCCCCGCCGACCGGGATGAGGGCGCGCATCGCCTCGGCGGGTTCGACGGCCAGCACCCGCACGCCGTACCAGTCGCGGAACGCGGTGGCGAAGGCGCCGGTGCCGGCCCCGACGTCGAGCACCGTCATGCCGGGCTTGAGCCGGGCGGCCTCGCCGATCGCGGTGCGCCAGGCCGTCAGGCCGTCGCGCGGGATCTCGCGTGCGAGGCGGTACTCCTCGGCGGCGCGGGTGTCGTGCGGAACTGCTGCCATGTGTCATCCTCCGTGGTGTCGAGGGCCGTTCGGGTCCGGTCCGTCACGTGAGCGCCGCCAGGACCTCGGCGACGCACCGGTCGGCGCCGGTCGCGCCACCGGCGGTGTCCCGGCCGTCGGCAGTCTCCCGGCCGTCGGCGGTGTCCTCGCCGAGCACGGCGTAGAACAGCCAGCCGCGCGGCGGGACGAGCGTCGACGCGGCGAGCGGCAGGATGCCCGGGCGGCCGCCGACGGCGAGTCGGCCGCGTTCCGCCAGCGCCTGGACGAACCGTTCGAAGAACCGCTCGTCGCCGACCTTGACGAAGGCCATGCGCAGCGGCGCGCCGAGGTGCAGGGCGATCAGGCCCGGGGAGAGCCGCGCGTTGACCTCCAGCACGGGCACCAGGGTGCCGTCGGCCGTGGTCATCGAGTCGACGGTCAGCGGGCCGTGGTAGCCCTCGGCGGCGGCCGCCGCGGCGACCTTCTCCACGGTCTCGCGGTAGCCCGCGCGGTCCAGGCGGTGCATCAGCTCGGCGGTGACCGGCCCGGAGCCGCGGAAGGAGTGCCCCTCGTTGACGAGCCGGCGCACCCCCAGCCACCGTGTGCCGCCGTCCGGGGCGACGACCAGGTGCGCGGCGAAGTCGTCGCCGCGCTCGTACAGCGGCTGCACGACGAGTTCCAGGCCGTCCTGCGGGAGGCGTTCGAGGCCGCGCCGCACGAGGGCGAGCCGGGCCGGCGAGTCGACCACCCTGTTGCCCTGCCCGGCGACGCCGTACGGGTCCTTGAGGACGCAGGGCACGGTGGCCGCCTCGTCGAGTTCGGCCAGGGTGGTGACGACGCGTCCGGAGCCGGGCAGGCCGAGCAGGGTCGACCAGGTCTTGGAGTTGACCCGCCGCACGGCGTCCGGGTCCGGCAGGGTGCCGGCGAGGCCGAGCCGCCGGGCGGCCTCGTGCGTGCCGGGCACCACGGCGTACGGCTGCGCGGCAGCGCCCTCCAGGCCAGGCAGGCCGTGCTCGGCGAGCCGCTGTTCGACGGGCAGGTCCGCCGGGCCGGGGGCGGTGACGTGGCGCGCGCCGAACCCGGCCTCCCGCATGACCTCGGCGAAGGCGGCGGGCGCGCGGTGGCGGGTCACCAGCACGTCGTCGGGTCCGCACAGCACGGCGAGGAGTTCGTCCATGCCGCCGAGCAGCAGCTCGGCGTGGGGGTCGCGCAGGGCGGGCAGCGCCGCCTGCCCGGTCGGCCGCCAGAGGCGCTCGGCGTCGCAGCTGCCGAACCGGACGGCGGCGGCGCTCACCGGCCCGCCGGCTGCGGCACGTCGGCGGCACCGGCACCGGCACCGGCTGTGACGCCGGATGCGGATGCGGCTGCCGCTGCGGTGCCGGCCAGGAACCGCTCCTGGATGCGGGTGAGGGTGCGGAAGTCGTCGATGCTGACCTCCTGCAGGTCGATGACCTCGCCGGACAGGCTCTCCAGGAGGTAGATGAACTCCAGGAAGTCCAGCGAGTCGATCAGCCGGCCCTCGATGAGGTCCTCGTCGCGGGTGATCTCGCGGTCGAGTTCGGGGTTCTTGCTCAGGATCCACTCGGCGATCTGCTGCATGACGGCTCCTCCGGTGCGGGTCGTGGGTCGGGGTCGGGCAGGGGGTCGGTGTCGGGGTCGGGCAGGGGTGCGAGGGGATCGGGGGCCGGGACCGGGCGGCTGCCGACGGCGACGGCCAGCGCCCACTCCCCCTCGTGGGTGATGCTCAGCGACCAGTGGTCGATGCCGCTGCTGCGGAGCTCGGCCAGCGCTCCGGCCGCGGGGCGGGCCAGCGGTGCGCCGCCCGGGGCACGCAGCACCTCGATGTCCCTGGTGAGCACGAGGCGACTGCGCGGCGCCAGCAGCTTGATGAACGCCTCCTTCGCGGCGATCCGTCCGGCCAGGGTGGCGGCCCGGCCTCCGCGGACCACGGCGAGCTCGGCCTGCTCGCGCTCGGTGAAGTGGTCGGCCAGCCAGCGCGCGCCGTGGCGCTCGGCGAGCGCGCGGACCCGCGGGATGTGCACCAGGTCGACGCCGACCCTGGGCGCGACGGCCCTCGCACCCCGGCCGACCGCGCCCGGGGTGACCGCGCCCGGGCCGACCAGGCGGTCCAGCATCGCGTGCAGCGTCCGGTCGGCGGGCACGGTGTCCCAGGACGCCGTCACCGGGCGGGGGACGCGCACGCGGCCAGCGCCTGCCGGTACTCGGCGCGGAAGCGGGCGACCACCACGGCGGCGGGCTCGATCGCGGTCACCCGCCCGCAGCCCAGGCCCGCGTACCGGGCCATCTCGTCGACCCGGCCGTCGGCCTCGACGGTCGGCGCGGCGGCCGACCCCCGGGGCACCGGACGGCGGGCGCCCATCACGGTCGTCCAGGCGACGAACGTGGCGGGCGGCGGCTCGGCCGCCTCCGTGACGGGGCTGCGCAGCACCCGGTGCGACCGTCCGGGCCAGCCGATGGAGAAGCGTTCGGTGACCACGGTGTCGCCGGGGCCGGCCCCGACCAGTGCCCGCTTGTAGGCGTCGTGCGCCGCGGACTCGGCGGTGGCGACGAACGCCGTGCCGCACAGCGCGCCGTTCGCCCCGGCGCGCAGCGCCTCGACCAGGTCGGCGCCGGTGGCGACGGCGCCGGCGACGAACACCGGGGGTGCCAGGTCGTAGGCGGCGAGCAGGTCGGCGGTGGAGCCGCCGCCCAGGTGGTGGCCGCCCGCCTCGACGCCCTGCAGCACGATCGCGTGGGCGCCGAGGTCGGCGGCGGCCGCGGCGTCGGCGGCGGTGCCGACCTGCACGAGCAGCCGGTGGCCGGCCGCCAGGACCTCGCGGACGTGCTGCTCGGGCGGCAGGCCGTAGCTGTTGAGCAGCAGCGGCCGGTCGGCGGTCTCCATCAGGGCCCGCACCTGCTCGGCGAGCACCCGGCCGGCGACCTCGGGGATGACGTTGACCCCGAAGCCACGGCCGGTGCGGCGGGCGGTGTCGGCGATCAGGGCGGCGCTCTGCGGGCCGTCGCTGCGGTACAGCGCGACGGTGCCGAGGGCGCCGGCGTCGCTGACGGCCGCGGCGAGGGCCGGGGAGGCGATCCCGCCCATGCCGGCCTGGACGAGCGGCAGGTCGGTGCCGAGGGCCCGGCAGCCCCGGGCGGCGGCCTCGGCCGGAGCGGGAACGGCGGCAAGAACCGGAGCCGGGGTCTGGATCTGGGTCTGGGTCGGGTCAGCCGGGTCAGCCGCGGACATCGAGGACCCGCTCCAGGGCGCGCTCCGGCGTGCCGTGCGCGAGCACCATGGCGTGCACCCAGCGCTCCACGCCGAAGGCGGTGCAACTGCTGTGCGCGACCGACCCGTCGGAGGTGATGCCGAGCCGCTCGCCGAAGAAGTTGCGGTGCCGGTTGACGGAGGCGATGGCGGTGCCGTCGGTGGCGACGAACTCGTACTTGACCGGGTCGAGCGCCATCAGCTTGGCGCGCGAGCCCGTCCGGTCGTAGAAGGGGTCGTTGGCGGGCTGGTAGGTCAGCGGGACGCCGAGCCGCTCGGCGAGGTCGTCGATGAACGTCCGGGAGGCGGCGAGGTGGTCGCGGGCGCCGTCGGCGGTGCCGAGGTACAGCACCTCGCGCATGTGGAAGCCCCACAGGCGGCGCAGGCCGTCGTAGTGGTCCTCGTTGCGGAAGCACCGGCCGATCGCGGTGAGCCGCAGGTCGTCGCCGACCTCCTGCCCGGCGAGGGAGAGCAGCAGGCCGTAGCAGGTGGCGGAGGGCAGCAGGTAGCCGGTCGGCTGCACGGGCTGGTCGGCGACGGCGCGGCCGGCCGCGAGCGCGTCGACGGCGTCCTCGGGGAAGCGGGCGGCGGCGACGCCCAGGTGCGGGAAGTTGCGGAAGTAGTCGAGCGAGGCGAGGCCGTCGGCGGGGAGCAGCGGCGGGCCGACGACGCCGGGGGCGCCGAGCAGGTCGGCGAGGCCGGTGAAGAGGCCGTCGAGCTCGTGCAGCAGCGCGGCGCGGGCGGGTTCGAGCACGACCAGGCCGGGTCCGGGGTTCCGGAGGGTGACGGAGCCGTCGAGGAGTGCGGGGGCGGCGGTGCGCGGTGCCATGGGGTGACCTTCGTCCGGTGGGGCGAGCAGGGGCGCGTCGGCGGGAACGCGGGGTGCGGTGCGGTGCGGTGCGGTGCGGCGGGTCAGCCGGCGGTCGGGGCGAGGAGGCCGATGCGGCGGTAGAAGGCGGTGGTGCGCTGGGCGATGGCCTCGTGCACGGCCGTCCGTGCGGGGTCGGCGAGCAGCCGGGTGCGGAACGCGAACGGGTCGGCGATGCCGGCGTCGCGGTACACGTCGACGCTGTACAGCTGCTGGATCGAGGTGGCGATGTACTTCTCGACGTACTGCCGGGCGAGGCCGTTCTCCCGCTCGTCGCCGGCCTCCTGAAGGCGCGCCCAGAGCGCGCGGACGAGCTGCGCGCCGAACGCGATGTGGCGGGACTCGTCCTGGTGGTGCACGCGGTTGATGGCGCGGATGGTCTCGGGCAGCGCGGTGTCGGCGGCCATCCTGCTGTTGAAGTGGTCGACGATCTGCTCGAAGATCAGGATGCGGCTGAAGACGATGAAGTTGTCGAGCAGCGCGGAGTGCTTCTCGGTGGAGAAGGCCATGGCCCGGTTCGGGTAGAGCTTGCCGCCGTAGCGCAGGCAGAACTCGGCGAAGAACCACATGTGTTCGTTCTCCTCGCCGAGGAAGTGGTGGAAGAACGGGGTGGGGATCTCGTAGCCGGGGGCGTGGATGCGCTGCACGACCTCCTGGAGGAGCTCGCGGATGCCGTGCACGTTGAGGCTGTAGAAGTTGACGCTCTCCCACTTGGCCAGCGCCAGGTACTGCTCGCGCGTGAGGTCGGCCGCGGCGGCGGTGCCGTGCACCGTCATCAGGTCCTCGCTCATCCAGAGCGCGCCCTCGGGGATCGCGTCGGGCCAGTCGAAGGTCTGGTACGGGTTGTAGTAGTCGTTCTCGGCGGCGGCGGTGAGGCGCTGCACCGCGGTGGCGACCTCGTCGTCCCACACGGGCTGGGGGTTGGTGGCGGTCGTCATGGGTCCTCCGTGGCTCGTGCGGCGGTGCGGGGCAGGGCGGCAGGGTGGGTCGGGCATGGCGGCGGGGCACGCGGCGGCGGGACGCGTGCGATGGCGGGGCCGGGGCGTCCGTCGGGCGGGTCAGCCCGTCGGGATCGCGTAGCCGTCGAGGTCGACCGGGCCGAGGGCGGCGTCCACGAGCAGGCGTTCGAAGGCGAGCAGCACGCGCTCGATCGCGGGCCGCGGGACGAGCCGGGTGTCGGCCATCAGGTGCAGCAGGCAGCTGCCGGGGTCGTAGGCGGTGTGCACGAAGAAGACCGCGTCCTGGCGCTCCCACGCGCCGACGAACGTGACCTCGCTCTTCCCGGCGAGGGCGCGCAGCGCCTCCGGGGAGTCACCGGTGTCGGGCAGGTCGGACCAGCGGTCGTGCATCCGCTTGTCGTTGAAGAAGGAGCCGAGTTCGAGGCGTCCGCCGGCGGCCTCGCGGGCCTCGGCGAGCACGTCGTCCATGGCCAGCGGGTCGTACTGGGCGAAGCGGTAGGCGTTCATGCCGGCGAGGAAGGTGCGGCGCACGGCGTCGTCGAAGGTGCCGCTGCCGACGTCGAGGGCGAAGAGGGCGTTCTCGGCCATGGCGGCGACCAGGTGGCGGCTGCGGTCGTCGTGCCGGTTGACGGCGATCAGCTGCAGGGCGACGATGCCGTGGCCGGTGCAGGCACCGAGCACGGCGGCGGTCGCGGCGAGGAGGACGGTGCCGGTGCTGACCTGGCAGCGGTCGGCGATGCGGGTGGCCGCCACGGCGAGTGCCGGGGAGTCGAGCCGCAGCCGGACGAACCGCTCGGCGTCGGCACCCGCGGTGCCGGTGGTCCCGGCCCCGGCCCCGGCCGCTGACCCGGGATCGGCCTCGGTTCCGGTTTCGGTTTCGCCCTCGGTTTCGACGACCGCCGGGAACATCGCGGCCGGGACACTGCGCAGGGTGCGGCGCCAGTACTCCAGCGACGCCGCGCCGCGGGCCGCGCCGATGCCCTCGGTCTCGTGACGCGCCTGGTCGAGCGGCTGCCACGCGGGCACGGGGCCGACGCGGCCGGCCAGCAGTTCGCGGAGGTCGGCGAGCGCCTCCCGGACACCCGAGAAGTCGGCGCCGAGGTGCGAGAAGACGAGTGCCAGGTGGGCGGGGCGGCCCCGGTCGAGGACCAGGCTGCAGCGCACCGGCCATTCGGTGTCGTGCCGGAAGGCGCGGCCGGCGAGCTCCCGCGCGAGGTCGGCGGCGACGGTCGCCGGGTCCGCCGCCGAGGTGTCCAGCACGGGCACGGGCAGGGCGCCTTCGGCGTCGACCTCCTGGGTGGGTCCCCGGTCGTCGTCGTGGAAGCGGGTGCGCAGCACCTCGTGGCGGAGCACCAGCAGGCCCACGGCCGCCGTGACCTGGTCGTACGTCAGTCCGTCGGGCAGGTCGAGGGTGCGGCTGATGTTGAAGTAGTGGGCGCCCTCGTCGAGCCACTTGATGGACTTCCAGATCGCTCGCTGGCCCCACGTCATGGGCGCACTTCCGGCGCGGCCTCCGTGGAAGTCCGCCGAGCCGGCGGGTCGGGTTTCCATGCGTTCCTCTCGCTGCGACGCCGCGCCGGTGCGGGCGGGCGGTCGGGTGGGCGGGGAGCCGGCGCGGCCGCAGTCGGGGTCGCCGCTGCCGGGGTCGCCGCTGTCGGCGCGGGGGAAGGAGAAGGAGGGAGTCTGCGCGGCCGCGGACACGCGGGCCTGCGGGCGGCGGGCCTCCCCGCAGGCGCCGCAGCCGGGGCTGTGCCGGACCGCGGGCGGGGGTGCCGCTCGACGGATCGGACGGCGCCCCGGGTTCGCGGACGGGCAGGTACGGGCGCCGGCCTCGATGCCGGCACTCTCCTGGTCCGCGCTGGTCCGCGGGGCGCGGGCCGTGGCGGGAACGGGTGATTCCCGTACCGACCGCCTCGGCCGATGCAGGACGCTAGCGACTCGACCCTTGAATTGTCCAGACCAATCCACTGGGTGGATCAGAACTCTCAGGCAGTGTCCAGGAAACAGGAGATGACGGGGGGATGAATTCCTTGACGCACGAATTGGTCTGGGCCAGACTCGGGGCGGCCCGCCGCCGGCCGGGACAGCGCCGTCCGCCGCCGGCCCCGCGCCCACCCCTCCACGACCGTCCTCGCACCGCGGCCCGCACACGCCCGGGCACCGGACCGCACGGGGCTGCGCACCCACCCGTCACTCCAGCCCAGGGGGCTTCAGCGTGCCACCCGCACCTCCCGTCCCGGCCGCCGGGCCGCTCGGCCGCCGCCTCCGGCGCTGGGCGGACTTCGCCCGGCTGCTGCGCCACGTCCACCCCGGCCTGCTCGCCGCCGCCCTGCTGCTGCACACGGCGGTCGGCCTGCTGCCGATCGTCTTCATCGCCTGGACGAGCCGGCTCATCGCCCGCGTGCCGGCCGCCCTGGACGGCGGCGGCTGGGCCGTCCTCGGGCTCGCCCCGCTGCTGGCCGTCGCCGCGTTCGTCGTCCAGCAGTTGCTCACCCCGTTCCAGTCCGCGCTCGGCGAGCTGATCATCCGCCAGGTCGACGGCGCCTGCATCGCCCGGCTGATGGACTGTGCCCTGACCGGTCTGCCGATCGCCGACCTGGAGCACCAGGACGTCCTCGACGTGCTCTCCGACGCCCGCGGCGGATTCGAGCGTGCCACCCCCACCCCAGGCGACGCCGCGGCGGGCGCGGTCGCCCTGACCGCCCGTTACGCGCAGTTGCTCGGGGCGTCCGTGATGGTCGGCCTCGTGCTCGGCCCGGCGGCCGGCGCCCTGGTGGCCGGCACCGCGCTGGTGATCCGCTTCGGCCAGCGGGGCTCGCTCGACCGGTTCGGCGCCCTGCGCGGGTCGCTCGCCGGACGGCGCCGCCGCCTCGCCTACCTGCGCCGGACGGCCGGCGGCCTCGGCATGGCCAAGGAGATCCGGATGCTCGGGCTGCTGCCCTGGCTGCGGGAGCGCCACAGCGCCGAAGCCCGCGGCTACCTCGACCCGCTGTGGGCGGGCCGACGGCGCCTGCTGTTCGGCCCGTTCGTCGGGCTCGCCGCGGTCGGGCTGCTCGGCGGCGGCACCACCCTGCTGCTGATCGGCCGCGGCGGCACCGACGGCACGCTCTCGCTCCTCCAGGTCTCGGTCGCGCTCCAGGCGGTGCTGATCCCGCTGCGGTTCGGCGTGTACTTCCCCGAGAGCGACGTGCAGACCCGCGACGGGCTGGCCGCGTTCGAGGCGATCGGCCGGCTGGAGGAGCGCGCCGCCGAACACCGGGCCGCCGACGAGGCCGCCGCCACCGCCACCACCGTGCCGGACGGCGCGATCCGCTTCGAGAACGTCTCCTTCCGCTACCCGGGAGGCGGCCGGACGATCATCGACGGCCTCGACCTGGAGCTGGCCCCCGGCCGCTCCACCGCGATCGTCGGACTCAACGGCGCCGGCAAGACCACCCTCGTGAAACTGCTCGCCCGACTGCACGAACCCACCTCGGGACGGCTGACCGCCGGCGGCACCGACCTCGCCGCCCTGCCGGCCGCCGCCTGGCACCGCCGCATCGCGGTGATCTTCCAGGACTTCACCCGCTACCAGCTCACCGCGGCGGAGAACATCGGCATCGGCCGGCCCGAACTCCTCGCCGACCCGGAGGCACTGCTCGCGGCCGCCGGGCGCGCGGGCGCCCGGGAACTCGTCGAGGGCCTCCCCGCGGACTGGAGACCGTGCTCAGCGCCCAGTACGAGGACGGCACCGACCTCTCCGGCGGCCAGTGGCAGCGGATCGCCCTCGCCCGGGCCCTCCTCTCGGTCGGCGCCGGCGCCTCCCTGCTGATCCTCGACGAGCCCACCGCCCAGCTCGACGTCCGGGCGGAGGCCGCGTTCTTCGACCGCTTCCTCGACACGACGCGCGGCGTGACCAGCGTGATCATCGCGCACCGCTTCTCCAGCGTCCGCCGGGCCGACCGCATCGTCGTCCTCGCCGACGGCCGGGTCGCCGAGTCGGGCACCCACGACGAGCTGATGGCCCTCGACGGCCGCTACGCCGAGCTGTTCCGGATCCAGGCGGAACGCTTCACCGAGCAGGAGGACCTCACCATGACCGCGGGCGGCCCCCGATGACCACCCTGCTCCTGGCGGTCCGCCGCCTGCTGCGCCTCGCCGTGCTCTGCGACGCCCGGCGGCTGACCCGCGCCGTCGCGCTGATGACGATCGGCTACCTCGCCACCCCGCTCATCGCCGTCTGCCTCAAGTCGCTGACCACCGCGGCCGTCGCCCGCTCCGCGAGCACCGCCACCTGGCTCGCGCTCACCACCGCGCTGCTGCTCGTCCTCGAACTGATGATGACGCACTTCGCGCACCTCTCCTACTTCGAGCTCGGCGAGCTGGAGGAGCTCGCCCTGCAGAACGAGGTCATCGGGCTCGCGCACGGCACCGCCGGGCTGGAGGACCTCGACCGGCCCGGGTGGGCCGACACCCTGGCCCTCGTCCGCGAGGAACTGCCGCGCACCCGCGGCTCGCTGGAGGCCGTCCTGCAGCTCGGCGGCGTGGCCCTCCAACTCGGCGTCACCGCCGTGCTGCTGGGGATGCTCAGCCCGTGGCTGGTGCTGCTGCCCGCAGCAGCCGTCGTACCGGTCGCCGCCGGCAACCGGGCCCAGCGGCTCGTCGAGCGCGCCAAGGAGGCGACGGCTCCCGGCATCCGGCTCGGCCGCCACCTGCTGGAGGCCGCCACCACCCAGGCGTCCGCCCGGGAGATCCGGCTGGCCGGCGCCGAGGCCGTCCTGATCGGGCGCCACCGGCGGACCTGGCGGCGGGCCGACACGGCCCTGCGCCGCGCCCACCTCACGGCGGCCCTGCTGCGGGCCGCCGGACAGCTCGTCTTCGCGGCAGGCTACGGCGCGGCGATCTTCGTGGTGGCCCGGCAGGCCGTCGACGGCGGCGCGGGGCTGGGCGACGTCATCCTGGTCATCGCCCTGGCGGCGCAGATCAGCCTCCAGGTGTCGACCGCCCTCGGCCTGCTGACCGTCCTTCAGGGCGCGGGCCGCACCCTCCAGCGGCTGGCCGACCTCACCGGGCCGTCCGCGCACGCCGCACCGCCCGCGCCCACTGGGGCCGAAGCAGACACCGGGGCCGAAGCCGACACCGGGGCGGCCGGGCCGCCGGCCGGGCTCACCCACGGCATCCGGCTGGAGAACGTCTCCTTCCGCTACCCGGGCAGCGACCGGCCGATCCTCGACGACATCACCCTGGACATCCCCGCGGGCAGCGCGCTCGCCCTGGTCGGCGAGAACGGCGCCGGCAAGAGCACCCTGGTCAAACTCCTCTGCGGCCTCTACCGGCCCACCTCCGGCCGGATCCTCGTCGACGGCGTCGACCTCGCCGCGTACGGGCCCGCATGGCAGCGCCGGGCCGCCACGCTGTTCCAGGACTTCGCCCGGCTGGAGCTGCGACTGCGCGACAACGTGGGCATCGGCGACCTCGACCGGCTCGGCGACGACGAGGCGATCCACGCCGCACTGGCCTCCGCGGAGGCCGGGCCCATCACCGGACTCGTACCCGGCGGCCTGGACGGGCTCCTCGGCCGCAGCTACGGCGACGGCGCCGAACTCTCCGGCGGCCAGTGGCAGAAGCTCGGGCTGGCCCGCGCCCTGCTGCGCCGCCGCCCGCTGCTGGTCGCCCTGGACGAACCGGCCTCCGCCCTGGACGCCACCGCCGAGCACGCCCTCTTCGAACGCTTCGCCGACCTCGCCGCCGAGGCCCGCGCCGGGTCCGGCGCCGTCACCCTGCTGGTCTCGCACCGGTTCTCGACCGTCCGGATGGCCGACCGGATCGTCGTCCTCGAACACGGCCGGATCCGCGAGAGCGGCAACCACGCCGACCTGGTCGCCGCCGACGGGCTGTACGCGGAGCTGTACGACCTGCAGGCGCGCGTGTACCACTGAGACACCTGCCGGCGACCCCGCTGACCGGCGGACGGTCCGCGGCCGGCGCGCCACCTGCCCTGCTATCGTCCGGATTGTCCAACTGTCCTCCGGCGCGGCCGAGTCCACGGCCGGGTCCGCGGCCGAGTGCCGCTCAGATCAGGAGCTTCCGTGACCCGCGAAACCCTCCCCCCGTCCGCCCCCGGCAGGCCGCTGCGCCTGGTCGTCACCGGCGGCGGCACCGGCGGACACACCTACCCGGCGCTGACGGCCGTACGGACGCTCCGCGCGCGCCTCGCGGCCGGCGGCCGCGGGCTCGACGTGCTGTGGGTGGGCTCCGCGGACAGCCTGGAGTCCAGGGTCGCCGCCGGTGAGGGCATCGCGTTCGCCGCCGTCCCGACCGGGAAGATCCGACGCTCCGGCAACCCGTTGAAGCTGGCCTCCCCGGCCAACATCCGGGACATGGTGCGGGTGGTGCAGGGCATCGTGAAGGCCCGGCGGATCGTCGCCCGGTACGCCCCGGACGTCGTCCTGGCGACCGGCGGCTACGTGGCGGTCCCGGTCGGCCGGGCCGCGCGCAGCTGCGGGGCCCCGCTGGTCGTCCACGAGCAGACCGTCCGGCTCGGCCTGGCCAACCGGTTCCTGGCGCCGACCGCGGCACGGGTCGCGGTCTCCTCGGAGTCGACGGTGCCGCTGCTGCCGGAGTCGGCGCGGTCCCGCGCGGTGGTGACGGGCAATCCGGTACGCCCGGAGGTGTTCGCCGGGCAGGCGGAGAAGGCGGTCGAGGCACTGGCGCTGCACGGCTTCGACCGGACGCTGCCCACCGTGTACGTCACCGGGGGCGCGCAGGGGTCGCTGCAGATCAACACGGTCGTCGAGGCCGCCCTCCCGTGGCTGCTCGCCGGGGCCAACGTGGTGCACCAGTGCGGCGCGGCCCACGCGGACGGCCTGCGGGCCCGGGCCGCCGCGCTTCCGGCCCACCTGGCCGCCCGCTACCTCGTCACCCCGTTCGTGGGACCCGAACTGCCCGACGTGCTGGCGCTGGCCGACGTGGTGGTCTCGCGCAGCGGCGCCGGCACGATCGCCGAACTCACCGCACTGGGCAAGGCGTCCGTCCTGATCCCGCTCGCGTCCTCGGCGGGCGACGAGCAGGCGCACAACGCCTCGCACCTCCAGCAGGCCGGGGCGGCCGTCGCCCTGCTCGGCGACGTCACGGCGGACACCCTGCGGGAGGCGCTCGCGCCGCTTCTCGCCGACCCGGCGCGCCGCGCCGACACCGCGCACCGGGCCCGGCAGCAGGGCCGGCCGGACGCGGCGGAGCGGCTGGTCGACGTACTGCTGTCCGCAGCCGGGGCCTGACCGACCGGCGGCCTGACGAGCAGGCGGCGCCGGACCCCGGACCCCGGATCCCGGGCCACGCGACCGGGGCCGGGGCCGGACGGCGGCCCGGCACTCGGCGTGATCGAGTGCCGGGCCGTCTCCCGCGAGGGGCGGTGCCGCGGGCAGGGCCCCGGGGCAGGCGATCAGGGCAGGCCGTCAGGGCTGCAGCGGCATCGTCCAGCAGTTGGAGGCGGCGGCCTTGCCGGAGAGACGGTCCGTCAGCCAGGCGACGGCGTCGCCCTGGTCGGTGAGCAGCGGCACCAGGTGGTTGGTGAGCAGCCCGTCGCCCAGGTTCGGCAGGATCACGGCGTCGTAGGTGACGTTGGCGCCCTTGCGGCACCAGTCGACGGCGAGCCGGCGGGCCTGGCCGTGCGGCACGATGTCGTCCTGGACGCCGGTGGCCAGGCGCACCGGGCTGGTCGGCTTCAGGGTGCCGATGCGCTGGGAGTCGAGCACCGCCCGGAGTCTCGGCTCCGCGGCGACGATGTCGCTGACGGACTCCCCGCCGACCGTCCACGAGCTGCTCCTCGTGAACGCGTAGCCGAAGATCGCGTCGCCGACGCACATCGTGGACAGGTCGTTCAGCGCCGCCTTCCCGGCGGCGTTCAGGCGGGCGTCGGCGATGGCCCTCAGGTCCGGATCCGCCTGGAGGAATCCGTTGAGCGACCAGCCCAGCGCACCGGCGAGCGCGCTGCCGTCGATGCCCTTGACGACCTCGGTCAGGTCGGCCGGGGGCGCGCCGGAGTAGGTGCCGGCCAGCTTGACGTCCGGCGCGTAGGAGGGCTGGAGTTCGGCGGCCGACGCGCTGGCGCCGCCGCCCTGGCTGTAGCCGAACAGTCCGATCCGCGAGTCGGCGGTGATCGATGACCCCGGCAGCGCCCGCGCCGCCCGGACGGCGTCCAGCAGGGCGTGCCCGCCGTCGAGGCGGCTGACGTAGGTGTGCAGGCGGTCGGTCGCGCCCAGGCCGACGTAGTCGGTGACGACCACCGCGGCCCCGGCGGACAGCAGCCGGTAGATCGCCAGGTCCTCGTAGCCGACGGACACGGTGTCGTCCCCGATGACGATCGGGTGCTGCAGGCCCAGGGAGGCCGCGCACTGGTCGCCCTGCCCCATCGTGCCCGGGGCCAGGGCCACCAGCGGCCGCGCACCGCCGCCCTTCCAGGCCGCCGACGGCTCGATGTAGGCGCCGGTCACCGCCACGGGACCGCCCTGCGAATCCGTCGACTTGTACATCAGCCGGGTGGCGGTGCCCGGCAGCGGACGCCCGTCGAGGCCGGGCAGGCTCAGCGCCAGCGGCAACGGCTCGGTGCGGACCAGCGCGCCGTCGGCCGCGGGGAGGGCCGCCGGCGGCTGGTAGAAGGCGGGGACGGTCACGCCCCGGGAGACCACGCCGCCCGCCCCGGCCGCGGACGCGGGGACGGCCTGGACCCCGAGGCAGGCCAGCGCCACGACCGTGGTGGCGATCAGACGGCTTCGCCCCGCAGCGGTGGATCTGCGGGCCGGGGACGGCCCGGCCTGGCCGGTGCGGGGACGTTCGGCGGACACCGGGTCCGGCCGGTCGGTGGGACGGTGCATGCGGCTCACTCCCTGCTTCGTCGGAAAGTCGGAAAGGGTGCGGGTGTGCGTCGGTGCGGGCGCGCGGCCGCACCGCCGTGTGGGCGCGTGGCAGTGCCGGCCGCGAGGGGGTTCGCCCCGCATGACGTCGAACTCCCGTCCCTCACCCACTAGTTACTGGTGGGTTACATCGGGAGCGTAAGGGAGCCTGTCACTCAGTGACAAGGCGTCTGCATGTGTCATTTCCGTGCGGCTCGCTATGCTGCCCGGGATCGCCGAGACAGGGGTGGTGGGACACGGTGGTTGACACGACACCCGAGCGCAGCGCGGACACCGACGGGCCGGCCGCCAGGCCGCCGCTCGGCGAACGACGCCGCGCAGCCCTCCGCCTGGAGATCGCGCAGGCAGCGGTCCGCCTGTTCGTCTCCCAGGGCGTCACGGGCACCACGGGGGATCAGATCGCCCAGGCCGTGGGCGTCTCGACCCGCACCCTGTGGCGTCACTTCCCCACCAAGGAGAGCTGCATCCGCCCCGTGCTCACGGCGAGTCTGGACGCCGCCGCCGAGGCACTGCGCCACTGGCCCCCGGGCACCGGACTGCTGGACTTCCTCACCGAGTCGTGCCGCCGGGGCACTCTGCCGCGCGCCGATCCCGACGTCCTCGACCTGATCCGGATGACCCACACCGAACCCGCTCTGCGCGCCGTCTGGCTGCAGACCCACGACGACGCGCTGCCCCTCTTCGCCGAACTCCTCGCCCGCAGGTCGGGCCGGCACCCGGGCGACCTGCGCGTGAAGGTGCACGCGGCCACCGTCAACGGAGCCCTGCGCGCCGCGGCGGAGGACTTCGCCCAGCGCTCCGCCGAGGACGGCACCGCCTCGGACGACGAACTCGCCGCCAGCCTCCACACCGCGCTGCGCGCCGCGGCGGAGGGGCTCCCCTACTGACGTCCGGGTCCGGCCGCCGAACGGCCGCCGGACGGCCGCCGCTTCGGGGCAGGGCCCGCGGGCCACGGGCCACGGCCCTGGACGAGCGGGCGCAGCCCGGATGTTCGCGCTACCCCTCGACCTCGGTGCGGTAGACGCGCAGACCGCGGCGCCGGTAGTTGGCGAGTGCGCTCGGGTGGTCGTCCGAGTTGGTGTGCAGCCACACCCTGCGAACGGAGTCCGCCTCCAACGGCTCTGTCGCCCATGCCTTTTGCAACGCCAGCGTGAGGGCGTGCCCGCCCAGCCCCCGGCCGACGTACTCGGGAAGGAGTCCGAAGGTGACGATCTCCACCTCCCCGGGGGGCTGCGGCGCCAGCGCCACGACCCCGGCGGTCGCACCGGCCAGCGTGATCAGCCAGTACCGGCGGTGCGGCTGCGTTCGCGCCAACTCCTGCCACTCCTCGTCGGATCGCGTTGAACTCCGCCAGCCGTACGCCGCTCCGACCCGGGCCTGCACCGAACGCACCAGGGCCGACAGGCCCTCCTCGCGCCGTAGTTCCAGCGAAGGCACGACCCGACCGGGCTTCAGCTCACGGCGGTCCGTCATCTCCAGGTACGTGACAGTCCTTTCCATCCCGGCACGATATCGGGCGCCACCGGCACCGGCCGGCGCGGAGAGGCCGATCGGTGACCCCTGACGGGCCCTTCCGTGCATCGTCACCGCCGGGTGGGCGTCGACCCGCGCTCGCGCAGCCTGCACGCGTCCGTACAGCCGCCCCCGGTCACCGACCGTGCGAAGGGCGGTGGAATGATCACACCTCCCACGGCCCGTCGGACGGACCGCCCTGGCGAAGGAGCCCCCTCGTGACCACTTTTCGATGGACGTGCCTGGCTGTGGCCTGGGCGCTAGGGATCGCGGGCGGCGCCCCCGCCGTGATCCGGGGCTGGGTACCGCGCTGGTTGCGCCCGGTCGGCGCGCCCCGCATCTGGGGCGCCGGCCAGCTCGTCATCATGGCAGGCATCACGTTCGGCGTCGTCACGGGCTCTTCGAGCCTCTCGGTCTGGCCCGTCGGGCCCCTCCTCGTCGGTGCCGGGCTCGTCCTCCAGGAGTGGGCCCGCCGCCGGACCCCGCGCAAGCCCGTCTGACGGCACCGTCCTCGACGGACCTCCCGGGGGAGACGGAGGTGCACCCCGCGTCCGTCTCCGGTTCTAAACAGCCGCCGCGAACCCCCGACTGCGATCGTCTGCTGGGCCTCGCACGGTCCCGCACCGGGTGAGGCGCTCAACGGGTCGTGACGGAGCGGGCGTTCGGCGTGGTCCCCGTGGTCGCGGGTGCGGGTCAGTCGCCGCCGCCGTTCGTGCTCCGGTTCAGGCCGCGGCGCCGACCCTTGTCGACGCAGCGCAGCATCTCGCCCACGACGAGCGTCACGGTCGCCACGACGCGGACCCAACGGGGGCCGCCCCGGTCCGCCCACACGACGCACACGCATCCGCCGACAACCAGCACCAGCGCGCCCAGCAGCAGAACCGTCATGTCTCGCACCCCTGCAATCGTCCGTACCGTGCCGGTGATCCTGCCAGGTCCGACGCCCTCGGGCACAGCCGGAAGGCGGGCGCGCCGACGTCACGCACGGGTGGGTGCGGCTACTGCTCGATCCGCAGGTTCCATCGCACGCCGGGCGGGGCGTCGACGCTCACCTGCACGTCCTGCGCCGCTCGGAGGTGGAGGACGTTGAGCACCGGGGTGACGTCTGCCGTCCCGCACACCACCGTGCTGGTCGACACGGGGTCGATGTGCACGGTCAGGGAGCCGCCGGTGCAGTACATCGCGACGTCCATCTCGCCGGCCCGGGCGGAGAAGGTCCCGACGGTGGAGCCCGCCTCACGGAGCGGTACGGCGACGAGTGTTCTCGTTCCGCCCGCCGTGGGAGGCAGTTCCGGAACGTCCGGTTGCCGGTGCGCCGTCGGGCTCGGCGCGGGCGGTTCGGCCGTCGGCGTCGGCGTCGGTGCGGCCCGGCTCCCGCCCGTGCCGGAGCATCCGGCGAGGAGGACCGCCGAGGCCAGGACGGCGAGCAGCACCGGCACGTGTCGGGTCATCGCGGTGAACGGTCCCCCCGTGGACGTCGTTTCGGAGTTCGAGAGTGGAAGATCCCTGACGTTCCGTCAAGAGCGCCCGGGGAGGAGTGCCTTCCCGTAGCGGTGCCGGTCGTCGCCGCCACGCACGCCCCCACGGGCCGCTCCTCGTCGGGCAGACCGGCCGCAGCGAGCGCATGGCGGCACCCTCCGACACGTGCGCCGCCGAGGGCGGGGGCGGCGCGGGCGGCCCGTCGGCTGTGGTCAGTGCTTCCCGGGCGCCACCGGACGGCCGGGCCGGGGCCGGTAGGGGTCGTAGGGGTGCCGCGGCTCCAGGCGGATGCGCGCGTCGACGCCGGTCAGGGAGTCCGGGCGGGCGGTCAGCGGGTCGAGGTCGACCTCGACGACCTGGGGCAGGTCGGTCGCCATCCGGGAGAGTCCGGCGAGGACGTGCTGGACGGCGCCGAGGTCGGCCTGCTGTGTGCCGGAGGGATCGAGGAGCAGGGAGGAGTTGCGCAGGTCGGCGACCATGGTGGTGAGGTCGTGCTCGGTCAGCGGGGTGAGCCGGACGGAGCGGTCGTCGGGGATGCCGGTGGCGGTGCCGCGGAGGCCGAGGACGACGAGGGAGCCGAAGACCTGGTCCCGGACGATGCCGGTGAGCAGTTCGAGGCCGGGCGCGGCCATCGGCTGGACGACCACGCCGTCCATGCGGTCCCCGAACTGGGCTGTGAACTGCCGGTGTGCGGCGACGACTTCGGCGTCGTCGGCCAGTCCGGTCCGGACGGCGCCGACCCGGCCCTTGTGGATCTGGTCGGGCCAGTAGGCCTTCAGGACGGTCCTGCCGCCGTGGCCGTACTGGCGCAGGACGCGGGAGGCGAGGACGGCCTGCTGCTCGCCGTGCGCCCACCGGAAGGGGATGTGGGGGATGCCGTAGCAGGCGAGCAGGCCGGCGGTGTCGTTCGGGTCGAGCAGGCCGCCCTCGGGGCGGGTGCGGAGGAAGGCTTCGGCGAGCGCGCGGGCCGCCGGGGTGTCGGCGACCGGCGGCGTCGCCTCGGCGACCGGTTCGGCCAGTCGCCGGGCGCGGTCCCTGGCGTGGGCCAGGGCCCGGGCGGCGGCGGCCGGGTCGGCGTAGGACGGCAGGAGGCCGCCTCGGCAGGCCAGGTACCGGACGGGTGGTTCCTGGCCGACCTGGACGGCGGCGACGGGGATGCGCCGCCGGGCCGGGCCCTCCAGCAGGGCACGGACGGTTCCGGGTCCGTCGCCCGTGGTCAGTGCGGTCGGCACGAGGCAGACCAGCAGCGCGTCGACGGTCTCCTCGCGGGCCAGCAGGTCGAGGCAGGCGCGGATCTGCTCCGGGTGGGCGGCGGCCGTGCTGTCCACCGGGTTGACGGTGCTCGCGCCGCCCGGCAGGAGGACGGCCAGCGCGGCGGCCGTCGCGGCGGGGAGTTCGGGCAGGAGGAGGCCGGCCTCGGCGCACGCGTCGGCGGCGAGGATGCCGATCCCGCCGGCGTTCGAGATCACCGCGACGGCGCCGCGCGGGCCGGGCAGCGGCTGTGCGTGCAACAGCGCTGCGGCTTCGACGAGTTCGGCGATGCTGTGGGTGGCGGTGATGCCGGCCTGCCGGAAGAGCTCCTCCCGGGTCACGGCCGGGGTCGCCGACGCCGCGGTGTGCGCGGCGGCGCCGCGGCGGCCTGCGGCGGAGCGGCCCGCGTCGACGGTGAGGACGGGCAGCCGCCGGGTCACCCGGCGGACCGTACGGGCGAACGCCCGGGGGTTGCCGAACGAGTCGAGGTGCAGCACGGCGAGGTCGGTCCGGCCGTCCTCCTCCCACCATCGCAGCAGGTCGTCGCCGCTGACGTCGAACTTGTCGCCGAGCGAGACGAAGCTGGAGACGCCGATGCCGAGCCGGGCCAGCCGTTCCAGGAGGGCGATCCCGATGCCGCCGGACTGCACGGCGATCCCGGCCGTGCCGGGGAGGGGCACCACGCCGCCGAACTCGGCGTCGAGCCGCACCGCGGGGTCGGTGTGGGCGACGCCGAGGCTGTTCGGCCCGACGAGCCGCATGCCGTGACGGCGGCAGGCACGCACGAGTCCGCGGGCCTCGTCCGGGGAGAGGCCCGCGGTGACGACCACGAGCGCGCGGGCCCCGGCGCGGCCGCACGCCTCGGCGGCGTCCGGCACCGCGCCGGGCGGCACGGTGAGCACGGCGAGGTCGGGGGCGCCGGGGAGGTCGGCGACCGACCGGTGGGCGGGCAGGCCCGCGATCTCGTCCGCGTGCGGGTTGACGGCCCGGAGGTCGCCGGTGAACGCCCCCTCCTGGATCTTCAGCAGGACGGCCCGGCCCACCGAGCCGGGCCGCCGCGAAGCACCGACGACGGCGATGGAGCGGGGGCAGAGCAGCGCGGCGAGGCCGGCGACGTCGGCGGCCCGGCCGCGCCGGTCCGCCGCCTCGCGGTCGCGCTCGTCCTGCTCGTCGAGCGGCACCCGCAGCCGGGCCCCGCCCTGCCCGCCCCGGTGGTGGACGGGCAGGCCCAGGTCGGAGAAGAGCCGGTGCACCGCGCGGTTCCCGGCCACGGTGTCGGCCTCGAACTCCCGCACCCCGCGCTCGCGGGCGGCCTCCACGAGGTGTTTCACGAGGAGCGTGCCGACACCGTGGTGCCGCCAGGAGTCCGCGACCGCCAGGGCGAGTCGGGCGGTGTCCGACCGGCCGCCGGTCGTCTCGCAGTCCACCTCGCCGACGAGGTCCGCCGCGACCCAGGCGCCGAGCGTGAGCAGGCCGGGCCGGGGTGGTCCGCAGAGCCGGTCGGCGGCGAGGGCCGGCGCTCGGCGGCCGGGTCCGAGGAACCGTGGGCCGCGGCCGTCCCCGGACCGCCCGGCGGCGTACAGCTCGTAGACGGCGTCGTGGTCGGCGGGGCGCAGCGGGCGGATGACGGCGGTGGTGCCGTCGGTCAGGAGGTCTTCGGCCGTCGCCGGGGGGTCGTCGCGGCTGGGCATCTGCGGCTCCTCGGTCGGGCCCGGGCGCGGCGTTCCGGGCGGGTGTCCGGCGTGCCCCGTCCTTCCAGGCTCACTCCTGCCGGGCCTCACCGCACGGCCGGGCGGGTGTCACCGGCCCGCTCCGGCCGCGGGCGGGTGTCACCGGCCCGCGCCAGCCGCGGGCGGGTGTCATCGGCCCGCTCCGGCCGCGGGCGGGTCGAGGGTCTCCGCGACGGGGCGGCGCGGTGTGGCCGGTCCGGGTGGCCCGTAGCCGATCCGGACCACGAGCTGGACGAAGCCCGGCCCTTGTTCCGGGTCGCGCAGCAGGGCCCGGGTGTCCGGCCACTCGACGGCCTGGTGCAGCACGGTCAGCCGGACGCCTCGGGCCGTGGCCAGCAGCCAGACCCGCTCCAGCGCCTGGCCGGCCCGGAGCCAGTCGGCGGGGCCGTCGCCGTGGGTGGTGAGGGTGCAGACCTGCGGGAGCGCCTCGAAGCGTTCCGTGGGGAGGGCCGGCGGGCCTCCGGTGAAGCTCCGCATCGGCACGCGGGCCTCGTGGTCCTGCGGGCCCAGCGCCGACGCGGGGATCCCGTCGGTCGCCGGTGTCTCGGGGCGCAGCCAGCCCCGGGTCTCCGCCTGGCGGGCCACGTCGGCCTCGGTGCGGGCCTCGGCCTCCGCGGTGAGGGTCAGCACCCGTCGGACGCCGGCCTCCTCCAGCGGCGTGAGGTGCACGCCCTCGGTCCGGGCGGCGCCGATCAGCTCCCCGAGCACGCTCTCCGGCACGTCGCGGCCGGCGAACGGCCGGCGGGCGGAGTGGCGGTGCGGGATGGCGGCGTACAACTCGGGGTCGGCGTAGACGGTTGCCGGGGGTCCGGTCAGGGAGACGACCGCGAGCAGGTCCGGCCGGGCCGGGTCGGGCATCAGCCGGACCACCGGCGTGCGGCCGAGATGGGCGGCGGCCACGCGGAGGTTGAGGAGCGCCGCGCCGACGGAGATGTGCAGGGCGCGGCCGACCGGGTCGGTCAGGGGGACGGCGCGGGTGCGGTCCGCGTACACCTCGACCCCGTGCACCTCCACCACCCCGTCCGGGTCCACCCCGTTCGGCTCGGCCCCGTTCGGCCCGGCCCCGTCCGGGTCGACCGTCGGACGGAAGCGCCAGGGCTGGCTGTTGTGCAGGGACGGCGCCGCGCCCGCAGCTGTCACGAGCAGCCGCAGGTCGGCGAGGGTCGGCAGTGTCGCGATCATGATCAGTACTCCTTGCCCTCATGCCCTCGGCGGTGCGCCCCGGACGGGAGCAGCACCCCGCTGCCTCCAGCGTGCGCCGCCTGCCGGTGCCTGCGAAGGGCCGTTGGACCCGTTCTGCGGCGGCCTGCCGCGGCACCGCCACCGCGGGCGGCACGGGAGAGGAGACCGGAGAGCAGGAGACCGGGAGAGCGGGAGAGCGGGAGAGCGGGGGGCCGACGGCTGTACGACGCCTCCTCACCCTCCCTCCGACGGGCAGGCGAGGCGGCGGTACCACCAGAACTCCGTGCGCCACTGCCGTCGACGGGTGAACGGGTCGGGCAGTGTGCGGTGCAGGAGAGCGGCGTCCAAGGGGCGGAGGACCCGCCGGAGTTCGGCTCGGGCCCGTACCGGCAGCGCTCCCAGGATCCCGTCCAGCACGTCACGTGCGTGCCGGACGTCGTCGAAGGAGCAGCCCGGGCAGGAGCAGAACGCTGCCTGCGGGTACAGGGGGCGTCTGCCCGGTGGGGCGAGGAACTCCCGGTACCGGCGCAGCGCCCGATCGGTGGCTCCGGGGTAGAGGTACCAGCCGGCGCTCACCCTCTCGGCCCGGTGCACCGCCAGGCTTGTTCCGGCGGAGAGGCCGTGGATCCGGGGCGGCGGGGCGGGTCCCCAGAGGCGGGGCGTCACGTGGTCTCCGCGCAGCGCGCGGGGCGGTCTACGCGGCATCGGCCTTTCGACGTGTGGTCACGGCAGCACGATGCCATGCCGTCCCGGTGCGTGTCACGCGGATTCCCCGTACGTCGACGCAGACCCTGTACCGCCTGGCCACAGGAAATCTTGCGTCACCAGCCAGTGGGCTGGTGCCACTTCGGGCCACTCCCACCGCAAGATCTTCTGCCTCCCCGAGGGGCTCCGCCGGTACCGGCCTCCGGTCAGGAGGCCGCACCGGCCCGTCGCCGGTACTGGCCGGGCGGCACGCTGTGGGCGCGCTTGAAGGCCTTGGCGAACGCGAACTCGGAGCCGTAGCCGACCCGTTCTCCGACGACGGCGATCGGGGTGTCGGAGTGGCGCAGCAGCCGGGCGGCCGTGGTCATCCGCCAGCGGGTGAGATACGTGAGCGGGGGTTCGCCGACCAGGCCGGTGAACCGGCGGGCGAAGGCGGCGCGCGAGAGGCCTGCGCTGTCGGCGAGCGCCTCGACCGTCCAGGCGCGGCCGGGGTCGCGGTGGATGGCGCGCAGGGCCGGGGCGATGGCCGGGTCGGTCAGTGCGGCGGCCCATCCGGCGGTGGCATCGGCCGGCTGGTCGTCGAACCAGGCGCGGAGGATGTAGAGGAGCAGCAGGTCGATCAGCTCGCCCACGATGCCGTCGGATCCGGGCCTGGGGTCGTCGAGTTCGGCGCCGAGCATGTCGATCGCGGCGCGCAGGGCGTGGTGGCGGTCGCGCCGGGCGGGCAGGTGGATCAGCTCGGGAAGGCCGGCGACCAGGGGGTGGGGGCGTTCCCGGTCGAGGTGGTAGGAGCCGCAGAGCAGCACCGTGCGGGCGCCGGGGCCGTCGACGGCGAACCTGCCGATCGGTGAGGTGCGGTCGGTCCGGTCGCAATGCCGCTTAGATAGCTGGGTTTCTGAGTTGTAAGGTGGGCGGTCCGGAGTGCCGGGTGTTGGTGTCGTCGGGGCGTTTGATGCGGTGCGGGCTGAGGCGGTGGCGTTTGACGGCGCGGGGGCAAGTACGTTGTCGCCGGGCGGGATTGGGCCGTTCGGCTATCTCGGCGAGAGCCCCGGTAAGGGCGGCGGCCAAGCCGTCAGGGGAAAACGCCGCCTGGTCGGTGACCAGGCGGCGGACGACGCGGAGACTGCGGATGAAGGACATCCGGTCCGGGTCGAGGCCGGCACCGCCCGCGGCTTGATGCATGAGGTTCCGGATCGCGTAGTGCGTGGTCAGCAGGGCCCAGATCTCCTGGCGGACCATCTCGGGCGACTTGGACCGCAGGGGGCGAGCAGGTCCGCGCTGGTACGTCTCGATCTCGGCAAGCGCGACCTCGAACTCCCACCGCTGGTGGTACGCCGCCGCCAGCTCCAGTGCGGGAGCCTCGCCGGGATCCAGGACGGTGGTGATCAGCCGGTACAGGTCCCCGTTGCCCGCACGCCCGTCCACCCGGTAATCCACAACACGAACGGCCAGTCCTTCCAGCCGCGCGTCCGCGCGTCCGGAGCGCACATGTCGTCGGTACCGCTGACGCGCGATGACGTCGGCGAGCACGGAACGGTAGGAACCGTCGGGGAACACTTCCAGCACGGGCAGATCGACGGTCTCCGACACCCTCCACAGCAGGTCAGCGCCCGTCTCGGCTGCTTTGACCCACAACGCCAGGCTGTAGAACCCGCGATCGGCCATGACCAGCATGCCCGGCTCGAACCGTTGCAGCAGCTGCTCGGTCAGCTCCCTCTCGCCCACAGCCAACGGGCCGATGCGCGCCGCGATGACCGCACGGGTCCCGCACTCCCCGAGGCCGACCACCCGGGCCTGCGGGAAGGGGCCGGGACGGTGCTCACGGTGACTGTTCTTGCCGAACGCCTCGGTGTTGCCCGGGGTGTCCGGGAGCTCGAGCTGCACCCCGTCGACCGCCATCATCCGCCATGACCGCAGCCAGGCACCTTCGGTACCGGGACCGGCCAGTGGCGCCCCGACACGCTCGAACAGCAACCGCAAAGGCTCCTCGCCCAGCCGGGCCCTGGCCTGTGTGATCGCCCCGGTGGTCGGCACCCTCCAGTTCCCGCTCCAGTCCCCGAGGAACCGCAGACCGCCCACCAGCTTGCGCATCACCTCCTCATAGCCGTCGCCGAAGAACAAGCACATGGCCAGCACGAAGTACACACCACCCGGGCAGGCAGCAGGCGCACCCGACGCTCCCGACGCCCAGCCTGCTCAACCACATCATCGACAAGATCCTGATGCAGCAGGTCCGTCAGCACCCCGACCGCCAGACGATCCGTCAAGCGCCCATCCGCACCCCGCAACTCATCCACACAGCAAGCCTAGCGATACTGGTCCTTATCTAAGCGGCATTGGGTCCGGTCGGGGCGGAAGTCGGTGGCCGGGGAGTGCGGGTCGTCGGTCAGGGCGTGCTCGGCGCCGCTGCGCAGGAAGATCACGTCACCGGCGGCCAGGGCGAGGGCGGAGCCGTCGGGTCGGACGAGCCAGCAGGAGCCGGTCAGCACGACGTGGAAGGCCGCGCCGGTGGCCTCGTGGAAGCGCAGTCCCCAGGGCGCCCGGCACTCGGTGCGGGCCGTCCGGGGGCTCTCGGACCGCATGGAGGCGACGGCCTCGGTGAGGATGTCCATGCGGACAGCCTACGCCGATACGACCGCCGGACGAGACGATCGGACAGGAAAGAGAGAGTTTCGGCTATTCAGCGTCTCGCATCAGCCGCCTAGGTTTGGTGCCAGGCCCGGACGCCACGATCCGCGCCACCGACGGAAGGAACCCCGCCGTGCGCACCATCGACCAGCAGTCCTACGGAGAGCCCGGCGTCCTCCGGATCACCGAGGCGGAACGGCCGGAACCGCGGGTCACCGAGGTCCTGGTGCGGGTCCGCGCCGCGGGGGTCAACCCCGTCGACGCCTACACCCGTTCGGGGGCGTTCCCGCTCCTGGGCGAGCCTCCGTTCGTGCTCGGCTGGGACGTCTCCGGCGTGGTCGAGCAGGTCGCGCCGGGCGTCAACCGCTTCGCCGTCGGCGACGAGGTCTACGGCATGCCGCACTTCCCGCGGCCGGCCGGGGGCTACGCCGAGTACGTCACGGCGCCGGCCCGGCAGCTCGCCCGCAAGCCGAAGGGGCTGGACCACGCGCAGGCCGCCGCACTGCCGATGGCCGGGCTGACCGCCTGGCAGGCGCTGGTCGACGCGGCCGGGCTGCAGGCCGGACAGCGGGTGCTGGTGCACGGCGGGGCGGGCGGGGTCGGACACCTCGCCGTGCAGATCGCCAGGGCCCGCGGAGCCGAGGTCTTCGCGACGGCGAGCGCCGCCAAGCTCGACTTCCTCCGCGAGCTCGGCGCCGACCACCCGATCGACTACACCGCGGCCGACTTCACCACCGGGCTGCGCGGGCTGGACGTCGTGTTCGACACGGTCGGCAACGGCAACGGCCTCCGCTCGCTCCCCGTCCTGCGCGACGGCGGCGTGCTGGCCACGATCACGGAGCACTTCGACCCGGAGCTCGCCGCCCGTACCGCGGCGGCCGGCAGGCGGTACGCCGGAGTCGTGGTCGAGCCGGACCACGTCGGGCTGGAGGCGCTGACCGAGCTGGTCGAGGCGGGCCTCCTGCGGCCGCACGTCGAGCACGTCCTCCCGCTGGAGGACGCGGCCACGGCGCACGCCCTGGTCGAGACCCGCCGCACCCGGGGCAAGATCGTCCTGACGCTCTGATCCCCGCGGCGCACACCTGCCACCCGCCCGAGCGCCGACGCGTCCGCCACCGGGTCGCCGTTACGGGAGCGGGGGCAGGCGCGGGGGCAGGCGCGGGGGCGGCCGGGAACGGCCGGGGGCACGCCTACGCGTCGGTCTCCAGCGGTGTCAGGAACCGGCGCTCGTACCGCTTGATGCACCTGGTCCTGCGGGCCAGCTCGAACGCCTCCTGACAGTCGGGGTCGGCCGCGGCCGCGATGCGGTAGCGCTCGTACTCGGCCAGGCTGCCGAACGTGAAGAGGGCGTACGCGATGTCGCTGTCGCCCTCGCTCGGCAGGAAGTAACCGAGGTGCGTGCCGCCGAAGCGCGGGACGAGCCGCACCCAGCGCCGGCCGTACTCCTCGAAGTCCGCCAGCTTGTCGGGGTCGATCTCGTACTTCAGATGAATCGTGATCATGTCCGTCCCTCTTCCGCCGTAAGGCGCTCGTGCCTGTCCGGGGCGGCCGTCCGCGGGGACGGCGACCACGGCAGGGCCGTTCGTCGACGACTCGATCCTTCCGTCCCGGAGCCCCTTCGACCAGCGGCGGGAACGCCCGGGGACCGCGAGATCCCGCCAACCCCGCACCACCGCCGCGCGCACCGCACCCGCGAGGGGCCTGTGACGCGGAACGCATGACGCGGCGCGTCAGGCTCTCTACGGTGGAGGCATGAGCATCGGCACACTCCCGCAGCGCACTGTCGGGATCCGGTCAGGCGACGAGATCCACGACGCCCTGCAGCACCTGCCCACCCGCCGGGACAAGCCGCGCCCGCAGGGCGCCCGGGCCGCCCTCGGGTGGGCACTCGACCCCTGGAAGTCGCCCCCCATCCCCATGGAGCCGTCCCCCGCCGACGCCCTCCTACGGCTCATGGCGCAGGAACGCACCGCCCTCGCCGTACGGCACGACCCCCGGCAGAGCCCTCAGCAGCGCCGCTACGCCCGCGGCGTCGCCCAGGCCCTCGGCTGGATCCTCGGATACACCCCCGACCTCCCGCTCGTCCGGCCGGAGGCGACCGCCGGACGGTGACCGCACGGCGGGCCGCACCGGGGGGCTCCGGCAGCGCCGCAGCCCCCGCTCCCCGGCCGCCGGAGAGGGACGTCTCGGCGGCCGGGTCTGAGCGGCGACGGGGCCGGCCCGGGCGACCGAAGAGGCGTGACGGCCGCCCGGGCCTGTGCCCCGCCCGACTCCCCGCCTCACCGCCCACCGGCCCGGCAAACCCCCTTCACCGGCATCCCGCGCGGACGGCCTTCACCCCGGCCGACCCTGGCACGGCCCGGGGCCGCCCCGCCCCGCCCGCCCTGTCGCGCCCTGTCGCGGCCGGCCTCGTGCAACGGCTGCTGTCGCAGCCCTGCTCTAGGCTCCCCGGCCATGCAGATCAACGACTGGTGGGGCCTCGTCGAGCAAGCGCGCAGCGTGGTCGGTGACCGTGCCGATGACAGGAACCTGCCCGACGACCCGTTGCCCGGCGCCCTCACGGGCATACTCGCGTCACTGGAGCCGGCGGAAATCATCGACTTCTACCTGAAGGCGATCGAGGTGACCGACTCCGCGTACCGGCGTCCGCTGTGGAAGGCCGCCTACCTCGTGGAGGGTGGCTGCGGAGACGACGGCTTCATGGACTTCCGCGACGGGCTGATCCTGCTCGGACGGGAGACGTTCACCCGCGCCGTCGCCCGTCCCGACTCCCTGGCCGAGCTGCCCGTGGTCGTCCGGATGAGCCGCGACGAGGACGGCTGGATCGGCTTCGAGTCGCTGAGCTACCTGATCAAGCAGGCGTACCGGGAATCCCAGGGCGAGACCGGTTCGTTCGACACGGCCGTGGACGCCGCTCTGCGCGCCACGGTGCGGCCCGAAGAGCCGACCGGGGCCGACTGGGACAGTGAGGACGACGACGAGATGCGGCGCCACCTCCCCCGGCTCGCGGCGCTCTTTCTCGACTGAACCCGATGAAGCCGCTCGTCGCCGGCGGCGCCTGACCCCGAATGCCGGACACCAGGGACGTTCTGCCAGGTTTCTGCAGCATGAAATCGATTGCCGAGGAGGCGTCCGCCGAGCACGGCATACTCTTCAAGCCCACGGTCTGGGTCGATTGGACCGGACCGGAGACCTAGTAAAATCCGGGGTGCCCTTTCGGGGGCACCCCGGCCCTTTTTCTCAATCGCCTTCCCGGATCGGCGGACGAACGAGTGCGATGTCCTGGCCGAACCCCACCGCCACTCCCCCGTCCGCGGTGGCCGCGAGGCAGACGGCGGCACCGGGCAGCAGCAGCGGCCGGGTGGACGGTTCACCGGTGCGCAGGTCGATCAGAGTGAGGGTGCGGTCGGCGCGGGCCACGTACAGCTCGGGCCAGCCGAGGCCCGCGACGGCGGTGACGGCGGCCGGGCCGTCGATCTCCGGGCCCGCCGGCCGACCGGTGCGGTCCCAGGCGCGGAGTGCGGTGGCGCCCTCGGCCGCATCCTCGGAGCGGACGGTGACGAGTCGGCCGTCGAGGAGTGCCAGCACGGGGTGGTCCTCGGTTCCCGGCACGATCTCCGGCGCGGACGACGGGTCGTCCAGGTCGAACAGCCGGGCCGGTTCCTCGTAGGACGTCAGAGCGACGGTCGCGCGCCCGTCGACCGCGCCGACGGCGAATCCGGTGGTGCCCGTTTCGGCGTCCACGGGGATCGTGGCGAGAACGGCCCCGTCGGCGGGGTTCCGGAGCGTGATGTCCCCGTCCCCGTAGACGACCAGTGCGTCGCCGGTGCGCAGGCGCCGGTGGACGGCCCAGCGGACGATGCTGCTGTCGGTGCGGGCCGGTGCGCCGGAGGGGCCGCCCGCGGCCAGGTCCCAGCGGTACAGGAGCGGATCGGGGTCGTGCGGGGATCCGGAGCCGGTGGCGGCGTACGGACGGCCGCCGTCGCTCCAGGCGGCCAGGGCCCTGGTCACCACGACCTCGGTGGCGAGGGGCGCGGCCAGCAGGGTGCCGTCGGCGGCGCGGCGGACCACCAGGGTTCCGCCTTCGTCGACACTGACCACCACTCCGTCCGGCTCGGTGACCGTGACGTCCGCCAGTCGCTGGCCGTGGCCGGGCTTGCGGTCCACGGAGGCGGCCGGGTCCCAGAGTGCGACCACACCGTCCTGCTCGGAGGAGGTCAGCAGGAGGTCGCGCCCCTCCCAGCGGACGGCCTCGACGGCGGCCCGTGCGACGGATCCGGCGAGGGGTGGTCCGAGCGGCCGCATGGTACGGGCGTCCCAGAGATGGACGTTCCACCTGGTGGACACGGCGAGGGCGGGCCCCGTCACGGTCGGATTGCTCTGCGGTCCCAGCCCCGGCCTGGACTGCATCAGCCGGTCCGGAACGGGGTACAGGTGTGCCGTGAGCAGTTCGTGCTGACCCGTCGTCAGGTCAATGGTGGCGTGGGCATCCTGCTCGTCGCGGACGGTCAGCAGCTCCCGACCGTCCGACCGCCACAGGGTGGCGCCCTTGATCGGGCGTAGCCCGGCGGGGACGGGGAGCTGTCGCACCTGGTCGTCGTCCGGGTTCCACAGCAGGACCCCTTCGTCCGAGAGCAGCACGACCGCGCTCCCGTCCGCGAGGGCGCCGGGACTGAGCCCGATGACGGGCGGCAGGTGCGGAAGGCGGAGCCGCGCGCCGGTCGCGAGGTCCCAGAGCCCGAGGCCGCTCCAGGCGGTGCTGACCAGCAGCCGGGTGTCAGGTCCGCTGCCGAGGACCGCCAGGGCGTGCGGGCTTTCGCCGACGTCGATCGTCCGGCGGAGCGCGAGGTCGGCGAGGGCCCAGATCCGCACCGTGTGGTCATCGTGGCTGGAGATGAGCAGCGGTTCGGTGGCGTCGGGCGCGAAGGCCAGGACGCGAACGGGTACCTCGCACTCCACGGTGCGGACCCGGCCCGACCGGACGTCCCGGACTTCCAGCCGGTGCCTTCGGAGCTTCGGGTCGGCCGGTGGCCGTTCGTCGGCCCTGACGGCGGTGGCCAGTTGGGGCCGGCCGTCGACCTCGCCCCAGGCGCTGGCCACGACCCGCCCGACCCGCACCTGCCAGATCAGCCGGAGGTCCAGGTCGATATCGGTCGCCCAGTCGACCCGCCACAGGTCGCCGTCCGGGTCGCCGACGGCCCGGCCCCGGCGGACGGCGTCGAGGAGGGCGGACTGCCGTCGGTCGACATCGTCCGGCTCCGCGTGTCCGACGTCGGCTACGACCTGATCCATCGGCGTTGCCCTTCTTCGTGCTTCGTGGCGATCGGGACGAGATGCCGTGCGGGTGCGACCCTGCCGCGCTACGACGGGAACGCCTGCCCTCGCCGGCGGCCGGCGCGTGTCGGGTCACGCCGACATGGCGTGCTCGCCGCCTTCGGAGTCGTCCGACTCGTCCGCGCAGGCGGCGGCCAGGTCGTCGAGTGACAGGTGCAGGGCGTGGGCCAGGGCTGCCACGGTGAAGAAGGCCGGGGTCGGGGCCCGACCGGTCTCGATCTTGCGGAGCGTCTCCGCGGACACCCCGGCCGCCGCTGCCACGTCCACCATGCTGCGGTCACCGCGGGCCCGGCGGAGCAGGGCCCCGAAGCGCTCTCCACGGTGCCGCTCTTCCGGGGTCAAGGGAACTCTCACCATGCCCGTGATACTAATACCGGTATAAGTATTGGGCAGCATCGCACCGCAGGGAGCCACGACACATGGTGGAGATCAAGACCGACACGGCACTGGAAGCGATGCGTGAAGCCGGACGCGTCGTGGCCCACGCACTTGCGGCCGCCCGTGAGGCGGCAGCCGTGGGAGTCCGTCTGCGCGAGCTGGACGAAGCCGCCCGCGCCGTTCTCACCGCGGCCGGAGCGCGCTCACCGTTCCTGGGCTACCAGCCCTCCTTCGCCCCCGTCCCCTTCCCCGCCGTGATCTGCGCCTCCGTCAACGACGCCGTCGCACACGGCATCCCCGACGACCACCGCCTGCGCGACGGCGACCTGGTCAGCATCGACTGCGGAGCCGAACTCGACGGCTGGACCGGCGACGCCGCGATCAGCTTCACCGTCGGCACCCCTCGCCCCGCCGACCTCGAACTCATCGCCGCCACCCGGCGGGCCCTGGACGCCGGCATCGCCGCCGCCACCACCGGCCGTCGCATCGGCGACATCTCCCACGCCATCAGCACGGTCGCCCGCAAGGCCGCCTGCGGCATGCCGACCGACTTCGGCGGCCACGGCATCGGCCGCCGGATGCACGAGGACCCCCACGTCCCCAACCACGGACGGCCCGGTCGCGGCTTCCCCCTGCGCCACGGTCTCACCCTCGCCCTCGAACCCATGCTCATGGCCGGCGGACGCAACGCCTACTACACCGACCCCGACGGATGGACCCTGCGCACGACCGACGGCAGCCGCGCCGCCCACATCGAACACACCATCGCCGTCACCGAGGACGGCCCCCGCATCCTCACCCTGCCCTGACAACCCCGAAACCCTGCCCCGACCCCGAAACCCGCCCCGACCCCGGATCCGCTCACACCCGGCGGGGGCCGCCGACCGGTCGGCCGTGCGGCGACAAACGCAAAGGCCCGCACCGGATGTGACATCCGGTGCGGGCCCCTGCTACCAGGCGGGTGCCGTGGCGAAATTACAGCGGGCGAATGTTCTCCGCCTGCGGGCCCTTCTGGCCCTGCGTGACGTCGAACTCGACCTTCTGGCCCTCGAGCAGCTCGCGGAAGCCGTTGGCGTTGATGTTCGAGTAGTGGGCGAAGACGTCCGGGCCGCCACCCTCCTGCTCGATGAAGCCGAAGCCCTTTTCCGCGTTGAACCACTTCACAGTGCCATTAGCCATAAAAATTCTCCTTCAAAGGGGCTGTCCGAGACCCGCACGGTGCGGGCCCCGAGTGCCGCGATGATGACCCACCCGGAGAAAAGATCCGGAAAAAACAAAATGCGCCTGCGATATATCAGCAGGCGCACACCAAGTCCATGGGAACCACTACTGCAACTCCCCTGAACTGTAGCAGGCCCGACAGCGGAACGGCGGGACATCGACCTGCGGGTTCGCGCCGGGCCCGCGCAGCGGTCTCCTGCTGCGGCGGCCGAGGTCAGAGCGCCCTTCCCCCGCCGCCGTGGTGGAGGTCGTCGAGGGCCGCGAGGTCGGTGTCCGAGAGGCGGATCGCCCCGGCGGCGACGTTGGCCGCGAGGTGGTCGAGGTCCCCGGTGCCCGGGATCGCCAGGACGTGCGGGCCGCGGTGGAGCGTCCACGCGAGGCGTATCTGGGCGGTGCTCGCGCCGTGCGCCCGGGCGACGGCACGGACGGCGTCCGCCTCGGCGTCGACTGCGCCGGCCTGACCCGCGGTGCCCGCGATCGCGTAGAAGGGGACGAACGCGATGCCCTGCTCGCCGCAGAGCCGCACGAAGCCGTCGTCCTGCGGGCGCACCCCGATGCCGTACCGGTTCTGCACGCAGACCACGGGAGCGATGGCGCGGGCCTCGGCGAGCTGGGCGGGGGTCACGTTGGAGAGGCCCAGGTGGCGGACGAGCCCGGCCTCGCGCAGCTCGGCGAGGACGCCGAAGCGTTCGGCGACGGAGTCGGTGCCGAGGACGCGGAGGTTCACGACGTCGAGGTGGTCGCGGCCGAGCTGGCGCAGGTTCTCCTCGACCTGGCCACGCAGGCGGTCGGGGGTGGCGTGAGGCGTCCAGTGACCGGACGGGTCGCGGCCGGGGCCGACCTTGGTGGTGATGACGAGGTGGTCGGGGTACGGGGCCAGGGCCCGGTTGATGAGTTCGTTGGCGGAGCGCAGCGGCGAGAAGTAGAAGGCCGCGGTGTCGATGTGGTCGACGCCCAGGTCGAGGGCGCGGCGCAGCACGGCGACGGCCTGCTCGCGGTCGCGGGGGCGGGCGCCGGGTACGAGGGCCTCGCCCGTCTGGGGCAGGCGCATGGCGCCGAAGCCGATCCGGTTGATCGTCAGGTCGCCGAGCCGCCAGGTGCCCGACGCCGCTGCGGTGATGGTCCGTGGTGTCATGCCGGGGATCGTCGCGGCCGGGTAGGCTGGCGCGCCAATGATTCGGGCATGCGCGAATGTCGGGGGTGCGGGTGGCGGCTGAGCTGGCGTTCTCCGCGCGTGATCTCGCGCGACTGCGCTTCGCCGTCTCGCCGATGTGGGAGGTGGGGCCGAGCTTCCGGCTGCTGGTGTCGGGCATCGCGCATCCGGTGCACCACACGTGGGTGGCGCAGGTGCGGCCGCGGTGGGCGGCGGCCGGGCTGGACCGCGGCTGGCTGGGCGATCTGGTGCCGGGGGCGGGGTACGTCCCGGACTTCCTGAATCCCGCGCCCGACGGGCCGGCGCCGACGCTGGGCCGGGAACTGGCGCAGATCGCCGCCACGCCGGCCGACCGGGTGCGCCGGGACCTCGACCGTCTGGCGGAGGAGCAGGGGCACCTCGGACCGCGGGCCAGCGCGCTGTACGCGCGGCCGCGGGCCCGTCTGGAGCGGGTCACCGAGGAGATCGCCGCGTACTGGGATCTCGCACTGGCCCCGTACTGGGCGAGGATCCGGGCCGTCCTCGACGCCGACGTGTTCCACCGGGCGCGGCAGGTCGCCGAACAGGGGGCCGGCCGGTTGTTCAACGAGCTGCACCCGACGGTGAGCTGGGACGACCACGCCCTGCGGCTGGCCCGGCGCACCCGGGCGCTGTCCCGGCCGACCGCCGGGGCGGGGATGGTCCTCCTGCCGTCCGTCTTCACCGGGCCTTGCCCGCTCACCCGGGTGACGCCGCCCGAACCTCCTCAGCTGGCCTACCCGGCGCGGGGCATCGGCGACCTGTGGGCGGCCCGTCCGGCCGCCGGGACGACTCCGCTCGCCGCCGTGCTCGGCCGCACCCGGACGCGGCTGCTGACCGAACTCGACTCGCCGGCCTCCACCACGGAGCTGGCCCAGCGCACGGGGCTCTCGCCGGCCGGCGTCTCCCAGGCCCTCACCGCGCTGCGCGACGCCCGCCTGGTCAGCGCCCACCGGGCCGGCCGGGTCGTGCTCTACGCCCGCACCTCCGTCGCGGACACCCTCATCGCCGGGTGAGCCGTCAGCGACCCCGCGGGCCCGAAGGCGCCGACAGGGCGTCGACGAACCGTGCCCGGCCCGGACGGTCACCCGGCACCGTGGAGCCCGCGCCGCAGCGGCGCCGGGGTGCCGGGGGCCCACGGCGGCGCGTCCGCCGTGGTGAAGCCGAACGCATGCGCGTAGAGGGAGAGTTCGGCCGTGAGGCACTGCTCGACGGTTCGGGCGGTGCGGAAGCCGTGCTGCTCGCCCTCGAAGGTCAGGTAGGCCTGCGGCACGCCGCTGCCCCGCAGGCGGTCCAGGAAGCGTTCGGACTGTTCGGGCGGGCAGACCGCGTCGTCGGTGCCCTGCAGGATGACGAACGGGGTGCGCACGTGGTGCGCGCGCCGGAGCGGGGAGACCTCCTCGTAGCGGGAACGCGCCTGCGGCCACGGGCCGATCAGGCTCTCCAGGTACCGGGATTCGAAGTCGTGGGTGCCGCTGACCCGCCACTGCTCGGGGTCGAGCAGCGGGTAGTAGATGCCCGCCGCGCGGTAGAGGCCGGGCTCCGCCGCCAGCGAGGCCGCGGCCGTCCAGCCGCCGGCACTGCCGCCGCGGATGCCGATGCGCGCCGGGTCGGCGATGCCCCTGGCGATCAGGGCCCGGGCCACCGCCGCGCAGTCCCGGACGTCGGTGACGCCCCAGTGCCCGCGCAGCCGTTCGCGGTACGACCGGCCGAAGCCGGTCGAGCCGCCGTACTGCACGTCGACGACGCCGATGCCGCGGCTGGTGAAGAAGGCGATCTCGGGACGGGCGACGAGCCGGCTGCGGGTGGTGGGACCACCGTGCACCTGCACGAGGAACGGCGGGAGCTCGCCCTCCGGCGCCGCGGCACCGGGATGGTGCGGCGGGTGGACGAAGGCGTGGACCTCCTCGCCGTCCGGGCCGGGCAGGACCTCGTGGCGGCCGTGCGGGTGGTGGTCGGCGTGGCGCAGCGGCTCGGCCCGGACCACCTCCGTCCACTCCGTCCGCTCCGTCCGCGGCCGGTCCCGGCGCCGAGCATCCCGCGCCGAAGCACCCGCCGCCGATACGCCCTGCACCCGACCGGACGGCGCCACGGCGGACGGCACGGCGGACGGCACGGCATCGGACGGATCCGGGTCGTCCACCGTCACGAGGACGACGGCCCACGGGTCGCGCGGGCCGGCGGCGGTGGCGGCCACCCGTCGGCCGTGCACGGCGATGCCGACCCACTCGGTGTACGGGGACGGGACGTCGTTGAGCGAGCCGTCCGCCCCGAGCACGGCGAGCCTGCGGTCCGCGGTGCCGTGGGTGACGGCCAGCCGCCCGCCGCCGAGAGGGAGGAACCAGCGGGTGCCGATCCGCCACAGCGGCTCGCCGAACTCCTCGGGGCGGGGGCAGAGGGCGCGCGAGGTGCCGTCCAGCCGCACCTCGTGGAGGTTCCACCAGCCGTCGGGGTCGGCCACGACGTGGAGCACGCCGGGACGGTCCGGGTCCCACTCGACCTGGCCGACCGAGACGCCGTCGCCCCCGGCGATCCTGCGGGGCGTGCCGAGGCCGCCGTCGGCGGTGACCGGCGCGCACATCAGCTCGGTGGCGTCCCAGGGCATCGCCGGGTGGTCCCAGCCGATCCAGGCGGCGTGCCGGCCGTCCGGCGAGATCCTGGGCCCGGTCATGAAGTGGTGGGTGGCGGCGAGCACCCGGACGGCGCCGCGCGCGTGCGCGGCACTGCCGTCGAGCGGGAGGGCGACCAGCTCGCGCCGGACCTCGGTGCCGGTGTTCCCGGTGAACTCCTCGCGCAGGCACCAGATCTCGTCACCGACCCGGGTGAAGTCGCAGTAGCGGGCGCCGGCCGGACGAGCGGGCTGCGGGCTGATGGCGACCGGAGGTGTGCCGGGTGACGCCCGGTGGACGCGCTGGTCGTCCCAGTGCACGAAGACGAATCCGGCCGTGGCGTCGGCGCCGAGCGCCAGCCACGGCCTGCCGCCGTACTCGATGACGCGCGAGCGGACGTTCCACGCCGGGCCGAGCAGTTCGCGGACCTCGCCGTCCGGGGTGCGGCCGACGAGCGCACTGCGGCCCGCCTCGGCGGGGCGGGCCTCCGTCCACCAGAGTTCGTCGCCCACGAAGTCGAGCCAGTCGGGGGCGGATTCGCCCTCGGCGACCTCGGCGGCGGTGATCGGGGACGTCCACGTCCCGTACGGCGCGGTGCGCATCGTTTCCTCCTGGTGGGGACGGCGGACGGACGGCCCGGACGGTGTTCGGCCACCGAGTGCCGGGCGGGTGCCAGGCGGGTGCCGGGCGGGTGCCGGGCGGGTGCCGGATCGGCCGTCCAGGGGTTGCTCTTCCCCCGTTCGCATTGCTCCAGACCTTCGGGCAACAGATTTGGCAACACCTTGCCACGATGTGCCTCCGCCCGTTACCGTCTGGCCTGCGGAGGGCTGGACCGGGTCGGCCCCGACCCGCACCCTCCGCCGGGCCTCGTGAGGAGCACACACATGGGCACGCCGAAATTCAGCGTCGTGATCCCCTACAAGCAGCGGCTGGACAACATCGGGCTGGTCTTCGCCGCACTCGCCGACCAGACCCTCGACCGCTCGGACTTCGAGGTCGTGGTCGGCGCCCTGGAGTACGCGCCGGAGTACACCGCCCTCTGCCGGGAGTACACGGACCGGCTCCGCATCGTCACCGTGACGGCCGACGTGCCGTGGAACCTCAGCCACGCGCGCAACCTGGCCGTGGCCCAGGCCACCGGCGAGGTGCTGGTCTTCCTCGACGCCGACATGATGCTGCCGCCCGGCTGCCTGGAGAACCTCTACACCCGGCACTACGCCCACCGGCAGAACGTCTGCATCGCCGGCGGGATGATCGGCTACGACGACGTGGCCGAACGCGACGTCGACACCGTCACCGCCCTGCCGTACAGCCACTACCGCACCGTGCTGGCGCAGTTGGAGCAGACCGACGTCAGCGGCATGGACGAGCGCTGGTCGCCCGCGTACCGCTCGCCGATCGCCCGCTTCCCGTGGGTGTACGCGCGCGGCGGGTTCCTCGCCCTTCCCGCCGCGACCCTGCGCCGCCACGGGCTGCACTTCGACGAGGGCTTCGACGGCTGGGGCCCCGAGGACCAGGAGTGGGGGCTGCGCGTCGCCGCCACGGGCACGCCCGTGCTGCTGCCGCAGGACGTGTACGGCGTGCACCTGCCGCACGCCCGCGACCTCTCCGCCAACGGCACCACCGCCGGGGTCAACAACAAGTACTACCTGGCCAAGTGGCCACGACTCGACCTCGAACTCGCCCTCGCCTTCGGCTGGCTGGAAGCCGACCGGATCTACCAGGAGGTCGAGCGCGAGCTCGCGGCGGCCGCCGGGGGCGAGGGCCGAGCGCTCGGAGCCGTCCGCGGCACCGTCAACGGCACGGACGTCCTCCTCGTCGGGGTGGTGACCGCGGACGGCATCCCCCTGCCCTCCCCCGACCTCGACGCCCTGGACGACACGCGCGCCCTCCCCGCGGTGCTCCCGCTCGCCGGGTTCGGCCTGCCCCACCCCGACGGCAGCGTCGAGGAGTGCCGCGTCCTGCCGCCGGTCGCCGCCCTCGGTGCGCGCTACCGCGACGCGATCCTCCGCGAGGCGGAGCGCGTCGCCCGCAAGGTCACCGCACCTGCCGGGGCCGCGCGGGGCTGACTCCGGCCGGAGACGCGCGAGGCGCCGCCCACCCCCCGGGCCCACCGGGGTGCGGGCGGCGCCTCGCGTCCGGGCCGGGCCCGGGGGTGGGCGCGGCTCAGGAGACTCCCGCGGGCACCGTCTCCGTCGACCCGTGGAGCAGCCTGCGGGCCAGCTCCGTCTGGCGGCCGAGGGTGCGGCCGAGCAGCATGTCGCGCACCGGCACCCGGATGCCGAGCTCCTGCCGGATCCGGTGCGCCAGACGGGTGATCAGCAGCGAGTCCCCGCCGAGCTCGAAGAAGTCGGACGCGTCGGTGAGCCCGTCGTGACCGAGCAGTTCCCGCCAGCACCGGGTCATCAGCACGGCGACGTCGACGTCCGGGACGGTCGCGGTGCCCGCGGCCGCCGATGGGTCGGGCACCGCAGGCCCCACCGCCACCGTCACGGCAGCCGCCACCGCCACTGCGGCCTCCGCCTCCGCCGTCGCCGTCACCGCAGCCGCCGTCACCGCGCCCGGTGCGGCGGCGGTCGTCACGGCGGCGGTCGGCGCAACGGCGGCGGGGCGCGGGCGTGCCTCCGGGGCGATCCAGCGCGGCCCGGCGAAGGCGTAGCCCGGCAGGTGGACGGTGCGCCCGCCGCCGCACAGCCCGCCGGGTGCGAGGGGCAGCCCCTCCACCCAGAGGGCGCCCAGTGCGGCGAGCACCTCGGCGCCCGGCCCGGCCGTACGGTCCGGCGAGAGCGGTACGGCCGGCAGGCCCGCGGCGTCCGCCATCGCCGACAGCACCCGGCCGGGCCCGATCTCGACGGCGACGGCGCCCGGCAGTTGGGCGGCGACCGCCGCGAGTCCGTCGGCGAACCGCACCGCCCCGCGGGCCTGTCCGGCGAAGTGGCCGGGGGCGAGGACGGCCCCGGCCGGCAGGAGGCGGCCGGTGGCGTTGGCGGCGAGCGGCACCCGCAGGACCTGCGGGGACGACCCGGCGGCTGCCTCGGCGACCGCCGCGAGGGCCGGCTCGATGAGCGGCGAGTGGAAGGCGCGTGCGGTGGCGAGCCGGCGGGTGAAGGTCCGCCCGGCCAGCCAGGCCTCGAAGGCGTCGATCTCGCCGGGGGCGCCCGCGACCACGCAGGAGTCGGGGGTGTTGACCGCCGCGACCCCTACCAGGGCGCCTGCGGCGGCGATCCAGGCCAGGGCCTCGTCCTCGGTGCAGCCGAGGGCGAGCATGGCGCCTTCGGGGCAGGCCTGCATGGCCCGTCCGCGGGCGATGACGAGGCGCGCGGCGTCCGCGAGGCCGAGCGCGCCGGCGACGCAGGCCGCGGTGATCTCGCCCAGGCTGTGCCCGGCCACCGCGGCGGGGCGTACCCCGAGGTCCGCGAGCGCCGTGGCGGCCGCGTACCCGACCGCGAACAGCGCCGGCTGTGCGAGCACGGTGTCCGCCAGCGCGTCGGCGGGGGCGCCCCGGTCGAGCAGCAGCGTCCGCAGCAGGCCGGGCGTCGGCACCGTCCCGGAGCCGTCGGTGGCGCCGGAGCCTCCGGTGGCGCCGAGGCCGTCGTCGAGGGCCGCCAGGCAGTCGTCGAGGGCCTGCCGGAATCCGGGCAGCGCCTCCGCGAACGGCCGTGCCATGCCGGGGTGCTGCGTGCCCTGGCCGGGGAAGAGGAACACCGCGGGCACCGTGCCGGAGACCGGGCGCCGACCGGTGACGACGCCTTCGCCGCTGCGCAGCCGGGCCGCGACCTCCGCGCCGCCGCGTCCGGTGACCGCGAGCCGCCAGGGCAGTGCGGCCCGTCCGGTGGCCAGGGTGGACGCCACGTCCGCGAGGTCGGCCCCGGTGGTGACGAGGTGTCGGCCCGTCCGGTCGGCGGCCCGGGCCAGTGCCTCCGGGTCGGCGGCCGACAGCACCACGAGCCGCTCCCGCGGCACCTCGGCGGGCGCGGTGGGCGCGGTGGGCGCGGTGGCGGTGACCGCGGTGGCCGCGGACGACCCGGCGGCGGGTACGGCAGCGGGGGTCGGTGTGGCGGCAGGGGTGACGGGCGGGGTGACGGGCCGCAGGGGTGGCTGCTCCACGACGACGTGGGCGTTGGTGCCGCCGATGCCGAACGCGCTGACGCCGGCGCGCCGCGGCTCCGGGCCGGTCCAGGCGGCGGCCTCGCGCGGTACGTGCAGCGGCGATCCCTCGGACTCCAGCAGCGGGTTCGGTGTGGTGAAGCCGGCCACCGGGGGCACGACGCCGTGCCGGACGACCAGCAGTGCCTTGATCAGCGCGGCCACGCCCGCGGCGTTGTCGAGGTGGCCGGTGTTGGCCTTGAGCGCACCGACCGCCACCTGTCCGGGCCGGGCGCCCGCGGCGGCGAGCGCCGCGGAGGCCGCCGCCCACTCGATGGGGTCGCCGACCCGGGTGCCGGTGCCGTGGGTCTCCAGGTAGCCGACGGTCGTGCCGTCGACGTCCGCCGCGCGGAGGGCGGCGCGGATCACCGCCTGCTGCCCGCCGACCGACGGCGCGTAGTAACCGGCCTTCGCCGAGCCGTCGTTGTTGATGGCGGTGCCGAGCACCACGCCGTACGGGTCGAGGTCCTCGTCGAGGGCGTCCTGCAGTCGGCGCAGCACGACGCAGGCGACCCCCGACCCGGCGACGACGCCGTCGGCCTCGCCGTCGAACGGTCGGCAGCGGCCGGTCGGCGAGTGGATCCCTCCGGGCAGGTGGAGGTGCCCGCCCTGCGGGTACGGGATGCCGGCGGCGACGACGAGGGCCTGGTCGCAGTCGCCGTTGAGCAGGGCCTGGGTGGCGAGGTGCACGGCGACGAGGGAGGAGGAGCAGGCGGTCTGCACGGCCATGGCGGGGCCGGTCAGCCCGAGGCGGTAGGAGACCAGGCTCGCCAGGAAGTCGGGCTCCGTGCCGTGGACGGCGTCCTCCAGCGTGACGGGGTCGAGCAGGCCGCCGGCGGCCATGGCGCGGAGGTAGCCGCTGCCGGAGGCCGAGGCGTAGACGGCGGTCACGGGAGCGACGCCGAGCGGGTCGGTGCCGGCGTCCTCCAGGGCCGACCAGGCGGTCTCCAGGATGAGCCGGTGCTGGGGGTCCATCAGCTCGGCCTCGCGCGGGCTGATCCGGAAGAGCGCGGCGTCGAAGCGGTCGGCGTCGTCGAGGTGGCCGCGCACGGGCACGTAGCCGGGGTCGTCGAGCAGGACGCGGGGAACTCCTGCGTCGGCGAGGTCCTGCCGGTCGTGGCGGGTGGTGAGCACCCGCCCGGCCTTCACTGCCTCCCAGAGCGACGCCACGTCGGGGGCGTTCGGGAATCGTCCGGAGATGCCGGTGACGGCGATATCCAGGGAACGGTCGCGGACCATCGAACCACCTTCGGCTAGCGCGGTGCCCGGGCCGTCCGCGGCGCTGCGCGGGTCGGACGGCCTCCGCGGCCGGCGGGTGCCCGGCCGCGGCCCGGCCAACATTGCCAGACCGGACAAGCCTGTGGCAATATCTTGCCTTCCAGTTGGCAACATTGGTGGCCTCCGCGGTGGACTGCGAGGCCGACCGGACCCGAGGGGAGAGGTCGGCGTGCTACCTGACCCGGCATGGACCGAGGGGCGCACTTCCACCGCGCCCGACGAGGGACTGCACGAGACGTTCGCCCGCACCGCGCGGCGCCACCCGCACCGGACCGCCCTCGTCGGAACCGGCGGCCGCCTCACCTACCGGCAGCTCGACCGCACGGCCGACGCCTGGGCGGGCCGCCTGACCGCCGCCGGCGTCGTGCCGGGCGACCTCGTCCCCGTCCTGCTGCCGCGGGGCCTCGACCTCGTCACCGCCCTGCTCGCCGTGCTCAAGACCGGCGCGGCGTACGCCCTGCTCGACCCGGCCTGGCCCGCCGACCGCCTCGGCCGCGTACGGGAGTTGCTGGACCCGCCGCTGCTGATCGCCCCACCCGGCCATCCTGGCCTGCCCGGCACCGGCCAGGCCACGACGCCACCGACCGGCACGGGCCGGGAACCGCTCGTGTGGACCCCGCCGGCCGAACCGGTCGACCCGCCCGCCGGCTTCCGTCCGGTGCCCGTCGGCGGCGACGCCGCCTGCTGCGTGTTCTTCACCTCCGGCACGACCGGCCGGCCCAAGGGCGTCGTCACCCCGCACCGCGCCACCGCACGACTCTTCCCGACCGACGGCTTCGCCCGGTTCACCCCGCACTCCGTCGTGCCGCTCGCCGCCCCCACCCCGTGGGACGCCTTCTCCCTGGAGCTCTGGTCCGTCCTCCTCAACGGCGGCACCTCGCTCGTCGTGGAGGACGCCTACCTCTCCCCCGCCGCGCTGCGCGACGCGGTCACCACCCACCGGGCGGACACCGTCTGGCTCACCAGCAGCCTCTTCAACCTGGTCGTCGACGAGGACCTCGACGCCTTCCGCGGCGTCACCCAGGTGATGACCGGCGGCGAACGCCTCTCCGCCCCGCACGTCCGCCGGTTCCTGCGCCGCCACCCCGGCACCGCGCTGCTCAACGGCTACGGCCCGGTCGAGAACACCGTCTTCGCCACGACCCACCGCATCACGGAGGTCGACTGCGACCTCCCCGGCGGCATCCCGCTCGGGCGTCCCGTCCCCGGCACCCAGGTGCACGTGCTGGACGGCGACCGCCCCTGCGGCGCCGGCCGCACCGGCGAGATCTGCCTCGGCGGCGACGGCCTCGCCCTCCACTACCTCCGCGAACCCGCCCTCACCGCACGGGCCTTCGTCACGGTCGTGATCGACGGGCGCCCCCGGCGCCTCTACCGCACCGGCGACCTCGGCACGTGGGACACCGACGGCCTCCTGCACTTCCGCGGCCGCGCGGACCGCCAGCTCAAGATCCGCGGCCACCGCGTCGAACCCGCCGAGGTGGAACGGCAGATCGAGCGCCTGCTGCCCGGCGTCACCGCCTGCCGGGTGCTCGGACGGCAGACCGCGGACGGCGGCCGGGAGCTCGTGGCGTTCTGCACCCCGCAGGAACCGGGCGACCGACTGCCGGACGCCGTACGCATCCTGGACACCGCACTCGTCCCCTACCAGCGGCCCGCCGCCGTGGTCGCCGTCGGCGCCTTCCCCCGCACCCCGCAGGGCAAGCTCGACGAAGCCGCGCTCCTCGCCCTGGCCGCGGCACCCCCCGCGGCCCGCCCACGGGACGGTGCCGACCCGGACGTCGCACCCGCCACCCTCACCGACCCCGCCGACCGCGTGGTCGCCGAGGCCTTCGCCGAGGTCCTCCGGCGGGACGCCGTACCGCTCGACACCCCCTTCGTCGAGCTCGGCGGCAGCTCCCTCGGCGCCGGACGGGTCTGCGCCCGCCTCGCCGCACGCCTCGGCCGGCCCGTGCCGGTCTCCCGCCTCTACGAGCTGCCGACCGTCACCTCTCGCCGACTGGCTGCGCGCCACCGGCACTCCCCCGCAGGACGCGGCCACCGGCTCCGGTCCCTCCCCCGACCCCACCGACACACCGCTGACACCGCTGACACCGCTGACACCGCTGCAGACCGTCTACCTCACCCGGCAGATGCTCGAACCGGCCGACCTGACCGCACACTGCCTGCTCACCTGGACGATCACCGGCGACCTCGACCACGGCGCGCTGGAGGACGCCGTCGCCGACGTGCATCGCCGCCACGAACCGCTGCACAGCGGGTACTTCCTCGACCCGGCCCCGCACGCACGGCCGACGGACATCCCGCCACCGCTGCTCGACGTCCTGCCCGACCGACCGGACACCGCCGCCGCCGTCCGGGCGCTCCGCACCGAACTCGCCGACGAACTCGCCCTGGACGAAGGTGAGGTGTGGCGCACGGCGCTGGTGCCGGTGAGGCCCGCAGGCGCGCCCGACGGACCGCGCACCGCGGTGTTCGGCTGCGTCGTGCACCACATCGCCTTCGACGGATGGTCGGAGTCCGTCCTCGCCCGGCACCTCGCCGACGCCTACGCCGAACGCACGGCCGCCACCGTCCATGGCCCGCAGGCCGATGCGGAGCCGCCCCGGCCTGCGCCCGGCCTGGCGGAGGTCCACGCCGAACGCCTCCGCCACGCCCGGCACGCCGGGCCGCGCGACCGCCACGAGTCGTACCTGCGCGACGAGTTGAAGGGTCTCCCGGCCCTGCCCTGGCCCTCCGCCGACGGGACCCGCGACGCCACGGGTCCGGGCCGGGTGGAGGCCCGCCTCACCGCGGCCCAGCTCGCCGGCGTCGACGCCCTGGCGACGGACGCGGGCACGACCCGGTTCGGCGCCCTGCTCGCGCACTGGGCCGCGGCCCTGGCCGAGACCACCGGTGCGCGGGACTTCGGGGTCGGCGTACCCGTGGCGCAGCGCGACTCGCCGATCCTCGCCGGTGCCGTCGGCTGCCACATCGAGATGCTCTGCCTGCGGCTGCGCGGCACCGCGCTCGACGGCGGCACGACCGGCGCACGGGAGACCGGCCGCACGGTGGCCCGCGCACTCGCCGCCCAGGACGTGCCGTTCGCCGACGTGCTGCGACTCACCGAGCCGCGACGCACCGGTCGGCCACCCCTCTACCAGGTGCTGTTCGCCCTCCAGGACAACGCCGCACCCCGGCTCGGACTCCCCGGCCTGCACACGGCGTTCCTCCGGCAGCCGTACCTGGAGCTGCCGCTCGAACTCCACACCGAGCTCTGGCCCGACGACGACGGCGGCATGCGCCTGGAGGTGGCCTTCCGTCCGGACGCCGTCGCGGAGTCCACCGCCCGGGAGCTCGCCGACCGCTTCACCGGCCGTCTCACGGCCCCCGCACCGCACGCGGCCCCTCTCTCCCCAGGAGTACCGGCATGACCAGACTCACCCACATCTCCGCACCCGCGGGCGTCGCGCCCAGCGACGGCTACACGCACGTGGTGACCGGCCCTGGCCGGCTGGCCGCCGTCGCCGGACAGCTGCCCTTCGACGAGAAGGGCTCCCTCGTCGGCGAGGGCGACCCCGCCGCCCAGGCCCGGCAGGTCTTCACCAACATGCGGGCCTGTCTGGCCGCGGCCGGGGGCACCTTCGACGACGTCGTCAAACTGACCGTCCACCTCACGGACATGGCGCACCTGACCGAGGTGCTCGCCGTCCGCGACGAGTTCATCGACACCGAGCGCCCGCCGGCCAGCACCGTCATGCAGGTGGCGGCGCTGTTCCTGCCCGAACTCCTTCTGGAGGTCGACGCGTTGGCGATCCTCGCGGACGACGCGCCCTGAACCGCGGCACAACCCCCCAGCCGCTGCCGATGCCGCTTCCGCTTCCGCCCACCGCACCGCGTCCCCGACCGTCCACGGCAGGAGTGCCATGACCGACCTCGCCGCCCCCACCGGGCACAGCACCTCCACCGACCCCGGCACCGCGACCGACCGCGGCAACCCCGCCCTCGGCGACCCCACCGACACCGTCACCGACACCCGTACGGCGGCGGCCCGCACCGCCGGCGGCGCCCCGCCGCCGTTCGACCGCGAGCTGGCGCAGCCGCTCGCGGCGATCCTCGCCGACCTCGCGATGCCGCTGACTCCGGCGCTGATCCCGGACCGTCGCCGCCGCAGCGCGGCCGGCCGGCTCACCGACGCACAGATCCTCCGCGGCGGCGCCTTCACCCTGGAGCACCTGGAGGTACCCGCCGCGCACGGCAGGCCCGCGATCCCCCTGCTGCTGTGCCGGCCGACCGCCGTCGACGTGCCGCGGGGCGTCGTCCACCACACGCACGGCGGCGGGATGGTGGCCGGCAGCCACCGCAGCACCGAGCTCGCCGGGGAGCTCGACCGGGCCGGGGAGCTCGGCCTGGCCGTGCTGTCCGTCGACTACCGGCTCGCGCCCGAACACCCCGACCCGGTGCCGGTGGAGGACTGCTACGCCGCGCTGCTCTGGCTGGCGGACCACGCCGTACGGCTGGGCCTGCCGGCCGACCGGATCGTGCTCAGCGGCAACAGCGCGGGAGGTGCGCTGGCCGCCGGCCTCGCCCTGCTCTGCCGTGACCGCGGCGGGCCCCGGCCGGCCGGGCAGCTGCTGCAGTTCCCGATGCTCGACGACCGTTCCGACAGCTTCTCCGCCCGGCAGATGGCCCGGGTCGGTCTCTGGGACGGCCTCTCCAACCGCGCGGGCTGGACGGCACTGCTCGGTGACCGCCGGGGTACGGACGCCGTCACGCCGTACGCCGCGCCCGCGCGGGCCCACGATCTCGCGGGGCTGCCCCCGGCGTTCCTGGAGGTCGGCTCGGTGGAGGCGCTGCGCGACGAGGGCGTCGCCTACGCCTCGCGCCTCTGGCGGGCGGGTTGCGAGGCTGAACTCCACGTCTGGGCCGGGGCGTTCCACAGCTTCGACGAATGGGTGCCGTCGGCGGTGGTCTCGCGGAGCGCGCACGCCGCCCGGGTGGCGTGGCTGCGGCGGGTCCTGGAGCTCTGAGCGCGCGGGCGGCACGACGTACGGCCGACGGCGGTCCCCCGTCCGGGTGGGGGACCGCCGTCGGCCTGCCGTCGTGCCGTGATGCCGTGATGCCGTGATGCCGTGATGCCGTGATGCCGCGGGTGGGTGCCGCGGGTGCGCGGCGCCGACTCAGGGGGCGGGGACGGGCCGGCCCTGGTGGAGCTCCTCCAGGGCCTCCGCGAGGATGCGCCAGATGTCCGCGGCGAGGTCGATGTTGGAGCTCTGACGGGCCTCCTCGCCCAGCTCCTTCAGCCGGCCGAGCCCTTCGGCCTCCCTGCCCTCCAGGAGCAGCAGGCGGCTGTCGAGGATGCCCAGGCGCACCTGGTCGCGGTAGACCAGGAGGAGTTCGTCCCGGCTGAGTTCGTCGTGCGCCCGGCGGGCGTCGTCGAACCGCCCCTCGTGGAAGGCGAGGTAGGCCTGCAGGGTGAGCAGTTCCTGCCGCAGGACGGGCGTGCCGACGAGGGAGAGCGCCGTCCCGGCCTCCTGCAGGCAGTCCCGGCCGCGGTCGACCATGGGCGGCTTGGTCTGGAGGTAGAGGGAGGCGGCGGCGAGCCGCAGCCGCACCCACAGGGTGAGGTCGACCCTGCTCTCCAGGCCGAGCATCGCGCGCTCCAGGTAGTCGCGGGCGCCGTCGTGGTCGCCCTGCCGGGAGCGGACGGTGGCCGCGGACCACAGCGCCTCGGTGCGTGCCACGTCCGACCCGCCGCGTTCCGTGAGCCGGACGAGCTCGTCGACGTGCGCCCGGGCGTCGGGCAGCTGACCGGCCTCGGCCTCGGCGGCGACGAGGGTCTGGAGCGCCGCTCCGGTGTCGGAGACGGAGAGCTTCGCCTCGGAGGCGAGCTGGTAGGCGCGGGAGGCCACGCCGATGGCGCGGGCCACCTCGCCGGTCGACCGGAGCAGCCGGGCGAGCTGTGCCCAGGCGCGGCACTGCAGCTCGGGCAGGCCGAGTTCGTCGGCGATCCGGGCGAGCTCCTCCAGGCAGGCGCGCTCCTCGGAGTGCCGGCCCTGGCGCCGCCAGTAGCGGAAGACCACCCACAGGGCCTGCCAGCGCGAGAGGAGGTCGGCTCCCGGGGCGCGGTTCAGTGCGGTGATGAGGGCTTCGATCGCCTCGTCGCTGTCCGTGGACGTCGCGATGGAGAGGGCCTGGGCCAGTGAGCCGCCGCTGGCGGGCACGTCGAAGGCGGACCGGTCGACGCCGAACCGGTCGGCGAGGTAGGCCACCACGCGATCGGTCGGTTGCCGCGCTCCCGATTCCAGTCGCGACAGGTATCCGGTCGAGATTTCGTCGCCCGCGAGGGCGGCCTGCGAGAGGCCGCGCTCCTGCCTCAACTCCCTGAGGCGACGGCCGAAAAAGGGCTGCTCCATCATGCTGATCCCACAATCCACACGGATTCAGTTTCGGTCAGACGGTCAGCCCCCTGCGGGGGGCCTGCAGGGACATGCCGGGAGCCTCACCACTGTGCCAGAGGCAACTGTAATGGGCTGACACCGTTTCTGGCAATTGTGCCCGCACACGCTAGGCAAGTGATCTTCACCACAGAGTGACACCTTGTCACTAATTTGACATCTTTCAGGCAAGGACTTGCCAACGATCTTTTCCCGCGACTAGTTTTTCTTCTCGTACCAACGGATGCACCGATCCCTGCCCCTCCTCGACTGGAGCCGTCATGCGCAAGTACATCGGAACCGCCTCCGCCGCCGCCCTCGCCACCCTCCTGCTGGCCCTCCTGGTCGCCGCCCCGTCGAGCGCGGCGATCCAGGCGCCGGGAGGCGCCTCGACCGTCGTCCTCGCCGGCGACGGCCTGGACGACATCGACTGGCCGTGACACGACGGACACGCACGACCCCCGCGCCGTGCGGGCCGCGTCCCGCACGCACCTCCCGTCCGCCGCGCCGCCCGGTCGGCCCGGGTCCTCGGACCCCGGACGCCCGGAACCTGTGACGGTCGGCCGGCGGACTTCTCCCGGGTGAATCGGCACCTTTCCTCGCCGCACTCCCGCAGGGATCTTGACTAAACTTGTCAACGATTTGCCATAGCGGCATTCCGGGCTCCGGGTGAGCGCGGCCAATCGGGAGAACGCTCTCCCAGCTTTCCGCCAACGCCTGTGTTCTGCCCTGCACCGAAAAACCGCGTCGGCGGTCTCGAACCGACCGCCCGGCTCGTCGCGGGCGACCGTCCCACAGGCCCCATCAGGCCCACGGAAGCACCCATTTCGGACCTGCGGCGCTGCGGCCGGCCATGCCCGAACGAGAGAGCGCTTTCCCATCCGCCTTCCGTCCCGGTCCGGCCACGACCCGGCCCCGTGTTCCAGCCCCGTTCCAGTCCCGACCCGGCCCCGTGTTCCAGCCCCGTTCCAGTCCCGACCCGGCCCCGACCCGGCCCCGTTCCGACACCGTTGCGCGGGCGTCCCCGCGGGGCCGTACCGACCCGGCGGACCGCCTGGTCCGACCGTGCGTCAGGCCGACCGCCGCGCGTCGGTCGAGCCGTCGGACCGGTGGCCGAGCCGTCGGGGTCCGGTGGTCGGACCGTCAGGCCGCCGAACCGGCACACCCCGCAGAGCCGGCAGCCGCCGAGAACACGCCCGGCCGGCCGTCAACCCCTCCTCGAAGGAGAACCCATGCCCCTGACCGCGCACGACCCGGTGGGCACGCCCACCGTCGCCGTGATCATCCCCGTCCTGAACGGGGCCGCGCACATCGACCACGCGCTGGCCTCCCTCGTCACCCAGACCGTCCCGCCGACCGAGGTCGTCGTCGTCGACGACGGTTCGGACGACGACACGTACGAGCGCGCCGGCCGCTGGACCGACCTGCTGCCGCTGCGCGTCATCCGCGGCGAGCACCGGGGCACCTGGCACGCCCGGCAGACCGCCATCGCGGCGACCGGCTCCGAACTCGTCCTCCAGCTCGACGCGGACGACATGCTCCTGCCGGGTGCCGTCGCCGCCATGACCAAGGCGTACGCCGAGCGTCCCGGGCTGATCGCGCCCCGCCGGCTGCTGCTCGTCGAGAACGAGACGGAGGACATCCCGCGGCCGGTCACCGAGCGCCTGCCGGACTCCGACGACCAGTACGCCTACATGCTGGTGCGCAACTACCTCGGCGTCGGCTGCCTCTACAGCCGCAAGGACTACGAGGCGGTCGGCGGCTACCGGCCGTGCCGGTACGCGGAGGACTGGGACCTGTGGCTGCGGTTCGCGGCCGCCCGCATCCCCGTGTCGCTGCCGATCGAGCCGACGTACGTCTACCAGATGCACAGCGGCAACCTGTCCAGCAACATCGACATCGGCGCGACCGACCTGGAGATCCTCGGCCGTTTCCTGGAGGACGGCGACGCGCACCACCGTCTGATCGCCAAGCTGGCGTACCTCCAGCGCGCCGGACTCCCCTACGTGGAGAGCCTGGAGGAGCGCGCCCCCGCGGACTCCCCCGTCGCCGTCGCCGCGGCCGGGCTGTCCGAGGGCGACCCCGTCGAGGTGCGGTACGACCGCGACCTCGGGTACGTCCTCGTCGGCCACGCGGCGGACACCGGTGACCGCCGCCTGGTGGTCCTCTCCCCCGACGGGCAGCGGCGGCTGCGGTCCGTCGTGCTGCCCACGGGGCTCCTCGAGTCGAACGAGACCGACCCCGTGCACCACTGGGAGGGCTGCGACCTCACCTGGTGGGGCTGGCACTGACACCGGCCGCCCCGCCCCCGTACGGCACCGCCCCTGACGTCTCGGCGGTCGGCCTGCGACGCTCCGGGCCCGCCGAGGGCCCGTCCGCGCACCGGGCCCGCCGCGGCCGCGCCGCCCGCCGAGGGACACCGAACGCAACAGAGCGGAGTACGCCCATGACCCCTCAGACGTTACTGCCCCTCAGGTCCACCGACCTCGACCGGTTCACGGAGGACGGCTACCTCGTCCTGCCCGGGTTCCTCCCCGACGAGCTGGCCGGTCGGCTCCGGCGGGAGGCCGACCACTGGGTCGACGACGGCCTGCGGGCCCGGTCGATCGCCGCGGTGCTCGACCCCGACGCGCACGGCGCCCCGCCGGTCGTCGAGGTGGAGCTGCCCGCCCACGGCGAACTCGTCGGGCACCCGCCCCTGCTGGAGCTGCTCGCCGGGCTGATGGGCCCGTCGTTCGCCTTCCACCACCTGCACAGCGACCGGCAGGCCCCGGACACCCCGGGCAAGGCCTGGCACCACGACTACGAGCAGCGGCCGCAGACCGACCGGCGGTACGCGATGATCCACACCCTGCACTACCTCGACGGCCTCGACCGCGGCACGTCCTCGCTGGCCGTGCTGCCCGGCTCGCACCGGGAGGTGGCCGACAAGGACGCCCGTGCCGGGCTCGGCACCCGGGAGCTGCCGGGCGAGGTGGTCATCGACCGGCTGCCGCCCGGGTCGACGGTCGTGCTGCACTCGGCGCTCTTCCACGCCCGGCGCCGCCGGCCCGGATCGGCGGGCAAGGACCGCTACTTCGTCGACGCCTCCTACTGCGAGACCGGCCGGCTCTGGCCGCCCGTCAAGCCGTACTGGCGCTCCGTGCTGCGCAGAGCGCAGGACCTCGGCCTCGACCACGGCCGGTGGCCCGAGCTCTTCGCCGAGCGCCACTTCACCGAGTACACCCGGCCGGCCTGAGCCGCTGCCCCGACGGAGGTACAGGATGTTGTACTCAGGAGTCTCCTGGGGCGCCACCGGCTTCGAGGTCGACACCGTCGGCCCCGACGGCGGACGCGTGCTGCCCCGGATGCAGTTCGCCGCGGGCCGGGCCGATGAGATGATCGCGTACCTGCGCGGCATCCGGGGCCCGCACGCCACCGTGGTGGAGAGCACCAACGGGATCCTCGACGGCCGCATGATGGCGGCCGGCCTGGAGGTGTTCCGGGCGGACGAGGACGCCCTGCCCCGACGGCCGTCGTTCGGGTCCGTCCCGGCCGTCGACGTCGCGCACGCCGCGGCCCGCGCCCCGGCCGCGCTCACCCGGCTGGTCCGCAACCGCGGCACCCAGACCGGGCGCGAGCCGCTGCTGGAGCGGTGGATCGCCTCCGCCGCCGACGCGACGGCCCGGATGTCCGCCGCGGGCCGCTGCCTCGACCACGGGCCCCGCGAGCGCCGGGAGATCGCGCTGACCTTCGACGACGGCCCGCTGCCGCCCTACACCGGGCGGATCCTCGACGTGCTGGAGCGGTACGGCGTGCCGGCGACCTTCTTCTGCGTGGGCATGAACGCCGGCGCGTACCCGGAGGAGGTCCGGCGGATCCGCGCACAGGGCCACGGGCTGGCGAACCACACCTGGTCGCACCCGTTCCTGCCGGAGCTCACCCGCCCGGAGCTGGTCGAGCAGCTCGCGCGCACCCGCGACCGGATCGCCGAGGTGTCGGACGGCCCGGCGCCCACGCTGTTCCGGCCGCCGTACGGCGCACGCACCCCCGAGGTGGTGCGGTGGCTCACCGAGGAGGACGCCCGCGTCGTGCTCTGGGACGTCGCCCCGGACGACTGGGCGATGCCCGGCGCGGACTTCATCGCCGACACCGTCCTCGCCGAGGCCCGCCCGGGGTCGGTGGTGCTCCTGCACGACGGCGGCGGCGACCGGTCGCAGACGGTCGAGGCGCTGCCCGCCGTCATCGAGGGCCTGCTGGAGCGCGACTACCGCTTCGTCCTCGTCGACGACATGGTGACGGCGCCGGTCGGCTGACCCGCGCCCCGCACGGCACGCGGCGGGGCCGGGTGGGGGAGCCCGAACGAGCGGCACTCCCCCACCCGGCCCCGTGCTGCCGGAACCCCGCACGTGCAGCCGCGGGCCGTCCGCCGCCCCGTACCTGCCCCCCGTGCCTGCCCCGCGTACCTGCCCCGCGTATCTGCCCCCGTATCTGCCCCCGTGCCCGTACCCGTACCGATCGGAGTGATCACGCCATGGAGTCCCTCCCGACCACGAACTGGGCCGGCAACGTCGCCTTCGGCGCCGAGCGCACCCACCGGCCGCGCGACCTCGACGAGCTGCGCCGGCTCGTCGCCGGCTCGGCCCGGATCAGAGCGCTCGGCAGCGGCCACTCGTTCAGCCGGGTCGCCGCCGCGCCCGGCGACCTCGTCGTGCTCGACGGGCTGCCGGCCGCCGTCGACGTGGACACCGACCGCTCGACGGTCCGCGTGCCGGCGGGCCTGCGCTACGCCGAACTCGCCGTCGCCCTGCACCGGTCCGGCCTCGCCCTCGGCAACCTCGCGTCGCTGCCGCACATCTCCGTCGCCGGGTCGGTGGCGACCGGCACGCACGGTTCCGGCGACGCCCGCCGCTGTCTGGCCGCCGCCGTGACGGGCCTCCAACTCGTCGGCCCGGAGGGCGACCTCGTCGAGCTGGACCGCGCCACCGCACCGGACACCTTCCCCGGGTCGGTCGTCGCACTCGGCGCGCTCGGCGTCGTCACCCGTCTCACCCTGGAGGTCGAACCCGCGTACACGATGGCGCAGCGCGTCCGGGTGGCGGTACCCCTCACCGAGGTCGCCGACCGCTTCGACGCAGTCCTCGGCGCCGCCGACAGCGTCAGCGTGTTCACGGACTGGCGCGGCCCGGAGGCCCAGGTCTGGCTCAAGCGGCGTACCGACGGCAGCGGCAGTCACAGTGATAGCAGCAGTGACAGCGGCAGCGGCTGGGAGGGCGGCCGGGCGGCGGACCGCCCGCTCAACCCCGTGCCGGGCATGCCGCCGGAGCACAGCACCGAGCAACTCGACGTGCCCGGGCCGTGGTTCGAGCGGCTTCCGCACTTCCGCCCGGAGCTGACGCCCGGCGCGGGGGAGGAGCTGCAGTCGGAGTACTACCTGCCGCGGGAGGCGGCGCCCGCCGCGTTCGAGGCGCTGCGCGACATCGGCGACCTGGTCGCGCCGGCGCTGCACGTCGCGGAGGTCCGGACGGTCGCCGCCGACGATCTGTGGCTCAGCCCCGCGTACCGGCGGCCCACGGCGACCTTCCACTTCACGTGGGTCCGCGACGCCGCCGCCGTCGCACCGGTGATCGCGGCGGTCGAGGAGCGGCTGATACCGCTGGGCGGCCGGCCGCACTGGGGCAAGCTCACCGGCCTGGCCCCGGACGAGCTGGCCGCGCGCTACGAGCAGGCCGGCGAGTTCGGACGGCTGGCGCGGAAACTCGACCCGGCCGGGAAGTTCCGCAACGCGTTCCTCGACGCCCTGCTCGGCGACGGCTGACCCGTGCGGGTGGCCACCGGGCGGTGCGGCAGCGGGTGTCGCACCGCCCGGTGGGAGCGACGGCGCGGTCAGCCGCCGACGTACGCCGCGAGGTGCTCGCCGGTGAGGGTGGAGCGGGCGGCGACGAGGTCGGCGGGTGTGCCCTCGAAGACGATCCGGCCGCCGTCGTGGCCGGCGCCGGGGCCGAGGTCGATGATCCAGTCGGCGTGCGCCATGACGGCCTGGTGGTGCTCGATGACGATCACCGACTTGCCGGAGTCGACGAGCCGGTCGAGGAGGCCGAGCATCTGCTCGACGTCGGCGAGGTGGAGGCCGGTGGTCGGCTCGTCCAGGACGTACACGCCGCCCTTGTCGGCCATGTGGGTGGCCAGCTTGAGCCGCTGCCGCTCGCCGCCGGACAGCGTGGGGAGCGGCTGGCCGAGGGTGAGGTAGCCGAGCCCGACGTCCGCGAGCCGGTCGAGGACGGCATGCGCGGCCGGGGTGCGGGCCTCGCCGGTGCCGAAGAACTCCTCGGCCTCCGCCACCGACATGGCGAGCACCTCGCTGATGTCGCGGCCGCCGAGGCGGTACTCCAGCACCGAGGCCTGGAACCGCTTGCCCTCGCAGTCGTCGCAGGGGGAGGCCACACCGGCCATCATCGCCAGGTCGGTGTAGACGACGCCCGCGCCGTTGCAGGTGGGGCAGGCGCCCTCGGAGTTGGCGCTGAACAGCGCCGGCTTCACGCCGTTGGCCTTCGCGAACGCCTTGCGGATCGGTTCGAGCAGCCCGGAGTACGTCGCCGG